>NZ_FNYA01000010.1 GCF_900108955.1 Flavobacterium terrigena | reverse complement strand
GGGTGCAAAAGTAGAACCTTTTTTTTAATTACCAAAACTTTTTGAAACTTTTTTTTGAGAAAATTTTCATCCCGTTTTAATCAATCATTATTTGTAAGAACTCCCTCTCTTGCGGGGTGCAAAGATAACATCTTTATATTTTAATTTCCAAATCTTTTTTTATCTTTTTTCAAAAATATTTTTTCCGATTTGCTTATCATTATATAAAGAACTTCTCTCTCATTGCGGGTGCAAAACTAGCACTTTAATTCGAAATTCCTAACATAAACTTAATCTTTTTTTAAAGTATTTTGTTATCTTTTGTTTTACAGGAAGTTACAATCATCGATTTATTTTGCAGTTTATCGTTTACTTGGGGTTTTGGCGGTTGGTAGTCGTGATTTAAAGGAATGATGGTGTTTGAAATTATGTGGATTCTTTGAAAAATAGCTTGTCTTTCTTTGTTTTTCTGTTGCTACACTCTTTGTGAATCACTAAATTTCTTCTGAAAACAGGTTTCTAGCCCTGATAGGAGCGGCATCCTTTTACATTTACACCCGACAAGTCATAATAAACTGTCGGGTGTAAATGTAAAAGATAGAGCGGAGAGCAGGAAATAGCTTCAAAAAAAACTATACCTATATATAAGGAGTGAATTTAATTACCTGCTTTTGCCTTTTCTTTATTCTTAATTGCCCAATTGAGATTTAGCTCACTTTCCGAAATTGGCTTTTTAGCTTCTTGTTTAGCTAACCTTCCTTCATCAAAACAACGTTGTAAATACGTTTCGATATAGAAATCTTCCGGAACTTCCATTGGATCATAAGTTTCCTTTAAATTGATGTTGAATAATTTTGCCGTATTGTTAGACCAAAATGCTTTCCAACCACTTTTATAATCCTTAATTAAATCGAAAGTTGTTTTTCCGGTTTGTCTATTAATTAACTTCACCAAAATTTGTCCTTGTTTACGAGATAACTTTTTAAGCTTTGGCTCGAACTCATCATTTAAATACTTTTCAACAAGCTTGAAATATTTTTTCTTTTCTTTCTGCGTTTTTAACTTAGCCATTGTTGCATTAATCTGCGTTAATTTTTCTGCAGTCATTTTTGCATAAGGATATACGACACGAACTCTACGTTCTAATAACTTTATTTGTTCGCGCTCTTCTTTTGTCAGTTTCATTCTACTTTCATCAGTGACCGTAACTTCTTCAATGACGATTTCACGAATAGTATCGGAATCTTGAATATACACAATAGTATCTGACACCCCTGAACCTTCACCTTCTTGTGCAGAAAGTAATGAGAAGCTGAATAAAAAAAATACTATTAAAAAAATGCGTTGCATACCTATATATATTAAAGTGTAAAATTATAAATTTAATTAGCAAGTTCAATGCCAATTTTTTATTTTAGCAAAAAAAACATCAAATAAATGAAAAGTATATTAAAAGATAGTTCGATTGCGTTTTTAGAAACTTATTTAAATAATGCATCGCCAACAGGATATGAAAGTGAAGGTCAGAAATTATGGATGGATTATTTAAAACCATATGTAGATACTTTTATTACTGATAATTACGGAACGGCGGTTGGAGTTATTAATCCGGATGCTCCTTTCAAGGTAGTTATTGAAGGTCATAGTGATGAAATTTCTTGGTATGTGAATTATATTACTGATGATGGTTTAATTTATGTGATTAGAAATGGAGGAAGCGATCATCAAACGGCACCTTCAAAACGTGTGAACATTCATACTAAAAAAGGAATTGTTCGTGGGGTTTTTGGTTGGCCAGCCATTCATACCAGAATTGCTGGAAAAGAAGAAACTGCAAAAGTGGAGAATATATTTATCGATTGCGGTTGTAGCACTAAAGAAGAAGTAGAAAACTTAGGTGTTCATGTTGGCTGTGTGATTACTTATCCTGATGGATTCGAAATTTTAAACGGAAACAAATTTGTTTGTCGTGCTATTGACAACAGAATGGGTGGATTTATGATTGCTGAAGTAGCTCGTCTTTTAAAAGAGAATAAGAAAAAACTACCTTTTGGATTGTATGTTGTAAATGCGGTTCAAGAAGAAATTGGTTTACGTGGTGCAGAAATGATCACACAAAGTATTAAACCAAATATTGCAATTGTGACTGATGTGACTCACGACACGTCTACTCCGATGATTGATAAAAAAATTCAGGGTGATTTAAAAATGGGTAAAGGTCCGGTTATTGCTTATGCGCCAGCTGTACAAAATAAATTAAGAGATTTAATTACTGACACAGCTGAAGCTAAGAAAATTCCTTTTCAAAGAAGTGCTTGTTCAAGAGTAACTGGAACAGATACGGATGCTTTTGCTTATAGTAATGGCGGAGTTCCAAGTGCTTTAATTTCGTTACCGTTACGTTATATGCATACAACAGTGGAAATGGTACATAGAGAAGATGTAGAAAATGTAATTAAATTGATTTACGAAACGCTATTGAATTTAGAAAACAATCACGATTTCTCTTATTTTAGATAATGAATAATGATTTCACTAACTAAAAAATTTACAGCAATTCTTTTACTATTGTCATTTACCTTATTAATGAGCAGTTGTGGTTCTTCGAAATCAAAAACTGATTCTTCGAGAGGAACAACATACAAAAGTAAAGGAGTTGCATCTTATTATCACGACAAATTTAACGGAAAGAAAACGGCCAGCGGTGAACGTTTTAGTAATAAAGAATATACTGCCGCTCACAAAAATTTACCATTCGGAACAAAAGTTAGGGTCACAAATTTAGAAAACGGAAAGTCGGTTATAGTTGCTATTAATGATCGTGGACCTTTTTCAAAAGGGCGTGAAATTGACTTAAGCAAAAAAGCTTTCATGGAAATATCCGACAAAAAAACACATGGTGAGCTTTCTGTAAAAATTGAAGTTCTAAAATAACAAGCCATGAAGTTCAGCCAAAAGCATCTATTCGTTTTTATCATTCTAATCCAGATAACTTTGGGTTTCTGTCAAAGTGGAAATAAAATAAAAACAGAATACGCTTCGCGAAAAGGCTTTGATAAAGTTATTTTTTACGAAAACTTAAATCTGAATCAAAAAAGAAGCTATCGCGATTTTTTCTATTCTAATCTTCCCAAGATTTCTAAAGATGAGGAAATCTTATCCAACAAGAAAAACCAAATTCGCTACAAATTTTCCCTTGCAGAAGTTTATAACATCAAGGAAGATGAGTTAAAATCTATTGAGGTTTTAAAAGAAATTCAAAACGATAAAGATTATCAGCTTTCCGAAACTGAACTTATGACTGTTTTGGTAAGTCTTCAGAAATCGTATCTGAATCTGAACTTGTATTCCAATGTTTTTAAAATAAATTCTGAAATTGCAAATCTTAGAAAAAAAGGGGCTGATTTTCCTCTTTGGAGTTACAATTTCAAAAGTAATCTTTATGCTAGACTACAACTTTTTGACAAAGCAATTCCTCAATTAAAATCTGAGATTAAGGATTTATTCAAAAACCCAAAACGCGATTCTCTTATTATTCCATCGGCTTATAATGATTTGGGATTTTATTATTCTACAGAAAAGAATTTAGATAGTGCTTACTATTATTATAACCTATCATTAAAAAGAGCTGAACAAGCTATTAAACCAAAAGATTTTGAAACCTATCAGAGACTAATAGGTGTTATTAAAGGAAATATGGCAGTTTTGAAAATTATGAAGAATGATTATCAAAGCGCCATTCCATTGCTGGAAGAAGATGTTACTATCGGATTAAAAAACAATGATGATCCAAGTGGAACAGCAAGAAGTTTGATATTATTGGCTGAATGCTATGCTAAAATTGAAAATTATGCTAATGCTCAGAAAGCCATTGTTCAAGTAGAACAACTTCTTAAAAATGAATTAAACACAAGAACTAAAGTCAGTTATTACAAAACAAAGGCTGAACTTTTAAAAAAACTTAATCAAAACGAAGAAGCCTTTTCATATTATCAGAAAGCTTTTAAACTTGGCGATTCACTAAATATTGAAAAACAGAAATTTCTTTTGGCTGGAAATGATATTTTATACCAAATGGAAGAAAAGGACAATTTGATTGAAAAACAACAAGCAGATATTGATGCAACTCAAAAAAGAATTCTTTCCATCTTCACACTTTCCCTTGGTGTAATTTTAGTCACTACTTTGATTTATCTTTACAATTCGAAAAAGAAACGTAAAGAAATAGAGCAAAAAAATGCCGAAATCTCTGCAAAAAACAGAACAATTAACGAGTCGTTGGCTGAAAAAGAATTATTATTAAAAGAAATTCATCATAGAGTAAAAAACAATTTGCAAATCATTTCTGGAATATTAAGTTTACAAAACAATAGTATTTCCGATGAAAAAGCCAAACAAATTTTGGTAGATGGCCAAGATAGAATTCAAACGATTGCTTTACTTCACAAAACCATGTATCAAAATGAGAATTTTAATATGGTTGATTTTCAAACCTATATTAATGAACTCATCACTTATATTAAGCAAGCAAATATTACAGCAAATAAAAAAATTACAATACATCAAGAAATTGAAGATGTTCAATTTAACATTGACACCGCTATTCCGTTGAGTTTAATCATAAATGAAATTATTACAAATTGTTACAAACATGCTTTTGAAAACAAAACCGAAGGAATAATTTCTATTTCAATAAAAAAGCAAACATCCGATTTATACGAATTAGCTATTGAAGATAACGGAACCGGTTTACCTGAAAACTTCAGCAGTATTGAAAATTCTAAAAGTGTTGGATTCGATTTAATTCAAGGACTTTGCCAGCAAATTGATGGTGAAATTGAAATTATAAGCAAAAACGGAACTAAAATAAACATTCAATTTAAAGAACCAACATGACACAAAATCCTTTAAAAATTTTAGTTGTAGAAGACGAATACATTACTCAGAAAACCATTTGCAATTATTTAACCGAAATTGGTTACGAAGTTGTAGCTACTGCAATGAACGCGAATAATGCTATTGAAATTCTAAATACAAAAGATATAGATTTTGCCATTTTAGACATTAATATAAAAGGAGAGAAAAACGGAATTTGGTTAGGTAATTATATTTTTGAGAATTTTAATATTCCACATTTGTACTTGACTGCTTATTCTGATACGGAAACTATAAAAAATGCTTTACAAACAAAACCTTTGGGTTATTTAGTAAAACCTTTTCAAAAGCACGATTTATTTACTTCTATTGAAATTGCGATTTTAAATTTCACAAAAAATCAAACTTCAAAAGAAAAGCACATTTTAGTAAAACACAACGAAGTCTACACTAAGATTAATTTCGATTCTATTCTTTTTATTGAAAGTGATAAAAACTATTTGATTCTAAATTGTGAAGAAGAAACGTATCGATATCGTTCAACGATTACAGATTTTGAAAATTTAATGCCGTCGTATTTTATTAAAACTCATAAAGGTTTTATAATTAATTGTCAAAAAGTTCGCGAATTTTCAACTAGTTTAATTTTAATAAATGATTTTAAAATTCCCATTTCAAAAACATTCAAAGAATTGGTGTTTAATAAATTACAAGAGCAACTTTAATTCATCCCTAAAAAGAATAGTTATATCCCTATTTTTTTTACACTAATAATTTATAGCAGAATTTCGTGGTGAAATTAACTACTACACAACCATGAAAAAACTATTATTTACTTTACTATTGCCTTTATTTATTCAGGCACAAGTTGGTATCAACACAACTACTCCCGATGCAAGTTCAATGCTTGACATAAACGCTACAGATAAAGGTTTATTAATTCCAAGAGTTTCTATACCAAACTTAAATGCTGCTGCACCAATAACATCACCAGCTACAAGTTTATTAGTTTACAACACAAACGCAACAACCGGAACAGGATTTTATTATTGGGATGGAACAAAATGGACACCTTTTACTGGTGGAACAAGTCATTGGACAAAAGTTGGCAATGACATTTACAATAACAACACGGCTAATGTTGGTGTTGGAACTACAACACCTACAACTAAATTGCATATTGAAAACATTAGTGCTGCGAGTTCCTTACTTAATCAAAATTTTGAAACCAATTCCATTGCACCATTAACAACTGGTGGAAGTGCAAACTGGGCTACACAAACAACTGTAAAAAATGCAGGGACTTATGCCGCAAAATCTGGAACAATTACTGATAGTCAAACTACACAAATGTCACATACAATTGTAATTCCAGCTGGCGGGGCAACTTTAAGCTTTTATTACAATGTAAGTAGTGAAAGTGGATTTGATTTTTTACGTTTTTATATTGATGGCGTACAACAAAACCAATGGTCTGGAACAGTAGGATGGACACAACAAATCTATCTTTTAACTGCTGGATCAAGAACATTACGTTGGGAATATAGTAAAGATTCATCAGCAAGTGCTGGAAGTGATGCAGCTTATATAGATGATATTAACATTTCTGCAGCAGCAGCAGCGGCATTACGAATTGTTGATGGAAATCAAGGTACTGGAAAAGCTTTAGTTTCAGATGCCAATGGAAATGCAACTTGGCAACAATTAACAGCAACTAATATATCTGTTCCAGATTTAGTTACTATTCAGGATTTAGATATTCCAATTTGTGGTTCAGTTGCAGTTGGAAATACAGGAACTATGACAAGAAATATAAAAGGTGTGAGTACAACTATTACTTGGACTATTTTAGCCAGACAAACAACTGCAGGTTCTAATGCAGTAATTAGTGGTAATACTGTTTTACTAGCACCTGCAAAACCAGAAAAACTGCAAGTACGATACGATTTTTCACCACAATTACCATTTCTCCCAACTGGAATTATGTTTAGTCCATACAACAACAGTTCGTATCCAGATACTTTTACAATAAACTACGCTTTAAAATCACAATCATCAATGACAGTTAATATAACTAGAACTGATGTCATGGGAGATACTAGTGCCGCTTGCTGGTTAGGACAATTTTTCTTTGATGCAATTATAATAAACTAAAACAATAAACACTACTACATACTACAACAAACAACCTACTACCTCAATCAAGAACCACGCTTAGGCGTGGTTCTTTTTTATGATATACAAAAAAGTAGTTTGAATATGTTAATAAAAGTAGTTTTACACTTGACTTTCTTAATAGATTTAAACGTAAATTGCTCCAACAAAAACAAACATCAAAAATGATAGAACAACAAAATCAATCCATCGCTTTTAAATGGTTCGAAGCTTTTAATGTTCACAATTTGGAACAATTATTAAGTTTGTATGATGATTATGCCGAACACTTTAGTCCGAAACTAAAAATTAGAAAACCAGAAACAAATGGTTTGATAAAAGGAAAAAACGAATTGCGTGTTTGGTGGCAAGATGCTTTTGATAGATTACCAACTTTACATTATAAGGTAACTTCTTTAACTGCCAATAGCGACAGAGTATTTATGGAATATATTCGTCAAGTGGAAAATGAAGAAGATATGCTAGTTGCGGAAGTTTTAGAAATTAAAGATGGAAAAATTGTTTTTTCAAGAGTATATCACGGATAAATTTACTCCTTAAAATTCCGAATAAATAACTTTATCATTTAATGAAAGTTGTGTGATGTGTTTACTAGTAGTTCCGAAAGGCGCAAATGGTGTCCAATTTTTCGCAAAATACAAAACCACATTTTCCCCTAATAGTTCATTTTTTGATTTTTTAATTTCGAAACCATTTTCAAATCCTCTATTGATGTAATATAACGTTTTTGAATTTTCAAGTTCTATAACTAAATCTTTTACGCCGCTTTCGGAAACATTTTTAACCTTTCCTACTACTAAAATACTATTCTCTTTAGAAGTATCAACAGGAATTAAAGCTAAAACAATTAGAACAACAATAGTAATTACAATAAAATAAACCGACTTTTTCATATCCAACAATTTTAAATGAAAACGTAAATCATTATAAATTATTGTTTTACCTAAATTGATGCACATAAAAAAATCCCGATTTTCATCGGGATTTTCATTTATAAAATTCAGCTTTTATTTTCCTAACATTCCTTCTTTTAAATCGTCATCAGCAGGTTTGTTACCTAACCAAATTCCGAATAATGCTTTTTTGAAGTCTAAACCATCAATAGTTCCTTTTTTTGTTCCGTTTTTGTAAACAGAAACGCCTTCTCCAGGAACATAAACGATAATAAAAATATCTTTTTTGTTTATTTTATCTTTAAAGAAACCTTTAAATTTATCAATCTTAGCTTTTAATGGTGCTGTTTTATTACCAGTAGAATTTTCAAAACCTTCATTAATTGCAGATATCATTTTTTCTGAAGTAATTAAACCCGAAACAATATTCAATTTAATTGCCATAGCTTCGTTTGCTGCAGAAATTGCATTTCCATCCGTAGATTTTTTTGTTACATATAATGAACCTACATACATATCCATGAACATTTTTTCACGTGTTCCTGCTCCATTCAATGTTAAATTTTGACCTTCAACCGCCAATTTAGCATCTACTTTTACATCGCCAATAGTTTTTTGCGCTGAAGCGAAAATTGCTGTAAAAGCAATAAATAAGGTAAGAATTTGTTTTTTCATAATAGTCTAATTTTTAGTTATTGCTAATATATTAATTTTTTTTCTTCATTTTATAGATAAATGCATTTAATTCAAAACCAATTAAAAGTAAAATACAATTTATCCATATATAAAACATCATAACAAGAAGCGTACCAATTGAGCCATACAGTTCATTATATTTCGCGAAGTGTACTACATAAATCCCAAACACATACGATGACAAAGCAAAAAGTACTGTTGTAAAAACTGAACCATAACTAAAAAAAGCAACTTGTTTTGTTTCTTTTGTCCCTAGTTTATATAACAAAGATGTGATGGTTAATACCATTAAACCCATAAAAACATATCGACAGATTTGTAAAACAGTCGCATTTGTTGACAAACCAACCTGATTTTCTATTTTTTGAATAAATACTTCGAAAACAAGAATGGCCACAACCGTAAATATTAGTAAAAAGGCAATGATTAATGACAAACCAATTGCAATAGCATATTGTCTGAAATATCCACGTTTTATGGAGATGTGCATCGACATTTCGAAACCATCTAATAAAGCATTTATTCCGTTTGACATTAAATATATGGACAATAAAATCCCCGTAGAAAGTAATCCTTTATGACTATTATTTAAAATATCTTTAATTATGTTAGCAATTGCATCATAGGTATTTGGAGGTACATTTTGAGAAACAAATACTAAAAAATCATCTTGAAAATTATCTAATGGAATGTATGGAATCAAATTGAACAAGAACAAGGCAAATGGGAACAATGCCATAAAAAAACTAAATGCGATGGCACTTGCTCTTTGTGTTACGGCTCCATTTGCAATTCCTTCCAAATACAATTTGATAACGTCATATAAAGACATTTCGTGAAAAATTGCAGGTTTTATCGATTTTAAAAAATTGATAAACATATTCACAAAAGGAAGTCTTTTTATATTTTTTTTAATTGAAATTGGCATTAAATTGCTTTTAAACTTAAATCCATATTATGAACCGAATGTGTTAACGCGCCAGATGAAATATAATCCACACCACATAAAGCATATTCTCTAATCGTTTTTTCGTTGATGTTACCTGAAGATTCCGTTAAACATTTATTTCCGATAATTTGAACTGCTTTTTTAGTCGTTTCAAAATCGAAATTATCCAATAAAATTCGGTAAACGCCACCAGCATTTAAAATTTCTTCTACTTCCGCAATAGTTCTAGCTTCAACAATAATTTTTAAATCTTTATTATTATCTATTAAATATTGTTTGGTTTTCGCAATTGAAGCCGTAATTCCACCAGCAAAATCGTTATGATTATCTTTTAACATAATCATATCGTACAATGCAAATCGGTGATTTTCACCACCTCCGATTTTTACTGCCCATTTTTCACAAGCTCTAAAATTCGGAGTTGTTTTACGCGTATCTAAAATTTTTGCTCCAGTTCCTTCAATTAATCGTACATAACTTTTGGTTTTTGTAGCAATTGCACTCATTCGTTGCATACTGTTTAATACCAAACGTTCTGCTTTTAAAATAGATTGTGAACTTCCGTGCACGTGAAAAACTACATCTCCATATTTTACATCGTCACCATCTTCAATAAAAGTTTCCACTTTCATATTAGCATCCACATAATTGAAAACCATTTTAGCAAATTCTACACCAGCAATAATTCCGCTATCCTTTACTAAAAGTTTTGCACTTCCTTGTGCTGATGCTGGAATACAAGCCAATGAACTATGATCACCATCGCCAACATCTTCTCTGATGGCATTGGAAATTATTAAATCTAATTCGTTTTGAAATTGTTGTTCTGTAATCATATATTTTTGTTTTTGCCACTAAGGCACTAAGTTTTTTTATTCTTCCTTTAATTTACTAATCGAAAAATTGGCTAATTAACTAAACCTCATCACTTGTAAATGATTGTTGCATTTTTTTCTTGTAAGGTCTAATAATTAAACGTGCTTCTCTATCAAATCTTATGTAATTATACACCCAATTTAAGAAAACTACGGCTTTGTTTTTAAAACCAACTAAGGAAATTAAATGTACAAACATCCAAACAAACCAAGCAAATACACCGCTAAAATGAAAATTTGGTAAATCTACAACGGCTTTGTTTCTTCCAATTGTGGCCATCGACCCTTTATCGTTATATTCAAACGCTTTTAGAGGTTTATTATTTTGCAAATTAAATAAATTTTCTGCTAATAACGCACCTTGTTGCATAGCAGGTTGCGCCATTTGAGGATGTCCTTTTGGATATTTTTCCGTTTCCATGATACAGATATCACCAACAGCAAAAATATTATCGTAACCTTTTACTTTATTGTGAGCATCGACTTTAATTCGATCAATTCTTTCGAAAATAGCATCTTTATTTAAACCGCTTATTAGTTTTCCTGCAACTCCAGCTGTCCAAATTACGGTGGAAGAATGAAAATCTAATTCAGAACTTGTAGTCACCACAAAACCATCATAACCTGTAACACGTACATTTTTATGAACAATCACACCTAATTTTATCAAGAATTTTTCAGCTGCAATGGATGATTTTTCAGTCATCGAATCTAAAAGTCTATCACTACCTTGAACCAAGTGAATTTGCATTCTATTGATATCTAAATCTGGATAATCTTTTGGCAAAACTGCTTTTTTCATTTCTGCCAAAGCACCGGCAAGCTCCACACCTGTTGGTCCACCACCCACTAAAACGAAATTCATTAAACTTTCACGTTCCGCTTCATCATCTGTTAAAAGGGCTGCTTCGAAACTTTCTAAGATTAAACTTCTAATATTTAGTGATTGCGGAATGGTTTTCATAGACATGCTATTTCGCTCAATTTCTTTATTGCCAAAATAATTTGTTTTTGTTCCAGTTGCTACAACTAAATAATCGTAATGTAAATCGCCAATATCTGCAATAATTCTATTATTTACCGCGTCAATTTCTTTCACATCGCCCAAGCGAAAATAAAAATCTTTGTATTCTTTTATGACTTTACGAATTGGGTATGCAATAGAATCTGGTTCTAAACCGCCAGTTGCTACTTGATATAATAAAGGTTGAAACGTGTGATAATTATGTTTGTCCATCATTACCACCTGATAGTTTTTGTTTCTTAATTTCTTCGCTAAAGAGATTCCAGCAAAACCGCCACCTATAATTACAATTCTTTTTAAATCAGAATCTGGTATGTTCATTTTTGAAGTGTTTATTTACAAATTTAAGTTATATTTTAGTTATTTGGAACACCAATTAGAGAATTTATTAAAACTTTAAGAATCTATAAAATCAACCAATTTGAAATAGATTTTTAAATTTTCTTCAAGATATTTGTAACAAAAACCAAAACACGTCTACTTATCGTATATGAAATCTGAATCGGAAGAAAGTTTCGTTAAACAATTAAAGGCTAATCAGAATATTGTCCACAAAATTTGTAGGCTGTATACTTCTGATCAAGACTCGCATAATGATTTGTTTCAGGAAATCACCATTCAGTTATGGAAGGCTTTCCCGAAATTTAGAGGCGAATCGAAATTTACAACTTGGGCGTATCGCGTTGGGTTGAATACGGCTATTACTTTATATCGAAAGAAAAAAAGAAGTATAGAAACAACGCCTTTTGATACAGAATTTCACAGAATAAAAACCGACGAATATAATTTTGAGGAAGAAGAACAATTAAAATTAATGTATAAAGCCATTGCCGAGTTGAATGACATTGACAAAGCTTTGATATTTTTATACTTAGAAGATAAAGATTACACTGAGATTTCAGAAACACTGGGAATTAGTGAAGTGAATGCGAGAGTGAAAATGAATAGAATTAAAGGGAAACTTAAAAAAATATTAAATCCGTAACCTATGGATGAATTAGAATTATTAAAAAAAGACTGGAAGAAAAACGATGCGCAATTTAAACAAGTTTCTGAAAATGAAATTTATGGCATGTTGCACAAAAGTTCGTCTTCTATAGTAAAATGGATATTTATCATTAGCATTATTGAATTTTTAGTCTTACGATTATTGGATTTGTCTATGTTTTTTGATGATAATTTCAAAAACAAACTGAAGCAAATTCATATTTTTGAATGTTTAGAATTAATTACAATTATAAATATTATAGTATCGGGTTGCTTTATCTTTTTATTTTACAAAAATATAAAACAAATAAGCGCTACTTCATCTGTAAATGATTTAATGAAAGACATCATAAAGACTCGAAAGACAGTAAAGTATTATGTTTTGTACAATTTAATAATTGCAGGAATAATTGGTGTAATTGTATTTTATTTTCAAAGTAAATATGACTCCAATTTAAGTAACCTTTTAAATAAATATGAATATGTATTTATAATTTGCGGAGCTCTTTTAGTCTTGTTTTTAGTTTTTATATTCTATCTATTCTATAAATTATTATACGGAATACTACTAAGAAGATTAAAACGCAATTATAACGAATTACAGAAAATAGAGTATTAAAAAAAAGTCCTGATAAATTTTATCAGGACTTTTTTTTAATACTTCCATTGACGTTCTTTGTCTAACTTAGCTTCTTCTTCTAAAATTTCTTGAGGAATTACTTTTAAAAAGGAAGCGTGTTGTTCGATGGCGTATTCTATTTGTTCTACAATTTTTTCAATCGAATCATTTTCGTAATCAATTTCTAATGGTGGCTTAATTTCCATCGATTGTAGAATTCCTTTTTTCTTTACGAATAATCCTTTTCTATCAAACGATCTTCTGAAACCATCAATTACAATTGGCACAACAATAGGCTTATGTTGTTTGATAATATGCGCTGTTCCTTTACGAACCGGTTTGAATGAGCGAGTTGTTCCTTGCGGAAATGTAATTACCCAACCATCTTCTAAAGCAATTTTAATGTTTTCTGTATCGTTCGGATTGACTTCTCTTTGTACATCTTTACCTTCTGCTCTCCAAGTTCTTTCTACTGTAATAGCACCAATGTAAGCTAAAATTCTTGGTAACAAACCTTCTTGCATGGTCTCTTTCGCGGCTACATAATACAAATTTAGCTTTGGCTCCCATAAATAAAACACATTCTTGATATTGTCTTCTCTGCCTTTTAATGCAGCATTGAATACGTGAAACATGGCAGTTACATCGGCAAAGTAAGTCTGATGATTTGATATAAAAAGCACATTCGTATCTGGCAAACTTCTAATAATTTCAGAACCATCAATTTGTAAGTTATTGAAACTTCTGTATCGACTATGCGTAATCGCACCAAAAATACGAATCAACCATTTTTTGATAAATAATATATGTCCGAATGGATTTCTTTTAAATAATCCCATAAGTTTAACGTTTAAAAAGGGTTGCAAATTTAGCAATTTTCTATTACTTCACTGCGTTTTTAAACAACTCTTTTAATTCACTGAGCATCATTGCAGTAGCACCCCAAACTACATATTTTTCCACTTGAAAAGCAGGAACATCAATATTTGTAGCATAAGAAGTTGTCATTTTAGTTTGCACGATAATATCATCGTTAAGTAATTGATGAATAGGGAATTCCAACACTCTTTTTACCTCATCTGGATTTGGGATGAACTCTAAATTTTCGGTAGAAAAACCTAAATAAGGCGTAACCAAAAAATTACTTGGCGGAATATAAATTTCGCTACATTGTCGGATGACTTCAATCTTATTCATGGCAATTCCAACTTCTTCTTCTGTTTCTCTAAGAGCCGTGATTTCTAACGTTTCATCTTCCAATTCTTCCTTTCCACCAGGAAAACTAATTTGCGAAGAATGTACACCAGGATAGGTGTTTCGGACAATCAAAGCCAAATGTGCTAAATCGTCTTTTGGATACACCAACATTAAAACCGCAGCATTTCTGGGTTTCTTTTCGGTGTAAGATTTATCCTTAAGATAAGTTATTCTTTCCAAAGGTGCCATTTTTATGTGCGCATCTGTGGCTAACAACTTTTCTTTCTTTAAATTTGCAATATTATTTATAAAGTGACTGAAATTCATTTTTACAATTCTAATTTATAAAGTTACAAAAAATATTCACAAAAATGTATAGTAAAGCCGACGCGCAATTAATAAAAAAAGAATTTTGGTCTACTTTTGGAAACGAATACCCAAGAAAATGGTTATTGTATAACACTAAGATTAAAGACGTTACGTTTAAATTCAATGTCGATAATAAGAAGGCGTATGTTATGCTAGATATTGAACCAAAAGACGAAAATAAAAGAAAAATTTATTTTGAGAAAGTCGAATCGCTTAAAGATATTTTGATAGAAGAATTTTTGCCAGATGTAATTTTCGATAGAGAACATTATTTAGAAAGCGGTAAAATTATCAGTCGTGTTTGGGTAGAACTTTCAGATGTGAGTTTGAACCGAAAAACCGATTGGGAAACGATTTTCAATTTCTTTTATGACAAAATGGACGCTTTTGAGAGATTTTTCTATGAGAATGAAGATTATATTAAAGATTTAGAGATTAACACATAAAAAAAGTCCCGATTTCTCGGGACTTTTTTACACAAACAAACTAATAATTAAAAGCAGTAATTGTTTTCTGCAATTACTTTAGCGGCAATTTGCTCACGTAATTTCACTACGTTTGGCATATTTACATATTTTGTATAACGGCGTAATCCCATTAACATCATACGTTGTTCGTCGCCTTCAGCAAAAGAAACAACTCCTTCTTTTCCTTTTTGAGTTACAACATCCACAGCATTGTATAGATACAATTGTGTCATTGCAATATGATCAGCTACTTTATCAGCACCTAATTTTTTAGCCATTTTTTCTGTTCTTAAAACAGCACTTTCAGCCATATAAATTTCAATTAACATATCTGAAGCTGCCATTAATAATTGTTGGTGCGATTCTAAATCTGGTCCAAATTTTTGAACTGCCGCTCCAGCCACCATTAAAAATGCTTTTTTCAGTTTGCCAACCATTTCTTTTTCTTCGGCTAATAATTCTGTATAATCTGGTACGTCAAAAGATGGAATTCCCATTAATTCTTCGGCAACAGCCATAGCTGGACCTAATAAATCAACATGACCTTTCATCGCTTTTTTAACTAACATTCCTACAGAAAGCATACGGTTGATTTCGTTTGTTCCTTCATAAATACGAGAAATACGAGCATCTCTCCAAGCTGATTCCATTGGTGTATCTTCTGAGAATCCCATTCCTCCAAAAATTTGAATTCCTTCATCTGTACAATGTTGTACATCTTCAGAAACTGCAACTTTTAAGATAGAACATTCAATAGCATATTCTTCTACACCTTTTAATTCTGCTTCTTGATGCGAATTTCCTTCGGCTTCACGAGCTTCAATTCTGTTTTGAATATCACCAGCTGCTCTGTATGTAGCACTTTCATCTACATAACAATTCGTAGCCATTTCAGCAATTTTAGCTTGAATCGCACCGAAACTAGAAATTGGCACATTAAACTGCATTCTTTCGTTTGCATATTTTACTGCTCCAGAAATCGTTCTTCTTTGTGCTTCTAAACAAGCAGCCGCTAATTTAATACGTCCAATATTTAAAGCATTCATAGCGATTTTGAAACCTTCACCTCTTCCTGCTAACATATTTTCAACAGGAACTTTTGTTTCATTATAAAACACTTGTCGAGTTGAACTTGCGCGAATTCCTAATTTATGTTCTTCTTCACCTAAAGTGATTCCGTTTAAATTTTCTCTATCGTATTCTACAATAAAACCTGTGATATTTTTATCATCTTCGATACGAGCAAAAACAATCATTACGTTACAAAAACCTGCGTTTGAAATCCACATTTTTTGTCCTGAAATCAAATAATGTTTACCGTCAGCAGATAATACCGCTTTTGTTTTTCCAGAATTCGCATCTGAACCTGCACTTGGTTCTGTTAAACAGTATGAACCAAACCATTCCCCAGAAGCTAATTTCGGTACATATTTTTGTTTTTGTTCTTCTGTTCCGTATAAAGTAATTGGCATCGTTCCAATTCCAGTATGCGCACCAAAAGCTGTTGAAAACGAACCAGTTGCTCCAGAAATATAATCACATACTAAAGCTGTGTTTACAAATCCCATTCCTAATCCGCCATACGCTTCTGGAACAGCAACTCCTAAGAATCCTAATGCTCCAGCATTTCTCATACATTGCTCAGTATAAGCGTAATCTTTTTTCTCAAATTTATCTTTATGTGCCCAAAGTTCTTTGTCTACGAATTCTTTTACAGAATCGCGCATCATAATTTGTTCTTCGTTAAAATCTTCTGGTGTGAAAACGTTTTCACATTTTGTTTCTTTTACAAGGAATTGTCCTCCTCTAGTAATATCTTCCATTTTGTATATTATTTTAAATGTTGAATTTTAAATTTTAAATTATTTTGCTATGCTTTCACTTGATGTCTTTATTATTTTTGTGACGATATTAATAATATGCTCAACTTCTATTAAATAACTTGACATTTCAATTGATGTTAAATTAGACTTATCTAATAATCTTAACCAATATTTTGTTTCTCTAGCTTCTTTCGAAGCGATTGACATTTTATGAATAAAATCTTTTCTAGATTGTGCGGCAATTGCTTCTTCAATATTTGCTCCAATACTAGTTGCAGATCTCAAAATTTGTTTTGAAATGATGAATTCATTTTCTTTTTTAAGTTCAATAAAAAGATTAACAATAGATAAAGCAAAATCAAAACTCTTAATTGCTATAATATTATCTTTCATTCCATTTAAAATTTAAAATTCAACATTTAAAATAAATTATAATAATTCGAAAACTCCAGCTGTTCCTTGTCCCGTTCCGACACACATAGAAACAATACCGTATTTTGATTTTCTTAATTTCATTTCTTCAAATAATTGTACCGATAATTTTGCACCAGTACAACCTAGTGGATGACCTAAAGCGATTGCTCCACCGTTTACGTTAATGATATCTGGATTTAAACCTAATTCACGAGTTACCGCTAAAGCTTGAGAAGCAAAGGCTTCATTCAATTCAATTAAGTCGATATCTTTTAATGTTAATCCAGCTTGAGACAATGCTTTTGGAATTGCTTTTACTGGTCCGATTCCCATAATTCTTGGTTCTACACCTGCAGAAGCGAAGTTTACTAAACGTGCAATTGGTTCTAAGTTTAATTCTTTCACCATTTCTTCACTCATTACTAAAACGAAAGCGGCACCATCACTCATTTGTGAAGAATTTCCTGCCGTAACAGATCCATCCGCAGCAAAAACTGGTTTTAAATTCGCTAAAGCTTCAACCGAAGTTCCTAATCTTGGACCTTCATCTTTTGAAACGATATACGATTTTGTTTCTTTTTTTCCGTTTTCGTTAACAAACGTTTGTTCTATATTAATTGGAACAATTTGACTATCGAATTTTCCTTCAGCTTGCGCTTTTAAGGCTTTCATATGCGATTCGTAGGCAAATTTATCTTGATCTTCTCTTGAAATGTTGAATTGTTTCGCAACTGCTTCAGCTGTTAAACCCATTCCCCAATAATAATCTTCATGTCCAGCAGCTGCGACTTTATAATCTGGAGTTGGTTTGTAACCACCCATTGGAATATAACTCATACTTTCTGCTCCACCAGCAATGATACAATGTGCCATTCCTGATTGAATTTTTGCTGTCGCCATTCCGATGGTTTCTAATCCAGAAGCGCAATATCTGTTGACAGTCACACCAGGAACATCCGTCACTTTTAATCCCATTAAAGAAATTAAACGACCTACATTTAAACCTTGTTCTGCTTCTGGCATGGCGTTTCCAACCATAACATCATCAATACGCGTTTTATCGAAATTTGGCAATTGAGCCATCATATGTTCGATAGTTTCTGCGGCTAATTCGTCAGGTCTTTTAAAACGAAATAATCCTTTTGGTGCTTTTCCTACTGCAGTTCGGTAAGCGGATACTATATATGCTGTTTTCATGTTTTTCTTTTTTAAATTTTGAATTATAAATTTTAAATTGGTTGTGAATTTTAACGATTACAAATCATTCATAATTCAACATTTATAATTTAAAATAATTAATTACGTAATGGTTTCCCTTTAGTTAACATAAACTGAACACGTTCTAATGTTTTTCTTTCTGTACATAATGACAAGAAAGCTTCACGTTCTAAATCCAATAAATATTGTTCAGAAACTAAAGTTGGTTCAGATAAATCGCCACCAGCCATAACGTAAGCTAATTTGTTAGCAATTTTTTGATCATGTTCTGAAATATATTGTCCAGCTACCATTTGGTCTGTTCCTACTAAGAACATTCCTAATGCTTGTTTTCCTAATACCTTAATATCCGTTCTTCTTACTGGTTGTGTATAACCTTGATTTGCCATTTGTAAAGCCACTTGTTTCGCTGTAGCGATTTGACGGTCTTTATTTACAACAACAATATCTCTTCCTTTTTGAAGTACACCAATATCGAAAGCTTCGTATGCAGAAGTCGCCACTTTAGCCATACCAACAGTTAAGAAATATTCTTGAAGAACATTTAATTCCACATCATTTTTTCTAAATAAATCGGAAGCACGAAGCGCCATTTCTTTAGAACCACCACCGCCAGGAATTACTCCAACACCGAATTCTACTAATCCAATGTATGTTTCTGCAGCAGCTACAGCTCTATCTGAGTGCATCGTTAATTCGCAACCACCACCAAGTGTCATTCCGTGAGGAGCAGCAATTACTGGAATTGAAGAATAACGGCAACGCATCATTGTGTCTTGGAACATTTTGATTGCCATATTTAATTCATCATATTCTTGCTCAACGGCCAACATGAAAATCATCGCTAAATTCGCACCAACAGAAAAATTTGTTCCTTGATTTCCGATAACTAAACCTTCGTAACCTTTTTCAGCCATATCAATAGCTTTGTTGATTCCTTGTAAAACGCCAGCTCCGATAGAATTCATTTTAGAAGTAAATTCTAAATTGATAATTCCGTCACCTAAATCGGTAATAATACTTTCGCTGTTATTCCAAACTTTTTTGCTTTCGCGAATGTTGTCAAGAATAATAAAAGCATCTTGTCCAGGAATTTTTTCTGTTTGTTTTTTATCTATATTGTAGAAATATGTCGCGCCTTCTTTTACAGAATAGAAAGACGTATTTCCAGAAGCTAACATATCTGTTACCCAACTTGCAGGCTGATAGCCTTCTGCTTGCATTAATTCAATTCCTTTTTGAACTCCAATCGCATCCCAAATTTCGAATGGGCCATTTTCCCAACCGAAACCAGCTTTCATCGCATCGTCAATTTTGTAAAAAGCATCAGTAATTTCAGGAATTCTGTTTGAACAGTAGGCAAACATCGAAGCGAAGTTTTTACGGTAAAATTCACCTGCTTTATCTTTTCCAGTAATTAACACTTTAAATCTATCAATTGGTTTATCGATAGTTTTTGTTAATTCTAATGTTGCGAAAGAAGCTTTTTTAGCAGCACGATATTCTAATGTATCTAAATCTAAAGACAGAATGTCTTTGTCGACTTTTTTGTAGAAACCTTGATTTGTTTTACTTCCTAACCATTTATTTTCCATCATTTTGTTTACAAACTCTGGAAGTTTGAATAATTCATGAGCTTCGTCATTTGGACAATTTTCATAAATCCCGTTAGCTACGTGAACTAAAGTATCTAAACCAACTACATCCACAGTACGGAAAGTTGCCGATTTTGGACGACCAATAACTGGTCCTGTTAATTTATCCACTTCTTCAATAGTTAAACCCATTTCTTTTACTTGATGAAACAAGCTCATGATTCCGAAGATTCCGATTCTGTTTCCGATAAAAGCTGGTGTATCTTTAGCAACTACTGAAGTTTTTCCTAAAAATTTTTCTCCATAGCCGTTTAAGAAATCTAATACTTCAGTTGAAGTTTGTGGTCCTGGAATAATTTCGAATAATTTTAAGTAACGTGCTGGATTGAAAAAGTGCGTTCCACAGAAATGTTTTTGAAAATCTTCACTTCTACCTTCACTCATAAAGTGAATTGGAATACCAGACGTATTTGAAGTAATTAATGTTCCCGGTTTACGGAATTTTTCAATTTCTTCGAAAACGCTTTTCTTAATATCTAAACGTTCTACAACAACTTCAATAATCCAATCACAAGATGCGATTTTTGCCATATCATCAGTGGTATTTCCAGTAGCAATTCTACTAGCAAAACTTTGATGATAAATTGGAGATGGTTTCGATTTTAGTGCATTGGCTAAATGTTCGTTCACCAATCTGTTTCGAACTACTTTACTTTCTAAAGTCAATCCTTTTTTTGTTTCTGCTTCTGTTAATTCTCTTGGTGCAATATCTAGCAGAAGAACTTCTACTCCAATATTTGCAAAATGACAAGCAATTCCGCTTCCCATAATTCCGGATCCAATAACAGCAACCTTTTTGATATTACGTTTCATTATATATACTATTATATTATGTTTACTTGTTTGACATGATATTTTTGTCGAAAATTTCTTTCTCCAAAATTTGTTCATTTATAATTTCGGCAACTTCCATAAAGTTTTGAAGTTGTTCAGGAGTAATTTTAGATTTAATTACTTCATTAAATTGAAGTACCGTTTGTTTAGATAGTTCGCGTTTTTGTTTTCCTTCTTCAGTAAGATATATTAAAACACCTCTTCCGTCTGCTGGATTTTTTTTACGAACGATTAATCCGCGTTCCTCCATCGACTTTAAAGTTCTGGTTAAACTTGTAGCTTCCATTCCCATTCTTGGACCAAGTGCTGTTGATGGAATACCTTTATCTTTATCAATACTCAACAATGCAAAACCCGTAGCCATTGTTGCTCCATATTTTGCTGCTTCTTCGTTATACATTCTAGCAACAGATTGCCAAGTATATCTTAAAACATAATCAATTGTTTTATCTTGCATAGTCTATTTTTTTTCAAATATAAATAAAAATACTATGCACGCATAGTATTTTTATAAAAATTTTCATTTATTCTGAAAAAAAATGTGTTTAGTAAAAATACGAAAAAAAAGAAAACGAAATTTATTTAAGAAAATAATAAATCGTTAAATTATTGAAAGGAGAAATTTAATGGAATTTAGGAAATGGTATAAAATAAAAAAAGGTAATCTTTCGATTACCTTTTTTTGAGCCAGTGGAGGGACTCGAACCCACGACCTGCTGATTACAAATCAGCTGCTCTAGCCAGCTGAGCTACACCGGCGACTCATATTGCAGTGCAAATATAGCCTTGATTTTTTAATTTGCAAAAAAAATATAAACTTTTTTTGCGTTTTTTTTTAGTTTAATTCGTTCACTTTTGCAACAAATTGATTTGCAGCAACTTCGAATTCTTCCTTAACTAATTTGTAATGTGCTTTTTTATTTTCAACATCTTTTTGGTTAACTTTTACCATTAAAGCATCGAATGCATCGTAAATATCACCTACTAAAGCTTCTGATGATTCAGTTGGTTTTCCTCCTGATGTCATTTCCCAAATGTATACTATGTTTAAGATATCACCTAAAACGTAGTTTATTTCTTTTTTCAAGTTTTTAACGCTTGCCATTTTGTTATTTTTAAAAATTATGGTGCAAAAGTAAACAATATATTGATACGCTGCTAATTAAATTGTAATTTCCAGCAGAGAAGTTTCTCCAATTATATCAAATTCTTCTAATATTGCAGGAATTAAAACCGTATCTCCTTTTTTAAATTCTGATTTAGAATTAGTTGTCATTAATGTAAAATTACCTTCCGTACACATAAAAACGGTAAAAGTGTCTTTTGATTTTTTCCAATTATAATCTCCGGAAATCTTTAAAATATTCGTATTAAAAAACGGACATTCTACTAAACTAACACTTTCATTAGACTTACTTCTATATTGAACTTTGGTATCCGTTTTCTCATAATTAATCGCAGCTACAGCTAAATCATTATGTAATTCTCTGCTTTTTCCATTAGCACCTACTCTATCCCAATCGTATAAACGATATGTAATATCACTTGTTTGTTGAATTTCGGCAACTAAAACCCCAGCACCAATGGCATGAACCGTTCCTGTTTCTAAGAAAAAGGCATCACCTTTTTTTACAGGTATTTCATTCAATATATGTACTAATGTTTTATTTTCTAAATGCTTTAGATATTCTTTTTCATTAGTTTTGTTTTTAAAACCTACAACTAGTCTACCATTTTCATCTGCTTGAAGCACATACCACATTTCGGTTTTACCAAAAGAGTTGTGTCGGAGTTTTGCTAATTCATCATTTGGATGTACCTGAATAGACAAATCTTCTTTCGCATCTAAAAACTTAAAAAGTAAAGGGAATTCCAATCCGTATTTTTCAATACATTTTGTACCTAAAATTTCGGTTGGATATTTTTCAATTAATTCGTTTAAATTCAATCCAGCAAATTCGCCATTTGAAATCACACTCACATCATTAGCAACCGTTGATATTTCCCAACTTTCGCCAATTTGATTACCATCAAAAGATTTATTTAAAAAATCTTTCAATTTTGTTCCGCCCCAAATTCGTTCTTTATAAATGGGTTCAAATGTTAATGGATAAAACTTCATTTAATTTCCACTATAGGTTACATAATTTCTTGGCGTTTCATATAAAACAACCTCTAAATCATATTTAATTTCGATTTGATTTCTTAATTTTTGCCAAATAACCACTGCTATATTTTCAGCCGTTGGATTTAAATTTTCAAATTCCGGAACATCTAAGTTTAGGTTTTTATGATCAAAAGCATCTTCAATGTGTAATTTAACTAAATCAGCTAAAATTTTCACATCCATAATAAAGCCAGTCTCTGGACTAATTTCACCAGTAACACTTACAATTAATTCGTAGTTATGCCCATGATAATTCGGATTATTGCATTTTCCGAAAATCGCATCGTTTTTCTCCATAGACCAATCTTTACGATACAACCTATGTGCGGCATTAAAATGTGCTTTTCTACTTATTTTTGCTCTCAATTTTATTGATTTTTGTCCGTTACATTCTCATCAAAATGATGATAAAATTCTTCAAAAATTATTTTAAACCAAACGGTATAAATGTCTGGATTAGCAATCATATCATTTTTAACATCTTCAATTTTCATCCATTTCCAACTTTCCACTTCATCATCATTAATTGCTGGAACGTCGTTATAATAACCAATCATCACGTGATCTAATTCGTGTTCCGTTAATCCGTTATCAAAAGGTGCTTTGTAAATAAAATGAAACATTTCTTTTAGCTCCGTTTCAAAACCCATTTCTTCGCGAAGACGTCTGGTTCCTGCTTGAATATTCGTTTCATTTTCACGTTGATGACTACAACATGTGTTCGTCCACAACAAAGGTGAATGGTATTTATGATGTGCACGTTGTTGCAACATCAATTCATTTTTATCATTCAAAATAAAAACAGAAAACGCTCGGTGCAACAATGCTTTTTCGTGTGCTTCTAGTTTGTTCATTAACCCGATTGGGTTGTCATTTTTATCAACTAAAATAACTTTTTCTTCTACCACTCTTGAAAATTTAGATGTCAAATTTACAAAAAAAATAATTTTAAAGGCAAAGATATACTGAAATAAAGACTTTAACGCAATGTTAATAAAATTGGGTTGGTTATACCATAAATAATTGTATTTTTACGCTTCGAAAATTTTAAAAGAAAAAATGGGTAAAATCATTGCAATTGCCAATCAAAAGGGTGGTGTAGGAAAAACAACAACTTCAATAAATCTTGCCGCTGCTTTAGGTGTTTTAGAGAAAAAAGTTTTATTAATAGATGCAGATCCGCAAGCTAACGCTAGTTCTGGATTAGGAATTGATGTGGAAAGTGTTGAAATTGGTACATACCAAATTTTAGAACACAGTAACAAACCAGAAGAATCTGTTGTTCCCACTTCGGCTCCAAATGTGTGGTTAATTCCTGCTCATATTGACTTAGTTGCCATCGAAATCGAATTGGTTGACAAAGAGAATAGAGAATACATGCTGAAACAAGCATTAAGTGAAATAAAAGAAGAATACGATTATATTATTATTGATTGCGCGCCATCTTTAGGCTTGTTAACTTTAAATGCGTTAACTGCTGCGGATAGCGTTGTGATTCCAATTCAGTGTGAATATTTTGCATTGGAAGGTTTAGGAAAGTTATTGAACACGATAAAAAGTGTACAAAAAATACATAATGCCAGTTTAGATATTGAAGGCTTACTTTTAACGATGTACGATTCTCGTTTACGATTATCAAACCAAGTGGTTGAAGAAGTTCAGAAGCATTTTAACAATATGGTATTCTCAACTATTATTCAAAGAAATATTAAATTAAGTGAAGCGCCAAGTTTTGGTGAAAGCATTATTAATTATGATGCGACAAGTAAAGGCGCAACAAATTACTTAAATTTAGCAGAAGAAATTATCAAGAAAAACAGTACTATATAATGACAAAAGCAGTAAAAAAACCTGTATTAGGAAGAGGATTATCGGCACTTTTAAGTGATCCTTCAAACGATATTAAGTCGGTTGAGGATAAAGGCGCAGATAAAGTTGTAGGAAGCATCATTGAACTTGATATTAATTTTATTGAAATCAATCCGTTTCAACCAAGAACGAATTTCAATGAAGAAACTTTACAAGAATTAGCCAAATCTATTAAAGAAGTTGGTGTAATTCAACCTATTACTGTTAGAAAATTAGAATTTAACAAATACCAATTAATTTCTGGAGAACGAAGATTACGTGCTTCAAAATTATTAGGACTTTCTACCATTCCAGCTTATATCAGATTAGCGAACGATAATGAATCGTTAATCATGGCATTAGTAGAAAATATTCAACGTCACGATTTAGATCCAATTGAGGTAGCTATTTCTTATCAAAGATTAATTGAAGAAGTAAATTTAACTCAGGAAGAAATGAGTGAGCGCGTTGGTAAAAAACGCTCTACGATTACTAACTACTTGCGTTTATTAAAATTAGACCCAATCATTCAAACAGGAATGAGAGATGGTTTTATTTCGATGGGACATGGTAGAGCTTTAATTAATATTGAAGATCAAGACGCTCAAAGCGACATTTATCATACAGTTGTTACTCAGAACTTATCTGTAAGAGACACAGAAGCTTTAGTGAAGAAATACCAAGACGGTTTAAAACCAAAAACGGGTAAGACAGTATCTTCAAAATCTTTTGAAATTGCATCAGAACAAAAGAAAACTTTCGCCGACTTCTTTGGTGCTAAAGTGGATGTAAACGTTGCAGCAAATGGTAAAGGAAAAATTTCAATTCCTTTTCATTCAGAGGAAGACTTTAATAGAATTATGAAATTAATAAACAACTAGTGAAGCAACTTCTTTACATATTTGTTTTTTTATTTATGAGCACACAATTTTCTGTTGCTCAAAATAAAGAATTAAAAATTGAAACAAAACAAACTGTAAAAGGCGACATCAATCCGTTATCGCCGGCAAAAGCTGCGTTTTATTCTGCAATTTTGCCAGGATTAGGACAAGCTTATAACAAACGTTATTGGAAAATTCCAGTTGTATATGGTGCCATTGGTGCTGGAGTTTATTTTATTATCGACAGTAACAAAAAACACAATCAATACAGAGACGAATACAAAAAACGTTTGGCGAATGGTGGTAGAATTGATACTTCTGACCCAACTTATGGAAAATTAAGTACAGAAAGTGTAATTCGTGGTCAAAAATTTTACCAAAAAAACAGAGATTTATCGGTACTTATTACCGCTGGTTTATATATTTTAAATATTATTGACGCCAATGTTGATGCGCATTTATTGCAATTTAATGTCAATGACGATTTATCTTTAAAACCAAACTTACAAACCAATCCTTATACTTTTAAGCAAGATGTTGGATTTACTTTAACATATCAATTTTAAAGTCTTTTGTAACATTTTAAACAACACTACAACTAATTGAAATGAAGATAGCATTACTAGGTTACGGAAAAATGGGAAAAGTAATTGAAAACATTGCTTTAGAACGCGGACATCAAATTGTTTTAAGAAAAGGAAGCTCTGATAGTTTTGATGGGTTATTACAAGCCGATGTTGCCATTGATTTTAGTGTTCCAAATAGCGCCGTAAGTCACATTTCAGAATGCTTAAATCATAATATCCCAGTAATTTCAGGAACAACAGGTTGGTTAGAAAATTACTCTGACATGGTTAATTTATGTCAAGAAAAAAACGGAAGTTTTATTTATGGTTCTAACTTTAGTTTAGGTGTAAATATTTTTTTCGAACTAAATGATTATTTAGCGAAGATGATGAAAAACCTTTCTGATTACAATGTATCAATGGAAGAAATTCATCATACACAAAAACTTGATGCACCAAGCGGAACAGCAATTAGTTTAGCGGAAGGAATTATCAAAAATACCGATTACAAAAATTGGACATTAGATGACGCTTCAACGAATGAAATCTATATTGACGCGAAGAGAATAGAAAACATCCCTGGAACACATTCTGTTTTTTATGACAGTAAAGTAGATCAAATAGAGATTAAACATACCGCTCACAGCAGAGAAGGTTTTGCTTTAGGCTCTGTTATTGCTGCCGAATGGTTAATTGGTAAAAAAGGCGTTTTCACTATGAAAGATGTCTTAGGAATTTAGAAATAGATATAAGATTTTAAAATAATAAGAGGATTTGGAGATTACTTCGTTCCTCACAATAATAAAAACATGGAAATAACATCTTGGATTATTACAATATTAGTAATTAGTACAATTCACGCAATATGTACTTGGAAATTATATGTAAAAGCTGGTAGAAAAGCTTGGGAAGCATTTGTTCCTGTATATAATGGAATTGTTTTAATGCAAATTATCAACCGTCCAAAATGGTGGATGTTTTTAGTATTTTTACCTGTAATTAACTTGTTGATTTTACCAGTAATTTGGATAGAAACACTTCGTACATTTGGCAAGAAAACTACAGCTGATATGTGGTTAGGTGTAATTACGTTAGGATTATATATTGGATTTGTAAATTATACTCAAGAAGTTTCTTACGAAGCAAATCGTGAAACAAAACCAGCAACAAAAGCTTTAGACACCTTAGGTTCTTTAACTTTTGCATTAATTGTTGCGACTTTCGTTCACACATATTTTATTCAACCGTTTGTAATTCCTTCTGCATCTTTAGAAAAGTCTTTATTAATTGGAGATTTCTTATTTGTTAGTAAATTTCATTATGGCGCTAGGACACCAATGACGCCAATTGCTGCGCCGATGGTTCATGATTCAATTCCAAAAACAGGAAAATTATCTTACTTTAGTAAGCCACAACTTCCTTATTTCAGATTTCCAGCTTTAGAAAAAATAAAAAATAATGACATAGTTGTTTTTAACTGGCCAAGAGACACGTTAGATAACATGTATCATCCATCACCAATTAGAGTCGACAAACCTCGCGATAAAAAAACAAATTACGTAAAACGTTGTGTTGGTATTCCTGGTGATAGTTTACAAATTAAAGACGGAATTGTTTTTGTAAACGGTAAAGAATTAATTTTACCAGAAAGAGCAAAACCTCAATATTCATATGAAGTAACATATGACGCAAACACTTCTATTGACTTTGAAGGACTTTTAAAAGAACTTAATTCAACTGATGGAGCAGGTTTTAAAAATGAAGCAAGAGATACTTTATATATTCAATCTTTAACTTTTGAAGGTGCAGAAAAATTAAAAACGGTTTCTGGGATTAAAACTGTAAACAGAGTAATAAACAAAGGTCCAGAAGATGGTGTATTTCCAGATTTTAAAGACGGAAAACCTTCTGTTACAAACAATTGGAGCGGAGATAATTTCGGACCAATTTATATTCCACAAGCTGGAAAAACAGTTGCTTTAAACAAAGAAACTTTACCCTTATACAAAATCATTATTACGGAATATGAAGGTAATACTTTAGAAGTAAAAGGTAATGAGATTAAAATAAACGGAAAACCTGTAACATCTTACACGTTCAAACAAGATTATTATTGGATGATGGGAGACAACAGACATAATTCGTTAGATGCGCGTTATTTCGGTTACACACCAGCTGATCATATTGTTGGAAAACCAATTTTCATTTGGATGAGTTTAGATTGGAATGCAAAAGGTTTAATGAATAAATTCAGAACGGAACGTTTCTTCACAACGGTTAATGGAGAAGGTCAACCACAATCATATTTCAAATACTTCCTAATTGTCTTAGGAGCTTATTTTGTATGGGATTGGTTTAGAGGTAAGAAAAAGAAAAAAGAAACAGATTTACTTTAAATAATTTAAGAGTTGTAATTTAGTTTGCAACTCTTTTTTAATTATGATAGAATTATGAACCACAATGATATTTTAATTTACCCAACTTATTTTCCGTCAATCAGTCACTATATTGCGATGATTCATGCCGAAAAAGTTACGTTTGAAGTGGAAGATACTTTCCAAAAGCAAACTAACAGGAACCGAATGTACATTTACAGTCCAAACGGAATTCAAATGTTAAACATATCAGTTAAGCATGACAATGCAAATGAGCAGTTTAAAGACATCAAAATAGACAATCAATACAATTGGCAGAAAAACCATTTTAAATCCTTAGAAGCCGCTTATAAAAACTCTCCATTTTATGAATATTTTGTAGATGATTTACGTCCATTGTTCGAAAAGAAGCACGAGTTTATGCTTGATTTAAACTTTGAGATTTTTGAATTGGTAAATGATGCCTTAGGAATTTCAATTCCATTTGAAAAAACTACAGAATACTTTCATGAGGTTTCGAATAAAACTGATTTTCGTTATTTGGTAAACGGAAAAAAAGACACAACACAAATTGAACCCTACACACAAGTTTTTGATGACAAACATGGCTTCATTAATAACCTTTCTATTTTAGATTTATTATTTAACGAAGGAAGATATGCAGTAGATTATTTAAAACAACATAGTTTGTAGTTAGATTATTTAGCAGATTTTAAAACATCATAAAAACAAAAATGCCCCGATTTCTCGGGGCATTTTTTATATTCTTAAGTTGAACTTATGAATTGTGTTGTTGTTCAACTATTGTTTTATCATATTTAGTCATCGTATCTACTAATACAGGTGTAGCAATAAATAATGATGAATATGTACCTACAATAATACCAATTAACATTGCGAAGATAAATCCACGGATTGAATCTCCACCGAAAACAAACATAATTGATAATACTAAAATCATCGTTAATGATGTATTTAATGTACGTGATAAAGTAGTATTAATAGAATCGTTTACGATTTGATTAAAATTACCATGGTGAGATCTTACACCTAAGAATTCACGAACTCTATCAAATACAATTACCGTATCATTCATTGAGTATCCAATTACAGTAAGAATCGCAGCAATAAAGTGCTGATCAATTTCCATGTGGAATGGCATGTATTTGTATAATAAAGAGTAAATTCCTAATACGAAAATAACGTCATGTCCAACAGCAGCAATTGCCCCTAATGAATATTGGTATTTTCTAAACGAAACTACTAAGTATAAACACACTAATAACATTGCTCCTAATACTGCCCAATATGCATTTGTTTTGATATCATCTGCAATTGAAGGACCAACTTTCATAGCTTGTAATACTCCGAATTTTTTACCTTCTTGTGTATTTGTAAACTGCTCATAAGAAATTTCTTTAGCAAAGAATTTTTTCAATCCTGCGTATAATTTCTCATTTACTTCTTTGTCAACTTCAACACTTTGCTTGTCAATTTTGTATTTAGTTGTGATTTTTAATTGATTGTCGTTACCAAAAGTTTTTGCTTCTGCTTTTTCAAATAAATCTGCAGTAGAAAGTGCATTTGTTACATCTTCTGAAGAAACTTTTTGGTCAAATTGAACTTGGAATGTTCTTCCTCCAACGAAATCAATACCTTGATCGAATCCATTCACATAGAATGAAACAAAACTGATAATACAAACTGTTAAAGAAAATATGTAAGTAAACTTCTTGATTCTTAAGAAATCGAAGTTGAAACCAGTAAACCAGTTTTTAGTAATATTTGTTGAGAATTGTAAACTTCTTCCTTTAGCAATATCCGCATCAATAAAGAAACGAGCAATAAAGATAGAAGTAAATAATGAAGTTAAAATACCAATTAATAAAGTAATGGCGAAACCTCTAATCATACCTTCACCAAAAATATATAAAATAGCACCAGTTAAAACGTGAGTAACGTTAGCATCAATAATAGAACGCATTGCACCTTTCCATCCGAAAGCCGTTTTCACAGCTTCATCTAAAGATAAACCAGCTCTTAATTCTTCTTTTGCTCTTTCATAAATAATAATGTTCGCATCTACCGCAGTACCCATTGTTAAAACGATACCAGCAATACCAGGTAATGTTAATACGAAACCAAAGTTAGCCATTGCACCAAACAATAATACTAAGTTTAATATTAAAGCAACGTTTGCATACCAACCAGCTCTTCCGTAATAGAAAATCATCCAGAAAGAAACTAATAACAATCCAATTAATGAAGAAATAATACCATTGTCAATTGCTTCTTGACCTAAAGATGGTCCAACAACTGCTTTTTGTACAATTTCCGCTTTAGCTGGTAATTTACCTGCTCTTAATACGTTTTCTAAATCGGCAGTTTCTTCTAATGTGAAACTTCCAGAAATTTGAGTTTGTCCTCCAGAAATAGCCGCTTTAGCTGTTGCTGCAGAATATACGATGTTATCTAAAACGATACAAACTTGGTTTCCTTTTTTAGCAATATCACCAGTTAATTGTTCCCATTTTCTAGAACCAACTGGATTCATTTGCATACTTACTGCTGGTTTACCAAATTGGTCAAAATCAGCACTTGCATCAGTAACCGCACCACCTAATAATGGAGCAACTCCATCAGAAGTACCTTTTAAAACATATAATTCAACAATATCACCTAATTTTTCGTTAGTTTTTCCCCAAGCAAATTTTGCATAAGATGCAGTTGCTGGCAATAAAGCTTTAATATCAGCTCTTTTTAAGTAAGAGTTAATTCTTGCAGTATCTTTTACATTATAAGCATATAATCCTGAAGGACCAGGAACTGCTTTATCAAATAAAGGTCCTAAATCTTGTGCTTGTTTTTTAGCAGGATCTTTTTTGTCAGCTAATAAATCATCTACTTTTGATTTTGCGTCAGCAACTTTTGTAGTATCAACTGTAGCAGTTTTAGTAGTCGCTTTTTTCTCAGTAACTTTTAAAGCTTCATTTGCAGCTGTAAAGAAATTACCTAAATCTTCTGGTCTTAAAGTTTCCCAAAATTCTAATTGCGCCGTACTAGATAATAATTTTTCAACTCTATCTAAATCTTTTGCTCCAGGTAATTCAACTAAAATTCTTCCAGTTTCACCAATTTTTTGAATGTTTGGTTGCGCTACTCCGAATTTATCAATACGTTTTGTTAATACTTTATAAGCACTTTCAATAGACTCAGCAACTTTTCTTTTTAAAATTACTTTTACTTGGTCATCAGACATATTAGACTGAATCTCATCAGATAAATTTCTATTGTAAAATATTTCAGGAGAAGCTAATTTTAAAGTTCCTTTTGACTCTGCAGTAAAAGCATCAAAAAAGGCATCTAAATAATCTTGATTTCCTTTTCTTTCTTCAGTAGCTCTTGTTAATGCTCTATTGAAAGTTGGGTCATTAGAATTGTTAGATAAAGTTTTTAAAACGTCTTTAACAGAAACTTCTAGAGTTACGTTAATACCACCTTCTAAATCTAATCCTTTGTTAATTTGTTGTTTTTCTATTTCCTCATAAGTAAAGCTAGCGAAACCTAAGTTTAAAACTTCTTTTTTCTTTAATGATTTTAAATAGTCTAATTCTTTTTGAGAATCTCCTTTAGCAAACTCTTTCGCATCTTTTGCAATTCCGTTAGCAACAAACGTAAATGAAAGTTGATAGATACAAGCAATCGTAAAAATGATTGCGAAGAATTTAATTAGTCCTTTGTTTTGCATTATAGTTAATTTTAGTTATTTTCTTTAAAAACGGACAAATATATCATTTCATAAAGGATAAAACAATTTTATTTGAGTCTAAAATCGTTTTTTTATGAATATTTAATCAACATTTTCGTTAATTAATTAATTTTTAAGCTTTAACACAAAGGTAAGACATTAAAATTAATTTAACATTTATTTTCCCAATTTTCAAATCGTGTGGTTTTAGCCCCAAAAAATGTTATAAAAACACATTAAAAACTCATTTTTATGATTTTTTCTAATTCTCAAATCTTTTGGATTCATCATTATTCAAACTGATAAAAAATTTCATAAAAAAAGCGCTGAAATAGTTCAGCGCTTTTAGAATTTATATCAAACAATTATTAGTTATCAATAATTGTTGAGTCTGCAATTTTTTTGTACGTTCCGTTTTCTAATTTCTCACGAATAGCATCAAAAGCAGTTAATGTTTCATTAATATCTTCGATAGTATGTGTTGTAGTAGGAATCATTCTTAATAAAATTATTCCTTTTGGAATTACTGGGTATACCACAATCGATAAGAAAATACCATAGTTTTCTCTTAAATCGTTTACCATAATCATAGCTTCCGGAATACTTCCTTCTAAGTAAACTGGTGTAATACAAGTATTTGTATCTCCAATATTGAAACCTTTTTCTTTTAATCCGTTTTGTAATGCATTAACATTCTCCCAAAGCTTATCTTTAATTTCAGAAGAATTACGCAACAATTCTAAACGTTTTAACGAACCAATTGTTTGAATCATTGGTAACGCTTTAGCGAACATTTGAGAACGTAAATTATATTTTAAGTAATCTATAATATCTTTATCTGCTGCAACGAAAGCACCAATATTAGCCATCGATTTTGCAAAAGTTGAAAAATACACATCAATTCCGTCTTGACAACCTTGCTCCTCACCTGCTCCAGCTCCAGTTTTACCTAAAGTACCAAAACCGTGTGCATCATCAACTAATAAACGAAAATTGTATTTTTCTTTTAAAGCTACAACTTCTTTTAATTTTCCTTGTTGCCCTCTCATTCCGAAAACTCCTTCGGTAATGAATAAAATTCCTCCACCTGTTTCAGTAGCCATTTTAGTAGCACGTTGCAGGTTTTTTTCCATACTTTCTAAATCGTTATGCTTGTAAGTAAAACGTTTTCCCATATGTAAACGAACACCATCAATAATACAAGCGTGAGAATCCACGTCATAAACAATAATGTCGTTTTTAGTAACCAAAGCATCAATAATTGACACCATTCCTTGGTAACCGAAATTTAATAAATAAGCAGATTCTTTCATAACGAAAGCCGCTAATTCTCTTTCTAATTGTTCGTGAGCATCAGTATGACCACTCATCATACGAGCACCCATTGGATATGCCGCACCATATTGAGCAGCAGCATCAGTATCCGCTTTACGAACTTCTGGATGATTGGCTAAACCTAAATAGTCATTCAAACTCCAGTTTAATATATTTTTACCTTGAAATTGCATTCTTGGACCTAATTCTCCTTCCAATTTAGGAAATACAAAATATCCTTCTGCTTGTGAAGCCCATTTACCTAATGGTCCTTTATTTTGTTGTATTCTTTCAAATAAATCTTTAACCATGATACTATATTAATTTGTGGGGCAAAAGTATAAATAAAAAAACGTTTTTAATAATTTTTTTTCATTAGCAGACTTAAGCTCAATACAATTAAAAAAACATATTTGCAGAAAATAAAGTTTTACTTATCTTTGACATTCTTATGAAATCGCAATTAAAACTTTTTTTTTTGCAAAAAAAATTCCGATATATAAAAAGCGATACCATATATGACCTCTAAAAAACAATTATTGCATATATGAAAGCAATCAAAATAATAGAATGTCCGCGCGATGCTATGCAAGGCATCAAAACTTTTATTCCAACCGAAAAAAAAGTACAATATATCCAATCGTTATTACGTGTTGGATTTGACACTATTGACTTCGGAAGCTTTGTATCGCCAAAAGCCATTCCACAAATGCAAGATACTGCAGAAGTTTTAGCACAATTAGATTTGTCTCAAACTACAAGTAAATTGTTAGCCATTATTGCCAATACCCAAGGTGCAGAAATAGCATCTAAACATTCTGCCATTCAATATTTAGGTTTTCCATTTTCTATTTCGGAAAATTTTCAAATGCGAAACACACATAAAACTATTGCCGAAGCCTTAATTAGCTTACAAGAAATTTTAGAAATCGCAGACAAATCGAACAAAGAAGTCGTTACTTATATTTCTATGGGATTTGGAAATCCGTATGGCGATCCATATAATGTAGAAATTGTTGGCGAATGGACGGAAAAACTAGCGAATATGGGTGTGAAGATTTTATCGCTTTCAGATACGATTGGCTCATCTGTACCAGAAACAATTGATTATTTATTCAGTAATTTAATTCCAAAATATCCAAATATTGAATTTGGCGCACATTTACATACAACTCCAGACACTTGGTTTGAAAAAGTTGATGCAGCCTATAAAGCAGGTTGTGTCCGTTTTGATGGCGCTATAAAAGGTTATGGTGGTTGCCCAATGGCAAAAGACGACTTAACTGGAAACATGCCAACTGAAAAATTACTATCTTATTTTACGGCAGAAAAAGCCAACACCAATTGTCATCCAATTAGTTTTGAAAGTGCTTATAACGAAGCTTTAAAAATATTTAACGCTTACCACTAGTCGTAAAGTTAATAATCATAATGATATCTTTAATTGTAAGTGCTTTTCTTTTATTATCTTTTTCTGGATTAATAACAAAATAGAACGCAAATAAGGCTGATAAAATAAAACACACCAATACTTTTCCTGCAATATTTCCTATCATCATTTCAGAATAATTAAGTTCAGAATAAAAATTTATAGAATAAAACAAAACAGAATCTAAAACTGCGGTAACTACACTTGCACCAATGAATTGCAAAAAATAATTTTTAGAAAATTTCGACTCTAAATATCTGAACACAAACATAATTAGTATCATATCTAAATACAGTAAAATAATTCCTGTTAGAAATAATCTTATATCAAAATTAAAAATCTCCGCTAAAAAAGTAGTGTTCCTTGAAAAATTATCACTTAAAATTTGCTCTAACGAAATATAAGAGAGAAAAACCAGAATGATATTACTTAAGATAATTCCATAAATCACACTTCGTACCTTTATAATACTTTCATTTCTAAAAATTAATAAAACGGCAAATAAAGTAGAAATAAAAATCAAGGTTGAACCAGGCGAAAACAAAAACACATCAAAATATAAATTATACACATTCCCAGAAAGTATGGTTTGAAAAAACTGCATCGTTCCCAGAAAAATATACAGCAAGCCAATCCCAAAATGCTTTTTGGAAGCATGTAATCCTAAAATCATCAAGCCGACAATTAAGGTTTCTAAAAGTAAATATATAAACGTATCCATTTCACAAATATAATTATTTATCTCACTTAACAATTATTTAGCATAAAAACAATTGATTATTGCTAATATTTCACTAAATTTGCACGCAATTTAACTACAATTGCAGCATGAAAGCACACACTTCTAAAATTATTGGAGAAGGATTAACTTATGACGATGTCCTTTTAATTCCAAATTATTCTGAAATACTTCCAAGAGAAGTTTCTATTCAATCAAAATTTAGTAAAAACATTACCTTAAACACGCCTATTGTTTCCGCAGCAATGGATACTGTTACGGAAAGTGCTATGGCAATTGCTATGGCTCAAGAAGGTGGTATTGGCGTTTTACATAAAAATATGACTATTGCACAACAAGCTGCAGAAGTTAGGAAAGTGAAACGTGCAGAAAGTGGTATGATTATCGATCCAGTTACTTTACCATTAACAGCCAATGTTGGTGATGCTAAAAATGCCATGAGAGAATTTGGTATTGGAGGAATTCCAGTTGTAGATGCAGATGGTGTTTTAAAAGGAATTGTTACGAATAGAGATTTACGTTTTGAAAAAGACAACAGCCGTGCCATTACAGAAGTAATGACTTCTGAAAATTTAGTAACTGCTGGAAAAGGAACTACTTTAGAAGCTGCTGAAGAAATACTACAAGAAAGTAAAATTGAAAAATTACCAGTGGTTGATGCCGATTTCAAACTAATTGGCTTAATTACTTTTAGAGATATCACTAAACTGACTCAAAAACCAAATGCGAACAAAGATAAATTTGGACGCTTACGTGTTGCTGCCGCTTTAGGTGTAACAGGAGACGTTTTAGAGCGTTGCGAAGCTTTAGTAAACGCTGGAGTTGATGCAGTAATTATTGACACAGCTCACGGACATACAAAAGGTGTGGTTGATGTGTTGAAACAAGTAAAAAATAAATTCCCAGAAATTGACGTAGTTGTAGGAAACATCGCAACTCCAGAAGCAGCTTTATATTTAGCTGAAAATGGTGCTGATGCGGTAAAAGTTGGAATTGGACCTGGTTCAATTTGTACGACTCGTGTTGTTGCTGGTGTTGGTTTCCCTCAATTTTCAGCTGTATTAGAAGTTGCCGCTGCATTAGAAGGAACTGGAATTCCAGTAATTGCTGATGGTGGAGTTCGTTATACTGGAGATATTCCGAAAGCATTAGCTGCTGGAGCATCTTGTGTGATGTTAGGTTCGATGTTAGCTGGAACAAAAGAATCTCCAGGTGAAACTATTATTTTTGAAGGAAGAAAATTCAAATCATATAGAGGAATGGGTTCTGTGGAAGCTATGAAAGAAGGTTCAAAAGACCGTTATTTCCAAGATGTTGAAGATGATGTTAAAAAATTAGTTCCAGAAGGAATTGTAGGTCGTGTACCATATAAAGGAGAATTAAATGAAAGTATGCAACAATTCATTGGTGGTCTTCGTGCCGGAATGGGTTATTGTGGTGCTAAAAACATTGAAACATTACAAGCTACTAGCCGTTTTGTACGTTTAACATCAAGTGGAATTAGTGAAAGTCACCCACATAATGTTACAATAACTAAAGAAGCTCCGAATTACTCGAGATAATATTATTAAGACCTTTCAGGTCTGGAAAACAAAAAAATCCATTTCAATTGAAATGGATTTTTTTTGCTATTTACTCAGTTACTATACTTTTAAAAATTTTATATTGCGCTTCAACTACAGATTCATTAAAACCATGAGCCGCTTTAGGTAACAAATAATATTCTTTTTTTGGTGCTTGAATTTTTTCAAAATACTCTTTCGAACTTTCTTTTGGCGTCATAATATCTTCATTCCCTTGAATTAAATATACTGGAATTTTAAAATCTAAATTATCTCTTAAAAAGTTAACATTAGCACTCATAGACTTCACATCCAACTTCTCATCTCCCACATAATTCACAAACGAATAATCGTCTCCATCTGCTCTATTTTTATTGTCAATATCGTTATTGTATGCTGGAGAAAGTTGAAACCAATTATTTGGTGCTGGTGTTGAATTGGCTCTTTCATATTTTTTCAAAACTCTAAAAAACAAACCTGCATTTTTTGCTCTACTATATGGTGGTTTCCCAATAGAGTTTAATATTTCCATAGCTTCATTATCCTTTTTTTCTTCAGCCATTTGATAAACTTTAGCATAAATTTCTACATCAATAGCCGGATTAACTATTTGAGAATGTCCTACATACGCATAAAAAAGTTCAGGGTTTTTAGAAACTATTTTCACACCTAAAGCCGAACCCCAAGAAGTCCCAAAAAGAATGATTTTTTGTTTATTTAAATGCTTCAAAAGGTATTTTGACACTTCAATTCCATCATTAGTCATTTGTTCTAGTGTTAATGGATTTGCTTTTAAATATTCTGGCGTAAGTTCTTCTGGAGGCGAATTTTTCCCATACGTTTTTCCGGTTCCACGCTGATCCCATTGCACTATAATAAAATCCTTTTCCAAATCTTTATACATTACATCAACATAAGGGCTAATTGGACTTCCTGGCCCACCATGAATAAATAAGATTATTGGTTTTGAAGGATTTCCTTTTATGGTAATCCATTGTTCAATCCCATTTATTAAAACGAATTTTTCTTCAGAAATGGCTTTTTCTGTATTTTCATTTGTCTGCGCTAGACATAAAAAAGGCAATAGAAGTAAAAGAAATAAAGATGTAATTTTCATGATTCAAATTTTAATTGTTAGTAATAATTTGAAGCAAAATTGCATGATTCTTTTTACGCTGGCGACCGAATAAAAAAAGTCGAACCAATTTCAAATAATAAAACTAGTTCGACTTTTTACAAAACCTTGATATTTAAGACTTTCTAAACTCAGTTGGTGTTTGATTGGTGTGTTTTTTAAAAGCGGTATTAAAAGATGATTTCGAATTAAAACCTACTTCATACAAAATTTCTAAAATAGTAACTTTATTTTTTGAGGTGTCTTTTAAAATTTTCATTGCTTTTTCGATTCGATATTCATTTATAAAATCAAAAAAATGTTTATCCATATGATGGTTAATCAAAATGGATAAATCACGAACAGAAATATTAACTTGTTTTGATAATTCTTGAATAGTTAATGAAGGATCAAGATAAGGTTCGTTTTCTAAAACATATTTTTTTACTTGTTCTATTTGAAGAATAATTTCTGGAGATTTTGAATTCTCAACTGGATTTTTATCAACTGAAACAAACTCTTTATTTAGCACTTCATTTACCAGTAACATAGTTGAATCGACACCTTTAAAAAGTTCTGGATTATTTAATGCTTTCAAAACAAACCAACAACTTATAAGTAGCGCAATAATTCCGATAATTACATTGGAACTATTTAATAACGCATGATAATCGGTATACCTAATTAACGATTTAAAGAAAACAACAGCATGTGCCATTAAAAACAACACCGTCATTTGAAACAACCATTTGTATGATGAATTATCTGAATTGGTAAAATTCTCCAAGTACGTTTCTTTATATGTTTTTAAGATTTTAAAAATTAAAACAATATAAAAAAAGTACTGTATTTCTACTAAAATATAAAAAAATCTGATTTCTGACATTTGCTTAAAATGCTCAAAAACATAAGTTGTTTCAATGGCGTTGGCTAAATAAAACCTTGGAATTAATATTAAATTAGCAAATACAAAAGGAATTACCAGAACTAAATCTTCTTGTTTCAATTTAAAATCAGAATAACAAACTGATTTGACATACAAGAAAAACACTGGCATAATTAGCAAACTAGTTGTCATTCTAAAAACTTCAAAACTCAAATTAGCGTCGAAATAATTTTCAGAAAAAAAGCTACTCAAATCAAATGCGGAAAGCAGTAACAATCCAGCAAAAAGTCTGTTTTTTAATTTACTTTTAGTTTGAACTGTTAGCAAGAAAAAAGCGAAAAGAAGTATTACAAAAGCAGCAATTAAAGCAAGAGTGTTTAAAAAACTGAAGTTATCCATTTATTTTTTTTTACAAATCTAATGAATATAAATTGGGTTATTTTTTTTGAGTTATTTTTTTCCAAAAACCTGAACAACATAAATTTTAGTTTTCGACTTATTTAACGCGAATCCAAAACCAGTGTAATTAAACTCTCCATATTTAATATTTTTAAAATGACTAGGAGATTTCACCCAAAGTGATTTCATCTTTTCCGCAATAACTTCGGAATCGATAGCTTCTTTTGGAATTGAAGTAAATAATAAATTCTCTCCTACTTTACTATATTCTTTTTTGCTGAATAATTTCACCCTATCCAAAAGTCCTTTTGTCTTTGAGTTTCCACTTTGAACATGTTCTAAAACATCTTTATTTGCGATATATATAGCTTGATTTGCCGCAGCTTTATCTAAATTTTCATCACGTGTTAGTATGGAACATTTATTTTCAACACGAACACCATTAATCTTATCGAACAATTGTGCATCAATTTTATCAATGTCAATATTTTGCTGAAAACCTAAAAAAAACACCACTAAAACTCCAAAACTTTTCATTTTTATCTTTTTATTAAAACGTGAAATAGCGTAATTTATTTTAAGTAAAAGTGATTTAATTCTAACAAATTTAAAATTCTATATAAAAAAATCCATTCCGACATATCAGAATGGATTTTCTACATGTATTATTTATTTTTTTATTCTTTGATTACTTTCTTAATTTCATAAAAAACACCATTTACATTAGAAATTTGAACTTTTACAAAATACAATCCTGATTGTAATGCATCAACATCAATTAAAACTTCATTTTTTCCAAAAGTTAAGTTCGATTTTTCAATAGTCGTAACTAATTTTCCTCTACTATCAATTAACGAAATCTCAACTTCAGAAGTATCTTTTAAATAAATAGAAGCATTTATTACATTTGAAAATGGATTTGGATATGTTTTTAAATCAAACATATCATTATTAAGATCTTCTAAACTTAAAACACTACAAACACTCGGAGAGCCAACACAACTATAGCCAGCTTCTATATTACCAATAGAATTACAACCATCACCATTTGTAGTATTGGCGTCATCACATTGTTCACCAGATTCAATAATGCCATTCCCACTGATTGCCCCTTCAATCATGCAACTCAAATTACAACCATCACCATTTATATTATTTCCATCATCACATTGCTCACCTGCGTTTACAACTCCATTTCCGCAAGTTGAACCTTCAGTCAAACAATATGCATTACAACCATCACCATTTATTGTATTACCATCATCACATTGTTCACCAGCATTTAAAACCCCATTCCCGCAATTAACATTTTCAAACATACAAGTATCACTACAGCCATCACCACTTACGGTATTTCCATCATCACATTGTTCTCCAGACTCAACAGTTCCATTAGCACAGATTGACAATATTTCTCTATTCAAATTAGATTCCAATTCATAATTTAATTCTAGATCTAAAAAATTGGAAAATCTTACATTTGACCCATAACCTTCTAAAGTAGTAAAATTTTGAAGCTCTTCATTATATTTAATTATAGTTGGAACAGCCTTAACGTTATAAAATTGAGCCATTTTTTTTCCTTCTTCAGTACTAACATCAACAATCGTAACATTAAATTTCTCTTTTATTTTTTGTTGAAAATTAACATCATTACCAATAGACTTTTCCATTTGTTCACAATAAGGACAATTTGGTCTGTGGAATATCAAAACTGATTCAATAAGTTTTGAATTTTTGTTTTGAAGTATTTTTAAAAAATCATTATTTGCATATAAACCTGATTTTAAAAATAATAAAACAAATAAGAAAGTAATTTTTTTCATAGTATTTATTTTAGAAAATTTCGAATAAATACAAAATTATAAGAATTTTCATTAAAACAAAAATAAAATTCATTTAGAAGTACTTACAAAAAAATCCTGCCAAAATGAATTAGCAGGATTTAAACTGTTTACTAAAAACTGAATACTGGAAATTATATCCCCAAATAATTACTTGGTGTAATTGCTTTTAATTCTGTTTTAATATCGTTAGAAACATTCAACGTTTCAATAAACGCATGAATCGAATCTTTATTTATAACTGTGTTCGTTCTTGTTAAATCTTTTAATGCTTCGTATGGATTTGGATAGCCTTCTCTACGTAAAATAGTTTGAATTGCTTCTGCAACAACTGCCCAGTTTTTCTCTAAATCTTCAGCGAATTTTGCTTCGTTTAATAACAATTTATTTAAACCTTTTAATGTCGCTTCAAATGCAATAAGTGTATGTCCGATTGGCACACCAATATTACGTAAAACTGTACTATCCGTTAAATCACGTTGTAAACGAGAAATTGGTAATTTCGCAGATAAATGTTCGAAAATCGCATTTGCAATTCCTAAATTTCCTTCTGAATTTTCAAAATCAATTGGGTTTACTTTATGTGGCATTGCCGAAGAACCGATTTCTCCCGCTTTAATTTTTTGCTTGAAATAGTCCATTGAAACATACGTCCAAACATCTCTATCTAAGTCGATTAATATCGTATTGATACGTTTTAAAGCATCGAAATACGCTGCAAAATGATCATAATGTTCAATTTGTGTTGTTGGAAACGAATGACGTAATCCTAAAGTTTCTTCAACGAATTGCGAACCGAAAGCTTTCCAATCGTGGTTTGGATATGCCACTTTATGTGCATTATAATTTCCTGTTGCACCACCAAATTTAGCAGCAAAAGGCACATTAAATAACAAACGCATTTGCTCTTCAATACGTTCTACGAAAACTAAAATTTCTTTTCCTAAACGTGTTGGAGAAGCTGGTTGTCCATGAGTACGAGCCAATAATGGAATATCTGCCCATTCTGTAGACAAGTCTTTTAATTTCTGTACAATTGCGATTAAGCTTGGTAAATATACATTTTCAAATGCTTCTTTAGCAGAAAGTGGAATCGCCGTATTGTTAATATCTTGAGACGTTAATCCGAAGTGAATGAATTCTTTAAATTCTTCTAATCCGAATTCGTCAAATTTCTTTTTGATAAAGTATTCAACCGCTTTTACATCGTGGTTAGTTGTTTTCTCTGTTTCTTTAATCCAAAGTGCATCTTCTGTTGAAAAATTTTCATAAATCCCTCTTAACTTTCCGAAAAGATTTTTGTCTACACCTTGTAATTGAGGAATATTATATTCGCACATTGAAATAAAATATTCTACCTCAACTAAAACTCTATATTTAATTAAAGCTTCTTCAGAAAAATAAGCGGATAACGATTTTGTTTTACCTCTGTAACGACCATCAATTGGCGATACGGCATTTAATTCAGTTAGTTGCATGTTATTGTGTGTTGTTTTTTAAAGGTGCAAATTTAGTAATTAGTGATTAGTTATCAGTAATTAGTTAGGAGTTTTTTTCTCTTCGATATAAGTTTTAAAAATTTTATCCCAAAAAGTAAAATAGAATCCAAAATTATTATTCAAATTTAAATGATGTTGATTATGAAAGCGAGTTGTTGAAATCCATTTTGTTAAAAAATTGTTTGTCCAAAAAACCGGAAAAACATCTTTTTTCATATGCCCCAAAACACCGTAAGTTAAATTTAAAACTAAGTAAATCACTACACTATAAAAATTAAAGTGCAAACTCCAAATAGTGACAAGCCATAAACTGCCAAAGCCAACAACTTCTATTGGATGCAAAACATACAAACTATACACATTTGTTTCAATATGAGAATGATGTTTTTTATGAATAGCAAACAACCAATTGATTTTATGAATAAAAAAATGAAAAACAAACATTAATAAATCCATTATAATTGTAATTAAAAACAAATCTATCAGAATGGAAAGAAAAGAAACTTCAAAGATGAATTTTATATATCCAAAATAAAAAAGTTTATAACCAAAAAATGTAACAATTGTATTAAATATTAAAGTGTATACAATCCATTTAACATCTTTTTTAAACAAAACGGTATTTTTAGATTCAATTATTTTTCCAACTAAAACCGACAAAACAATCAGACTTAAATTTTCAAATAAAAACAAAACAAACAAGTTAATTTCACCAACTTCATTCCATTTTAAAAGCCAATTTCCCATATTCAGATCTATAATTTTTCTTTCAAAATTTCCATTCCTTCACTTGCACTCATAGGTAAAACTTCTAACGGATTGGATAAATCGTAAATAGTTGCAGGATTTGGGTCGATGTAATAAACCGGAACATGTGATTTGGCATAATGCATCAAACCCGCTGCTGGATATACTTGCAATGAAGTTCCAATAATAATGACAACGTCAGCAGTTTGCATATGTGGAATCGCAAAATCAATAGCTGGAACTTGCTCACCAAACCAAACAATATCTGGTCGTAATTGTTCTGCATTTTCGTTTACATCGCCAATATGAATATCGGTTTCCCAAAATATACTTTCGCTTTCCGAAAACTCTCCACGCACTTTTACCAATTCGCCATGCAAATGTAAAATATTCGAACTTCCTGCTTTTTCGTGTAAATTATCTACATTTTGAGTAATAATTTGCACATTGAAATTTTGTTCCAACTCGGCTAAAATTTCATGTCCTTTATTCGGCTTGACTTCTTTCAACTGCGCGCGACGTTTATTATAGAAATCTAAAACCAAAGCTGGATTTTTCCTCCAACCTTCTGGTGATGCGACTTCCATGACATCATGATTTTCCCAAAGTCCGTTCGAATCTCTAAACGTAGAAATTCCACTTTCGGCACTCATTCCCGCTCCTGTTAAAACAACTATTTTTTTCATTTTTTCTTTTGAAGCTATTTCCCGCTATTCGTTACAATCTTTAATTATCGTCTTCGGCACTTCGACAAGCTCAGTGTGACAGCCTCAGACAACAATTAAAGGATTTCCACTACTATCAGGGCTATTACACGATTATTTTGTTAATTTGCATAAATTTATATTAAAAATGCCAAAAAACAAACTCGCTTTATTAGAATATTTAGAGAACTTTATGTCTGAAAATAGAAAAAACAGATTTATTGATGTCTTAAAATACAGAACCAATCATTTTACTATTGCTGTGGAAGATGTGTATCAGTTACACAATACCAGCGCAGTAATGAGAAGTTGTGAAGTTTTTGGAATTCAGAATTTACATGTAGTGGAACAACGTTATGGCAAAGCAATTGACAAACAAATTGCCATGGGCGCCGAAAAATGGGTGGACATCAACAGATACGATAATATAAAAACTTGTATTGCATCGTTGAGAGAACAAGGTTATCAAATTATTGCCACTACGCCACATAACGAATCGTGTATGTTAGACGAATTTGATGTGACTAAAAAATCGGCGATATTTTTTGGGACGGAGATTGACGGACTTTCAGAAGAAGTAATGAAAGAAGCTGATGGTTTTATTAAAATTCCAATGGTGGGTTTTACAGAAAGTTTAAATATTTCGGTTTCGGCAGCTTTAGTCATTCAAGACATTACGAACAGAATGCGTCATTCCGATGTGAATTGGCAATTAACAGAAGACGAAGTTTTAGAAAAACGTTTAGATTGGACCAGAAAAACGATAAAAGATATAGAGTATATTGAGAAGCAGTTTGTGGGATAGTGTTCAAATACTGAAAAGAATTGCGGATTAAGCAAACTAAACCCGCAATTGAACTTATTAACTTAAGCATTTTATTTTTTTTCAAACCACAAATTCCGAATTCTATTCATTGTAATACTAAAACCAATAATATTCCCTTTTTTGTTTCTTTTATACTTTGAAACAGCCATTCCTGACCAATTCAAAACATCTTGTTTTAAAATTTGAATGTCAAATTCTCCAAAACGGCTATGATACCCAATTAATTTATCATCTTTTAGACTAATCGTATAAAAAGTTTCTAATTCAGAACTATAAAACATTCCTGTATAATTTATTAAATCTTGAGTTGAAAGTTTTTTGTCCTCGTATTTTTCAAGAATTTCTATAGAATTGTCTGCAGAAATCAATTTCATTGTATTCGTTTTGATATCAAAACTTATAATCAATTTTTCATTAATGCCTCCCATTTGAAAATCAGTTGGCGTTATGGGTAGTAATGGTGATTTTTTATTATTAGTTCGCAAATACCATAAGGTATTGTTTTCTATATAAATCTTTCGAGAATAATTACTCTTATCACTCCAATACATTCCTTCATACTTTTTTAAAATTTCATCATTTAGCAGTATAGGTTTTATTTCTTCCTGATGGGTTTCAGCTTTTGATTTGTTTTGCAAAAAAAATTGACTAATTTGATCGGCTATTTTTGATAATTGATTGAATGTAAAATTGGATAGTATTATGATTTCTAAATTTTCATCCGGATAACTATACATTATGGATCGAAAACCTGCAATCGCTCCAGTATGTTGAATCCTATGATTTCCAAAAAAATCGTCCACAAAAACTCCAAAACCATAATTGTTTTTTTGACCAGAATTTAGCACATCTAATGTTTTAAGCATTTCGAAAGAACTTTGCCATTTCGTCGGCGCTTCATTAAAATTTTTCATCCATTTTAAAACGTCGTTACTTGTAGAATAGACATTAGAAGCACCATACGTTAAATCATTGTTCTCAACATAATTAAAAACTGAAGGCTCGATTTCTGAGTAAGAAGTCGCTACTTTTGAAACTACATTAGAACTGTTTTCTTCTATAAAAGTGGAATTCATTTGAAGTGGTTGAAATATTTTTTCCTTCATCCAACTTTTAAAATTCTGTTTTGATACGTTTTCAATAATTTTAGCGAGTAAAACATAACCTGAATTAGAATACATATATTCTGAGCCAGGTTCAAAATTTAATGAAGTTTGCTTAGCTAAATAACGATAAACATCTTCATTTGAAATTGCATCACCATCTCGCCATCCAGCAAGTCCAAACAATTCCGGAGAACTTCTAAAACCACTCGTATGATGTAATAAATGCCGAATAGTTATTGGTTTTCCAAAATCATTTAGTTCTGGCAAATATTTTTTAATATCGTCATCAATAGATAATTTACCTTCCATTTGTAATAAAACAATACCCATTGCTGTAAATTGTTTTGACATGGAACCAATGTTAAAAATAGTTTCTGAGCTTGTTGGGATTTTATATGAAATATTTTCCAAACCATAGGCTTTTTCAAAAACCGTTTTATTGTTTTGAGTTACCAGTACAACACCTCCTGGACCATTTGAATTTTTCCACTCTGAAAACAAACCATCAATATTGTTTGTTATGTTTTGACTTGTTACTGAAAATGTGGTAAATAATGCGAAGTACAAAAATTTTATTTGTTTCATTTTTTTAGATCATTAAGTTAATAATGAAACAAATGTGAAGATTTACTAACTATTAGAAAACTTAATTATGCAAACTCCATTTTTATGTCTGCAAAATAAGAAACTTAGCAAGAAGACAAATTTTAAAATTGTATAGATTTATAGTTTTAGCTTTTAATTTGTGAGAAAAAATGATCGCGGTAGGTTTCTGAAATGGGGATAATTTCCTTCGAAATTTTTATTCTGCTTCGTTCGATTTCATCAATTTTACTGATGGCAACCATATACGATTTATGCACACGACAAATTAAATTTGCAGGAAGAAGTTGTTCTAATTCTGAAAAATTTTGAAGTGTCATTATTCTTTTATTTATGGTGTGAATTCTTCTGTAATCTCTCATTCCTTCAATAAATAGAATTTCATCAATATTGACCTTTTCTAATCGACTTTCTGTTTTAATAAAAATAAATTTAGAATTTAATTCCTTGTGATTAACCGACTTGTTCTCCTGAATTTTATCCACTGCTTGCAAAAATCTTTCAAAAGAAAAAGACTTTAATAGATAATCAGTAACATTAAGCTCATATCCTTTTAAAGCATATTCAGAATAAGCGGTTGTGATTATTACCTGACAATTTAATTTGGAATTTTCCAGCAATTCAATACCTGACAACTCATCCAAATTGATGTCTAAAAAAAGTAAATCTACTTTGTTAGATTTTAAAAACGCCAATCCTTCCAACGCATCATCAAATGTGGCTAGCAAATTTAAAAAAGGTGTTTTCTCAACAAAACCCTTAGTTTTTTCTAAAGCTAAAGGTTCGTCTTCAATAATTATACAAGAATATTTAATCATTCGCTAAGGCTAAATTTACTTTATAAATGTTGTTATCTTTTGTAAAAGCTAAGTTATGTTTTTTTGGATACATTAATTCAATTCTCTTTTTAATCAAATCATTTCCCAAGCCATTAAATTCTGATTGAAATGTATTGTTTTCGCTATACTTATTTTCGCATTCAAAAACTATTTTTTCTTTCTCGATAACTAAAGAAACCTTTATGGCATTTTCCGTTTTTTTATTACTTACATGCTTGAAAGCGTTTTCTATAAACGGAATAAAAAGCATTGGCGAGATAGAATGGTTTGCAGCTTCTCCTTTTACAGTGAAAATTACAAAATTATCATTCGAAGTTCTAATTTTCTGCAAAGCGATATATTTTTCAATGTATTCAACCTCCTTAGTTAAAGCAATTTTTTCTGTTTTAGTTTCAAACAGCATAAACCTCAAAATGTCTGATAATTTATTCAGGTATTCTGATGCCAGTTGCGCATCTTTAAGTAGTAAGATGTCGATATTATTAATAGTATTGAATAAAAAATGAGGATCTAATTGAGATTTTACTAAAGCCAATTCAATTTGATGGTTTTTAAGATTTAGCGTTTCTTTTAATTGTATTTCATCATACCAAGTAATAAATCCTTTAATAATTACACTCATAATACCCGCAAATAATCCAATAAGTGACATGGTTATAATTTCAGCCAAAAAAGAACTCCAACCTCCTTCAAACATAAAAGTTTTTCCGAACAATAAGGTCAAAAACAATCCTCCAACTAAAGCGGAGCCAATAGAAAACAGAATGCCGTAAACAAATGAAAGCCCAATTTTTCTTGTTTTGATATACTTTGGAAAAAGATAAAAATAAAACAGATAAAACACAGTAACAGATGGAATTATAACAAATGGAATTCCTACTTTAAGAATATACCCAAAATTTGGTCCTGAAGAAAACCCTTGAGTGACGGCAGTAATAATAACTAATAGCAATAAAAAATAAGCGAACCAGAAAGCTGCATGAATCAAATAAATAATTGACTTTTTCATAATAAATAGATTTAATCTTTAATTCATTCAAAAGTCTTCATTTGTTTCAGTAATAACAAAAGCAATATGCAAATTAGGTTATTTCATCTGCGAAATAGAAATATTGAAGTTGTATTTAAGATTTCTTTTTGGGTTTGTTATTATTAAGAACAAAACATATGTAAAGACAACTTAATAATCTTTATTAAAACAAAGTATACAAAAAAACTAACAATTAATTTCTCTTCAAAACTTTATAATCATTGTAGGAAGTCGCTAATGCATCTAACACTTGTAAGTCGCTAGCTGTATTGATAAAATTTCTTGAGTAATTGCATTTCTCTAATATCTTATCAATTTCATTTTTATCTAATTGCAATAACATTACTAACGATTCTCTATCTGTATTTTTACTTAAAATAGCTGCGAAATTAGCATCGTTTTTCAAATCCATTAACTTCTTGAAATCTTTCTCTTTGGAATTAAATAAAGAATAGACTAAATCTACTGGATTTAATAAAGCTGTCAATAAATTTTCAGTAGCATTTTTGGCTTTCATTCCTGGTTCGTACCCTAAATTCAAACCGGTAATATTGTATCTGTAATTTTCATTAACTGGAATTAACTTCGTATCAATTACTAAATAACCCGTTAAATTATAATTTGTTACAATTACCGTTTCAATTTCATTAACTTTCTCACTTAACTGAATCGTTTTATTTCCTGAAAGCCATTTTTGGTTGACTTCCACCTCAGCGTAATTATAACCTAAATGAGAAAATAATAATTTATCATTCTTATTTACCGTAATTTCAAATTCACCATTTTCCGATGCTAAAACTACAGTTGAATTATTTTTATTAACAACCGTAACTCTTGCAATAGAAGCATTTGTTTTTAAATCCAAAATCTTCCCTTTCACTTTTAGTTGAAGCGAATCTGTTTGGGAAAATCCAAAAACAGAAAAGAAAAGTAAAAATATGTAGATTATTTTTTTCATTGTGAAAATATATTTCAACAAAAATAAGATTTAATTTTTAATGATGAATTTTGTTAACATAAGATTATAAGAAAGTTTGTGGCTACTTTGCGAGTAATTGGCACGCAGATGACGCGGATTGGAATCGATTTTACTGATTTTTTTTAGATTCGAAAATTCGTGGCAAAAAAAACAACACAACGTTTGTCACCCTTAAAGGGTCTCACGCAATATAATTCACGGCAGTTTTAAAAACAAAAAACAAGAGATCCTTTCAGGATGACAAGTTTGTGGTTAGCTTGTGTGAAATTAATTTTCGGAACAAAAAAATCCCGAAACGAATAAACGAATCGGGATTATTATATTTAAACTAAAATATTAGTCATTTGATCTTCTTGGCGTTCTTTTTGCGCTATCAAAGCCAGAACTTCTTCTTTCCGTTGAACGACCTTCTGAAGAACGACCTTCACCTCTTCTTCCGCTATCGCGAGAATCAGATGACGATGATCTTCTATCGCTTCCACCAGATGTTGTTCTTGGTCTGAAACCACTTCCACCTTCTCTGTTTCCACCTTCACGGTTGAAACCACCTTCACGATTTCCACCACCAGAATTTCCTCTATAACCTCCACCTTCACGGTTTCCGCCATCACGGTTTCCTCTGTATCCACCGCCAGAATTTCCACCTTCACGTCTTCCTGAGAATCCGCTTCCACCAGATCTTCCGCCACCACTTCTTCCGTTGTGGTCTCTTCTTCCTGAACTTCTTCCGCCTTCGTTTTTAGAAATTTCAACGTTAATTTTTCTACCGTTAATCTCAACAGCATTTAAAACTTCCATTACTTTTTCTGCCATATCAGCATTTGTATTAAAGAAAGAGAAACCTTCTTTTACATCTACTTTGAAAACATCATCTTGTCCAACTGCCAAGGTATCACGTAAATAATCTTTTAAAGACATCCAATCGTAATCATCTCTAGAGCCAATGTTGATAAAGTATCTTACAGAACCATCAGATGGAATTTCTGCTCTACTTGATGAACTATCTTGAGACGCTAAATCTTTAGTCTTTTTGTAATAGTTTAAGAAACGATTAAATTCTACAGAGATTACCTTTTTAATTAATTCTTCTTTAGGAATGTCTTGTAACAATTCCATAATTGAAGGTAAATAATTATCAATTGCGTGATCTGTTTCTGTATCTTTAATTTTATTTGCTAAGTGTAATAACTGAATTTCGCAGATTTCCATTCCAGAAGGAATTGGTTTTTCTTCGAATTTAGTTTTGATAATTCTCTCGATAGAGTGAATTTTTCTGATTTCACTTTTCGTAATAATTACAAACGAAGTACCTGATTTTCCAGCACGACCTGTACGACCTGAACGGTGCGTATACGTTTCAATTTCGTCTGGTAATTGATAATTGATTACGTGAGTAATGTTGTCTACGTCAATTCCACGAGCCGCAACGTCTGTTGCAACAAGCATTTGAATTTGTCTACCACGGAAAGATTTCATTACGCCATCACGTTGTGCTTGCGATAAATCTCCGTGTAATGCAGCAGCATTATACCCGTCTTCAATTAATTTTTCTGCAACCGCTTGAGTATCTCTTTTTGTTCTACAAAAAATTACTGAGAAAATATCTGGATTAGCATCTGCCAATCTTTTTAATCCTTCGTATCTATCACGTGCATTAACTAAATAATATTCGTGAGAAATGTTTGCTGAACTAGAGTTTTTATGTCCAACCGTAATTTCTTGCGGGTTTCTCATAAATTCTTTAGCGATTCTAGCTACTTCTTGCGGCATTGTAGCCGAGAATAACCATGTGTTTTTGTCTTTTGGCGTGTCTGATAAGATACTTGTAATATCTTCATAGAAACCCATATTTAACATTTCGTCTGCCTCATCAAGAACACAGATGCTGATGTTTTTAATATTCACCATGCCTCTGTTAATCATATCTTGCATTCTACCCGGTGTAGCCACAATTACTTGTGCTCCTCGCTTAATATCACGCGCTTGATCATGAATACTCGCTCCACCGTATACTGCAACAGTATATAAACCGTCGATGTATTTTGAGTATAATTTAATCTCGTTTGTAATTTGCAAACACAATTCTCTTGTTGGAGAAAGTATTAAAACCTGTGTTTGCTTGTTGAATGGGTCAATTTTTTGGATTAGCGGAAAACCAAAAGCTGCGGTTTTTCCTGTTCCTGTTTGGGCAAGAGCGACGATATCTGTGTCATCTTCCAATAATAGTGGTATAGCCTTCTCCTGTACTTCCGACGGGGTTTCGAATCCTAAATCACTTATTGCTTTTAACAACGACTCGTTTAACCCTAATTGCTCAAATTTATTCATTATATATTTTTAAATTGGGTGCAAAGGTAGAATTTAATTTTGGATTAAACTAATTTGTTTATGATTGATTTTCAGAAAGTTACGTTAAAGTAATAGCTTTTTAACAATGAATTTACAGTTACTCAGATAAATTAGAAAGGAATTTTATCAATTTTTGTACTGCAATACCTCTATGACTAATCACAGCTTTTTGTTCCATAGTCATTTCAGCGAAAGTGGTTGAAAAACCTTCAGGTTGAAAAATCGGATCGTATCCAAAACCTTGGTTTCCCGACTTCTCAGTAGTGATTTCACCTTTTACAATGCCTTCGAACAAGTGTTGTTCGTTGTTTATATTTAAAGCGATAATCGTTTTAAACTGCGCTTTTCTATTGGTTTGAGAAGCTAATTTCTCTAAAACCAAATTCATATTATCCTCAGCATTTTTGTGTTCACCTGCATAACGAGCAGAATATACGCCAGGTTCGTTATTTAAACTTTCGATTTCTAAACCAGTATCATCAGCAAAACATGGTAAACCGTAATTTTCTGTGACATAATTGGCTTTCAAAATCGCATTTCCTTCAATAGTTTCTGACGTTTCCGGAATATCCACAAAGCAACCAATATCTTCTAAAGAGACAATTTGAAATTGTGAACCCACTTGTTGCTGAATTTCAGCAATTTTGTTTTTATTGTTTGATGCGAAGACTAATTTCATATGTTGGGTACGCGGATGACGCGGATTTGAATGGATTTTACTGATTTTTGTTTTCTAACACAGATTGAAGAAATTTTAAGAATCTTTACAACATTTGCTGCTTTTCAACATCGCTCTCTTCATTTTTGAGTATTTCTATTTTTTTGTTTAAAATATCCATAAAATAAATTCCTAGACTAAAAACTAATAATAAAATATACAAAAGAGTTGATGAAGAAAAATAATTTTCCTCTATTGACTCTTGAGAATCTGATGATTTCACTATCTGCAATAATTTCTTTTTTCCCTCAACATCATTAACAGGAAGTTCTATAATACTTTTATAAACTTTTTTATGAAAAATCAATTCTTCATTTTCACTTTTTAGCCTTCTACTTTCACTATTAATTGAGCTAGTTAGAAAACCAATAATAATTACAAAAACAACAAACAGTATAAGTTTTAATGAAATATAAGTTTTTAGATTCATCTTGATTTTCTTTGAAATTACTTTTATCCTTGTAAAATCTTCTTATTAATATTCTTAATTAATTGTGGACCTTCATAAATAAATCCAGTATATAATTGCACTAAACTCGCACCAGCATTTAATTTTTCGATAGCATCATCGGCAGTGTGAATTCCTCCTACTCCGATAATTGGAAATGATTTATTGCTTTTTTCTGATAAAAATCTGATGACTTCTGTAGAGCGTTTCGTTAATGGTTTTCCAGACAACCCACCCATTTCTACTTTATTTTCAGACGTTAATCCGTCACGAGAAATTGTGGTATTGGTTGCAATTACACCTGCGATTTTTGTTTCGTTTACTATATCAATAATATCTAATAATTGTTCGTTCGTTAAATCTGGTGCAATTTTTAAAAGAATTGGTTTCGCTTTAACTTTCGTGTTATTCAAATCTTGTAGCGTTTGCAATAATTTTGTTAAAGGTTCTTTCTCTTGTAATTCCCTTAAATTTGGTGTGTTTGGCGAACTTACGTTGACCACAAAATAATCTACATAATCGTATAACGCTTCAAAACAGATTACATAATCACTTGTTGCTTCTTCGTTTGGTGTCACTTTGTTTTTACCGATGTTTCCACCAATTAGAACACCATTATTTTGCTTTAATCTTAAAATAGCTGCTTCTACTCCGCCATTATTGAATCCCATTCTGTTAATAATTGCTGAATCTGATTTTAAACGAAACAATCTTTTCTTCGGATTTCCGTCTTGTGGCTTTGGAGTTAACGTACCGATTTCAATAAATCCAAATCCAAAATCTGACAATTCATTGAATAATTTTGCGTCTTTATCAAATCCTGCTGCTAATCCAACTGGGTTTTTAAATTTCAATCCAAAAACTTCTCTTTCTAAACGTTTATCCTCCACTACATAAATAGCTTTTATAATTGAAGCAACGAATGGAATTTTAGAAATAAATCTTACCAATGAAAAGGTAAAATAATGCACTTTTTCTGGATCGAAACAGAAAAGAATTGGACGTAAAAGTAATTTATACATATTAAGAGTTGTGTTGAATTGCAAAAGTATAAAAATTTAACAAATCATTTGAATTTATTTTCATACATTTGTATATACAAATATTAAATTTAAGTCATGAATCGAAAACATTTTTTAGGACTTTTAAGTTTGACTCCAATAATATATGCTATGAAAACAGTTAACGAATTATTTAGTTATAAAGACATTTTGCCAAATACTGCAAAAATGCCGGTTTTGTTTTTAGGACATGGAAGTCCGATGAACGCGATTGAAGAAAATGAATTTGTAGCTGGTTTTAGAAATATTGCCAAAACGATTCCTACCCCAACTGCGATTTTATGTATTTCTGCGCATTGGTTTACGAAAGGCACGAAAGTTACTGCTATGGAAATGCCGCAAACGATTCACGATTTTGGTGGTTTTCCTAAAGCATTATTTGACGTGCAATATCCTGCAAAAGGTTCACCAGAATTAGCACTATTGACCAAAGAATTAATTCTTCCAACAGAAGTGGAATTGAATCACGATTGGGGTTTAGATCACGGAGCTTGGAGCGTGATTAAACATTTGTATCCTGAAGCGAATATTCCGATTATACAAATGAGTATTGATTATAGTTTATCAGGTCAAGCACATTTTGATATGGCTCAAAAATTAGAATCCTTACGAAACAAAGGAATTTTAATAATTGGAAGCGGAAATATTGTGCACAATTTACGAATGGTAGATTGGGCGAATTTCAACAAGGACAACTATGGTTTTGATTGGGCAATTGAAGCTAGAGAAAAAATCAACAAAAATATTATTGATGGCGATTTTGCGAATTTAATCAATTACCAAAAACAAGGAAAAGCGTTTGACTTAGCTATTCCAACTCCAGATCATTATTTACCTTTATTATATACTTTAGGTTTGAAAAATGAATCTGAAAACATACAGTTGTTTAATGATAAACTTTTGGCTGGTTCTTTGAGTATGACTTCTATAAAAATTGGGTAAATAAAAAAAAGAGTGAGAAATCACTCTTTTTTTTATTTATTTACTACCCGGATTAGTCGCAATCACAAACTTTAAGTTATTCTTCACTCCTATTTGAAGTACGTCGACTAAATCTTGTACTTGTAAATTAAATGGAATACGAACTACAACAGTTTGTTCTTTATCTGTACCAATTTTGGCTAACAATTCAGATTCCAATTTATCAAAATCAACAGGTTGTTTATCTATGAAAAACGCCTTGTCTTCCGTCACTGAAATACTTATAAATTGTTTGTTTGTTTTTTCGTTAGTTTTCGATTTTGGCAACGTCATTTTAATTACATTCGGATTTGCCAATGTAGAGATGATAAGAAAAAACAACAGCAAAAAGAACATGATATCACTCATTGAGGACGCATGTACTTCTGCATGAAATCGTCTGTTTCTTTTAATTGCCATTTGGTCTCTGAATTATGTTTACAAATTCTAATACTTGTTTTTGAACATTTAACATGAAATGGTCAATTCTTCCATTTAATAAGTGATAACCAGCGTAAGCGATCAAACCTACGATAAGTCCAGCTCCAGAAGAAATCATTTTTTCATATAAACCTCCAGAAATATTTCCGATACTAATATTTTCGGTAATCGAAATACTATAGAAAATTTTAATTACCCCACCAATTGTTCCAACGAAACCAAGAGTTGGCGCCATACCAGCAATTAAACCTAATTGTCCCATTTTACGTTCCATTTCACCCAATTCAATTTGAGCCATACGTTCCATGTTCGATTCAATTTCAGCAATTGGTCTTCCAATAGTTAAAATCCCTTCTTTTACCACTCTTGCTGTAGCATTATTGACTCTTTCAGCAGCACCAATCGCTAAATTCATATTTCCACCATTTAAATGTGTACGCACTTCTTTCAATAGAAAATCGTCATTTTTGGTCGTTTTACTAATATATAAGTAACGTTCTACAATTAAATAAATAGTATAAAACAATAATATAATAATAGGAATAAGAAAAAAACCACCTTTTAAAATAAATTCTAAAACTGATATCCCTTCAACAGGAGGTGGAGTATTTGCGCCATTTGCATTAGTCACAGCTTGTGCTACTGTATCTACAACAGTAGTTTGTAAAAAAAATCCGGTCATAAGTAATACTATTCTTAATTAATTTTTTGAAATTTGCACTAAAGATACATTTTTCTCTAAAGTATAAAACTAAAAAAAGCTGATTTTATTTTGTTGGATGTCGAAAATCTTTAAAATAAGTACAATATGACCTATAAAGAAACCATAAATTGGCTTTTTAACCAGTTACCAATGTTTCAAAACGTTGGCGCTTCTGCCTATAAAAAAGATTTGACCAATACTTTATTATTAGTAGAACATTTAAATCATCCAGAAAGAAATTTCAAAACTATTCATGTTGCTGGAACTAACGGAAAAGGTTCTACTAGTAGCATGATAGCTTCGGTATTTATGGAAGCGGGTTATAAAGTTGGTTTATATACTTCGCCACATTTAAAAGATTTCAGAGAAAGAATTACTATAAATGGGAAGAAGATTTCTAAAAACTATGTTCATCAATTTGTTTTGAATCATAAATCGTTTTTCGAAAATACACAATTAAGTTTCTTCGAAATGACAGTTGGATTGGCATTTGAATATTTTTCAGATAAGAAAGTAGACATTGCTATTATTGAAGTTGGAATGGGTGGTAGATTAGATTCTACAAATATTATTACACCTTTACTTTCCGTAATTACGAATATAGGAAAAGATCACACCCAGTTTTTAGGTGATACTTTAGAAAAAATTGCTTTTGAGAAAGCAGGAATTATAAAACCGAATATTCCAGTTGTGATTGGTGAATATACTTCGGAAACTCAACCTGTATTTTTAGAAATAGCAAAACAAAATAATTCTGAAATTCATTTTGCACAAGACAAAAAACATCCAGATTATCCTTGCGGACTTTTAGGCGATTACCAAATTAAAAATAAGAAAACTGTAATTGAAACTTTTAGAAATTTAAATTCCGCCTTTAAAATTTCAGAAGAAAACATCAAAAACGGAATTTTAAATGTGGTTCAAAACACCAATTTACAAGGAAGATGGCAGGTTTTACAAGAAAACCCGAAAGTAATTTGCGATACGGCTCACAACGCACACGGACTTGAAATTGTCATGAATCAATTAAAAAAGGAAAAATTCAACCAATTACATATTGTTTTAGGAGTAGTAAATGACAAAGATTTGGATTCCATTTTGCCATTATTCCCGAAAAACGCGATTTATTATTTTAGTAAACCAAAAATTGAGCGTGGTTTATCTGCCAAAATTTTACAAGAAAAAGCAGCAACATACAATTTAAAAGGAAACACATACAACTCTATTTCAATTGCTTACAAAAAAGCAATTGCCAATTCCGAATCAAAAGACCTTATATATATAGGCGGAAGCACATTCGTTGTTGCAGAAATAATTTAATTTTTTTCACTATTTTATTTGCAAATACGGAAAACAGCTGTATATTTGCACTCGCAATACGGAAGTAACGCATTTTATTGGGGCGATTAGCTCAGCTGGTTCAGAGCACCTCGTTTACACCGAGGGGGTCGGGGGTTCGAACCCCTCATCGCCCACAAACAAAAAACTCCTTAATTTTTTAAGGAGTTTTTTGTTTTATTCTTTAAGCAATTTGTGTTGCTCTATAATCTGGTTCTTATCTTTTACCACTACAACATATACTCCAGTTGGATAACTACTTGTATTTAGTCGCCAGTCACCTGTTTGGTTTTTCGCGTAATGTTTACTCAACAACCTTCCCATTAAATCATATACTTCAATACTAGCAGTATTACTCAAATTTTCATAAGCTATGATAACAAACTCTTTTGTAGGATTAGGATGTAAATTCACATTTTGAGCAATAAAACTCTCAGCACTTAGTGGACAAGAAATAACATTTGTTGGTAACAATTCCGGAACAGTTGAACCATTAGCTAATTGTCCAAAACTATTTTGCCCCCATGTCCAAAGTGACCCATCAGTTTTTAGAGCTACCGCAAAATCATAACCTCCACAAGACACACTATTCCAATTATTATCTGTACCAATTTGTATTGGCGCAAATTGATTGACAGTATTACCATTACCTAATTGACCTAAATCATTTTTACCCCAAGCCCACAAAGTACCATCTGTTTTTATACCATAAGAAAGTGAAATACCTGCGGTAACCATTTTCCAGGTATCAGTACCAACTTGTAAAATTTCTATACTAGCATTAGAAGGAGAAGTATCTCTACCAAGTTGCCCAAATTGATTAGCACCCCATGACCAAAGCGTATTGTTGTTTTTTAAAGCTAATATGTGTTCACCACCTGCAGTAATACTTTTCCAATCTGTATCTGGGTTTAGCTGAGCAGGAATTGGTCTGTTAGGCGTAGAACTATAATCACATAAAACCCCTGAAGCATTAGAACCCCAACCCCAAAGTGTTCCGTTGTTTTTTATAGCAAAACCCGCAGCAACAAATGTAGAAGCGTTAATTTCTTTCCAATCGGTATCTGTTCCAATCTGAATTGGCGTTAGCTGATTGACACAACAAGTATTATTTCCCATTTGATAAGTAGTGTTTTCTCCCCAACCCCATAATGATCCATTGGTTTTTAGCCCAATTGTAAAATAACCTCCTCCAGCAACTTTTGCCCAATTACTAGCTGTACCTATTTGTGTCCATTCAAAAATTTCTCCAACTGTACTTCCAATCCCTAAAGCTCCATAACCATTATTTCCTGTACCCCAAAGCGTATTATCACTTCTAATCGCAAAGGTGTTTGCTCTGCCACTTTTTACAAGTAACCAATTAGTCCCATTAGCTAATGCTACTGGGGCAGGTTCATCTACTCCAGTAGTATTAGCTAATTGACCAAGCACACCACTACCCCATACTAAAAGACTTCCGTCTGTTTTTTGCGCACTTACATGCCAGGCTCCACTGCTTATATTAGAAAAACAAGTTTGGCTTTGTGCGGTAATTGTAATACCCCACAAGACAATAGTAAAAAATATTTTTGTTTTCATTTTTATTTTCATTTCTGTAACATTTATTAAAAGCATAAAATTAAACTATTTTTAAAACACAAACCTCCCCTTAAAAAGAGGAGGAAGTGTTTTTATTTTAATTTTTATTCTATTACTAATTTGTGTTGCACTATAATTTGATTGTTATCTTTAACTACAACCACATATATTCCACCAGGATAATTACTAGTATTTAGCTGCCAATTACCCGTTTGACTTTGTGCATTATGGTGACTTAACAATCTACCTGTTAAATCATACACCTCAATCATAGCACTAGCACTTATGTTTTCGTAAGCAATAGTAACTAATTCTTTTGCAGGATTAGGATACATAGTAACTACCGATTTTATTTCTTTAGTTACATTACTACTTTCTTGTACAAACTTACTACCTCCATTATTTTCATTACATGTTGGAATATCTAGTTTAAATCGTGTTACACAGATATTACCTTCAACATCTGTATATGTAATAAAGAAATCTACACTACCAGAAGCCAAATCATCTAAAGGCACAAAAGTAAAGCTATACGGGTTGTTTCCCGAAAGTAAATTAAAACCAGCTGGCTGAACAATTATGTTTCCGTTTTCACTACCTAATGTTACTTGCACATCAGTTGGATAACTACTACTAATGATTAAACTTACAGAGAAGGCACAATATGGATATTGCAATTGATTAACAGACTCAAGTACTACTCTGTCTATTTTACAATTCTCACAATCATTTGCTGTATAATTTAAAGGTTCTGATGTTAACTCACACTGCCCAGATTTAATTCGCAACTGATAACTTCCAGTATTGTTACCAATTGAAAATGGTTCAGGAAAAGAATTGTTTCCTGAGCTCATCACACTCCCATCTAATAACCAACCCCAATATACTAATGGCAAACGCGGACCAATAAGTGTGGCTACATCTTTTAAACAATTATTGAAACATCCGCTAGGGAATATCCACATATATTCACTTGGTGATTTTGGCACATCAATTTGTGTACTTTCACTACAACCACCAGATGTTGCTGTAACTTTATATGGACCTCCTTGAGTAACAATAAGCGGATTATTTGTTTCTCCGTTACTCCAATTAAATGTAGCACCAGAAGCAGCAGTAGCTGTAAGCTGATATTTAAAAGGATTACAACTAATTAAAGTTGAAGTTATACTTACTGGACCTGGCACAGCATTTACATTAATTATTTGAGATGCGGTATTAGAACAACCATTTGAAGTAACTGTAGCACTAATTGTATGTGCATTCATTGTATTCATTGTAAATTGTGGTTGAGCTTGTCCATTTGCAGAAGGCTGTAACACACCATCAATTGTCCAAGTAATATCTGACACAGTAGTAATAGCAGTTACTGTAATTGTTTCACCTTGACATGCAGTACTAGGCACAACTAGTTTTATCATTGGCGCTATATTAAATATAGGCTTGATTAATTCTGGACAATTATATTTACATGAACCATTTACAAGTTTCAACCAATAGAAACCTGGAGCAGTTGCAAAATAAGTAGGGCTATTTGTAGCTCCAAGCGCAGGTAGATTACCATTCATCCAAACATAGGTTGGCGTACAATTGTTAGGCATACTCATAGAAGGAGTATAATCTATTCTTACACTTTGCCCTTGACACACTGTTGCATTTGGAGGTGTACTACTAATGTTACCACTAAAACAAGGCTCTGGTATAATTATAGTAGTGCTAAACGTATCACTACAACCTAAAGCATTAGTAACTTTTACAGTAACCGTTTTAGCACCAGATGTATTAAACACACGCTGTGGTGAAGCTAAAGTATTTGTAACACCAGGTTCAAATGTCCAAAGATAATTATTCGTTGAAGACATTGGTATATTGAACCCAAACTGTACAGGAGAATCATGACAATTTAAATTACTCACAGTTATATTCGCGGCAGGCACACCTGCTAAATTAGCACTTAGCAAAGATTCACAGCTTGGTTGTACTTGTCCGTACACAGTACCACCGACTATTATTCTAAAGATATAATTACCAGTAGACAGCGTTGCAGTATTACCTGAAACAACTGTAAATACACTATCCGTGACAAGTTTATAAGCAAACTGCAAACTAGGACTACTTATTGGTATACCAACTATATAATTAGTTTGATCTATAAAAGTAATTGCAAAAGTATTATTACCACTACATGTGGCAGTATAGCCAATTTTAGGAATATAAGGTACAATTACATTTTCGTTTAATTGTTTTTTAACAACCTGCCCATTGTTCTGACAAATGTACTTAGCTGTGTATAACACGTGATACACGCCTGGTAAAGTAACATTTACAAATGGAGCTGTTACATTTAAAGAACTAGTTGGCCCAACAATATCAAAATAAGGAGGAGATATTGGAGCAACATCTGTACTTCCTACCAAAACTATTTTCCCACAATCAAAACTTGAAGTGTTAGTTAAATTTGGCTCTTGAGGTAATGTACAATCTAATGGAATACAACTTAATTGTGTTACACCAACATTATTAGAAGTAGTTTGACAATTCGTAATTGTACTTGTAGCAATAAAAGTATAACTTCCAAAACCTGCACTAGTTTGAGGTACTGTATAAGTTGCATTTATTGCACCTGGTATTGCCACGCCGTCTTTATACCATTGTATGTTTACATTAGTCATACTAGAAGACACAACTAATACTGTATTAATACCTGTTGGCTCACAAAATGCATTTTCTCCAGTAAAAGATGCTGTCGCAGGAGGTTTTGGCAAAACAGTTATAGCTAAAGTAGCTGTATTAGTAGAACCTGAACAACCCGGAACATTATTTATAACCGCACTTACATTAGTAGTTAGGTTAGAACTGCTTACATTAGGAAACTGATGTGTAAACATTGTACTTCCAACAGTTCCTGGATAAGTTGCTCCATTTATTGTCCAATTTACAACAAAACTACCCGTAAGCGGAACTGTTGAAGTTAAATTTAAATACACCGATGCACCTGGACAAACTGTTGAATTTGATGTTGATATACTAATAATTGGATTTGGATAAATAGTAATCGTTTTTGTTATGGTTTTTATTATAGTACATTTTTTAATAACCAAAACTAAATCTACAGTCGTTGTAGTCAATAAGTTATTCCACGTAATACTTATGCTATTAGTACCTTGTCCATTAATACTTCCCAAAGATGGGTTGCTTAGTGTCCAAACATAACTATCACCTTCTGTATAAAGTGTAGAAGTCCCAGAAATATTAGCCTGATAAGACGCTACAGAATTAGCACAAACTGCTAAATTCGTATTTGACACATCTGCTCTAATTTTCTTAATTGTAACATCTTGTACAAATGGCTCTGAACTACAAAATGCAGGATTATAAGACATTTTAACAACAGAAACCGACGCAGGTGAAGTACCATTAAAAGTTACATTAACCTGTGTCCCTAAACTTCCACCAATAGTACTCCCATTTTGAACAGACCAAGTATAATAAAAATTAGGATCAGCATTAGCAACAGAATAAGTGTATGATGTATTTGGACATGGCACCAATTCTCCTTCAATGATTTCGCTTGTTATTACTGGTTGCGGAACAACAGTTATCTTAAACTGCTTAAAAGGACATAAAGCAGCAGTTCCAGCTACTAAAGTATAATTTCCAGCTGTCTCAAAATTATAATCAAAACTAAACCCTTGCGCAGTTGCTACAACACTCCCAGCGGCATTCATTAATGTCCAATCTGTATAATCACTATTTATTGTAGTGTAAGTTTGAAAATCATTTTGACATATATTATTTTCACCTATAATTTCTAGTGGTTGTGTTACATTAAATGTTAATCTAGCTGTACCACCACATTGCAATAATGTATTCATATAAGTAGCAATTAAAGTATAGCTACCTAAAGCAAGTGGTTCTAGCACTACTTCGTTTCGTTGGTCTGTTAATATAATATTCACAGCTGCCTCATTCGGGTCACCAGCAATTTGCCATTGAAAATCTGTTGTTGGCCATTGTGGTAATTTAAATCTTACTTGATCACCAAGACAAATATCTGTTGGTCCATCAATAAATCCTTTAGCTTGAATAACAGGTACTTTTATAGTACTTGGCGACAAACAATCTAAATTACAATCTTTTGGATCAAAAGTTACATATCCGAAACCATCGTTCCCGATATTATTCCATAACACTTCTACATTTCCTCCACCTTGATTGACAATATCTCCACCAATTACTGACCAGTTAAAATTGTTGTGGCAAATTTCTTTTCCATCAAAAGGTAAAGAATAAATCTCATTACTATTTTCACAAACGACACTCGGACATGTAATATCAAATCCGCTTCCTTTAATAAAAACAGTTTGTTTATATGATTGACTACAATTACATGCATTAGTAACTGTTAATTTAACTGTGTATTCCTTATCTACAGTATACACATGAACAGGTTCAAAAGCAGAAGAAGTTGTTCCGTCACCAAAATTCCAATAATAGGAAACTAAAGCACTTCCGCCATTATTTTGAGAAAGATTTGTAAAATAAATATTCTGATTCGTACATCCAAAATTATCAGGAGACTCATTATTATCAACAACATTAAAAAGAGCTGTTGGCAGTTGTATTTTATCAAAACAAATGTTTTTAGTAATAATATTACCGGTATCTGTAGTAATTGTTAAAGTAAGTCCTGCAGAGCCAACACTTCCCCATGTAACATTACATGAAGTGTTTGAAGATGAAGAAACTGTACCACCATTGGCTTGCCAAACCGTAGTATAACTCATTGGTAGGCCAGATAATGTATAAGTCACGTAACTAAATTCGCAAACTTTTATACAATCACTGCTACCAATATCCTCTAAAAATACTGGTTCTTTCCCATCTCTAGGGTCACCTTCTTCACCGTAGGTTTGACAACCTACTGATTTATTCCAACTTAAAGCAATACCAGTCGTACTTTGAGCAAAACTTAATTGTAAAGACAAAAACAAAAGGAAGACCCAAATTGTTTTAATGTTGAAAAACAGCAAATATTTTCTGCTACTTTTTTCGTTTTCTTGCATAATATAAAGGTTTAATAGTTACAACGAGAGTTGATATTCGGTTTTAAATTGAGGATTTAAATCATTTAATTGATTTATTTTAAAACACTTATAACTTTTAAACAAAAATATAATTTAACTATTATCTAAATTACGGCAAATCCGTAATTGATGTAACAAAAAAATCATTAAGAACATTTTTGATTGAAATTGACAAAAAAGAACATTAAGACCTCAAAACACAACAAATAACTACTTCTTTTTGTCGCCAAAAAGCAATTAAACCCAACACACTTTTCTCTAAAAAATCACAAATTCTTTTAGATTTGTTAACAAAAACCTTCATAATCAAAAATGGGTTTTTAGTCAAATGTTAATAACTTAAAGCCGAAAATCGTCGTTTTTAGTTAAAATCCTTAAATAACGAGGTTTTTGTAACTATTTGATTTTCAATATCAATAAGAAAAAGTGTTGAAAAAAATGTTAATAACCACAAAAAAAGGAGTCTAAAATCAAAAAAAACATTTTATATTTGACCCATAACTTTAAAAAATAAACAAATGAAAAAAGTATTATTAACTGCAGTAGCAGTATTTTCATTAACTTTTGTTAATGCACAAGAAGAAAAAGAAACTACAGGAGTAGGTTTCTCTAAAGGTAATGTTTTTGTTTCTGGAGCTGTTGGTTTTGGTTCATCTTCAACAGCAGATGTTAAAGAAACTAGTTTTACATTTTCTCCAAAAGTAGGTTTTTTCGTAACTGAAAACATTGCAGTTGGTGTTAAATTAGGTCTAGAATCAACTAAAAACGATGATGGTGTTGACACAATTGAAAAAACTAATGATTTTTCAGCTGGTGTATTTGGTAGATATTACTTTACTCCATCTTCTCAATTTTCAGTATTTGCTCAATTAGGAGTTGACATGACTTCTTCAAAAACTACAACTGATATTACTGGTTTTCCATCTATGGAAGGAAAATCTAATGGTTTTGGTGTAGCTTTTGCTCCAGGAGTTAACTACTTCTTATCTGACAACTTTGCTATTGAAGCAACTTGGGGAATGTTAGGTTACAACACGTCTAAGCCAGATGTTGCTGGTGCTGAATCAACTGATAACTTTGGTTTAAGATTAGACATGAATTCAATAAACTTTGGTTTATTATACAAATTCTAATAAAAAGAATTTTATACAAAACAAAAACCCGCCATTGGCGGGTTTTTTTATGAAATATATTTCTTACTAATAATTTTTTTATTACAAAAATAATTTTACTTTTGGCACGTAATTTAAAAACAAAACAAAATGAAAAAAGTATTACTATCTGCTGTTGCAGTATTAGCGTTTACGTTAGGTAACGCACAATCAAACCAAAAAGGAACAATGCATGTAAATGTAATGGGAGGATTTTTATCAGGAACTTCTACTTCTCAAGCTGACGAAGCTGGTTCTTTAGAATACAAATCAACTGCTAATGGTGCTCAATTTGGTGCAAATTTCCAATATGGTATTGCTGAAAGCTTCTCTGCTGGTATTGGTTTAGAAGTTGGTACTGCAGTTTTAACTCCAAAAAACCTTGACTCTTATGACTCTTATGGTTATACTGAACCATCTATATCTACTTTCAAAGTAATCGCTTCTGGACGTTACTACTTCTTAAACGAAGAAAAATTCAACGTATATGCTGGTCCATCTGTTGGTTTCACAACTGGTAAAGACAAAGTTGTTGCATATGCTGGAGATAGCAAAACTAAATATTCTGGTTTAAACTATGGAATTAACGCTGGTGGTAACTACTTCTTCACTGACATCGTTGGTATTACAGCTAATGTAGGTTACGAAGGAAATAGCTTAAAATCTAAACAAACTTTTGACGGTGAAGAATTCACTGGAAAAGCTACTTTAAGTGGAATTAAAGTTATGTTTGGTCTTGCTTTAAAATTCTAATCTAAGATTTTATATAAAATAAAAATCCCGATTAACATCGGGATTTTTTTATACCATCAATTTAAAAATTTTACTTTTCAAATTCTTTTAACGTGTTGATAATAATATTCACACAATCCAATAATTGCTCATCAGTCATTACTAATGGTGGTGCAAAACGAATAATATTTCCATGAGTTGGTTTCGCTAACAAACCGTTTTCGGCTAATTTCATACAGATGTTCCAAGCCGTATCGCTTTCTTCTGTGTCATTAATCACAATCGCATTTAACAATCCTTTTCCACGAACCAAAGTCGCAATGTTAGAAGTTTGAATGTATTTATCTAATTCAGAACGGAAAACTTTACCTAATTTATCAGCATTTTCTGCTAATTTTTCATCAGTAACCACTTCTAAAGCAGCAATTGCAACCGCAGCAGCAACTGGATTTCCACCAAAAGTAGAACCATGTTGACCTGGCTTAATCACATTCATAATTTCGTCATTAGCTAAAACCGCAGAAACTGGATAAACTCCACCAGAAATAGCTTTACCTAAAATTAAAATATCTGGTTGAATGTTTTCGTGATGTACTGCTAACAACTTACCTGTTCTTGCAATTCCAGTTTGCACTTCATCAGCAATAAACAATACATTATGTTTTTCACACAACTCTTTTGCCGCTGTTAAATAGCCTTCAGAAGGAACATAAACTCCAGCTTCACCTTGAATTGGCTCCACTAAAAATCCTGCAATATTTGGCGATGAAGTAATTGCTTTTTCTAAAGCTTCCACATCGTTATAAGGTATTTTTATAAATCCATCTGTAAATGGACCGAAGTTTTTACGTGCATTTTCGTCATTTGAAAACGAAATAATTGTTGTAGTTCTTCCGTGGAAGTTATTTTCACACACAATAATTTGTGCTTGTTTTTCGGCTACTCCTTTTTTCTCATAAGCCCATTTTCTACAAATTTTCAAAGCCGTTTCTACTGCTTCAGCACCTGTATTCATTGGCAATACTTTATCGAAACCAAAATAATTGGTAATGAATTTTTCGTAAACACCTAACTTGTCGTTATAAAATGCACGAGAAGTTAACGTTAATGTTTGTGCTTGTTCTATCATTGCTCCAACAATTTTCGGATGACAATGACCTTGATTTACCGCAGAATATGCTGATAAAAAATCGTAATATTTTTTACCTTCTACATCCCAAACATATACTCCTTCACCTTTATTTAAAACCACAGGTAGTGGATGATAATTGTGTGCTCCGTGTTTGTCTTCTAACGCAATAATTTCTGCTGAACTGATTTTTTCTAAAACTGACATGATTTATTTTTTATTGATTGTCAAATCGCAATTCCTACTTTTGGAGAGAAATCATCCATAATCTACAAAAATATGAAAAAGTTTAAAGGTTTAAGTCTTAAAAGTTTAAATCTTTTATTTACAATCTTTCATTATACATTTCTAGTAATTTAGTCACCGTATTCCAATTTCTCATTGTAGCTACAACGTTTAGTTTTTTCTCAATATACTTTTGGTCTAATTTGGTTTTTCCAGCGCCAATGGCATATTTGATATAAATTCTACTGCTATCAATTGCAGCTTCATCTGGTTTGAAATTACTAATCTTCAAATCATTTAAAGCTAATGGCGACAATTCTTTAGAGATAAATGTCACGTATAATTTCTTCGTATCACACTCTTTCTCTTTCAAATACGGATTGTTTTTAAAGCATAATTCTAAATCTTCTTTCCCAATTGTCACAACTGGTACATCATGACCGAATTCTCTAAAAATTTCTTGTTTGATTTTAAAACCTACACTAGCTGCATTCTCCTCTTCCGAATCCACAAAAACATTACCCGATTGAATATACGTTTCTACATTTTGAAAGCCCATATTTTCCAGCATTTTTTTCAATGCATCCATTTTAATCATATTATGTCCCGATACGTTGATACCACGTAAAAGTGCTAAGTGTGTTGTCATCCTCTAAAATTTTGTTATAAATGTAAAATAATTTATCTAATCCGCATAACAATTCTTATTTTTGCAACATGGGAAAAAAGAGAACAGAAAGAATCGTATTCGAAAACGTACAAATCCTTGATGCAGGTGCAAAAGGTGTATCGGTGGCAAAAGCCCCAGATGGTAAAGTAATTTTTATTCCGAATGTCGTTCCAGGTGACGTGGCCGACATTCAAACCATGAAAAAAAGAAAAGCATTTTACGAAGGTAAAGCCATTAAAATTCATGAGTTTTCGGAGCACAGAACAGAGCCTGTTTGCGAGCATTTTGGTGTTTGCGGAGGTTGTAAGTGGCAAAACATGAAGTACAGCCAACAATTACATTACAAACATAACGAAGTTTACAATAATTTAAAACGTATTGGAAAAATTGAAATGCCAGAATTTGAACCAATTTTAGGTTCGGAAAAGCAATTTTTCTACAGAAATAAAATGGAATTTGGTTTTTCATCAACAAGATGGATGACGCCAGAAGAAGTAGCATCTGGTGCAGATTTAGACAATAAAAATGCCGTAGGATTTCATATTCCAAGAATGTGGGATAAAATTTTAGACATTACTAAATGTCATTTACAAGAAGATCCTTCTAACGATATTAGAAACGAAATTCGTCGATTTGCGAACGAAAATAACTTGTCATTCTTCAATCCAAGAGAAGTTACTGGTTTATTGAGAACCTTAATGATTCGTACCGCTTCAACAGGTGAATTGATGATTTTAATTCAGTTTTACGACAACAACAAAAAAGAAATTGAATTGATAATGAACTTTTTAGCAGAACGTTTCCCAAATGTAACTTCGCTACAATACGTTATCAATCAAAAACTTAACGATACGATTTACGATCAAGATATTATTACTTTTAAAGGAAGAAATTATATTTTAGAAGAAATGGAAGGGTTACAATTTAGCATTAACGCGAAATCGTTTTACCAAACCAATTCTGAACAAGCTTATGAATTATATGCAATCACTAGAGATTTCGCTGGATTAACTGGTGAAGAATTAGTGTACGATTTATATACAGGAACAGGAACAATTGCACAATTCGTTTCGAAAAAAGCAAAGAAAGTAATTGGTGTAGAAGCTGTTCCAGAAGCAATTGCTGATGCAAAAGAAAACGCAACTCGTAATAACATTACCAATTGTGAGTTTTTTGTAGGTGACATGAAAAACGTTTTCAATGACGATTTCATCAACACTCACGGACATCCAGATGTGGTAATTACTGATCCACCACGTGATGGAATGCATAAAGATGTTGTAGCGCAATTATTGAAAATTGGAGCTGAAAAAATTGTTTATGTGAGTTGTAATTCGGCTACTCAAGCGCGTGATTTAGCTTTATTAGATGAAATGTACAAAGTAACTCGTGTTCGTCCAGTTGATATGTTTCCACAAACACATCACGTAGAAAATGTTGTACTTTTAGAAAAAAGATAAGTATGAAAAAGCTATTTCTATTATTGTTAATCAGTTTCTTCTTTTCGGGTTGCGAAAAAGATGATATTTGTGACGAAACGACGCCAACTACTCCAAAAGTTATAATTGAATTTTATGACAGTGCTAATCCGACAGTTCTTAAAAACGTTGTGAATTTAGGGATTTTCAATACCGATTTTACAATTGGATTTGGATTTAACGGTGTGAGTAAAGCGAAAATTCCATTAAAAACATTTCAAGATTCATCCGTTTTTTATTTTATTGAAAACGGAAGTGATGAAGATAATACAAACGATAATCAAGACGAAGTTATCTTCAATTATACTAGAAAAACAGCATATATTTCTCGTGCTTGTGGCTTTAAAACGATTTATACACTAGACGCTACAAATCCAGTTTCTGTAACTGCAGATGGAAACAATTGGATTCAAAACATAATTGTATCTCAACCTAATATTGAAAACGAAAATGAAACACATGTTAAAATATATTTTTAGTCTCGTTTTTCTTTTGTGTTTTTCAGTAGAAAATAATGCACAAAACAAAGCAAAAGATACAGTTAAAATCCCACAACGTTATGGTTTACGATTAGGTGTCGATTTACATCGTTTAACAAAATCGCTATACGATAAAAATTACAAAGGTTTAGAATTAGTTGGTGATTACCGAATTACGAAGAAATTCTATATCTCTGGAGAATTAGGTAACGAAGACAAAACCACACTTGACGACAACATCAATTATACTACAAAAGGAACTTATTTTAAAGTTGGTTTTGATTTTAATGCCTATGAAAATTGGCTTGATATGGAGAATATGATTTATGTTGGAATGCGAGCTGGTGTTGGGAGTTTCAGTCAGAAATTGAATTCCTATAACATTTATGAACCGGGAAATTTTTATGGAACAAATACTATTGTTTCTGGACAAGAATTCAACGGACTTTCTGCAAGTTGGATTGAAGTAATAAGTGGTTTAAAAGCAGAAGTTTTCAACAATTTATATGTTGGATTTTCGTTGCGATTGAACTATTTAGTTTCCAATAAAGAACCAGAAGGATTTGCTAATTTATACATTCCAGGTTTCAACAAAACCTACGAAGGCAGCAAATTTGGTGCAGGATTTAATTACACTGTAAGTTATTTTATACCCTTATATAAAAGCACACCCAAAGCAAAAGAAGTTAAAGAAGTTAAACAATAATTGCTTTTTGACTTAAAACAAAAATCCCAAATTCTAATTAGTACAATTGGAATTTGGGATTTATTATTTTTGGAATTTGATTATTTAATCTCTTTCACACCTTTAATAAAAAGCCATTTCATAAATAACTTTTCACCTTCATTGGTTCTTACTACTTGAAATTTTGGTGCTAAAATGGTCGCAACCACAAACGCTGCTAACGGAATTTGCCAACTTGTAAATCCTGTGTAAGTTGCTACAATAAATCGTAATGCAATAAAAAGGACTAAAAATCCTAACATATTAAAAACTAATGATTTTGTTTGTTTAGACATAATTTTAAAATTTTATTCTTCTTCTCTATTTTGAAATTTAGTTCGCTTGCTTCCGGCATACATTTCGTATTTCACCAAACGCGCTTCTAACTTTCCGTTAAATAATTTTATTTTTCTACTTGGACGTAATCCTACAAATTTCAAAGCTTCCAAATTCGCCGTAATAAACCAAGCATTTGTCCCTGGATAGTTCTGCTTCATTGTATCACCAATTTCTCTGTAGAAACGCTCCATTTCAATATTTAAACGTTCTCCGTAAGGTGGATTGAAAACAATATGCAACGGACCTTCCACATCTTTCTCCGATTGGAAAAAATCTGCTTGTTTGATTGTTACATAATCGTCTAAGTTAGCATTTTTGATATTGTCTTTCGCTTTTTCAACTGCACTTGGCGCTTTATCGCAACCAATAATTGTATAATGAAATTCTCTAGTTTTCTTCAATAACGATTCTAAAACCTTATCGAATAATTCCGAATCCCAATCTGGCCATCTTTCAAAAGCAAATTCTTTTCTGTTGATATTCGCTGGAATATTACAAGCAATCATAGCTGCTTCAGCCACAATTGTTCCACTTCCACACATTGGATCCAGAAAATGTGCATTTCCATCCCAACCTGACATGATTAACATTCCGGCAGCTAAAACTTCATTAATTGGAGCAATATTCGTAGCCGTTTTATAACCACGTTGGTGCAATGAAACACCTGAAGTATCTAATGAAAGCGTACAAAAATCTCTGTCAATATGTATGTGAATACGTAAATCTGGAAAATCTTTATCAATACTTGGACGTTCGCCAGTATTGGTTTTAAACTGATCTACAATCGCATCTTTTACTTTTTGCGCCACAAACTGACTGTGTGTAAACTGCTCTGAATATAAAGTTGTTTCCACCACAAACGATTGTTGCACTTTTAAATAATCCGACCAATCAACTTTTTGAATCCCATCATATAAAGTCTGCTCGTTATAAGCCTTAAATGTATGAATGGGTTTTAGAATTTTTAAAGCCGTACGTAAAGCCAAGTTTGCCTTGTACATAAAACCTTTATCACCTTGAAAACTAACACTTCTAGTTCCTTTTACCACATTTTGTGCTCCTAATTGGAACAATTCTTTTTCCAGAATTTCTTCAAAACCAAAAAAAGTTTTGGCAACCATTTTAAAATTTTCCATAGACCTCTTTCCCTCAGAGAGAATTTAATTATTAATTACATTTTTTTAGCCACGAATGCACTAATTTTATATTGAATGCGTTCAATTCGAATCGACATAGTCGATAATTTTTCGAATAAAACATTGCAACAAAATTTAATTCGAAAATTCGTGGCAAAAGTAAAACTGTTTTAGTTTCACTTCGCTTATTATTATTTGCAAAAATACATTAAATTTGTTGATTCATAATTTCCAAACAGATAAATGTCAGATTCTACAGCAAAAAATTCAGAAAATTGGTTCAGCACTTGGTTCGATACACCATATTATCACATTTTGTATAAAAACAGAAACGATGAAGAAGCGCAAGGTTTTATGGATAACATCACGCATTATCTAAATATGCCTGAAAACGGAACTATTTTAGATTTAGCTTGTGGAAAAGGAAGACATTCTATCTACTTAAACAAATTAGGTTATCAGGTAACTGGAGTCGATTTATCCGAAAATAGTATTGCGATTGCCAAAGAATCTTCAAACGAAACTTTACAGTTCAAAACGCACGATATGCGCGAACCGATGAACGAAACTTATGATGCTGTTTTTAATTTATTTACGAGTTTTGGTTATTTTGATACGCATGAAGATAATATCAAAACCTTAAAAGCGATTAAAGAAAGCATCAACGAATATGGTTTTGGTGTAATTGATTTTTTCAATGCCGATTTTATTCTTGAGAATTTAGTAGCTGAAGAAACTAAAGAAATTGATGGAATTGTTTTTAATATTAAAAAACGAGTTGAAAACAAGAAAATCATCAAAGAAATCCGTTTTGAAGACAAAGGCGAATCTTTTTTCTTTACCGAAAAAGTTTCCGCTTTCACTTTAGCAGATTTTGAAGAAATGATGGAAGAAGCAGGCATTTATTTATTAGAAATTTTCGGCGATTATAAGTTGAGAAAATTCTACAAATCACAATCAGAACGTCTAATTTTGTTATTTAAATAATGAACTACACTATTTATCTTTTTCCATTATTATCTGTTATTTTAGGATATATTTTCGCCATATTTTTTGCTCCAAAAAGCAAGAAAAACTTAAAATTATTATTAGCGTTTAGTGGTGCGTTTTTATTATCATTAACGGTAATGCATTTACTTCCAGAAGTGTATCACAGTGAAGAAATTATAACTGAACCTGGTCACGAAGGGCATTTCCATTCTAAAATCGGAATTTTTATTATGATTGGAATTGTATTTCAAATCATATTAGAATATTTTTCAAAAGGCGCAGAACACGGACACGTTCACGGACATAGCAAGATTTCTCATATTCCATGGTTGTTGTTTTTCAGTTTGTGTTTACACGCACTTTTAGAAGGTTTACCAATTAACAAACACCCACATTTAGCTTACGGAATTGCTATTCATCACTTTCCAATTGCTATTATTTTAACTACGTTTTTCAAAAATGCACAATTGAATTCAAAAGCAATTTTGTTTTTCATGATTACGTTTGCGTTTATGACGCCAATTGGAACATTTTTAGCCGATAATTTGAGTTTTATTACAAATTATTATTCGCAGTTATCTGGGATCGTAATTGGTATTTTATTCCACATTTCGTCAACCATCATTTTTGAAAGTAGCGAAGGTCATAAATTCAATTTAGCCAAATTAGTGGTCATCGCTTTAGGAATAGTATTGGCTAGTTTTATGTAAAAAAGCCACAAAGACACTAAGTCGCAAAGTTTTTAAAATATTGAGTTATTAAGTATATTTACTTGAATAATTTCTTTAAGAATTCAACATCAAAAGAATCATTATTTATCGAATAGAAATATTTTATTTGCCAGTTCTGCGTTTTTTCAGCTTGTTTACTTGTTGGAATATCCCAAGGTGGATAGACTCTAATACCTCTTTTCCCAGACGTATTGTTATTACTTATTATTCCTTTTTCTAACAATACAGATTTCGGAAAAACAAATTGACCCAAATTTTCTTCACTTTTTGAAGTGATTACTATGAAGTCGAAATCATCAGATACATCAAATGGCGCAGTTATTCCTTTGTCATTTCTTTTCCAAATCGTTACAAACTGACCAATTTTAGTTGGTGTAATTTTTGAAAGTCGATGTATAATTTGAAATGAATTAAGTTTGAATGAACAAGCTTGATATTCTTCGCTTTCTGAATCTATCAGAAGATTAGAAAATTCGAAATTACATTTGTCGTAAACCAATTCTTTAATTGGAAGAAGTTCAGAAATTAATTGTTTATTGGTTCCCATTATTTATTTTTTTCTTCAATCCATCTTGACATAAATTCCGTACTTCTCATTGTATGAAATTGCAGCATTTGTCCAATGAAATTATTATTTCTATGTGATTTCAAATTAGTTTGAAGTTCATTTAACACATCCAAAAATTTAGATTTATAAATTGAAAACATAAACTTTTGTTGAATGATATCATATCCATTTTCCACAGCCTGCTCCCAAATTTCTTGATTAGAATACAATTCAACTGCTTTGTCAATAAAATCCGAAAAATCGCAAGTTACAAATCCATTCCATGGCAAATTATCTTGCATCGCTTCTGCCCCAATTGAAGTTGTAACTGATGGAGTTCCATATTCCATACCTTCCAATAATTTTCCTTTAATTCCAGCTCCAAAACGAATTGGCGCTAATAAAACTCTCGCCGAACGAATCACTTCTTCTGCACTTTCCGCTCTACCATGTATGAAAAATCGCTCTTTCGGATTATGCAATTGATGTACTTTCTGAGTAGGATAAGCTCCGTAAATATTTAGTTTAGCATTTGGTAGTAACTCTTTTAATGTAGGCCAAATTTCATTTTTCAAGACTAAAACTGAATCCCAATTAGGTTCGTGATAAAAGTTTCCAATAAAAACAAAATCTTGTTTAGTTTGAAAATCTGGTTGTTCTGAAGTGAAATTCTCAATCCAAATCGGCAAATAAAATAAAATAGATTTTGGAACTTGAAAAATCAATTGTAACAAATTCATCTCATGATCCGAAACCATAAGCGACAAATCACATCTAAAAATGGATGCAATTTCTCTTTTTGCCACATCCGAATTAAAATTTAAACTCTCGCTATTTTTCTTAACTGCTTCGTGTCTGGCGTGACGCAAACTATGTAAATCTTCCGTATCTAAGATTTTAATTGCATTGGGCAACACATTTGAAACGCGCCAACCAAATTGTTCTTCCACCATAAAACGATCAAAGAGCACCATGCTTGGATTAATTTGAAGCAATAATTCATCAAAACTAGTATCATTAATTTGAATAGCGTGCTGAATAATCCCTAAACTAGACAAATCGAAAGAAAATTCGCTTTCAGAAGCAATCGATGCGTACTCAATATTATACTTCTCCGATTGAAAAAAACGAATTAACTGTAACATTCTACTACCCGCTGCAGAAGAATTAGGCTCAACCCAAACTGAACTAATGATTAAAATTTTATTCATGCCCAAATATACGAAGTTTTCTTTTCTGGGCGTTCCCTCGTTGCAGAAGTATGCAATTCAAATCAATTTAATTACTACAACGAGGTCGTGTGTTTCGCTATATCTTTTATTTTGTTGTAGCGTTTTGTCTTGAGGAAGCTAAAATAGATAAGCAACAAAATAAAAGGATGCCGCTTCACCCACTAACGCGTAGGTTTTCATAAGATACAAACTGCTATAAACAAAAATATCGTCTCGTTATTCTAACGAGACGATATATAGGTAAAAAAAAAGCCTCAATCTAAAAGATTGAGGCTTTAATAAAAGAAGGCGGCGACATACTCTCCCACATAACTGCAGTACCATCTGCGCAGTTGGGCTTAACTTCTCTGTTCGGAAAGGTAAGAGGTGA
>NZ_FNYA01000007.1 GCF_900108955.1 Flavobacterium terrigena | reverse complement strand
ACAGAATATGTACCCGCTGCTAATCCAGTTCGGTCTTCAGTTGTAATTCCTCCGCCCCAGTTAAAAGTATAAGGACCTGTTCCACCAGTTGGAGTAAGGTTAATTGCTCCTGTATTTCCACCAAAACAGGCAATATTAGTAACAACGGTTGTTCCGCTTACTGCTGTTGGTTGAGTGACTGTAATTCCAGATACAGTTCTCGTACATCCATTCGCATCAGTAATGATAACTGAGTATGTTCCAGCAGCAAGTCCTGTTCTGTCTTCGGTAGTTATACCACCACCCCAGTTAAAAGTATAGCCAGGAGTTCCCCCAAAAGGTGTAAGGTTAATTGCTCCTGTATTTCCGCCGTTACAAGCAACATTGGTTACAACGGTTGATCCGTTTAGTGTTGGCGGTTGAGTAATTGTATAATTACGAGTTGCTGTACATCCTATGTTGTCTGTTACTGTTACGGTGTATGATCCAGCAGCTAGACCTGATGCTGTTGTACCAGTTCCACCTGATGGCGACCAAGAATATGAATATGGTGCAATTCCACCAGAAGGTATTACTGTTGCTGTACCATTAGAACCACCAAAACAAGACACATTTGTTTGTGATCCTGTTGCAGTACTGATAGATGAAACAGTTAATGTTGCTTGATTTGTGTTAGTAAAACAAGCAAGCGTTGCATTATAAGCAACACATCTGTATAAATATCCACTCATACCGGCTGTTGCACCCGTAACTGTCAATGTATTGGTTGTAACATTTGAATAAGGTGCAACATTTGTTAAATCTGTAAATCCACTACCTGTATTTACCTGCCATTGAAAACCAGTTGCTCCAGTTGCATTACTTGGAAAAGTAGTATTATTACCAGCACAAATAGTTCTATTAGGTGGGTTTCCAGTAATAGTTGGAGCAGTACAAGTTGGTGTTTCAAACAAACGGAAGTTGTCAATAGCCCATTCTTCGTTGTTTCCTTCAGAATAAACATTTATTCTAATATCTAGTGTGGTACCTGTTCCTGAAATTGTTTTAATAAATTCTCCAAAAACATTTGTTAATTGTGTCCCGTCACCACATCCGTTTCCGTCTGTATCTTCAAACAGGTATTTGTGCATACCATTAGTAGCACTTCCTTTATTAAAAAAACGAATCAAATCAACATAAGCACCTGCGTCAATGCGGTATTGTACGGTAATATAATCAGTGTTTGTTGTTCCAGCACCACTAAGACAAGCATTTACGTTGTCCCATGGTTCATTGGTACTGTTAGCTGCAAAAAGACCTCTGAAACTTAGTCCAGTTTTTCCTGAAATATTAATACCAGTCCAGTTAATTGAAAGTTCATTAAGAGGACTATTAGTTATTGCACCTTCAGCGCCACTGGAGGTAAAACCAGTTCCTGCCGCATTGTGATCTTCACCAGCCCAGTAATTCGTTCCTTGCTTGCCAGTAAATGTGACATTTTGAGAAACTGTTGAGCCATCTGTTAGTCTGAAATAACTGGTATTTGGTGGACCTCCAACACCTCCATTTTCTTCTGGAGTTCTTATGCCACTTGTTGGAGAGGCATCAAAGGTGTCGCTCCAAAATTGCGTTTGTGCATTTCCTCCTATCCAAAAGAAGCAAAGGAGCAAGGCAAAAGTTAAAGTAAAATTTTTTTTCATAATCGCATTGTTTTAAAATTAAAATTATTGTTTGCAGAATATTAATTAAGTGTACTTGTAGGCACTGGGTATAACAATGCAAATTGTGCAGCTGTCATAATGCCTTTATCAGTACTGAGTATTTCAATTGCAATTTGCATGTTATCTTCACAAGCTATATTTATGGTATCATTTAGGGATACGATTGTTCCAGGTTGGTTTTCATGAGGTTCATGCAATAGAGAAGCTACAATTATTTTAATTTGTTCCCCAAATAATGTAGCATCTGCACCAATATTCCAAGGATTGCAGGCATTAATCAGTGCGATAATCTCATCCGCATCCATTCGTTTCCAATTAATATAGGTGTCCGATAATTGTGGTTTTTCATAATAACAGGATATGGTTTCATCCTGCGGCTGATTTGGGATACTACTGGCAAATTGTAACATATTGGCCATGTTTAGAGTTACTTGCGCCATACGTTCACTAAGTTTTACAGTTAGCTTTCCATAAGTATCTCCTTTTTGAATAGCAATTGGATCATTAAAGATGATATTGCCTTCATCAAATTTCGAATTCATAAAATGAGCACAGATAGCGGTTTCAGTTTCCTGATTTTTCAAGACTTCAAAAATGGGCATTACACCACGATATTGAGGTAATGGGCCTGGGTGAAAATTGATAAATTTATCATGACCATAAGACAAAATAGTTTCTGGAAGTAAAAATGGAAAGGAGATACAAAATATATAATCAGGCTGTAAATCATCAATCCAAGCTCTCATTTCTAACATGCTTTTTTTATTACAAAAAGATTTAAAACCAATGTTACTATCTTTTGATTCTCTTTCCAAAGCTTCAATAATTGTATCGCTGCCTTTGCCGATGCCAATTCCACATATGAATTTTTCATATGCAAGCAATTGCAATGCAGGAAAAGCGAATTTTCCGCCACACAAAACCAATATTTTTTTAGTTGTATCCATGTTAAATACAGGCATAACTGTTATACCAAGCAGATGTTGAATTATTCAGTTCTTGAGTGGTTAGTTTTTCAAAATGTTCAAATACACCAGTTGCTTCACTTTCTATTTGCACTTCACATTTACCTTCATTTGTTGCAATTATAGAGGCATTATACAAAGGAGCAATTGAAGTATTGGTTTTAGAATCAAAATAAATCCTCCCTCTTGGCCCTTCAAATGCAAACGATTGCAAACCAACTGCTATTAGTGATATATTATTTTTATGTTCGTCAATTAATTCAATTATCTTCAAAGTAATAGCAGCACTTTCCCAACTTAATAACGAAAACAGATTAGGTATTCTGCCTGTATTTGTAATCGTTTCAAGAAAAATTTTGTTCTCTACAGAATTTATTTTTTTAGACCATGCCGCAATTCCTTTTATATTGTTGCTAGGATATTCTGTATCAGATAACATCATTTCTTCAAAACCAAAAGGAGGTAAATAAACTGGAAGATTTTGTTCTTCAAATGAATTTTTAATTCCTTTAAAGTACCATTGTACAAAATCACCACTAAATAGGCTTAATAAGGCACTATTCGGAAATTCTTCTAAGTGGTTTTTTAAAGGCTCAATTGTAAAGTCTTCTGTTTTATATCCTGTGGCATGATTAAAAGAAATGGTTCCACCTGTTTCTTCAAAACTTTTTGAGATACTATAGGTGTGTAAATAACCGCCGTCATAATAACCAGTTACCATACCGGCAGAGGTATAGCCGTCATTTGTAGCCTGTTTTGCTGCTAGTGAAGCGCCTAAAGAGTTATGAAGAGAATGATAGAAAATATTTGGACAAGCGGACCATTCTTGTGGCAAATTGGCGCCAGCATCTAAAACAATTAACATTTTATTTGCAGCAAGAAAAAGCGGTCGAAGCAATTGCGCCATGCGATGTCCTATGTATGCAATTACCACAGAAGCATCTTCTTCAAGCAAAAGTTTTTCTGCGCTGCGATAACATTGCTGTTTGTCAGCTCCAAAACCTATGTTTTCTGTAACTATTTTAATGTCATTTCTTCCTAAATGTTTTAATCCTGAGCGAAGGCCTTCATATAAATCAAATCCAATGGTTTGATAATATGTCGATCTAGCTAATAAAATTCCTATTGTTTGCATATTTTTTTAAATATCAAAAAAGGAAATTTTCAATATGAAAACTTCCTTTTAATTAACTTCTACTTGGGAATATTCCTTCTGTGGCAATGGAATAATTGATGGTTAAATAAGGGTTCATTATGCCAAAAGGATTTGATGAACCAGTAATTCCCGTGTTTCCTGAAACAGTTGGAGTCCCATAGTTTTTACTTGCTGTAGCAATAGAAGAATATACTTCTACACCTCGGTCACAAAGAAATGCTCCTTCTGGAGAAGCAATATCCGAACCTCCAGTTGAAACGGGAATATTTACTGAAATACCCGCGCCAGGATGAGTATGTGCTGGTAGACTCGCTGTTGATAGAGAAGCACTTGTGCTTCCTGCTTCTTCACCGATTAAATATGATGGAAGACCAATTCCTTGGCCTTGACCAACAGGAGCTCTTCCTTGTAAATCAGGTAATGCAAATGTAGATTGCCCGTCGCCGCCATAATAAGTACCTATTAGTGCGAACAATGCGGTGTTTTGTGCAATACTCATAAGTTGCCCTTGACAAGTTAGATATCCTAGTGGGGCGAAATTAAAACCTAGTATTTTTATTTCGCCTATAAATGGTTCCGTAGACATAATTTAGATTTTTAAAGTTAGGCTGTTAAGGTCTGCTTGGAAAAATTCCTTGTGTAGCAATTGAATAATTGATAACTAAATAAGGATTCATTATCGAAACTGGCATAGAAGACCCAGTAATTCCTGTGTTTCCTGAAACAGTTGACGCTCCGTAATTCTTACCAGCTGTAGATAAACTTGAAAATATTTCTACACCAGTATCTGCAAGAAATGCTCCTTCTGGAGATGCAGTATCTGGTCCTCCTGTAGAAACTGGAATGTTTATTGAAAGTCCTGCGCCAGGGTGTGTATGTGCTGGCAAATTAGCTGTAGTTAAAGTAACATTTGTTGTTCCGCTAACTTGACCCATTGCATAATTAGGTAGTCCAGGCCCTTGTCCTTGTCCTATTGGCATTCGTCCTCTTAAATCTGGTAGCGCAAAAGTAGATTGACCATTACCGCCGTATGTTGTTCCTAAAAGAGAAAATAAAGCAGCGTTTTGTGCAATTGGTAGTATTTGACCGCTACATAATTGGTAGCTTTGAGGAGCGAAGTTAAAACCGAAAATTTTAATCTCTCCAATGAATGGTTCTGTTGACATAATTTTTGAATTTTTTTGGTTAATTATTTATATAATAGAAAATACAATGTGAATTCAACATCTATTTATTAAAGCATGATTCAAAAAATAATATTTCTTTTTTTTGGGATAAGTAAATATCAATAATCATAACAAAAACAGATATTTTTTGGAATAACAATTTTGCATTAAAATTTATTTACTCAAAAATATTCTAAATGCCATTTCTGTAGGATTAAAATGTTATGAAACGGAGAATTATTGTCATAAAACACTTAGTTGACTAAAAAAGTACTATTTTAGTGCTTTAAAATTTATTTTAATATGAAAAAAATAGTATTACTTGCTTTTGGTTGTTTGTTTTTAGCTTCTTGTGGGCCGAGAAGATTAGGTTGTGGTCCATACAGAAGATGTGAAATAAAAGTACAAACACCTGTGAATTCAGAAATAAATAAAATACAAGTTTCATAAATGCAGAAATTGTTTTCAATAGTCGCTTTTTTATTTTTTTGCAGCACTTTTGCGCAAGAAAATAAAAAGGACGATATAAAAGTAGTTGAAGTGTCTTGCGGACAATGTAAGTTTGCGATGACCGACAAAAAAGGTTGTGATTTAGCCGTTCGAATTGACGGAAAACCATATTTTGTGGAAGGAACAACTATTGACGATCACGGCGATGCACATGCTAATGACGGATTTTGTTCTGCTATTAGAAAAGCAGAAGTTGTTGGTGAAATCAAAGACAATAAATTTGTGGTTACTTATTTTAAATTACTTCCAACTGATAAGAAGTAATGACTTCAATTCTTCAAAATATTGCAAAACATGTTAGCTTAACTTCAGATGAAGAAAAGCTTTTCTTGTCTAAAATTGAATTCAAATCCTATAAAGCAAAAACGATTTTATTAAGTCCTGGCGAAATTGCGAATTCGACATATTTTGTCAATTCTGGAATTTTACGAAGTTTTACTATCAACGATAATATCATAGAACATGTTTTGCATTTTGCTTGCGAAGGCTGGTGGATTGGTGACATGTATAGTTTTATTTCTCAAAAACCAGGAAATCTTTTTATCGAAGTTTTAGAAGATGCAGAAGTAGTCATAATTACCAAAGAAAATCAGCAAGAATTATATCTTCAAATTCCAAAACTAGAACGATTTTTCAGAATCTTAGCCGAAAATTCATTGGTTTCTCACCAAGAAAGATTAATGGATAATCTTAGCTTAACTGCTGAAGAACGTTTTGAAAAATTCTGCACAAAATACCCAACGCTTATTCAAAAAATTTCTCAAAAAAACATAGCATCTTATATTGGAGTTACGCCAGAGTTTTTCAGTAAAATGAAAAGCAAAATGTTGCGAAAATAGCTTTAAATCATAATCTAGATTCAAAAAAATGAGTCAGAATTAGAAATCTTGGATTTTTTATAAGAACTTTGCATACTTTTTTCGGTAATATCCGAAGGATTAAAGTTTTAAAAATGAAGAAGAAGATTGAAATTTTAGCTCCGGCAAAAGATTTAATACAAGGAATTGCAGCTATTAATGCTGGTGCAGATGCCGTTTATATTGGTGCGCCTTTATATGGAGCAAGATCTAATGCCACCAATTCTATTGAAGATGTTGCCGAATTGGTAAAATATGCACATTTATTTAACGCTCAGGTTTTTGTGGTTATTAATACGATTTTGTATGATAATGAACTAGAATCATGTCGTCAAATGATTTGGAAATTGTATCATATTGGTGTGGATGCCTTGATTATTCAAGACATGGCCATTATGGAAATGGAATTGCCTCCAATCGTTTTACACGCAAGTACGCAAGCTAACAATCGTGATGCGGATAAAATTAAATTCTTAGCAGATGCTGGAATGAAACGTGTGGTTTTAGCTCGTGAATTAAATTTACACCAAATTAAAGAAATCAGCGAAGCTTCAGATGTTGAGTTAGAATTCTTCGTAACGGGCGCTTTATGTGTTTCGTTTAGTGGAAACTGTTATATGAGTGTGGCGAATGGAGAACGTTCAGCAAATCGTGGATCATGTGCACAAAACTGTCGTTTACCTTACAATTTAATTGATGGAAATGGAGAAACGTTAATCAAAAACAGTCACTTACTTTCTATCAAAGATTTCGATGTTTCGAACCAAATTCCAAATTTAGTGGAAGCTGGAATTGTTTCATTCAAAATTGAAGGACGTTTAAAAGATATCGTTTACGTTAAAAATAATGTTTCGTATTTACGTCAGAAATTAGATGCTTTCTTAGCAGAAAATCCTGAAAAATACAAAAAAGCTTCTTCAGGAACATGTACTTATGCTTTTGATTCTTCTTTAGATAGAAGTTTTAATCGTGGTTACACAGATTATTTCGTTAATGAAAGACATCAAGCAATTGGTTCTTGGGAAAGTCCAAAATCGAAAGGACAATATATTGGAAAACTAATCAAAACGGTTGGGAACTCCTACCATATTGAAAATGGTGAGTTGCTAAATAATGGTGACGGACTTTGTTTTATTAATTCTGAAAATGAAGCGGAAGGAATTTACGTGAACAAGGCGGAGAACGGAATCGTATATCCAAATGTTTTAAAAGAAATTGCAGACGGAACTTTCATATACAGAAATAACGATGCCGCTTTCATTAAAATTGTTGAAAGAGAAGATAGTGCGGTAAGAAAAATCAGTACAACTTTATTATTAAAAGAAAACGAAACTGGTTTCGAATTAATCGCTACAGATGAAGATGGAAATGTAAGTTCAGTAAATTTAGTGCATCCAAAAGAACAAACAAAAAATAACGAATCTATAGCAGAAAACTTCAAAGTAAACTTAGCAAAAACAGGTTTTACACCTTATACAGCGGATGAAATTACGATTGAGTTTTTTGAAAATTGGTTTTTACCTATTTCGAAAATTAACGAAATGCGTAGAACCGTTTTCGAACAATTATCAGAAATCCGTTTGAATAATTATGTTCGTAAAGAACACCAAATGGTGAAAACATCGCATCCTTATCCAGAAACGAAACTGGATTTCATGTACAATGTAGCCAACAAAACGGCTCGTAAATTTTACGAACGTCATGGTGTAACTGAAATTGAAAAAGCTTTCGAATTACAATGGGATCCAGGAAAATCTCGAGTAATGACAACTAAATATTGTATCAAATACGAATTAGAACGTTGTCCGAAATACCATCGTGAAAACATGGACAAAAAACTAAAAGAACCATTAGTACTAAAACAAGGTGAATTGGAATACAAACTAAAATTCAATTGCAAACCTTGCGAAATGGAAATTTGGGAGAAAGATGCCGAATTTGAAATTGAAGAAGATCACATTCATTAAATAATAAAAACCGATGCTTTGCTAAAAAGACATCGGTTTTTTATTTCTTAATCTAGATTAAGAGATTTTTCCTACACTCGATTGTAAATTTGTATCATAATAATCACTAAATTTATATATTATGAAAAATACAGTTTTACACAAAGCAAATACAAGAGGTCATGCGAATCATGGTTGGTTAAACGCATACCATAGTTTCAGTTTCGCAAGTTGGTACAATCCAGAAAGAGTACAGTTTGGAACATTACGTGTTTTAAATGACGATACTGTTGCGGCTGGAATGGGTTTCGGAACGCATCCACACGATAATATGGAAATTATCACAATTCCTTTGGAAGGTGATTTGGCACATAAAGACAGTATGGGAAATTCTGCGACAATCAAAACTGGCGATGTGCAAGTGATGAGTGCGGGAACCGGAATTCAACACAGTGAGTTCAATCCAAATGCTGATTTACAAACAAAATTATTCCAAATTTGGTTGTTCCCAAAAACTAGAAATGTAACACCTCGTTACCAACAAATTACTTTAGACGCAACAGAACAAAAAAATAATTTCGCGCAAATTTTATCTCCAAATGCAGATGATGCTGGAGTTTGGATTCATCAAGATGCTTGGTTTCATTTAGCGGATTTCGACAAAGATTTTTCTAAAACTTACGAATTGAAAAAAGAAGGAAACGGAATGTATGTTTTCGTAATTTCTGGAACAATCACCGTTGACGGACAAGAATTAGAAACGCGTGATGGTTTAGGAATTACAGATTTTGAAACGCTAGATATAAAAGCGACTTCTGATGCGAAATTTTTATTAATGGAAATTCCAATGGAACATTAAATTCATAATTTCAACATTCAAAATTCCAAGTTGAATATTCCAAGTTTAAAAATGTTGAATATTCAATTATGAATAACGAATGTTGAAGTAAAAAAACTTAAAAATGACAGAAGAAGTACAACTAAAAATTAATGATAAAAACGGAGCTTTTTACATTGAAATTGACGGAAAACAAGAAGCATTAATGACATTCGTTTTTGCTGGCGATGATAAAATAATTATTGATCATACAGAAGTCAATCCAGGAAATAACGGAAAAGGTTTTGGAAAGAAAATGGTTGCGAAAGCCGTAGAATTTGCCAGAGAAAAAGGAATTAAAATTATTCCACTTTGTCCGTTTGCGAAAAGTGTTTTCGATAAAACTCCAGAATTTAGAGACGTTTTATAACTATGGAAAATCTTTTAGAAAATAACATAACTGGGAAAATTGGTACACAGAAATATTTGTGTACCATTTCTTGGCGTAACGGAACATTTGTAATGGATGAACCCGAAAGTATTGAAGGAAAAGACTTGGGTCCAGATCCCTATACAACGCTTTTGGCATCATTGGCAGGTTGTACATTGTCGACTTTAAGAATGTATATCGATAGAAAAGGCTGGGATATTCCAGAAATAAACATTTCTTTAAATTTAGCTCAAGAAAATAACCCTGAATTAACTACTACTATTTCAAGAACGATTACTTTTTCAAACGAAATTGAAGAAGATATCAAAAACAGGTTATTAATCATTGCTGAAAAATGTCCTGTTTCTAAAATTTTAAAAAACACTGTTTTAATTAATACAACTATTTAATTATGGACCCGAAAGACATTAAAAAAGAATATACAAATGGAGAAGTGACCATTGTATGGCAATCTGGAAAGTGTATACATTCTGGAAATTGCGTGAGAAATAATCCTGATGTTTTTAAACCAAAAGAACAGCCATGGATTACACCAAATAATTCTACTACGGAAAAAATTATTGAAACTGTAAATAAGTGTCCGTCTGGTGCTTTATCATTTTATATGAATAGTAAATAATGGTAGAATATTCAACAATTGTAAAGGCTTCTTTGGAGAAAGTTTGGCAACATTTAATTCTTAAAATTGAAAAGCCAGAAAACTTTGTTCCAGGTGTAAGTGATGTAATTATTTTGGAGAAAAATGAAGATTTTGTAAACCGAAAAATGACAATTACAACGCCAGAAAATGCTACAACTTTGGTTGAGAAAATCACTTTTGTGCCGTATAAAGTAAGATTTCTGTTGTTAGAACATCCGAAATTTGAAGGTTATGTAGATAATGATATCAAGTTTATTTCTGAAAATGAAACAGAAATGACGTTTACCATCAACTGGAAAGATAAAACAACACAATTTGAATTTGATAATTCAGAAATGGTGAAAAACGCCGTATTAAAAACTAAAACTTTTATAGAAAATAACTAATGAAATCGCTAATAACAAAAAGTTTGTGTGAGCAAACACCTATAACCAAAATGCGATTGCATATGTTACCGCTTAAAAATAAAATTTAAACATATGAAAAAAATCATCGCCTTTGCTGGTTCGTCAAGTAAGACATCCATAAACAAACAATTGGTAACGTATGCTGCCAATCAATTTGAAAATGCTTCTGTGGAAGTTTTAGATTTAAACGATTATGAAATGCCCGTTTTTTCTGTGGATAAACAAAAAGAACACGGAATTCATGCTTTGGCAACCGATTTCTATGAGAAACTAGGAAGTGCCGATTTAATTGTGATTTCGTTTGCAGAACACAACGGAAATTTCTCTACAGCTTTCAAAAATGTTTTAGATTGGGCGTCAAGAATCAATGCGAAAACGTTTCAGGAAAAAGAGATGTTATTATTAGCGACTTCTCCTGGAGCTCGCGGTGGAAGTTCTGTTTTGGATATTGCTACCAAAAGATTTCCGTTTCAAGGCGGAATTGTAAAAGGTAGTTTTTCTCTGCCAAGTTTTAACGATAATTTTGATTCCGAAAAAGGAATTACAAATGATGAGTTGAAAAATCAATTATTAGAAATTATAAAATCAATATAACTACTAAAAAATTAAATTATGAAATCGCCATTAACAACAAGTTTGTTGAAAACAAACACCAATGAAGATAAGCGATACCATATGACAAATAAAAAAACAATAAATATCTACATATGAAATTTACAAGAACTGCAAACGCAAATTGGAAAGGTTCCGGAATGGAAGGAAAAGGGTTAATTACGACTCAAAGTACAACATTAAATAATGCAAATTTATCTTTCAAAACTCGTTTTGAAGAAGGTGTAGGAACGAATCCAGAAGAATTAATAGCAGCCGCACATTCAGGTTGTTTTACGATGCAATTAAGTTTTTTACTAACTGATGCGGGGTTTGTACCAGATGATTTAGACACAACAGCTAAAGTTACTTTTCAAGATGGAACAATCACTTTAATTCATTTAGAATTGAATGCAAAAGTACCAAATATCTCAGACACCGAGTTTCAAGCAATTGCTCAAAAAGCAAAAGAAATTTGTCCGATTTCAAAATTATTAAATACTGAAATTACGCTTCAAGCGAATTTAGTATAAAACAAAAAAGGGAAGTTCTGATTTAGAAACTTCCCTTTTTTTATTTCTTAATCTAGGTTAAGTGTTGCATCATTTCACTGATACTATCTTTGTACTATCAAATTGAAATAATAATAAGATAATATTTAAAAATAAAATTATGGCAACAACTAAATGGGCAATTGACCCAACACATTCAGAAATTGGTTTTAAAGTAAAACACATGATGTTTACAAATGTTTCAGGTAAATTCGGAACATACGATGCAACAATTTCAGCAGAAGAAGATGATTTTACAAAATCTTCAATTGAATTTTCTGCAAATATCGATTCGATAAATACGAACAATTCGGATAGAGATAATCATTTAAAAAGTGCCGACTTTTTTGATGCCGAAAACCATCCAAAATTAACTTTCGTTTCTTCTTCTTTTACAAATATTGATGATGAAAATTATGAATTAGCTGGAGATTTAACAATTCACGGTGTGACTAAACCAGTAAAATTGGCAACTGAATTCAGTGGATTAATGAAAGATCCTTGGGGAAATACAAAAGTTGGATTAAATATCGAAGGAAAAATTAATCGTAAAGATTGGGGTTTAAACTGGAATTCGGCTTTGGAAACAGGCGGAGTTTTAGTAGGTGAAGAAGTGAAATTAAACATCGAATTACAGCTTTTAAAACAATAATTGATTGTAATATAAAAGATAAAAACCCTGAATTTTTTAAGTTCAGGGTTTTTTATTTGTATGAAAAATAATCTGTTATTTCTTCAAGCTCACATTTTCAAATGTCGAAACATCAATAATTTCTTCATTATCTAAATCGAAAGAGATTTTTACATTGTCACCAACAACTGTAATTGGCAATTGGTTTGATATTTGTGATGAACCCACAAAAATACTTGGATAATCTTTCACAGTGAAATAATAAAAACTGTTTCCGTTTTTCACATCCGTTTGAATTCTTACCACAGTTGATTCAATTACTTTTTTTGCCGACTTACTATCTGCATTTATTTTATTTCCTGAAGAATTAAAAGCGGTTTTGTAAGCTGTTAAAGCTTCACGCATCGTATTTCCAGTTCCAACAATCGTATAATCTGCAATCGAAACCATCGCATACATTTTTACCAATCCACCATTGTCTTTTAATGTCATTACGTAAGTTGGAATGTTGTTAATGTTGTAGGGAATTGGCAACGAAGCCACAAAACCTTTTTCTTGGACTTTTCCTTGTGCCGAGCTTTGTGCCGCAAATTCTGTAGCACCACTTTGTTTGTAGAAAGTAGTTTCTTTTGTTCTAGTATCTACCAAAACAAATCCAACTGCCGATTCGTCTTTTCCAACAGAAGTAATTCCAGTATACCAATACGATTTATTATCATTTCCGTACACTAAAGTCAAATCTTCTGTAATTTGAAGTTTATTTTGATTGGAGAAATTCCAATATCCGTTTACATATTCACCCCAATCGCTCAATTGCTCTTTAATGAATGAAATCGGTTGAATTCTGTCCACCCAAGTTGGTGTGTTTTTAATATCATATTCTGTAATGTCACCAGTTTGCGCATTTAAAACTACAACGCCAGTCGCATCATTTCCAGAAAAACCAATTTCTTTTTTGTATTTAGTCGCTACCCAAAAAGGTGTTCCTTTTTCATCAATTTCGAAAGTAAAATCGGCTAAACCAACTGTGCTGTATCCGTTGAAATATAAATATCTACGCGTATCACTTTGGAAATAGGCTTCATCTTGATATTTTAAACGAATTGGTTTTCCGTTTACTTCTTGAACCAATTTCACATCTCGTTCATTTGTTGCAGAAACCATTACATAACCTGTAGTTCCTTCAGAATTGTTTAACCATTTGAAGAAACCAGAATGTACTAAAGGTGCGATCCAATATAATTTACCATTAACTTTCTGAATGAAAAACTCACCCAATTCTGCCTGACTTCCCAATGCAGGTTGCGAACCTAATATTTTTTCACCTAATAAATGAGCCAAATCTTCATCAACTACCCTGATTTCATGCATAGAAATTGGTGCAATGTGATTAGTTAATTTATCGCCATCTTTTACTTTTCCAATTAAATTTCTATAATCTTGATTTCTAAAAATCGGACTTGAAGTAAAAAAAGGTAATACAAATGCGTATAATATCGCCACGAAAATTAATATCGCTGGAATTTTCCAGAAAACAGCTACTGGTTTATAACTTTTTCCGTCAGAACTAATCGTAAATTTAGAAAAAGAGAAAAACAATAAAGCGGCAATAATAAGAAGTAAAACAGTTATGCCCGAAAATCCATAACTTAAAACTGGTAATGAAACATAAAAAAAGAATACTGTTATGATTATAACAAGTAGTATTGGTAATAGTTTTTTCATTTAAAAATAGTTTAGTTTTTGTAAATTATTAGTCATTAATTTGATGAGATTGTTACAAAATAAGTACTTTTGTTTTTTAAAATTGAAACAATAATCTTGAAACAAAATAATATGAAAGCATACGTTTTTCCTGGACAAGGCGCACAATTTACCGGAATGGGTAAAGATTTATACGAAAATTCAGCATTAGCTAAAGAAATGTTCGAAAAAGCAAACGAAATTTTAGGTTTCCGAATTACAGATATTATGTTTGAAGGAACTGCCGAAGAATTAAAAGAAACGAAAGTTACACAACCAGCGGTTTTTTTACATTCAGTAATTTTAGCAAAAACTTTAGACAATTTCAATCCAGAAATGGTAGCCGGACATTCATTAGGAGAATTTTCTGCTTTAGTAGCAAATGGTGCTTTATCTTTTGAAGATGCTTTGTTATTAGTTTCTAAAAGGGCTTTAGCGATGCAAAAAGCTTGTGAAATTACGCCTTCAACTATGGCTGCGGTTTTAAATTTAGAAGATAAAATTGTAGAAGATATTTGCGCTTCAATTGATGGAGTAGTAGTTGCTGCAAATTACAACTGTCCTGGACAATTAGTAATTTCAGGAGAATACAAAGCCGTAGAATTAGCTTGTGAAAAAATGAAAGAAGCTGGAGCAAAACGTGCTTTAATTTTACCAGTTGGTGGCGCATTTCACTCGCCAATGATGGAACCAGCTCGTGAAGAATTAGCGGCTGCAATTGAAGCAACAACTTTTTCTCAACCAATTTGCCCAGTTTACCAAAATGTAACGGCAAGTGCAGTTTCTGATGCGAATGAGATTAAGAAAAACTTAATTATTCAATTAACAGCTCCAGTAAAATGGACACAATCGGTAAATCAAATGATTGCTGACGGTGCTACCAGTTTTACAGAAGTTGGACCAGGAAAAGTGTTGGTCGGATTGGTAAATAAAATCAATAAAGAAGTCGAAACGATTTCAGCATAACAATACAATTTTATAAAAACTCCGATAATTTATCGGAGTTTTTTTTTGCTATCTTTGGTAAAAGAATTCCTTTCTATGAATTTAGACTTACGAACTGTAAACGTTACTCGATATATTACGCCACTTCGCGAAGGTGGTTCTTTACCTGCTTTGGCGGAAGCTGATGACGATTTTAAATATGTTTTAAAATTTCGAGGCGCTGGTCACGGAGTAAAAGCTTTGATTTCAGAATTTTTAGGCGGACAAATTGCAAAATTTTTAGGTTTACCAATTCCAGAATTGGTTTTTGCCAATTTAGATGAAGCTTTTGGAAGAACAGAAGGCGATGAAGAAATTCAGGATTTATTAAAGTTTAGTCAAGGTTTAAATTTAGGCTTGCATTATTTGTCAGGTTCTATTACGTATGATGCGGCGGTGAATGATTGCGAACCTTTGCTGGCTTCTAAAATTGTTTGGTTTGATGCTTTTATTACGAATGTGGATAGAACATTTAAAAACACCAATTTGTTAATTTGGAAGAAAGAATTATGGCTGATTGATAACGGCGCCAGTTTCTATTTTCATCATTCTTGGACCAATTGGGGAAAGAATGCAATTACTCCATTTGCTTTAATAAAAGATCACGTTTTGTTACCAAAAGCTAGTCTTTTAGAAGAAGCGCATCAAGAATTTACTTCAAAATTAAACGATACGATTTTAAGAGAAATTGTCAATGGAATTCCAGAAGATTGGTTACTTTGGGATGATGGTGCAATAACTCCAGATGAAATTAAAGAGGTTTATTTTCAATTTTTATCTATAAGATTATCGAACTCAGAAATATTTTTAAAAGAAGCTCAAGATGCACGAAAAACACTTATATGATTATGCTGTAATTCGTGTGGTACCAAAGGTTGAACGCGAAGAATTTATCAATGTGGGTTTGATGCTTTTATGCAAGCGTCAGAAATATTTACGAATTGAATACCAAATTCCGACAGAAAAAATCACTTCTTTTTGTTCCGAATTTGATATCGAACAACTAAAAATGAATTTGGATTCTTTTGTGAAAATTTGTAATGGAAAATCGGATGGAGGACCAATTGGAACCTTCGAAATAGAAGAGCGTTTCAGATGGTTAACAGCTGTAAAAAGTTCTAGTATTCAAACTTCTAGACCACATTCTGGATTTAGTTCCGATTTGGATGCGACATTCGAAAAATTGTATGCAGAATTAGTTCTGTAAATTAAATAATATAGAAAATATAAAATTTTTAAGATGAAAAAATTACTATTTCCAATTTTAGTAGCAGCAACGATGATTTCTTGCAAAGAAGAAACTCGTGCTAAAGTTAAAGACGCAAGTAAAGCAGTTGGTGCTGAGGTGAAAACGGCGGCTCAAAAAACAAAAGCTAAAGTCGCTAAAGTTATTGATACCACAAAAGTGAAGCAGAAATTTAAAACGGTTGTTTCTAAAGGTGCTGAAGCGATTGAAAAAGGTGCTAAAAAAGTGAAAGAATCTGCAAATAAATAATTTAGTTGTAAAAAGAAATCTCATCCTGTTAAACAAGACGAGATTTCTAACTAAAAAAAACAACATCAACAATTATAATTATTTTTTAAAAAGTATAGGTAATTTTTCCTTTTATAAAGAAAGGAGTTCCTGGCGTAAAATGAATTTCTTCAACAGATTGGGATTCATTTTGTAATCGCGATTCGGTGGCAAATTGAGTTTCATTCCATTTGGTGTTGAAAAGGTTCTCGACCACAATTCCGTAATTTATTTTTTTGTATTGGTAATTCATATTGAAATCGGATACACAATACCCTTTTGCTACAATTGAATTATCTTCATTTGCTGGTCTCGATTTTAAATATCTGTAATTTAAACTTGACGAAAACCCTTTGTAATTCGTAATGCTAATTCCACCTGTTGACGTTAAATCTGGCGCTAGCGGAATATAATTTTGTCCTTCTGGTTCTTCCGTACTTCTCGCATACGTATAATTAATATCAGAATTCAAATTAACGAATTTTGATAGTTGATATCTAAATCCAAAATCGATTCCCATTCTTTTTGTTTTGCCACTTGGTTCTACAATTCCGGCATCGCCAACATAAACAAATTCTTGTTCTAATTGCAAAAACCACAACGCACTATTGATAATTAAGTTGTTCATAGGTTTAAAAATCGTTCCTAAATCGGCTCCAGCTGAAGTTGGTAACGTTTTTTTATCCGTTTGTGAAACAATAACTCGAGTGTCGTTTGAGTGAAAGCCTAAACCAGACTTTAGAAAATATTGAACCTTGTTGTTTGGAGCAAAAAGGAAGTTTAGTTTAGGCGAAATTTTCACTTTTTCTTCATTGTCAATTTGAAATATAGGGATTATTTTATCTTGGTACGAAAATTGAAAATAATCGAATCGGACAGCTGGATTAATCGTGAAATTTCCCAATTCTATATCCAAATTGATATAACTGAAATAATTTTTCTGACTAATGTTTCCCAACTTCAATTGATTAATTGTTGTCGTTCTGTTTTTAGTGTTGGATAATTCTGTGTCTTTGGTTTCATCTGTTCTTAGCCCAAATCCAACTTGATAATTGCTTTTTGAGTTAACTATTTTCTTGTTGAATTCTCCATTGAAACCATAAATAGTTCGGTTTTCTTTTTGCTTAATTTGATCGCCATCAATTGGGTTCTCTAAAAAGAATGTAAAATTCGAATACAGTTCAAATTGATAGTTGTTGTAAAACGTATTTCCTTTAAAAAACAAGTTTTCAGAAATAGGTTTGTAATATTCCACATTCAAATTACTTCTCGATGTTTTTCCGCCTTCAGTATCATCAACAGCGCCAAATCTGGAAATAATTCCAGCATCTACTAAACGTTGCGGAATTTGTCCTGATGCCGTCCATTCACTTGAAAATTGTGAAGCTGTTACTGAAAACTTACTATTGTCTTCTAAAATATTGGTAAATTTCCCGAATAAATTCAGTCGTTTAAAATTCTGACTCGAAATAAATGGTCCGTCAAAAGTGATGTATTCGCTGGCAATAAAAGCACTTTGTTTGTTGCTTTTTGGTAATAAATTGAACATTCCAAGCGTTCTTATTGTATTGAATTTACCTACTTCTAAACTAATCACATTATTATCAATTTTCTCTTTTGTTTTAAAAGCGACGTAACCAGCTGTAGCAAAATCGCCTTTATTGGCATAATAACTTCCTTTGCCAAAATCAATTTTATCTAAGGTTTCTGGAATCACAAAATGCAAATCGGCATAACCTTGTCCGTGAGCATGAGAAACCATGTTTACTGGCATTCCATCTACAGAAAGTGCAATATCCGTTCCGTGATCAATATCAAATCCGCGTAAAAATATTTGTTCAGCTTTTCCACCTCCAGCATGTTGTCCGATGAATAAACCAGGCACTTTTCGAAGTATTTCTTGAGAAGAATTTACGGGAGAATTTTGTAAATCGAGCTTCATAATTTGAGAAATAGCGTTGTTTTTTTTCGAAATGACAATTTCTTCAATATTAATAGAAGAACTAGTTAGAATAATTATTTTTTCAGAACCATTTACAAGTTGTGTTTTCCTTTTAAAACCCAAAGCTGTGATGATTAACACATCATTATCAAAAGTTTTATCTAAAATAAACTGACCGTTTTCGTTTGTATGTGCGTGCGATTTAGTGGTTTCGTTATATACGTAAGCATTTTCAATTGTATTGCCCAATGTATCTGTAACTACACCTTCTTTCTGTTGAGAAAAAACGATGGTAGTCAGTAATAATATAACTATTTGAAATGCTTTTTTCATTATAATTTTTCTATTTTTTCTTTCATGTTTGGACCTAATTCATAAATGCTTGATAGTAAATCTTCTTTAATAGGTTTGATTTTATCAGTCATTTTATTGGCTTTATAAATTTCAGCTAAATGGTAATTTATTTCAGGTTCAAATGATTTGTTTACGATATGTTTTTCACAAATATCTAAAGCTTTTTTCGTATTTCCTAAGTTGTAATTCGCCCATGCTAATAAATCATATGATTCTGGAGTTGGTCGGTTTTTAATTTCTTGAAAGGCAATTTCTAATGCTTTTACAGCATCTTTTTTATTATCGGCAAATAAAATTGCATTGTATTTATTGTACATTACACCATAATTTCGGTCTTTTAATAAGGCAAAATATTCTTGAATATATTTGTTTTTTTCTTGTTCGTTTTTGTTGAATTCTGCCATTTCAGCTTTGAATAATTTGAAATCTGGCGAATTGTGTTTTTTAGCAATTATATCGATAATTCGATTGGCTTCTTTGGTGTTTTTTTCGTGTGAAAAGGCAATCCAAGCAATTCCTTTTAATGCATAATAATTGTTTGAATCTTCTTTAAGTGTTTTCAAGTAAAAGGTATAACTATCCGAAATTCTTCCGGCATGACCATACATATCGCCTAAATTTGAATACGCCCAAATTTTTAAATGTTTGTTTTCGTTTAATTCTGCTTTACTTGTAGCTTTTTCCATTAAGGTAATCGCAGTTGGTAAATCGCCAATATGATCGTTCCATTTTGCCATTCGAATTAAATAATCGAAATCTTCAGTATTATAAAATTTTGATAAGTTGTTTTTGGCTTCGGTATAATTTCCTAACTCCATATTGACATCAAAAAGCAATTTCTGAGTTTCTTTAAAACCTTCACCAATTTTTAAAGCTTTGTTCGCTAAAATTAAAGCTTCTCTAAAACGATGTTGCGTAATATAATTTTTTGCTAAAGCACGAATGGGTCCAACTTCTGAATAGTTAAATTCAGAATTTACTTTTAACAATAATTCTTCGGCTTTATATAAATAATTGACTTCAAAAGTGGCGTCGAATAATGATGTGTAATAACCAGCGAGTTGACTTAAATAACTCGTTTGTTCAGGAGTGGCATCATACTTTTTTTGCCAAAAATCAATTTCAGAATTGGCTAATTGTATGTTATTGTTTTCAGATAGATTTAAGAAATAGTTATAATCTGAAGCTTTTGTAATTTTTGAGTTTTCGTTTTTACAACTAGACAGGCTAATGGTAAAAAGTATAATTTTTAAAAGATTAGATAGTTTCATAGTTGTATGTTGTAGTTTTTTTAGTTTAGTTTTTTGAAAAATAGCGTGCACAATTTTACTTATGCACGCTATAAAATAATTTACCAAGCAGTTGCTAAGTATGGGAATGAAGTTAAAAATGGTTTATCATTTGCATCCACGTGGTCAGAAGTTAAACCTGTATTTGAACCTCCTGTTGGACCTCCAAAAATTAGTAATAATTCCACATCGATAACGTCGTCTGCTAAAGTTCTTCCTGTTAATATATTTGTTCCGTCAAAAAATGTTGTTGTTCCAGTTTTTGAAACACCTATAACGTCTGTAGCTAATAAAGTTGTTAATTGAGTTGCTGTTTGTCCTAACGCATTCGTTGTATAACCAGGATTTAAAGCTAATAATCTTGATTGAAATACAGATTGATAATTTGCACCCATTGCAGATGGAGTGGTTGTGTTGAAAGCATCTTTTGGTGCACCAGAAGCAATAAATACAGTGTTTATTGCAGGACGACCCATTTGATCTTTTTGTACGTATGTTCCTGAGAAATCTGTTTGTTCGTCAGCAGTCATAGTGTCATCATTATTACAACTTACGAATGTAGTAGCTGTAAGGATTGATAATGTCAGAAATTTTATAGCATTTATTTTCATCTTGTTTCGATTTAAAATTAATTATTGTTTTTGTTTCGTTTCAGCCCAAACGTTAATTGAAGAGCTTGATCCTAACATCGATTTTGGAACTTCAATTACAGTTGATAATACATTCGTTCCAGCAAAAGTGTCTGTTCCAGGGTTGTTAAATCCTGATGCTCCACCTAATACAGCTTGGTATTGTCCTAAGTCAAAGAAAAATGGATCGTCTCTTGGTCCAGCGAAAAATTTCATTCCACCAGAAGTTGAAGTTATTGCTGCGCTTCCGTATTGAGAAATTTCTACAGAACCTGCTGCGTTTCCTGTTTTAATCGTACTACTTGTTCCTGGAGTTCCTGGAGCAACTGGTCCGAAAAAGTACATTTTGCTACCTCTTTTAATGGCTTGAATTACTAAGTCTTCTACATTATCACCATTGTTGTCAATGTTAATTTCTGTAAGTACATTTTCTTTAAATGTTGCAGCTCCTGTTGTTCCTGGAGTAAGTAACCCTTGTGTGTTTACAACAAATACTAAGTTGTTTGTGTTTGAACCTTGAAACGCATATACATCTGTAATGTCATTTCCGGTGTTTGAAACACCTGGCGAATCTATGTGATCTGCCGCTACTAATAATAAACCTGTTATCGCTACTAACGAAAGGCTTACATACAATTTTGATTTTTTCATTTTGTTTATGTTTATTGATTACCCTTACACTTACGGAAAAAGTTTGCTCTTGGTTTTAAAAAATGTTAATTATTTTAAAAAGTATTGTTTTCACAGGCTTCTTTATGTTTTTTTAATTACTTACTTTAGATTATTTAAAAGTATTTTTAAAAAGAAATCTCGTCAAGTTTGCACCTAACGAGATTTCAACTAAAAAAAACAAAACTATTTTAACTCTCTTTCATTAATTTCATATTTTTTCTCCACTTGTTTTTCAGTATCTAATTTATTTGGACCAATTGGAAAACGAACATCTACATGTTTAGATTCAACTTTTCCGTTTTTATTTACAACATCTGCCCTGTTTGCAACTAAATTCCATGAAAAAGCCACATTTGATTTTCCTTTAGCTAATTCTTTAACTTTAAAACCTTCTAAAGTTTTCTCAGTTACAAATACACCATTGCAATCTCCTTCTAATTGAATAAAAACTTTCATAGGATGTTTTTCATCCATGTAGATGTGCTTACTCAATAGTTTGTCAATTGAAATATAAGCTTCACCATTTGCTAATTTCCCAGTTCCAAAATCTTCAAATAAAATTTCTGGAGTTTCTGTTGCGTGTAAAATTCTGTTATTTCCTTCGTCATCTTTCACCATGGTTGATACTGAACCACCACCTAAAACTTTGTAAGAAGTTCCATTATTTCTAGCTCCAACAAAAACAAAATCTGTTGTTGAAGTATTCGCGTCAAAATAACCACCATATGTTACATCTCTTCTTGCAGCTGTTCCACCAGTAAAATAGTCAACATCTTTACCTGCTATTCTTGCAAATGGGCCATTGCTTGTTGATAAATTATCGTCTTGATCGTATTCAAAATATCCTGCATTATAATCAACTCCAGTCCCTTTTCCAACACCTCTTGCAAAAATTCCAGTTGTTCCTTGTCCGGAAGTTCCTATTGATTCTCCAGGTAATTCTGTAAATGTTGTTCTTCCAGCAACACCAAGAACACCCATTACAGTAGAAGTTGCATTTGCGGCTAAATTGGCACTAATTCCAATAACACCTCTTCCGCCATTGGCATCTAAGTTTCCGCCATCAATAACAAACATGGTGTTTGTAGCATTTAAAGCACGAATGGTTCTTGCCGAATTGGAACTATTTACAAATAATCCAATTTGTGTTGCTCCAGCATTTATTGTAGTTAATGTATTTGCTTGTGCAGTTCCAGTTCCTACAATTACTTGACCGTCATTTTCAACCGTCATCCTTAATGTGTTGTTTGTTTTTATTTGGAAATTCTGATTATCGGAAGTTCCTAAATATTGGGTTCCAGGAGAAGTTCCAGCATTTCCAGTCAAACTCCAGTTTTGACCTGCTGTAGCTTTTAAAGCTATCCATTCGGTGCCTGACCAATAGTAAAATCCTGGTGTTACTGAAGTTATACCAGTACCAGCAGTTGCTGTGTTGTAAATTAAAATACCTGTTGCAATTGGTGTTGGTCCAACTGGCGCAGCTATTGATGTTGAGGTTAATACTACTCTCGGTATCAATAAACCTCTGTTGTTACTTTCAATTTGTAATTCTACGCCATTTTCTATAATAGTTGTGCCAATTCCAACTTGAGCATTTATAAAATTAATGGTAAAGAAGGCAGTCAATAATAATAATTTTTTCATTTCCGGTTTCATTTTTAGGGATTTATTACTCACATTTACGATAAAAAAAGAGTCGTGGTTTTAAAATATGTCTACTTTCTTCGTTGAACAATTGTTAAACATTTTTTATAAATTAGTTATTATTTACAACTTGAGTTTTTTTAGGATATTTTTATCTAGATTTGTAAGAACGATAAAAAAATAATCTATGAGTCAAGAAGAAGTTTTAAGTCTTATTGAAAAGAAAGACGGTAAGGCATATACTTATTTATACAATATGTATTCAAAAAGTTTATTTGCAGTTATTTCTAACTTAATTAAGAATAGGGAAGAAGCCGAAGATGTTTTACAAGATGTATTTGTGAAAATTTGGAAAAACATTGATACATATAATACTGATAAAGGAAGATTGTATACTTGGATGTTGAATATCACCAGAAACACAACCATAGATAAAATGCGCTCTAAGGGATATAATAAGTCATTAAAAAACCAAGAGTTAGATAATTTCGTAGGTATAATAGATAACGAGAATAAGTTTATGAATAAGATAGACATTATTGGAGTTAGCGAGTTTATCAAAAAATTAAAACCCAAATGTATTCAAATCATAGATTTGTTATTTTTTAAAGGTTACACACAGGCCGAAACATCTGAAGAATTAGAGATGCCACTAGGAACCGTGAAAACTTTAAATAGAACTTGTATTAACGATTTAAGAACTTACCTACAAGTATAGATATGAAAAATAAAGAATTAATAGAATCTGGTAATTTAGAACTGTATGTTTTCGGATTATTATCTGAAAAAGAAACAGCAGAAATTGCTAAAATAGCTTCTGAAGATGTCGATGTAAAAAATGAAATAGTTTCTATTGAGAAATCTGTTATCGCTTTGTCGTCTAGTTTTGCACCAACTTTATCTGCTGAAAATTATAGTAGAATCAAACAGAAATTAGATTTAGATAAGGATGTTATTCAACTGAAACCGAAATTGAACTTAAGTCAATATATTGGTTGGACTGCTGCAGCTGTTTTCTTGCTAGGTTGTGGCTATTTATATAATTTACAACAAAATAATTTAGGTGAGATTGACGGTTTGTTAAACGAAAAACAAACATTAGAACAAACGGTTTCAGCAAAAGAAAAATTAAACAATCAAATTAATACGTCTTATACGGTATTAAAAGATGAAAATAATATTGTGGTAAAATTAGCAGGACAAGCGATTTCACCAACTTCTTCTGCAAAAGTATATTGGAATAATAAAACGAATAAAGTTTTTATTGACGCTTCTAGTTTACCAACGCCTCCAGATGGAATGGTTTACCAAGTTTGGTCATTAAAATTAGCTCCTGTGTTAACACCAACAAGTATTGGTTTAATTGACAATGCAGCAGATAAAATGAAATATTTAATTGAAGTTGATGCAACAGTCGGAGCGGAAGCTTTCGGTATAACATTAGAACCCGCTGGTGGTAGTAAAACCCCTACAATGGAACAATTATATACTTTAGGAAAAGTATAAATTCTTTGGCACGCAATTTGAATATCGAATTATAAGTTCAAAAATTAATTAACTTATTTAAATCACAACCAAAATGAAAAAAGCAATTTTAGGTTTAGCATTCGTTGCTGCAGTCTTAGTTTCTTGCGATGGCAAAAAGAAAGACGAATTAGAAAACAAAGTAGATTCTTTGGAAGTTAAAACAGAAGAAGTGATTGACACTGCTGCTGCAAAATTAGACAAAGCAGTTGATTCTACTCAAGCAAAAGCTGGAGAAGCTCTTGAGAAAAGTGCTGAGAAATTAGATTAAGCTGCGCAAAAATTGAAAGAAGCTTCTAAAAAGTAATTCTTTGAAAAGGAATCCCAATGAAAGTTGGGATTTTTTTTGTTTATACAAATGTAGATTCTCTTGTGAGTTCGTGTTTTTTGATAGCAGTATATTCACAAAATAATTCAATAATTATAGATTCAATTTCTTTTTTATTAAATGAATTTGAATCTCTTCTTGAGTTTAAATAATTCTCTTTGGTTATTTTTTTAGATAATTCCCCAATAGTTTTCAGATGGAATTCTTTTCCAAAAATATTTGCAATTTTAAGTCCAAATATTGATGTAATTATTCCTAATAAACCCATTTTCCAATTGAAAAAAATATAAATCAAAGAAGCTATTGTAAACAAAGTTAAAGTTATAGAAATAATTGTTTTTGGGTTTAAAATATCAGTTTTAAATCCTAATGTTTTTTCAAATTTTTTAATGTCTTTTCTTCTATTTTTTCTAGGAAAAATTTCTACAAGTTTAGTTTCAGGTTTGATGTTTTCGATATAAAATAATTCTGATATTGCTTTTCTAATTTTATAAAAAGCTTGTTGTGTGGTGCAGCTTTCTATATTTTCAAGTTGAATTTTATCGATAATTGCATCTGATAATTCTCCAAATGTTTTTACTTGAGACAATTCGTTTACTTCAAACTTTATATTAAATGACTTTTCAATTTTAATAATTGCGTCTTCTATGTCTTCAGAATCTACATTGTTAAGTTTAAATTGTTTCATTTCTTTAAGAATTTATTTCTTCTTATAATTAATCACAAAGACACCAATGATAATTAAAATTACAGCAACAATGAAATCTTTGGTAACTACTTCGTTATTTAAATACCAACCTAAGAAAACTGCAATTACCGTATTGACATAGCTTAAAATAGAAACCTGTATTGGTGTAACTCTTTGTAAAGCGTATTGATAGCAAAACATGGCTATCACTGATCCGAAAATAGCTAAATATACAACAGCTCCTATACTTTTTGCTGACCAGGTTTCAATTTCAGAATTTGGATAAATTATCACAGACAAAACCATCTGTATCAAAGAAGCTAAGAAAAATTGATAAAATAAATTTAGCGTTAAATTATTAGGTTGATAGCTTAATTTTTTCGAATAAATGGTGCCTAATCCCCATGTTAAAATTGCAATGCTTAAAAATACTACACCAGTTTTATAATCTGGATTTAAAATATCGCCTAAGCCATCTTTGAAGAGAAAAAGCACACCTGAAAACCCTAATAAAACGCCAATAAATCCTTTTAAGGTTGCTTTTTGAAGTTGGAAAGAGATACTTAGTAAAAAGATTACAACTGGATTTATGGCACTTATAATTGATGTTAAACCAGAAGGTAAAGTTTGTTCGGCAATTGTCGTAAAACCATTTGCCAAAACTATCATCAAAACAGATAATATTAATTGCTGTCGAAAAGCCAACCAACCAATCCATTTGAATTCTTTTTGAAAAAGTAAGATGATGAATAGGATAGAAGCCGCAATAAAATTTCTAATTGTTGTGGAATACCATGGTGGAATGGTTTCTACTGCAACTGAAATGCCTAAAAATGTGGTTCCCCAAACTAACCCCACAATTATCATGGAAAGTATTAGTTTGACATCTACATTTTTAGGCATTTATTTTATTTTTGACTATTAACTTCTAATTTTCTGTTCCCATTTCCAAGCGCTGGCTAAACTTTCATCTAAACTTAGTTTGGCGCTCCAGCCTAAAATGTTATTGGCTTTATCAGTGTTGGCGTAAGCTTCGGTGATGTCACCTTCACGTCTTCCTACAATTTTATAATTTAGTTTTTCTCCAGAAACTTTTTCAAAAGATTGTATCACTTCTAAAACAGAACTTCCTGTTCCAGTTCCTAAATTGAAAGTTTCTACTTTATCAATATTCTTGTTGTCTAACAAACGTTGCATCGCAATTACGTGTGCTTTGGCTAAATCAACTACATGAATATAATCACGAATAGCCGTTCCGTCTGGTGTTGGATAATCATTTCCGTAAACCGAAAGTTCTTTTCGCAAACCAAAAGCAGTCTGTGTAATAAAAGGCACTAAATTCTGAGGAACTCCTAAAGGTAATTCGCCAATTTCAGCCGATTCATGTGCGCCAATTGGATTAAAATATCTTAAAAGTATCGAATTCATTTTCGTCACTTTGGCTACATCAGTAATGATTTCTTCTCCAATTTGCTTCGTGTTTCCATAAGGAGACATGGCTGGTTGCACAGAAGCGTTTTCCGTAATCGGCATCACTTCGGCTTGACCGTAAACTGTACAAGAAGAACTAAAAATGAAATTCGAGTTTTCTAATTGCGTCATTTCTTGCAACACATAAACCAAAGCATTGATGTTGTTTTCGTAATATAATAACGGATTTTCAACACTTTCTCCAACAGCTTTGCTGGCAGCAAAATGAATCACTCCAGAAACATCAGAATGTTTTTTAAAGAAATTTTGAACAGCAGCCTTTTCTCTTAAATCGATATTTTCGAAAATTGGTTTTTTACCAGAAATGCGCTCAATTCCATCTAAAACTTCAATAGAAGAATTGGATAAATTGTCAATTGCGATAACTTCAAAACCTTCGTTTTGTAATTCTACGACAGTATGAGAACCAATAAAACCTAAACCTCCTGTAACTACTATTTTCATTCTTTTATTTTAAAAATTCTAAAACGGTATCCGTAATAAATTTAATTTGTTCGTCGTCTAATTCTGTATGCATTGGTAAGGCAATAACTTCTTTACATAACTGGTTAGTTACTGGGAAATCTTCTTCTTTATAACGAACATCAGCATATGCTTTCTGACTGTGTAATGGAATTGGGTAATAAATAGCACAAGGAATTCCTTTTTCTTGTAAATGTGCTAATAAAGCATCGCGTTTTCCATTCGTAATTCTAATTACATATTGATGAAATACGTGATCGTCACCATTAAAATCAAAACTTGGAACTACAATGTTATTGTTCACAGAAAGCGCTTCATTGTATTTTTTTGCAGCCGTTTTTCTTGCTAAGTTGTATGCGTCTAAATTTGGTAATTTTGCTTTTAAAACTCCAGCCTGGATGCTATCTAAACGCGAATTTACTCCAACTACATCATGATGATATCTTTCATACATTCCGTGATTTACAATTCCTCTAATAATGTGTGCTAGATTATCATCGTTAGTGAAAATAGCGCCACCATCACCATAACAACCTAAGTTTTTAGATGGGAAAAATGAAGTTGCAGCTACTTGTCCGATAGTTCCAACTTTAGATTTTTTACCATTTTTGTCGGTATAATTCGCACCAATCGCTTGAGCATTATCTTCAATTACGTATAGATTATGTTCGTTAGCAATTTCCATAATCGCATCCATGTTAGCGGCACGACCAAATAAATGTACTGGAACAATCGCTTTTGTTTTTGGAGTAATCGCTTTTCTAATTCCGTCTAACGAAATGTTCATGTTGTCCAAATCCACATCTACTAAAACGGGAGTCAATTGTAATAAAGCAATCACTTCTACTGTTGCAGCGAAAGTGAAATCGGCAGTAATTACTTCATCACCAGGTTTTAAATCTAAACCCATCATCGCAATTTGAAGCGCGTCAGTTCCGTTTGCACAAGGAATAACGTGTTTTACACCTAAATACTTTTCTAAATTAGCTTGAAACTGATGTACTAAAGGTCCGTTTATATAAGTATTGTTTTCTAAAACATCTTGAATTGAAGCGTTAACTTCGTCTTTTATTTTTTCGTATTGACTTTTTAAGTCAACCATTTGTAGTTTTTTCATAATCCTAATATAATTAAGTGTAGCAAAAGTAAGAAATTCTACTTACATTTTTTGTGTTACATAAAAGAAACGTAATTTAGCCACATAAATTATTTATATGCTATTTATTTATAACCTTGTTGTGCTTTTTGCTTCCCAAATTTTAAAACTTTTGGCGCTTTTTAGTCCGAAAATGAAATTGTTTGTGGATGGTAGAAAGTCGGTTTTTCAAACGTTAAAAGATAAAATTCATCTTGAAGATAAAGTCTTTTGGTTTCACGCTGCATCTTTAGGTGAATACGAACAAGGTTTACCAGTAATTGAAAAAGTAAAACAACAATTTCCACATCATAAAATTGTAATTACATTTTTTTCACCTTCAGGTTATGAAGTTCGAAAAAACAATGCGATTGCTGATGTTACGGTGTATTTGCCTTTAGATTCAAAAGCTAATGCGAAGCAATTTTTAGATTTAATTCATCCAGAAAAAGTATTTTTTATTAAGTACGAATTTTGGCCTAATTATCTAAACGAGTTAAAACAAAGAAGCATTTCTACCTATTTAATTTCTGGAATTTTCAGAGAAAAGCAAGTTTTTTTTAAGTGGTATGGTGGATTTTATAGAAATGCATTAAAAATGTTTAATTACTTTTTTGTGCAGAATGAAAAGTCGAAAGCATTACTACAATCTATTGGTTTTACCAATGTAAGAGTTTCTGGCGATACGCGTTTTGATAGAGTAGTTGCGATTCTAGAAAAAGACAATTCTTTAGATTTTATCAAACAATTTAAGAATAATCAAACTACAATTGTGATTGGAAGCAGTTGGCCAAAAGATGAAGAATTATTGGTGAATTTCATTAATCAATCGGTAGATAATGTGAAATTTATCATTGCACCTCATAATATTAAATCGGAGCAAATTCAGAATTTAAAAAACTCAATAACAAAATCTACGATTCTATTTTCGGAAAAAGAAAATCAGAATGTATCGAATTATCAAGTTTTCATCATTGATACCATCGGAATTTTAACCAAAATTTACAGTTATGCTGATATTGCTTATGTTGGTGGAGGTTTTGGAAATCCAGGTGTCCATAATATTTTAGAGCCAGCTACGTTCGGAATTCCAATTGTAATTGGTTCGAATTATTCGCATTTTGCAGAAGCAACTGCTTTGGTTGGTCTGGAAGGTTGTATTTCAATAAAAAACCAAACGGAATTAAATGAAGCGTTTAATTTATTACTTCAAAATGAAGACGAGCGTTATGAAAAAGGACATATTTGTAGCACGTTTGTTCAAATGAATAAAGGCGCAACAGATAGAATTTTAAAATTGGTTGTATAAAATGATCACTTTTAAAGATCTTCAACAAAAACAAATTCCTACCATCGTTTCTATGATGCAAGATTTTTATGCGATTGATAATTATCCAATTGATGTTGCCGAATCGAAACAACTTTTTGAAACATTTATTACTAATCCTAACTTAGGAAAAGCTTGGTTGATTTATCAAGAAGAAGAAATTGTCGGATACGTAATTCTAACGTTTGTTTTTAGTTTCGAATACAAAGGAATATTGGCTTTTTTAGACGAATTGTATATTAAAAATGTGCATCAAGGTAAAGGATTTGGAAAGCAAGCCGTTCAATTTATTCAACAAGAAAGTTCACAATTAAATGTTAAAATGCTCTACTTGGAGGTGGAAGAGCATAATGAAAATGCACAAAAATTGTATCTTGCCCACGATTTTGTCAATCACAATCGAAAAATATTAAAACATAAACTATAATGCATATGAGATTTTTAAAATTATTCTTACTACTATTTATCGTTCAGGTAAATGCCCAACAAGGCGGAATGTGGATTCCTTCTTTATTAAAAGGAATGAACGAAAACGAAATGAAAGCTTTAGGTTCAAAACTTACTGCAGATCAGATTTATTCAATTAATCATTCTTCTTTAAAAGATGCTGTTCCTCAGTTTGATGGAGGTTGTACAGCAGAAATGATTTCTTCAAAAGGATTGTTATTAACCAATCACCACTGTGGTTATGATAATATTCAAAGTCATTCTACAGTTGAACATGATTATTTAGCTAATGGATTTTGGGCTTACAAAATGGAGGAAGAATTACCAAACCCAGGTGTGGTAGTGACTTTTATTGTAAAAATTGACGATGTAACGGCGAAAGTATTTGAAGGTACAGCTGCATTAACTTCTGAAGCAGATAAACAAAAGAAAATTCAAGAAAACATTGCTGCGTTAAACAAATCGTATGTAAGAGAAGCTTGGCAAGATGTTTTAGTGCGTTCATTTTACGATGGAAATCAGTATTTGTTATTCGTAACAGAAAACTTTAAAGACATTCGTTTAGTTGGAGCGCCACCAAGTTCGATTGGAAAATTTGGTTCAGATACAGACAATTGGGTTTGGCCTCGTCATACAGGAGATTTCTCTTTATTTAGAGTTTATGCGGATAAAAATAATCGTCCGGCAGAATATTCAAAAGACAACGTGCCTTATACGCCGAAACATTTTTTCCCGGTTTCTGCAAAAGGAATTAAAGAAAACGATTTCACAATGGTTTTAGGTTATCCAGGAAGAACTACAGAATATTTACCTTCTTATGCTGTAGAACAAATGGTAAACGATTTAAATCCAGCTCGTATTGAAGTGCGTGATGCTGCTTTGAAAGTACAAGATGGATTTATGAGAAAAGATCAAGCGATTAAAATCCAATATGCTTCAAAATATGCTTCAATTGCTAATGCTTGGAAAAAGTGGATTGGTGAACGTAAAGGATTAATCAAGTCTAATGCTGTTGGTGCAAAACAAAAATTTGAAAAAGATTTAACAGATAAAATTACAAAAGCTGGTAAGCAAGCTGAATATGGAACTTTATTGTCTGATTTCGCAAAAAATTATGCTGAGATTAAAGAATATGCTATTGCAAGAGATTATTATAGTGAAGTAGTGTTACGTCATTCAGAAATATTAACTTTCGGATATAGATTATTTCAACTAGAACAAGTATATAATTCAAAAGGAGAACAATCTTTCAATGATAGAAAAAAGAATTTAATTGAGAGTTTCGAACCTTTATACAAGGATTTCAATGCGCAAGTAGATGAAAAAGTTTTCGAAAAACTAATAGATATTTACAGTAAAAAATCGCCACAACAATTTTTACCAGCGAGTTTAAAAGGAATTAATGCAACACAATTGGCTTCGGATATTTTTAAATCTTCTAAATTAACATCTTATGCTGGTTTAAAAGAATTATTAGCTGGTGATGCGAAAACAGTTTTAGAAAAATTAAATCAAGATAAAGGATTTGCTTTCGTGAAAACTTTGGCTGAAGCTTACAATAAAAATGTGGCTCCAAAATATGATGAAATCAATTTGAGAAATGTTGCAACACAACGTACGTATATGAAAGCGATTTTAGAATTAAGTCCAAAATCAGCTCGAATTTTCCCTGATGCAAATTCAACTTTACGTGTTACTTACGGAAAAGTAAAAGGGTATAAGCCAAGCGATGCAGTAGTTTATACACCATTTACTTACTTAGATGGAGTAATGGAAAAATACGTTCCTGGTGATTATGAATTTGATGTGCCACAAAAATTAATCGATTTATATAATGCGAAAGATTATGGTAAATATGCGGAAAACGGTAAAATGCCAGTTGCTTTCATTGCTACGAATCATACAACAGGTGGAAATTCAGGAAGTCCAGCGTTAGATGCTAACGGAAATTTGATTGGATTGAACTTCGATAGAGTTTGGGAAGGAACGATGAGTGATGTGTATTATTCTCCAGATATTTGTAGGAATATTATGGTTGATTCGCGTTATATTTTATTTATCATTGATAAGTTTGCGGGTGCAAAAAATTTAATTGATGAAATGAAAATCATTTATAATCAACCAAATACACCGAAAAAAGCTAAAAAATAAACTTTGGCACGGTAGTTGTAAAAAGCATTTCGGACAACAAAGAAAAAATAATTTAAAAAAAAGACGAAAAAGTATTTGTCATTTAAATTTTTTTATATCTTTGCTCCATAAATAATTAACCTTTATAATAAAATTAAGATGAAAAAAGTTGTTTTAAGCTTAGCATTCGTTGCTGCAGTATTAGTATCTTGTAACAAAAAAGCTGAAGGAGAAGTTTCTGCTGATTCTACTGCTGCTGTAGTTGATTCTGCTGCTGCTGTTGTTGATTCTGCTGCTGCTGTTGTTGATTCTGCTGCTACAAAAGTAGATTCTGCTGCTGCTAAAGTTGAAGAAGTTGCTAAAGAAGAAGTTAAAAAATAATATTTGACCTTCTTTTCGAAAAGAAATCAATCCCGGCTTTGCTGGGATTTTTTTTGCTTAAAACTTAACGAAATTATATATTAAATTTGTTGTGCTGAGCGCTGAAAGCGTCACTTTGTAAGTTTGTATAAGTAATAGTGATAAAGAGAGTTTTTTGTGAATCTTTGTGTGTCTTTGTGAAACAATTCTTAGTTATCCAAAAACATCTTCCGCTGGCGGAAAAATATCTTCAGATTTAGAGAAATCTAAATATTCGGCTTTTGCGCCGTACTTTAAAATTTCATTAATTCCTTTTTCTAGCATTAACTGTGTGGAGTATTTTCGGCTAACAGCTAATTCTTTATCATTTAAAATGATTTTAAAGTAAAATTTCCCTGCTGGGGAACGGAAACGCATAAAAAATAATTTCTCAATTGATTTCTTAAGTAATTCAATTTCGTCTTCACATTCAAAGCGCAATTCAAAAGCGTTGCTAATAAAAATGGTTTTTCCTCTACGAGAAGTTAATTCGTATTTGTAATGTCCGCTAAGTTTTTTACTGATTACAAAGGTTGCCATTTGTTGGGATTGTATTTTGGTGCAATATAGTATTTAATTGTGAAATTAGATCTTGAAAATTTCGAGAGGAGTATCTCAAATTTATATAAACAAAAAAAGCTCCAAACATAGTTTGAAGCTTTTAGTACTCAAGGCGGGACTTGAACCCGCACGGGCATTACTACCCACTGGATTTTAAGTCCAGCGTGTCTACCAATTCCACCACTCAAGCATTTTATTGTGTAAACACAATAATTGGTATTTTATATATTTTCTGAGCGAAAAACGGGGCTCGAACCCGCGACCTCGACCTTGGCAAGGTCGCGCTCTACCAGCTGAGCTATTTTCGCGATTTTTAAGAACATTGGCATTACTTCCGTATTGCGAGTGCAAATATAGTACATAATTTTATTCTCGCAAGTACTTTTTGAAAAAAAAATTAATCTTTTTTTAATCTTTTCTTTAATGTTTTGAATTTGAAAATGTTATAGCAAATTATTTTTTACTAATCATTCTTTTTATTTCGTTCAATTTCATTAAAGCTTCCACTGGAGTCAACGTATTGATGTCAATATTCATAATTTCTTGTTTAATATCTTCCAATAATGGATCGTCTAAATTGAAAAAACTTAATTGCATTTCATCTTTTTCGGCTTTAATTCCATTTAAAGCTTCTCCAGAATGATCTTTTTCTAACTTTTTTAATATTTTTTCCGCTTTCTGAATTACCAATTGTGGCATTCCAGCCATTTTAGCCACGTGAATACCAAAACTGTGTTCGCTTCCGCCTTTCACTAATTTTCTAATGAATAAAACGGTATCTTTTAATTCTTTTACCGAAACATTAAAATTCTGAACTCTATTAAAAATAGCTTCCATTTCATTTAATTCGTGATAATGTGTTGCGAAAAGTGTTTTGGCTTTACTCGGATGCTCGTGTAAATATTCGGCAATAGCCCAAGCAATCGAAATTCCGTCATATGTTGAGGTTCCTCTTCCAATTTCATCTAACAATACCAAACTTCTATCAGAAATGTTATTCAAAATCGAAGCGGTTTCGTTCATTTCCACCATAAATGTCGATTCGCCCATAGAAATATTATCACTCGCGCCAACACGTGTAAAAATCTTATCTACAACGCCCATTCTCACATTTTCAGCAGGAACAAAACTTCCCATTTGCGCCAATAGAACAATTAAAGCTGTTTGACGCAAAATAGCAGACTTACCCGACATATTCGGTCCAGTAATCATAATTAATTGTTGCGTTTCTCTATCTAAAAATACATCGTTAGAAATATAAGGTGTTCCAACTGTTAATTGCTTTTCAATAACTGGGTGTCGACCTTCTTTAATTTCTAAATCGAAAGTGTCATCAATTTCTGGTTGCACATATTTATTCTCGATTGCCATTTGTGCAAAACTTTGCAAACAATCGATTTGTGCTACCAAATTGGCATTTAATTGAACCGGTTTAATATATGTTGCCATCCAATTTACTAATTGTTCGTACAACATGCTTTCTAGTTGTGAAATTTTATCTTCCGCACCTAAAATTTTCGATTCGTATTCTTTTAATTCTTCTGTAATATATCTTTCAGCGTTGACTAAAGTCTGCTTTCTAATCCATTCCGTAGGAACTTTATCTTTATGTGTATTTCGAACTTCAATATAATATCCGAATACATTATTAAACGAAATTTTTAGCGATGGAATTCCTGTTGCTTCGCTTTCACGTTTTTCTAAAGCATCCAAATAGCCTTTTCCTGTTGAAGAAATAGTTCTTAATTCATCCAATTCGACATTCACACCAACTGCAATTGCATTTCCTTTGTTTATCGCAACTGGCGCATCAGGGTTTAAAGTCGCACCGATTTTTTCTCGTAATAATTCGCAAGCATGTAAACTATCACCAATGGTTTTCAAAGCTTCATTTTTCGATTGTAAAGCCAATGTTTTAATTGGAATAATCGCATCTAACGAATCTTTCAAATGTATAACTTCTCTTGGAGAAACTTTACCTGTCGCGACTTTCGAAATCAAACGTTCCAAATCGGAAATTTGTTTTATTTGATATTGAATTTGGTTTAATTCTTCCGAATTTTCTTTTAAATATGCGACAACTTCATGACGCCCTCTGATTTTATTGATGTCTTTCAAAGGCAAAGCCAGCCAACGTTTCAATAAACGTGAACCCATTGGTGAAAGCGTTTTGTCAATCACATCAATTAATGTCACCGCGTTCGGATTATAACTATGATATAATTCTAAGTTTCTAATCGTAAATCTGTCCATCCAAACATACGCATCTTCTGCAATACGTTGAATGTTGGTAATATGTTGAATTTTATTATGTTGCGTTTCCGATAAATAATATAAAATCGCACCAGAAGAAATAATCGCTTCGTTAAAATCATCCACTCCAAAACCTTTTAATGAATTGGTTTGAAAATGTTTAGTTAAACTTTCGAAAGCATAATCTTCTTTGTAAATCCAATCTTCTAAATAGAAAACATGGAAATCTTCTCCGAAGTGCTGTTTGAAATCGGCTTTTTGTTGCTTCGAAACCAAAACTTCACTTGGTCTGAAATTTTGCAACAACTTGTCAATATATTCTTCGTTTCCTTCTGCGGTTAAAAATTCACCAGTTGAAACATCTAAAAACGTAATTCCATTGGTTTTTTTACCTAAAAATACAGCAGCTAAAAAGTTGTTTGATTTCGATTGTAAAATGTCATCGTTAAAAGAAACTCCAGGAGTCACTAATTCGGTAACACCACGTTTTACAATTGTTTTCGTCATTTTCGGATCTTCTAATTGATCACAAATCGCTACTCGAAGTCCAGCTTTTACTAATTTTGGTAAATAAGTATTAATAGAATGATGCGGAAATCCAGCCAAAGCCGTTTCACTTTCACTTCCATTTCCACGTTTGGTTAAGGTGATTCCTAAAATTCTTGAAGCACGAATGGCATCTTCACCGAAAGTTTCGTAAAAATCTCCAACTCGAAACAACAAACACGCATCAGGATATTTGGCCTTAATGGTATTGTATTGTTGCATTAACGGTGATACTTTTGGAGTCGAATCTTTGATTTCGGATGCTGATTTTTTAGCCACAATGTAAAATTTTAGTGCTTGCGAAGGTAGTAATTTCAAAGGCAATGACAAAATGCATTTTTAATGTCAATTGTATTCGAAATTTTAATAAAAAAGAAATTAAAGTTTGACTAATTTTCTAATTTGATACGGATACATTTCATAATGAATTTGGTCTTCATTTATTGTTGAACCATTTTCTAAATCTTTTTTCGATTCTTCAAATAAAATTTTCGCTTCTTCCATTTTTGAGATTTTTCTTAAACATAAAGCTTTGTAAAATTTCACATCTGAAAATGTTGGATATTGTTTTAAAGCTCTATCGAAAACAGTAATGGCTTCTTCAAATCTGTTTTGCTCAAAAATGGAAATTCCGTAATAAAATAAATCTAAATGATGTGCTTCACCTTGGTTTTGTTTTTGGAAATCGGTGTCCGCTTTAAATGTTTTTTCAGCTTTTTCAAATTCATTTAATTGCAAATAACATAAAGCAATATGAAAATCATAGGTATGATCCATAACATATGAATTTCCAATTCTGGCTTTGCATTTTTCAAAATCAATAATAGATTCTTTAAAAGTTTTTGCGAAAATACATTTGATGAAAGCTCTATAATCTAGCCATTTGTTTTCGTCAAGAGCCACAGCTTTGTCTAAGAAAACCATTCCGGCTTCATACTTTCTTGCTTTAAATAAAGGCATTGCTTTTTGTTGCCATAAATACGCAATTGTGGAATCTTTTGCTAAACCTTTGTCTAAACAAGCTTGCCATTGTGATGCTTCATATTTGTAATTATGTTTTAGAGCACAATTTGTATAATATTCTTCAATGATTGCATCTTGTTTTTGTTTGACTTTTTCTAAAGCAGTTGAGTTTTGTGAATAACAAAATGTTGACAGTAAAGTAAATAAGCAGATTAATAATTTCATAAGTTTTTTCGGGCAATTTAGACAAACCATTTGTTAGTTGTTGTTATTGACATGTTAATAATTGTTAAACAAAAATTTTGAAGCTTGAAATCAATAAAATACCTTTGCATCATGAGAAAATTAGCCAACGCCGAATTAAATCGTATTAGTAAAGAAGAATTTGCAGCTGTGCAAAAAACACCATTAATTATTGTGTTAGACGATATTAGAAGTTTACATAATATTGGTTCTGTGTTTAGAACTTCAGATGCATTTTTGATTGAAAAAATCTATTTATGTGGTATTACGGCTGTTCCACCAAATAAGGAAATTCATAAAACGGCTTTAGGTGCAACGGAAACCGTAACTTGGGAATATGCGAAAGATGTATTAGAAGTTGTAGCGAATTTGAAAGCAGAAAACGTAAAAATTTATTCAATTGAGCAAACGGAAAATGCCATTATGTTAGATAATTTTCAACCTGAAACGCAAACTAAATATGCGTTGATTTTTGGTAATGAAGTCAAAGGTGTTTCTCAGGAAGCGATTAATTTATCCGATGGTGTGATTGAAATTCCGCAATTAGGAAGTAAACACTCGTTGAATATTTCAGTAAGTGCTGGAATTGTAATTTGGGATTTGTTTCAGAAGCTGAAATAAATTCAGCTTCACAAAAAGTGCTAATTCTCTATTTTCTTTTTAATCTCATTCAAAATAAAAACGTAATCGTTCTGTTTTTTAACGAAATCTAAATCGGAAATATCAATAATTAAGACGTTTAAATCGGCTTGCGATTTGATGTAATCTAAATAACCACGATTGATTTTTTCTAAATATTCTGCAGGAATTTCTTGCTCGTAATTTCTTCCACGTTTTTTGATATTGGCCAATAAACGCTCGGTGTTTTGATACAAATACACATATAAATCGGGTTTTGGCATTTCTTTATACATGATGTCAAACATGGTTTTGTATAAACGAAATTCGTCTTCTTGCAACGTAACTTTTGCAAAAATAATCGATTTAAATATATGATAATCAGCCACCACAAAATCTTTAAACAAATCAAATTGGGCCAAATCATCTGATAATTGTTGGTATCGATCGGCTAAAAAAGACATTTCTAACGGAAAAGCATATCTGCTTTGATCTTTATAAAATTTGGGTAAAAACGGATTATCTGCAAAACGTTCTAAAACGGTTTTAGCATTACAATCTTCTGCAATTTTTGTGGCTAAGGTGGTTTTTCCAGCGCCAATATTTCCTTCAATAGCAATGTAATTCAGTTGTTGGAAATCTAAATTTTCTATTGGATTTTTTAACTGTCCGATTTCTGTAATTTCAGATTCATCTTCACAAGAAAGAATCAGTTCAGAAATAGATTTATTCAATTTTGGATGATTCCATTTCGGAGCAACATCTCGCAAAGGAAACAAAACAAATTTTCTATTATGTAAGTGAATATGTGGAATGTTTAGGTTTTCAGATTCAATAATTTCATCGTTAAATGAAATGATATCAATGTCAATTTTTCTCGATTCGTAATTTCCAGAATGACTTCTAACTCGACCTAATTCTTTTTCTAATTTTAAAATCTGACTCAATATTTTTGGGGCCGATTTATAGGTATGAATTTTCACCGCACAATTATAAAATGCTTCGCCATCAAATCCCCAAGCTGGTGTTTCGTAGACTTTTGAAACTTTAATTGTTGTAGCAATAGTATGATGAATGGCATCTATGCAGGTTAGCAAATTTTCCAATTTGTGACCCATATTTGTACCTAAAGAAAGTATAATTGTGTTTTGTGATTTCATTTGAAGATAATAATTGTTTTTAAAATGACAAATGTTATCGCTTTACCTTCATTTGATTTTGTTTTCAACAAATTGTTCTTAATTAGCGATTTCATGTAAAGGCAAATTAACAAACAATTTTAGACTTATACTTTACAAAAAATATTTTTTTATGAACATGTAACAAATTCACTCAAAAAGCTACTTATCAGTATATAAAATAATAATTATGAATTTTTTTAAGAGCGTTTTTGCTACAGTTGTAGGAATATTTTTATTTATGTTGCTTAGTTTTTTCTTATTGATTGGACTTGGCGCATTATTAGGAAGTGGTGAGGATAAGGTAAAATTGAAAGATAATTCGGTTATTCAGTTAGATTTAGCGAAAATTAAATTCGATTATGCTGGGAAATACGAATCGGATAGTCCGTTTAGTTCTTTAATGTTAGATAAGGACAAAGTTGGTTTTGTTGAAGTTTTAAAAGCTATTGATGCGGCAAAAACAGATGATAAAATTAAGGGAATTACACTTGTAAATAATCAATCTAGTTTAGGTTTAGCTCAAAGTAAAGAATTGAGAGACAAACTAGAAGATTTTAAAAAATCGAAGAAGTTTGTATATGCGTATGCTAATATTTTTTCCCAAAAAGAATATTATATCAGTTCAATTGCAGATGCGGTATATTTAAATCCTGCTGGAGAAGTTGATTTTAAAGGTTTAGGTACGGAATTGTTATTCTTTAAAAATTTCCAAGATCAAACGGGTTTAAAAATGGAAATCATTCGTCATGGAAAGTTTAAAAGTGCAGTGGAACCTTACTTAGCTCAAGAAATTAGTCCAGAAAACAGAGAGCAAGTGACTGTTTTATTGCAATCGGTTTGGCAAACCATCGTAAAAGATATTGCAAAAAACAGAAACATTTCTGTGGCTCAATTAAATGTAATTGCTGATGGATTATTAGCAAGAACACCACAAATGGCATTACAACAAAAATTGGTGGATAAGGTGGCTTATGAAGATGAGTTCAATGATATGTTGAAAACCAAATTGAAAGTAAAAGAAGACGAAGATGTGGAATCAATTTCTATTACAGATTACGTTGATCATTCATCTACAAAATCTGAAGATTTTACTAAAGATGATATTATTGCGGTTATTTATGCACAAGGAGAAATTAGAGGTGGAGAAGGTGATGTAGATTATATTGGAGAAGGTTCAATAAATCGTTCTTTGAAAGAAGCAAGAGAAGACGAAGATGTTAAAGCAATTGTACTTCGTATTGATAGTCCAGGTGGAAGTGCTTTGGTTTCAGAGTTAATTTGGAGAGAAATTGAATTGACTAAAAAAGTAAAACCAGTTGTGGTTTCAATGGGTAATTTAGCAGCTTCTGGCGGATATTACATTGCTTGTAATGCGAATACCATTTTTGCAGAACCAACAACAATTACGGGTTCAATTGGAGTGTTTGGAATGATGCCAAATGCGCACGGATTTGCTACAAAATATGGAGTAAATGCAGAACAAGTACAAACACACAAAAACGCAATCGGTTATAGTGTTTTTGAACCAATTTCTGAAGAATACAAAACATTTGCTTTAGAAGGTGTTGATCAAATTTATAAGACGTTTGTGAATAGAGTTGCAGTAGGAAGAAAAATGACTTTCGATCAAGTGGATGCTATTGCACAAGGTAGAGTTTGGACAGGTTCGGATGCGATTAAAAATGGCTTAGTAGATAAAATAGGAAATTTAGATGCAGCTATTGCTCACGCTGCTAGTTTAGGAAAAACAAAGAGTTTCAGAACAGAAAACTATCCAGAATACAAGAAAAACTTCAATGAGTTTTTAGAAGGATTAGCTGGTGCAAGTATTTATAAATCTAAGGAAACAATAATGAAAGAAGAATTAGGTGAAGAAAATTATAGTTTGCTTAAAAAAATGAAAGAAATGCAAAACAGAAAAGGCGTGCAAATGCTTATGCCTTTCGATTTGAGTTTGTAAAAACTAATAAAAACTAATACAAAAACGCCATTCTTAATAAGTTTGGCGTTTTTTTTTAACAATAATTTGGTTAAGTTTTTGTACTTTGGTACTAACTTTGTAGTTATTAAAAAAAATATTCAAAAATTCATTCATATGTTGAAAAAAGTTTTAAAATGGTCGGGAATTACGTTGCTATCACTTGTAATTGTTTTAGCGGCAGTACCTTTTTTGTTTAAAGATAAAATCAAAGCAAAAATTGTTGAAACCATAAATAAAAATGTAAATGCTAAAGTTGGTTTGGAAGATGTAAGTTTAAACTTATTTAAAAGTTTTCCACAAGCCAATGTAACTTTAGATAAAATGAGTATCATTAACAAAGCGCCATTTGAAGGTGATACGTTAGTATATTCAGATAAAATCAGCTTAAAAATGAGTATGATGGAATTATTCAATGGTGAAAAAGAACCAATGAAAATCGAATCTATTAGTACAGAAAACACAAAATTAAATATACTTTTCAATAAAGACGGTGTTGGTAATTATGATATTGCCTTAAAAACCGACGAAAAAGAAACTGATAAAAAAGAAAAACCTTTCGCGTTAAGCATTCAGAATTATGAAGTGGAAAATTTAAAATTCACTTATAAAGATGAAGCTTCCAAAATGAAAATGGTTTTAGATAGTATCAATCATGAAGGAACTGGAAATTTTGAACAAGATGTTTTAGATTTAGATACGAAAACAACAGCCAACTTAACTTTCGATATGGATAAAAGTAATTTTATGCGTAACGTAAAAATTTCTTTGGATGCCGTTTTAGGAATCGATTTGAAAAATAGTAAATACACGTTCAAAGAAAATAAAGCTTTAATCAATCAATTGCCATTAAATTTCAATGGATTTATTCAAATGGTTGAAAAAGGTCAGGTGTACGATTTAACTTTCAACACACCATCTTCAGATTTTAAAAACTTTTTAGGCTTAATTCCTGCTCAATATGCTGGAAATTTAGCAGATGTTGAAACGACTGGAAAATTTGAAGTAAAAGGAAAAGTAAAAGGTGATTTAACCGATACAACTGTTCCTACTTTTAATATAGAAATGTTGTCAAACAACGCTTCTTTCAAATATAAAGACTTACCAAAATCGGTTAAGAATATTCATATTGACACGCATATTGTGAACGAAACAGGTTTAATGAATGACACTTTCGTTGATTTAGATAAGTTGTCTTTTGCTATTGATCAAGATGTTTTTAATGCAAGTGCTCATGTGAAAAACTTAGCTGAAAATCCGAATGTTGATGCCGCTTTAAAAGGTGTAATTAATTTAGCGAATGTTTCAAAAGCGTACCCTGTAAAATTAGATAAACCACTAAATGGAATTTTAAGAGCAGATGTAAAAACAGCTTTCGATATGAAATCGGTTGAAACAAGTCAGTATCAAAACATTAAAAATTCTGGAAATATCAACTTAACAGGATTCAATTATGCTGGACCAGAAATGGCAAAACCAGTTAGTGTAGCTGTTGCCGATGTATCATTTAATCCAACTCGAATTAACTTGAATAAATTACAAGCGAAAACAGGAAAATCGGATATAAATGTTTCAGGAAGTTTAGATAATTTCTATGGATTTTTGTTTAAAAATCAAATCTTAAAAGGGAATTTCAACTTAAATTCTTCTCTTTTTGCGGTGTCCGATTTTATGGCGCCAACGACAACAACTAATGATGAAGGAAAGAAAACTACAGAACAAGTTAAAATTCCAAGTTTCTTAGATTGTACTTTAACTGCAAAAGCAACAACCGTAATTTACGATAATTTAAATCTGAAAAATGTTGCGGGAACATTAATTATTCGCGACCAAGCCGTAAACTTGAAAGGTTTAACAATGGATGTTTTTGGTGGGAAAATTGGTTTAAACGGATTGGTTTCAACTAAAGGAAAAATTCCAACTTTCGATATGGATTTAGGATTAAATACGGTTGATATTAGCCAAACTTTTTCTATGTTAAATACATTGAAAGCGATTACTCCAATTGCTGATGTAATTAGTGGTAAAATGAATTCTACTATTAAATTAAATGGTAATTTAACGCAAAGTATGATGCCAGATATCAAAAGTATTTCAGGAGATTTATTTGCGAGTATTTTACAAGGTTCATTAAATAAAAACAAATCAACTTTATTATCAGAATTAAGTAGTAAAGCTACATTCTTAGATTTAAAAGATATTAATTTGAAAGATGTAAAAGCGGCATTAACTTTTGATAATGGAAAAGTTTCGGTAAAACCATTTACCTTAAAACATAAAGACATTTCTGTTCAAATTGCAGGTTCTCATGGCTTTGACCAAAGTATGAAATACGACTTAAAGTTTGATGTTCCTACTAAATATTTAGGAAAAGATGTGAATAACTTAATTGCGAAACTAACTCCAGCTGACGCTAAGAAAATTGAAAGTATTCCAGTAAATGCATTAATGAACGGAACTTTCAAATCGCCAAAAATTACAACCGATTTACAAAGTGCGACTAAAAACTTGACGACACAATTAGTAAAAATGCAAAAAGACAAGTTGTTAAGTCAAGGAACTGGGGCATTGTCTAATATTATTGGAGGAAAAAAACCAACCGATTCTACAAAAACTACAACAACTCCAAAAGAGCAAGTTGGTGGTGCTATAAAAGATGGAATTAAAGGTTTATTTGGTAAGAAGAAAAAAGAATAGTTAATTTCTCAAAAATGAAATTAATTTTTATTCATCAATTTAAAGACTTTTATAAAATAGTATTAGGAATTATTTTATTGGCTTTAGTTGCTTTTTTTCCAGTTATTTTAGCTTTCGTTGGAAGCTATTTTGAAGGTATTGTTACAGGAGAACGAGTTCATGAAGGAAATAGTGTTTTTATGAGTTTTGGATGGCTTTGTTTAGTAACTATTCCTGTTGGAATTATATTACTTATCGCTTGGCTGGGTATTAGCGTTTATAATATTATTTGTTTCATTAAAAGCCGAAATTAATTACATAAAAAAATGCCAAGTTCTCACTTGGCATTTTTTATATCTGATAATTAAAGATTATCCTAAAAATGGATAGCTATAATGTTCTGGTGTAACAAAAGTTTCTTTAATTGTTCTTGGAGAAACCCAACGTAATAAGTTTTGTGCAGAACCTGCTTTGTCATTTGTTCCTGAAGCTCTTGCTCCACCAAATGGTTGCATACCTACAACAGCACCAGTTGGTTTGTCGTTGATATAGAAGTTTCCAGCAGCATTTTGTAAAGCTACAGTTGCTTCTTCAATTGCATAACGATCTGTACTTAAAACAGCTCCAGTTAATGCGTATTCAGAAGTTTGATCTACTAAAGTTAATGTTTCAGACCATTTCGCATCTTCGTATACATAAATTGTAATAACTGGTCCGAAAAGTTCTGTTTCCATTGTCGCATATTTTGGGTTTGTTGTTACGATAACTGTTGGCTCAATAAAGTAACCTTTAGATTTATCATAGTTTCCACCAATAATAATTTCTGCATCCGCATCTTTTTTAGCTTGGTCAATAAAACCAGCTAATTTATTAAATGAACCTTCGTGAATAACTGCTGTAATGAAGTTTGAAAAATCTTCTGGTGAACCCATTTTCATTGTTGCAACATCTGCAATCAATTGTTCTTTAACTGCTGGCCATAAACTTTGAGGAATATAAGCTCTTGAGGCTGCTGAACATTTCTGACCTTGGAATTCAAAAGCACCACGAGTGATAGCTGTTGTAACTTGTTTTACGTTTGCTGATGGGTGAGCGATAATGAAATCTTTTCCACCAGTTTCACCTACGATTCTTGGGTAAGTTTTATAATTGTGAATGTTTTCTCCAATTTTTTTCCAAATTTCTTTGAAGATAAATGTTGAACCAGTATAGTGAATTCCAGCGAAATCAGGTGATGCTAAAACCGTATCCGTAATCATAACAGGATCACCAAAAACAACATTAATTACACCATCAGGAACTCCAGCTTCTTTGAAAACATCAATAATGATTTTTGCAGAAAATACTTGACTATCACTTGGTTTCCAAACTACAACGTTACCCATTAATGCCGCACTTGCAGGTAAATTTGCTGCAATTGCTGTAAAGTTGAAAGGCGTAACCGCATAAACAAAACCTTCTAAAGGTCTGTATTCAACTCTGTTCCACATATCTGAGTTTGATGCCGGTTGATCTGCGTAAATTTGAGTCATAAACTCTACGTTGAAACGTAAGAAGTCGATTAATTCACAAGACGCATCAATTTCTGCTTGGTGAATGGTTTTAGATTGCGCAATCATTGTTGCTGCATTTATTTTTGCTCTGTATGGTCCAGCGATTAATTCAGCTGCTTTTAAAAAGATAGCTGCACGTTGTTCCCAAGCCATATTAGCCCATTTTGTTCTGCTTTCTAAAGCATTAGCAATAGCTTTTTCTACATGAGATTTTTCAGCTAAATGATACGTTCCAACAATGTGTTGGTGATCATGTGGCGCCGACATATTTTTAGTATTTCCAGTGAAAATTTCTTCTGAACCAATATATAAAGGCACATCAATTTTCGTATTCCACATCGCTTTGTAAGCTTCTAAAACTCTTGTTTTTTCTGGAGAATTTGGTGCGTAACCTTTAACAGGCTCGTTTACCGCTTTTGGTATATTAAAAAATCCTTTTAACATTATTTAGTTTGTTATTTGTTAGACGTGTTTTTAAGATATTCAGCTATGTGCTAAAAACTAGTACAAAAGTACAAAGGATAAATTGAATTCTAAAATAAATAATTTTAACTTATCGCAAAAGGAACACTAAGTTTAAAAGTAGGAATTTTAACTTCAAAGTTTTCAGAAGTTGTAAAGTTTAGCATCGTATAGAAACCATGCATCGCACCAATTGTTGAATGCAACATGCAACCAGAAGAATAGACGTATTTATCGCCAGGAATAATAATTGGAGTTTGTCCAACCACGCCTTCACCATCTACCATTTCGGTAAAGTTTAAAGAATCGAGAATTTCCCAATGACGCGCTTGTAATTGTACAATATCTGTGCTCAAATTTTCTATGGTAATTTCATAAGAAAATGCATAAAGCATTTTATATTCTTTATAATAAGTGCCCTCGAAACGAGTTGCAACCGAAATTTTTATACCACTTGTGATTTGAGTAACCATCTTCTGTTTTTAGTTAAATCAAAGTTACTGAAAAATAAATAAAACTAAATGTTAATTTTTTATCTCTGTGCTATTTGCTCTTCCAATTCCGATAATTCTGTCGTAACGTTCTGCGCCACCTTTATAATAAACTAAAACAATGTATTCATTTTCAGTTTGATAGAAGTTCCCATCAATGGCATTTTGTTCGTCAATTTTACCGTTTTTATCAACTAAAGTATACTGGTAATTGGTAAATCCTTGTTTTAATAATATTGGTTTTTCAAATAATTTAGTTTCTTGGTTATATTCCATTTTAAATTCGTCTGAAATCTGATAATTATTAAACATTCCAGTAACATAAACCGATTTTTCTAGCGGATTTACATCGGAAAGTAAACTAAAATACACCCAAGAATAATCTGCTTCTATAGTGTTTTGTGTAGAATTTAAATTATTGACGAAAAAGTTTCCGTTGATGTCTGGAAAATAGGTGTAAATTTTATTTTTTCGAGCTTCGTTAGTGTATAAATACGAATTATAAATATCGCCAGTTGTAACTTTAAAAACCGAGTTTGTTGTACCACGAATGTTTTTATTTTCGAAATTTAAAAACTCATTTCCAGCCCAAAATTGTGTTTCTTTATTGTATCTGTAAATCATTTGTGTGCCAATGGTATATTGCGGTTTAATATTATGAATGGCATTGCTGAATTTACCGTTTTGATAAATGGAAACTTTAATATTTTCTTTCGGATTTTGTAATGGTTTGTCTTTGTAGTCGATGAAAAACTCAATGTTTTGTTTTTGATACAGTGTTTCCATATCACGAGAACGTCTGATGGTAATTCCTACAGATGTGTTGTCTTCATAAAGAATGAATTTTTTAGAGAAAACAATTTCTTGTTCATCATCGAAAATTTTCACGATATAATTCCCGCTTTTAGTAATCTGATTGAACTTATTTGGGAAACTTAAGGTATAATGTGAATAGATTTGCAAGCAATTTAACGAGTTCTGATAGTTTTGAATACGCTGATTGTCTAAGCCATTTAAATATTCGTTTTTTAGTAATTGACTTGGTGTCCAATCGTAATTATATTGTTCAATTGTATAATAGTAATCGGCTTCGTTTCCGTATAAATCGTCAAATTGTAAATCGAAATTTTCACCTAATCTAAAAAAAGGAATCGTATTATTTACATTTTGAGAAAAAGAAACCGTTTTAATATTATATGGCGGAGCTACTTCTTTCTCTTGAGAAAAGACGAATGTACTTAGTAATAGTGTAATGATTCGAAATAAATTCTTCATAAATTAGGTTTTCAATTTTATAAAGATATAAAAACTATGCCAAAAACAACTATTTATAAACCACAGGAATAATTTCTCCTTTAGCTAAACAATATTTTTCTACTAAATCAGTTGGAATGGTGTTGGTGTAATCCACTTCTTCTACACGGAAACCAATACTTCTTAATTTGTCGAAATAATCTCTTCCATACACACGAACGTGATCGTATTGTCCAAAAATTTTAGCACGTTCTTTTTGATCGGTAATTGAATCATCTGAAAAAGTAATGTCTCTTTTTAAATCTTGAGGAATTTGGAATATCCCCATTCCGCCAGGTTTCATTACTCGATATAATTCTTGCATTGCTTTAGTATCATCTGGAATGTGTTCTAAAACGTGATTACACAAAATCATATCATACGTATTATCTTGAAAAGGTAAATTACAAATGTCTGCTTTTACATCTGCCAATGGCGAAAGTAAATCGGTAGTGGTGTAATCTAAATTCGCTTGTTTTTTAAAACGTTTGTAAAACTCTTGTTCTGGTGCGAAATGCAATACTTTAATTTTTTCTGTTGAAGTGAAAAAGTTTGTTTCATTTTGAAGATACAACCATAATAAACGATGTCTTTCTAAAGATAAAGTACTTGGTGATAACACATTATTTCTTTGTGTTCCGTATCCGTAAGGTAAAAACATTCGGAAGCTATTTCCATCAATTGGGTCGGTGAATTTATTTCCTTTTAATAAGAATGCAATAATAGGACGTGCCACAATACTCAATCTAATTAAGATAGGACGCGGAATGGTATTTAGGATAAATTTGAAAATTCTTTTCATTTTTTATTTTTATGTTGAACCCTTCACGAGTTTCAAACTCTTGAAGGGTTTATAATATACTTGTTGATTTTTATAAAACTAACGGTACGCTTCTTAATCCATCTTCTTCGTTACTCACAATTCCTAGCGCTTCATAAATATAAGCGAAAGTAGAAAGTAATTCTGGTTTTCCATTTACGATAGCTACATCATGTTCAAAGTGAGCAGAAGGTTTGTTATCCGCAGTTGTAATTGTCCAACCGTCTTTATGTTGTATTATGTTTTTGGTTCCTAAATTAATCATAGGTTCAATGGCAATTACCATACCGTTGACTAATTTTTTTCCTCTACCGCGTTTTCCGTAATTCGCCACTTCTGGATCTTCGTGCATTTTTCTTCCTAAACCATGACCACATAATTCACGAACGACACCATAACCACGACTTTCACAATACGTTTGAATCGCATATCCGATATCTTCCACACGATTACCTGCTTTAGTTTCTCTAATTCCTGCGTATAAAGATTCTTTGGTAACTTGTAATAATTTTTTAGTTTCTTCAGCTACTTCGCCAACTTCAAAAGTATAGGCGTGATCTCCGTAAAAACCATTTTTAAGCGTTCCGCAATCTACAGAAATGATATCACCATCTTGTAAAGGAACATTGTTTGGGATTCCGTGAACCACTTGCGTATTCGGACTCATACATAATGAATTAGGAAATCCATACATACCTAAAAATGCTGGCTCAGCACCATGATCACGGATGAATGTTTCTGCTAATTTATCTAAATATAATGTAGTAACTCCTGGTTTAATTTCCTTCGCAATCATTCCTAAAGTTTTAGAAACAATCAGAGCACTTTCGCGCATCAATTCTATTTCTTCTGCGGTTTTTATTATAATCATCTTCTTGAAATTGAGATTGCAAAAATACAATATTCTTTCAATAATTTTTATCTTTATGAAGAAGTATGAGTTTTGTCATATTTTAAGCATAATTTGGCTAGTAATTTTGTGTAAAAATCAGGTATGAGTAAATATGTTACTGCAGCGGAAGCTGTACAAGTTGTGAAGTCAGGTGATAGAATTTATGTTCAAGCAGCGGCGGCTACTCCAACAATTTTAACTAAAGCACTTGCAGAAAGAGCTAATGAATTAAGAGATGTAGAAATTTGTCATTTGCATACAGAAGGTGAAGCTCCGTATGCTAATCCGGAATTAGCAGCAAGTTTTCATGTGAATTCTTTTTTTATTGGTGCGAATGTACGCCACACGTTAAAAGCAGGAAATGGTTCTTATACGCCAGTTTTCTTGAGTGAATTGCCTTTGTTGTTTCGGAAAAAAGTTGTGGTGTTAGATGTAGTTTTTATTCATGTTTCACCACCAGATAGTCACGGATATTGTTCTTTAGGTGTGTCAGTTGAAGCGAGTATCGCTGCGATTGAAAACGCAAAAATAGTGATCGCTCAAGTCAATAAAAATATGCCAAGAACTTTTGGAGATGGAATTTTACACGTCTCTGAAATTAATTATTTGGTAGAAGTTGATGTGCCTATTTTCGCTCACGAAGTATGTAGTTTTTCTGCGGAAGAAGAAAAAATTGGTGAATATGTAGCTTCTTTAATAGAGAATAAAAGTACGTTGCAAATGGGAATTGGCTCTATTCCGAATGCGGCTTTGAGTAAATTAAAAAATCATAAAGATTTAGGTTTACATACTGAAATGTTTTCCGATGGTGTAATTGATTTAATTGAAAACGATGTCATTAATTGTAATTATAAAGGTACTTCAAGAGGAAGAGCTTTGGCTACTTTTCTTATTGGTTCGAAAAGATTATACGATTTTGTAAACGACAATCCATTTATTGAAATGAAAGAATCTTCATTAGTAAATGACACGGCAATTATTAGAAAAAACCCAAAAATGATTGCTATTAATTCTGCTATTGAAGTTGATGTTACCGGACAAGTTTGTGCCGATTCAATTGGAGCAAAAATGTATTCTGGAGTAGGAGGTCAGATGGATTTTATTAGAGGTGCGTCTTTAAGCGATGGTGGAAAAGCAATTATTGCATTACCATCAATAACCAAAAAAGGCGAAAGCAGAATTGTTCCATATTTAAAACAAGGCGCTGGAGTAGTAACCACTCGTTCTCATGTTCAATATATTATTACTGAAAATGGAATTGCGAATTTATACGGAAAAACGTTAAAGCAACGTGTAAATGAAATGGTAAAAATTGCACATCCCAATCATCAAGAAGCGGTTGAAAAAGGGTATTTTGATATGATTAAATAAAAAAAATCTCCCAATCGGGAGATTTTTTTTATTTCTTTAATTCTAATTTTTCGGCAAAATAATCACAGAAATCTGTCATTGCTCCAGCCATTTTTTCATCGCCAGTCGCACGTTGAAAGGTATCTGTCATGGCTACTAATGTTTGGTGAAAAAAGATTTTCATTTCATCAACTGGCATGTCTTTTGTCCATAAGTCGATACGAAGTGTTTCTTTCGCTTTCGCATCCCAAATAGATAATAAAACGGTTTTTGCTTCTTCATTATTTACACCGCCGTCTTGTGCTGACCAAGTTAATTTTTCAGGCACATTGTTTTGGTCTAATTCTATATTTACTTTTATTTCAGATGTTTTGCTCATGTTTGTGTTTTATAGTTTTTAATCGTAAATTTTTAATTGTAAATCGTAAATCGAAAATTATTTTTTAGGCTTATAACCTGATTTGTTAAATATTACAGTTGGTTCTGTTTTTAAAAGTTCGTCTAAAGTAACATCGTTATTTTCTATATAACTTTTTACAATTTGCCAACCTAACCATTGTCCAACTCTACCAGGTGATTCTCTATCGATGTCCAAATAAAATTTTGTAAATGGTCCGTCTTCAATAAAACGTTGGTAGTTTTTAATGTTATTATCGTATAGTAATTTTTCATTTACTAAATAACTCCACATTTGCGATTCGTTTTCGATACAGAATTTTTCTTGCATTTCTGTATATCCAATTTTCTGATAATTTGGAACTTCTGGAATTAGTAAGTCTTTTAAATAGTGTAATTTCCCAAAATAAATCATTTCACTAATTAATGTTTTGTCTTGTGAAGGGACAATTTTTCTGAAGGCAAAATTAGTCACTAAATCAGGTAATATTTGATTTGGTTCTAAATTTGCTTTTTGATATTCTGCAAAAGGCTCATAAAACTTATGATTTTTCCCTAAATACGTATCTAAAGAAATTAAGATCAAATCATTGGTGTAAAAGGCCTTCTTGTCAATTAAAACTTCATTTACTAAGGTAATTACTCTTGGCGTTTTTTCATCTGGAAAATAATGCTTTACACGAGAAACCATCATTTCTAAACCGTCTTCAAATTTTTTATTATCAGGAAATTGTTTTTCAACTTCCACGTTTAATTCTTTAAAAATTGGGTCGCTAATTTTTGCATACCAAATAGAATCTGGAAACTGTTTTGGAAATAAAAACGGATATTGGTTTTTTAAATCGGGTAGCGTTTTAACAGTTGCTTTGGCATATAATTTATCGAAACGTTCTATATTTAAATCTACTGATTTTTTGACGTCCACAATTTCAACAGCATCATTTTTTTTGCATTGAATGAAGAAGCATCCTGAAATAAGTAAAAAGATTAATTTTTTCATCGTATGAAATTTACTATTTTTATCAAAAATTATTGAACTGCAAATATATAATTATATACCTAAATTATTTATTAAAATTATGTCAAATAAAACAACGTTAAATTTAGAAGGAATTAACGCTCATATTGTGAATTGGTTGAAAACATATGCGGAGAATTCTGGCGTAAAAGGTTTTGTAATTGGAATTTCTGGCGGGATTGATAGCGCGCTAACTTCAACTTTGTGTGCACAAACGGGTTTTCCTGTTTTGTGTGTGGAAATGCCAATTCACCAAGCGGAAAGTCATGTGAATCGAGCTAATGAACATATTAATCAATTGAAAAAACGTTTTCCTAACGTATTTAACGATAGGGTTGATTTAACGCCAAGTTTTGAAACGTTTAAAAATAGTGTGCCAACTTGTGAAAAAGAAGAAGTATTGTTTTTAGCTTTAGCCAATACAAGAGCTCGTTTGAGAATGACAACTTTGTATTATTTGGCAGGAATTCATGGCTTTTTGGTTGCAGGAACAGGAAATAAAGTGGAAGATTTTGGTGTTGGATTTTATACAAAATATGGTGATGGTGGAGTAGATGTGAGTCCGATTGCCGATTTAATGAAAAGTGAAGTAAGACAACTTGCTAAATTTGTAGGTGTTCCTGAAAGTATTTTAGTTGCGAAACCAACTGATGGTTTGTTTACTGATGCTGCATTAGGTGGTGATAGAAGTGATGAAGACCAATTAGGAGCGAGTTATGACGAATTAGAATGGGCGATGTTAGAAAAGGATAAAGGAAAAGTTGCTGAAGATTTTGAAGGAAGACAAGCGGAAGTTTTTAGGATTTATTCGCAACGAAATAAGATCAACCAACATAAAATGAAACCTATTCCGGTTTGTGAAATTCCGAAAGAATTTATAATCAGATAAATAGTACTTTTTTAGAAAAATTTTCGCTAATTTTGTGTAATAAAATTATTGCTAACATTTTAAAAAGATAGTAGTATGATTACAGTTTGTTTAGCAGATAATTCTCCGGTGGTACACCTGGGAATACAAACCTATTTTAAAAATAGTTCTACGATTAAGATTGAAGAAGTCGTTTCAAATTATGATGATTTATTACGAAAAATTGAAGCTTCTCCAGTTGATTGTGTGATTTTAGATGCGGAATTATCAGGGCTAAATAGTATTTTAAAAATTAAGAAACTGTTGCAAGAAACCCCAAAGTTGAATGTGATTTTTTTTACGAATGTTTCTGATACGTTGTATGCGCCACCAGCTATAAAATCTGGTGTCAAAGGTTATGTGTCAAAAAACATTGAGTTAGATGAATTAGAAAACACAATTATCCGTGTAAATAATGGAGAATTTGTTTTCAGTTCAGAAGTTAGAAAAGCAATTGAGATTTTAAATAAAACTAAAAAATCAGAACGCTTATTTAAAAAATTATCTACAAGAGAAATTGAGGTTTTGCGCTATTTTAGCGAAGGTCGAAAAAACAAAGAAGTCGCTAAAATACTAGGTTTAGATGAAAAAACTATTAGTACCTACAAATTACGTTTACTCCAAAAATTAAGTGTAACTAATTTATTGGATTTAATCAACAAGGCAAAACAGTTAGAGATTATTTAAGGGTTTAAAAAATCTGACAGTAAGAAAGAGTAGAGTCGAAGTGTGTTTTATATTTCGACTCGCTTTGCTGTATCTGATGTTTTCGTTTTAAAATCGTACCAAAACGCGACCTAAGTTTTTAGCAATTACATTTCTTAACGTGATTAAATCCTTGCTATTAGATAAAATTTCTGAATTATCAACAGTCACATCTGGCGAAATATTTTTCATATTTTCCGCAATCATTTTATCTATTAATAAAAACCGGTAAGATAAAATAGTTTCAGAAACATTTTGCTCTAAATTGATGTCTTTATCTTCCACAACAATTTTTCTTAAATGCCATTTGTGTAAAGAATCGCGTTCTTCTAACATTAGTATTGATGTGATTTTATCTGTAATTTCAGGTGTAGTTTCCGAAATGTATTTATCAATCTCAAATTCTAAATTCTGATTGTAATAATTGATAATATCCGTATAAATATTCTTGAAAACAGGATTAGACAATTCAATTTCATCTTCATGAAGTGCCAAATATATTTTTTCGTAAATTTTATAAGAATTTATTTCTTTAATATCGACTAAATTTCCCGTTTCGTCTTCCGCTTGAAAAATTTCTGTGAACGTTTCCGATTTTAAACCGTTAGTCAATAAAATTTCAATAATTTTTTGTTCGAAAATATACTGACTATCAATTTTTTCTGGTTGTAACTGTTCATTATTTTTATGAACTTCGAATGCTTTTTTCTCTTCAGTGAATTTTTTATTCGCGTCTGAAACGTCTTTTTTCTCTATTTGTGCTAATGTACTACGAATCACGTCTTCCGTAATATCCATGATACGAGAACATTCCTTAATGTAAATTTCACGTTTTATGAAATCCGAAATTTTAGAAATACTGACAACCATATCTCTAATTAATTCGGCTTTTTTTATCGGATCGTTATTGGCTTCTTTAACTAATAAATCGGCTTTAAACTGAATAAAATCTTTCGAATTTTCGTCTAAATATTGTTTTAGAACCTCGTACGAATTGTTTTTCGCGAAACTATCTGGATCTTCTCCGTCAGGAAAACTACAAACTTTTACGTTCATTCCAGCTTCCAGAATTAAATCGATACCACGAATAGAAGCGCGTAAACCCGCCGCATCACCATCAAAAAGAACGGTAATATTATTGGTTAATCTGTTTACTAAACGAATTTGGTCTGGCGTTAAAGCCGTTCCAGAAGAAGCTACCACGTTTTCAATTCCACTTTGATTGAACTGAATTACATCGGTATAACCTTCTACCAAATAACAATTGTCTAGTTTGGCAATCGATTGCTTTGCTTGAAAAATTCCGTAAAGAACTTTACTTTTATGATAGATTTCGCTTTCTGGCGAATTTAAATATTTGGCTGCTTTTTTGTCGTTGGTTAAAATTCTTCCACCAAAACCTAAAACTCTACCGCTCATACTTTGAATTGGGAACATGACACGACCTTTGAATCGGTCAAATGTTTTTCCGTCTTCTTGTTTGACGATGGTTAAACCAGTTTTTTCTAAATATTCTAATTTATAAGCTTTTCCTAAGGCTTCTTTTGTAAATGCGTCCCAAGAATCTGGAGAATAACCAAGTTGAAATTTTTCTATTGTGCCTTTTGAAAAACCACGTTCTTTAAAATACGATAAACCAATAGCTTGACCTTCATCTGTATTCAACATCGTTTTATGAAAATAATCTCGGGCAAATTCCGAAACCAAATACATACTTTCTTTTTCGTTGGCTTGTTCTAAATCTTCATTGGTAACAATAGTTTCTTCCACTTCAATTCCGTATTTGTTGGCCAAATATTTTATGGCTTCCGGATACGTAAAATGTTCGTGTTCCATTAAGAAAGTCACGGAGTTGCCACCTTTTCCCGAACTAAAATCTTTCCAAATTTGTTTCACTGGAGATACCATAAACGAAGGCGATTTTTCGTTCACAAACGGAGAAAGTCCTTTCATATTACTTCCTGAACGTTTTAGTTGTACGAAATCGCCAATGACTTCCTCTACACGAGCTTGGTCAAATACTTTTTCTATGGTTTCTTTTGATATCAATGTTGATGTTTTGGTCGGCTAATATACAAAGAAATTAAATTTCTATATTCAAAATTCCAAGTTGAAAATTCCAAGTTTAAAATTTTGAATAACGAACAATCAATAATGAATTTTGAAGTTAATTAAGAATCAGAAATAATCGTGAAGTTTCGGGACAGATTAAAAACAAAAAACCTACAAGAAAATTCCTGTAGGTTTTAAGTTATGAGATATGAGTTACTGTTTAATTAATATATATTCGCCTGCAGGCACTGTAAAATCTGTTGGTGGTTGAGGCTGGCCTTCAATCCAAGGTGTTCCATAGCCTGATAGTCTTGTCTTTATTTGAATAGCTTCTAAACCATTTTGTGTTGTTTTTTTAACTATCATTGTACCATACGAATCTCTCACAGGGTCTTCAAAACCTGTTCGTAATCTTTTTTCGTTTACTGTGCAATTTGTACATATTGGTCTATTATTGTTATTCATTATTGAACTTCCCGCTATGCTATGAGAACTTTGGTTTGAATAATTATTATTTAATTCGCTTAAAGTACTAATCACAATAACATCATTTACTTTATATTCGTATTCGCCAATAATTAAATCTTCATAATATCTACCATTAAATTGTTGCATTTTTTTTATCATTACAATTTTTAATGAAGTTGCTCCATTAGTATAAAGCCAAGTTCCTTCAAATGTATTTAATAAATTGTTTACATCTTTATAATATGCATTTGTTGTTCTAGTTCCATCTTTATCGATAATATCAATTATTGGTGATTGAGAATAACAATTTAAAGAAATTGTAAGTATAATAATTTTAATTATATTTTCCATAACATTTAATTTTAATTGCAAGGTGTTGTAGTAACATTCGCGGTTATTGAATTAATTGATAATTTACTCCAATTTGATAAATTTGCATTTGCTTTGTACAAAGATACATTAAACCCAAAGAATTGTCGTAAAAAGCCACGTTCATAATTTGAATCTTTTTGATATTTATCGCCTAATTCATTATCGTAGATATTAAGTTTTTCTCTTTTCGAACATCCATTAAGTTCAGGTTGATTCAAAACATCTTCAACAGTATTTATGCCAAAACCATCATTATTATATACTAAGGCATACGTTTGAAATACACCATTGTCATCTTGAACAACAACCATATTCACAACACTATCTAAATTACTTGTTGAAGTATAAGTAGCAAGTTCTAATAATCTATTAACATCAGTCCAAGAAAACATTGGATAAACATCTAATGGATGAGTATGAGCTTCCCCATAAATATTTGGACCAACAGGACCTACTATTGAATTGTTACTTGTAGACGGTACTGGTGTATTACTAAAATTCCCATTTGTGTCTTTTTTAAAAGTAACTGCATTTTCACCAGTACTAGTTGGAGTTATTGTGTTTTGTAGTGCTATCAGAGATGGTTTTATATTTGCTTTAGTTGCGTCAAATAAATTTTTTAGTTTTATACAAGGATTTGAGGTTGGACTTCCTCCACCAACACCATGAGGAGAATCAATTGGCCCTGTTATTATTCCTCCACCTGAAATATGACTAAAATCACCGCCACCGCCGCCATTATCATATTGCATATAGCAGAAAGAACCTGTTGATATCCAATCAAAAATTAGCTCAGAGTCGGCACCAACATTGACACCCGTATCTACATACGAATATTCTTCAAAACACACTAATTCAGGAAGACCATATTTTCCGATAAGATTAATAAATTCTACATCTGATTGAAATAATTCTTGTAAAGTAATATCAGCTAAATCTCTTTTTAAAATATCATACTTTCCTAATATTATATCATAATCTCCCGTTGCACTTTTATTAAAAATAATATCTGTAACCGTACTGTCTGTTTCCGTTTTATAAATTGGAAATGTATATGATTCTAAACTGTCTTTTTTTAGATAAACTCCATTTTCTTCGTCTATGTAAAAATCATATGCTTCGTTATATACATATCTACTAGAACTATTCAATTGAACCTGCTTCAAATTTGCAACACTCTTAACTAATCTGGCATTATCCTTAAATTGAATATCTTGCATGGAAACTTTCTTGATAATAAGGTCCTTGTTTTGATTAATTTGTTTGTCAAATAAATCTTCACTACAACCAAATAGTATAAAAACTATACCAAAAAGTAATAGCCTAATTAAATTGTCTTTTCTCATAAATATTTTTATAGTTAAAATCCCTCAAGTACAATAGTAAACAAACACTAGGTATAAATCTTACGGCATTACCGTAAAAAATGTTAAAGTAATATTTTTCATAATAAAAAAAACCTACAACAAAATTCCCTGTAGGTTAAAAAAAAAGTATTTTTATTTACTGTTTTATAAAACTATACCATCCATTTGGTATGGTTGTGCCAACATGTTCTGATGTTAATGTAGAAATATCATTTGGATCACCAGAATATTTAATACCTGTAGAAGATATATACACATTTGTAACTAAATTACTTGTTGATGATAAGCCCATATAAAAACTTCCCATTATTCCTTTTACACTATCACTATAAGTTATGTTAACTCTTGAAATTGAATTGTTGCAAGTGGTACACGGATTTGGTTTGTCAGATGCATATAATAAATGACTACTATAAAGTTTGTGATCATATTGTAAAGGATAATCAATTGTAAACTGACTTAAAGTGTTTAATTTTTCTACTCCATTTTCTATATACTGGTACTCACCTACTAACAAATCTGAATAAAATTTTCCGTTATAAAAATTGATTATTTTTCTTAATTTAATAGTTAATGATGTTGTTCCATTTGTATGTACCCATGTTCCAATATAAGGGTTTAATAAGTCGTTAGCATCTTGATAATATCCACCATCAGGAGTCTCAGCTGGATGAATTGACCTTGCTGACTGTATTGTTTGTGCTTTACATGATACTATTGAAAGTATTAAACATGTTATAAAAATTATTTTTTTCATAATACAAAGTTTAAGTAAAGTTACAATATTTCTTAAAAAAAAACCTACAAGAAAATTCCCTGTAGGTTTTAAAAAAAGTATTTTATTTACTGTTTTATAAAACTATACCATCCATTTGGTATGGTGGTTCCAACATTTGTTTGGGTCCATGTAGTAAAATTACTTGGGTCACCACCTGAGTAAGCTATACCAGTTGAAGATATGTACGTAATAGCAACTAAATTACTTGTTGCTGATAAGCCGATATAAAAACTACCTGAAATATCTTTTACATCATCACTATATGTTATTGTAACTCGGGAAATTGAATTATTACAAGAGGTGCAAGGATTTGGTTTGTCATTAGTGTTTAACAAATTACTACTAAATAGATTATGATCGTATTGAATCGGATAATCTGTATTAAATTGACTAAGAGTGTTTAATTTTTCAACACCATTTTCTATATACTGGTATTCACCAACTAATAAATCAGAATAAAATTTTCCGTTATAAAAATTGATGATTTTTCTTAATTTGATAGTTAATAATGTTGTTCCATTTGTGTACACCCATGTTCCTACATAAGGGTCTAATAAGAAGTTAACATCTTGATAATATCCTCCGTCAGGAGTGTCAGTATAAAAATTTTGTCTTGACTGAATAATTGTTTGTGCTTTACATGATACTATTGAAAGTATTAAACATGTTATAAAAATTATTTTTTTCATAATACAAAGTTTAAGTAAAGTTACAATATTTCTTAATAAAAAAAAACCTACAAGAAAATTCCTGTAGGTTTTAAAAAAAGTATGGTAATATAACTCAAAAAATGTAATTCTAATTTTTAATTCCAATCAAAACGTAATCCTAATGAAATGTTGTTTTGATCTACTGCGTTGTTTTTAAACATCGGATTTAAATCGTATTTTATATATAACGATGTTTGTTTGTACCCAACGTAAGCACTTAATCCGTAAGTGAAATCATTTACATTGAAATCTCCTTTTTGTTTTTCAGAAAATTTATATCCGTCTGCTTTGTATTCAATAAATTGTTTTGAGTTTGTGTTTACTCCAATAAATCCACCTAGTCCAACACGAGCACCTCTATGTGATTTGAAAACCTTTTTGTCATCTACCGTTTTAGTTTCAGAAAAATCAAATTCTAAATGCATTGGCACTACAAAATATACGTTTTTAAAATAAGTTCTGTTAGCTTTTGTGTCTACACCAGCATCTACTAAAATGGTTTGGTCGTCAACGTCTGCAAACACTCTGTTGTCAGTTGCATGTAACATGTTGTATTGAAATCCTACTCCATATTTTAAATGTAAAAGATTACTGTTGTTAGTTAAACGTGTATTCCATGTAAGTCCCCACTCATAAAAAGAAGAACGTCCATAACCAAATTGTGAGTTGGCTACTGCGCCATCTGTTACAAGATTGTTAGCTCCAAAAGCAAGTACAAATTGACTTGTAGTTCTGTTTTCAGATTTGTTTGGATTGTTCTTTTTCGATTTGATACTAATTAAATTCGAAGTTCCAATATCCGTTGAATCTGTAGCTGTTGTTTGAACTTGGTTGTTAATTAACTCTCTTAATGCAGTTTCATATTCAGCTGTTTTGGTTTCAATGTTTTTAGCACGTTCTTCGGCAACTTTTGTTTTTGCTTTATCGGCTTCTTCCTTAGTGATTTTACCAGATTCCAGTTCTTTGTCAATGGCTTCAATTTCTGCTTTTAAAGCTTTTTTCTCTTCTTGAGCAATTGTTTTGATATTAACAGCAATTTCTTTTGCTTTTTGTTCGAATGTTTTCTCTTGTGCACTAACAGTATTTACTAGTGCGATTACCGCTACACTGATGTATAAAATAATTTTTTGCATGATTTCTAGTTTTTAAAATTGTTTTAAAGGTTTTTAGTTATAGTTTCTGTTTACGAATGCTGATTTTGCTTGTTTAAATTTAGTCAACGCTTTGTCTTTTAACGATTGATCGAGCTCTGATTCAACCGAACTAAGTAAGTCGTTGGGGTTTACTTTTAAAGTAGATTTATGCGTATTTGAATTTCCATTTGACTTTTCATTGCCTTGTACTTCGGCAATGGAATTGTCATAATTAGTTTTTGGGTTTATGTGTTCTGATTTATTTTCATTTTGAGCAATTAATTCGTTAAGTTTTTCTACTACTGCTTTATGAGAATCTAATTCAGATTTGTATTTCGTGTTATTATTTTGTTTTGAAACTTTTTCAGTAGTTGGATTAGTAGTTTTTGGTGTAGAAACCGCTAGTTCATTTTCTGTTTCTGACGAAATTGTAATTTCATTTGTATCATAATTTTCAACTTCATTTGTAGGTGTTTCTTTTGAAATAACTACTTGATTTGTTGGTTGTAAAATTTCCGATTTCTGATTTTGTTGAAAAAAAACGTAACCTACTCCTGTAAATAGTAGAAACGAAGCAGCAATTTTTAACCAAAAATATGTTGCAGGTTGTTTTTTTTCTTCGGCAACAGTTAGCATAGCATCTAATCTGTCCCAAGCTTGCGCAGAAGGTTCAATTTCGCGTGAATTGAATTTCTTTTGTATGTTATTATTGAATTTATTTGGTTCCATTGCTCTTGCTTTTTAATTCTGAAATTTGGGTTTGCAGTATTCTTTTTGCGTGTGACAATTGTGATTTTGAGGTGCCTTCTGAAATATTTAATAATTCGGCAATCTCATTATGTTTATAGCCTTCAATGATATATAAATTGAAAACCGTTTTGTATCCTTCTGGTAAATTATCTATTAATAATTGTATGTCATCTATAGAAAAATCACCTTCCATTTCGTAATTATCTTCTTCTTCTGAATAAATTACATCGTCAATATCTTTATGATTAAAACTGTTTTTTTTAACTCTTAAATAATCAATACATTCATGAATCATAATTCGCCTTATCCAACCTTCAAAACTGCCTTTGTTTTCAAATTTTTTCAAATTGGTAAACATTTTCATGAAACCAGTAATCATTACATCTTCCGCATGGTGAATGTCTTTGATATACTGTCGACAAACACTTAACATTTTAGAAGCATATTTTGAATACAACTGCTGTTGTGCTTGGCGATTATTTGCAATCGCTTCGCTAATTAGTTGTTGTTCATTTTTATGTAATGCTATTACTTTCATATTTTAATTTCAATGACCATTTCAATGTCAAAAATCAAGTTTTATAGGCTTCTATTAATATAGACGATTGTTGTTTTAAAATGGTTGCATCTTGTTTTAAAAAACTTTCAAAAATTAAATTTTAAAGGTTTCTATTAGTATAGACGAGAATGATTTTATTATGGTTGTATAAAGTTTTAAAATTTATAGAAAACCAGAATTATATCTTTCTTTCAATTACGTAATTTACCATTAAGGTAAGTGAATCTTTATAAACAGAAGTGGGGAAGTCTTGTATAAGTAGTAGTGCTTCTTGTTGAAATTGCACCATTTTTTGTTCTGCATAAGTTAGTCCACCATGGTTTTTTACAAAAGCGATGACTTCTTTTACGCGTTTTTTATCTTTATTATGATTTTTTATCGAATTGATAATCCAATTTTTTTCTTTTGAAGTACAATTGTTCAACGTATGAATTAAAGGCAACGTCATTTTTTGTTCTTTGATGTCGATTCCAGTAGGTTTTCCGATGGCATCATCAGTATAATCGAATAAATCATCTTTAATTTGGAAAGCCATTCCGATTAATTCACCGAATTTTCGCATTTTTTCAACCACTTCTTTGTCTTCAGGAAGTACAGAACAAGCGCCAAGTGAACAACATGCTGCAATAAGGGTAGCCGTTTTTTGTCGGATAATTTCGTAGTAAATATCTTCTGTGATGTCTAATTTTCTGGCTTTTTCAATTTGTAATAATTCCCCTTCGCTCATTTCACGAACGGCAATCGAAATGATTTTTAACAAATCGAAATCGTTATTATCAATAGAAAGTAATAAACCTTTTGAAAGTAAATAATCGCCAACTAAAACAGCGATTTTATTTTTCCAAAGCGCATTGATAGAAAAAAAACCACGACGTTTATTACTGTCATCCACCACATCATCATGCACTAAAGTTGCGGTGTGAATCAACTCAATTACCGAAGCACCACGATAAGTTCTATCGTTTACTGTGCCGCCTGAAACCATTTTTGCCGTTAAAAACACAAACATTGGTCGCATTTGTTTTCCTTTTCGGTTCACTATATAATGCGTAATCCGATTAAGTAACGCCACTTTAGAAGACATAGCATCCTGAAACTTCTTTTCGAAAAGTTCCATTTCATGTGTTATGGGTTCTTTAATTTGTTCGGTTATTTTCATGGTGCTTCAAAAGTAGCAATTTTCAAGTTAATTTACTAACTCTTATTCGCCAATTGTCCACAAGCGGCATCAATATCTTTTCCACGACTTTTTCTGACTTTTACTACAATATTATTTCTTTCTAAAGCAGTAATGTAATCTTTTGTGGCTTGTTCGCTGGCTTGTTGAAAATCGCCATCGTCAATCGCATTGTATTCAATTAAGTTGACTTTACAAGGCACATATTTGCAGAATTTCACCAAGGCATCAATAGAAGCTTTGTCGTCATTTATGTCTTTCCAAACTACGTATTCGTATGTGATTTTGTTTTTTGTTTTGGCATACCAATATTCTAATGCTTCACGTAATTCTGTTAAAGGAAAACTTTTGGTAAATGGCATAATTTCATTTCGAGTCGCTTCAATCGCAGAATGTAAAGAAACCGCTAAATTGAATTTCACATCATCATCAGCCATTTTTTTAATCATTTTCGAAACTCCAGAAGTAGAAACCGTAATACGTTTTGGTGACATGCCTAATCCTTCATTTGACGTAATCATGTCAATCGCTTTCATTACGTTTGGGTAATTCATTAAAGGTTCACCCATTCCCATAAAAACAATATTAGAAAGTGGTCTGTCATAATACAATTTACTTTCATTATCTATCGCTACAACTTGATCATAAATTTCACCAGGTGTCAAATTTCTCATACGTTTTAAACGAGCAGTTGCGCAAAAATTACAATCCAAACTACATCCAACTTGACTCGAAACACAAGCAGTCGTTCTTGTTTTTGTTGGAATCAGCACACTTTCCACAATTAAATCATCGTGTAAACGAACCGCGTTTTTAACCGTTCCATCTTCACTACGTTGCATCGTGTCAACTTTTACATGATTAATTACGAAGTTAGCTTCTAACATAGCTCGCGTTTCCTTAGAAACGTTTGTCATGTTTTCAAAAGAATGCGCACTTTTGCTCCATAACCATTCGTAAATTTGATTCCCACGGAAGGCTTTGTCTCCGTTAGTAACGAAAAAATCTCTTAATTGCTCTTTTGATAAAGCTCTGATGTCTTTTTTGTCTGCTTGCATGGTGCAAAGTTAGTGTTTTTTATTTTTTGATTTATTTAGTTTTTGAATTTGTACTTTTGTACTTATAAATTTATAGAATAATGCATTTCATTTCAGAAGATTTAGAAAATTACGTTGCCAATCATTCTCAGCAAGAACCAGAATTATTGGTGAAGTTGAATAAAGAAACACATCAGAAAATTTTGCAGCCAAGAATGTTAAGTGGACATTTTCAGGGCAGAGTTTTGAGTATGCTGTCTAAAATTATTAACCCAAAAACTATTTTAGAAATTGGAACGTATACAGGTTACGCAGCTTTATGTTTAGCAGAAGGTTTACAAGAAAACGGAACTTTAGACACGATTGATATCAATGAAGAATTAGAAGAAATTCAACAAAAATATTTTGATTTGTCGCCTTATTCGAATCAAATTTTTCAGCATATTGGTGATGCGATTGAAATTATTCCGACCTTAAATAAAAAATTCGATTTGGTTTTTATTGATGCAGATAAAGAAAATTACATCAATTATTTTTATTTAATTGTGCCTTTGATGAATAAAGGAGGAATTATTTTATCCGATAATGTCTTGTGGAGCGGAAAAGTTTTAGAAGAAGTAAAAGCAAACGACAAAAGCACACAAATTCTATTAGATTACAACAGAATCATCAATGAAGACGAACGTGTAGAAACGGTTTTATTACCTATTCGTGATGGGTTAACTGTTACTCGAGTGAAATAATTAGTTTTCAGTTGAAGTTTTCAGTTTTGTAGAAATTAAAATGTAAATTCTATAAAACAAAATCCCAGTTAAACTTCCAAAAATATATCCAGAAATAATATCTAAAGGAAAGTGTAGGCCTAAGTAAATTCGACTATACGCGAAAATTAATGGATATAAAAAAATCAGATAAGCGTATTTGTAAAATTGTCGCAAGATTAAAAATACTAACATCATCGCTGCGGTAGAATTGGCGGCATGTCCTGAAAAATAACTAAATGTATCGCTGTCTTTTACAATTCTAATAAAGCCAACTAATTCTTCATCGTTGCAAGGTCGAATTCGTTGAACTGAGAATTTAATTAAATCGGTAATTTCGTTGGTGAAAGTAATTAATGCAGCAATAGTTAGTAAAGAAATAAGTAATTGCTTAGTTCCAATTTTTTTATAAAGAATTACTAAAAGTAAAAGGAAAAACGGAATCCAATTGAATTGTTTGGTAACTAATAACCAAATGTCATCAAAAGGTTTTGAACCCAAATTGTTTAGAAAAATAAATAGTTTTTTATCTAAATTTATTAATTCTTCTAGCATTACATTTGACGTTTTATTGGTCCAGATAAGTTTTCAATATCTTCTTTAATTTCATTTATTGGATTGGCAAGTTCAACAGGGTTTACGGATTCAGTCATGCTTTTTTTAGCGCTTGCAATTTCATCTGAAATTCCGCCCGTTATGCTTTTCATATCTAAACCGTTTTCTTCTGCACCTTTCTGAATTTCGTGTTTAATTTCATTTGTTGCATTTTTCAATTGTGCCATACCTTTACCCAAAGTTCTAGCAACTTCTGGAATTTTATCTGATCCAAAAAGCATTAAAATGACAATTAAAATTAAAAATATTTCGTCTCCGCCTATACCAAACATAGTTTTGATTTTTAAATTTTTAGTTAAATAAATAACCGAACTGCAAAGTTAATACAAAGTTAGAAGTTAGAAGTTAGAAGTTAGAAGTTTTTAACAAAAAAAAGTGTAATTCGTTTGAATTACACTTTTTTAAGATTTTTTATTTTTTTTCGATTTCACTAAATTTATCAACCACTTCTTCTTTTGGCCAAGTGTTGTTAGTTACATCAATATCAGCAGTTTCTAATTTTGGATCTAATTGAATTTTAACTACTTTTTTCTCTGTTGCAAAAACACGTTTTGCAGTAGTGTTATTTCTTCTCCAAATTTGAACTGGGAATTTATGTACTTCTTTTGTTCCGTCTTCAAAATTTAATTCTGCAATAATTGGCATCATTAAGCTTCCAGGTTTGTCAAATTCTACTTCGTAAAAGTATTTCGGATTTTTTAATGTTGCTTTTTCTTCAGCTGTATAATTTTTATTTATGTAATCGTTTAAAGCTTGAACTTTATTGTTTTCTAAAGCCGTTTTTAATTCTGGTTTTAATTCTGCATTTTCGCTATTTACTAAATACAGCATTGGACCAGCATCAGCAATTCTTCTCCCTCTTCTGTTGAAAGAATCTTTAACTTCTTTAGTTGCATCTTCCGTTACATAAAATTGTTTTACGTTTTTAATTCCTAAATCTACTACATCAGTAGAGTAGAACCAGCCTTTCCAAAACCAATCTAAATCTACAGCAGAAGCATCTTCCATAGTTCTGAAGAAATCTTCTGGAGTTGGGTGTTTAAACATCCAACGGTTTGCATATGTTTTAAAAGCATGGTCAAACAATTCGTGACCCATAATCGTTTCACGTAAGATATTTAATCCTGTAGCTGGTTTTCCGTAAGCGTTTGCTCCAAAATTATAAACTACATCACCTTGACTCATAATTGGTTCTAAAAACTGTTGATTACCTTTCATGTAAGGAACAATTGATTTTGCTGGACCTCTATCAGCAGGGAAATTTTTATCAAATTCTTGTTCTGTTAAATATTCTAAGAATGTGTTTAAACCTTCGTCCATCCAAGTCCATTGTCTTTCGTCTGAATTTACAATCATTGGGAAAAAGTTATGTCCAACTTCATGAATGATTACTCCTAACATTCCGTATTTTACACGGTCACTAATTTTTCCATTTTCATCTGGACGACCATAATTCCAACAAATCATTGGGTATTCCATTCCTTGATCTTCAGCAGAAACTGAAATCGCTTTTGGATAAGGATAGTCAAAAGTATATTTTGAATAGGTTTTTAAAGTATGTGCTACAGCTCTTGTAGATAAGTTTTCCCAAAGTGGATTTGATTCTTTTGGATATAAAGAAATTGCCATTGGTTTGCTGTTTCCGATTTGGACAGCCATCGCATCTAAAATGAATTTACGAGAAGTTGAAAATGCAAAATCTCTAACATTTTCTGCTTTCAAATGCCATGTTTTTTTAGCAGTTGAGAAACCTTTTTCTGCAGCTGTAGCTTCTGCTTGAGTAACAATTACTACTGGCTTGTCGAAAGAATTTTCGGCTAATTGCCATCTTTTAACTTGTTCTGCAGTATAAACTTCACTTCTGTTTTGTAAAACTCCAGTTCCATCTAAAATATGATCTGCAGGAACTGTAATTTTAACATCGTAATTTCCGAAAGTTAAAGCGAATTCACTTCTTCCCCAGAATTGCATGTTTTGCCAGCCTTCCACATCATTGTAAACGCACATTCTTGGGTAGAATTGAGCAATTACATATAATTTGTTTCCATCAGGAAAAAGTTCATAACCAGAACGACCGTTTCCACCGTCTTTCATGTAGTCATTAATATTGTACCACCATTTGATTGAGAAAACTACTTTTTCACCTTTTTTTAATGCTTTTGGTAAGTCGATACGCATCATTGTATTGTTGATGGTATATTTCATGGCATTCCCTTTTTCGTCTTTTACGTACTCTAAATTGTAACCGCCATCAAAACTTTTACCCATGTAGGTTTTTGCGAAATTTTCTGGTGAAGTTGCAGAAGGCATTGTTTGGTTATCAATTAAAGGAGTTTGAGAATCTCTTTTAGCAATATTTTGGTCTAATTGAACCCATAAATAATCTAATGATTCTGGTGCGTTGTTGTAATAAGTTACGGTTTCGCTTCCATACATTCTAGATAATTTATCGTCTAATTCTAAATTGATTTTGTAGTCGGCACGTTGTTGATAATAAGCTGGTCCTGGGGCACCAGAAGCAGTACGAAACATGTTTGGTGTGGCCATTTCGGCATACATCTGACTAAATTTATTAATGTCAGTGTGACCTTGATCTTTTTTTACTTCTTCTTTTTTCACTTCTTGTGCGAAAGAAGTAAGTGATGCGAAAAATAAGAAAGCAATTGAAATTGACTTTTTCATATATGTAATTTTTATTTTTTAGTAGTCATAAATGTTATCGCCTTTTTATTTATTGGTGTTTGCGTAAGCAAACTTTTTTGTTAATGGCAATTTCATATTATGTATTATTTATATTTCAGTTTTTGGTTGGTTTCTGTATTAGTAAACAAAATTGTCTTTTTGTTACCATTAATGTTCAAATGTAATAAATTTTGTTGTTCGTTAAAAATATCAAACAAAACATTGTTGGTGATTTCTAAGTCTTTTATGTTGTCTTTAAAATTAATTTTCAAATAGCAAATTACAATATTTTCTTCTTGTTCTTTGGTTAAAAACTGAATAGATTGAATTTTATTATTGATTTTTATTTTCAATTTTTCGTCTAAATATTTTGCAATATAAGTATTTGCATCAGCAACTTCATCTTTTGTAGTGATGTAGAAATGCTTGTTGTATTTTTTGTGTAATACTTTTTCTAAATCGTCAATAAATAATCTGGCAGTGATTTGTACGGCTTTTTTTTCTTTAAAATAATCCACCTGAAAAACCCCAACATAAAATTTATGAAAAGTAAATGCACTTGAAAGCACAAATAGTACAACTAATAAACTTATTCTAATTTTATTCATCTTTTTTTTCTTCGGTTTCAGGTTTTTTAATTTCTGTATTTTCCGTTTTTTCTTCTACTTTTTTTTCTGGCTCAACAGGCTTTGGGTAATAGGGTTGTAGATTTTTTAGTTTTAAATAATCGACAGCTAAAGCACTCATCCTAAAAGTAATTAAAGTTTTGTTTTTCGCTTTTGCTGCTGCTTTTAATTCTGCATCTTCCACAATGTAGAAAATATAACCTTCAATGTATTCTTCTGGAATGTGTAATTGATTCATGATAAATTCAGAATCAAAATTGGAATTAATTTTACTTTGTAAAAATTCTTTTCGTTCTACTTCTAATTCGGCTTTTAATTTTTTTGTTTTTCCTGAAATAGCATTTATTAAAGGATCTAAAGAAAGTAAAGCGCCATCAATTCCGGTTCCAGACCAGTCGCCAGCGGTTTTTAATCTTCTTTCAGCTGGAGTGTATTTTTTTTGTCCTTTCGGAACTAATCCCAATGATTCTGCATTTATATCATCTGCATTGGTTACCATAATTTCTTTAATATGTCGGGTGTAAATTTCTAATTTTATAAAAAGTAAATCTCTACCGAAATCTTTTTTTGTAACGACGTGTTTTTTGCCTACCAAATGAATAGCGCTAAACATAATGGTGTCATTTACTTTGGCTTTTATTTTAAAATATCCACCATTTCCAGAAATTGTATTAGTTTTGTTTGATATATTTACAATAGTAATACCGTCATTGTCGTTGGTTTCAACAATGATTTTTCCCTTGATAATTGAGTCGTTTTGCGACACAACAAATTGAGAAAGTAGTAGTAATAGTATATGTAAGTATTTTTTAATAATAAAAGAATTAATTTTCTGTAAAAATATAAGAACAAAATCAGAATCAATATAAAATTTTGTTAAGAATAGAGTAAAATTTTTAGAATTTATGAAAAAAGTAATTATTGCAAGCACTTCAACCGTTTTTGGAGGAACTTATTTAGATTATCTGCTTCCAACTTTGGCTGAACATTTCAAAAATGTGTCCACTTTAGTGTTTATTCCATTTGCAAGACCAGGCGGAATTTCTCATGAAGAATATACAGAAAAAGTAAAACCAGTTTTCAAACAGTTAAATATAGATGTAAAAGGAATTCATGAGTTTGAAAATCCTATTGATGCAATAAAAAAGGCAGAAGCTATTTTTACTGGTGGTGGAAATACGTTTGTTTTAGTGAGTATGTTGTATAAATTTAATTTGTTGGATGCGATACAAAACGCCGTTGAAAATGGAACGCCATATTTAGGAACAAGTGCTGGAAGTAATATTTGTGGATTAACAATGGGAACCACTAATGATATGCCAATTGCATATCCACCAAGTTTTAGAACTTTAGGATTGGTTTCTTTTAATTTGAATCCGCATTATTTGGATCCGATTGAAGGTTCACAACATATGGGTGAAACTAGAGAAACTAGAATTGGAGAATTCCATCATTATAATCCGCAATCTGTTTTAGGATTAAGAGAAGGAAGTTGGTTAGAAGTTTTAGGTAAAACCATTACTTTGAAAGGTGATTTACCAGCTAGATTGTTTCAACAAGGTAAAGAAGCTGTTGAAATTGAAACAGGAGCCGATTTAAGTAATTTGAGATAAGACCAAAAAAAAGCCTCAAATTAATTTGAGGCTTTAGAGCGAAAGACGAGGGTCGAACTCGCGACATTCAGCTTGGAAGGCTGACGCTCTACCAACTGAGCTACTTTCGCATGGTAGAATTTTGAAATTCAATAAATTTTAGAGCGAAAGACGAGGGTCGAACTCGCGACATTCAGCTTGGAAGGCTGACGCTCTACCAACTGAGCTACTTTCGCATTTTTTTGTTTTGGTGAGTGCAAATATAATATGAAAAACTGATTAATTGCAAGTTTTTTTAGAAAAAAAAATATAAATTTTAAAAAATGACTTTGTAATTTATTAATTTAGAAATGGTTATGGGTGAAATAAAAATAAAAAAAATTACATATTTAGACACTTTTCCTGTTAGAAGTGCTGTTTTACGACAAGGAAAACCTATTGAAACTTGCTTTTTTTTAGGTGATGATGCAAATGATACGACTCATTTTGGATTATTTGATGAAAATAATTTAATTGGAGTTGCTTCTGTTTTTAAAGTCAAAAATGAAAATTTCGATGAAAAGAATCAATTTCAATTGCGTGGCATGGCTGTGTTAAATGAATATCAAGGTTTGGGTTATGGTAATCTAATTTTGGATGAAGTTTGTAAATTTGTTGATGCCCAAAAAGCAGAAGTTTTGTGGTTTAATGCAAGAGAAAATGCGGTTAAATTTTATCAAAATTTCGGGTTTTCTGTGCTAGGAAATTCGTTTGAAATTCCTGAAATTGGAACGCATTTTGCTATGTTTAAGTATTTCGTCGTATAAAAAAGTATTTTAACGACAAAATTTATTATGCACGCATATTTTGTTAAATTTGTTATATGATGAAAAAAATCTGCATATTCGTTGTGTTGCTATTCGTTGTTTTTATGGCTTGTAAAAACAGCAAAAAAGAAGTTTTTGAAGAAAGTGAAGACTATTTTGATACTATTAGAAAGATTACCATTCATGCCATGCCTGAGGATTTATTAGAAGATAAATCGGATAGTATTAGAAGTTTCTATAAAATGTTTGAAAACCATGAGATATGGGTTGACAGAGAGAATAGAGAAGATTTAATTTCTCAAATTGAAAAAACAAAAAACGAAGGTTTAAACCCTGAAGATTATAACATCAATAAAATATTTCAACTAGAATTAAGAAAGGATTCTTTACAGTTAGAAGAACAATTAGCCTACGATATTTTATTAACTCAAACCTATGAGAAACTCTGTAATCATTACTACAGAGGGAAATTTAATCCTGATGAAGTTTATAATAATTGGGATTTATTCGATAAAAAACTTTCCGTCGCAAAACTTTTGAAAGAATCAATAGATACTAAAAAAATCGCACCATCCATTAAAGGTTTGTTGCCAACTCATCCTGTGTATTTTTCTTTAAAAGAGGCTTTAGTGGAGATTGATAAATTACCAAATAGTAAGTTTGATTCGATTGATAAAAATCTTAAAATTAAATTTAATGATAATTTAGATGTCGTAAAAGAAATTAAAAAACGACTTTCATATTGGAAAGATTTAAATCCACAAGATACTTTGTACACGAGTAAATACGACGCTAAAATGCTTGATGCTGTAAAGAAATTTCAATCTAGACATGGTTTATTTGCTGATGGTGTAATTGGCATTGGAACGATAAGAGCTTTAAATTGTAATAAAGAGACGCGTAAAGGACAAATTCTGGCTAACTTAGAGCGTTGGCGTTGGTTTTCTCGAAATTTAGGCGAGAAATATATTCTAATTAATTTACCTGATTATGAATTAGATTATATTGTAAATAAAGACACTGTTGCAAAACATAAAATTGTTTGTGGAAGACCGCAACGAATGACACCAATTTTATCTTCAAAACTATCTAATTTTGTGTTCAATCCAACTTGGACAGTGCCACCAACTATTATTAAAGAAGATTTGTCTGTAGAAGCAACCGCTAATAGAAATTATTTTAGTAGAAACAGAATTACAATTTATAAAGGAACAAATACTGTAGTTTCTCCATACGAATGGAATCCTGAAAAAGCGGAAAGTTATAGATATGTGCAAACGCCAGGTTATGATAATTCGTTAGGTGTTGTGAAATTTAATTTTCCAAATCACCATTCGGTATATTTACACGATACCAATCATAGAGATTATTTCGTTTATAAATATAGAGCTTTAAGTTCTGGTTGTGTGCGAGTACAATATCCTGTAGTATTAGCTAAGATGATTTTAGAAGGACAAGATAATGGACGCTGGAAAAGTATTGAAACAATAAGAAAAGAGAGAGCTGCAAAAGAAGCTAAATTAAAACAGAATAAAAACTATAGGCCTGCAAAACTCACTGCTGAAGAATTAGAAGCAAAACAAAAATTCCTTGCTGAAGAGAAAGATGAGATTGATGAAATTATAGCTAAAAAAGAAACGTATTATATTAAAGTAAAACAACCCATTTATATCCACCAACTGTACTGGACAAGTTGGTTAGATAAAAAGGGGTTGCAATTTAGGGATGATATCTATAATTTAGATAAAACTTTATATGATAAACTAGGGAGTTAAGAAACTAATTTAGATTTATTTACATACGTTCTTGTTGGATGGTAAATAAATAAAACTGATTTGTTTTTAATTGTATTGATTAATGTTGGAGCTACTTCTGGTGAAACTGCTGGACAACCTTGGCTTCTTCCAATATAACCTTGTCTGTTAGCTAATTTTTTAGAAACATAATCTGCTCCATGAACTACAACTGATCTTTGTCTTGCGTTGTCGTTTAATCCGTATTCTTGACCATCTAATTTTAAAGAAATTCCGTGTTTCCCAGTGTAAGTTTCTCCAGTAATGAAAAATCCTAAACTACTTTTAAATGACTCGTTTTGGTTAGAAAATGAATTTGCATATTCTGTACCAGAATTCATTCCATGAGAAACTAAAGTTTGTAAAATCACTTTTTTGCAATCCATGTCAATTACCCACATTCTTTCTTTAGTAGAAGAAAAACTAAAATCAACAATCGTTAAAACGTTGTTTTTTACTTTTCCCTGGTTTTCTAATGCAGTATATCCTTCAAAAGCTTGAATGAAAGTTTCTAAATTTGGTAATGAATATTGTCCTGCTTCAATTTCGTTATATAATGCTTCAGTTTTTTCTTCAAAACTTAATTCTTTGTTTTCTGCAATAACTGTTGGCTTACCAGCTTCTATTTTCACAGAATCTGACTTATAAATACTTTTAGATGTCGTTTTATCGTTTGATAAATTTAATATAAATCCTAAAAAAACAAGGGGTATGAATTTGTAACTCATTGTTAATCTTATTGTTAGTTGGTTTGTTGATATCGCAAATATAGAAGTTATTTCGAATAAAAAAAAATTTTCAGTGTTTTTTAACGATTATTTTTTGCATTTCGTCGATTATTTTGCATTTCGTCGATTTTTTCGGTTTCAAATCGCCTTTAAAACGGGTATATTTCATATTTACAACAAGTTGCGTTATTTTTGTGTTAAATTTTTTAGATTTAAAATTTAACATTTCTTTTAGAAACAAATCTTGTTACACGTAGACAAACCTTAATATCATATAAAATTGTTTTCATGAAGTTAATTAAGTTGATTGGTTGTTTAGTATTATTCTCTAATTACTCTTTTGCGCAAGAAGAAGAAAAAAAAGAGAATACACTTCCCGTTAAAAGAAAAATTAGTACAGTAAAAAGTAAAAACTCAATTAAAATTGATGCTAATTTAAATGAAGCAGATTGGGCAAATGCTCCAGTTGCTAACGATTTTATTATGATGGAACCAGATAATGGAAAGCCAGAACCTGCAGAACGTAAAACTGAAGTTAAAGTTTTATATGATGATGACGCCATTTATATTGGTGCTATCTTATATGATGATAAGCCTCTTTCCATTTTAAAAGAAATTACAGAAAGAGATAAAGATGGAACTTCAGATTATTTTGGGGTTTTTATCAATGGGTTTAACGATGGGCAACAGAGTTATACTTTTTATGTTGGGCCTACAAACTGTCAGTCAGATTGTGTTCAAAGTGCGCAAGGTGAAGATTATTCTTGGGATGCCATTTGGTCAAGTGAAACAAAAATAACAGATAAAGGTTGGGTGGTCGAAATGAGAATACCTTATGCTGCTTTGCGTTTTTCAGGTGAAGAAAAACAAACTTGGGGTATTAATTTCTTTAGAGAAGTTAGAAAATTACGTCATACATTTACTTGGAATAAGGTCGATAATAAAGCAGGAAATTTAACGCAGCAATCTGGTATTTTAGAAGGAATTGAAAATATTAATACGCCAACACGTTTGTTTTTAATTCCATATTCTTCTTTTTATTTAAATAGTCCAGCACAAGAAAAGGCTTATGGAACAATTAAAGGTGGTTTAGATTTAAAATACGGATTAACAGATGCGTTTACTTTAGATATGGTTTTGATTCCCGACTTCGGACAAACCAAATTCGATAATAAAATTCTAAATCTCGGTCCTTTCGAACAAGTTTTAAACGAAAACAGACCTTTTTTTACAGAAGGAACGGATTTGTTTAATAAAGGTGGCTTGTTTTATTCGAGAAGAATTGGTGGAAAACCGACGCAAAGACTTGAATTGGGTGACAATGAAGAAATAATTGAATCGCCAAGTGCTGTAGGTTTGCTAAATGCTACAAAAATTTCTGGAAGAACAAAAAACGGATTGGGAATTGGATTTCTAAATGCAGTTACTGAAAATACCAATGTTGTAATTCGAGACACAATAACTAAAAATCAAAGAGTTGAAACTATTGAGCCTTTAGCTAATTATAATGTTTTGGTTTTTGATCAGCGTTTTAATGGAAATTCATCAGTTTCCTTAATAAATACGAATGTTACCAGAAATGGAGAGTTCCGTGATTCAAATGTTACTGCTACAGTCTTTAATTTAAACACGAAGAAAAACACATACAATGCAAGTGGAGCTTTTAGATACAGTTATGTAAATAGCTATAAAAATTTTGATGATAAAAAAGGAATTTCAACCAATATAAATTTAGCAGAAACAGCAGGTAAAATTAGGTATTCAATTGGAGGACAATATATTTCTGAAGATTTTGATAATAACGATTTAGGTGTGAATTTTCAAACCAACTATTTTTCTTTAAGTGGAAATGTAAATTATAGAATTTTAAAATCAACAGATAAACTAAACTCATTCCGAGTTAATTTTAATACGTATGTTCAGTTTGATAATCGAACCAATTATTTACAAGATCAAAATTTTAATATTAATTTGAATTTTACCAATAAAAAGAACCATTCTGCTGGTTTTGGAATGAATGTAAATCCTTTTGAAAGACATGATTTTTACAATCCAAGAGTGAAAGGAAGGTATGTAATCTTTCCTAAAAACTATAATACTTGGGTTTTTATTTCTTCTAATTATAATAACAAATTTGCTTTTGATATTGAACCAAATATCGGTTTCGCTGAAGCCAAAGGTTGGTGGTTTTGGGGCTTAAATCTGAGTCCGAGATACCGCTTCAATGACAGATTTACTTTAATTTATAGAAATAATTTTTATAATGAATATCAAGATTTAGGAAGAGTAGATAGAGTTGGAGATGATATTGTTTTTGCTAAAAGAGACAATCGAACAGTAGAAACTGGCTTAGAAGGTAAATATTCTATAACTTCTAGAATGAATTTCGGATTAAATGTAAGACAATATTGGTCTTTTTCTGAAAACCATTCGTATCATAAATTATTGGATAACGGTTATGTGGAAGATTATGCTTATGCTGGTAACGCAAATGAAAATTATAGTTCTTGGAATTATGATTTAACCTATAGTTGGTGGTTTGCGCCAGGAAGTCAAATGACAATTTTATATCGTAATAATGCTGAGTTTGGTACTGATAATATTGATAAAAACTTTAATCATAATTTAAAAACGGTATTTAATAATGATCAATTAAATCACACGTTTTCTATAAGTCTTCGTTATTTTATTGATTATAATCAAGCAAAGAACGTATTTAAATCTTAGAGTTAAATTTTGTCATTTTGAAGCACGAAGAGTCTATTTTTTTAGCTAAATTCGTGCTTTAAACTTTTATCATGAACAAGAAAGTAATTTTAATGATTTTAGACGGTTGGGGACATTCTCCAGATCCGAAAGTTTCTGCAATAGACAACGCCAATACGCCTTTTATAGACGCACTTTATAAAAATTATCCAAATGCCGAATTACGTACAGACGGACTTCATGTAGGTTTGCCTGAAGGACAAATGGGAAATTCGGAAGTGGGACACATGAATTTAGGTGCTGGTCGAATTGTGTATCAAGATTTAGCCAAAATAAATTTAGCGGTTCAAAATCATACCTTAAAAAACGAACTTCCTTTACTTAGTGCTTTCAATTATGCAAAAGTAAATGATAAAAAAGTTCATTTTCTAGGTTTAGTTTCAGATGGTGGCGTGCATTCTCATACTTCGCACTTACGTGGATTAATTGAAGCTGCTGAAGAAAATGGTGTGAAAAACACTTTTGTTCATGCGTTTACCGATGGTCGTGATGTCGATCCAAAATCAGGAAAAAAATACATTCAAGATTTACAAAATTTCCTTTCGAATACCAATGCGCAATTAGCTTCTGTTGTTGGAAGATATTATGCAATGGATAGAGACAGACGTTGGGAACGTATAAAAATTGCTTACGATTTATTAGTAAATGGAATAGGAGAAAAATCAACGAATTTAGTAGATAGCATTCAAAAAAGTTATGATGCAAATGTCACTGACGAATTCATCAATCCGTTAGTTTCTGTCGACCCTTTTGGGAATCCACTAGCAACCATTCAGGATGATGATGTGGTGATTTTCTTTAATTTCCGTACCGATAGAGGTAGAGAATTAACCGAAGCGCTTTCACAAATAGATTGTCATGAGGAAAACATGCACAAATTAGATTTGTATTACGTTACGCTAACTAATTACGACAATACCTACTCAAATGTACACGTTGTTTACGATAAAGATAATATCATAGAAACTTTAGGAGAAGTGATTTCCAAAGCTGGAAAAAAACAAATCAGAATTGCTGAAACAGAGAAATATCCACACGTAACGTTTTTCTTTTCTGGCGGAAGAGAAATGCCTTTTGAAGGTGAAACTCGAATCTTAAAAAACTCACCAAAAGTTGCCACATACGATTTAAAACCCGAAATGAGTGCCTTTGAATTAAAAGATGCTTTAGTTCCCGAATTGCAAAAAGGCGAGGTTGATTTTGTATGTTTAAATTTTGCTAATGGCGACATGGTTGGACATACAGGAAGCATGCCAGCTGCTATAAAAGCATGCGAAGCGGTTGATGTTTGTGTGAAAGAAATTATAGAAACAGCTTTAGCTAATAATTATACTACAATTGTAATTGCCGATCACGGAAATTGCGAAACGATGATAAACTGTGATGGTTCACCAAATACGGCGCATACTACTAATCCAGTTCCTGTGATTTTAGTGGATAACGATAAAATACACATTCAATCAGGCGTTTTAGGTGATATTGCACCAACTATTTTAGATTTAATGGGAATTGCACAACCAGAAGCGATGACGCAGCACTCGTTGTTGTTAAGGTAAAGAAAAACCCTCCAAGAGTTTTGAACTCTTGGAGGGTTTCTATTAATACGGTAATTGAGTTATTAAAAATCAGAACCCGTAAATAAACTCTGATTTACTTCATCAATATAAGTTAAAATCTCTTCTTTACCCAAAGTGCTTTCAGCAGAAGTTACAAAATACTGAGGCATTTCTTCCCAATCATTCGCTAATAAATTTTTCTTATAAGCTTCCACATGTTTGTGAATATGCGTTTTTCCTAATTTGTCGGCTTTCGTAAAAACAATACAAAACGGAATTTCGCTTTCGCCTAAATATTCAATAAATTCTGTGTCGATTTTTTGTGGTTCGTGTCTGATATCGACTAAAACAAACGCGCAAATTAATTGTTCACGTGTTTCAAAATAGTCGGTAATAAATTGCTGAAATTTCGCTTTTGTTGTTTTCGAAACTTTCGCATAACCATAGCCTGGTAAATCGACTAAATGCCAGTTTTTGTTAATTAAAAAATGATTAATTAACTGTGTTTTTCCTGGTCTTCCTGAAGTTTTAGCTAGGTTTTTATGGTTGGTAATCATGTTAATTAACGATGATTTTCCAACATTAGATCGTCCAATAAAAGCATATTCCGGAATTCTGTCTTTCGGACATTTTTCCACTTCGGAATTACTAATTACAAATTCTGCAGTATTAATTTTCATACTATTCAAAAAATTTAAAGCCACTCTAAAACAGAATGACTTTAATTATGTTATAATTTCTTTTCGGTTAACCATCCGTATAACAAATCGTTAAATTCGTCTGGTTTTTCCATCATTGCTGCGTGTCCACATTCGTCAATCCAATATAAACTCGCATTTGGTAGCAATTTTTTAAATTCGTCTGCCACTTCTGGCGGAGTTACTTTATCTTGTTTTCCCCAAATAATACACGTTGGTGCGTGCATTTTTGGTAAATCTTTAGCCATATTATGACGTATAGCACTCTTAGCAATCGTTAACGTTTTCAGTAATTTAATTCTGTCGTTTACTGTTGCAAATACTTCATCAATAATTTCTTTTGTCGCAATTTTCGGATCGTAAAATACATCTTCAGCTTTCTTTCTAATGTATTCATAATCGCCACGCTTTGGATAACTTTCACCCATCGCGCTTTCATATAATCCTGAACTTCCAGTAATAACCAAGCCTCTGACCAATTCTGGATATTGTTTCGTAAAATATAAACCAATATGTCCACCTAAAGAATTTCCAACTAAAATAACGCGTTCATACCCTTTAAAAGTGATGAAATCTTTTACATATCTAGCAAATGCTTTCACATTCGTTTTTAATAAACTCTGCGTGTAAATAGGCAATTCTGGAATAATAACTTTATATCCTTTCGAAGGAAAAAAATTAGCCACTCCATCAAAATTACTTAAACCACCCATTAATCCATGTAAAACCACTATCGGTGTACCTTCTCCTGCTTCAAAATAGGTGTATTTCTTTTCTTTCTTTACCATAAATGCTGTATCGTGTTCAAATAATCTAATATTTACAAAAATACACAAATTTTTCACATTTGGTCTATATCGCTCATTATTAAATTGTTTAATGGCTAAATGTCTAATGTTCAATTTGTTTGCGTGACAATCGGTGTAATTAACAAGGTTTTTCTAATCAAATAAAAATTAGTTAAAAACTTCCAATCTTCGTTAATAAGTGTGTTTTCTGATGTTAAGTGGGATTTATGTCTTTTTTGAGTAAAAACTTATTAACAAAGTGGTATTTTGTGGTAAAAAGTGGTAAAATATTTTTTAAATTTGTCTCATTATTAATTCATTCAAAAAAGTTGAATACATTTTTAGGAACATACGAGTGTAAAGTCGATGCAAAAGGAAGGCTAATGGTGCCTGCGCCCCTCAAGAAACAATTGGGCAATCTTGAGGAAGGTTTTGTATTGAAGCGTTCTGTATTTCAACCTTGCTTGGAATTGTATCCAATGAGCGAATGGAATAAAGTGATGCAAAAGATTAACAAGTTAAACCGATTTGTTAAAAAGAACAACGATTTCATTAGAGCGTTTACGGCTGGTGTGAAAATGGTTGAAATTGATACAACAGGTCGTTTGTTAATCCCGAAAGATTTAGTGCTGTTTTCTAAAATAGATAAAGATATTGTATTGTCCTCTGCGGTTTCAATTATTGAAATTTGGGATAAAAATTTATACGAATCTGCTTTAGATAATGCGATGGTAGATTTTGCAGATTTGGCAGAAGAAGTAATGGGTAATCAAAATGAAGACGAAGATGGAATATCATAATCCTGTACTTTTAAAAGAAACGGTTGAAGGTTTAAATATTAAGCCTGACGGAATATATGTAGATGTAACTTTCGGTGGCGGAGGACATTCTAGAGAAATAATGAAACATTTAGGACCAAACGGAAAATTGTTTGGTTTTGATCAAGATACAGATGCATTAGCAAACACAATTGACGATGAAAGATTTGTGCTAATCAATGAAAATTTCCGATTCATAAAAAGATTTTTACGCTTTTACGGGGTGAAACAAGTTGATGGAATTTTAGGTGATTTCGGAGTTTCTTCTCATCAATTTGATGTAGCTGATAGGGGTTTTTCAACTCGTTTTGATGGTGCTTTAGATATGAGAATGAATCAAAATGATACACTTTCAGCTTATGAAGTCATTAATGATTACGAAGAAAAAGAACTAAAACGCGTTTTTCTAGATTACGGAGAATTGAAAAATGGTGGTGCAATGGCAAGTGTGATTGTTGCGGCTAGAGCTGATAAAAAAATTAAAAGTTCAGAAGAATTAAAAGAAGTTTTAGCAAGATTTTTACCTGGACATAAAGCAAATAAAATTTTAGCGCAAATCTATCAAGCGATTCGTATTGAGGTAAATCAGGAAATTGAAGTGCTAAAAGAATTTCTAACACAAACGGAAGAATTATTAGTTTCTGGTGGAAGATTAAGCGTGATTTCGTATCATTCTTTGGAAGACAGATTAGTGAAAAGATTCATAAGAAATGGAATGTTTGAAGGTGAACCAGAACGCGATTTCTTCGGAAATTTTGAAGTGCCTTTTAAAATTATTGAAAAACTAATTGTGCCTTCAGCAGCAGAAATTGAAATCAACAACAGAGCAAGAAGTGCGAAATTACGAGTAGCAGAAAAAAAATAATGACAAAAGAAAGTAGCATATATAGTCTTTTAAAAGCGAAATTCTTAATTGATGATGACGCGCTTAAAACTTGGAAATTCATTATTTTCTTGTTTTCATTGGCTATGTTAATGATATATTTTAATCATAATTACGACGAAAAAAATTATAAAATCACAAGGTTAACCAATGAAGTAAAAGAGTTGCGTTCCCGATTTGTAGACACCCGTTCCGAGTTAATGAAACTCAAAATGGAATCTACAATTTCAAAAAAAATGGAAGAAAGACAAATTTTACCTTCATCGGTTCCACCAAAGAAAATTGTAATTCATAAACCAGAAGACAAAAGCTTTTTCGATAAATTGAAAATATGGCAGTAAAAAAAGATAACATCATTTCATACAGACTCACTTTTGTAGTAGTCTGTGTTTTTGCGTTTTCTATTGCCATCGCTGTAAAATTATTCAATATCCAATGGGTTGGAGGTGATTATTACAGAAATTTAGCGAAACAACGAACAGTTAAAAACTTCGATATTCCTGCTAACAAAGGAAATATTTATTCTTCTGACGGAAGTTTATTAGCAACATCTATTCCTGAATACACCATTCGTTTTGATGCTGTAGCACCTTCAGATGAAAATTTCGAAAAAAATTATGTAGCGCTATCTGATTCGTTAGCGCGTCTTTTAGGAAAACCTTCAGGCGAATTTCAAAGAGATTTAAGAAAAGCAAAAAACACCAAAAACAGATATTTTTTAGTTGCTAGAAAATTGAGTTTCACAGAATATATGCGAATTAAAAAATTTCCATTATTCAAATTAGGTGCGAACAAAGGTGGAATCATTACGGAACAACAAACAGTTCGTAAGCATCCAGTCGGATTAATTGCTAATAGAACGATTGGGTATGAACGTGATGGAAATCAAGGTAAAGGTTTAGAGTACGCATTTCGTAAATATTTAAACGGAACAAATGGTCACCACTGGATGCAAAAAATTGCAAAAAATCAGTGGAAACCAATATCGGATGTCAATGAATTAGATCCAGTTGATGGATACGATATTATTTCAACTATCGATGTTTTTATCCAAGATATTGCGCATCATGCGTTGCTTAAACAATTAGAATTGTATGAAGCAGATCATGGTTGTGTAGTTGTTATGGAAACTAAAACCGGAGAAGTTAAAGCGATTTCAAATTTAGGAAGAGCAGAAGATGGTTCGTATTATGAAACGCAGAATTATGCAGTTGCCGAATCACATGAACCAGGTTCAACTTTCAAATTATTAGATTTAATCGCCCTTCTTGATGATAAAAAAATAGATACTTCTAAAGTATACAATACAAACGGTGGAGTAATTACAATCAGAAATAAAAAAGTAAAAGATTCTCATGATGGTGGCTACGGAAGTATTTCTCTAGCACGTGGTTTTGAAGTTTCTTCTAACACGGTTTTAGTACAAGCTATTCAAGAAAATTATAAAAATAATCCAAAACAATTCACAGATAGATTAAACAGTTACGGATTAAATAAAAAAATTGGAATTCAGTTGTTAGGTGAAGGGAAATCATACATTCCTCAACCAGGAACGGATGATTGGAACGCGCTTTCTTTGCCTTGGATGGCATATGGTTACGGAGTTTCTATGACACCTTTACAAACGTTGACTTTATACAACGGAATTGCCAATAACGGAAAAATGATTAAACCAATTTTCGTTAAAGAAATTAAAGAATGGAATAAAAGTATTAAAAAATACGAAGCTGAAGTCATTAACGAAAAAATGTGCTCGGATGAAGCTTTAGCTAAAGTGAAAGCAGTTTTGGCAAATGTGGTAAAAAAAGGAACTGGAAGTAAATTGTATTCTAAAGATTTTTCAATGGCTGGAAAAACAGGAACAGCGCAAGTGAATTACAACAAAGGAAAAGAGAACATGTATTATGCTTCTTCTTTCGTAGGCTATTTCCCTGCTGACAATCCTAAATATTCTTGCATCATTGTGGTTCACAAACCCAATACATCTTTAAATAATTATTATGGAGCAGATGTGGCTGGACCAGTTTTCAAACGTATCGCACAAAAAATATTTACAGATGTGCCAAACACAAATAAGTTTAAAAGCATCAAATTAAAAAATGCAAAGCAAGACGTTTTGTATGCTGAGTATGAAAAAAAATCGCAAGGAAATACAAATAAAGTTCCAAATGTAAAAGGAATGGCAGGAATGGATGCCGTTTCATTATTAGAGAATTTAGGATTGAAAGTGAAGTTTATTGGTGTTGGAAAAGTGAAAAAACAATCCATTAATCCAGGCGAAGTTTTTAAGAAAAATCAAACTATAACTATAGAATTATCGTGAGCATATTAAAAGACATATTATATAAAGTTACTATTGAAGCGGTTCACGGTTCAACCGATTTGGCTATTAATAAAATTGAGTTTGATTCTAGAAAAGTTTCTAATAACGATGTTTTTGTAGCTATAAAAGGTTCGCTTTCTGATGGTCATCAATTTATTGATAAAGCCATTTCGTTAGGAGCTTCCGTTGTGGTTTGTGAAGATTTACCAGCCACTTTATTAGAAAATATCACTTACGTAAAAGTTCAGAATTCAAATCAAGCTTTATCGTATTTAGCAGCAAATTATTATAACAATCCTTCTCAAAAATTAAAATTAATTGGGATTACCGGAACGAACGGAAAAACTACAATTGCTTCGTTGTTGTTCCAAATGTTCAAAAAAGCAGGTTATAAAGTTGGTTTATTATCTACCGTGAAAATCATGGTTGATGAAACCGAATATAAAGCGACTCACACAACTCCAGATTCATTAACAATCAATCAGTATTTAGATGAGATGGTTGAGGTTGGTTGCGAATTCTGTTTTATGGAAGTTTCTTCACATGGAATTCACCAAAAGAGAATAGAATCGTTACATTTTGAAGGCGGTGTGTTTACCAATTTGTCGCATGATCATTTAGATTATCATGATACGTTTGCGGAATACCGAGATGTAAAAAAATCATTTTTCGATAATTTACCAAAATCGGCTTTTGCAATTACAAATGTTGATGATAAAAATGGAGTAGTAATGCTTCAAAATACAGTTGCCAGAAAAAGAACGTATGCTTTAAAAACATATGCCGATTTTAAAGCACAAGTTTTAGAAAATCAATTATCAGGATTGGTGCTGAAAATTAATAATGATGAGGTTTGGACGAAATTAATCGGTTCATTCAACGCGTACAATTTATTAGCAATTTATGGAGTAGCTTTAGAATTAGGAATTGAAAGCAATGAAGCTTTACGCTTATTATCAGAATTAGAAAGTGTTTCAGGACGTTTTCAATTTATCATTTCCGATTCTAAAATTACTGCTATTGTAGATTATGCACACACACCAGATGCTTTAGAAAATGTACTAAAAACGATTGAAGATATTCGTACTAAAAATGAACAATTAATTACAATTGTAGGTTGTGGTGGCGATAGAGATAAAACAAAAAGACCAATTATGGCAAACATCGCAGCTTCATTAAGCGACAAAGCCATTTTTACAGCAGACAATCCAAGAACTGAAAATCCTCAAACGATTATTGAAGAAATGGAAGCTGGAGTGGAAGGTCAGAATTTTAAAAAAACAATTTCAATTTTAGATAGAAAACAAGCGATAAAAACAGCGTGTCAAATGGCAAATCCTGGTGATATTATTTTGATTGCAGGAAAAGGTCATGAAACCTATCAAGAAATAAACGGAGTGCGTCATGATTTTGATGACATGCAAATCGTACAAGAATTATTAAAACAATTAGAAAAGTAATCAGTTTACAGTTTTCTATAATTATAAACCATTAGACTATGTTATACTACATTTTTAAATACCTAGACGAAGCGTACAATTTGCCAGGAGCAGGTTTGTTTCAATATATCACTTTCCGTTCGGGAATGGCAGTTATATTATCGTTGCTAATTTCTACAATTTATGGTAAAAGAATCATCGCTTATTTAAGAAACAAACAAGTTGGTGAAACAGTTCGTGAGTTAGGTTTAGATGGTCAAGTACAAAAAGCAGGAACACCAACAATGGGTGGATTAATTATTATTTTGGCTACGTTAGTTCCAGTGTTATTATTGGCGAAGTTGGATAATATTTACATCATTTTACTTTTGGTAACTACGGTTTGGATGGGAAGTATTGGTTTCTTAGATGATTATATCAAAATTTTCAAAAAAGATAAAGATGGTTTAAAAGGAAGATTCAAAGTTATTGGGCAAATTGGTTTAGGAATTATTGTTGGTGCGACTTTATATTTCAGTCCAAGTGTAACAATAAAAGAAGATGTGGTTCTTAAAAAACAAGGAATTGAAACGGTTGTTAAGTCTACTTCTCAAGAAGTGAAATCAATGGAAACAACAATTCCATTCGTAAAAAATAATACTTTCGATTATGCTGAATTGTTATCATTCATGGGTGACGATTACAAAAATTGGGCTTGGTTAATTTTTATTCCAGTTGTAATTTTTATTATAACAGCGGTTTCAAATGGTGCGAATTTAACTGACGGTATTGATGGTTTAGCCGCAGGAACTTCAGCCATATCGGTTTTGGTTTTAGGTATTTTTACATTCGTTTCTGGTAACATCATTTTTTCAAACTATTTGAATATTATGTATATCCCAAATTCGGGAGAAATGACCATTTATATTGCAGCTTTCGTAGGAGCATTAATCGGTTTCTTGTGGTACAACACATATCCAGCGACGGTTTTTATGGGTGATACTGGAAGTTTAACTATTGGTGGAATTATCGCAGTAATCGCCATCGCAGTTCGTAAAGAATTAATGATTCCTGTTTTATGTGGAATTTTCTTAGCGGAAAACTTTTCTGTGGTTTTACAAGTCGCTTATTTTAAATATACGAAAAAGAAATTCGGTGAAGGGCGTCGTATTTTCTTAATGTCGCCATTACATCATCATTACCAGAAAAAAGGATATCACGAAAGTAAAATCGTAACCCGTTTCTGGATTGTAGCAATTATTTTGGCAATTTTCTCACTAGTATCATTAAAACTACGTTAATGGAAATCATTAATCGTAAATCATTAATCGTAAATCGTAAATAGAAAATGAGGTTAGTAGTATTAGGCGGAGGAGAAAGTGGTGTAGGAACCGCTATTCTTGGAAAGAAAAAAGGATACGATGTTTTTGTGTCTGATTTCGGTAAAATTAAAGAAAATTATAAAGAAGTTCTTACGATAAATAAAATTGATTGGGAAGATCAAAAGCATACAGAAGAATTAATTCTGAATGCCGATGTGGTAATGAAAAGTCCAGGTATTCCAGAGAAATCGCCAATTGTTCAGAAGTTAATTGAAAAAAAGATTCCAGTGATTTCAGAAATTGAATTTGCGGCGCCTTTCACAACTGCAACAACAATCGGAATTACAGGAAGTAACGGAAAAACGACTACCACTTTGTTAACCTATCATTTACTAAAACAAGGTGGTTTAAATGTAGGCTTAGCAGGAAATATTGGTAAAAGTTTTGCTTGGCAAGTGGCCGAAAATAAGCACGATTGCTATGTCTTAGAATTAAGTAGTTTTCAGTTAGACGGAATCATAAATTACAAGCCAGATATTGCCATAATTACGAATATCAGCCCAGATCATTTAGACCGATATAATTACGATTACAATTTATATATAGATTCAAAGTTCAGAGTAACAATGAATCAAACAGAAGATGATTATTTAATATACGATGATGATGACGAAGCCATAACAAATTGGTTAGCCAACAATAAAATAAAAGCAAACAAAGTGCCTTTTTCAATTACGAAAAAATTAGATGAAGGCGGAAGTATTACAGACAACAACGAAATCAATATCAACCTAAACGACGAAAATTTTATTATGCCAATCAATCAACTTGCTTTAGAAGGAAAACATAACGTTAAGAACGCTATGGCTGCAACAACAGTAGCACAATTAATGAATATTAGAAAAGCGACTATCAGAGAAAGCTTAACTAATTTTCAAGGTGCAGAGCATAGATTAGAAAAAGTATTGAAAATTAACAACGTTCAGTATATTAATGATTCAAAAGCAACAAATGTAAATGCTACATTCTTTGCTTTAGATAGTATGAATACGCCAACTGTTTGGATTGTTGGAGGTGTTGATAAAGGAAATGATTATGATGAATTAATGGCTTTGGTTCGCGAAAAAGTTAAAGGAATTATCTGTTTAGGGGTTGATAATAAAAAGTTAGCAGAAAAATTCGAAGGTTTAGTGGAAATGTTTGTAGAAACAACTTCTATGTCTGAAGCAGTAAAAATCGCAAGTAAAATGGCTGAAAAAGGTGATACAGTTCTGCTTTCTCCTGCTTGTGCCAGTTTTGATTTGTTTGAAAATTATGAAGACAGAGGTCGTCAGTTCAAACAAGCCGTACAAAATTTATAAAAACGTCAGTTCGAGTGTTTCGATGAATTTATGATTCGGAATGTATCGAGAACAATTAATAAAAAATGAACAAACTAAAGTATCTTAAAGGAGACAAAACAATATGGGCGGTAATTTTTTTACTAGCCTTAGCTTCTTTTTTGCCGGTGTATAGTGCAGCTACAAATTTAGTGTACACCGTTGGAAATGGAACTGGTTCTACTTTTAAACTTTTATTGAAGCATTTAACGCATCTTTCTATCGGAATGGTTATCGTGTATTTTGTACATAAATTACCTTTCGAAAGATTTAAAAAATATTCCATTTTTGCTATTTGGTTAATTATCCCAGCGCTACTTTTTACTTTGTTACAAGGGAAAACAATTGGTGGAGCGAATGCGAGTCGATGGTTAACTATTCCTTTTGTGAATTTATCATTTCAGCCATCAACATTGGCATTTACAGTGTTAATGGTTTATGTAGCAAGAACACTTACGAAATTGAATGAAGGAACGTATACTTTTCAAGATTCATTTGTGAAAATTTGGATTCCAGTTGGCGCTGTTTTGGTTTGTGTGTTACCATCCAACTTTTCAACTACAGCATTAATGTTTGCAATGGTTTGTATGTTGTTATTTATCGGACAATATCCATTAAAATATTTAGCGATAATATTAGCCAGCGGATTTGCGTTTTTAGCCTTATTCTTTTTATTAGCAAAAGCTTTTCCTGAGAAAAAAGCATTTAGCCGTGTAAATACTTGGGTAAGCCGAATTGAAAATTTTACAACGGATAAACCAGACGAAGATAAATACCAAATTGAAAATGCGAAAATTGCTATCGCTGTTGGAAAAATTAATGGAGTTGGACCAGGGAAAAGTATTCAGAAAAACTTTTTGCCACAATCTTCTTCCGATTTTATTTTTGCTATTATCATTGAAGAATACGGACTAATTGGTGGATATCTTTTAGTTTTTTTCTACATGTTGTTGTTTTTTAGGTTTCTAATACGAGCGAACAAAACAACAAACATGTTTGGAAAATTACTCATCATTGGTCTCGGTTTTCCAATAATCATTCAAGCCTTAATTAATATGGGTGTTGCAGTAGAATTGCTTCCAGTTACAGGTCAGCCATTGCCGTTAATTAGTAGTGGAGGAACTTCCGTTTGGATGACATGTTTATCGCTAGGAATTATTCTAAGTGTAACGAAAAGAGAAGATGAAATTGCTGCCGATTTAAAAGATTTACAAGATAGAGAAGCGGCTTTACAACGAATTATTGAAAGAGAGGTTTCTGTAATGAATGCAGAACATGCAACAGAATCAATTTCAGAAGAAGAACAGAAAGTTAATGATATGAAATACTCCATTCGTGAATCTTTAAAACAAGAGAACGAATTGGATAACGAAGGTGATAGTTTAGTAAATGGGCAAAACCCAATGAACGCGGTTTTAAATAAAAAGTAATGGGAAAACGATTTATAATTAGTGGAGGTGGAACAGGTGGACATATTTATCCAGCAATTGCTATTGCAAACGAATTGAAAGCGCAATTTCCTGACGCTGAATTTTTATTTGTAGGTGCAAAAGATAAAATGGAAATGCAAAAAGTACCACTAGCAGGTTATAAAATTGAAGGGCTTTGGATTTCTGGTTTACACCGAAAAGTAACGCTTCAAAATGCTATGTTTCCAGTAAAACTTTTGTCAAGTCTGATGAAGTCATATTCAATTCTGCAAAAATTCAGACCAGATGCAGTTATCGGGACTGGTGGTTTTGCAAGTGGAGCTGTGCTTAAAGTGGCTGCAATGTTAAAAATTCCAACGGTAATTCAAGAGCAAAATTCATTTCCTGGAATTACGAATAAATTATTAGCTAAAAAAGCCAATGTCATTTGTGTGGCTTATGAAAATTTAGAACGCTTTTTTCCTAAAAATAAAATGGTGTTAACAGGAAATCCTGTTCGCCAAGATTTAATTGATGTTACCAGTAAAAAAGACGAAGCCATTTCGCATTTTAATTTAGATGCCAATAAAAAAACACTTTTAATTTTAGGTGGAAGTTTAGGTGCTAGAAGATTAAATCAATTAATTGAAAAAGATTTAGATTTTTTAACCGGACTTGGGTTTCAAATTATTTGGCAATGTGGAAAACATTATTTAATTGATTATTCGAAATATAGCGAAAAAGAGAATGTTCAAGTTACCGCATTTATTGATAGAATGGATTTGGTTTATGCCGCTGCAGATATCGTAATTTCTCGTTCAGGAGCTTCTTCTGTTTCCGAATTATGTATCGTGGGTAAACCTGTTATTTTTATTCCATCGCCAAATGTTTCTGATGATCATCAAGCTAAAAACGCCAAAGCAATTGTTGATAAAGGTGGTGCTGTTATGATTAAAGAATCCGACTTAGAATCAGAATTTAATCTTGTTTTTGAAGCTTTAGCAAAAGACAATGGAAAACAAGAAAGCTTAATAGAGAATATCAAAAAGTTAGCCTTACCAAATGCTACAAAAGATATCGTAGAAGAAATAAAAAAGTTAATAAAATAATATAAAGTTCTTAGTGACTTAGCGTCTTCATGGCGAAAATACTGACTTAAAAATGAACCTAAATCAAATACATAACGTCTATTTTATTGGCATCGGAGGAATCGGGATGAGTGCTTTGGCGCGTTATTTTCAATACATTGGAAAAAACGTAGCAGGTTACGATAAAACTGAAACGCAATTAACGGCCGAGTTACAAGAAAATGGAATCAAAATTCATTTTGAAGATGATGTGAATTTGATTGATGATAGTTTTAAAAATACAGAGAATACTTTAGTGGTTATTACGCCTGCAGTTCCTAAAAATCATTCGGAATGGAATTACTTTCTAAACGAAGGTTTTACAGTTAAAAAACGTGCCGAAGTTTTAGGTATTATCACAAAAGATACTTTCTGTTTCGCAGTTGCTGGAACACACGGAAAAACTACAACTTCTAGTATTTTAGGTCATGTTTTGTATGAAAGCGGTGTAGATGTTACGGCATTTTTAGGCGGAATTGTTGAAGGTTATAATACGAATTTAATTGGTTCAGGAAAAACAGTTACAGTAGTTGAAGCTGACGAATTTGATCGTTCATTCTTGCATTTACATCCAAATTTATCTTGTGTTACATCAATGGATGCAGATCATTTAGATATTTATGGTGATGTGGCGGCTATTGAAGAATCGTTCAGAGAATTTGCAAACAAAGTGCCAGCAGAAAATTTATTTATCATCAAAGGTTTGCCTTTAGAAGGAAATACAATTGCGGTAAATGTTGATGCTGATTACGTTGCTCAAAATATCAGAATAGAAAATGGTTTTTATGTTTTTGATGTGAAAACGAAAGACGAACTAATCGAAAATATAAAATTCGGATTGCCTGGACATCATAATTTAACGAATGCTTTATTGGCTTTCGCTATGGCGAAATCTTACGGTGTAGAAAATGAAAAAATAAGTAACGCATTGGCTACTTTCAAAGGGGTTCGCCGTCGTTTTTCATTCCAAATTAGAGAAGAAAAATTAGTATATATTGATGATTATGCACATCATCCAACAGAAATAAATGCCGTGCATCAAGCCGTTCGAGAATTGTATCCAAACAAAAAAATAATCGCTTGTTTTCAACCACACTTATTTAGTAGAACAAAAGATTTTATTGACGGTTTTGCAGAAAGTTTATCGCAATTTGATGAGATACTTTTATTGGAAATTTATCCAGCTCGCGAATTGCCAATGGAAGGTGTAAATTCAACTTGGTTGTTGAATAAAATTAATAACCCAAATAAGCGTTTGGTGACCAAAGAAGAGTTATTAACAAACTTTAGGGATTCTGATGCTAATGTGTTCGTAACAATAGGCGCAGGTGATATTGGAGAAATGGTGAAAGACATTAAAAAAATGCTAAATGAAAAAGTTTAATTGGCAAAATATTCGTCTAGTATTGATGCTTTTCTTAGTGGTATTTTTGTATTCTTTTACACAGAACAGAAACGAGAATAGGAAGATAAGCAAGGTGCAAGTTGAATTTCAGGGCGATAACAAAATGTTTTTAACAAATGAAATGGTTAATAACTTGTTAATACAAAATTTGGGAGGCACTTCGTCAATCCAAAAAGAAAAAGTAGATTTGAAAGATTTGGAAAGTGTCTTGAAGAGACAGCCTTTTATCGAGAACGCGGAGGTTTTTACCTCGGAAGACGGAGTGTTAATAACCAAAGTTTTACAAAAGTCCCCTGTAGCGAGAGTTGTTAACGGAAACCGTAATTTTTACGTAGATAAAAACGGCAGTATTTTTCAATTGTCAAATAATTTTTCGTCAAGAGTTCCTATTGTTCAAGGAAATATTGAAGGAGAATTTAAGAAGGGTTTCATTGAAACTTTTAGCGCTATTGAGAAAGATGATTTTTTAAAAAAGAATATCATCGCAATCACAATTCAGAAAAACGGGAGTATGACAATGCTTTCTAGAGAATATGATTACGAAATTAATTTTGGCAAACCCGTTTCAATTGAAAAAAAGTTTAAGAATTATAAAGCTTTTTATCAATACGCATCGAAAGATTCGCTAATTGGGAAGTACAAATCAATAAATTTAATTTTCACACAGCAGGTAGTGTGTTCAAAATAAAGAATAGATGATGAACAAAGAAAGTATTGGAGTAGGATTAGATATTGGTACAACTAAGATTGTGGCAATGATCGGAAAGAAAAATGAGTACGGGAAATTAGAAATTCTAGGTGTAGGAAAATCTAAGAGTTTGGGCGTGCATAGAGGTGTGGTAAATAATATCACGCAAACTATTCAATCTATTCAACAAGCAATTTTAGAAGCAGAAAATAATTCAGGTTACAAAATAAATGATGTAGTAGTTGGTATTGCCGGACAACACATTCGTAGCATTCAACATAGCGATTACATCAGTAGAAAAAATCCAGAAGAAGTAATTGGAGAATATGATATTGAGCAATTAACTTGTCAAGTTCAGAATTTATCAATGCTTCCAGGTGAAGAAATTATTCACGCATTACCACAAGAATTTAAAATTGACGGGCAATCGGAAATTTTAGAACCAGTTGGTATGTATGGTGCTAGAGTAGAATCTAGTTTTCATATCGTAGTGGGTCAAGCAGCGTCTATCAGAAATTTAGGTCGTTGTGTGAAAAACGCTGGATTAGAATTAACAGGATTGACTTTAGAACCCTTAGCTTCTTCGGATGCAGTTTTAAGTGAAGAAGAAAAAGAAGCTGGAGTTGCACTTATCGATATCGGTGGTGGAACTACAGATTTAGCCGTGTTTAAAAACGGAGTAATTCGTCATACTGCGGTAATTCCTTTCGGTGGAAATGTGATTACTGAAGATATTAAAGAAGGTTGTTCAATTATTGAAAAACAAGCGGAATTATTAAAAACACGTTTCGGATCTGCATGGCCGGGTGAAAATAAAGACAATGAAATTGTTTCTATTCCTGGATTAAGAGGTCGTGAACCAAAAGAGATTTCTTTAAAGAACTTATCAAAAATTATTCACGCGAGAGTAGTGGAAATTATTGAGCAAGTGTATGCTGAAATTAAATTATACGGACATGACGAGTCGAAGAAAAAATTAATTGCAGGAATTGTTTTAACAGGTGGTGGTTCGCAACTACAACACATTAAGCAATTAGTAGAATATATTACCGGTATGGATACCAGAATTGGTTATCCGAACGAGCATTTAGCAGGAAATTCTAGCGAAGAATTATCAAGCCCGTTATATGCAACTTCTGTAGGTTTAGTGATGGAAAGTTTACGTAATCAAACCAACAGTGCAACCCCTTTTATTGAAATGAAAACACCAGAGCCTGTTGCGGTAATTGCTCCAGAACCAGTTGTTGAAAATCCAGTTGAAGATGTTGTTGTTGAAGATTTAAAACCAACACCAACACCGACAGTATTGAAAGAATCACAGGAGAGAAAGAAAAAATACGACTTTAATAACCTTTTAGGGAAAATTAAAGAGTTTTTAGACAATGTAGAATAAAGAGTTATTAGTAGCAAATAACAAAAAAATAAAAAGCCAAATATATGGAGAGCAACAACGAATTTGGAAACATTACATTTGATTTACCAAAAAATCAATCTAACGTAATAAAAGTTATTGGAGTTGGAGGCGGAGGAAGCAATGCCATCAACCACATGTTTAGACAAGGAATTATTGGAGTGGATTTCGTAGTTTGTAATACTGATTCTCAGGCATTACAAACAAGTCCTGTACCAAATAAAATTCAGTTAGGTGTAAGTCTTACTGAAGGTTTAGGTGCTGGAGCAAAACCAGAAATCGGGCAACAAGCAGCTTTAGAAAGTATCGAGGAAATTGAAAAAATGCTGGATGCGAATACTAAAATGGTTTTTATTACTGCCGGAATGGGTGGTGGTACAGGAACTGGTGCTGCGCCAGTAATTGCACAATTAGCTAAAGAAAGAGGAATTTTAACAGTAGGTATTGTTACGATTCCATTTCAGTTCGAAGGGAAAAACCGTTCAGAGCAAGCTATGGAAGGTGTGGAAAGATTAAGAAAACAAGTAGACTCATTAATTGTTATCAACAATAACAAATTAAGAGAAGTGTACGGGAATCTTGGTTTTAAAGCAGGTTTCTCAAAAGCCGATGAAGTGTTAGCTACAGCTTCTAAAGGTATTGCAGAAGTGATTACCAATCACTTAACAATGAATATTGACCTTAAAGATGCTAAAACAGTTTTAAGTGATAGTGGAACAGCTATAATGGGATCTTTTGTTGCTTCAGGTGCGGATAGAGCTAAGGTTGCTATCCAATCTGCATTAGATTCTCCATTATTAAATGATAATAAAATTACTGGTGCTAAAAACGTGTTGTTGCTTATTACGTTTGGTTCAGATGAAATTACTATCGATGAAATTAGTGAAATTAACGAATACATTCAAAACGAAGCAGGTCATAACGCCAACATCATTATGGGTATTGGTGAAGATGAAAAGCTAGAAGAATCTATTTCGGTGACTGTTATTGCAACAGGATTTAACATAGAACAACAAAAAGAGATTATAAATGCAGAACCACAAAAGATTATTCATTCTTTAGATGGTGAGCAAAAAATTCAACACAATTTAACGCCAAATACCGTTTCAACTCCAGTTGTTTCTGTTAATGAGCCAATTGTGAATAACGTAACTTTTGAAGTGGAAGCACCAAAGGAAGTGGTAGCTGAAACAGAAGCAAAAATTGTTTTTGAATTAAATGATTTCGAAATTGAACAGCCACAAGCAGTTCAAGCACCTGTTTCAGATTTAATTCCTACATCGGATTATATTAAAAATTTAGATGTGTTTTTTGAAAACGTTTCAGCAGAATTTCAACAACCAGTTGCCGTAGTGGAACAACCAACTTTCCAAGTGGAAATTCCAGTGCAAACTATTCAGCACATTGAGCCAATCGCTTATGTTGCTCCATCGGTTGTAGAAGCAGTTCGACCAGTTCAAGAATTTGAAATTATTTCTAATTCAGTTAGAGAAATTGAAGTAATTGAACCAGAATTTGTTGTAGCAAATGATGATTTCAACTTTTCATTAGATTTATTCGAAACAAAAGCAGAAGTAAATCAAAATACAATTGTTTTTGAATTAAGCGAAGAAACAAAAGAGATTAAAGTTAATGAAGCAGTTCAATTTTTTCCTGTAACAGAATTAGGTCAAGAAGGAATTATTAAATATACATTGGAAGAAGAAATTGAAGAAACTTTTGAACCTGCAGCTACAATTCAACAAGCAGCAGAACCAATTGACGAAGAAGTAAATTTCACAGTAAAACAAACTGTTGCAACTAATGTAACTTCTGAAAACAACTTCAGTTTTGATGCAGTTTCACCAGTAGAAATGTCTATTGAAGAAATTTTAAAATCAAGAGCTGAAGAAAGAAAAAATAAATTAAAAAGTTTCAATCACAAGTTTAATAATCCAAACAGAATTGACGATTTAGAAAAAGAACCAGCTTTTCGTCGTCAAGGATTAGATGTAACGAGTATGCCAAACCAGAATAATCAATCTCGTATGTCATTAGGAATGGATAGTAATGACGACATTCAGTTGCGTTCTAACAATTCTTTTTTACATGACAATGTAGATTAAATCTCAAATAAAACTAACCAATACTTTAAATCCCGATTTGTTAAACAAGTCGGGATTTTTTTAATTAATTTGCATTTTTACGGCAAAGCCGTAAAATTTGTTGTTTCGGGTTAGTTAGTTTTGTGAATATGTAAAATTAAATATTAAATTACAATTTTATTTTATGGAACAATCGGTAGAAAATTTAAGTTATGGATTAATCTTTTGGCAAGCATTTTTGTTTATTTTAATCATAGCTATCATGTACTTTATATTTAAGTTGTATAGAGGCATAATGAGAAGTTTAGATTGAATGTGATTTTTTAAGTTATAAGAAACTAACTCCCGACTTGTTATTAACGAGTCGGGATTTTTTATTACTTTCGCATAACATTTATTCAAATACTTAAAATCGAAATATATGAGCTTATCTGCACAAATTATGGATAGTATGAAAGAAGCAATGAGAGCCAAAGATACTGTGGCGCTTGAAGCTTTACGTGCTATCAAATCGGAAATATTATTAGCACAAACTGCTTCAGGTTCTAAAGAAGAAATTTCTGAAGCTGATGAAATTAAAATTCTACAAAAATTAGTAAAAATGCGTAAAGACAGCGCGTCAATTTTTACAGAACAAAACCGTGCCGATTTAGCTGAACCAGAATTAGCTCAAATTGCCGTTATCGAGAAATTCTTACCTGCTCAATTATCAGAAGCTGAAGTGGAAGCAATTATTGCTAAAATCATTGCAGAAACTGGTGCATCTGGAATTGCTTCAATGGGAAAAGTTATGGGCTTAGCGTCAGCACAAATTGGCGGACAAGCAGAAGGAAAAACGATTTCTACTATTGTTAAGAAATTATTAGTTTAAAAGTTAGAAGTAGGAAGCTGGAAGTACGAAGTTTAATCTTCCAACTTCCAACTTCCAACTTCAGACTTCAAATGGCTTCGTAGTTCAACTGGATAGAATGACGGATTTCGGCTCCGTTGGTTGCAGGTTCGAACCCTGCCGAGGTCACGAATGAATAAAATTAAAAAAAAGAAAATTCAGAAACTTGTTTGAATGAATTTTTGTTTTAATTTTATTTTTAAAGCAGATAGACGAAGTCAATCCTGTCGAGGTCATGTCTCAAAATAAAAAAAAACCTTTGTCAGATATAATTTGACAAAGGTTTTTTTGGAGTTAATTCTATAAAAGCTAAATACTACTTTATGTTTTTGGATTCTAAATCTGTTATTTTTTCATAAACTATTTTTAATGAATCTGCTTTCTTTAAATTTTTATTTACTCCTAAGCCATAACGGTTTATCATTTCTAAATCTGATATGCAGCCTATATTTTTATTTTTTGCGCCAAGTTCTAAAAAATAAATAGCATAATCACGTTGGTATTTATTGAGCAACTCAATGTTTTTAAGATATTTTATTAAACTACTTTTTTCACCATTATAAAAATCACTTAGCTCAATTTCACTATAAAACTCTAAAAGATTGTTAAAAAGATTATCACAATAATCATAATTTTTATGTTTTTCAACCATAATCAATGAATAAGGAATCAGTTCATGTTTTTTTGATTTATTGTAGCTATAATATAATTCTAGTTCAGAATATGACCTCGAATCGCCATTAGACTTGACTTCATATTTGTCATTTTTTATTCGTGCTTCATCAAAATATGCAGATTTTAAAAAGGCTTCTTTTTCCTTGTTTACTGGAACGCTAATTTTCTTTTTTTCTACGGTTTTATCACACCCTAAAACTAAAAGTGTTGATAGGATTAAAAAGTATTTTATCATCTTGATTATAAATTATATACTTGAAGAAATGTATAACATTGGTTAATAATCAAATTTACTAATAAACTCTTATAAAAAAAACTTTGTTAAATTATCGGAATAAAATTCATAAGTTTGTCATAACCACCAATCACTTTAAAATTTAAATACTTTTTTACAAAATGCAAGAAATTCCTGTACTAGAAAGAGAATATACTTTTGCCGAATTTTTTGTCATGTTTTTGTTATTGTCTCCAATAATTATCGGCTACTGCTACATCATGTTATATATTGTTGAGATTATTTATCAACGCAACTTCAAAAAACCATTGATTGTTTTCGGACATGTATTCAATAAAAAAATATCGGAAACAGATAAAATGATTTTGCGAAATAATAGTCGGTTTTATCGCAAATTAAAACCAAAGTATAAAGTGTATTTTGAGCACAGAGTGGCAACTTTTATTGAGAGAACACAATTTTCTACTCGTGATATTTCTATTACTCGAGAAATGAAACTTTCTATTGCAGCGGTTTATATTCAGTTGACTTTCGGAATGAAAAATTATTTGAACAGATTAATTCAGCAGATTATTATTTATCCGAATATTTATTTGTCTACGCACACCGATGAATATTATAAAGGGGAATTTAATCCGCGATTAAAAACAGTTGTTTTTTCTTGGTCAGATTTTAAAGAAGGAATTGATATTGAAAACGACAATTTGAATTTAGGTTTACACGAATTTACACATGCTTTGCATTTTGCAACATTAAAAAGCGATAAACCCACTCATGTGTTGTTTAATGAAACACTTCGAAATTTATTTTTATCATTTTCCGATGAAAGTCTACGACTAGAATTATTAAATTCCGGGTTTTTACGGCAGTATGCTTTCGAAAATCAATTTGAATTTGTAGCCGTTTTATTGGAACACTTTTTCGAATCACCAGAAGAATTAAAACAAAAATTTCCTTCAATTTATATAAAAGTGAAGGAAATGTTGAATTATAACGAAGCCGTTTTTATTTCAAATTAAGATAAACTTATTTGGTAATTTGTTTTAGATCGGCAATAGTTGCAGTTGGGTTTTCAGCGCCAAAAACATAGCTTCCAGCCACTAAAACATCTGCGCCAGCATCTACTAATTGTTTTGCGTTTTTGTTGGTTACACCACCATCAATTTCAATCAATGTATTCGATTTACATCTTTTGATCATCTCTTTCAATTGATATACTTTGTCGTATGTTTTTTCAATAAAGCTTTGTCCACCAAAACCTGGATTCACACTCATAATACAAACTAAGTCGATGTCTTGAATAATATCTTCCAAAACTTTAACACTAGTGTGAGGATTAATTGCTACTCCAGCTTTCATACCTTCCGCTTTTATGGCTTGTAGTGTTCTATGTAAATGATTGCAAGCTTCATAATGAACGGTTAAAACATTAGCACCTAATTTGGCAAACGTAGAAATGTATCTGTCTGGATCAACAATCATTAAATGCACATCAATAGTTTTCGTTGCATGTTTTGAAATGGCTTGTAAAACTGGCATCCCAAAAGAAATGTTTGGCACAAAAACGCCATCCATAATATCAATATGAAACCAATCCGCTTCAGAATTGTTAATCATTTCGATGTCGCGTTGTAAGTTTGCAAAATCAGCAGCTAAAACTGATGGCGCAATAAGTGTGTTTTTAGTCATAGTAGTTAATTCAAAATTCGTTATTCAACATTCAAAATTGAATATTCGAATTATTTGTTTTTGTGTTATTTTGGCAAAGGTACAATAAATTAAAATATTTCAACATTCAAAATTCCAAGTTGAATATTCCAAGTTAAAAAATGTTGAACGATGAATAACGAATGATGAATTTTGAAGTTTCTTTAAAAACAAAACTCCGGAAACCCGAGCGAAGCGAACAGACTGGAGATTTGTTTACTAAAAAAACAAAACTCCGGAAACCCGAGCGAAGCGAACAGACTGGAGATTTGTTTACTAAAAAAACAAAACTCCGGTAATCAGCCGGAGTTTCAATCATCAATCAAAAAACGAACAGTTTACACTGTTGTTTACTTTATAAAAACGTATTATCCTAAATACGTTTTTAATATTTTACTTCTAGAAGTATGTTTCAATCTTCTAATTGCTTTTTCTTTAATTTGACGCACACGCTCACGAGTTAAATCGAAAGTTTCTCCAATTTCTTCTAATGTCATTGGGTGTTGGTCGCTTAATCCAAAATACAAACGAACTACATCCGCTTCTCTAGGAGTTAACGTTTCTAATGCTCTTTCAATTTCAGTTTGAAGAGATTCGTGAATTAATTCTCTATCTGGATTTGGAGATTCACCTGAACGTAAAACGTCATATAAGTTAGAATCTTCACCTTCCACAAGTGGCGCATCCATTGATAAATGACGACCAGAGTTTTTCATTGACTCTTTTACATCATTCACTGTCATATCTAGTTCTTTTGCAATTTCCTCAGCACTTGGTGGACGTTCGTTAGATTGCTCTAATAAAGCGTACATTTTGTTGATTTTATTGATAGAACCAATTTTGTTTAATGGTAAACGTACAATACGAGATTGTTCAGCTAATGCTTGAAGAATCGATTGACGAATCCACCATACTGCATAAGAAATGAATTTGAAACCACGAGTTTCATCAAAACGTTGTGCTGCTTTAATTAAACCTAAGTTTCCTTCATTAATTAAATCGGGTAAAGTTAAACCTTGATTTTGATATTGCTTCGCAACCGAAACTACGAAACGTAAATTTGCTTTTGTTAATTTTTCTAAAGCGCGTTGATCTCCCGCTTTTATACGTTGTGCTAACTCAACTTCTTCATCGGCAGTAATTAAATCTACCTTACCAATTTCTTGTAAATATTTGTCTAGGGAAGCAGTTTCACGATTAGTAACCTGCTTGGTTATTTTAAGTTGTCTCATTGGGTTTTCTCCTAACTTTAAAAGTTCTTATTGTTATACGTAAGAAGTTTGTAAAAAGTTACAAAAGTTTATAAAAAAATGTTCACCTAAATTAATAAATGAACATTTTAAATAAAATAACGTTATTTTTATAGTATTCTAGTCGCATTCCAACTGCCTAATTCACTACCTTCAGCCATCCATTTTCCGTCAAATTTGTAGCCTTCTAAATATCCTGAAATTTCACCAATATGTAAATTCGCATTTAATTGATAGTAGCTATAATTTGGATTGTCTTCAGTTGGAGTTGTTTTTCCATCTATTGCAAGTGTTGCATTTAGATAACCACTAACACTTGTAATACTTGCTGAGTTTAAATTTTTTGAAAAACCTTTTACATTTGATTGTCCGTCAGTTGTAAAGTTAATGTCACCAGATTCTTCGTCGCCAATAAATTTACCGCTATAGCACTTAACTAATGAGGTTGATCTTTCTTTCGTAAGACAAATTTTTGAAGTTTCATCTGAAAAGAACATTAAATTCGAAACGGAAATGTTATTTCCAAGTTCGTCTACTTTCATATCAAATGATATGTTTTCATTTGCAAAGCGAAATTTTTTTAACGGAGAAGGTATGCTGTTTTTGTCTATTTCAAGAGGAATGTTTTGTAAAACATACGTTTCATGATTATTGGTACGTAGCTTTGCCCAAATTTCGCCGTCATTGAGTAGGTCAACATATACAGTACCTGAAACATCACCCATTACTATCCCTTTGTAAATCCCTTTGAATGAATCATCAAATGACGAATTAGCATCTGGTCTGGTAGCTAATGAACTTGATGGAGTTGTCGTCGTTGCTTGGTCGTCGTCAGAGCAGTTTGAAAATAAGCAACAAAAAAATAAAAGTGTAAAAAAATTTTTCATGATTAATGATGTGTTAGTTAAACATTTTTTAGTTGAAATTTCTGTATCAAATTTTGACTTTAAATTTCTAATCCAAAGGTAATTATATGTGTTTTAACCTTTTTGGTATTTAACTTTATAATCGATGTACGGAATATTCATTTGGATGACAAACCGTCTTTTAAGAAAAATTTATAAACTATATTTTTAAATGTTAAATTTATTGATATGTCAAGCTTTTAGACAGTAAAATCAGTCTATAAGCGATGTTTTTAAGCTGTCTACTGGTTTTAAATCGACATCCGTTTAATCATTAGATATATTGAAAGAATCATTTAAACTAATGTTTTTATTCCGGTTAAATTCTCTGCTCATACATCAAAAAACCTGTTTCATCACAATATTTAAAAATCGTTTTATGATTCGAGTTAATTTCACCTCAGGAATTAATACTAGTAAGATTCTTAAATTAAAAAGGCGGAACCGAAAAGCCAGTAGAGTAGGACAAAAACCATATAAAAAAATATTATGTCAACACAATCTAATTTAGAAGGAGCTTATTTAGCTCAAGGTACAATAGGAAATGTAGGAATGTCAGGAGCGCCTGTTGTTAATTTTTCATTTGTTGTAGTACCATCTCAACACAAAGTAACTGGTTCTGTGCATGTTACTCAAGCTATCCAAAACGGAAATTATAGTGGACAAGTTACAGGAACAATTTATGCAACAGGTTTTGGATCTGTTACTCAAGTTGTAGCAATAAAAGGAATGATTCATTCAGATGGAGATATGCCAATTGAAATTCCTTTTGAAGCACATTTAGCTATAGATGGTTCTTGGAATGGAACAGGAGGATTCGCTTATGCAAATACTCATATTGAAAATGTACCAGTAGTTTCAAAAAAATAAAACTATTAAATAATTTGATTGGCTAGAATTTAAAACTAGTAAAGGAAATAAATCTCTTGGGGAGGAGATTCATAAAACTCGCTTCAAAGCAGCATTGTTGCTTTAAGAGGAAGAAGCGGGGAATACCTTATCCAGTTAGATGTTTTAGCATATTTTAAATTATAAACGAGAGGTTGCATTTTAATTGTTAACCTCTTTTTTTGTTTAAAAAAGCAGCTAAATTAATTTGAAGACTTAAAAACTATATATTATGAGAAAAAATATTTTTAAAAAATCATTTTTAGTAATTTTAATAGGAGCATTGGTTGTTTCTTGTGTTATTGAAAACGGGAAATTACCTCAAAATGTAAAACCATTATGTGATTTAACTGATAAGGATTTTGCAACTTGGTTTAAAAGTGGTGAGGTAACCGAAAATGGAGAAGTTACTCCTGCTAATAGTGTAGATTTTATACACGATAATAATTGTGACTTTTATAAATGGTCTGAAAGAATGTTTCTTTGGATGACCTCAAAAGATGATAGTGCTGGTGATCTTGTATTTCAATCTCCTGAATTTTATACTGTAACGCCTAAAAATAGTAATCAGCAAAGAGATTTAATTCCGAATAAACCTGGTCAATTGTTAAGAGCAATAGCTAATGTTGACAAAACTGGAAAAATCGTAAGTGAAGAAGGTCAGGCAACTGATGATGTATTAATGGATGCAAATGGAAATTTAATATATTATATTTCTATGGTTAATGACGTTTATGCAGAATTTTTAAATGCCGTTAACCAAAAGAAAATGTCTGGAGCTACTTTTCCAACTACAAAAGCCGAAAAAGATAGCATCTTTAATTTTGCCAAACAAAATGGTGTGGTTTTAAAAAATCCAAATGCATTAGCTATAGAGATTAAAACATCATGGATAGTGGCAGAATCTCTTGAAAATAGAGAAGACTTTATTATTATTGATGCTACTATTCCCGTTTATAAAAAACAAAATGATAAGTTATGGTTGATAAAAGGTGAACGAAAAGTAAAACTAGCACTAGTTGGAATGCATATTGTAGGTAGCGCAAATGGACATCCAGAAATGATTTGGGCAACATTTGAACACAAACGCAACGCGCCTAATGCTGCTTATCAATATCTTACTACAGATGGAAAAACAGAAACAGTGTTAGCGGATGAAAAAGGTGATTGGTTATTAAATGCTAATCTGAAAGATTCTACAAATATTTCACATATGGTTTTTGCTTCGGATTCTATAAAAGCAAAAAAAGGACATACCATTTCACCAAGTAATACACTTAGAACAAAACCTTGGGGAAGTGCAGTTGATGTCAAACCAAACGCAGAAGATGCTTCGCCGGCAGCTTCAAATAGTGAAATTATTGCTATTAATAATGCTATCATTTCTAAATTGAAAGGCAATGATGTTCGTAAGAATTATATTTTTATTGGTGCAACATGGACGGATAGCGGAGCAGCACCAAACGGATATAGTTATAATCCAAAAGTAGATTCATTACGTGTTGCAGGTGTGGCAATTGGGACGAGTCAGTTGGCAAATTCTACTATGGAAACTTATAAACAACATGGAGATAAATACAACGCTCAAGGCACCTGTTTTTTTTGCCATTCTCATGAAGAAGGATTAGAACCAGGTGATTTGAGTCATGTTTTTGACGCTTTACTGAAAGGTTTACCCACTCCAAACTCCACTACAATAGCCATTGTTGAAGAAAGGAAGAAAAAATAAATTATTGATATAAAAATTGATATAAAATAAGAAAACACTCATAATTGAGTGTTTTTTTTGCTAACAGTTAACGTGATTTTGAATATTTTTTTTCGCCATGAATTCACTAATTTTTATTTAAATTTTCGATTTAATTGGTCCCGATACATCGGGATCATTGAAGATGAACAAATTTTAGCATTTTTATTTTAAAATTCGTGCATTCGTGGCTAAAATGAAAAAGGTGAGACCTAATAATTTAAACCAAAAAATCGCTATCTAAACGATGTCTTAACCTATCAATTGGTTTTAAATCGACATCAATTTCATCGTTTGTAATGTCGAAAGGGTCATCTAAACCACTAATTAATAAATACAAATAACAAAACAAAAAGGTAATGGCTGATGTAACTAAATAATCTGCAGAATTAGATTTGAATTTAGTAATTAGCAACAACGACATCACAATAAACAAGATACTTTGCAATAAAGTGTAAGCTGGTTTTATAAAATTATTTCGGGAAATAGAGTAGGCTCGAGTTAGTTGTTTTCTCATCGCATTGGTATTTTCTTGAATCCCTTTTATAGCTTCTTTGTCCACGCCGCGTTCTGCGAAGTAATACGCAATTTCATTTGACTTTCTAATTAAAGGAAAAATTACGTTTGAATCTTTTTCTTTAGAATATATCCACGCGATAATTCCGTCTGTCATGCCAAGTAACTCGTTGCGTAAGTGAGGTTGATCTAATTCTTCTTTACATAAATCGGAAGTGCCTGTTCTTGGTGCTCGTATAGCTAAATAAATCCAATCTTTTATGGCTTCTAAATTGGATGCGACTTCACCCGGAATTCTTTCACTTTCTTTAAAATCGCTCATTGTTGCGGCTAATAACAATCCGAAAACGAAAAAAGCACCTGAGAAAATGATGGTAATATCTGATAGTTCAATTAGATCGTGAAAATCTTGTCCGTATAATGATAAGTATTTGAAAACAAAGTTTTTAATTATTAGAATTAGCAATGCAGCAATTAATGATTTTATAATTATGGTTCTGTCGGTGATTAATTTCATTGTGGTTAGTTTTCTGTAAATTTAGAAAAATTTGAATTTAATTCTATAAATTATTTTTCTAATAGTTTTTGTTCTGATTCGTTAAGTCGGTCATCCACAACGAAGCCTCTAACTTTATTGATATGCATTTCATCCATAGTTTCTACTAAGTTTTCAAACACACAAGCTGCACTAGGTTTTATAATGACAAATAATCCTTCTTTTTTTGGATCATTAACATGTTCTTTTACATATTCATTAACCGCAATAATATTATTTCTTAGCGCTTTTGAACCCGAAGTAAATGCTTTTGGCTTTTCAACTGGAAAATCAACTAACCCCATGTAAGTAACTACTTTATTGTTTGCGCCTAATAAAATGGTAAACGTTTTCCATTCGCCACCACAACCACCAGTACTCCAGCCATAAGGATCGTTATATTGCTGAGGCAAACGCAGATCCATAGAATAAGGTTTCTTCATGAAACTTTGCAACATAAAAAACATCATTAATAGAAAAGATAAATTGACCATAGCAGTTAAATCTATAAAAGGATGTAGCTTTTTAGCTTTTGGAGTAATGCTTTTTTTGCCGTAAGTATGTTTGCTAGTGTACATGATGGAGTAGTTTAGTTAGTAAATTTACCAACTCAAGAATTGTACCGTTTCTGTTGCAAATTTTTTCAATTCATTTTTTTTGCAACAACTTTTGTTGCAATTTTTTAGAAAATATTTTTTTTGCAACAACTTTTGTTATTTTATTTTTAAAACGAAATTTAAATAACGGTTTTTGTTATTTTTTATTTGAAGTGAAAAATAAATAACGGTTTCTGTTATCGAAATTAGCAAAGAGTCTATTAATTATTTTTTCACTAGTATTGTAGTAAAATATATTTGTATGGAAGCTTTCCAGATACTTTTACAAACCTTAAAACATATTACCACTTTAGAACCTGATGAAGAAGTGTTGTTTCAAAAGGCATTTAAACCTTTTTCGTTACAAAAAAACGAATACTTTTTGCAATCCACTGAAGTGAATACAAAATTAGGATTTCTGTGTAAAGGATTGGTGCGTTATTTCGTTTTTAAGAATGAGGAAGAAGCGACTTTAGAATTCACCAAAGAAGGTGAGTTTGTTGCCGATTATGGAAGTTTTATTTCAAAACAACCTTCTATTCAAAATATTCAAGCTTTAGAAGATTGTGAATTTTTAGTCATTGATTATGACGAATTGCAAAAGCTATATAAGGTTTCCAAAAACGCTAATTTACTCGGTAGAATAATTATTGAACATCGTTTTATCATCATGGTGAACCAACTTTTAACCGTTCATCAATACAATCCAGAAGACAGATATCGCTATTTTTTAGAACATTATAAAGATTTGGTGCAACGAATTCCACAATATCTTATTGCTTCTTATGTTGGTGTAAAACCGCAATCGTTAAGTAGAATTAGAAAACGTATCGTTTAGTTATTTGTTAACTTAGGTGCATCAATTTTAGTTGCATTGCTAGTAATTTTGATTTAGTATTAATTGTAAAACTAAATTGAAATGACACTTACTATTATTTTTATCGTTTTCGCGTTTTGTTTTTTGTTGGAACGAACGATTCCTGGTTGGAAATTACCCGAAGTGCCCACTTGGACCATCAGAGTTTTAGCCGTAAATTTTTTGCAACTAGGCGTAGTAACACTTGCTGGTTATACTTGGGAAATTTGGCTTTCTCAATATTCAATATTTAATTTATCGGAACATGTAAATCCATTTTTTGGCGGATTAATTGCTTATTTTATTGCCACTTTTATTTTTTATTGGTGGCACAGATGGAGACATCAATTTGATTTTCTATGGACGCGTTTTCATCAAATTCACCACAGTCCGCAACGTTTGGAAGTCATTACTTCGTTTTACAAACATCCGTTAGAAATGACTGTGAATTCTATAATTGGTAGTCTTTTGGTATTTTCAACTTTAGGTTTAAGTGTGGAAGCTGGTGCGGTGTATACTTTGTTTACAGCTTTAGGTGAATTTTTCTATCACACGAATGTGAAAACACCGAGATGGATTGGTTATATTTTTCAACGTCCGGAAATGCACAGAATTCATCATGAATATGACAAACACACTAATAATTATGGTGATATTGTTTGGTGGGATATGTTATTTGGAACGTACGAAAATCCAAAAGAATTTAAGTCAACTTGTGGTTTCAATAACGAAAAAGAACAACGATTATTAGATATGTTTAAGTTTAAAGATGTGCATAAAGAATAAACTATTCCACCACATAATTATCAATTTTCGAACTATAGAAATCAATTTTTTGACGCATTTTATTGAAAAATATTTTTTGATCTTTTTTGCCCGATTGGTTTAACGATTTAGAATTGGAAAGCTGATTAGCAATGTATTCTTTTTGTTCTAAACAGGCGTTTTTGTCCGAAGTAGCATAATAACCTAATGCATTATAGGGCAAAAAGAATTTCAATTTTTGATGCGATGTAAATAAAACCGAATTGTTTAAAATCAGCAATTCATTATGATACAATTGAAAATCTGGTGTATTGGTTTGGCATTTTTGTTCTATAGTATCAATAATTTCAGTTACATCTTGAAGTAGTAATTTCGCATTTGAATACTGCAATAATCCCGATTCGAAAAAATAATAAATTTGTTGTAAAGAACTATTTATTGTGGTGTCGTTCCAAATTTCTACTCGTTTGGAATGTTCGAAAAACTGCTTTAATGCGGAAGTGTCATTTAAAATAGCCGTGTCAAATACAAAATCTTCAAAATGTGTGGCGGTCTTATTTGTTAATAAATTGAACCAAATAAAAAATTTAAATTTAGAAAACAAAGTTCCAGCAACCGTATAATTCATCGGAATGTCTTTCGCGGAATAATATAATATCGTTTCGGCTGGATTGAAATCGGATAAAAATTGTTTTGATTTTTCGAAATAATTTTTAAAATCGGCTTGGGTTTTTATACTTTTTGTTTTCTCGACTATTAAGCTGTCATTTTGCTGAAACAAATTGTCCATAGAAATCCCGTATTCCTGACATAAAGCTACTGTTTCTTCAATAGAAAATTTACTCTTCATCGAAATTCTTCGGTGCGACGCATCATAACTTATTTGTAACACATTAGAAATGGCTTCGTTTATAGAAGTTTCGTTTCCAATAATTTGTCGGATTTCTTTTAAAAGGATTTCTTGAGGGTTCATATTTGTGATTTTCGCAAAACCAAATATACATATTATTATTTACTGCAATTTGTTTTGTGATTATTAAAATACTTTTGAAGTGTAAATAAATCATAAATTATGAGGAACTTCAAACTTAAAATCGCAAAAATAGCCGACAATTTAGAAAAAGTTACGGCGAAAGATTTGATTCACTATTCAGCTGTGATTAATCGAATTCAAATGAAAAACAGGATTTTTATTTCATATTTTAAACCAATTACAATAAATGAAAACAAAGTATTTTAAAAAATCGGAAGCAGAAAGAGCATTTTTTTTACATCTCAGAAAAAGAGTTTATGAAAAACTGGAAGGTAAATCAACGTCTCATGGTGATTTTAAATTTTGGTTTAAAGGTGTGTTTTGGATTGCAGTTTGTTATTTTTCTTATAGTTTATTGTTTTTCAATTCGCTAAGTAAAATCAATTTTTGGTTGTTGTATGTTGTTTTTCAACTTGCTGGATTGTTAATTGGTTTTAGTTTTGGACATGATGCTTCGCATAATACGGCATTTAAAAATAAAAAATGGAATGGAGTTTTACATTTCTTTAGTTTTCTTACTGTTGGTATAGATCCTTTACTTTGGGGATTAAGACATATTCGTTCTCATCATTTATATGCTAATGTGGAAGGAAGTGATATTGATATTGACAAAAATCCATTTTTACGATTAAGTCCAACTCATCCTTGGAAACCAAAACATAGATATCAGGCATATTATGCACCTTTTGTTTACATGTTCACATTGCTGCATTCCGTTTTTATGAGCGATTGGGTTTACTTGTTTTCTCAGGAATATCATTGGATGAAAAAAGGTGTTTCTAAAACAGAATTATATATAAGATTTGTATTGTATAAAGTAGTATATTTTTCAATTGTTCTTGTGTTTCCTCTATTGTTTACTGATTATTCATGGAGTTTTATTATTTTAACTTATTTTACAGCTAGTGCATTTACATCTTTAGTTTTTATAATAATGTTAGTAGGCACCCATTTTTTTGATGGTGCTGATTACCCTCAACCTGAAGGTGAGTTTCTTGAGCATACTTGGGCTGTTCACCAACTTTATACAAGTTGTGATTGGGATGCAAATAAAAGTTGGGCACGTTTTTTAAGTGGTGGTTCTAATTGTCATGCTGCGCATCATTTGTTCCCAAATATTTGTCATACCAATTACAGTGAAATTAACCAGATAATTAAAGAAACTACAGAAGAATATAATTTTCCATATCATCATAAAACCTTATTTGAAATGATGTTTTCACATTTTAGACATCTTAATAAAATGGGTAAGCCAGATTAAAAACAAAAAAACCGCAACTTAGTTTTTAAGTCGCGGTTTTTTGTATTTATGAAGTAAGTTTTTATTCAATAATTATTTTTTTGAAAATTTGTTTGCTTTCAGTTGAAACCACACACATATAAATTCCAGACGACAATTGCGAAACTGGAAATTGTTCTGTTAATTGCGAATTATTAAATTCTTTTTCAGAAACGGTTTTACCATTAATATCTACAATTTTTACAGTATAATTTTTAGCATCTAAAGTTCCTTTATTGATGAATAAATTATTTTTTGCAGGATTCGGGTAAACCGTAACTTGATTATCTGAATTGAAAGTTTCGTTAGACATAACTGATGTATTTGCTACCGCAAAATGAAGCATGGCACCAACGGCAGCTTTTGTCACATTATACGCGTAAGTTGGATCCATATTAATCAATAAATCATTTGCGGTATGTGTTACATTTGATTCATTGGTTTCGTAAAATCCGGTAATAACTTCATTGTTATCTTCAAATGGAACATAATCTGAAGAATAGGCGTTGGCTAATAAAGTATTTAAGTTTGTATATAGTTCCACACAATTTATTAGTTCGTTTGTTTTAGTGTTTGAAGCCGCATTGTTGGTTGATGGCGTATTACTCATGTCTCTTTCGCAAGTAATAGTGTTATTGGTTTGTCCGGCAACACCACCAACTTGATCGATATTAAAAACCAATCTTATATCTAATTTTGGAGTAGTGCCATTCACTACGTTAGAAACATAATGTTGACTACCATATAAACCAGCTTCTTCACCACTAAAATGAATAAATTTTATAGAATATTCAGTAGGGATGCTTTGCAAAAGACGTGCAGTTTCTAATAAAATGTTTGTACCGCTTCCATTGTCATTTGTTCCATTTCCATTAATGGTGTCATAATGTGCGCAAATAATGACATAGGTGTTTGGGTATAAAGTTCCTGTTTTGGTTACAATTAAATTTTTACAAACTGCTGTTGAACCAGTATATGTAAACGGATCTTCAACCATTTGTCCAGCTGTAAAGCCATAACTTAAATACTTATTCTTTAACCAATTTAAAGTATTTGTTTGGGCGGCGCTTCCTCTGATTTTTATTCCTAAATTTTCAAAGTCAGTAAGGTTTGTTGTAGTGTTGGTTTGGGAAACTTGATTCACAACATCTTGATAGCCTTGAATGTAGGATTGTGAAAATGCAATCGTTTGTCCAAAGAGCAGTAGGGAAACTCTTAGGGAAAGTTTTAAGTAGGTTTTCATAATTTTTTGATTTGGTTTCTCAAATATATGAAAAGTTTTGTTTGTTTTTTAACAAAAAAGAAGCCTTGATTTTTTCAAGGCTTCTTTTTTTATTTTACTTTGATATAGTTTTCCATTAGAATTGGTTCGCCATTTTTAGTAATTCCTTCAATTGTTATTTTGTAATTTCCTGAGATATCTGAAGTATAAAATTCAAAAGTTTTTTGAGGTGAAATTTCTGTAATATTTGGTTCCCAACATAATTGATATCTATAGTCCGGAATTTTCTCAAAATTGTTTTTAGAATAATCTATTGCATAATATCTTTTGTTAAGTTCTGGGCGTTCTAATTTTTTCATAATGATATAATCATCCTCCACTTTTGGAACATAATTAAAATCTTTCGTTGTTAAATTAACCACGCCATTGAATAAATATTTGTTATATAAATATCCTTTATTTACAAAGTTTATTTTTGTGAAAAAGGCTGGGTCGAAAGTTAGTATTTCATCAACATCTTGTAACAAAAAGCCATCAACTAAAACTAAAGTATTTAAGTATAAATCACTGCTATTAACTTCATAATCGTTTACATTAAATACTTGTTTTCCATCTTTTTTATTAATGTAAACTTCTGGTACAATTTCAATAAAAACTTCTTTAATTGTGTTTTGAACGTTGTAATCTTTTAAATAATATTCTTTATCGCTACCATAATAAAATGGTTTATTCTTTTTATAAGTAAAAACAGTATCGCTTTTCGTGTGATAATATATGTTTTGAATTTGATTCGCAATAGAACGTTTCAAGAAGGCATCGGCAAAATTTGGATTAATTTGGATGTCTCTTTCTGTTTTTTTTGTTTTTATACTTGGGTTATCAATAATTTCGATTTTGTATTTTTCTTTATCTTTTTCGTACACTTGAAAATAAGCTTCATCACCATTAAAGCCTTCCATTAGAAATTTAAAATTTCCATTGGTGTCAGTTGTTGTAATTTTAAAATCGAAATTTTCACCAGGAATAGATAGTGCTATTTTTTTATTTTCTAATAAATCAGAACCACTTTTTGAAGTTATTTTTCCAGAAAAAATTTCACCTCTAGTTTCAGGAATAGATACAATATTTTCAGTGTTATCTAAATTTGAACTTTCAATTCGAGTAAGTAAATTATTATTCGTGTGGTTTAGAGTTGGAATACTATCAATTTTAATAACATTTAACACAAAGTTACCTTGTAAATTGTCTTTAACTGTAATAATAGCTTTTTCTCTTTTTTGAAATTCTTTTTTACTTGTTTCAATTTTAGAATTGATGTCATTTTGTTGAATTGAATTTGAGAAATTGGTAAGTTCTGAAGTCTTATTTTTTTCCTTGAATTTTTCTGGAAATGAAATATATGGATTTATTATAAAGATTTCTTTAGAAGCATATTCATTATTGTTTTGTGTTAAATTAGTATAAGCAATAATTTTATAATTTCCTGTTTCAATATTAGTTGGAATAAAAAAATCGTTATAAGAAATACCATTACTAATTACTTGTTTGTGTTTTAATATGGACTTGTTTTCGTCATTAATTAATTCTACATAAGCAATTTTACTATATGAAATAGCTTCTTTAGTTGTATTGTTTATACTTATAGTTTTGTATAAAATACTTTCACCGGATAAGTAGAAATCAGTATTGGTTTGAAGCACAATCTGTTCTTTTATAGGTGTTGTTTTATAATTCGAATTTGCTTGTTGTGCAAACAAAGATGAATTGAAAAGGAAAAATACGATTATTAATGTTTGTTTTATCATTGCCAAAATGTTGGTACTATGTTAGATGAAAATTGAGTGCAATCTCCACATGGAAGTGGAACTAAATTTACTGGGTTTGGGCCAGAATAATATAATTTTAAACCTGTATTTAATAGATGCTCTACGTCATAGCCTTCACATGTTGTGCCATTTCCAGTTGCAAAACAATAGTCGTAGGCTCCGGGGCAATTAAATTCGCCAGGTTCGTCTACGCAATTATCATAACAATCGTAAAAATATCCTGGAGCTGTAGTGCCAGGAAAAACATCTGCAAAGTTGAAAAATATTCTTTGTGAACTTTTGCTAGACACATCAAAAAAGCCAATCACTTTTTCATTCGGGTTTGATTCGCAAGTGATGTTACTTCTAAAAAAACCAGGTTGACTTTGTGATAAGATACTTCCGCTTCCAGAAATACTTTTTAAAGTGCTATAATACGTATAAGCTTCTAAATTTTGAACATATTGGTTAACTAAAATACTATATCTATGTTTGATGATTGGATTGGTTACATGAATAAATCGCACCATGAAATTTACACGATCTTCAGATAAGTTTGAAGTAGAATGTAATAATAATTCATTTGATTTGAATGTAGAATAACAGGTTTGTGCTTCATAAGTTCTTGGTGTAAAAATCAAATCTTTCGATCCCAATGCATTAAAATTTGGATCAACTGTTGCCGTGTTTGGTTTCCATTTTGGAGCAATTATTTTATAGGTTTCTTCAAACTCATATCTGTAATATTTTGAATTTCCAGTTGGATCAAATGATTTAACTTTTATTTCTGCCCCTCGATTACCTGCTAAAGTAACATCACGTACTTCTACATTTTGAATTGGATTAATGGCGCTTAAAACTTCTGGTGTTGAAGTGTATGTTCTACCGTTTGCAATAATTCTTAATTTGTATTTTCTACCAGCAATTGCTTGAAACGGATTTTGCGATTCGTAAACTTCATTGCTTTCAATAAAGTTATAGACATTTCCAGAATCATCTTCAACTGAAACATTTGCATTTTCAACAAATTCAGGACCATTTTCTTCTAAACGATACGTTTTAGTAAGTCTAATTTGTTGTGTTTTTAATTCGTTAGTTATAGTTGCCTCAATAACAAGAGCTTCTTCAAAATTAGAAGTCTGTAAAAGATAAGGTTCAGTACAACTAAACAAGAGTATCATTACTATTAGACAGCTAATTCTTTTCATACTTTTAAATTTGGAGTTATGTTTTATCATTGCCAAAATGTTGGTACTACGTTAGAAGAGAATTGTGTGCAATCTCCACATGGAAGTGGAACTAAGTATATTGGGTTAGGGCCAGAATAATATAATAAATTACCAGTATTTAATTGTGCCTCTACATTTTCACCCTCGCATGTTGAGTTAGGATTACCAATTTCAAAACAAAAATTATAAACTCCAGGACAATTATATTCGCCAGGTTCGTCTACGCAATTATCATAACAATCGTAAAAATATCCTGGAGCTGTAGTGCCAGGAAAAACATCTGCAAAGTTGAAAAATATTCTTTGTGAACTTTTGCTAGACACATCAAAAAAGCCAATCACTTTTTCATTCGGATTTGATTCGCAAGTGATGTTTCCTCTGAAAAATCCAGGTTGATTTTGAGAAAGTATGCTACCACTTCCAGAAATACTTTTTAAAGTACTGTAATACGTATATGATTCTAAATTCTGAACATATTGGTTAACTAAAATGCTGTATCTATGTTTGATGATTGGATTGGTTACATGAATAAATCGTACCATATAATCTACACGATCTTCAGATAAGTTTGAAGTAGAATGTAATAATAATTCATTTGATTTGAATGTAGAATAACAAGTTTGCGCTTCATAAGTTCTTGGTGTAAAAATCAAATCTTTCGATCCCAATGCATTGAAATTTGGGTTAATTGTCACTGTGTTTGGTTTCCATTTTGGAGCAATTACTTTATAGGTTTCTTCAAACTCATATCTGTAATATTTTGAATTTCCTGTAGGATCAAATGATTTTACTTTTATTTCAGCACCTCGATCACCAGCTATAGTAACATCATGTACTTCTACATTTTGAATTGGATTAACGGCGCTTAAAACTTCAGGTGTTGAAGTGTATGTTTTTCCGTTTACAATAATTCTTAATTTGTATCTTCTACCAGCAATAGCTTGAAACGGATTTTGCGATTCGTAAACTTCATTGCCTTCAGTAAAGTTATAGACATTTCCAAAATCATCTTCTACAGAAATATTTGCATTTTCAACAAATTCAGGACCATTTTCTTCTAAACGATACGTTTTAGTAAGCCTAATTTGTTGTGTTTTTAATTCGTTAGTTATAGTTGCTTCAATAACAAGAGCTTCTTCAAAATTAGAAGTCTGTAAAAGATAAGGTTCAGTACAACCAAACAAAAGTATCATCACTATTAGTAAGCTAATTTTTTTCATACCTTAAAATTTAAAGTTATATGTTATTGTTGGAATTGGAATAGCAAAAATTGATGTTTTATACCCTTTTACCTGTCCGTCATTTGATATGAAATAAATAGAATATGGATTGTTTCGTCCTAATACATTATAAATTGAAATGTTCCAAAAACTGTGTGCTAGTTTTTTTATTTTATGACTTCCTTCAATATTGAAACTTACGTCAACTCTGTAATAATCTGGAATTCTAAATTTATTTCTATCACTGTATAGCGTGTATTCTGAATTGGCATAAGTATATTTTCCAATTGGATACGTAATTGGTCTTCCGGTTTGGTACACAAAGTTTAATGAAAAACTATACCTTTTAGTTATTTTGTAGTTTAAAACAGAATTAAAGTCATGCGGTTTGTCAAAATTTGATGCAAAATATTCGCCATCATTCACGCGTTCATCTCTAAATTGACTATCTAGTTTTAAGAAACTTCTAGAATAGGTGTAAGCAATCCATCCATTTAATTTCCCTATGTTTTTCTTAATTAAAAGTTCAACTCCGTACGATTTTCCTTCACCTTGCAATAATTCAGTTTCTATTTTATTACTTAAAACAATATTAGCACCAGTTTTATAATCTAAGATGTTTTTAGATTTTTTGGTATAACCTTCTAAACTAATTTCATAAGTTTCATTTAAGTTTTTATAGAACCCAATAGAAAATTGTTCTCCAATTTGTGGTTTTACATTGATATCTGAAAGTTTCCATATATCTGTTGGCGATTGAGTAGTGTTCGTACTTAATAAATGTATGTACTGATATGTTTTGTCATAACCAATTTTAGTAGACAAACTATTAGTTAACATATATCGAGCTGAAACTCTCGGTTCAAATCCGCCATATTGTTTTATCACTTCATTGTGTTTGTATTGTTTGGTTTCAATAAGTGTGGCTTCATTTCTTGGTAAACCTTCTTCGTAAATTCGTTGTGTATTTTCCCCTAGATAATTAAATGTGGTATATCTTCCACCAACATTTATTAATAGTTTTTCAGTAAGTTTTGCTTCGGTTTTTAAATAGGCTGAAGCTTCTAAAGCTTTCTCATTAATTAAGTTTACTGGTACAATTAAACTTGTAGCTTCTTTTGGATTTAAGAAACCTGGATTTATTTTATATAATTTGGCAGATAAACCATAATTTACCGTGAATTTACCATTCAATTTGTTTTCAAATTTTAACTGAGCATTACTTTCATTAATGTTAAAACCAGATTCAAACGACTTCCTATTATCATTTTGGTTCGAATAATTAACGCCATATTTATAGTCACTATTATTCAATAATAATTGAGAACTCATTTTTTTAGAAAATTTATGTTCCCAATTGATTCCTAAAAGACGATTGTTATAGTTGAATAATGAATCTGATGTTATTTTAAACTTATCATCACTATAATATAATGAGGCATTAATGGTGTTGTTTTCGTTTATTTCATGACTGTATTTTGTGAAAAAATCATAAAAAGATGCACTACTTTTTTTAAGTTGTTCGTCTTTTAAGCTTTTTAAAATCCAATCTGAATACGTTGCTCTAAAACCAGCAATAATTGCAGATTTATTTTTTACAACCGGAACGTTTACAAATAAATTACTCGTAACTGGGCCAATTCCGCCTTCACCTGATAATTTTGTGTTAGTTGGTTTTTTGGTTTTTAAATCTATAACAGATGACAAACGACCACCATATTCAACAGGAATACTTCCTTTATAAATGGTAACACTTTTTAAACTATATGGATTAATAGATGAGAAAAAGCCTAAAAAGTGAAACGGGTTATATAATGAGATGTCGTCTACTAAAATTAAATTCTGATCTGCATTTCCTCCTCGAACATTTAATCCGCTAGAACCTTCACCTGTTGTTTTAATTCCAGGCATTATAGTTGCAATTTTGAAAACATCTTGTTCACCTAATAAAACAGGTACGTTTTTCATGTTTTCTAAATCAATTGATGTGGCACCAACAACTGATGTTTTTATTTTTGTTTGAATTTTATTAGTGATTATAATTTCTTTAATTCCAATAGTTTTCTGACTTATATTGAAATCTAAAGTTCCATTTTCACTGATAAATATTTTTTTATTATTTCCTTTTGCGTTTATGGTTTGAACAACAATTATGTGTGTTCCAGTTGGGACTTCTAAACTATAAAAACCATTGTCGTCAGTTGATGTTTCAATATTCTTGTTGTTTACTTTTATTTTAACGTTCTTTAGCGGTTCGTTGGTTTCAATGTTTTTGATATAACCAGATAATGTGTGCTTAGATGAAGTATTTCCTCTTTTTTGTTTTCCGATATAAATGATATCGTTGTCAAAATTTGAGATGTCGTTTTTTTGTTGAATACTCGAATTATCAGTAGCATTTGTGTTTTTGCTACTTTCAGGTTTGAAATAATTGTCCACAAAATAATCATAAACAATTCTGTTCTGTGATAAAATTACTTTGTTGTTATCTACAAAATAATTTAATGAAGTATTTGCAAACAATGCACTTAAAATGTTTTCTAAACTTGAATTATTGAAATTTTCGGTAATTGTCTTTTTTTCAGATTCTAACCATTTTGTGTCATAATAGAAAGATATAGACTGTTTTTCTTCTAATTTTTTTAATGATTGAGAAATGGTTTCATTATTAAAAGAAATAGTTATGCTATCATTTTTTGTTTGAGAAAAAGCTGTAACTTGAAAAATAAACAAAAATAGTAAAAGTGTATTTTTCATTAAATTATAGTTTTAAATAAATTTTGGTAAAAAAGTTGAATGTTGTTTTCCCTTTGATTTCGATTTGTATTGTAAAATTGTTTAATTTCTTTTTTTAATGTTGGAAACAAATTAATGATACTTTTTTTAGACGAAATTTCTTCAAGTTTATTGTTGTAAAAAATATAGTATACATTATAATCGTAAAAAATATATGATAATTTAACGGATTGAAAATCTGATTTTAATGTTTTTTTATGCTTAATGTATAAAGTACACTTTTCATTAATTTCAACTTCTTCAAAAAAACCTGAGCTAGTTGTTTTGTCACTTGAAATAGTTTCTATTTTTCTGAATTTTTTGTTTTTAAGTATAAAATAGTCAACTTGTTTGGTTATTAAACTTGTTTCTAAAACCAATTGTGAAGCAGGTTTAAATAAAAGCAAATCTTCAAAAACATCATACTTTAAGCTTAGATCAGTATATGTTTGATTGTTATATTGTAAAATTCCATTACTGTATTTGTTTTCAAGAAACTGTGAAGTGTTATTGGAAGTTGTCTTGTACTTGTTGTAATAGACTAGTCCATTATTGTAAGCTAAATTTTCAAAGCCGACTAAACTGTCGTTGTGTTTTATGAAATTTTTATTTTGAGAGAAGCAGCTTAAGCTGGAAATCAAAATAAGTAGTAGTAGTTTTTTTTGGAGTAACATTTTTTATATTTTTTGTGAAATTATATAAAAATTCTTACAACGCAAAAAATCCCGATAACTTTAACATTATCGGGATTTTTTAAATATTTATGAGTTCTTAAAGATTATGCTTTTGGAGCATCATCTTTTTTCTCTTCTCTTGGAGGTCTTGGCATTAATGCTTTTCTAGAAACTTTTTCTTTTCTAGTTTTTGGATCAACACCTAAGTATTTTACCATAAATACATCACCCATGTTTACTACATCAGTAACATTTTCAGTTCTTTCCCAAGCTAATTCAGATACGTGTAATAAAACTTCGTTTCCTGGAGCAGCAGTATATTCTACAACCGCACCGAAATCTAACATTTTAATTACTTTCACTTCATAAGCCTCACCCATTGTTGGTTTGAAGATAATTGAGTCAATTTTAGCTAAAACTGCTGCAATTCCATCTGGGTCAGTTCCTAAAATTTCAACTACACCTTGTTCGTCAACCTCGTTGATTACAATAGTTGTTCCAGTAGCTTTTTGTAATTCTTGAATTACTTTTCCACCAGGTCCAATTAATGCTCCAATAAAGTTTCCAGGAATAGTTCTTGTGATAATTTTTGGAGAATGCGCTTTAACATCAACTCTTGGCGCAGCAATAGTTTCAGTTAATTTTCCTAAAATATGTAAACGTCCATCACGTGCTTGCCCTAAAGCTTGCTCCATAATATCGTAACGTAAACCATCAATTTTAATATCCATTTGACAAGCTGTAATACCGTCAGCAGTTCCAGTTACTTTAAAGTCCATATCTCCTAAGTGATCTTCATCACCTAAAATATCAGACAATACAGCAAATTTTTCACCGTCAGTAATCAATCCCATAGCAATTCCAGAAACTGGTTTTACCATTTGAACTCCAGCATCCATTAATGCCATTGTTCCAGCACAAACTGTAGCCATAGAAGAAGAACCGTTAGATTCTAATACTTCAGATACAATACGAATTGTGTAAGGACAATCAGCAGGAATCATATTTTTTAAAGCTCTTTGAGCTAAGTTTCCGTGTCCAACTTCTCTTCTTGAAGTTCCTCTTAAAGGTTTTGCTTCTCCAGTTGAGAAAGGAGGGAAGTTATAATGTAAATAGAATTTCTCTTCACCTTGTTCAGATGGAGAATCAATTTGATTTGCTTCTCTTGAAGTTCCTAAAGTTACTGTAGCTAAAGCTTGAGTTTCTCCACGTGTAAATAATGAAGAACCGTGAACTCTTGGTAAATAATCAATTTCACACCAGATTGGTCTGATATCAGTTGTTTTTCTACCATCTAAACGAACACCTAATTCTAATACTACATTACGAACAGCTTCTTTGTTTGTTTTGTAGAAATATTTAGAAACTAAATCTCCATCAGCAGCTAATTCTTCTTCAGTAAATAAAGCTTTAACTTCTTCTTTTAGTTCAGCGAATGCAGCACTTCTTTCATGCTTAGCTGAACCAACTTTAGCGATATTATAAATTTTATCGTATGCAGCAGCTTTTACTTTTTTGTAAATTTCTTCATTTTCTTTCTCACCTTCGTAAGTACGAATTTCTTTTTTACCAAAAGCAGCTTGTAAACGCAATTGCGCTTGAATTTGAACTTTAATAGCTTCGTGAGCAAACTTGATAGCTTCTACCATTTCTGCTTCTGAAATTTCTTTCATTTCTCCTTCAACCATCGCTACAGAATCCAAAGATGCTCCAATCATCATGTCGATGTCAGATTTTGCTAAGTCTTCTCTACTTGGGTTAATAACGAATTTTCCATCAATACGTGCAACACGTACTTCAGAAATTAAGTTGTGAAAAGGAATATCTGAAACGGCTAATGCTGCTGAAGCGGCTAAACCTGCTAATGAATCAGGCATAACTTCTTCGTCGTGAGACATTAACTGAATCATAACTTGTACTTCCGCGTGGTAATCATCTGGGAAAAGTGGACGTAAAACACGGTCAACTAATCTCATTGTTAATACTTCGCTATCACTAGGACGAGCTTCTCTTTTAAAGAAACCTCCTGGAAAACGACCAGCGGCTGCAAATTTTTCGCGATAATCTACCGTTAAAGGTAAAAAATCTACACTTGGATTGATGTTACGAGATGCTACAGCTGTTGCAAGGATCATCGTATCACCCATTCTAACTACTACAGAACCGTCAGCTTGTTTTGCTAAACGACCTGTCTCGATTGTGATGCTTCTGCCATCACCTAAATCGATCTTTTCTACAAATAATTGTGGAATCATAAATTTAATTCTCAAAGGTTATACAAAGGGTTAGTTGTGTTGTTTGTTGTTGTGTAGTTGTTGTAGTTGTGTCTAACCCAATGAAAAACCAAACTTTTTGTGCTTTTTTTGTAAACAAAAAGGGGCACAAAGCCCCTTTAGTATATTATTTTCTAATTCCTAATTCTTTAATAATCTCACGGTATCTTAAGATATCTTTCTTTTTTAAGTAATCTAAAAGACTTCTTCTTTTACCTACTAAAAGTACTAATGATCTTTCAGTATTATAATCGTGACGATTTTTTTTCAAGTGCTCAGTTAAGTGAGAAATTCTGAATGTGAATAACGCAATTTGTCCTTCTGCTGAACCTGTGTTTTCTGCTTTTCCTCCGTGTTTAGCGAAGATTTCTGCTTTTGTTTCTTTAGTCAAATACATGCTAATATTATTTAAATGATTATTATGTAGATTGAGATTGTCTCAATACGGGTGCAAAAGTAGGGATATATTTTTATTCTACCAAAACAATTCTAAAAAAGTATTGCAACTTGCTCATTTACAAACTCTAAAAAACGTTCGTCTTTTTCTGTAAACGGATCAATAACGTGACTATCAATGTCAATTTGTCCAATGTTTACACCATTTACAAACAATGGCACCACAATTTCCGATTTCACTGTAAAACTACAAGCGATATAATTGTCTTGAGCCGCAACATCAGGAACTACAAAGTTCGCATTACTTTCTGCTACTTGTCCGCAAATGCCTTTTCCAAAAGGAATTACAGTGTGATCTGTTTCTGCACCAACATATGGTCCAAGGTGTAATGTTTTAGCTTCGTGATTGGCAAAATAGAAACCAACCCAGTTGTAATATGAAATATTGTCTTGCAATAATTGACAAATAGTTGCAAGTTTTTCATCTCTAGTAATCTCACTATTTACAATGCTTGTTACTTGAGGTTTTAAGTTTTCGAATTGCATTTTTTAATTTTTTTACAAATTTATGTATTATTGCGACAGTAAAAATTATATTTTTGTTAAAAATCGCACATTTTGAAAAACACTATAAATCAGCATAAACCCTTTTTTCTTTTCTTAGTAAAGTTCATTTTATTCTATTTGGTTTTTACATTGATTTATAAATTCTATTTGAATCAGTTTAATGCGGAAAAGAATGAAGTAGACGGTATTACTGAGTTTGTGGCAAATAAAACAAAAAATACATTGGTTTTTTTTGGTAAAGATTGTGTCATCAAAAAACACGAATTAGAAGCGTCTTATAAAGTTTTATATTACGATAAATATTTAGCTAGAATAATTGAAGGTTGTAATGCGATTAGTGTGATAATTTTATTCGCATCTTTTGTGTTTGCTTTTTCTGCGAAGTTTAAAAACACTTTTTTGTTTATTTTGTTTGGTTCGGCTTTAGTTTTTCAATTAAATATTTTCAGAATTGCATTACTCACAGTCGGATTGTATAAATATCCAGAATACAAAGAGTTTTTACATAATATTGTTTTTCCAGTGATGATTTATGGAGTTGTTTTCGCTCTGTGGATTGTTTGGGTAATTAAATTTTCAACGTATGCAAAACGTGATAAGTAACAAGAAAAATTTAGTTGCAGTTGGTGTATTAGTTATTGCATTAATATTGGTAAGAGCGTTTGAAAGTAAATTATTTTACGACCCATTTTTAGAATTTTTTCACGGAGAAATTCAAAATAAACCTTTGCCAGAATTTGATGGTTTTAAATTATTTATAGGGTTGTTTTTCAGATATTTAATCAATAGTGTTATTACTGTTTCCATTATTTATTTACTATTTAAAGAAATTTCAATCGTAAAATTAACTTCATTTTTATTACTGGGATTTTTTGTTGTTTTAATGGCAGCTTTGTTTCTGTCTTTAAATTTTTCAACACATCCCGACTATTTATTTATTTTTTATATCCGAAGATTTCTAATTCAGCCCTTGTTTTTGATTTTGTTTGTTCCAGCTTTTTATTATCAGAAAAAAGTTCAATAAAATTTCGTAGCTTTATATAAAGTTTTATGAAATGAAAGTTACAAAGTTTTCAGGAGAACAAGTTGATTATCAGCAAGAAAAATTAATTCGTTCTTTAAAGAAGTCAGGAGCTGAGGATTATAAGGTATCTGAAATTCTCCAAAAGATAGAGCCTCAATTGTATGACGGAATTTCCTCTAAAAAAATATACAAACTCGCTTTTCAATATTTAAAAAATTATTCCAATGCGAATGCGGCAAGGTATAATCTTAAATCGAGTATGATTGAACTTGGTCCAGCTGGTTTTTATTTCGAAAAATATATTTCTAAAATTCATGAACTTTTAGACTATACAACCCAAATTAATTTAACTTTTGATGGGAAATGTGTGTCGCATGAAGTGGATGTGTTGCTTTTTAAAGATGATTTAGTGACTATGATTGAATGTAAATTTCATTCGGGAACTGAAGCTAAAACGGATGTGAAAGTCCCAATGTATATTTTGTCTCGATTCAATGATTTGAAGGGCAGAAAATATAACCTCTTTGGACAATTCAGAACTATTGATTTTTGTTTAATCGTTACCAATAATAAATTTACAGAAGACGCTTTAACTTTTGCAAAATGTTCCAATTTAAAAATGCTAAGTTGGGATTATCCTCCACATAACGGTTTGAGAGAGATTATTGATAGATTAAAAATTTATCCAATTACTTGTCTAACAACGCTAACTTTAAATGAAAAAGAGCAATTGTTAGTCGCAAACATAATAACTGTTAAAGATTTATTAGCAGAAAAAAACTGGCTCGATAATTTAGAGCTAAGTAAAATAAGAATAAAAAGAGTATTAACGGAAGCCAATCAATTATAAATACAATAGTTATGAAAATTCATTTTTTAGGCGCAGCAAGTACGGTTACAGGTTCTAAATTTCTAATCGAAACAAATGAGTTAAGGATTTTAGTAGATTGCGGAATGTTTCAAGGTTTAAAAGCTTTACGCGAGTTAAATAGAGAACCTTTAGCAGTTCTCCCTAATACAATTGATTTTGTAATTCTTACACATGGACATTTAGATCATTGTGGTTGGTTGCCAAAATTAGTAAGCGATGGTTTTAATGGTAAAATTTTCTGTTCGCATCCAACTAAAGAAATTACGCGTTTGATTTTACAAGATAGTGCGAAAATACAAGAAGAAGAAGCTGAAATGGCAAATAAAAATAAGTATTCTAAACACAATCCAGCAACACCTTTGTATACTTTAGAAGAAGCTAAAAAAGTACTACCTATGATTAGAGTAGTAGAACCAAATTTAGATGTGAAATTGGATGAAAATTGTTGGTTTAAGTTGTTTTATGCAGGGCATGTTTTAGGTGCTTGTTCTTTAGAATTACATGTAGAAGATAAAATTTTAGTTTTTTCTGGGGATCTTGGTCAAGATGACGATGTATTAATGTTTCCGCCAGTAAAACCAAAAAAGGCAGATTTTATTTTTATGGAAAGCACCTATGGAAACAGAATTCATCCACAAGAAGATGTTTTGTTCGAATTAGAATCCATAATTAATAATACCATTAAAAGAAATGGAAATGTGATAATTCCAAGTTTCGCGGTAGAAAGAGTACAAACTATGATGTACTTAATTTGGCAATTAAGAAAACAAGATCGTATTCCAAATATCAAATATATTATTGATACACCAATGGGAATTAGTGTTTTAGATATCTTTAGAGATAATTTAAAATGGCATAAATTAACAGCAAATGATTGCGAAGAAATGTGCGATATATTTACTTTAGTTTCTGATTATCAAGATACAATTGCTGCCATTTATGATGAAAACCCAAAAGTTGTTATTGCAGCAAGTGGAATGGTAACAGGTGGAAGAGTACTTTCGTATTTGGAAAAATATATTACAGAACCAGAAAATACTGTAATCTTAGTTGGTTTTCAAGCAGAAGGAACACGCGGTAGAAGATTATTAGAAGGGGAAAAAGAAATTAAATTTCATGGAAAATTTTATCCAGTTCAAGCAAATATTATGTCAATTGAAGGATTGTCTGCTCATGGTGATCAAAATGATTTATTAAACTGGATTAGCGAATTAGAAAAACCTCCAACAAAAATATTTTTAATTCATGGTGAAAATTCGGCGCTTGATGCATTACGAATCAAAATAGTAGAGCGTTATAAATATGAGTGTCAAATCCCTATTTTAAATCAAGTAATTGAAATTTAAGTGTTAACATTATTTTAGATAAATATTTTTATATATTTGCGTCAATGAATTTCAAAAGACATATAAGTATTTTCTTAGCATTATTTATTTTATTAGTAAATAGTAGTGCTAGTTTGGTGTTGCATTATTGCCACGACCAAATTGCTTCTATATCTTTAGTCTATCAAGAAAATAAAGTAACAACTTCTGCTGAAGAAGATTCTTGTTGTGTAGCTGATGATAAATCAGATGATAAAAGCTGCTGCTCTAACGAAGAAATTAAAGTGGATAAAAAAATTGATTATTCTATTCTAAAAGGATTTCAATTTAATGTTTTAGCTGTTACTTTCGAAAATGAAATGCCTTCTTTCTTTAGTGAAGTTGATGATTTATCTGCAAACAAAAAAATATTAGATTACTACTGTGATTCTAATGCGCCGCCATTTTACAAACTCTATTCTCAACTTATTTTTTACGCATAATTACTATCGTTTTTTAGTTTTACTTGGCTCATTTTGAGTTAGATTTTAAAATTTATAAACTTTATTAAAATAATTATGTATAGAATACTATTATTGGTTTTATTACCAATATTTTCTTTCGCACAAAGTAGTGTGTTAGGAAAAATAACAGATAAGGAAAACAATCCTATCTCGAATGTGAAAATTACTATTCCAGAATTGAATTCAACTTTTTTTTCTGATGAAAGCGGTACTTTTAGTCTAATTCAAGGAAATGGAAGCGTTTCACTTATTTTAGAAAAAGAAGGTTTTCAGAAATTGGAAATTCAACAAAGTGCCGCTGCAGATTTTACCATTCAATTAGAAAAAACCATTGTGGAAAGTAATATTGAAACAGTTAAAGTGGTTAAAAATCAAAAGACTTTAGGTAGAAAGCAAAAGGCAGTTACCAATACTCAAAATTTATCGCAAGGAGAATTACAAAAGGCTGCTTGTTGTAATTTATCTGAAAGTTTTGAAACCAATCCGTCAATTGATGTTAATTTTTCAGATGCCGTTACAGGAAACAAACAAATTAAAATGCTTGGATTAACAAGTCCGTATATTTTAATGAGTGAAGAAAATATTCCAGCTATTCGTGGTGCTTTACAAGCGACTGGTTTAAATTTTATTCCAGGAACTTGGGCAGAAAGTATACAAATTACAAAAGGTGCTGGAAGTGTCACTAACGGATACGAAAGTATTTCAGGGCAAATTAATTATGAGTTATTAAAACCTCAAAAAGAAGATCCGTTTTTTGCCAATGTTTATGCTTCAAATGATGGAAGATATGAGATGAATACGCATTTCGCTAATAAATATTCTGATAAACTAAGTTCTTTAGTTTTGTTGCATGGGAATACCAGAACAATTAAAAACGATATGAATAATGATGGATTTTTAGACAATCCGTTAGGAAAACAAGTCAATATTTTAAACCGTTGGCAATATAATAATACGGAAAAAGGAATTGTTTCATTCTTAAACATTAAATATTTTAAAGATGAAAAAACGGGTGGAACTTTAAATCAAGATGTTTCAAATCCGTTGTCTTGGATAAGTAATGTCAATACAGATAAAGTAGAATTGTCACATAAAATTGGATACCTTTTTCCAGATATGCCTTTTCAAAGTATTGGACTTCAACAAGCTTTTCAGTACAATAAAATGAATTCGCAATTTGGAACTAGCAATCATCAAATTAATCATAAAAGTTACTTTTCAAATTTGATGTTCAATTCTATAATCAACAATACAAAACACAAATTTATTACAGGAATTAATTTTAATTACGATGGTTTTCAAGAAAACTTACAAGTTAATTTCAATAGAAATTACGACAGAATTGACACTTCAATAGGCTCGTTTTTTGAATACTCTTATGATAATTTGAATAATTTCAGCTTCGTTTTAGGAGCTAGAGCAGACAAACATAATAGATTAGGTTTGTTTTTCACGCCAAGAGCTCACGTAAAATACAATCCGTTTAAAAACACAACTTTGCGTCTTTCTGCTGGAAGAGGAAAAAGAGCTTCTAATATTTTTGTAGAAAACATCAATGTTTTGGCAAGTTCTAGAGATGTTATTGTTAATGATGAAAACGGTAAATTGTATGGTTTAAATCCAGAAATTGCTTGGAATTACGGAACAAGTTTAATTCAGAAATTTTTCCTTTTTGGAAAAGAAAATGAAATTGTTGTGGATTATTATAAAACAGATTTCAGTAACCAAATTGTAGTTGATTTGGAAAACCCGAGACAAGTAACTTTCTCTAATTTAAAAGGAAAAAGTTATGCTGAATCATTCCAAATTGAATGGAATATTACTTTAATGAAACATTTGAATTTAAGAACAGCTTATAAATATTTGAATGTTAAAACCGATTACGCATCAGGATTATTAGACAAACCTTTACAAGCTAAAAACAGATTTTTTGCAAATATTGCTTACGAAACACACATCTTAGATAAAGGGCAACAATGGAAATTTGATGCCACTTTCAACTGGATTGGCGAACAACGTTTACCAAGTACGTTAGCAAATCCAGCTCAATATCAATTACCTGCATATTCGCCAAATTATCAATTGATTAACGCGCAGGTTACTAGAACTTTTTCAAGTACTTTTGAAATGTATGTTGGTGCAGAAAACTTAGGAAACTTTAAACAGAAAAATGCTATTATTGCATCTGAAAATCCAAACAGTCCATATTTTGATAGTACAATGATTAATGGTCCAGTTTTTGGTAATATGTTTTATGCTGGATTACGTTTTAAAATCAAAGCAAAAAAAGAAGTAGTGGAAAATCACGAACATAAAGAAGGAGAAAATCTTAATCATAATTAAAAAAATATAAAGCATGAGAAAATTAGTATTAGTAGCATTGTTCGCCGTTTTAGGAATGAATGCAAACGCACAAGACAAACCGAATAAAAACAAAAAAGTTGAAGTTGCCGTTTCTGGAGTTTGTGATATGTGCGAAAAACGTATTGAAAAAGCTGCCTATTCTGTAAAAGGAGTTAAAAGTGCAGAATGGCATGCAGATCATCAAGATTTACATTTAATTATTGATGAAACCAAATGTACAATTTTAGATGTGGAAAAAGCAATTGCAAAAGCAGGTCATGATACGCAAGACGTAAAAGCAACTGATGCTGAATATGATAAAGTTCACGGATGTTGTAAATACAGAACCCAAGAAGGACACTAATTGATGTAATTTAAAATAATTTATTATATTTGGTTTAACTAACAATTAAATTATTTATTATGGATTTTAACTTTTACGCAATTTTAGCAGCAACATTAGTATCATTAGTTGTAGGTTTTATTTGGTATAATCCGAAAGTTTTTGGAACCATTTGGATGAACGAAACCGGAATGACCGAGGAAAAAGCCCAACAAGGAAATATGATTAAAATCTTCGGATTGACTATTGTTTATTCATTTTTAATTTCATTCATGTTGTCAGGAATGGTGATTCATCAATTCGGGGCTATGGGAATGATTGGTGGCGATCCATCAAAAATTGATCCTGCATCATCTTATTTTGCTTTTATGACTGAATACGGGGATGCATTTAGAAGTTTTCAACATGGAGCACTTCACGGATTTATCACTGGATTATTATTTGTTATGCCAATCACAGCCATCAATAGTTTGTTTGAGCAAAAATCTTGGAAGTATATTCTAGTTACAAGCGGATTTTGGATGGTAACATTAACAATCATGGGTGCAATTATTTGTGGATGGAAATAATTAACATTTTATTATAAAATAGAAGTCCTACATTTGTAGGACTTTTTTATGCCTTGGAAAAAATTACTATAAAAATATTCGATACGATTAATGACTTGCCAGAAAATTGGAACGCAGTAGCATCTGCCAACCATTTTCTACAACTTCCGTATTTAAAGGTTTTGGAACTTTCTGCTCCAACTAATATGCAATGCTTTTATATTGGTTTTTATGAAAATTCCGAATTAATTGGTGTGTCATTGGCTCAATATTTAGATTTAAATAAGCTAGAATCTTTTGGAGAAAGAGACAATTGTTTTAAAACCTATATTCGAAATTTTATTTTCAGAAACTTTGCTTCTCATACGTTGTTTCTAGGAAACAATATGATTACGGGCCAAAATAGTTTCACTTTCAATAAAGAAATTAATTTTCAAGAAGTGAGTACCGTTTTGATGCAATGTTCTCAGGAATTAGTAGCGTATTTCAAACAAAAAGGAATAAAAATTCATTTGGTTTCCTTTAAAGATTTTTATCAGGATTGCGCTATCGAATTTAAAAATCACGCTTTTGCCGATGTGTACGAATTCAATACACAACCGAATATGATTTTTGAATTGACTTCTACTTGGCTTTCTGTTGAAGATTATTATAATTCATTTTCGAAAAAATACAGAGATCAATACAAAAGATCTCACAAAAAATTTGATGGCATTTTAGTAAAAGAATTAGAAGTTGAAGAAGTTGTTTTTCATGAAAAAAGAATAAATGAATTGTATCATCACGTGGCTAAAAACGCACCTTTCAATACTTTTTTCTTAGCCGAAAATCATTTCTCTACGTTTAAAAAAGAATGTGGAAATGGTTTTAAAATTTTCGGTTACTTTTTAGAAGATAAACTAATTGGATTTCATTCTGTTTTATTGAATGATACCGTTTTAGAAACTTATTTTTTAGGTTATGACGACCATGTTCAAAAAGAAAAAATGTTGTATTTGAATATGTTGTATAATATGACCGAATTCGGAATTACACATCAATTTAAGAAAATCATTTTCGGAAGAACGGCTTTAGAAATTAAAAGTTCAATAGGAGCGACGCCTGTAATGATGTCGGGTTTTATTTACCACAGAAATAAAGTAGTCAATAAGTTTTTAGGTAAAATTTTCAAAAACTTAGAACCAGAAGCCGTTTGGCAACAACGCCATCCTTTTAAATAAATATAAAAAAAATCCGTTCTGATATTTAGAACGGATTTTTTTATTGAAATAAACTAATTGTTTTTCTTATTTTTGGGAACATTTTAAACTCATGAAAAAAATCACTTTTCTTTTTATATTATTTTCCCAATGCTTGTTTTCTCAGACTTTGTTTGAGAAAGCTGAAAAGCTATTTAAAGAAAAAAAATATATGGAAGCGAAAGGTTTATTTGAAAGTTATTTGAAATCTGTTCCTAATCATCAAAAAACAATTGAATATTTAGGTGATATTGCTGGGAATTCTAAAAAATGGAATGTTGCAATTGACCATTATAAGATGTTAAAAAACCAAAATCCAAATAGCGCTAATTATTGGTTTAAATATGGAGCTGCTCTGGGAATGAAAGCAAAATCAGTCAATAAATTTACTGCTTTTGGTATGATTGACGATATTGAGACTGCTTTTCTTACAGCTGCAACTTTAGATAAAAAACACATTGAAACTCGTTGGGCGTTAGTGATTTTTTATATTGAATTGCCTGGAATTGTTGGAGGAAGTGAAAAAAAAGGAACTAAATACGCCGATGAACTTTTAGCTATTTCAAAAGTTGACGGTTATTTAGCCAAAGGATATATTGACATATATTACAAAAGATATAAAGCCGCTGAAGTGAATTTACTAAAAGCGCATCAAATTGGGAAATCGGCAACAACGTATGCTAAGCTTTACGATTTATATTTGAATAAACTAAAAGACAAAACAAAAGCATTAAGTATTAAAAAGTAAATATTAAGGTTTAATTGTTGATTCGTTTTTCGAAAAAACAACTTAACAACCTAACAATTCAACATACAATGAGAACACATTTCATAGCCATTGGCGGAGCAGCCATGCACAATTTAGCATTAGCCTTACACAATAAAGGATATCAAGTTACAGGTAGCGATGATGCTATTTTTGAACCTTCAAAATCTCGATTAGAAAAAAAAGGATTATTGCCTGTTGAAATGGGTTGGTTTCCAGAAAAAATCACGTCAGATATTGAAGCAATTATTTTAGGAATGCACGCCAAAGCGGATAATCCAGAATTATTGAAAGCTCAGGAATTAGGTTTGAAAATTTATTCGTATCCAGAATTTTTATACGAACAATCTAAAAATAAAACGCGAGTAGTTATTGGTGGTTCGCACGGAAAAACAACAATTACTTCTATGATTTTACACGTAATGCATTATCATAATATTGAAGTGGATTATATGGTTGGCGCACAATTAGAAGGTTTCGATACGATGGTTCACTTAACAGAAACGAACGATTTTATTGTTTTAGAAGGTGACGAATATTTATCATCTCCGATGGATAGACGACCAAAATTCCATTTGTATCAACCAAATATTGCTTTACTTTCAGGAATTGCTTGGGATCATATTAACGTGTTTCCAACGTTTGAAAACTATGTAGAACAATTTAGTATTTTCACTTCACAAATTACAAATGGTGGAGTTTTAATTTATAATGAAGAAGACCCAACTGTAAAACAAGTTGCTGAAGAAACTACGAATCCAATTCGTAAAATTGCGTATCAAACACCAAGTTATTCGGTAGAAAACGGAACAACTTTATTAGACACACCAGAAGGACCAATGCCAATTGAGGTTTTTGGAGCTCATAATTTAAATAATTTAGCTGGAGCGAAATGGATTTGCCAATGTATGGGCGTAGATGAAGTTGATTTTTACGAAGCAATTGCGAGTTTCAAAGGTGCAAGCAAACGTTTAGAAAAAATTGCTGAAGGAAATAATAAAGTAGCTTATAAAGATTTTGCACATTCGCCAAGTAAAGTTTCTGCGACTACAAAAGCTGTGAAATCGCAATATCCAGATAGAAAATTAATTGCTTGTTTAGAATTGCACACGTATAGTAGTTTAAATGCAGAATTCTTAAAAGAATACGAAGGTGCTTTAGACGCAGCCGATGTTGCAGTAGTATTTTATTCGCCAGACGCGGTAAAAATTAAACAATTAGATGAAGTTTCTTACGAACAAATTGCACAATCATTTAATAGAAAAGATTTAATCATTTATACAAATTCAACAGAATTTAAGGATTATTTATTTGCTCAAGATTTTAATAATTCTGCTTTACTTTTAATGAGTTCAGGAAATTATGGCGGATTGAATTTTGATGATGTGAAAAAATTAGTCAATTAACGATTAGTCAATTTGCTAATATTTTAAACCCTCCAAGAGTTTTGAACTCTTGGAGGGTTTGTTTTTTATTTCTCATAACTAAAATGGCCAACAATCGTATAACTAAACAAGCAATCTTCTAAAACTTGTCCGCCACCAACATTGTGGACAATTAAATTGCGTTTACCATCTTCCGATTTTAAATGTGTGACAATTCCAATATGTGGTAATTTATCATTAATCATCCAAGTTACAATTTCTCCTGTTTTGTAATCACTTGCGTTTTGAGAAATTGGTAATGGTTTTCCTTTTCTACCAAAGAAAACTTCCAAATTCGGTACTCTTCTGTGATCAATATTTTTGTCGGTTGTTTTCAAACCCCATTTTTCTAAATTCGGATATTTGGTGAAATTTGCCACCATATCTTCGTGAACTTCTTTCTGTAAATCGATATTCAGTTTTCTATACGCACGAATAATCACATCTGTGCAAACACCAGTTTTTGCAGGCACATCGCCATTCGGATATTTTAATTTTACATAATCTGGAGTATAAACCACAGTTGCATCAATAATTGAAATAGCCGCATTTGATAGTTTTTCTGCGAAAGAAGTTGGGTTTTCAATTGGAGCAATTTCTTGATTTTTAGAAATTAAAATGTTGTTATCTGAAAGCTTTTCTTGTTTTTTGCAAGAAGTAAAACTCAATAAAAAGACGAAAATTAAAATGTAATTCATAGCGATGTGATTTTAATAATGAAACGTATTTCTAACCATTTTATTTTGAAAGATTTAAAAATAATTTTAGATTTGGTTTTTATAAACGCCAAAATAAATTTTATGTATACGCCAATTAATCAGTGGGCTGAAGATGATCGTCCACGTGAAAAACTACAACTTAAAGGTAAATCTACCTTATCCGATTCCGAATTATTAGCAATATTAATCGGCTCTGGCTCCAGAAACGAAAGTGCTGTGCAATTGTGTCAGCGCATTTTAGCAGCTTCCAATAATAATCTCAATCAACTCAGTAAACTTTCTATCAATCAATTGACGCAATTTAAAGGAATTGGCGAAGCAAAAGCCATCACAATCGTTGCTGCTTTAGAATTAGGTCGAAGAAGAAGATTAGAAGACGCTACCGAATTACCTCACATTACTTCAAGCAAAAAAACGTTCGAAATTATGCAGCCCATTATTGGTGAATTACCACACGAAGAATTTTGGGTGTTGTATTTAAATAATTCGAATAAAGTGATTCATAAATCGCAAATCAGCAAAGGCGGAATTACGGGAACAATTGTAGATAACAGGATGGTTTTTAAAACTGCTTTCGAATATCATGCAACTTCTATAATTTTATGTCACAATCATCCTTCTGGAAAATTACAAGCCAGTGAATCCGATTTGTTTCTTACCAAAAGAATAAAACAAGCCGGACAAACTTTAGATGTTGTTGTACAAGATCATATAATTATTACTGAATTTGGATATTTAAGTTTTAGAGATGCCGGGATTTTTTGAAAAACACATAGGCACATAGGTTTGATTAGTTCTGGAATTTTAAAAGTTAACATAGAAAAGAAAAATGAATAAAGAATATATAGAAGAATTGAGCTTTGATATTATTGGGGCAGCAATTGAAGTGCATAAATTTTTAAGGAAAGGTTTATTAGAATCCGTTTATCATGAATGTTTAAAAGAAGAATTAAAGTATAGAAAACTGAATTTTGAAACCAAAAAAAGTATTCCAATAATTTATAGAGATAAAAAGTTGAGTTCAAATTTTAGATGTGATTTATTGGTTGAAAATTGTATTGTTGTAGAATTGAAATCTGTAGTTGAAGTGCATCCAGTTTTTGAATCTCAAGTTTTAACTTATATGAATTTGTTAAAAGTGCCAAAAGGAATTTTAATTAACTTCAATTCAAATAATATATTTAGAGATGGTCAAAAAACTTTTGTTAATGAAATTTATAGTAAGTTAAAATAAAAGAAGAAAAATAAACAAATCAATTGCTATGTGTTTTAATTTGTGAAACAAATTCTATATTTTCTTATTCAGAATATAAATAAAAAAGAAACTATGTGCCTATGTGTTTAAAAAAGAAAAATAGAAAACCTACTTTTGCAAATATATTTTAGAGATTAATAAAATGAACGAATTATATCAATTTACCAATCAAGATTTAGAATTGGTTTCACAAATAAAAAAACATCAAAACATAACGGCAATATTTTATCATTTTTGGATCAATTTAGTAAATCCAGAAGAGAAATTTGTTTTTGTAGATACTATCGAAATTGTTTTTGATAAAACGGCCACTTATTTTTTTAAAATTAATGAAGAAGATAACGGTTATACCATTTCTGCAAACTATAATTTTGAAGAAGAACAAAAAGCTTTGGCTGCTAAGTTTCAAGATGTACTTTCTCTAAAAAGAATTAATGTTAGTGAAGCTACGATTTGGAAAGAGAAAATAAAAACGCCTTTATTATCAGTAAATACAGTAGTTGATTACGAAAATAGAAACGAAAATTTTATTCATTTCGATTTTATTGATGGTTCGTTAGCGATTTATCATGACGAAGAAAAAGGTTTGCAAGTAGAAGATTATGAATTCTAAATTCGCTTAATTTCAGAAAATTAAAAATTTTGTTAATAGATTTTCAATCTTAGGCAATATTGTTATCTTGCAACATAATATAAAGAGAAATGATAAGCACAAAAAACATTACGTTTTCTTATAACAAAGATCAGACTTTCATAATGCCCGATTTATTTTGTCAGGCTGGAAATACGATTTTGGTTACAGGAAATTCTGGTAAAGGAAAAACGACTTACTTACATATTTTAGCCGGATTATTGCAACCCAATTCTGGTGAAATTATGATTGATAATAAAGAAATTACCCATCTAAAAGGAAGCAAAGCCGATAAGTTTAGAGGAAAAAATATTGGTGTAGTTTTTCAGAAATCACATTTTATTGCTTCGCTTTCTGTTTTGGAAAATTTAGAAATGGCAAGTTGGTTAGCATCTGGAAAAAAGCACACTAAACGAGCTAAGGAATTATTACACAAATTAGACATTTCCGAACAAGCTCATAAATTGCCAAATCAGTTGAGTGTTGGACAACAACAACGTGTTTCTATTGCTCGTGCATTAATTAACGAACCAAAAGTTTTATTAGCTGATGAACCAACATCAAGTTTAGATGATAAAAATGCAGATAACGTTATTGAACTTTTAGAAACCTTATCTAAAGAATACAAAACAGCTTTAATTATTGTCACACACGACAGTCGTATTAAAGAAAAATTCACCAATCAAATTACAATGGTATGATCGGAAAGTTAGCATGGAAAAATATTTGGTTTAAGCCATTAAATACTATTTTAAGCATCTTGTTATTAACGGCTTCAGTGGCGATTATAACAGTTTTAATTTTAGTTGAAAAACAATTCGAAGAAAAATACCAAAGCAATTTAGATGGTGTAGATTTGGTTTTGGGAGCACAAGGAAGTCCTTTGCAATTGGTTTTATCTTCTGTTTATCAAGTAGATGATCCAACTGGAAATATTAGCTACGATTCTGTAAAAGTTTGGATGAAACATCCGTATGTTAAAAAAGCGATTCCGTTAGCGTATGGTGATAATTATGTAGGTTTTAAAATTGTAGGGACAACACCAGATTATATAGAAAAATATCAAGCAACAATGGCTGAAGGTAATGTGTTTGAACATAATTTCGAAGTCGTAGTTGGCGCAGATGTAGCAGAAAAATTGAATTTGAATATAGGTGATAGGTTCAAGGGAACTCACGGAAGTGCGGCAGAAGGAGAAGTTCATGAACACGGTGAATATGTGGTAGTTGGAATTGCGTCAAAAACAGGAAAAGTAATTGATAATTTAATTTTATCAAACATTCCAACAGTTTGGCAAATGCATCACGTAGAAAGTCATGAAGAAGGACATGAAGAAGTTTCAGAAAATCCTGCTCACGGAGAAGAAGGTCACGTGCATCATGAAGATGAAGCTGTAGCTGAAAATCCTGCACATGGTGAACCCGGACATGTTCATGACGAACATGAAGCAACTGCAGAAAACCCAGCTCATGGCGAGGAAGGTCATGTTCACGACGAACACGAAACTGATATGACAATTGACGAACCAAATATGGAAATTACTTCGGTTTTAATCGAATTTAAAAATAAAATGGGTGTGTTTATGTGGCCAACATTAATTGCCCAAAACACTAAAATGCAAGCGGCTTTACCAACGTATCAAATGAACAGAGTATTCGATATGTTTGGAGTTGGAATTAACGCCTTGAAATATTTAGCTTTCGGAATCATGTTAATTTCGGGAATTTCAATTTTCATTGCTTTATTCAACACCTTAAAAGAAAGAAAAGCAGAGTTTGCTTTAATGCGTGTAAACGGAGCCAAAAGACGTCAATTACTTATGGTAGTTTTATATGAAAGTATTTTACTTTGTTTAGTTGGTTATTTATTTGGCACAATTTTGGGTAGAGTAGGAATAGTTTTGTTGTCTCAAGCATCAGAATCAGATTTTAAATTAGGATTTAATCCGATGGAAATAATTTGGGAAAAAGAAGGCGTTTTGTTCGGTTTAACATTGTTAGTCGGATTAATTGCAGCACTTATTCCTGCCATAAAAGCATATACATTAAACATATCAAAAACATTAGCAAATGCGTAATTCAGTAAAAATAATGATGGCCTTATTTATAGGCGTTTTCTTGTTCGGTTTTCAAAATCAAAAGGAAGCAGTAACTTATAATTCTTCAAAGAAGTTTGTTGCAGCCGATACATTAACTTGGAAGATGTTAGGTGAAATTAAATATATGAAGAAAAAACACGCGTCGTATGGCGAAGTAGATTTTCCAATTATAAATACGAAATTGAAAAAATTAGCAAAGAAAACTATCGTAATGAGCGGTTTTATTGTGCCAATTGATAATAAAAATTATGCGTTGAGTAAAAATGTATTTGCATCTTGTTTTTTCTGTGGAAAATCGGGTCCAGAAACCATTATGGGAATTAAGTTTAAAGGAGCAACTCCGAAACTGAAAACAGATACTTATCTTACGATTAAAGGAACTTTTCGTCCAAATGAAGACGATGTAGAAGATTGGATTTACAATTGTGATAATGCCGAAATTGTTAAAGGGAGATAAATCTTGAACGAAATCAAACACATATTTTTCGATTTAGATCACACGCTTTGGGATTTTGAAAAAAATGCGGCACTAGCTTTTGAAAAAATATTTGAAGAATTGGATTTTGAAATTGATTCTCAGGAATTTATTACCACTTACAATCCTATAAATGTAGCATATTGGAAGTTGTATGAAAGAAATGAGATTGATCAAGAATCACTTCGTGTCAACCGATTAAAAGATGCTTTTGAAGCAATTGATTATCCAATATCTTTAGAGCAAATTAATACCATTTCCAATTTATTTATTGCTTATTTAACTACCAATAATCATTTGATTGATGGTACAATTGAAACGTTAGAATATTTAAAAGACAACTATAAATTGCATATTATTACTAACGGATTTTCATTTGTACAAGAAGTGAAATTGCAAAAAAGTAATTTGGATAAATATTTTATTACTATTACCAATTCGGAATTAGCGGGTCATAAAAAACCACATGAAAATATTTTTCAATATGCTTTATCGTTAGCTAATGCTTCAAAAAATCAAAGTATTATGATTGGTGATAGTATCGAAGCAGATGTTTTAGGTGCTATCAATTTCGGTATGAAAGCTGTTTATTTTAATCCAGCAAATGAACATGTTTCCCATGAAGAAATCATTCAAATTCAAAAATTAACTCAGTTAAAAAATATATTATAATGAAGAAAATCTCATTTTTGCTAATTGCTTTATTTTCGATTGTATCGTTTGCTCAAAAAAAGCAAATTATTCTTATTTCTAGTAAGTACGATTTTCAGAATGAGAAGAATTCTTATAATATCAATAATATGTTGAAAGCTATTTTGACTTCAAATAATTACCAAGTTTATTTTGATGATGAGATTTTACCAATGGAAATTGCACAAAATAGATGTAATGCTTTAACTGGTATTTTGGTTGATAATAGTAATTTGTTGTTGACTAAAATAAAGCTTCAAATTAAAGATTGTCAGAATAATTTATTGTTTGAATCTGCTGAAGTTAAAAGTCGAGAAAAAGATATTCAAACAGGTTTTATGGAATGTGTAAAGTTGTTAAGTCCGGAAATAAAAAAATATAAAGCTTCTCTAATTCAAAAGAAAGAAGTAGTTATTGAAACACCTCCAGAAATTATTGAAACACCAAAAGTTTCAGAATTCAAAACCTATTTAAATTGCAGTTTCAAAGAAGTTTTTAATGGATTTCATGTTACTGAAGTAAGAGATTCTAATGGCTTAGTGCTTTTGAGTATGCAAAAAACCAAAAACCCTGTAATTTTTATTGCAAGTAGAGAAAATGCAACTGGTGTTTTTACAAAAACAGGAAATAAAGGAATATTTGAATATTATATAGGTGATAATTATATGATTGAAGAGTTTTCATTTAACTAATACCCGTATTTATTCTTCCATCTGTTTTTTAAAAACTGACGAATTTCTCTTTCTCTTGCATTTTCGCCGGGTTCGAAAAAAGTCGTTTCAGAAATATCTGTTGGTAAAAATTCTTGTTCAGCAAAATTATTCGCAAAATCGTGAGAATATTTATATTCTTCTCCATAACCCAATTCTTTCATTAATTTTGTTGGTGCATTTCGTAAATGAATCGGAACGGGTAAATCACCAGTTTGTTTTACCACTTGTTGAGCTTTTCCAATAGCCATATAACTGGCATTACTTTTTGCTGAAGTTGCCAAATAAATCGCACATTGACTTAAGATAATTCTGCTTTCTGGATAACCAATTGTACTTACCGCTTGAAAAGCATTATTTGCCATTATAAACGCAGTTGGATTGGCATTTCCAATATCTTCACTAGATAAAATTAACATCCTACGAGCGATAAATTTTACGTCTTCACCACCTTCAATCATTCGAGCTAACCAATACACAGCGCCATTTGGATCGCTTCCGCGAATCGATTTTATAAATGCCGAAACAATATCATAATGTTGTTCACCCGTTTTGTCATACAACACCGTGTTTTTCTGAACCAATTGCATGACTTTTTCATTCGTAATTTCAATCGTATCACTTTCAGTTGCATTAACAACTAATTCGAAAACATTTAGTAATTTTCTTCCATCACCACCCGATAATCGTAATAAAGCTTCGGTTTCTTTTAATTCTATTTTTTTGCTTTTCAGATAATCGTCAGATGCAATTGCTCTATGTAAAATGTTTTCTAAATCTTCTTTAGTAAACGCATTTAAAACATAAACCTGACATCTTGACAAAAGTGCAGGGATGACTTCAAAACTCGGATTTTCGGTTGTAGCACCAATTAATGTTACCCAGCCTTTTTCCACCGCTGCTAAAAGGGAATCTTGTTGCGATTTACTAAAACGGTGAATCTCATCAATAAATAAAATCGGGTTTTTAGCAGTGAATAATCCGCCACTTTGTTTGGCTTTTTCTATGACATCACGAATGTCTTTTACACCAGAATTAATCGCACTCAACTCGTAAAATGGGCGTTTGCTTTCTTGTGCCATAATTTGTGCCAAGGTTGTTTTACCGGTTCCAGGTGGTCCCCATAAAATTAAACTTGGAATAATTCCTTTCGCAATCTGTTGTGTTAACGAGCCGTTTTCACCAACCAAATGTGATTGACTAATGTATTCCGATAATGTTTTCGGGCGAATTCTTTCTGCTAAAGGTGTTGTCATAAAGCAAATTTAAACAATGAAATCTTTTCAAACAATCTTTTTTAATTTTAATATGATATGCCAAAATTTCATACCTTTTACTTTGGCTTCATTTTTGACTTTTATGCTGTATGATAAAATCATCTATAGATAATAATTTTTATTTTTCGCCTTCGGTATTTCTTTTCCCATTGCTTTTTGTGATGGTAATGTGGGTTTGTTTTTATGCAGGCTTACATTATTTTCCAGAAATGCATGAGTACGGAATTTTACCCAAAACTCTAAAAGGTTTACGAGGTGTTCCATTGCATGTTTTCATTCACGGAAGTTTTAAACATTTGCTGAATAACTCCATTCCGATTTTCTTTTTGATAATGGCACTAAAATATTTTTACAGACAACAGTTCTGGAAAGTTTTGATTTTAGGAATTTTATTTTCTGGAATTGGTACGTGGTTAATTGGTAGAAATTCTTATCATATTGGTGCGAGCAGCTTGGTATATTGTTTAGTGAGTTTTATTTTCTTCAAAGGGATTTTATCCAAATATTACCGATTGGTTGCTTTGTCTTTAACTATTGTATTATTGTATGGTGGAATTATTTGGTATATGTTTCCCAATGCCGAAACTTTAAAAGGAAACGTTTCTTGGGAAGGGCATTTTGCTGGATTTGTAACGGGTTTAACGATGGGGATTTTTATAAAAACACCTCAGTTTGAAAAACCTATTTTTTACGATTGGGAACATCCAGATTTTGATCCTTCTGATAAACCTTTCTTTAAACAATTTGATGAAAATGGAAATTTTATCAACCCACCAAAACCAGAACCTCCTGAACCTGAAATAATTGAAGAAACAGAAGTCGATTCGTATTTTAAATCTTCAATTAGAGTGATTTATGAGTATTTGAAAATGAAGTAATCAATATTCTAATTCTAATTCGTTTACTTCTTTGTTGATTTTTTTCCAATCAGAATTGTAAATTCCTTTATTTTTTGAAATAAAAAACCAATCAGTAATATAATTTACTTCAACAGTTCTTTTGTCATAGCCAGCAAAGCCAATATCCAACATTTGAAATTCAACTTTCTTACTGTCATCAAATTTGTTTTGATAAACTATAGTTTGAGTTTTCCATGATGAAGCATTAAGTAAAGTGTTTATAATTCCGAAATTCAAAATTTGAATAAATGCAATTATGGGAATAAATGAAAACAAGACTTTTAATTTAATTCCTTCAAAGGATAAAAAAGCAAAAAGTATAGAAAAGAAACTGAAGATAATTATTCCAAAGTATACAAAAGATTTTAAACCATCGTGTTTGATTTCTAAAATTTCATTGGAGTCTAATAAATAAAAAAAATAGCAAAATAGAAAGATTGCAAATAATAAAAAAATAAGTTTCTTTATTTCATTCATTAATTGACGAATTGAAAATCGGTAAATTGAGAATTAAAGTAGTCTTTGTCTTACTACTTCGTATAGGAAAGCACCACAAGCTACAGAAACATTTAAAGATTCAATAGTTCCGTACATTGGTAATTTTGCTTTTTCGTCAACCACTTTTAAAACTGAAGGATTCACGCCGCGCTCTTCATTACCCATAATAATTGCTACAGGAACTTTGAAGTCGATGTCGTAAATAGTATGTTCTGTTTTTTCTGTCGCAGCAACTGTTTTGATATCGCAACTTTGTAAATGAAAAACGGCATCTTTAATATGATCTACTTTACAAATCGGAATATTAAATACAGCACCAGCACTTGTTTTTACAGTGTCACCATTTACAGGAGCTGAACCTTGTTTTTGAACAATAATTCCGTTTACACCTACACATTCTGCAGTTCTGATAATCGCGCCAAAATTTCTTGCGTCAGATAATTGATCTAAAACTAAAAATAAAGGTGTTTTGCCACTTTCTAAAGTTTGCTCAATTAAAGTATCTAAATCATGAAACGCAATTGGCGAAATAGTTGCCACTGCACCTTGATGATTTAACGAAGTAAAACGATTCAGTTTTTCAACAGGAACATAACTAAAATTGACATTATTCGCTTTTATAGCTTTCATTAAGTCTTTCATTAAGTCGCCCTGAGCTTCTTTCTGAATAAATACTTTGTCTATAACTGCGCCTGAATGTATAGCTTCAATAATGGCTCTAATTCCAAAAATCTGATTGTCGTTTTTCATAGGTGCAAATGTATGATTATTTTTTTATTAGTTTGTCTAAAAATAAGTCTTAAAACTAATTTGTACGATTGAATTAGAAAGTTTGATGGTTTGGTTTCCTGCATTTCCATTCGCATAGACTAAATTAAATAATCCGCCATTGCTTAATAATCCAAATCCGAAACCTAAACCATAAAGTTGATCTTTGCTGTTATTTGCCTTGTCTTGGTAATAACCGTAATCAGTAATAGTGTAAAAGTACAAGTTGGATGAAGCTACATAACGGTATTCGGCAAAAATTCCGCTAAACACATTTCCTTGTAAGCTATTTTCGTTAAAACCTCGAATCGATTGAATCCCTCCAAAGCGGTACAATTCATTCGTGTAATAATCGCCACTTTGCAGAAAATAGGTGTCGTTTTTTAAATGAATGTAATTTTTTTTGTTGAGTTCGAGCAGTTGCTGGAATTGAAATTGCGCAAAAAACTGATTGGTTTTTATGGAACTTGCCGTTCTGTTTCCAGTTCCAAATTTCGTGAAAACAGAAAATTTATCTGGAAACATGGAGTCGTCAAAATCTACTTTTTTATGTTCGAAAGAAACTGTGTAGAAAGTCGATTTCAAATCTTTCACAAAAGAAGAAGGGTTTTTTTGAATGGCTTCGGAAACGTTGTCTTTATAGCCAATAAAAGCTTTAGTGTTGTAATTAATCATGTAGCCCAAATCGAAATCGAAACTACTATTTTGGAAAATAGTGTCTTGTTTGAAAATCCTTAAATTCGATTTTAAAGCTAGCGGACTTTGGAAAACATATGCCAAATCCAAATTTACATTAAAGGTGCTTTGTTTGTTTCCATCGTTTTTCCAATACAAATTGAAGCGTTCACCAGAATTCAAATTGTTGTATAAATTCAAATCTAAATACCCATTGAATTGTAATTTTTGAGTTTCTTCATTGTTTCCAAAACCTAAAAACCCATCGAAACTATTGTTTTTTCTTTTTTCTAAATACAGATACACTTTTGTAGAATCAATGGTAAGTAGAACTTCTGGATATTTAATTTGAGTTACAAAAGGTAAAGAATTAAAATCGGAATGAATTTTTTTAATTACATCTTTATTGAAAGGTTTCGATCGGTATTTTCTCAAGAACACTTTTTTAATTCCGACTGGAAATTGGCTGTAACCTTGAAAGACTAAATTGTTTATTTTTCTGACTTGATTTAATTCTATAATTAAGTCGGCTTGAAATTGGTTGTTGGTTTTGTTGAAATTATCTAATTTGATTTTCGATTGTGCGAAACCTTTCTTTTCCAGAATATTCAATTTTTCATTGATGTAGTTTTCTAAGTTTGAAAGTGGTATTATTTCTGAAGGTTTTAAGTTCAAAACTTCTTTTACATCTTTTGATAAACTGTCGGTTTTAATTTTGATATTTCGAGTTAAACTTCCTAAGCTGTATTTGAAAGTAAAACTACTGTCGTTAGTTTTTTTGGTTTCGAGTAGTTCGTTTTCCAAAAAACCTATTTTTAATAAATTCTGATTGAAATTATTTTGAGTTTCTAATAAGTTCTTGATTTCTTTATGAATTTTTATATAGCCAATGCTGTCAATAATTTTATTTTCAGTTGAAGAACTTCCTTCAATTTTTAAATAAAACTGCTGACTATATATATAAGGTGAAAATAAAAATAAGAATATCAAGTATTTCATAGCCCAAATATAACGCAATTTTTCTTGAATTTATTTTGTTGTTGGATAGTAAAATAATCTTTCACGAAGGAGATTTTCAATAAATTGGTTATCAAAAAGTTAGAAAATTAAAAATAAATATAATAGAGTTTGGATAATAAAAAATATTTTCTACCTTTGCATCCCTTAAAATAAGGTAACAATAAACAAGTTTAATTAAAATTTAATTATGCCAACAATTCAGCAGTTAGTTAGAACAGGAAGAACCAAAATAACTAAGAAGAGTAAATCGGCGGCTTTAGATTCATGTCCTCAAAGAAGAGGTGTATGTACTCGTGTTTACACTACGACTCCAAAAAAACCAAACTCAGCGATGAGAAAGGTTGCTAGGGTTCGTTTAACAAACGGAAACGAAGTAAATGCATACATTCCTGGAGAGGGGCATAATTTACAAGAGCACTCGATAGTATTAGTTAGAGGTGGAAGGGTAAAAGATTTACCAGGAGTTAGATACCACATTGTGCGTGGTGCTTTAGACACAGCAGGTGTTAAAGACAGAACACAACGTAGATCTAAATACGGTACAAAACGCCCTAAAGAAGCAGCTAAAAAGTAATTATTTAACACTTTTAAAGAAAAGACATGAGAAAAAGACAGGCCAAAAAAAGACCTCTTTTGCCAGATCCAAAATTCAACGATCAGTTGGTAACACGTTTCGTAAACAACTTAATGTGGGATGGTAAAAAATCAGTTGCTTTTAAAGTATTTTATGATGCTTTAGATATAGTTGAGACAAAAAAACAAGATGCAGAGAAATCAGCATTAGAAATTTGGAAAGACGCATTAACAAACGTTATGCCTCACGTAGAGGTTCGTTCACGTAGAGTGGGTGGAGCTACATTCCAAATTCCAATGCAAATTCGCCCAGATAGAAAAGTATCTATGGCAATTAAATGGTTAATTCTTTACACTAGAAGAAGAAATGAAAAATCTATGGCTGGTAAATTAGCAGCAGAGATTTTAGCAGCAGCAAAAGAAGAAGGTGCTGCCGTTAAGAAAAGAATGGATACTCACAAGATGGCAGATGCTAATAAAGCATTCTCTCACTTTAGATTTTAATTCGTACAGAAATGGCTAGAGATTTAAAATTCACGAGAAATATTGGTATTGCCGCGCACATTGATGCTGGTAAGACTACAACTACAGAACGTATATTGTTCTATACAGGAAAATCACACAAAATTGGTGAAGTACATGATGGTGCTGCAACAATGGACTGGATGGCACAAGAGCAAGAAAGAGGTATTACAATTACTTCTGCTGCTACTACTTGTGAATGGAATTTCCCAACAGAACAAGGTAAAGTATTGCCAACTTCGCAAGCTTACCACTTTAATATTATTGATACTCCTGGACACGTTGACTTTACTGTAGAGGTAAATAGATCTTTACGTGTATTGGATGGTTTAGTTTTCTTATTTAGTGCAGTTGATGGTGTTGAGCCACAATCTGAAACTAACTGGAGATTAGCTGATCAATATAGAGTTCCAAGAATGGGATTCGTAAACAAAATGGACCGTCAAGGTTCTAACTTCTTGGCAGTTTGTCAACAAGTTAGAGATATGTTGAAATCAAATGCAGTTGCAATTACATTGCCAATTGGTGAGGAAAACGACTTTAAAGGTGTTGTTGATTTAGTAAAAAACCAAGCTATCGTTTGGCATGATGCTACTCAAGGTGCAACTTTTGATATTGTTGATATTCCTGCTGATATGGTTGCTGAAGTAAAAGAATACAGAGATATTCTTATCGAAGCAGTTGCTGATTATGATGAAAACTTACTTGATAAGTACATGGAAGATCCAGATTCTATCACAGAAGAAGAAATCAACAATGCGTTGAGAGCTGCTACTATGGATATGGCTATCATTCCTATGATTGCTGGTTCATCTTTCAAAAACAAAGGAGTTCAATTCATGTTAGATGCAGTATGTAAATACTTACCATCTCCAATGGATAAAGAAGGTATTACAGGAATTCACCCTGATGATGCTGAATTGTTAGAAGAAGATCAAACTAAAATATTACGTAAGCCAGATGTTAAAGAGCCATTCGCTGCTTTAGCATTCAAAATTGCTACTGACCCATTCGTAGGTCGTTTAGCTTTCTTCCGTGCTTATTCTGGTCGTTTAGATGCAGGTTCGTATGTTTTAAATACTCGTTCAGGTTCTAAAGAAAGAATTTCTCGTATCTATCAAATGCATGCTAACAAACAAAATCCAATCGAATATATTGAGGCTGGAGATATTGGAGCGGCAGTTGGTTTTAAAGATATCAAAACCGGAGATACATTGTGTGATGAAAAACACCCAATCATTCTTGAGTCAATGAAATTCCCTGCGCCGGTAATTGGTATCGCTATCGAACCAAAAACTAAAGCAGACGTTGATAAAATGGGTATGGCTTTAGCTAAATTAGCTGAAGAAGATCCAACATTTACAGTGAGAACTGATGAAGCTTCAGGTCAAACTATTATTTCAGGAATGGGTGAGTTACACTTAGATATTCTTGTTGATAGAATGAAGCGTGAATTCAAAGTTGAAGTTAACCAAGGTGAGCCTCAAGTTGAATACAAAGAAGCTTTCACAAAAACAGCTACACATAGAGAAACTTACAAGAAACAATCTGGAGGTCGTGGTAAATTCGGTGATATCGTATTTAGATTAGAGCCTGCTGATGAAGTAGACGGTAAAGTTCCTGTAGGATTACAATTTGTTAATGAAGTTAAAGGTGGTAACGTTCCTAAAGAATATATCCCTTCTGTTGAAAAAGGTTTCCGTGAAGCTATGAAAACAGGTCCTTTGGCTGGTTATCAAGTAGATAGTTTAAAGGTAACTTTATTGGATGGATCTTTCCATCCAGTGGATTCTGATGCTCTTTCTTTCGAATTAGCTGCAAGAATGGGTTATAGAGAAGTAGCTAAAGCTGCTGGAGCTATCGTTTTAGAGCCTATCATGAAAATGGAAGTTATTACGCCAGAAGAAAACATGGGAGATATCGTTGGTGATATTAACCGTCGTAGAGGTCAGGTGAATGACATGGGTGACAGAAACGGAGCTAAAACTATCAAAGCAGATGTGCCATTATCAGAAATGTTCGGTTATGTTACTACATTAAGAACATTGTCTTCAGGTAGAGCAACTTCAACTATGGAGTTCTCACACTATGCTGAAACACCTTCTAACATATCAGAAGCGGTAATTAAAAAAGCAAAAGGTAACGCTTAATTCTTAAGAAAATGAGTCAAAAAATCAGAATAAAATTGAAATCTTACGATCACATGTTGGTAGACAAGTCTGCTGAAAAGATTGTAAAAACTGTAAAAAGCACAGGTGCTGTTGTAACTGGTCCAATTCCATTACCAACTCACAAAAGAATTTTTACAGTATTACGTTCTCCACACGTAAACAAAAAATCTAGAGAGCAGTTTGAATTAATGTCATACAAAAGACTTCTAGACATTTATAGTTCTTCTTCAAAAACGATTGATGCGTTAATGAAATTAGAATTACCAAGTGGTGTTGAAGTAGAAATTAAAGTATAACTTTATTTCATAATAAATAAAAACCGAGTTGAAATACTACTCGGTTTTTTTATATCCTCAAGGGAAAAAATATGTCATTTTTGTTGTTTTTGAAAATAAGTTAACATTTATTTTTGAGAACAATAAAATATTTATATATTTGCACCCTTGAAAAAATTCAGCAAGTGTGCTGAAAATCAATGTTTAATTAATTAATATGTATTTATGTCTGGGTTAATCGGAAGAAAAATCGGTATGACTAGCATCTTTGACGAGAATGGAAAAAACATTCCATGTACTGTTATTGAAGCTGGGCCATGCGTTGTTACCCAAGTCAGAACCAATGCAGTTGACGGGTATGAAGCCCTTCAATTAGGTTTCGATGACAAAACTGAAAAGCATACAGTTAAAGCTGAAGAAGGTCACTTCAAGAAAGCTGGTACTGCTGCTAAGAAGAAAGTTGTTGAATTCCACGGTTTTGATGAGGAGTTTAAGTTAGGAGATTCAATTGATGTAAACTTATTCACAGAAGGTGAATTTGTTGACGTTGTTGGAACTTCAAAAGGTAAAGGATTTCAAGGTGTTGTAAAGCGTCATGGTTTCGGTGGGGTTGGTCAAGCCACTCACGGTCAACATAACCGTTTAAGAGCGCCAGGATCTGTTGGAGCGTCATCTTATCCTTCTAGAGTATTCAAAGGAATGAGAATGGCAGGAAGAATGGGTGGAGATAATGTAACAGTTCAAAACTTAAAAGTATTGAAAGTTGTTGCTGATAAAAATCTTTTAGTAATTAAAGGGTGTGTACCAGGGTGCAAAAACTCTTATGTAATCATTCAGAAGTAATGGAAGTAAAAGTTTTAGATATCAACGGAAAAGAAACAGGTCGTAAAGTAAATCTTGACGATACAGTTTTCGCTATTGAGCCTAACAAACATGCTGTTTATTTAGATGTAAAGCAATACTTGGCTAACCAAAGACAAGGAACGCACAAAGCTAAAGAAAGAGCAGAAGTTGCAGGTAGTACACGTAAAATTAAAAAACAAAAAGGTACAGGTACTGCTCGTGCAGGATCTAAAAAATCACCTTTATTCAAAGGCGGTGGTACTGTGTTTGGTCCAAGACCTAGAAGTTATTCATTCAAATTGAATAAAAACTTAAAAAGATTAGCTCGTAAATCAGCTTTTTCTTTAAAGGCTCAAGAATCAAATATTATTGTTGTTGAAGATTTTACATTTGAAACACCAAACACTAAAAAATTCATTAACGTATTGAGTTCTTTAGGGTTAGAAAACAAAAAATCTCTATTTATATTAGGTGATGCAAATAAAAATGTATATTTGTCGTCTCGTAATTTAAAAACGACTTCAGTTGTAAACTCTACTGAATTAAGTACTTACGCTATTTTAAATGCGAAAAGTTTAGTTCTTTTAGAAGGTTCAATTGAAACGATAGAAGCTAATTTAAGTAAATAATTCAGATCATGAGTGTTATTATTAAGCCAATTGTAACTGAAAAGTTAACTAAAGATGGTGAAGTTTTTAACCGTTTTGGTTTTATAGTTGAAAAAACTGCAAACAAAGTACAAATCAAAAAAGCTGTTGAAGCTGCATTTGGAATTACTGTTGTTGCTGTAAGAACAATGAACTATAGAGCTGATAGAAGTGTAAAATACACTAAAAGCGGATTAATCAGTGGAAAAACAAATGCTTACAAAAAAGCAGTTGTTCAAGTTAAAGAAGGAGAATCGATAGATTTTTATACTAATATCTAATATACAACAATGTCAGTTAGAAAATTAAAACCTATTACCCCAGGTCAGCGTTTTAGAGTTGTAAATAGCTTTGACACTATTACGACTGATAAGCCGGAGCGTTCATTGATCGCACCGAAAAAAAACTCTGGAGGTAGAAATAGTCAAGGAAAAATGACCATGCGTTATACAGGTGGTGGTCATAAACAAAAGTACCGTATTATTGATTTCAAAAGAACAAAAGCTGGAGTTCCTGCTAATGTTAAAACAATCGAATACGATCCAAACCGTTCAGCATTTATCTCATTATTATATTATGCAGATGGAGCAAAAACTTACGTTATTGCACAGAATGGTTTACAAGTTGGGCAAACTGTAGTTTCAGGTGAAGATGCTTCTCCAGAAATCGGTAATGCTTTACCTTTAAGTAAAATTCCATTAGGAACAGTTATTTCTTGTATCGAATTAAGACCTGGACAAGGTGCGGTAATCGCTCGTTCGGCAGGTACATTTGCTCAGTTAATGGCTAGAGATGGAAAATATGCAACAATTAAAATGCCATCAGGAGAAACAAGATTAATCTTGTTAACTTGTTCGGCTACAATTGGAGCAGTATCTAACTCTGACCACCAATTAGTAGTATCTGGAAAAGCAGGTAGAACTAGATGGTTAGGAAGAAGACCTAGAACAAGACCAGTAGCTATGAACCCAGTTGATCACCCTATGGGAGGTGGTGAAGGACGCTCTTCAGGAGGTCATCCACGTTCAAGAAAAGGTTTACCAGCTAAAGGTTATAGAACTCGTTCTAAGGTTAACCCGAGTAACAAGTATATTGTAGAACGTAGAAAGAAATAATAAGATATGGCACGTTCATTAAAAAAAGGACCATTTGTACACTTTAAATTAGAAAAGAAAGTACAAGAGAATATAGAAGGTGGTAATAAAAATGTTGTGAAGACTTGGTCTAGAGCATCTATGATTATTCCAGATTTTGTAGGACAAACTATCGCTGTTCACAATGGCCGTCAATTCGTTCCAGTTTATGTAACTGAGAATATGGTTGGTCATAAATTAGGAGAATTTTCACCAACAAGATCTTTTAGAGGTCACGCGGGTGCAAAAAATAAAGGTAAAAAATAAGAAGTCATGGGAGTTCGTAAAAGAGAAGCAGCTGACGCAAGAAAAGAAGCTAACAAGCAGATTGCGTTTGCTAAATTAAATAACTGCCCTTCTTCACCAAGAAAAATGCGCTTAGTTGCGGATCAAGTAAGAGGTCAGAAGGTAGAAAATGCTCTTAATATATTAAGATTCAGTCCAAAAGAAGCTTCAAAAAAATTAGAGAAATTAGTTTTATCTGCCATTGCAAACTGGTCAGCTAAAAATGAAGGATCTAGTATGGAAGATGCTGGCTTATTTATTAAAGAGATTAGAGTTGATGGTGGTATGATGTTAAAAAGATTACGTCCTGCGCCTCAAGGTAGAGCACACAGAATTAGAAAACGTTCTAATCACGTAACAGTGGTTTTAGGAGCTATCAATAACACACAAAGTAATTAATTAACAGTATGGGACAAAAGACAAATCCAATTGGAAACAGACTTGGTATCATCAGAGGATGGGACTCAAACTGGTATGGTGGAAATGATTACGGTGATAAAATCGCCGAAGATTACAAAATCAGAAAGTATATCCATGCGCGTTTAACGAAAGCTAGTGTATCAAAAATAATTATCGAGAGAACTTTAAAACTTGTAACCGTTACTATCACTACTGCTAGACCTGGTATCATTATCGGAAAAGGTGGACAAGAGGTAGACAAGTTAAAAGAAGAACTTAAGAAAATTACTGATAAGGAAATTCAAATCAACATTTTCGAAATCAAAAGACCTGAATTAGATGCTTACTTAGTCGGTAACTCTATCGCTCGTCAAATCGAAAGTCGTATTTCTTACAGAAGAGCAATCAAGATGGCTATCGCAGCTGCTATGAGAATGAATGCAGAAGGAATCAAGGTTCTTATTTCTGGTCGTTTAAATGGTGCAGAGATGGCGCGTTCAGAAGGCTTCAAAGAAGGAAGAATTCCATTATCAACTTTCAGAGCTGATATTGATTATGCATTATCTGAAGCACATACTACTTATGGTAGAATGGGAATCAAGGTATGGATAATGAAAGGTGAAGTTTATGGTAAGAGAGATCTTTCTCCGTTAGTAGGTATGGACAAAAAAGGTCCAAAATCTACAGGATCTGCTCCAGCTAGTAAAGGAAAACCAAACCCACGCAAAAGAAAGTAATTTTTTAAATAAAAGACAAAATGTTACAACCTAAAAGAACAAAATATCGTAAGGTACAAAAGGGTAGAATGAAAGGTAACTCTCAAAGAGGGCACATCCTTTCAAACGGTATGTTTGGTATTAAATCTTTAGATTCATCTTTCATCACATCTCGTCAAATTGAAGCATCTCGTATTGCTGCAACACGTTACATGAAAAGAGAGGGTCAATTATGGATTAAAATATTTCCAGACAAGCCTATTACAAAGAAACCACTTGAGGTACGTATGGGTAAAGGAAAAGGGGCAGTCGAATATTGGGCTGCTGTTGTAAAACCAGGAAAAATTATGTTTGAAGTAGGTGGAGTGCCTATCTCAGTAGCTAAAGAGGCTTTACGTCTTGCAGCACAAAAACTTCCTGTAAAAACTAAGTTTATCGTTGCTAGAGATTTCGAAGCATAATAAAAATTAATTATGAAACAATCTGAAATAAATAATCTATCTGCAGCTGACTTACAAGCTAAGCTTGTTCAGTTAAAGAAAACGTATAACGACCTTAAAATGGCTCATGCTATTTCTCCAATCGAGAATCCGCTTCAAATGAGAACATTAAGAAGATCAGTGGCAAGAATTGCAACTGAAATTACTAAAAGAGAGTTACAATAATTGTATTCTGCTGAAAGATGGAAAAAAGAAATTTAAGAAAAGAAAGAGTTGGTGTTGTTACTAGTAACAAAATGGAGAAATCTATCGTTGTTTCTGAAACAAAAAGAGTAAAACACCCTATGTATGGTAAGTTCGTGTTAAAAACTAAGAAATATGTTGCACACGACGAAACAAACAACTGTAATATTGGTGATACTGTAAGAATTAGCGAAACGCGTCCTTTAAGTAAAACTAAATGTTGGAGATTAGTTGAAATCATTGAAAGAGCTAAGTAATTATGGTACAACAAGAATCAAGATTAAAAGTAGCAGATAACACGGGAGCAAAAGAAGTTTTAACTATCCGTGTTCTAGGTGGAACGAAACGTCGTTACGCATCTGTAGGTGATAAAATTGTAGTTTCAATCAAAGACGCAGCTCCTAACAGTAATGTTAAAAAAGGATCTGTATCAACTGCAGTTGTAATACGTACCAAAAAAGAAGTGAGAAGAGCCGATGGTTCATACATTAGATTTGATGACAACGCATGTGTGTTATTAAATGCAGGTGGTGAAATGAGAGGTACTCGTGTTTTTGGTCCAGTAGCTAGAGAACTTCGTGAAAAACAATTCATGAAAATTGTATCATTAGCACCTGAGGTGCTTTAATTCTCAAAGAAATGATGAAAATTAAAATAAAATCAGGAGACCTAGTAAGAGTTAATGCTGGTGATCATAAAGGACAAGAAGGTAAAGTTTTACGTGTTATTCGCGATAAAAACAAAGCTGTAGTGGAAGGATTAAACATGGTTTCAAAACATACGAAGCCAAGTGCAAAAAGCCCACAAGGTGGAATCGTGAAAAAAGAAGCTCCAATTCATATTTCTAACTTAGCGTTAGTTGACTCTAAAACTAAAGAGACTTCTAAAGTAGGTTTTAGAATGGATGGGGAAACAAAAGTAAGATTTTCAAAAAAATCTAATCAAGTTATATAGTTATGGGATACTTACCAAGACTAAAGGAAGAATATAAAAGCAGAATAGTTGCTGCTTTGAAAGAAGAATTTGGTTACAAAAATGTAATGCAAGTTCCAAAATTGGAAAAAATTGTTATTAGCCGTGGTGTTGGTGCTGCTGTGTCTGACAAAAAATTAGTAGATTACGCTGTTGAAGAGTTAACTAAAATTACTGGTCAAAAAGCTGTAGCTACTATTTCTAAGAAAGACGTTGCTTCATTCAAACTAAGAAAAGGTATGCCAATTGGTGCTAAAGTAACTTTACGTGGAGAAAGAATGTATGAGTTTTTAGATAGACTTATTACTTCATCTTTACCACGTGTAAGAGATTTTGGTGGAATTAAATCTACTGGATTTGATGGAAGAGGTAATTATAACTTAGGTGTACTTGAGCAAATCATTTTCCCAGAAATTGATATTGATAAAGTAAACAAAATTTCAGGGATGGATATTACTTTTGTTACATCTGCTGAAACAGATAAAGAAGCAAAATCATTATTAACTGAATTAGGTTTACCTTTCAAAAAGAACTAAGTTATGGCTAAAGAATCAATGAAAGCCCGTGAGGTTAAAAGACAAGCTGTTGTAGATAAGTATGCTGAAAAAAGAAAAGCTTTGAAAAAAGCCGGAGATTATGAAGCATTACAAAAATTACCTAAAAACGCTTCGCCAATTCGTTTACACAATCGTTGTAAATTAACTGGTAGACCAAGAGGTTACATGCGTCAATTTGGTCTTTCACGTGTAACATTCCGTGAAATGGCTAATCAAGGGTTAATCCCAGGAGTTAAAAAAGCTTCTTGGTAATCTCGCAAAAAGTTATTACTTTTGCAAACCAAAAATAATTTTTAATTGATTAAAGGTTCAGGAAGCGAGTGCTTCCTGAAAACCATAATCGCAAATTTATACATATGTATACAGATCCAATTGCAGATTATCTTACAAGAGTAAGAAATGCAGCTAGAGTAAACCACAAAGTGGTTGAAATTCCTGCTTCTAACTTGAAAAAAGAAATCACAAAGATTTTATTCGATCAAGGATATATCTTAAGTTACAAGTTTGATGATTCTACTGTTCAAGGTACAATCAAAATCGCTTTGAAGTATGATAAAGATACTAAAGAGTCAGTAATTAAAGATATCCAAAGAATTAGTAAACCAGGTTTACGTAAGTACGCAAGTTCTACTAACATCCCAAGAATTTTAAATGGTTTAGGTATTGCTATCGTGTCAACTTCTAAAGGAGTTATGACAGGTAAAATGGCTAAGCAATTAAATGTAGGTGGTGAAGTAATTTGTTACGTATACTAATTTTAAAGACCATATAAGATGTCAAGAATAGGTAAAAATCCAATTGCAATTCCAGCAGGAGTAACTGTAGAAGTGAAAGACGCTGTAGTTACAGTAAAAGGAAAATTAGGCGAGCTTACTCAGGAATATTCTGATGTAACGATCAAAATTGAAGATAACAATGTTATCGTTGAGCGTGCAACAGATCATAAGAATGAGAGAGCGAAACACGGACTATATCGTTCATTAATCAATAACATGATTACTGGAGTAGCAGAAGGTTTCACAAAACAATTAGAATTAGTTGGAGTAGGATATAGAGCTTCAAACCAAGGGCAAAAATTAGATTTAGCTTTAGGTTTCTCACACAATATCGTACTAGAAGTAGTATCTGAAGTAAATGTTGAAACGATCTCGGAAAAAGGTAAAAACCCGATAGTGAAATTAACTTCATTTGACAAACAATTATTAGGACAGGTTGCTGCTAAAATCAGAGCTTTCCGTAAACCTGAGCCGTACAAAGGAAAAGGTGTTAAGTTTGTTGGTGAGGAAGTAAGAAGAAAAGCAGGTAAATCAGCTTAAAATATAAAGTTATGTCATTAACAAAATCTGAAAGAAGACAAAGAATACAGTTCAGAATCAGAAAGACTGTAAGCGGAACTGCTGCTCAACCTAGACTTTCTGTTTTTAGAAGTAATAAAGAAATCTATGCGCAAATCATAGATGACGTAAACGGTGTTACTATAGTTTCTGCTTCATCGAGAGATAAAGGAGTAGCTACAGGTACTAAAATCGAAACTGCAAGTGCAGTTGGTAAATTGATCGCTGAAAAAGCGCTTAAAGCTGGTGTTTCAACTATCACTTTTGATAGAGGTGGAAACTTATACCATGGACGTGTAAAATCGTTAGCTGAAGGAGCTAGAGAAGCGGGACTTAAATTCTAAGGTATGTATCAAAATTATAAAAACGTAGAATTAGTGAAACCAGCAGGTCTTGAATTAAAAGACCGTTTGGTAAGTGTTAATCGTGTTACTAAAGTTACTAAAGGTGGTAGAGCTTTTGGTTTTTCTGCTATTGTTGTAGTTGGAGATGAAAATGGAGTAGTAGGTCACGGTTTAGGAAAATCTAAAGATGTTTCTGAAGCAATTGCGAAAGCAGTAGAAGATGCTAAGAAAAATTTAGTAAAAATTCCTTTAAGTGGACAATCTGTTCCTCATGAGCAAAAAGGTAAATTTGGTGGTGCTAGAGTATTCTTAATGCCAGCTTCACACGGTACCGGAGTTATCGCTGGTGGTGCTGTACGTGCGGTATTAGAATCAGTTGGTGTACACGATGTATTATCTAAATCTCAAGGGTCATCAAATCCTCACAACGTAGTTAAAGCAACTTTCGATGCTTTATTACAAATGAGAAGTGCTCTTACTGTTGCAAAACAAAGAGGAGTATCTTTAGATAAAGTATTTAAAGGATAAATCAAGGAGATATGAAAATTTTAGTAAAACAAGTTAGAAGTAAAATCAACTGTCCACTAGACCAAAAAAGAACATTAATTGCTCTTGGTATTAGAAAAATGGGTCAAGTTGTTGAGCACGATGCAAGTCCTGCTGTCCTTGGAATGGTAAATAAAGTTAAACACTTAGTTTCTGTAGAAGAAACTAAATAACAATATACATGTTATGAATTTAAGTAACTTACAGCCAGCAGAAGGTTCTGTTCACAACCAAAACAAAAGAGTAGGTAGAGGTGAAGGTTCTGGTAAAGGTGGTACTTCGACAAGAGGTCACAAAGGAGCCAAATCACGTTCTGGTTATTCAAAGAAAATTGGTTTTGAAGGAGGTCAAATGCCTCTTCAACGAAGAGTACCAAAATTTGGTTTCAAAAACATCAATAGAGTAGAATATCAAGGTATAAATCTTGATACATTACAAGGTTTAGTAGAAAACGGTGTGATCACTGAAGCTGTAGATTTTACAGTATTTGTTGATACACGTTTAGCTACAAAAAATAGCTTAGTAAAGATTTTAGGAAGAGGTGAGCTAAAAGCAAAATTAAAAGTTAGTGCTCACAAATTTACTGCTACTGCAAAAGCTGCTATCGAAGCTGCTGGAGGAGAAGTGGTAATTCTTTAATCATCATCACTATGAAGAAATTTATAGAATCATTTGTCAATGTTTGGAAAATAGAAGAACTAAAAAATAAAATTTTAGTTACTCTTGGAATCTTACTTGTGTACCGTTTCGGTTCACAAGTAACATTACCAGGTATTGATTCAACTAAATTGCAAAGTTTATCTAATCAAACTGAAGGTGGTATTGGTTGGTTAATTAATGTGTTTACAGGTGGTGCTTTTTCGGAAGCTTCAATCTTCGCATTAGGAATCATGCCTTACATCTCTGCATCGATTGTAGTTCAGTTAATGGGAATTGCTATTCCTTATTTACAGAAATTACAAAAAGATGGTGAAAGTGGTAGAAAAACTATTAACCAAATTACACGTTGGTTAACTATTGCAATTACATTGGTTCAAGGGCCAGGTTATATTTTTAATTTAAAACAAACCTTACCTGCTGAAGCATTTGTAAATCCTGATTTCTTTACTTTCTTCCCTTTATTCGGGTCAGTATTAATCATCGTTTCGGGAACAATTTTCGCAATGTGGTTAGGAGAAAGAATTACAGAAAAAGGAATTGGTAACGGAATATCTTTATTGATTATGGTTGGAATTTTAGCTAGAATGCCAGAAGCATTCATGCAAGAATTCGCATCTGCTATGACAAAAGGTGGACCGATGAAAATCATTATCGAAGTAATTATTTGGTTATTAGTAATTATAGCTACAATATTATTAGTAATGGCTTTGAGAAAAGTTCAGGTTCAATACGCAAGAAGATCAGTTTCTGGTGATTTTGAATCGGATTCAATGGATGATAATAGACAATTTATCCCATTAAAGTTAAATTCTGCAGGTGTTATGCCAATTATTTTTGCGCAAGCAATTATGTTTATACCTGCTGCACTAGCTGGATTATCTAAGTCTGACACGGCTTTAAGCATTTCAAATATGTTTAAGGATCCATTCGGTTTAGTATATAATGTAGTTTTTGCTTTATTAATTGTAATTTTTACGTATTTTTACACCGCCATTACGGTACCAACAAATAAAATGGCAGACGACTTAAAGAGAAGTGGTGGTTTCATTCCAGGTATTAAGCCAGGAGCAGAAACAGGCGATTTCTTAGACAAGTTAATGTCTTTAATTACCTTCCCGGGTTCATTATTCTTAGCATTAATCGCAGTGTTCCCTGCAGTTATTCATGGTTTATTAGACGTTCAAGGGGCATGGGCATATTTTTATGGAGGTACTTCGTTAATCATTATGGTCGGAGTTGCAATCGATACGATTCAACAAATCAATTCATACTTGTTAAACAAACATTATGATGGTTTAATGAAAAGTGGTAAAAATAGAAAAGCTGTCGCTTAATTAATTATGGCAAAACAATCAGCAATAGAACAAGACGGAAGCATTGTAGAAGCATTATCTAATGCAATGTTTCGAGTTGAATTAGAAAACGGACATGTAGTAATTGCTCATATCTCAGGTAAAATGCGTATGCATTACATTAAGTTGTTACCAGGAGACAAGGTTAAACTTGAAATGAGTCCTTACGATTTGTCTAAAGCTAGAATTACTTATAGATATTAAATAAGCAATAGGCAATATGTAGTAAGCAATACGCTTAAAGCATAAAGCATATAGCATAAAGCAATTTACAATGAAAGTAAGAGCATCAGTTAAAAAAAGAAGCGCAGAATGTATTATCGTGCGTAGAAAAGGTAGATTATACGTTATTAACAAAAAGAATCCTAGATTTAAACAAAGACAAGGATAATTATGGCAAGAATAGCAGGGGTTGATATCCCAAAAAACAAAAGAGGAGTTATCGCTTTAACATACATTTTTGGTATGGGTAGAAGTAGAGCTATTGAGGTTTTAGAAAAAGCCAAAGTAAGCCAAGATAAAAAAGTACTTGATTGGAATGATGACGAGATCGGAGCAATTCGTGAAGCGGTTTCATCATTTAAAATCGAAGGTGAATTACGTTCTGAAATTACATTAAACATCAAACGTTTAATGGATATTGGATGTCAAAGAGGAATCCGTCATAGAGCTGGATTACCTTTAAGAGGTCAAAGAACGAAAAACAACTCGAGAACAAGAAAAGGTAAAAGAAAAACTGTTGCTAACAAGAAAAAAGCAACTAAATAGTAAATAATATGGCTAAGGCAACTGCAAAAAAACGTAAAGTTATCGTTGAGTCTTCTGGAGAAGCACATATTAGCGCTACTTTTAACAACATCATCATTTCGTTAACAAACAAAAAAGGTGAAGTTATTTCTTGGTCATCAGCTGGTAAGATGGGTTTCAGAGGTTCTAAAAAGAACACTCCGTACGCTGCCCAAATGGCTGCTGAAGATTGTGGAAAAGTAGCTCTTGAAGCTGGACTTAAAAAAGTAAAAGTTTACGTAAAAGGTCCAGGGAACGGTAGAGAATCTGCTATCAGATCTATCCATAACAGCGGAATTGAAGTAACTGAGATTATCGATGTTACTCCGATGCCACACAATGGATGTCGTCCTCCAAAAAGAAGAAGAGTATAACAATTAGTATAAAACAAAGGTAGGAATTTAGATTATCGAAGGAAAGACCTTAATTCATAATCCCTACCTTAAATTAAAATTTGTAAAATGGCAAGATATACTGGTCCAAAAACAAGAATCGCCCGTAAGTTTGGTGAAGCAATTTTCGGAGAAGATAAAGCATTCGAAAGAAGAAATTATCCTCCTGGTCAACATGGTTTGGCAAAAAGAAGAGGAAAAAAATCTGAATATGCTGTCCAGTTAATGGAAAAGCAAAAAGCTAAATATACTTATGGTATTTTAGAGCGTCAATTCAGAAATTTATTTGAAAAAGCATCTGCTGCTTCAGGTGTAACAGGTGAAATCTTGTTACAACTTTGTGAAGCTCGTTTAGACAACGTAGTTTACAGAATGGGAATTGCTCCTACTCGTAGAGGTGCGCGTCAAATCGTTTCTCACAGACACGTTACTGTAAATGGTGAATTGGTAAATGTACCATCTTACCACTTAAAACCAGGTGATGTAGTTGCAGTTCGTGAAAAATCTAAATCTCTTGAAGCTATTGAACGTTCTTTAGCAAACAATTCTTCTGTATATGAGTGGATTACTTTTAACAACGATACTAAACAAGGTACGTTTGTAACAGTTCCTCAAAGACTTCAAATACCAGAAAATATTAAAGAGCAACTAATCGTAGAGTTGTATAACAAATAATAATTGACATTAGTCGAAGATATGGCAATATTTAATTTTCAAAAGCCCGATAAAGTTATCATGATCGATTCTACCGATTTTGAAGGTAAATTCGAATTTAGACCTTTAGAACCTGGTTATGGATTAACAGTTGGTAACGCTTTAAGAAGAGTTCTACTTTCTGCATTAGAAGGTTTTGCTATTACATCTGTAAGAATCGAAGGGGTTGAACATGAATTTTCAACAATTTCTGGTGTAGTAGAAGATGTAACTGAAATTATCTTAAATCTTAAACAAGTGCGTTTTAAACGTCAAATTGAAGATATTGATAACGAATCAGTTTCAATCTCACTTTCTGGTAAAGATCAAATTACAGCTGGTGATTTCCAAAAATTTATTTCTGGTTTTCAAGTTTTAAACCCAGACTTAGTAATTTGTAACTTAGATAGCAAAACAACTATCAACATGGAACTTTCTATCGAAAAGGGTAGAGGATATGTTCCTGCTGAAGAAAATAAAAAACCAAATGCTCCTATTGGAACAATTTTTACAGACTCTATTTATACGCCTGTAAAAAATGTGAAGTATTCAATTGAAAACTTCCGTGTTGAACAAAAAACAGATTACGAAAAATTAGTTTTCGAAATTAAGACTGACGGTTCAATTAATCCAAAAGATGCATTGACAGAAGCTGCTAAAACGTTGATTCATCATTTTATGTTGTTTTCTGACGAAAGAATCACTCTTGAGGCTGATGAAATTGCTCAAACTGAGTCTTACGATGAGGAATCATTACACATGAGACAACTATTGAAAACTAAATTAGTTGATATGGACTTATCAGTAAGAGCTTTAAATTGCTTAAAAGCTGCTGAAGTTGATACACTTGGAGACTTAGTTTCTTTCAATAAAAACGACTTAATGAAGTTCCGTAACTTCGGTAAAAAATCATTAACTGAATTAGATGAGTTAGTGGCGAATAAAAACCTTACTTTCGGAATGGACTTAGCAAAATACAAGTTAGATAAAGAATAATTGCTTCATATTTTGCTCTCCATAGCGGATTGATGCAAGATGAAGTTTAAAATAAAAATGTCATGAGACACGGAAAAAAATTCAATCATTTAAGTAGACAAACAGGTCATAGAAAAGCAATGCTTGCTAACATGGCATGTTCACTTATTGAGCACAAACGTATCAATACAACTGTTGCTAAAGCTAAAGCTTTAAAACAATTTATTGAGCCGCTAGTAACAAAATCAAAAGAAGATACAACTCACAACAGACGTATTTGTTTTTCTTACTTAAGAAGTAAGTATGCTGTTACTGAATTGTTCAGAGAAGTAGCTGACAAAGTTGGAGATCGTCCAGGAGGTTATACTCGTATCATCAAGTTAGGAAACCGTTTAGGGGATAACGCTGATATGGCTATGATTGAATTAGTAGATTTCAACACAATTTATTCAACTGCTAAAAAAGAAGTTAAAAAAGCGTCTACTCGTAGAGGTAAGTCTAAAAAGGCTGATGAAACAACTGGAGAAGCTCCAGCTGCTGAGTCAACTGATACTACAGATGCTGCTGAATAATTATGAATCAATTGATTTAAATATAAAAAAGGATAAACAAATTTTTGTTTATCCTTTTTTTTTATAATTACTATAACGTAATTTTGCAAAATCAAAAATACAATTAATAAGAAGTCTTGTTTTACTTCTTATTTAAAAACTACAACAACTAATGAAATACAACGACAAACAACAAGCTATTCTTCTTCTAAAAGATGGAACTATTTTCCATGGGAAATCAATTGGAATTTCAGGAACAACTTTTGGTGAAATTGCCTTTAATACAGGAACAACTGGTTATCAAGAAATATTTACTGATCCGTCATATTACGGACAAATTATGGTGACTACCAATGCACATATTGGAAACTATGGTGTAAACACAAATGAAGTAGAATCAGATGGTGTGAAAATTTCTGGATTAGTATGTAAAAACTTCAGTATGAATTTTTCTCGTGAAGATGCTTCTGAAAGTTTATATGAGTATTTTGAAAGACAAAATCTAATAGTGATTTCTGATGTTGATACACGTGCATTAGTAAGTTATATTAGAGATAATGGAGCGATGAACGCGATTATTTCTACAGATGGTACTTCTGTTGAAGATTTGAAAATTAAATTGAACCAAGCTCCAGATATGGAAGGTCTTGATTTAGCTTCGGTAGTTTCAACTAAAGAACCTTATTTCTTCGGAAATGAAAATGCAACATATAAAATCGCTGCTTTAGATTTAGGTATAAAAACGAATATCTTAAGAAACTTAGCAAAACGCGATTGCTACATCAAAGTATATCCTTTCAATGCCACTTTCGAAGATATGAAAGCTTTCAATCCTGATGGGTATTTCTTATCAAACGGACCTGGTGACCCAGATCCATTATTTTCTGCTCAAGAAGTAGCAAGAAATATTTTAGCAGAAAATAAACCTTTATTTGGAATTTGTTTAGGACACCAAGTAATTGCTTTAGCAAACGGAATTTCTACATACAAAATGTTCAACGGACACAGAGGAATCAATCACCCTGTTAAAAATTTAGTAACTGGTAAAGGTGAAATTACTTCTCAAAACCATGGATTTGCTGTAAATAAAGAACAATTAGAAAGTCATCCAGATTTCGAATTAACCCACGTACATTTAAATGATGGAACAGTTGCAGGAATGAGAATGAAATCTAAAAATTGTTTTTCAGTGCAATATCACCCAGAAGCAAGTCCAGGACCACACGATTCTAGCTATTTATTTGATGAATTTATTGAAAATATAAAAACTTCAAAAAACTAGAACATTACAGTTTATAAGTTTTAAGCTAAATCAGACATTAAAAATAAATATATTTAACTTTGTTAAAAAAGATAATAGAGATAATTAAAAATATAAAATATGAGCATAATAATTAAAGTTCACGCAAGACAAATATTAGATTCAAGAGGAAATCCAACAGTTGAAGTTGATGTAATTACAGAAAACGGCATTTTAGGTAGAGCAGCAGTTCCATCTGGAGCTTCAACTGGAGAACATGAAGCTGTTGAATTACGTGATGGTGGAAAAGCCTTCATGGGTAAAGGTGTTTTAAAAGCGGTTGAAAATGTAAATTCTACTATTGCTTCAGAATTAGTTGGAATGTCTGTTTTCGAGCAAAATGCTATCGATAAAATGATGATTGAGTTAGATGGCACGCCAAATAAATCTAACTTAGGAGCTAATGCAATTTTAGGGGTTTCTTTAGCTGTTGCGAAAGCGGCTGCTAACGAATTAGGAATGCCTTTATATCGTTATGTTGGTGGAGTTTCTGCGAATACATTACCAGTTCCAATGATGAATATTATCAATGGAGGTTCACATTCAGATGCGCCAATTGCGTTTCAAGAATTTATGATTATGCCTGTAAAAGCCACTTCTTTTACTCATGCAATGCAAATGGGAACTGAAATTTTCCATAACTTGAAAAAAGTATTACACGATCGTAATTTATCTACTGCTGTAGGTGATGAAGGTGGTTTTGCACCAAACTTAGCTGGTGGAACTGAAGATGCGTTAGATTCTATAAAATTGGCTGTTACGAATGCAGGTTACACTTTTGGTGATGATATCATGATTGCTTTAGATTGTGCTGCTTCGGAATTTTATGTAGACGGAAAATACGATTATTCTAAATTTGAAGGTGCTGGTGGAAAAATCAGAACTTCAGAAGAACAAGCAGATTATTTAGCTGAATTAACAGCAAAATACCCAATTATTTCTATCGAAGACGGAATGTACGAAGACGATTGGAAAGGTTGGAAATACTTAACTGAGAAAATCGGAAACAAAGTACAATTAGTGGGTGACGATTTATTCGTAACAAACGTAGATAGATTATCTCGTGGAATTAACGAAGGAATTGCAAACTCAATCTTAATTAAAGTAAACCAAATCGGAACTTTATCTGAAACGATTGCAGCGGTAAATATGGCACATAATGCAGGTTATACTTCAGTAATGTCTCACCGTTCTGGAGAAACAGAAGATAATACTATTGCTGATTTAGCTGTCGCATTAAACTGCGGACAAATTAAAACTGGTTCAGCTTCTCGTTCAGATCGTATGGCAAAATACAATCAATTATTACGTATTGAAGAAGAATTAAACGAAGTAGCTTACTTTCCAGGTGCAAATGCCTTTAAAGTGAAGTAAAACATATTTGTTATTCCGGACTTGTTTCAGAATGTTATAAATTTATAATGCACCTGATAGGTTTTAATACTTATCAGGTGTTTTTTTTGTCTTTCTTAATTATTTATAAGAATTTTCAACTTAAATTTACGCTTCATAAAAAAACGATATCATGTTTCAAATAATTTGGGGTGCTTTTAATATTATTCTATTATTTTATTTTTTCTATGTCTGTGTTAGAGCATTCAAGTTGATTAAAGATAATGTTAGTTATTTTGCATCTGGAATTTTTGTTTTAGGAATTTTATCTATTTTGAATTATAATAGGAAGAATGTTGATGGCTTTGTAAATGTTAAAGAGAAAGTTTTAAAACAGGCATATGACGTTAGTCATTTTACTATTGAAGAGACATTTGCAAATTCATTCGATTTAAAAATTCGCAGTGAATTTAATTCTAAAGAAAATAGATTTTCAATTACTGATTCTGAAGTTCACAGATTTGGTTTTGAAAGTGGTACAAGATGGGAAACTATTTCTATTGAAACTAATCTATCGGAAGATAATTCTAAGCTAAACTATAATGTAAACGGAGTTGTTGTTTGGCATCTTTTAGGTATAGAATTTTATAAACAAACTAAAGCTTTAAATGGCGAAGTTGATTTTTCTAAAAAAATAAAATAATTGCAAAATTTCTTATTTCTTCAAATTCTAATTGTAACCCGCCGAATACTCATTTAGTAAATATTTTCTTAAAGGATATCTTATATTTGTTTCACAATAAATTTAAGATGAGAAAAACTACTATCATTTACCTTTTACTTTTTACTTCAGTTACTTTATTTGCTCAAAATAAAACAATTGATAGTTTGTTACTTGAGCTTAAGAAAACAAATAATGATATTGATAAAGTAACGACTTTAAATTTATTATCTGATAATTATAAAGTTAGTGATGCTAAAAAAATGTTTTTTTATGGAAATGAAGCATTAGTACTAGCCAAAAAAATAAATTTCAAAGTTGCAGAAGGAAATGCACTTTTAAATATTGGAAATTCAAAAATTATTGAAGGCGATTATAAACTTGCTTTAGATCATTTTCAAAAGGCACAAGAACTTTTTGAAAAAGAAATTCCAACTCCAAATACCCAAAAAGATATCGATTTAGGTTTGGCCAAAGCGTATGGAAGTATCGGAATCGTTTTATCTGAACAAAGTAATTATTCTAAAGCTTTACATTATTACTTAAAATCGGTTAAGATTTACGAGAAACTTAAAGATTATTTACGTTGCTCAAAATTATATAATAACATTGGTGTGATTTATAAATCGGAAAAATCTGATTTTAAAGCATTGGAGTTTTTTAGTAAAGCAGAAAAAATTCAATTGTCGTTAAAAGACGAGAATATTGCCATTACTCAAACCAATATCGCTAATATTTATTTAAATCAAAACAATACCGACAAAGCGCAATCGTATTATAACTTAGCGAAAACAAGTTTAGAAAAATATCCAAATCCTCGCGCTTTAGGTGAATGGTATAACAATAAAGGACTTTTCTTTAAAAAGCAGAAAAAGAATACTGAAGCAATCCAAAGTTGGGAAAAAGCACTTGAAGCGTTTAGTGAAATTGATGATAAATTCGGAAAGTCTGATACTTATTTCTATTTGGGAGAATTGTATTACGATGCGAATAACTTCGATCAAGCCTTATTAAATATCAATAAATCATTGCAATTAGGAACAGAATTAAATGTTTTGGAGTTAGTAATGAAATGTCAAAAAATGTTAAGTGATATTTATAGTAAAAAAGGAAATACCTCTTTAGCATTTAATTATCTGCAAAAATATACTTCAACTAAAGACAGTTTAATTAATGAAGAAAATATTAGAAAGTCGGTTGAACTATCAATGAACTACGAATTTGATAAAAAAGAATTAGTTCAAAAAGAAGAAAACGAAAAAAAGGAATTAATATTAAAAGAAGAAACTAAAAATTTCAAATTAAAAGCTGGTTTTATAGTTTTGATTTTACTGTTGCTTTTCGGAATCGTTTTTCTAATCTACAATAGAAATCAACTAAAGAAAACATTAACGCTGCAAAAAGAATTAGCCGAATACGAACAAAAAGCCTTGCACTTACAAATGAATCCGCATTTTGTATTCAATTGTTTGGGTTCGATTTCTAGCTTTATTGTTCAAAACGGAACCGATTCTGCCATAAAATACTTGGCGAAATTTTCAAAGTTAATGCGATTAACATTAGAATATTCGAAAGAATCACTAATTCCAATCGATAAAGAAATAGAAAGTTTGCAAAATTATCTAGAATTAGAACAATTGCGTTTTAATGATAAATTTATTTTCTCCATAGTTAAAAGTAAAGACATTGAAGACGATGTGGTTTTGCCGCCGCTTTTATTGCAGCCTTTTGTTGAAAATGCCATTATTCACGGTGTTATTCCTAAAAAAGATAAAGGGAAAATTTCTATTTCTTTCTCCATTCAAAACGAATCGCTTTTATGCACCATTCAAGATAATGGAATTGGAATTAATCAATCTAAAATAAATAAAGAAAATTCAGTTTTGGCACATAAATCAATGGCAATTGATATTATAAAGAAACGTTTAGAAAGAATTGCGTCGTCAACCGCTAAACGTGCATCTATAAAAATTGAAGAAGTTAATGAAAATAATGAGGTTTCAGGAACAAAAGTAATTTTGCAATTGCCATTACAATATATAAATAGTATTTAAAATGATTACAGCTGTATTAATTGACGATGATGAAAATTTAAGAATTGGTATGAAAGCCTTGCTTGAAAGATTTGCGCCAAATATTAAAATTATGGGCGAAGCGGATAGCGTAGAATCGGGCTATGAAATTCTTAATGCACTAATGCCACAAGTTGTTTTTTTAGATATTCAGTTAAATGATGGTACTGGTTTTGATATTCTAGAAAAACTAAAACAAAAGAATGGAGAAATTAAAACCAATATTGTTTTTATAACGGCTCACGAACAATACGCTATTAAAGCATTCCGATTTAGTGCATTAGATTTTTTACTAAAACCTGTTGATCCAGATGATTTACAAAAAGTAATAGCGAAGATTAATGCCGAGATTGAAAAGAATAATAGTTTTTCGCATATCGATTTACTACTTGAAAACATTAGAAAAAAAGTAGATAATTTTAAACGAATTGCTTTGTCTAATTCTGATGGAATACATCTGTTTGAAGTTAACGATATTATAAGATGTGAAAGTGAAGATAATTATACTAAGTTTTTTATTAAAAATGCGAAACCCGTATTAATATCAAAAACCTTAAAAGAATATGAAGAATTATTGTCAGAACATGGTTTTGAACGCATTCACCAATCGCATTTAATTAATTTAAATTATTTGAAATCTTATATCAAAAAAGATGGCGGTTATGTTATAATGCAAGACGATTCGCATTTACCCATTTCGCAAAGAAAAAAAGAACGATTACAAAATATACTAACCAAACAACTAAACAACTAAAAAAAATACAATTATGAAAAAAATTATCTATTTACTACTACTGTTTTCTTTGTTTGCCAATGCGCAATTGACAATAAATCAGCCTACAGATTTGAGTTCTTGTAATAGTGGAAATCTTGGCGTTTTTGATTTAACATCGAAAAATTCTGAAATTCTTGGAAGTTTAGATCCGGCACAATATTCGGTTTCTTATTACGAAGATTATGATGATTGTTTAAATGCAGTCAATTCAATTCAAAACCCGACTAACTATGTGAAGGGTACTCCAGGTTATGTTCAAGTTAGAGTTTTTGAAAATCAAAATCTCCAAAATTTTGGATTTACATATTTGTATTTGATTCCAACACTTACTTCTAGTAATTTTATTTTTAAAGATTTAACGGTTTATGAAACTCCTAATGATAACGTAGCGGTATTCAATTTAACGAGTTCTTTTCAGGCAAATGGTTTAAATATAACGTTTTCTTATTTTCTAACGGAATCTGATGCAAATAATAATGTAAATCCAATTTTAAACCCAACGGCTTATACGAATACAAGTAATCCTCAATATATATATGCAAGACCAGATGTTGTATATTATAATTGTGCTTCGGTAGAAAGGTTTAAACTTTATGTTGAAACAGATGGAATAATAAATTTTACAGATCAAAACTTGAAGGCTAAACTACTAGCTGCAAATGAGAGCAATTCAATGGCCTCTAATGTAAATCCAAATAGTACTGCAACTTGGAATATATATACAAAAATAGATACAAATTTAGATGGTGAAATACAGTTTTCAGAAGCAAATGAAATTGTTCATTTAAATATAAGTGGTTTTAGTTCGTCTTCAAATGGTGGTATTCAGAGCTTACAAGGATTAGAATATTTTAAGAATTTAGTTTTGTTGAATTGTAAGTATAATCAATTAAATTCTATTAGTATTGGGGTTTTTGAAAAGTTAGAAAATTTTTATTGTTCCTACAATAATATGACATCTTTAAATTTGTCTAATGCATCTTCTCTAAAAATACTTGATTGTAGTTATAATATGTTGACAAATTTGAATACTAATGATTGTGCTAAGTTGGAAAGTGTTCAAGCGAGAAATAATCAATTGAGTTCAGTGAATTTTAACAATAACAATAATATAGAATTTCTTTATTTGGTGTATAATAATTTAACTAATTTTCAAATTAGCAATAAAAACTTTTTTAGAACATTAGAAATTGGTTTTAATCAATTAACGAATCTTCAATTAATTAATTTGCCGTTATTATATAGAATAAAGGCTCAAAATAATAACTTAACAAATGTAGATTTATCGAGTGTTGCCTTTCAAACGGAACCAAATAATTTACCGAATGATAATGAATTAGATATTGCTTTAAATAACAATTTGAATTTGAATGTAGTGAATTTAAAAAACGGATTTTATAATTCTAATATAAGCTTTTTTTCAGCGAATATGAATAACACACCACAGTTCATTTGTGTGGAAGATAATGATGTTTTTAGTGATTTTACTGCAACTCCAAATTCAGTACTAAACTCTTATTGTTCTTTCAATCCAGGTGGAAACTACAATACTATAGAAGGTTCAATAACTTATGATGGAAATGGAAATGGTTGTGAAGTTACAGATTTACCACAGCCTAATATTAAAATTGATATTACTAACGGTATAAATCAAGGTTCAACTTTTACGAACAATTCAGGAAATTATAAGTTTTATACGGATGCTGGTAGTTTTGCAATAACTCCTAATATGGAAAATACAAATTGGTTTTCTATTTCTCCAGCTTCAGCAAATATTGCATTTGGAACAAGTAATAATACAGTAACAACTCAAGATTTTTGTATTTCACCTGTTGGAACTCATCCAGATTTAGAAATTGTAGTATTTCCAGTAGTGCCAGCTCGTCCAGGTTTTGATGCAGTTTACAAAATTGTATATAAAAATAAAGGAAATCAAACGCTATCTCAAGCTTATGGAGTTAATTTCTTCTATAACGAAAATGTAATGGATTATGTGTCAGCTTCTGTGGTACCAACAAGTATCAATTCGGGTGGTTTGTCTTGGAGTTACACAAATTTATTACCATTTGAAAACAGAAGTATTCTGGTAACATTTAGTATTAATACGCCAACAGATACGCCTCCTGTTAATATTGGTGATGGCTTACAGTTTACAACTTCAATTTTGCCAATGGCAGGTGATGAATCAACTTCTGATAATACCTTTTTATTAAATCAAACAGTTGTTGGAGCTTTCGATCCAAATGATATTTCTTGTTTAGAAGGAAATGTAGTGTCGCCTTCACTAATTGGTGAGTATTTACATTATGCTATAAATTTCGAGAATACAGGAAATTATGAAGCTGAAAATATTGTTGTTAGAGTTGATGTTAACGCTGCTGATTTCGATGTAAATTCATTACGATTATTAAATACATCACACAATTCATATGTAAAAGTAACGGGTAATGTAGTAGAAATTATTTTTGAAAACATTGCGCTTTCAAGTGGTGGACATGGAAATATTTTATTGAAAGTAAAATCTAAAAATAATCTTGTAACGGGAGATTTAGTAGTGAAAAATGCTAAAATATATTTCGATTATAATGCGCCAATTCAAACCAATTTAGAATCTACGGTTTTCCAATCGTTAGCTAGTGGTGATTTTGTTTTGGATAATTCTATCGCTCTTTTTCCAAATCCTACAAAAGATAAAATTAATGTTTCTGCAACTTCAAATATCAAAAATATTCATGTTTACGATGTGCAAGGAAGATTGTTGGAAACGGGGTTCTATAATGATGTTAACGCTACTGTTGACTTGTCAAGGTATAATCACGGAGTTTATTTGTTGAAAATAATCACTGATAAAGGAGCTAATTTCCAAAAAGTGATTAGAGAATAATTTTTACTTGGTTTATTTTTAAAACACCTTTGCTGATTCATTTTGGTAAGGGTGTTTTTGTTTTAAATGAGGATAATAGATTTTATATATACCTATTGTGCAATTTATCTATATATTAATTTTAAAATTCAAGAATTAATTATTAAATTCGCAACAAACATAATTATACTTACAAAAAACATATATATTATCATGTCGAAAAATGCAATTATAGAAATTGATGGCAATAAATTCGAACTTCCTGTTATGGTTGGAAGCGAAAATGAAACAGCTATTGATATTAGTAAATTAAGAGATTTAACAGGAGCAATAACTTACGATCCAGGATATAAAAACTCTGGAGTTTGTAAAAGTGACATCACTTTCCTAGATGGAGAAGAAGGAATTTTAAGATATCGTGGTTATTCAATTGAAGATTTAGCTGATAAAGCAGATTTTTTAGAAGTTTCTTACTTAGTTATCTTTGGTGAATTACCTACAAAAGAACAATTAGCAGATTTCGAAAAAAATATTCGTAAATATACTTTAGTTAACGAAGAAATGAAAAACATCATTGATGGTTTTCCAAAAACGGCTCACCCAATGGGCGTTTTGTCAGCGTTAACAAGTGCACTTACAGCATTTAATCCAAAAGTTTTAAATGTTGAAAATGAAAAAGAAATGTATGAAGGTATCTGTAAAACAATGGGTAAATTCCTTGTTTTAGCAACTTGGACGTACAGAAAAAGCATGGGTTATCCTTTGAATTATTATGATAACACAATTGGTTATGTAGAAAACTTTATGCAATTAATGTTTAAATTGCCTACAGGACCTTATGCTACAAATCCAGTAGTTGTAGCTGCATTAGATAAATTATTCATCTTACACGCAGATCACGAACAAAACTGTTCTACATCTACAGTTCGTATGGTGGGTTCTTCTCATGCTGGTTTATTTGCTTCAATCTCTGCAGGAGTTTCTGCACTTTGGGGGCCATTACACGGTGGTGCAAATCAAGCAGTATTGGAAATGTTAGAAGCTATCCAAAAAGATGGTGGAGATGCAGACAAATATTTAGCAAAAGCAAAAGATAAAAATGATGAATTCCGTTTAATGGGATTCGGACATAGAGTATACAAAAATTTCGATCCAAGAGCGAAAATCATCAAAAAAGCAGCTGATGAAGTTTTAGCTGAATTAGGGGTGAACGATCCAATCTTAGCTATCGCAAAAAGATTAGAAGAAGCCGCTTTAGTTGATCCTTATTTCGTAGAAAGAAAATTATATCCAAACGTAGATTTCTATTCTGGTATTATTTACCGCGCATTAGGAATTCCTACTGATATGTTTACCGTATTATTCGCAATTGGTCGTCTTCCAGGTTGGATTGCACAATGGAAAGAAATGCGTGTGAACAAAGAACCAATCGGTCGTCCAAGACAAGTTTATACAGGTCATCCTTTAAGAGACTTCGTAAAATTTGAAGACAGAAAATAATTAAACTAATCCCGATTTATCGGGATTTTTTTTGTTTTTTAAACAAAAACCTAATTGACTTATAGCTTTATAAATTGAAGATTATAGTCATTTTTGTAAAATCTCTTAAATAATTCACAAAAAATTACTTCGCGACATCCCGTTCTTGTGGCTTATTCGAAAATAAATACGTTTTTACTTGACAACGCCTATCTCACAATCGTATATTTGCAATCGATTTAAGCATGGCTTTGTCTTCATGCTTAATTCATTAATCTTAATATATTTATATGAAATCGCCGTTAACTGAAAGTTTGTTTCAAACAAACTCCTTTAAAAAAAAGCGATACCATATGACAATTAAAAAACAATAAAAATCTACATATGAAATTATCTCACTTCCAGTTTAACTTGCCAGAAGAATTATTAGCAGAATTTCCTTCAGAAAACAGAGACGAATCTCGTTTGATGGTTGTACATAGAAAAACGGGTGAAATAGAACATAAAATGTTTAAAGATATTATCGATTATTTCGATGATGGAGATGTAATGGTGTTAAATAACACGAAAGTTTTTCCAGCACGTTTATACGGTAATAAAGAAAAAACAGGAGCAAGAATTGAAGTTTTCTTATTAAGAGAATTAAATGCTGAGCAACGTTTATGGGATGTTTTAGTAGATCCAGCTCGTAAAATCAGAATTGGAAATAAATTATACTTTGGTGATGACGATTCATTAGTTGCTGAAGTTATTGATAATACAACTTCTCGTGGTAGAACTTTACGTTTTTTATATGACGGTTCTTACGAAGAATTTAGAGAAAAATTAATCGAATTAGGAGAAACTCCAATCCCTAAATTCATCAACCGTGAAGTAACTCCAGAAGATGCTGAGCGTTACCAAACTATTTATGCAAAAGAAGAAGGTGCTGTTGCAGCTCCAACTGCTGGTTTACACTTCTCTAAACATTTAATGAAACGTTTAGAAATTAAAGGAATCAACTTTGCAGAAGTAACATTACATGTTGGTTTAGGAACTTTTAATCCAGTTGAAGTTGAAGATTTATCTAAGCATAAAATGGATTCTGAAGAAATGGTAGTAACACAAGAAGCATGTGATATCATCAACGGAGCAAGAGCTAAGAAAAGAAAAGTATGTTGTATTGGTACTACTTCAATGCGTGCCATGGAAAGTACAGTTTCTTCAATGAGAACTTTAAATCCATATACAGGTTGGACAAATAAATTCATTTATCCACCATACGATTTTAGTTTAGCTGATGCGATGGTTTCAAATTTCCACACACCAAAATCGACTTTATTAATGATGGTTTCAGCATTTTGTGGTCACGATTTAATGAAAAAAGCATATGATATTGCTATTAAAGAAAAATATAATTTCTACTCTTACGGAGATGCGATGTTAATTCTATAATCTGTCTCGTTTTTTAACGAGATCAGATTTAACAATAATAACTAAACCTAACATTTTGTTGGGTTTTTTTATGTCTTAATTTTTTTCTACTTTTACGCTACTAAATTAACAACAATGAACTTTTTAAATACTAAAGAATTCGCTCAAAGCTTAGATGCTCAAGATGAATTAAAAAATTATAAAAACGAATTCTATTTTCCGCAACATAATAATAAAGATGTAATTTATTTTACAGGAAACTCTTTAGGATTACAGCCAAAAATTACCAAAAAATATGTAGATGAAGTAATGGATGACTGGGCTAATATGGCAGTTGAAGGTCATTTTTATTCTGAAAAACCTTGGTGGGATTACCACGAAAGATTTTGTAATCCATTATCTAAATTAGTTGGAGCAAAAGCTTCTGAAGTGGGTGTGATGAACACGCTTACGGTAAATTTACACTTATTGTTAGTTTCTTTCTATCAACCTAAAGGGAAAAGAATCAAAATTTTATGTGAAGAAAAAGCATTTCCATCTGATCAATATATGTTGCAAAGTCAAGTGAAATTTCACGGTTTTGCTCCAGAAGATGCTATTGTTGAAATCAAAAGAAGAGATGGTGAATTAACAACCAGACAAGAAGATATTTTAGCGAAAATTGAAGAATTAGGTGACGAGTTAGCACTTGTTTTTATTGGTGGTGTAAATTATTATACGGGTCAAGTTTTTGATATGAAAACGATTACGGCAGCCGGACATAAAGCTGGTGCGATTGTGGGTTGGGATCTAGCTCATGCTGCTGGAAATATCGAATTAAATTTACACGATTGGCAAGTAGATTTTGCCGCTTGGTGTAGTTATAAATACATGAACTCAGGACCAGGAAATGCTTCAGGATATTTTGTTCACGAAAAACATCATACAAATAAAGATTTAAATCGTTTTGCAGGTTGGTACGGACATAATAAAGAACGTCGTTTCTTAATGGAACCCAATTTTGATGCAGTTGAAGGAGCAAACGGTTGGCAAGTAAGTAATTTACCTATTTTAACTTTAGCGCCCTATTTAGCAACAGTGGAAATGTTTGCTGAAGTAGGAATGGATAAATTAATTGCAAAAAGAAATGTAATTACTTCTTATTTAGAATTCGTGCTTCACGAAATTGATAAAGAAATTGATGGCACCGAATTTGAAGTAATCACACCATCAAATCAAGAAGAAAGAGGATGTCAGCTTTCTGTTTATTTACATGGGCAAGGTAAAGAATTGTTTACATATCTGATGCAAAACGGTGTAATTACAGATTGGCGTGAACCAAATGTGATTCGTTTAGCTCCAGTTCCATTTTATACTTCTTTCGAAGATATTTATAATTTTGGACAAATTTTGAAGCAAGGAATTTTATCAAAATAAAACAAAATAAAACAAAAAAAAACCAGACAAATTATTATTAGTTGTCTGGTTTTTAATTTTATGCCAAAACTAAAGTTGGAATTTCTATTTCATTCAATTGCAGTTGATATTGCTCAATTTGTTTTTGAATTTGAGTTTTCTCATTTTTAAAGAAATCGATGTTCGAAAATAAATCTTGATAGTAATTAATTCCTTCTAATAAATTGTTTTTAAACGAATTCCATTTTTTAATTTGTCCTGCGGAAATTTCAGTACTATAATCAGAAATTTCATTTTTCAAATAATCTACATACATTTTTAATTCTTTCACAAATACATTTGGTCGATTTGTATCTGTCATTATATTTGTATTTCCATAAATATGCTTCACCATATTGTTTAATGAAATTTCTTTGTCGAAATACGCTAAATTCGGCCCAGGACAAATTACAATTCCTTGTTGCTGCCCTTTTATCTTGATGTTGTTTTCTAAATAAGCCGCATTTACCAAACCAACACAAAGGCAGGCTTTATCAGTAATTTTAGCTTTTGATTTTTCAAATTCTGTTTCTAAAATTTCATTTTTAATAACTTCTAATTCTTGCAATTTAATATCTTGATATTTTTTTGAAGCCATACACAAGCCTTTATCGTCATGTTCTTTGCTCAAAGCCAATAATCGTTTCGGACAAGAACTTCCAGCGTTGTTTTCGTCAATTCTTTTTTGTTTCCAAAATTCGTTTGAAGTTCCTCTAACAGAATTAAACGGTACACCAAGTGGAGAAATATTACTTAAATAAAAATCATTTTCTTTTGCATTTGCTAATAAAGCTCGGGTTTCATTATCCACTGAAGTTGCTTCAGGAACTAATAAAAAAGGAGAACCCCAGCCAATTGCATCTAAGTTGTATTGTTGAAGTAAAAATTCATGCTCTTCAGATGTTCCAACTCCGCCTTGGGCGGTAATTTTTAATTCCATTGGTTTTTCAGGAGTAAACATTTCTTTTTGTTTTAAAGCTTTAACCAATAATTCATGTGCGGATTGAATTAATTGTTCCTTCTTCTCTTTAAATTCTTGTAAAATCGGACCTAAAAGAAAACCGTCGGTTGCAAAGGCATGTCCGCCACAATTTAAACCAGATTCTATTCTGTATTCCGAAACCCAAAGTCCTTTTTTTGCTAAAAAATTTCCTTGAATCATTGCAGAACGAAAATCGCTTACTTTTAAAATAATTTTCTTTTTCAAGTGAGAATTAAAATCAGGGAAAAAGTCTTTGAAATTTTCAAAATAACTATACAATCTAGGATTCATTCCTGCTGAAAGCACAACTGATGAACTTAAATTGCTTTTGGCAAAACCACGAAGTGCTGCATGTGCATCATTAAATTCGACAGGTAATTGTTCCTTTTTATTAAAATTGTCCTTGTCAACTTTAGTCATAATATTGACATCAATTTCACCAGAAGAAAGATGGTGTTCTAAATAGTTTTTAATAGTTTCTTTTAATGTAATGCCTTCTTCAATAAAACTTTGTAATCCTTTTTTAAGATCAGATTTGTTAGGTAGTATTCCAATATAGTTTTCTAAAGAGGTTTTACTCTCGGCTAATTCGTTTTTAAAGTTTTCGAATTTTTCTTTCACAATAGTGTCCATCAAATTCAAATAGTGAGTAATTCTTTCGGCTCTATAATCGTGAAATTTTTGTGTAATTTCTTGATACGGAATACTGAATTTTTCGCTGTAAAATGCGCGCATTTTTTCAATAACTTCATCATCGGTAATAGAAACTACTGAAGAAATTCCGTAATGCGCCACTCGTATCGGACTATCAATAGTGTATGCTAATCCCATAACAGGGATGTGAAAAGTATGAGTGTTCTGAGTTGTCATTTAATTCAAAATTTAATTCACAAATTTGAATATTTTAAAAATCATATTATATGATTTTTATCATACAATATAAATTCGTGATGACAATAATTTTAAACAATTTTTGAAGCAAGGAATATTAAATAATTCAAAATAAATGACTTAAAGTTAGGTTTTTACACATTTTTTAATAATTTTGTTACATTAATCACTCAAAACTACTAAAAATGAAAAAAAACCTACTTTTTATTATGTTGCTTTTTATATCGATTTTTGCTTTTGGCCAAACATCAGAAAGAGAGCAAGAAGCAAGAAATTGGATTAAAGCCAATTTAAAAGAATTGAAAATTAGTTCTGATTCAGATATTAATTTACGTTTTGTACGTAAAAGTATATCTGGAGAAACTTTACGTTTCCAACAAATGGTCAATAACGTTCCAGTATTTGATACTGAAATTGTTGTACATTTCAACCCTAATGGTCAAGTTTCTTTTGGAGACCATAATATTACAAAAGAGATAGTTCAAATAAATACTATTCCTCAAATAACTAAAGAAAATGCTGTTTTAATCTCAGATAAAGAAATCGGAGTTTCAGGAATGGTTACTTTTCAAGAATCAAAATTATTTGTTTACAATAAATTAGCTACAACTCAATTAGTTTATAGAACTGTAACTAGTTTTGAAGAAAAGAGTGGTAGCTGGGAAGTTTTTATTGATGCTCAAAATGGAAATGTGTTAAGTGTGAAAGATATTGCAATTTATTGTGGTGCCGAATGTACTAATACACATAAACATTCAGAAAAAACTTCAAATAATCAAAAATACTTTATGCCAAAAGAAGCTAGTTCTACTTTAGCTTTTCAACCAGGAACGGCAATGGTGTTTTTATCAGATCCTCTTTCTTCTGCTCATGTTGCTTATGGTGGAAACTATGTGGACGGAGCTGACGATACAGATACTGCTGAATTAAATGGACAAAGAACATTAGTTAATTTACCCGAAGTTGATAACGTAGCTGGAACATTCAAATTGAAAAGCTCTTTTGTTGAAATTAAAAACTTAGAAAATCCAAATAAAGGTTTATTTACACAAGCAACTAATAATTTTTCGTTTACTCGTAATCAAGATGGTTTTGAGGCGGCTAATGTATTTTATCATACAGATAATAGTTTAAGATATATCAATCAAACTCTTGGTGTAAATTGTGTTCAAAATGTTGCAGCCTCACATGCAGGTGTTTTATGGTTTGACCCTTCTGGAGTTAATGGAGATGATAATTCATACTATACTAACGGAACCTTAACTTTTGGAGAAGGTTGTGTAGATGATGGAGAAGATGGAGATGTTATTTGGCATGAATTAGGACATGGTTTACATGATTGGTTAACTGGAGGTTCATTATCTCAAGTAAATGGATTAAGTGAAGGTTCTGGTGATTATTGGGCACAATCTCATAGTAGAGCCTTAAATCAATGGACTCCAGCTGATGCTGCTTATCATTATATGTTCAGTTGGGATGGTCATAATCCTTGCTGGGGAGGAAGAACAACTAATTCTGCGGCGCTTTATCCAGGTGGTTTAACTGGTAGTATTCATACTGATGGTCAAATTTGGTCAACAGTTAATATGAAAATTTGGGATGTTATAGGTCGTGAAAAAATGGATAGAGCATTTTTAGAGGGATTAGCATTAACAAATAGTTCTACAAATCAACAAAATGCTGCAATTGCTGTTAGACAAGCTGCAATTAATATGTGCTATACTTGTGTTGAAGTTAAAGCAATGACTGATAAGTATACTGCTGCAGGTTACACAATGTCTGCAGTGCCACTTAAAATTTGTTGTCCTTCTGATCAAACAGTAACTGCAGGTGCAGGCAATACTTATGTTGTTCCTAGTTTTACAAGTTTGTCGAATGCTATTAGTCAAACATGTACTGCGGTTGTGTCTCAAAGTCCAGCTGTTGGAGCTGTACTTGCTCCTGGGACATATCCTGTTACAATGACTGCCACTAGTGGAACTTCAGTAAATTGTGGTTTTAATTTAATCGTTGAAGCTAATTTAGGTGTTGATGAAGTGGTGAAAAATAATTTCATCGTTTATCCTAATCCAGCAAATACGACAATTACTATAAAAGGTGATAATATCGAAAATGAAGAAATTGAAATGTACAATATGTTAGGACAAAAAGTATTACAACGTTCATTAATTGCAAATGAATCGGTAATTAATATTTCTAGCTTAGCAAATGGTGTATATACATTATACTTTGTAAATTCAAAAATGTCTCAAAAAATTATTAAACAATAATTTTAAGATTATACTATATACTAAAGCCGAATTTTATTCGGCTTTTTTTATGAAATAAATTACCTTTGTGTTTTAGAAATAAACAAGATGAACAAACAACAAAAAATAGAAAATTTCGATCCATCACAACCTGGTTTGGCAGACGCAACCATTTTTGGATTACCATTTACAGCAGAAGAATCAGAAATTATTATCATTCCTGTGCCATGGGAAGTAACTGTAAGTTATGGAGCTGGAGCATCTGAAGGTCCAGATGCAGTTTTTGATGCGTCTTTTCAAGTAGATTTATTACACCAAGATTTTCCAGAATTATGGAAACTTGGAATTTATATGGATGAAGCACCAGAACAATGGGCGAAAAATTCAGAAAAGTATAAAGACTTAGCACAACCAATTATTGAGACTTTGGAAAATGGTGAGGATTTAGAAACATTTCCTGCATTACAAGAAGACTTACATAAAATAAATAAGGCGTGTAGAACTTTGCATACAGAAGTAAAAGACAAAGTTTTATACTGGCAAAATAAAGGTAAGAAAGTAGCTCTTTTAGGTGGGGATCATAGTACACCGCTTGGATATTATGAAGCATTAGCTACACAACACGAAAGTTTCGGAATTCTACATTTAGATGCACATATGGATTTACGTATTGCCTACGAAGGATTTACCTATTCACACGCTTCAATTATGTATAACACTTTGCAACTTCCACAAGTTTCAAAAATTGTTCAAGTTGGAATTAGAGATTTCTGTGAACAAGAAGTAGATGTTGTGAAAGATTCAAAAGGTAGAGTAGTCGTTCATACAGATTCTGATATGAAAGCAAAAGCTTTTGAAGGTCAAACTTGGAAACAACAATGTGAAGAAATTATATCTCAATTACCACAAAAAGTTACCATATCATTTGATATCGACGGAATGTATCCATGGTATTGTCCAAATACAGGGACTCCAGTTCCAGGTGGTTTTTCTTTTGAACAAGCAACGTATTTGTTTAATTTGTTAGCCAATTCGGGTAAAGAAATCATAGGTTTCGATTTAGTAGAAGTAGCTCCAGGTGAAAACGACGATTGGGATGGAAATGTGGGTGCGAGAATGTTATTCCATATGTGTGGAATTTTAGCAAAATCGCAAAAGTTAGATGTTGGTCAAAAATTGAAATTCTAATACTTTATTAAAGAATTATATAAACCGTATTGCGTTAATTTTTCGTTACTTTGTTAGATATTAATTTTTAAACCCTTTTTTATGAAAAACGCATGTGTATTATTATTCAGTCTATTACTTGTTTCATGCCAATTTCAAAATAAAGAAGAAATTGAAAAGGCGAAACAAGCTAGTATCGATTCTATGAAAACAGCAATGGAACAACAAAGAGTTGTAGATTCAATGCAAGCAGAATTAACTAGAGTTAATGAAGAAAAAGAAGCTGTTCAAAATTCAAAAACAGTCGTAGTTAACAATACAACTACACAAGCTGCTCCAAAAAGAAAAGGTATGAGTAATGCTGCTAAAGGTGCTTTAATTGGTGCTGGTGTAGGTGCTGCAACTGGAGCAATTGTAAGTAAGAAAAAAGGAACAGGTGCTATTATTGGAGGTTTAGCTGGTGCCGGAGTTGGTGCCGGAACTGGAGCTATAATTGACGAAAAGAAAAAAGAATAAAGAATATTATAAAAAAAAGCGCATGGTTTACTTTTAATCATGCGCTTTTTTTGTTTTCATAAAGTTTTGGTAACGATTAAAATGTAATAATTACTTTAAATTAAGGAATAAACCTTATTTTTGTAATCTTATTTATTAAGTAAAATTCATGCAAAATCCTAAAAAAATTGCGGTTGTAGGTTCTGGTTTAGTCGGAACTTTATTAGCAATATATCTAAAAAAGAGAGGTCATACTGTTCATGTTTACGATAGAAGTCCAGATATAAGAAAGATTAATTTCACAGGACGTTCTATTAATTTAGTATTGTCCGACAGAGGCGTAAAAGCATTACGTGATGTGGGCTTAGACGAAGAAGTTTTAGGTATTGGTATTCCTGTAGAAAAACGTGCGATTCATACTGGTGTAGATACCGTTAATGAGCAATTTTACGGTAAAGATGGCGAAGTTATTTATTCGCTTTCTAGAGGATTATTAAATAGAAAAATGGTTGACCTTGCTGAAAAAGCAGGTGTGGAATTTTTCTTTGAAGAAAAAGTTTGGGATGTAGATTTAACTACAGCTACCATTTCAATTGGTGAATCGGAAAGAGGAGAATGGAAAACTCGTGATTATGATTTAACTTTTGGTGCAGATGGAGCGTTTTCTAGAATTCGACACAAAATGCAACGTCAAAGCATGTTTAATTATTCTCAAGAATTTTTAAATATTGGTTATAAAGAATTAAATATTCCTGCTAACGCTGACGGCACTCATAAATTAGATAAAAACTCTTTACATATTTGGCCTCGTGGTAATTTCATGCTAATGGCTTTAGCAAATTTAGATGGAAGTTTTACTTGTACTTTATTCATGCCACACGATGGTGAAAACTCTTTCGAATCTTTAAAAACGAAAGAACAATTAGTAGATTTTTTCGCAAATCATTTTCCAGATACAGAAGCTGTTATTCCAAATTTAGTGGAAGATTTCTTTAAAAATCCAACCAGTTATTTAGTAACTATGAAATGTTTTCCATGGACTTTTAGCGATAAAGTGGCCTTAATTGGTGATGCTTGCCACGCGATTGTTCCTTTTTATGGACATGGAATGAATGCCGGATTTGAAGATATTACTGTGTTGGAACAAATGATGGAACAATATGGCGACGATTGGGCAAACTTGCTTAATGATTATGAAAATTCAAGAAAACCAAATGCAGATGCTATCGCAGAACTTTCGTATAGAAATTTCTTAGAAATGAGTTCTAAAACTGCAGATGCCAATTTCTTGCTTCAAAAGAAAATTGAAAAATGGTTTTCAGATAAACACCCAGAACTTTGGGTCCCATTATATTCTCGTGTAACATTTAGTCATCAACCCTATGCGGAAGCATTAGCAATTGGCGACAGGCAAAATGAAATTATGCAAGAAGTGTTGAAAATGGAAAACATTGTTGAAAATTGGAACTCAGAAAAAGTAGAAAATAAAATTCTAGAATTGCTAAAAGCTTAATGCCTTTTTTAATTTTTATAATTAGTTTTTGATAAATTGATACGTTTCTGTTTTTAAATTTTCTGTAATTTTAATAAAATAAATTCCCGAATTATATTTAGAAACATCAATTTCATTTATATTTTCATCTTGAAAAATTAATTGAGAAATGGAATTGTAAATTTCAATCGAAAATGTTTCGTCTTTAGTTTTTATTTTTAAAAAATCGGTTACTGGATTCGGATAGATGCCAAAACGATTACTTTCAAACTCATCTATACTTAATAAATTAATATATTGATTCGTTTGTTTGGTTACGCCACAATTTGTTACTGTTAATATAACATTGAAATTATCGATTGTAGAATAAGTATGTGTTGGATTCGTATCAGTTGAGGTTGTGCCGTCTCCAAAATCCCATAAATAAGAAGTTCCGCATGTTGAGGTGTTAGTAAACTGAAATTGTAAATTGTTAATTAAGTTGGAAGTAAATGATGCTGTTGTGTCAAAATCTCCAACATTCCATATGCTTAAATTATTATAAACAACTGTTTTTACAGCGTTTTTTATTATATCTGCATCAGCTACTGATAATGAAGAATTAAAAGTAATTAATTGAGGATTACTTCTAAATAACACGGTATTAAATGTACAAGCTGCAACATAAGAACCCGCTAAAGACGGATGACTTTCATCACCAGAATATAAATTTAAGGTTGGGTTATTGGTTCGTAAATGTCTCCAAACGGCGCCAACTGGACTTATAATTGCATTGTTTGAATTGGCCATTTCAATATAACGCTCACTCAGTAAGTTGTCCATTCCTTCATAAGTGCAAACTGGTGGGTAATCAGCACAGTTTTCGCTATCACCATTTTGTCTTCCCCAAGTCATATAAAAAACAGTTTCTGCACATGGATTATTTTGTAAAATAGTATTGTTTAATGATGTTGCAAATGGATAACAATTTGCCGTCACATAAGTTATCGGGAACGACGGAATCTGACTTTGTTCTTGTAAAACAACAAAATCCCAGTTGCCTTGTTGTATTTTTTGTAATGATGTGGTGTTAGTAGAATGTCCTTGAAAAGTATAACCGCCAGGCGTGTTACTATCAATAATTAAAGTATTACCAGTTGAAGCTGTAACTTGTTGTGTTAAGCCAGGTAAGTCGTTTACTCCTGTATAGCTGTTTCCTAAAAATAACACACGTTTTGTTATTTGACTAAAACTTGTAGAGGCTATTAATAGTGCTAAAACGTAAATTTTATTCATTTTTTTATTTCCCTTTTAAAACTCTCATTAAAACACTAAATGCACCACGAATAAAGCTAGCACTTGTTACTACTTTTACTACTGATTTTCCAATTACAGAAGCCGTGCTAGGTTCTTTACTTTCTTGTTTTTCTTCTTCCACTTCGGCAACTTCAGCAGAAATCTCTTCAATTTTTTTAGTTAAGATTTCATAAGCACTTTCTCTGTCAATTTCTTCAGCATATTTTTTAACTAATTTTGATTTCGAATTAATTGTATCAATTTCAGCATCTGTTAAAATGTCCATTCTGCTTTCTGGTGCGCGCATCATCGTTGCTGCCAATGGCGTTGGAATTCCTTTTTCGTTTAAAGCTGTAACTAAAGCTTCACCAATTCCTAATGACGTTAATAACTCCTCTGTCTTGTAAAATTCAGAAGTTGGATAATTATCAGCTGTTTGATTGATGGCTTGTCGGTCATTCGCTGTAAAAGCACGTAAGGCATGTTGAATTTTCAATCCTAATTGTGCCAAAACACCTCTCGGAATATCCATTGGGTTTTGTGTAATGAAATAAACTCCAACACCTTTTGAACGAATTAATTTTATAATGGTTTCAATTTGGTCTAGTAACGTTTTGCTAGCTTCATTAAATATAAGGTGTGCTTCATCAATAAAAATAACCAATTCAGGTTGTTCTACATCGCCTTTTTCTGGCATTTGGTTGTAAATTTCAGCTAATAAATTCAACATAAAAGTAGAGAACAACTTTGGTTTATCCTGAATATCGTTTAATCGTACTATATTAATGTAACCCTTTCCGTCTTCATCAATTCGCATTAAATCATCAATTTCAAAAGAGGTTTCTCCGAAAAAGATATCAGCGCCTTGTTGTTCTAATTCAATAATTTTTCTAAGAATCGTTCCTGTAGTTGCTGTTGAGATTTTTCCATACGATTCCGAAATTTCATCTTTACCTTCTTCAGTAATATAATTCATTACCTTTTTAATATCCTTTAAATCTAGTAATGGCATTTTGTTGTCATCACAATATTTAAAGATTACTGAAATGACTCCAGCTTGTGTGTCGTTTAAATCTAAAATTCGAGAAAACAAAACTGGGCCAAATTCGGAAACCGTTGCACGCAATCGAACACCATCTTGTTCAGAAAGCGTTAATAATTCTGTAGAAAATCCTTTTGGTGAAAATGGGATATTTAGTTTTGCATGTCGTTCTGTTATAAAACTTTTTTCTTCGCCAGATTGTGCAATTCCAGAAAAATCACCTTTAATATCCATCATTAAAACCGGAATTCCTTTTGCAGCTAATTGTTCAGATAAAACTTGAATGGTTTTGGTTTTTCCAGTTCCAGTAGCACCAGCAATTAATCCGTGACGGTTTAATGTTTTTAAAGGAATATTTATTGGCGTTTCGGCAATAGTTTCGCCATCTAACATTCCAGCACCAAGAGTTATGTAGTCTCCTTTTGATGTATAGCCGGTTTGTAATGCTGAAATAAAGTTTTCTTTTGACATTTTGATGAGTTTTGTTTATACAAAGATGAATTTTTTTTTAAAAACAATGAAATTTTATGTAACAAAAACAAATTTTGTAAGACTTTACATTTTCTTAACATTTAAAAAGGGATAAATAATGTTTTTTTATTGAATTATTAATAATCAAATGTGGTTAATTTTAAATATAATTTCAATATATTCGTTTTTTGGTACGATTGTTGCATATTTTCAAACCTGAAATGTAATTTTTATTAAATTAGTTTTTTTTTAAATTCTAATTCACATAAATTTGCGACTATCAAAATAAAATTGAAATCAAATAATTAATCAATTCAAACTTAAAATTTTAAAAAATGGAACAGGATTTAAACGTTTCTGTAGAGAACAAAGGAAGCAAAGGGAGTAGTGTTTTTGCAGCTTTAACTATTGTAATTTGTATAGTTATTGGAGCTTTATTATGGAATTTTGTAATGGGTGCACCAGCAAACTTCGTTAAAAATGATCCAGCTGGACAACCTTTACCAGGAAATTACTTAGGTATGGTTTATAAAGGAGGATACATCGTTCCTGTGTTAATGGGATTATTATTAATGACTATTGTTTTTTCTGTAGAAAGATTCATCGTTTTGAAAAAAGCAGCTGGAAATGGAAATTTAGATAACTTCGTAAAAGATGTATTATCTCAAATTAAAAGTGGAGATGTTCAAGGAGCAATTACAGCATGTGATACTCAAGAAGGTTCTGTTGCAAACGTAATCAAAGCAGGTTTATTAAAATCAGAGCAAGTTAAAAAAGACGGTTTAGATGTTGATACAGCTACTGAAAATATTAATAAGGAAGTAGAACAAGCAACTTCATTAGAAATGCCAATGTTAGAAAAACACTTAACTATTATTTCTACTTTAGTATCTATTGGTACATTATTAGGATTATTAGGAACAGTATCTGGTATGATTAAAGCATTCGCTGGATTAGCTGAAGGTACTCCAGACCAAGCAGAATTAGCAAATGGTATTTCTGAGGCCTTAATTAATACTGCAACTGGTATTTCAACTTCTACTTTAGCGGTTATTTCATACAACTATTTTACTTCTAAAATTGACACATTAACTTATTTTATTGACGAAGCTGGTTTCGCAATTTCTCAAGCTTACAAAAGAGCTAAAGGAGGAAACTAAGATTTCATAAAAATAAATTATAAAGTTAAAATAAAGTAAAATGGCAAATATAAAAACATCTAAAAAAAGCACAAGAATCGACATGACGGCCATGTGTGACGTTGCGTTTTTGTTATTGTCCTTTTTTATTATGACAGCAACAGCAAAAGTACCTGAGCCAAAGCCAGTAGATACGCCTGCGTCAACCGTTAAAGCAAAATTGCCAGAAAGAAATTTATTGACTATTACTATTGGTGATAGTGCAGTATATTTAGGAATGTCTGATAGAGAAACCAGAATTGCAGCATTAGAAGCTATGTCTTTAAAGTATGATATTGCTTTTACTCCTCAAGAAATAAATGAATTTTCTTTGTTAGATTCATTTGGTGTGCCTTTAGAGCAACTAAAGTCTTTGTTAGCGCTTCCAAATGCTCAAAGAAATAGACCTGGTACACAGTCTGGAATTCCTTATGCAGGAGATATTTCTGAAAACGAATTGTCTGATTGGGTTTTTTATGCAAGTGAAGCGGTTATCTTGGAACAACAAGGTAGAGGTGTAGAAAAATTAAAAGAAATTGAAGTTGCTATAAAAGGTGGTTCTAAAGAAAAATATCCAGTTGTAAAAAGAGTATTTGATATTCTTCAAAAGCAAAACGTGAATAATTTTTATTTAGTAACTTCATTAAGAAGTGAAGATTTTTAATTAAAATAAAAATATAACATGGCAGAATTAAATACCGGTGGCGGTGGCGGTAAAGGCGGTAAAGTAAGAAGTAAAAAATCGAATCCAGGAGTTGATTTAACAGCGATGGTAGATTTAGCTTTCTTGTTAATTACTTTCTTTATCCTAACAACCACATTGTCTAAGCCACAATCTATGGATTTGTCTTTACCAGATAATGACAAGCCGGATCCAAATTCAACTCCACCTGAAGCTCCAGCTTGGAGAACACTAACAGTGGTTTTGGGTAAAAATGATAAATTGGTTTATTATATTGGATTGACGGATGCTCCTTATGTTGATGCTGAAATTAACGGAAAGCCAAAATTGGAAAATTATGGTGGAAAAGGAATTAGAAAAGCAATTTTATCACATAACAAATATGTGTTAGAACATGTGGATGATCCAAATAAAGAAGGATTAACAGTTCTTATAAAAGCAAGTAAATCTGCTAATTATAAAAATGTTGTTGATATACTAGATGAAATGGCTATTATTAAGCCACGTTCATACTCTATTGTAGATGTAACTCCAGGCGATATCAAAATGCTTGAAGATAAAAAGATAAAATAACATAACTTTAAATATAAAAAATGAGTGTAAACGCAAACCTTAGCGAAGCTAGCTTAATAGACAATATATTCGAAGGACGTAATAAAAGTTATGGTGCATACGAATTAAGAACTAACAGTTCTAAAAGAACAGTTTTAGCTTTAATTTTATCTTCTATATTTTTCATTGGATTGGTTGTTGCTTTGTATCTTTCTATGAAAAGTAAAGAAAAAGTAGAAGAGAAAATCACTAAAGTGGAACTTAAAAAAGTTAATACACCACTTAAAAAAGAGGAAAAGAAAATTCTTGAGGAAATTAAAAAAGAGATTCCTATCGAAAAGGTAAAATCTGTTGTTGACATTGTTAAAAATGTTCCTCCTGTTGTAGTTGCTAAAAAAACTACAGATAAAGAAATTCCTCCAACTGACGAATTCAAAGATAAAAAAACGGGTTCTGATGATGTAAAAGGTGATGCTACTGCTCAAAAACAAAAAGAAGGAGAGCAAGCAGAAGAAGATCAAAAAGGAGATGATACAGATTATAATGCAATTTTTACATCTGTACAAGTTCAAGCTTCACCTCCTGGTGGAATGAATGCTTTTAGAAAACAAGTTGGAAGTTCATTCCGTTTACCAGAAGTAGATGAAACTACAACGGGTACAGTTATTGCGAAATTCGTAGTATGGGATGATGGTTCAATTAGAGATATTGTAATTGTTAAAGAAAGTCCAGCCGGTTTAGGTTTAGGAAAAGAAGCAACAAGAATTTTATCAAAATCTCCAAAATGGACTCCAGGTATATATAATGGTAGAAGTGTAAAACAATACTATACATTACCTATTTCAATTCAAATTACTGCTTCAGAATAATATGAATTGGTTAAATAATTTAAAACAGAAATCGCCCAAACAGCGATTTCTGTTTATTTTAGGGCTTTTAATATTTTGTTTTTATTTGCTTTTAGCCTATTTAGTTGCCTTCTGGGATGACTTTCCATTAGAAATTACTACTACAGGAAGAAGAACAATGGGTGGTTTATTAGTATTGTATGCTAGCTTTAGATTTTACAGATTAATTAAAAAAGAGGATGAGTAATATGAAAAAAACTTTTCTAGTTATATTCTTTTTAAGTTTCGCATTTGGTTTTGGGCAGAATAGTACAGCGCCAAAAGAAGCGCCAATTGTTGCAGATAGTAATACTACTTTGGTTGAGAAAAAAGCTGAGCCAATAGGAGGAATTAAGAAGTTCTACACACAATTATCTTCAAATATGATAGTTCCAGAAGTTGAAGTTGCAGGAGTATATAGAACTAAAGTAAAGTTTGTAGTAAATCAAGATGGAAGTCTTTCTGATTTTCAAATTTTAGAAGAAACACCATCGAGTGTTGGATTAGGTCAAAATGTAATCAGATATTTGAAAAGTATAGAAAATTGGATTCCTAGCGAATAAAACGGGAGAAAAGTTAGAACGTATTTTATATTACCTGTTGCTTTACAAATTGAACCTGAAATTGAATCAGATATAAATAAAAAAGACTGACATGAAAAAAATAATTTCCATATTTGTTGTACTTCTTTTAGTAGTTTTCGCTTGTAAAAAATCGGAAAACGCAACTGAAGACGAATCTTACGTAAAAGGTAAAGCGGATATTTATGTAGATGAATCGTTATTGCCAATTGTGGAAGATCAAGAATTGGTTTTCGAAAATAAATATCAAAAAGCCGATATAAAGCTTATTCCTCAATCTGATTCAGATATTGTGAATTTATTACTTCAAAGAAAAATTGATATTGCCGTTTTATCTCACGAATTAACTCCAACCCAAGAAAAGACTTTGAAAGACAGAGATGTAATTGGAAAAAATACACCTTTTGGTTCTGATGCCATTGCACTAATAGTAAATCAAACCAATTCAAAAGTTGCTATTACTACTTCTGAAATCTTCGAAATATTAAAAGGCAAAAAAACAGACTATCAATTTGTTTTTGATAATGAAAACTCAAGCGCTTTAAGTTACTTAATGAATAAAGCAGGTGTTAAATCTTTACCAAAAAGTGTGACAGCACTTAAAAATAACTTAGAAGTTATTAAATTTGTTTCCGAAAATAGTAATTCAATTGGTTTTGTAGGCGTAAATTGGTTGTTGAACCCATCGCTGGAATTAGAAAGTACCGTTAAAAAAGTAAATGTTTTAGCCGTTGGTTCAACAATTGAAAATGCTGTAAAGCCAACACAGGAATACATTGAAACACAGGAGTATCCGTTCGTAAGAAAAATTTATTTGTTAAATTATCAAGGAAGAACAGGTTTAGGCATGGGATTTGCTTCGTTTATAAAAAGCGAAGTTGGACAACGCATTATTCTTAAATCAGGATTAGTGCCTGTTAAAATTCCAACACGAGAAATCAGAATAGTAAAAAATAATAAAAAGAAATAAAAAAGTAGAAATGAAAACAGTTATTTTATCAAGTTTTGCCACTATTTTTACTACACTAGTAGTAAACGCTCAAGATATCGAGCAGGTTAAAAAAACAATCGATGCAGAAAAATTTTCTGATGCCAGAAAATCATTAAAATCTATGGTTGCCTCTTCACCAGATAAAGGTAAAAATTACTTTTATTTAGGTCAAGTGTACATTGCTTTAGAAAAACAAGATTCTGCAAGAGTGTATTTTGAAAAAGGTAAAACTGCAAAAGATGCAGGACATTTAAATTTAATTGGTTTAGGTCAGTTAGAATTATTAGATGGTAATAAATCTGCAGCAGAATCTCATTTTACGAATGCATTAGCATTTGCCAAAAAGAAAAATACTGAGGAGCAAATTTTTATTTCTCAAGCTTACTTAAAAGCAGCTACACCTGATAATTCAAAAGCATTAGTTGCTGCAAAAGCAGCTGTTGCTAGTGATCCAAAATCAGCTTTAGCTCAAGTGGCTTTAGGTGATGCTTTCGTTGCAAATAGAAATGTAAATGATGCATTCGTTGCTTACAGATCTGCGGGTGAGTTAGACAAAACATTATTAAAAGCACCAATGCAATTGGCTGTAATTACTAGAAATGCTCAAGCTTTCCCGGAAGCAATGAAAGCATTCAATGATATTCTTGCAGCAAATCCAGGTTATGGTCCAGCTTACAGAGAAAAAGCAGAAACAAACTTAGCTTGGGCTTATGCAAAAAAATCTCTTTTCGAGGAGAAAATTGCTGCAGCTTTAGAAGACTATAAAAAATACATGAGCTTAACTGATGTTTCTACTGATGCAAGAATAAAATATGCCGACTTCTTAATTTTATCTAAAAAATGGAAAGAATTAGAAACAGAAGCTTTAGCTATTCAAAAAGTAGATAAAGTAAATCCAAAAGTGTATAAATATTTAGGATATGCATATTCTGAAAATGGAAACCCAGAAGGAGCAATTAAATCTTTAAATGATTACATGTCTAAAGCTGATGCTAAAAAAATTAACGGTAAAGACTATTTATATTTGGCAAAAGCTAAATTAGCAACTTCTATGGACGATAAAGGAATCGTTACGAATCAAGCCAAATTTAATGAAGCAATTGCAGATTTAACTAAAGCTGCTGAATTAAATCCAAATTTAAATTCTGAATTTACTGAAATTGGTATTAAATTATATTCAGGAAAAGCGTATTTAGAAGCTTCTAAATTATTTGAATTAGCAGTTAAAAACACAAACTCTAAAAGTTATGCACGTGATAACTATTTGTTAGGAAATTCAATTTTGTATTATGCGGAAAGTAAAACTGCAGCACAAAAAGCAGCTTTAACTGCTGAATTTGCAAAAGCAAACAATGCGTATGCTGAAGCAATTAAAGCATCTCCAAATGTTGCAGATGTTTATTTCTACAAAGGACAATTGAACAGAGTAATTGGGACAAAAGAATCTAATGCGCAAGCGGTTTTAGATTATGAAGGTTATGTAAAAACAGTTATTGCTAAAGGTGATGCTGAGCTTTCAAAGCCTGCTGTTAAAGAAAATCTTTTTGAAACATATTCTTTCATTGGAGCAAATTATGCAACAACTGATAAAGCAAAAGCAATCGAAAATTTCAAAAAAGCAGCTGAGATTAATCCAAACGATACTTTCGTTAGAGAATCTTTAAACGCTTTAAATAAATAATAAAACTATAAAAATTTAAAAACCGATAGCGAAAGTTATCGGTTTTTTTGTTTGAAGCCATTTCCAGCTTTCCATTATAGTTGTTCTCCTAAATAAGTAAAAACTAAATTTTGAAATAAGCTTCCGTGGGTCGCTTCTTCCAAAAAAGTTTTTATCTCATTTATTTCAAACAAGCTACCATTGCAATCTGGGCTAATCAAGTACAAACTCAACTCCAAGAATCAAATCAACGCAATCAGTTTTAAAAAAAACTTTGTGTCTTCGTGTCTTCGTGTCAAAACAAAAATACTTACCTTTGCATCCAATAAATAAAATATGCTTAATAAAGAAACTCAAATATTAGTGAACAAAGGCGAAATGCTTCCGTTAATGGAAGAGTTTTACACCATTCAAGGCGAAGGTTACCACACAGGAACTGCTGCATACTTCATTAGAGTAGGTGGTTGTGATGTAGGTTGCCATTGGTGTGACGTTAAAGAAAGCTGGAATGCTGACTTGCATCCACCAACTTCTGTTGAAACCATTGTTACTAATGCAAAAAAATACGCAAAAACAATTGTGATTACTGGTGGTGAACCCTTAACTTGGGATATGAACCCAATTACAAAGCAATTGAAAAATGCTGGATTGCATGTTCATATTGAAACTTCTGGTGCTTATGACGTAACCGGAACTTGGGATTGGTTTTGTTTGTCTCCAAAGAAAAATAAATTGCCAGTAGAATCTGCTTATGCCATTGCAAACGAATTAAAAGTTATCATTCATAACAAACACGATTTCATTTTTGCTGAAGAACAAGCAGAAAAAACCAATAAAAATGCCATTTTATTTTTACAACCAGAATGGAGTAAAAAAGAAGAAATGACACCACTAATTGTAGACTATGTAATGAATAATCCAAAATGGAGAGTATCTTTACAAACACATAAATATTTAAATATACCTTAAAATGAAAAAGATTTTTATTATTGCCGCACTTGTTTTTTCAATTCAGTTCTCGTTTTCTCAAAATGAGGCTTTTAAAGCTGATGTAATGAAATTAATTGAAAAATCTGGAGCGAATGGATCAATGGATTCTGCTAAAAAGCAAATTTTTAATATGATTCCTGAAGAAAGCCAGGCAGCTTTTTCTAAAGATTTTGACGCTACTTTACCTAAATTGTATGATAAATTAGCTGTTGTTTATATGGAAATATACACACATCAAGACATTAAAGATTTATTGAAATTCTATGAAACACCAATTGGAAAAAAAATGTCTTCAAATACTGGATTGCTAATGGAGAAATCTATGGCAATCGGATCTCAATGGGGACAAGATGAGCTTCAAGCAATTGTTCAAAAATACATGAAACAATAAAGCTAAATATACCAAATATAAAAAATCCAAATTTCAATCTATTGCATTGGAATTTGGATTTTTTTATTGTTTCTAAATTGAAAGCTTGGCTAAATAATCAAAATGTTCACCTTCAGTAATTAATTCACATTGTAATCCATTTGCAATTGCTGCATTTTGAAGTGTGTTGTAGTCTAAATACAACCACGGGAAAGTATCATCAGTTTCTCCTTTATATTGAACATTAAAAGTCAATTCGCCATAATAGCCATCTGCAGGAATACTATATGCACCATCTTCATCCTGGTCAAACATATAAATTAAATCAGAAGAATCAATTAGAATTTGGCCACCTTCATTTAATAACGATTTTAATTTCTGCAAATATTTCGCCGTTTCATTCAAAGTTCCGAAAATTCCAGTTCCATTCATTAAAAGTAAAATCGTATCATATTTGGTTTCGGTATCTAAATCTAAAATATTTTCAACTTTCACATTATTTATCCCACGAAGTTGACACGCTTTCACAGCATTTTCAGAAATATCAATGGCAGTAACCTCTAATTTTCTTTCGTTTTGTAATTCTAAAGCATGACTTCCAGCGCCACAACCCACGTCTAAAACTTTACCTTTTGCTAGTTGTAACGCTTTTTGTTCCAACTTTGGCATTTCGTTATAAGTGCGAAATAAATACGCAACGCTCATTTCATCCGCTTCAGAAATAGAAGTTTCCGTAATTAAATCTTCAGGAGTATTATCGGTTTGGTAATCTAATATAGCTTTTCCGAAAAGGTCTTTCATTTTTTATATTTCAAAATTCAACATTCGTTATTCTTAAATCAGCATTCAAAATCGTAGCTTTGCAGTTCATTCTGATACGACATGTTAAAACCAGCATTAAACGAAATTCAAAAACTAGCCAAAGATACGCATATTGAAAACAAAAAATATTTCGATAAGCTAAAAAAACGTGTGCCTAAAAATTTAGATTATGTGATGCAAGATTTACATGATGCCGAATTTAAGAAAACCGATTGTTTAGAATGCGCGAATTGCTGTAAAACAACTGGTCCATTATTTACTGATGCCGATGTCGAACGAATTTCAAAACATCTAAAACAAAAACCACAACAATTTATCAATCAGTTTTTACGTATAGATGAAGACAATGATTATGTATTAAAATCGGTTCCGTGTACATTTTTAGATTCAGATAATAAATGTTTTATTTACGATGTTCGTCCGAAAGCTTGTAGAGAATTTCCGCACACCGACAGGAAAAAGTTCAATCAAATTACCGATTTAACTTTGCTAAACGTAGCAATTTGTCCAGCAGCTTTTAATATTGTAGAAAAAATGAAATTAAAAATTGTTCTTTAAATTATAAATTATGGCAAAATTTCAACCCATCAGACCAATGATTTGGACCGATAAACTGGAAGAAACCATCGAGTTTTATGTAAACACTTTAGGTTTTATTTGTGGAGAATATAATAAAGATTGGAACTGGGCCTCATTATATAAAGAGGAAGCCGAAATTATGATGGCAGTTCCAAATGAACATATGGTTTTTGAAAAGCCAATTTTCACTGGTTCGTTTTATATAAATGTGGACCAAGTGGAAGAACTTTGGAACAATTTAAAAGACAAATGTAAAATCTGTTATGAAATGGACGACTTCCCATGGGGAATGCGCGAATTCGCTATTTATGATAATAACGGATATACGCTACAATTCGGACAAGATATTAGTATATAAGATACTTTTTTCTCATTTCCTTAAAACTATTCAAACCAGTTTCCCAGCTTTTTCTAATTTCTTTTTCTGAAACTCCACTAACAATTTGTTCTTGTAGTTTTTTAGTTCCAGCCAATTTGGTAAAAAAATCATTAAAGAAAACCGCTTTATCAGAAGTATCCGAATAGGCTTTCAACAACCATTTCAATTCTAAACGTTTTACTTTTTCAATTTTGGTTAAGTCTTCTCCAGTACACAACACATCTTTATGCATCGGATCTTTCGCGCCAAAATTAGAAATAGGAGTGAAGCTAAAATTGAAATTAGTTAAAAAAGGAGAGCCATAAATCTGAAATTGTTTTTCAGTTCCACGTCCTACGCTTACATTCGTACCTTCAAAAAAGCACAAACTCGCATATAAATTGATTGCTTGATCATTTGGTAAATTAGGAGATGGCTTCACAGGTAAGCTATAAACCATATCTCTTTTGTAATGCTGACAAGGAATAACTTTCAACTTACATTGAATAGCTTGCCCTGAGCTTGTCGAATGGGTCAACCATTTTTCACCATTAATCATTTTGGCATATTCACCAATTGTCATTCCGTGTAAAACGGGAATAGGGTGCATGCCCACAAAACTTTTATGTTCCATTTCTAAAATCGGACCATCAACAATAGTTCCATTAGGATTCGGCCGATCTAAAACTATTAGCTCAATGTTGTTTTCTGCGCAAGCTTCCATCACATAATGTAACGTAGAGATATAGGTGTAAAATCTCGCACCCACATCTTGAATGTCGAAAATTATTACATCAATATCAGCTAATTGCTCAGGTTTTGGTTTTTTGTTGTTTCCGTAAAGGGAAATAATGGGTAAGTTCGTTTTACTATCTTTTCCGTCTTTAATCATTTCACCTGCATCGGCAATTCCTCTAAAACCATGTTCAGGAGCATATATTTTTTGAAGATTGATTTGTTTTTCCAATAAGAAATCAACCAGATGTTTTTTATTTTCAACTATTCCAGTCGGATTCGTAACAATTCCAACTTTCTTATTGGCTAATAAAGGTAAGTATGCGTTATAGTTTTCAGCACCAGTTTTAAACTTTCCAGCTTTTGGAAGTGTACTAGTAGTTTGGGTCGTGTTATTAATAGTTGCACTTGTATTGTTTTTAGTTGTAGAACATCCAACTAAAATTAATAGTGTAGAAATAAATAAAAACGTATTTTTGAACTCAAATGTCATATGTCTATAATTTTTGTTTTTTATTTGTCATATGTTATTCGCATATCATCAATGGTGTTTGCGACCAATTAAATCTTATGCTCATTTCATATAAAAGTATATTTTGAATTTAGAATATTTTATTGCGAAACGACTTATTGTTTCTAAAAGTTATAAAAGTAGTGTTTCTTCTCCAATTATAAAAATTGCAATTTTAGCTATTGCCTTAAGCATTCTTATGATGATTATGTCTGTGGCAACAGGTGTTGGCTTGCAAGAAAAAATTCGTGAAAAAATTTCTGCATTCAATGGTCATGTGATTGTTTCCAACTTCGACGACAACCAATCCCAAGTTACAGCGGAACCTATTGATTCAAAATTATTACCAGTTTCCCAACTTAAAAAGAACAGTTTCATCACACATGTGCAACCCATAATTACAAAAGGCGCATTAATAAGAACTGAAACAGATGTAGAAGGAATTATTTTCAAAGGTGTCGATGCTTCTTATCAATGGAAAAACTTAAAAGAGTTTTTGGTGGAAGGGAAAATCCCGACCTATAAAGAAGGTGATATTAACGAAGTATTGATTTCTCAGTTTTTAGCAAACCGATTAAAATTGAAAGTCGGAAGTTCTTTCAATACCTTTTTTATGAAAACGCAAGGCAAATTGCCAAGTATGCGAAAGTTTAAAATTGCCGGAATTTATAATTCTGGATTTCAAGAATTCGATTCCTCTTATATAATAGGTAACATAGAACATTTACAACGAATCAATAAATGGCAGCCAAACCAAATTGGAGCCTATGAAATTTTCATCGACGATTTCTCTAAACTAGATGAACGTGCTGAAGAAATTTACAAAACCATTCCGCCTACATTTAATAGTGCATCTATTTCTGAAAAGTATTTCAGTGTTTTCGAATGGCTAAAACTTTTCGATTTCAATATTTTGGTCATCCTTATTATAATGATAGGTGTGGCAACCATAAATATGGTAGTCGCTTTATTGGTTTTAATATTAGAACGCACCCAATTAATAGGTATGTTAAAAGCATTGGGCGCGAGCAATTGGTCGGTACGTAAAATATTCCTTTATAATGCTGCTCATTTAATTTCAAGAGGATTACTTTGGGGTAACGGAATCGCCATCTTATTATTGGTATTACAAAAGAAGTTTGAAATCATTAAACTGAATCCCGAAAGTTATTATGTCTCTTCAGCGCCTGTAGATATAAATTTACTACACATATTATTATTAAATATCGGTACTATATTAATATGTGTGCTGGTATTGTTAATTCCATCTTATCTAATCACAAAAATTTCTCCAATCAAAGCGTTGAAGTTCGATTAGAAATTTATTCTGTTTTTTTACACTATAATATATACGGTTGATGTTTTGTTACATCAGCCGTTTTTTATTTGAAACATTATATTTCTACTATTATATATATAGGTGTGATTTTTCAGAAGCTATTTCCTGCTATCTGCTATATCTTTTATTTAATTTTGAAGAATTAAATAAAAGGATGCCGCTCCTATCAGGGCTAGAAACCTGTTTTCAGAAGAAATTTAGTGATTCACAAAGAGTGTAGCAACAGAAAAACAAAGAAAGACAAGCTATTTTTCAAAGAATCCACATAATTTCAAACACCATCATTCCTTTAAATCACGACTACCAACCGCCAAAACCCCAAGTAAACGATAAACTGCAAAATAAATCGATGATTGTAACTTCCTGTAAAACAAAAGATAACAAAATACTTTAAAAAAAGATTAAGTTTATGTTAGGAATTTCGAATTAAAGTGCTAGTTTTGCACCCGCAATGAGAGAGAAGTTCTTTATATAATGATAAGCAAATCGGAAAAAATATTTTTGAAAAAAGATAAAAAAAGATTTGGAAATTAAAATATAAAGATGTTATCTTTGCACCCCGCAAGAGAGGGAGTTCTTACAAATAATGATTGATTAAAACGGGATGAAAATTTTCTCAAAAAAAAGTTTCAAAAAGTTTTGGTAATTAAAAAAAAGGTTCTACTTTTGCACCC
>NZ_FNYA01000006.1 GCF_900108955.1 Flavobacterium terrigena | reverse complement strand
GGTATATGTTAAATACAGCTACAAATACGTATGATGTATTAGCAAGTACAAACGGACCAACTCATGAAGTAACTTTACCAGGAACATACCAAGTGATTGTAACTAATACAATAACTGGTTGTAAGGCAGCAGCAGATCAGGCTATAGTAACTACAGTTTATCCAGCAACAGATTTCACATATGTTGTAACGGAAGCATTTACTGATAATGCTACAATCACAGTAACAGTAAACCCAGTAGGAACTGGAAATCTAATTTATTCATTAGATGGAGGTGCATGGCAAAGTTCAAATGTGTTTACAGGAGTTCAAGCTGGTTCACATGAAATTATGGTAGAAGATACTGAAGGATGTACAAGTCTAACACAACCAATTATGGTGATAGATTACCCTAAATATTTCACACCAAATGGTGACGGAATTCACGATACTTGGAATGTGGTTGGATTAAATCAAGCGAATGCTAAACTATATATCTTTGATAGATACGGAAAATTAATTAAACAATTAAGTCCAACAGATCAAAGTGCAGGATGGGATGGAACCTATAATGGGCAACTAGCGCCTTCAACAGATTACTGGTTCACAATTGATTTTAATGAAAACAGTCAACAAAAACAGTTTAAAGCTCACTTCTCGTTGAAGAGATAAGAATTAAATAAAAATACCAAAACCGTTCAGTTTAAAAATTGAACGGTTTTTTTGTAGGAATTTGTTATATTAGCAAACCACAATGATAGCTCATAGTTGATTTAAACGGAAGTTTGGTTATTTATGAGGTTATCCCGATTCACGAAATTTCTTATGATATCAGATTTTATAATACTTTTTACTGTAAGCGATTGGATAAATTTTATATCTGCAATTTCGGCTTTATTAACTGCCGCAGTTACTTTTATTACAGTTAGAGAGATAAAAAAACAAAGAGAACATAGTTATCATCCAGATATTAATATCGCCAACTTTGAGTTTTACGTATACAAGTATGATATTGATGAAGAAGAGAATGAAGAGGAGGAGAATATATTCTCACTATATTACTCCTCTAAAAAATTATCAGAAATGGATCCAAAAAGAGGCTATAATGAACTTACTATTGATATAAGTAATATTGGTTTAGGAGTAGCTAAACAAGTTTCTTGGAATTGGTTTGTAGATTTTAATGAAATACAGAAAACATTACAATCAAGTAAAAAAAACCTTTCATAAAATACTCCATTAACAAAGATGAAATTGAAATTACATCAAAAAAATTAAATCTCAATTGGTTTTATTTTATAGGCGAAGAAAATTTTGGCGATTTTTTCAATTTTATATTACCTTATTCGATAGAAAACAGAAAAAATGAAATCAGAATTCCTTCAAGTTTTATTGATTTATATTGGTTATATAAAGCAAAAGAAATGTTAGTTGACAATCATAACAGCAAAATGGAATACCCACCATTATATTTAGTTGTTAAGTATACAGATATTCACGCCAAGGAAATTGAAAAAACATTTGTTTTACATTTAGCATGGAACTTTATGAGTAACCCAAATACTAAAGAATCAGAATTAGCAAAATTTCGATTTGAAATTGTAGAGGCTAATGATAAGATTAGCTATAATAGCAGTTTTAAGTATTGGTGGGTTTAGATTTCTATTTGTAGAAGTTGGTTAAATTTAAGTAAGCATCTTCCAAATCGAACAAGACATAGTTCAAACCAAACAAAGCATAGTTTCAATCGAACAAGACATAGCTCAATCAAACAAAGCATCTTCCAAATCGAAACGGTTCACGAGTTACAGGTTTTTTGTTAAATACTTTTTTATTACGTATAAATTTTTTAATTTTACACGTAAATTAATTATCATGAATACGAAACTAACATTGAACATCGATCAAAATATAATTGAAGAAGCTAAATTTTACGCAAAAAATAATAGCGTAAGTCTTTCAAAGCTTATTGAAAATTATCTTTTATCATTAACTAAAAGAAATACAGAAGAGACTAAAATAAGTCCGCTTGTGGAAAGTCTTACTGGTGTAATTTCTTTGGAAAGTGCTGATTATAAAAAAGAATATTCAGATTACTTATCTAAAAAATATTCTTAATGGATAAAATATTAGTCGATACAAATATCGTTTTAGATCTGCTTTCTAAACGAGAAGAATTCTATAGAGAAGCTCAGGAATTATTTACTTTGGCTGACCATAAAAAAGTTAAACTTTACATTTCTTCTTTAACCATTGCTAACACACATTACTTATTAGCGAGAAGTCACAAATTAGATGAAGCAAGAAAGATTCTAATCAAATTTAAAGTTTTGGTAGAAGTTTTACCAATGGATGATAAAATATTAGAGTTAGCATTAGTTTCTGATTTTAAAGATTTCGAAGATGCCATTCAATATCATACCGCATTGGAAAATGAATTGGATTTGATTCTAACACGAAATAAAAAAGATTTCAAAAAATCTATTCTTCCAGTGTTAACAGCAAAAGAGTATTTAAAAAAGTAAGCATCTCTCAATAAGAAGTTACTTTTAATGCAATCGAATAACACATCCGCGCAATCGAACAAGGCTTCCGCTCAATCGAAGTAACCTTTAGCACAATCGAAACAAGCATCTTCTAAATCGAAGTAAGCCTTAGCACAATCGAACAAAGCATCTTCCAAACCGAACAAAGCTTTAGCACAATCGAACAAGAAATCCGCCAAACCGAACAAAGCATCTGCTCAATCGAACAAGACATCCGCCAAATCGAACAAAGCATCTGCCAAACCGAAGTAAGCATTGTTTCAACCGAACAAGACATAGTTTAAACAAAAAAAAAGCCTAAACAATTACGTTTAGGCTTTTTACTTTTATAAAATATATTACTTCAATCCAGCAATACTTTGCTCAATTGTCGCAATTTTTGCTAAAGCATCAGCTTCTTTTTTGCGTTCGTTGGCAATAACTTGTTCTGGTGCACCAGCTACAAATTTTTCGTTAGATAATTTACCTTGAACCGATCTTAAGAAACCTTTCGTGTAATTTAATTCTTCTGTTAATTTTGCAATTTCTGCTTCTACATCAATGTTTCCAGTAATTGGAATGAAATATTCGTTAGATTTTACTCTGTATGATAAAGCACCGTCTACTTTTTCAGTCACGTACATTAAATCTACAATGTTTCCTAATTTCATAATGATTGAATCGAAATAAGAAGAAGCTTTTTCATTATTCACGACTCTTAATTCAATCACATCTTTAAACGGAATATTTTTATCTTTTCTAATCGTTCTAATTCCAGAAATTACATCCGTTGCGAAATCAAAATCAGCAATTAAAGCTGTATTCACTGTCGTCATTTTCGGATATTCTGCTACAATTAAAGCTTGTTCTGGCGTTCTTTCTGCAATATGTTGCCAAATTTCCTCCGTTAAGAAAGGCATAAATGGATGTAACAATTTCAAATTCGCTTCTAACATTTCAATAGCTTTATCGAAAGTCGCTTTATCAATTGGTTGTTGATATCCAGGCTTAATCATTTCTAAGAACCAAGAACAGAAATCGTCCCAAACTAATTTATAGGTCGCCATTAAGGCTTCAGATAATCTGTATTTTTCGAAATTATCTTCAATTTCTAATAAAGTTTGTTGCAATTTAGCTTCGTACCATTCAATTGCTACTTTAGAAGATTCTGGTTGTGGAATCGTTTCAGAAACTTCCCAACCTTTAATCAATTTAAAGGCATTCCAAATTTTATTTGTAAATGCTTTTCCTTGATTACATAATTCTTCATCAAATAAAATATCATTTCCTGCAGAAGCACTTAATAATAATCCTACGCGAACTCCATCTGCACCAAATTTCTCAATCAAACCTAATGGTTCAGGAGAATTTCCTAATGATTTAGACATTTTTCGTCCTTGACTATCACGAACTAATCCTGTTAAATATACATTTTTAAAAGGTTTTGCATCAGCATATTCGTAACCAGCAATAATCATACGAGCTACCCAGAAGAATAAAATATCTGGACCAGTTACTAAATCGTTTGTTGGATAATAATATTTAAAATCTTCATTTTCTGGATCCATAATTCCTCCAAAAACAGCCATTGGCCATAACCATGAAGAGAACCAAGTATCTAAAGCATCAGCATCTTGACGTAAATCAGAAGCTTGAAGATTAGCGTTTGAAGTTCTTTCTTGAGCCAATTTTACAGCATCTTCAATATTTTCAGCAACCACGAAATCTTCTTTTCCATCTCCATAGAAATACGCTGGAATTTGTTGTCCCCACCATAATTGACGAGAAATATTCCAATCACGAATATTATTTAACCAATGCGCATAAGTATTATTGAAACGACTTGGGTATAATTTAATTTCATCAGATTCTAAAACGGCGTGAATTGCTGGCTTAACTAAATCTTCCATTTTAAGGAACCATTGATCAGATAAACGAGGTTCAATTACACATTTCGTTCTTTCTGAAGTACCAACGTTATTAGTGTATGGTTCTACTTTACTTAAAGCATTGATTGAAGTTAATTCTGCTTCAATTTCTGTACGAACTACGAATCTGTCTTTCCCTTCATAATGTAATCCGAATGAGTTTAAAGTCGCATCTTCATTAAAAATATCAATGATTTCTAAATTGTGCTTGTCACCTAAAGTCTTATCGTTAACATCATGTGCAGGCGTTACTTTTAAACATCCAGTTCCGAATTCTAAATCAACATATTCATCTTCAATAATAGGAATAACTCTTCCAGAAATTGGAATAATTGCTTTTTTTCCTTTTAAATTGAAATGTCTTTCATCATTTGGATTGATACAAATCGCCGTATCTCCGAAAATAGTTTCAGGTCGAGTAGTGGCAACCACTAAAAAATCTGAAGAATTTTCTATTTGATATTTGATATAATATAATTTTCCTTGACGTTCTTCAAAAATAACTTCTTCGTCAGATAAAGTTGTTTTTGCTTCCGGATCCCAGTTTACCATACGGTAACCTCTGTAAATCATACCTTTATTGTATAAATCTACAAATGAACGAATTACAGATGCCGACATGTCTGGATCCATCGTAAATTTAGTTCTGTCCCAATCACAAGAACAACCTAATTGTTTTAGTTGTTCTAAAATTGTTCCACCATATTTATCTGTCCAATCGTAAGCATGTTTTAAGAATTCTTCACGAGTCAAATCAGCTTTATTAATTCCTTCCGATTTTAATTTCGCAACCACTTTTGCTTCAGTTGCAATTGAAGCGTGGTCTGTACCAGGAACCCAACAAGCATTGAAACCTTTTAATCGCGCACGACGAATTAACACATCTTGAATCGTATTATTCAACATATGTCCCATGTGTAAAACTCCAGTCACGTTTGGTGGAGGAATTACAATAGTATACGGCGTTCTGTGGTCTGGAGTTGAATGAAAATAATTGTTTTTCATCCAGTATTCGTACCATTTTTGTTCTACTGCTTTGGCATCAAATTGGGCTGGTATCATTTATATATTGTTTATTTTGAAATTTAATTGTCTTTTGGTATACTTTTTGAATTATATCTGCAAAAGTAATTATATAAAACAGAATAAAAAAAATGTATTTAGTTTTTGTTAGTTAGTTTAAAAAACATATTTTTACAATTCTCAAATTAATATAAAAGATGAAAAAGTTAGTATTTATTTTAGTTTTAATGGTAACAGGTTTATCAGCTAATGCACAAAATGGTGCAAAAATTGAATTTAAAGAGGAAACCATTAATTATGGTGAAGTTTATAAAGGTGTAGATTCAGGAAAAAGAACTTTTGAATTTACAAATACAGGAAATGAGCCTTTAATTATTAAAGATGCGAAAAGTAGCTGTGGCTGTACGGTTCCAACGAAACCAACCGAGCCTATTGCTCCTGGAAAAAAAGGAGTTATTGAAGTACAATATAACATGAATCCTGGACCAATTAGTAAAACAATTACAGTTGAAACTAATGCAATTAATAAAGAAAACGGAATGATTGCTTTAAGAATTAAAGGAACCGTTTTAGTAAAAGAAGAAAAAAGTTTACTAGAGAAAAAAGCTCCAGGTCCACTTTCAAAATAAAAACAAAATCATATAAAAAAAGTCCCGATAAATCGGGACTTTTTTGTTTTCTATAGTTTGATAATTACCAAGCTAAATTAACTTTTAATTCAAATTCGTCATTGATTGTTTTGTCTCCTAAGTCAGAGAAGAATGAACCTGAACCGTATTTGATATCATATTTAGTTCTATCAACTTTTAAAGTTGTTGAAGCAGTATTTCCTTTAACTGTAATATCGAAAGTAATTGGTTTTGTAATTCCTTTGATAGTTAAATCAGCAGTAACAGTATATAAACCATTTCCTTTTCCACTAATGTTTGTAAAAACTAAAGTAGAAGTTTTGAATTTATCAACTCCGAAGAAATCGTCAGCTTTTAAGTGACCATCTAAACTTTCTTTTCCTTTACCTGATAAATCTGTAGTATTAATAGATGTCATGTCAACAGTAAAAGTTCCACCTTTTAAAACTTTTCCCTTGAATACTAAAGCACCACTTTGTAAACCTATTGTTCCATTGTGTTGTCCAGTTACTTTTTTACCTGTCCATTCAATTCCACTTTTTGCTACGTCAATTTTCTTTGTTGTTTGAGCATTTGCTGTGAAAGATACGAATGCTACTAATGCTACTGCAATTGTTTTTAAATTTCTCATGTTTGTTAATTATTTAGTTATTAAATTGTTTCGAATAATTCTGATTTTGGTTTTCTTACTTTAATATAATGTTGTGTGTCATCTTCATGATGTCTGTAACCAACAGTTGCTACTAAAGAAGCGTGTAAACCTTTCTCTGTTAAGCCTAAAATTTCGTTGTATTGATTTGGATCAAAACCTTCCATTGGAGTTACATCAATTTTTAATTCCGCTGCAGCATTTAATAAATTTCCTAAGGCTAAATAAGTTTGTTTTGCTGTCCAAACTGCTTGATCTTCTGGAGTTAACGTTGTGATTTTTCCAATCATAAAATCTGCATAACCTTTTACATTTTCAAATGGAATGTTTCTAGTTGTTGCTACATTTTGTGCGAAATTATTAATGTATTCTTCATCAACATTCGTTATGTTTGCAAAAACCAATAGGTGAGAAGCGTCAACAATTTGACTTTGTCCCCAAGATGCTGGTTGTAATTGTTTTCTAATTTCTTCGTTTTCAATAATTAAAACTTTATAAGGTTGTAAACCATATGAAGAGGAAGATAATTGTATAGCGTCTTTTAAAATTTCAAAATCTGTATCAGATATCTTTTTCTCGCTATTGAATTTTTTTGTGGCATAACGCCAATTCTGATTTTCAATAAATGTGCTCATAATTAATTTCTGTATTTTTCTAATAAATCATTTAATAGTGTTAATTCTTCTGTTGTTAATTTGCTTGCTAAGCTATTTTCGTGCTCTACTACAATTGGATCAAGAGTTTCTAACACTTCTAAACCTTTTTCTGTAATTGTAATTTCCATTTTTCTTTTGTTCGATGGACAAATGTTTCTGATAACTAGTCCTTTTAATATCAATTTATCAACCAATCTAGTAGTATTACTGTTTTTAGAAATCATTCTTTCTTGAATAACTGACATATTTGCAGGTTTTCCTTTCTGACCTCTTAAAATGCGTAAAACATTATACTGTTCACCAGATAAATCATATGGCTTTAGTATTTCTAAAAACTTATCACCAATAATATTTCTAGTAAATGACAAATTCAAGATTACTTTTTTCGCCAACGATAATTCTACTGTACTTTTTATTTCTTCTTGTATTTTCATAACAGATGTTATTTGTAGGTACAAATGTACTACTTTTATTTTATTTGTATATACAAGTGTTATTAATTTTTTGTTAAATTTTATTTAAGTCCGAAAAATGAAGCAAAACGACTGAGCTACATAAAATAAATTTTTATATATCAATTCTTGTTGTAAATTTGATGAAAATTATATTTATATGAAATCGCCTATAAAAGAAATTTAATGAACCAATATAATGAGTAAAAGGCGATAACATATATGACAAATAAAAAATAAAGTATACATATATGAATTTAGAACAAAAAGAGTGGTGGGAAGGTTTTTTAACCACTGAAAACGCAGTAATTTTAGACGTAAGAACAGAAGAAGAAGTTGCAAACGGAATTATACCTGAAGCAATTAATATTGATATATATAAAGGACAAGGATTTATTTATCAAGTTGAAGAATTAGATAAAGACAAAAGTTATTTTATATACTGCTTAGCTGGCGGAAGAAGTGCACAAGCTTGCGGTATCATGAAACAATTAGGTTTTGAAAAAGTTTATAACCTTGTAGGCGGAATTTCACAATGGGAAGGACCTATTGAGAATTAAATTTATTTTTGACGTTTTTTAATGAGGAACTTTAAGCATAGCTTTTTTTATATAATTATTGTGGGAATATTTTCTGCATTAATTTATTGGACAGTAAAAAACGGCAAACTATTAGAAAAACCTAACGTTTTAAAAGTTGTTTCAAATGGTAATTCATATTATCAGGATTTTTTAGATTCACTTCATCATAATGTTACGCATCCATTAGCTATTTTATTAGCACAGATTGTAACGATTATTTTAGTGGCGAGATTCTTCGGATTAATTTGTAAAAAAATAGGTCAACCCTCAGTAGTTGGAGAAATTATTGCAGGTATTGTTTTAGGACCATCCTTTTTTGGAAACTATCTTAAAGAATGTTCAGATGTTTTATTTCCAGATTCTTCATTAGACAATTTAAAATTTTTAAGTCAAATTGGTTTAATCTTCTTCATGTTCGTAGTTGGAATGGAGCTAGACCTAAAAGTACTTCGAAACAAAGCCAAAGAAGCTGTAATTATTAGTCACGCTAGTATCATTATTCCTTTTACTTTAGGATTAGTTTTAGCATATTCTATTTATACGAATTTCGCACCAAAAGGAATTGAATTTCTTTCTTTCGGATTGTTTTTAGGAATTGCAATGAGTATTACTGCATTTCCTGTATTAGCAAGAATTGTTCAAGAAAGAGGTTTACAAAAAACCAGAATTGGCGCCATGGTTATTACTTGTGCTGCAGCAGATGACATTACCGCTTGGTGTTTATTAGCGGCTGTAATTGCAATTGTAAAAGCAGGTTCTGTGGCAAGCTCTTTATATATTATTGTATTATCGTTGTTATATGTATTTGCGATGATAAAATTAGTTCGACCTTTTTTACGTCGAATTGGAAATTTATATGACACTGCAGAAAAAATAACAAAACCTGTAGTTGCAATTTTCTTTTTAACATTACTAATTTCTTCGTATTTAACTGAAATTATTGGTATTCATGCCTTATTCGGCGCTTTTGTTGCTGGTATTATTATGCCAGATAACATGAAGTTCAGAAAAATGTTTATCGAAAAAATTGAAGACGTTGCTTTAGTGGTTTTATTACCATTATTCTTCGTTTTTACAGGTTTAAGAACAGAAATTGGCTTACTAAACAGTCCAGAATTATGGAGAGTTTGTGGTTTAATTATCTTAGTAGCTGTTGTTGGAAAATTCGTTGGAAGTGCTTTAGCAGCAAAATTTGTTGGACAAAATTGGCGTGATAGTTTAACCATTGGAGCGCTAATGAATACGCGTGGATTAATGGAATTGGTTGTTCTTAATATCGGTTACGATTTAGGAGTTTTAACCAAAGAAGTCTTCGCTATGATGGTGATTATGGCTTTGGCAACAACTTTCATGACAGGCCCAGCTTTAAATCTAATTGACTTTTTCTTCAAAAGAAGAGAGAAATTTGTTCCAACTCATTCAGAGAATTTAGATTATAAAGTTTTAGTAACTTTCGAAAATCCAGATGATGGAAAACCATTATTAAGAGTAGCTAATAATTTCATAAGTTTAGATAAAGACAAGCAAGCTTTAACTGCTATGTATATTTCTTCAACAAACGAGGTTAATCCTTATAAAATTGAAGAATATGAACGTGAAAGTTTTAAACCTGTTTTAAAAGAAGCGAATAAATTAAACCGTAAATTAGAAACCCTTTTTAAAGCTTCACGTGATATCGATTCAGATATTGTAGAAGTAAGTAATAAAGGAGAATTCAATTTGGTTCTGATAAATATTGGATCATCAATTTTTGAAGGAACATTTTTAGGAAAAGTATTAGGGATTACCTCAAAAATTATAAATCCAGAAAATTTATTAAATACATTTACTGGAAAAGAAAAGTTGTTTGAAGTCAATTATTTTGATGATAAAACCCAAGCTATAATCAACAAAACAGAAGTTCCATTAGGAATTTATGTCGATAAAAATTTAATTAAAACCGAGAATATTTCCGTAATTTTATTCAATGAAGAAGATCAATTTTTATTGGATTATGTGAAATTACTAAAGAAAAATTCTCAAGCTAAGATTTCAATTTTTGACACGTATGATGTTGTAAATGAGAAGAATAAAATCACACATGAGAATGTAAAAGTGATTCATTCATCGAAATTAGAAAAAGATTTCTTAAAAGAACAAGATTTATTAATTATGAGTATTGATAGTTGGAAAAAACTAATTGATACCAGAAGTGTTTGGTTAAATAATACGCCATCACTTTTAATAATAAAACCATAATATGTTACAAATAGGTGTATACCATACATTAAAAATAGATAGAGAAACAAAAGTAGGTTTGTTTTTAGTTAACGAAACCGATGATGTTTTGTTACCAAACAAATATGTTCCAAACGATTTCACAATTGGAGATGATTTAACAGTTTTCGTATATCTAGATCATGAAGAACGTCCAGTTGCGACGACTTTAAAACCACTTATTACCTTAAACTCATTTGCGGTTTTAAAGGTAAATTACATCAATAAATTTGGTGCCTTTTTAAATTGGGGAATGGAAAAGGATTTGTTTGTTCCGTTTAAAGAACAAGCACGTCCAATGGAAAAAGACAAACGTTACATCGTAACAATGTATTTAGACAAGCAAACGGGTAGGTTAGCGGCTTCAAGTAAAATTAATCAGTTTTTAGATAAAGAACCTTTAGATGTTGAAGTGGGTCAAGAAGTTGATTTAATGGTTTCTCATATTACTGAAATCGGAATTAATGTAATTATCAACGGAAAATTCAGAGGATTAGCGTATCAAAATGAAGTTTTTGAAACCGTTTCTCCAGGATATAAAACCAAAGGATATATTAAAACCATACGTCCTGACGGAAAAATTGATGTTTCTTTCCAAAAGCAAGGTTTTGAAGCTATTGACGATTCTTCACAACAAGTTTTAGAAGCTTTAAAACAAAACAATGGTGTTTTAAGATTAAATGACAACAGTCATCCAGAAGAGATTAAATCAGTTTTAAAAATGAGTAAGAAAACATTTAAAAAAGCCATTGGAAGTTTATACAAACAAAAACTAATTGACATCAATAACGAAGGAATTCAGTTAGTGTAGTTTTTCTTTTTATGCTTATTTTTTTTATAATTCCTTTAAAAGGTAGTTTTATTTTTGATTCTTTAGTAATATTATTTTGTGGTATTGTTTTTTTAATTTCATTTATTTCAAAAATAAAACAAAGAAAAGAAGAAAAAAAAGTAAATAATATTATCGAAAAGTTTAAAAAATCAAGTAAAAAAATTGAAATTAATTATACTGAAATTAAGATTAAATCTAATTCATGGAAACAAGAAATTGAAGTCGGATCTGGCGTAAATTCAAGAAATGATTATATTGATGTTTGCCAAAATGATTTAAGTTTTAGTATTGAAATAGGTGATATAAAATATGTCGGTTTAGTTCAAATTGATATGAATACCGATATTTTAAAAATGAAATTAGCTTACAAAAATAATATTGATTTTTATTACGATTTAGCCAATCCAAACCAATATATTTTGGATTTAGACTTTCTAATATCATAATAAAAAAAACGTCTCGAATTATCGGGACGTTTTTTTATTTTAATTATTCGTAAATTTTAAATCGTAAATCGTAAATTATTTTCCCCACTCACTCGGATTACTGTTCCAAGATTGTAATGTTTCTAATTCTTCTTCTGAAACATATTGTTTTTCAACGGCTTTTTCAATTAAGTTTTCGTAATTGCTTAGTGTGTAAACCTCTAATTTTGCTTCTGTAATCTTTTCTTCAGAAATAGGAAATCCATACGTAAAAATAGCTGCCATACCTTTTACATTAGCGCCTTCATTACGTAAAGCTTCTACCGCCATAAGACTACTTCCTCCAGTTGAAATTAAATCTTCTACGACAATTACAGTCTGACCTTTTTGTAAAAAACCTTCCACCTGATTTTGTCTTCCATGCTTTTTTGCTTCTGGTCGAACGTACACAAAAGGCAATCCCATAGCTTCTGCTACCAAGATTCCGATACCAATTGCGCCAGTTGCAACACCTGCAATTACGTCTGGTCTACCAAATTTGTCTTCAATTTGCTTAACAAATTCATCTCTAATATAATTTCTAACCGCTGGAAACGAAAGTGTTATGCGGTTATCACAATAAATTGGACTTTTCCAGCCAGAAGCCCAAGTAAAAGGATTTTTAGAATTCAATTTAATTGCGTTTATTTGTAAAAGCAATTCGGCTGTTTGTTGTGCTGTGTTGTTGTTAAATATCATATTGCAAATGTATAAAGTTTTTGTAAACGAGAAACCACTTTTTTTGACAAATACGTTTGAAAAGGAAACAAATTTCAAAATTTATTTGTTAGAGACAGTAAATATTCCAAAAGTAATCTCAGAATTATTTTTGAATAAAATACAAAGTGCCTACTTATATCACTCAGATGAAAAGTTGATTATGAAAACTTTGAAATCTAAGATTCCTGTGGCAAAAGCTGGTGGCGGATTAGTTTTTAACGCCAACGGAGAAGTCTTGTTTATTTTTAGAAACGGAAAATGGGATTTACCAAAAGGTGGTATTGAAAAAGATGAAACCATCGAAAACGCAGCTATGCGTGAAGTAGAAGAGGAAACCGGAGTTTCAGGATTAAAAATCACAGATAAATTACAAAAAACCTATCATATTTTTAAACGTAATGGAAGATTTAAATTAAAAATCACCTATTGGTTTAAAATGGAAACGAACTACTCAGGACCAACTTGTCCGCAAGAAAAAGAAGGAATTTCTAAAGCCGTTTGGCTAAAACCTTCAGAAATTGAAGCTACTTTAGGAAATTCTTACGAAAATATTAAATTATTGTTTGAAGATGTTACTGTTTAACATCATTAACAACTTTTTTGCAAATAAATCAAAATAAATAATTTACATTTGCTCAAAATTTTGCAAAACAAGCTAACTCTAATGAAGAAAATAGGTTTAAAATATTTCTTTCTGCTTTTTATATCTGTACTGAGCTGTCTTGGTGTATACACTAAATCAATTCAGAATACAGGCAAAATTTTTTCACATTATGTTGTTCATCATACAGAAGTTAATTCTGGAAGAAAACAGCATCTTACACAAAGTTCATTAGCTTATGAAGTAGAACTTGAAAATGTTGAAATTAGTGAATCTGAAATTGATGAAACTGATTTTTCAGGTAAAAAATTTCTAAATAATTTCCGATTTTCTGACGCTTATTTAAGCACTAATATCTTAGAAAATCAAATATCCGTAATTAAAAATGGTTTGACATCATGTAATTACGAGAAATACCTAGCATCCACAAATCCTTTAAATATTAGATTCTGCGTTTATAGAATTTGATTAACTGTTTTTTTATAAAACTTTAAATAGATTATTTACTAATCTGTTGAACATATTTTTATTACTCAAAAAACATTTAATTAATTTTTATAAATAATAGTTATGGCTAAAAGAATTTTTATGCTATTAAGCTTAGGTAGCGCTTTATTGCTAGCAAGTTGTGGTCACAAAGAAGAACATAAAGAAGAAAAAACTGCTTTTTTAGCAACAAATCCAATCATAAAAGATACAGTAGTTACTAAGGATTATGTATCGCAAATCCAATCATTTCGTCATATTGAATTGAGAGCCTTAGAAAAAGGATATCTTCAAAAAATATATGTAGATGAAGGACAATTTGTCAAACAAGGACAAATTTTGTTTCAAATTATGCCAAATCTGTATCAAGCAGAAATGCAAAGAGCTAAAGCAGAAGCCAACTTCGCAAGAATTGAATATTTAAATACTAAAAAATTAGCTGATAGTAAAGTCGTTGCTCCGAACGAATTATTGATGGCTAAAGCGAAATTAGATAAGGCTAATGCCGAATTATCTTTAGCAAACGTACATTTGAAATTTACTGAAATCAGAGCGCCATTTGATGGATTTATCGATCGTTTCCAAGTTAAATTGGGAAGTTTAGTTGACGAAGGTGATTTATTGACTAATCTTTCAGATAACAGTAAAATGTGGGTATATTACAATGTGCCTGAAGCAGAATATTTAGATTTCAAAGAAACAGAGAAAAAAGGAATTCATACTAAAGTGAACCTATTAATGGCTAACAACAAGTATTTTGATCATCCTGGAATAGTCGAAACTATTGAGGCCGACTTCAACAACGAAACAGGTAATATTTCTTTCAGAGCCACTTTCCCAAATCCAAAAGCACTTTTACGTCATGGAGAAACTGGTAATATTCATATCAATTTACCATATAAAAATGCGATGCTTATTCCTCAAAAAGCAACTTTTGAAGTGTTGGATAAAAAATACGTGTATGTAATTGACAAAAACAACGAAATCAAATCGAGAGAAATTGTCATTGCTGCAGAATTACAACATCTTTTCATTGTAAAATCAGGTTTAAAAGAAACAGACAAAATTCTTTTAGAAGGTTTGCGTCTTGTGAAAGAAAATGAAAAAGTGAACATCAAATTTGAAAAACCTGAATCGGTTTTATCTCATTTAGAACTTTACGCAGAATAATCGAAATCATTTAAAAAGAAAAAACATGTTTAGTAAATTTATACATAGACCCGTTTTTGCGATAGTAATTTCGATTGTTATTGTTTTTATGGGAGTCTTGTCAATATTCAAATTGCCAACGTCGCAGTTTCCGGATATTGCACCAACAACGGTTAATATATTTATCGCTTATCCAGGTTCTAGTGCAGATGTATTGGTAAAATCTACACTTATTACTCTTGAAAACTCTATCAATGGAGTTCAAGGAATGCGTTATATGGCTACAGATGCTACTAGTGCTGGAGAAGCAACACTTAGAATTATTTTTGAACCAGGAACTGATCCCAACCAAGCCGTAATTAGAGTAAAAACTAGGGTCGACCAAGTTATGCCTCTTTTACCAGAATTGGTACAACGAGAAGGAGTTGTAATTACTCCAATTCAGCCAAGTATGTTGATGTATGTCAACTTATATTCGAAAGATAAAAGTATGGATGAAAAATTTCTATACAATTACGCGAATGTAAAAATGCTTCCAGAAATCAATCGTATCAATGGAGTAGCCAGATCACAAATATTAGGAAGTAGAACGTATGCGATGCGTGTTTGGTTAAATCCAGAACGTATGAGAGCCTACAATATTTCTACGGATGAAGTGATGAATGCTTTAAAAGAGCAAAGTATTGTTGGTCGTCCTGGTCGTTTAGGACAAAGTTCTGGAATAAAAGCACAATCTTTAGAATACGTTTTAACTTATAAAGGAAGATTTAGTGAGCCAGAACAATATGAAAATGTGATTATTCGCGCCAATTCAAATGGAGAAAATATCAAATTAAAAGATATTGGACGCGCAGAACTAGGAAGTGAATTCTTCGATATTTATTCTAATTTAGATGGACATCCTTCGGCTTCAATCGTATTAAAACAAAATTATGGAAGTAATGCCAATGAAGTAATTGAGCAAGTAAAAGCAAAACTAGAGGAAATGAAAGAAACTTTTCCTCCAGGTTTAGATTACAAAATTAGTTATGACGTTTCTAAATTCTTAGATGCTTCTATAGATCAAGTTATTGATACACTTAGAGATGCCTTTTTATTGGTGGCTTTAGTAGTATTTATTTTCCTTGGTGATTGGCGCTCGACCTTAATTCCAATTTTAGCCGTTCCCGTTTCCTTAATTGGAGCCTTTTTTGTCATTCAGTTTTTCGGAATTACCATCAATTTAGTTACCCTTTTTGCCCTCGTATTAGCTATTGGAATTGTTGTCGATGATGCAATTGTCGTCGTCGAGGCAGTTCATGCCAAGTTTGAAGAATTTCCAGAAATTTCACCATATAAAGCAGTAAAATTAGTATTAGGTGAAATTGGTGGAGCAATTATTGCCATCACAGCAGTAATGGTTTCGGTATTTATTCCGATTTCATTTATGTCTGGACCAGTAGGAACTTTCTATCGTCAGTTTTCTATTACTATGGCAAGTTCAATTGTAATTTCTGCGATTATCGCATTAACATTAACACCCGTATTATGTGCTATGATGTTGAAAAATCATCACGCACAAGGACATCATAAGAAACAAAATATACTAACTAAATCTTTAGATAAGTTCAACCAAGTATTTGATCAACTTACAGGTAAATATGTTACTTTATTAAAATCAATTGTAAGTAGAAGATGGTTAACATTCTTTATTTTAATTGCTTTCTGTGCGGGAACATTTTTAGTGAACCAATTTCTTCCTTCTGGATTTATTCCAAGTGAAGATCAAGGAACAATTTATGCTATTATTCAAACGCCTCCAGGTTCTACTTTAGAAACTACAAATGAAGTATCACAAAGACTTCAAAAAGTGTGTGAAAAAGTAGATGGAATTGAATCCGTATCTTCTTTAGCAGGTTACGAAATCATGACGGAAGGTCGTGGTTCTAACGCTGGAACATGTTTGATTAATCTTAAACCTTGGGACGACAGAGAGCATAAAGTAACTGAGATTATGGAAGAATTAGAAGAAAAATCTAGAAATCTTGGTGCGAAAATTGAATTCTTTGAACCACCAGCAATTCCTGGATTTGGTTCTTCTGGAGGTTTTTCTATGCGTTTGTTAGATAAAAGTACAACTGTTGATTACAAAGATTTCGATAAAATCAACAAAAATTTCATGGAACATCTTGAAAAACGTAAAGAATTATCTGGTTTGTTCTCATTCTTCGCAGCTAATTATCCTCAATATGAATTAGAAATTGACAATCAATTGGCAATGCAAAAAGGAGTTTCTATTGGTAAAGCTATGGAAAACCTAGATATTTTGATTGGTAGTACCTACGAACAAGGATTTATCAAATTTGAACGTTTCTTTAAAGTGTATGTGCAATCAGATCCTAAATTTAGAAGATTACCATCAGATGTTTTAAATCTATACATAAAAAATGATAGAGGAGAAATGGTTCCTTATTCTGCCTTTATGAAATTGGTAAAAACGCAAGGTCCAAATGAGATTACACGTTTTAACATGTACAACTCGGCTGCAATTCAAGGACTTCCTGCAAAGGGTTATACTACAGCAGAAGCTATTGAAGCGGTTCGTGAAGTAGCAAAAGAAACGTTACCAAGAGGATATGATATCGCTTGGGAAGGACTTTCGTATGACGAAGCAAATAGAGGAAATGAATCTATTTATATCTTTTTAATTGTATTGGTATTCGTTTATTTCGTTTTAGCCGCTCAATATGAAAGTTTCATTATTCCATTATCTGTAGTGTTATCATTACCTGTGGGAGTTTTTGGTTCGTTCTTATTATTACAATTAATGGGACTTCAAAATGATATTTATGCCCAAATTGGACTAATCATGTTGGTGGGATTACTCGGTAAAAATGCCGTATTAATTGTAGAATTTGCCGTCCAAAAAAACCAAGAAGGCTTATCTATTTTAGATGCTGCAATTGAAGGTGCAAAAGTGCGTTTCCGACCAATTTTAATGACTTCATTCGCATTTATAGCCGGATTAATTCCATTGATGTTGGCTTCTGGAGCAGGAGCAATTGGTAATAGAACATTGGGTTCTGCTGCCTTAGGTGGAATGCTTTTCGGAACTGTTTTCGGAGTAATTATTGTACCTGGTTTGTATTATATTTTTGGAACATTAGCAAATGGAAGAAAATTAATTAAAGACCAAGAGTTTAACCCATTATCAGAAGATTTTAGTTATTATGATAAAAAATCAGAAAAAAGAAAAAATGAAAAGAAATAATATAAAAATTCTTGTAGTTAGTTGTTTGCTTTTAATCTTGAATTCTTGCGGTATTCCAAAAATCGCAACTCAAGAAAATAAAGTAGAGTTGCCATCAAATTATGCAGGTAATTTGAAGACAGAAAACAGTTCTGGTAAAGTAAAATGGAAAGACTTTTTTGATGATCCGTATTTGCAACAATTAATTGATTCAACATTAGTTAATAACAAAGAGTTGAATATTTTGATGCAAAAAGTAAATATGGCACAAAATGAAATTCAAGCTAGAAAAGGAGAATACCTTCCTAGCGTTGGTTTCGGAGCTGGTGCTGATGTTGATAAAGTTGGTGAATTTACTCGTAATGGTGCAGTTGAAAAAAATCTGAACATTAGAGAAGATGAAAAATTTCCAGAACCATTAACGAATTACAAATTCGGTTTATATAGTAGTTGGGAATTAGACGTTTGGAAAAAACTTCGCAATTCTAAAAAGGCTGCTGTCATGGAATATATGGCAACTCAAGAAGGAAAAAACTATTTGGTAACTAATTTAGTTGCTGAAGTTGCGAATTCTTATTACGAATTAATTGCGTTAGATAGTCAATTGAAAAATTTAGAGCAAAATATTGAAATTCAAAAAAATGCTTTAAAAATTGTTCAATTATTGAAAGAATCTGCAAGAACTACTCAATTAGCTGTAAAACGTTTTGAAGCAGAAGTGCAAAAAAATCAAAGCGAAATTTACAATCTAAAGCAGGAAATTGTAGAAGCAGAGAATAAAATTAATTTTTTAGTTGGTCGTACGCCACAAGCTATTTTAAGAAATTCAGATAATTTTATCAATTTAGAACCAAAAGTTGTGAATATGGGTTTACCATCTGATTTATTAGAAAACAGACCAGATATTAAGCAAGCACAACTAGAATTAGAAGCTGCGAAGTTGAATATTAAAGTCGCAAAAGCGAATTTTTATCCACAATTTGGATTAAAAGCCGGACTTGGGTATGAAGCTTTCAATCCGAAATTTTTATTGAATACACCGCAATCTTTATTGTATTCTGTAGTTGGAGATGCCTTTATGCCATTGGTGAATAGAAATGCAATTAAAGCAACATATAAAACCGCGACAGCAAAACAAATTCAATCCGTTTATGAATATGAACAAACGGTATTAAAAGCTTATACGGAAGTAATAAATCAATTATCGAAAATTGATAATTTGCAAAATTCATTCAAGTTGAAAAACGATCAAGTAACAGCTTTAAACGAATCAATTGAAATAGCAAATCAATTGTTTCTTTCTGCAAGAGCAGATTATATGGAAGTTTTGTTAACACAACGTGATGCTTTAGAAGCAAAAACAGCATTAATAGAAACTCGAAAAAATCAAATGCTAACTGTAATTAATTTATACAAGGCACTTGGTGGAGGGTGGAATTAATTAGATTTATTTGAGTAAATTTAAACTAAAAAGTCATCTGAAAAGATGACTTTTTTTGTTTTATATTCTTTCAATCTTCGTAAATCTAAAATCGTAAGTCAAAATTTAATTCACTCGAAATACAGGATATTGCATAAATGCTTTCTCAAAGTATTTTGAGTGTTTATACACCCAATATAATTGATCTCCGCCGTTTTCTGCAAAAGCTTTATCAGTTTGCTTTTTAGCTTCGAATTCTTGTTTTAAAGTAGGATTTTCGGCTAAAATTTGAGCAGCCATATCTTCAAAAACATAAGCAGAATAACCTTCTTTTTGTTGTAAAATAGTATCGAAGAAATTCCAATTGAAATACGAATCAACAGCTTCAGGTTCTAAGGTTTCCAATAAATATTTCACACCTAATTGATTTGTTGAAATTTTATAATCACCAGTTCTGAATTCCATTTTCTCTATACTTTTCGTGACAGCCGTATTGTAATGTCCGTAATGGCCTTCATATGCATTTTTAGAAGTTTGATAGGTATCTATTTTATAAATTTCCACTTCAATTGCTTCATTTTTAGTGATTTGTGTCATTTTAATGTTATTCAATTTCAATAATTCAATGATTTCCCATTGACTTTGTGGAACAACATAATATTTCGGAATACTTACAAACTTGGTTGGTTTATAATTTCCGTAAAAAGGAATTTTCTTAGTGAAAGGTTTATTTCTATCATAAAACAATCTGTCTTTTCCAGAAATAGCACTTGGTTTATAACCACCTTCAAAACCTTTAAAATCCATATATGACACTTTTGTAGAATCTATTGTCCAACTTAATGGATACTGATTTCCAGCTTTAAAACTTTCTAAATTTTCTTTTCGTAATTCTTTAATTCTTTCCCAATTCGCATCGGTATAATTTATAGCTGTAACCATAAATTCATACGTCGTTTTCACACGGTCTTTGTATGGTTTTAACATATGTGTTTCAGGGACAAATCCTAAAGTATTAAATAGAGTGGTGTAGCCCGTGGCATAACGTGGCGTATCTGTAAATTGTTCGTAACCTAAATCAGGTTTCGTACCATGAATATTAACATAAGGAACCACATCAATTTTCTTTTTCTGCATGTCTTTTACCATTTCTGGATACATTTCATTTTTGAAAAAGTTACCTAATTTTTCTCCCAAACGTTCGTGTTGTGTAGCAATACAAGTGAAAGTATATTGATAATCAGCACCATTTGAAACATGATTGTCTAAAAAAACATCTGGATTTACGGTATGAAAAATCTCTTGAAAACTTCTAGAATTTTTGGTGTCCGATTTTATAAAATCTCTATTTAAATCGTAATTTCTACCATTTCCTCTAAATCCATACGCTTCCGGACCATTTTGATTGGCTCTTGAAAAGGAATTTCTATTCAACATTCCATCAATATTATATACTGGAATAGCAACAACAATCGTATTTTTAGGAACTTTTATTTTAGCGTTTGCCAAATCTCGCATTAACATCATCGTAGCATCAATTCCGTCTGGTTCTCCAGGATGAATTCCGTTATTCACCAATAAAACAGCTTTATTCTGATTGAAAGTAAAGGTTGCATTTTCTGAAAAAATGACAATATGTAATGGTTTTCCACTATCGGTTAAACCCATTGTTTTCATCTCAATTTTATCTGAATTCGCATCTAATACTTGATAAAAAGAAACACATTCTTCATAGGTTGTAGATTGATTTTTATTACCTTTTTCGTACGGTGTTAATGGATTGTTTTGAGCGTTTACTAATAGTGAAGTAAACATAAATAGTAGAATAAAACGCATAGTTGTAAATTTGAATTTCAAAAGTAAGGATTAAACTTTGTACTTCCAACTTCGTACTTCCAACTTTAAAAACTACCTTTGCAGCATGAACAAAAATTTACATTCCAACAATATACTTTTGAATCTAGGGATCGAAAGTTTAAATAAAATGCAAGTTGCGGCTGAAACGTCAATATTAATTGATTCAGACGTAGTATTGCTTTCGCCAACGGGTTCAGGAAAAACATTAGCTTTTTTATTACCGATTTTTCAACTTTTAGAAGAAGATAATAATAAAGTGCAGTGTATGATTATTGTGCCTTCTCGTGAATTAGGTCTACAAATTGAACAAGTTTGGAAAAAAATGGCAACGACTTTTAAAGTCAACATTTGTTATGGTGGCCATTCAATCGAAACAGAAATAAAAAACTTAAGCAATCCTCCAGCTGTTTTAATTGGAACTCCAGGAAGATTAGCCGATCATTTAGAAAGAGAAACTTTTGATCCAAAAAGCATCAAAACGTTAATCTTAGACGAATTTGATAAGTCTTTACAATTAGGATTTCATGAAGAAATGCGATTCATTATTGGAAAATTAACCAATTTAGAAAAACGTGTTTTAGTTTCTGCAACAGATGGAGTAGAAGTTCCTAAATATACCAGAATTGAAAATCCACATGTTTTAAATTACATCGATAAGAAAAAAACGGAAACTAATTTAGATTTTAAATTGGTGATTTCTAAAGAGAAAGACAAGGTTAATTCATTGTTTCATTTAATCTGTTCGTTAAAATCTCAGAATGCTATTATTTTCTGTAACCATCGTGAAGCGGTGGAAAGAATTAGCGATTATTTAAATGATAAAGGAATTTTCTCTGTATTTTATCATGGTGGATTAGAACAAGAAGAACGCGAACGTGCTTTAATTCAGTTTAGAAATGGAAGTATTTCGTATCTGATTACTACTGATTTAGGTGCTCGTGGTTTAGATATTCCGGAAATGAAAAATGTAATCCATTATCATTTACCTTCAAAAGTGGATGAGTTTACACATAGAAATGGTCGTACTGCACGTATGATGGCGTCTGGAACAGCTTACATTATTATTCACGAAAGTGAGAAAAAGGTAGATTATATCGATTATGATATGAAAAAAATTGACGTATCTAATTATAGTGTGATTCCGAAGCCGCCAGAATTTAAAACGATTTATATTAGTGGTGGAAAGAAAAACAAATTGAATAAAATAGATATTGTTGGTTTCTTTTCACAAAAAGGAAAATTAGAAAAAGGCGATTTAGGTTTAATTGAAGTAAAAGATTTTGTGTCGTTTGCTGCAGTCAAATATGCTAAAGTTGCGCCATTACTTCAAAATATTAAGGACGAAAAAATGAAAGGCAAGAAATATAAAATAGAAGTTGCCAGAGACGTTGTTAAAAACACACTAGAAGATTAATAAAAATTTGAAAGCCTTTAAGATTTAAAACTCTTAAAGGCTTTTTTATAAACTTTATATTTTACAAACTACCGAATCTGGTACAAAAGGCGAAGCATCGCCGCCATTTCTTAAAACATCACGCACAATACTTGACGAAATATAAGAAGTATTTGCAGCAGTTAATAAAAACACGGTTTCAATTTTAGACAAACGTCTGTTCGTATGAGCAATTGCTTTTTCGAATTCGAAATCGGCTGGATTTCTCAAACCACGCAAAATAAACTGAGCTTTTTCTTTTTTACATAAATCGATTGTTAAACCTGCATATGTAATTACTCGGACTTTTGGTTCGTCTTTAAAAGCTTCTTCAATAAAACGTTTTCTGTCTTCTAAAGCAAACATGTATTTCTTCTCGGCATTTACACCAATTGCTACAATTACTTCATCAAATAAAGAAATTCCACGTTTAATTATATCGTAATGTCCGTTTGTAATTGGGTCAAACGAACCAGGAAAAATTGCTTTTCTCATAATTTATCTTTTAAACTTCAAGCTTCGTGCTTCAAACTTCTGGCTTTTAATCTATTTCTTCCAAATTGGTTTTCTTTCCAAAGCCAATTTAATTTCGTTATCTAATAAATCCGAAAAGTTTAAATTCGCATAAGCTGCTTGTTGCGGGAAAATACTTTGCGGACTCAAACCTGGATTGGTATTAATTTCTATAAAATGTGGAATATCGTTCATAACAATAAAATCGATACGAGAAAAACCTTGCATTCCTAAAGCTTCATATATTTTTGCTGCAGATTTCTCTACTAATTCAGAAACTTCTGATGATAATCGGGCAGGAGTGATTTCTTCTGATTTTCCTAAATATTTCGCTTCATAATCGAAAAAATCATTACCTGAAACAATTTCTGTAATTCCTAGAACTTTAGTTTTTCCGTTTAACTTCATTACACCAACAGAAATTTCAGTTCCTTTTAATTGCGATTCAATTAAAATATCTTTGTCTTCTGCGAAAGCAAAATCTAAGGCTTTATCTAATTCTGATAACTCTTTCACCATAGAAACACCTAAACTACTTCCAGATTGATTTGGCTTTACAAAGAATGGAAAACCTAAAGTGGCTGCAATTTTTTCACCATTAATATCTTGTCCTTTCGACAAATAAATAGAATTCGCTTTCGGAATATCAAATTTTCCTAAAACAGAAAGCGTATCACGTTTGCTAAAAGTTAGTGCACTTTGGTAAAATCCACAACCAGTATATGGTAAATCAATTAATTCCCAATACGATTGTAAATGTCCGTCTTCACCTGGAGTTCCGTGAATGGTATTTACGACTACATCAAATTTCACTAAAGTTCCATTGTTGTCAAACGAAAAATCTGCTCTATTTATAGGTAGTTTTTTGTCGTCCATTTTCACATACCAACCTTCATTTAGGATGTGAACTTCAAAAACTTGATATTTATCTTTGTTTAAATGGTTTAAAATAAGTTGTCCGCTTCTTAAAGAAATTACAGATTCGTCTGAATATCCGCCCATTACAACTGCTATGTTCATAAAAAAATATTTGTTTCGGTTTTATACAAAATTATCATAAAATGTTTTACTTTTCTTATATTTGCCAAAATATATTTCAATGAGTTTAAGAAAGTTTTTAACCAGTTTTACCTTTTTCAAAAATTTATTTTTTGCATTAGTGATAGTTATCGTGTTTTTAGTGGTGTTTGTGAAGTTTTTAGACTTCAGTACGAATCACGGCGAAGAAATAACTGTGGCTAATTTATCAAAAATGAAATTAGAAGTTGCAGAAGAAAAACTAGACGAAGAAGGCTTAGAAGTGTTTTTATTAGACACTGTAGAATTTCGTCCAGAGTTCCCACCATATACAATTGTAGAACAAGATCCAATTGCAGGATCTAAAGTAAAAGATGGTCGTAAAATTTACGTAAAACTAAATGCTGGTGGTTATGCCATGGTAACTTTCCCAGATTTAAAAAACAAAACATTCCGTCAAGCTGAAAATGCTTTAAGAGCTTTAGGTTTAGTAGAAGGAGAATTGAAATATGTAAAGAATATTGCTAAAGATATTGTTTTAGAAGTTTCTTATAACGGAAAACCTGTAAAAACAGGTGATAAGTTAATGAAAAACTCTAAAATTGATTTTGTTTTAGGTGATGGAAAAGATATGTTTAATGATGCTGATTTAGACTCATTAAAAAATGATGAACAAAATATAGAAATTGATACTACGAAATAATGCAAGAATTTATAGATGAGAATGAGGAAACGGCTGATGAAGATTTATATGAACACCATCGGTTTGAGATAGCAAAAGGACAACAAGCCTTACGTATTGATAAATTTTTGATGAATAGTCTTGAAAACACAACAAGAAGTAAAATTCAAAAAGCAGCAGATTCGGGAAACATTTTTGTGAACGATATCGCAGTAAAATCCAATTATAAAGTTAAACCAGACGATGTAATCCGTGTGATGTTAGAACATCCACCGTATGAACATTTACTGAAAGGTGAGAATATTCCTATTGATATTGTTTATGAAGATGATCAAGTTATAGTGGTAAACAAACCTGCAGGAATGGTTGTTCATCCTGGACATGGAAATTATTCTGGAACTTTAGTGAATGCTTTGGCGTTTCATTTCGATAATTTGCCAATGAACAGCAGCGAAAGACCTGGCTTAGTTCATAGAATTGATAAAGATACTTCTGGACTTTTAGTTGTTGCAAAAACTGAAGAAGCCATGTTGCATTTGACAAAACAATTTGCTGCAAAGACTTCGGAACGTGAATATTACGCCATTGTTTGGGGAAATATTGAAGAAGACGAAGGGACAATTGAAGGAAATATTGATCGTCATCCGATAAACAGAATGCAAATGCACGTTTATCCAGAAGGTGAGCAAGGAAAACCAGCGATTACCCATTTTAAAGTATTGGAACGTTTTGGATATGTTACTGTTGTTTCTTGCCAATTAGAAACTGGAAGAACGCACCAAATACGTGTACACATGAAATATATTGGTCACACACTTTTTAATGATGAACGTTATGGTGGTGATAAAATTTTAAAAGGAACAACCTTTACGAAATACAAACAATTTATAGACAATTGCTTTAAAACCTTACCAAGACAAGCACTTCATGCGAGAACTTTAGGTTTTGAACATCCAACAACAGGAGAATTTTTACGTTTTACAAGTGAAATTCCAGAAGAAATTACTTCTTGCATTGAAAAATGGAGAAATTATAGTAAAGCTGTTCAGTTTGATGACGAGAATTAGAATTTAAAATGTATAATATAGAAACCCTCAATAGTAATTATTGTGGGTTTTTACTTTTATAATTTAGAACGTTTGTCATTTCGAACAAAGTGAGAAATCACATAAAGCAATTCAGATTATGAGATTTCTCCTAACGTCGAAATGACAAAATAAATCATTAGTAATTTATTCAACCTCAGGAAAATCTCTATACGCATAATATTGCAACACTTCTTCAATTGCTAATTGTAAAGCTTTGTTGATATGCACATAAACGTTTCCTAAACGAAAATCTATTTGAGATAAGTTCATATAGTAATCTGTGAAAATCGGCACAGATAAGCCATTGTTTATAGCTTCGTTGGTTTTGTTATAATTTTCGGTTTGTTGTTCTTTAATGATGGAACAAGTGGCTAATCGTAATTGAGCAAATTTATCTTTTGTCGCGCCATAACCAAATAATCGACAAACTAAACCTCTGTATTTATAGGTATTACAACTTCCGTTATGTAAATCTAAATCGGAAATTGGATTATAATTATAGCAAATAGGGTTGGAGTGGTTGTTCAGTTTTTCGAGAATGCTTTCTGCTTCGCCAATTTTAAACAAATGAAATGCCCAAGGTAAAAATTCCAATGGAGAAGCTTCCATAGTTGGATTCGTACAACATTTTCCACAACCTACATTGCAAAATAAATGAGTAGTAGCGGTAAAGGTTTGTAATTCTGCTTCCAATCGGCTGAATAATATTTCAATTTCTTGGACTTTACTTTCGATAGACATTCTTTAATTTTTGGCGAATTTACGTTTAAAATAAATGGCTCACAAACATAAAAATTTGTTTTGTCATTTCGAACGAAGAGAGAAATTACATAAAATAGCTAATATTATGAGATTTCTCTCTTCGTTCGAAATGACAAACTAAACGTTAATTAAAATCTAAGCTATATTTTTAAACCCATTTGGCAAAGGTCGGTATGCGTAATATTGTAAAACTTCTTCAATCGCATATTTCAAAGCCTTATTTATTGGTAAAATAATATTTCCTAAATAATGATCTATTTGCGATAAATTCATATAATAATCTGTAAAAACTGGAACGGGAAGTCCTTTGTTTATTAAATCTGTAGAATTTGCAAATGTTTTGGCTTGCTCGTTTTTAATAATCGTACAAGTTGCCAAACGCAATTGTCCGTATTTATCTTTTGTCGCACCATAACCAAATAATCTACAAATTAATCCACGATATTGATAATCGCTGCATCTACCATTGACTTTATCTAACAAGGTTAATGGATTGTAAATATGACAAATAGTGGAAGTTTTTATGTCTAATTCGGCTAATATTTTTTCGGCATCGCCATTTAAAAAAATATGAAAAGCCCAAGGTAAAAATTCTAAAGGAGAAGCTTCTATGTCGAGTTTCGTACAGCATTTACCGCAACCTGCATTACAATGCAACTTGGTTTCTTCTTGAAATGTACTTATTTCAACATCTAACTGACTAAACAATTGTTCAACAGCGGCAACCTTAATTTCAATGGACATTATTTTTTTACGAATGTACGTCTAATTATCCCCGAAACAGGTTTATGTTGGGTTTATTTCCAAAATAAAAAATCCCTAACTACAAAGCAATTAGGGATTTGGTATAAAATTTAAAAACTAAATTAATTCACAATGATTTTTTTAGTCAAACTTCCGTTTTCAGCAGAAATTTGTAAGAAATAAAAACCTTGTGGTAAGTTGTTTAATTTATATGAATTTTGATTGAAAATTGGATTTTCAATATTTTTAATAATTTGCCCATTAATATTTACTAAAGTTAATTTGGTGATGTTTTCTGTAGTGAAAATATCAACTTCATTAGTGTTTGTTGGGTTAGGGTAGATGTTTACTGAATCATCTGCTAAGAAAGTTTCAGAAGATAATGCAGCACATTGTGTACTATATATTTGACAAACATATTCAGGATGATCAATAAAAGGATTTCTATTGTTTTGTCTTACATATATTGCATTATTTCTCGCAACTTCAAATACACTAACTGGATCATTATTATGCCAAGTAAGTAACATATTTAAAAATGGTGTTGTAAATACCTGATCAGATGTTGAATTAAACATTGGATATGACCAACCTGCAACTTGATCTTCATATCTTGTTGCAAAATAAAAATACATACGAGCAATATCTCCTTTAAATGCATTAATTGGTTCAAAAACTTGACCAGAATATCCAGAAATAGCACTAGAACCGTGTTTTCCACCATTATTTGTAGTAGAAGAAACAGTTGCAACAGTACCATGTGGATTATCACCTCTGTCACCATTTACTTTTTTATCAGTTGGTGTAACAAAATGAGCATCGTGTCTCATTGGAGCTGCTTGAGAAAAAATTGATTGTGGAATAATGTGTTCCCTGTTATAAAACTGACATTCTGAACCACCACCTGATCCAGTGTCTTGACTTGTCGCATAAATAAATCCACATTCACCAGCGCTACTAGTTGGGTTTTCAGTATACATATCATATATGGTATTGTCATTTTCATAACCTGTACCAATAAAAGCATCTCTATCTGATGTTTCATACGTAACCCATAATCCTCCATAACCTAAGTCGGTTTGATTATTTATAATATTAAACAATTGTGTTTTTAAAGTATAACCACTACCAGTTGCTGTACTATAATATCCAGCAGGGATTTGTGCAAAGCCGAAAATTGCACTCAGTAGTAATATTAAAGAGTAAGTTTTTTTCATATTAAAAGGGATTATTTATTTCGAGTTAACAATGCCATGTAAAATCCGTCATAACCAGATTCATGTGCTAATATTTTTTTATCTTCTACAAAGGTAAAGTTTTTTCCAGTTTCAGTTGTCAAGAATTTCTTAATTTGTTCCTGATTCTCAGACGGTAAGACACTACAAGTAGCATAAACTAGTTTTCCACCAGGTTTTACAATTGGTGCATAACTTTCTAAAACTTCAGCCTGAACTTTACGAATATTATCAATAAATTCTGGTTTTAATTTCCATTTCGCATCCGGATTTCTTTTCAAAACTCCTAAACCACTACAAGGTGCATCAATAAGTACTCTATCGGCTTGACCGTGAAGTTTTTTAATGACTTTAGTTGTATCAATTACACGGTATTCAATATTGTGAATTCCATTACGTTTAGCACGAATTTTTAATTGCTTTAGTTTACTTTCATATAAATCCATTGCAATAATTTGTCCTTTATTTTGCATTAAGCAAGCCATATGAAGTGTTTTTCCACCAGCTCCAGCACAAGTATCAACTACTCGCATTCCAGGTTGAATATCTAACATGTGAGCTACCATTTGAGAAGAAGCATCCTGTACTTCAAACATCCCGTTTTTAAAAGCGTCTGTCATAAAAACATTAGCTCTTTCTTCTAATTCTAATGCTTCCGGATAATTTTCAAGTACTTTAGTATGAATGTCTAATTTTAATAATTCTTGCTTTAAAGCTTCCTTATTTGTTCTAATAGTATTGGTACGTAAAATAACTTTAGCCGGTTCGTTTTGAGCTTTAATTTCTTTAGACCAAACAGCTTCACCTAATTCGCTTACACCAATTTCATCCATCCAATCTGGAATAGATTCTTTAAATTTTCTATCTTTAGATAATTCGTCAAATTTACCTTTGATTTTTCTAACTGGAGTTCCTTCAAAGTATTTCCAATCAGGTAGCGTGTAACCCTTTAACGTTGCCCAAACAGCAAACATTCTCCAAATACTATCTCTGTCGAATGGTTCTCTTTTAACCTCTGCAATCTCTGCGTATAAACGTTTCCAACGTACAATATCATAAATGGTTTCTGCAACAAACTTTCTATCGCTGCTTCCCCATCTTTTGTCTAATTTTAAGGCTCTCGCCACTACCTTGTCGGCATATTCTCCTTCATTGAAGATCGCCATTAAGGCGTCTATTACTGCAAAACTAATGTTTCTGTGAAATCTCATGTATTTTAAAAATAAAAAATGCTTGCAAAGATAGTAATTTTATACTAGCAACAAGCGTTTATTGAATCAAATAATGTCTATAAAAAACAAAAAAGCCGACTAATTAGTCGGCTTTTAATTTATCCTCTTCCTCTACCAGAACCTCCGCCATTTCCTCTCGGTTGCGAATTTCCTCTTGAACCTTCCATTCTTGGTTGCGAACCACCACCTCTTTGTGACTCCATTCTTGGTTGAGAATTGCCTCTTGGAGATGATTCTACTCTAGGATTGTTACTTCTAGGCGATTCCATTCTTGGTTGAGAATTTCCTCTTGGAGATGATTCAACTCTCGGATTATTGTTCCCTCTTGGAGCAATTGTTCTTGGCTGCGATTCGTTTCTTGGTGTTCCTACTGATGCATTTCCTCTTGGAGTAGCTTCAACTCTTGGTTGAGAATTTCCTCTAGGAGAAGTTGCTCTTGGTTGCGATTCGTTTCTTGGTGTTCCCACTGATGCATTACCTCTTGGAGTGGCTTCAACTCTTGGCTGAGAATTTCCTCTTGGAGATGTTGCTCTCGGTTGTGAATCATTCCTTGGAGTTCCAGCTACAGCGTTTCCTCTTGGAGCAATTCCTCTAGGTTGAGATTCACCTCTTGGTGCGCCAGTATTCGTATTTAAATTTCTTGTACCTGGAGTACGCGTTTTAATTTCTCTATGACTATCCATTTCATATCTGTTTGAATATCCACTATTTCTGTGAGAGAAAGAACGATTTGGATGGCGCATTTCGTAACCATTTCCTCTTCTTCCATAATAGGCGTTATAAGCAGTATGACATCTTCTATATGAAACATAATTGTATGAATGTCCGAAATTGATGTGGATTGAAATATTATTTCTATATCTGAAAATAGGGAATGGAGACCAACAGTGGTAATATGATGGGTAATAATTCCAATACCATGATGAATAATACGGACGATAATGATTTACCCAAAATGTAGTATAAATTACAGGTGTATGAACATAAATTGGCTCATATATATAGTTACTTCCGTACATATAAACGTCTCCAACAACTTGAATTTGAACTTTATTATTGCTGTCTTTTTCAAGCTCTACAGTTGCCACATCTTGAAAAACATCTTTTTCCAAAACAGCCTGAATTACAATAATATGTGCTCTACCTTCAACAGATTCTACTACACGTAAATAATCTACTTGATTATCGTTATTTAAATCTAAATTAGAAATTTGCGATTTTGGATCATTCAATCTTCTTTCGAAATCTTCCAAATTTGAAGCATCACCAAAAATTGAAGCTACTGCTTTTAAATCTAAATTATCACTAATATCGCTACTGTTTGCCGTAACGGTTGTCTTATCTTGCGCTAATGTTGGTATGGCTAGTAGTAGAGAGCCTATGACCGAAGCAAATAATCGTGTTTTCATAATATTTAGTATTAAGTTACTTTCTTTTTTAATGTAATTCCAATTATTGTGCCAAAGTCAATTTTACAAGTTTTGTAATTTTATAAATTATTGTACATTAGCCTAAAATAAGGTGTTTATGAGAATTTTAGTTTTGCTTTTTTCTTTTGTTTTTTTATCGTGTAAATCGACTTATAAAGTTGTTGAACGAAAAGATATTGTTTTGGATTCAGTTTCAATCAGAGCTATTACAGCAGTTAATGGTGGTGTTTGGTTTGGTGGAACGAATTCTAAAGCAGGATTTATTAGTTTTGCAACTGATTCAGAAACTAAAATTGTGAAACTTCAAAATGAGAAAACTGATTTTAGAAGTATGGGGTATAATGGAATGGATATTTTGCTTATTAACGCAGGTTCGCCAGCAAATATGTATAAAATGCGTACATATGCCAATAATTGTGCTTTTAGCTTAGTTTATTCAGAAAGTGGTGAAAAAGTTTTTTATGATAGTATGTTTATCTATCCTAAAAATGGTTTAGGTATTGTTATTGGAGATCCTACGGAAGATTGTTTATCAATACTGTTAACTGAAGATTCTGGGGAAACTTGGAATAAAATTCCATGTGCAAATTTACCAAAAACGGTTGAGGGTGAAGCCGCTTTTGCCGCAAGTGATACTAATGTAAAAATAGTTGATGGAGTTATTTTTATAATTTCTGGTGGGAAAAAATCGAGGTTATTTAAAAGTTCAGACAAAGGTAAAACATGGGAAGTTTTTGAAACTCCAATTACTCAGGGTGAAGCTATGACTGGTGCGTTTTCCATGGATTTTTTTAATGAGAAAAAAGGAATTATTGTGGGTGGAAATTATGACCAACAAAAAGACAATTCTAAAAATAAAGCAATCACAAAAGACGGTGGGAAAACTTGGAAATTATTGGCTGAAAATGAAGCTTTTGGATATGCTTCTTGCGTGCAATTTATGCCTGAAAGCAACGGGAAAGTAATTTACACTTGCGGAACTTCTGGTGTTTATTATTCAACTAACTCAGGTAAAAAATGGCATAAATTATTGGAAGATACTGATTTTTACACATTACGATTCAGTAGTAAAAAACATATTTATTTAGCTGGTAGAAACAAAGTAACTAAAATTAAAATAAGCCATTAATATACATCAATGGCTTAAATTGGGTTCAAAAATATAAAAAACTTTTAACCAGTTTTTATCGTCTTGGTGGAGGTGGATTTCCTCTACGGCCTCTTAATTTTTCTAATAATTTCCTATGGAATTCTTGTTCCAATTGTTCTAGTTTTAAAACTTTTTCAGCTGAAATTATCGGAATTAGCTCTGCACGCATTTTCTTTTTCAAAATCATCACTTCCGCTTCTTTTTCTTCCGCTTCTTCAATCTTTTTTAGAGCTTCTTCATCAGTTCCATTACGTTTTTGATGACGAAGTTTCATTTGTGCTTCCTTTAAAATCATTATTTTTTCATCGTACTTATTATAAATTGGCCAAAATTTTTCAGCTTCATCAGAAGTAAGTGCTAATTTTTGGGATATAAAAGCAATTTTTAAAGATTTAATTTGCTCTTTTCTAGTATCATTTTCTTGACTAAATCCAAATTGAATGGAAAGTAAAAAAAGGAATATATATGTAATTTTATTTTTCATAATTGCATTATTTTATTTAAACTAATTATTTAATTAATAGCATTTAAATCATTATAAATCAATTCATTTTCTAATTCTATTATATCATCATTATCTAACATAGAACCTACTTCATAAATACCTAATTCCTCCGAATGTATTTCTAAATAATTCATTTCTGCTAACTCATTCTTCTTCGTTTCTACAGTATTATAAAACATCGGCGAAACTATTGTTAGCAATAAAACTGCCGCAATTCCACTTACTTTATAAAACGCAGCTTTTAAGCTAATTACTTTTGTTTCCGAATGATTAATTTTTCTTAATAATTCTGCTTCATTCTTAGCAAAATAGTTTTCTGGCACAATAAAACCGCTCGTTTCAGGAAGCAAGCTTGTATTTACTTCTCCGTTTATTTTTTCGAATATTTTATCTGATAAAGTATCAAAATAATCGGTTGGAGCTGTAAATCCTGATTTAATTTTATTATTTTCTAAATTTGTATTCATATCTATATGACCTTTTTTTTGTTAAAAGGTTTAATTCGTTTTTAAATATTCTTCAATTTTTTTTACCGCATGATGGTAATTCGCTTTTAAAGCTCCAACAGAAGTATCTAAAATTTCACTCATGTTTTCATATTTCATTTCCTGAAAATACTTCATTTTAAACACTAATTGCTGCTTTTCTGGCAAAATTGCAATGGCTTTTTGTAATTTCAACTGGATTTCATCTCCTTCAAAATACACGTCCGATTCTAAATTCATAATGGCTTTTTGTTGCACTTCTTCATTAGAAATTCCTTGTTTTCTAGCTCTTTGCTCAATAAAAGTCAACGATTCATTTGTGGCAATTCTGTAAATCCAAGAATACAATTTACTTTCTCCTTTGAAATTTTTCAGATTTGAAAACACTTTAATAAACGTATTTTGTAAAACATCATCAGTATCATCATGATTTAAAACAATATTTCTAATGTGAAAATATAATGGTTTCTGATATTGTTGTACCAATTGTTTAAACGCGACATTTTGCGTTTTCGGATTAATTAAAGTTTCTATAAATAGTTTCTCTTCTTGCAAAATTAACAACAGATTTTAATATTAGACTAAAGTTATACAAAAAGGTTTAATTTCAAGGTAATTTTTTTAAATTCGCAAAAAATTTAAATTATGTTACAAACGGTTATTTTTGATATGGATGGTGTAATTGTGGATACTGAACCTGTACATCATTATGCTTATTTCGAACATTTTAAAGAATTAAACATTGAAGTTTCAGCAGAAATGTTTGCTACTTTTACAGGAAATTCGACTAAAAATGTTTTTCAAAAAATTAAAGACAATTTCGGAATAACAACGGATACAGAAGAATTAGTTCAACGAAAAAGAACTATTTTTAATAAAGCTTTTGACACGAAAGAAGACTTATATTTATTGGATGGAGTAGAAGATTTAATCAAAAACTTGCACCAGAAAGGAATTCAAATGGTTTTGGCTTCTTCAGCATCAAAAGTTACTATTAATAGAATTTTTAACCGATTTGATTTACATCAATATTTTTCTCATATTATTTCTGGAGAAGATTTTCCACAATCAAAACCTAATCCAGCGATTTTTAATGAAGCGGTAAGATTATCAAATACGCCAAAAGAAAATTGCATCATTATTGAAGATAGCACTAACGGAATTAAAGCCGCACACGCTTCAGGAGTATTTTGTGTTGGATATAAAAGTCTAAATTCTAAAAAACAAGATTATACTTTAGCCAATATCGTGATTGATAGATTTGAAGAATTGGATATAGAGAATGTTTTGGGATAATTTACCCAACAGCATCTTTATAAACACGTAAACATTTTTCTCTAGCTTCTTTATGATCCACAATTGGATTTGGATAATCTAGCGTTTCAAATTCTGGAATCCATTTTTTGATGTATTTTAAGTCTTTATCGAATTTTTTAATTTGTTCTGTTGGATTAAAAATTCTAAAATAAGGAGACGCGTCTACACCAGAACCAGCAGCCCATTGCCAATTTCCAATATTACTAGCTTGTTCATAATCTAATAATTTTGATGCGAAATAGGTTTCACCCCAACGCCAATCAATTAATAAATGTTTGCATAAAAAACTCGCAACCACCATTCTCACCCGATTGTGCATATGCCCGGTTGTGTTTAATTCTCGCATTCCGGCGTCAACCATTGGATATCCGGTTTTTCCTTCGCACCATTTTTTGAAAATATCTTCATTATTATCCCAAACAATAAAATCGTATTTTGGTTTGAAACTTTTTGAAATTGTATGCGGAAAATGCCATAAAATTTGCATAAAAAATTCTCTCCAAATTAATTCTTTTAAGAAGATGTCATTCTGAAATTGAAGCGCATATTGGACCAATTTCCGAATACTTATGGTTCCAAATCGCAAATGTATTCCAATTAAAGAAGTTCCGTTTAAAGCTGGAAAATTTCTGGTTGCTTCATATTCTGAAACTAATTTTTCTGAAATATTATATTCTGGTAACGAAATAGTTGTTCTTTCAAATCCAATATCATTTAGTGATAAAAAAGTGTAGGAGTGTTGTGCTATTTTATCCAATAAAATTTCTGAAGAATAATTAATAAGTTTTGTTTCTTTTAATTTCGCTTTCCATTTGTTAGAATAAGGTGTATAAACTACATATGGCAAACCATCATCTTTTGTAATTTCCGATTTTTCAAAAATCACTTGATCTTTACAGGTTTTAAACTCAATTTTATGGTGTTTGAATAAGTCATTTAGAGCTTTATCTCGTTTTCTAGCATATGGTTCATAATCGTGATTGGTATAGACCGAAGTAATTACATTTTCTGCAATTAGTTTCTCGAAAATCTCTAAAGGTTTTCCATAAAAAACCGCTAACGACTTATTAATTTTTGCTAATTCTTTATTTATTATCTCTAATTGATTGTGTATAAAAGTTACACGTGCGTCATTTTTTTCTAAATGTTGTAATATCGTTTCATCGAAAATGAAAATTGGCAAAATAGTCCCATTCTCTTGCAAAGCATGAAACAAAGCGGTATTATCATCTAAACGTAAATCTCTTCTAAACCAAAAAACTGTCATATTTATTTAATTTCTCCAAAAAGTTCAACTAACTTATTTCTTCTGTATTTAAAAATTTCTTTCAATTTTGGTTTGACTATAAATGGATGAAATAATTGTCCTAAAATTCCCATTGGAACTTTATAATCAATAATATCTTCCATTTCAACTCCTCCTGGAATTTCTTTGATAAAGTGTTTATGATGCCATAAGTCATAAGGCCCAAATCGTTGCTCATCTACAAAATATTCACCTTTAACTACATGGGTGATTTCTGTAACCCATTTTGTTTTAATACCTAAAATTGGTGTAACTATATACTCAATTATTTGTCCAGCAAACATAGGTCTGTCAGCTCCATTTAAAATATCAAAACTCATATATTCTGGAGTAATTTTTTTTAAATTTTCTGGATTTGATAAAAAAACCCATGCCTCTTCTTTAGAAATGGGTAAATTCTGTTTGGTATGAATTTTGTAAATCTTCATTAGATATTTTTTAAAGTTTTACAAAGATACAATTGTTTAATCTTTTATCTAAAAAATTAAACAAAATAAATGATTTTTGAAAATTTAAAATTTTATTAACTTTATTCAATAATTATTTGAGTTAAATTAGCAAAAAAATATATTTACTATGAAAAAATACATCGTTTTAAGTCTTTTACTAATTACTGGTTTAGCATCAGCACAAATTTCTATGCCACAAGCTAGTCCAATGTCAAAAGTTGATCAAACAGTTGGATTAACTCAGATAGAAGTTGATTACCACAGACCTAGCGCAAAAGGAAGAGCAGTTTATGGAGAATTAGTACCTTATGGGAAAAACTGGAGAACGGGTGCTAATGAAAACACTACGATTACTTTTTCTCAAGATGTTGTAATTGACGGAAAGCCATTAGCAAAAGGAACGTACGCATTGTATACAACTCCAAAAGCAGATGCATGGGATATTATTTTTTACAAAGACATTCACAATTGGGGTTTACCAGAAGAATGGAGTGATGAAAAAATTGCCTTAAAAACTTCTGCAAAACCAGAAAGTTTAAACAGATTAGTAGAAACTTTTACTATTTCATTTAATAATGTAACTACGGAAGCAGCCAATTTAGAATTGTCTTGGGAGAAAACTTTAGTTTCTATTAAAATTGATGTTCCTACTCAAAAAATAGTTTTAAAAACGATTGAAGATGTAATGGACGGACCTTCAGCAAATGAATATTATACTTCTTCACAATACTATTATCAATCGAATACTGACTTAAATAAAGCTTTAATCTGGATTAATCAAGGAATTGCATTATCAGGTGATAAAGTTCCATATTGGTACAATAGATTAAAATCACTAATTCAATATAAATTAGGAGATAAAAAAGGTGCTATTGAAAGTGCAAAATTATCATTAGCTGGTGCAACTACTGATAAAAATGAAGATTATATCAAACAAAATAAAGATAGTATCGAATTGTGGTCTAAAAAATAATTCGTAACTTTATATTATAAAAATAGGCTGTCTAATTAATAGGAAAACCAAAGGTTAGAAATTCTGGATTTACTTCAGAATAAGGTTTTCGAGACTTTTTAGACAGCCTCATTTTTGTTTAAATTGTTTTTAGACTTTCAATAAAAATATCAATTTCTTCTTTTGTATTGTAATGACTAAACGAAATTCTTAAAGAAGGTTTCTTTATATTTTCTTCGGATAAAAATTCCGCCAAAACGTGCGAAGGCTTTACACTTCCGCTTTGACAAGCACTTCCTCTTGAAACTGCAATTCCTTTCATATCTAAATTGAATAAAATCATAGCTGTTTTTTCTTCAGAAAACGGTAATAAAACATTTAGAATATTATAAAACGTATTTTCTCCATTTATAATAATTCCATCAAAATTGGCTTGCAATTGCGAAACACAATAATTCTTTAATTCTGTAATATATTTTGTTTCTTCAACCAAATGTTCATTGGCTAAATCAAAAGCTTTTGACATTCCAGCAATTTGATGAATCGCTTCTGTTCCAGCACGTAATCCTTTTTCTTGTTCACCACCAAAAAACATCGGTTGCATAATTCTATTTTTGCGAATAAAAGCAAAACCAATTCCTTTCGGACCATGAAATTTATGCGCACTTGCTACTAAAAAATCTAACTGAGTTTCTTGTAAATCAATTTTGATTTTCCCAATAGATTGCACAGTATCACAATGAAATATTGCATTATATTTTTTACAAATTCCAGCAACACGATTTAAATCTAAAACAGTTCCAATTTCATTATTCACGTGCATTAAAGTAACTAACGTTGGAATTTCATCATTTAGTTTTCTTTCAAAATCAAACAAATCTAAATTTCCATTTGGCAAGACATTTATATATTCAACATCAAATCCAAATTCTTTTTGCAAATTTAAAACGGTATATAAAGTCGCGTGATGTTCAATTTTACTAGTAATAATTTTTTTTATGCCGTTATTTTTAACCATTTCACGAAGAATCCAATTGGTTCCTTCCGTAGCATTTGCAGTAAAAATAATTTCTTGTGCCGAACAATTTAAATGCTTTGCAATTGTTTTTCTAGATGTTTCTAAAATTGATTTTGAACTTCTTCCAAAACTATGCGTTGATGAAGGATTTCCATAATCATGTTGCAAAACATCAACCATCGTATGAATAACTTCTGGGCGTAAAGGTGTGGTTGCGGCGTTATCTAAATATATATTTTTCATTTATGTAAATTAAATTTTTAAGCAGTCATAAATGTATCGTCTTTTATTTAAAGGTTTTTGCAAAAGCAAACCCTATTTTAGTGGCGATTTCATTTTATTTTTGTTTGATGTAAACTTCCATGGCTCCAAGTCCATATTTTCCGTAACTGGCTTCTTGTATGACTATATTTTCGTAGCGTTTTAATAAATATTCTAATTCACTTTTTAAAACACCATCACCAACTCCGTGAATTAAAACCACACGATTGTATCGCTTAGAAATTGCAAAATCCATAGCACGTTTGGCTTCTTCTAATTGAATATTCAGTTTATCGAAGTTAGTTAAATTCTGATTTCTTCCTGTAATTATTTTTTCTAAATGCAAATCAACTTCAAAAACCATTGGGTCTTTTTTACTCAATTTACTTAATACAGAACCTGGCTTCTTCGGGATTTCCTTTTCTGCTAAAACCTTTGAAAGACTCGCTCCAAATTCAATTTTCGGCGCATCTGAAGCAATTAAAATCAGTTCTTTTTTATAATAAGTTAATTCAAAACCATCAGTTGTTTCTACAATTACTCTGTTATCTTCCTTAAAACCAACTACTTTACCTTCTAAATTATCATCTAGTACTTGTACAACATCACCTATATTCATTCTTTCTTGAATTAAAATCTGCATCAAAAATAAATAATTCAAATTTAATTTGGTAATTAAAATACAACTATATACATTTGCCTCATATGAAATCGCAATAAACAACAAGTTTGCATTAGCAAACACAAATTAAAAAAATGCGATACCATATTTGACCGATAAAAAATAAAGTTTTCAAATATGAAAAATAGAATTCAAAATACTTGGTGGTGGAATAACTTACAACTTACGTCGTGAGCAAATCCTCTATTGTATTAAAATAATATATACTAAAAAAGGCTTGTCAATCACGACAAGCCTTTTTTTATTTCCAAAACTGAACAAAATAAGATGGACCGAGCCCAAAAGGCGAACAACATCGAATCCATTAAAAAATAAACATTGAGATGAAAACATATCAATTACATACAAATTCTAAAAAACTACTAGCTGATACTTTTACGCCAGTGAGTGTTTATTTGAAAATCAGAGATAAATTCCCAAATAGTTTATTATTAGAAAGTTCTGATTATCATGCGAATGACAATAGTTTTTCGTTTATTTGCTTCAATCCAATTGCGAATTTTAGCGTCGAAAATAATGTGATTACAAAACAATATCCTGATCATTCAATCGTAAAAACGAATATTGAAAATCAAAATGTAATTGAAGAATTATCGCAATTTTCTCAGCAATTTATAACAGAATCAGAATCGTTTAAATTTATTAATAACGGGCTTTTTGGTTATATTTCTTACGATGCGATTAAATATTTCGAGAAAATAAATATTAAAGTAAAGTCTCCAGAAAACGAAATTCCATTAATTCAATATGCTGTTTATCAAAATATTATTGCTATAAATCATTTCAATAATGAAGCGCATATTTTTTGTCATTCTTATGAAGATGTGAATAATATTGTCGAAATTGAACAGTTGTTACAAAACAAGAGCTTTGCATCGTTTAGTTTTAAAAAAGAAAATGAAGTTGTTTCAAATTTAACAGATGAAGAATTTAAAGCAAATGTAACTTTAGCAAAAAAACATTGTTTGCGTGGCGATGTGTTTCAATTGGTGTTATCTCGACGATTTTCGCAAGAATTTAAAGGCGATGAATTCAATGTTTACAGAGCTTTACGAAGTATAAATCCATCTCCATATTTGTTTTATTTTGATTATGGAAATTATAAAATTTTCGGATCTTCACCAGAAGCGCAAATCGTAATTAAAGATAATATAGCAGAAATTCATCCTATTGCAGGAACTTTTAAACGAACTGGAAATGACGAAGAAGATGCGCAATTGGCCAAAAAACTAACAGAAGATACCAAAGAAAACAGCGAACACGTTATGTTGGTTGATTTAGCCAGAAACGATTTAAGCAGAAATTGTAATGAAGTACAAGTCGAAAAATATAAAGAAGTGCAGTTTTTTTCGCACGTGATTCATTTGGTTTCAAAAGTGACTGGAAAATTGAAAAATAGCAATAATTTTATGAACTTAGTAGCCAATACATTTCCAGCTGGAACTTTAACTGGCGCTCCGAAAGTTCGTGCGATGGAATTAATTGAAGAAATAGAACAAACGAACAGAAGTTTTTATGGTGGTGCTATTGGTTTTATGGATTTTAAAGGAAATTTCAATCACGCGATTATGATTCGTTCATTTTTGAGCAAAAATCATAAATTGTACTTTCAAGCTGGAGCTGGAATTGTAGAAAGTTCAACCGAAGAAAACGAAACACAAGAAGTTTATAACAAGTTAAGCGCTTTGCAAAAAGCCTTAGATTTAGCAGAAACGATATAAAATTGGAAAAGATGAAAATAGCAGTTATAGATAATTACGATAGTTTTACATACAATTTAGTTCACTATTTAGACGATTTAGGAGCAGAAGTCACTGTTTTTAGAAACGACGAATTTGAATTGAAAGAATTAGAACCTTTTGAGAAAATACTTTTGTCGCCAGGACCAGGAATTCCTGATGAAGCGGGTTTACTAAAAGAAGTAATTAAAACGTATGCAAAAACGAAAAGTATTTTTGGAGTTTGCTTAGGTTTACAAGCTATTGGCGAGGTTTTCGGCGGAACACTTACCAATTTAGAAAAAGTATATCACGGCGTAGCTACAAAAGTTTTAAAAACGGAAGATGATTTCATTTTCAATGATTTACCTAATGAAATGGAAGTGGGGCGTTATCATTCTTGGGTGATTTCCAACGAAAATTTTCCACAAAATTTAATTATTACTTCTACAGATGAAAACGGACAAATTATGTCACTAAAACATAGTGTTTATGATGTTCGAGGTGTACAATATCATCCAGAAAGTGTCTTAACGCCTCACGGAAAAAAAATCTTAGAGAATTGGCTTAGCCACTAGCAATCAATTACATATACGCTAAATAATTTACTTTACTAATTGAAATTCAATGAAGTACAGCCCAACTTACGCCAAATTTTAAAATTTCAACATTATGAAGAATATAATAAACCGATTAATCAATCACGAAATTCTTTCTAAACAGGAAGCGAAATCGACCTTAATAGAAATCTCCAACGGAAATTGTAATTCGCATCAAATTGCTGCATTTTTAACCGTTTACATGATGCGAAATATTACAATTGAAGAACTTTCAGGTTTTCGTGAAGCCTTACTAGAATTATGTATTCCAGTTAATTTTTCAGCATACAACACCATAGATTTATGCGGAACAGGAGGTGATGGAAAAGACACTTTTAATATTTCCACGCTGTCATCATTTATTGTTGCCGGAGCTGGTTATAAAGTTGCCAAACACGGAAATTATGGTGTTTCATCCATTTCTGGTTCGAGTAATGTGATGGAACAAATGGGTGTGAAATTTTCGAATAATCAAGAATTTTTAACTCGATGTATTGAAGAAGCAAATATTGCGATTTTACACGCACCATTATTTCATCCAGCCATGAAAAATGTTGGACCAATTAGAAAAGAATTAGGTGTAAAAACGTTCTTTAATATGCTCGGACCAATGGTAAACCCGTCTTTTCCGAAGTTTCAAATGGTGGGCGTTTTTAGTTTAGAATTGGCCAGAATGTATGCGTATTTGTATCAAAAAACAGAAACAAAATTCGCGATTCTTCATGGATTAGAAGGCTTTGACGAAGTTTCTTTAACTGATAATGTAAAAATAATTACTAATTCAACAGAAACGATCAATTCGCCATCCGATTTCCTTTTCGATAAAATTCAACTATCTGATATTAAAGGTGGAAATACCGTTGAAGAATCAGCTAAGATATTTCATAAAGTATTAAGCGGAAATGGTTCGGAAGCACAAAACAATGTGGTTTTAGTCAACTCGGCTTTAGCCATTCAAACGATTTCTGAGTTAAGTTATTCAGATTCGTTAGAAAAAGCAAAAGAGAGTTTATTTAGTAAAAATGCACTTTCAAAATTAAATACACTAATAAAATTAAGCAACTAATGGATATTTTAGAAAAAATCATAGTAGATAAAAGGCGAGAAGTGAAATTGAAAAAATCAATTATTCCAGTTTCTCAATTAGAAAATTCGGTATTGTTCAATTCTAGAACCAATTCGCTGAGTAAATTATTGAGAAATTCAACTTCTGGAATTATTGCAGAACACAAGCGAAAATCGCCATCCAAACAAACTATAAATTCTTCATTTACGGTTGAAGAAGTCGCGAAAGGTTACCAAAATGCTGGTGTTTGCGGGATTTCAGTTTTAACTGATATGAAATATTTCGGTGGAAGTTTAGACGATTTATTACTAGCTAGAGCTTCAGTAACTATTCCATTATTGCGAAAAGAATTCATCATTGACGAATATCAATTATTAGAAGCAAAAGCACATGGAGCAGATGTAATTTTGCTAATCGCAGCGGTTTTGACTCGTAAAGAAATTAAGCATTTATCGGAATTTGCACAATCTTTAGGCTTAGAAGTTTTGTTGGAAGTTCATAACGAAGAAGAATTATACAAAGTAATTATGCCAAGCTTGAATATGATTGGCGTAAACAACAGAAATTTAAAAACATTTGAAGTTAGTTTGAATTATAGTAAAGAGTTAGCGGATTTAATTCCAAACCAATTTGTAAAAATATCAGAAAGTGGAATTTCAAACATATCTGATATTAAAGAGCTACAAACCTTTGGTTATCAAGGTTTTTTGATTGGAGAAAACTTTATGAAAACAAATAATACAGGTTTAGCAGCGAAAAAATTCATAAAACAATTATAATAAAATGTCGAAAATAAAACTTAAAATATGCGGCATGAAGTTTCCCGAAAATATTCAGGAAATCGCCAATTTGCAACCTGATTTTTTAGGATTCATTTTCTATGAAAATTCAGTTCGAAATTATACAGAAAATACAATCATTTCGATTCCAAATCCTATAAATAAAGTTGGAGTATTTGTAAATGAAAGACAAGAAAAAATCATTAAAACTATTCAGAAATATGATTTAGATATGATTCAATTACACGGCAATGAAACCAAAAGTTATTGTTTAGAATTAGTAATACAACTAAAACAAAATCAATTAAATACAAAAATAATTAAATCATTTTCAATTGATGATTATTTTGTTTTTCAAACACTTAATGATTATCAAATGGTTGATTATTTTCTATTCGATACAAAAGGAAAATTATCAGGTGGAAATGGGACAAAATTCAACTGGGAAATTTTAGAAAAATATCACCTAGAAAAACCATATTTTCTGAGTGGAGGAATTGGTTTAGATGATGTTTCATCCATAAAAGAATTTTTACAAAAACCAGATTCAAAATACTGTTTTGCTTTAGATGTAAACAGTCAATTTGAAACAGAAACCAGATTAAAAAACAAAGAAAAATTACACCAATTTAAAACACAATTATATGAGTCAGTTTAAAGTTTCAGAAAAAGGATTTTACGGAAAATTTGGAGGTGCATTTATTCCAGAAATGTTGTATCCAAATGTAGAAGAATTACGTACTCAATATCTTTCTATCATAGCAGAACTAAGCTTTCAAGAAGAATACATGTATTTGTTAGAACAATATGTGGGTCGACCAACGCCTTTATATTTTGCCAAACGATTATCGGAAAAATATAACACAAAAATATACTTAAAAAGAGAAGATTTATGTCATACTGGCGCGCATAAAGTCAACAATACGATTGGGCAAATTATTTTAGCCAAACGCTTAGGAAAAACTCGAATTATAGCTGAAACTGGAGCAGGCCAACATGGTGTAGCAACCGCAACAGTTTGCGCTTTAATGGGTTTGAAATGTATTGTATATATGGGTGAAATCGACATTGAACGACAAGCACCAAATGTAGCTCGTATGAAAATGCTTGGCGCAGAAGTTCGTCCGGCGACTTCGGGTTCAAAAACGTTGAAAGACGCAACAAATGAAGCAATTCGTGATTGGATTAACAATCCAACTGATACATTTTATATCATTGGTTCTGTTGTTGGACCGCATCCTTATCCAGACATGGTGGCGAAATTTCAGAGTATTATTTCAAAGGAAATTAAATCGCAATTACAAACTCAAGAAGGAACAGAATATCCAAATTATGTAATAGCTTGTGTTGGCGGTGGAAGCAATGCCGCTGGTGCTTTTTATGAGTTTTTAGATGACGAACAAGTTGGTTTAATTGCTGTTGAAGCCGCTGGTCATGGCGTAGATTCTGGAGAAAGTGCTGCAACATCGGTTTTAGGAAAGATCGGAATTATTCATGGAAGTCGAACTTTGTTGATGCAAACGGAAGACGGACAAATTACGGAACCCTATTCTATTTCTGCAGGTTTAGATTATCCTGGAGTTGGACCGCTTCACGCACATTTGAATGATATTGGTCGTGCCGAATTTATTGCCATTACAGATGAGGACGCCATGAAATCTGGATTAGAAATTTCTAAATTGGAAGGTATTATTCCAGCAATTGAAACTGCTCACGCTTTTGCCGTTTTAGATAAAAAACAATTCAAATCAACTGATATTGTGGTCATTAATTTATCTGGTCGTGGTGACAAAGATTTGAATACATATATCAATTATTTTAATTTCTAACCGCAGAGCTCGAAAAAAAATTAAAACTCTGTGCCTCAGCGTCTTCGTAGCGAAAATTACAAACTTAGCATCTTAAAAAATGAACAGAATAAATCAAAAATTACAAGAAAATAAAAAACTGCTTTCTATTTATTTTACAGCAGGATATCCAAATTTAAACGATACGGTTTCGATTATTCATGAATTAGAAAAAAGTGGTGTAGATATGATAGAAATTGGTTTGCCTTTTTCAGATCCTTTGGCGGATGGTCCAACTATTCAGGAAAGTTCTACGCAAGCGATTGAAAACGGAATGACAACTAAATTGCTTTTCAAACAATTAGCAGACATTCGTAAAACAGTACAAATTCCTTTGATTATTATGGGATATTTCAATCCGATGATGCAATTTGGAGTGGAAAAATTCTGTCAGAAATGTAATGAAATTGGCATTGATGGCTTAATTATTCCCGATTTACCTTTAGAAGAATATCTTTCAGAATATCAATCAATTTTCGAAAAATACAATCTGAAAAATGTGTTTTTAATTACGCCTCAAACTTCAAATGAAAGAATTGCAGAAATCGATTCTGTTTCTGATAGTTTTATCTATATGGTAAGTACAGCTGCAGTAACTGGAAGTCAATCGGGTTTTGGAAATGAACAAATGCATTATTTTGAACGCATTTCGAATCTAAATTTAAAAAATCCACAAGTAATTGGTTTCGGAATCAATAATAATGAAACATTTAAACAAGCAACTTTACACCAAAAAGGAGCGATTATTGGAAGTGCTTTTATAAAATTCATTGCAAATAATCCAATTGATAAAATAGGAGAGTTTGTAAAAAACATCAGATAAAAAACTCCTACTTACTTTTAAAACCAGGCTTTGTCTGGTTTTTTTTTTAGAATTACAAATTGTTAAAATAGTGTTAAAATAAAATTAAACGATTGTTTAAATTAAACGTTTGTTTAATTTTGTCCAGAATTTAAAAGATAAAACTATTATGGAATATAATTCAAAACAAATTGAAATCTTAAATATATCATTAAAGCTTTTTGCAGAAAAAGGTTTTGATGGCACTTCAATCAGAGATATTGCAAAAGCTGCAGACATTAATGTAGCAATGATTTCTTATTATTTTGGTTCGAAAGAAAAATTACTAGAAGCTATCGTTATTAATCGTGTTTCTGGTTTTAGTATGATTTTAGAAAATCTACAAACAGAAGAAATTTCACCAGTTGAAAAAATCAAAAAGTTTGTCGCTCTATATATTACGAGACTATTTCAAAATAAAGATTTTTATCAAATTGTACATTTTGAAATTGTGAATCAAAAAAGAGCTTGTGATTTTTCAGCTTTCTCAGAAATTAAAAAGAAAAACTTACTTCTTCTAGAAAACATAATTGCAGAAGGTCAAAAAGCGAATGTATTCAAATCAATATCTAATCCACATTTAATTCCAGCTATAATTATAGGAACTTTTTCACAAGTTTATAATAACAAGAAATTCTATTATGAATTATTGAATTTAAAAAACGAAAAAGAATTTGAAAATTATATCGCAAATGATTTTAAAGAAGAAATAACCAATGTCGTATTAGGAATGTTAATCAAATAAAAATGAATATCAACAAAATTATAATAGTAGCACTGTTTTCAATTGGATATATCCAAGCACAAGAAAACAAACCGCTTTCATTAAAGGAAGCTATTAATTTAGGAACCACTAAAAGCAATCAAGCTATTTTAGCTGATACGAAAGTTAAGACTTCAGAATGGGAAGTAAAAACAGTAAAAAACAATCAATTACCAAGTGCGACACTTTCTGGGCAATTTTTTAAACTTACCAAAGCAGATGTAAAAGGAAATCTTATTCCAGAATCGGGTGGTGGAGTAGATATAAGTCAAATCGCAATTGGACAAGCGAATATTACTGTTCCAGTTTTTAATGGATTCAAAATTCAGAATCGCATAAAAGCTTCTCAAAATTTGAATTTAGCTGAAGTTAGCAACGCTCAACATACCAAAGAAGAAATTGCTTTATATGTAACCCAACTTTATTTTAGTTTGTATAAAACACAAGAAATGATTTTGTTAACCGAAGATAATCTAAAAAGTGCACACCAACGTGTGGTTGATTTTAAAGCTTTAGAAGACAACGGACTTTTAGCTCATAACGACTTATTGAAAGCACAATTACAAGAATCTAACATCGAATTATCGTTAGAAACAATTAAAAAAAATAATTCAGTTTTGAATTTTCAATTGGTAAACTTTTTACAATTACCAGAAGGAACAAAAATTAAAATTTCGGAAGGAGAATTTAAATCGTTACAAACTATTTCTGATAATTCAGTTCAAAGAAAAGATTTAGAAGCCTTGACATTTCAACAGCAAGCAGCCAAAAACAACATTAAAATCGCGAAAGGAAATTATTACCCTTCGTTTAATTTAATTGGTGGTTATATCGCTTTAGATGTAAAAAATGCTTTAACAGTAACGAATGCGATGAATTTTGGTGCTGGAGTTTCGTATGATCTTTCATCCATCTTCAAAAATAAAAAGAATGTTGAAAAGGCTAAAAGTCAAGCTTTAGAAACTGAAAATCAAATTGCGATTCTAAACGAAAAAATTAAAGAAGAAGTGCAAGAAGCGAATGAAAATTACATGTTAGCAATCAAACAAAAGAATGTTTACGAAAAAGCACAATTACAAGCTACCGAAAACTACAGAATTGTATTAGATAAATACAACAACGGATTATCAAACACCAATGATTTATTAGAAGCTAACGTTGAACAATTACAAGCAAAAATTAATTATACAATTTCAACTTCAGATATTTTACAAAAATATTACGAATTACAATTTCAAAAAGGAAAACTAACACAATCAATAAATTAAAAATATATTCAAAATGGAAAAAAAGAAAACCAATAAAAAATTCACATTCGTTCTAATTGGATTAGTAACTTTAGGTGTGGTATATGGTGGATATAAATATAATCATTCACTTTCGCATGAAACAACTGATGATGCACAAGTAGAACAAAACATGACTCCGATAATCCCAAGAGTAACTGGTTTTATTGAAAAAGTATATGTAAAAGACAATCAATTCGTAAAAAAAGGAGATACTTTATTTGTGATTGATAACAGCGATTATACCGTAAAAGTGGAAGAAGCTAAAGCAGCATTATTAGCCGCACAAAGTTCATTTGAAGTTTCAAAAGCAGATGTTGGAACAGCTCAAAGTACAGTTTCTGTTAGTGATGCGAATGCAAAATCTTCAGTAAATAGTATCGAATCGGCTCAAATTAGATTATGGAGAGCCACTAACGATTTCGAACGTTTTGAAAACTTGTATAAAAACAAATCGATTACAAAACAACAATACGAACAAGCTTTAGCAGCGAAACAAGAAGCGGAAAGTCAATTAAAAATGATGAAGCAACAAAAATCCGCAAATGATTTCCAAAAAAATGTTGCTGTAACAAGAACGAATGTTTCTCAAAAACAAACTTCTGTTGCTGCAGCAAATATTGAAAGAGCAAAAGCTGCTTTAGACGCTGCTATGTTAAACTTAAAATATACAGTGGTTACAGCTGCTACAAACGGACAAATTTCAGCTGTTGATTTACAACCTGGACAATTAATTCAACCAGGACAGTCTTTATTTTATATCATTAATTCTGAAGAAGTTTGGGTTGTGGCTAATTTTAAAGAAACGCAGTTAAATAAAATGAAATTAGGTCAAACTGTAGAAATTAAAGCAGATGCTTTTCCAGGTGAAAAATTCGAAGGTACAATTACTTCATTTTCTCCAGCAACAGGTTCACGTTTTTCATTGTTACCACCAGATAATGCTACTGGAAACTTCGTAAAAACAGTACAACGTTTACCAGTTAAAATTTCATTGACAACAAATAATATTAAAGATAAAATCAATTTACTTCGTTCAGGAATGAATGTTGAAGTTGATGTACATTTAAATTAATCATGAGCACGAGCACAACAAACACAAACGAAGATAGTTTAGTTGAATATGGCTTTAACCGAGTAATAATCACAATTACTGCTGTCTTATGTGCGCTTTTAGAAATTGTAGATACTACGATTGTAAATGTGGCATTAAACGACATGCGTGGAAGTCTTGGTGCAACATTAACTGATGTAGCTTGGGTAATTACAGCTTATGCAATTGCGAATGTTATTGTAATTCCGATGACAAGCTGGTTGTCGCAACAATTTGGTAGAAGAAATTATTTTGCAGCATCCATCATTATATTTACAACAGCATCATTTTTATGTGGAAATGCAAATGATATCTGGGAATTAATCATTTTTAGATTTATTCAAGGATTGGGTGGAGGAGCACTATTAGTAACTTCTCAAACGATTATTACCGAAAGTTATCCTGTTGCAAAACGAGGAATGGCGCAAGCTATTTACGGAATGGGTGTAATTGTTGGTCCAACTTTAGGGCCGCCGTTAGGAGGTTATTTAGTAGATACGTATTCATGGCCATATATTTTTTACATCAATATTCCAATTGGAATTATCGCTACATTATTAACGTTACGATATGTAAAAAGTCCAAAATACGGAGAGAAATTAAGCGCGAATCAAGTCGATTGGTACGGAATTTTAACTTTAGCTGGATTTATTGGATCTTTACAATATGTTTTAGAACACGGACAACAAGATGATTGGTTTAACGACAGAACAATAGTTACGCTAAGTTTAGTAAGTTTCTTTAGTTTGTTTTTCTTTATTTGGAGGCAATTAACGTATAAATATCCAATCGTAAACCTGAAAGTTTTAAAAGATACCAATTTACGAGTTGGAACGATTTTAAGTTTCATTATGGGATTTGGTTTATATGGTTCCACATTTATTATTCCAATTTATACACAATCGATATTAGGTTGGACTGCGACTGACGCGGGATTATTGTTAATTCCAAGTTCATTGATGACGGCTTTTATGATGCCAATTATTGGTCAATTATTACAAAAAGGAGTTCCTCAGAAATATTTGGTTGCGCTTGGTTTCTTGATGTTCTTTTTCTTTACATTTTGGATGTACAACGTAATGACACCAGACACTGGAGAAGAATACATGTATTGGCCATTAATTATTAGAGGATTAGGTTTAGGATTATTATTTGTTCCGATTACGACTTTATCACTATCAACATTAAAAGGAAAAAGTATTGGAGAAGGAGCTGCTTTTACAGGAATGATGCGTCAACTTGGAGGTTCATTTGGAATTGCAATTATCACCACATTTATAGCACGATTTAGTCAAGAACACCGTGTGAATTTAATCGCCAATATTGATGCAACAAAAACACAAGTTCAAGATAGAATTACTCAGTTACAACATGGTTTTATGGCGAAAGGATTTAGTTCGAATGAAGCCTTAGCAAAAGCTCATAAAATAATTGATTTTAGTGTGACGAAACAAAGTACAGTTTTATCATACATGGACATTTTTTTATACTTAGGAATTCTGTTTTTAATTTGTATTCCGATTATACTTTTAATCAAAAACAATAAAAACAAAGTTGATATTAGTGAAGCAATGCACTAATCAAAATATAATTCAAAAAAAAATCCCAATCAATTGATTGGGATTTTTTTTTATCTCGTAAAAACTAATTTATTTCCTTCTGATAAATTACTATCAAAAGCGTAACCTTCGTAGTTGAAACCTTTCAAATCCTCAATAGTTTCGGCATTCGTATCAATAATATAACGAACCATCATTCCTCTAGCTTTTTTAGCAAAGAATGAAATCATTTTCAGTTTACCGTCTTTGTAATCTTTAAACTCTGGCGTAATTACAGGAACTTTTAGTTTCTTCACATCAACAGCTGAAAAATATTCGTTACTGGCTAAATTCACAAATAATTCATCTTTTTCTAATTCCGAATTTAAAGTATCTGTTATAGTTTTCTTCCAAAATTCGTATAAGTTTTTCTTCGTACCAATTTTGATTGAGGTTCCCATTTCTAATCGGTAGGCTTGCATTAAATCTAAAGGTTTTAATAAACCATATAAACCTGAAAGTATGCGTAATTTATCTTGTAAATCGTCTAATTTTTCTACAGATAAAGTATAAACATCTAATCCCAAATACACATCACCATCAAATGTAAAAACTGCTGGTCTGGCATTCTCAGTAGTAAAAGGTGTTTGCCAATCTTGATTGCGTTGCCAGTTTAATTCGCCTAATTTTTCAGAAATATGCATTAATTCCATCAATTGTTTTGGCTTCTTCTTTTTCAAAGTTTTCTGAATGGTTTCCGCTTGTTTTAGAAAAGCAGATTCCGTGTGTAATTTGGTTGGAAGTTCCTTGTCAAAGTTTAAAGATTTTGCTGGCGATATAACGATTTTCATTTTTCGGTAGATTTTTTTCAAAAATAGGTAATAGGATGATTTCATACAACACAGATTTAAGAAATTTCAAAGATTTATATAATTTTTAAAATCTGTTTAACATTAAAAATGATATTGTAATTGATATTGCAATTGTTTATCTTCGCAACATGATAAAAGTAATTCTTTTAGGTTCAGGAAACGTGGCAACGCATTTATTTCAGGCTTTTTCCAAAGCATCTGAAGTAGAAGTAGTTCAGGTTTTTTCTAGAACTCTTTCAAAAGATTTTCCTGAAAGCATTCAAACTTCCGATTTTACTCAAATTTTAGAAGCTGATGTTTACATTATTTGTGTTTCTGATAACGCTATCGCAAATGTTTCTAATCAATTACAATTTGAAAATAGGTTAGTGGTTCATACTTCTGGAAGTACTGATTTTGATGTGCTTGACGCAAAAAACAAAAGAGGCGTTTTTTATCCATTACAAACCTTTACTAAAAATAAAGCTGTCGATTTTAAGGAAATTCCAATTTGTTTAGAAACTGAAAACGCTGAAGATTATGCGATTTTAGAAAAATTAGCCAAATCGATTTCCAATTCTGTCAATAAAATTGATGGAAAACAACGAAAAGCATTACATGTTTCGGCGGTTTTTGTGTGTAATTTCACGAATCATTTGTATCAAATTGGTAATGAAATCTGCAAAGAAAATAATATTCCATTCCATATTTTACAACCTTTAATTGAAGAAACAGCTCAGAAAATAAAATCACTTTCTCCACAAGAAGCACAAACTGGTCCGGCTGTGAGAAATGATAGTAAAACAATTGAAAAACATATCGATTTTCTAACCGATGAAAATCAAAAAGAAATATATAAAATCCTGACAAAATCTATACAAAATGTCGAAAAGTTATAAAGAATTAATGAATGATATTAAAGCGTTTATCTTTGATATTGATGGAGTTTTAACAGATGGAACCGTACATATTTCGGAAGACGGACAATTGCTTCGTCAAATGAATATTAAGGATGGTTATGCGATGAAAGCCGCTGTAGACAAAGGTTATCCGGTTTGTATTATTTCTGGCGGAAGCAATGAAGGTGTTCGTGTGCGTTTACAAAATTTAGGAATCAAAGACATTTATTTAGCTGCTCCAGATAAAGTAGAAAAATTTCATGAAATTTGCGATGCGTATCAACTAAAACCAGAAGAAATTCTATATATGGGTGACGATATTCCGGATTATTTAGTGATGCAAAAAGTCGGATTACCAACGTGTCCACAAGATGCAGTTCAAGAAATTAAAGGAATTTGCAAATATATTTCTCACGTAAATGGTGGAAGAGGCGCAGTTCGTGACGTAATCGAACAAGTATTGAAAGTTCAAGGAAAATGGATGGATGATTTTGACGCCAAGTTTTTTTAAAAATAATATACAATTCACATAAAATAAAAATGAAATACTACTTAAAACTTATACGCATAGAAAATTTATTAATGATTGCTTTATCGCAAATCGTAATAAAATATACTTTTTTAAATCAAGCTGAAATTTTACAAGCCTTATCAGATTGGAAATACTTTTTACTAATAATTGCCACTCTTTCAATAGCAGCTGCAGGTTATATTATTAATGATATTTACGATGTAGATGTGGATAATATTAACAAACCAAGTAAGGTTTATGTTGGCACACATATTTCAGAAAAAAACGCTTATAATTTATATTTTGCTTTAAATGTAATTGGAGTTGGTTTAGGTTTCTATTTGAGTAGAGCAGTAGGGAAACCAGCTATTGCAGCAACATTTGTTATTTGTTCTGCCTTATTATATGTGTACTCAAACGGATTAAAACAGATTCCACTAGTAGGAAATGCAGTTATTGCAACTTTAGCATCTTTTAGTATTTTAGTTGTTGGGTTGTTTAATATCTATCCTTTTATATTTGATTTTAATAGGGCAGAAATGTTTAATATTTTATCTGTAATTATTGATTATGCAGTTTTAGCTTTCTTATTACATTTTGCAAGAGAAATTATCAAAACAATTGAAGATATTGAAGGTGACAAAGCTTTTGAAATTACAACTGTAGCATCTTATTTCGGAATTACAATAAGTAAAATAATTTCAAGTGTAACTTTACTTGGTTTTATTGCATATGCTTGTTATTTCATTTACAATAACATCATGCACATGCCTTATGTTATTGGTTATTTTGTGGCGTTGTTGTTTTTACCAACATTTTTTGTGATTGTTAAAACGATTCTAGCAAAAGAAAAAAAGGATTTTAGTTTTATCAGTAAACTATTAAAATTCATCATGCTTGCAACTATTTTATCATTAACAGCAATTGTTTTAATTGGGAATTAGTATGCTGAACGAAAAATTCAAAAATCATCGTATCATTTTAGCTTCTGGTTCACCAAGAAGACAACAGTTTTTGAAAGAATTAGATGTCGATTTCGAAATTCAATTAAAAGATATTGAAGAAATTTATCCAGAACATTTACAAGCGGAAGAAATTACGAATTTCCTAGCTAAATTAAAAGCTTCGGCGTTTACTTTAGATTTAGACGATAACGATATTCTGATCACTTCAGATACGATTGTTTGGCTAAATAATAAGGCTTTAGGTAAACCGAAAGATTATGATGATGCTTTTGAAATGCTTACCGAAATGTCAGGAACAACACATAAAGTTATTACTTCAGTTTGTATTAAAACCACGATTAAAGAAATCGTTTTTTACGACGAAACTTTAGTGACATTTACTGCATTATCTTCAGATGAAATTAAATATTATCTAAATAATTACAAGCCTTTTGATAAAGCAGGTTCGTACGGAATTCAGGAATGGATTGGTTTAGTCGCAATTGAAAAAATTGAAGGAAGTTATGCGAATGTAGTTGGCTTGCCAACGCACAGATTATATCAAGAATTAATGAAGTTATAGTTTTTAGGAGTCTTTTTCTTTCAACTGTTTTCTTTGTTCTAAATTTTACTTACTTTTGTAAACACAACACATAAAAACATGAGTCAAAAAGTATTGCTCAACACTAAAGAAGTCAATATCATTCTACATCGATTGGCCTGTCAATTAATCGAAAAACATCTCGATTTTTCTAATACCATACTTATCGGAATTCAGCCAAGAGGTGCTTTTTTAGCCAAAAGATTAACTGAAATTTTAAAAGAAGAATATCAAATTTCCGATTTAAAACTAGGTTTATTAGACATTACTTTCTTTAGAGATGATTTCCGAAGAAGTGAAAAACCATTCGAAGCCAATCAAACACAAATCGATTTTTTAGTAGAAGATAAAAATGTCGTTTTCATTGATGACGTCTTATATACTGGAAGAAGTATTCGCGCAGCCTTAACAGCCATTCAATCGTTTGGAAGACCAAAATCTATTGAACTTTTAACCTTAATTGACAGACGTTTTAGTCGTGATTTACCTATTCAACCTGATTATCGTGGACGACAAGTAGACGCCATTAACAACGAAAAAGTTTTGGTAAAATGGAAAGAAAATGATGGCGAAGATGCCGTTTATATTGAAGTGAAGTCGTAGTGACAGGTCTAGACCTGTCATAATTATATAAAGAAAACAGAATCTGAAATTAATTCAGATTAAACAACACAACAACAAAAATGAAAGAATTAAGCGTCAATCATTTACTAGGAATAAAATACATCAACAAGAATGATATTAATTTAATTCTTGAAACTGCCGATCAGTTCAAAGAAGTAATTAATCGTCCCATAAAAAAAGTGCCTTCATTAAGAGATATTACCATTGCCAATATCTTTTTTGAAAATAGTACACGTACAAAATTATCTTTCGAGTTGGCTCAAAAACGACTTTCAGCTGATGTGATGAGTTTTTCTTCAGCACAATCGTCTGTTAAAAAAGGAGAAACGTTAATTGATACGGTGAATAATATTTTAGCGATGAAAGTGGATATGGTTGTAATGAGACATAGTTCTCCTGGAGCCGCTCATTTTCTATCGCAACATGTAAAAGCAAGTATTGTAAATGCTGGTGATGGCGCACACGAACATCCAACACAAGCATTATTAGATAGTTACACCATTAGAGAAAAATTAGGAGAAGTTGCAGGTAAAAAAATTGTAATTGTTGGTGATATTTTACACAGTAGAGTAGCGCTTTCCAATATTTTTGCCTTACAAATGCAAGGTGCAGAAGTGAAAGTTTGCGGACCAAAAACACTAATTCCACAATACATCAATTCATTAGGAGTTACTTACGAACCAAATTTGATAAAAGCGCTAGAATGGTGTGATGTAGCGAATATGTTACGCGTTCAAAACGAAAGATTAGACGTTAGTTATTTCCCGAATACTCGTGAATACACGCAACAATTCGGACTAACAAATGAAATATTAAACAATCTGAATAAAGAAATTGTAGTGATGCATCCCGGACCAATTAATCGTGGTGTGGAAATTACTTCAGACGTGGCGGATGGAAATCATTCAGTTATCTTAGATCAAGTCGAAAATGGAGTTGCCGTGAGAATGGCGGTTATTTATTTATTAGCAAGTAAGATTCAGAACTAGATTTAACTCATAAACTTTTCAAAAATGAAAGTAGAACATAAAGGACATACTACAACGATTAAAGATACTGAAAGCAGTTTTGATGCGTTTTTAGAAAAAGTAACTTCTCAATATAACTCGTACAAATCAGTTAATTTAATTATTGACGTAACACATGATAAGTCATTTAATTTAAGTCAATTAAAACAATTTTCTGATTTAGCTAAAACACATAAAAAGAATAAAAAATCTTTTGTAGTTGTGGCAAAAGACATTGATTTTAACAAAGTGCCGACTTCAATAAATACGGTTCCTTCTTTATTAGAAGCACACGATATTATTGATATGGAAGAAATTGAACGCGATTTAGGATTTTAATTATGAAAACATCTAACCAAACCAAAATATACATATATACAGCATTATTGTTTATATCTACTTTTTTAACAGCAGTTTATACAATTAGAGGTTTTAAAAATAATGATTTCAATTATATTTGGATAGCTGCAAGTTTATTAATGTCAATAAGCTTTATTATACAAATCATCAAATTAAGTAAAATCGAAAACAATAAATAATGACTAGAAGAGCTAAATTCAACCTGTTTTTCCTAATATTAGCAGTTATATTACTAGTATTAAATATAGTTATTTCTTTCAGAGAAAATAAAATTGAATGGTTTAGAATCATATCAAACATTTTATTGATTCTTCTTTTTACAATGAACATCTACAACGAAAATAAGAAACAAAAATTGCAATAACCTACTTTGAAAGTCAAGATATTAGGCTGTTATGCCGCTACACCAAGAACAATCACTAATCCTACTTCGCAAGTTTTAGAAATAAAAAGTCACATGTTCTTAGTAGATTGTGGCGAAGGAACACAAGTACAGCTTCGCAAACACAAAATTAAGTTCTCTCAAATTGAACATATTTTTATTTCACATTTACATGGCGATCATTTCTTTGGATTAATTGGCTTGATCTCTACTTTTATGTTATTAGGTAGAGAAAAAGATTTACATATTTATGGTCCGAAAGGCATTAAAGAAGCCATATTATTGCTTTTAAAATTAGGAAATGCATATACTTCATATAATTTATTTTTTCACGAATTGACTTCAAAAGAAAGCGAAATCATTTACGAAGATGAAAAAGTAAAAGTGACTACAATACCATTAAAACATAGAGTTTACACAAACGGTTACTTGTTCGAAGAAAAAAACAAAGAACGAAAACTGAATATTGATGCCATTTTAAATTATGATATTGAGAAAGTATATTATAATAAAATTAAATATGGTGGTGATATCACTTTAGATGACGGAAGAGTTATTCCAAATGCCGAATTATCTTTCGATCCAGAAATCGCAAAAAGTTATGCCTTTTGTTCAGATACGATATATAACGAGGAAATTATTCCGATAATTAAAAACGTTACCGTTTTATATCACGAAAGTACTTTTCTAGAAAGCGAAAGTCATTTAGCAGAAAAAACCATGCATACAACTGCAAAACAAGCCGCAAATATTGCTAAATTAGCAGAAGTAAAAAACTTATTACTCGGACATTATTCAACACGTTACGGCAATATTGAATTATTCAGAACCGAAGCCAATGAAATTTTCGAAAATGTTTTGTTAGCCGATGATGGTTTGGAATTTGAGTTTTAAGATTTATTATACTGAGAAACAAAATAAATTAAAAAGCCTTCGCGACTTTCTGACTTCGCGGCAAACAACATGAAAGATTTATCCAATTATAGAAAATCATACGAAAAGAGTGAATTGTTAGAAACTACAATTCCGGATGATGCTATACAATTGTTTCATAAATGGTTTTATGAAGCAGAAGAACAAGAAGATGGAGAAGTAAACGCTATGACCGTCGCTTCTATTGGTTTAGACGGATTTCCAAAAAGTAGAGTAGTGCTTCTTAAAAAGTTTAACGAAGAAGGCTTTATTTTCTATACCAATTATAATTCGGAAAAAGGAAAAGCAATTTTACAAAATCCAAATATCTGTTTATCCTTCTTTTGGCCAATTTTAGAGCGTCAAGTAATTATTAAAGGTATTGCTGAAAAAACATCAAATACTATTTCAGATAATTATTTCAATTCTCGCCCAGAAGGAAGCAAGCTTGGCGCGATTGTTTCTAATCAAAGTGAAGTTATTCCATCAAGAGAATATTTAGATGAAAAACTAAAAGCTTTAGAAAAAGAAACGGAAGGTTCAGAAATTAACCGACCAGAAAATTGGGGTGGATTTTTAGTAAAACCTGTTGAAGTAGAATTTTGGCAAGGTAGAGCCAACAGATTACACGACAGAATTAGATATAAAATACAACAAGATTTTTGTTGGAAAATAGAAAGATTATCTCCTTAATTGTTATAAATCTATAAAAAATAGAATCCTAAACACAATGTTTAGGATTTTTTTTATGTTTTTACTTACAAAAAATATAACAAACTGAAGTTGAATTGTTTAAAATGTTAAATTTTAGTGTATTTTGTCGATTTTTTTCACAGTTAAACGAAGAAATTATATATTTGCCACGAATATAAATGAACCCCCCAAATCGGAAGTTATGAAAAAAATAATGCTTTTAAAGAGCGTGGTTATTCTGTGCTTTTCAGTTACGTTAATGTCTTGCTCAAGCGAAGATACATCGGAAGTTGAAACTACAAAACCATCAATTGTATTAAATACATATACACAATCAGATTTTGAATTAGAATTATTAGATTTAATAAATCAAGATAGAGTTAGCAAAGGGTTAAGTGCTTTAACTATCTTAAGTCAAATTTCATACGTTGCATCTACACATGATGACTATATGATTTCAAAAGGCGTAATCAGTCATGATAATTTTGAAGAAAGAGCAGAATCATTAGAAGCAGGACTTGGTGCTGTTACAGCAAGTGAAAATGTTGCTTCAGGTTTTAACACACCTTCTGGTGTATTAGCAGCTTGGAATGCAAGTCCAGCACATAGAGCAAATTTAGAAGGAAATCACACGCACTTTGGATTAGCTGTAAAAGCTGATGCAACAGGAAAAAAATATTATACATTATTGTTCATCAGAAAATAAATTGATAAACATATTGTTTAGTTTTTAATTACACTTTAAAAATCCCGTTCCGATATTTTTCAGAACGGGATTTTTTTTTCTCCTATGTCTACACCTTAAACTTCTACAATATTATGTTCATACAATTGAAATTAATATAAATTGAAGATATTTCTAGCAAAAAAGCAACAACTATTATATTGTTAATCAAATAGTTACATAAAATTATGGTTTTAATCTCAGTAAGTAGTCTTTTTTTATGTTTTTACTTACAAAAAACATAACTACCTGAAAATAAAGTAGTTGAAATGTTAAAATTTAGTGTATTTCGTCGATTTTATTTGCAGTTAAACTGAAAATACATACATTTGTCCTGTAAATCAATCACTTAGTCGATAATTATGAAAAAAATGATGTTTTTAAGAAGTTTAGTAGTTTTATGTTTTTCAATGTTTTTATTGTCTTGTTCAAGCGAAGATGCAACAGGAGTTGAAACAACAAAACCATCAGTAGTATTAAAAAGCTACACACATTCAGCTTTTGAAATTGAATTATTAGATTTAGTAAATCAAGATAGAGTTAGCAAAGGCTTAAATGCTTTAACAATAATAAGCGAAATTTCTTATGTTGCTTCTACTCATGATGATTATATGATTTCAAAAGGTATTGCAAGTCATGATAATTTTGAAGATAGAGCAGCATTATTAAGAAGTGGACTTGGAGCAATTTCTTCAAGTGAAAATATTGCAGCTGGTTATAATACTCCAGCATCTACTTTAGCTGCTTGGAATGCTAGTCCAACACACAAAGCAAATTTAGAAGGAAATCATACACACTTTGGATTAGCTGTAAAAGCTGATGCTGCTGGTGTAAAATATTACACTTTAATGTTCATCAGAAAATAATTATAAACATAGTGTTTTAATAGTTTAGTTTTAGTTACAATGCAAAAATCCCGTCTCGTTTAATTATGAGACGGGATTTTTTTTATTTTATTCTGATTCAGTTTCGTCGTCTTCATCATCGTCTTCTGTGATATCATCACTTTCATCTTCATCGCTTACTAATTCAAAAAATGTAAAAGTGGTTCCTCCATAAGTTCTGGCAAATGAAAAATTATCCAAATGTTCCAATTTAGTATCTTTAGAATGTTCAATAATCAACATGCCTTCTTCGTCTAATATTTCATTTTCGAAAATTAAATTCGGAATTTTTTCAAAATCTTTTTGATCTAAATGATATGGTGGATCAGCAAAAATAATATCATAACTTCCTTTATGTTTTTGTAAAAAAGTAAAAACATCACTTTTAATTGGCGTAATATCAAAATCAAATTCAGTTGATATTTTTCTAATAAAATTGACACAACCCATATCGGCATCAACTGCAACTAAAGGCGTAGCACCACGAGAAGCAAATTCGTAAGCAATATTTCCAGTTCCAGAAAATAAGTCTAAGATTTTAAGTTCACCAAAATTAAAATGGTTGTTCAAAATATTAAACAAAGCTTCTTTCGCCATGTCGGTGGTTGGTCTTACAGGCAAATTTTTAGGCGCTTGTAATCTTCTTCCTTTATATTTTCCTGATATTATTCTCATGAGTGAAATAAAATAAAGTGCTTTAATAGGTCTTTTTCTTCCACATTAAAGGCTGTTTTTAATTGCGACACATCTAACAAACTACAATTTCTTATGTATTTGTACGCTATCTTAAAAGAATCACTTTCTTCCGAAATGTCACCTACAAACTGAACTGGAACAATTTCCGGATTCAGTTGCAATTGCTCATATGTGAACAATAAGTAATAAATGAAATCTTCTAACGTTTTGTAAATAAATGTGTTAAACAATAATAAATGTTTGTTTTTGGTAACTACAATTTCAAATCTATCATTTTGAAAATGTACCCAAACTTGTTTTGCATCGTTATTCTTAGAAAAATCTAATGCTTTTTTAACGAATATCGAATTGCAATTCTTATAATCAAAAGTATCGTAATGATCTAATAAATAGTTATTTATATTCGTATATGGAATAAAAACATTGTTTAAATCGTACGTATCTAAATAATCGTAAGCAAAATAATCCGTTTCAAAAACTTTTGAATTATACTGCAAATAACTTCCTAAATAATTCGGATCAAATAGGGAAGAAGGCACAAAAGTGTTTAAATTAGAATTGTGCAAAACCACTACATCATCGTACTTCTCTTCTAAAATAGGGTTTTCCACAAATATTTTCCACAATTCTTCTTCTACCACATTATTTTCTTTGATGGAATACGATTTATGTGTAATTATTTTGTTCGAAATCAAATCAATAACACAAAAAGAAAGGTTACTATTTGCAACCTCAAAGCATAACTTTTTATATGTTTTTTGAGTAATATCTTGATTCATGTTTTCTATTTGATTGACAAATTTACATTTTTTGAGAGAATTAAAAACCCTCAAATGAAATTATATTTAAAATCCTTGCTATATTTGAAGTTCTTAAATAAAAATTAATGTCGCCAACGCAATTTTACAGAATTTTAATGGATAATTTTCCTTTTGAGCCTACCGCAAATCAGGATATTTTCTTCCAAAAAATTGCCGGTTACATTCTACATTCCAAAGACGATTTATTTGTGTTAAAAGGGTATGCCGGAACAGGAAAAACTACGGTGATTTCTACTTTGGTAAATCAATTGAATACAGCAAATAAAAAATCGGTGATGTTAGCACCAACTGGTCGTGCTGCGAAAGTGATGTCGGCATATTCTGAAAAACCAGCATTTACCATTCACAAACGAATTTATTTTCCAAAAAAAAATAAAAATGGCGGTGTTGGATTTGTGATGCAAGCCAATAAATTTAAAGATACGATTTTCATTGTGGATGAATCGTCTATGATTTCAGACCAATCTAACGAAACGAGTTTGTATGAAAATGGTTCTTTATTAGATGATTTACTTTTTTATGTTGATGCTGGACAAAATTGCAAGTTAATTTTAGTTGGAGATACGGCGCAGTTGCCACCAGTCAATTCTGATATTAGTCCGGCTTTAGATATTCATTCTTTAAATGTTCATTATGATAAAGAAATCGTTCATATTGAATTGGATGAAGTCATGCGACAAGCTGAAAATTCTGGGATTTTATACAACGCAACTGAATTACGAGAATTACTAAAATCACATTTTGTTGATGCTTATAAATTCAATTTGAAAAGCTATAAAGATATAGTGCGATTAGAAGATGGTTTTGATATTGAAGACGCCATACATCAATCGTACAGAAATTATTCTACGGAAGATACCGCTTTTATTGTGCGCTCGAACAAAAGAGCGAATCAATACAATCAGCAAATTAGACAACGTATTTTAGGAAAAGAAAGCGATTTATCCGCTGGCGATTTACTAATGGTAGTGAAAAACAATTATTTTTGGTTGAATGATACTTCACAAGCTGGTTTTATTGCCAATGGTGATATCATTGAAGTCTTAAAAATCAGAAATATTCAAGAATTGTACGGATTTAAATTCGCAAATGTTACCATACGAATGGTTGATTATCCGAATGAAGCTTCCTTTGAAACCGTTTTACTTTTAAATACTATTGAAAGTGAATCGGCATCGTTAACCTATGAAGAATCGAACTTATTATACCAGGAAGTTTCTAAAGATTACGAAAACGAAACTCATAAATATAAAAAGCTTTTAAAAGTCAAAAGCAATCCATATTTTAATGCGTTGCAAGTCAAGTTTTCTTACGCGATTACTTGTCATAAATCGCAAGGAGGTCAATGGAGTAGTGTGTTTGTAGAAAAACCCTATTTACCAAATGGTGTCGATAGAGATTATGTTCGTTGGTTATATACTGCAATTACTAGAGCGAAAGAAAAATTATATTTAATTGGTTTTAAAGATGAAGATTATGAGTAAATTTGACTTTTAACAAACCATAAAACCATTAACAAAATTTATACAATGAAAATAATTGCTGTCATTCCTGCTCGTTATGCTTCTACACGATTTCCTGCTAAATTAATGCAAGATTTAGGTGGAAAAACGGTTATTTTAAGAACTTATGAAGCAGCTGTGGCTACGAATTTGTTTGATGATGTGTTTGTGGTTACCGATTCTGATTTAATTTATAACGAAATTATTTCGCACAACGGAAAAGCGATTATGAGCATCAAAGAACACGAAAGTGGGAGCGACCGAATTGCGGAAGCTGTAGAAAATATTGATACTGATATTGTCATAAATGTTCAAGGTGATGAACCTTTTATCAATAAAACGCCGTTAGAACAAATTATTGAAGCTTTCAAACAAGATGCAGAAAAGAAAATAGATTTGGCTTCGTTAATGTTTGAAATTAAAGATAAAGTTGAAATTGAAAACCCGAATAATGTCAAAGTGATTACTGATCAACAAGGTTTTGCTTTATATTTTTCTCGTTCTGTAATTCCGTTTCCTCGTGAAGAAAATGTTGGTGTGCGTTATATGAAGCATATTGGAATTTACGCCTTTAGAAAGCAAGCATTGATGGATTTCTATCGTTTACCAATGCTTTCTTTAGAAGCTTCAGAAAAACTAGAACAATTACGTTATTTAGAATACGGAAAACGTATTAAAATGATAGAAACTTCACATGCAAGTATAGGAATTGATACGTTGGAAGATTTAGAAAAAGCGAGGTTGTTGGTTAAATAATTATTTAATCACAATCTCAGATTCATATTTTATTACGATTTCTGGTTTTCCTTTATACATAATAACAGTTCCAGTAATGCAAATGGTTTTTTCATTTAAAAATTCTAATGGATTATAAGAGAATTTTTCTCTATCACGTTTAAAAATAATGATTGAAAAAGCATTATTAGGATAAGCCTTTCCGAAATTCAGAATTACGTTTTCGCCCTTGGTTTCATGAACTCCAGTAACTTTTTCGCAAATGGTAATGGTTTTACCTTCAAATGAATTAATGTTTTCTATTGTTGGCGTTGCTTCTTGGGCAGAAACAACAGATGCAAAGACTAAGAATAAAAGTAGTAGATTTTTTTTCATTTGGTGCAATTTATGTTTTAAACAAAAATATATTATTACAAATAAATGATATTAAATGATGATTCGCAAAATTATCTATCACATTTATAAGAATTTAGCTTAAAAATACAATCTAAAATCTAATAGTTTACAAAGCGCGTAATGTTTTTCAAAAAGTGTTTCAACAACTTCAGTAATATCATCATTTTCTTGAAAAAGCTGAAAAAAGGCTTGGTCTAGTTGGTAACTTTTTAAGTTACTAAATTTTGCACCATATCCAGAAATCGCTTTAGCTCCTGTCACATCTAAGAAAAATTGTGCTTCATCATTTGTTAACTCTAAGGTTTTAGTATTGGCAAAATGAATAATTTTTCCTTTCATTTTACCTTCAAAAAGTTCAGCAATTTCATCTAAACTATAATAGTAATCGTAAATACAAATTGAATTATCTTCGCCTTCCATCACTAAATAAATAATTTCATAATTCTTAAAATTATGATCATCGTAGAGTAGTGCCGACAAACTTTCTTCTAAACCTTCAATCGTATCGCAAGCTTTGTAAATATTAGTAATCCCGTGATGTAAAGCTAGATTTTCTAACTCTTTTACTACTTCGGTTGTCTCAATAACTTCAACATCTGAAACTGCTTCTAAACAAAAAATAAATTGATCAATTTCCATGCTTAATGTTTCAATGGTCGTTTTTTAATCATACCGCCACGAGTATCTTTTACACTATTCATCACTACAAAAGCAGAAGGAGAAATTTTGTCCAATTCGGTCATTAATTTGTTTAATTCTAACCTAGTAATTACAGTGTAAACAATATCGGTTTGTTTCGTTTCGCCACGTTTTCCAAAACCTTTTTTACCACTGTAAACCGTAACTCCACGACCCATTATGTTGATAATCATTTCTCTAATTTCTTCATTGTGCGAAGAAACAATAGTAACACCGATATATTCTTCAATACCTTCCACAATAAAATCGAGCGTTTTCGAAGCTGCCAAGTACGTAATCATCGAATACAAAGCGACTTCAATTCCTAAAAAATAAGCAGCAGTACTGAAAATAAGAATGTTGATGATAATAATGACATCACCAATAGTTGTCCCAAATTTTCGACTTAAATAAATGGCTAAAACTTCCGTTCCATCAATAACGGCGCCACCTCTAATAGCAAAACCAATTCCAGCTCCAAGGAAAAATCCACCAAAAACGGCGACTAATAAATTATCGTTTGTAACATTTGGAAAAGTCAATGTGGCTAAAGCTATGGAAAGTCCGCCTATGGCAAATGCTGTTTTTATGGCAAATTGTTTTCCAATTACATTATAACCTAAAAATACAAATGGTAAATTGACACAAATAATTAGTATATATAATGGAATATTAGTTAGTGAAGCTACAAGTAAAGAAATACCTGTAGCGCCACCATCAATAAAATGATTCGTTAATAAAAATGCTTTAAAACCAAATGATGCAGATAAAATTCCCAATAAAATCAAGAACACATCTTTGATATTATGTTTCACTGTGATTTTAAATTTCTTATATGCTTTCGCGAAAATATAATCAGATATTTTACTTCTATCTATTGTATCATCGCGAATTATGAGTTTAAGAATGATATTTTTGAAAAATGAATTCATTTTATATATTTTAAGAATGATTTATGTGATTTTATTCAATAGCGTTTGCCATTTTTGAATAATTTCAATTTCGTTCAGTATTAATCGGGTTTCGTTTTTATTGAAAAATTCTAAAACGACTGTTGGTTTACTAGCGAAAGTTAACTCTAATTCTAACTTTTCTAGTACTTTATGATTATTTTCTGTTCGCTCAATTCGGCATTTTAGCAATTCCGAAATATTGATGGAGATAAATTTATCAAATTCTTCTGATTTTTTAGAGAAAAATAGCATTTTATTTGTTTTGTCTATTCCGATTATAGATTGATTCCAATCGTCTTTTTCTTGAATAGTCGCATTGCTTTCTTGCGCTTTTTTAACTAAATTTTGAATTCTTCTTTTGCGTTTTTTACTATTATTTACACTGAATAATACGAATGGAAATACACATATTATGACTAATATGATGCCAATTGTTAAGGATGTTGAATCCATGTTTTTAAATTTTAAATTAATGATACATTACTGTTTTGCAGGCATTTTTTTAATACTTACAAACTTATTTTACGAGTAAAATGCATAATTAATTACCAGAAATTATGGAAAGGAAATATAATATCAGTTTTCTTGAAACTAATAGGAATAATAGTATAAGAAAAATGATTTTTGGCTAAAACCGATTTGTTTTCTTTTTTCTTATTTATAGCTTTTATAAAATGAATGTTATAAAAAGCTTTTGTAATTTTAGTTTTTGCTGTATAAACGTGAACTTGTAACGTTCTGTTTAAATTATCACTTAAAACAGTTGGAGAATCAACAGTATGGATTTCCTTTTTCTCTGATTGTTCTTGCTGTGGAATTGGATTAATACCATCAGCCATCTGTTGTAAATTACCTATAACAAAGTAGCTTAGAACAGAAAAAAAAAGTATAAATAATATTTTTATGGTATTTCTCACTTTGCCAAAAGTAGTTTTTATAACTGAAAAGTACTAATTGAAGCGTGGAATTTAGGATAATTTTAATACTTTAAATTTCACTTTCGTGGTCAAAATAACCTTTACTTTTTACTTTAGATGAAAAGAAATTTAAAAATAAAACTAAAAACGATAAGAAAAACATAGCTTGAATACTTACTAAAACTTTTGCAAATGTTGTAACAGGATAAAAATCACCATAACCGATAGAATTTGAAGTAATTATACTAAAATAAATTGGATCAAACCAATATATAAATGGTTTATTCATATTGTTTCCTAAAGTATATAAAACTGCGAAAGCACAAACAATTTCTAAATAATTTAAGAACAAAAGCAGCATCGAACGTTTATATGAACGCGGTCGAGAAAGCATATCAGAAGCAAAAATTAAAGTTGGGATGTATAAAACAGTTTCTAACAAAACATAGACCATAATATAAATCAGAATTGCATGCTCTTGCCAATTGTTTTTTAAAATTAATATTGGGAATGTTAACTTCAATAAAATATAAAAGTCCATTGCTATATCTTGATATTCAGAATTTCTTTTTGAAACCCAATATTTGATATAAATCCCAGGAAAGAGAAGTTGTGAAATAGATAAAAACAATCTGAAAATTTTCTCAATCCCATTATCGTCTTGATGATCATTATTCCAGATAGATTTAATATTTAGAATTCTTTTCTGAATGGGATTAATAATTAACCTAGGTTGATCTTTTCTAGTAATTTTTCCAAGGAGAAGTTGTCTTAAAAAGCTTTTCATTTTTTATTTTTTTGTAGTGAAAGGGTTTCTTATAACCTTTTAATAATAATTAAATCATTATAACGTTCTACATTTTTTAGTACTTTTTTTGAAAAATTTTCATCTTCAAAATATTCTAAATAAAGTTCAATTTTATCTTTTTTACTTTTATCTAAAACCATCATATTAAAGATGATATAACCATTTTTTTGAAGTAATTGTTTTACATTATCTATGAAGTTTTTCTCAAATAAAAATCCTGGCATTTCTGTATCTTTAAAAATATCTACTATTATTAAATCGTAAGAATCTTTACTAGTTGAAACAAATTGTTCTGCATCGTCAATCACACATTTAAAATTACTAACTTTATTTAAACCAAAATATGAATTCGCAATTTCAATTACTTCAGCATCTAACTCAACACCAGTAATGTTTTTGGTAAACGAAAAATCTTTAATTAGTGTCTGAACAACGCTTCCGCCTGCCACTCCTAAAACAAGAACATTATCCATTCTATTAATTTCAAATCTACCAATCGTTATAAGTCCTTTTTTGAGAACTGTTTGCAAACTACCGAAAGAATAATTGGTGTTTTTAGTGTTCAACAACGTTTTACCATTATACAAAGTTACTTCTAACGACTGACTAATTTTAGACGATTTATTATAAACTGTAATAGGATAGAGGTAACTAAGTATTTTTTTCAACATGTTGCTGTAATTTAAGTAAATATACTATATTTTTGCTGTCCAAATTTACAAGAATGAAACAAATAATTTACCGATTTATATTTTTTAAATTATTGGGTTGGAAAGTGAAAGGCACTTTCAATACCAGCATAAAAAAATGCATTATAATTGTGGTTCCACATACAAGTTGGTTCGATTTTTTTACGGGTGTTTTCTTTAGAGGAACTTTTCCAGTTGAAATTAATTTCTTAGCTAAGAAAGAATTATTCAAATTTCCATTAGGTCCATATTTAAAATGGATGGGCGGAACTCCTTTGGATAGAAGTAAAACAGAAAATAAAGTTGACGCCATTGCTAAAATATTTGAAACCAAAGAAGTTTTCAGATTGTCTCTATCTCCAGAAGGAACTAGAAAAAAAGTAACACAATGGAAATCAGGATATTATTATATTGCTCAAAAAGCGAATGTACCAATTATCCCTATTGGATTTGATTACGCTAATAAGCAAGTTATTATTTTCGAGCCTTTTACCATTACAAATGATTATGAAAAAGATTCAAAATATCTAGAAAGTCTATTTAAAGATGTAAAAGGAAAAATACCCGAGAATAGTTATTTTTAAAAAAAATATTATTTTAAAACCATAGTATAAAGTTTTACGTATATACAAATATAACTTTAAAAACTAAATACTATGAAACGAATTATTTTATCAATTTCCGCTTTAACAATTCTATTAACGTCATGTTCAGATAACGAAACGACACCAATGGAACCAATGACTAAACCTGAATTAAAATTAATTACAACAAGTAACACTACAGGGAAAGTTTCATTCACTAACTTATTAGAATCTACAACAACTGCAAAATCACTAACCATTAATGGTTTAGATGCTGATGGAGCCTATTTTAATAGCGAAACAGACGAACTAATGTTAGCTTCAAGAACTAACAACACTTTACAATTATATAAAGGATTAAATAGCTCAGTAGCTAACGACACTGATGTTTTACTTTTACAAGCTTCAACTGCTAATACCGATTTCAATAATCCAAGAGAAATTGCCGTTTCTGGCGATAAAGTTATCGTTACTCAAGATCAAAACGCTGCAAATGGTAATGTAAATAAATTTATTGTATATCGAAAAACTAGTGCTGGTTTTACATTATTAAACTCATACACCTTAAACTTTAAAGTTTGGGGAATTCATATTGAAGGTACAACTTTATACGCTGTTGCTGATTTATCTAGTGATTTATTGGTTTTCGACAACTTTTTTTCAAATCCGAATGGAAGCATTTTACCAACTAAAAGAGTTACAATTGAAGGCTTAGTAAGAACTCACGGAATTACTTTTTCCACATCAGATAATAGAATGATTTTAACTGATGTTGGAAATGCAGCTTCTGATAGTGATGGTGGAATTATTGTTATTAACGACTTTTCAGCAAAAATTAACGCAACAGCAAACTTAGGAACAATTGCTATGACCAATCAAGTTAGAATTTACGGCCCAAACTCTACATTAGGAAATCCAGTTGATGTTGCATACGATAGCGATAAAAATTACATTTACATTGCAGAGCGATTAAATTCAGGTGGGAAAGTATTAACTTTTGCATTACCTACTAGTACTAGTGACGCTATGCCATTAAATAGCAGAACTGAAGCCGGAGTTTCATCTGTTTATTTAATAAGAAAATAATAGTTTAAGTTTTTTGAGAGAATCCCAATTTGATTTATTTCAGGTTGGGATTTTTTTGCGAATAGGTTTTAAAAGTTCCATCTTTATAAAAAATAACAATTTGTTCAATATCTGAATTGTTATTTAGTGCATTTGTCGGATTATTGAAAACTTCCGTATTTGAAAATTTTTTAGAAATATTTTCAAATACACGATTTTTTTCATTTTCGATTGATGACACATTATTCGAAAATAAATCTGATGAATTTATTTCTTCTTCTTTTTCATTTTTTTGAATAGGAGTGATCTCCATTTTTTCTGGATTATAATTTTCACCTTTCGGAAAATTTCCTTTTCCATTTAATAACCATAATAATTCTACATCAGGAAAATTCTCTATAACTTTTAAGATAAAATCTAAACTCGGTTTGTTTCTTCCTGACAATAGGTGAGAAATGCTCGAACGTTGTACGTTGATTTTATCTGCAAATGAAGAAGCAGTTAGTCCATAATAATCAAAAATGGTTTCTAATCGTTTCACAAAATCGTCCGTATTTATCATGGTAATTTAAATTGTAAATTATGTTTACAAATGTAATAAAATAATTCATATAATGGTAAATTACAATTGTAAATATGTTTAAAACAACTTCATCAGCATCAACAATAAGTTTATTTAAAACGATATAACTTATTAATAATTAGTATTTTATGTTTTAATAATTAAATTGATTTACATTTGTCAATTAATCTTAGTATTTAGTGATTATTATTGTTTACAATTGTTTACAGTTGATTTGTTTTGTTAGTTTACAAATGTAAAACCAAATATATTTACATTTGTAACATGAAAGATAATTTACAATTAGCAACTGAATATTTATATAGTAATATATTAGGACGATATGTTACTATGAATCATATCGATTCATTTTTAGAGACTTTACATTCTGGTTTTAAAATTTCTACTATTGGATTTTCTGTAGAAAACAATCCTATAAAAGCCATTCAATTTGGTGAAGGAAAAACCAAAATTCTGGCCTGGTCGCAAATGCATGGAAACGAAGCAACAACAACAAAAGGTTTAATTGATTATTTAAACTATTTGAATTTAGATAAAAATGAGTTTGAAAACATATCTAAAAACTACTCCTTATATATAATACCAATTTTAAATCCGGACGGAGCAATATTATACACAAGAGAAAATGCTAATAAAGTTGACTTAAACAGAGATGCTTTCGATTGCACACAGCCTGAAAGTAAAGTATTACGAAGTGTTTTAGAAGATTTTAATCCAGATTATTGTTTTAATCTACACGATCAGCGTACTATTTTCGGATTGTTAGAATCAAAAAAGCCTGCTACTATGTCTTTTTTAACCGCTTCATACAATAATGAAAGAGAATTTAACGTTGTTAGAGAGAAAGCCGCAGTAGTTATAGCTGGAATTGATAATGAGCTTCAAAAATTCATTCCAAATCAAGTGGGAAGATTTGATGATTCTTTTAACATAAACTGCACTGGTGATTATTTTACTCATAAAAATTATCCAACAATTTTGTTTGAAGCTGGGCATTATCACAATGATTATCAAAGAGATATTGTAAGAAAATTTGTTTTTATTTCAATAAAATCTGCGATTTCTGCTTTGGCGCAAAAGAGTACAACTGAGTTGAATTTTAACAATTATTTGCAGATTTATCAAAATAACAAATGTTTTTATGATTTTATTTTCAAAAATGTCAAAATTATTGATAATAATGTAGAAAAAATCATTAAATTTGCAGTTCAATATAAGGAAGTTTTGAAGAATGGTAAAATTGAGTTCATTCCAGAGATTATTCAAGTAGAGAATTTAGATGATTTTTATGCACATCAAACTATTGATTTTAAAAATGATTTATATGAATTTGAAAACAGAAATTTTCCTAAAATTGGCGACACTATAAATATTAGAGTATAAAAAAGATTAAATAAATTGATTATGAGTAAGTTTAGATTAGATGAAGTAGATCACCAAATTTTAGATATGTTAATTGACAATACTAGAATTCCTTTTACAGATATTGCCAAAAAATTATTAATATCTGCTGGTACAGTGCATGTTAGAGTTAAAAAAATGGAAGATGCAGGAATCATTCAAGGTTCTTCATTAACCTTAGATTATGAAAAATTAGGATATTCTTTTATTGCATATGTGGGTATATTTTTACAAAGTACTTCTCAAACAAAATTTGTATTAGAAAGAATTAACGAAATACCTTATGTAACTGTTGCTTCTGTAACTACTGGAAAGTTTAATATTTTCTGTAAAATTAGAGCAAAAGATACAGCAAACGCAAAAGACATTATCTTCCAAATTGATGACATTGATGGAGTTTACAGAACTGAAACAATGATTTCATTAGAAGAAAGCATTAACGACAAAAAACGATTGATGCATACGATTTTCAAAGAATTGTAATATATTTAGGCTTTCATTTTTGAAAGCCTTTTTTATTTTATATAACTATGATACATTTAAACAACAACGAATATTCAGAATACTACGGATATTACATTTCATTGAACGCAAGTGATAATTTAATTCTGAATTTAGAAAATCAATTAGAAGCAACTTGTGATTTTTTTAAATCATTGCCAGTTGAAAAATTAGAATATCAATATGAAGTAGGGAAGTGGACGCCAAAAGATATTTTGCAACACATTATCGATACAGAAAGAATATTCGCTTACAGAGCCTTAAGATTTGCTCGTTTCGACAAAATTAATCTTCCTGGTTATGAAGAAAATGATTACGCAGACGTTGCAGATGCAAATAATAGAACAATAGAAGATTTAATTGAAGAATATAAAATTGTGAAATTAGCTTCGATCCATTTATTTAAAAGTTTTTCAGAAAAAATGCTATTAAATATTGGACAAGCGAACAATGCACCAGCATCTGTAAGAGCTATTGGCTTTATTATTTCTGGACATGAAATACATCACATCAATATCATAAAAGTCAGATATTTGAAATAAAAAAAATCCCGATAGTAATTATCGGGATTTTTTTATGTATTAATCTTCGTCATCTTCATCATCATCGTCAGAATCATCACTGATTTTATTTCCATCAGCATCTTCTTCGTCATCTAACTCGATTTTTTCTTCTTTATCGTCGTCGTCGTCAGAGTCGTCTTCAATTTCTAATTCTTTTAATGCATCTAAACCACCTTCTTCTGGAGCAATAAAATCATCGTCTTCATCAAAGTTTTCAATTCTATCTGCTAACTTCATACTAACTTTTACAAGATAGATAGTGTCTTCGGTTTTTACTTCAACTGCCTCAATGGTTTCATTTTTAGCATTTTTGAAGCGAATAATATCCGAATCATCATATCCGTCAGGAAATTTTTCAACTAATAAGTTTAAAATCTCGTTTGTTAATTTTGCGTACTCTACAATTACTCTTTTCATTTGTTGTGTGCCTTAATCAATTTAAGTGTCAAATTTAGTATTGAAATATTAAAATTTAAATTTTTTTTAAACTTTTTTTTTTCTTATTACCAACCTAAGATATAAGCAAATATTAGAGGTGTCACAATTGTAGCATCAGATTCTACAATAAATTTAGGTGTGTCAATATCTAATTTTCCCCAAGTAATTTTTTCATTTGGAACTGCTCCTGAATACGAACCATAACTTGTAGTTGAATCTGAAATCTGACAGAAATAACTCCAAAATGGCACATCATGCATTTCCATATCTTGGTATAACATTGGTACTACGCAGATTGGGAAATCTCCAGCGATACCACCACCAACTTGGAAGAAACCAATTCCTTTACCAGCACAGTTTTCAGGATACCATTTTGATAACCACATCATGTATTCAATTCCGCTTTTTGTTGTAGACGGTTGAAGTTCACCTTTAATACAGTATGATGCGAAAATATTACCCATTGTACTATCTTCCCAACCAGGAACTACAATTGGTAAGTTTTTTTCAGCAGCTGCAACCATCCAAGAATCTTTTGGATCAATTTCGTAGTATTGTTCTAAAACTCCAGAATTAATCATTTGGTACATGAATTCATGAGGAAAATATCTTTCTCCAGATTTGTCTGCTTTGTTCCAAATATCGTATAAATGCTGTTGTAAACGACGGAAAGCTTCTTCTTCAGGAATACAAGTATCTGTAACTCTGTTAAAGTGATTGTCTAATAAATCTCTTTCTTCTGCAGGAGTTAAATCTCTATAATTTGGTATTCTTTTGTATGAATTATGAGCTACTAAGTTCATAATATCTTCTTCTAAATTCGCACCAGTACAAGAAATAATATGAATTTTATCTTGACGAATCATTTCTGCTAATGATTTTCCTAACTCAGCCGTACTCATCGCACCTGCTAATGTTACCATCATTTTTCCATTGTCTAATAAATGCTCTTCATATCCTTTTGCTGCGTCAACTAAAGCTGCAGCGTTAAAATGTAAATAATGTTTCTCTACAAACTGACTTATTGGTCCTTTACTCATTGTATTATTTATTTTCGTTTCTGTTTTTATTATATCCTAAAATTTCTAAAACTTGCTCGGCATTTTGTTGTTCAGAAAATACTTCCGTTGCAAAAATTCCGTTTTTGTCTTTATCAATTAAAATGTGTTTTGGTTGTGGTAAAATACAGTGACTTAATCCGCCATAACCACCAATTGTTTCTTGATATGCTCCTGTGTTGAAAAACCCAATATATAATGGTTTTTCTTTGTTATATTTCGGTAAATAAACCGCATTCATGTGTTGTTCCGAATTGTAATAATCGTCACCATCACAGGTTAATCCTCCTAAAAGTACTCTTTCGTAATTGTCATTCCATCTATTAACAGCTAACATTACAAAACGTTTGTTAATTGCCCAAGTATCTGGTAAAGTTGTAATAAATGACGAGTCAATCATATTCCAATTTTCTCTATCATTTTGTTTCTTTTGATATAAAACTTGGTATAATGCACCACCAGCTTCACCAACAGTAAATGAACCAAATTCTGTAAAAATATGAGGAACATCAACTTCTGCTTCATCACAAGCAATTTTGATTTGATTTAAAATCTCATCCACCATATATTGGTAATCGTATTCAAAAGCTAATGAATTTTTGATAGGGAAACCACCACCAATATTCAAACTATCTAAAGAAGGACATTCCTTTTTTAAAGCAATATATACTTTCAAACATTTTACTAATTCGTTCCAATAATAAGCAGTATCACGAATTCCGGCATTAATGAAAAAGTGAAGCATTTTAAGTTCAACCTTTTTATTATCAGCAATTTGCTTTCTGTAAAATGGAACAATGTCTTTATATCCGATACCTAAACGAGACGTATAGAACTCAAATTTAGGTTCTTCTTCCGCAGCAATTCTAATTCCGATTTTAAATTTACCATCAATTTGTTCTTGTAGTAAATCTAATTCTTCATAATTATCAATTACTGGAATCGTATTTTTGTGTCCGTTATTAATTAAACGAGCAATATTCGTAATGTATTGATCACGTTTGAAACCGTTACAAACAATAAATGAGTTTTTGTTGATTTTACCTTGTTCCATTAAGTTTTCAACGATATTAATATCGAAAGCAGAAGACGTTTCAATATGAATATTGTTTTTTAAAGCTTCATTTAAAATGAATTCAAAATGCGAACTTTTTGTACAATAGCAATAGAAATATTTTGCTTCATAACCATGTTTTTCCATCGAATTTCTGAACCACATTTTGGCTTTGTTGATATTCTCAGAAATTTTAGGCAAGTAGGTAAACTTTAAAGGCGTTCCATATTGTTCAACCAATTTCATTAAATCAATGCCATGAAATTGCAAATTATCTTTATTTAAAGTAAATTCTTCTTGCGGAAAATAGAAAGTCTGATTTATAAGATCGGAATATTTTGTATTCATTAGAATAAAATAAATGTTTAATTAAAAAATTAGTACAAAAACAATTAGCAAAAGTAAAAATAATATTGCTAAAAATAGATGTAATTTAAAAAAATATTAATTCTGTAAATAATCTTCAAACGCTAATAAAATCAGCGAGTTATCTACAGTTTGATCGATTTTAATTTCGCCAATTTTATTTAGCAAAGCAAATTGAACTTTACCAAACTCATTTTTTTTGTCGAAAATTAATAAATCTATAATTTTTTGAATGTCAACTTCATTAAAATCAACCTTTTCAAAAACATCAGTAATGATGTATTTAATTTCGGCATATTCTTCATTTGAAATTAAATTCAGTTTTAAGGATAAAAAGCTTTCTAAAATCATTCCTACAGCAATAGCTTCACCATGAAGTAAAGGAGTTTTATCTTCAGCTTCTAAGAAATAACTTTCAATAGCATGACCTAAAGTATGACCAAAATTTAATGATTTTCTGATACCATTTTCGGTTAAATCTTCAGAAACAATTTTGTTTTTTATTTCAACTGATTCTTTAATTAAAATATCTAAATCATCTGTATTTAAATCATTTAAGTTTTTTAATTTGTCCCAATATTTTTTATCATAAATCAATCCATGCTTTAACATTTCTGCTAAACCAGAACGCATTTGATTTGATGGTAAGGTTTCTAAAAACTTAGTTAATATTACAACCGATTTAGGTTCTCTAATGACACCAATTTGGTTTTTTAAATTCCCTAAATCAACACCGTTTTTACCACCAATTGAAGCATCAACCATTGATAAAAGGGTAGTAGGGATATTAATATAATCAATCCCTCTTTTGAATGTACAAGCGACAAAGCCACCTAAATCGGTAACAACACCGCCACCTAAATTTAGCATAATGCTTTTTCTGTCGCCTCCTAACTCAATTAAAGTATGCCATAAATCTAAACAAGTATAAATGTTCTTATTTTCTTCACCGACTTCAATTTCAATAATTTCAATATCAATTTCAGTTGGTAAGTTAGATAAAAAATAAGGCAAACAATTTTCATTTGTATTTTCATCTACTAAAACAAATACTTTAGAGTAGTTTTCTTTTTTTAGAAGGTTTTCTAGATAAACAAAACTGTCATCATTAAAATAAATGGAATAATTATTGGCTTGGATAGGATTCATCGATTATTTTATAAAATTCTTTGCAAAATAAATTAAAAAATATGAGAAATCATTACTTCAATAAGTATATTTGCATTCCTAAATTTGCATTCAATTATAATGGAGAAAATATTCAACAACACAGAAAACGCATTTTCGTTAAAATCTAACTCTGAATTAAACAGAGCGCACTTTTTATTTCAAATGATTGGGAAACCATCATTAGTAAAAATTGGAACCTCACTAACCAACTTTGCCTTAAAATTTCATCTACCAGTTGAAGGTATAATTAGAAAAACTGTTTTTGATCACTTTTGTGGTGGTGTAAGTGAGCAAGATTGCTTAAAAGTAGTTGCAAACATGTACACTAAAGGTGTTTCATCTGTTTTAGATTATTCTGTAGAAGGAAAAGAAGACGAAGAAGAATTTGATGCGTGTTTGAAAATGACCTTAAAAACCATTGATTTTGCTGCAGCAAACAAAGCGATTCCTTTTGCTGTTTTCAAACCAACAGGATTAGGAAAAATTGATTTGTATGAAAAAGTTGGTGCAAAATTACCTTTAAGTTCAAGCGAACAAAACGAATGGAATAGAGTAGTAGTTCGATTTGAAAAAATTTGCCAATACGCTTATGATAATGATGTTCAGGTTTTAATTGATGGTGAAGAAACTTGGATGCAAGATGCTGCTGATGATTTATCCGAAAAAATGATGGAGAAATTCAATACTAAAAAAGCATTGATTTTTAATACATTACAATTATATCGTTGGGACAGAGTTCCTTATCTAAAAGCTTTACATGGTAGAGCAAAAGAAAAAGGATATCATATTGGAATGAAATTAGTTCGTGGTGCTTATATGGAAAAAGAAGCGAAACGTGCTGAAGAAAAAGGATATAAAAACCCAATTTGCTCAAGCAAACAAGCTACTGATGATAATTTTAATGCTGGTTTAACTTACATGTTAGACAATATTAATGAAATGGCCATTTTTGCTGGAACTCATAATGAAGAAAGTTCATATCTGTTAATGGAATTAATGGAACAAAAAGGAATTGTGAAAAACGATCCAAGAATTTGGTTTGGACAACTATATGGAATGAGTGATAACATCAGTTATAACTTAGCTGCAAACGGATATAATGTGGCCAAATATTTACCTTTCGGACCAGTTAGAGATGTTATGCCATATTTGATTAGACGTGCACAAGAAAACACCTCAGTTGCTGGACAAACAGGAAGGGAATTAGCATTAATAATTTCCGAAAGAAATAGAAGAAAATTGAACTAAAAAAATAATTTAAAATCCCGAATTTCTTCGGGATTTTTTATTTATAAATCTTATTATTTTTAATAAAAAAGTTAAAGATTAAATAAGTTAACGATAAAAATATGTTAAAGTTATTTTTTAAAAAAAAAATAATCTAAATTTGGCTAAACTTAAAAAATAAACAAGATGACAAAAAAATTACTTTTATTATGTACTGCTTTAAGTGCATTTTCTTTAACAAATGCTCAAGAATTTATTTTCGATAATTGTACTGCATATACTATTGGTAATGTTGGAACAGCCGTTACTGGCCTAACAGCTGGACAAGGTGGATACTACACATTAGGTGGAGCAAATTCAGATTATCAAATTGTAGCTGACGTTCCTGCACAAGGAAATGTTATTCAAATTACTGGTTCTGCAACAGCTACTGGAAATAAATTTTTATTTAAAGATGTTGCTACTGCTTGGGCAGCAAGAACTGCTGGAAACAATGTTATCAATATACAATTTGATATGTATACTGGAGGCGCTACAACAAGTAAAAACAATCCAAGATTTTATATTTATAACAGCGATGGTAGTACTATTTTAGGTGGGTTTACATATAGTTTAGAAACAAAAGCGCTAACAGCACTTGCCTGGTATGACCCTAATAATGGTGTTAATCCAGTTGATGTATATACATTTAATTTAGGTGCAGCAAATGCAGTTGTTAATTTACCTGCAAGTTCTTGGGTTAAAATTGGTATTTCTTATAACACTACAACAAGACAAGTAATTTGGAAAGGACCAGGATTTTATGTTGGTACTACTGGGGCAGTACCTGCAACTGGTACAACAGCACCTAGTGAGATAGATTTTATTCAAGTAGCTGGAGCAACAAATGCTGTTTCTGCAACTTGTAAATATGATAATTTACTTGTAAGAGCAAGTGCTACTGAAAACTTATTAGGAAATGCAGCTTTTAATTCTGTTGAAGCATCTTTCGCAAGAGTATATCCAAATCCTGTAGTTGATTTTGCTTCAATCAATGTAGTTGATACACAAATTAATGCTATTACAGTTACAGATATTAATGGAAGAATTGTTAAAACTGGAAATTCTAATGAAATATTAAATTCTAAAATAGATTTATCAGATTTAACAGCTGGAATTTACTTAATGACAATTGAAACTGATAAAGGAGTTTCAACTGAAAAAATTATTAAAAACTAATTATACGTTTTTATAAAAAACAAAATCCCGTCTCGTTTTAATTAACGAGACGGGATTTTTTTATGCAATAAATTTTCTTTTGACTTCTTCTGTTGGTATCATACAACTTTCTTTTTTACCGTACCAATTGTATCTGTTTTTAGCAATTAAATCGTAAAAGACATTCTTGATACTTATGGGAATAAAATTGAAAAACAACAATATTTTCACACCTGATGATAAATGCTTAATAATTCTAAAAACAGCTTCCGACTTAATAAAATAAGCATAACCAGGTTCATAAAGCACAATACTATCAATAGAATTATCTATTCCTAAATATTTGATTATTTTTTGTCCAGTTTCGCTTTGTAATGCAACAAATCTGAAAATATCTTGTTTGTCATTCTTTATAATAAAGTTAATTTTATCATTACAATAATTACAAACTCCGTCAAATAGAATTATTTTTTTGTCTTTTGGTAAATTCTCAATTTCCATTAATCAATAGTTAGTATTTGAATCTGACTTTTTAATCTTTCAATTAACATGGTCATCATTCGTTTATTTAAATTAGAAGAGTTTTTAATATAATCTAAATATTCTTCCACACTAAAAAGAGCAATAATGATTCCTTTTAGCGAATTTCTGAACTTAATATCTTTCTGAATAACATTTTCAATATACTTTTCCTTTTTATCAGGAGAAAGCTCAAAAAAGGTATTCTTTTGTTTCACAGCATAATTCTTAAAAACCTCAATTAATAAATCGTTTTGCAATTTAAGAATTGGTCGTAGGGTATTATTTTGAAAATATTCCTCACTTAATGATTCCACATTTTCATCTCCAAACTTTACAGTTTTAAGGGGCAAAAGAAATTGGCTACGTTCTATCATTTTTTTATTTTAAATTTACAAAAAAAACTATCATGTCTAAATACGTATCCAAAATTTTTGTAACAGTTGATGTATTAGTTATTAACAAAATAACTAATGAAATTTTACTAATAAAACGATTGAACGAACCTTTTAAAGATTGCTGGGCGTTACCTGGCGGATTTGTGGATGAAGGTGAAGATTTAGAACAAGCGGCTAGGAGAGAATTATTTGAAGAAACGAATATTGAAACGAGTGAAATGACTCAAATTGGTGCCTTCGGAAAACCAAATCGTGATCCACGTGGGCATATGATTTCTGTAGCTTACAAAACAAATCTAATTGATAATCAAATTGTAAAAGCGAAAGATGATGCCAAAGAGGTAAAATGGTTTTCGATGAACGATTTACCAGAATTAGCATTTGATCATTTAGATATAATCAACTCAAACTTATAAGATTGAGTTGATTATTCTAAATCTGGTAAGCTCAATAAATTCAATTTATCAGCTTTAACGTGCTGAACTTCAAATAATTCTAAATCAAAATAAGGAATTGAAGCAATAATATGATCGAAAATATCGGCCATTATATATTCGTAGTTTTCCCATTTTTTGTCTTTACTAAAGCAGTAAATTTCTAACGGAATTCCCTTTTCCGTAGGTTGTAAATGCCTTACCATCAATTGCATATCTTTATTGATACCTGGATGCGTTTCAATATATTTTTGAACGTATTTTCTGAAAAGTCCTAAATTCGTTATATTTCTCCCATTTACATTTAAAGATTTATCAATATTGTTCGCTATATTAAATTTATCAATATCTGCTTTACGTTTTTCAATATAACTCGCCACAAACTGAATGCGTTTAAACGATTCTAATTCCTCATTAGTAATAAATCGAACAGTTGCACCTTTGATTAAAACGTGTCTTTTGATACGTCTACCATCAGAATTTATCATTCCGCGCCAGTTTCTAAAACTATCAGAAATTAAGCTATAAGTTGGAATAGTGGAAGTGGTGTTATCAAAATTTCGAACTTTTACTGTCGCCAAATTAATTTCTTCCACTTCGCCATCAGCGCCAAATTTATCAACTGTAATCCAATCACCAATACGAACCATATCGTTCACGGTAACTTGAATACTAGCTACAAATCCTAAAATCGTATCTCTAAAAACTAAGATAATCAAGGCTGAAATTGACCCAAAAGCGGTTAATAAAACACCTTTTTTAGTGTCTAAAAGCAGTAAAACTATAGAAATTAAAGAATAAATCCATAACACAATCATAATTACCTGAATGTAACTATCAATTGGTTTGTCGTTGTATTTTGGTTGGGTTTTTAAATAATCTTTTAACGAATGAAATACACTTCGAACAATAAAAAGTGATAAAACAATGATGAAAATTTTTACGCTTTTTCCAAACAAGTTTTCCCAATATACAAAATCATCTAAAACGATAGGTATTTTTTTACTTATGTAATATAATGGTACTAAATGCGCAATGTATTTTGCTGTTTTATTGGCGACCAAAAAATCGTCAAAAGTTGATTTTGTATAGGTTGCAACGACAGCTAAACCAATAATTAATACTTTCTTAGCGATATAATCTATAGCATAAGCAATAAGCATTAATATCAATAGATTGATAAACAAATTTCCATATAGTGTGAAATTTGCACCAAAATCTATTTTTTTTAATAAAGGCTCGGCTATGTCGAAAACTTTCATATTCAGAAATTATTTTTATTTTTTTTGAAATATCGAAATTTTAGCTAAGATATTTTTTATCTACGTAAAATGTTCCAGCTGGAATAAATGATGCAACAAGAATTATAGCGAAATTTTTAAGATTCCAATTTTTTTCTTCTTTAAGTAAAAATGCCATAATCACATATAATATGAATAAAATTCCGTGAGTCATTCCAACATACTTAACATATATTGGTAAGTCTGCAAAATATTTCAACGGCATTGCAATGAATAATAATAGTAATAAAGATAATCCTTCAAGTAGTGCGATTTTTTTAAACCAGTTTAACATTTTATGTATAAATTTATATTTCATACAAAACTAAATAATGTTTAGCAATTAACGTAGTATTTATGATAATTTTAAAATATTATATTTGAACTATAATATACATTATGTAAAATAGAATTTTCTTCTTACTATGCTTATTTATTATTTCCCTACCAACTTTTTAAAATTAAATGTGTACTTATATTTTAAAACTTGGTTTGATAACAAGTGTTTTTTTTAGTTCATGAACATTATTTATTTAAACAACATTCAAACCAATACTAAAAGTACTACCTAAACCAAGTTCACTTTCGACAGCAATTGTACCATTTTGAGCTTCAATAAATTCTTTACTTATTGCTAAACCTAAGCCTGTACCAGATTTATTACTTCCTGGTATCTGAAAATATTTATCGAAAACTTTCGATTGATAACGTTTATCAATTCCTTTTCCATTATCAATAACTTGAAATACAACTTGATTGTTTTCTTTTTTTAATTTGACAATTATTTCGCTGTTACTTGTAGAATAAGTTATTGCATTCGTTAGAAAATTAATTAAAACCCAACCCGTTTTTTCACTATCAGCTTTAACTTCTGGCAAATCATCATCAGCTTCTACAATAAGTTCTATTTGTTTTTGTTCAGCTTGTACTTTTACAGCATCAACAGCATAATTAACTATTTGATATGGATTACTTTTTTCAATACTTAAATGAATGTTACCTGTTTCTAATTGCGAAATATCTAATAATTCTCCTGTAATCTTTAATAATCTTTGACTGTCTTCTTTTATGCTTTCAATCAATTGTTTTTGTTCCTCATTTATCTTTCCTGTTTCAGCTTTTTCTAATAATTGCAAACTGAATTTAATAGATGAAATTGGTGTTTTTAATTCGTGAGAAACTGTTGCAATAAAGTTTGTTTTTGCAAAATCTAATTCTTTAAATATGGTAATATTTCTCAGTATAATTACATCTCCAATATCAATAGTTTTGTCTTCACCAGTTGGTGTTATTGTTATATTTACAATTTCTCTTTCGAAATAACTTTCTTTATTATCAGCAAATATTTTAATTGGTGGTGTTTTTTCAGAATTGTTTTTATTGTTTAATAATGTTCTTATTAAATCGTTTTCCAATGCTAATTTAAGAGCCGATTTCCCTAAAACATCCTCTTGTTTTAATCCAATAATCTTCAAGGCTTCATCGTTTACAAACAGAATTACATCTTGATTATCTAATCCAATAATTGGATCATGCATATTATTAATTAAGGTTTCTAATCGTTTCTTCTCAAATGATAGTTTATATAAATTACTACTGTGATATTCTTCCAATTTTTCTGCCATAGTATTAAACGAACTAGCCAAATCTCCAAATTCATTATGGTCTAAAAAATGTACTCGTTTAGAATAATTTTTATTAGCAATTTCTTGAATACTTGAAGTTAATTCTTTAATTGGATTTGCTATGTTATTTGGCAAATTAACCAACAAATTAAAGGCAATAAGAAAACACATTGTTCCTATAATAATCACCCAAAAATTTGCGGTTTCTGCTGTTTTTTTTGCTACATCACTTTTTTGTTTTATGGAATCCATATTAAGTTTCATAATCTCAAAAATATTCTGATGGATTTGAAATTTAATACTATCATTTAGCATATTGGTTTTAAGAAAATTAAAATTATCTCTCAATTTGTATGTTATCTTTTTTTCTCCAACTTCTGTAATGTTATTCAACTGCTTTTTCAAGTTGACTTCAAAAATAGCAACAGATTTTGAATCATTTTCATTAATTTCATCTAAAGCCAAAAGCATATTTCTAGAATACTCTAATGTTTCATAATTAGCCTTAATGATATTTTGAGTGTCTCTTTTTATAGAATATATATAAAAAGCACTTATTATAGATAGTATTATTATTAGCAAGAACAATACCCCTACTCCTAGATTTAATTTAGTTTTTATTCTCATTAGGAAAGAATTACAAGATCAATATTAGATGATGAAAGATTATTTAATAATTTATTAAATACATTAGTAGACAAAATTACTTTAAATAAATTTAAGTGTGGTTTTCCAATACAAACAGTTGTAATATCTTTTTGTTCCACAACATCTAAAATAGCATCAGTTATATTAGAACTTTGAACTTTTATAACTTCGGCACCTAATTCGGTTGCAAGCTTAAAGTTATTGATTAAATAACGTTGTTTATCCAAAGCAATTTTATCACTACTTTCTTTTGGAGTTTCAATATATAAAACATACCAATTACTGTTATAATAACTAGCTAAACGCGCGGTTTTTCTAATTACTATTTTGGCAGTTTTATCATTACTACTAATGCAAGCTAAAAGCTTTTCGTGTCTTAAAGCTACATTTTTTGGCACTTCATTCTCTACTTTCCTAACAACTTGACTTGCCACTTCTTTCAGAGCAAGTTCTCTTAATTGAAGAATTTGATCTGATTTGAAAAAGTTATTTAAAGCAGCCTGAATTTTATCTTCAGTATAAATTTTCCCTTCTTTTAATCGTGTGATTAATTCATCTGAAGTAAGGTCAATATTTACTACTTCATCTGCTAATCGCAACACATTATCTGGAACTCGCTCTTGAACATCAACATTAGTAATGTCTTTAACATTTTGATTTAAACTTTCAATATGCTGAATATTTACCGCTGAAATCACATTAATTCCTGCATCTAAAATTTCTAAAACATCTTGCCAACGTTTTTCATTTTTGCTACCTTCAATATTAGTATGAGCTAGTTCATCAACAATGACAATTTCAGGACGAAGATTGATAATTGCTTGCACGTCCATTTCTTCCAATTCTTTTCCTTTATAAAAAATTGTTCTTCTTGGAATTACAGGAAGTCCAGCCAATAATTCATGCGTTTCTTTACGATTATGTGTTTCAATATAACCAATCTTAACATCAATACCTTTCTTCAAAAGTGTATGTGCTTCTTGTAGCATTCGATAAGTTTTACCTACTCCGGCGCTCATTCCAATATAGACTTTGAATTTTCCTTTTCTAGATTTTTGAATTAAATCTAGAAAATGCTTTACGTTTTTTTCTTTTTCAGCATCCATAGTTAACGAAAATAACCTACAAGGTCAAAATTAACCTTGTAGGATTTATAAATTATATTTAATACTCTAACTAGAAAGAAATAGCCAAAGAAGTAGTAACAAAGAAATTACTATCTGTTGGATTATTGTTTCTTAAAAAAATTGCATCCTTACTATTTAATGAACGCGCTTCAATTCTAAACATTACATTATCTGAAACTAGATAATCAAAGTTAGCAGAATAACCGAAAGTTTTAAAACCATTTTCAGTTCCTGTTGCGATGATTACTCCGTTCTTATCTTGATAATACTCACCTCTTGCTGCCAATTGAATTTTTGCAGTTGGTTTATATTGTGCGATAATAACCGGTGAATACCAAGTTTCATAATCGCTACTACCTTTTAGAGTTTGTTGTGCTCCAATATCAAAACCAGCAACTAAATTAGTTTTTTCAGAAACCTTAAATTGTCCGTAAAAATTATTGAAATAACGCCATTTTCTGTCGATATCCGGTTGTTCATTTCCTACATAAGTACTCCAATTTAAAGTAGCTTTCCCCGATGGTTTATAAGTCACTTGAGTTCCAAAAGCTGGTGTTTGATTTCCATCAACTTTTTGAATGCGTTGCCAACCGTTTAAGTACATAGCTGCTAAATACCATTTTTCAGATTTAGAAGTATAGCCAATTTTTGCTCCTGCCTCATAATAAGGTGAATTATCTGCTAAAATACTTCTAGTTAAATTCATACAGTCTTTTCCAATAGCACTTTCAAAACCAATATGAGAAGGCATAATTCCTGCATCAACCCATAAGTTTGCTTTTTTTGAGATTTTTACACCAACGTTAGCTTCATAGATGTTTTTTATTAAATCTTGTTCAGCAGATAAATTATATTGTGCGTAAGTTCCGCCCATTAATGCAAAATTTCCTCTAATATTGTCTTTGGCATAATTTACTTTTGCCAATCCTAAATTTAGATTTAACTCATTGTGTTTATTATGACTATACACAAATCCTGGTCGCAAATGAGTGTCTGGATTTCCGAAATCGTAACTGTAATAGGTTTCTAAATATCCTGAAAATGTTAATGGACTTTTCTCTTTTTCTACTTCTTGAGCATTAACTATTGTAAATCCGAAAGCTACTAAAGCTGTCAATATTATTTTTTTCATTTAATTCTATTATTTCAATTGATCTAAAGCGATGTTCAATTCTAAAACGTTTACTGTTTCAGTTCCCATAACTTTTGGTTTGTTACTCATTTTTTCAACTAATTGTTTTACTTTTTCTTCTGGTAATTTTCTAGCATCAGCTACTCTTTTTACTTGAATTAAAGCGCCTTGTGGCGAAATATTTGGATCTAATCCACTTCCCGATGCTGTTACCATATCAGCTGGTATTTCCGATTTTTTCAAATAAGGATGTACAACTAAAAAAGTATCAATTCTTTTTTGAACTTGAGCCAAATAATCGGCATTACTTGGTCCTTTATTGCTTCCAGCACTTCCAGCGGCATTATAATCTACAGCTGATGGTCGTCCCCAAAAATAGTTCACTTTATCAAACTTTTGGCCGATTTTTTGATATCCAACTACTTTTCCATTTACTGAAATAGTTTCTCCTTTACCTTGGTTTGGAGCAAATTGGGCAATTGCTAAAATTGTTAAAGGATAGATGACTGCAAACAAAATTACTATTAAAACAGTAAACTTTATTATTGATATTATATTTTTCATTTTGTAAATTTTTAAAAGAACATTGCTACTACTAAATCAATCAATTTAATTCCAATAAATGGTATAATAATTCCTCCTAAACCATAAATTAAAAGATTTCTTTTTAGAATTGCACTTGCTCCGATTGGTTTGTAATCCACACCACGTAATGCTAACGGAATTAATATTGGAATAATGATAGCATTGAAAATAACCGCTGATAAAATGGCACTTTCTGGACTATGTAATTGCATAATATTCAAACCTTGCAACGCTGGAATAGATGCAATAAAAAGTGCAGGAACGATTGCAAAATATTTAGCCACATCATTTGCAATTGAAAAAGTTGTAAGTGTTCCTCTTGTCATTAAAAGTTGTTTCCCAATTTCTACAATCTCAATTAACTTAGTTGGATCATTGTCTAAATCAACCATGTTTCCAGCTTCTTTTGCCGCTTGTGTTCCACTATTCATTGCTACACCAACATCTGCTTGAGCTAATGCAGGAGCATCATTGGTTCCGTCTCCCATCATGGCAACTAATTTTCCGTTTTGTTGCTCATTTTTGATGTAGTTCATTTTGTCTTCAGGTTTTGCTTCTGCAATAAAATCATCTACACCAGCTTTTTCTGCAATGAATTTGGCTGTTAATGGATTATCACCAGTAACCATAACAGTTTTTACACCCATTTTTCGCAAACGATCAAAACGTTCTTTCATTCCAGTTTTGATAATATCTTGCAATTCAACTACACCTTGAACTTGACTATTTTTAATCACTACTAAAGGAGTTCCACCGTTAGAAGAAATTTCTATTACTTGTTTAGCTGTATCTTCAGGGAATTTATATCCTGCTTGTTCTGAAATGTTTTTAGCAGCATCTTGTGCGCCTTTTCTAATATTGGTTCCATCTTTTAAGACGACCCCACTAGTTCTAGTTTCGGCAGTAAACTTGATCAAAGTAGCTCCTTCAATTGAAAGTTTTTGAGCAACTTCATTTCCTGCTAATTCCACAATACTTTTCCCTTCGGGAGTATCATCTGCTAAAGAGCTTAATACAGCTGATTGAATAAATTCTTCTTTAGAAACACCATTAGTTGGATAAAAATTGGTTGCTTTTCTATTTCCAATAGTGATAGTTCCTGTTTTATCTAATAATAAAACATCAATATCTCCAGCTGTTTCAACAGCTTTACCTGATTTTGTAATTACGTTTGCTCGCAATGCTCTATCCATTCCTGCAATACCAATAGCTGATAATAACCCTCCAATGGTTGTTGGAATTAAACACACAAAAAGTGAAATAAAAGCTGCAATTGTAATCGGCGCATTAGCATAATCTGCAAATGGTTTTAAAGTCACACACACGATTACGAAAATTAAAGTAAAAGCAGCTAACAAAATAGTTAAGGCAATTTCATTAGGTGTTTTTTGTCGACTTGCACCTTCTACCAAAGCAATCATTTTATCTAGAAAACTTTCTCCAGGTTCAGTGGTTACTTTTACGGTTATTCTATCACTTAATACTTTTGTTCCACCAGTTACCGAACTTTTATCACCGCCGGCTTCACGAATAACAGGTGCACTTTCTCCTGTAATGGCACTTTCATCAATTGTTGCTAAACCTTCAATAATTTCTCCATCTGTAGGAATTACATCACCCGCTTCGCAGAAAAACATATCTCCTTTTTTTAATTGTGATGAAGAAACCATTTCAATTTCACTTGAACTGACTTTTCCAACTGCTAAAACTTTTTTAGCAGGAGTTTCTTCTCTTGTTTTTCTTAAACTATCTGCTTGTGCTTTTCCTCGTGCTTCTGCAATAGCTTCTGCAAAATTGGCAAACAAAAGTGTTGCAAATAATATTAAGAATACGATGAAATTATAAGTGAAACTACCTTGATTTTGTGCACCCATTAAAATAGCAATACACACGAAAAACATAATTGCAGTTCCAATTTCCACAGTAAACATTACTGGATTTTTGAACATTACTTTCGGGTTAAGCTTCACGAAAGATTGCACTAAAGCTTCTTTTACTTGCTTACTTTCAAATAATGAATTGGATTTATTTTTACTCATTTTTATTTAATTATTTTATTGTAAAATATTCTGCTAATGGACCTAAAGCCAATGCTGGAAAGAAAGAAAGTGCGGCTATAATTGCGATTACTGCAAAAACCATTATACCAAAAATTGTAGTATCTGTTTTTAAAGTTCCTGCACTTTCTGGAATGTATTTTTTACTAGCTAACAATCCTGCAATCGCAAGCGGACCAATAATAGGTAAAAATCTTCCTAATAGTAATACAATTCCTGTTGTGATATTCCAAAACGGATTATTATCTCCTAAACCTTCAAAACCAGAACCATTGTTGGCAGAACTTGAGGTAAACTCATATAACATTTCTGAAAATCCGTGATTACCTGGATTGTTTAGCCAACCAGTTGCATTTCCGCTAAACCAATACCCCATTGGTGTATCATTGGCTGCAAAATAAGATGCTAAAGCAGTACCAGATAAAATTAATAATGGATGAAGAATAGCAATAAAGGCAGCAATTTTAACTTCTCGAGCTTCAATTTTCTTACCTAAGAACTCAGGCGTTCTACCGACCATTAATCCCGAAATAAATACAGCAAGAATAATGAAAATGTAAAAATTTAACCATCCAACTCCACAACCTCCATAAAAAGCATTAACCATCATAGATAACAATTGCATTGAACCAGAAATTGGCATTGAACTGTCGTGCATACTATTAACAGAACCTGTTGAAATTACTGTTGTGGCAATACTCCAAAAACCTGAAATAGCTGGACCAAAACGAACTTCCTTACCTTCCATTGCTCCTGTAGTTTGAGCAATTCCCATTCTTTCAATAGCTGGATTTCCGTTTAACTCGGAAGTCATTGTTGGAATTACTAAGAGTAAAAAACCGATTGTCATTACTCCAAAAACCACGTAGGATAATTTTCGTTTTTTTAGAAAAAAACCTAAAGCAAAAATCATAGCAAAAGGAACAATTAATTGTGCCCAAAGTTCCACTGCATTAGTAAGGTATGTTGGGTTTTCTAATGGATGAGCAGAGTTCACTCCGAAAAAACCACCACCATTTGTACCAACATGTTTTATGCCAATAAATGCCGCAGCAGGACCACGAGAAACTTCAACAGAATCACCTTGTAAGGTTGTAATTTGATCTTTACCTTCAAATGTCATTGGTGTCCCACTAAAAATCAATACAACAGCAACAATTGCTGAAAGCGGTAATAAAACACGAGTACAACTTTTGATAAAGTAATTATAGAAATTCCCTAAATGTTCGGTTGTTCTTTCTTTCATTGCGTTGAAAACCATTGCCGCAGCTGCCATTCCTACACCAGCTGAAACAAATTGTAAAAACATCAACATTAATTGCCCTAAATAAGACAAGCCTGATTCACCAGAATAATGCTGTAAATTACAATTAACTACAAATGAAATAGCTGTGTTAAAAGCTAAATCGGGACTCATTGAAGGATTTCCATCAGGGTTGAGTGGTAAATTTCCTTGAAAAATTAAAACAAAAAAACAAAGAATAAACCATCCTAAATTGACACTTAAAAGTGCTTTTAGATGTTGCTTCCAGTTCATTTCTTCTTTGTCATTGATACCACTTATTTTAAAAATAAAGCGTTCAATTGGATTAAAAATTGGGTCTAAAAACGTTTTGTCTCCTAAATATACTTTTGCTATATATTTTCCAACAGGAATAGCTAAAACTATAGTTAGAAGAAAAACTGTTACGACTCCAAAAATTTCTGTGTTCATAATAAATTATTTGTTATTTAATAAAATTTTGGCTTTCATATAAACAAAGTAAACCATCGCAAATGCTACTATCCAAGCAAAAGCAATTAGTATAATTTCTTTAAATTTTGCCTTGTTCATTTTAAAATTTTTCGGGTTTAATTAAAACATAAACCAAATAGCCAAAAACGGCTAAAGCGACAATAAATAGTGCTATCATAATTTAGATTTTTTCAAAAAATTCGACGGATTTAAAACAAATTGCAAAAAGGAAAATTCCTAATGCGAGTAAAAGAATTGTACTTATCATATAATGGATTTAAAATTAGAATTTATGCGGAAATGGCATTAATTTGTTTCACATATTCTGCTTTTAGTGTTTTAGGAAATAAATTTGAAATGCTACAATGACGTATTTCCATAAATGTGGAAACAGAATAGATGTAAACTGTTGAAATCACTTCTTTAGTTTCCTTACTTCCCGATACTAAAAGGTTTTCAGCTATGTTTAAGAGTTTTTTTGCTCTTGAAATGTTTCCCGAAACAATAGCTTTGTTAGTAAGCTCAGCAAAGCGTTCGGCTTGTTTGTAAATAGTTTTTATTTTAGTTTTCATAGTGATGAATTTATTTATTCTTCATCGCTAATGCCAAAATGTATTCCATAAACAAAACAAACTAAGTAAACTCTTGAGAAACAAGGATATAATAGTTTACACACTAGTTTGTACCAATAAAAAAGCCTATCAAAATGATAGGCTTTTATTAAAATGATAGGATTGTCTATTGAATATTATATTCGTCTAATTTTCTATATAAAGTAGCAATACCTATTTCGAGCAATCTTGCGGTTTCTGCTTTATTACCTTTGGTATAATTTAAAACTTTTTGAATATGTAATTTTTCCACGCTATTCATTGAAAACGCAGACATTGATTTGGTAGAATTATCCGATTGATGTTGCATTTCATATGGTAGCACATCAACTGTTAATATGTCGTCATTAGCTAATATTACTGCTCTTTCAATAACATTTTTTAACTCACGAACATTTCCTGGCCAATGATACACTTCTAATTTGTGAAGAAAGTTATCATCTACTTGCAATGTTTTTTTATTGATTGAAGATGAAAATTTATCTACAAAAGAATGAACCAAAGAAGCAATATCTTTAACCCTTTCTCTTAAAGGTGGAATATTGATTTCAAAAATATTTAATCGGAAATATAAATCGGAACGAAAACGATGTGCTTCGCTTTCTTCTTTTAAATCTCTATTAGTTGCTGCTATTAAACGAAAATTTGATTTTTTTGGTGTAGTATCACCAATTGGAATAAACTCATTGGTTTCCAAGACACGAAGTAATTTTGCTTGTAATTCTAAAGGCATTTCTCCAATTTCATCTAAAAAAAGTGTACCGCCATTGGCTTCTTCAATAAAACCTTTTTTATCTTTTATCGCTCCAGTAAAAGCGCCTTGCTTATGTCCGAATAATTCACTTTCTAAAATTTCTTTACTAAAAGTACTGCAATTTAAAGCAACGAATGATTTACTAGCATGTGAACTATTTTCATGAATAGCTTGTGCAAAAACTTCTTTACCAGTTCCCGTTTCACCTGTTAACAATACAGTTGAATTGGTTTTTGCAACTTTTTTAGCCAAATCAATAACTTGTTCAATGGCTTTTGATTTTCCTATAATTGTATCAAAAGAATATTTATCGGAAATTCTTTTTTCGAGTTGTTTGACTTTCTTTTGTAATTGAACTTTTTCTATTGCTTTGTAAAGTAATGGAATAATTTTGTCATTGTCATCGCCTTTAACAATATAATCAAAAGCGCCATTTTTCATAGCTTGAACGCCATCTGAAATATTGCCATAAGCTGTTAAAAGAATAACCTCTGTAAGAGGAAAATTAGCTTTTATTTTTTGAAGAAAATCGACCCCATTTCCATCTGGAAGTTTCACATCACAAAGCACCACATCAATATCGTTATGCTCCAATTTTTTGAAACCAGATTTTAAATCTGGTGCTTCAATGACATCAAATCCTTCTGATTTTACAATTCGACCAAGAAGTCCACGAAGTTTTTCTTCGTCATCAATGATTAGGATATTTTTCAAAAGAAAGTAGTTTTATTTCTTACAAAATTAGAGATATTTTTTTAAAACTATTTGAATAACTTTTAATAGTTGGAATTTATCCTTTTCTTTTTTTAATTCATGAACATTATTTACGAAATATTTACAAACGTTATATTATTTAGGTTTTGAGGTAAAAAATGAACAAAATACAGTGAATATAACTAAAATAGAATATTTTAAATTAAGTCTTTAACTATTGATATATTTGTTTAAATTTGAGATGTATTTACTACTCCTATTATGAAGAATACTTTTGCAGAAAATATTGTAGACTTTTTACAGCAATACGATCCGTTTAAAACTGTACAATACAGCGACTTATTGGATATTGCTTCTCAAAGCGAAGTTATTTATTTAGAAAAATCGAAACGATTATTCAAAATAAATGATGAATTACATAAAAATTTCTATATCGTAAATTCAGGAATTATTCATTTAACAAAAATTATTGATGCTCAAGAAACTTTAGTCTCTAAATGTTATGTGGGTTCTATTTTTGGATTACGTCCGTTTTTTGCGAAAAATAATTATTCTTTAAATTCTATCGCAAATGAAGATGCAGTAGTTTATGCTATTCCAATTGTTTTATTTAAACCATTATTGGCAAAATATTCTGTTGTAATGGATTACTTCTTAGAAAGTTTTACAGAACAATCTAAATCAACGGGTGAAAACTATCAAACTTTAAAAGCTATTTCTGAAGCGGGTTCTGAATCAGAAATGACAGATTTTTCGTATTTTCAAGAATTAGATTATGATAAAAATCCGCTCTTAGTTACTATTCATACAAGTATTTCTACTGTAGCCAAAAAAATGGTAGAATCCAATAAATCTTATGCTATTGTTACTAATAACGCTAGAATTAATGGCTTAATTACGGATGCCGATTTTAAAAAGAAAATTGCTTTTGGAATTATTAATTTGGATGCCGATTGCACCACTATTATGCAACAAAATGTAACAATAGTTGAAGAAACAATTTCTGTGGCTGAAGCCCAATTATTATTACTAAAAAACGACACTGATTATTTATTAGTTACTGAAGATGGCACCGAAAACACTCGTGTTAAAGGAATGATTTCTGAACGTGACATTATAAAATCGCAATCAAATAATCCTGGAGTTTTAATTGATGAAATTAGAAATGCAAAGAATTTCGAGGAATTAAAATACATACATTCTAAATATTTATTTGTCATACAGAATTCGTTTACTAAGAATATTCCAATTTTCCACATCAATAACACAGCTGGCGGAATTTTACATACAATTATTCAACAATGTATTAAATTATGTATTGACAAATTAGGCTCACCTCCTGCCCGTTTTGTTTGGTTGGCATTAGGAAGTCAAGGTCGTAAAGAACAATTGGTTTTGAGTGATCAAGACAATATGATTGTGTATGAGGATGTTGCGGCTGAAAAACACCGTGACGTGAAGTTTTATTTCGTACAATTAGCGAAAATGGTCATTTCAAATATGGAATTATTCGGATACAAACCTTGTCCTTTTGATCATTTGGCTAGTAATATCAAATGGTGTAAATCATTATCTGATTTTACAGCAATTTATAGCAGTTGTATTAAATCTCCAGGTGAAAATATGTCTGATTTTAGTGGAATTTTCTTCGATTTCGAATACATTTATGGTGAAACGAAGATTAAAGATTCATTAGAAATTGCCATTCATCAGAGTTTAGCCAACAATAAAATATTTTTCGATTATATTGGAAATCAATTATTAAAATCGCCACCACCACTCACCTTTTTTAAGAAATTTGCAGTGGAAGAAAACGGAGTACATAAAGATCAATTCAATTTAAAGCAAAAAGGTTTGCAATTTTACATTGATGCAGCTCGAATTTTCGCTTTAAGTCATAACTTAAAAGGTGTAAATAATACCTTTTTACGATTCAAGCAAATGGCGATAACTGACGCTAAAAATGCTGAAAAATACCTAGATTTTGCTGAAAATTATATCAAATTGCAAGAATTTAGAACAAGAGAAGGAATTATTAATGATAATGATGGTGCTTTTATTGACACCACTAAATTATCAAAAATTGATAAAGAAGAATTGAAAAAATCATTAGGTGATATTGATGATATTATCGATTTAATCAAAGATAAATACAAATTAACTAGATTTTCATAAACCATATGCTATCAAAATTATTTAATAAGGAATATCCTGAATTTTGGAAAAAATATACCGATTCTTTTAAGAACCCGGCAACAAAATATGTGGTAATTAGCATGGAAACATCTGGTTTAGATACTGAAAAAGATGTAATTATGTCCATTGCAGCAACTTCAGTTATTGATAACAGAATTATTATTAAAGATTCTTTTGAAATTTTCATTATTCACAAAAGACACACCGAATTAGATATCGATAATGAATTTATTTCGGTAAGTAAAATTGAAAAAGTATTCGAAAATAATGCCGTTGAAACCTTATTAAACTACTTAAGTAATTCCATTTTAATTGGTCATCGTATAGATTTTGATATTGAAATGCTAAATGAAGCCTTAAGTAGAATGAAACTGGGCAATATCAGAAACGAAGCTTTTGATATAGAAGCAATGTTTAATAAAATTAAAGATACAAATGAAAAAAAGTATTCTTTAGAAGAAATGAGTAAATCATTGAATGTTGCTATGAGCAATCGAAATTCAGTTGCTGACGATGCTTATTCTATCGCTTTGTTGTTTTTGAAAATGAAAGATAAATTAGGAATAAAATAGACTTAATTAAAAAAAGAATTTATTGTTTTATTATTCAGTTTTTTTAAATCTGCAATATAATAAAAAGCAATAATTAAACTAGAAATCAAAGCGATTAAAGCTAATACAAACAACGTTCCTCCATCATTCATTACTTCAATTCCAAGTATAAATAAATGTGAAATAATCGCTCCTAACATGGTTCCAACAACAGTTAATGCTGCATAGAACCTCGTTTTATCTATAAAAAGTAAAATCGAAGCAATTAATTCAATTATTCCAGAGCCTATTCTTCCAATTGGTTCCGCTCCTAGTTTTTCAAAAATATAAATCGATTCTGTACTTCCTGAAAATTTAAAATATAAAGTTTGTAGTAAAATCACTGCTACAATTACTTTTAAAAGGATGATGAAATGTCTCATTTTTAGTGTTATTTAATTACTTTTTTCCAATTTGCGTCTGCTTTAGCTTTTAACGAAGCTTCATTTTTATTCCAGCTTTTTAACGTATTATTGAAATAAGCATTGTAAAATAAAAATAATTTACCATCAATAATTTTAAATGTTTCTGGATTAATTTCTACTTTATCACCAGAATCTCCCATGGCATAAGCGCACCAACCACCATATTGAGGTTCATATTTTGCTGGTGTTTTTATAAATAAGTTTTTATTTTCTACTGATGAAAAATAGTAAATTACACCTTCATAATTTGTAGCAATTTCTTTCTTTCCTTTTATGGCTTTATTTTGTTTAAAATAGCCAACAGGATCATAACCTTGAATAGCCACTTTCTTTTCTAAATTAAATTCTGCAGTTCTTTTGGCTTGATTTTGAGAAAAAACGACAAAAACTACAAAAAATGCTAGTGTTGATAATTTGAATTTCATAATATTGTTTTTTAAAATGAATATTTATAATTAATTCCTAAAGTGACTGATCTGGTTAATCCATCAGGTCTAATTTCTCTATAAACGACAGGGAAAGCTATTGATAGTTCAATTTTATTCGTCTCATTAATCTTATAATTCGAAATCAAATTCGCATTAATGGTTAATCCTTCTGAATCTTTAATTTTTTGACGGTTTCCAAAAATATCTTCGTAAGAATCATTTCCTAAATGATAAATGAAAAGAAAATTCGGCTTATACGTAAATTTTTCGTTTTTCGATTTGAAAGTATACATACTTCTAAACAAAACATCAGATTTTCTTTCAAATAAATTTGTCGTTGGGAAATCATTTGAAGCGGAATATTCATCAAAATAAGAATTCGCATTAGAATTAATTACTGGAATTTGAATAGTGGAATTAAAATTCCATTTTTTATATTTAAAATCTGCTCCTAAAAATAAATCATATGTTCCTAAACTCGATTGATAATCCATCGGAATAGAGAAATTATTTATTTTGTCATTGCTTCCAGTAAACGGAATTTTAATTCCTAAAAGAGAACTCCATTGTTTGTTGTTTTTCTCTAAAAATTTATAATTTCCAACAAGAAAAGCATCACCAATATTTCCTCGAGTTCCAAAACTCCCAGAAGCTTGCGAGTAAGTTATTTTTGTAGTTAATGAAAAATGTGTGTTAAATACTCTTGTATATGAAATATATGGCGAAATATAGGTAACATCTTCTAATCCTTTTCCAAAAATATTCCCAACTTCAATTTGATTTTTTGAAGAATCAATAGCAGAAGAAAAACCGTTTCCGATGGAACAAATTCCTGCATCACTACAACCTTGACTAAAACTATTACAACCAATTAACATGATTAAAATGTATACTATTTTTTTCATACAAATTAATTTAAAAGAGCAATTGCATACAAGTGATTGAATTGCTGACAATGAATTAAGACATATTTATATACATTCAAATCAACTGAATTAGGAATTGTATAAACAGTTTCTACATCTAAATTTCCTAAATTCACAAATGTATTTGGCGCGTCAGTTGTGGAAAGATATACTTTTAAATCGGGGCCATTTTCAATAGTATAATTTTCTAAAATCAATTTACGTTGATTATTTACCGAATAAATATTCACATTCCCAGAACCAGAAATTCCTGAAGTTGTAGTAAACTGGCCCGTTTTTAATAAAACAGCCGAGTTTAAATTAATTGTTTGATTATTAGTCTGTGCAAATTCTCCTTCTTTTTCGCAAGAAATAATTACAAACAATAGTATCTGAAGAGCTAGAATCTTTTTCATAAACGTAAAATTTAATTTATATTCTTTTAATTAAGAACTACTCTTTAATATACGTATTATTTCTAAAAACAGATTTATATAGGCAATTTCACTACAAAACTTATATTACTTAAAGTTAAGCATTTACGGTTATGGGTTACGTAAAACATTTCTGAAATAAATGTTATTTTGTTTTTATTTTATCTCTAACAATTTGAAACAATTGAAAAATAGCTAAAGCCAAAAAAATAACCCAAATATATTTAGAGAAAAAGGTTGGTGAGATATAATCTTTATTTTTTGCGGCTTGTATTGAAAAAATTATGGCTAACATTCCGAAATAAGTTCCCATTACAGTTCCTAAAACATAGAAAAGCTCTTTTTTATTTTCAATAAAGATGTATTTTTCATTGGTTAAATACAAATTCCAACTCATCCAAAACGGAATTTGAGCAAAATTAAGACAACTTAAAATCACACCTGAAATTATCGCAGAATAACTTAAATAAGAATTGTATTTTTCTAAAGAATTACTCTCATTTGAAGCGGAATTATAAGTTAAAATGGCAATTCCTAGTAAAAAAATGAACGAAAAAATAGAAATATAATTTTTCCATTTTGGATTCATAGCGACTTTTGAAGACAATTTTAAAGTCGAATAAATCACAATCGCTTCTACAAACAAAACGCCTAATAAATATAAATTTAGTTGATTAAAATCGGATGCAGAATAAATCTGATAGCCAAATAAATTAAGATATCCCAAAGGAATAGAGCCAATAAAACTTACGGCGAAACCAACTAATATGTTTTTTAAAATTTTCAAAATTAAACCTTTATAATTTTACTCAAACATTCGATATGTTCGTGGTATTCTTTCATTCCTTCTTTATAACCTAAGAATTTAAAACCATTATCGTTATTATGTTTTCCAATTTTGTAAATATAACCAATATGTCGTGCTAATTCTTTCCAAGCGAAAAAGATAGAATGTTTTGGATCATAAATATGTGTAGGTTCACTCCCACTTCCATTTAATTCAACGATAGAGAAATTTTCACCGTTTTCTAATTCATCAAAAGTGTTGTACATAATATCAAATCGTCCGAAATAGAATTCAGAAATATTTGCACTTATATTTTCAATTACATTGGTCAATTTTTCAGAAATTAAATGACTAGAATCTATGAATTTCGCGCCACGAGCATGATTTCCATATGGTACTAAATTCATTTTTTCACCTTTAAGCAATACTTTAAGTAATTTGTTTTTATATTCTTTCTGTAAAGCTTTTAGCTGAAATTCAAATCTCGGAGTTTGTTTGATTAATTGCTCAATTGTACTGACTCCATCACCTTCAACAATTAGATACTCTTTAGAAACAATTCCAGTAATTTTCCCTTTTGCTTCATTCGGTAATTTCACATAAAAAATCCCAACTTCATTTTCAAACGGAATCACATCTTGTATTAAAAAATCAAAATCGGCTTTAGCGTGATATTCTTTTAGCTCTTCTAAATTAACTACTTTTTTTACACCATTTCCTCTCAAACCCGTATCTGGTTTTAAAATCAGTGGAAAATTAAAGTTCGACTCATTAAATTCTTTTAAAACGGCTTCAATTGGTGTTCTTTCTCTTATTATTGACGTTTTTGGATAATATTGTTGCGGAATTAAATCATAAATTTCAATTTTACTTTCATTCATAAATCCGCCATTTTTAATTTTTGGATTGGCTGCATTGAAGAAAAATATCGTTTTTGCTTTTATCGAATAATAAACCCAAAGAAAAAATATCGGAAAATAAACAACTCCAAATGGCCAATATTCCCAGTTTAGGACTTTATGTATGAAAAGTTTCAAATTTTAAAATTAAAAAGTAATAGCATATTCTTTATCCTGAATCAAATCGGAATGATTCACAAATACAGAATTTCCTGAAATAATTGCTTGTGTAACACTTAAAGTTTTTAGCAAATTATCACGGTTGATAATCAAACCATTTTTGGAATCTTTGGGTTCGGTATTTTTGTGAAAAAACTTCATCTTTTCAGCAGAAATTTCCTTATTTTCATTCATATATTGAGCAAACCAATCGGCACGTTGTTGTTGAATTTCAGGCGCATATAATGTTGAAGATGACCAAATATAAGTTTGATTTATCTCTAATTCATCTGTGGATTTTTCTTCACCACTCCATTGTAATTGAAAAGGTTGCTTGTTATCTAAAACTACTAGAGTAAAAGGCTCAATATCAGTTAAATCAATAGTTTTCCAATTAGAAATAATCGAATTGGAAGCGATTAAATCTAAAACAACTATACCACGACTCATTCTGTATTTCTCTTTTGGAATGTGTTTGGTTTTTCCGCCGTTAAGTAGAATTATTGCATTACCAAATTCGTCTATAACAAACCAAGTTCCGCCAGCTTTAGCGTCTTTTGGATAGATTATTTTTTTATTTTCTAACTGATAAACTTTTGGTTCAATAGCTAATGGTCGCGTTATTTTTTCATCTCTATTTGATGTCAATAAAAATGAATCATTGGCATAAACAAAACTTACTGTGCACATTTATTTCTGTAAACTATTGTTGAAGGAGCTACCCCAAAATTCGCATTAACTGTTAGGTATTCAAATTGAAAAACAGCCACTTTTATTAGGGCTTGGTGATGAATACAATGTTCTAAATTATAGATAATTTCTCTAAAATAATTGGTTTTCATATGAGAAACTTCTTCAAAAAAGACACTTTCTAAAATTAAATCTTTGTTTTCTTTTTCGATTGCATTACATATTTCATCGATTTTTTCAATGGCAAAAGAAGGACTTGTTTGAATTAAAAGATTTCTTCCTCTATTATCGTAGTTTAATTCACCTACTTCATAAGAATTGATAGCACATTGAAACAACTCAATAATATGACGTGTATGCTCACCAATTGACGCATTACTTAAATACTCAATAGGTTTTGAATAATCATCTTCAGAGATCTGATTTAATAAATGTTGTAATTCGGAAAGAGTCTGTTTTACGGATGTAAAATTCATATTAAGTAGTTTGTTTAATGCTTAGGTATTTACAAAAATAATTATTTAAGCGTTACTAAAATGTAAAATCCTTACAATTTTAATATTTATAGTCAATTATTTTCTTGCATTTATCACATAATGCTAATTTTTCATTATCAATTGTTGTTAATTTCTCTGCAGCACTTGTCATAACACATTTTTTATCAGGACAATGTGGCAAACCTAAGTTATGGCCAAACTCGTGAATAGCGACTTTTCTTAAGCGAGTCATTTCAGTTTTATGGTTATTACTTTTAACTCTGAATTTAGAAACAATCGCGCTTTTTCCATGTCTATAGGCTAATCCCATAATTCCAAAATCACAATATTTCCATTTTGGTTCTAAAACTTTACCATTCTTATCATTTTTTGTTACCGAAATATCTTCGTTTGTTAATCCTAAAACATAATATACGTCTTTTGGAATATTTTGGTTTTGAATTTTAATAATACTATCTGCTCGATATCGTGGCGATTTAATTTTTGTAAATGCTCTTTTTGGTAAAGGTATATTTGGTAAAACCTTTGTTTCTAGCCTGTAAAAACTATCAATCACAAACGAAATTAATTTAGCATCATCTTGCGAAAACTTCTCGTAGGGTTGAATTCCTACAATTCTTTTTTCAAATTCATAATCAATTGATTTTTCTTTTGAACAAGAAACTAAAAGCAAAATGATAGTGATAACGTAAATTTTCATTGAAATGTTTTTATAAAAAAAGAGGCACAAAAACTGTGCCTCTAAAATATAATGATTAGAAAATGTTGTATTACAATTTCCCTTTCTTAATTTCTTCTACAATTTCCGGATTTAATAACGTAGAAATATCTCCAAAATTGTCTACATCGCCTTCTGCAATTTTTCTTAAAATACGTCGCATTATCTTTCCAGAACGAGTTTTTGGTAAACCAGACACGAATTGAATCTTATCTAATTTAGCAATTGGACCAACTTGATTAGATATCAATTGATTGATTTCTATAGATAAATTTTCTTTATCTCTACTTTCACCTGTTTCTTTCAAAATTACGAAACCATATAATGCATTTCCTTTCACATCATGAGGAAAACCAACAATGGCACTTTCCGCAACTGCAGGATGTTCGTTAATTGAATCTTCAATTGGTGCAGTTCCTAAATTATGTCCTGAAACAATAATTACATCATCAACACGACCTGTAATTCGGTAATACCCAACTTCATCGCGTAAAGCGCCGTCACCAGTAAAATATTTCCCTGGAAAAGCAGTAAAATACGTGTCTTTATATCTTTGGTGATCGCCCCAAATGGTTCTTGCCATTGACGGCCAAGGGAATTTAATACATAAACTTCCCGTAACTTGATTGCCTTCAATTTCGTTACGTAATTCGTCCATTAAAACCGGTTGAATTCCTGGTAATGGTAACGAAGCATAAGTTGGTTTTGTTGGTGTTACGAAAGGAATTGGCGAAATCATAATTCCACCAGTCTCTGTTTGCCACCAAGTATCTACTAGCGGACAACGCTTTCCTCCTACGTGATCGTTATACCAATGCCAAGCTTCCTCATTAATTGGTTCTCCAACAGATCCGATTACTTTTAAAGAACTTAATGGAAAACGTTGAACATAATCAATATTTTCTTTGGCTAATGCTCGAATAGCTGTTGGTGCCGTATAAAATTGAGTTACTTTATGTTTTTCAATAACTTCCCAAAAACGACTAAAATCTGGATAAGAAGGAACACCTTCAAAAATTACCGTTGTAGCTCCGTTTAAAAGTGGTCCGTATAAAATATAAGAATGTCCGGTAATCCAGCCAATATCAGCTGTACACCAAAACACGTCATTTTCTTCGTAATCGAAAACGTTTTTGAATGTATAAGCGGTATAAACCATGTAACCAGCTGTTGTGTGTAACATTCCCTTTGGTTTACCAGTTGAACCAGAAGTATATAAAATAAATAAAGGATCTTCTGCATCCATTATTTCTGCAACGTTATTTCCAATTGCTTCATCTAAAAGAGGTTGTAACCAAATATCACGACCTTCTTTCATGGTAACTTCTGTATTTGTTCTTTTTGCCACTAAAACGGTCTCTACACAAGGGCATTTTTCTAAAGCTTCATCTATAATTCCTTTTAAATCTACTGATTTATTTCCTCTAAATCCACCATCAGATGTAATTACCATTTTACATTCCGAATCGTTTATTCTTGCTGAAACTGCTGATGCTGAAAAACCTGCAAAAACTACAGAATGTATCGCTCCAATTCTGGCACAAGCTAAAACTGACACGGCCAATTCTGGAATCATTGGTAAGTAAATACAAACTCTGTCTCCTTTTTTGATGCCTTGTTCACGCAAAACATTCGCCATTTTAGCAACTCTTTCGTACAATTCGTTATACGAAATATGTAACGCTTCTTCTTTTGGATCATTGGGTTCAAAAATAATGGCAGTTTTATCACCGCGTTTTGCTAAATGTCTGTCAATACAGTTTTTAGTGATGTTAACTTTAGCATTTAAAAACCACTTAAAATTAGCTTCTTGCATATCCACATCAAAAACTTTATCCCATTTTTGGTACCAAGTAAAGTTTTCATCAGCAATGCGATCCCAAAACTTTTTTGGTTCGCGAACTGATTTTTTATACATTTTGAAGTAATTTTCTAAATCTTTTATTTTATAATAACTCATTATCCTGATGTTTCTGTTTAATAATGTAAATATAAGTATTCTATTTATTCGCTGAAGATTTTTTTTGCTAAATAGGTATAGTTGAAATTTATTTGAACGAGCCTATTTTTGCAATGGTAAAATCGTGATTTAATTCATCAATTATGGCTTCATCATCAATTGTAGAAGGAATTTGGTAATTTTCACCATCTGCAATACTACGCAATAATTTTCTTAAAATTTTACCAGATCGTGTTTTTGGTAATCTTTGCACAATAATCACATCGCGTAAAGAAGCAACGGCTCCAATTTGCTCGCGAACTAATTGCACTACTTCATGTTGCAATTGAAAATGTTCCAAATTTTCTCCAGATTTGGTAACTACTAAAGCCAAAGGAATTTGTCCTTTCAATTCATCATTAATTCCAATTACAGCACATTCTGCTACAGAATGATGAGAAGATACAATTTCTTCCATTTCTGCAGTTGATAATCTGTGCCCTGCAACATTGATAACATCATCTACTCTACCCGTTATAAAAATATAATCTTCTTCATCTTTAAATCCGCCATCTCCAGAGAAATAATAGCCTGGGAATTTATTCAAATATCCTGCTTTAAAACGCTCGTTATCTTTCCATAAATCCAACATAGTTCCTGGAGGCAATGGCAATTTAATTACAACATAACCTTCATCATTTGGACCTAATTCTTCACCATTTTCATTAAAAATCTGAATATTATAACCTGTCACAGCTTTTCCTGCGGAACCTGGTTTTATAGGTAAAAACTCTACTCCCATCATATTTGCAATCATTGGCCATCCTGATTCTGTTTGCCACCAATGATCGATTGCGGGAACTGGAATATGTTGTTGATACCATTCTAATGTTGCCACATCACAACGTTCGCCAGCTAATAATTGAGTTCTTAAACTTGATAAATCATATTGTTTGATGAACTCGCCATTTGGATCTTCTTTTTTGATGGCACGAATAGCAGTTGGCGCTGTAAACATTACATTTACGTTATGTTCTGCTATCACTCTCCAAAATGTACTAGCATCTGGAGTTCGGATAGGTTTTCCTTCAAAAATTAAAGTTGTATTTCTGTTGATTAGTGGGCCGTAAACGATAAAACTATGTCCAACCACCCAACCGACATCGGATGCCGCCCAAAAAACTTCATCAGGTTTCAGTCCATAAATGTATTGCATTGAAAATTTAAGTGCGGTAGCATAACCACCTGTATCTCTGACGATTCCTTTTGGTTTTCCAGTCGTTCCTGAAGTATATAAAACATATAATGGATGCGTGGCATTAACGGAAACACAAGATGCTTCTTCTGAACCATAAACTAAAGCATCATAATCAACATCGTATTTTTTAAAAGGAATTCGGGCTCCCAATTTTCTGTTTAAAACGATGACTTTTTTAGGTTTATGTATTGCTAATTCGATTGCTTCATCAACTAAAGGTTTGTAGGCAATTAACCTATCGATTTCAATTCCAGAAGAAGCAGTAAGAATAACTTTTGGTTTACAATCGTCAATTCTTATGGCTAATTCGTGAGGCGCAAAACCACCAAAAACAACTGAATGCGTTACTCCTATTCTGGCACAAGCCAACATTGCAAAAGCTGCTTGAGGAATCATTGGCATATAAATTACAGCCATATTTCCTTTTTTTAAACCTAAAGACAGCATTCCGCCTGCAAGTTTGGCAACTTCAGTTTTGACTTCGTTGTATGTATACTTTTTAACAGTTTGTGTAACTGGAGAATCATAGATAATCGCGACATTCTCTCCAAATCCATCTTGAATATGTTTGTCTAAAGCTAAATAACAAGCGTTCAGTTCACCATCAGCAAACCAAAGCGGATAATTATTTTCGTCAGTTGATAAGATTTTTGAAGGTTTTTTATGCCATTCTATTTGATTGGCTTGATCTGCCCAAAACTTTTCAGGAGATTGAATACTTTCATTATATAATTCTTTATAATTCATTATTTCTATTGATTTATTTTCATACTTATAAAGTAAATGTAACGAATATAATCAAGCCTAAGAAAATAAATTTGCTAAAAAGGTATATATAAAACTACTATTAAGAACATAAAAAAGGCTAAAGAAAATCCTTTAGCCTTTTTAAAATATAAATTAATTTAAAGCAATTCTAAAACGGTTTCCACCACTTTTTTAATGGAAAAGGGTTTCGTTAAATAGGCATCCGCACCTAAAGCCATTCCTTTTTCTATATCGCTAGTTTTATTCTTTGCGGAAAGAAAAATCACTTTAGTGTGTTCTAAGTTTTTGTCTTTACGAATTTGTTCTAACGTGGCGTAGCCATCAACCATTGGCATCATAACATCCAAAATAATCACATCTGGAAAATTTGTTTTCAAAATATCCAAAGCTTCTAAACCATCTCGCGCAATAAAAACTTCAAAATTATTTTTTTTGAAAGTATATTCTAAAGACATTACAATGTTTGGCTCATCATCAACAATTAAAATTTTTTTCATAATTATAAGTTTTCTGTAACCATTTTTTTTGGCAAAGTAAAAACAATACAAGCACCTTTTACAGTTTGTTCTGCCCAAATTTTACCTTTGTGATATTCCAAAATTTGTTTACAAATGGCTAAACCTAATCCGCTACCAACAGGTTTTTTAATATTTTGATTGGTAGATTGATAAAATTTATCAAAAATAACATCAAAATCATCTGGATTAATTCCTTTTCCATTGTCTTGCACGAAAGTATGAATAAAATTGTTCTTTTCCTTGATTTGAATCGTAATTAATCCGTCAATTTCTGGACAAAACTTGATAGCATTTGATAATAAATTAGTTACGACTTGCACAATTCTATCTTCATCGTAAAAAGCATTTACCTTTGATTTACTTTCCACATGAACTATAATGTGTTTGTTTTTAATTAATTGTTGTAATGGTTCAATTGATTTTTCAATAGTTTGAACCAAATTGTTTTGTGATGGATAAATCGTTTGCTTACCAGTTTCGAATTTTTCTAAATCGAGAATTTTATCAATTAACCTATTTAATCTATCAGATTCCGAAATGATATTTTGTAAAAATTGTTTTTTAAGTTCATCTGGAATTTCATCATCATCATGTAAAATCTCGCTAGCTGCACGAATTGCTGTAATTGGTGTACGAAGTTCATGTGTAACAGTATCTAAAAACTCATCTTTTTGTTGATCTTTAATTGTTAATGATTGATTGGCGTCTTGCAGTTTAGCTGTAATTACTTTTAATTCATTTGAAGTTTCAGTAAGTTTTTTATTGATGATGATATTTTCTTTCGATTCTTCTAAGATTTTTAACACTTCAGGCAACGAAATTTTTTCTTCTTTAACCACACTTGAAATTAGAATTCTAGCTGAAGCAGTTCCAATATGTCCGGTTAATAAATTTTCAGAAAACTTAATTAAACGAGCATCAGCCAGTTCTATATCTTTATCTACATTGTATTTCACATTGAAAATATTCATTGCACGTTTGGTTCTTTCTTCTCCTAAAAAACGAATCAAAACTTTCTCAATATCATTTCTATAAGCCGTTCCTTTCCAAATGAAAGCATTTTCGTGATTTGTAATGTATTTGTTGATATCCACAAACATTTCTGCGTAATTTCTTTCGCGGTAATTTCCTTTAAAACTAACAGAAACAGCGAAATACGTCACCGAATTGAACAATAAACTCCAAAATAATGCATGTGGAATCGGATCTAAATAATCTAATCCGAATAATTGAAAGGGTTTTAATAATTCGATATTTAAAAAACCATTAGAAATGAAAGTGCTTTGACTGTTAGTAATTCCAATACTATAAGGAATTATGAGCGTAAAAAAACAAATAACAAATCCGATTAGAATACTATAAATGGCTCCTAAACGCGAACCTCTCCTCCAAAATAAAGCACCAAAAAAAGCTGGAGCTAATTGTGAAATAATTACAAAAGCGACCATTCCGATAGATACTAAATTATAATCTAAACCATAATATCTATAAATAAAATAGGAAAGAATAATAAGTGAAAAAATACCTAATTTTCTACTGTTTAAGATTGTTTTACTGCTTATTGTTTCTGCGCTTTTTAATTTTCCAAGTAAGTTATATGGAATTAAGATATTGTTAGTTATCATAGTAGAAAGTCCAATTGAAGAAACTATAATCATTGAAATAGCAGCGGAAAATCCTCCAAGAAAAACCAAGACCGTTAATGTTTTATTGTTTAGAAATTGTGGAATTAATAAAGAATACATATCAGAATTTACATCTTGACCATCGAACAAAATATTTCCGCCCCAAGCAATTGGATAAACGAAAATATTGAACAATAATAGATATAATGGAAATAGCCAAACTGCAGTATTTATATGCTTTTCGCGATTATTTTCTATTACAGAAACTTGAAATTGTCTGGGTAATAAAAAGATAGCGAACATAGAAAGTACACAAAGTAAAAACCAATTTATTGCTTGTGGCAAACCTCCAATGGTATTTTTCTCTTTAAAATTTTCTAATAAACTTGCTTTTTGGTAGATATCATCAAAACCATCAAACACAAAAAATGTAACATAAACTCCAATAGTCACGAAGAAAACCAGTTTTAAAACACTTTCCATAGCAACAGCAGTGACAATTCCTTTTCTTTTTTCTGAAGCATCAACATAACGAGTTCCATAATATGATGCAAATAAAGCTAATGCAACTGCTACATAAGTTGTGGTGTCATCAAAAATTAATGAATTTATTGGTGTTTTAGTAACAATATGGAAAGTTTCCGCAATAGCTTTAAGTTGTAAAGAAATGTAAGGAATAATTCCAGTTAGGCAAATTACGGTTACAATTGCCCCTAAAAACCTACTATTTCCGTATCGTAGAGAAATGAAATCGGCTATGCTTGAAATTTTATTCACACGAGAAATTCTGATAATTTTCTTTAGAATTAAAATCCAAGAAGGTGCAATAATTATTGGTCCTAAATAAATTGGTAGAAAACTCAAACCACTATCAGCAGCTACACCAATACTTCCGTAATATGTCCAAGCGGTACAATAAACTGCTAAAGACAATGTGTAAACATAGGGATTATTTGTCCATTTGCTATTGTTGTTTTTTTCTGCCCAATGTGCTATGTAAAATAAAATTGCCAAATAAATGGACAAGATTATAAGAAGAACAACACTATTCATTGTAACGAATCATAATGTAAAGTGAAATAAAAATGGAAAGTAACCAAGTTGAGAAAATAAAAATATAACTACTTGGAAATCCAAAAACACTTTTGGAAGAATCGAATAATAACACAATTGGCATATTCAAACAAATGAGTAATACAATTGATACGATAACTAATTTCTGTTGGTGTCTTTTTTTCATATTTATTGCCGCGAAGTCACTAAGATGCGAAGCTTTTGTTTATAGGTTTGTGCATTTTTTTACTAATTTACATAAAGTTTTTAAATGCTTTTCATTTAAACACATAAAAGCCCTTAAATGAATAAGAGCTTTCAGTAATAAAAAATAAATTAAATCAAATTAATCTTCATATTCGTTTTTAAAAGAATACCATCCGAAAATAGCTAATCCAGAAACGATTAAAGGTAATAAAACAAAGAAAATAATTATTGCAAAAACTAAATCTTCTTGTTTTCCTGTAGCAAATTTTCCACCGAAAATTTCATAACTATAATAGGCTACGGCAGCGGCAAGAGCCATCCAAACGATACCTAAATATTTTTTTATTGCGTTCATAATTTTATGTTTTTAGTCGTGAAGAGTATTAATTTTTTTATCAATGTAAATCATTCCAATTACAAAACAAACAGCTGCAATTCCAATTGGATACCAAAGTCCTTCTAAATAGAATTCTGGATTTCCGGCATCTTTAGCCGAAGTTACGAAATATGTAGAAATAGCTGGTAAAAGTCCACCGAAAATACCATTTCCAACATGATAAGGTAACGACATTGAAGTATAACGAATTTTCACAGGGAACATTTCTACTAAGAAAGCTGCGATTGGGCCATAAACCATCGTTACAAAAATAACCTGAATAAATACTAAGAAAACAAGCATCCATTTATCGCTACTGTTTATCGATTTAGTAATTTTAGTTTCAATTTTATCTTTTCCTTTATCGTCAAGCATTATTTTTCCTGCATCGAAGTGTTTGGTTTTAATTTCTTCAACTGCAGTTCCGTCTGTATAAGTTTTTGTAGTGGTATAAATGGAATCTGTTTTTGTTATATCTATTTCTTTTATAGATGGAACAACTTTTGTATTCTCTACAATTTCTGTTTTTAGAGTTAAATCGGTAGTTGTATACATTTGTTTATAGATTGGTCTATAAAGTAAGATTGCAATTAACATTCCGCCCATCATAATATATTTTCTACCTACTTTATCACTTAACCAACCGAAGAAAATAAAGAAAGGTGTTCCTAAGATTAAGGCAATTCCTAAAAGCATATCAACTTGGGAAGAATCTACACTCATTACTGTTTTTAGGAAGTTCATGGCATAAAACTGACCTGTATACCAAACCACACCTTGTCCCATTGTAGCTCCAAATAAAGCTAACAATACGAATTTTAAATTGTATTTGTTTCCGAAACTTTCTTTTAACGGATTTGTACTTGTTTTTCCTTCTTCTTTTGCTTTTGCGAAAACTGGCGATTCATGCATGTTTTTACGAATCATATATGAAACTAAAACCATTAAAATTGAAACCCAAAATGGAACTCTCCAACCCCACTCGTCAAAAGCTTCTTTTGACAAAGTACTTTTCGTAATTAAAATTACCATTAATGAAATAAATAAACCAACGGTAGCCGTAGTTTGAATCCATGAAGTCCAGTATCCTTTTTGACCAGCAGGTGCATGTTCTGCTACATAAGTTGCAGCTCCTCCATATTCACCACCTAGGGCTAAACCTTGTAATAAACGAAGAACAAGAACTAATAAAGGTGCCATAAAACCAATCGTTTCATAACTTGGAATACAACCTATAAGAAAAGTAGCTCCACCCATTAAAAGTAAGGTAACCATAAACGTGTATTTACGTCCGATAATATCTCCTAAACGTCCGAAGAATAAAGCACCAAAAGGACGAACTACGAAACCAGCAGCAAATGTAGCTAATGTTGACAAGAAGGCTGCTGTTGGGTTATCTGAGGGGAAAAATTTTGTTGAAATTACAACAGCTAAACTTCCAAAAATATAGAAATCGTACCATTCAATCATTGTTCCCATTGAGGAAGCAGAAATAACTTTCCAAATTCCTGTTGTTTTTTTATCGCTCATATTTATAAGTTTTTATATTGGTTTATTTTTTTAGAAAGAATAGGCACAAGATATCATAAATCTCATATTCGAAACATCTTTTTTATTTAAACTTGCAGTTCCATCACCATTTGCGTTTAAATCGCCCCAAGTTGCTCCTGTATATTCAATTTCAGGAGTCACTCTGAATTTGTTTTGTTTGAAATCTATTCTACCAGCAACTCTCATTACTTGATCTACTATTCGGGTTCCTGAAACACCTCTTACATAGTACTTTGCAGTTTCTCCAGCAGCTAAAGTTCTTGAAGTTCCATCATTAGTTGTCATTCCGAAGAATAATCCTGGAGCTACTTTTTTACTGTTACTTGCAATATCAATCCAGTAAGCAGTTGTTTTATTCCCTTCATATTGTTCAGCTTGACCAGCCGTAGAATAACCAGTAAAACCTCCTAACATTACTAAATTAGACATGTTTTCACCTGTAATACCATATGCTTTTATTGAGAATTTTTCATTTGAATATTTTAAATATCCAACAAATGATGCACTATTTACCGTTTCTTTACTAACTGCTTTAGTAGTTGGCGTTACATTATATTCTGTTAAAGGTTGCAATGATTTATATTCTGCACCTAAACCTGCAATCCAATTTTTGCTTTTAAATTGTAATTGCCCATGCAATGTTGGAAGTGCTGAATTAATAGCTGCTGAGTTTTGTGTTCCACCTGTAGCAGTTTGTGTAGTAAATTCTCTTTCTTTATAAGCTGTGATTGCTACTGAGAATTCTTTTGTGAAATTTTGTTTCAATCTAATTTGCGTTGCCCATCCAAAAGGATTAAATAATATTCCTGTGTTGAAATTTGCTACACCGGGAAATACTTCTGGAATAAAAGTCGGATACCAAGTTTGTCCCATCAATAAAGATGTTTTTGACCAATCCATATTAATATGTGCGTGTCTTAAACGAAATAACCCAATTGTACTTTCTGTATTTCCAAAGAAATCACCTTCTAAAGTACCTGAAATTTTTGCTCCCCAAACATTTGGGCCTTTCACTTTAGTTCCAATACGGGAAACTACAGAAAGAAAATTGGAAGCTCCAGCGTCATTTAAATCTGCTCCATTAATATCTAAAACTTCGTCTAAAGGATATAAATTTAAATTGTATTCTCGTACTTGGGCAGATTTTCTAGTATCCCAAATATAATCTGTTCGAATAAAGCCGTACCAGCTTATGTCCCATTCTTTTTCAACTACAGCAGTAGTTGTAGAAGTAACTGCTGGAGTTGGAGTTGTTGGAGTCACTTCTGGCACTGGCGTTGTTTGTGAGAAGCCATAATAGGAAGCGGCAAAACAACATAAGGTTAGAATTCTTTTCATAATAAGATTTTGTTTAGTATTGGTTTAGTGATGCCAAATTCTAAAAAATATCATATGAAAAAAATTTTGATATATATATGTGTAAACGAGTATAGTTAATCTTTAAAACGTTCCCATTTTATTAACATAAACTTATCTCCAAGTTCGGTAATAATCATACCAGCTCCAGATAAAACATCTTTATTTTTAAGAAATTCTACTAGTTCTAAATGGTTAAAAATTTTATATGTAGGATGATAATTGGAATTTTCAGGTTTTTTAATTTTAAATTCTTTTACCCAATTACTAATTGAAACATGTGAAACTCCAATAATACGCTCTATCTCTCTAAAACTTAATCCTTCTAAATATAATTGTAGTGCTTTTGTAACGTAATAATCATCAATTTTCTTACCTAATTTATTGACACTAAAGAAATAATTACATGATTTACATAAATATCTTTGTCTATTTTTGACAATTCCACTCTTAACAATCTGATTATTTTGACATTTTGGGCAGGCTAAAATCTCCATATATATAAATTTTGCATAAATATACTAATTTAGCAATATTATAATAACAGAATTCATATTTTTTTTATGATTTTTTTTAATTAGTCTTAAAAAAACTAATAAATATTTATACAAAGCATAAAAAAAGCGCAACAAGTGCGCTTTTAATAATTTAAATATTTAGTATTTAACTAATATTGTAATAATTCTTTTAAATCTGTTTCGAAACGAGCTTTTGGTAAATACTGATCTTCAATTGCTTTTACGAATGGAATTGGTGATTCTAAACTACCTACTCTTTTCACAGGAGCATCTAAATATTGGAAACAATTTTCCATAATCATTGCAGAAATATCACTAGAAATACCACCAAATAAAGTGTCTTCCTGTAAAATGATACATTTTCCTGTTTTTTGTACTGATGCGAAAATTGATGCTGTATCTAAAGGTTGTAACGTTCTTAAATCTAATAAATCAGCTGAAATTTCAGGATTTTTAGCTAAAGTGTCTAAAGCCCAATGCACTCCAGCTCCGAAAGAAATAATAGTTACATCTTTTCCTTCTTTAATTAAAGACGCTTTTCCGAAAGGAATAGTGTAATAATCTGTCGGAACATCTTGATACACACTTCTATATAATTGTTTATGTTCGAAAAACATAACCGGATTTGGATCGTTAATTGCAGTATTCAATAAACCTTTCACATCATATGGGAAAGCTGGATAAACTACTTTTAAACCTGGCGTTTTTGTAAACCAAGCTTCGTTGGTTTGAGAGTGAAAAGGTCCAGCTTGCGTTCCGCCACCACAAGGCATACGAACTACAACATCTGCTTTTTCATTCCAACGGTAATGTTGTTTTGCTAATAAATTCACAATTGGATTGAATCCTGTAGAAACGAAATCGGCAAATTGCATTTCAACAATAGCTTTATGACCGTTTATAGATAATCCCATTCCAGTTGAAACAACAGCACTTTCACAAATTGGTGTATTTCTAACTCTTTCTTTACCAAAAGCATCTACGAAACCTTCAGTAATTTTGAAAGCACCACCATATTCAGCGATATCTTGTCCCATAATAACTAAGTTATTATGACGTTCCATTGATTGTTTTAACGATTGAGAAATCGCATCTACAACTCTAATATTTTCTTTCGCATCCGAATGATTAAATTCTTCATGCGTATATGGCATGTAAACATCGTTTAATTCTTCAGCTAAATCGGCAACAACTTCTGGAGCAGCTTGCGTAATTGCCCAATGTTCGTCGATTTCTGCTTTAATTTCTGCACGAATTTGTTCGTCAACTTCTTCAGATAAAACATCTGTTAATTTCAGATATTTTCTAAAGTTTTCGATTGGGTCTTTTTCCGCCCACATGTCCATTAATTCTTGAGGAACGTATTTAGTACCACTCGCCTCTTCGTGTCCACGCATTCTGAATGTTTTGAATTCTAATAAAACTGGACGAGGATTTTCAATCATAGACGCTTTTAATTCAGCAATTTTCGTGTAAACATCTAAAATATTATTTCCATCAATTACATAACTTTCCATTCCGTAACCTACACCTTTATCGGCAAGGTTTTCACAACGATATTGTTCGTTTGTTGGTGTTGAAAGTCCATAACCATTGTTTTCAATTACGAATAAAACTGGTAAATCCCAAACTGAAGCAATGTTTAAAGCTTCGTGGAAATCTCCTTCTGAAGTTGCGCCTTCACCAGTGAAAACAGCAGTTACTTTTCCGTTTTGTTTTAATTTATTTGCTAAAGCGATTCCGTCTGCGACACCTAATTGTGGACCTAAGTGCGAAATCATTCCGATAATTTTATATTCTTGCGTTCCGAAGTGGAAACTTCTATCACGACCTTTTGTAAAACCAGTTTTTTTACCTTGCCATTGTGAAAATAATCTATGTAAAGGAATTTCACGAGAAGTGAAAACTCCTAAATTACGGTGCATTGGCAAGATATATTCGTCTTTATCTAAAGCACAAGTTATTCCAACAGAAATTGCTTCCTGACCAATACCTGAAAACCATTTTGATACTTTACCTTGACGTAAAAGGATCAACATTTTCTCTTCAATTAGTCTTGGTTTTACTAATTTTTTATATAAATGAATTAATTCTTCGTTAGTTAAATTCTGTCTTTCAAAAGTCATAATTGTAGTTGTAAAATTTTGTTCAAAAGTAATAAAAATAACATTTTAAACGAATTTTGTTAGAATATTATTTTTTAAAAATTGTAATTATTTTAATTATTCAGCACGTTTCTTTTTTTAGTGCTTCATTTGAATGCAAAAGTATTGATTAAAAAAGAAATTTTAAGATTTGAATAGTTAATTGATTGTGAAATTGATAAAAAACTTACTACTTCTAACTTCCGACTTCTAACTTTTTCTATCTTTGCCAAAATTAATTTTATAGCACCATGACATTACGTTGGAGATTAGCATTTTATATATTTGGATTATTAATTGGGTTTTATTTTGTTGGGGAATTTTTATCGGCAAAAGCAGAATCTAAAGGAGTTACCTTTTGTTATTTCCCAAATTGTAGAGTAATTAAGGATATCAGAAGTAAACCTTTCAAAACTTCAGCTGCTGTAGATAGCATTTTAGCTAAAAAAATCACTACTATGAAGGAAATTGATGTTGCTATTTTTCATGGAGATGTAGATTTTGAAAAAAGTAATGTTCCTTACAAACATGGAAAAAAATACATTATAGATTCTCAATTACCTGGTAATAAAAAAGTTACATTTACAGTAATAAATAAAACAAATCAAGTCGTTTTAGAGGATATAAAATTTAATTAATTATTTTATATTTTTACTTGGAAATATAAAAATTGAGTGTATATTTGCACTCGCAATACGGAAGTAACGCATTTTATTGGGGCGATTAGCTCAGCTGGTTCAGAGCACCTCGTTTACACCGAGGGGGTCGGGGGTTCGAACCCCTCATCGCCCACAGATTTTAAAAACACTCCTTTTGGGGTGTTTTTTTATACCTAATTTATTGAAACGAGCAATTGGCTATAAACAAAAACTCCTTAAGAAATTAAGGAGTTTTTGTTTATTATATATTTTATTTATTGACTTAATTTAAATAAATATTACTAATTCTTGTCGCAAAATCATCAATATCATCAACAGATGTGTTTACTAAAATTGAAATGACAAATTTTTGCCTTGGATAAATTCTTAAAATTGAACTACTCCCAGTATATCCTCCATTGTGTCCATAAAAAGGATTACCTCTGACATCAACACAACTTGAAAAACCAAAACCATAACAAATAATATTATTTGCAAAAACTTGCGGCTTTTTTAACTTTGAAATACTTCTGTAATTTAATATTCTATTAGGATACAAATAAGCGTTTCCAATTTTATTTAAATCCTCTGTTGTTGATAAATAGCAACCTTGTGCGTGCTTAAAATTACAATCTAAACAAGGCGCAGTTGAAAAAAAATTATCTTTAAACATATAAAAATTTGAAGTATTCTCATCATAAACACCTGTATCTGGAATTGTGTTTTTTAAATTTAACTTATTAATTATATATTCTGAATGATTTTCAGTTATACTTTTCTGAGTAATTTTTTCAATTAAAATACCTAGTAATTTAAATCCATAATTACTGTAACTATGTTTAGTTGAAGGTTTAAAGAGTAAACTATCATTATTAAAAACTCTGTAGAAATCTTTTCTACTATAGCTGTTATCACAAGTATATTTCTCTTCACTTGCAACTCTTCTTAATCCAGCTAGATGACCTCCAATTTCATTAATTGTAAAATCATACTTCTTTTTAGGTAAACTATCTAAATAGTAATAAATGCTTTTTCTTGTATCTAATAAATCTAATTCAGATAATTTCATTATGACAACTGAAGTTAAAGTTTTTGTAATACTCGCAATTCTAAACTTAGTTTGAGAAGGGTTTATTTTACTTTTATTCTCAATATTTGCATAACCGAAGCCTTTACTAAATATTATGGTATCATTTTTTGAAATCGTAATTGAAATACCTGGCATTTTCTTTTCAGCAGCCTCTTTTTCAATTAACAATGTTGCTAATTTATTTTTTTCGTCATATTTAGTTTGAGAATATGAATAACTTGTAATTAATAATAATAATAAAGTTTGAAATGTTTTTATCATTTTTTGAATATTATAGTATTAAATTTAATCTAAATAAACTCTTTAAATTAAAAGAAATATTTATCACCTACAAGCCTTATCCATCAAAGTAAAATCAACTAAAACCATTGCAGCTAAAGCTTCTACAATTGGCACAGCTCTTGGAACTACACACGGATCGTGACGACCTTTTCCTTGTTGTTCTATGATTTTTCCATCGTTGGTTAAAACGTCTTGTTTTTGTAGTAAAGTGGCAACTGGTTTAAAAGCTACACGGAAATAAATATCCATTCCGTTACTAATTCCGCCTTGAATTCCGCCAGATAAGTTGGTTTTTGTAGTTCCGTCTTCGTTAAATAAATCGTTGTGTTCGCTTCCTTTCATTTTTGAAGCACAAAATCCGCCACCATATTCAAAACCTTTAACAGCATTGATTGACAACATCGCTTTTCCTAATTGGGCGTGTAATTTATCGAAAACTGGTTCACCTAAACCAATTGGTACATTTTGAATGACGCAAGTAACGGTTCCACCAACAGTATCGCCTTCTTTTTTAATTTTTAGAATATATTCTTCCATTTCAGAAGCTTTTTCTAAATCTGGACATCTAACAGGATTAGATTCTATTAAATTAAAATCTAAATCTTGGTAAGCTTTATTGATAGAAATTTCTCCAACTGAAGAAACAAAAGCATTAATTTTAATTTCAGGAATAATTTGTTTGGCAATGGCTCCAGCTACAACCCAATTTACGGTTTCTCTTGCAGAAGTTCTTCCACCGCCTCTATAATCACGGTTTCCGTACTTCTGATCGTACGTAAAATCGGCATGACTTGGTCGGAATGTATCTTTTAAATGATCGTAATCGTTAGATTTTTGATTTCCATTTTCGATGATAAATCCAATTGATGTTCCAGTTGTTATTCCTTCAAAAATTCCAGATAAAAATTTCACTTCATCAGCTTCTTTTCTTTGGGTTACGATTTTTGATTGCCCAGGTTTTCTTCTATCTAACTCAGATTGAATGAAATCGAAATCAATTTTTACATTTGATGGACAACCATCTATAATTCCGCCTAAAGCAGTTCCATGAGATTCTCCAAAAGTAGTTAATGTGTAAAGTTTACCAATTGTGTTTGCCATCTGTTGAATTTTTAACAAAAATATTGAATGTTTTTTTTATATTAGCAAAAATAAACAACAATCTAAACCAGAATTTATTATTAATTCATTAAATAAACCAAAAAGCCTACTAAAATGAAAAAAATACTATTTATTGCATTAAGTTTTGCATTATTTTCATGTTCAAGTAATGATGATTCATCATCAAATGAAACAAGTGATTTCACAAATGCCTTACCATTAAACACAGGAAATTATTGGACGTATGATGTGGTTGGAACTGCTAATACTAGGGATTCTTTATATATTTCAGGTGATACTATAATCGCACCAAATACCTATAAAAAATTCAAAAACAAAGATAATGTTGCTACAGGGTTTTACTGTACATCTGTTAATAATAATGGAGTAAGAAAATCTAGTGGAAAATTATTATTAAGTGGAGATTTTTCTTTTGGACAAGGCACAACCTTACCAGTTGGCTTAGATTTACACTTAGTTGATTTTATTATTTTTAAAGAATATGCAACTTCAGGTGAAGTTTTACATGAAAAAACAGGTTCATTTGAGCAAGATTTTAATGGAACACCATTGACAATTACTTATAAATTAAAATCAGTTGGAGGTGAAAATTTTGCCAATTTTACTTCTCCAAATGGTGATACATATACTAATGTGAAATCAACAAAAATTATATTGAATTTAAAGGTAACTACAACGCAAACAATTGCAGGTATGCCAATAGTTATACCTGTTTTACAACCTCAAGATGTTGTAACTTCAACTCAATATATTTCTAAAAGCATTGGTGTAGTTTATACAAAAACTAAAACTACTTATAATTTAAATGCTACAATTGCAGATCAATTAGGTATTCCTGCAAGTAATACTCAAAATCAAGAAGAATTTTTAGACACTTTTGTAGTAAACTAACATACTATTTTCTTGTTAAAAGCGTTATCTTTATTTATAATCTTAAATTCATATTTATGAGGAAAACAATTTTATTTGCTTTTTTACTGTTGGGAACAGTATTTGCTCAAGGTCAAAAAAATTCTAAAAATGCAATTGGCCTTAGGTTAGGTGACAATGATGGTTTTGGTGGTGAAGTTTCTTATCAAAGAAGCTTATCTAAAAATAATCGTTTAGAATTTGATTTAGGCTGGAGAGATTCAAACCATTACGATGCCGTAAAATTAATTGGGTTATACCAATGGGTTTGGAATATTGATGGCGGATTTAATTGGTATGCAGGTCCTGGAGCAGGTTTAGGTTCATGGAGAAGTCAGTATTATAATAATGGACATGATTATTATTATGAAAATTCTGGCGCCTTCTTTGTATTAACTGGAGATATTGGTATTGAATATAATTTTGATATTCCACTTCAAGTATCTTTAGATTTAAGACCTGAATTTTATTTTAGTTCTGATGATTTTAGAGAAGATAATTTTGGACCAGATATTGGATTAGGAGTTAGATATAAATTCTAAAATATAGACCTAAAAAAAGCCTTTCAAATTGAAAGGCTTTTTTTATTATTTTATAATTATTGCTTTGTTTTTTGGCAAGGTTACAAACATGTATGGTGTAGTTAATGACATTGTTACCATGGCATTTTTTTCAGGAACTATTTCTTTTAAAGTTACTTCTGAAGATTTTGGTGAAAATTTTACTTCATCAATATCAACATCATAACCACCAGTTGTTTTTTCGCCTAAAAAGCAAACTAACAAATCGTGTTTTTCTAAATCGATGCTCAATAGTTTTTCAAATTCTTCTTCTCCAATATTTAATTCAGAAATTAAAGCATTAAAATCTTCATAATTTTTAATAATTAGATTCGATTTTTCTTTTCTTCCACCAAACTGATTCTTATAAACAACTTCATACACGTCATTTTTGTCCACAACAGGTTGTTGCGTTTTACATGACATTAATAGAATTGAAAGACTAAATAGTGAAATTATTTTTTTAATATTGCTCATATTTATGATTTCAAATTAATAGCTTGATTATACAAATCTTCATATAATGGAAGAATATTTTTAATGTCGAATTTTTTAGCTACTTCAAAAGCAGATTTTTTAAATTGAGCTAGAGTCTCATCCGATTTTAAAATCGTAATAGCATTTTTACTCATGTTTTCCACATCGCCAACATCACTTAAAAATCCAGAAATACCTTCTTCATTTACTTCCGGAATTCCTCCTGAATTACTAGAAATTACTGGAACATTAAACGCCATGGCTTCTAAAGCAGCTAAACCAAAACTTTCTGTTTCTGATGGTAATAAAAACAAATCAGAATATTTTAAAATTTGATTGATATCATTACTGTTTCCGAAGAAAATTACTTTATCAGAAATTCCTAAATCTTCACATAATTTTTCGGCAATCGCCTTTTCTGGACCTTCACCAACCATCATCAATTTGGATGGGATTTCTTTTTGAACATTATAAAAAACTTTCACTACATCTGGAATGTTTTTCACTTTTCTAAAGTTTGAAATATGTGTAATAATTCTTTCGTTTGAACCTGCTAAAACAGAACGTTGACAAATTGATTTTTCCAAATCTGAATTTTCATTAATCTCAATAAAGTTAGGAATTACGTGAATTTCTTTATTTAAATCGAATAATCTATAGGTATCTTCTTTCAAACTATCAGAAACACTCGTTACAAAATCGGATTTATTAATACTAAATGTAACCGCACTTTTATAAAACGGATGATTTCCTACAAGTGTAATATCTGTTCCGTGAAGTGTCGTAATCATTGGCAATGAAATACCTTCTTCCGCTAACATTTGTTTTGCCATATAACCAGCATAAGCGTGTGGAATCGCATAATGCACGTGTAAAACATCAATTTTATATAGTTTCACCATATCTACCAATTTACTTGACAAAGCCAATTCGTACGGTTGATAATGAAATAACGGATAATTTGGAACGTTTACTTCATGAAAATATATATTTGGATTTAACAACGACAAACGCACAGGTTGCTTGTAAGTAATGAAATGAATTTCATGCCCTTTCTTTGCAAGTTCTAAACCTAACTCCGTTGCTACTACTCCACTCCCACCAAACGTAGGATAACAAACCATTGCTATTTTCATATGTAGATAATTATTGTTTTTTATTTGTCATATGGTATCGCATTATCATAATCGGTGTTTGTTTGCAACAAACTTTTTGTTAATGGCGATTTCATATTTTATTTTTTCTTAGTGAAAGCTGATTCATACGTTGCAATCCAGTCTTCAACTGAAACTTTTGTTACTAATTCTCCAATTAAATCGAACGGAATTTCTTCAAATTTTTTAAATCGCATACAACTTTTTCCCATGTCTAATTTACGAGTGGAATGTTTTGGATATTCTCCAACGAACCAATCGTATAATTCTTTGTTTGCATAAATTCCCATGTGATAAAAATTAATGCTATTTTTTTGAGAGGCAAATCCCATAAAAGGTAATGGATCTGAAGGTTTACAATGATAACCATTTGGATAAATTGAATGTGGAACAGAATAGCCCATCATTCCATAACCCATTCCTTCTTGAAAACCTTTTGGCAAATTTTTAAGAATTACATTTCGTAATTTTTCCATATAAATTTTTCTATCTTCCGGTAGAGAATTTATATATTCTTCTGGATTTTTAGCATCTGAAGTCATACTTAATCAATTATAGATTGATAAATAACTTTTTGAATATCTTCGCGAATATTCAACTTTGATAATTTATTTACATTCGCATCTGGAAAGGTTCTATTTGAAAGAAAAATATAAACTAATTCTTTATCTGGATCCGCCCAAACCATTGTTCCTGTGAAACCTGTATGTCCGAAACTCGATTTTGTTGCACAACCACAAGTTGGACCTTCGCTACCTAATTGCGGTTTATCAAAACCAGCTCCTCTTCTATTTCCAATTTTGCAGAAATAACATGTATTGAATGTATCGAAAGTTTCTGGAGTAAAATACGAGTAACCGCCATAACTTCCCTTCTGTAAATACATTTGCATAATTTTAGCAACATCTAATGAATTTGAAAACAATCCGGCGTGACCACCAATTCCGCCTTGCATAGCCGCAGCCATATCATGAACGTAACCTTTAATCGTATCATATCTAAAATAAGTATCTACTTCAGTTGGTGGAATTCTATTTAAATCGAATTTTTCCAGTGGATTGTACGAGGTTGAATACATTCCTAATTTTTTATAGAAATTATCATCCGACAATTTATCTAAACTCTCATGATGCTTTTTTTCTAGATATTCTTTTAATAAAATAAAAGTGTAATCGCTGTATTTGTATTGTTTATAAGGCAATAATTGTGTGTCTTTTATGAAATTTACAATCGTATCATTATAATCTTTTCTTAAATATAAATTATTTGAAACCTTAAAAGGAAAATCTTTTGACTTAAAATTTCTATAGTATTTTTCACTTGGTTTCTTCAAAGTATCCAATGTCTTTGCGTAGAAAGGCGTCCAAGCTGGCAATTTTGCTTGATGCGTTAACATGTCTAAAACATTGATATCTGCTTTATTTGAATTTTTATAACTTGGAATTAATTCTGATAAAGTTGATTTAAAATTAATGTCTCCTTTTTCGAAATCTTGCATGATGTTAGGCAACGTGCTCAACACTTTTGTTAATGAAGCCAAATCGTAAATGTCTGTATTTTTTACTTTTTGAATGGTATCGTACGTATGATATCCGAAAGATTTTCTGTAAACCACTTGTCCTCTTCGAGCCACTAAAATTTGCATTCCAGGTGCTGCTTTGCTTTTGATAGCATAATTTGCAATAGAATCTATTTTTGCTAAAACTTCCGAATTCATATTGACTTGTTCAGGAAAAGCAAAACCTAATCGGTGAATGTTTTTCGTAGGAAGTCCATCATTTGCGCTAAAGTTTTTTTTTAAAGAAACGGGTAAAACACCTTTGGCTTCTTTGGCTCCGAAAATGATTTCGGCTGCAACAATTTGCGAAAATTCGTTATTTTGATACGCTTCAATTAAGCCTTCTGTTTCTCTAAATGTTGGAATTCTTAATAAAGAATAAGGTTTAGTAAAAAACGTAACGATTGTTCTATTGTGTTTTGCAATTTTATCGATCCAATTGATTTCATTAAAAGTCATTTCGTTCTTTTTCCAAATGCCTTCTGGTTTGTGATACCCAACAATTACAGTAGAATAATCTTTGATTTCAACTAAAAGTGAATCTAAATTTTTAGTTTCGATTACATCGATTTGAGTGTATTCTTTTAATTTATCTATGAAAAAAGTAGCATCACCATCACCAATTTTTACAAAAGCAATTTTTTCTTGGTCAATTCTTTTGATTGGAATAATGTCTTCTTCGTTTTTTAGAACGGTGATTGCATTTTCATACATTTCCAAGTTTAAAGCCTTGTATTCTTTCTTGTTTAAATCTTCATATAAATTTTCAAATTCAATTGGACAGTAATTATTTAAACCCGATTTGTATTTGTATTTTAAAATTTTCTTTACAGAATGTGCTAATCTTTCTTCTGTGAATAATTTATCTGCAAAAGCTTGTTTGAATTTTTCAATAGCCGTTGGAACATTTTCAGCAAAAAGCAACACATCATTTCCAGCTAAAAAAGCAGCTAAATCAATATCTCCAGGTTGTTTGAAATTACTCGCGCCTTTCATATTTAAGGCATCTGTAAAAATTAAACCTTCAAATTTTAATTGATTTTTTAGAATATCTGTCACCACCTTTTCCGATAAAGAAGAAGGATAATTTTCACGAGGTTCGATACTTGGTACATTCAAATGAGCCACCATTACACTCGCTAATCCGTTCTTAATCAGTTCTCTGTATGGATATAATTCTATTTCTTCAATTCGTTCCCTAGAAAAATCAACAGTTGGTAAAGCATGATGCGAATCTGTTGAAGTATCTCCATGACCAGGAAAATGCTTCGCTGTTGCAAAAACACCATAAGATTGCAAGCCTCGCATATAAGCCACAGCTTTTTCAGCTACATTTTCTTTCGTTTCACCAAAAGAACGATTTCCGATAATTGGATTTTTTGGATTGGTATTGATATCAACTACTGGTCCGAAAGTGAAATGAATGCCTAATCTATTCGATTGATCAGCCATTTGCATTCCCATTTTTTCAATTAAAGAATTGTCTTTTATTGCACCTAAAGTCATGTTCCAAGGATACGCATGAGTAGAATCAATTCGCATACTTAAACCCCATTCTGCATCGATACCAATAAGCATTGGAATTTTCGATTTCGCTTGAAAACGATTGGTTAGTTTCGCTTGACGATTTGGGCCACCTTGAAAAAAGATTAACCCACCTATTTTATATTTGGTAATTAATTTATCTAAATCTTGCGCGTGATCTTCTTTTTTGTTGGAATAAGCTGCAATCATGAATAATTGGCCCACTTTTTCATCAAATGAAAGTGAATTATATGTGCTATCTACCCATTTTTCTTGGGTTTGTGTATTAATTTTATTTTGTGCAAAACCTAAAGTTGTGAGAAATAAAGTTAAATATATATAGTGTTTCATGAATCGTAAATAAATAAAAAAACCATCAGAATTTCTATTTTCTGATGATTTTCAAAGTTAGTTATTTTTTTTAGAAAAATCTACTGTGCCAACTTTCTTCTGCTGGAACTTCCCAAAATTCTTCAAATTCTCCTTTCGTATTAATCAAATTATTAAAAACAATAGTTTTTGAGGTTACTGCTTTTTCTTTTGCCATTTTTTTGAAATCGATAAGTGTTTTATGTGCGATATGTTCTCCAATTTTATAGGTAACATTCATTTTATCTAACAATTCAATTTGAAATTCTTGTTCTAATTGTTGAATAAAATGTACCGATGCATCGATAGAACATCCCGTTGCTTGTTGCACTTCCTGATTGACAGCAAAAATGATGAAACGGTTATATTTTAAAAGGTATGAAGCTTCTAAACTTGTGCCGTGAGCTGCCCAATTTTCAACAAATTCTTGGCATTTTGCATCAATGGCATTTACTTCATCGTCAGATAATTTTCTGTTCGATTGGTAAATCCAAATTTTGGAATCTTCTGGTAAATTTTCGAATGGTATGTACATTTTTATAAATCTTGAGCATTAGCAATCAATTCTGCAATATCCATTACTTGAACTGAGCCTTCTTTTTCTTTATGTTTAATTCCGTCAGTTAACATCGTATTACAAAATGGACAACCTGCGGCGATAATTTCTGGTTGTGTTTCTAATGCATCCTCAGTTCTTTCTACGTTAATGTCTTTATTACCTTTTTCTGGTTCTTTAAACATTTGCGCTCCACCTGCACCACAACATAATCCGTTAGCACGTGAACGTTTCATTTCAACTAATTCAGCATCTAATTTTTGAATTAAATCTCTTGGAGCTTCGTAAATATTATTTGCACGACCTAAATAACATGGATCGTGAAAAGTAATACGTTTTCCTTTGAATTGTCCGCCTTCAATCGTTAATCGACCTGAATCTAATAATGATTTCAGAAATTCTGTATGATGCACAACTTCGTATTTACCACCTAATTCTGGATACTCATTTTTAATGGTATTGAAACAGTGTGGACAAGCCGTTACGATTTTCTTTACTTCATATGCATTCATGACTTCTATATTCATCATGGCTTGCATTTGAAACAAAAATTCGTTTCCAGCTCTTTTTGCAGGATCACCAGTACAACTTTCTTCCGTACCTAAAACAGCAAAAGGAACTTTGGCTTTGTTTAATATTTTAACAAATGCTTTTGTAATTTTTTTTGCTCTATCATCAAAACTACCTGAACAACCTACCCAAAACAAAACTTCTGGTGTTTGTCCTTGTGCCATCATTTCGGCCATTGTTGGTACTACTAAATTTTCTGACATATTATTTTATGTTTGTTCTTATTATATCTGAATTAATCGTTTAATTCATCATTATATTCGTCATCAAAAACTTGGATTTTTACATCTTTTTCAACTAAATCTGTAAACTTTCCGTTGAATCTTGTTGCTTTAACCAAATGATTGTCAATCCAATGATAATTTCCACCTCGAGGTTTTCCCATTACCATTCCATGATATTTGAAACCGTGATCATTAAGCCATTTTTCTGTAACTTGTCTATGTGCTTCTGTTCTAGAAGTAAAAAAGAAAATCACATGACCTTCATCGTACCATTTATTCAAAGTTACTAATGCGTCTGGATAAACTTTTGCCGTAGCCATTCTTTCTGGTTCTTCATTAGGAATGTCATCACAAATAGTTCCATCAATATCAATAAGGTAATTTTTTATGCCTTCAGGTAATATTGGACTTAAATGTTCACCATTTACGGTTAATTCTTGTAATTTACCTTCAATTTCTTCTTTTTTCATGCTTGGTTGTTGTTGTAGTTGTGTAGTAGTTATTTAATTTTTATTCTTCGTTTCTCCAGTTTACTCTATCTTGTTGGTTGTATTGCCATGGCGCACCGTTATTTTCGATGTTTGTCATCACAGCGTTTAATTCCATTGGTGCAGCACTTTGTTCCATTACTAAATAACGTCTCATATCCATAATAATAGATAAAGGACTAATATTGATTGGACATTCTTCCACACAAGCATTACAAGATGTACAAGCCCAAAGTTCTTCTGGAGTGATGTAATCGTTTAATAATGATTTATTATCTGGAACAAAAACACCTTTATTGGCGTCCATGTTTTTTCCAACTTCCTCTAATCTATCACGAGTATCCATCATGATTTTTCTTGGAGATAGTTTTTTACCTGTAATATTTGCTGGACAAGATGACGTACAACGACCACATTCTGTACAGGTATATGCATTTAATAATTGCACCCAATTTAAATCTTGAACATCTGAAGCTCCAAATTTTGCAGGAACTGCATCTGGATTAGCTGGCGCTGCAAACGGATCAGCATTTGGATCCATCATTAATTTTACTTCATTTGTAACACTTTCTAAATTGTCAAATTTCCCTTTTGGATTTAAATCGGCAAAGAAAGTATTCGGGAAAGCAAGTATAATATGTAAGTGTTTAGAGAAATATAAATAATTTAAGAAAGCAATTACCATTAATAAATGTCCCCACCATCCTACTCTTTCTAAAATATGTAAAGCACCTTCGCTCATTCCACCAAATAAAGCTGGTCCTAAATGTTGAGAAACCGCAAAATTAAATGAACCAGTTCCTTCAAAATGAGATTTTCCTAAAGAATATAAAACTTCATCAGTTCCATTCATGGTGAAAATACATGTTACTAAAACAAGTTCCATAATTAAGATTAAGTTCGCATCTTTTGTTGGCCAACCTAACATTTCTGCCTTGTTGAAACGTGGTAATTTTAATAAATTTCTTCTCGATAAAAAGGCAATTGTAGCTGTTAACGCTAATAATGAAAGAATTTCGATGAAACTAATTAGGAATGTATAAAATCCACCTAAACTTTCTTTAAAGAAACGGTGTGTTCCGAAAAATCCATCAATAATAATTTCTAATAACTCAATTTGAGTAATTATGAAAGCCGCATATAATGCAAAGTGAAGAATTGCAGGAATTGGTCTGGTGAACATTTTTTTCTGTCCCAAAGCAATTAGCGCCATGTTTTTCCAACGTGCACCAGCATTATCTGTTCTGTTGACGTCTTGTCCTAATTTAATATTTCGTATTATTTTTTTAACATTTTTCGCGAAAAAGCCAACGCCTACTATTAGGACAATTGCAAAAATAATATTTGGTAAAAAACTCATAAGGTTTTAGTTTTTAGGTTGTTCAATATTTGGTTCAGTAGTAGCTGGCGCAACGTATGGTTTGTTTTTCTTACCGAAAACAGACACATTTACATAGCGTGTAGGATGTAATCGTAAATCTTGTAATAGCAATTCTAGCTCTTTAGATGTTTTAGTTAAATTAGTATACATCGCATCATCATGTAATAATTTACCCATCGTACCTTTTCCTTGCTCTAAGTTAGCCATTATTCCGTTAACACTAGCCAAAGTTGCGTCTAATTTTTTTACTGTTGCTCCTAAATCGGCTTTATCCAAAGAAGTAGATATATTATTTAAATTAGCAGATGTTTTTTCAAAATTAGATAAAGTAGTATTTAACTTAGGCTTAGTATCCGCTAAAATTCCATTTATATTCTTTGAAGCTTGGCTAAATTCAGCCATAGTAACTTCTAAAGAAGCAATAGCGGATTTTAATTTTTGTTGTGTCGTAGCGTCTAAAGTAGTGTTTAAATTTTCAATTAATTTATTCGCGTTTTCTAAAAGTATTTCAACTTTATCTTTTACTGGTCCGATTTGATTGGCTAATTCGGCAGTTAACCCTAATTTATCTGAAGTTTTTAGAGTATCACCAGATTCAACGTAGTTTTTATCTGAAAAATTATTGATAATTGCAATTTCTCTACCGCCAATTAATCCAGAATCCTTGATTTGTGCGATACTTGATTTTGCAATTTGAATTTGTTCATTGGTAATTACTAATTCTACATTCATTTTACCATCAGGTAACATTTCAATAGAATTCACTTTTCCAATGGTTAATCCATTTATAGTAACTGGAGCAGAAACTACTAACCCAGCAACATTATCATATACGGCGTATAATTTATTGCTGCTATCAAATAAATTCCTTCCTTTAAGGAAAGTAAATCCCCAGTAAAATAGTACTATGGATAATATAACTAAAACGGCAACTTTAATTTCTCTAGTAATTTTCATATATGTGAAATATATTTATAAGTAAACACCTTTTAATTTATTAGTATTTATCTAAGTAAACTAATCTCAATTTAATGTGAGATGGTGATTTAAAAATATCATTGATTTAAAAAAAACAAAAATAACAATATTTATTTGATTGCCTCGCTTAATTTAATTTTTTTACCATTTTTTATAGCCACAATAAACGAAGAAGAATAGCCTTTTGCATTTGCATCAGCTAACAATTGTTTTGCAGTTGCATAGGAAGTTGTTAAACCATAAAAATACTTATAAATCGCGTTTTCTTTTTCGATTGAAATATTTTTTAATCCTTTGAAGTTTTTTGGCAACGTTTCTAATTTCTTACCACTTGCCGAAATTTGAACTTTAAAACTAACACCTTCAATTGCCGTTTTATTATCCGTTGATGGTTTTGCATCGGTTTTTTTAGGATCGTCTTTTTTAACTGTATCTTTTTTTGGTTCGTCTTTTTTAGGAGTTGTTATAGTTTCCAACTTGAAAAAATCGTCTCTATAACCTAAGATAGCTTTTGAAATAGCTTCTGCTAATTTATCTTGACCATCTGCAGAATTTAAAAAAGCACCTTCTGTTTTGTTTGACACGAAACCCATTTCTATAAGTACACGTGGCATGATAATTTTTCTTAAAACTAAGAAACCTGCTTGTTTTACACCTCTGTTTTTACTTGGTGTGAATTTCGTAAAAGCTTGTTGTACTTTTCCAGCAATATCAATACTTTGCTGAATATTCTCTTCTTGCATGATAGAAATTCCCATCACCGATTCTGGCGATTTCGGATCGAAACCATCATACTTAATCTTATAATCACTTTCCAAAGTAACAACGGCATTTTCCTTTTTTGCAACTTCTAAATTCGCCGCATTTCTGGTAACTCCCATTACATAGGTTTCATTCCCAGCTGCAGCCTGATTGTCATTCGCATTACAATGCATAGAAACAAATAAATGTCCTTTAGATCTATTCGCAATATTAGCACGTTCGTTCAACTCAACAAAAACATCAGTTTTTCTAGTGTAAACAACTTCAATATTTGATTCTTTTGCTAAAATTTCGCCAACTTTAAGAACTGTATTTAGTGAAATTTTCTTTTCAATATTCCCGTGATAAGTTGCACCATAGTCTTTTCCACCGTGACCAGCGTCTAAAACAACCTTAAACTTTTTAGTTTGAGATTGGGCGGTAATTGTAAATAAAAGTATAAATAGGAATTGCGTGAATTTTGTCATCTTTTTATTTTGATTCTACTATAAAAGCAGATTTATATCCTTTTAATTTGGCCTCGGCTAATAATTTTTTACAAATTTCCATACTTCCTTCGCCATAATAATATTTGTATCCACCATTAATTTCAGCTACAGTAATATTATTTAATCCGTTAAAATTTTCAGGAATTAATTCTAATTTTTTAGCACTAAAACTAATTTGAACTTTATAACCAGAACCAGCAGGAACAGCTTCTATAGTTGTTGAATTTGCAACTGTAGATGAATCTGAAGTAACTACCACAACTTCTGGCTCAATAATAATTGGTTCTTTAATATCTAATGTATTAGGAATAGTATTTGTACCTTTTAAGTTGTTTTTATATTCAATAATTGAACGTGCAATAATTTGAGAATAGTTAGATTTACCTTCTTCTGATTTCATGTATCTAGATTCTTCTAAATTACTTAAAAATCCTAATTCAATTAAAACACCTGGCATTACCGTAGCATCTAATACCCAAAGCGGTTGTTGGTGCATTCCTAAATCTTTTCTTTGTAAAGAGTTTTTAAAATAACTTTGAACAGAACTAGCAAAATCAATACTTTGCATTAATGTTTCTTCTTGCATAATTCTTAATCCAATTTGTGTATTTGGATTATTCGGATCAAAACCTTCGTATTTTTCTTTATAATTTTCCTCTAATGAAATTACGGCATTTTCAGCTTTAGCAATTTCGAAGTTCATTCCTGCTCGAGACAATCCCATAACTAAAGTCATAGCTCCATAAGGTTTTGGAGAAACAGAAGAATTACAATGTACAGAAACAAATAAATCTGCTTCAAAATCATTTGCCATTTTTGCTCTATCCTTTAAAGGTATAAAAACATCGGTTGTTCTGGTGTATTTTATGTCAAATTCTGGGTAAGCTTCTAAAATTTTTCCAATCCTTAAAACAACATCTAAAGCAATAAGTTTTTCTATACAGCCATTTTTTTGCGCACCAGGGTCTTTTCCTCCATGGCCAGCGTCTAAAATAACTTTAAACTTCTTTTCTTGAGCATAAGAAAAGACTGATAAAGAGAGTAATATATATAATAGTATTTTTTTCATTTTTAAATAAGTTATAATTTTACTAAATAATTAAATTTAACAAAAAATATACGTAAGTTTGACCCATCAAAAATTGAACCAATTTTTACAAAAATAGTATTTATAGATTTGAGTACAAAGATTAATCATATCGTTTTTTTATTTTTTTTTCTAATTGCATGTAATTCAGAAATTTACTCTCAAAACACCAATCCTACAGATAGTGTTAAAGTAAATGCAAATGAATTAATTGCCACTAAATCATTAGTAAAAAATGACTCCACAAAAAAACCTTTATTAGAAGGAATTGTCAACAGAAAAGCTAAAGGTTATGAAAAGTTAGACCAACGTAAAAAAAGGCTAACTCTTTATAATGAAGCTGAACTACATTATATTGATTTCGAATTAAAATCGGGGATTATTGTTTTAGACTACGAAAAAAACCTTGTACATGCTGGTAGATTAAAAGATAGTACAGGAAAATACACTCAATATCCGTATTTCAAACAAGGTGAAAATATTATAGAACCAGACTCCATAATTTTTAATACCAAAAGTGGTAAAGCAAAAATTTGGAATACCAAAAGTAAACAAGGAGAAATGTTCCTTCGTTCTGAAGTTTCCAAAAGAGAAAATGATTCGGTAATCTTTTTTCAAAGAGCCCGTTTTACTACATCTACAAATATTGAAGATCCAGAATATTATTTTTTAGCCTATAAAGCTAAATTAGTTCCTAAAAAGAAATTTGTTACCGGATTAACTCATATGTATATTGCAAATGTGCCTACTCCTATTGGTGTGCCGTTTGCATTTTTTCCGATGACTAACAAAAATACCTCTGGAGTTATTATTCCTGCACCTGGACAAAATAATGACCGTGGTTATTTTTTACAAAATGGTGGGTATTATTTTGCTTTAAGTGATTATTACGATTTAGCCATTTTAGGAGATTATTACACCAATGGAAGTTATGCTTTAAGAACAGAAACCTCTTACGCAAAAAAATATAAATTCAACGGAAACGTTCAATTTAGATATGAAAATCAGGTTTTTGGTGAAAAAGGATTTCCAGGTTATGCTAGAAGTAATCAGTATAACATTCAATGGTCACATATTCAAGACGCAAAAGCATCAGCCAATTCTAGATTTTCATCGTCTGTTAACTTCGGAAGTAGTAAATATTTTCGCCAATCGTTAAATCTTATTAATGTTGGTTCGAATTTAAATAATACCTTAAGTTCATCTATTAGTTACTCTAAAACTTTCCCAACTGTTCCACTAGTTAATTTTGCCCTTGCAGTAACTCACAATCAAAATACAAATACAGAAGTTGTTAATTTAACTTTGCCATCTTTTAATGCAAGTGTGGACAGAATTTTCCCATTTGCCAAACAAGATGGAATTAAAAAAGGAGTATTTCAAAACATCAATTTTCAATATAGTTTGAAAGGTGAAAACAGAATTGCAACCACTGAAGAATTCATGTTTAAATCGGAAATGTTTGATACGGCATTAGCAGGAATTTCACATACAATTCCACTTTCTACCAATTTTAAAGTTTTCAAACATTTTAGTGTGACTGCCGGAACTGGTTTTACAGAAAACTGGGTATTTAATACAAATGAAAAAACGTTTAATACCACTACAAATACGGTAGATACTGTTCGTAAAAATGGCTTCGACGCTTACAGAACTTATAGTTTTTCTTCAAGTATTGGAACAACCGTTTACGGAACCTATACTTTTAAAGAAACAAATAAAATTCAAGCGATTAGACACTTAATGCGTCCAAATATTTCTTATGGTTACACACCAAGTTTCGATGAATATTACGATCAATATACCGACAATTTAGGTAACTATATTGATTATAGCCGATTTGAAAACACACTATTTGGTGCACCTGGTAAAGGAATTTCAAACGCAATTGGATTTGGCTTAGCCAACTCATTAGAAGCAAAAGTATTAGACAAAAACAGTAAAAAAGGAGAAACTAAAAAAATATCTTTATTAAATCAGTTTAACTTTTCAACCAGTTATAATTTTGCTGCAGAAGAATTCAAATTATCTCAAATTAATTTTATAGGTGGTACAACTTTATTAGACAATAAATTAGGTGTTAATTTCGGTGCACAATTTGACCCATACGATTTAGATGAAAATAACAAACGAATTGACGAATTCAGCATCAGTAATGGAAATGGCTTAGCCAGAATGACATCGTCAAACATTACGTTAAACTATTCTGTTGCGAGTAACGACTTCAGTGGTGAGAAAAAATCAAAACAAACGGTTCAAAACGGTGGTCGTGATGACGATTTATTTGGTGCTGCTACAGATTTAGGTAATCAAGATGAAAGTTTATTCACAAAAGACGTAACTCAAAAAACTCAAAAAACATTATATAACTTTAGCTTTCCATGGGATTTACGTTTAGCCTATTCCTTAACGTATAGTAATTCTGCTAATGAAAGAGAAATCTCAACTAATTCATTAATGGTTTCTGGAAATATAGATTTAGCTGTAAGATGGAAAATGGGATTCTCATCTGGTTATGATTTTGCTAAAAAAGGAATTACGTTTACGCAATTGCGTTTCGAAAGAGATTTAGAAAGCTGGAGAATGAGTTTTAGTATTGTACCAATTGGGGTATATTCTTATTGGAATTTCTTCATCGGAATTAAATCATCAATATTAAGTGATATCAAATGGGACAAACGTAATTTACCAGATCCTAGATTAAGATAAAAGTTTAAAGAGAAAAGGCAAAAGTTTAAAGAACACACAATATAATTCAAGTATAACAATTAAAAAAACTTAGCGACTTTGCGACTTTGCGGCAAAAAAATGCTTCGTAACTTAAAAAACAATGAAAAAAATAATATTTACAGAAAAAGCGCCTGCTCCTATTGGTCCATATAACCAAGCGGTTTTAGTTGGAAACACATTATACACTTCAGGACAAATTGCTATCGATCCAGCAACAAACGAGTTAGTTTTAGACAACATTGAAGACGAAACGAAGTTAGTCATGGAGAACTTAAAAGCGGTTTTAGAAGCAGCTGAAATGACTTTTGAAAACGTAGTAAAAACTACTATCTTCATTAGCGACATGGGTAACTTCGCAAAAATAAATGGTGTTTATGGTGCTTACTTTAACGAAGCAACTGCTCCAGCAAGAGAAACGGTACAAGTAGCGTGCTTACCTAAAAATGTAAACGTAGAAATTTCTGCAATTGCAATAAAATAAGCACTTCAAAATAAAAACACGAATCCTCATTTTATTCTTAATCTGAGGATTTTTTTGTGGGAATTATTTTATATTTACAAAAAAGAATAAGTATTTATACACTTGTAATAATTTCACAAAATGAAACACTTTGAAAAAATACAAACTTTACTCCCACTTGGCTACCTCTATTTAGTCATATTAGGAATCATAAAGGAAACAGCATTCTTCTATCAATTAGACATCAATATTTTAAAATACTCCTCAATAATGGATGTACTAATAAGTCCAATTGCTACCTTAACATCAAACCCTATAGTATTCATAATTATCACAATAATTTTAATATCCAGCTTTTATTTACCAGACTTTCTATTCAAAAACGATCACAAAAATTGGGTGCGAAAAATCTTTGAATTAAAGAAAACTAAAACCGATTTGGGAAATGACGAAATTAAAAACTATTACTTATTTATTTCAATAAAGTTTCTTGCTGTTTTTTTATTATCCGTTTATTTAGGCTACGGAGTTGGTGAAGGTTATACCATATCAAATAGAATAAAAGATAACAAATTAAAATATGAGCACAAGCTTAATTATGCAACTGGAGAATCTGAAATAGTGTCTCTTTTAGAAACAAATAGCCTATATTATTTCTATGTAGAAAAAGGAAAGCAATCTGTTAAAATTGCACCAATTGGAGGAATTAAAAACATCGAGATTATATATTAGTTTTCCTAAATCTGAACCCAATAACACAAATTTTCAATCCAAAAATTAAAAAAGCTAATACAACAAATGAAAATTTACTATTTATTAATATTTATAACTTCAATATGTTTTGGACAAAAAGAAGCTACAGAAAACGAAATTAAGGCACACTACTATTATAAATGTGCTTACAAAATTTTAAACAATACAACTAGTAATGCTTTATCAGAAGATCTTTCACTTAAAGCATTAGATTATGCCAACAAAGCTATCGAGTTAAATTCTAAAAATTCTAAGTATTTTAGAGTAAGAGGAACAACATATTTTCATTTGAAAAAATATGATTTAGCATTAAATAATCATGACGAAGCAATAAAAATTGACTCAACAAACACACTTGCTTGGATGGGTCGTGCCATAGTTTATGAAAATACAAATCAATTTGAATTGGCGGAAAAAAATTACTTCAAAGCACTTGAATATGATAGTAATTCTTCTATAATACCTTTTAATTTAGGTTTGCTATATGACAAATGGAACAAGCCTGAACAATCATTAAAATCCTACGATAAAGCCATTCAATTGGATTCAATTTATGCAGATGCCTATATTAATCGAGGTGCTGTTAAGCTAAGATCTAAAATGTATGAAGAAGCTATTAACGATTTCAATACAGCTATTTCTTTAAATTCATTAGACAAAATGTCTTATAACAACAGAGGACTTTGTAAATTTTATTTAAAAGAATATAAAAGTGCCATTGATGATTTTGAAAAAGCTTTAGCAATTAAACTGGGAAAATCATTTGATGAAAATTTTGATACGGATAAATACTCTTATAACAATATTGCAAACTCTTATTTTGGCTTAGGAAATAACGAAAAAGCTTGTGAATACTGGAATATCGCAGTTCAAAAAGGATATAAATATCAAAAAAAATGGAAAGAAATATACAATATTGACGACCCAAATGAGTTGATTAAAAAACATTGCAAATAAACTGATAGCACGGATTTCCATTCAATATCAAACAAAATAAACACAACAAAATGGTAAACATAAACTTCACCCCTTTCCCAGTTTTGACTACAGAAAGACTAACAATCAGACAATTATCAACTGATGATAGTCAAGATATTTTTGCTTTGCGTTCAGATGCGGAAATAAACAAATACCTTGGCAGACAACCTAGCAAAACAATTGATGATGCTCTAAAATTCATCAACACAATTAATGACAACATCAAAAATAACAACTCCATTTATTGGGTAATTAGCCTATCAAATACCAATACATTTGTGGGAACAATTTGTCTTTTCGACTTTTCAACCGAAAAAAATAGTTGCGAAATCGGTTATGAACTTATGACAGTATTTCAAGGTCAAGGAATTATGAAAGAAGCAACCCAAGCTGTTATCAATTATGCTTTTCAAACCTTGCAGTTTCATAAAATTGTTGCGTTTACGCATAAAAACAATCTGAATTCAACTAAACTATTAACAAATTTCAACTTTCTTCAATCAAAAGAAGCAATCAAAGAATACCCAGATTTTACTATTTATACATTGACTCGAACAATTTAATTTTACCAAAATTGCCAATTTGGATGATAACGAAATTGACTACGAATTAAGAAAGAATTAATTAAAGTTTAAAACTTCCGCAGATCCTATTTTTATTCTAATTTGAGGCTTTTTTGTGGGAATTATTTTATATTTACAACCCGCAATAAATACTTATAACTATTTGCAAACGGAAAGTTCGCATATTTATGAGTTAGGGGTCAGTTGTGCGGAACCTCAGATTTACAACAATAAATGAACAAATCCACCAGAAATCAAGTTTACTTTTACTTAATACTTACAGCAAGTATCATTTGGTTAATCATATTACCAAAACCATTCAGAAATTATGCGCCAATTATATTCATAATCCCAACATTTCCTTTTTTTATGTTTAATTATTATTCTAAACTAATTGAGTTCAGTAATATGTTAAAAACTATGCGCCCAGATTTATTTAACAAATACGTTGTTGATTATGGAAACGCCTTTAAAGGAGAGATTGTAAATATCGGATTAGCTAATAAAAACAATGATTTCGAAAATTTGGAAAATATAGAACTACGTGAAAAGTATCTTTTAAGCAAACAATCAATAAAATTGGGAATAATATCATTTCTAATTTTCCCAGTATTAGGAATTGTAACTATTTGTCTATAATTCAATAAATTTTTTGGCTGAAAAACGAAACGCAGAAAATTGTTTGTCAAAAATAGAAACGTGAAAAGTCTTTCGCAGAAATTCAGAAACGTGAAAATAGAAACGTGAAAAGTTTGCGCAAAATATAGATTTAAAAAGAACGTTTTTCTTCCAAAACAACCGAACCGCTAACAGGCGTTTGGCGAGATTGCGAATTTTGTAGTAAATTCACGTTTACATTTCGCAAGAAATTTTATCTTTAACAGAAAATAATCAGTTCCGAAGTTCGCAACCTCGCCAAGCGCCGGAACGTTATGAGCAATTAACATGAAAATAGGAGATGTTTTTAAAATCAAGACTAACATAGGTTTCGGATACTTACAGTATGTGGAAACTGACGATTTGGGAATTGATTTTGTACGAGTACTGGAACCGATATCAGCAAATGGCGAAATAACACAAGCTGGCGTGGATCAAACTGAAAGATGGAATATTGGATTCCCTTTGAAGACAGCTGCAAGAAGGAAAATTGTGGAAATGGTTGGTAATTTTGAAATCCCTAAATCATTTGTTAATTCTGAATTTGCTCGAAGTGAACACAATATTCGAGGAGAATTTCTTGGATGGCATATTGTACATAAATCAACTCTTAAGAGAGAATTAAAGTCAGACCTGGACGAGAAGAACTTAAAACTATCACCGCACGGAATAATGAATGATACGTTGATTGTCGAACGATTGGAACAAAACTGGAGATTGGAAAACTGGAAATAACTGCTCATAACAGGCGTTTGGCAAGATTGCGAATTTTACAGTAAACCCAATAGCACAGATTTATACACGAGCGCTACGAACTAACGAAGTAATCCATGCCAAAACATAATACTCCACCAAGACCTGACAGGTCTAAATACAAATCCTTATTTTGAGGCTTTTTTGAGGAAATTATTTATATTTACAAACGACAATAAATACTTATAACTATTTGCAAACGGAAAAGTTCGCTTATTTATGAGTTACAGGCAATTTAACCACACTAAACTATGAAACACTTCCTATTTTTATTTTGTCTTGTAATACTATTCGGTTGCAACGAGAAGAAAGAAACTAAAAGTATAAAAACGATAGTACTTTATAGTGAAAATGACAAAATTCCTAATGCTGGCGAGAATGTAAAAATAATAATAAAAGATACAATGTGTCCTTTTCAGAAAAATAGAGCTATGTCTGATATTAAAAATGGAAAACTGAAGATTTACTTTTCTTTTCTAAATTTCAGAAAGGATTTTGATATTGATAACTATAATGAACTTGAAAAATATCTTTCAAAATATAATATTGCTATCGATACAATTGTTGATGAATACAGCTCTGGATGTTGTCATAGTAGTAAGTTTGAAAGATACTGTTATCAAAATACTATGAAAACGGAAATTGAAAAAAAACATGGAAAAAATTTCTTGGATTCGCTTTGCAATCTGGTAGAAAAAAGCTTTGTGAAAAAAAATCCAAACAGAATATATGAATTTACTGAATGTGATATGGTTTCAAGATATCCAAATACAAAAAATTATAATGATATGTTTCATAAATCAAAAAGAGATTTCTTTGAACAATTCAAATATCCAATTGACTATAAATTTAAAAATGAAAAATATTATTCATACACAACAGCAAGTTTTTTATTAAGTAAAACTGGCAAAATATCAGATTTAAAAACAGAAGCTCATTTACAAAACTTTACAAATAGAAAACATAAATCTTATTTTGAAACTGAGGTAGCAAAATTCATTAAAACGGTTAAATTTGTTCCTGCCACAAGTTGTGGAATTGCAGTTAATAGTAAAATGGAACTAAGCTTTACAAATAAATAAACTGCCTGTAACAGGCGTTTGGCAAGATTGCGAATTTTATATTAAATTCACGTTTACATTTCGCAAGAAATTTTATCTTTAACAGAAAATAATCGGTTCCGAAATTCGCAACCTCGCCAAGCGCCGGAACGTTAGGTACAATTTTAAGACAGACAGCAAAAAACAAATGACACATTTTCCAGTAACAAATTCTAACCTTTCAGCAACACATATCGGACTGTTTTTACAGGAAAAATATTCTTTAAGTAAAGACACCAAATGCCAATTAATTAAAGCAGGAATCAATGACACCTATTTGATAACCGACAATTTGGACAAGTTTGTATTCCGCATTTATAGTTTAAATTGGAGAACACATGCAGAAATAGTAGAAGAAATAAAATTATTAAACGAGTTAAAACAAAAAAATATTTCTATTTCTTATCCACTACCAGACGAAACAAATAATTTTATACAAACACTAAATGCCCCTGAAGGAAATAGATATGCTGTACTTTTCACTTATGCAAGAGGCGAAAAACTGCACATTATTTCGGCTGAAACTCATTTCCGTATTGGGCAACTTATGGCTCAACTTCATACGGTAACTAATAACCTGAAGTTAAGTCGTGTAGAATACACACCTGAAGTAATTCTTATTGACTCCTTAAAGAAAGTATCAAATTTTTTGACAGCGGGCACTGAAGAAATGAACTTTATGTTGTCGGCTCAAAAATATTTAATAAAGGAGTTTGAAAATGTTGACACTTCTCAAATTCGAAAAGGAATTGTTCATCTTGACATTTGGTTTGACAATATAAACGTAACAGAAGAGAACGAAATAACAATTTTTGATTTCGATTTCTGTGGAAATGGTTGGCTTTGTTTAGACATCGCTTACTACATTATGCAACTTCATAATGTCGAGAAGTATGAGCCAAAAGATTATCAACCAAAGGTAGAAAGCTTTATCAAAGGTTATGAATCTATAACCCCAATTAGTAAAGAAGAAAAACGACTCATTCCGATGCTTGGAGTAAGTTTATATTTTTTTTATTTAGGAATACAATGCCAACGTTATGACAATTGGTCAAACTCATTTTTAAGTGAAAACTATTTGAAAAGATATATAAATGGGCTCGTGAAAAGATATTATGATATTTACAAACTTGGAGACAATAAATACACCACATAACAAGCGTTTGGCAAGATTGCGAATTTTGAAGTAAATTCAAGTTCACATTTCGCAAGAAATTTTATCTTTAACAGAAAAAAATCAGTTCCACGTAGCGCTACTGCACCAAGCCCCGAAACATTATATGTAATTTTGAAAAACATGGTAAACAGAATTATGAATTTAGAAATCAAATTTAGAAAAGAAAGAATAACATTGGGAATTATAATTTCTTTACTACTGCTTACCTTTTCTGTTTATTTCATTTTAAAACCTGAAATTTTCATAAGAAATGTGTTTATGAAAATATTACACATTCAAATTCTTGGAATAATTGGAATAGTTTTATTTTCAGCATTATTTTTCTCAATTTTAAAACTTTATTCTAGAAGATATGCATTATATATAACCGAAGAATTTATAATTGACAATTCAAGATATGAATCTTTAGGCAAAATTGAATGGCAGAACATTTCAAAAATTGAGAGAATTAAGAAAAAAAGTATAGAGATATTTGTAAATGAATCTGTTTTTAAAAATAGAAAATTAAACTTAATAAAAAAATTTCTAATGTTTATGGGGAATTGGAATTATAAAAAAAGTATAATAATTTCAAGTGCGTTACTAGATTGTAGTATTGAAGAGCTTTACGAAAATATTACTAAATCTTATAAAAATTATAAAAAAACTACACACAAAAACGGTTTAGCACAATAGCTACTTTTACATTAAACAGTTAGCACAGATTTACACACTAGCACAGCGAACTGACGAAGTAAACCGTACCACAATATTACGTCTGTTTGACACAATAACAATAATCTATGAAAGAAAGTTTAGAATTACCAATAACTTTACGCGCACCAAATATTGACGAAGTTCCAGCAAATTCTACTGTATCTAAACGACTTGAAGAAAGGAAAACCGCAAATATTGTAGAGGGTTATATTTTACATCAAAAGGACAATAATCCAGATCATGCAGATTTAGGTTTTAACTTTTACACAGAAATAAATATTAACAATTCTAATCTATGGAATTTGATAGTATCACTTTCTAAAGAAATGCCTGAAATAATTGCTATAATATTTGGTCACGAAGGTTCAGAATTGAAATATGGTAAATATTCAAGCAAAGAGAAAACTTTAAGTTTTTTAAATAAATATTCTAAAGAGATTGTTGCAGATACTTTTATTGAAATAGGATTGCTATTTCAATCAGAAAATGAACTAATCGAAATCTTCGTTAGTGAATCTAAATACATTAAATTTTGGGGAATAAATGAAGAATCGTTTACACAAATCATGAATAATTTTAATCTAAAACAAATAGATGACATTGAATTTGTTGATGAATATCCAAAAGTTAGAGAACCTTTGAGATTATTTGATGAAACAGCAGTTGAGACAAATGATTTAATCAAAATGTTTGAAAAAGAATTTATATAATTTTGAAAACCAATCGTACTTAAAATACCTTATGAAAAATATTATTCTTTTTTTAATTGTCCTTTTTTATAGTTGTAAGAAAGAAATCGTTTCTTACCCAGCTAACAATTTAGAAATTATATTTCACAAACCAGGCGTAAATTATCCAATGCGGTTTGGATGTGGTTGGCCTAAAAATGTTGATTCTCTTACCGAAAATTTTAAATTCATGAGAGTTTGCGATAAAACTTCGGTTGACAAATTCTTAAAAATCTACAGAAAGTATAAAATTGATTCAACTGATTTTCGTGCTGATGTTCGTATTCGCATTTTAGTACATCAAGGAATAAAAACTGATACACTTTGCTTGGGAGAGAATTTTGGTACAATAATAAATGGGGAATCTATGGAAGATTCAAAAGAATTATTGAACTTTATAAAACAAAGAATTGAATACAATAAAGCTTTTACCCGATAACGCTGATTTGTACACGAGCACCAGCGAACTGACGAAGTAATCACACAATTAAGAAAAAATGAATAGAAATGATTTAACTGAATGGATTATACATTTTGTTCACGATAGAAATCCTGAAAATGACCCTCAAGAATTTTCTTATGATTGGGAAGTTGAAGATGGCTTTGAATATGATCCTTTTCCTGACACTTTTACATATGAGGGAGAACCAATATATCTTACTGAAAAATATCAGGAGGATGATTATGGATTGGAATCTGATGCAGAAGCTTTCTATGTGTTAAAAAAAATTCTACATGATGGAATTATAAAAACTGGTTGGTCATTCAGAAAAAAATCAGCAACAATATATGGATCAAAATCAGCAGCTTGTTTTACTGAAATGCCTTTATATGCATTATTAGAATATGCTAAAACTCGCAAAAGCAGTGAATCTATAGAGTCATATGGAATTGCTTTTTTAAAAGAAGAGCTATTCGAAGCAGGTGCACGACCGGTAATTTATGGATTATCGGGTAAACATTTAGAAGCTAAAATGGGTGACAAAAACTTTGGGATTGGCATAAGAACTTTATCAGAAAAGTGTGGTATTGGTCTCAATGAAATGTATAGATATGTTTATACAAATATTAAAAAACAAAAACGAATTGATTGGACTCATGAAAGAGAATGGAGATGGGCAGATATAAAAGAAAATTTTGATTTTCCAGGAATGCCTTTTATAGCTCAAAATGATGATTTCTCATTTAGTAAAATTATAGTTTTTGTGAAAACAAATGTAGAAGTTATTGATATATTAGAACATATAAAAAACTTATATCATTCAACCAGTACAAATTATGGAATAGAATATAATTTAAAACTTTTGGAAAATACTTTTGTAATGTCAATTGAAGAATTGTCAAATCTAAATATAGATTTAGATTATATAAAATTTGATGACCTTCCATTTAATAGAATATCTAAACTAAATAAAGTCTCTGTAAGAAAAGAGACATATGATTTAGTTAAAGAAGCAATTAAGGAAGCCGAAGAAATAAATTATAAAGAAACAGAATCAAAATATAAAAAATATGGAGATAAAGGACCTTGTGGCTTTGCCAATATTGTAACATATGAAGTGAATTCAGAAATTACTCAAGCATTGATTGACCTTGAAATTGCTCATACATTTGCAAAAGGTGAGTATATTATTTATTTAAAAGGTTATCCGATTCAATCGATAGATGTTCAAGAATATGGGGTAATAAAAGCTGCAGAATTTTTAACAAAAAAATTATCTCAAAAATTTTATCCTCATACAAAATTAGATTAATATCCCTCCGCTCATGAGCGAAATGAAATTCGACGAAGTCAATCCCTTCGCGTTCGTTCATTAGATAAATAAATTAGAATTTTTAAACCCAATAGCACAGATTTGCACACTAGCACAGCGAACTGACGAAGTAATCCATGCATCTAAATAACAGCATTTCAAAAACCTGTCAGGTCTTATTAGTTACCCCACCTAGATAATTACTAAAATACTTTCCAGTTTTAACAACAGTATTTCCAGTTAGAACAACATCATTTCCAGTTTTAGCAACAGTATTTCCAGTTATAACAAAATCATTTCCAGTTTTAGCAACATCATTTCCAGTTTTAACAACAGTATTTCCAGTTATAACAACATCATTTCCAGTTTTAGCTATTTTGTTTCCAGTTTTAACAACATCATTTCCAGTTTTAACTATTTTGTTTCCAGTTTTAGCAACTTCATTTCCAGTTTTAACTATTTTGTTTCCAGTTTTAGCAACTTCATTTCCAGTTTTAACGACATTACTTGTAGGATTTATATTATAATTTTATATTTTAGCATCATAAATACTAAAACTCAAATAATTTATATGCTTTCTTTCAACTTATCACCAATATTTAAAGCTCGTGGAATCGACAAACCTCACGCCTACCTTGTAAAAGCGGGTATATCACCACATTCTGCACAGGATATATTAAATAGTCAATCAAGAACATTACGTTTAGATCACCTCGAATTGTTATGCAGAATACTAGTTTGTGAACCAAACGACATCCTTGTTTACAGAGAAGATGCAACACACAAAATTGCAGAAGACCATCCCCTAAATAACCTAAAGCAAACTGAAACAGACAAGAGTCTTAAAGAAACAATAACAACAATCCCATACAAACAACTAAAAGAACTAACAAAGCAAATCAATCAAACAGAAGTTGAGAACAAATAGTTAGGAATAAGCACAAAAAAAGACCTAACAGCTTTAAAAAACTATTAGGTCTGATATACTATTTAAATTAGTTACTCCTCTAGCAACAAAGCATTCAACAGCAATTGTGCTGTAGCCTCATTGGTAGCTAAAGGTACGTTGTGTACATCGCAAATACGAATTAGCATATTAATATCTGGTTCGTGCGCGTGACTACTAGATGGGTCTTTAAAAAATAATACCATTTTAGTTTTGCCTTCCGCTACTCTAGCCGCAATTTGTGCATCGCCACCTAAAGGTCCGCTCAGCATTTTCTTGACTTTTATACCAGTGGCTTCTACTCTACTGCCAGTCGTTCCTGTAGCAATAATTTTGATGTTTTCTTTTAGTAATATGTCTCGGTTTTTATTTAAAAACTGAACCATATCTGCTTTCTTACCATCGTGTGCAATTACTGCTATTTCCATTTTTTTATTCATGTTATAGTATTTTTTTACCACGAATTCACAAATTTTAATTGTTTAGATTCGATTTTATTCGAATTTCATCAAAGATGAATCAAATTTAGACAATCCATATCAATTCGGAAATTCGTGGCTTATATAATTTAATCGAAAATTATTCTTCAACTTCAATATGAGAATCTTTCAATGTGGCTTTCAAAAACACAAATCCTAAAACTCCCGCCACTAATGAAGAAAGTAGAATGATAAACTTAGCATTATTAATAACCGTTTCATTTTCAAAAGCCAAAAGCGTAATAAAAATCGACATCGTAAAGCCAATTCCACCTAAGAAACCAACACCTAAAACCGTTTTCCAATTTAAGTCGCTAGGCAATTTACATAAACCAACTTTCACTGCGAAAAACGTAATTAAAAAGATGCCTAGTGGCTTCCCTACAATTAATCCGAGCGCAATTCCTAAACTATAATTCTCAGTAAGTATTTGCGAAATATCTCCACTCATCACAATGGCAGTATTCGCCAAAGCAAAAATAGGTAAAATGATAAACGCCACAGGTTTATGTAAAAAATGTTGTAAAATATACGATGTAGATTTGTGTCCACCTTTTCCAAAAGGAATTGCAAAAGCCAATAAAACTCCAGTAATTGTAGCATGAACGCCAGAATTCAGCATAAAATACCACATAATGACACCACCAATTAAATACGGAATTAAACTCTTAACTTTAAAATATTTACCTAAGACATAAAGAAACACAAACATTCCTAATGCAATGAATAAGTTCGTCCAAAGTAAGGTTTTTGTGTAAAAAATCGCGATAATTAAAATCGCACCTAAATCATCAATAACAGCTAAAGCCGTTAAAAAGACTTTTAGTGAAGTAGGTACTCTGTTTCCTAATAAAGACAAAATTCCTAACGCAAAAGCAATATCTGTCGCCATCGGAATTCCCGCTCCCGATTGGGTTTCTGTACCAAAATTAAAAAATATAAATATCCCAGCGGGAATAATCATTCCACCAATAGCAGCAAAAATGGGTAATAACGCATCTTTAAAGTTGGATAATTCCCCTTGATAAATTTCTCTTTCTAATTCTAAACCAATTAGTAAAAAGAAAATCGTCATCAAACCATCATTAATCCAATGTTCTATGCTATGACCAGAAAATTCAGTCATCCAAAAATGATGGTAACTTTCTCCAAACGAAGAATTTGCCAGTAATAACGAAACAACTGTACAAAGAATTAATACTAATCCGGCTAGTTTTTCACTTTCGAAAAAGTCTTTAAATAATTGTGTTAACTTCATTTTATATATTTTAAGTTATGTAAATTTTAAATGTTTTTTTTGTCCATTAACAAATACGTTGGATCTTCCATAATATTTACGTCTACAATTGCTTCAGCATTATTCAATAATTGAATACAATCTTTACTTAAATAACGTAAATGTACTTTTTTTCCTTGTAAATAATAACGATGTGTAAGTGCGTTTAAAGCTTCAATTGCCGACATATCCGCTACTCGACTTTCTTTAAAATCAATAATAATTTCATTAGGATCGTTTGCTACATCAAACTTTTCTGCAAAATTAGTAACTGAACCGAAAAATAAAGGTCCGAATATTTCATAATGCTTCACTCCTGCTTCATCGATATATTTTCTAGCACGAATTCGTTTCGCATTATCCCAAGCAAAAACCAATGCAGAAATAATCACACCAATTAATACCGCTAAAGCTAAATTATGAAGTAAAACGGTAATTAAAGTTACCACAAGCATCACAAAAATATCTGATTTTGGCATGCGTTTAAAAATTTTCAAACTTGCCCATTCAAAAGTTCCGAAAGCAACCATAATCATCACTCCAGTTAAAGCAGCCATTGGTAATTTTCCAATAACTGGCGCACCAACTAAAATAATGAGTAATATGGCTAAAGCGGCAACAATACCAGAAAGTCGAGCTCTTGAACCAGCAGAAAGATTAACTAAAGTTTGTGCAATCATAGGACAACCGCCCATTCCGAAGAAAAAACCATTTAAAATATTGGCACTTCCTTGTGCAACACATTCTCTGTTACTATTTCCTTTTGTTGAAGTGATTTCATCAACTAAATTCAATGTAAGTAAACCTTCTGTTAATCCAACAGCTGCCATTATAACCCCGTAAGGCAAGATGATTAGAAATGTATCAAAATTTAAAGGGAAATTTGGAATATGAAATGGCGGCAAACTTCCGCTAACAGAAGCGATATCTTGTACTTGTTTCGTATCAATATTGAAAAGTAACACAACGGCAAAAACCACTAAAATTGCGACTAAAGACGAAGGGATCACTTTAGTAATTTTTGGAAACAACACAACAATTGCAATAGTTAACGCAACTAAACCAGCCATAATTAAAAAAGGTGTGCCAGTTAACCATTGCGTTTGTCCGTTAATTATAGTTTTGAATTGCTCTAATTGCGACATGAAAATCACAATAGCTAATCCATTAACAAATCCATACATTACAGGTTGTGGAACTAATCTAATGAATTTCCCGAGCTTAAATAATCCAACTAAAATTTGAATGATTCCTGCTATCACAATCGCACCAAAAACATATTCTAAACCGTGAGATTTCATTAATGCGATAAGAACGATAACTGTTGCTCCTGCTCCACCAGAAATTAATCCTGGTCGTCCACCAAAAATGGCAGTTACTAATCCCATTATAAAAGCGCCATATAATCCAACCAAAGGGGGAAAACCAGCTAATATTGCGAAAGATAACGATTCGGGAATCATAGTCATGGCAACGGTTAATCCAGCTAATATTTCGGTTCTGTAATTAACTTTTTGAGATAAATCAAATAAATTGAAAACTTTATTCATAAAACAAAATAATATTTAGATACAGCTTCATGATAAAACTGCATCGAAAAAAATTAAAAATAGTTTTGGAAAAATCCCCTGATTTAAAGAAAACAAATCAGTTAGGAATGGCTTTATTCAAATGACTTATATTTTCCATAGCGTTACACAAAGTTACTTTTTTTAAGCAAATTTTCAAAGTAAAATCGAGATTTTAAGTCTAAAACAACTGATTTTATTCTTTTGTTATAAACTTAATTGCTTTTAAATTATATGTTGTTTTTATCCAATTTTGAAATTTTTCAAAGTCAAAATCTTTTGTGCTATTTTTTTCTAATTGAATGATACAAAGATTTACAAGTTCCAATTTTTCTATATTATGATTTTCACCCGTTGTCATTATAAAAGAAGTTATTTCTGGAAATAAAACTTTAATTTCTTGGAATACTTCTTTATTTTTCTTTTTGAAATTTTCATCATTTGAGATTTTGTTTTGATATTCCTCAAGAATTCTGTTTTGAGATGTATTTATTTTTTTATCTACATCATTAGAAAACGAAAATCCCTCTTTAATAATCAGATTTGCAGTTTCTAAATTATATGCTTTTAGATTGTTTTTTAGCGTGTTAATTTCTAATGAGTCAACTTTTTTTCCACCAATAACCAATTCGATTAATTCATCCTTGTATTGCATTTTCTTTGAAATAATGAAGTTGTTTTTCAAATTTACTTGTTCAGTTATAAATTTATTCGCTTGTGTTTTAAACTTGATTTCTTTGATAAATTCGTAACCAAAATAAATACTTGGAACTAATGTCAAAACCACTATAAATCCAATCCAATTATGAACTTTTTTCTTTATTTTGACATCAATAAATTCTTTATTTGGAAATCGTAAAAATCTAACCGTTACAAAAGTTGATAAAGCAATAAAAACGGTATTGATAAAAAACAAGTATAATGCTCCAGAAAAAAACTGCCAATTTCCACTTGCTAATCCATACCCAGCAGTACATAAAGGTGGCATTAAAGCAGTTGCAATTGCCACACCTGGAATGACATTTCCTTTTAATTTGCTTGAAGTGGCTAAAATACCTGCAAGTCCACCAAAAAAAGCAATTAAAACATCATAAATATTGGGGGTTGTTCTTGCTAAGATTTCAGAATGTGCTTCATTTAGAGGAGAAAGAAAAAAATAGAATGTAGATGTAAATAAACTTACACCAACAGCAAATAGAAAATTTTTAGCCGATTTTTTTAATAGTGCTAAGTCGTTAATTCCCATTGCTAAACCCAATCCCATAATTGGACCCATTAAAGGAGAAACCAACATCGCACCTATAATTACAGCTGTTGAATTCACATTTAATCCAAGTGAAGCAATAAAAATAGCGAAAATTAAAACCCACAAATTCGTGCCTTTAAAAACTACTCCTTGTTCAATAGTTTCAATAACTGTAGCATAATCTTCTTTTTCTTGGTATAAACTAAAACGTTTTAAAAACTCCATATCTCGTAATAAATATTTTTCAAATTACAAATAAATACTAAATCAAACAAATCAATGCAAGAAAAAACCCTGTTAAACGATACTTAACAGGGTTTATAAATTTTAATTATTCGCTATATGAAATTCAATTAAACCGTCAATTGGTCGTCGCAAAACATTCCCGATTGTGATTCCGTATTCGTTTAATACAGCTTCTAATTCATCTTTTAAATAAAACGCAATCGAACCAATAAAATGAACCGGAACTTCTTTATGATTTTCAAATTGCATGATGTAACATTCTACAAAAGCAACCATTTCTTCACGAATGAACTTTTGACAAATTTCCTCATCTTTATTTTTAATTAAAAACTCGGCAAACGTTGCTAAATAAGCATTTGGGTTTGGTTCTTTATAGAAATTTTGCTTCAGTACATCTGCATCTAAATCGTATTCTTTTTCAAAACTCTCTGCTAAATGTTTTGGCATTTGATTGAAATAATACGCTCGAATTAAATGACGCCCAAAACGATTTCCACTACAATCATCCATGGCAATATAACCTAAAGATTGCACTTTCTGATGTAAAACATGTCCGTCAAAATAACTACAATTTGAACCTGTTCCTAAAATACAAACAATGGCTTTTTCATTCTTAGGTGTAGTGGCAAAAACAGCAGCATACGTATCTTCATGAACTGAAATTGCTGCGTTTGTGAAATATTCTTTAAAGATATTTGAAAGAAAGATTTTCATTCTATCCGTTCCACAACCTGCTCCGTAGAAAAACAAATGTGACGCTTTATCTTTATTTTGTGAAATATCGAATTTATCGTTTAAACGAGTAATTATCTCTTCTTTTGTTAGTACTTCTGGGTTTAAACCTAAAGATTGTGTGGTAAATAATACTTTTCCGTTATCATCAATGGCAATCCAATCGGCTTTTGTGGAACCGCTGTCTACAAGTAATTTCATTTTTATTTTGTTATGAGTTATGAGTTTTTTGTTATGGGATGTGAAAATAACACTTTAAACTCATAACCCAAAACTCCTAACAATTTTTATTTTACAGAATTGATATGAACCGCCAAATCGATTAATTTACTTGAATAACCGTATTCGTTATCATACCAAGAAACCAATTTGAAAAACGTTGAATTTAAACCAATTCCCGCTTTTGAATCGACAATTGAAGTATGTGTATTAGATACAAAATCTTGAGAAACTACATCATCTTCTGTATAACCTAAAATGCCTTTCATTGAAGTTTCTGAAGCATTTTTAAGCACTTTCATAATTTCTTCATAAGTAGTTTCTTTAGCCAATTTCACTGTTAAATCAACTACAGAAACATCGGCAACTGGAACTCTCATTGACATTCCTGTTAATTTTCCTTTCAATTCTGGAATTACTTTGGTAACCGCAACGGCTGCACCAGTTGAAGACGGAATAATATTTAATAATGCCGAACGACCACCACGGAAATCTCTTTTAGAAGGTCCGTCAACCGTTAATTGTGTGGCTGTTGTAGCGTGAATAGTTGTCATTAATCCTTCTACAATTCCGAAATTATCATGAATAACTTTTGCTAATGGCGCTAAACTATTTGTAGTACAAGATGCATTTGAAACAATAGTATCTGCAGGGGTAACTTTTTCGTGATTCACACCCATTACAAACATTGGTGCATCTGCTGAAGGAGCAGAAATCACTACTTTCTTAGCACCACCTTTAATATGGGCATTAGCCGTTTCTAATGTGGTGAAAATTCCTGTACATTCTGCTACGACATCTACATCAACGTCTACATCATCCCATTTAATTAAGGTGGGATCTTTTTCAGCTGTAACACGAATATGTTTATCGTTCACATATAATTTTCCGTCCTTTACTTCTACTTTTCCATCAAAACGTCCGTGTACCGAATCGTATTTTAATAAATAAGCTAAATGTTCTACCTCTAATAAATCATTGATAGCAACTACTTCTACATTTTCTCTGTTGTATGTTTCTCTGAAAACAATTCTTCCAATTCTACCGAAACCGTTTATTCCTAATTTTACTGTTGACATATTTTTTAAACTTTAGGCTTTAAGCAATAAGCTTTAGGCGAATATTAATATTTTTTATTTAACTTTTCTAATGTTGCTTTCGAATACCTCAAGCAACTGTTGACTGAGGTTCTCGAAGTCACTTGGCTCATATTTATGAAGAAACGATATCTGAAACTTTTACCAATTCCATATCAATTTCACTTTGTCCTTTAATAGCTTGTTCTAATGGAGTTAAAGCGATTTTATCTTGCAAAATTCCAACCATATAATTTGATTTTCCTTCTAATAAACTTTCTACAGCTTTTACACCTAAACGCGAAGCTAAAACTCTATCAAAACAAGATGGTGAACCACCACGTTGTATATGTCCTAAAACAGAAACACGCACATCATATTCTGGCATATTTTCTTCTACGTAATCTTTTAGTTCGAATACATTTTTACCAATTTTATCACCTTCTGAAACTACTACAATACTTGATGCTTTTCCAGATTCTTTACTTCTTTTTAAAGATTCTAACAATCTCTCTAATCCGAAATCTTCTTCCGGTATTAGAATTTCTTCTGCTCCTGCTCCAATTCCTGCGTTCAATGCAATATGACCCGCATCTCTTCCCATTACTTCCACAAAAAATAATCGGTTATGAGAATTAGCAGTATCTCTAATTTTATCAATCGCATCAATGACAGTATTTAGCGCTGTATCATATCCTAAAGTATGACTTGTTCCGAAAATATCATTATCAATAGTACCTGGAATTCCAATTACTGAAAACCCGAATTCCTCATTGAAGATTTCTGCTCCAGTGAAAGTTCCATCACCACCAATAACTACTAACGAATCTACTCCGTTTGCTTTTAAATTATCATGGGCTTTTTTTCTTCCTTCAACCGTCATGAAATCTTTAGATCGAGCTGTTTTTAAAATCGTTCCACCTTTATTAATGATGTTTTTTACATCCCGTGGTCCCATGGCTTTAAAATCTCCTTCAATCATACCTTGATAACCACGATAAATTCCAACACATTCCACATTATAATAAGCACAAGCACGAACAACGGCTCTGATAGCTGCATTCATCCCTGGAGAATCTCCACCTGATGTTAAAACTCCAATTTTTTTAATTGTTGATGACATATTCAAAATTATATTATTGTAAATTTAGCAAAGGAAATTACATATTATGCTAAAAAATCACTTATTTTCTAGTATAAAAATGGTTTCAAACGTTTTCGTTAATAAATTTTTCTAGTGTTTAACAGAAATTAATGAATATCATTAATATCTGGAACTCTGTTTTTAGGATCGACTTTTTTCTCTTCTTTGATTTGTCGTCTTCTGGTTTCTTCAATAAAATTGATAAACTCAGGATTAGTTTCAGAATCTTCAGATTCATCCACAGGATTATTAGAATTCGCTTTAGATTTTTGAGATTTAAATAATTTATGAAGTAATTCTTTAAAATCGTCAAAATCGACACTATAAGACAAACCAATACCTTGTGTATAGCCAATATTTTGACCAATAGTATTAGAATTTAAGTCATTTTCTTTATTGAAAACATGTGCAGTTAATGTTCCATCTGTATTCAGTTTCATAACAACTTCTACATTCCCGACAACATAAGATTGATTCACACCACCAACTGGAACTCCAACATTACCATTTATACTAATCTTTTCACTAATTTGTGTTGTTAGAGTCACTAAGGCTCTATCTGAGATTTCTTGTTGTCTATTTCCTAGTTGATAATTTACACCTAATTGCAATTTGTTTTCACCGTCTGATAATACATCACCAAAAATACTATTTGCCTTTTCAAATAATGAACCAAAATAATTGGTATTATTTGGCGAGATAAATCCACCCGTTGCTAATAAGGCGAAAGCTTGTTGTTGTCTGAAATCTTTATCTTGTAATTTATAATCCAAATCACTTTTTAATACAGAACTTACATTTGGAAAACTAATATTGAAATCAGATTGAGGCGCATCTAATTCACCAGTGATACCAATGGTTACTTGAGTTGGAATTTTTGTATTAAAACTAGAATTTTCTAATAAAATATTAGGATTAGCTTGAGTCGAATAAACTGCTTCTAAATTTAGTTTGGCTCCCATTGGATCGCCATCCCAGTCAATTGTTCCTCCTTTTTTTACTGTGAATTTTTTATCTATAAAACTTCCATATCTGAAAAAATATTCTCCTTTATCCACAATGAAATTACCATCCATTTGGAATTTACCCAAAGTATTAATACTCATAAACATAGAACCATTTCCGCTTCCTTTCATAGAATGCCCAGTTTCTCTGTTTAAGATTACTTCGATTTCAGTGTTTGGTGTGATATTAAAATCGAAATTTAAATCAATTCCTCTGTAGGTTTTTGTTTGCTTATTATCAGAATTTTTTATTCCATATTTTTCTTCAGGTGTAGTGAAATGAACCACACCATTATCGCTCACACTTTCAGAATCATTTACAGGAATTTTAATTGAAGTTCCTCTTGCACTTTCTCCTTGAGCATTGATAACTAATGCTTCAACTGGCCCCTCAATTGTGGCAAAGCCATCAAAATAAGCTTTTCCATAATAATACGCATCATCAGAATCTTTAGTGTCTAAAACCAATAATCTGTCTGATGCAATTTTTAAATCCATTTCCCAATCAGCAAATTTATCATGCGAAATGGTTCCACTTAAAATACCGTTAGTTTCTTTTTTAACATCTGAAATTTCAATATTTCTGAAAATAAACTTTTCTTCGGTTAAATCAATAATTGAATTTTTCTCAAAATCGTAATCCACATTTAAATAAGGCACACGCATTCCAGCATTAGCTAAATATAAAATACCATCCACCTCAGGATTATCAAAAGGACCAACTATATGTGCTCTACCCGAAGCGAAACCACGAACATTATCTAAAATTCCTTTTAAGAAGCCACCAATTGGTTTAATATTAAAGCTTTCAAAACCAGCATCAAGATTTAAAATAGTTTTATTATTGATCATTTCAACAAAACCAGTTGTGTAAAAGGTTTCTTCACCTTCGTGTGAAATGCTTGCATTAACATCAAACTTCTTGAAGCTTTCATCACCTTCAACATCTAATTTTAAATCCCCAACTGGAATGTCATTCACCACTAAACTATCAATAGTTAAATTCGTTGAAGGCTCGTAAATTAAATTATCCTGTTTGTATTTTAACTCCCCATTTAATCTTCCGCCTAAATCTAAATTCTCTATATCAGGTGTAACTTTAGAAATATCAACATCATTAAAAGTAAAGTTTAAATCTTTGAAAGTACTTCCTCGCATTTCCCCATTAAAATCGATAAATTGTTCGTTATGAGATAAGGTTAGTTGATTGAAATTAAAGTTTTTAAAGCCTTTATCAAAAACAACAGTATTACCTTTCGTTTCTTTTTCATTAATATACCATTGGTAATTTTTGAAAGTGATATCCGATTTTTTGAATCCAATAACTGATTGTTTATTTTCATCAATTGTGTGATATAAATTCAAATCGAACTTATCTTCACCTTTTTCGCCACCTTTAAACTCGGTTCTAGCAAATAAAGTGTCATTTAACGTTAAATTAATCAAGCTAAACTCAGAAACTTTATATTTTTTAGTATTTATACTATCTAACTCTATATAAGCATTATATAAAGGATTTTTATTGTCGATATCAATTTTAATTCCACTAAATTTATTCTCATAAGCGTTTACAAATGGTGATTTAAAATCGAATTGAAACAAACCTTCATCTGCATTGATTTTTCCTTTTACACGCGTGTTTTCCGCAATAGAAACATCTGGATAAAAAACTTCTAAAATTTTATTGTAAATCGTAAAATCGAAATCTAAAAACTGATTTTTAGATAATTTATGTGGCGAATAATTGGCATATAAACTACCAACAGCGTTCTCTAAAATTTTTCTGATTTGTTTGGTTTGATATTTTCCAACAATTTGTCCATCAACCATATCTGATGAGTTCAACGTAATTGTTCTTACATTATCACTATCAAAAGAGGAAGTAATATAAGCGTTATCAAAAGAATAATCTGCTTTTTGATTCTTATAAGAAATGTTTTCTAATTCCACAACTCCAGCTAAATCTTCTAGAGTATTACCTTTGGCTTTCATTCTAATATTACCCGAGAAAATTGATTTTGAATCTTTTGTATACAAATTTGTTTTTTTCAAATCCGCATATTCAATTTTTGCATCAAAATCGTATTCTTTTTGTCTTTTACTCAAATCGACTAAACCATCGAAAGTCATTTTCAAATTTGGATCTTTACTATTAAGAGAACCTTTAAAATATGGCATTTTCATAGTTCCGTTTACATCAACATTTCTATAAGTGTAACCGTTATATTTAAACTGCCCAACATTTCCTTTTAATTTTGTGTTCAAATACTTTTTAGAAAACCCAGTTCCGTCAATGTCTAAAACCACAGAAGTTCTTCCTAAATCTTTCTCGTCTAAGAAAGCACCTAAATCGAAATTATCTAATTCAAACTTTCCATCATATGTCGCTCTGTCGATATCATCAATTTTGTCCATTTTAAAATCGCCAATCACATGACCTAATTTCGAAAACAAATCCACATCAGCAATCACCCATTTTTGAGTTAATTCCACATCACCTTTTAAATCAACACGACCAAGTTTTTGCAATTGTTTAGGTAAATTTTTTCCCAAAAGATTTGGTAAAACCTTACTTACACTCGCTTGGCTAGCAGTTAATCTATCGAAACTACCTTTCATGTAAAATTTTTGATCGCCTTTTCCGAAAAGATTTTTCAATTGAAGATTACCCACAACTTCATTATCATTTAAATCGTTGAATTTTAAATTATTGAATTTCAAATTATTTAAAGTTCCTAAAATATGTGAATCAATATAGAATTTTTGATTTTTTCCAAATTCTGGATAAAAGAAATTTAAATCGTTACTCGATATTTTCCCCTCTTTGATGTCTAAATCGAAAATTACTTTATTATTGAAATCTTTGAAGTCTTTTCTATCGTAACGTAATTCGGTTCTTCCTTTAAACGAAGAATTTTCCGTTTCTAATTCTAATTCGTTTAATAAAATATTCTTTTTGGTATAGGTAAAATCAGAAGTTAAGTTTTTCATAACCAAACCTCGATGATCTTTGAACGACATTTTATAAACATAAGAATAAACACTAGAGCCTTTTACGAAAAAGTCATCTAATTGTCCGTTAAGTTCTGTGAAATCTAATAATTTTGGCTTTTCTAAGTTTTCATCAATGTATCTAAAACGGCTATTTTGTAACGCAATAGAATTGATTTTTAATCTGAATTTCCCTGAAGATGGTTTTCCTGATTTATCATCAAAAGCAGCCACAAATTTATCCAAATTCGTGTCTTTTTCACCTTTATATTGTCTGATTTTTAGATTCAAACCATCGGCTTGTAAATCGCCAAAATAAGGATGACCGTTATCAAATAGCTTTTTGTAACTTATGATTGTGGTATTGATTCTTTTGAAATAAAATAAAGTATCGTTGTGATGGTCTCTAGCTAAAATGCCTTTCATTTTAACACCACCAAAAGGGTTAATCGCCACTTTTTCAACTGTAATATCTACTCCGTAATCTTTCTTTAATTGATCCGTTGCGTATTGTCCAAGTTTAGTTTGTACGACAGGTAATGCTAATAGTATGGCTACTATAAGCAACAAAAGTAAGATTCCAATTATGGAACGAACAAATATTTTTTTTACCGATTTGATATATTATTTATTTAATTTTGTAAAACAAATCTAATTTTATTTGCTTATAGCAACAAAAATAAGCAATTTTGTAGGACATTTACAATAGTTTTATACCAAATTTCATGCCTAGTATTACAAATTCTGAAAATATTTACACTTTAGCCATAGAAAGTTCGTGCGATGATACATCTGCAGCTGTTTTATGCAATGATAAAGTGTTGTCAAATATTGTTGCTGGACAAAAAGTTCATGAAGAATATGGTGGTGTTGTACCCGAATTAGCTTCGCGTGCACACCAGCAAAATATAGTTCCCGTAGTGGAAATGGCCATCAAAAAAGCCGGAATCTCAAAAGAGAATTTAAATTGTATTGCTTTTACTCAAGGTCCGGGTCTAATGGGTTCACTTTTAGTTGGTGGAAGTTTTGCAAAATCGTTAAGTTTAGGGTTAAATATTCCTCTTATTGCTATCAATCACATGAAAGCACATATTTTGGCACATTTTATTGATGAAGACGGATATGATAAACCTACTTTTCCTTTTATAGCCTTAACAATTTCTGGTGGTCATACGCAAATTGTAAAAGTTTCTAGTTTTTTCGATATGGAAATTATTGGAGAAACGACGGATGATGCAGTTGGTGAAGCTTTTGACAAAAGTGCAAAAATATTAGGACTTCCCTATCCTGGCGGACCTTTGATTGATAAATATGCGCAGTTAGGTAATCCGAAAGCTTTTCCATTCACGAAACCAAAAGTAGATGGTTTGAATTTTAGTTTTAGCGGATTGAAAACGCAAATTTTATATTTCGTACAGAAAAAAGTAGCGGAAAATGAGAATTTTATTGTTGAAAACCTAAACGATATTTGTGCTTCAATTCAATATACGATTATCCAAATTTTAATGGATAAATTGAAACTAGCTGTAGCCGAAACAGGCATTACACAAATTACTATTGGCGGTGGAGTTTCAGCCAATTCAGGAATTAGAAATACACTAAAAGAAGCCGAAACAAAATACGGATGGAAGACTTATATTCCGAAATTTGAATACACAACAGACAACGCTGCAATGATTGGAATTGTAGGTTATTATAACTTTTTAGAAGAGAATTTCAGTACATCTGATGTCGTTTCTAAAGCAAGAATTGAATTTTAAAAAACTATGCAATTATTCTATAATTCCGAAATAAAACCTGGTGATAAAACGTTTACTTTTGACAAAGAAGAAAGTAAACATATTATTAAAGTATTACGCAAACAAGAAGGTCATAAAATTCATATTACTAATGGATTAGGTTATTTATTTATTTCTGAAATAATTTTAGGATTAGAAAAAAAATGTGAAGTAAAAATCACTGATGAACAGTTTTTTAAACCTTCAACATTTTACACACATATTGCGGTTGCTCCAACCAAAATGCACGACAGAATGGAATGGTTTTTAGAGAAAGCAACTGAAATCGGAATTCACGAAATTACGCCAATTATTTGCGAACATTCGGAAAGAAAAATTTTCAAAATTGATAGAGCTGAAAAAATTATTCAATCGGCAACAAAACAATCAAATCAATATTATTTACCGAAAATAAATGAAGCGATAACCTTATCAGAATTCATCAAAAAAAATCATGATGGACAAAAATTTATTGCACATTGTGAAGAAACGGATAAGAAATCATTCACCAAAGAAATCGAAAAAAACCAACCCGTAACGATATTAATTGGTCCGGAAGGCGATTTTTCATCAAAAGAAATTAAATTAGCACTAGAAAATAATTTTATTCCTGTAACTTTGGGAAATACTCGATTAAGAACAGAAACCGCTGCTTTAGTAGCTTGCCACACAATTGTACTAAAAAATGAATAAACTTATCGCTTTTGGAATTTTATTAGTCTGGAATTTGGGATTTTCCCAAGATATTGCTGTATTGAAATATTCTGGTGGTGGCGATTGGTATGCGAATCCTACTTCACTACCCAATTTAGTTAAGTTTTGCAATCAAAATATTAATACAAAATTAAATCCAAAAGTAAATTCTGTAGATGTTGGTAGCGCCGAGTTATTCTTGTATCCTTTCGTTCACATGACTGGACACGGAAATGTAGTTTTCAGTAATAACGACGTTCAAAACCTTAGAAATTACTTAAATGCTGGTGGTTTTCTACATATTGATGACAATTACGGAATGGATGAATATATCAGAAAAGAAATCAAAAAATTGTATCCAGATAACGCTTTAATCGAAATTCCAAAAACACATCAAATCTTTCAAGCTCCTTATTCTTTTCCAAATGGATTACCAAAAATCCACGAACACGACAATAAACAACCACAAGCTTTCGGAATTTTCATTGAAAATCGATTAGCCCTTTTATACACTTACGAATGTGATTTAGGTGATGGCTGGGAAAGTCAAGAAGTACACAATGATCCGTTGAATGTCAGAGAAAAAGCCTTAAAAATGGGCGCCAATATTCTGAATTATGTGTTTTCAAACTAATTGCATTTCCAAGTAATTTTCTTTTCAACAATTCTACATTAAAAATAAATAATTTTTTATATTTGTATAAGTAAGAATTCAACTCAATATCTGAGTTGGAAAACAAATAATTTTTTACAATGCAAAAAATTCCAAGTGTAGACTTACGTGATTTCCTGTCGGATGATCCGGCACGTAAACAAAAATTTGTAAATGAAATCGGAAAAGCATACGAAGACATAGGTTTCGTAGCATTAAAAGGTCATTTTTTAGATGACAAATTAGTTGAAAACTTATATGCTGAAGTGCGAAATTTCTTCAGTTTGCCAGTTGAAACTAAAGAAAAATATGAAATTCCAGGAATTGGAGGTCAAAGAGGTTATGTTTCTTTTGGTAAAGAACATGCTAAAGGACGTTCAGCTGGTGATTTAAAAGAGTTTTGGCATTTTGGACAATACGTTTCAGAAGGTTCAAAATACGCAGGAGAATACCCAGATAATGTAACGGTTTCTGAATTACCTAACTTCAATAGTACTGGGAAAGAAGCTTACAAAATGATTGAAAAAACGGGTGTTTATGTGTTAAGAGCTTTAGCACTTCACCTTGGTTTAGATGAATTTTATTTTGACAAATACATTACTGACGGAAATAGTATTTTAAGACCAATTCATTACCCTCCAATTACAGATGAACCTAAAGATGGTGCCGTTCGTGCCGCTGCACATGGTGATATCAACTTGATTACTTTATTAATGGGTGCACAAGGTAAAGGTTTACAAGTTCAAAACCACGACGGAGAATGGATTGACGCCATTGCTGAACCAGACGAAATGGTAATCAATGTTGGAGATATGCTTGCACGTCATACCAATAATAAATTAAAATCAACAATACATCAAGTGGTAAATCCACCAAGAGAATTATGGGGAACTTCACGTTTTTCAATTCCGTTTTTTATGCATCCTGTAAGTGATATGAAATTAGATTGCTTACCAGAATGTATTGATGAAAATAATCCAAAATCTTTTGAAGACATTACCGCTGGTGAGTTTTTACATGAAAGATTAGTTGATTTAGGATTGATAAAGAAATAACATTTTATAAAATTCCAAAATAAAATTCCAAATTCCAAGTAAAATTGGGGTTTGGTTTTTTGTTTAAAAATTTTAAAATTATACGCCATATTAGCACGCAGATGAAACGAATTTACTTCGTAAAACGCAGATTAAAACAGATTATTCACCATAAAATTTTTATATATGCACTTATTACATAACGAATTAACTTCTTTAATTCTAAAAACTTATTATGAAGTATACAATGAGTTAGGATTCGGTTTTCTCGAAAAAGTTTATCAAAATGCTTTACTTATTGAATTAAAAAATAAAGGTTTAGACGTTGACTCTAATAGAAAAATAAAAGTTTACTATAAAGGAGAAAATGTAGGAGATTATTATGCCGATTTAATTGTAAATGATACAGTTATACTAGAATTAAAAGCTGCTGAATATATAATTGATCAATTCGAAAACCAATTACTTAATTATTTAAAAGGTACAGATTGTGAAATAGGACTTTTATTGAATTTTGGTAAAAAACCTGAATTCAGAAGAAAAATTTACGAAAACAAAAGAAAAAATAGAAAAAATCAGTTTTAATCCGCGTTTCGCTAAGGCGAATCCGCTTAATCTGCGTGCAAAAATATGGATTTACAAGACCAATTAAAAAACCTTTTCCCAGACCACGTTCCTTCTAATGAACCAGAAGAAACGGAAGAAGTTGCTCATGAATTATACGTTCAAAAAGAACCTATGATTTGCAAATATGAAAAACGAAAAGGAAAAGCGACTACAATCATTGAAGGTTATGAAGGAACCGACGAAGATTTTAAAATTCTTGCCAAAGAAATCAAAACAAAATTGAGTGTTGGTGGTAGTTTTAAAGACGGAGCTATTATTCTTCAAGGAGATTATAGAGATAAAATAATGAAAATGCTTCAAGACAAAGGTTTCAAAACCAAACGTGTTGGAGGATAAATTTGTTTCAAGTTTAATGTTTCAAGTTCAATATTAAAAAACCTGAAACTTCTAAACCTGAAACTTTAAACAAAAATAATATGATAAAATCATCAGAATTAATACTAAACCCAGATGGAAGTGTATATCACTTAAATCTTCGTCCAGAAAATATCGCTCATGATATCATCTTTGTTGGCGATCAGGAACGTGTTTCAAAAATCACACAACATTTCGATAGTATTGAATTTTCGACACAAAAAAGAGAATTCAAAACCGAAACAGGAATGTACAAAGGAAAACGTTTAACAGTTCAATCTACAGGAATTGGTCCAGATAATATTGACATCGTTTTCAATGAATTAGATGCGTTAGTAAACGTCGATTTAAAGACACGAGAAATCAAACCAAATCATACAGCTTTGAACATTGTTCGAATTGGAACTTCAGGTTCTTTACAAGCAGATATTCCAGTTGATAGTTGGGTTATGAGTAAATATGCGATTGGTTTAGATAACATGCTTCGCTCCTATTTAATTGATGAACATTCGGTTGCAGAATTAGAAGATGCTTTCATTGCACAAACAAATTGGGATTTACGCAAAGGTCGTCCAACGGTTGTGCCTTGTGCTGAAGCTCTAGAAAATAAAATCTTTTCAGATAAATTCCACAAAGGTTTCACAGGAACTGCGGGTGGATTTTATGGACCACAAGGTCGTGTTGTTCGTTTAAACATACAAGATCCGGAATTAAACAGCAAAATGGATGCTTTCAACTATAAAGGAACGCGTATGACGAATTTAGAAATGGAAACATCTGCAATTTATGGTTTAGGGAAATTATTAGGTCATAATTGTTTGTCGCTAAACGCTATAATCGCTAACAGAGCGGTTGGTGAATTTAGTTCCAACCCAGAAAATACAGTCAATGAGCTTATTGCTTATACTTTGGATAAATTAATTGGATAATATTGGTACGCAGATTTCACAGATTTACTTCGTAAAGCGCAGATAAAAAAACAGATTTTGAAAATCCGTAAAATCAGCATTTCACTTTAGAGAATTCGTTTTATCATCGTGCAATAAATTAAATAACATGAAATTTCGATTTGCCAGACATACCAATAATTTAGAAAAACTTAAATCATTTTATACAACTGTTTTGGGTTTAGAAGTTCTTGGAAGTTTTGAAAACCATGCTACTTATGATGGTGTTTTTCTTGGAAAACAAAACTTGAATTGGTATTTAGAATTCACTCAATCTGATGAAATAGTTGAATTTAACTTTAATGAAGATGATATTTTAGTGTTTTATCCTGAAACTTTAGTTGAATATGATTCATTAATTGAAAACATCAATAAAAACAGAATAAATTTTACAACATCAAAAAATCCATATTGGAATCAAAACGGAAAAATGGTTTTAGATCCAGATGGATATCGAATTATCATATCAAATTTAAAAGTAAAATAATGAATCCAATTTTTGAAACAGAGCGTCTTTTATTTCGTCCATTAGAATTATCTGATGTTGATGCTTTTTTTGAAATGAATGACAATCCTAATGTCAATAAGTTTTTACGAAACCCCGTTACAACTAAAATTGAAGCAGGAAATTATATTCAAAAAATTATTGATGAATATAACAAAAACGGAATTAGTAGATTTGCTGTATTTCTTAGAGAAAATAACAAATTAATCGGCTTTTCTGGATTAAAATATAGAAGTCAAGAAGAAAACAATCACATCAACTTTTATGATTTAGGTTATCGATTTTCGGAAGAACATTGGAACAAAGGTTATGCCACTGAAGCTGCTTTATTTTGGTTAAATTACGGATTTAATGAAAAGAATTTGTCCGAAATTTACGCTTCCGCTGTAAGTGAAAATGTAGCTTCAAATAATCTTCTAAAAAAATTATGCTTTAAAATGACCAATCAGTATTACGTAAATAATTTACTTCATAGCTGGTATAAAATTGAAAAATAATATGATTACAACTACTATAGAAACAGAACGCCTTTTACTTCGACCATTAGAATTATCTGATGCTGAAGACATGTTTGCAATGGATAAAAATCCAAACGTACACATCTATTTATGGAAAAAACCATACCAATCAATTGACGAATCAATAAAAAATATTGAATATATTCAAAAACAATATATCGATAACAACATCGGTCGTTTTGCAACAATTTTAAAAGAAACAGGTGAATTTATTGGTTGGACAGGAATCAAATTTGTGACTGAAGAACCCGAAAACGGAAATATTAATTTTTACGATTATGGATATCGTTTAAATGAAAAATTCTGGAACAAAGGTTATGCTTCAGAAGCAACAAAAGCCTGGTTAGATTATGGATTCAATGTAATGAAAATTGAAAAAATGAATGCATATGTTCATGCTGAAAATGGTGCTTCCAATCATATTTTAGAAAAACATGGTATGCAATTTATTGAAGATTATCTTGATAAAGATGGCGTAAAATGGAACTGGTGGCAAATGGAAAATCCTTTTTTATAGAAATTAGTAAAAAGTAATTAGAATATAAAAATAATTTAGTGACTTAGTCTCGTCTTTTGGAACGAGATGGCAAAACAAAACAAAATGAAACAAGTAAAAATTGCAGGAGTACCAGAACATTTCAATTTGCCATGGCATATGTGTATTGAAAACGGCGAATTCAATGAAGCGGGGATCGATTTACAATGGACAGATGTTCCAGAAGGAACGGGAAAAATGTGTCAAATGCTTCGTGATAACGAAACGGATATTGCCATTATTTTAACGGAAGGAATCATTAAGGATTTAACAGAAAATCCACACAGCTCTATTGTGCAAATTTTCGTAAAATCACCTTTAATTTGGGGAATTCACGTAGATGGAAAAGCTAATTATAATACTATTTCCGATTTGGAAAACACCGTTTCTGCTATTAGTCGATTAGGTTCTGGTTCACATTTGATGAGCATTGTTAATGCACAAAAAAATGATTGGGAAACAAACGACATTCAATTTGAAATCGTCAACAACTTAGATGGTGCCATTGCTAGTCTTTCCGAAGGAAAATCAGATTATTTCATGTGGGAAAAATATACCACAAAACCTTTGGTAGATAACGGGACTTTCAAACGTGTTGGAGAATGCCCTACTCCTTGGCCTTGTTTCGTAATTGCGGTTAGAAATGAATTTTTAAATGAAAACAAATCTGTTGTTCGATTGATTTTAGATATCATTAACGCCACAACTGAAGAATTCAAACAGATTCCAAGTATCGATAGAACTTTAGCTACAAGATATCATCAAAAATTAGAGGATATTCAGCAATGGTTGACACAAACGCAATGGAGTCAGAAAAATTTGGATGAAAAAACATTCGATAAAGTTCAAAATAAACTTTCAGAACTAAATATTATTACTAAAAAAGCCGATTTTAACCAAATTGTAAAAAAAACATAAAAATGCAATCAAATTAAGTTCTTGCTACAATTTTAACTACTTTTGAATTCAATAAAAAATTCGAATTCTCGTTATAAAAAAATGACATTTTCTCTGAAATCTTTATTCGATAAAATTTCCGTTTGGCTTATAAATAATAAGCTCAGAGAAAATGTCAGTATTATAACTTTAGCCTTTTTAATTAGTATTCCCATCTTTATATTTTTTAGAAGTAATATCTATTATTTTGATGCGAAAATACCAATTGACAAGATTTTAATTTTTTTAGCCTTGTTATCTCTATTTGTTTTCATCTTAAAGCAATTCAGAAAGAAGATAGCTTATTCCATATCTGTTTATCTTTTGGTATTTGCAATATCTTCTATTAAAGGGAATTACACACTTTTTCAAGTTATAAATGCCTATAAAATTATCTTCTACAGCGATCAAATGCAACAAGAAGAAAAAATTGTAGAACAAAAAACATTAAAACCATTTCCTAATAAAAATAGAGTTTTTGAAAGTGTGGATTATTTGAATCCGAAAGTCAGAAATTTTGCCTTATTTGCAGTAAATAAGTACTTTACAAAAACTCCAAACTATGTTGCAAACAGAAAATTAATTCAATATTTTGCTGTCTTTAAAGAAATTAACAGACGTTGGAATTATGTTAACGATCCAAAAGGTCAAGAATATTTTGCCAAAGGAAGTGAAAGTTTACTTTATTTTTCTGGCGATTGCGACGATCATGCGATTTTAATGTGCTCTGCAATAGAATCAATTGGCGGAAGTATGCGATTAATTCATACGGGAAGACATATGTATCCTGAATTATTAATTGGAACCGAAAAAGATTTAGAAATCGCAACGTATTTAATCAGTAAAGAACTCTTTGTAAAAGAATCTAAAGGTAAAACCATCTATTTTCATAGAGATGATAAAGGAAAAATTTGGCTGAATTTAGATTACACCGCACGTTATCCAGGCGGACCATTTTTAGGGGAAGAAGTGTTAAGTATTTTAGATTTACAAGAACAAGAACTTACCAATCAATCTGGGTTTTTCCAATAATTTTTAGATAGTCATTAGCTTGACTAAAATGCTTGTTTCCAAACCAAAAACCTCTATTAGCGCTCAATGGCGATGGGTGACCACTCTCTAAAACCAAATGCTTTTCACGATTGATTTTCAATCCTTTTTTCTGTGCGAAACTTCCCCAAAGCATAAAAACAACATTCTCACAATTTTCTGAAATAAAATTGATTAAATTATCTGTAAAGACGTTCCATTTCAAGTGTTTATGACTATTGGCTTCGTCTTTTCTTACCGATAAACCTGCATTTAAAAGCAAAATTCCTTGTTCTGCCCAACGATCTAAATTTCCGTTTGTTGGCAAAAATATTGAATCAAAATCGGAATTAATTTCAGCAAAAATGTTTTTTAAAGAAGGTGGAATTTTCACACCATCATTGACAGAGAAACACAAGCCATTTGCTTCACCATCACCATGATATGGATCTTGACCGATAATAACCACTTTTAAATCTTCTAATTTACATTTCTCAAAAGCATGAAATATTAATTCCTTTGGAGGAAAACAAACTGAATTAGCGTATTCATTTTCAACATCTTGCATTAATTTTACAAAATATTCTTTCTGAGTTTCTGCATCAAAAAAAGGTTTCCAAGAAAAATCAATATTTTTATAAAGCATATTTATAGTTTTTACAAATATAAAAACTTTATCTTTTGTAACTTTGCGAATATACTAGAATTACAGAATGATTTCAATTACAGAAAAAACACTAAAAGATTTAGAATTTCATACCATTTTACAAACCATTTCTGACCGATGTAATACAGAAATTGGAATGGAAAAAGCACTTCAAATTCAGCCATTTAAAAACAAAGAAATATTGTTTTCAGAATTGGCGTACACGAATGAATATGTTTCTTCTTTTACGAATAATAATGCCTTACCAAATCATGGTTTTGAAACGGTAAGCAACGACTTGAAATTATTAGCCATTGAAGATAGTTTTTTAGAATTAGCTGCGATTAAAAAAATATTAGATTTAACCAAATCTACCAATGAATACTTGAAGTTTTTAAAGAAATTTAAAGACTATTATCCCGAATTATTCCAGAAATCAGCTGAAATTGAATTTACACTTTTCGTATCGAAATCTATTGAAGAAATTGTTAATAAATATGGTGAAATTAAAGATGACGCTTCACCAGATTTAGTCAATATCCGAAGAAGTATTAATGTAGTTCGTGGTAAAATCAACCAAAGTTTTGGAATGGCATTATCGCACTACAATTCTTTAGGATATTTAGACGATATTAAGGAAACTGTTGTTGATAATCGTAGAGTTTTAGCGGTTCAAGCGATGTATCGAAAGAAAGTCAAAGGTTCAATTTTAGGAAATTCTAAAACTGGAAGTATTGCCTATATTGAACCAGAAACAACCTTAAAATATTCTCGAGAATTAAACAATTTAGAGTTTGAAGAGCGAGAAGAAATTATGCGGATTTTACGCGTACTTTCGGCTACAATTAGACCATATGCGAACTTAATTTCTCAATATCAAGATTTCCTTTCCGATATTGATGTGATTGCGGCAAAAGCCAAATATGCGAATACAATTGGTGGAATTCTTCCAAAAATTAATAACGAAAAACGTTTGTTTTTTAGAGAAGCCTTCCATCCTATTTTGCTTTTAAATAACAAAGCAGAAAAAAAACCAACGTATCCGCAAACTATTGAATTAGAAAGCAATAACCGAATTATTGTAATTTCTGGTCCGAATGCTGGTGGAAAAACTATTTCCTTAAAAACCATAGGTTTACTGCAATTGATGTTGCAATGTGGAATGCTAATTCCAGTTCATGAACGAAGCGAAACGTTTCTATTTGATAGAATTCTAACAGATATTGGTGACAATCAATCTATTGAAAATCATTTGAGCACGTACAGTTATCGTTTAAAGAACATGAATTATTTCTTGAAGAAATGTAACGATAAAACCTTGTTTTTAATTGACGAATTTGGTACGGGTTCTGATCCAGAATTAGGTGGTGCTTTAGCTGAAATTTTCTTAGAAGAGTTTTATGATCGTGAAGCGTACGGAATTATTACAACGCATTACACCAATTTAAAAATATTAGCGAACGAATTGCCTTTTGCCAGCAATGCCAACATGTTATTCGATGAAAAATCACTGGAACCGATGTATAAATTACATTTAGGTCAGCCAGGGAGTTCATTTACGTTTGAAGTGGCGCAGAAAAACGGCATTCCGTACGGATTAATTAATCGTGCGAAAAAGAAAATTGAAGGTACGAAAGTCAGATTTGATAAAACCATTGCGACTTTACAAAAAGAGCGTTCGAAAATGGAAAAAACTTCTGTTTCCTTGAAAGAAGAAGAAACCAAAGCGCGTGAAGAAAGCAAGAAAATGGAATCTATCAATAGTAAAATTCAAGATAAATTAGAACGTTATCAAGAATTGTATGATGCGAATCAGCGTTTGATTTACATGGGTCAAAAAATTGATGATATTGCTGAGAAATACTTCAACAACAAAGACAAAAAGACCTTAATTGGTGAATTTTTGAAAGTCGTTGAAATTGAAAATTCGAAACGTAAAAAAATATCTGCTAAAGAAAAAAAAATCAAAGAAGTTGTTGAAAAACAAGTGATTGAAGAAATCAAAGTTAAGGTTGAAGAAATTCGTATCGAGAAAAAAGAAAAGAAAATTAAAGCCAAATTAGTTCCTGAAAAACCTTTTGTAGTTTTAAAAGTAGGTGACAGAGTTCGCATGAAAGACGGAAAAGCCATTGGAACTATAGAAAAAATTGAGAAAAACAAAGTTTCTGTCAACTATGGAATTTTCATGTCGAAAGCGAATTTAGACGATTTGGAATATGTTCAGCCAGCTTAATCTTTCAATTAGTAAAGGCTTTCCCCATTTAAATCGGTCGTTAACACATCACTCATGTAATTGAAAAACGGTCGCATTGCTGCAAAAGTAGCGATAACTTCGTCTTTAAAATTTGGAGATAAGACTTCTTTATTCGAAAATTTTCTTCTGACCACAAATTGTTTTTTTCTAATTAAATCGATGTCAGGATGTGTTTTATCAAAGTTTTTTGGAGCCGTTTTCAGCCCTTCACCTTCTAAAGTTCCGAAGAATTTTTCGAAAGTTGGATTAGCAATAATTTCTCGTAAATCGGAAGCATCTAATTCTATTTCTTTACGGATTCGTAATAAATCTTCGTTATTAGGTTCCCAAAATCCACCACCTACAAAACTGGCATTATTTTCAATATGCAAATACATTCCGCCTCGAAGCATTGGTTTTGTTCTATCAAAACTGACAGAAAAATTACTTTTATATGGTGTTTTGTCTTTAGAAAAACGAACATCTCTATAAATTCGATGCATTTGCATTTTTTCAATACTATCCATTTTTTCTAAATCTACCAGAACTTCTGTGAAAAAGGCTTTTACCAGTTTATTTTCGGTATCAAAACGTTTTTTGTTTTCGGTAAACCAATCGCGGTTATTGTTTTTGGCAAGTAAATCTAAAAATTCGAAGGCAGTAGATGAAATCATATTAAAAACTTATTTTAAAATTATCAAGCAAATTAATTATTAGTAGCGCTATTACAAAAATCAGGCAAAATTTAGCTTCATTTTTATAGATCATATTTCTTGGTTTTTTAAATAATCTTATTAAAAAAACAATTACATATATGAAAACAATAATGAATGCAAAAAAATTTATTAAAAAGACAAAAATTGAATCTATTGAATTTTCATCATTCCATCTTGTCCAAAATAATGGTTTTAAGTCATTTTCATTTTTAAACTTCTCTGATTCATCAAATGTATCAAAAAAAATTACTTTAGAATTTATTTCATTCACAAAAAAGTATTCTAACTGTGATGATTCATTCAAATGTTCACCTATAATAAAATCATTATAAAAATACCATCTTGTTAAATTATCAATTTTAATATCTTCCTTATTGATTGACAATGAAATACCATCTTGTTGATAATCGTTAAAAACATTTCCTTTTGAGGTTACAAATTGCCAATCTGCCAAACCAACAATTGCAAATGATTTACTAAAAATTAAGAAAGTGAATACTATAAATATCTTTTTCATTTTATAATTTATTATTAACGAATTAACTTCGCTCCTGTTCCATTTTCTTTACTATAAATTGTTTTTCCAAAATCTATAGAAACGCCAGTTGCGATGTCTTTTTCCAATAATAACGCGCCGTCCATATCTACATAATCTAAAAAGGGCAACAAATGTGCAATTGCAGAAATTCCTATAGTAGATTCTGTCATGCAACCAACCATCGTTTTCAATCCTAATGATTTAGCTTCATGAATCATTCGTAACGCTGATGTAATTCCTCCACATTTCATCAATTTGATATTCACACCGTGAAAATAGTTATGACATTTTAAAACATCTTCTTCTTCAATACAACTTTCATCAGCAATTATCGGTAAAACCGAATGTTTAAAAACTTCGGCATGACCTAAATAATCATCCGCTTTTAAAGGTTGTTCGATAAATTCTACACCTAAATCTTTTAAAACAATTGAGTTTTTGATTGTTTCTTCGACTGTCCAACCGCAATTTGCATCGACACGGAAAATGGCCTTGGTTGTTGCACGTAGCGCTTTTACAATTTCGATATCGTTCGGAGTTCCTAATTTGATTTTATAAATCGGCCAAGGCATTTCCTTCATTTTTAGAAGCATTTCGTCAATCGTAGAAATTCCAATCGTATAATTCGTCAACGGATTTTTATCAATTGATAAATTCCATAATTCGTATAGTTTTTTTTCTTTTTTTCGAGCAAATAAATCGTGAAAAGCAATATCTAAAGCACATAACGCGAACCGATTGTGCAATAAAAGTGGATTTAATGTATTCCAAAATTCTTCTGGAGAAAGGTTTCCTGATTTTTCAATTATCGGAATGATTTTAGTAATATCTGCCGCAATTTTGTATGTGTCTAATTCGTAATAGGCGTTTTCAGTTGCTTCACCAAAACCAGAAATTCCATCGCTAATTAATTCTACGATTAACGTTGGTTTTATATCGAAAGATAAACGAGAAATTTTAAAATTGTGTTTTAATTTTAAGTCGTAATGATGAAGTTTTACTTGCATATTTGATTGGATTTTAAACATATAAGTCATATAAGTTAAACTTGAATTGGCTTAAATTTTCTTACTATTTAAGTGCAATATAAGTTAACTTAACGAAGGAAAGAAAAACTTAAATGACTTATATGGTTAAATATTTATATAGAATTCCCTAACCTATCTTCAATATATTCAATTTGCGTTTTTCCGTGAGGTTTCGATTTTCCTTCTTCGTCCAAATTTACCATCGTAATATTATCAATCGTGATGATTTTTTCGCGAGTCATCATGTTTCGAACTTCACATTTTAACACTAAAGAAGAAGTTCCAAATTTCACTACATCAATACCAATTTCTACGATATCACCTTGTTTTGCAGCACTCATGAAGTTAATTTCACTCATGTATTTCGTAACTACTTTCGGATTTTCCAATTGTACAATCGAATACAAAGCCGCTTCTTCATCAATCCAAGCCAATAATTGCCCACCAAATAATGTTCCGTTTGCGTTTAAATCTTCGGGTTTTACCCATTTTCTTGTATGAAATCTCATAATCCTAATTTTTATTAAAAGTAAAAAAAATCATGTAAGTAAAATAGTGTTTTTATATTGTTTTATTGATAACTGTATTATTTTTCTCTATTTTTCAAAACTTCCACTACATCATTCAATTTAAAACCTTTGGCTTGCAGTAAAATAAGGTAATGAAACAGTAAATCGGCACTTTCCGATAAGAATAAATCATCGTTATTATCTTTGGCTTCAATGACCACTTCAACGGCTTCCTCACCTACTTTTTGAGCTATTTTATTGATCCCTTTTTCGAACAAAGATGCCACATAACTTTTTTCTGAAGTCGCGTTATCTTTTCGTTCTTGAATGGTGTTTTCTAATTTCGAAAGAAAACCATAATCTGAATAGTTTCCTTCTTGCCAACACGTATCAGAACCTGTGTGACATGTTGGTCCAACTGGATTGGCTTTGATTAACAATGTGTCGTTATCACAATCGTTTTTAACAGAAACTAAGTTTAAAAAGTTACCACTTTCTTCGCCTTTTGTCCATAATCTGTTCTTAGAACGACTAAAAAAGGTTACTTTCTGAGTTTTTAAAGTTCTATCTAAAGCTTCCTGATTCATATAACCTAACATCAAAACTGTTTTGGTTTCATTGTCTTGTATGATTGCTGGAATTAATCCGTTGTTTTTTGTAAAGTCAATTCTCATTATATTTTATTTTTTTTAAACACAGATTGAAGAAATTCTAATAATCTAAATAATCTGCAATGTTTGTTATATTCTAACTTTTATATTTTGTTTTTTCAAAAATTGTTTTAATTCTGGAATTTCAATTTCTCCAAAGTGAAAAACACTGGCAGCTAAAGCGGCATCGGCATTTCCTATTGAAAAAGCATCAGCAAAATCTTGTTTGTTTCCAGCACCACCAGAAGCGATAATTGGAATATTGACTAATTTTGAAATGATATTTAAAGCTTCATTGGCGAATCCGTCTTTTGTGCCGTCATTTTCCATTGATGTGAATAAAATTTCTCCCGCACCACGATTCGCAACTTCCACCACCCAATCGAATAAATTAATATCCGTAGCTTGTTTTCCGCCAACCAAATGCACTTTCCAAATTCCGTCAATACGTTTCGCATCAATGGCTACAACTATACATTGACTACCGAATTTTTGTGCTAATTTATTAATCAAATCAGGGTTTTTAACCGCAGATGAATTGATAGAAACTTTATCTGCTCCATTTTTTAGTAGAATTTCAACATCTTCCACAGAATTGATTCCTCCACCAACCGTAAACGGAATATTAATAGTTTCAGCCACTTCTCGAACTAAATTTATCAACGTACTTCTGCGTTCTTCCGTTGCAGAAATATCTAAGAAAACCAATTCATCCGCGCCTGTTTCCGAATACTTTTTAGCTAATTCTACAGGATTTCCAGCATCAATTAAATTGACAAAATTGACACCTTTTACGGTTCTTCCGTTTTTTATGTCCAAACAAGGAATGATTCTTTTTGTCAACATTTTTTAGCTAATTATATAATTTTCAAGTTGTTTCAACGAAATTCTATCTTCATAAATCGCTTTTCCGATGATTACGCCTTCGCAACCTAATTCGGCTAGCTTTGGAATTTCATCAAATTCAGAAATGCCTCCAGAAGCGATTAATTTAATGTGATTTTTATTTTCTTTTACATTACAATGCTCTAGAATTTGTTTATAAACTTCGAAACTTGGTCCAGAAAGCATACCATCTTTACTAATATCCGTACAAACCACATAACTAATTTTGTTTTGCAAATAGTTGTAAATGAATGGTAACAAATCTTCTGTTGACTCTTTTTTCCAACCAGAAATGGCAATTTTAGCACCATTTTTATATGGATTAAAATCGGCTCCTAAAATCATTTTGTCTGGTCCGAAACATTCAATCCATCTTAAAAATTTTTGTGCATCATTAACAGCGATACTTCCGCCAGTAATTTGATTCGCACCCGATTCAAAAGCTATTTTAATATCGTCACTAACTTTAATTCCGCCACCAAAATCTATTTTTAAATTCGTTTTAGTTGCAATGGCTTCTAATACTTTATGATTCACTATTCTACCCGTTTTTGCTCCGTCTAAATCTACCAAATGCAAATATTCGATTCCGTGATCTTCAAAGGATTTCGCAACATCAACTGGATTATCATTGTAAATAATTTTTGTGTCAAAATTCCCTTTAGATAATCGTACACATTTTCCATCAATAATATCAATTGCAGGAATAATTCTTATTTTATTGTTGTTCATTTTATAAATTCAAAAAGTTTTCTAAAATTTTTTCTCCCCATTTTCCGCTTTTTTCTGGGTGAAATTGCACGCCATAAAAATTGTCTTTTTGCAAAGCAGAAGCGTATTCGACTTCGTAATTGGTATTCGCAATGGCTAAATCGGTATTCGGAACATAAAAACTATGAACCAAATACATAAATTCGTTTTCCTTGATGTTTTCAAATAATTTCGATTTCAAATTAAAAATCGTGTTCCAACCCATTTGTGGCACTTTAACGGCATTTGAAAATTTGACAACATTCACATCGAAAATCCCTAAACCATTGGTATTTCCCTCTTCAGAATGCTTACACATCAACTGCATACCTAAACAAATTCCTAAAACCGGTTGTTTTAATGTTGGAATGATTTTGTCTAAACCACTTTCGATAAGCATTTTCATCGCGCTACTCGCCTCGCCTACACCAGGAAAAATGACTTTATCTGCTTGTTGAATTTCGATTGGATTATTGCTTAAAATGGCTTCAAAACCCAATCTTTTTATAGCAAACTGAATACTTTGAATGTTTCCAGCTCCGTAATCTATAATAACAATCTTCATTACAACATTCCTTTTGTGCTTGGTAAAATCATTTTTTCAATATCTCTTTTTACAGCAACTTTTATGGCTTTTGCGAAAGCTTTAAAAATCGCTTCAATTTTATGATGTTCGTTGGTTCCTTCCGCTTTGATATTCAAATTGGCTTTTGCGCCGTCTGTAAACGATTTAAAGAAGTGATAAAACATTTCCGTAGGCATTTGACCAATCATTTCGCGTTTGAAATCGGCTTCCCATACCAACCAGTTTCTACCGCCAAAATCAATTGCAGCTTGCGCTAAACAATCGTCCATTGGCAAACAAAAACCATAGCGTTCAATGCCTAATTTATTTCCTAAAGCCAATGCAAAAACTTCACCTAAAGCAATGGCTGTGTCTTCAATTGTGTGATGTTCATCAACTTGTAAATCGCCTTTCACTTGAATATCTAAATCCATTTGCCCGTGTCGCGCAATTTGGTCTAACATATGATCGAAAAAATGTAGACCGGTATTTATATTACTTTTTCCAGTTCCATCTAAATTTACTGAAATAGAAATATCCGTTTCATTCGTTTTTCTGATTATTGAAGCAGAACGATTTTCTAATTTTAAAAATTCATAGATTTTTTCCCAATCGCTAGTTTCTAAAGCAATTGATTCAGAAATTTGAGTTGCATTTAAAGAAATTTCTGCCGTTCCTAAATTGGTGTCATCATTGATAAAAATGGCTTTTGCACCTAAGTTTTTAGCTAATTCCACATCGGTTAATCTGTCGCCAATTACAAATGATTTTTTTAAATCGTATTCTTCTGAAAAATATTTAGTTAGCATTCCAGTTCCAGGTTTTCTCGTTGGCAATTTCTGATCTGGAAACGATTTATCAATACATTGATCTGCAAAAAACACACCTTCCCTTTCAAAGGTTTTCATGATGAAATTGTGCACTGGCCAAAACGTGTTTTCTGGAAAAATATCTGTTCCTAATCCGTCTTGATTGGTGACTAAAACCAGTTCGTAATCTAATTCTTTTGCTATTTTACCTAAGAATGATAAGCATTTTGGATAGAAATACATTTTATCAAAAGCATCAATTTGATAATCGGAAACTTCTTTAATCATAGTTCCATCTCGGTCGATAAACAATACTTTCTTTGTCATTATAATTCTTTTAGTGTGTTGATTAATTTTAAATTTTCTTCTGAAGTTCCGATGGTAATTCGTAAACAATTATCACATAAAGGTTGTGAAGTTCTGTTTCGAATTACGATGCCTTTTTCTAATAATTGTTGATATCTTTTGTTCGCATTATCGACTTTTATCAGAATGAAATTTGCCTCGGAAGGATAAACTTTTACTATAAAATTAAGTTTAAGTAAACATTTAAATAAAAACTTTTTTTCTAATTGAATATCAATAATTTGTTTATTTATTTTTTTTGTATTTTCTAAATTTTGAATTGCTTTATATTGCGTTAAAATATTCACATTATAAGGCGGTTTAATTTTATTCAAAACTTCAATAATTTCAATTGAAGCATATAAAATCCCCAATCGAATTCCAGCCATTCCATACGCTTTTGATAAAGTTTGAGAAATAACCAAATTTGGATAATCGTTCATTTTTGACAACCAACTTTCTCTAGAAGAAAAATCGATATAGGCTTCATCCAAGAAAACCAATCCGTTAAAACTCTCAAGTAAAGTTACGATACTTTCATCTGAAAATGAATTCCCAGTTGGATTGTTTGGCGAGCACAAGAAAATGATTTTAGTATTTTCATTCACTTCGGATAGAATTTTTGAAACATTTGGTTCGAAATCGTCATTTAGCAAAATTTCTTTGTTTTCAACTGCATTTAAATTCGCTAAAACATCATACATTCCGTACGTTGGTGGCAACGTAATCACATTGTCTTTATTTGGTTCGCAAAAAGCACGAAACAATAAATCGAGCACTTCATCACTTCCATTTCCTAGCAAAATTTGAGATGTAGCCACTTTCTTAATTCCTGAAAGGATTTTCTTAACTGATTTTTGTTGTGTATCTGGATAACGATTGATACCGTTGTCATTCGGATTTTCATTAGCATCTAAATAAATCATTTTCTGTTCGAAATCTTTAAACTCGTCGCGTGCCGAAGAATACGGTTGCATGGTTTTTATATTTTCCCTAACGAGATTTTGTATGTTGATGTTCATCATTTTATTTTTTTTAATCTTAATGTTACTGCATTTTTGTGCGCTTGTAAACCTTCGGCTTCAGCCATAATTTCAATACTTTTCCCGATGTTTTGAATTCCTTTTTCAGTAATTTTTTGAAACGTCATCGACTTCATGAAGCTATCCAAATTCACACCACTATAGGTTTTTGCAGAACCATTTGTTGGTAAAGTATGATTCGTTCCTGAAGCATAATCACCAGCACTTTCTGGTGTGAAATTTCCAATAAAAACAGAGCCTGCGTTTTGAATTCCGTCAATGAAAAAACCTTCGTTTTTAGAGCAAATTATAAAGTGTTCTGGACCATATTCATTAATTAAATCTAAAGCTAATTGTTCGTTTTCAACTAAAATTAATTTTGATTTTTCAATGGCTTGAGCTGCGATTGCTGCACGAGGTAATTTTTCTAATTGCAGATAAATTTCTTTTTCAACAGCTTTTAAAACTTCGTTGTTTGTCGTCACAAGAATTACTTGACTATCCGTTCCGTGTTCGGCTTGGCTTAATAAATCTGACGCTACGAAGCTTGGAACACTTGTTTCGTCTGCATAAACTAACAATTCACTTGGTCCGGCTGGCATATCAATTCCAACTCCGTATTGTGTCGCCACTTGCTTCGCAACAGTTACAAACTGATTTCCTGGTCCGAATATTTTGTATACCTGCGGAATCGTTTCTGTCCCGAAAGTCATTGCCCCAATTGCTTGAATTCCTCCTACTTTAAAGATTTTAGTCACACCACATAAATTTGCAACATACAAAATCGCTGGGTTAATTTTCCCTTGTTTATTTGGTGGTGAACACAAAACAATTTCTGTACAACCTGCAATACTCGCTGGAACAGCCAACATTAAAACCGTTGAAAACAAAGGCGCTGAACCACCCGGAATGTATAATCCAACTTTTTGAATTGGTCGTTTTTCTTGCCAACAAAAAACACCTTCTGTTGTTTCAATTTCGATCTTTTCCGTTTTTTGCGCTTCGTGGAATTTATAGATATTGTTTTTAGCTACTTCAATAGCTTGTTTTAATTCTTTCGAAACTAATTCGGTTGCTTCTTCAATTTCTGCTTTCGAAACTAAGATGTTTTCTGAACTACTTCCGTCAAATAAAGACGTATATTTTTGTACAGCAACATCTCCTTTTTGCAGGATTTCTTTAAAAATTCCTTTTACAGTTTCTTCAATATCAGCAAAGGATTGTGTTGGTCTTTTTAAAATTTCCGACCAAGTATTTTGTGTTGGGTTGTTTATTTTTTTCATATCTATAAGATTCAAAGTTTCGCTTTTTTGCCACGAAGACACTAAGGCGCGAAGTTTTTTTTATTGTTTGTGTGAAATATTGAGATTACAAAACCATTTTTTCAACTGGACAGATTAAAATCCCTTCTGCACCGGCATCTTTTAGTTTATCGATAACGTCCCAAAATTGTTCTTCATCGATTACCGATTGCACGCTACTCCAACCACTTTCGCCTAAAGGCACAACAGTTGGACTTTTTAGAACTGGTAAAATTTCTGAAACTGCTTGAATATTATCATTCGGAACGTTCATTAAAATATATTTTGATTTTTTCGAACGTAAAACTGCTTGAATCCTGAATAGTAATTTATTTAAAACTAGATTCGCATCTTCAGTAATTAAAGGCGAAACCGCAAGAACTGCTTCGCTTTTACAAATTACTTCTACTTCTTTTAAACCGTTTTTAAACAAAGTACTTCCGCTAGAGACAATATCTACAATTGCATCTGAAAGTCCGATGTTTGGTGCAATTTCAACTGAACCAGAAATTTGGTGAATATCCACTTCAATATTATTTTTGTTACAAAATTGATTTACGGTATTTGGATACGAAGTCGCTACTCGTAAGCCATTTAAATCTTGAATAGAATTGTAAGTGAAGCTTTTTGGAACGGCAACTGAAACTTTGCATTTAGAAAAGCCTAATTTTTCAGCTATTTGAATATTCTTTCCTTTTTCGACTAGTAAATTATCACCCACAACAGCAATATCTACCACTCCATCAATTAAATATTGAGGAATATCTGAATTTCGAAGGAAATAAACTTCTAAAGGAAAATTTGATGCGGTAACACGAAGTTGATCGTTTCCGTTATAAATGGAAATTCCGCAATCTTTAAGCAATTGAATACTTTCTTCGTTTAATCTACCTGATTTTTGAATGGCGATTTTTAACTTACTCATTTTAGTTTTAAAATTGAGTTCGAGCCAAAAGAGAAGGAATAAAAAAAACCCGCTTGATTGACTCAAACGGGTTTGTAATTTATATTTGTTTTACACACATACCAAAATTACCTCGCTTGAGCGTGGGAAAAATGATGGATATGATGTAATGAATTTGTAAACATTTTTTGTCTTATTGTTTTGCAAATATATGTTCATTAATTTTTAATAAACAAATTATTTTTAAAATTAATTTTTTATTTATTGATTATCATCGTCACTTTCAGTTGATTTATTCGCTTCTGGTGTATTGCTAATATTAGTGTTTTCTCTAATTTCCGTATGACGAATTTCTCCACCAGAAGTTCCTACATTTTTGGAAAGAAATAAGCAAATTACAGCAATTAACATCGCACAAATTGAAACAAATTTTTCATTTTCACGTTTTTTTGATAAAGCAACTAGTCCAAAAATAGAAACCAAACCTAAAATATATAAAGGCTTCATAAAAAGTTCCGCAGCTTCTTCATGTTCGTGGATATAATCATGAGAAAAACCAGCCATTTCTTCAACTGAATGTTCTGCTTTATCGCCTGTCATCATTGAGATTTTCCCCATAATCATACAAGAAATAAAAATAATGTAAGCTGTTGATTTTAATGTTGCATTTTTCTTAATCATTCCGAATAGAAGAATTAAAAATCCGAAAAATAAACCAATGATTGGAAAATGGTTTATCAATAAATGTAAGTGTGCATCGTTCATAATTTTTATTTTTATTAGTTATTGATATAAATATTTTATGTAATAATTAAAAATTTGTTTTTAAAATGAATATTTTTTACTCTTCTTTGTTTTTCAAAACCATTAACAAAGTGTAAGCGTCACTAATCACTATTTTTTTGTTTTGAAAAGCTTCATAGTTTCTAATTTCCGAAACCTTATCAGTTACAATTCCAATTTGTACTTCTTGCATAGAGAAAGAATTTTTATTTGCATCTTGAACAAACACGAATTTCTTATCTTCAAAATCTACAATGGCATCATTATTCACAATATACGCATTATTATTATCAAATTGAATTATGGCATTTATGTAATTTCCTGGAATAAGTTTTTTCGTTGTATTTGAAATTTTCGCATAGACTTCAATCGCATTTTCATCGGAATAACTTTTGTTTACAAACTCAATTTTCGTTTCATAAAAAACATCTGGTTGCGTATTCGTGTAAACTTTTATTTTTTGTCCGATTGCTAAATTAGCCGCATCTTTTTCAAACACATTTATTTTTGCATACATGCTTTGGTTATCCATAATTTGAAATAACATATCGGTTGCATTCACGTATTTTCCAATATTTACATCAATTTTTGTAACCATTCCAGAAATTGGCGCATAAATATTTACGGATTTTGAAATCGTATTCGAAGTTAATGAAGCTGGATTGATATGAATTAATTTCAATTTTTCCTCTAACGACTTTAAAGTAATTCTTTGTTTGGCGTATTCACTTTCTGCTAATTGGTAATTCTTTTCGCTAACGGCTTGCGAGGAATTTAATTCTTTTTGACGCGCAAAATCCTTTGAAGCATAAGCCAATTGTTGCTTAGTCGTTAAATAATCTTGCTGAATTTGAACATACGATTGATCTTCAATAACTGCTAAAATTTGACCTTTTCCAATTACCATTCCAGGCATAACTTTGATATTTTTAATATATCCGCCAAGTGGCATACTTACACTTGCCATCGCATTTGGCGCTAAAGTAATTTTACCATTTACTTTTATGGTACTTGAAAGCGAAGTATTTGTTAAACTTCCAATTTTAATTTTCGAATTATCTAATTGATTTTTAGTCAATTCTACCACATTTTCTTTAACAGCAGTTTCAGTTACTATTTCTTCTTTTTTCGACTGACAAGCTATTGTTAAAGCTAAAATCAGTACTAAATATATATTTTTCATATGATTCTGTTTAAATTTTAATTGAAATACAAGATTTGGATAATATTGTTATTATACGATTGAATTTTATCAAAATAATCTGATTTCGCTTCAAGCGCTTGGTTCATTGTCCACGACCATTCCATAAAATTAATATCTCCATTTAAAATTTGCTTGTTTGCATTTGCGATAATTGAATTGGTATTTGGCAAAACAACCGTTTCGTAATATGATAAAACTTCCTGATTATTAGTATGTTTCACAGAATACGTATTCCATATTTTTTGCAATTCTTGTTGTTGCATCGTTGTTTTATCGTTTAGAATGGTTTCGTTCATTTTAATTGCTTTTTGTCGGGCTTTGTTGGCCGAATTAAAAACAGGAATTCCTAAACTCAATTGAAACGATTGAAATCTGTCATTTTTTCCATAAAAATTATTATCTGCGCCATTTCCTTGCATGGTTGTACTAAAATATCCGACAGCAACATCAGGAATCAAAGCCGATTTTTCAATTTTCAAAACTGAAGTATTGGCTTGTTTTTCCAACGCTAACATTTGCAAGGCTACATTATTCGAAACAAAATCTTGTGAAGGTAAATTTTCAATTTTGGCAGATTTATAAATCAGTTCAATATTATCTGTAACTTGTAATAAATATTGTAATTGCGCCACGACTCTAAATTTTTCTTCCTGAATTAATTTGACTTGATTTTTAATCTTTACCATGTATAATTCAGCAGAACTTTTTTCTAAAGCATTGCTTTCACCATATTTCAATCGCAAATTTGCTTTCTGAATAAAAGCTGCGAAAATAGAATCCGTTTGTTTCATTACTTTTTCTTTTTCTGAAACCACAACTAAATCGTAAAAAACTTGTGTAATTTCCTTTTTTAGGGCATTTTCAGAATATTTATAGTTCATTTGAGCCATTTCTGCTTGTTTTTCAAACCATTCCTTTTTCTTAGCGTTTACAAATGGAAAACTAATATTTTGAGAAACACCAAATCTATTATCGGTATAAGCACTATTTAATTGTCCGATTTCACCAACTAAGTTTAAACTCGGCACTTCATTTGCGGAACGAATTAAAACTTTAGCCGCTTCCACTTTTTGTTTTTCGGTTTTCAATTGAATATTATTTGAAATTCCGAGATTTAAAGCTTGTTCCAACGTCATTTTATTTTGTGAAAACGAAGTGAAAGTTCCTACTAAAAAGAAGATTGATAAAACTGCATTTTTATTCATTTTGATTTCAGATTTTTGTTCGAATACCAAGTACAAAATCGGTAAAATAAACAAGGTTAAAAAAGTTGCAATTAGTAAGCCACCAATTACTACAGTTGCTAATGGACGTTGTACTTCAGCACCAGAACCATTACTAATCGCCATTGGTAAAAACCCTAATGATGCTACAAAAGCTGTCATTAAAATGGGACGAAGACGTTTTTTGGTTCCGTTCATAATCACTCTAATTGTATCTGTATTTCCACTTGCTTTTTGCGAATTAAATTCGGCAATTAGTACAATTCCGTTTAAAACGGCGACACCAAAAAGTGCAATAAATCCAATTCCAGCACTAATACTAAAAGGCATTCCGCGAGCCGCTAAAAATAAGATTCCGCCTATTGTTGATAAAGGAATTGCTGTATAAATTAGTAATGCTTGTTTGATAGATTTGAAAGCGAAATATAACATTAAAAAGATCAAGATTAAGGATATAGGAACTGCAATCATCAATCTGTCTTTTGCGGCGTTTAAATTTTCGAAACTTCCACCGTACGTGATATAATAGCCTGGTGGAAATTTAATTTTAGCATTAATTTCTTTTTCTAATTCACCAACTAAACTTTGCACATCTCTATCGGCATTGAAACCAACTACAATTCTTCTTTTGGCATCTTCACGTTGAATTTGATTTGGACCGCTAATAATTTTCACATCAGCTAAAACATAAAGCGGAATAGTTGCACCAGTTTTGGTTGGAATTAATAGATTTTCGATGTCAATTAAGTCTTTTTTCTCGGTATTATTCAATTTTACAACCAAGTCGAAACGTTTTTCACCTTCGAAAAGCAAACCTGCACTTTGACCTGCAAAAGCGGTATTCACTACCCTATTGATTTCATTTACACTTAAACCATATTGCGCCATTACTGGTCGTTTGTAGTTAATAACCACTTGTGGCATACCTCCAATTGGTTCTTCGTATAAATCTTTTGTGCCTTGAATGGTTTTTACAATTTTACCGACTTTACTAGCATAAATAGAAAGTGTATCTAAATTTTCACCAAAAATTTTACAAACTACATCTTGTCGCGCACCTGTCATTAACTCGTTAAAACGCATTTGTACAGGATATTGAAATCCGGCCGTAATTCCGGGAACATCTTTTAAAGCCTCGCTCATTTTTTCGGATAATTCATTGAAAGTTGTAGCTGAAGTCCATTCGCTTTTATCTTTCAAAATCACCATCATATCACTGGCTTCCATTGGCATAGGATCAGTTGGTACTTCACCACTACCAATTTTTGTGACTACTTTTTCTACTTCTGGAAATCTGTCTTTTAATATTTTAGCGGCTTTTTGTGTCGAAGCCATTGTCGTATTTAAATTACTTCCTGTTAGTACACGAGTATCGACAGCAAAATCACCTTCTTCCAAAGCAGGAATAAATTCGCCACCTAAAAACGACATGACTACAATCGAACCAAAAAACACGACAATTGTTGCAATAATAATTTTTCTTTTGTTATTAATCGCCTGAACTAAACGTTTTTGGTAGATATTTTCCAAATACGCCATCATTCTTTCAGAGAAATTATTTGGATTGTGCTTTAAGTTTTTCAACACAATTGAACTCATCATTGGAATATAAGTCAACGACAAAATAAATGCTCCAATTAAAGCAAAAGCAACTGTTTGCGCCATTGGTTTGAACATTTTACCTTCGATTCCTTCTAAAGAAAAGATGGGTAAATACACGATTAAGATGATAATTTGTCCGAAAACGGCACTATTCATCATTTTTTTAGAAGACGATTTTACTTCGTGATCAACATTTTCTTGAGTCAATGCAATGGCATTTTCCTTTTTATGATGCGAATAAATTTGATGAATGACGGCTTCTACAATAATTACTGCGCCATCGACAATTAAACCGAAATCTAACGCGCCTAAACTCATTAAATTTCCACTTACGCCGAATAGATTCATCATAATAATCGCAAAAAGCATCGCTAATGGAATTACGGAAGCTACTAAAAGTCCGGCTCTGAAATTTCCTAAGAATAAAACCAATACAAAAATTACGATTAAAGCACCTTCAATTAAGTTTTTTTCAACCGTTCCGATGGCGTTGTTAACCATTTTGGTTCGATCTAAAAACGGTTCTATGATGACGCCTTTTGGCAACGTTTTTTGAATTTGAGCAATTCGTTCTTTTACATTTTTGATAACTTCACTACTGTTTGCGCCTTTTAGCATCATCACAATCGCACCAGAAACTTCGCCTTGATCGTTATAACACATGGCGCCGTAGCGAGTAGCATATCCATTTTTGATTTCAGCAATATCTTTTAAAAATAAAGGTGTTCCTGTTTTTGAAGTTAGCGCAATGTTTTCAATATCTTCTTTAGATTGTAATAAACCTTCTGTTCTAATGAATAAGGCGGTTTCGTTCTTTTCTATATAACTTCCTCCTGTATTCTGATTATTACTCTCTAAAGCATTAAAAACATCATTTATTGTAATACCGTGCGCTTTTAGCTTATTGGGTTGAATACTAATTTCTAATTGTTTTAATTTTCCACCAAAACTACTGACTTCAGCTACACCTTTAACACCAGATAATTGTCTTTTAATAATCCAATCCTGAATGGTTCTTAATTCTGTGGCGTCGTATTTTTTTTCGTAGCCTTTTTCTGGACGAACCACATATTGATAAATTTCTCCTAAACCTGTAGAAACTGGCCCTAATTCGGGTGTTCCCATTCCTTTTGGAAGTTGGCTTTGGACTTGTTGTAATCTTTCGGAAACTTGTTGGCGTGCCCAATAAATATCTGTATCGTCATCAAAAACTATCGTTACTAATGACAAACCGAACCTAGAGAAACTTCTAATTTCTTTTAATCCAGGTATGTTGTTATTGACTTGTTCAATTGGAAAAGTTACTAATCTTTCAATATCTGTTGCTCCAAAAGATGGCGCAATTGTAATAACTTGAACTTGATTATTAGTAATATCCGGAACTGCGTCAATAGGTAATTTCTGTACGTTGTAAATACCAAATGCAATTAAAGCAAAGGTAAATAACGCAATGATGAGTTTATTCTTTACAGAAAACTCTATTATTTTATTTAACATGAGAATATTTTTATTTTATGAATAATGAAATTATCAACTAGAGCAGTTGATATAATTTATTATGATAAAATAGTTTTTGGCGGTTGCCAAATAGAAGTAAGAAAATTGGATGTATTTACTTGATTTTCAAAAGAAAAACTTTTTTGTTCTGAAATTGGATAACTAAAAAAATTGAAAAAATTGGTAGTTTCTGGTAAACTTAAAACCACGTTTGGATGATTGTCTTGAAAATTTTTGAAAGGTAATTTCATGTCTTTCTCATAATCTGCATCTTTTACGTTCCCATTTAAATAATGCATTTCTAAAAAAGTAAGTACGGATAATTCTTCTTTATCATTGTGCTCGTAGTAATGCTCCACAAGTAAAGGGGCTTTCAATATCTGATGTAATTCAGTCATTGAAAACAAATAACTTAATAATAGAAAAATAGTTATGTACTTTTTCATTACTACAAATTTAATGAAAAATGAAAGAAAAACTTATAACAATCCGTTAAATTTTCTGGTAAACCATTCAGAAGCTAATGAAAAGGCTAAAATTACAAGTAAAGTAATCCAGTCGATTAATGGAGAATTCTTTATTAAAGACTTTTCTACAGGTAAATAGGTGTCTTTTTCTAATAATTTCTGAATCAATTTATCAATTTGGTTGGGATGAATGACTTCACCTTTATTCTGATTCGCTAATTGTTGTAATTTCGACACATCTGGATTTACAAATTGTTTTTCCACATCAAAATCTAATACTTCAAAAGTTCCGTTATAACTCGCATTACTACTTGTTTCTTTGACTTGAAACGCATAATTACCAGGTTCTAAACCATCAAAAATAGCTTGATATCCATTATTTGCTTTAGAGAAATTGTAGTTTTTTGTCGATTTTGTATTCTTGTTCGTTAATTTGATAGAAAGGTTAGCATTTTCTTCCAATTCATAACTCTTATTGAAATATTGCGCGAAAATTTCAATCGTTTCTCCAGAATTATAGAAACTTTCATGTTCTACTAAAAGTGATTTTTTAGCTGAATTCGTAGACAAATACTGAATTATCTTATCAATAAATTGATCATATTTTTCATAAGATTGATTCATTACATGGCTTTCCATTCGCCATTTCCAAGAGTTTTCTCCTAATAAATAAGCGCTTCTACTATTCCCTTTTTCAGAAAAAGTTAAGATAGGATTCCCAACCTCTATTCCGTTCACTTTGGCAGTAAGCAATGTATTTAAACTTCCTTTTTCAGTAATTTTTCCGAAAGGATTTTCTAAAGGTGGAAGTTGTTCAAACTGAATATCGTTTTGTGCAAAAAGATTAAATCCAGTTAAAAATGATGATGTAAAATCTTCTTTTTTATTGGTTAATTTGAAATCTAAATCGGATTGTATTTGATTTAATAAATTAAAATCTGTTGCCATTCCGGTTACGATAAATGTGTTAATTCTTAAGTTTTTATTCGCCTCAAAAACCTTTCTAAAAGAAGCAGTTGGCTGATATAAAACCAATAAATTATATTTTTTTAAATCACTGATTGAATTTGTTTTAAGCAAAGTTACTTTACGTTGTGCATTAGATTCAATTGCGCGTTTCAAAGCACCTAAATCGGGATGAGAAATATCCGAAATGATAGCAATTTCTTTTCTTTGATCAATTACTTCAACAGCGAAATTTTTGACGTTATTGTACGTGTTTTTTTCTTTCGTTGCAGAAGAAATTACTGCTTTATATTTTTGCAGCCCTACTCTATCCGCTTCTAATAAAATTTGTACTGATTGTACTTTATTCTTTTTATCGAAGTTGATAGTTTGACTTGATATTTTCTTACCATTTTTTTCAATAGAAAAATTGGCTGAAATGGCTTTATTTCCATTGTATTGCAAGAATACTTCAACTGGAAATTTATTCTTTAGAAATGCGTATTTATTCGCGTTAAGCTGATTTATTTTTAAATCGAAAGTCGTTGTTGTATCACCTAAAATAACTGGAAAAACACTTGCAGTTTCCTGAAAACTATACACGTAATCGTTTCCAATAGTTTGATTTCCGTCCGTTAATAAAACAATTGGATAAAAGGCATTTTTGTTTAATTGCTTCAAATTTGTAGCAACATTATCGATATTTGATTGATTTCCTTTAAAATCTAATGGCTTTCCAGCAAAAAACTCTTCATCAAAAGAATAGGTTTGAATTTCGAATTTATCCTTTAAAGCCGAATTGGAAGACAATTTTTCAAATAATTGCTTTTCTACATCATTTGCTTTTAATTCTGTAATCGAACGAGAATTATCAGCAACAATAGCTAAAGGAATTTTGTTAGTTTCAATTGATTTTCTTGAAATTACGGGGTTAATTAGTAATAAAAGTAAAGAAAACACCGAAATAAAACGCAAAAAAGCCAATAACCAATTTGTTTTGTTTTGGTTATCGGCTTTAAATAAATATTGATAAAATGCAACAGCTCCAGAAATAATTACTGAAAGTAGTATTAATAGAATTGTGCTTGTTGTCATTTTTTAGTTTATAATTTTAATTTAAATCTGTATTCACTTTATCTTCTGTTGGACGAATTGTCAAAAGGTAAACAATTATTACAATTCCAAAAACAAAAAATTCTGGTTTTAAAAACAACAGAACAAAGGCTGCTCCTTCTAAAATTGCCCATCTAATGATTGATGAAGTTTGATAAACTCCAATTTTGTTTTCTATGCTTAAGTTTCTATCAATTTTGCTAATCATACTTTTAAACATGAAATTACTCAAAACTATAGCAATTAATGGAATTAAAGCAAAAATGATTGAATTTGAATCAATTGTTGGGATTTTAAAATCAGCAATAGCATTTTTATCTAATACAAAAAAATATGCAACAGCTACACCTAGTGTTATAGCTAAATGTATTATTTGAAGTGTTTTAATTTTTTCCTTCATTAATACTACGTTAACATTCCACCATCAACGTTAATAACTTGTCCTGTAACGTAAGCACTCATATCTGAACTTAAGAACACACAAACATTTGCCACATCTTCTGGTGAACCACCACGTTTTAATGGAATAGATTCTCTCCAACCTTTCACTACATCTTCGTTTAATTTTGCAGTCATTTCCGTTTCGATAAAACCTGGAGCAATTGCGTTGCAACGAATATTACGAGAACCTAACTCTAAAGCGATAGATTTTGTGAAACCAATCATACCAGCTTTTGAGGCTGCATAATTTGCCTGACCTGCATTTCCTTTAACTCCAACCACAGAACTCATGTTCACGATAGAACCTTTACGGTTTTTAAGCATAATTTTTTGTACTGCTTTTGTCATGTTGAAAACCGATTTTAAGTTGATATCCATTACGGCATCAAAATCTTCTTCAGACATACGCATTAATAAATTATCTTTAGTAATACCAGCATTGTTAATTAAAATATCAACATTACCAAAATCTACCATTACATCATCAACTAATTTTTGAGCTTCGTTAAAATCAGCAGCGTTTGATTTATATCCTTTTGATTTAATTCCTAATGCGTTTAATTCATTTTCTAATGCTAATGCCGATTCTGCAGATGAACTATAAGTAAATGCAACATTTGCACCATTTTGAGCGAAAACTTTTGCAATTCCACTTCCAATTCCTCTACTAGCACCAGTAATAATGGCAACTTTACCTTCTAATAATTTCATATTATATTATTTAAATTTTTAGTTTCTAATAAAAGTCAAATATAATAATAATTTAAAGTAATAAAAACATCTTTCACGTTAAACCTTTTTGTTTTTTGTTAGTCTAAAACTTACCAACCTAAACTAGTTACTATGAAATTCACTAAAATTTTACAATTCTGCGCAATTGTACTATCATTATCGTCGTGTAATGATAATGATGAAGAAAATTACACACCAATTACAGCAACTTATCCTGCGGTTGAAGCAGAATTTGGAAGTTCAGTCGATTTGAATAATCTCGCTAATTATGCCAATCAAGCTGTTCCTGCTTATATTACGAAAGATAATAGTGCTTTGAATCCAATTTCAGATAAAGGCGCTACTTTAGGAAGAATATTATTTTACGATAAGAAAATGTCAGTTGACAATACTGTTTCTTGTTCAAGTTGTCACAAACAAGAATTTGCTTTTAGTGATAATACGATAGCGAGTAATGGTGTTAATAGCACAACCGGAAGACATTCAATGCGATTAATTAATACTCGATTTGCTACTGAATCTAAATTCTTTTGGGATGAAAGAGCTGCAAGTTTAGAAATTCAAACTACCATGCCAATAAAAGATCATGGAGAAATGGGTTTTAGCGGTGCAAATGGCGATTTATCTTTTAATGATTTGATTGTTAAACTAAGCGCGATTGATTATTATAAAGAATTATTCAAATTTGTTTATGGTTCTGAAGAAATTACGGAAACTAAAATACAATTTGCTTTAGCGCAATTTATTAGAAGTATTCAATCTTTTGATTCGAAATACGATACTGGAAGAGCAAGCGCTCCTAATGATGGCGCGCCATTTGCAAATTTCACAGCTCAAGAAAATCAGGGAAAAAATTTATTTTTAACACCACCTACTTTTAATGCTTCAGGTTCTCGTACGGGAGGTGGAATTGGATGTGCAGGTTGTCATAGAGCACCAGAATTTGATATTGATCCAAATACTAAAAATAACGGCATTATTGGCACATTATCTGGTGTAGGAATTGATATTACCAATACAAGAGCTCCATCTTTAAGAGATTTAGTTAAAGTTGATGGAACAACAAACGGACAAATGATGCATACGGGTGTAATTACTTCGCTTCAAGCAGCAATTGGACATTATGGTACGATAAATATTGCACCAGGAAATACGAACTTAGATCCACGATTAACACCTGGTGGTATTGGTCAACAATTAAACCTAACTGCAGCGGAAGTCAATTCGGTAATTGCTTTTTTAAGAACACTTTCTGGAACTGATGTTTATACGAATACGAAATGGTCCAATCCATTTAATTAAAAACAAAAAAATCCCGTCTCGTTTTATTTAACGAGACGGGATTTTTTTTAATCTATATTTTTTCTTAGAAAGCTACATTCCATTTTGGAAGTGTACCATTTTCAGTTAAATAACTTTGTAAAACTGTTGCTTCTACGAATGTTGGAATACCTTTTACTTTTTCAGTGAAAGTTTCATACCAAACTACTTCTAAAGCTTCAATTTCTTCTTTTTTCATTTGCGCTGGCCAAGAATATTTTCTTCCTGTTTTAGCGAATTGGTGTCCGTTTACAATTTTGTCGTATAAACCACCGCTTTTTACTTTCAAAGTTCCGTCGTTTTGTACTGTTCCTGTTGAACCAACCATGATTAATTGTTTCGCTTCATTACTTACATCGTACACTAAGAAAACACCACTTGCACCGTCTGGAGCATTACAAACTTCTTCTAAATTTAAATCAGTATTAAATAAAAAACTATTTGTTGATTTGTATTTTTTTAATTCTTTTTCCATTTTTATTTTATTTGCCACAAAGTCATAAAAGCGCTAAGTGAACTTGATTAATATAATTAATAAAAGCTCCATAAAAAAGGAGCTTTTATTACTATGTATTTTATATACAGGAGATTATCCCATAATTTCTTTTACTTTTTTACCAATTTCTGCAGGAGAATCTACTACGTGAATACCACATTCTCTCATGATACGTTTTTTAGCTTCTGCAGTATCATCTGCACCACCAACAATCGCACCAGCGTGACCCATTGTTCTACCTTTTGGAGCAGTTTCACCAGCGATAAATCCAACAACCGGTTTACGATTACCGTCAGCTTTAATCCAATGCGCAGCATCAGCTTCTAATTGACCACCAATTTCACCAATCATAATGATACATTCTGTTTCAGGGTCGTTCATTAATAATTCAACAGCTTGTTTAGTTGTAGTTCCAATAATTGGATCTCCACCAATACCAATAGCAGTTGTGATACCTAAACCTTGTTTTACAACTTGGTCAGCAGCTTCATATGTTAAAGTTCCTGATTTAGAAACAATACCTACATTTCCTTTTTTGAAAACGAAACCTGGCATAATACCAACTTTAGCTTCACCTGGAGTAATAACACCTGGACAGTTAGGACCAACTAAACGACACTCTTTACCTTGGATAAAGTCGTACGCTTTAATCATGTCTGCAACAGGAATTCCTTCTGTAATACAAATAATTACTTTAATACCTGCATCAGCAGCTTCCATAATAGCATCTGCAGCAAATGCTGGCGGAACAAAAATAATTGAAGTATCAGCACCAGCCGTTTTTACAGCGTCTTTTACTGTGTTAAAAACTGGACGGTCTAAATGTAAAGTTCCACCTTTACCTGGAGTAACTCCACCAACTACGTTTGTACCGTATTCAATCATTTGAGAAGCGTGGAAAGTTCCTTCACTTCCTGTAAATCCTTGAACTATTATTTTTGAATTTTTATTTACTAAAACACTCATGATGTTATTTGTTTTTTTAAAAGTTGAGCAAAAGTAAGTTTTTTGCGAGTAATAATTTAATTTTTTTAAATATTTTTTTATGCTGGTCTACTAATTTGATAACCTTTTATGATTTTATCGTTTTCGAATTCCCAAATAGTGATAAATCTTCCCATTAAAATCAAATCTCTTTGGTTTTCTATACTTGATCCAAAATGATTATAAGTAATTGAAACTGTATTATTTTCAGATATTAAATGTAAAATTTCTGAGTTAAAAATGGAGAAATTATCTTTTAATTCAGTTGCTAAATCTAATAATGAATTTTTATCTTTAACTAATAAACCTTCAGAACTATGCCATTCTAAAAGCATATTATCATGTAGCACTTCATTTAAAAAATCTCTATTTCTTAAACCATCATTTGCATATAATTCGTTTACAATTTCTTTTGGAGTCATTATTTTAGTTTTTCTATGATTTCAGGAATACGTTTAATATTAGCTAATTGCTTTAATTTTTCTCTAGATTCTTCAATTGGAGTTCCAAAATATGATTTTCCGCCTTCAACAGATTTTGTTACACCGGTTTGTCCCATAATTACGGCTTTTGCACCAATGGTAATTCCGCTTGTTGTACCAACTTGTCCCCAAAGTGTTACTTCGTCTTCAATAATTACACAACCGGCAATTCCAGTTTGTGAAGCAATTAAACATTTTTTACCAATTACAGTATCGTGACCAACATGAACTTGATTGTCAATTTTAGTTCCTTCACCGATTGTTGTATCGCCAGTTACACCTTTGTCGATTGTACAAAGAGCACCAATTCCAACATTATTTTCGATAACCACTCGCCCACCAGAAAGTAATTGATCAAAACCATCTGGACGTTTTTTGTAATAAAATGCATCAGCTCCTAAAATAGTTCCTGCATGAATAATTACATTATCACCTATTACAGTATTATCGTAAATAGAAACATTAGAGTGGATTAAGCAATTCTTTCCAATTTGAACATTATGTCCAACAAAACAATTCGGTTGAATTATAGTTCCTTCACCAATTTTGGCTGATTCAGCTATGCTTAAATTTGCTGACACAAAAGGTCTAAAATGTTTGGTTAACACATTGAAATCTCTGAAAGGATCATCAGAAATCAATAAAGCTTTGCCTTCAGGACATTCTACTTCTTTATTAATAAGTACAATTGTTGCTGCAGACTGTAAGGCTTTATCATAATATTTTGGATGATCTACAAAAACAATATCACCTGGTTCAACAACGTGAATTTCATTCATACCATGAACTGGAAAATCATCAGTTCCAATATACTTAGAATTGATGATTTCAGCAATTTGTTTTAAGGTGTATGTTTTGTTAAATTTCATTTATTTAGTCAAATTATACTCTTTCCATGTATTTTCCAGATGCTGTATCAATTTTAATTTTATCACCTTCATTGATAAATAAAGGTACATTTACAGAAGCACCCGTTTCAACAGTTGCTGGTTTTGTAGCATTTGTAGCCGTATTTCCTTTTAAACCTGGTTCTGTATACGTTACTTCTAAAATTACTGAAGCAGCCATATCAACAGAAAGTGGTAAATCTGTTTCAGTATTAATTTGAATCATTACATTTTCACCTTCTTTCAATAAATCTGGTGCATCTAAAATATTTCTATTTAATGTAATTTGTTCAAAAGATTCAATATTCATAAAGTGAAAATCATCTCCTTCAGGATATAAAAATTGGTACGTTTGAGTTTCTACTCTCACTACATCAATTTTATGACCTGCAGAAAAAGTATTATCTAAAACTTTTCCGTTCGTTAATGATTTTAATTTTGTTCTTACAAACGCTGGACCTTTACCTGGTTTTACGTGTAAAAATTCAATAATTTTATAAATATCGTGGTTAAATTTTATACATAAACCATTTCTAATATCTGATGTACTTGCCATTTTGTTTATTTTAATTTTATGTTTTTAATAATTTATACGCTTCCAGTATAACCTTTCATAATACCTCGAGAAGAATTTCTGATAAAATCTAAAATTTCATCTCTTTCTGGAGTCGCTTCCATTTCTGCTTCAATAATACTCATTGCTTGAGAAGTATTGTAGTTTTTTTGGTATAAGATTCGGTAAATATCTTGAATTTCTCTAATTTTATCTGTTGAAAATCCTCTTCTTCTTAATCCTACAGAGTTAATACCTACATAAGATAAAGGCTCTTTTGCAGCTTTTGAAAAAGGAGGCACATCTTTACAAACTAAACTTCCACCAGAAACCATTGCGTGATCTCCAATTGAAATAAACTGATGCACAGCAGCTAAACCACCAATTACAGCATATTCACCGATGGTAACGTGTCCGGCTAAAGCCACTCCGTTTACAATAATAGCATTATCTCCAATCATACAATCGTGAGCAATATGTGCCGTTGCCATAATTAAACAGTTTTTACCAATTACTGTTTTTCCCGCAGCAACTGTACCTCTATTTATGGTTACACATTCTCTAATTGTAGTATTATCGCCAATTACAGCTAATGAATCTTCTCCACCAAATTTTAAATCTTGGGGTACTGCAGAAATTACTGCTCCTGGAAAAATATTACAATTTTTACCAATACGAGCGCCTTCCATAATGGTTACGTTAGAACCAATCCAAGTTCCTTCGCCAATTTCTACATTATTATGAATGGTTGTAAAAGGATCGATAACTACATTTCTTGCAATTTTTGCTCCTGGATGTACGTATGCTAATGGTTGGTTCATAATTAATCGTTTTTAACTTTTACAATTTGTGCCATTAATTCTGCTTCTGAAACTAATTTTCCGTTCGCATAAGCATATGCTTGCATGTGACAAATTCCTCTTCTGATTGGAGTAATTAATTCACATTTAAAAACTAAGGTATCGCCTGGTAAAACTTTTTGTTTAAATTTCACATTATCTATTTTCATAAAGAATGTAAGGTAATTTTCTGGGTCTGGAACCGTACTTAAAATTAAAATTCCTCCTGTTTGCGCCATCGCTTCAATTTGTAAAACTCCTGGCATAACTGGTGCGCCTGGGAAATGTCCTACGAAGAATGGTTCGTTCATTGTAACATTTTTCAATCCTACTACATGAGAATCAGATAATTCTAAAATTTTATCTACTAACAAGAATGGTGGTCTGTGTGGTAACAAATCCATAATTCCGTGAATATCTAAAACAGGTTCTTTATGTAAATCGTAAACTGGAATATTGTTTTTCTCTTCTAGTTTAATAATTTTTGATAGTTTTTTAGCAAATTGAGTATTTACGAAATGCCCTGGTTTGTTAGCAATAACTTTTCCTTGGATTCTTGTTCCAATTAAAGATAAATCACCAACAATGTCTAATAATTTATGACGTGCTGCTTCGTTTGGAAAATGTAATGTTAAGTTATCTAAAATTCCATTTTCTGTAACAGAAATTGATTCTTTATTGAACGCTTTTTGTAAACTTGTCATTGTTTCAGTAGAAATTTCTTTATCTACATAAACAATAGCGTTGTTTAAATCGCCACCTTTAATTAAACCGTTATTCAAAAGCGATTCTAATTCATGTAAAAAGCTAAACGTTCTACAAGCTGAAATTTCCGATTTAAAATCAGAAATATTTTTCATGTTAGCATTTTGCGTTCCTAATACTTTCGTACCGAAATCAACCATTGCCGTAACAGAATAGCTATCACTAGGAATGATAGTAATTTCGCTACCAGTAGTTTCGTCTAAATAAGAAATTACGTCTTTTACAACATAAATTTTTCTATCCGCTTCTTGTTCAACTGTACCAACTTTTTCTAATGCTTCCACAAAATATTTTGAAGAACCATCCATAATTGGTAACTCAGATGAATTTAATTCGATAATTACATTGTCTAAATCACAACCAACTAAAGCAGCTAAAACATGCTCAGGAGTTTGTATCATTACACCTAACTTCTCTAAATTAGTACCACGTTGTGTATTTACTACATAATTGGCATCGGCTTCAATAATTGGAGCTCCTTCTAAATCGATTCGTACAAATGTAAATCCGTTATTTACTGGTGCCGGTTTAAAAGTCATAGTTACTTCCTGACCAGTATGTAAACCTACACCTGTTAATGAAATTTCGCTTTTTAAAGTCGTTTGTTTTAACATGATTTTATTTATTATCCTTTTTTAATTCTTCTATTTCTTTTACAATTTTTGGTAAGTTTTTAAAATGCACGAAAGATTTTGCAAAATCACTGTAATTAAATCCTGGACTTCCTTGTACTACTTCGTTTTCTTTTAAATTTTTACCAATTCCTGATTGCGCTTGAATTTTAACATTGTCACCAATTATTAAATGTCCAGCAATACCAACTTGACCGCCAATCATACAGTTTTTACCAATTTTTGTAGAACCAGCAATACCAGTTTGCGCTGCAATTACGGTATTTTCACCAATTTCTACATTGTGTGCAATTTGTATTTGATTGTCTAATTTAGTACCATTTCTTATAATTGTTGAACCTAACGTTGCTCTATCAATTGTTGAGCATGAACCTACTTCCACATTATCTTCAATGATAACATTTCCAATTTGTGGTACTTTAATATAAGTTCCGTCTTCTTGTGGCGCAAAACCAAAACCGTCTGAACCAATAATAGTTCCAGAATGAATAGTTACGTTATTTCCAATTTCCGTTTCCGAATAAATTCGAACGCCTGCAAAGAAAACACAATTATCTCCAATAACCACATTGTCGCCAATGAAACTATTTGGATATATTTTTACATTATTACCAATTTTTACATTTTGACCCAAATAACAAAAGCTACCTAAATATAAATTATCACCATATTGAACGCCTTCAGAAATCACCGAAGGTTGCTCAATACCCGATTTCATCAATTTTACTTGATTGTAATATTCTAGTAACTTCGAAAAAGATTTATACGCATCTTCCACCTTAATTAAGGTTGCTTTTATTTCTTGTTCTGGTTCAAAAGTTTTGTTTACAATAGCAATTGTTGCTTCTGTTGTATAAATATAATTGGCATATTTTGGGTTAGCCAAAAAAGTTAAAGAACCTTGAGTTCCTTCTTCAATTTTAGCTAATTTATATACTTCAGCATTAGGATTTCCTATAACTTCTCCTTCTAAAATGCCCGCTATTTGTTCTGCTGTAAATTTCATCTAATACGCTTAAAATTACCATCCAAATATGATGGAACTCGCCATTTTTTCTCTATTTCATTAACAAAAACTAATTTTTGCCCTTTTCATCTCTGCAAAAATATAAAAATTAACCTTAATCTATAACTTTCGGATAACAAATAAAATATTTGGTTACCGTTTTAGATAATGCCTTTAAATGCATTTGGTCTGACGCTTCCACTACATTTTCTATTGTTCTGTCTTTTTTTAATATTCTAATTGGTTCCGAAGACTTACTATAGGCTTCGTTTTTAATCTTACCTTTAAATACGAAATATTCAACTTCTTTATCGGAAATATTATATTTTTTCGCATACTTTTCTTTCAAACCTAACCATTTGGTTTTGTCAATTTTATCCTCACTTAATTCAATTTTCAGTAAATTACGATTGATAATCATATTACTTAAAGAACTCAGCACAAAATCGTCATGATATTGCCATTGTTTAATCGCGCCAAGCACATCATAATCGTCTAAATTAGAAAATTTATCTAAAGTAGCTTTATCAATTTGATTTAATTCGATTTTATTATTCAAGAAAAACAATAAAAACGGACTTCCGAAAAGCACTTCGCCTTTTGTAGCTAATTCTTTCGCACGTTTTAAAATTTTTGTCAGAGTCAATTCGGCAACAACACTAGTTTTATGTAAATACGCTTGCCAATACATTAATCGGCGCGCCATTAGGAACTTTTCAATAGAATAAATTCCTTTTTCTTCCATTACCAAAACATCATCTTGTACGTTTAGCATTTGAATTAAACGTTCACTATTTACGTTTCCTTCATTCACACCTGTGTAAAAACTATCGCGTTTAAGATAATCCATTCTATCCATATCTAACTGACTAGAAATCAATTGCAACATGAATTTCCTATGGTATTCCCCTTTAAAAACTTGAATTGCTAATGATAATTTTCCGCCAAATTCCGCATTTAATTGTTCCATAAACAACAACGATAATTCTTCGTGATGCACTTCTTCCACTACACTATTTTCTAAAGCGTGACTAAAAGGGCCGTGACCGATATCGTGTAGTAAAATGGCAACGTATAACGCATTTTCTTCTTCTTCAGAAATTTCAACACCTTTAAATTTAAGAGTTTGCACGGCTTTTTGCATAATATGCATACAACCTAAAGCGTGATGAAAACGAGTATGATGCGCACCTGGATACACCAAATACGACATTCCCATTTGAGAAATGCGTCGCAAACGCTGAAAATACGGATGCTGAATTAAATCGTAAATTAAGGTATTTGGAATGGTTATGAAACCATAAATAGGATCGTTGAGTATTTTTAATTTGTTGATTTGGCTCACAGAATATTTTTTTGTGTAACAAATGTAAGAAAAAATAGAATATGTTTTTTTCTTTATTCTAATCTAATTTCATCTTTCATTACTTCTTTACAATTTGGAAAAAACTTCTTCGCTTTCCTATTTTTATGAGAAGCCACTAAACTCAAGAAATCGACTAATTTTTCATCTAATACATTGTCATTATAAGAAAAAAGTATTGATGATTTTAAAAAACTAGATGAAAATTCGTCTATGTTTTCATGTTCAAATCCACCTAATCTATAATACAAATTGTTATAAAAAGAATATGCTAAGTAATATTTACAATCTCCGAAGAGTGCTATTTTTTCATTATTATTTTTGATAACATAATCCGCTGAATTAACAACGATAAAACAAAAATCTTTAGTTATGTATATTTTGTGTTTTAAATCTTTTAAAAACCCATCTAATTTTTTCTCTGAGAAAATTCCTTTTCTCTCGATTGTCATTAATTTAGCTTTAAAAACTATTGAAGAAGTATCAACAACTACGCTTGAACTTTTAGATTCTTGAGCATTTGAATAAAAAGTAAGGAGTAATATTATGTAAACAAAAAATTTATTCATTATTTCATTTCAATTATTTTCATCAAATATAAAACTTTTACACAATTTTTAAGAAAATTTCCGTTAAACATATAGTAACTTGCACTTTTAAAACTGAAACACGATGAACAATATAAAAATACTTTGGGTTGATGACGAAATCGACTTATTAAAGCCACATATTTTATTCTTAGAAAAGAAAAATTACGACGTAACTACTTGTAATAACGGACAAGACGCCATTGATTTATATAAAGAATCTGCTTTTGATGTGGTTTTTTTAGATGAAAATATGCCAGGACTTTCGGGATTAGAAACACTTTCTGAAATGAAAGAATTTAAATCTTCTACACCTGTAATTATGATTACAAAAAGTGAGGAAGAATATATTATGGAAGAAGCTATCGGTAGTAAAATTGCCGATTATTTGATAAAACCCGTAAATCCGAATCAGATTTTATTGAGTTTGAAGAAAAACTTAGACCATTCGCGTTTAATTTCTGAGAAAACAACTTTAGATTATCAGAAAGAATTCAGAAAAATTGCTATGGAAATGTCGATGGTGAATTCATTTGATGAATGGGCGGAATTCTACAGAAAATTAGTGTATTGGGAAATTGAATTGGAAACTATTGAAGACCAAAATTTAATTCAGATTTTAGAAAGTCAGAAAGCGGAAGCCAATTTACAATTTGGGAAATTTATTGAACGTAATTATGAAGATTGGTTCGATGAAAAAGCGGACAAACCTATCTTATCTCATAAATTATTTGGTGAATTTGTAGCGCCAGAAATTCGTAAAAAAGACAAACCTGTACTTTTTATAGTGATTGATAATTTACGTTTAGATCAATGGAAGATTTTCGAGAACATCGTGTACAATCACTATAAACCTGAAAAGGAAGTGAACTACTACTCTATTTTACCAACGGCGACTCAGTACGCTAGAAATGCTATTTTCTCAGGATTATTGCCTTTAGAAATGGAGAAGAAATTTCCTCAATATTGGAAAAATGACACCGATGATGGTGGAAAAAATTTACACGAAGCCGATTTCTTAAACGAACAACTAAAACGTTTGGGTTTAAACATCAAAAGTGAATATTATAAAATCACGAATTTACGTGATGGAAAAAAATTAGTAGATAATTTCAAAGCATGTAAAAACAACGATTTAACTACGATTGTGTACAATTTCGTAGATATGTTATCGCATGCAAAAACTGAAATGGATGTTGTGAAAGAATTAGCTTCTAACGACAAAGCGTATCGTTCATTAACGTTGAGTTGGTTTAAAAATTCGCCGTTATTAGAAATGATTCAACAAGCGCAACAAATGGGTTTCAAACTAATTATTACAACCGATCACGGAACTATTAATTGTAAAAATCCATCGAAAGTTATTGGTGATAAAAACACAAGTTTAAATTTACGATACAAAACCGGTAGAAGTTTAACATATGAAGATAGAGATGTTTATGCGGTAAAAGATCCTAAAAAAATTGGTTTACCAACAATAAATATGACAAGTTCTTATATTTTTGCAAAAAGCGATTTCTTTTTAGCTTACGTGAACAACTTTAATCATTATGTAAGTTATTACCGAAATACGTATCAACACGGGGGAATTTCATTAGAAGAAATGATTATTCCTTGTATTGTTTTAAATCCGAAATAAAAACATGTTATGGGTTATGAGTTTTGTGTTATTAAGTTAGCACACAACTCACAACTCACAACTCACAACTCACTATAGAAATGACTGCAACTTTTACATTAGAAGAAATAAATAAAGTAGCCAAAGACATATTAGCCACACCCAATTTAAAAAAAGTAATTACGTTTCATGCGACAATGGGCGTTGGAAAAACCACTTTAATTAAGGAATTAGTCAAAGAATTAGGCGTTACTGGAAATTCTAGTAGTCCGACATTTTCATTAGTAAACGAATACCAATCGGAAAACGGTGAAATTATTTATCATTTCGATTTATATCGTTTGAATAATGAATTAGAAGCATACGATATGGGAATTGACGAATATTTTTATTCTGGAAATTGGTGTTTTATTGAATGGCCAGAAAAAGTTCCGCATTTGTTACCTTTAGATCATGCTTCAATCGTAATTAGAAGTTTACCAAATGGAAAAAGAGAATTGTTATTAAAAAATGATTAGATAGGCACGCGGATTTAACAGATTGAAACTGATTCGTTTTTAAAAATTTCTTTAAGAACTTTATAACTTTAGACTTGCGACTTTACATAAAAATACCTAAATTGGCTACAAATTCGAAATAAACATGTCAATCTATTCTCCATTTTCAGCCAAACAATTACTTCCTCAAGAAGAAAAATTGGAAATTGCCAAACACAAAAGTGAATTATTTATTGGAATTCCAAAAGAAACTTCTTACCAAGAACGTCGTATTTGTTTGACACCAGACGCAGTAAGTTCATTGGTAAGTCATGGACACCGCGTAATGGTAGAATGTGGAGCAGGAAAAAACGCAAGTTTTTCAGACAAAGATTATTCCGATGCTGGTGCTGAAGTCACACACGATACAAAGAAAATATTTTCTTGTCCAATTATACTAAAGGTTGAACCGCCAACTTTAGAGGAAATTGAAATGATGAATATAGAAGCGATTTTGATTTCAGCGATTCAATTAAAAACTCAAAAAAAGGAATATTTCGAAGCGATTACTAAAAAGAAAATTACTTCATTAGCCTTTGAATTTATTAAAGATAGTGATGGTTCTTATCCAGCGGTGAAATCATTAAGTGAAATTGCAGGAACGGCTTCGGTTTTAATTGCTGCAGAATTAATGATTAATAATAACGATGGAAAAGGCTTACTTTTCGGAAACATCACTGGAGTTCCACCAACGGAAGTTGTTATTTTAGGAGCTGGAACTGTAGCAGAATACGCTGTTAGAACTGCTTTAAGTTTAGGTGCGAACGTAAAAGTTTTTGATAATTCTATTACGAAATTACGTCGTTTACAAAATACACTTAACCAAAGAATTTTTACTTCAACAATTCACGATAAAGCACTTTTAAAAGCAATTCGCCGTTGCGACGTGGCAATTGGTGCGCTTCGTGGAAAAAACAGAACGCCAATTGTAGTTACTGAATCTATGGTGGATCACATGAAACGTGGAGCGGTAATTGTAGATGTAAGTATTGATACAGGCGGTTGTTTTGAAACTTCAGAAATTACCACACACGAAAATCCGACTTTTATAAAAAGTAATGTAATTCATTATTGTGTACCGAATATTCCATCTCGTTATTCTAAAACGGCGAGTATTTCTATCAGTAATATCATTTCCCCAATCTTAATTCAAATTGCAGAAGACGGCGGAATTGAAGCAGCGATAAGATGCAATAAAGGATTAAAAAATGGAATTTACTTCTATCATGGAATTTTAACCAACAAACCAATTGCCGATTGGTTTGGTTTAGAACACAGAGATATTAATCTAATAGTGTTTTAATTCATTATTCCAACTAATTTTAATAACAATATTTCGTCAGTTCGAGTGATTTCGATTTATCGGAATTATATCGAGAACAAGAAATATTTCTTTTAAAATAATTTTCGACACATCCCGATTAATTCTTCACGGCCATTTTTTTATATTTTCTCAGATTGAACTTTTTAAATTTGCAAAATCAGACACCAAATTTTAACAAAAATTACGGCAAAAACGTAATTTTTTGTAAGAAAAACAATTTCAATTTTAATTCAAAAATAGCAAAATCCATTAATTCTTACTTTTAACACATAATTCAATAAAAATGATGTAAAAATGTGAAATTTATAATTTTTAAATAGTTAAATTTCATAATTCTTAAAAATACACCTAAAATTTCATTGAATTAAAAACAGTAAAATGACGAAATTTTTGAAAAAAAATCATTTTTTAACAAAATAATTGAATTTTGTTGAAAAATTTCACTTTTTCTTTGATATTAAAATTCTTACAATTAATATTGCATAACTAATTAACTAATTAAAATAAATTTTATGAAAAAAATTGTTTTATCACTTGCTATTGTAAGTTTGCTTTTTTCTTGTAACAAACAAGAAGACTCTATCACTACTACTGATGGAAATTTAGCAGAAACTGTTGGAAAAAGAGGTTGTTATTCAGATGAACATTTGAAAGACCAACTTGCTGCAGATCCAACTTTAGCAAAAAGAATGGAAGAGTTTGAGTTAAAAGCTGCTGAAGCAATTGCGCAAGGTAGAATTGTAAATGGAGTATTAGAAATTCCTGTTGTTTTTAATGTATTATACAGAACAACAGCGGAAAACATCTCTTTAGCTCAACTTCAATCTCAAATTGATGTATTAAACAAAGATTTTAATGCACAAAATTCAGATTATAACACGGCAAACAATCCTTACAGTAGCGTAAGAGCTAATGTTGGAATTCGTTTCGTATTAGACCAAGTTATCAGAAAATCTACAACTAAGTCATCTTGGGGAACTGCAGATGCAATGAAAAAAGCAAACAGAGGTGGCTTAGCACCTACTTCACCAACAACTAAATTAAACATTTGGGTTTGTACAATTGGTGGTGGTATTTTAGGCTATGCTCAATTCCCAGGTGGATCATCTGCAACTGATGGAGTTGTATTAGATGGTAAATACACAGGAACAACTGGTACTGCAACTTATCCATTTAACCTTGGAAGAACTGCAACTCATGAAGTTGGTCACTGGATGAATTTACGTCACATTTGGGGTGATGCAACTTGTGGTACAGACTCAGTTTCTGATACTCCAGTTCACAATGCTGCAAATTACGGAGTTCCTGCAGTTGGACACAGAAGTACTTGTTCTGGTACACCATTAGAAATGTACATGAACTATATGGACTACACTGACGACAGAGGAATGTATATGTTCTCAGGAGGGCAAAAAACTAGAATGCTAGCAATTTTTGATGTTGGTGGTTCTAGAGCTTCTTTCAGATAGTATTTAAAAAAATATAATCAAATAAATTAGTCCCGAATAGTTGAAAAGCTATTCGGGATTTTTTATATTTGAAAAAAATAAACTTCATATATGAAATCTAAAGATATTTCTAATGCTTTGCTTAGAACCATATTTATCCTTTTAGGAATTGCAATATGTGGTTACTTCCTGTTTTCTATTTCATCAATTATTACTTATATCATTGTTGCTATTTTACTAAGCTTTGTAGCTGAACCAATATGTAATTTTCTTCAGAAACGATTTAAATTTAGTCGCACTTTAGCTATTGTGAGTTCGTTGTTGTTGTTTATTTTAATCATTTTTGGAATAATAATGTTATTTGTTCCATTAATTTTAGGCCAAAGCAAAAACTTATCCCTACTTGACATTAATTCCTTAGAAAAAAACTATACTGTTTTCATCAATAATGTAGACGTTTCATTACAAGCGTATGGTATTGATTATGAAAAATATTTTAATGTCCATAAAATTGCACAATCATTTAATTTCAATTTCATTACTGATATTTTAAACTCAATTATTGGATCTATTGGAAATTTCGGAATAGCATTATTCTCTATAATTTTCATTTGTTTTTTTCTTTTAAGTGATCAAAAACTAGTAACCACTAATTTACGTGCGGTTTTACCAGATAATCATAGATGGCGCATCATCGCTTCTTTATTACGAATTAAAAATATGCTAGCTAAATATGCCATTGGATTATTACTGCAATTACTAATTGTTTTTATATTGTATTTAATTGTACTGTTAATTTTTGGAGTAGAAAATGCTTTTATTATAGCTTTACTTGGTGCAATTTTAAACATTATTCCTTACATCGGACCAATTATAGCATTAGTGATGACGGCGTTTTTAACGATGTTAGGACATATTAATGAAAATTTTCAAACCGTTGTGTTACCAACAACATTATATGTAATTATTGGTTATTTCGTTGTACAATTGATAGATAATAATTTTAGTTCGCCCTTAATTTTTTCAAAAAGCACGAATTCACATCCTTTGGAAATATTTTTAGTAACTATAATCTCTGGAACTTTATTTGGAATTGTAGGAATGATTGTTGCTGTACCTTTTTACACTGCTGCAAAATTTATTTTGAAAGAATTTTATCCTGATAATACTTTTATTCAAATATTAACCAGAAGTTTGTAATGAATTTAGGCATACTCACCACTGAAATTCAGGATTTTATAACTAATTCGTTACAAGCTAATATTTCAAAATTAGCCTTGTCGAAAAACCCTTTTCCTGATCTAGATTGGAAAGAAATTATCAATCAAATTGTTTCTAAAAACAAATCGAAAAGCAAATTACCAACTTGGTTTTCCACAGATGGAATATATTATCCACCAAGTATTTCAATTGAACAAACATCTTCTGAAATTACAGCAAAATATAAAGCCAACTTACTTTCCGGAAAATCTATAATCGATTTAACCGGAGGATTTGGTGTCGATTGTTATTATTTTTCGAGAAAGTTTGAAAAAGTCGTTCATTGTGAAAAAAACGCAGAACTTTCAATAATTGTCAAACATAATTACGAAAAACTACAAGTCAAAAATATTGAATGTGTAGCTCAAAACAGCACAGAGGTTTTAACTAATTCTGATACGAATTTCGATTGGATATATATTGATCCAAGCAGAAGAAGCGACATAAAAGGTAAAGTCTTTTTATTAAAAGATTGCTTACCGAATGTTCCAGCAACTCTAGATTTATATTTTTCGAAATGTAAAAACATCTTAATTAAAACCGCTCCAATTTTAGATATTACAGCTGGAATTAACGAATTGAATCACATAAAATCTATTCATATTGTTGCGATTGAGAACGAAGTGAAAGAATTATTATGGATATTAGAAAAAGATTACACAGGTGAAATTGAAATTACTTCGGTAAATATTCAGAAAGAAAAAACAGATTCCAATACTTTTATTTTAGGCAAAAACACACCCACAACTTTTGCTTTACCCAATATGTTTTTATACGAACCGAATGCGCCTTTATTGAAATCGGGTTGTTCAGATAATTTGAGTAAAACTTTAGGTATAGATAAATTACATCCACATTCTCATTTATTTACAAATATGAAACTAATTGATTTTCCTGGTAGACGATTTATGATTGAAACTGTAATTCCGTTTAAAAAAGAAGAATTAAAAAAACATATTGAGAAAAAGAAAATGAACATTACTACACGTAATTTCCCTTTAGCTGTTGAAGAAATTAGAAAGAAATATAAAATTGCCGAAGGCGGAAACGTATATACTTTTTTCACGACTAACATCAATGACGAAAAAATTGTTTTAATTTGCAATAAAATATAAAAACCCAAAATGAAGACATTCTTTAAATTAGCAGCCTTACTTCTATTAACAAACCTTTCATTCTCACAAGACAAAATTTGCGATTTTGAAACTGACATCGCTACTGATACTTCAAGTACAAGAGTTTTAAGTGAAAAAATTATTGATGAAAGTATTTTTGGAAACACAACTTCTTTTTTAACTTTTAAATTATTTGAAGTTGATGGCGTTTTAGGAGTAAACTTTCAGTATTTACAAAAAAGTAAAGATATTTTATCGCCTATTTGTATTGATAAAAACACCAAAATGGTTTTAGAACTTTCTAATGGAAAACAAGTAAAACTAGTGAATTCAACAGATTCAGAAACTTGTAACAAACTACAATACGATGCCATAAACAAAAACAATGTGCGTGTTTTAGATGGCTTCTTTTATTTTACACCTGAAAACTTCCAAGATTTAAAAACGGAGAAAGTATATTTAATTAAAATTACAGCTAAAAATGGTGATGTAAACTTCGTAATCAAACCAACATTAAACTCAGAAATTTATAAAGAAAAATCTACACCAGATACTTATTTTATGGATTATTTGAAGTGTTTGGGGGTTTAAATAAAAAAACTAAATAAAATTTTAACTTTTAATTAAACTATGCTTCGAATTATTTTTATTCTGCTTCTAACATCTCGTGTATTTTCACAAAGTTTTTATGTTAATTCTCCAAATAATAGTTTTGTTAATGGTAATTTTCAATCTTACACTAATTATTATGAAGTTAATGTTTCTCAATGTACTAGTATTCAACAAAATATTTGCGTAGGTACAGTTGGTATTACTGGTGATTTAGCAATGGATAGTAATAATAATATATACTCTTCAATTGGTGGGGATTTATATAAATATAATTCTATTTCTCAAAACTGTGAATTTGTTACAACTTTACCGCCTTCAACAGTAAGCGCAATGATAGCAGATTCACAAGGGAATATATATACAGCAGGTACTAAAATATATAAATACAGCCCAATATCAAACAACTTTACCCTACTTGGAAATTTGCCTCCACAAACAACAGCTATTGGAGATTTTTTCTTTTTTGAAAATAGATTGTTTTTAACTTGTGAAATTACAAATTCTAACAATTCTACTCTTCTAGAAGTAAATTTAACTAATCCATCACTTAGTACTAATTATATGTCCTTAGGAAATCTTTATCCATATGCTGCAACAAGTGTTAATGTAGGATTAAATTCAAAGTGTTATTTAATTTCAGGAAATAGTTCTCAATCAACCATTAGAGAAGTTGATATTGTTTCTCAAACAATTAGTCCAATAATTTGTACATTAAATTATGCAGTTTTTGGAGCAGCTTCCTATTATAATCAATCAGACGTACTTAGCAATGATCAATTTAACTCAAATGAACCATTTGTAAAAATTAAAAACCCTGCTATTGATTTCATAAACATTGATACAAATATTAATAAATCAGAATTTAAATCTATAAATTTATTTGATATTTCTGGAAGATTAGCTAGACAATATGAAGTTAACAATCAAGATTTAGACATTTCTGGAATTCAACCTGGGTATTATATTCTTTGCATTGAATTATCAAACTTACAAAAATTTAATTTGAAAGTAATTATTAAAAATTAAACAGCACACTAGTTTGTTTGATTAAATAAGAATTTATTTTATCATAAAATTGATTACTAAATTTTACATAAAAGACCCTGAGGTTTTGCATTTTATATCTTATCAAAATACATCGCTTTCACAACACCATCCGATAATCCAATTTTTGGAACGTAAATGTGGTTCGCATTACTCCATTTCATAGCTCTTAAATAAATGGTAAGTGCTGGTATGATTACGTCGGCACGGTCGGTGTTTAAACCTAATTCCGCAATACGTTGCTCGTAAGTTAACGAATTAAAATAATCAAATTGAGATTTTAAATATTTGTACGTTAACGGTTTGTCTTGCATTTTTCCAGACAATTTGAACGTTTTATTAATGTTTCCACCTGAACCAATCATGATGATGTTGTCTAAACCTTCGGTGTTGGTTTTAATCCATTTTTCAATTTCTTGCCAAACGACTTCGTTCACCATATTGTTCAACAAACGAACCGTACCGTTTTTGAACGATTTAGAAACCACCATTTTTCCGTTCGAAAACAAAGAGAATTCGGTACTACCACCACCAACATCAACATATAAGTAGTTTTCGTTGGTTTTTATAAACTGATGTAAATCGGAAGACGCTATAATTGCTGCTTCTTTTTTTCCATCGATAATTTCAATTTTTATGTCGGCTTTTTTTTTGATGATTTCTGTCACTTCTTTTCCGTTATACGCTTCACGCATCGCAGAAGTGGCACAAGCCATATATTTTTCGACTTTGTAAACTTTCATTAATAATTTGAAAGCTTTCATCGCATCAATCATTCTGTCGATATTTTCTTCAGAGATTTCGCCAACGGTAAATGCATCTTGTCCTAAACGAATTGGCACACGAATTAAGGCACTTTTATTAAATTGTACTTCTTTATCTTTTTGCTCAATAATATTCATAATTAACAAACGCATGGCGTTGGAACCAATATCTATTGCAGCATATTTTTTTATTTGAATCATTAATTTTTATTATAAAATTTCAGTAGCAATAACTTCTAACTTATTTTGGTAATATTTATACATTTCTTGTTGTGCTCTAAAAGGCTTTTCATCGCCACGTTTTCTGTATAAATTTTCAAACTTATCTGAATGTAAACGTGCTTTAACGTTAGCTTTCCAGCCAATTTCAAACGTATCAATTAAATCTTGTTTAATTTCATTATCGTAAATCGGACATGTTACTTCTACTCTAGCATCAATGTTTCTTGTCATAAAGTCGGCAGAAGAAATAAACACTTCCGGATCGTTATTATTTCCAAAAATAAACACGCGTGAATGTTCTAAATAATTGTCAACAATACTTATAGCTTCAATGTTTTCACTTAATTTTCTTACACCAGGCACTAAACAACAAATTCCTCTAATAATCAATTTCACTTTTACACCTGCCAAACTCGCATCGTATAATTTATCAATCATCTTATAATCCGATAAACTATTCATTTTCAAATTGATATACGCAGGTTTTCCTTCCAAAGCGTTTTTAATTTCTCTATCAATTAATTTTACGAAACGAGAACGTGTATAATGTGGTGAAACAATCAAATGTTTATAACGATGTACTCGGTAATTCACTTCGAAAAATTCGAAAACTTTAGAAATGTCTTTTAAAATTTTAGAATTGTTTGTAAACAACGTAACGTCAGTATAGATTTTAGCTGAAGATTCACTGAAATTTCCAGTTGAAATAAAACCATATCTGGTAATTTCATCATCTTTTTCTACACGTTCAACTACACAAATTTTACTATGTACTTTTAAACCTTTTACACCAAAAATTAAGTTGATACCTTCTTCTTGCATTTGTTCGGCGTAAGAAATATTACTTGCTTCATCAAAACGCGCTTGTAATTCAATTTGAACCGTTACTTTTTTACCGTTTTTAGCGGCATTTATCAATGAACTTACAATTTGAGAATTTTTAGACAATCGGTACAATGTGATTTTTATAGATTGTACTTTCGGATCTAAAGCTGCTTCTCTTAAAAATCGAATTAAATAGGAAAACGATTGGTATGGAGCGTGTAATAAGTAATCTTTTTTTCTGATACTTTCCAGCATACTTCCGTCTAAACTTAAGCCTTGAATTGGCAACGGAACATTTTGTTTGTATAATAAATCGTAGCGACCAAGATTTGGAAAATCCATATAATCTCTACGATTGTGGTATCTTCCACCTGGAATAATAGAATCGGAACTATCAATTTTCATTCTATTTAGGAAAAACTCCAGAGTATCATGATCAATCGCTTGATCATAAACAAATCGAACTGGTTCACCAACTCTACGTTCTTTAACACTGTATGAGATTTTTTCGATAAAACTTTTACTTAAATCAGAATCAAATTCTAACTGAGCATCACGCGTAATTTTTATCATGTGAGCTGCAATAGTTTCATAATCGAAAATATTGAAAATATGATTTAAACTATAACGAATTACATCGTCTAGAAGTATAATATATTGTTTTTCAGAATTGGATGGTAAAACCACGAATCTATTGATGGTTTTTGGAATTTCTACAATCGCGTATCTAATTTCTCTATCGTTTAATAATTCAGAAATAATACCAGATTTATTCTTTTTCATTACCAATTTCACAGCTAAATAACCAGAAGTATCTTTAATTAAAGGAAACTCCACTAAATCATTTAACATGATGGTGACTAATTCTGGACTAACTTTTTGAAGAAAAAAATCTTTTATGAAGGTTTTTTGTTCCTTATTAACTTGCTTTTCATTAATAATATAAATTCCCTCTTTCTCCAGTTTTTTTTCAATATCGTTTAATATTCTTAAACTTTCAGATTGGTGTTCAATTACAATTTCTGTAATATCTTTTAATAATTGATCGGCACTTATATCGCCTAAAATGGGTTTTGTGTCTATGTTTTCAAGACTCATTCTTCTTATTGCGGCATATCTAACACGGAAAAACTCGTCTAAATTGTTGGAAAAAATCCCTAAAAATCTTAATCTATCTAATAATGGTACATTTTCGTCGGCAGCTTCTTGTAGGACTCTAGCGTTAAATGTTAGCCAACTTTTTTCTCTATCAATGTATGGATTCATTCTTTATCTTACTTCTAATTAATTTTGGAAAGAGTACATTTTTAACTTTTCCTTTTTTTATGTTTAACCAATCATCATTTTCAAATTCAATTTGCACTACTCCAGAAGTTGGTACATTGTCAATATATTGGTTTCCAAATTTATTAACAAAATTTGTAATTGCATCATTATGACCAAATAAAATAATGTTTTCAAATCTATTGTCGCATAATCTTATTTTGTCGTATAAGTCTTTATAATCAAATGTATACAAATCTTTTCTAAAGATAATATTTTCAATAGGAATTAACAAATTTTGCGCGAAAATATAGCAAGTTTCTTGTGTTCGTTTCGCGATACTACTCCAAACCACAAACTTATTAGGTAACAATTTTGTTACTTTAGAAGAAATTAAAAAAGCATCATTAATTCCTCTTTGAGATAGTGGCCTGTCAATATCACTTAACGGAAAGTCCCAACTCGATTTAGCATGTCTTATTAAAATTAAATTTTTCATATGTTGATAATTTAGTGAAAATTAAAATTAACTAAAATTTTTAACTAATTACATATCAACTAGTTGTATTTAACAGATTTTATGATACCGTATAACGATTTTACCCGTTTTTGTTATTAAAATGAAAAATTATTACAGTAATTTTGAAATTCATTCTTGAAAACTTAGCAAATTAATTGAATGTAATAAGTCGATTAATTTAAACAAAAAACTTCTCGCTTATTTTTTAGAATGTAACTACAAAATTTTCTAAAAGAGAAAATCAAAAAAATTACCAATAGAAAGCTTAAACAAAAACAAATTATATTAACGCTTTAAGTAAGAAAACATAACTATTTATTTGTCAGATAATTGCAATTAAAAGATTTTATAATACCATATAACGATTTTATATCACTTTGTGTTAAACATTGAAAATAATTGCTTTAAATTTGAACCAGAAAGTTACGACAAGTTTATTAATTTGTGTAACATGAAAAAGATCACTGAATAAACAACCCCTAATTCATCTTAAAAATTTTAAGATCAAAAAAATGAAAAATTAACTATTTTAAAACTTTAAATCTTAAAGTTAAATTAAAAACTAATTATCTCTTAATTAGTGCTATTAAAAAAACATCTCTACTTAACCTCTATCTCTATTTCACTTAAAACACAACCCCAAATATGTTTTAAGAAGTCTGGAGAAAACTAATTATCTGTCAATTAGTTTTGTTAAAAAATACCAACTTAACCTTGATCCTCTATTATTCTTAAAAAAAGTATCCCCAAATACGTTTTAAGATATCCAGAGAAAACTCATAATTGATTAAATTATTTTAAAATAACAGTTTAGATAACTAAACTGAAGGGGACTTGTCATCTTATTTTTTAAATGATTTATAAATTTTGAGTGAATTAAAATCGTCAAAAAAAGCCTTGTAAACCTAAAAATTTTTAAGACACACTCAATTTATTACTTTTTTCAAGGATTGTTAATTTAACAAATCATATTTATGAAAATAAAATCTACCTTTCTGATATTATTCATTAGCATATGGGTAAATCAATTTTACGGACAGTTCACTCCTCAAAAACCAGATTTGAGAAATTGTGGAAGCGCACCAAATTATTATACAGATTATTTTAATTGCACCTCTAACAATTATACCTTAGATGATGTTTTCTTGAGTATTTCTAATTCGTCCGGAGTCCCAATTACGACTCCTTGCGCACCGCCAAACGTTCAAAACGTTTTTTTATGGTTGAACTATACATCAAATTCAAGTAGTTCAATTCATCAAACCAGAATTTTTGCGGATATTTTGGTTAAAGATCAAAATGGAAATTTAATTCAAACACTCCAAATAAATAGCTATTTAGGAGAAGTAGCTTCAGGCGCTGGACAACGTTTATTAGTCATTCCAGGATATCCAACCGGATTTCCATGGACTTGTGGTTATGAATTATCATTAACTAAACTACTTGTTGTTTGGAAAACCAATGGTAATTCCAGTGATCCAGAATTAGCTACTTATAATTGTGGTACTTATAACAAATCTCAATGTGAACTTCCTACAAGCATGATTGTTTCTGCTCCAATGGCGGTTCAATTTGAATATACACAATGTACAATTAGCAATACAACAACCGTTAATTTTGATGATGACACAAATGGTGGTGACCCACCATATACTTATCTTTGGAATTTTGGGGATTCAACTACTTCAACACTCCAAAATCCTTCCCATACGTTTCCGTATCCCGGTGGTCCTTATACTGTAACCCTCCAAGTAACAGATTCAGGTAGCCCACAACAGGTTAGTGCAAGTACGCAAATTATTAACCTAATAAATCCAATTAATATTACAGGAAATGTAACTTCATCTCCTTGTTCATCAGGAAATGTTGGAGCTATAGATGTTAGTGTTTCAGGCGGAACACCAGGCTATACTTACTTATGGAGTAACGGTGCTACAACTCAAGATTTAACTGGTTTAGCAAACGGATCTTACACAGTTACTGTTACTGACTCTGTTGGCTGTACTGCTCAACAAATTTTTATAATTACTGGTGGAGACACATCTCCTCCTGTAGTAACTGCTCCTGCAAATTTAACTTTACAAGGATGTAACACAACAATTTTAGGCTTAAGTGGTTATTTTCCATTTTCTTCAACAATTTCTATAATAACTCAAGCGCAATTTATCTTAGTTGGTGGAACAATTTCTGATGCTTCAGCAATCTCAAGTGTAACTTATATAGATACGGTTTTAGGAACTTGTCCTAGAGTAGTATCTAGATTATTTACAATAGCTGATGCGTGTAATAATTCTACGCAAGTAACACAAACTTTCACCATTCAAGATACAACAGCGCCAAATATAACAACCCCAGTTGTTTCACAAATTGTAGAATGTAACGGAAGTGGAAACTTAGCTCAATTAAACGCTTGGTTAGCTGCAAACGGTGGTGCTTCGGCTTCAGATGTTTGTTCAGGTGTAACTTGGTCTAACAATTATTCAGGTTCTTTATCTGATTTATGTGGATTGACAGGTTCAGCAACAGTAACTTTTACTGCAACTGATGCGTGTGGAAATGCTTCTACTTCTTCTGGAACATTTACTATTCAAGATACAACAGATCCAACAATTAGTACTCAAGCGAGCGACATGATTGTTGAATGTGATGGTGCTGGAAACTTAGCTCAATTAAACGCTTGGTTAGCTGCAAACGGTGGTGCTTCGGCTTCTGATGTCTGTTCTGGTGTAACTTGGTCAAATAACTATTCAGGTTCTTTATCTGATTTATGTGGATTGACAGGCTCTGCAACTGTAATATTTAC
>NZ_FNYA01000009.1 GCF_900108955.1 Flavobacterium terrigena | reverse complement strand
AGTAACTTTTACAGCGACTGATGCTTGTGGAAATGCTTCTACTTCTTCTGGAACATTCACTATTCAAGATACAACTGATCCAACAATTAATACTCAAGCGAGCGACATGGTTGTGGAATGTGATGGTCAAGGAAATTCTCAAGCTCTTGCAGCTTGGTTAGCTTCTAATGGTGGTGCTGTTTCTTCTGATGTTTGTTCAGGTGTAACTTGGTCTAACAATTATTCAGGTTCTTTATCTGATGATTGTGGATTAACAGGCTCAGCAACTGTAATATTTACTGCAACTGATGCATGTGGAAACGCTTCTACTTCATCTGGAACTTTCACTATTCAAGATACAACAGATCCAACAATTAGTACTCAAGCGAGTGATATGGTTGTGGAATGTGATGGTCAAGGAAATTCTCAAGCTCTTGCAGCCTGGTTAGCTTCGAATGGTGGTGCTGTTTCTTCTGATGTTTGTTCAGGTGTGACTTGGTCAAATAACTATTCAGGTTCTTTATCTGATGATTGTGGATTGACAGGTTCAGCAACTGTAATATTTACAGCGACTGATGCGTGTGGAAATGCTTCTACTTCTTCTGGAACATTCACTATTCAAGATACAACAGATCCAATATTCACCTCTGAATTACCAGAAAACATAAGTGTTTCATGTGATGCTATTCCAGTTCCTCAGGAATTAACAGGCTCTGATTCTTGTAGTAGTCAAATTACAATTACTACAAATGATGATATTGTTGAAAATGAAGGTGCTTGTATTGGCCAATTCACTATATTAAGAACTTGGACAATAACAGATAGTTGTGGAAACGATCAATCATATACTCAAACCATTTCTGTATATGACAATACTGCTCCAACTTTAGTTACTCCATTAAGTACCCAAGTTGATGCAAATTGTTCTGAAATTCCTGCAAAACCTCAATTAGAATTTGCGGATAATTGCTCAGGAGTTGATCCAAATATAGTTTATACTGAAACTACTACAATAATTTCTATTTATCAATATGTAATTGTTAGAAATTGGATTGTGAAAGATAATTGTGGTAATGAAGCAAGTTTTTCTCAAACTATAAATGTTTCAGTTAGCGAACCATTTGACGCTATTCCATACAGAATTTGTAAAAATGAAACTATAGATTTATTTACTTTATTAGATGATGATCTACCAACTAATGGAACTTGGGTAGAAGTAAATACATCTGGAACTCTTTCAGGAAGTATATTCAACCCTTCTGATTTAGAATATGGATATTATACTATACAATATATTGTCAGCGTTGAAAATAATCCGTGTCCATTTATTTATGAAATTTACATCAATGTTGCAAATTGTGATGTATTAGCCGAATGTGAAATAACAGTTTATAACGCCGTTTCACCAAATGGAGATGGTTTAAACGAAGTATTTTTGATTGATGGTATCACTTGTTATCCAAATAATACTGTAGAAATTTACAACCGATGGGGAGTAAACGTATACAAAGCAGGAGGTTACAACAATGGTAGTGTATCATTTGATGGCCTATCTCAAAATAAATTAACGGTTGGTAATGACAAATTACCTGGAGATACTTACTTTTATATTTTAAAATATAGTGATGCCCAAAACAACTCTTTTGAAAAAACAGGATATTTATACATAAAATACTAGTCTATGAAAAATTATATATACAATCTTTTATTATTGTTTGGTATTTTGAGTTATAGTCAACAAGACTCCCAATATACACAATATATGTACAATACCATTAATGTGAATCCTGCCTATGCAGGAACCAGAGAAACATTTAATATATTTGTACTACACAGAAATCAATGGGTAGGCTTAGATGGCGCTCCTGTAACAAATACTGCTTCGGTAAACACAAATGTTGGTGATAGCAGATTTGGAGTTGGTGTTTCATTTGTAAATGATAACATCGGGCCAACACAAGAAAATGGAATTTCAGCCGACATAGCTTACATCATTCCTTTAAATGGTGAATACAAACTATCATTCGGTATAAAAGGAACAGCTAATTTATATAGTTTAGATGCAAACAAACTATCTATATATCAACAAAATGACCCAGAATTTCAAAGTTTAAACGGTAAACTTTCTCCAAATTTCGGAACAGGTGTTTACTTCTATTCTGACAAGTTTTATGTAGGAGCTTCAGTGCCAAACTTTAACAAAACAAAGTATTATAACGCCGATGAAGTTTCCATAAATACAAAATCTGTGAATTATTATTTACTTTCTGGTTATGTATTTGATTTTAGTCAATCTGTGAAATTCAAACCATCATTCCTTGCGAAAATTGATGAAGGTGCTCCTTTACAATTAGATGTAAATGCTAACTTCATGTTTAACGATAAATTTGTAATTGGAGGATCTTACAGATTAGAATCTGCAGTTAGTTTATTGGCTGGTTTTCAATTCTCAAACTCTTGGTTTTTGGGATATGGATATGATTTAGAAACTACCAAATTATCAAACTATAATTCTGGATCACATGAGATATTTTTAAGATATGAATTCTTTAAAAATACTAAAATTTCTACACCTAGATTCTTCTAAATATTTGAATTATGAAAAAAATTATCGTACTCTTATTATTTGTTTCATGTTTAGTTCATGCACAACAAGCTAAATTAATTAAAGCTGATAAAGAATTTAGTTCATTTGCTTATGTTGATGCTATTGAAGTCTATGAAAAAATACTGAAAAATGGTTATCAATCAGCTGATTTATACGAAAAATTAGGTAATTCATATTATTTAAATGGTGAAACTGAAAAAGCAGCACAATGCTATAAAGCATTAATTGCTTACAATACTGAAATAGATCCAGAAATTTATTTTAAATATTCACATTGTTTAAAAGCTCTAGGAAATTATGATGAAGCTAATAGAATGATGGCTATTTACTATGACAAAACTTCAAATTCTGAAGGTAAAAAAGATTTGGACAACTATTTATTAGAGATAAAAAATAATTCTAAAGATTATTTAATTAAACCAACTGATATTAATACAGAATTTTCAGATTATGGTCCGTATTATTCTGGCAATAAAGTATATTTTACTTCTGCAGTTGATACAGCTGCTGTGAGAAAAAAAATACACGATTGGACAGGTCAGAATTTTACAGATATTTATGTGGCCAATGTTAATAAAGACACGACACTTACCTTTTCTGGAAATTTTTCAAAAAAAGTAAATACCAAGTTTAACGAATCGTCTCCAATATTTACAAAAGATGGTAAAACGATGTATTTCACTCGAAATAATTTCCTTAATGGAAAAAAAGGAAAAAGTGATGACAAAAGTACTTACGTAAAAATTTATAAAGCCACTTTAGTTGATGGTGAATGGTCAAACATTAGCGAGTTATCCTTCAATAATGACGAATCTAGTTTTGCACATCCAGCTTTGTCTTTAGACGAAAAGACAATGTATTTTGCTTCAGATATGGCTGGCACAAATGGGTATTCGGATATTTATAAAGTAAAAAGAAATAGTGATGGAAGTTTTGGAAGCCCAGAAAATTTAGGCAAACAAATAAACACAACTGGAAGAGAATCTTTTCCCTCGGTAGATAAAGAAGGAAACCTTTATTTTGCTTCAGACGGTCATTTAGGTTTAGGTGGTTTAGATTTATTTAAAGCTAAAATTAATGATGATGGTAGTTTTCAAAATCCAAAAAATTTAGGAGAAAGAATCAATAGTCCAAAAGACGATTTTGCTGCTACTTTTTACGACAAAACATCTGGATTTTTTACTTCAAACAGAGATAACGGTAAAGGTTTTGACGATATTTATTATTTCAACGAAAAACAATGTAAACAAAAAGCAGACGGAATTGTGTACGATGCGCAAACCAAATTACCTATTCCAGCTGCGACAGTAATTTTGTTTAATGATGAAATGAATGAAGTGGAGAAAATAAGTGCCGATGAAAAAGGATATTATTCCTTTAAAGTAGATTGTGGTAAAAAATATTACATCCGTGCTTTAAAAGAAGAATACGAACCTGCAGAAGTTAAACTAACAACTAATGCGATTGATGGTAAAGTAAATACTAATGATATTTATCTTTCTAAAAAACAAATCCCTATTGATGAAGGAACTGATTTAGCGAAAATATTTAATATTAGTAAAATTTACTTCGATTTAGATAAATCAAATATTCGACCTGATGCCGAAGTTCATTTACAAAAAATCATTGAAGTGATGAAACAATACCCTAATATGGTTATCGATATTCGTTCGCACACTGATAGTCGCCAAACGCATAAATACAATGAAGCATTATCAGACCGAAGAGCAAAATCTACTCTAGAATATATTGTGAAAAATAAAATTGCTAGAAACCGATTAACTGCTAGAGGTTATGGTGAAACACAGTTAGTAAATAAATGTGCAGATGATGTATATTGTACAGAAGATGAGCATCAAATGAACAGAAGAAGCGAATTTATAATTGTTAAAATAAAATAAAGATAAGGATTAGGTTAGGTTTTATTTGACGAAAAATCCCAAAACACATGTATTATGGTTTTGGGATTTTTTATGATTTTAAAATATGTTAAATCTTAATTCCTGGAGGAAGTAATTCTTGAAATCTTTTATTCTTTCTAAAAAAAGAAACAATTTTTGTATTTGTAGGAACCACTTTAAATTTACGTTCTTGTGCAATATCTAAAACTGAAATAATAAACTCGTTTACCCTTTCTTCTTCTTCATTTTCATTCGCACAAAGCTTAGTCAAAAATATCTTTCGCTCTTGTATAGCGTACTCAATAGTTAATAGTCCGTTGTCAGTTTTAGTTTCAAACTGTCTTAACAATTCATTGTCTTTAATCTCTTCAACTAGCATAAAATCGTGTTTTAAATACTAACAAATCTTAATTGTTTGTTAAAATGTGATGCAAATTTACGAAAAAAACAAAGACTAGTCAAGTACTAATTGAATGAATATCATCAGAATAGAAAATATTTAATGTAAAATTGATTTTTATAGTCTAAAAATTATATAAAATTGAAATTATATCATAATTTTAAGGCATTAAAGAAAATAAAACATGGCTAAAATTCAAGTATATTTTGTTCCCGGTTTAGCAGCAAGTATTGAAATATTCGAAAACATAAAATTACCTGAAGCTATTTTTGAAACACATTTTTTAGAATGGATTTTACCTGTTCATAATGAAACAATTGAAAGTTATGCTAGAAGAATGTGTGAAAAAATAACTCATGAAAATGTAGTTTTAATCGGTGTATCTTTTGGTGGAATTATGGTTCAAGAAATGTCGAAAATTGTAAAAACACAAAAAGTAATTATTATTTCAAGTGTGAAAAGTAATCAAGAATTGCCTCTTCATATGAAATTAGCTAAAGCAACTAAATTTTACAAAGTATTACCAACAAGTTTATTAGGCAAAGTAAATTATTTATCAAGATATGTAAAAGGCAGAGGTTTAATTGCGAAAAGAGTCCAATTGTACAATAAATATCTATATATGAAACAAACTAAATATTTAGATTGGGCAATTGAAAATGTTTTACTTTGGCAAAGAAGCATTCCCGATGAAAAAGTAATACATATTCACGGTGATGAAGACATGATTTTCCCAATAAAAAACATCAAAAATTGCATCATAGTAAAAGGTGGCACACACATTATGATTGTAAATAAATACAAATGGCTAAATGAAAATTTACCAAAAATTATTTTAGAATAAAATTAAAAAATTACAAAGATGAAAACGATACACAAAACCACTCTAATAGTTGCATTATTTGCAGTTTGCGGACTTTTTATATTTTCAAAATCTTATAACAGTATTCCAAAGAAAAACCACATTGAATATCCGTTAGACATGGATTTTTGCGGTGAAAAAGTCCCAACGAATCTTGCGGATGTTAAAGAACGTTTAGATAGAGAAATGTTAATTAATATGAATATGCATGGTTCAACTACAATTCTATTAAAAAGAGCTAATAAAGTTTTTCCAATCATCGAACCTATTTTAGCAAAAAATGGTATTCCAGATGATTTTAAATATTTAGCTGTTATCGAAAGTGGCTTAGTTAATGCTATTTCACCTTCTGGTGCGAAAGGTGTTTGGCAATTTATGCCCGAAACAGCAAAAGAAAGTAAACTAGAAGTTACCGAACAAGTTGACGAAAGATATCACATCGAGAAATCGACTGAAGCTGCTTGTCAATACTTACTAAAAGCGAAAAACAAATTCGGAAATTGGACTGTTGCTGCCGCTTCCTATAATGGCGGAATGACTGGTTTACAAAATCATATTACTTTTCAACAAACTTCAGATTATTATAATTTATGGCTAACGGATGAAACAGCACGTTATGTTTTCAGAATCTTAGCCTTAAAAGAAATCATGAAAAACCCTGAAAAATATGGTTATTTAATTCCGAAAGAAGAATTATATCCAAAATTGAATACCAAACGAATTTCTGTCGATTCTACTATTACAAATTTATCTACATTTGCTATTAGTCAAGGAATTAACTATAAAATATTGAAAACACATAATCAATGGTTACGTGATAAAAAATTAGATAATCCTTCTAAAAAAGTATACGAATTTGAAATTCCAACGGAAGGTTATAATAAATAAATGAAAAGCAAAATGACCATACAAACTATATTATCTTTAATTCTAATTGGAATTTTAGCAGGTGTTTTAAGCGGATTAGTTGGCGTTGGTGGCGGAATAATTATGGTGCCGTTATTGGTTATGTTTTTTAGTTTTAACCAACATCAAGCTCAAGGAACAAGTTTGGCTGTTTTAGCCGTTCCTGTCACAGCTGTTGCGGTTTTCAATTATTACAAAGAAGGACAACTGAATTTAAAATATGCCGCGATAATTGCTGTTTTTTTTGTTGTGGGAAGTATTTTTGGAAGTAAATTCGCTTTAACCTTAGATCAGAAAGTATTAAAGAAAATATTCGCTGTAGTTTTAGTCGTTATTGCAGGAAAAATGCTTTTAGAAAAATAAAAAACTCGAAACAATGTTAAATTGTTTCGAGTTAGATTTAGATTTTCAATTATCAATTTCCAGCCATTCTAGTGCTGTCAAAAACCTTTAATTAATTTATTAATGCGGTTATGTGATTTGAACTTATGATAATAAAAATCTAAAGTATCCATTTCAACCTAGCATCTTCCAGCAGATTTATTAAGGTCGATTATTATAACACCATAAATTTACAACTAGGTTAACAAAAAATAAAAAATACTCGATAAAATATTTAAAATTATCGACAAATTACACAATTACCTAAAAATCAATAGTTTAAATCCAAAATAAGCAATTTTAGATTATTAAAAAAAAACTCGTATTTTTGAATCAAATTAAAATTAAGTGAATAAGCAAAAAATTGTTATTTCTGGCGTTAATATGGTTGAAGGTGGTATTTTTACTATACTTCACAATGTTTTGCAAGAACTTTCTGAATACAACAAAAACAAAGATATTCAAGTAATTGCTTTGGTTCATGATGCCTCAAAATTCAATTTTCCGAACATTCAATTGGTTGAAATTCCAAAATCAAAAAAATCTTGGTTGTATCGCTTTTATTACGAATATTTTTATTTCAAAAAATTATCTAAAAAATTACAACCTGATGTTTGGTTTTCCTTACACGACACTACTCCGAGAGTTATCGCTAAAAAGCAATTTGTATATTGTCATCATCCAACCACGTTTTTTAAACCCACTTGGAAAGACTGGAAATTCGATTACAAAATTGGTGTTTTCTCTTTGTTATATGATAATTTATTCAAATTAAACATCACTAAAAATCATACGGTTTTTGTCCAACAACATTGGATAAAAGAAATTTTCGAAAAACGATTTAAAATAACAAATGTAAAAGTGGCCATTCCTCAATTCGTGGAAGAAATTACTAGCGAAAAAATAGAATTAGATAAAAATAAAATTCATTTTTTTTATCCAAGTTTTCCGAAAAGTTTTAAAAACATCGAATATATTTTTGAAGCACTAAAATTACTTCCAGAAACGGTAATCAATCAATGTGAATTTCATATTACAGGATTAAAAAATAACAACTCAAAATATGTTAATTATTTAAACACAAAATACGATTCAATTGCTGTAAATCGTTTAAAATTATTAAATAGAAATACGATGTTAAAATACTATAATTCAATTGATTGTTTGATTTTTCCATCGAAAATTGAAACTTGGGGCTTGCCTATTTCTGAAGCAAAAGCACATCATAAAAATATGCTTTTGGCAAATTTACCTTATGCGAAAGAAGCTTGTGGTGCTTATGAAAATGTGTCTTTTTTTAATTTAGAAAACCCAAAAGAATTAGCAGATATGATTTCAGAAATTGTAGCAAAAAAGCATGTTTTTCAAGGAAATAAAACAACACATGACACCAGTGAAGATTTACATAGCTGGAAAGAATTATTCCATTATATTTTAAACGATTAAGATGCCATTTTTCACCGTCATAATTCCGCTTTACAATAAAGAAAATTTTGTTCGAGATGCCATAAAAAGTATTCTTAATCAAACATTTACTGATTTTGAATTATTAATTATAAATGACTGTTCAACAGATAATAGTGTAGCAATTGTTTCAGAATATGTATCTGAAAAAGTGCAAATTATTCATCACGAAAAAAATAGCGGATTAGCGGCAACTCGAAATACAGGAATTAAAAAAGCAAATTCAAATTATGTCACTTTTTTAGATGCAGATGATGTTTGGAAACCTAATTTTTTAGAAAAAATATTTCATTTGATTCAGAATTTCCCTGAAGCAAGAATATTTGGTACCAATTATGAAGAAATTTGGAAAGGAACCTTAAAAAATCCAATAAATGGTTCTGAACTTTTAGAAAAAAATCACACAGGTTATATTGATTTTTTTAAATTAAATTTAAAACAAGGAATTTATTGTCACGGTTCTGTTTGCTTCCATAAAGAAGTGTTTGAAAAAATTGGATATTACAACGAAAGTATTAATTTTTCTGAAGATTTAGATTTTAATATTAGAGCCAACTATCACTTTAAATTAGCATATAATAATTCTCCACAAATGATTTATTTTATGCTAACTGAAAATCAAATCACGCAAAGTTCTTTACAAGACAAAACGATACCCGATTATGATTTGTATGAAAATTGGACAAAAAACAATCCAGATTTAAAGAAATACCTCGATTTTGAACGCTATGTTTTAGGTAAACGTTTGAAAAAAGATAACGATTCACGTTGGAAAAAAATGATCGCAAATTTGGATTCGAACAATCTAAATTGGAAACAAAATTTACTATTAAAAATGCCAAGTTTGGTTTTGAATTCTTTGGATAAAGTAAAGTTGTTTTTATTAAAAATGGGAATAAAACCAAGTACATATTAGTTAGTACTTTTGTCATTTCGACGTTAGGAGAAATCTCATAATCCAAGTTTCATTATGTGATTTCTCCTAACGTCGAAATGACAAACCAAACCATAAAACTTCGTGGCATTTACTTCACAAAACTTAAATATTCCTTATAACTTCTAATGTAATCTTCTTCTGAAAATTCTTCAGAAGCCAAAACCAAACAAACTGAACCAGAAGAAAAATTCTCTAATTCACGCCAAATATTATTTTCAATTAGCAAACCTTTATCAGGACGGTTTAAAGTGATAATTTCTTTTGATTTTCCATCTTTTAAAACCACATCAAAACTTCCAGAAATGGCAATTAAAACTTGTTTAAGTTTTTTATGCGCATGTCCACCACGCTTAGCGCCACTAGGTATATCAAACAAATAGTATACACGTTTTACATCAAAAGGAATGGTATCGTTTTCAATAACACCAATGTTTCCTTTCGTATTATTTATTTTAGGAATATCTATTATTTTGTAGTTCATTTTTATGTTCTTTGTTTTTCAAAAACCTTAAGCCATTCAGCGCCAATAGTTTCTAAACTAAACTGTTTTACACTAGTTAAGGCGCTATCTTTACAATGTAAATATAAATTATTATCTGAAACAAAAAGGTTAATCGCTTCAATTAGTTTTTCTGAATTCTGATTTTCAACTAACAATCCGTTATTTTTATGTGAAATTATTTCACTTGGTCCGGAAGTGTAATCCCAAGAAATTATTGGGGTTTTACAAGCTAACGATTCTAGCAAAACCATTGGCATTCCTTCGTATTTACTAGATGAAATTGTAAATAAAGCATTCTTATAATATCGAAATGGGTTTTTGACATTGCCCTTAAAAATCACCAAGTCTTGTAAATTCAAGCTTTCTACTAATTTTATCCATTTATTTTTCAGTTTTCCTTCCCCTAAAATAAGTAACTTAATATTTTTCGAAGGTAAAACCGATTTAGCATAACATTCAATTAATTTATCGAATTGTTTTACGTTTTTATTCATACTACCAGCAGATAAAACATATTGAAAATCGTCTGAAATAGGTTCATTAGCTTTTTCAGAAATATTTTCAAAATCAATTGGATTATAAAGTATTTGGGAAGGAATAAACTTGTATTTAGAGCTAACTTTATCATTAATTCCATTCGAAACGGTGATAAAGTGTTGGCAATTTTTATATAATAATTTCGCTAAAAAAGTGTTTTTTGGAAGGTACGATTTCAGTTTAAAACTATGAATCGTTTGAATAAATTTTGGATATATGAAGTTATGAATAATCAATTCTTGCAAAAAGAATTCTTTCGTTCTAAAATCAATTACATAATCGAAATGATTAGTAGCAAAAAATTTCTTCAAGGCAAAAAACCGCTTGCTTCTACTCCACCAGCTGTTTCTCTTATCTTTTAAATGTTCCAAATGAAATATTTTTCCTGAAAAATCATATTCCACTTTTCCAGAAAAAACCACATGATAAACTTCAAATTCCTGATTATCAAAATAGTTAGATAACAATGCAGCAACACGTTCTGCACCACCATCTGAAAGTGTTACGGTAACTAAACAAATTTTTAATACTGAAGGTTTCTTATCCAAAAGATATAGTTTTAAACAAATATAAAAATATTCAATAAACTATGGTCGTCATTCTTTAAATTTATAAATACTTTGTATATTTGGACAACTATAATTGGATTTTTAATGTCATTTATTAAAACAACTGAGCAATCTTCAAAATACGAACATTTAGAAAAAATGTCTGTAAAAGAATTGCTTACCAACATCAATACCGAAGACAAAACGGTTCCTTTAGCTGTTGAAAAAGCCTTATCACAAATTGAAGCTTTAATTGAACAAGTTATAGCTAAAATGAAAAATGGTGGTCGCTTATTTTATATTGGTGCAGGAACTTCTGGTAGATTAGGTGTGGTGGATGCAAGTGAATGTCCGCCAACGTTTGGTGTTGATTTTGATACCGTTATAGGAATTATTGCTGGTGGCGATACCGCAATTAGAAAAGCAGTTGAATTTGCTGAAGACGACAAAAACCAAGCTTGGAAAGATTTGCAAGAATGGAATATTAATAAAAATGATGTTGTAATTGGAATTGCAGCTTCTGGAACAACGCCTTATGTAATTGGTGGTTTACAAAAATGTAATGAAAACGATATAATTACAGGAAGTATCAGTTGTAATGCACAAAGTCCGCTTTCGCAAACAGCGAATTACCCTATTGATGTGATTGTTGGACCAGAGTTCGTTACTGGAAGTAGCCGAATGAAAGCCGGAACTGCTCAGAAATTAGTTTTAAATATGATTTCTACCACAACTATGATAGCTTTAGGAAAAGTGAAAGGCAATAAAATGGTTGATATGCAATTGAGTAACGACAAATTAATTGACAGAGGAATTAGAATGATTATGGAAGAAATTCCTGTTACTTATGAAGTTGGAGCTGAATTACTAAAAACACATGGAAGCGTGAGAAAAGCAGTTGACTTTTTTAAGAACCAAGTATAAAATTAAAAAACCAAGTAAAATTCAAATATAAAATTCAAAAAAATAAAATATGAAAAAGTTAATCTATGTTAGTTTATTATTAGTTTCGTTTGTAAGCTTTGCTCAAACAAGATTTATTTCTAGAGAAATTCCAGCTGGACAAACTATCGAATTAAAAGACAAAAAAATGTATATTAATAATGAGCAAATTCCGTCTTATGAAATTAAAAAATATTTAAAAGACAACGATTACAAAGCGTATTCATTATATAACAAAGCAAAAAACAAAAGTGTAATTGGTGGTTTATTATTAGGATTAGGTTCTGTTTTTATTGTCAGTGATGCAGTTAAAGCTATGGTAACTGAAGGTGGAGAATACCCAACAGCAATGACATATATTGGCGTTGGTTTAGCTGGAACTTCAATTTTTGTTTTAAAAGGAAAAAATAAAAAAATGCAGGAAGCAATTGACATGTATAATAATGGCTTAAAAACCACTAGTGAATTAGAAAACAATTCTGATACAAACCTAAATTTAGTTGCCAATCAGAATGGTGTTGGTTTACGATTAAGTTTCTAGTATGTCTGTTAACAAAGAAGTTTTAAATAAAGGACTACGCTTTTTATTAGGCTCACTTCCTACTCTATTTATCGGTGTTTTCATTTTAAATAGTAGTTTTAAAAACCAAAAGCATCCTTTTTTTATTTATGTACTAATTTTGGCTGTATTGATTTGCGCTTTTGCCGTTTACTTGATGTTTAAAGGCATCAATACAATTATGAAAAGTATGTTTGAGAAGTAATTTTGATTTGCGATTTGCGAATTATGAATTACGAAATAACCAAAAACAATAAACAATTGAAAAAATATTTTTACTTCTTAACAACAGTTACTTTAGTTTCTTGTTACAACCAAGAAAGATCTTGTAAGGATTTCAAAACAGGGAAATTCACTTCAGAAACAACAGTTGAAGGGAAAAAATTTACGAGTGCTTTCGAAAGAAACGATTCTATTCAAATAGAAAATTATAATGCTGTTATTGACACTTTTTCTATTCGTTGGATTAACGATTGCGAATATATCTTAGAAAATGTGAAACCAAAAAACAGAAATGAGAAAAAAGCAGTTCACGTTAAAATACTAAACACCAAAGATTTAAAATACAATTTCGAATATTCTTTTGTGGGCGATGCAAAAAAACAATTCGGTTCTGTAACAAAACAAGAATAGTTTACGTAAAATCTAAGTAAAAAATAAATTAACAAATTAAACTAAATGGAAATTTTATCAAATCCAAATGCTTGGGTAGCGTTATTAACCCTAACTTTTTTAGAAATCATATTAGGTATTGATAACATTGTATTTTTATCAATTGTATCTGGAAAACTAAAAGAAGAAGACCAACCTAAAGCCAGAAAAATCGGTTTATTATTAGCTATGGTTTTTAGAATCATCTTACTTTTTGGAATTACTTGGGTAATGAGTTTAAAAGAATCTTTTTGTGATTTTGATTGGGGATTTGTAACTGGAGGTATTTCTGGACAAAGTATTATCGTTTTTGGTGGTGGTTTATTCTTATTATATAAATCAGTATCAGAAATTCATCATAAATTAGAAGGTGAAGAAGAAGGAACAAGCGGAAAAGCAAGTAGCTCTTTAAGTGCTGCAGTTTTACAAATTGCTTTATTAAATATTGTTTTTTCTTTTGATAGTATTTTAACTGCTGTAGGATTAGTGAGCGCAGCAGAACCACCTGTTGGTTTCGGACCTGCTGGTGCACTAGAAATTATGATTGGTGCAATTGTGACTTCAATGATAATTATGTTAATATTTGCCGGACCAGTTTCTAAATTTGTAAACCAACATCCAACCATTCAAATTTTAGGATTATCATTCTTAATTTTAATCGGTGTAATGCTTTTAGCTGAAGGATCACATTTAGCTGATATCAAGTTCTTTGGCGGAACTGAAGTTCACAGTATTCCAAAAGGGTATTTATACTTTGCAATTTTCTTCTCTTTGTTTGTAGAATTCTTAAACTTAAGAATGAAGAAAAACAGCAAAAAACCAGTGGTTTTACACAATAGTAAAATCATGGATAAAGAACTGGAAGATACCGATATTACTGATTAAATATAAAAAGTTCCGAAAATTCTTTCGGAACTTTTTTCAATTATATAGTCCCGAAAGAATTTTCGGGACTTTTTTTGTAAATAAACAATACTAAAGATTAACAAATTTTACGGATTTAACGTAATATCAATAAGTTACACTTAAATAACTTTACGTAAATAAGCCAAGAATTTATTTACTCATTTCTTACTGAACATAAAAAAATCTTACAAATGGTCTTTTATGTTTTTTATAAATCATCTTATCTATTGGTAACTCTACTTGGTTGAAATAATTTCTAATAGCCATTTGTTTGTCACTTTTCTGTTGTCATTTGTTACATCTTAAAGACTTAAAAATGTAAAATAAGTATCAAAAAAATGTAGTTTTGAACTATCAAAATTCTAAATAAGAAACTATTAAGTATAAACACAACTAACTAAAAAACAAAAAATGAAAAAAATAATTCTACTACTAACATTGTTATTTTCGTTTAATAATGTAATAGGGCAACAGCTTGCTCCACCTCCACCAGGCGTCAACTATTATTTTGTGATTGACAATAATAATGATGGATTTGCAACATTTGATATTAATCACTATATCAATACTATTCTTTATAATAAAGCTTTAACGTTAGGATATGATCTTTCAGGATACAATCGTTCCTTATTTCCAACGCAAACTGATTTTACAAATAATACGAATGTGATTGGGAGTACTTACGTTAATCAAGTAATTAATTCTCAAGAATGCTTTGCGAAATTAACTTATAGCGGAACAGGCCCTAGTTATGATCAAGCAACTTTAGATTATTATTTTATTAGTGTATTTTTAACCACCGTTAAATCAAATCTTGATGATGACAATGATTCTGTACTAAATGAATTTGAAGATTTAAATAATGACACCATACTAAATAACGAAGATACTGATAATGATGAAATTTTAAATTTCAGAGATCCTGATGATGATGGCGATGGTGTTTTATCCATAAATGAAGATTACAACTTTAACGGATCTCCTTTAGATGATGACACAAATGCCAACGGAATTCCTGATTATTTAGACAATACTGTTTTAGGTTCTGAAAGTTTTGTTTCAAAAAAAGATGTTCAAATATATCCTAATCCTGTACAAAATAGCTTAACTATTTCAACTTTAAACTCAGATTATCAAAGTGTTGAAATTTTAGACATAACTGGAAAAGTATTAGCAATTAAAAATGAAAACACTTCTAACTTAGACTTTTCTGAATTTGAATCTGGAATCTATTTTGTAAAAATAAATTGGATTGATACATCTATGAATTTCAAAATAATTAAATTATAAAAAAAGCCTCATAGAAATATGAGGCTTTTTTTAACTTTAAACCCTTCAAGAGTTTTGAACTCTTGAAGGGTTACTATTATTTACTCCAAACTCAACGTAATTTGTCCGTCGTCGTCTAGTTCTATGTTGAAATCCTGAATGTCTTTTGATTCATTTTCTTCTGAAGTAGGAATTTCAGGTTCGTCTAAAACTTCTTCATAAGGCAACGGTTCTAACATATTGATTTGCTTAATCTTATCAGTAGTTAACTGGTTTCCTAAAGCTTTAATTCCTTTAACTGTAATAAACTCATCTAAATTCACAATCTGATTGTCTTTTTGCACACCTTTTACTTTAGCATAAACAACCTCAGCCATTGGCAACCAATCAGTTGAAATGATTTCTAATTGTGATTTATCATGTTCTGTGATAAAAATTTCTTCTTTATTTTCATTTTCGATTAAGAAACGTTTCACGAAATAACGGTCTTTTTCACCATCGTAATAAATCGCTGAAATCGGTTTTTTTGGATTCCATTTTTCCATCACAATCATGTCTTCATCGAAATGTGTTGTCAATTCAGGAATAATGGTTTTAATTTTTCCTGATTGATTCGCGATAAGCAATCTATCATTAGGCTTAAATTCACCTAACAACTCACCTCTTCCATCTACATTTAAACGATGCACCGTTTCATCAAACCAAATTTTTCTTGGTCGAAGTGTAGAAATTCCTTTTTCTTTTAATTCAATTTTCTTGATCGGATATTTAGAAACCGTATTACCTTTACTAGCACGACCTTTAATAGCAATATCTGAAAAATCTTGATCCCATTTCAGTTTCTTGATACTTCCAACTTGACGTAATAAAATCGTCACAACCTCAGCTTCTCCATTTGGATTCGCAGAGAAATAAAGTACTTGAGAACCTGGTTTTTCTTGTGTTAAATCGTAAAACTTATCACGAGTTACACCAGAAACATTGAAACGTTTAATAAATGTCGAACCATTTTTACCATCGCGATACATCATATTGTAAATGGTACGTTTGTCGTTTTTATCGAAAACTGCAATATGAATGATGTCTTTTCCAACGAACTTTTTATCGTCCACTTTCGCAATCATCATTCTTCCATCTCTAAGGAAAACAATCACATCATCAATATCTGAACAATCTGCAACATATTCGTCTTTCTTTAAGCCAGTTCCAAAGAAACCTTCTTCTTTGTTTACATATAATTTGGTGTTACGTAAAACCACTTTCGTAGCTTCAATCGTATCGAAACTTCTTAATTCCGTTTGACGCTCTCTTCCTTTTCCGTATTTTTCTTTTAGTTTGGCGAAATAATCAATCGCAAAATCAATTAAATTATCTAAATGATGTTGCACTTCTTTCATTTCGTCTTCTAATTTCGAAATAAAATCGTCCGCTTTATCCGAATCGAAACGCGTAATACGAATCATTGGAATTTGCGTTAATTTCTGTAAATCTTCATCTACAATATCTCGAACAAATGACTTTTTGAATGGTTCAAATCGCTTGTATAAATATTCATAAAGTGTTTCTCTATCCGAATACAATTTGAAATCGATATACATTTCTTCACGAATGAAGATTTTTTCTAAAGTTGAAAAATGCCATTTTGTTTTTAATTCTTCTAACTGAATTTCCAACTCAGATTTAAGTAATTGAACGGTTCTGTCAGTTGAAATTTTCAACATTTCAGAAACACCAATAAACATCGGTTTATTATCGCCAATTACACAACCTAAAGGCGCTACCGAAGTTTCACATGCCGTAAAAGCATACAAAGCATCAATAGATTTATCTGGCGAAACACCTGGGAAAAGATGAATTAATATTTCTACCTCAGCAGCTGTATTATCTTCAATCTTTTTAATTTTTATTTTACCTTTTTCATTCGCTTTCAAAATACTATCAATCAATGTTGATGTATTGGTTGAAAAGGGAATTTGAGTAATGACTAACGTTTGCTTGTCTAATTGCGAAATTTTTGCTCGTACACGAACTCTTCCACCACGCATTCCGTCATTATAATTCGAAACGTCGGCAATACCCGCCGTTTGGAAATCGGGATAAATCGTAAATGGTTTCCCTTTTAATATTTTTATAGAAGCGTCAATTAATTCAATGAAATTGTGAGGTAAGACTTTCGTTGATAATCCAACCGCAATTCCTTCTGCTCCTGAAGCTAATAATAATGGAAATTTTACTGGCAAATTGTTTGGTTCTGCACGACGACCATCATATGAAACACCCCAATCGGTAATTTTTGGAGAATACAATACTTCCAAGGCAAATTTTGACAAACGTGCTTCAATATAACGAGAAGCAGCGGCGCTATCACCTGTTAGAATATTTCCCCAGTTCCCTTGACAATCGATAAGCAATTCACGTTGACCGATTTGTACCATAGCATCACCAATACTGGCATCTCCGTGAGGATGATACTGCATGGTATGTCCAACTACATTCGCTACTTTGTTATAACGACCATCATCCAACTCTTTTAGCGAGTGCATAATACGACGTTGAACAGGTTTGAAACCATCTTCAATAGCAGGAACGGCACGCTCTAAAATTACATACGAAGCATAGTCCAAAAACCAATCTTTGTACATTCCTGTAACTTTGGTAATGGTATCTTCTGGATTTTCGTCGTGGTCGTAAAAATGCTCTCCTTCGAAGTGTTTGGCTTCTACTTCAATAATTTCTTCGGAAAGTTCATCTTCTTGATTGTCATCAATAGAATTATCCTCTGAATTAGTATTTTCAGTATTATCCGTATTTTCTTCTTCTGGATTTATGTTTTCTTCTTCGTCTTTCATTTATGCTGAATTTATTTTCTCTGAATTCATTACAGAGTTTTCAGTATGTTTTTATTTTTCTTCTAAACTTCCTCTTCCACTACATCTAATTCTACCTTCAAGTTGTTAATGATAAACTCTTGACGGTCGGGTGTGTTTTTACCCATATAGAATTCTAATAATTTTTCAATAGATGTGGCTTTATCTAACATCACAGGATCCAAACGAATACTTTCTCCAATGAAATTTTTAAACTCATCTGGCGAAATCTCTCCTAATCCTTTAAATCGGGTAATTTCTGGTTTTGGTTTTAATTTTTCCATCGCTGCTTTTCTTTCTTCTTCCGAGTAGCAATAAATGGTTTCTTTTTTATTTCGAATTCTAAATAAAGGCGTTTGTAAAATATACAAGTGACCTTCTTTAATCATTTCAGGAAAAAACTGTAAGAAGAACGTAATTAACAACAAACGAATGTGCATTCCATCGACATCGGCATCGGTAGCAATTACGATATTGTTATAGCGTAAATCTTCCATGCTTTCTTCAATATTAAGTGCCGCTTGCAATAAATTGAATTCTTCGTTTTCGTACACAATTTTCTTGGTCATTCCGTACGAGTTTAGTGGCTTACCACGTAAACTGAAAACGGCTTGTGTATTTACATCACGACTTTTAGTAATCGAACCCGAAGCTGAATCTCCCTCGGTAATAAAAAGCGTACTTTCTAAACTTCTTGGGTTTTTCGCATCCGTTAAATGTACTCGGCAATCGCGTAATTTCTTATTATGTAAATTCGCTTTCTTCGCTCTATCTTTCGCTAATTTTCTAATTCCAGATAATTCTTTACGCTCACGTTCTGCTTGTAAAATTTTACGAAGTAAAGCATCCGCAACTTCTGGATTTTTATGCAAGAAGTTATCTAGCTTCGTTTTAATAAAATCATTTACAAACGTACGAACTGATGGCGCGTTTGGTCCCATTTCTGTAGAACCCAACTTAGTTTTAGTCTGACTTTCGAAAACTGGTTCTTCCACACGCACCACAATAGCCGAAACTATCGATTTACGAATATCTGAAGCCTCAAAAGGTTTGTTGTAATACTCTTTAATCGTTTTCACAACCGCTTCACGAAAAGCACCTAAGTGCGTTCCTCCTTGCGTGGTGTTTTGTCCGTTTACGAAAGAATAATATTCTTCTGAATATTGTGTTTTACTGTGAGTTATGGCTACTTCAATATCGTCACCTAAAAGATGAATAATTGGATACACCATATCTTCTTCCATAATGGTTTCTTCCAATAAATCTTTTAAACCATTGTCTGAATAAAATTTTTCACCATTGTAAATAATGGTCAAACCTGTATTCAAATAACAATAGTTTTTGAGCATTTTAATTACATACTCATTACGATATTTGTAGTTTTTAAAGATTACCTCATCCGCCACGAAAGAAACTTTTGTTCCTTTACGTTTTGTAGATTCGATGATATCTTCTTCTAAGGTTAAATTTCCTGCAGAAAATTCGGCCGCTTTTTGTTGGTTATCACGAACAGATTCTACACGGAAAAAGTTTGACAAAGCATTAACTGCCTTGGTTCCTACTCCATTTAGTCCAACTGATTTTTTGAAGGCTTTAGAATCGTACTTTCCACCCGTATTCATTTTGGAAACTACATCCACGACTTTTCCTAATGGAATACCACGACCATAATCGCGTACGGTAACCAATCGTTCTTTAATAGTGACTTCAATAGTTTTACCAGCACCCATTACAAATTCATCGATACAGTTGTCGAGAACCTCTTTTAATAAAATATAAATACCATCATCTGGTGATGAACCATCTCCCAATTTTCCAATATACATTCCCGGACGCATACGGATATGCTCTTTCCAGTCGAGTGAACGTATATTATCTTCGTTGTATTGATCTTGTTGCTCTAGCATAATCGGATTTTGGATTTTTTGCAAGATAAACGATTTCATTAAAAAATAAAAATGGTTTTTGAAGAAGTTATTAAGAAGTTGTGAGTTTAATAAAAAGTAATTAGTCCATAGTAATTAGCTTATCACTTTTTACTAATCACTATTAACTACTTAGAATAATGTCTGAAAATTCCAGTGTCGGTTAAAGTATGTAAAGCTGCTTTTTGGTTGGCCGATTTTAAGGCCTGATTTGCCCAAGAATTACAGGTGTAAAATAAAGAATAACTTCCTTTTGCTTCGTAGAAAATGTCGTTTTTACCGTAAACGGCATCCGTATCAATTTTGATGGTTGAACCATATTTTGTTTCAAAAGAATCATTGATAAATACCACTAATTTTTGATATTCTGATGTCGAAATTTGAATCTTTTTGCAATACGCATCTTCTTTCATAGTTTTGTAAAAAGTGGTATGCAAAGCGCTAGAACTTAATCCGGTTGTAGCTTTTAAAGCCGTGCTGACTTTTAAATCGGCCCAAGTTGGTGTTTCTAAATAAAATCCTCTATCTCCCCAACCCATTGCTAAGTATTTCGCTGTTGAATCTTTTGCTTTTGTGTATTCGAATTTGATTTGTTTCGACCAATCGAAAGTATCATTTTTTACAGGAACGACGATGTCAGTATGAACTCCGTTTGACAAAATAAAAATTTCAATTTTTGGTTCGTCAACCTCAACTTTATTACTATTTACAGGAATAAAAGATAGTAACGAAACAAGCAATCCATATGTAATTAATGCCAATAAGAATAAGCCTATGTATTTTAAAGTCTTTTTGATGGTTTTCATATCTGTAAATTTTAAGAAGAACTTAACAAATGTTATGCCACAAAAAAAAATCTGGTAAAACAAATTAGCAGATTTCAAATTTTCTTCATTCTATTTTCTAAAATTACACGTTAAAACGGAAATGCATAACATCACCATCTTTCACAATGTATTCTTTACCTTCAACTCTAAGTTTTCCAGCTTCTTTACATTTTGCTTCTGTTCCTAAATTAGAATAATCTTCAAAAGCAATAACTTCTGCACGGATAAATCCTTTTTCGAAATCGGTATGAATTACTCCAGCCGCTTGTGGCGCAGTATCTCCAACTTGAATGGTCCAAGCTCTAACTTCTTTAACTCCAGCCGTAAAATACGTTTGTAAGTTTAATAATTTATAAGCTGCACGAATTAAAACTGCAGAACCTGGTTCAGATAATCCCATATCTTCTAAGAAAACCTGACGTTCTTCGTAGCTTTCTAATTCAGTAATATCAGCTTCTGCACCAACAGAAAGAATAATAACTTCTGCTTGTTCGTCTTTTACTAATTCTCTAACCTGATCTACATATTTGTTTCCGTTTACAGCAGATGCTTCGTCCACGTTACAAACATATAAAACTGGTTTAGCTGTAATTAACTGAAATGCATCGTATAAAGCTGCTTCTTCAATACCATTTGGTTCAACCGTTCTTGCCGATTTTCCTTGTAATAAAGCTTCTTTAATTTTATCTAAAATACTTTTTTCAATTTTTGCTTCAGCATTTCCGGTTTTTGCACCTTTATTTGCTTTTTCTAAACGTTTTTCAACTGTTTCTAAGTCTTTTAATTGTAATTCTATGTCAATAGTTTCTTTATCACGAATTGGGTTTACATTACCATCAACGTGCACAATATTATCGTTATCAAAACAACGTAACACGTGAATAATCGCGTTACATTCTCTAATATTTCCTAAAAACTGATTTCCTAATCCTTCACCTTTACTTGCACCTTTAACTAAACCTGCAATATCAACAATATCAACAGTTGCCATTTGTACACGCTCTGGTTTTACCAATTCTTCTAAACGATTAATTCTTGGATCTGGTACGTTTACTACACCAATATTTGGTTCGATAGTACAAAAAGGAAAGTTTGCACTTTGCGCTTTTGCGTTAGATAAACAATTAAATAATGTCGATTTTCCTACGTTTGGTAAGCCTACAATTCCTGCTTTCATATTATTTGTATTCAGTTAACCTATTAAAGCTAACAGTTAGTTTTAAATTTAAGTTTGCAAATATAGTTTAAAAGTTACGGAGTAGCAAAGTTGAAATACAAAAACAAAAATTACGCTTTACAATTACTTTACTTCGATTGATAAATTTAACAAAATCTATATGTTTTAATAAAAAACAAAGCAACTTAACTTAACAGTGTGAATCTAAGTTTGCAGCATAAACAAACATTAATTTATCATGAAAAAACTTTTCTACTTAACTCTTTTAATAGGATACTCCTGTTTTTCACAGACATTGCATCCCTATTTACAAAATGTAACACCAACTTCAATTTATGTAAATTGGAAAACTAACAGTAATAGTGAAACTATTGTTGAATATGGAACTTCTTCAGCAAATTTAAACGTAACTGTTACTGGAAATACTAATATTTTTACTGACACTGGATATCCTGGTAATTATTATTATCATTCTGCAAAACTTACAAATTTAACAGCTAATACTAAATATTATTACCGAATTAAAACTGGTAGTGAATTATCTGTCATTAAATCTTTTAAAACCTTACCAAATCCTGGGCAAGCAGCAACTGCAGATGGACATATTCGATTTTTAATCATGGGTGATAATCAATTAAAAAACGAACCTCGTTATGATTCATTAGTCTCTGCAGCTAAAAGGAAAATTAAAGAAAAATGGGGTGCTACGCTATCTCCAGATGATAATGTTTCCATGACATTTATGGTTGGTGATCAAGTTGATGTTGGAACTTTAGATCATTATGAACATGTCCACTTTAAGAAAAACAGAGAGCTTTCAGGAAATATTCCAATTCAAACTACAGTTGGAAACCATGAAACATACGGAACTTTAGGTATGAATTCGTACTATAGTCATTTCTATATGAGTGAGTTATCGTATCAAGGAATTTCATCAAACACGGAGAATTATTATGCGCAACAAGCTGGAAATGTTTTATTTATCAGTATGAGTTCTGAACATACCGGTGCAGCGCAATTGGCATGGTTACAACAAGTTATAACTGCTGCACAAAACGATAACACGGTAGATTGGATTTTTTCTTTAAGTCATCGTCCTTATCAAGCAGAACAATATGTTGGAGATATTTCAAATTGGGTTAGAGATACCGCCGTTCCTTTATTAACTACATCGAACAAGTACATTATGCATATTGGTGCACATCATCATTTATATCATAGAGGACAATTAAAAAATCAAACGGCTTACCAAATTATTTCTGGTGGAACGGCTTGGGATCAATATTGGTCGATGTCAACGGAACAAGACTTTGAAGATGTTCAAAAAACGATTAGTAATTGGATGTATCAAATTGTAGATATTGATGTTACAAACGGTAAAATGGATGTAGAAAGTTATTCGATTGGAAGTGTTTTACAATGGAAGAACAATCAATTAATGGATTCGTTTCATCGATATAAAAATAAACAAAGACCAAACAAACCTAGTATTACAAACACATTTACTGCGCCAGTTCAACTTCCTTTAACACTTACTGGATCTGCATTTTCAACAAATGAAACGGAACTTTTAAATACCACTCAATTTGTAGTTTCAAAATTTGCTGATTTTAATACTATTGAAAAAGAATCGTATCGTGATTTTGAAAATTTATTTGGAAAATATGGTACACAAAAAGATTCAACTGTAAATATTAATTTAGGTGTTGATATTACTAAAATGGAGCTTCTAGCTAATTCAATAGATAATGGTATTCATTATGCAAAACTTCGTCATAGAGATAGAAACTTAGAATGGTCTGATTGGAGTGATGTGGTTTCTTTCGAAGTAATTAATAGCAACGTTGGAATTACTGAAATTTCATTAAATAATACCAATAATGTATATGCAATTAACCAATCTATTTCTGTAAATTATGTAAATGCGCCAACTACAAGTAACACGTGGATTGGTATATACAAAGATGGACAAGTCCCAGGAATTAATAATTCTACACTTTGGTCTTATACAAATGGAACTACGAGTGGAACCGCCAATTATAGTTCTGGATTAACACAAGCCGGTCGTTATTTTGCAGCGCTTTTTATTAATAATGGTTATACTGAAGTGGCAACAAGAGTTTATTTTTATGTTGGACCAGTACCAATATTAAGTACTAATTTAACAGAATATCCTCTAGGTCAAAATGTAATTGTTTCTTTTACAAATGGTCCGAATATCACAAACGATTGGATTGGGATTTACAAAATGGGAATTAATGCTGGTGATGCACCTGCTACATCATGGCAATATGTAACTACTGTAAGCGGTACAAAAACCTTTAGTAATTTACCGAAAGGATATTATTATGCACAATATTTCATCCAAAACAGCAATAATGCCATTGGGAATAAAGTATTCTTTAAAGTTGGTGATATTGTTACGGAACTTTGGATAGATAGTCCAGTATATGACTTAGGTGAACAAATTACAGCTTCTTGGACAGATGCGCCTGGAATTGTAAAAGATTGGTTGGGAATATATAATGAAAATGACAATCCAAATTCTGATCCATTAATTAGTTATCAATATTTTAATGGTGTAGCACAAGGTTCAGCACAAATTACCAATGTAAATATGCCAACAGCTCCAGGAAACTATTTTATCGTTATGTTTACAAACGATTCTTATAATGAAGTTTCAAACAGAGTTGAATTTCAAATGATGAGCCCATTAGAAAGTGAAGGATTTAAAATCGATAATGGTATAAAATTATATCCAAATCCTTCAAATAATAACAAACAAACATTTATTCAATGTGATTATCCAATTGATGAAATTAAATTATTTGATATGGAAGGTAAACTATTGTATGCAACGAAAAACGTGAATAATAACAAGTATTCATTGATTACACAAGATTTAGCAAAAGGAATGTATATTATAAAAATACATTCTAGAAAATTATTTACCGCTAAACTGATTATTGAATAAGTTTTAAAAAAATTATGCAAAAAAAAGCTCTTCAAAATGAAGAGCTTTTTTTTTATTTTACTTTGATTGTTTTTTACTCATTATGTAAAAATGATTGTCTGTTTAAAAGTGTTTCTTCACTTTCCACATGTTCATCATCGGGAACACAACAATCAACTGGACAAACAGCTGCGCATTGTGGTTCTTCATGAAAACCTTTACATTCTGTACATTTTCCTGGAACAATATAATACAAATCGTCAGAAATTGGAGTTTGCGCCGCATCTGAATCGATTTCCGTTCCGTCTGGTAAAATTATTTTCCCAGAAAGTTTCGTTCCATCTTTCCAACGCCAATCGTCAGCTCCTTCATATATTGCTGTATTTGGACATTCTGGTTCACAAGCCCCACAATTAATACATTCATCCGTTATAATTATTGCCATATTTTTAAAGTTTGATGTCAGAAATTAGATGTCAGAAGTTTTAAAAAATTTCTGCTACAAAAGTCTAACTAAATGTTTAATTTTGTACAAAAATACAACGTAAACTAAATATAACCAAAAAAGAAATGTCACAATCTGAAATAAAAAATTGTTTTGTAGAATTAGGAAAATTTTTAAGTCAATTTTCGTTAGACAATAATCAGCAAAATAACACTGTATTACACAATGATTTATTTTTTGATCAGTTTGTAGATTTAATCGCTTTATCGCAATCCCACAACAATTGGTTTACACCAGATAATGTGCATTATAGCATTTCTAGTTGGGCAGATGCTTTAACTGAAGAGAACCTAATTCAATGGCTTTCAGCGTATTCATTCAATGAAAAAGATCCTAAAAATGTAGGTTTGATTTTAGCTGGAAATATTCCGTTAGTGGGTTTTCACGATTTTGTTTCGGTTTTAGTTTCTGGTAATAATGTATTGGTAAAAACATCAAGTAAAGACGATTATTTAATTAAATTTTTAGCGAAATATCTAATTGCTTTAGATGAACGTTTCAATAAAAAAATAACTTTTGTAGAAGGTAAATTAGAAGGTTTTGATGCCGTAATTGCTACAGGAAGCAACAATACAGCTCGATATTTCGAATATTATTTCAAAGATAAACCTTCAATTATTAGAAAAAGCAGAAATTCGATTGCGGTTTTAACTGGAAATGAAACTCCAGAAGAAATGACATTATTAAGTGAAGACGTTTTTAGATATTTCGGATTAGGTTGCCGAAATGTTTCTAAAATATTTGTTCCTAAAAATTATAATTTCGATTCATTTTTCAACGGAATGTTCGCTCAAAAAGATGTGATTTACTATGAAAAATACGCCAATAATTACGATTACAACAAAGCCGTATTTTTAATGAGTAACTTTCAATTGTTAGACAATGAATTTTTAACTATAAAAGAAGATACGAGTCACGCCTCACCTATTTCTTCTGTTTTTTATGAATATTACGAAGACATAAACGAAATCAAAGCGCGTATACAACAAGATGCAGAAATCATTCAATGTGTGGTTTCGAATGGAATTATTGACAATTCAGTTTATTTTGGTGAAACTCAAAAACCAAAATTATGGGATTATGCTGATAATGTAGATACATTAGCTTTTTTAAATAATTTGTAAGATGGCACTATCAAAAATTAAAGAAATCATTAAGCATCAAAAAGAAAAGGAAGTTCATAAACATGAACCTAATTTTAATTTGGAAGCAAAGGTAAATTCGAATCGAAAAGACGAGAAAAAGAAGAAATAAAATAGTTACGCAAACGATTTCGTTAACAAATCGTTTTAAAATTGTTAAATTATTTTTTTGAGGAAATTTCAAATGTTGGAAATTTGCGCAAAACTACAACATACTACCAAAATGAAAAAACACAATTACAGTGCAGGACCTTGCATTTTACCTCAAGAAGTTTTCGAGAAATCGGCTCAAGCCATTCTAAATTTTAATAATTCCGATTTATCTTTATTAGAAATATCGCACAGAAGTAAAGACTTTGTAGCGGTTATGGAAGAAGCTCGTGCTCTAGTTTTAGAACTTTTAGGTCTAGAAAATAAAGGTTATCAAGCACTTTTTTTACATGGCGGTGCGAGTATGCAATTCTTAATGACGCCTTATAACTTAATGAAATCTGACGGAAAAGCAGCATATTTAGATACTGGAACTTGGGCAAACAACGCGATTAAAGAAGCAAAACATTTTGGAGAAACTCTAATCGTTGGTTCTTCAAAAGAGGCAAATTATAATTTCATTCCGAAAAACATCGAAATTCCTTCAGATGCGAATTATTTCCATTGTACGAGTAACAATACCATTTTCGGAACACAAATGAAATCATTTCCTAAAACAAACGTGCCTTTGGTTTGCGATATGAGTTCGGATATTTTTTCAAGAACTTTAGACTTTTCTCAATTCGATTTAATTTACGCCGGAGCTCAAAAAAATATGGGTCCAGCTGGTGCGACTTTAGTCGTGGTGAAAGAAGAAATCTTAGGAAAAACAGGACGTTACATTCCAAGTATGCTAGATTATGAAAAACATATCAAAGCAGAAAGCATGTACAACACACCGCCAGTATTCCCAATTTATGCATCATTGTTGACATTACAATGGTTGAAAAAATTAGGCGGAATCGCTGCTATTGAAAAAATCAACGAACAAAAAGCACAATTATTATATACAGAAATCGACAGAAATCCTTTGTTTAAAGGAACTGCCGTTACAGAAGACAGAAGTAATATGAATGCGACTTTTGTATTAACAGATGAATCTTTAACAGAAAAATTTGATACAATGTGGAAAGCAGCAGGAATTTCTGGATTAACTGGACATCGTTCTGTTGGCGGCTATCGTGCTTCCATGTACAATGCACTTCCATTAGAAAGTGTTGAAGCATTAGTGAATGTGATGAAAGAATTAGAAAAAAAGTGTTCAGTAATCAGTATCTAGTGTTCAGATAAAAAAATGAATGAAGATTTTAATATAATTTCATGGATATTTTTATCAATTGCTATGGGTAGTCAACTTGAACCTATAACTTTTGAAGGAATTTCTTTAATTCCAGATGGAATTAATCACTCAGTTCCAAATCAAAAAGAAATAAATTCTTCTATATCTTATTTATTAAAGAATGATTTAGTAATTAAAAATGAAAAAAAATATTCACTTTCTGAAAATGGAAAAGAAATATATTTAAAATCGAGTAACGAAAATAAAACAATCTTAAAAATTTGGGAGAATATTGAAACAACATTATTACTTCTAAATAAATAAATTCAGCATAAAATGAAAGTATTAGCAAACGACGGAATATCAAAAAGTGGAATCAAAACATTAGAAAAAGCAGGTTTTGAAGTCCTTACCACAAAAGTAGCGCAAGAACAAGTTGCCAATTATATCAATACACACGACATTAAAGTGATTTTGGTAAGAAGTGCAACAAAAGTAAAACAAGACATTATTGATGCTTGTCCAGGAATTCAAATTATTGGTCGTGGTGGCGTTGGAATGGATAATATTGATGTGGATTATGCACGTTCAAAAGGAATTCACGTAATTAATACGCCAGCTTCTTCTTCTGAAAGTGTAGCCGAATTAGTTTTCGCACATTTATTTACTGGAATTCGTTTTTTACACGATGCCAATAGAAATATGCCTTTAGAAGGTGATACGAATTTCAATGGTTTGAAAAAAGCTTATGCTGAAGGATTAGAACTTCGTGGAAAAACGTTAGGAATTATTGGTTTCGGACGTATTGGTCAAGCTGTTGCTAAAATGGCTTTAGGTTTAGGAATGAGAGTTATTGCTGCGGATAAATATGTAAGTGATGCTACAATTCGTGTGGATTTTTACAACGGGCAATTTATCAATGTTGATATGATTACAGAACCGTTAGAAGATGTTTTAAAACATTCGGATTTTATTACGATTCACGTTCCAGCACAAGATGGTTATGTTTTAGACAAAGCAGAATTTGATATCATGAAAAATGATGTTGGAATTGTAAACTGTGCTCGTGGTGGTGTAATTAATGAAGTGGCTTTAGTAGAAGCTTTAGATGCGGAAAAAGTATTATTCGCTGGTTTAGATGTTTTCGAAAACGAACCAACTCCAGAAATTCAAATCTTAATGCATCCAAAAATTTCGTTAACGCCACATATCGGAGCAGCAACATTAGAAGCGCAAGACCGAATTGGAACAGAACTAGCAGAACAAATTATCAGTTTATTAAAGAATAAATAATTTTTATTATCTTTATTAAAACTAAAATTACAAAACTATGTTTGAACAATTAACAGAATTAGTAAAGCAATATGGTGGCGATGCGGTTGTTAACAATCCAGCGGTACCAAATGAACAAAATGAAGCCGTTATGGAAGAAGCCAATGGTTCTATTCTTTCAGGTTTAAAAGAAATGGTTGCTAGCGGAAACGTTGGTGATTTAGCTGGAATGCTTTCAGGTAAAACTCCAATTGACATGAATAATCCTGTAGTTGCAGAATTAGCTGGAAAAGTAACTGGAAATTTAGGTAATAAATTTGGCTTATCTCCAGATGCAGCTGGAAGTGTAGCTGGCGGATTAATTCCTCAAGTTTTAAGCGGATTAGTAAAAAAAGCACAAGATCCAAATCAACCAGGATTTAATGTTCAAGATATTATTGCTTCTATTTCTAATGGTCAAGGTGGCGGATTAATGGATATGGTTACCAAATATGGTGGGCAATTTGGCTTAGACCAAGATGGTGACGGACAAGTTGGAATGAGCGATGCTGTTGCAGCAGTTTCTAAAAAATCTGGCGGTTTAGGTGGATTGTTAGGCAAACTATTTGGAAAATAGAATTTATTTAAAATCAATATAAATTAGTCTCGATTTTTCGGGACTTTTTTTTTATCTTTATACTTTCAATAAATAAGTCATGAAAAAGTTACTATTTCTTGGTTTTATTGCTTCTTTTTTTCTTTTTTCTTGTAACTCAAACAAAAATTTTAGTTCAGAAAATAAAGAAAAACTAACAAGTGATACCATTCATATTTCAAATCCAGATTTAGAATATGAGGTGATTATTATTGATGGAGGTTTTACATATTGGTTTAATTCGTATGCTAAGCCAAAAGGCTTTTATACGCAATCGTATTTAGAGACTAGAAATAGATTTTGGGTTTTAGAATGGAATAATCGTGCTAGAAATCCCATGCGATATGGAAATATATACGACATGCCAATAAATTATGAAACAAATGTAGATTATGGTTATCATGTAAATTATATGATTTACAATTATTTAGTTTATTTTCAATTAAAAAACAAACAACAATTAGGAGGTTTTACTGCTCGAATATAATTTATGAACAAACTTAAAGAACGCTGGAACATATCTAGCAATTATCAATTAGTCATTATTTTTATTGTTTTTGCCATAACGGGTTCAACTTCGGCATTAATTGCAAAACCTATATTGACTTTTATTGGCATCACTAAAGAAAGTGTTGGTTTGTGGTTGTATTACCCACTTTACATTATTATCATTTTACCCATATACAAAGTATTACTTTTGTTGATTGGCACACTAGCCGGACAAAGGAATTTCTTTTGGAATTTCATTAAAAAAATGTTGGATAGAATGCGTTTAGGATTTATCCATAGAATTTTTGAGAAGTAAACTAGTTTTCACCATTTTATTCATAATTATACAACTAATTTCTTCTCAAAAAATCGTACTTTTGCAAAAATCTACTTAGTTGTATGCAACACACAGAAAATTCTATTGAAATTATTGGGGCTCGTACTCATAATTTAAAAAATATTGATGTTACCATTCCTCGTGAAAAATTAGTCGTAATTACTGGCTTATCAGGTTCTGGAAAGTCGTCATTAGCGTTTGATACGATTTATGCTGAAGGTCAGCGTCGATATATTGAAACATTTTCTGCGTATGCGCGTCAGTTTTTAGGTGGATTAGAACGACCAGATGTTGATAAAATTGACGGATTGTCTCCAGTTATTGCCATTGAGCAAAAAACAACCAATAAAAGTCCACGTTCTACTGTTGGAACAATTACAGAAATTTACGATTTTCTTCGATTACTTTTTGCTCGTGCCGCTGATGCATATAGTTACAATACGGGCGAAAAAATGGTTTCGTATTCTGATGATCAAATTAAAGATTTAATTCACGAAGAATTTGACGGAAAAAGAATCAATATTCTAGCACCAGTAATTCGTTCACGTAAAGGACATTACAGAGAATTATTTGAACAAATTGCCAAGCAAGGTTTTTTAAAAGTTCGTGTAGACGGAGTTATAAAAGATTTAGAATACGGCATGAAAGTGGATCGTTATAAAACACACGATATTGAAATTGTAATCGATAGAGTTGCTGTAAAACAAGACGAAGACACTGATAAAAGATTAACCGAAAGCATCAAAGTTACTATGCATCATGGTGATGATATTTTGATGGTTATCGAACAAGATACTCAAGAAGTTCGATTTTATAGTAGAAGTTTAATGTGTCCAACTTCTGGAATATCTTATCCAAATCCAGAACCAAATAATTTCTCCTTCAATTCACCAAAAGGCGCTTGCCCAAACTGTAATGGTTTAGGAGTTGTAAATGAAATTAATCTTCAAAAAATTATCCCAAATCCAAAAGCATCAATAAAATCTGGTGGTTTTGCACCTTTGGGCGAATATAAAAACACATGGATTTTTAAGCAATTAGAATTCATCGGTGAAAAATATGGTTTCAAAATCACAGATAATATAGAAAGTATTCCTGCAGAAGCAATGGATATGATTTTATATGGTGGAAATGAAAAATTTTCAGTGGTTTCTAAAGTCATGGGAATTACGAAAGATTATAAAATTGATTTCGAAGGGATTTCAAATTTCATCAAAAATCAGTTTGAAGAATCGGAATCGGCAAGTATAAAACGTTGGGCTAAAGAATTCATGGATGAAAACGAATGCTCTGAATGTCATGGAACACGTTTACGTAAAGAAGTTTTATATTTTAAAATCAACGGAAAAAGCATTGGCGATTTAGTTCACATGGATATTGTAGAATTAAAAAAATGGTTTTCTGATTTACCGGAACACTTATCAGAAAAACAAACTGCCATTTCACATGAAATTTTAAAAGAAATAACAGCTAGAATTAATTTCTTACTAGATGTTGGTTTAGATTATTTGTGTTTGAATAGGAGTTCGAAAACACTTTCTGGTGGTGAAGCACAACGTATTCGTTTGGCTACGCAAATTGGTTCGCAATTAGTTGGAGTTTTATATATTTTAGATGAACCAAGTATCGGGTTACATCAACGTGATAATGAAAGATTAATCAAATCGTTAGAAAGCTTGCGCGATATTGGAAATTCGGTTTTAGTTGTGGAACACGATAAAGATATGATTGTTCGTGCCGATCACGTAATTGATATTGGTCCGAAAGCAGGAAAATATGGTGGACAAATTATTAGTCAAGGAACACCAGCCGAATTATTAAAAGAAAATACCATTACTGCTCAATATTTGAACGGAAAAATGGAAATTGAAGTTCCGAAAACACGTAGAGAAGGAAACGGAAAGTTTTTAAAACTATCTGGCGCGACAGGAAATAACCTTAAAAATGTTTCTATTGAAATTCCTTTAGGGAAAATGATTTGTGTTTCTGGAGTTTCTGGAAGTGGAAAATCGACGTTAATTAACGAAACGCTCTATCCTATTTTAAATGCTCACTTTTATAATGCGGTTAAAAAACCTGCTCCTTATAAAAAAATTGAAGGATTAGAACATTTAGATAAAGTTATTGATATTGACCAAAGTCCTATTGGAAGAACGCCTCGAAGCAATCCAGCAACGTATACAGATGTTTTTTCGGAAATAAGAAGTTTGTTTACAATGACTTCTGAAGCTCAAATTAGAGGTTATAAACCAGGTCGTTTTAGTTTCAATGTAAAAGGCGGACGTTGTGAAACCTGTGAAGGTTCTGGAGTGAGAACAATTGAAATGAGTTTCTTACCAGATGTTTATGTAGAATGCGAAAGTTGCCAAGGAAAACGTTTTAATAGAGAAACATTAGAAATTCGTTTTAAAGGAAAATCGATTTCAGATGTGTTGAATATGACAGTTGATGAAGCGGTTGATTTCTTTGAAATGATTCCGAAAATTTATCGAAAAGTAAAAACCATTCAAGATGTTGGTTTAGGATATATTACGCTTGGACAACAAAGTACAACGCTATCTGGTGGTGAAGCACAACGTATTAAATTAGCTGGTGAGTTATCCAAAAAAGATACAGGAAATACGTTCTATATTTTAGATGAACCTACAACTGGTTTGCATTTCGAAGACATTCGTATTTTAATGGATGTGATTAACAAATTGGTAGATAAAGGAAATACGGTTTTAATTATTGAACACAATTTAGATGTAATTAAGTTGGCCGATTATATTATTGATATTGGTTTAGAAGGTGGAAAAGGCGGCGGAGAAGTCTTATGCAAAGGAACACCAGAAGAAATCATTAAAAATAAAAAAAGTTATACGGCTCAGTTTTTGAAAAAAGAATTATCTTAGCCTTCTAATTACTTCACACAACAACACTGCTAATTTTGTATTTTAATTAAATTAGAAAAAAACTATTTATGTCAGCAGATCAATATCAAAATGATGATGAAAGAATCCAAGATAAGTTAAAACAAAAGACTTGGAACGAAGTTAGAGCAAATGATTCTTGGGCTATTTTCAAAATTATGTCTGAGTTTGTAAATGGATACGAAAGCATGGGGCGAATTGGTCCTTGTGTATCTATTTTTGGTTCAGCAAGAACAAAACCAGAAGACAAATACTATTTATTAGCAGAAAAAATTGCCTATAAAATTTCTAAAGCGGGTTACGGTGTCATTACTGGTGGTGGACCTGGAATTATGGAAGCGGGTAACAAGGGAGCGCACAATGGTGGCGGAACTTCTGTTGGATTAAATATTGATTTACCATTCGAACAACATTATAATCCATATATTGATAGAGATAAAAACTTAAGTTTCGATTATTTCTTCGTAAGAAAAGTAATGTTTGTAAAGTATTCTCAAGGATTTGTAGTAATGCCAGGTGGTTTCGGAACTTTAGATGAAATGTTTGAAGCAATTACACTTATCCAAACTAAAAAAATTGCCAAATTCCCTATTATTTTAGTAGGAACAGAATTCTGGACAGGCTTAATGGATTGGGTAAAAGAAGTGATTATTGATAAATTCAAAAATGCTTCTCCTGAAGATTTAAACTTATTTAAAATTGTAGATACGGAAGATGAAGTTGTAGATGTTTTAGATACTTTTTACAAAAAGTACGAATTATCGCCAAACTTCTAATTTTAAGTTAAGAGATATAAAAAATCCCATCCGTTCAAGATGGGATTTTTTTTTAGTTTATTTTATAAGAAACTCCAACATTAAAATTCATAAACTTTCCGAAAGCAAAAGCACTCAAAATATTAAAATTCTTGAAGCCATAATTAACGGCAACTTCACCAATATAATTGGTTTTTCGTTTTTGAATGGTATCTAACAACTGATTGATTATTTGCTGAACTGGAAGTACATTTTCAATTTCACCTTTTTCTCCACTAACTATATAATTGAAATCACTGGTGTTTACGATAAAACTTCCCAAAATTTCAAATCGTTTAATTTCCTTTGAAACCGATAATTGATAATGATAGGTATCTACAATTCCGTTTAAGTTGTTAATTCCTAAATTTCCAAATGATGTATTAACATCTAAAAAATCAAAACTAATATCTTCATTAGAATAAAATGACATCGCCGAAACATGAATTTTATTACTTTCTAATCTAGGAAAATATTGACTCAAATTATGTTTTAATCCGAACCCATACACTTGATAATCTCCTCTTTTTAACTTGGTTTTAGTCGAAAAACGTCCAATTACTTCTGTTCCACTTGGTAAAGCAAAAGCAACATCTAAATAAGGATACGTTATATATTCTTGATTGACACCTTTTGGTGTTTTCAATCGAACTTCTTGTCCGTCTAAATCACCAACTAAAACAAAAGTATCGTCATTTCCTAAAGCGGTTGGCACCTCAGCTGAAGTTGCTGTTCCTTCTAATTGTAAAAACTTAAAATCGGAATTATTAATGGTAAAACTTCTATCTGATTTTGGGACTTTAAACGTATTAGCGTGTATACCCACTAAAATTTCCCAATCTTTCTTCTTTTTTGCAGAATTCATCCAAGCTGATGATGCTTGGTAAACTGCGCCATCTGTCGCCGGAATTAGATATTGCTTCGAATACAAAAGGGCATCTTCTAAAAGATACCCTATTTGTTCTAATTGTGTAGGCGTTTGCGCTTGTATTGAATTAGAAAATCCAAAAAACAAGATACAAAATGCAAAACTACGTTTCATATATATTATACGTCAATTTTAGCGTAAGCCGCGTTTTTCTCGATAAATTCTCTACGAGGCGGTACTTCATCACCCATTAACATAGAGAAAACTCTATCAGCTTCACCTAAATTATCAATTGTTACTTGACGGAAAGTTCTGAAATCTGGATTCATTGTAGTTTCCCACAATTGCTCAGCATTCATCTCTCCAAGACCTTTATAACGTTGAATACTTGTACTTCCTCCCATTTCCATAGAAATTCTATCACGTTGGTCATCGTTCCAAGCATATTGTTTTTTGTTTCCTTTTTTAACTTGGTATAAAGGTGGCGCTGCAATATAAACGTGACCGCCTTCAATTAATTCTTTCATATATCTAAAGAAGAATGTAAGAATCAAAGTAGAAATGTGAGAACCATCGACATCGGCATCACACATAATAATTACTTTATGGTAACGTAATTTCGTTAAGTTCAAGGCTTTACTATCTTCTTCTGTACCAACTGTTACACCTAAAGCAGTAAATATATTTCGAATCTCTTCGTTTTCAAAAACTTTATGTTGCATCGCTTTTTCCACATTCAAAATCTTACCTCTTAATGGTAAAATCGCTTGAAAATATCTATTACGACCTTGTTTTGCTGTTCCACCTGCAGAATCTCCCTCTACTAAGTAAATCTCGCATTTTTCAGGATCTTGCTCAGAACAATCTGATAATTTCCCTGGCAATCCGCCACCACCCATAACGGTTTTACGTTGTACCATTTCACGAGCTTTTTTCGCTGCGTGACGTGCTTGAGCTGCTAAAATTACTTTTTGTACGATTGTTTTAGCATCATTAGGATTTTCTTCTAAATAGTTTTCTAACATTTCAGCAACTGCTTGCGAAACTGGTGAAACTACTTCTCTATTTCCTAATTTAGTTTTGGTTTGACCTTCGAATTGTGGCTCTTGAATTTTTACAGAAATAATAGCTGTTAATCCTTCACGGAAATCATCTCCAGCAATTTCGAATTTTAATTTTTCTAATAAACCTGAAGCGTCAGCATACTTTTTCAACGTACGAGTTAATCCCATACGGAAACCTTGTAAATGCGTTCCACCTTCGTGAGTATTAATATTATTTACGTAAGAAAAAATATTTTCTGTGTATGAAGTATTGTAAATTAAGGCAACTTCAACAGGAATTTCCCCTTTTTCATTTTCCATGCTAATTACATGAGAAATAATTGGTTCTCTGTTTCCATCTAAAAACTTAATAAACTCTTTTAAACCTTCTTTTGAATGAAACGTTTCAACTGGTTGACTTCCATCATCAGCTAAATGTCTTTTATCTGTTAAAGTGATTGTGATTCCTTTATTCAAGAAAGATAATTCACGTAAACGAGCCGCTAACGTATCGTAAGAATATTCTAAAGTTTGCGTAAAAATTGTTGGATCTGGTTTGAAAGTAACAATTGTTCCTCTTTTATCAGTTGTACCAATTTGTTTTACAGGATATAAACTTTTTCCTTTTTCGTATTCTTGTTCGTAAACTTTTCCATCTCTGTGAACTGTTGCGCGTAAGTGGTCAGAAAGTGCATTAACACACGATACACCTACTCCGTGAAGTCCTCCAGAAACTTTATACGAATCTTTATCGAACTTTCCTCCTGCTCCAATTTTAGTCATTACAACCTCTAAAGCAGAAATACCTTCTTTTTTGTGAATATCTACAGGAATACCACGACCATTATCTTCAACAGTAATTGAATTGTCTTCGTTTATGGCTACGTAAATAGTATCACAATGTCCAGCTAACGCCTCATCGATAGAGTTATCTACAACTTCATAAACTAAATGATGTAATCCTCTAACGCCAGTATCTCCAATATACATAGATGGACGCATTCTTACATGCTCCATTCCTTCTAATGCCTGAATACTATCCGCTGAATAACTACTTTTTTTATTTTCTTCACTCATAATAAATTGTTCTAATAAACTATTTTTATATCAACAAATATAACCAATTGATTAAAAAATCGGAATAAAAAACCATTTAAAACACGCTTAAGTTATCAACATTTGTTAATTTCTGACAATCTTCTCTCAAATAAGCTAAAAACAGTCAAAAATAAGATTTTAGCATTTTTTTTATTCAGCACAAAAGGGTAAAAAATAAAAAAATCGCTTAAAACTCAAATTTAGAGGCTTTTTAAAATTAAGTTTAATGAATGATTTGATAGAATTCATTTTTAGAGGTACAATTTCATCATTTTGGAATATTTTCATAAAAAAAGAGCACCAAAAATAAATCTTGCTACTCTTTCCTACTACTAAACATTATCTTCTATAATTTTAAACTTTTTCTGTTTCCGAAGCAATTAAAACATCTGCTTTCACGTGAGCTGCATTTGCTCTTCCGCTTGGATCTTGGTTTTCTTGCCATTTCGGAATCCATTTTCTAACCGTTTCAGCCGCACTTGTTTGTGGATAAAATTTATGAAAAATTCTTCTATAGAAAAACGCTTCTTTTGTTGTTGGTGTGTTATATGGAAATAACTCTTTTGCAGTTTCAAAATCAGCATCTGTAACTTGAGACGTACAATATTCAATTAACGTATCAATCCAGTTGTATCCAACTCCATCTGAAAATTGTTCTTTTTGACGCCATAAAACTTCCTCTGGTAAATATGGCTTTTTCGGCGTATCAAAAGCTTTTCTTAAAATGTATTTCTCAACACCATCATATGTTTTTGGCTGTTTTTCTTCTGGTTTGATTTTGATTGCTAATTCTAAAAACTCTTTATCTAAAAAGGGAACACGAGCTTCTAAACCGTGTGCCATTGTCGATTTGTCAGCACGTAATAAATCGGCCGTAAATAATTTTTGAACTCTATCAATTGTTTCTTGTTGAAATTCTTCTGCACTTGGTGCATTTCTAAAATACAAATACCCACCAAAAACCTCATCAGCACCTTCGCCAGATAAAACCATTTTTACACCTTGTTCTGTAATTGCTTTAGATAAGAAATACATGGGTGTACTTGCACGAATAGACGTCACATCATAGGTTTCTAAATGCCATATTAATTTTTCTAAAATCTCAATTCCTTGTTCAATTGTGAAATGAATTTCGTGGTGTTCAGTTCCAATAAATTCAGCTACTTTTCTAGCTGCTTTTGTATCAGGAGAATCGGCATCTAAACCAATAGAAAACGAATGAATTTTTTGTCCAGTTCCTTCTAATAATCTGCACGCAATTGACGATGTTAAAGACGAATCTAATCCACCAGAAAGCAATACTCCAAAAGGAACATCGGCCATTAAACGTTTTTGAACAGCTTGAGTTAACGATTTTCTAATTGCCTCATAATCTACATCTTCCACTGCTTTAGAAGCATCTTCCCATTCTGGTTGGTAATATTTTACAAATCCAGTTTCTTCAGTATAAATATGACCCGGAGGAAATGTTGAAAATGTAACACATTGGTCGGCAATAGTTTTCATTTCTGAAGAAAAATATTTTCTACCACGCTCATCAATTCCGTAATATAATGGTTTAATTCCAAGCGGATCACGAGCTGCGATATAATCATCGCCATCAATGACCACAAAAGCAAACATTCCATCTAAAAGGTTACAGAAATCGTATCCAAATTCTTCATATAAGTGTACAATAACTTCCGAATCAGATGTTGTTCTGAATGTATGACCTCTTAAAATTGTATCACGTAAGTTTTGATGATTGTATATTTCACCATTATGAATCATCCAAGCTGTAGAAGTTCCTTGAATAGGTTGAATTCCTGTATGTAAATCAACAATCGACAAACGCTCATGAGCTAAAAAATGCCCTTGTTCCGTTATATGAATATCGCTTTCATCTGGTCCGCGATGACTCATACGTTTAGATAATTGTTTTACTAATTCTTCGTCTTTACCTTTTCCAATAATGGCTAATATTCCGCACATAGTTTTTATATTTATATTTATTTCTTGAAGCAAAATTGAGGTATAAAGTTTATTAACAAAACTAAATATGCTATTTTGATTTAATTTTTAAACCAAAAACTTATTTTTTAAATAAATAATAAACTAAAACGGAAAAATAATGAAGGTTTACTTACAATTATAAATTTTACCACGAAGACACAAAGTCACGAAGAATAAAAAGTAAATGCGTAATTGTTTATTTGAACTTGTTTTGAATTAAAATCTTAAAATATCTCTAAAATTTTATAAGTCACAGTGTTGACAGGAAACTCGGAATTAATGGTTTTATGCATCAATTGTATTCCCAACGGAGATTGTGGAGAAATGGCAAAAACTGTCTGATTGTCAATGGTAATTTTTGGTAAAGCTGTACTTACGAAAACGGTTAAATGGTTGGTTTTTACTAAACTTCCTAATACAACATTATTAGAAATTTGCTCAATATCTAATTTCAACAAAATAGCTTGTTGTTCTAAAGCTTCTTTTAGTTTATTGGCAATTTTCTCTTGTTCGATATGTAATTTAGACAAAGTAGTTTCGTGCTTATCTCCTGCTGAAGATTTGGCATCATTTTGTGCGTCTTCTGTTAAAGAATTAATTAAATCCTGATAAATATCTATCTTATCTTGAAGTAATATTTGATATTGAGAAAGTATTTTTTGTTTGAAATTTTGCATTGGATAGATTCGAAGATAAATGGATTTTCCTGATTTTATTTTACAGCCATTTCTGGCTCAAAATTCAAAGGTAATGTATTTCCAACTTTTTGCTGACCGATATCGCCACCAAAAATAATTTGTTCTTTATCTGTGTTATTTCCAAAATTGTCAATAAAGAAGGTTTTTGTCTTAAAAATCACTCTGGATTGTCGTTTTTTATCAAATAAAAGATTAAAATCGGCATAAAAACCATCATTTTTAATACTTCCTAAATTTAATTCTGGTTTAATTGTTGGCGACACGGTAACTTCATACAAATCGTTAGACTTTACGACTTTAAAATAATTATTAGCATTAACACTAAATTTTCCTTCATATAAAATGAAATTTTTTGAAGACCATGAATTATCAATAATATTTTTAAAAAAATGCATCGAAGATCCGAAATACACATCGTTTCTATTTTTAATGATTTTTTCATCAGTACTTACATCAGTATATCTAACCGTTCCTAAAAACATACTTTGTATGGCATAAGCCGATTTTATCGTTTTAAAACTAAATTTTACATAAAAATCATGTAAATCAAATTCAATTAAATAACCTAGTTGAGGATTTTCAATTTTTATAGGCTCTGAACTTGTAGCCGTGAAAAGAAAAGTATCTAAATCATAATTAAAATCAATAGCATCTTCGTTTAGTATTTTACAGGCTTTACCATATTTGGTTGTTCCTAAAAATTGCTCTCTAAACAATTGCAGTTTTTGCTTTCTGGTGAAACCATCTTTTACAATAAGAACCGTTTCAATCTCATTGGTTTTTGGAACTAAAACAAACGTATAAAACTCTTTTTCGTATGGATTCGATACGATTATATCTTCGTAACCTAAAAACCGTACAATTAATAAAGTATTGTATTTATTTTTAGCCGAAATTTCAAATAAACCTTCAGAATCAGATGAAGTTCCGATGGTGGTTCCATCTAAATAAATCGATGCACCAGCAATGGGTTCATTGTTTGAATTGGTAATTTTTCCTTTAATATTTTGTGCGAAAACGAATACTGGAAACAGTAATAATAAAAATATTTTGTACATTATTTTAATTATGGTTTATTTTTAGCAAAATTGTCATTTCGACGTTAGGAGAAATCACATAAAGTAAGTAACTAATATTATGAGATTTCTCCTAACGTCGAAATGACAAAACTCCGAATAGTCAACTTGGAATTTTGAATGTTGAAGTTTTAAAAACTAGAAATCAAACTTATAGCTCGCACCACCTAAAAACTGAATACCTTGTACTGGGAAATTAGCCCAACGTTGATATTGTTGGTTTGCTAAATTGTTTCCCTTTAAGAAAAATGTCAGTCTTTTATTGTATTTGTAGCCAATGTGAGCATTTAAATCGAAATAACTGTCTAAGGTTACTTTCTCTTGATTAAAAGTTGGAATTACCATTGTTTTATCTTGAACTGTAACTAAATCCATTCTTTCTCCCACGAAAAATAATTTCATTCCTCCATACAATTTTTCTGTGAAATCGATGTTTAATGTAGACTCCACTTTTAATTGTGGTAAATTATATGCTTCCTGCAAACTAGATACTTTATAAGTATTATATGTTCCGCTTAAAGCTAATGATGCACTCTTAGAAAAATCGGCTTTAATTTCTCCGAAAATACTAAATGTGTTCAAGTTATCATAAACTACGTTAAATGAATTTCCGTAATGGTAACCTTCTTTTTCCGTAATACTTGGATCATAAACATTTGAAACAAAAAACGGCTTATTTTTTTCATTATTCATTCCACCACGAACGTTGAAAGAAACCGCATTGGCTAATTTCCCTTTCATTCCTACATAAATATCATACGAATTATCAGTTGGAGCAACATATAATGTTGGTGAAACAAACGGATTTCCATCTACAAAATCAGCATATGAATTTTGTTGTAAATTTCCTTCTGCACCAGCGTAAGCAATCATTAAATCGCCCACCAAACGGTATGAAGCTTTTACATTTGGATATACGAAAAATTTTCCATCAGAAGCACCATTGAATTTATTAGAAGTATAAAACAATCCAGCTCCTAAATGCACAGAAAAATCATCTTGTTGGTATAAAAAGCTAGGTTTTGTTCCGAAAATTACATTGCTGTATTTCATTTCTTCCACATTATAATAATCTTTTTTGAAATTTCCAGCAACATAATCAACCACGAAAGAAGCTCTAACTTTACTATCCATAACTTCAAAATCGAAAGCTGGTTTTACAAAAAATCTATTTTCGCCCGCACCAAATTTATCAGAAAAACGTTTGAATTGCATAGAAGCATCATTAAACAATCCGTCGTTAAATTCCATTCTTCCGCCAAGCGAAATCGTATTATAACTTTGAGTAGATTGGATAGAACTAATAGTTGCGTCATCAAAAATGATACTTTCTGGCAATCCGTACCAATTGACAACTTGGTTTTTCGCACCTAAATCGACATTCCAACTCATTTCTTTAGTTCTACTTCCGTAAGTAAAATCTAAACCAGTTGTGTAATATTGATCATCTAAAACTAAACCTTTTATACCACCTTGCGAAGATAAGTGACGTAATAATCCTCCAACATAATCGGTTCTACTCAATTGATGTGCTATAAATAATTCGGCATTAACAGTTCCATAATTTCCAGCACCTAATGAAGCATAATTAGAAAATCCTTTTTCCAATTCTTCTTTATCCACATCAGCCGCTTTTCCTTTTGAAGGAACAAAAGTTGACGCTACCGGAAAAGAAAATATCTGATATTTAATTGGAATTTTTGGTTCCACAACTTCTTCTTCTACTGCTGGAGTTTCCTTTACTTTAAAAGCATCAGAAATGGTTGGTGTATAAGGTTTTACAATATTTACAACTTCACTACCAATGTTTTCGTCTTTCTTTTGAGAAAAACCAACTTGAATAGCTGAAATGGCGATGATACTAAAAATTATCTTTTTCATATTTTATTTTTTTAACCGCAAAGACGCTAAGGTTTTCGCAAGGTTCGCAATGTTTTTTATTTTATGCTACATAAATCAAAATTCGTAAATCGTAATTTAACTTACTTCGTAACTGACGAATTCGTTTTTGCTTCTTCGGCTTTAATCTTATCTAATTCGGTTTGAGATTCTGCCACAACATCTGGAAATTCTGTAAAATTATCAATGATACTTTGTAAAATTTCAGTTGCCTGGAAACTATCTTTTAGTCCGTAATAGTTTTTCGCCATTAAGACTAAACTTTTCGCTCCGAAATATTTATATCCAGAATATGTGCTAGAATATTTTTCAACGGCTTTGTTCGAAGCATCAAATTTTCCTTCTTTGTTTTTGAAATACGCATCGTAATACAAGGCTTCGGCTGCTAATTCACCTTTAGCAATTTTCTGTAATTTTGCGTAAGCTTCTTTCGCTTTAGCATCGTTATTAGTTTTTATCGCTGAACGAGCAATGATAATTTGAGCATCACTTTTGATTTTATCTTCAATTTTCGGGTTTTTCAATACTTTATCCGAATAGATTTCAGAATTTGCAAAATCTTGTTTTTCGTAATAACACTTCATTAAATTCGATTGTGCGAAAGTGGTATTTTGAGGATATTCAGCATCTGTTTCTAATCGTTTTAAAGCCGGAATCGCTAAATCACAATTTTTTTCTTTCAAATGAATTTCAGATAATCGTACTAAAGCTTGTTCTGTGAACTCGTTTCTAGGCTTTCCAATTACAAAATCGTAATGTGGAATCGCATTTTTCTCTAATTTATCAGCAAAATACAATTGTGCTAAGTAGAAATGCACTTTTAAAGCGTGTAATCCATTTGGAAATTGTGCTAAGTAACTCGTAAAACCTTCAATAGCTTTTTTTGGATTATTAGCTAAATATTGTTTCTCAGCTGATTCGTACATATCGTTATCCAATTCAGCATCAGAGACTTCCACAAAAGAAAGTGTTTTTACCCAAGTTGCATATTCTCCAACTTTTCCGTTAGCCATATAAATACTTTTTGCTGTGGCAACTGCTTCTAAAGATTCTGGAGAATTTGGAAATTCAGATACTACTTTTTTGAACTTCGTAATAGCAGCATCATCTTTATCTGTGTTGTAATAAATCAGACCTTGTTTTAAGATTGATTTAGAAACATAAGCACTGTTTTTATGGTTATTAATTAAGATATCAAATGTTGAAATCGCTTTTTCATTTTGTTCTTCAACCGTGTATGTATTGGCTAATTCATAGATGGCATCATCTAAATATTGAGATGTTTTATACGTAGATACAAACTTGTTTAAATCTTCAATTTTCTTATCGTTTTTATTTACAAATCCGTAGCTCATTCCTTTTTGAAATGCTGCATAATCTGCATCTACACATTTTAATTCGATAGCTTTGTTATACGCATCCATTGCTGGCCAGTATTTAGACGAAATGTAATTACAATCTCCTAAACGTAAATACGCGTCTGTTAATCGGTTTTTATCATCTTTTGAATTTGTAATGTATGTATTGAAATACGGAATAGCATTTACGTATTCTTTAATTTTAAAATATGCATAAGCCAAGTTGTAATTTACTGTTTTGTTTTCCGGAGTTTCACTTGCCGAAGCACTATTTAAAAACTGTTTGTAAGTTAAAACTGCTTCAGAAAATTGATCTAAACTGTATTCACATTCCCCTTTCCAAAAAGTGGCACGAGCCGTAATTTTAGCATCTTTATTTTCCGTTAACGATTTTTTGAATAAAGCATAAGCTTCTTGATATTTCCCATCTGTATAGATTTCTAAACCTCTATAAAATGTCACTTTTTGATAAGCCGCTTTGTTCTCAGGTGTTTTATTTTTTTCCAATAAAACCAAAGCTTCTGTGTAGTTTTTTGATGTGATGTACGAATTAATCAACAAACCTTTCAATTCTTGATTGTTCGGATTCGCAGGATATTTATCCATAAACGATTTTAGAATTTCCGGAGTAGAAACATATGGATTTCCAATTTCGTAACTCAATTTCGTGTAATTCAAAGCTGCATCTTCTTGAATTTTAGGATCAAAAGTCATTTCAGAAGCCGTTTTGAAAGCGTTTAATGCTTGTTGTTTTCTATCTGTATTCAAATAACTTTCTGCTAAATGATAATAGGCGTTTTGCGCCACAAAATCGTTTCCTTCAATTATTTTATTGAATTGGGTAATCGCTTTTTCGTAATCTTTTTGTTGGTAAAAAGCATAACCTAATTGGTAATAATCAGTATTTGTCCATTTTCCGTTTTTACCTCTATAGGCTTGTAAATATGGTAAAGCTTTATCATATTTTTTTAAATTGAAATAACTTTCTCCAATAATTTTCGACAATTCACTTTTTTCTAAAGCCGAAGATTTTTTCAATTGTGGTTCACCTAAATCAATGGCTTTTTGAAAATTCCCTAATTTGAAATTCATATCCGCCTGGAAGTAACCCATTTTTTCTTTGTACTTATCTTGGTCAGAGACTTGTCCGAAAAGTTCATTCGCTTCCTTGTAATTATCACCTTCATAAGCCAAATAACCTAAGTAATATTTTGCTTGATTTCCGTATTCTTTAGAATTCACAACTTTATTCAAATATTTCGAAGCATCTTTATTGTTTTTCGTAGCGAAATTGGCATATCCGCGTTGAAAATTTGCTTTTTCAAAATCAGAAGCTGATAAATCTGGTTCATGAATATTTTCATACCATTTTAACGATTGTGTATAATTTCCTTCAGTAAAATAATACTGAGCCACTTCAAGATAAGCCGAATTTCTTTTTGTACTTGTAGGGTGATTTTCTATAAACGATTCCATCAAAGCATCCGCGCCTTGTTGATTGGTTTTAATCGCACAATTCGCAATATAATAATCACAATCTGATATAATTTCTTCGGAAGTAGAAGTGCTTTTTACCTTATCAAATAAAATTTGTGAAGCTTGAAATTGTTGTTCTTTGTATAGTTGAACCGCCTTATCGAAATCTTGATTTTGACTTAAACATACTGCAGATTGCTGAGCAATAGTACTTTGTGAAACAAAAAGTAATAATAAGGATATCTTTGTTAAAATATTCATAGTTGGATTCTTTTTAAAATTATATGTCAAAATTTATTTTTATTGGTAACATATGAATCAATTTATTTTTATTGGTGCTTGCAAAAGCAAATTTTTTGTTCTTTCGATTTCAAATATATCAAATCGATATGACTATAAACGTAAAAATTATCTTAAATATTGTAATTGAAATTATTTAGTTCAATAATTTTGTTTAGCCGTGAAATGTTTATATTTTTACACATTAATTATGTAATTATGAGTCAAACGATTTTATCATTAAAAAACGTTTCTATATATCAAGAAAACAATTTAATATTATCTGATATTAATTTAGAAGTTCAAAAAGGAGAATTTTTATACTTTATTGGAAAAACAGGTTCTGGAAAAAGTAGTATTATGAAAGTACTTTACGCCGATTTACCTTTAAAAGAAGGCGAAGGAACTATTGTTGATTATGATTTAAACACACTTAAAGAAAAAGACATTCCTTACTTAAGAAGAAAAATTGGAATTGTTTTTCAAGATTTTAAATTATTATCTGACAGAAATATTAAAGAAAATCTACTATTTGTTTTAAAAGCTACAGGTTGGGTGGATCAGGTTGAAATGAACAATCAAATTCAAGAAGTTTTAGACAGAGTTGGAATGGGGAATTTCGCTACTAAAATGCCACATCAACTTTCTGGTGGTGAACAACAACGTGTTGCTATTGCAAGAGCTTTATTAAACGATCCTGAATTAATTTTAGCAGATGAACCATCAGGAAATTTAGATCCTCAAACGAGTATTGAAATTATGGAGGTTTTGAGAAAAATTAATGCTAATGGAAAAACAATTATCATGGCTACTCATGATTATGCATTGCTATTAAAATATCCATCGAAAACCTTAAAATTTGAAGACGGTAAAGTTTTTGAAGTAATACAAAAGTCTGTGTAACAATTTTACAGAATACACTACTAATAACTAACTAAAAACTAAACTAACTAAAAACTAAAAAAATGAACGAAGCTATTAAGAAAAACGGGATTAAATTTGGACTTATTTCAGCAGTTATTTCAATTGTTGTAACTGTATTAATGTATGCCATTGATATCAATTTATTTGCCAATTCATATATTGGAATTGGAATGGTAGTTTTTTACATCTCTCTTGGAATTTATGTTGTTTCAACTACTAAAAAAGAAATGGGTGGTATAATTAATTTTAAAGAAGCTTTTACAGCTTTCTTTATATACTGCACAATTGGGATTGTAATTGCAAACATTTTTAATTACATTTTATTTAATTTTATTGATCCTGCTGCAAAAGAGCAAATTTTAGAATTGGCAATTACTAAAACTGTTGAATTTATGGAAAAATTTGACACTCCAAAAGAAGCTATGAAAGAAGCGATTACTGCAATGAAAGAAAATGGCGATCAATATTCATTAGCAAATATTATAAAAGGTAGTGCTTTTTCAATTATATTTTCTTCAATAGTTGGATTAATTGTTGCCGCAGTAATGAAAACCAAAACAACATATAACGAATAAATGAATATATCACTAGTAATTCCCTTATTAAACGAACAAGAATCGTTACCAGAATTATCTAAATGGATTGAGAAAGTTATGACTAGTCATAACTTTTCTTATGAAGTATTGTTTATAGATGATGGTAGTACTGATGCGTCTTGGCAAACTATTTTAGACTTACAAAAAGACAATTCCAACATAAAAGGAATTAAGTTTTTACGTAATTATGGTAAAAGTCAAGCTTTGCACGCTGGTTTTGCAAAAGCATTGGGAGATGTAGTAATTACTATGGATGCCGACTTACAAGATAGTCCAGATGAGATTCCAGAATTGTACGATTTAGTTCAAAATAAAGGTTTCGATTTAATTTCGGGTTGGAAGAAAAAACGCTACGATTCAGTAGTTTTCAAAAATATTCCATCAAAATTATTCAATTGGGCTGCAAGAAGAATTTCTGGTGTAAAACTAAACGATTTCAATTGCGGACTAAAAGCCTACAAAAATGTAGTAATTAAAAACATCGAAGTTTCAGGCGAAATGCACCGTTATATTCCTGTTTTAGCGAAAAATGCAGGTTTTGCAAAAATTGGAGAAAAAATTGTTATTCACCAAGCTAGAAAATACGGAACTTCAAAATTTGGTATCGACAGATTTGTAAACGGATTTTTAGATTTAATTACGATTTGGTTCATCTCAAAATTCGGAAAACGTCCAATGCACTTCTTCGGATTACTAGGAAGTTTAATGTTTTTCATTGGATTTGCTTTAGCCTTATATATGGGAATTGACAAATTATTTTTTCACAAAACAGCGCGTTTAATAGCAAATAGACCAGAATTTTATATCGCTTTAACTACTATGATAATTGGAACACAATTATTCTTAGCTGGATTTTTAGGCGAAATTATTTTACGCACTAAAAGCAACGAAGAACGCTATAAAATAGCGGAGACTTTATAGTTCTAAGGACGTAAATTGCGACCTCAAAATAAAAAAACAACCGCAGATTCGCAGATTTAGTAATTCTAATAAAAAATCTGCGAATCTGCGGTTAAAAAAAATTAACATTAAAATAAGCGAGATTGCCACGTGCCTCGCAATGACGATTATGCACATAGAACAAAATATATTAGATCAAGTTAACGAATGGCTTACGCCTACTTTCGACCAAAATATTCAAGAAGAAATAAAAGAATTAATGACTTCTGATCCAAAAGGTTTAGAAGATGCTTTTTATAAAAACTTGGAATTTGGTACAGGCGGAATGCGTGGCGTTATGGGTGTTGGAACCAATCGTATTAACAAATACACATTGGGAAAAAACACACAAGGTTTGTCTAATTATTTGAAAAAATGTTTTCCAAACGAAGACTTAAAAGTCGCTATTGCATACGATTGTAGAAAAAACAGTGATACTTTAGCAAAAGTGGTTGCTGATATTTTTTCAGCAAATGGAATTCAAGTGTATTTATTTTCAGAAATGCGCCCTACTCCAGAATTATCTTTCGCCTTAAAACATTTAAACTGTCATTCAGGAATTGTATTAACAGCTTCTCACAATCCACCAGAATATAACGGTTACAAAGTATATTGGCAAGATGGCGGACAAATCGTACCACCACAAGATGGAGAAATTATTGCAGAAGTTGAAGCGTTAAAATATAGCGACATTAACTTTACGGCAAACGAAAGTTTAATTGAATATATTGATGCTGAAATTGACGAAGCGTTTGTGAATTCAACAGTTGAAAACGCAAGTTTCAATACGCCAAAAGCTGCAAAAGACAACTTAAATATTGTTTTTACGCCATTACACGGAACTTCTGTAAAATCAATTCCTGCGGTTTTAGCAAAAGCAGGTTATACGAATGTAAATATCGTAAAAGAACAAGAAATTCCTGATGGAAATTTTCCAACAGTAAAATCGCCAAATCCTGAAGAACCTGAAGCCTTAACAATGGCTTTAGCCTTAGCAGATAAAGTAAACGCTGACATTGTTATTGGAACTGATCCAGATTCTGACCGATTAGGTGTGGCCGTTAGAAATAATGATGGAAAAATGATGTTGTTAAACGGAAACCAAACTATGGTTATTATGACAGCATTTTTATTAGAACAATGGAAACGCGCCGACAAAATTACTGGTACAGAATTTATTGGTTCAACAATTGTTTCAACTCCAATGATGTTAGATTTAGCAAGTGCTTACGGAATTGAATGTAAAGTAGGATTAACAGGTTTTAAATGGATTGCAAAATTTATTAAAGACTTCCCGAATCAGAAATTTATTGGCGGTGGCGAAGAAAGTTTCGGATATATGGTTGGTGATGCCGTTAGAGATAAAGATGCAGTTGCTGCGTGTTTATTGGTTTGCGAAATTGCTGCTCAAGCAAAAGCTGCTGGAAGTAGTTTGTATAAAGAATTGATTAACTTATACTTAGATTTCGGATTTTATAAAGAACATTTAATATCTTTAACAAAAAAAGGAAAAGAAGGTTTAGCAGAAATCAATCAAATGATGGTGGACTTACGCGACAATCCGATGGAAACGATAAACGGTCAACGTGTGGTTTGTATTGAAGATTACCAAAACACAACAGCTCGCGATTTAATAAACAATGAAACTTTCGATTTAGATATTCCAAAATCAAATGTATTGATTTATTACTTAGAAGATGGGACAAAAATTTGCGCTAGACCAAGTGGAACCGAACCAAAAATCAAATTCTATTTTAGCGTTAATGCTATTTTAGAAGACAAAAATGACTTTGAAGAAGCTAATCACTTTTTAGATACAAAAATTCAGAATATAATCACTGAAATGAAATTAAACTAAATGGATCAGAATTTAAAAAAAATAATACCTTTTGCTCTAAAGTATAAGAAAAATGCCATTTTAAACATCATTTTTAATGTTTTTTATGCTTTTTTCTCTACAATATTAATGGTGTCATTAATACCAACTTTAGACGTTTTATTTGATAAAACCACAAAAGTTTTAACCAAACCAGAATATACAGGAATTGGTAGTATTAATAAATATGGTCAAGAATATCTAGGTTTTTATATTACAAAATTAAACGATGACTATGGAGCGCAATATGCTTTAATGTTAGTAGTCGGAATAGTAATTATTACTGCTCTTTTAAAAAATATTTTTAATTATTTGGCTTCTTTTCAAGTTACGATTCTTAGAAATGGTGTTTTAAGAGATTTGCGGGAAAAATTATATGCTAAAATTATTCATTTGCCTATTTCTTTCTATTCTAATCAAAGAAAAGGTGATGTAATGACAAAAATGTTAGGTGATGTTGGAGAAGTTCAAAATTCTTTTTTCCAAATATTAGAATTAGTGGTTAGAGAACCTTTAACTATCGTATTTTCAATCATTGCCATGTTAGCTATCAGTGTGAAATTGACTTTATTTGTTTTTGCATTTATTCCTATTTCTGGATTCATTATTTCTAGAGTTGGAAAAAATTTAAAAGCAAAATCCGTAAGAGCACAACAAGAACAAGGTTTATTTATTTCTACTTTAGACGAAACTTTAACTGGATTAAAAGTGGTTAAAAGTTATAATGCGGAAGGTTCTTTCATTCAAAAATTTAATGATTCTTTAGAAAGGTTATTGAAATTATCAACTAGTATAGCTAATAAAAACAACCTTGCCTCACCAATGAGTGAATTTTTAGGAATTGTTACCATTGCGGTTTTACTTTGGTTTGGAGGTCATATGGTCTTAGTGGAACATTCACTTAAAGGAACAGATTTCATTGGTTATATTGCTTTAGCATATACTATCTTAACTCCTGCAAAAGCAATTTCTAAAGCATCTTATCAAGTAAAAAGTGGTTTAGCCGCTGCCGAAAGAGTTTTTACGTTGTTAGAACAAGAAAATGTGGTTGTTAATAAACCGGATGCATTCGTAAAACATACTTTCGACAAAGGAATTTCTGTAAAAAATATCAATTTTGCGTATCAAGAGGAAAATGTATTGAAAAACTTTTCTTTTGAAGTAGAAAAAGGAAAAACGATAGCTTTAGTTGGACAATCGGGTTCTGGAAAAAGTACGATTGCTAACTTATTAACGCGTTTTTACGATATTAATAACGGTTCAATATCTGTTGATGGCGTAGAAGTTAGAGATTGGGACATGCATGCATTACGTGGCTTAATTGGTTTAGTTACTCAAGATTCAATCTTATTTAATGAATCCATTAAAAATAATATGCTAATCGGAAAACCAGATGCTACAGATGAAGAAATTATTGACGCCTTGAAAATTGCCAATGCTTACGAGTTTGTGTCAACGCTTCCAAACGGAATTAATACCAATATTGGTGATGCTGGTGGAAAATTATCTGGTGGACAAAAACAACGTTTATCTATTGCCAGAGCAGTATTGAAAAATCCACCAATTATGATTTTAGATGAAGCGACTTCTGCTTTAGATACAGAAAGTGAAAAATTAGTTCAAGATGCTTTAGAAAAAATGATGCAAAACCGAACTTCTATTGTAATTGCACACCGTTTATCTACAATTCAAAAAGCAGATAACATTATTGTAATGCAAAAAGGTGAAATTGTAGAACAAGGTAAACACGCCGAATTGATTGCGAAAAATGGTACGTACGCGAGATTAGTAGCGCTACAATCTTTAGAATAATTAATTATAATTTTTCGAAATAACTTAAAATGTACAAAAAAAACGACAACATTAAGTTACCTGAAGATCCAGACACTATTGTTTGGAAATACTTAGACTTGTCGAAATTTTTAGATTTATTGATGTCGCGAAAGCTATTTATGTCGCGTTCTGATAAATTTGAAGATCAATATGAAGGTACATTTTCTGAACCTACGTATGAGGAAATTAAAAAGTTATCGGAGAATAATCCAGAATTTTTAGATTATTACAAATCACATCGTGAAAAAGTGGTCGTAAGCAGTTGGCACATTAACGAATACGAATCGTTTGCAATGTGGCAAATCTTTACCCAAAATAATGAAGGTTTGGCCATTCAATCAACTATTGGAAGACTACAAAAAGCATTAAAACCCGAAATCAATTATAGCCAATTTATTGGTGAAGTGAATTATATCGACTACAAAAAAGAATACATTCCGTTTGATGATATGTTTTTCCCTTTTATGTTTAAACGAAAAAGTTTTCAGTATGAAAGAGAGGTAAGAATTATTTCCGATTTATCTGAAAATGCGATTAAAATAAACGACGGAATAAAAATAGATGTTGATGTCAATCAATTAATTGAAAAAATATACATTCATCCGAAATCGGAAAACTGGTATAAAAAGCTAGTGATTGAACTGGTTTCGAAATTAGATTATACCATTGAAATTGAAAAATCTGATTTAGAAAGTGATATTTTGATTTAAAAGTTTACCGCAAAGTCTCCGCAAAGTTTTTCTACAATGTTTGTCATGCTGAACTCGTTTAACTTCGTTGAATCTTTGATTTCAGCATCTAAACTATAATAGATTCCGAAACAAGTTCGGAATGACAAAAAAATCTTCTATAGTGGAAAATATTCCGAAACCTTACTATCTTTTAAGTTTAAGAAATGATAATGAATTTTGTCTTTCTTATCGAATTCACCATTTTTATTAGCATCTTCAATAGTTCTGAAATATATTTTACCAGTCGATTCGATATGTTTCCAATCTACTAATTCTTGTAAATCTGTAGAAATTTTTGTGAAGTTTTTACCTAATTCTGTACTTGTATATAACGATTTAATATCATTAGAATCAATTACACCATCTTGATTCGTATCAGCATCAGCCAAAATATAAACTAGCATTTTGTTATTTTTAATAAACGAAACACGTTCAATAAGCATCACTTTATCTGTTAAAACATGAAGTGAATCTGTTCCAATCGTTTGGAATTTTAAGTTTTGTAAATAACCCGTAATTTCGTTTTCCATCGAATTAGAGACATTAAATCCCGCTACACCTTCATATGAAGTTGTTTCGTAACTTCCTTTTTTATTAATATCTCCAAGTGTCAAGTTTCCTATTGTATAAACTAAAACATTGGAACCCACAAATTGAATAGGCAAATCGGCTACTTCTAACTTTGTAGTGTCTTTTTCTGGCGATTTAGCTTCTTTTTCGGTGTATTTCACCTTTGGCTTGGCTTTTTCTTCTTGACAAGAAAAAATCATCACACTAGAAGCTAAAAGGATATATATAAAATTTTTCATGTTCATTAGTTTGTCTATCAAATATAGTAATTTGAAATTAAATTCTCATACTCAATTTCAAATTAAACGTTCTTGTAGTTAAATAATTTGGAACTCCATATTGTGTTTTCGTGTACACATCGCGAACCCAAGTATTCGTAATTGAGTTTTGATTATTAAACATATTATAGATTTCAAAACCTAAAGACATCTCAGTAAAATTAGCTAACCATTTTCTGTGAGCGCCTAACTTTGCATCTTTAAAAACATATGAAAATCCGGCATCAGCTCTACGATAATCGTTCAAACGCATTTGATAATCATAAGCATCCGCATAAGCTGGCGAACCTCCTGGTAAACCAGTATTGTACACCAAATTCAAATACATTTTTAAACTTGGAATGTTTGGCATATAATCTTGAAATAAGATAGCAAATTTTAAACGTTGATCCGTTGGACGAGCGATATTTCCTCTTCCATTTTGATTTTCTTCTGTTTTTAAATATCCGAATGTAAACCAAGATTCTACTCCAGGAACAAATTCTCCATTTAAACGACCATCAATTCCGTAAACATAAGCTGTAGCATCATTATTTGCTCGGTAACGAATACGCACATTGTCAATTGTATACGTATTTACATCGTTCATAGTTTTGTAATATGCTTCGCTTACTAACTTAAATGGTCTTTCCCACATTTTAAAACTATAATCGTGACCTAAAACAAAGTGTATCGATTTTTGATCTTTTACGTTTGGATTCACACTTCCATCATTAGCACGTAATTCTCTGTAAAATGGCGGCTGATTGTACACTCCGACCGAAAAACGGAAAATCATTTCTTTTTCCCATTTCGGTTTTAAAATAAATTGTGCTCTTGGCGAAAAAGTTAACTGATTGTCACCAGAAATACCATTATTTGAAACCATCCAACTTTGTCCACGAACACCCGCATTCACATAATACGTATGCTCGCCAAGATTTCCTTCGTGATTCCAATTTAAATAGGCACTGAAACGATTAATTGTGGTATTATTTTTAGCTCTAACATTTTGGTAAGGCGCTAAAGGTCCGTAATATGGATTATATGGTTGGTCATTTACATACTCTAATAAAGGATTTGGTAATGAAAAGCCAGCGGAGTCAACTACTTCCCACTCTACTACTCTATCTCTAATGTTTTCAAAATTGTGTTTAAAACTCCACTCAATTCCATTATTATCATTTAATTTATGATTTCCTTTTAACTCGTTAGTTACGATTAAGGCATCCAAATTATTTCTGGCATGATTCAATTGCGAACCAATTCCACGAGAAAAAATAACATCTCCAAAAGTTTCCGAACCAATATTGGCATCAACTTCACCTAAACGATATTGTGCTAAAATATCGTAATATTCTTGTTCCACCGTATGATAAGCGGAAGAAATATATCTGTATTTGTTGTTTTTATTTGGCTCATAAACTGATTTTATCGCACCAAAAAACGTAGTGTATTTATCTTTTTCTTGTCCTTCGTAATCAATTAACAAAGCAATTGGCTCACTAACTGTTCCAAAATTCGTTTGACGAGTTGTAGGTTGGTATTTGTAATTATTCTGAGCAATATTTCCTAGGAAGCTAAAATTCCATTTGGTGTTTAAATTGAAATTAAACATCGATTGCACATCTAAAAACGAAGGTTTATAATTGGTTTCTGTTTCCTGACTTTTTACTAAAAGTGAATTGTTTCTGTAACGAATACCTGTAATATTACTCCATTTTTGATTTTTAGAAACACCCTCAGCAAAAATACTTCCGCCCATTAAACTCGCTTCTAAACCAGCGTGAAACGCTTTTGGATTTCTATAAGCGATATCTAAAACAGAAGACAATTTATCGCCATATTTCGCTTGAAATCCTCCAGCATAAAAATCGATATTTTGAACTAAATCGGTATTTGTAAAACTCAAACCTTCTTGTTGTCCAGAACGAACTAAAAACGGACGATAGACTTCAATTTCATTAACATAAACTAAATTCTCATCGTAATTTCCACCACGAACGGCATACGAAGTACTCAATTCGTTATTAGAATACACACCTGGTAAAGTTTTAATTAAATTTTCTACACCAGCATTTCCTCCAGGAATTCTTCTTAATAAAACAGGTGAAACAGCGGTTGCTCCGTTTATTTTTCTGTTTTTACCTGTAATAACAACAGTTTCAATAGTTTCTGTTATTGTTCCTAAAATCGGATTCCATTCAAAATCTTCATTCGGTTTTAACTTTACTTTGTAAGTCGATTTTTTGAAGTTATTTTGAGAATATGTAATAGTAACTTCAGTATTTGCATCAATTTCTAAAATATAGAAACCATTATTATTCGTAACAGTATTTGAAGTTGGTGAACTTACCGAAACATTTTCTATAGGTTGATTACTTTCATTCAATACAATTCCTTTAATTCTGGCCTTTTGAGCGAAAGAAAATGAAGAAATTAAAACAAAAAATAAGATAAATCGAATTGACTTTATATTCAAGCTCATAATTAATAAATAAAATTGGATGAAAATGTGGCTGTATTATCTAATTTGTCTGTAACCACAATTTTAATATCGTTTTTTCCTGAAATCACTTTTCCATCTTTTAAATTATGAACCAGTTTTTTCGTTTTGTAATCGTATTCCATTAAAATCCATTCGCCATTTAAATAGGCGTTGTACGTATCAATTCCAGAAATTGCATCACTGATAGAAACACTTAACGTAGATAATTTAGAAATATTGCTACCTTCAATGAAGTTCGGATTGTAAATTCGTGGAGCTACATTATCAAATCCGACTTTGTATTTCCCGAATGCTTTTACTTTTGCAGAAACTTTATTTGCTTTTCTGAAAGATGAATTGTATTCTAATTTTAAGCCTAAAACTGTTCCTACAAAGGCTTTTTTCTGTTCATCTTCAGATAAATGTGACATATCTAAAGTTATGGTTAATCCGTTTTCAATAGCTTCGTAATTGTTTGCAATATCTAGGACACTATCTTTTTCGCTGATATTCAAATATGCATTTTCATACAAGGCATTTACAGGAATATAAACAGCTGTTTTTTCAAATTCGAAATTATAATCGGATTTAGTTTTGATGTAAAAGTTTCCTTTTGAAGTTACAGGTGTTGGATTTACTTCATTTTCATAAGTAATTGGAATATTTACAACGGTTTTATTGCCGTGAAAATCGAAAACTTCAATTTTGTAGGTATAATTCACATTGGGTTTAATATCAACAAAACCACTTTTAGTATTCCCGCTAATTATAGACAAAGGATAACTTTCCTTGATAAATAATTTCTGGAAACGTTGATTTAGTTTTTTATATCTGTAAAAATCTATAAAATAATTGATGTGTTTCGATTCGTCAAAAGCAAACGTATCAAACTCATACTTGAAATTTTGAGAACCGTTCAAATAACTCACTACTTTATAAATCCCGTTTTTATTGTAATTATTAGTCGATAAATCATAAGAATTAAGAGCAAAACCGATTTTCCCATTTGCTACAACTTTTGATGCTAAAAAAGAACCATCAACTTGTTTTTGTAACGATAAACTAACTGGGTTTCTACTTTTATTTACAAATGTAGAATCGTTTGCAGGATAAACCATCAGACTTGAAATTACAGGATTCATTTCGTCTTTGATTAATTTATTCATACCAAAAGCCATCGGATTGATGATTTTTTCGGTAGCCGTATCTCTAAATTCAAAATGTAAATGTGGTCCACCACTTCCACCAGAATTTCCTGATAAAGCAATAATTTCAGATTGAGTAACTTTTAAAGTACTTGGATACAATTCTACTTCGTAACTTTTTTGTTTGTATTGCTGTTCTTTTACGTAAGCTTCAATTTTATCGCTAAATTTTTGAAGATGGCCGTAAACTGTAGTGTAACCGTTTGGATGTGCAATATATATAGCTTTTCCATATCCGAATGCAGAAACTTTAATTCTAACAATCATTCCTTCTGCCGAGGCATAAACAGGTAAACCTTCTACATTGTTGGTTCGAATATCTAAACCGGAATGGAAGTGATTCGGGCGGAGTTCGCCAAATGTTCCTGATAAATTGATGGGAATATCTAAAGGTGATCTAAAATATTCTGTTGGATACTGTGCAAAAATAAATTGACTGGCTGATAATAATAAAATGGCTATAGACTTTTTCATTGTGGTTTTAGATTTGTGCTAAAATACTAAATTCAAACGCAATGACAAAATTCAAGTTCAAAAATCAAGGACAAGTTTAAAAACAAAGAGACAATGACATGAATACCAATGCATTAGAAATCATTAACAAGTCATTATCATATCGTTATCACTTATAATTTGGGCTTTGGCACAGCAATTGAAAACACCTAATTAACGATAACAAGTCGAAAATGTTTAACAATTAAAATTTAGAAATCATGAGAAAAATTACATTTTTAGTTGCCAGTTTTTTATTAATGTTAAACGCAACTTTTGCACAAGAAATAAGAACTGACAGACGTGGAAACGGAAACGGTCATCCAAACGGAAATCATAACGGACATAATAATTATTATGCAATTGATTATAGAGACGCAGAACCGATAGAGTTTAGAGAAAGAGGAATTTCATTTTATGTTTTCCCAAACGGAGATTTCGATTTCAACACTGGAAACGGAAGTTATATTGCAAGACGTGGTGGCATTCCAGCAACAAATGCAATAGATAGAGGTGTTAGAGGAATAAAAATCGAGCACGACAATTATGGAAGAGTAAGACGTGTTGGTAATGTTTTTGTCAACTACGACTATTACGGAAGAGTAAGAAGAATTGGTAGTGTATATATGACTTACAACAGTTTTGCTTTAACAAGAATTGGAGGAATGAGATTGTTTTATAACTATCATGGACAAATAGTTGGAGTAACAGGTTATATAAACGGAATGAACTACGGTTACACTTACAACCCTTGCCCTACTGGTTATAGCGGAGGTGATTATCACGATGATGATTACGGAAACGATGATGATTTTTACTACTACAAAAAAGATGGTAGCAAAGAAAAAATGAGAAAAGAAGACATCGATGGCATCAAAAAAGATGCTGTTGAAAGAAAAAGATAGTTTATAGTTGGTTGGTTGATTAATTGAGAGAATCCCGTAACGTGAAAGCGAAGCGGGATTTTTTTGTTTATTTCTCTGATTCTGGAAAACAATCTAATGCAAACTTTTCAATTCTCTTATTCATTTTTTGGTTGCAGTTTTTACAATTTGATTTCATAGTTTTTATCAAATTCTGTCTAATGACTTCAGATTTTTTAATATCATCATCTTCGTAAGATCCACTATATAAAATAGAATTGTACCAATTTGAATATTTCTCTCCTGAAGGATCAATATCCATATATTCAAAAAACTCATTTGGAAATTTTTCAGTGTATTTTCTAGCCGGAACTCCCGTAAATTCTCCTAAAGCACCATCTTGAATTTCAATCGTTTTATTTAAAATCCATCTGTAAAAAGGTCTTAAATTAGTATCGTCTGAAACAGCTAATTGTAATACTTTACTAGTTTCTGGAGTATCTCTTGGTCTAAATTTTCCAAAATAAAAACCAATAGCTGTTTTATCACAATTAGGATTATCTACATAAAATCTTACGGGTTTTTTCCAAATGGAATCTTTATCAATATCGTGAGTTAATCCAAAGTTTTCTTGCCAATCAATATCTGGTTTATAAACAATATTCTCCTTTTTTGGTTCGATAATTTTAACTGATTTACTTTCTATAGTTTCCGTTTTGATGATATTATCTTCATTCGATTGATCAATATTTTTACATGAAAAAACAAAAATCAGAAAAATAAAACAGATTAGTTTATTCATATCTTAATTTTCAAGAATTTCTCAACCGTATTTCTAATCACATAATTAATATCGCTAGAAACTTTGAAATAATAGTGTAAAGACAAGTATAAAACAGAAATTAAAACAGATTTTAAACCAATATTGATTATTGGATGAAAAGGAAATTCCCAGAAATAAAATCCGAAAAACAAAGCTAAAGTAATAACAAATGAAACAATGGTATTTTTGGTAAACGGAAATAATTTCATTTTAAAAACCACAAATAATAATTTCGCTAAACTGTACATTCCAATGGAGATTAAGGTGGCGAAAGCTGCGCCATTTAATCCGAAATTTGGAATGAAATACATGTTTAACAAAACGATTAAAACCACTAACATTAAACCTAAAAACAATACTGCTCTGTAATATTTTGAGTTGAAAATAATGGCATTGTTATTTCCTAAAATTAAATCGAAATATTTTGAAAAACCAATCGTGAAAACCACAAATAATCCTTGCGCATAATCTTTTGGCAACATCAAGTATAACTCTTTAATATTGACGAAAATACCCAACATGATTAAGCCTCCAATAACCTGTAAACTAATCGAAGATTTTTTATATAAATCGTTTAATTCTTGCCATTTGTTTTCGCTCATCAATTTAGCAGTAATTGGATACGTAATTTGATGCATGGCTCTGCTCGGAACAGAAATAACCATCGCAATAAAAATCGCCACTGAATAATAAGCAATATTGTCAATTTTCATATAATGCTTAATCATATATTTATCGATGTCTAACAACATATTCGCAATACTTGCAGATAAAATAATGAAAACCGTAAAAGTCAAAATAGCTTTACTGTTTTTTGGTGTTTTGAAATGCAATCTGATTTGTTTGACTTTATTCGCATAGAAAACAATAAGAAGCAACCCAATTCCGTACACTAAAACCAAAGAATAAATAAAATCTGCTGGTGAAATGTATTCAAAATAAACGCCAAAAAGTAAAATCGTAATTAAAATTCGAACGAAAACTTCTTTTACAAAACTTCCAAAAACCGATTTCATATGTGCTCTTAACCAAGCGTAGAAAATCTCGAAATACCCCATGAAAATTCCAATAATTGGAATGATCCAAACGAAATCATAAATGAAACTATTTTTTTGAGATTCATAAAGTGCAATGTCATCGTAAAAAAAGTAAAACAAAAACATTAAAGGTGTAATGAAAAACAGCGGAACAAATAGCATATAAGTGATATAACTATTTAATTCTTTCTCTGTTTTATTGTTTTCGTTGAAGAATTTTATCAGTGTATTTTGTATTCCGAATGACATAATTGGATACAAAATATTGGCTGCAGAAAGCACATATCCTGTTAAACCAAAATAATCTTTCCCCAAAAAATACGGATACATAAACAACGTATTTGCCGCACCAATTCCAAAACCTAATAAAGTGATGATGGTGTTTTTAATAGATTGTTTAATTACGATTCCCATATTTTTTTAGTATTCAGTGTTCAGTTTTGAGTATTCAGTTTTATGTATTTCAAAATTCAGAATTCGTTATTCAAAATTCAACATTTATATTTTCAACTTTTTACTTTTGCCTTATCCCTTTTGCCTCAAAACTCCAACCAACTTTTCAGTCAAACTTTTTCTGCTAAATTGTTGTAAACCTACAGCGTTTACTTTTAGACATTTGTCCAAATATTGATTAAAATAGTCTAAAATTTGATTTTTCAGCTCATTTTTCTCATTATATTGATAAAAAACACCTGTATTTGTCTGTTTTATGATATTCTCAAAATCGGAGTTTTTTGGTCCGATGGCTAAGATTGGTCTTTCGGAAACCATGTATTCAAATAGTTTTCCTGGAATGATACATTTGGTGTCTTCAGAATCAATTTCTATCAGCAGTAAAACTTGTGAACTTCTTTGATGTACTAAGGCTTCTTCGTGTGAAACATAACCTAAATTTTGTACAAAATTGTCCAGTTGAAATTCGGAAATAGATTGTAACACTTCTTTACTTACTGCTCCGATTAATTTCAACTTAAAATGTTTCGCAAAAGCTTCATTTTCTTGAATTAATTCTGATAAAGATTCCCATAAAATTTGTGGATTTCTTTCCGATAAAAACGAACCGATATGTGCTAACGTAAAGTTTTCATCTAATGATTTTCTTTCGATTTTCTCCACATCATAACCATTTGTAATGACTTCAATTGGTTTATTCGTAATACTTTCAAATTCTGTTTTTGTGGTTGGAGAAGTCACTAAAATCGTATCACAAGTGTTCATCACTTCTTTTTCCAAAGCTTTATGCTTAGCACTCGCCCAATTTGATAATTTCAGTTCTTTATGATACCCAATAGTGGTCCATGGATCACGAAAATCGGCAATCCAATTGACGTTTAATTGCTTTTTTAAATCTAAACCAATTAAATGCAAACTATGTGGCGGACCAGTCGTTATAATGGTTTCAATATTATTTTCTTGAATGTATTTTTTAAGATATTTTACAGAAGGTTTTACCCAAAAAACACGTGCATCTGGAATGAAAACGTTGCCACGAATCCAAAGCATTGTTTTTTCAATAAACGATTGTTTTTTCTTTTGAGTAATAATTCCTGCTCCTAATTTTTTCGTCTTATTTTTCGATAAAAAAGAAGCTAAAGCATAAGGTTCAAAGATTTTATTTTTCAGAATAACGGTTGCATCAGAAACTTCAGAAAGTAATTTTTCATCAATCAATGGATAACTCGGATTTTCTGGAATATAAACAATCGGTTCTACTCCAAAATCGGGAAGATATTTGACAAACTTCAACCAACGTTGCACACCTGGTCCACCAGCAGGCGGCCAATAATAAGTAATGATTAAAACTTTGTTTGAACTCAAAATAGTATGTTGAAAAATAAACCTGACAGCTTTTTGAAATCTATCAGGTTTTATATAAAATTATTTTATCTCAGCCAGATTCTTATTCTGTTTTCTCCAATAAAAAATGCCCAAACCAATAGCTAAAAGCATTAAAACTGTTGAAATTAAAGAAATCATACTTCCTGTTTTTACTACTTGAGGTTCGAATTTAAATTCGATGGTGTGTTTTCCTGCTGGAATTTTTAAACCACGTAAAACGTAATCTACATTATAAATTTCAGCATCTTTTCCATCAATTGTAGCTTTCCAGCCTTTTGCATAATACATTTCTGAAAACACTCCAAAACCATTTTTAGAATTGTTTGAAGTATATTTTAAATGATTTGGTTTATATGAAATTAACTCAATAGTTGAAGTAGAATCTTTACCTGTTTCAAAGTTAAAATCACCTTTAGTTAAAGCTGGCTTCATAAAAGTAGCTTCATCTTTAGTTTTTAACTTATCTAAAGCTTTCATTTCTTCATCTGCAGAATTTAACACTTTAACTTTCGAAACAAACCAAGCATTTCCATTCGCATTCGGGTTTTCTAAAGCTTGTTGAATTCCTTCTTTATTTGATTGTAAAATGTATTTAGCATTCAACATATTCAAGACTTCAATATTGTTTTTCGCAATTTGATAATCGAATATTTCTTGCATTTTTTTAGGCTTAGCTGCGTGATATCCACCAATTGATTGGTGATAAAATGAAGCTTTAGCACTATTCATATGTCCGTCCACATCAAAAACTCTAAAATGAGTAGTATCTTCTAAAATACGAGTATCCGCTTCAGATGGCTCACCAAAAGGTCTTTCAATTTGACTTTTTGAAACAAAATCATCAGCCTTTACGTAGTTTTTCGCAACTACGAATAAATCGATAACCATTACTAAACCTACTAAAACCACAGTTGTAAATTGTGATAACGTTTTTTTAGTGTATAAAAATAATATTCCGAAAGCCACTGCTAAAAATCCTAATGAACGATAAATAGTAGAAAAATACATACTTTCTCTATCCTCTTTCAAGACTTTCATTACTTCAGGTCCGTATTGTTGTGCATAATATTTGTCGTTTGCACCAGAAAAAGTGAAAACACCATTCGCTAATAAAATAACTATTAAAAGTCCAGCAACAATTGCACCTGTATATAACAAAGGTTTCTTTCTTTCTTCTTCGTCCGAATTAATAAACGCATTTAAACCTAAAGCGGCTAAAACGGGTAAACACAATTCTAAAATAACTTGAATTGATGAAACCGCTCTGAACTTATTGTACATCGGCACATAATCAATAAAGAATCTCGTTAAAGGTTCTAAATTTCTACCATATGATAATAATATTGAGAAAATTGCTCCAGCAACTAAAGCGTATTTAATTCTTCTTTTTTCTAAAAATAAAGCTAAAACCGCTAGAAAAAACACAACAATTCCAATATAAGCTGGAGCAGCAACACTCGTTTGATCACCCCAATATGTTGGCATTTGCTTCACTAATTCTCTAGCTTCACTTTCTGGAACATTTTGCCCAACAATAAATTGATACATTGCCGAATCCGCGCCTAAATCGTCATAACTTGAACCTCCAAATAATTTAGGTGCAATTAAATTTAAACTTTCATCAATTCCGTAGCTATATTGTGTAATGTATTCATAACTCATCGCATTATTATCGGTTTTCTTTTTACCGTTTTCGTCGAAAGATAATTCACTATTACTTCTGGTTGAATATTTAGCATATTCTGCTGTTGCTAATATGTTAGTGGCATTCGCACCAATAGCTAAAATGGCACCTAAACCTAAAATCACAAAAGATTTATATAAATGTTTGAAGTCTTTTTCTTTGATAATTTCGTAGATATAAAATCCGATTACGAAAGCAAATAAAAACAAGAAATAATACGTCATTTGAAAGTGATTCGCTTGAATTTCTAAACCAGCGGCAAGCATAGTTACAATTCCACCAACCAAATATCGTTTGTTGAAAATGAAAACAATTCCGGCCAAAATCATAGGAATATAAGCTATTGCATGAGCTTTCGCGTTATGTCCCACTCCTAAAATAATAATTAAATAGGTAGAAAAACCAAAAGCTAATGCTCCAAAAAAGGCTTGAAGCGGTTTGATTCTTAAGCTCATTAATAATAAGTAAAAACCTAAGAAATATAAGAATAAATAATCCGCAGGACGAGGTAAAAATCGTAATGCGCTATCTAAACTTTTAATGTAATTATGAGGATATTTTGCACCTAATTGATACGTTGGCATACCACCAAACGCACTATTTGTCCAATATGGCTCATCATGGTATTCACTTCTAAAGTCGTTTTGTTCTTTAGCCATACCTGTGTATTGCGCAATATCAGATTGTAAGATTTGCTTTCCAGACAAAACTGGATAAAAATAAATAACAGCAATTACTATAAAACCAAAAATGGCATATAAATGTGGCGCAAATTTTTCTAATTTCTTCATTTTACTTCTTAAGTTAATATCCTACAAAAATAAAAAATTCCCCGAAAGGGGGAAATTTTTATTCAACTTCTTCGTAATCGATATAATCACCTACTACTTTCTTCTCCTTTTTAGGAACTTCCTGTGAGTTTTCTGTTGGTGATTGATATTGTTGTTGCTGTTGTTCAAATTGTTTCTTTATATGTTCTTCTGCTTTTTTCGCGACTTTTTGCATCAAATATGGTGCTAACAATCTCATTGCGAACTTAAATAAATAATAAAACAAAATGATGTAGAATAAAGTTCTAATAAATCCCGGCACACTTGCTGTATCCATAAATTGTATTTTTTTTGTCAAAAATAAGGAATATATCAAATGTAATACTTAAAATTATTATAAAATATTTACATTTGGGTTTTAAAATAAATTCTTATGAAGCCAACTACTAATATATTTTTGTTCGCAACACTTTTTGCATCTGTAATTTGTAATGCACAATTTACAGACGAAGTAAATTCGAACCGACCAGGTAAATCAATGATGGCGTTTTCAGTAGGTAAAAATGTAATTCAAGCAGAAACTGGAGTCAACTACATCAAAGAAGATCATGAAACTTTACAATATAATGCTAAAGGTTTTAATGCCGACTTAGCAATCCGTTGGGGATTTTTCAAAGAAGAATTAGAAATTATTGGTGAACTTCAATACCAAAAAGACAAATATACACAACTAGATTATTCTACAGACCGAAGTGCTTTGCGTCAAACTATTTTAGGCGCGAAATATTTATTTTACGATCCATTTAAAAATTATGTAGAAAAACCAAACTTATACAGTTGGAAAGCTAATCACCGCTTCAAATGGAGACAATTTATTCCTGCATTAGCCGGATATGTTGGTGCTAATTTTAATTTAGCAAAAGATAATTTATTTAATTACGCTCCACCTGATGTTGTAGAACCAAGCTTTAGTCCGAAAGCTATGATTATTGCTCAAAATCATTTTGGTACTAGAACGGTTTTAGTAACTAATATTGCTTATAATAAAATAGGAACTGATTTGGCAAGTATTGATTATATCTTAACTTTAACTCGAGGAATTAACCAAAACTTATCGGTATTTGTTGAAAACCAAGGGTATAATGGAAAATACTATAGCGATGGAATTGTGCGTTTAGGAGCAGCTTTTCTTTATGAAAAAAACATGCAGTTTGATGCTTCAATTGGAACAAACATCAAAAACACTCCAGGGATTTTCTATGGTGGAATTGGGTTTACTTGGCGTTTTACTAAAAACTACCAAGAAGTAAAAATGGACAAGCCAGGCACAAGAAGTAAATTGGATAAAAAAATGGACAAAAAGGCCGATAAAAAGAAACGAAAAGACGAAGTGGAATAATGATAGAAATAAAAGAAGTTTTCTCTAAAAAAGAAATGAAGGAATTTGTAAAATTCCCTTTCGAACTATATAAAGATAATAAAAACTGGGTTCCACCATTAATTCAGGAAGAATTAGAAACCTTTGACAAAACTAAAAATCCAGTATTTCAAACCGCTGATACACATTTTTATTTAGCCTATAAAAACAATAAAATTGTAGGCCGTGTTGTGGCGATTATCAATTGGGACGAAGTCAATATTTTAGGAAAAAAGAAAGTACGTTTCGGCTGGTTCGATGTCATTGACGATATTGAAGTGACCAAAGCACTTTTAGAAAAAGTTACCGCTTTTGGTGCGGCACATAATTTAGAAAACATTGAAGGTCCGATGGGATTTTCAAACCTAGACAAAGTAGGTTGTTTAATTGAAGGTTTCGACGAAAGAGGTTTGATGATTACTTGGTACAACTTTCCTTATTACGCGACACATTTTGAACAATTAGGCTATGCCAAAGAAAAAGTATATTTAGAAAGTAAATTCCCCTTTTCAAACATTGATCCGACCAATTTTCAACGTATAGCAGATATGATTGAAAAAAGATACGAATTAACACATTTGAATTTTACAAAAACAAAAGACATTATGCCTTATGTAGACAAAATGTTCGATTTGTTTAATTCTAGTTATGCAACTTTACAATCATTTGTACCAATTAACGACATACAAATTGAATATTTTAAGAAGAAATACATTTCGTTTATCAATCCCGAATTTATAAAATTCATTATGGATAAAGATGATAAAATGGTTGCTTTTAGTATCGTTATGCCCGATTTTGCTGAAGCTTTACAAAAAGCCAAAGGGAAATTATTTCCATTTGGATTTTATCACTTATTACAAGCACGAAAGAAAAGTAAAACCGCAGTGTTTTATTTAATTGGCGTGTTACCTGAATACCAAAGTAAAGGTGTAACTTCAATTATTTTTAACGAAAACCACAAAACATTTACAGAATTAGGTATTGAAACTTGCATGCGAACACCAGAATTAGAAGACAATCACGCAGTTCATAATTTATGGAAACATTTTGATCCTGTATATCACAAGAAACGTTGTACGTTTATTAAGGAGTTGAAATAAATGAAATATACACTTGAAGGTCAAGAAACAGAAAGATTAAAATTCAGATTACTAAACATTGAAGATTTTGATATCTGGATTGAATTATTTGAAGATATTGAAATTTGTGAATTTTTAGGTGTAGACAAAATCAAAACTCCTGAAGAAAGATGTCAATTTTGGTTTGATATTACTTTTGATAGATATGAAAATAATCTAGGTGGTGCAAATATCATAATAGATAAAACTACAAATGAAATAGTTGGTCAAAGTGGACTTATAGTTAGAGAAATTGAAGAAAAACAAGAAATAGAAATCGCTTATTCGATTTTGCCAAAATATAGACAAAAAGGATACGCATCAGAAGCTACTAAAAAATGTAAAGATTTTGCCTTTGAAAATGATTTTTCAAAAAGTCTAATTTCAATAATTAATACTAAAAATAGTAATTCTGAAAAAGTAGCCGAAAATAACGGGATGACAATTGATAAAACAATTACATTTAAAGATATGTTGGTAAATATTTATCGTATCAACTCTGTAAAATGGAAACTAGAAAATAATAAAATTTAAAAACACAAACAAAATGGACTTAATGGGAATGATGGGTAAACTAAAAGAAACCCAACAAAAAATGGAAGAAACTAAAAACAGATTAAACAGCGTTTTAGTGGATGAACAAAGTAACGACGGTTTATTACAAGTAACACTTACAGCAAACAGAGAAATTAAAAACTTCAAAATTGCTGATGAATTGTTACAAGATAAAGAAATGTTAGAAGACTATTTGGTTACGGTTTTAAACAAAGCCATTACAAAAGCTACAAACGTAAACGAAGCTGAAATGGCTGCCGTAGCGCAATCAGGAATGCCAAGTATTCCAGGAATGGATATGTTTAAATAATACTAAAACATATAAGTTTTATAAGCTTTCTTTAAAATTACTTATATGACTTATATGTTAAACAAAACTATTTTGGATAACAACATCAACGCTTTAGAAGAAGACTATTTATACATTCAACAATCTCAAATTCCAAATTCTGGAAAAGGGTTGTTTACGGCTATAAAAATCTATAAAGACGAAGTGATTACCTTATTCAAAGGAAAAATCCTATCCGATTTAGAAGCAGAAACTATCGCCAAATTAGGTCACGATCAATATTTCATTAATTTACTTGACGGAACTATTTTAGATTCGAATTTCGTAGAATGTTTTGCAAAATATGCCAATGATGCTTCTGGTTTCAGTGTTTCCGAATTTAAAAACAATGCCAAAATTGCTTTAGATGATGAAGATAACGTGTGTTTAATCGCGCTAAAAAACATCAAAGCGAGTGAAGAAATCTTTTGCAGTTACGGAAAATCGTATTGGAAAAAACACGGAAAATAATGATTACAAAAGCTACTTTAGAAAACATAACCGAAATTACCAACCTCGTAAATTCGGCCTATCGCGGAGAAACTTCAAAAAAAGGTTGGACAACTGAAGCCAATATTTTAGAAGGAACTCGAATTACAGAAACGGAACTTACCGAAATACTTCAAGACAGCAATAATACGTTTCTAATCTATCAAGAAAACAACAAAATTATCGGAACAGTTTTATTAACCAATAAAAAATCGGAATTGTATTTAGGCATGTTAACCATTTCTCCCGATTTACAAAATGCTGGTTTAGGTAAAAAATTATTACAAGCTGCCGAGGATTTTGCTCATTCTTCAGGTTTACCAAAAATCGTAATGACCGTAATTACAATACGTGAAGAACTTATTGCATGGTACAAACGCAACGGTTATACAGATACTGGAAAACGCGAACCCTTCCCTGCTAACTTGGACGATGTGGTTTTACACTCAGAACCACTAGAATTCATGGTTTTAGAAAAAAACATCATTTAAAACAAAATAATCATCAAAAAAATTGCGAAACCGAAAAGTTGCACGTATATTTGCAACTGATTGGTTTCGTAACTTAATTATAAACAAAATGAGAAGAGACATATTTCAGGCAATTGCCGACCCAACAAGACGTTCCATTCTCGCTTTAATTGCCCTGCAAGCGATGACGCCAAATGCTATTGCGGAAAACTTCAACACAACTCGACAAGCGGTTTCAAAACATCTTAAAATTTTAACCGAGTGTGAATTAGTAAAGCAAGAACAACAAGGAAGAGAAATTTATTATTCATTAGAAATTGAAAAAATGAAAGAGATTGATGTATGGATTAACCAATTCAGAAAAATTTGGGAAATTCAATTTAATCAACTCGACAAAGTATTATCAACACTTAAAAAATAGAAAAAATGAACAACAACTTATTATTTGATTTTGCCGTTGACAAAGAAACAAAAACGGTAATCATAAACCGAGAATTTGATGCTGAGCTTCCATTAGTTTGGGATGCATTTACAAAACCAGAACTATTAGACCAATGGGTTGCGCCAAAACCATGGAGTTCTAAAACAAAATACATGAATTTTGAAGTGGGTGGAAAACGATTTTATGCGATGGTAAGTCCAGAAGGATTTGAACGTTGGGCAATCCAAAAATATAAATCCATTACTCCGAAAACCAATTTCAAAATGTTCAACACTTTTGCCGATGAAAATGAAAATCCAGAATTGCCAGGTTCAGATTGGGATTATACTTTCAGTGAGCAAAATGGTATCACAAAAGTAGCAATTACCATTTATAATGAATCACTTGAACGTCTGGAAAAAATGATAGAAATGGGCTTCAAAGAAGGATTCACCATGTCAATTGATAACTTAGAAAACTTATTAGCAACTTTATCAAAAAAATAATTTTGCTTTAAAACATTCATTTAAATCTAAAAAATCCAAATTTCGTAACTGAGATTTGGATTTTTTTATAATACTATGTAACAAAAAATCCTTTTTGGCAACAAATCTGTAATCATCATCATCAATCAATCACCCGAGGCGTAGCCGAATTATTTGGAGCGTAGCGGAAAAAATCAATCACATGAAATCAATCAATCACATCAAATCGAACATTTTTTCAATTCTTTTCTTTTCCTTACTGTCCTCTTTTAATGTATTCGGGCAAAAAAACATTCAAATTGAACCCAAACCAGCAACTATTTTTATTGAACAAGGAAGCCATAAACAAATCATAAACTTTGATTTTTTGGTGACTCATACATCAAAAGATACGTTATACCTATACAAATTGAGTGTTTCAGTATTTGACGCAGATAATAACTTATTACAAACTCGTTTTCTTGACAATAATGGAACTGCACCGAGCATTAAGACATTATCAAAAAGAATTTGGAATGGCGAAGAAACGCACCTTATATTTAATCCGTTTTCTGAATTTGAAATTACAACTCCAATAAAAAGCCTACAATATGAATGGACTTTTTTAAATAATGCGGACAAAGAATTTGTTTACAAATCAACTATTTATCCTGAAAAATATACTCAAAAAAACAAATTAGCTTTTCCTTTAAAAGGTAGAACACTCGTTTATGATGCACACGATCATAATTCGCACCACAGAAGATTTGATTATACTTTTACTCCAATAAAAAACTTTGGTATAAGCACTAATTTTATGCGTTATGCCTATGATTTTGTTATTTTAGATGATGAAAATAAACAATTCAAAAATAAAGGAGAAACCAATGAAGATTATTACAGTTTTGGAAGTCAAATATATGCAGTTGCTAATGGAAAGGTAATTTATGCTTCAAACAATCATAAAGACGACAAACAATTTGATGTCATGAAGTTAAAAGACAACCAATTAGAATTGTATGGAAATTGTATTGCAATTGAACATGACGACAAATCAATTAGTATTTACGGACATCTTAAAGAAAATAGTTTAAAAGTAAAAGTTGGTGATGTGGTGAAAACGAATCAAGAAATAGCTCAAATAGGAGTTTCAGGAAGTTCATTTTTCCCACATTTACATTTTGAAGTGAGAAATTCTATTTCTAATATCGCTGAAGGGCTTCCATCCTATTTTGATAATGTACTTTTATTAGAAGGAAAATTAAAAAGAAAATTAACACCTGGATTAGTGGAAACAGGTAACATAATTGAAACAAAATAAAAACCGTATGAAATCAATTTTCTTAACTATTTTACTTTATTCAAGTATTCAGCTATTTGCCCAACAAAAGATAGAGAAATTACAGTATGCCGAAACTTTAATTGAAGTTCCAAAAAACTGTACTGCAAAATCTGAATATGAAATACTTGATTGCAACGGATTTTCAGCTCAATGGTTATTTTTTAATGAAGAAATGGTCAAACAAAAAATCAACGAGCAAATTTTTAAACAAATTGAAGGACAGTTTGATTATAAAAGTAAAAAATCAATAACATTCTTTTCTCAAAATCAACCATTTGAAGGTTTTGTATATAATATGAAAAATGGAAGTTCAAGAATTATTGGATTTGGAAAAGTAAACGAAATAGCGTTATTATTAAATTTAGGCTTTCAAAAAGAACCTAAAAATAATGACGAATTAACCTTGTTTGAAAAGAATTTTATAACCTTTAAATAAAAAAAACAAGTATACATTTGAAAAGTGCTACTCTATAGCGAGTATATACAAGTTAGCAGTAATAGTAAAGAAAAAAAGAACGTAAAATATATGGCATTCGATTGGGCGTTATTTTTAAATGATGAATTTCATCAAACATTTCAAAAAGAATTGAGTAAACAATTATTTGAAAAAGGAAGTATTGGAACTGGATTCAAAAATTTTGAAGAACTTGACTTTCAAATCATTATTGGAATGCAAGATTCTGAAATTAAACAAGTTGATAATAAAATGTTTGCGAAAATAGATTTTATAACTCCTGGTTCTTTCTCTATTCCTGTTGAAATATATTGGACAACTGAAGAATGTTCTAATCTTTCTGAAATTCACAAAAATGATATTTCAAAAATGAATATCGAAATTAATTGGGGCGAAAATTTCCCTTGTGATGAAATATTACCATGGATGATGGTTGATCCAGAATGAGTAAATAAAACTACTTCGCTAACAGCTTTTTTGTACGCTACACAAAGTCTCCCGACTTTGAGCAATAAATAAACATAAAACAAAAATTACCCCCATAGTTTGTCATGCTGAAAGCATCTCACACAAAACACGTTACCACGCATTCTCAATATAATTTTATGAAATAAATCTATAAAAGCTAAAACAAATAAAATCCAATAACAAGTTTGCGAAAAAATAATTATATATTTGATAAGCGCTACAAAGTAGCGGGTATATACAAGTTGTATGCAATTTAAAAACACGTAAAAATTGAAAAAAAGAATATCATCTAGATTATATCATTACTGTTCAATTGAAAGTTTTTTCAATATTACAAAATCAAAATCAATTTGGCTTTCGAATAGTGACCAAATGAATGATTCAAACGAAAATATTTGGATTGAAAGGCATTTTGAAACTCTTAAAAATAGTTTTAAAAGTGAAAAGGAAAAAAAGCTACTCAAAGAAGGATTAGATACATACAAATGGAATAAAAATCCACCTTTTATATTTTGCCTTTCTGCTAACAAAGATTTGTTAAGTCAGTGGAGAGCATATTCTCAAGATGGGCAAGGTGTATCAATTGGATTCAATACGAAGTGCTTAGAATTTGAGAATAGAATCCCATCTCCAAATGTTTATGCGCAACACACTTTTGGGTTAGCCAAAGTTGATTATAACAATTATTCTCAAAAAAAAATTGTAAACGATTTATGTGATGAAGTAAAAAAAATGGCTGAATCTTCTGAAAAGTTTGAGAAAATGTTTTCTTCAATTCATTTGGGTTTATCTTTAGTGAGTAATGCTTTAGTATTTAAAAATTCAAACTTTAGGGAAGAAAAAGAATGGAGAATAATTCACACTCCAACAGAGAAATACGAAGAATCATTAGAAAATCTGTCAGAACTTAGATATCGTTATTCAGAAAATAGAATCAAATCATATTTCGAATACGAATTTGGAACTAAATTCAATTCAAATTTAATTCCTGAAATAATTTTAGGTCCAAAATGTAATATGCAAATATCAGAAATGGAAAATTTTATAAAATCAGTAGGATTAAAAAAGACAAAAGTCTTGAGGTCAAATTCAACATATAGATAAACTGCATACAACAGGCGTTTGGCAAGATTGCGAATTTTGTAGTAAATACACGTTTATTTCTCGCAAGAAAATTTATCTTTAACAGAAAATAATTAGTTCCGAAGTTCGCAACCTCGCCAAGCGCCGGAACGTTGTGCGTCAGTTTAGAGCGACAGAAAACCGAAAGAAAAATGAAAAACAAAATTCTATATTTTCTAATTTTATCTTTATTCATAAATTGTAAAAAAGAAAAAATTAAAATTGAAAAACAAACTAAAATTGAGCAAATATATGCTGAAAACAATTATGGAATGTTTGGTAAAATTAATCTGAAAATATATTCCGATAGTTCTTACACTTGTGTTCGATACGAAACAAGCCCAAATTATGAAAAAACTGAAAAGTTTGATGGTTTTTTCAAAATAATAAATGACACAATAAACTTTTTTCCATCTGATTTCAAACCAAATTATTCAACAAAAGCAGTAATTAAAAATAATTTCGTAGAATTTGTTGATGGAGAATTTCCGCTGAAAATCGAAATAAAAAGAAATAAATTAAAATCAAAAAATAGTTTAAAATTTGACAAAATTAAAGATTATGCCATTTTCTCATTCGACGAAAAATACCATAGTAACATTTATTATGGATATAAACCAAAATCAATAAAAGCATATGATTTAAAACAAAATGATTTAGAAAAACTAGATAATATATTGAAGAAATGTTTTGCAGAAAATAACTCTAAACTAAAAGACATAAATAATTACGTCAAACAATGTATTGTTGTGATAAATCCAGAAAAGAAATTGAAGTTTGGGTAAGTTGTTATTGCAAAGAAAAACACATAAAAGACAAATATAAATATTCAATAATCCGAATGCACGATGGCGGAAATTGTAATATAAATCTAAAAGTTAATTTAACAAAACAGAATTATTCAGAATTAAACATAAGTGGAAATGCGTAAAAAACCGAACGCACAACAGGCGTTTGGCTACATTGCGAATTTTGTAGTAAATACACGTTTACATTTCGCAAGAAATTTTATCTTTAACAGAAATAATTCCCCTGCTAGCGCGAGTGCCCATTCCTAAATCAATTCGTTAAATCCATGTAATTTACGACTAATATTTTCCCCACTCACTATTCACTATTCACCAAAATAACCCGCTAACACGGATTTGCACACTAACGCCAGCGAACTAACGAAGTAATCCGTGCTCTCCACTCAAATAAAACAAAATTTAACTTTTTTTACGCCTAATCCGTAAAATACTTCTTCCCTACGTCATACTTTTGCCCGCAATAAAATTGTAGTAAAAAACTTATAAATCATAACATTTAAAACTATGGCATCAACATCTGAAGTTGGACACGCAAAAAACGTTGCAAATTTAGGCACAGGCATCCAAATTTTACAAGAAATGGGAACACTATACAATCCCTCAAACACCAACATTCAATTAACCAGTTTAATTAGTTTCAAAGCAGCAATTGAAGGGACAATTACGCAATTAAATAGTAAAATCCCAAGTTACAAAAACGCAGTAGCCAACAGAGAAGTTGCTATCGAAAAATTAGGGAAAACATCTACAAAGGTCCTTAACTTCTCAAAATCACTAAACATCTCAACAACCGACAAAGAAAACATACTAAGTCAAGTAAAAAAAATACGAGGTCATGCTAAAGCAAAAGCAATAAACCCAGAAACTTCTGAAACTACCGGAATTTCAACTTCTCAAATGAGTTACGACAGCAGAATCGCAAATCTTTCGTTACTAATAAACTTTGTGGCTTCTCATCCAGAATACCAACCTAACGAAAATGATATTAAGGTAGCCAATCTACAAACCTACCAACAAGAATTAAGTACTTTAAGTAGTCTAGTTAATACTGCCGGAAACGAATTAATAACCGCTCGTTTAAACAGAAACAACGCGATGTATTTAACAGAAATCAACATTATTAAAGTAATGAACGAAACGAAATCCTACTTAAAATCTTTAGGACAAGCAGCACAACCGTATTATAAAGCGTTCGTTAAATTAAAATTCAGAGATAAAGATTAATCGTAAAACTATAGTAAAAGTCTAAAAACGTATCGGAAACTTCTAAAAATGCATCGGGAACTTCTAAAAACGTATCGGGAAGTTCTAAAAACGCATCGGGAACTTCTAAAAACGTATCGGGAACTTCTAAAAATGCATCGGGAACTTCTAAAAACGCATCGGGAAGTTCTAAAAACGCATCGGGAACTTCTAAAAATGCATCGGGAACTTCTAAAAACGTCCCGACAAAATCTACTCCTACATATAAAAACAAAAAATCCAAACTTCATTTCTGAAATTTGGATTTTTTTATATTGATATGTATTTAGTAAAAGAGACTGTAAAACTGCCACTGAGACCGAGACTGTAAACTGAGACTGCAACTGAGACCGAGACTCAAACCGAGACTGAGACTGAGACTGCAAACTGCCACTACTTCGTCAAATACATTTTTCTTCTTGCGTATAAATCGTAAAACTGATCGTCTTTTAAATCATCAATAAACAAAATACTTTCTCCTGTCGATTTCATCTCTGGTCCTAATGCTTTATTTACATTCGGGAACTTACTGAAAGAGAAAACCGGTTGCTTAATCGCATATCCTTTCAATTGTGGATTAAAAGTAAAGTCCGTCACTTTATTATGACCTAACATTACTTTCGTAGCATAGTTTACATATGGCTCACCATAAGCTTTCGCAATAAATGGAACCGTACGAGAGGCTCTTGGATTCGCTTCAATAATATAAACGATATCGTCTTTAATCGCAAACTGAATGTTGATTAATCCAACAGTTTTTAAAGCTACCGCGATTTTATTCGTGTGGTCTTTAATTTGTTGCATTACAAACTCACCTAAGTTGAAAGGAGGCAATGTAGCATTACTATCACCAGAATGCACACCACAAGGCTCAATATGCTCCATAATTCCAATGATGTATACATTTCCATCTGCATCACAAATCGCATCAGCTTCGGCTTCAATGGCACCATCTAAATAATGGTCTAATAATAATTTATTTCCAGGAATCGATTTTAATAAATCAATTACGTGTTCTTCTAATTCTTGTTTGTTAATTACGATTTTCATTCCTTGTCCACCCAAAACATATGAAGGACGAACTAATAATGGGAAATCTAAAGTATCTGCTAATTGAGAAGCTTCTTCTGCACTTTCCGCAATTCCGAATTGTGGGAAAGGAATTTTTAATTCAGTCAATAAATCTGAGAATCTTCCTCTGTCTTCCGCTAAATCTAATGCATCAAACGAAGTTCCTAAAATTTTAATTCCGTATTTCGATAATTTCTCTGCTAATTTTAAAGCTGTTTGTCCACCTAACTGCACAATTACACCTTCTGGTTTTTCGTGTTGAATGATATCGTAAATATGTTCCCAGAATACTGGTTCGAAGTATAATTTATCAGCTGTATCAAAATCAGTAGAAACCGTTTCTGGATTACAGTTAATCATAATCGTTTCGTAACCACATTCTTTCGCAGCTAAAACTCCGTGAACACAAGAATAATCGAACTCAATTCCTTGTCCAATTCTATTTGGTCCAGAACCTAAAACCACTACTTTTTTCTTCTCAGTTACGATACTTTCGTTATGAACGTATCTTGTTCCGTCTGCTTTTTCAATTTCTGCTTCAAAAGTCGAATAATAATAAGGCGTTTGTGCTTTAAACTCTGCCGCACAAGTATCCACTAATTTGTACACACGTTGAATGTTCATTTCATCGCGTAATTTGTGAACTTGACTTTCTAAACAACCCATCATGTGAGCAATTTGTCTGTCTCCGTACCCTTTTTGTTTCGCTTCTAATAATAATTCTTTTGGTAAAGAATCAATTTTATATTTCGAAATTTCTTTCTCTAAGTGGAATAATTCTTCATATTGTTTTAAGAACCACATATCAATTTTTGTGATTTCATGAATTCTACTTAATGGAATTCCCATCGCAATAGCATCATAAATTACAAAAACTCTATCCCAACTTGCATAAGTTAGTTTTTCGATAATTTGCTCGTAATTGGTATAACCTTTTCCGTCAGCTCCTAACCCATTTCTCTTAATTTCAAGAGATTGCGTTGCTTTATGTAAAGCTTCTTGGAACGAACGTCCAATTCCCATTACTTCACCAACAGATTTCATTTGTAAACCTAAAGTTCTGTCTGAACCTTCAAATTTATCGAAATTCCAACGTGGTATTTTTACGATTACATAGTCTAAAGTCGGCTCAAATAAAGCAGAAGTCGATTTTGTAATTTGATTTTGTAATTCATCTAAGTTATATCCTAAAGCTAATTTCGATGCGATTTTCGCAATTGGATAACCCGTAGCTTTTGAAGCTAAAGCCGAAGAACGAGACACACGAGGATTGATTTCAATCGCCACAATATCTTCTTTATCATCAGGTGAAACCGCGAATTGTACGTTACAACCTCCAGCAAAATTTCCGATTGAACGCATCATCAAGATGGCCATATCACGCATTTTTTGGAAAGTCGTGTCCGATAAAGTCATCGCTGGCGCTACTGTAATAGAATCTCCAGTATGAATTCCCATTGGATCCATATTTTCAATCGTACAGATGATTACAACATTGTCGTTACTATCGCGTAATAATTCTAATTCGTATTCTTTCCAACCCATTAAAGCTTTGTCAATCAACACTTCGTGAATTGGTGATGCTTCTAAACCATAAGTTAAAGCAGCATCAAAATCTTCTTTTTTATAAATAATTGCAGCACCTGTTCCACCCAAAGTAAACGAAGGACGAATTACTAAAGGAAAACCGAATTCTTGCTCAATTTCTTTCCCTTTTAAGAAAGAATTAGCCGTTTTTGCAGGCGCTTGAGGAACTCCAATTTTATTTAATAAATTTTTAAATTGTTCTCTATCTTCAGTAATATTAATTGCGTTGATGTCAACCCCAATTAATCTTACGTTGAAATCTTTCCAAATTCCTTTTTCATCTGCTTCAATACACAAATTTAAAGCTGTTTGTCCACCCATTGTTGGTAAAACGGCATCAATCTGTGGATGTGCTTTAAGGATTTCTATGATAGATTTTGTGGTAAGTGGTTTCAAATATACATGATCAGCCATAGTTGGATCTGTCATGATAGTTGCAGGGTTCGAATTGATAAGAATTACTTCAATTCCTTCTTCTCTTAAAGAGCGCGCAGATTGAGAACCAGCGTAATCAAATTCGCAGGCTTGTCCAATTACTATTGGTCCTGAACCAATAATTAATACCGATTTAATTGAATTGTCTTTTGGCATCTTGTTGTGTTGTTGTGGGTTGTATTACTTCGCAATTATAAAAAAAGGTGCTACTATAAAAATAGTAACACCCTGATATTTTATTTAAATAAAAACATTATTTTTTGTGTCTTGGTTCACAAGATACAGTCAATTTATGTCTTCCTTTAGCTCTACGACGAGCAAGCACTTTTCTTCCGTTAGGAGATGACATTCTGTCCATGAAACCGTGCTTATTTCTTCTTTTTCTCTTTGATGGTTGAAACGTTCTCTTACTCATTGCTAGTATTTTTAAATTCTATATAATTCTTTAATAAAATGGCTTTCTTTAAACCGAGTGCAAATATACAAAGACTTTTTTCAAATACAAATACTTTTTTAAAAATATTTTTAATAGATTTTATTACCTTTGCAATCTAAATTAAAAATCATGTTCAATAAAAACATAAAACTAATAGTTGCAGCTTGTATTATAGCATTTGCAATTTATCAATTTACAGAAGCAAATATAGGAAATGGTATTTTCTTACTATTATTATCAGCAATTTTTATCTTGTTTTACTTTAAAAATGAGTTAATTATCTTATCATTTTTACAATTAAGAAAGCAAAATTTTGAAGGTGCAAAGAAATATTTGGATATGATTAAAAATCCAGAAGGTGCTTTAGTAAAAAAACAACAAGGGTATTATAACTACCTGAATGGCTTAATGGTTTCTCAAACAAACTTAAATCAAGCAGAAAAATACTTCAGAAAAGCAATTGAATTAGGTTTAAGCATGGATCAAGACTTAGCTTTAGCCAAATTACAATTAGCAGGAATTGCAGCTTCAAAAAGAAGAAAAATTGAAGCAGAGAAATTATTAGGTGAAGCTAAAAAATTAGACAAACATAATATGTTGAAAGATCAAATTGTAATGATGAAACAACAATTGAAAAGAATTTAATACATTAAGAGTCCCAATCGGGACTTTTTTTTTGCTTAATTTTATAGAATGGATTTATTTACACCTCCAAAAGATTGGAAAACCATTCTCCAACCAATTATTGAAACGTATAAAGGCAGAAAACATCCTTTGGAATATTCTAATTTATACGAATTAATGGTTGCTGTACTTTTATCTGCACAGGATTCTGATGCACACATCAATAAAATTATGCCCATTTTTATTGAGAAATACCCAAGTTTAGAAGCAATTAATAGCTCAAATCTAGATTCCCTTGAAAACATAATTTCTAAAGTTATGAATTCAAAAAACAAAGCCTCTTGGCTTTTTGATATTGCAAAAAATCTAGAAAAGGACGAAAATATACCCTTAACATTACATAATTTAATTCAACTTAAAGGAATTGGGAGAAAATCTGCCAACGTCATTTTAAGAGAAATGAACCAACCCGCCGAAGGCATAATCGCCGATTTACACGTAATTAGAGTCGCACCCAGAATTGGTTTAACAGACGAAATTAAAGACGGAATTAAAATTGAAAAACAATTAATGACAGTCTTACCAAAAGAAATTTGGAACGAAATTGGAATGGCTTTATCCTTTTTAGGAAGAGAAATTTGCCGACCAAGTAATCCAAAATGCCTCATTTGTTTCCTAAAAAATGATTGTAATTACTTCAAAAACACATAAATACTTCATAATTTAAGCAATTTTCACTCAAAAAACTCATTCTTTCAATTCAAATAAGAGAATTTTATCATTTTTCTGGGCGTTCCCTCGTTGCAGAAGTATGCATTTCAAATCAATTTAATTACTACAACGAGGTCGTGTGTTTCGCTATATCTTTTATTTTGTTGTAGCGTTTTGTCTTGAGGAAGCTAAAATAGATAAGCAACAAAATAAAAGGATGCCGCTTCACCCACTAACGCGTAGGTTTTCATAAGATACAAACTGCTATAAACAAAAATATCGTCTCGTTATTCTAACGAGACGATATATAGGTAAAAAAAAAGCCTCAATCTAAAAGATTGAGGCTTTAATAAAAGAAGGCGGCGACATACTCTCCCACATAACTGCAGTACCATCTGCGCAGTTGGGCTT
>NZ_FNYA01000005.1 GCF_900108955.1 Flavobacterium terrigena | reverse complement strand
TATTTTACAAGCTATTTACTTTGAATACGACAAATCTAACATCACGGCTCAAGGTGCAGAAGAGTTAGATAAATTGGTAAGAGTAATGAACGAACATCCAAACATGGTTATCGATGCGAAATCGCATACGGATAGTCGTGGATCAGATAACTATAACTTAAGATTATCGGACAGAAGAGCAAAATCTACGGTTCAATACATCATTTCAAAAGGAATTGCTAAAAACAGAATTACAGGAAGCGGAATGGGAGAAACGCAACCTAAAGTTTCTTGTACAGAATGTACGGAAGAAGAACACGCTCAAAACAGACGTAGTGAGTTCTTGATTATTAAAAAATAGAGTTAGAATTACGAATATAATTAAATTAGTTTCAATGCCAAAGAGTCCCGATTTATCGGGACTCTTTTTTTATACTTTTAATTCTCGTTTTTATGATAATCAGATGTGAAATATAATTTTACACTCGGATATTTTTGCTGTGTCATTTGAATTGAAAATTCACTATCTGCTAAAAACACTAATTGATTGTGTTTATCGTGAGCCATAAATTTCTGTTTAACACGTTTGAATTCTTTAAATTCTTCGTTTTTAGGATCGTCTGGAAGCACCCAACACGCCTTGTAAGCAGGAAAGTTCTCGTAAGTGCATTTCGCGCCGTATTCGTGCTCTAAACGGTACTGAATCACCTCGTATTGAAGTGCGCCAACTGTTCCAATTACTTTTCTTCCATTCATTTCAATCGTAAACAACTGCGCTACACCTTCGTCCATTAATTGGTCGACACCTTTTTCAAGTTGTTTTGCTTTTAACGGATCGGCATTATTGATATAACGGAAATGTTCAGGAGAGAAACTAGGAATTCCTTTAAAATTCATTGCTTCACCTTCAGTAAGAGTATCTCCAATTTTAAAATTACCTGTATCGTGTAAACCTACAATATCACCAGGATATGAAATATCTACAATTTCTTTTTTCTCAGCGAAGAAAGCATTCGGACTACTGAATTTCATGTTTTTCCCTTGACGAACATGTAAATACGGTTTGTTTCTTTCGAAAGTTCCCGAAACAATTTTCACGAAAGCTAAACGGTCACGGTGTTTCGGATCCATATTCGCGTGGATTTTAAACACAAAACCACTGAATTTTTTCTCATTAGAATCTACTAAACGCGTATCTGAAGCTTTTGGTTGTGGTGTTGGAGCGATTTCAATAAAACAATCTAACAATTCTCGAACTCCAAAATTATTTAAAGCTGAACCAAAAAATACCGGTTGTAATTTCCCTGATAAATATTGTTCTCTATCGAATTCTGGATATACTTCAGAAATTAATTCAATTTCTTCACGTAGTTTATTAGCTGGTTTTTCACCAATAATTTTTTCTAATTCTGGGTTTTGAAGATCTGAAAATGCAATCGTTTCTTCAATATTTTTTCTGCTATCACCTTCAAATAAGTTGATGTTCTTTTCCCAAATATTATAAATTCCTTGGAAATCGTAACCCATACCAATTGGAAAACTCAACGGCGTAACTTGTAAACCTAATTTTTGTTCCACTTCGTCCATTAAGTCAAAAGCATCTTTACCTTCACGGTCTAATTTGTTGATGAAAACAATCATTGGAATGTTTCGCATACGACAAACAGCAACCAGTTTTTCGGTTTGTTCTTCCACACCTTTTGCTACGTCAACCACAACAATAACGCTATCTACAGCTGTTAATGTACGGAAAGTATCTTCAGCAAAATCCTTGTGACCAGGCGTGTCTAAAATGTTTATTTTTTTCTCTTTATAATTGAAGGCTAACACCGACGTAGAAACCGAAATTCCACGCTGACGTTCAATTTCCATGAAATCGGAAGTGGCACCTTTTTTAATTTTATTACTTTTTACTGCACCAGCTTCATTAATGGCACCTCCAAACAATAACAGTTTTTCTGTTAAAGTCGTTTTTCCAGCATCTGGGTGAGAGATAATTCCAAAAGTTCTTCTCCTTGCAATTTCTTTTTCGAAACTCATTAGTGTAATTTTTTTGCAAAAATACTATTTATAAATAATATTTTCTGTGTCGATATAGTTTTATTAACGATTTGAGATTTTAAACAAACAAAAAACCCAACTAATCAGCTGGGTTTTTGTATTCTATATCAATTATTTATTGAAAAGCTTGTTCTAAATCGGCTAGTATATCTGAAATATCTTCCACACCAACACTTAAACGAACTAAATCGTCCGTAATTCCAATTTCTTTACGTTTTTCTTCTGGAATAGAAGCATGTGTCATTAACGCTGGATGATTCGCTAAAGATTCCACACCACCTAAAGATTCGGCTAATGTGAATACTTTTACTTTTTCTAACATTTTAATTGCATCCGCTTTCGCTCCTGATTTGAATGTGAAAGAAACCATACCACCAAAACCACCAATCATTTGTTTTTTAGCGATATCATGATTTGGATGACTTTCTAATCCTGGATAATAAACCGTAGCCACTTTTGGGTGATTTACTAAATATTCCGCCACTTTTGCACCGTTTTCACAATGTCTTTGAACACGTAAATGTAAGGTTTTGATTCCTCTTAAAACCAAATAACTATCCATTGGCCCTAATGTTCCACCTGTAGCAAATTGTGCAAAGTGTAATTTTTCGCCTAACGCTTCATCTTTTACAATTAATGCTCCAGCAATTACATCACTGTGTCCGCCTAAATATTTAGTTGCCGAATGCATTACGATATCTGCACCTAAATCTAAAGGTTTTTGTAAATATGGAGTGGCAAATGTATTGTCAACCGCAAAAAGCAAATTATGTTTTTTAGTGATTTTCGCAATTTCTGCAATATCCGCTAATTTCATTAATGGATTAGTTGGAGTTTCTACCCAAACTAATTTTGTATTTTCATTAATTAACGATTGAAATTTCTCGAAATTCGTCATATCTACGAAATGGAATTTGATCCCATATTCTTGATAAATACGCGCAAACATTCTATAAGTTCCACCATATAAATCGTCCATAGCAATAACTTCATCGCCAGGTTTTAATAATTTCATTACTGAATCTGTTGCTGCTAAACCAGAAGCAAAAGCTAAACCTCTAACTCCGTTTTCAATACTTGCTAAAGCTTGTTCTAAAGCCGTACGAGTTGGATTGGCAGCTCTACTGTATTCATATTCTGATAAAGGCACACCTGGACTCGTTTGTACAAATGTAGATGTTTGATATACTGGTGGCATTACCGCTCCAGTACTTGGATCGTGATGCTGATTTCCGTGAATTACTTTGGTATTGAATTTCATTTCTATTATATATTTAATCTATTATATTCCTTGTTGTTTGTCGCCTCGCAATTGGCGGTATTGTTTTCTAGCTTCCGTAAAATAAATACTATCCGGATGTTCTAGCACCACTTTTTCGTAGAAGCTTTTGGCTTTTTCGGGATCGTTGAGCTGTTTTCTATAAATTTCTGCCGAATAAAATAAGGCTTCATCAATATAAATTCCGTCTTTGTGATTATCCAAAATGGTTTGATAGTAGCTAATTGCTTTGGCAAAATTACCTAATTTTTCATAATTTCTACCCACTTTATACAAAGTTCCTGCTTCAATAGGTTGTCCTTTGTGTTTGACTAAAATTTGTAAAAACGCCTCTAAAGCTGCCGCAGGTTTGTTTTGATATTCTAATAAATCGGCTTTTGAAAAATCTTGTAACGCTACTTTTAGTGAATCTTCCGCTTCATTATCGCTAATTAATAAGAACAATTCTACCGCATCATTTGCAATTAATTGAGTTGAAGCTTGTTTTAGTTCTTTAGCTTGTTTTTTTGCCCAATCGAAATCTTTTTTGAAAAAACTCGTTTTCGCCATTCGCATACTAGCTTCGTGTGAATACTCATCGTTAGGTAAATCGTTCTGAATTTGTGCGTAATAAATAATCGCTTGATTGAACTTTTCGTTAAACACAAAAACATCGGCCATTTCCATTTTGACTTTCGCTTTCTGACGAATGTTTAATTGCATTTCCATCAATTTGTCTAAAAGTATTTTCGCATTTTCGAAATCATTTAAATAAAAGGCTTTAAAATGTGCGGCTAAAATCTGTAGATCTACCGAAAATGGAGAATCACCAAATTGACTTAATAATGTATCAAATTTACTTTGAATTAAAGGATAATTCTCTGGTTTTGAATTTGCAATTTCGTTTTTCAACAGAAAATATTGCGCGTTTAAAATAGTAGATTCGTCTGTGGTGTTTTGTAAAATGAATTGAAAAATAGCTTGTGCTGTTTCGTTGTCTTTTTCGTTCACACAAATTTGTGCCAGTTGAATGATATCGTCAAACGATTCTGGATTCCTTTTATAAATAGCTTTTTCCTGTATAAACGCTTTGTTGTATTCTTTCTGATTTACGTATAACCAACTCAAAAATTGGTTCCAATAAATGTCTTGTGTTTTTTGAGTTCGGATTAAAAGTTCTTTTTTTAAGGAATTAGCAAACACATTTTCGGCATCATCTTGCATAAAAAGCACAAGTTGATTTTGTACGTTTAAGGTCGCGTTTACATTAGAATACGAATAATCTAACAATTTCACCACCATGACGTCTAAATTTCCCATTTGACCTTGAAGCAATGCCATTTGGTAATCGAAATTCATGCTAGAATTATTTTTCTGACCAATTTCATACGTATTATAAGCTTGTTGCAAAAGTTGTTTTTGTTCGAAAGCTTGCCCAATTTGATACGCGTAATTCGGCTGATTGGCAACGGCATCAATCGCTTTTTTATAATACGAATCGGCTTTGGATTGGTCTTTTTGCAATTGAGCATTGTAACCTAATTCTACAAAAAAGCCCGGTTGATTGGATTTTTCTTTTTTGCTTAAAAGTAATTTTTCGGCTTTGTCAAATTGTTTTAAACCTTGATAACAACTTACTAATTTTTGCGTGAAATAGAAATTTCCTGGTTGTTTTTTGTCTAATTCCTCATACATCGAAGTGGCTTTGTCAAATTCGCCTTTGTCAAAGTAATTCTGCGCCAAGAGTTCGTTTTGAGAAAAACCAATTAGCGAGCAAAAGAATAATATGATTGTAAAGAGTTTAGTCATAATAAAAAACAAGCCACTAAATTAACAAAAATTAGTCAACTCGTAGCAAGGTTAGTAAATATTTAAGATTTGTGAGGGTTTATGAGTTGATTTTGTATTTTTGGAAACAATAATTAAACTCTTAGAGTGTGAAAAATAAATGGCTTGTAATTAACGCATTGATATCCATATCTATGTTTGCATACATCTTTTATAGTAATTTAGGAGTTTCCGGTGGTGATATGGCCATTGTGGCTTTCAATATTATTTTCGGTATTTTACAAATAATTATGATTGCTATTTTTACAAGTAGAACGAATGATAAAAAACACCTAATAATACTTACAGTAATCATTTTACAGATTATTGAATTACTTGTCTTTTTGGCCTATGGGTTTTTAATCAGTAAGTATTTAAGTCAATGATAAAAAACAAAAAAGCAACTCCTAAAAGTTGCTTTTTTTATTATGAGAGATGCTGAAACGAGTTCAGCATGACAAAACTAGTCAATAATATCAAATCCAGTATATCTTCTTAAAACTTCCGGAATTACGATTCCTTCAGGTGTTTGATAGTTTTCTAAAATTCCAGCTAAAACTCTAGGTAAAGCTAATGAACTTCCGTTTAACGTGTGTGCCAATTGGTTTTTACCATTTGCATCTTTATATCTTAATTTTAATCTGTTCGCTTGGAACGTTTCGAAATTAGACACAGAAGAAATTTCTAACCAACGATCTTGAGCAGTTGAAAACACTTCAAAATCATAAGTTAATGCTGAAGCAAATCCCATATCACCACCACAAAGCCTCAAAACGCGGTAAGGTAATTTTAACTCTTTTAAAATTTCTTTCACGTGTTCTACCATTCCGTCTAACGCTGCATAAGAGTTTTCGGGTTTTTCGATACGTACAATTTCTACTTTATCAAATTGGTGTAAACGGTTCAATCCACGAACGTGAGCACCATAAGAACCTGCTTCTCTACGGAAACATGGTGTGTAACCTGTACATAAAATTGGCAAATCGTTTTCTGAAACTAAATCGTCTCTGAAAATGTTAGTTACAGGCACTTCCGCAGTTGGAATTAAATATAAATTATCCGTTGCGTCATGATACATTTGTCCGTCTTTGTCTGGTAATTGCCCAGTTCCGTAAGCCGAAGCTTCGTTTACTAAATGTGGTACTTGGTATTCTTTGTAACCGGCATCTGTGTTTTTATCTAAGAAATATGAAATTAAGGCACGTTGTAATTTGGCACCTTTTCCTTTGTAAACTGGAAATCCTGCACCTGTGATTTTTACCCCTAATTCAAAATCAATGATATCATATTTTTTAGCCAATTCCCAGTGTGGTAAAGCACCTTCGTGTAATTTAGGAATGTCACCTTCTTCAAAAACGTTTAAATTTTCTTCAGGCGTTTTTCCGAAAGGAACTATTTCTGCTGGTAAGTTTGGTAATTTATATAATTCGTCTTGCAATTGGTTCGCAATTGCATTTAAAGCTTCATTTAACTCTTTAGAATTTTCTCTAATTTGAATCGTTTTTTCCTTTAAGATTTCGGCTTTGGCTTTTTCGCCACTTTTCATCATTTCGCCAATGTCTTTGGATAATTTATTAGATTCCGCTAAAAGATTGTCTAATTCTACTTGTGTGTTTCTACGTTTTTCGTCTAATTCCACAACAAGCTCTACAATAGCAGTAGCTTCGAAGTTCTTTTTCGCTAATCGCGTAATGACTTCTTCTTTGTTTTCTCTAATAAAATTTACTTGTAACATGTTTGTTTATTTTTGGAAAGCAAATGTAAGGAATTGTTGTAAATTTTTATGAAAAGAAAAGGCACAATTGTTAAATTACAAGGTAATGACTTTCAGAATTGTTTAAAATTAAAAAAAATTGCCTATTTTCGTGTTTTAATTTAAGAATAATGAAAAAAATTACCCAAATCTTTTTCGTTTTGTTGACTTCTTTCTGTTTTTCGCAATCTGATGATGACGAATTTAACAGAATGGTTGTGTCTGAAATGAAATCGGCTTCCAAAACAATGAATGTTCAAGTAAATCCGAACACGCAAAACTACGATGTAACCTATCATGAATTTAGATTTACAATTGATCCGAATGTGTTTTTAACAGATGATTCTGGAGAAGAGAGATCAAGTGTTGTAGCACAAGTAAAAACCGATTTTACAGTTACACAAGCTACCAACACAATTACTTTTGATTTCAAGTACAGTGCTGACCCTGTTTTTAAATATACAATTAGCAGTGTGGTTTCTGGAGTTACTTCTTTACCATTTGTGCATCAAAATACAGATGAGCTTATTATTACATTTCCAACAACTTTAACGGTTGGGTCTTCTCAAACCGTAACAATAAATTATTCTGGTTATCCAAATAATGATGCTGGAGCTTTTACTAGAGATACGCATAATGGAACTCCAGTGATATTTACACTTTCTGAACCTTTTGGTGCAAAAGATTGGTGGCCTTGTAAGCAAGATTTGAATGACAAAATCAATAGCTTCGATATGTATATTACGGCACCATCAACTTTTAATAGTGTGTCAAATGGATTAGAGCAAAGTAGAATTATTGCTGGAGCAAATGCAACAACACATTTTAAACATTTGTATCCAATACCAGCATATTTAATTGTTTTAAACATAACGAATTATCAAATTTATAATCAACAAGGTGGCTTAGGAACTTTGGCAAGCCCTTATTTTCCAATTATTAATTATTTATATCCTGAAACGAATACAGTTACTACTCAAACGCAATTAGCTGTTACACCAATAATTATAAATTTATACGAAAGTATTTTAGAACCGTATCCTTTTAGAAATGAAAAATATGGCCATGCACAATTTGGATGGAATGGCGGAATGGAGCATTCTACAGTTTCATCAATGGGAAATTTTGGAAGAGATTTAATTGCTCATGAAATGGCACATCAATGGTTTGGAGATAAAATTACATGTGGTTCTTGGAAAGATATTTGGTTAAACGAAGGAATTACAGAATACATGTCTGGTTTGGTCCGAGAAAATTTAGATGGTGCTCCTGCATTCGTGTCTTGGAAAAACAATAAAATTAATAGCATTACTGCTTTACCTGGTGGAGCGACTTTTTTAACTGATGCAGAAGCATTAATTCCGAATAGAATTTTTTCAAGTAGATTGTCCTATAATAAAGGTTCGATGATAACGCACATGTTGCGTTGGAAATTAGGAGATGTGATGTTTTTTCAAGCGTTAAAAAATTATTTAGCAGATCCAGCATTAGCCTATGGTTATGCAGTAACCGCTAATTTTAAATCGCACTTAGAAGCTGTTTATGGTAGTAGTTTAACGGAATTTATGAACGATTGGTTATATAATCAAGGCTATCCATCTTATGAAATTGTGGCTCAAAATTGGGGAGCTGGGCAAGCTAAAATTACAGTAAATCAAACACAATCGGACGCAAGTGTTTCGTTTTTTGAAATGCCTTTACAAATTAGATTATCTGGAAGTTCAGGTCAAACACATGATGTTGTGGTAAATAACACAACAAATGGGGAAGAATTTATTGTTTCTGTTCCTTTCGTGGTAACTGGAGTTACTTTTGACCCAAATAAACACATCATTTCAAATGAAAATATAGAAACTTTAGGAAACGAAAATTTTGATAGTAATAATGCAGTTTCCCTTTATCCAGTTCCTGCAGAAAATGAATTAACTATTCAATTTCCAACTAATTTTAAGTTATATAAGGTTGAAATATATAATAATTTAGGGCAATTATTAGGTACAGATTATAAGAAGACGATAAATACATCTCAGCTATCAAGCGGAGTACATTTTTTAAAAATTGAAACTTCAGAAGGCGTCTTTCATAAAAATTTCATAAAAAAATAGGCTAACCATAAAATAATATTAAAAAGTAAGGTGAAAACCTTACTTTTGCTTTTTAAATACAAATCAAAATACAATGATTCAAGTAGCACAAATACTTTTTATACTATCAGTTTTAGTAATTCTTCATGAGTTCGGACACTATATAACAGCCAAAATGTTTAAAATGCGAGTAGAAAAATTCTACTTGTTTATGGATGTTGGTTTTTCATTAATCAAAAAGAAAATTGGTGAAACAGAATGGGGAATCGGATGGTTGCCTTTAGGCGGTTATGTGAAAATTTCTGGTATGATTGATGAAAGTATGGATGAAGACCAAATGAAACAAGAGCCACAACCTTGGGAATTTCGTTCAAAACCAGCTTGGCAACGTTTAATTGTAATGTTAGGTGGAATTATTGTAAATATATTACTAGCATGGTTTATTTATGCGATGATGTTTTCTACAGTTGGTCAGAAATATATTTCTACAGAAAAAATTCAGAAAAATGGATTAGCTTTTGGTGAAGTTGGTCAAAGTGTAGGCTTCAAAAACGGAGATAAAATAGTTTCTATTGACGGAAAATTACAACCAAAATTCAATTGGGCAGTAATTGATGTTTTGTTGAGCGATGAAGTTATTGTTGATAGAGGTGGTAAAGAAGTTAAGTTAAATTTAACTGACGAACAAAAAGGTGAGATTCTTGGAAAAGAAGGAAAAGGATTTGTAAAAGCACGTTTTGAATTAAAAGGAATTTATGTTGACAGTATCAACTCTAAAAAATCACAACTTCAATTTAAGGATGAAATCTTAGGTGTTCCAAATCAGAAATTAACTTATTTTGATCAATTTAAAGATTATTTACTTGCGAATAAAAATAAGCAAGTTTCAGTTTTAGTTAAAAGAGATAATAAAGACACAGTTGTTAATGTTTTAGTTGACAAAAACGGTTCTATTGGTTTAGAAAAAGACTTTTTTGTAAACACGCAACCTTTAATGAATGAAGTTAAAATTGCTGAAATTACTGAAGGATCAAATGCAGAATTAGGGAAATTAAACGCAAACGACGTTATTCAAAAAGTGAATGGTGTTGATGTTATGTTTTATAGTGAATTTAGAAACATCTTAAAAAAGAACAAAAACAAAGAAGTACTTGTAACGGTTAACAGAAATAATACGCCTAAAGATTTAAAAGTTTTAGTTAATAATGAAGGGAAACTAGGTTTTTCAATTAAACCAGCTGTTGAACTAAAGAACGAATTTGAAATTGTAAACAAACTTACATTTTCACAAGCAGTTTCAGCCGCAGTGAAGGAATCGTATCAATTGTTAGTATATAATGTGAAACAATTCAAATTAATCTTAAAACCTGCTACAGGAGCTTACAAGCAAGTTAAAAGCCCAATTGGTATTGCTCGTCAATTGCCAAGTTTTTGGGATTGGGAATTTATTTGGAATTTCACTGCCTTATTTTCAATCGGTTTAGCGTTTATGAACTTATTACCAATTCCTGGTTTAGATGGTGGACATGCTTTATTTACGATTGTAGAAATGGTTACTGGTAAGAAATTATCAGATAAAGCAGCGGGTTACGTGCAAACTGGAGGTATGATTTTCCTACTTTCACTAATGGTATTAACCTTTGGGAAAGACATTTACCAACTAATTTTAGACAAATTAGCAAATTAAAATAAAAAAGTGCTAAAATATTTTTGCTGAAATAAAAATTCAATTATATTTGCACTCGCTAAAAGAAACAAGCAACTTCCTTCTTAGCTCAGTTGGTTAGAGCATCTGACTGTTAATCAGAGGGTCCTTGGTTCGAGCCCAAGAGAGGGAGCAAAACTTTTAGCGAAAAACATACTTAACCTATACGGTTATTCCTTCTTAGCTCAGTTGGTTAGAGCATCTGACTGTTAATCAGAGGGTCCTTGGTTCGAGCCCAAGAGAGGGAGCAAAAAGTTCAACAGCAATGTTGGACTTTTTTTATGGGGTAAACTTTCCCTATTTTATTTGTATTCTGCAATTTAATGAAAAAAATTCTTGGTTTGTGTCAAACAAAACCCTTTTTTCTTGTGCGAATATTCCATATATTTGTTTGTAACACACTCATAAATAATATTTTATGACCAAGAAGACAAACACTCCCATAAAGTTGTACTTCTTACTAGTTCTCATGTTAATCGCGATACTAGTAACGGGAATCTATGGTATTCGTGAGCTTAATACACTGAATGAAATCACGGAAAAGATACACACAGATCCTATTAAAATTTCAGATGAACAATTCAGAAAATCACAAGATATTTATCGTCAAGCCAAAAGGAGTTCTTATATCTTCCTTTCTATTTCCCTTACTTTTTTTATTATTCTAGCTATTTATATTATTAAAAAGGTGCGTCTGCTCATCAGAAGTCTAAAGCTGATTAATAATAAAATCATGCAAAGTGAAGTTAAATTCCAAGAATTGATGAAATATGCGGGAGATTCTATTTTCATGACGAATTTAAATTTCCAAATTATCGCAATGAACGAAAGTGCCTGCGAACTTTTAGGTTATTCTAAAGAAGAACTTCAGCATATGAAAATTGTTGAGTTGATGACCAAAGAAGAACAGAAAACATTTGCATCTCGAATAAAAATAATAAATACTGAAGGCGGTTCTGTACATGAAAGAGCATTTGTAAAAAAAGATGGTAGTTTGGTTGAAACTGAAGTCAATGTTCGTGCAATAAAAGGCATTGGCTACATATCTGTTATTCGTGATATTACAGAACGTAAGGAAACAGAAATTAAAATTCGTGAGAGTGAAGAACGCTATAAGTCCATTATTTCTGTATCCAAAACTGGCGGTTGGGAATTTCATGGTGTTACAGATTTTCTTTGGTGTAGTGAAGAATATTTTTTGATGTTAGGTCGAAAACAGTCCGATTACGATTTTTCTGGCGCCAAAAACCTCAAAGAAACCTGGATTGACCTACTACATCCTGAAGACAGAGAAAGATCAATAAATCATTTTGCTGAATATTTGAAAAATGGATCAGTAGGTACGTATGAAAGTTATTTCCGAATGTTGCATGCTAACGGAAGTTGGGTGTGGATTTGGTCACGCGGACAAACACTTCGTGATGCAGAGGGCAAACTTACTCCACTTACTGTAGGAACGCATATCGATATAACAGAACGCAAGAAAATTGAAAGAGAGTTAACGGAAAAAAAGGAGCAATTGTCATTATTTATTGAACACAGTCCGGCTTCGCTTGCCATGTTCGATACAGATATGCGATATATTGCTACTAGCCGTCGATGGACTAATGACTACAATATTGGAAATCAAAACGTAATTGGCAAAACACATTATGAAGTTTTTCCTGAAATTACTCAGGTTTGGAAAGACATTCATCAGCGCTGTCTAAAAGGTGCTGTTGAAAGAAGTGAAGAAGATTCTTTTGAGCGTTTAGATGGTTCAAAAGAGTGGATACGATGGGAAATCCGTCCATGGCATAAATCTAGTGGTGAAATTGGTGGTATCATAATGTTTACAGAAGTAATCACGGAGCGAAAAGAATCCGAATTACTATTCAAAAACCTAGTTGAAAAATCATTGGTAGGGGTTTTTATTGTTCAGAAAGGAAAGTTCGTATATGTTAACCCGAAATTTGCACAATATCTTGGTTATGCCGAAGAAGAAATGCTAAAAATCGACAACTTCCGTCAGATTGTTGATGATAGTTATACACCAGCTGAATTAGAACAATGGAGGGAAAAGGTTGATACCGGTATTATTGAAGATTTTCATATCGAATTAAAATACAAAAGAAAAGACGGACAAATAATTTGGGCTGATGTCTTTTGTGGGGAAACAATCTATAAAGGCGGAAAAGCTATTCTGGGTTCATTCCAAGATATTACGGAAAGAAAAAATTCTGAAGCGGCCATCAAAGAACAAGCGGAAATATTTACAGCTATTATTGAAAATGCGAATGAAGCAATTTGGTTACTTTCTCCAGATTTAACGGTATTACAATTTAATAAAACGTTACAGGAAAGAATTCGATTAAATGGTGGAAAAGAAATTTATTTGGGTGCTAACTTTAAAGATTTTCTCTACAGTGGCTCTGAAAATCAGTTTATGACAATGTTTAATGAGGCATTGAAAGGCAACTATCCAGAGAAGGAACTATGTCAGACCAACATTCATGGTAAATTATTTTGGATAAGAACAAGAATGTATCCTGTTTATGATACTGAGAAAAAATTAATTGGTATCGCTATTCTTACCGAAAACATTACGGAGCGAAAAGCAATGGAAGCTGAAAGGCAAAAAATTCTTGATGAAATGATGCAAAGAAACAGAGATTTGGAGCAATTTACGTATATTGTTTCTCATAATCTTCGAGCACCAGTTGCGAATATCATCGGAATTAGCAATTATATGCAAAATACGGAAATGGATTCGAAAGAAAGTGAAGAAATGAACAACGGTCTTCGAACATCTGTGCTTAAATTGGATGGCGTGATTAATGATTTGAACAATATCCTTAAAGTAAAACGCGAAATAAGCGAAAAGAAAGAAACGGTTAAATTCTCAGATTTAGTAAACAATATTAAAACAAGTATTGTAAATTTGATAGAGAAAGAGGAAGTTACTTTCATTACTGATTTTAATGCGGTTGAAGAGATGGAAACTATTAAAAGCTATCTTCATAGTATCTTTTATAATTTGATCTCTAACAGCATTAAATACAGACGTCCTGATGTTGCACCAGTTATTGAAATAAAAACTGCTCTTGTGGAAGATAAACTTGAAATTACTTATAAAGATAATGGATTGGGAATCGACTTAGAAAAGAAAGGTGATCAGGTATTCGGATTGTACAAAAGATTCCACACACATGCTGAAGGCAAAGGAATGGGGTTGTATATGGTTAAAACACAAGTGGAAACGCTTGGAGGAACGATCTCTTTAGAAAGTGAAATTAATAAAGGGACAGAATTTAAAATTAAATTCGAAATTGAAAAAAACAATAATTAAAATGAGTTGTTATGATTCACGATTTTAAACGTTTTATCGTTATTGACGATGATCCGATAAATAATTTATTATGTACGAAGAACATTAAAAAAAGTGTTGAGGGTGCGGATGTTATTACTTTTACTGATGCCGAAACTGGTCTTGATTATATTAAATCCAATTTTAGTAGCCCTAATGCTGAAAAAGTAGTTCTTTTTTTAGATATTAATATGCCTACGATGTCGGGCTGGGAATTTATGGAAGAATTTCACAATGTTAACGCAGAAATAAAAGACCATGTTTCTATTTATATCCTTTCTTCTTCTGTTAGTGAAGTGGATAAGCAAAAAGCAAAGATTGATCCTGATGTGATTGATTATATAGAAAAACCTTTGTTGGTTGATATTTTAAATAAGCTTCCTTAAATATTTTAATAATAACTGAATTAATTATAGATTCAAACAAAAAGCATAATTAAAAATGTAATAATTTTTAATTATGCTTTTTGTTTGAATAACATTTTTGAGCTAACATTTCTTAATCCAATCTTACCAAGTTTTATACGAAGTTGAATATGTTTAAAATAAAAAAGCAAATAAAGAGCTGTTAAAAACATAGATTTATCATGTGAATAATGTTGAATGAAAGTTTAAAGGAGCGCCTATTTATGCGGTTTGAGTAGTTTTTGAGTAGTGTATTATTAGGGTTTGACCTTGAAAGACTAATATATTTGGTCAGAAATAATTTAACACAACAATTTAAAATCAAAACACATGAAAAGAAAATTACACTTTTTAAGTTTGTTATTACTAAGCGGATTTAGCTTACAAGCACAAACTACCTTAACAGAATCTACTTTAACTACTCCACGTGGTACATCACTTAGAGTTACAGGAGGAACACAAATGATAGTTCCAGGAGCAACAGTAAATAGCGTGTTTAATAATGCTGTTACAAATAATAGCTTTACAATCGAATTTTGGGCTAAAGTTAATACTGATCCCGCTACAAGTGCTAAATTGATTGGAAGTAACGGAAGATTACCTGTTTCTAACTTTACTTCTGGAATCGCTTTTGAATTTTCTGCAACTAACAAATTGAATGTGGTAATTGGAAACAACTCTGGATCATGGTCTTCTATTACTGATCAAGGTTTAGCTTGGAATGTTGGAGAATGGAATCATGTAACAGTTACGGCTGAAAATGGCGGATTTCTTAAGTATTATGTTAATGGAACGTTTGTAGCTCAAGTTGCCTTTACACAATATGTAGAAAATACATGGGGACTTGGTCTAGGTTACAGTTCTCCTTATCCTGCAAATACTGTTCAGGCAGAACTTGATGATCTTCGTATCTGGAAAAAAGCACTTACACCAGCAGAAATTCTTCAAAATATGAATTATGAATTAGCAGGTACAGAAACTGGTCTTGGAATATATTATAATTTTGATCATACAGTAGGAAATACAAACTCAATTACTAGTAATGGAACTACTCAATTTGAAATCACTTTAGGTACTAATTATTCACTTCAACCATCTACTTCACCAGTTGCTAATATTGCTTCTGATTTCCAAAATGTAGTAAAAGGAAAATGGAGTAAAAACAACACGGTTAATGTTGTAGGTCTTAGTGTTTTAGGTACGATTACAGATTTTAACACGAATGTTGTTGTTGGTAAAAAAGATGATGTTACTACTGATGTTGTTCCAGGAAGTACAATGGCATTGTCATATCTTAAAGGTGGATGGGAAATTAACCCACTTAACTTTGCAACAGCAGATCTTCAAGTAGATTTAGCTGCGGTATTTACAAATTCTGCTGCATTTGATGCAACAGTTGATCATTATGAATTGATAAAAGGAGATCCAAATGGAACTTATCAAATAGTTGGAACTGCAACATCAGCAAGTGGAATTGTTACTTTTACTAACGTTGCATTAAGTGGTGATACTTATTACTTAGGGTATATTTTAACAAGTGTACTTGGTAATAATGCATTTAACTCAATTAATGATACAGTAAGTTTATATCCAAACCCAACAGAAGGTAATACAATTATTGAGGTAAACGGTAAAGCTGGAAGTAATGTAAATGTTACCGTTTTTGATATTGTTGGAAGAAAAGTTTTAGATATTCAAAAACAAGCAATTGGAAGTAACCAAAAAATTGAATTAGATCTTACTGGTATTGCTGGTGAGCAGTTATTTGTAATCCAAGTTCAAGTTGGTGACCAAATAAAAACATTCAAGTTGTTGAAAAAATAATACTAGTTTTTAATAAAAAGCTCAGTATTTGCTGAGCTTTTTATTTTTAGTTTTTAATCGTTTCTTAATGTCTCAGTAACATTGCGGTTTTATCAAAGAACTAGTTTTGCAATTCTTTATACTTATGACAAATGAACTTTAAGTTGTCTTTTCCAATTGTTTTTTTTGTTATTGCCATTTGGTTCTGGAATCAAAATGGTATCTCAAAAAGTGATTATTCTGAAAACAATTTTCGTCATATTATAACCACTCAAGCTAAAACCCTGGCTAAGGAAATAGATAAATTGAATACAATTGCTATTTCGTACCAAAATAAATGTGTTACTGTTGAACAACTTCGTAACCAACTCAAAAAAACAAGACTTAGTTTTAAAAAAGCCGAATGTATTTTGGAGTATTATTATCCAAAACATATAAAATCATACATTAACGGTCCGCCTTTAAATCATTTGGATCCTTATCCTATTGGCGAGGAACATAATTCTGATACGCATTATTACAGATTAACTCCAGAAGAAATCAAAAAATCGCAACCTCTAGATTATTTAGAAACTGATCATTATCGTGGTGCGCCAAAAGTTGTAACACCAGTTGGTTTGCAAGTGCTAGATGAAATGATTTTTGATGATGATATCAATGCAGATGATGTTTTAAAACTTACATCAGATTTAAAAGATAATTACGTTATTCTGGTGAAAACACTGGAAATGCGTAATTACTTTTATGATCATGAAATTATGGAGGCAACTCGATTAGAATTGGTTCGCATCTTTTCAATGGGAATTACAGGTTTTGATACACCAGGTTCACAAAACGCAATGGAAGAAGCGGCCGTTTCCTTAGAAGGAATTCAAGAAGTTTTACAACCATTACTTTTAAAATTACCTATTGCTGAACAAGAAGAATTAAAAAAACAGTTCCAAAATGCCATCGCATACTTAAATAAAAATAAAGATTTCAATCGTTTTGATAGGTTTACATTTATAACTTCACATGTTAATCCATTATACAAAGCCTTATTGCAAATGCAGGTTAGTTTGCAAATAAAAAGCACATCAGAAATAAGCCGAGAAACTACTTCATGGAATGCATATAGCGTGTCTATTTTTGCTGAAGATTTCCTAAATCCCTACTATTATACGATTCTTAAAAAATCAGAAGATAGCGAAGCACTTCAAGAATTGGGCAAGCAACTGTTTTATGATACTTCATTGAGTGATAGTGGTAAAATGAGCTGCGCTTCTTGTCATAATCCTGATAAAGCTTTTTCGGATGGTGTACCAAAATCACTTTCAAATATAGAAGGTAAAAACGTGAAAAGAAATTCGCCTTCATTGGTGAATTCCGTATTTTCTGATCGTTTTTTTTATGATTTACGCGCACAAGATTTAGAGGAACAAGCCGGACACGTTATTGAAAATCACATGGAATTTAATACCAACTTTCCGGAATTAGTTAAGAAAATAAAAAACAATCCTGATTATCAACAACCATTTGAAAAAGCCTTTGGTAAAAAAGACATAACTCGTTATCGCTTGTCAGCGGCTTTGGCGTCCTATGTTGCTTCTCTAAGGTCGTTTAATAGCATATTCGACCAATATGCTCGTGGAGAATTAAAAGGCATCCCATCGCAGATAAAACAAGGGTTTAATTTATTTATGGGTAAAGCAGGTTGTGCGACTTGTCATTTTGCACCCACATTTACGGGATTGGTTCCGCCATTATTTCACGAGAACGAAAGTGAAGTATTAGGAGTTCTAGCAAAACCCAATACGTTTGATGTTGACGAAGATCTAGGTCGTATCGAAAACGGATTCACAGAAGATAATGAGGAAATCTATAGAAAATCATTCAAAACCATGACGGTACGAAATGTGAAATTAACCGCTCCATATTTTCATAACGGTGCATATAACACACTTAACGAAGTAGTCGATTTTTATAACAAAGGTGGCGCTGCCGGATTAGGTTTGACTTACGAAGTACCCAACCAAACACTTCCGCCAGATAAGTTGAAGCTTTCTAAAAAAGAAATTGCGGCACTTATTGCTTTTATGGAATCACTTACTGATAATCCAGTTTCAAAATTTAAGAATCAATAAAATCGAATTTAAATATCTTAAAATTTACAATCCCATCGGTATTTTAAATTAAGATTAAGCAATGTTTAAGCTATTTCAGTTTAGTAGTTTTTGAGTACCATCTTATCTAATTTTGACTGGAAATCAACAATATATTTGACAAATAATTGTAAAAAATAAATAAAATTAAACATGAGAAAAAAACTATTCATTTTAGGATTATTGTTTTTCCTTGGATTAAGTAACTGCCTACAAGCTCAAACTATTCCTGGAGATTCAATCGTATTTGGCCCGATGATGAGCGTACCTTACAATAATAAGGTTCGAGTATGGGTGCTAACAAAAAACAACACGGGTTCAGGAAATACGCTTTCTATTTCTATGAGCGAAAACAACACACCAGGTAGTTTACTTACTGGAACTTTGTTTAATACGGACACTCGTTTAGGTTACAATTTACGTTCGTACGAATACACAAACCTTGCAGCTGGTGGAAATTACACGGCTAAGATTATGATAAATGGTGTTGCGGATGCCAACAGAACCACTATAATTAAAAACGAGCAAGAAATTATTGATGATTTTGAATTTCTTTCTGGAGGTTGTGCCAGAATTTATGATTTGAGTCGTTGTATTGATTTACCAGAATCAACAACTCACTTCAATGGAACTCCTCAAGTCTTTAATGTTATGGCTCAAGAAGGTAGCGACATGATGGTTTGGTTAGGAGATGCAACATATCTTTTAGGTAACATGCATGCGCCAGGTCAATGTCCGGGAGCTTTAGACGATTGGGCAAACAAAGACATGGCGTTTGATCGTTATATGTTTTACAGAGGTTTTCATGATAATTTGATTAAAGCAATGCCGCAAATTGCAATTACAGATAATCATGATACTGGTCCAAATGATTTCGACAAAACCATGCCTACACTAGCGCAAATGAAAGAAATTTTCAAAGACTGGTGGCCCAATCCAGAATATTTGAGTACTCCTGAAAATCCAGGACTTCATTCATCATACAAATATAAAGATGTAGAATACTTTATGTTAGATAATCGTAGTTACCGTGTTGGAAATGCAGTACAGCTTGGTCCTGATCAATTGATTTGGTTGAAAAGTGCACTTTTAGCTTCAACAGCGAAATTTAAAGTAATTATTAGCGGAACGCCTACTTTTACTAATCTTGGCGGAAGAAATTTCTCTGCTACCGCTGAAGCAACTGATCTTACAAATTTTATCAAAAACAATAACATCAATGGTGTACTTTGTTTGAGTGCTGATATTCATTCACAACGATTATATACGCGTCAAGGTTCAGATGTGAAATATCCGCTTTACGATTTTGTTTCAGGTAATGTAAATTCAGACGTAAGTTCGAACGCTCCAACTATCGATTATAATGCGAATCCTATTCTGTCTGGTGGAAACCAAACGTATTTAAGAATCAATGTTTTTGGTCCTGAGGACGATAGAAGAATGAAAGTAGAATACGTTCGTGAAACCGGAGTACCTTATTTTGAAAGCATCATTCATGAAGATATGCTTACGAGTCAAAATGCGGATGCACTTAAATTAGAATTAAAAATAAGTAATTCTCTTACGGATAGTTCAACTTATAATCATTCGGCTACAGCTACAAACGTAACATATGTAAGTGACAGAAATGGTGTAACAAATGAAGCATTAAGTTTTGGTTCAACTACATCAGTAACAATACCAAATGCGATTTCACTTAATTTTCATAATCGTCCTTTCAGTTTGGTTTGTTGGGTAAAACCAACACAATTTCAAGCAAATGGTTCAACAATACTTTCTAACGGCGCAACGGGAACTGGAGTTTCTCTTGGTATTGATGCTAACGGAAAATTGACTTATAAAGACCATGCTTCTAATGTTGTTTACACTAGTCAAAGTGGATTAGCAGTAAATGAATGGGCTTATGTTACTTGGAAGTATGATAATGTAAGAAGAAAATTGTATTTGTATCTTAACGGTTTAGCGACTCAAACATGGAATAATGTTATTTCTCCTGTTATTTCTCCAGCGGATTTAAAAGTGGGTGATAACTTCGAAGGTAAAAAATTCATTGGTGCATTAGATAATCTTGTATTTTATGGAAGATTAATTTCTGATGAAACGATATTGGCTGGTGCCGAATTTGTAAGTACTCGTGGTGCGTCGTTAAGAGTAACTGGAGCTTCTCAAATGGTGCTTCCAGGAGCATTAGTAAATAATGTATTAAGTGATGATTTTACAATTGAATTTTGGGCAAGACTTAACTCAGACCCAGGAACTAATTTCAAGTTGCTAGCAAGTAATGGAAGAGTTGGTGGTAATACAACTGGTATTTCATTTGAATTTCCTGATAGTAATAAATTGAATGTAGTTTTAGGTAACAATACTTCGGGATGGAGCACTATTTCTGAACAAGGTGCAGCATGGAATATTGGTGAATGGAATCATGTAACAGTTACTGCTGTGAAAAACGGATTAGTGAAATATTACATAAATGGAGAATTTGTTGCTCAAACAAATTTTGGACAATATGTAGGAAACACTTGGGGACTTGGTTTAGGTTATAGCCCTTCCTATACAGGTGCTGTTCAAGCAGATTTGGATGATCTTCGTATTTGGGAAAGAGCGCTTACTCCAGCAGAAATAAAACAACACATGCATTATGAACTTGCTGGTACAGAACTAAATCTTGCTGTATATTATGATTTTGAACATACTGTTGGTAATACAAGCACAATTACAAGTAAAGGAATTTTTCAACAAACAATAACTCTAAATGGAGGTGTATTGGCTCCATCTACATCGCCAATTGCCAATATTACTACTGAATATCAGAGTTTGGTAAAAGGGAAATGGAGTAAAAACAACATTATTAATGTTGTTGGATTAGGTGTTTTAGATAACATTACAAATTATAATAGCAATGTTGTTATTGGTAAAAAGAACGACACTACTACAGATGTGGTTCCTGGAAGTTCAATAGCATTATCATATCTTAAAGGCGGATGGCATATTGATCCGTTCAATTTTACAACAGCTAATCTTCAGGTTGATTTATCTCAGGTTTTTACAAATTCTGCAACATTTGACGCAACTGTTGATCATTATGAATTGATAAAAGGAGATCCAACTGGTACATATGAAGTAATTGCCACTGGCGTTTCAGTTGCCGGAATCGTTAATTTTAATAATGTTCCATTAAGTTTAGATAATTATTACTTAGGTTATGTTTTGACAAGTGTTTTAGGTAACGATACATTTAATCCAATTAATAACTTGGTGAGTTTGTATCCGAATCCAACAGATGGTAAAGTGACTATTCTATTGAATGATGAGGTTGAAAACAGCTTCTATGTAGAAGTTTTTGATGCCGTTGGAAGAAAAGTGTTTGAAGTTAAAAAACAAGCAGTAGGAAGCAACCAAAAGATAGAATTAGATCTTTCTGGAATTACAGGAGAACAGTTATTTGTAATCCGAGTTCATATAGGTGAAAAAACAGAAACTTTCAAACTATTGAAAAAAGGATAATAATCAGGTTCGTTATATTTTGCTGAAAGGCCGTACATCTGTGCGGTCTTTTTTTATAAGTTTTATTCAAACAGATATAAAAAAAATCCCGAGCATTGCTCGGGATTTCTGTATAAGAGAAAATTGAATTATTTTTTCTTTTTTGCTCCTTTTTCTGCTTTTGCAGCTTCTTGAGCAGCTTTCATTGCAGCACGAGAAATTCTTACTTGACAAACAACAGTGTTGTCTGGGTGTAAAATTTTGTAACCATCTGCTGCTAATTTAGTAACATATAATTTGTTACCCATTTCTAATTCAGAAATGTTTGCTTCAACGAAATCTGGTAAGTTAGCAGGTAAAGCTCTCACTTTTAATTTACGTTGGTTTAAACGTAAAACCCCTCCTAATAAAACTCCTGGAGATGTTCCAGTAACTTTAACAGGTACTTCCATTGTAATTTCTTTTGCAGCATCTAGATTATAGAAATCTACGTGTAAAATTTTGTCAGAAACTGGGTGAAATTGGATATCTTGTAAGATACCATCAAATTTCTTTCCACCTTCTAATTCAATTACTACAGTGTGCGCTTCTGGAGTGTAAACTAAACCTTTAAATGCTCTTTCTTCAGCACTAAAATGTACTGGATTTTCCCCTCCGTAAATAACGCAAGGAACCATTCCAGCATTACGTAAGGCTTTAGTAGCTACTTTGCCCACGCTTTCTCTTTGTGATCCTTTGATCGTAATTGATTTCATTTGAAATAAATTAAAATTAATAAAAAAAATTGGTTAGTGGTTTAAAGGAATGAACATCTTCAAACCCGCTAACTTTACATTAAAAACTTTCCACTAATGGAATTGTTGTTTTGTACCATGTGCATTACTTCTGCAAATAATGGGGCACAACTTACAACTTTTATCTTTTTAGATTCTCTTCTTAATGGAATAGAATCTGTAACAATTAACTCTTCTAATTTTGAGTTTTCAATTTTTTCGTATGCTTCACCAGATAAAATAGGGTGCGTACAAATTGCTCTTACACTCAAAGCGCCTTTTTCAATCATTACATCAGCGGCTTTTGCTAATGTACCTCCAGTATCAATCATGTCATCTACTAAAATCACATGACGACCTTTCACCTCTCCAATCAATTCCATTGTATCAATTACATTGGCCATTTTTCTTTGTTTGTAGCAAATTACTACATCTGATTCTAAAAATTTAGAATACGCATAAGCTCTTTTAGAACCACCCATATCAGGTGAAGCGATTGTCAAGTTTTCTAAACCTAAACTTTTCACATAAGGTAAAAAGATAGTTGAAGCAAACAAGTGATCCACTGGTTTTTCAAAAAATCCCTGAATTTGATCTGCATGTAAATCCATGGTCATAATTCTAGTAGCTCCTGCTGTTTCTAATAATTTAGCTACCAATTTTGCTCCAATCGGAACTCTTGGTTTGTCTTTTCTGTCTTGTCTAGCCCATCCAAAGTATGGGATAACCGCAGTGATATGTCTGGCTGATGCTCTTTTAGCCGCATCAATCATTAATAACAATTCCATTAAATTATCTGCGCTTGGAAAAGTGGAACACACTAAAAATACACGAAGACCTCTGATTGATTCTTCAAATGACGGTTGAAATTCACCATCACTGTATTTAGAGAATGTTACTTTACCTAGCGGTACACCATATTTACTGGCAATTTCTTCCGCTAGATACACACTTTGCGAACAGGCAAATATTTTTGCTTCGGGCTCGTTGTATGACATTTTAATTTGTTGTTATGTAGTTAGTTAGTCCTGTGTATGCTTAATCGGGTGCAAAGGTAAAAATAAAATCGGACTCTGAAAGTAAATTTTTAAGTATTTTTATATCCAAATTCGAAACTTTACTTATATTTGCACACTCTAAAAAAGTAAAGAAGTTGAAAATAATCTTTTTTCACTTTGAAAAACTTTTCAATGCCCGGATGGCGGAATTGGTAGACGCGCACGACTCAAACTCGTGTTCCTTGGAGTGTGGGTTCGATTCCCACTCCGGGTACAAAATAAAAAAAGCTCAGCATTTGCTGAGCTTTTTTTATTATAAACTAGATTTAAATTGTTCTAAGAAACGTACATCGTTTTCATAAAACATTCTAATATCGCCAATTTGGTACAATAACATCGCAATTCTTTCAATTCCCATACCAAAGGCGTACCCTGTATATTCGTTTGGGTCAATTCCACAGTTTTTCAAAACATTTGGATCTACCATTCCGCAACCCATAATTTCTAACCAACCTGTTCCTTTCGTAATTCGGTAGTCAGTTTCAGTTTTCAATCCCCAATAAATATCTACTTCTGCACTTGGTTCTGTAAATGGGAAATAAGACGGACGTAATCTGATTTTCGATTTCCCGAACATTTCTTTTGTGAAATATAATAACGTTTGTTTTAAATCTGCAAACGAAACATTTTTATCAATATATAAACCTTCAACTTGGTGGAAAATACAGTGTGAACGAGACGAAATCGCTTCGTTACGGAAAACTCTACCTGGAGAAATCGTTCTAATAGGCGGTTTGTTGTTTTCCATATATCTCACCTGAACAGACGAAGTATGCGTTCTTAATAAAACATCTGGATTCGTTTGAATGAAAAACGTATCCTGCATATCACGCGCTGGGTGATATTCTGGTAAATTTAAAGCCGTAAAGTTATGCCAATCGTCTTCAATTTCCGGACCTTCAGAGACATTAAAACCAATCGTAGAAAACACATCTAAAATTTGATTTTTCACTAAAGAAATAGGATGACGAGAACCAATATTAATTGGAGTTCCCGGACGAGATAAATCGCCAAACAAGTTAATAGATTCTGTTTTAGATTCTAAAAGTTCCTGAATGCTTTTTACTTTTTCTTCCGCCGTATTTTTTAATTCGTTAATTACCTGACCAAATTCTTTCTTTTGTTCGTTAGGTACGTTTTTAAATTCAGCAAAAAAATCTTTCAATAAACCTTTACTTCCTAAGTATTTAATACGAAATTCTTCTAAAGTCGTTTTGTCTTCAGTTGTAAAAGCTTGAGCTTCTTTAATATGTTGTTTTATCTTATCTATCATCGTAAAAGGGTAATTGTCTGCAAATTTATGTATTTTTTAGTGAATAGTGAATAGTGAATAGTGAATAGTTTGAACTGAATACTAAAAACTGAACACTGAGACTAATTTATTATTTCTTTTTCTAAAAAATAATTTACAATCGCTTCTTTCATTAAAACCGATTGTTCACCTGCTTTTAGCGTTGGTAATTCTTTCGTCACTTTATAATGTGGCCAACCATCTTTGTCGAAAAATTCAAATTCGTAATATCCGTAAGGTTCTAAAAGTTTACAAATAGCAATGTGCATTAGGTTTACTTTTTCGTCTTTTTTGAATGTTGTATTTATTTTGCCTAATTCCTGAACGCCAATTAAGTAAATAATTGCATCTAAATCCAATTCATCACCATCGGCAAATTTTTCAGATAAAAAAGACACTACTTTTTCCCAGCGTTCTTTTAATTGTGTATCTCTAGACATTTCTGTTTTGTTTTTTTGCAAAGATAGTATTTGAGGATTGCATTTTGTAGTTTTGTTTTTAGAAAATTAAAAATATGAGTTTTATCGATATTGTTTTCACCGCTTTATTAGGCTACGCTTTATTTACGGGTTTGAAAAACGGTCTTTTTGTTGAAATTGCTTCTTTTGCTTCTTTGATAATTGGAATTTTTGTAGCGATAAAATTTTCGCATTTGGTTCGATTATCATTAGAAGATTTGATAAAAGTTAATCCAAAATATATTGAAATTATTGCTTTCGCGATTACTTTTTTATTAGTCGTTGTTGGTATTTATTTGTTGGCCAAATTTTTTACGAGCCTTACAAATTTCGCTTCTTTAGGTTGGCTGAATAAATTAGGAGGCGCAATTTTTAGTATGTTGAAAAGCATTTTAATATTGAGTGTTTTGATAAGTTTGTTTCAGAAAATCAACATTAATCATATGTTGGTGAAGGAAGAAACGTTGAATAATTCGGTTTTTTATAATCCGATACAAGCCGTTTCTAAATTTATGTATCCGAGTTTAGAAAAATGGTACGAAGAATTTAAGGAGAAAGCGAAAGCTGAATCGGGTGAGAAACAAGTTTTGGATTCTACGGAAGTTGATCAAAATTAGAAGAAGTATTATGAAATTAAAATTAGAACATTTTATAATTTTAGTGATTGTTTGGTTATATCCATCATTTTCCAATTCATATGATTTAATTAGAATTATGAATAGATATTTTGACATGTTTGAGATTGAAGATAATTATGATGTGTTAGTTGAGAATCAATATCTTTTTAGAGAAGAAATAAATAAAATTGGTTATTATACAATTACTTGTAAAGGTGAAAAAATTATAGTTGAAAATAAAGAAATGATACTTTTTGAAAGCAGAAATAAATTCAAGAATCAAACTGAATTTTTAGAAAACGTTCTAAATAAATTTATTTTAAAAGCAAATAGTTAACCCAATGTTTGTCACCCTGAAAGGGTCTCACGCAAAGCAAGTCTCACAATACATTAAATTGAAACAGTAAGAGATCCTTTAAGGATGACAAACTAGGCGGATAAACTGGATTGCTAATTTCGTGTGATTTTTTTTATAAAACCTACTCACTAACCCATTTAAACCCAACTCTAGGAATGTTTTCAATAGATAAACTCGGTGTTTCTTTAAATATTTTTCGCAAACGAGAAATAAAAACATCCAAACTTCTTCCTAAAAAATAATCGTCGGAACCCCAAAGTTCCATTAGGATTTTTTCGCGTTTTAAAACCGTATTTGGATTGTCTAAAAACAGTTTTAGTAATTGAGCTTCACGCTCAGTAAGTGTGGTTTTTGCCGTTTCGTTTTTAATTAAATAATTTTCAGGTTCAAAAATAAAACCAGCAAATTCATATTGTTTTACGGTTTTTTCTGTATTTTTCTGACTTCGGTGTAAAAACACTTCAATTTTTAAAATCAGTTCTTCAATAGAATAGGGTTTCACTAAATAATCATCAGCACCTAATTTCAACCCTTTAATTCTGTCTTCTTTCATGGTTTTCGCCGACAAAAAGATAATAGGAATTTCTTGATTGCGCTTTCTAATTTCCGTCGCCAATTCAAATCCGTCCATTTCTGGCATCATAATATCGGTAACCACAATGTCAAATTGGCCTTTACAAAAGGTATCTAAACCTATTTTCCCATTGGTACAATGCACCACATCAAAATGTTGTTCTAAATTATCGGAAGTTAAAAACGCTAGAGTTTCTTCGTCTTCAACATATAAAACCTTCTTTTTAGGCATAATCTTTTGAATTAATTAAAATGGTAACTGTTATTCCTTTGTCTGAATTATTAGTGATAGCAATTTTCCATCGATGTAAATCGCAAATCTTTTTCACATACGATAATCCAATACCAAAACCTTCAATGTTTGAAATATCTTTTCTTGAAACTCGGTAGAATTTATCGAAAACGAAAGGTAAATCTTTTGTAGGAATTCCGCAACCTTTATCTTTAATTTGAATTTGAAGTTTCTGGTTGTTTTCATGAACATCAATTTCAATTTCGGGTTTAGTTTCCGTGTATTTTACTGCGTTATCAACCAAATTGAACAAAATGTTATACACGTGAAATTCGTCTGCCTTGATTTTAAAAGGCTTCGCAATATTTATTTTGATGTCAATTTCCTTGTCGTATTTTAAAATGATATTGTCTTTCAGTAAATCTAAAACGGGTTTCAATTCGAAATTCGTTTTATCAATTAGCATTTGCTTGCTTTCCGTTTTAGCTACATACAAGATTTTTTCAATATGTTCATTCAATTTATTGGTCTGATTGACAATAATTTGATTGTATTTTAAGAGTTTCGGATTCTGTTTGATTTCATTTTGCTGTTTCACATAATTTGACGCAATCAGAATAGAAGCTAATGGCGTTTTAAACTCATGCGACATGTTATTGATGAAATCTTTTTGCAATTCCGTGTATTTTTTCTGTTTTAACATTAACACAACTGAATACACATAAATGATTAAAACCAAAAACAATACGGTGGTGAATATCCAATATTGATTTAAGTTTTTAAAATAATTTTGTTTGATATCTGGAAATCGTATCGCGAAATAATAGGTGTATTCTGGGTTTTTAGTAAAACAAGTGGGACATTTAATAGGTTCAATTTTTCCGTTGCTGTTAATGTGATTACTAAACGCCATTTGATCGGAAGTACAATTGTAAACCGCGTATTCAAAATCGACATCCAAGTTATTTTTCTGAAATTCTGAAATTAAATAATGTTCTAAAACCGTATTTTCAAATTCGTAATTTACGTTTACTGTAAAGTAATCATCGGAAACTTTTTCAACCTGATTCGCAACTAATAAACCCGTTTGATTGTCTTTGTATAGTTTTTCTAATACTTCTTGAAGTGCAAAGAAAATTTTGTCTTCCGTATCTTTTTTGGCTAATTTGTGTGCGTTATTAATTAAAAATAATTGCATAATAATTACTCCAACGATTGCGAGGAAGCCAATTATGATGACAATATTAAATCTAGATAACTTCATTTTCTATTCAAATTTTTAACGATATTACTACAAATTTTGAAGCGAAATTAATCATTAACAAGTCATTAACACAATAAATATAACTGATTAACAGCATTATTTAAAAAAATAAATACATTTGCTATATCAAAAAATTTAAAACTTAAAAATAAATATTATGAAAACAGTAAAATTACTTGCATTTGCATTATTAGTAACATCAGTGTCATTTGCACAAACTAAATCTAAAAGTACAGCAAAATCTAAACCGGTTACTGTAACTCCTATGGCTTCACCTGTTGCTACTTCACCTGTTGCTACTTCACCAGCCGCTGTTCAAACGCCACAAACTCCATCTCAATTAAAATGGGAAAAAGAAACTCATGAGTTTGGAACTATTGAACAAGGGAAACCAGTTTCTTATGAATTTACATTTACAAACACTACAAACAAAGATATTACATTAACAAATGTAAAAGCTTCTTGTGGTTGTACTGCAACAAACTATACTAAAACTGCTGTTAAACCAGGAGAAAAAGGTATCGTTACTGCTACTTACAATGCTGCTGCTGGTGGTGCTTTCCACAAAACTGTAACAGTTATGACAAGTGAAGAAAATTCTGCTCCAAAAATTATTACAATTAAAGGAACAGTTAAAGTTAACGAAGTTCCAGCTGCTGTTACTCCAGCCGTATCAAAATAATATAAAAATTATTTATATATTTAATCCCGATAAGATTTACTTATCGGGATTTTTTTATGGAAAAAGTTGTAATAAATAGTCCGCTTGGATTTGTGCTTATTGAAGGAAACGAAGACGGAATTTCTAAAATTTCTGTGACTTCAGACGAAACCGTTTTGTCTGAAAGTATTCCAGCGTTATTTCATGAAGCAGTTGCACAATTGAATGAATATTTTGAGGGAAATAGAACTGATTTTCAGTTTAAAATGAATCCGAATGGCACCAATTTCCAAAAGAAAGTTTGGGAAGAATTGTTGAAAATTCCTTTCGGGAAAACCGCTTCGTATCAGGAAGTGACCAATAATTTAGGTGATCCAAAAGCGATTCGTGCTGTGGCAAATGCGAATGGTAAAAACCCACTTTGGATTGTTGTGCCATGCCATCGTGTAATTGGTTCCGATGGTTCTTTAACAGGTTATGCTGGTGGTTTGTGGCGAAAGAAATGGTTGTTGGAACATGAAAATCCTGTGAAACAACAAAGTTTATTTTAAAAATTTCCTTATATTGCTTATAAATTCTTCAGTTATGAAATTTCTAATAAAATTCTTCAAATGGTTTATCATTATCTTTAGTAGCATCATTATTTTGATGTATATTTTTGATGTTGATTATTTAATTCGTGCGGTACGAACCATTTATCTAAAAGGCTACACGACAGCTTATTTAGAAGATTATAAAGAATTTCCAAATCGTACCATTAAAAAAGGCGTAGCACAACCTTGGGCCATTTCAAAAGAATATAATAGCGTTCCATCAACTGAAACACTGAATAAAACACATAAAAAACTTCAAACAATTGCCTATTTAATTATTAAAAATGATAGTATTTGGCATGAAAGTTATTATGACGGATTTAATGCGACTTCTAAAAGCAATTCTTTTTCTGTGGCGAAAAGTATTGTTTCGGCAGCTTTAGGAAAAGCGATAATGGATGGGAAAATTAAAAGTTTAGATCAAAAAGTTGTAGATTTTTTCCCAGAATTAAAAGGAAAATTTGCCAAAGAAGTTACCGTTGGCGATTTGTCTTCGATGGCTTCCGGTTTAAGTTGGGATGAAAAATATTATAGTCCGTTTTCTATTGTAACAAGAGCGTATTTTGATGATAATTTGAAAGGAATTATTCTCGGATTAAACATAAAAAACAAACCAGGTCAAAAATTCGAATATTTAAGTGGCGCGACGCAATTGTTAGCCATGTGTATTGAAAAAGCAACAGGAAAATACTTATCAGATTATGTTTCAGAAAGTTTTTGGAAACCAATGGGAGCAGAAAACGATGCGCTTTGGCAACTAGATGAAGCCGATACTGGAATTGAAAAAGCCTACTGTTGTATCGCAAGTAATGCAAGAGATTTTGCACGTTTCGGGAAATTGTACAAGCAAAATGGAAAATGGAATGGCAAACAAATTTTAGATAGTGCTTTTGTGGCAAAATCGTTAAAACCACGTTTTGCTGCTAGTCCAGAATATGGTTATGGTTGGTGGTTGAACACAGTAAAAGGTAAAAGGATATTTTATATGCGCGGCCATTTAGGTCAGTTTGTAATTGTTATTCCCGAAGATGATCTTATTATTGTTCGATTAGGGCATTTAAAAGGCTTACAAACCACAACAGACGCACATAGTAACGATTTATACACTTATATAGAAGAAGCTTACAAAATGATAGATAGCAAGAAGAAGAAATAATTATAAACCAATATATTATGTTAAACGCCATTCAATTAGAAAATATCTTGTTTTTAGATATTGAAACCGTACCAGAATCAGAAAATTTTAGCGATTTAGACCAAGATTTTCAAGAATTATTCGCCCACAAAACACAATACCAAAGAAAAGAAGAATTTACACCTGAAGAATTTTACGAAAGAGCTGGAATTTGGGCTGAATTCGGAAAAATAGTTTGTATTTCTGTTGGATATTTTACGCAGAAACAAGGTGAAAGACAGTTTAGAGTCACCACTTTTCAAGGTGATGAAGAACGTTTGTTGATTGAATTTTCGAACTTAATTAATAATCATTTCAGTTTGCCCCAACATCTAATGTGCGGACATAACGTTAAAGAATTCGATTTCCCTTTTATCGCCAGAAGAATGTTGATTCACGGAATAAAAATTCCAGCAAAGTTGAATTTAATGGGAAAAAAGCCATGGGAAGTGCCGCATTTAGACACCTTGGAATTATGGAAGTTTGGGGATTATAAACATTTTACTTCTTTAAAATTATTAACAAAAGTTTTAGGCGTTCCTTCTCCAAAAGATGATATTGATGGAAGTGAAGTTGCCAACGTTTTTTATAAAGAAAATGACATCGACCGAATTGCAACCTATTGCGAAAAAGATGTGATTGCTGTAGCGCAAATCATTTTAAAATTGCGCTTTCAGAAATTATTATCTGACGATGAAATTTTAAAAGTTTAAAAAACAAAAGCAGTCCGAAAGACAGCTTTTGTTCTAATTACTTAGTTTATAACGCTTAAGCAATTCAATATATAAAATAGTTGTGTTGTTTATTTTATTAATTCTACCTGTAGAGAAGTTCCTTCGAAAAGTGTGATTGTATCTCCAGAATCATAATAAACACTAACAGCATCACCAGCCGCAAGAGTTACCAATTTTGTTTTTGTAAGTGTATCTTGATCTCCATTATTTGCACTTTTGAAAGTGCTTGAACCTGGTATTTTAGTACTATTTTTTCTTAAATAAAAAGAATGATTTCCATTTCCGTTCCCTCTTAAAAAACTAACAGAATAAGTTACTTTATAATCTCCTGCAACAGAAACTTTAATATTAGTTGAACTTAAAGCAACACTGTTATTTGGTCCGTTTGAGCCAAATGAAATTTCATTACCTGAAGATATAGTAGTATTTGATGTTCTAAAAAGTTCACCATATTTTTCTTTTACATTATCTAATCTGTCTTTTAAATCATCAATAGATTCCCAACTTGCTTTTCCATTAGCATCGGATCTTAAAATATTTCCATTGGCCTGATTTCCATCTACCATTTTAATATTTCCAACAACATGTAGTCTTTCGTCTGGAGAATTAGTTCCGATACCAATTTTTGAATTCGCATTTGTTGAGCCTAAAACTACTGCATAGTCTTGTGAAGTTTGTGCTTGATATCCAATAGCAGTAGCATATTGTCCAGAAACTCGTACTTCATTTCCTAATGCGATTGATTGTGGAGAAGATACACTTGAACCATATCCTAAAACTGATGCTCTTATAATACCAGGTGTAACATTTGAACCAAATCCAAGTGTAACGCTATTGAATCTATCAAATCTTGCCGCATTACTATTATTTACTTTAAAAAGTAAATCTTGACTGTTAGTTGTTCCTAAAAAATTTCCAGCTGTAATGGCGTTTCCAGTAACTTTCCAATCTGTTCCTGTTTTTGAATCTTGAAGTGAATTCCATTTCGTATCCCAATAGTAAAAACCAGGAACAATATCTGAAATGGTTGCCGTATTGTAAACTAATAAACTTGTTGTTGGACTTGGAATTGTTAGTACATCTGTAGAAGATGTTAAACTGATTCTAGGAATTAATAATCCAGAATTTGTACTGTTGATATCCAATGCCGATGATGCACTTGGATTGGTTGTGCCAATTCCAACTTGACTAAAGATACTAGTCGAATTTACTACAATAATTAGGGTTGTTAGTAGTGATTTTTTCATGTATTTGATTTTTTTTGCAAAATTACTACTACATAAAATACTGACAACCATTGTTTTGAAAAATATTTTGAAGCCTTTTTTCGTGAAATGTGTATTTGTTAAACATTTTAACTTAAAAATGATTTTTTGTTATTTTTTTACATAAAAAACAGAAATTTAATTCAATTTGTAAGAATTGACATTGGTGTATTTAAACAAATTACATGCAAAATGTTTAATTTGAAACTTTTTTATTGTGTTTCATATGTGCAAATTCATTAAAATCACAAATATTAAAGGATGTTACAAAAAATTTAACAAGTATTTTGTCGTAAGAATTTTTGAATACTCGGTTTTAGAAAAAGTTATGCTGTTTTGAATTTTCAATATATTTCTAACTTGGTAGGATACAAAAAACCCAGCAAACTAATTTGCTGGGTTTTTGTATGTTATATAGTTTTTGGCTTTTATTTTCCTGCTAAAGCATCTGTGCTAAATTTTTTAACATTTGATACGGCGTTGTCATTGTAAACAACTGCGTTAAGAGTTTTAGTAGTATAAAAATTCCAAAGTCCAACTTTTTTTCCTTGTTCAAAAGAACCTTCTGAAACTAAATTTCCTACTTCATCATATGATTTCCATAAACCGTCTGATTTACCATCTACATAATTACCTTGATGCATTACGTTACCATTAGAATGATAATATGTTACTTTAATTGTGTTTTCTGAAATTTGTTCTCCTACTGGTTGAATTTCCTGTGCAAAACCAAAAGAAGTTGCTAAAAATAAACCGCAAAATATAATTAAATTTTTCATCGTCGTTAAGATTTAGGATTAATACTATTGTAAATGTACAAAAAACATTGTAATTAACAATTAAGAAACTAAAACTTAACAATTTGGTAACATTGGAAAATTCAATACACAAAAAAAAAGCGGTCTAATTTAGACCGCCTTAAAGAATATTTTGAAATTTATTTATTGTAATAATGTAGTTCCATTAACTGTAGACCAAGCGCCATTTGTTAAACTTGCTCCTGTAGATGTTGTACTTGTTGTTAATTGTCCAGTTGGGAAAGTTGTAGTGAAAGAAGAACTTCCTGTTCCAATTTGAGTTGTACCACTTAAGATGTTAACGTTAGTTAACTTGATTTTAGAACCATTAACTTGATCTGTGTTTGTAGCAGCATCCTGAATTCTTACAGCAACAGCACCTGCAGTAGTGTATCCTTCAATTAAAATATTGCTAAAATCTCCGTTACCTTGTTTTTTAAACTGAATAGCATCATATTCTACTGAAGCATTTTCAGTTTGTGTTCCAGCTGCTCTTTTTAATGTTATACCTGAAACAACTGGCCAAAATCCATTGTTATAACTTTTCGCTTCAATTTCCATTCCGAAGTTAGCTGTTCCTGTTTGGTAAGCATACCAATTAGAATTGTTTTGTCCTTTCCAACCATCTTGCCAGTCAAAAGAATCATCATAATTTCCGTAAGAAACGGCGTTGATTAAACTTACAGTTCCACCGTAAAATTCGAAACCATCATCTGCACCTTTATAAGAAACTAAGTTTTGTAATACAGTTCCTGAACCTACAGAATAGAATGAGAAACCGTTCATTTCACTTGTTCCATCTGTAATTTTTTTACCTGCATACTCTACTCTTACGTATTTTAAACTTCCACTACTATGTAAAGCATTAGTTCCTCCATAAGGTAAAGCTAAACCATCTTCTGAAGTTGCAGAAGCTACACCACCAGTACCAACAATTGGTGCATCTCCATACATGATAATTCCACCCCAAGAACCTGGCTCTTGTGTTGTGTGTGTAAATACAACTGGTTCAGCAGCTGTACCATTAACGATTAATTTTCCTCCGTTTTCAACTACTAAAGCATCTGTTCCGTTAGAAACATCTGAAGTAATTTTTGAACCTGCTTCAATTGTTACTGTAACTCCTGATTTAATTTTTACTATTCCTCTTAAAGTATAATCACCAAAAGCATATGTTTTGCTTGTAGTAATGTCACCTGTAATTTCTCCAGTTACTGGAACTCTTGGTGTTGCAGTTTCATCTTCTTCTGAACATCCAGTAAATAATATGCTTAAAACCGTTAAGCTAAAAATTAATTTTTTCATTTTTTCGTTGTTTAATTTGTTATGGCAAATGTATTTTGGCAAGAGAAATAAAAAGTTAGCTTAGTATTATGAAATTTTTAAATGATTTTAGTCTTTGTAAACTTAATGTAAACAGAAATTCCCTTTTAAAAAGGGAATTTCTGTTTTATAACTAACTGTATTTGTTTGAATTAGAAAGTATAACCTATGTTTAATGAGAAACCAACACCTCTTTTGTAGTCTTTCATTATTAATGAAGATTCATTAATTTGAGTTGTACTTTCATCTCCAAGTTCTAATTGATAAGTTGGGTTTAAAATATTATCAACTGAGAATTTTACATCTAAGTTTTTTGATAATTTAGTATTCCAAACAAAATCTAATTTACTAAATGGTTTTTCGTATACATGATCTAATCCAGCAGTTCCAACTGCATAGATTCTTTTTCCATAAACACCATATACTAAAGTAGCCGTATTTTTTACTTCTTTTGAAAAATCAAATTCATATTTTAAATCAGAATTTACTAACCAATTTGACGCACCTTGTAAATTTCTTGTTGATGAGTTTTCAATAGAATTTGTTACTAAATCTACATTTACTTTAGTTTTCATTATTGATGAATTGAAACCCCAAGAAATGTTTTCTAATTGTTTTGAGATTCTTTCCAATTGAAAAATGAATTCTAATTCTGCACCAAATAAAACAGCTGTTTTAGAGTTTTGGAAAGAGGTTGTTTGAGCTCCACCTGTTGCAATAAATACTCTTTCAATTGGTTTTGTAATGTTTTTTCCGAAAACGCCTAAAGCTAGCATGTCTTTTTTATCAGTAAACAATTCGTATTTTAAATCGACATTAATATTTTCACTATCTTTTAAATCTTTATTTCCAATTACAGAAGAACCATCAGGATTTACATAAGTAATTGGTAATTTTTCCATAGTTACTGGTCTGGTAATCGTTTTTGAAACTGCTAAACGCATATTAGAATCGTCATTAACTGTATATTTTGTATTAATAGACGGTAAAATGTCTAATTTGTTTTCAATAACTTTCTGATAAGGGTCATCAAAAGCTGGAGCACCTAAACTTCTATATTTAATAGTTCTATCAGAATTTTCAAAACGCACACCTGCATTTACTTCAAATTTTTCACCAAAATTCAAAAACAAGTTTACATATCCTGCATTTACAAAATGATCTAGTTTTACTTTATAATCTGGATTAGATTCTTCTTGGAATTTAATGTTACCATTCGCTACATCTGATGCAATAACATCATTAATGTCATTTAAGTTAGTTGTAAAAACTGGAGAAGTTTTTAAGTTCGCTACAAATCGGTAAGTGGAATATAAATTATTTCTAAATGAATTGTATCCAACAGATAATTTATTTGTTTTGTTGTTTACTTCTTTACCAAATTTCATGTTATACTCAAACAATCCACTCATGTAATAGTTTCCTTTAACATCTAAATATTGTCTATTTAAATTGTTACCACCATATGTGATACTTATATCAGTATCGTTAACTCTATTTCCAACTATAGATTTTCTGTCAGGTTGTCCAAATGCTGTTTTTACATAAGAAAAACCAGCTTTAATACTATGTTTTTCGTTTTTAGTTAAGTTGTAATTGGCTAAAATTTGATTATTAAAATAATCTGATTGCTCAAATTGATTGATTCTTAGCCAACGATTTGGATTTGTTGTAGCATAATTTAGAACACCTATTTGATCATTAATTAAACTCTCAGTTGAACGCAAATAAAATGAAGTAACACCAATTGAACCTCTTGAACCTTTATATTTAATCCCAACTAAAGCAGAAGAAGCTGTTTGATATTTGTATTCTGAGTTTTGTACATTTTTAGTATAGGCACCATCTCCAGCTTCAAAATATCTTTCGACACCTTTTCTAATTACATATTTGTTTTCCGTGTTTAATGAAAGTATGTAACTTAAATTATTACCATCACCAACTTTAAATTTTTCTGAATGCAACAAACTAATGTTTGTGTTCATTGGACTACCAACTTTATCAACGTTCCAAGAATTTTGCTTGTGTGTTGCAGCATATTCAGTAGATGTCAAAGAATTTGCAGACGGAACACTTCCGAAAACTCCTGGTAAAGCTCTGTCTTTCTTTAAAATACCTAAAGCACCTTGAGTGGTGTTGGCATCTTCAGACATTAAAAAATCTTCACCGTTGTTCCCTGTTGTGTAGCCAAAACCAACACTTAATTTAGTTTGGCTTTTTATTGCCTCTGAAGTTTCAATATTAATTGTAGCTCCAGCAAAATCTCCAGAAATATTTGGATTAAACGTTTTGTAAACACCTAAAACTCCAACTATATCTGTTGGAAATAAATCTAATGGGATGATCTTTTTAAAAGGACTGTTTGATGGTGCTTGTAAATCGTTTACTAATAAGTTATTGTATCGATCTTCTAAACCTCTTACAAATAAACCTCTCGATTCTACTTTTGTAATTCCAGTTACTTTAGTTAAACCTTCTTCAACATCACTAATTCCTTTTCTTGACATTTCTTGTGCGCCAATACTTTGTTTAATTTCAACTGCTTTTTGTTGTTCTTTCAACAAAGCAGTTTCTTTAGTTTTGTTTGTAGTACCTGTAATTACAATTCCCTCAATACTATTTGAGTTTTCTTGTAAGGCAACATTTAAATTTAAAGTTTCATTATCAGCAACTGTAACTTGTTTTTCGAAAGTTTTGTAGCCAATAAAAGCATAAACAAGTGTGTATGAACCTGGCTTCATAGCAATTTCATAATTACCATTAATGTCAGATTCCGTATTTGTCATTATACCTTTTAAAGATATAGATGCAAAACTTACTGGTTGTTTGCTATCTTTATCAGTAATAATACCGCTAACTTTAGCCGTATTTTGTGCGAATGAGATTATTGTAAATAATAATCCGAAAAATAGAAATTTTAATTTCATTGTGGTTGTATTTATTTTGATGCAAAAATAGAACCAAGTAAATTATGCTAATGTTACGCTCAAGTTATTAGTAAGTTCACAGATTGTTAAGTTAGTGTTAACACATTAAATAATTGTAAACACGTTTTATTTGTGGTTTTTATACATAATTTTGACGCAAATTAAATTTTTTAATTACTTTTATACTTAATATGAAAAAGAGAGACATAAAGATATTATTGGTAGACGACGAACCGGACATTTTAGAAATTGTCGGGTACAACTTGGAGCAAGCCGGATATCAGGTTTTTAAAGCGGAAAACGGTAAAGATGCTGTGAAACAAGCACAAAAAGTGAAGCCGCATTTGATTATTATGGATGTGATGATGCCAGAAATGGATGGTATGGAAGCCTGCGAAAAAATTAGAGAAAATCCAGAATTAAAAGATACAATTATTACTTTTTTAACAGCTAGAAGTGAAGATTATTCACAAGTTGCCGGTTTTGATGTGGGTGCCGACGATTATATCGCCAAACCAATTAAACCAAAGTTATTAGTAAGTAAAGTAAAAGGTTTATTACGAAGATTAAAAGATGAAGAAGCAGAAAACTCTGAAACGTTATCTGTTGGAAATTTATTAATCAACCGTGAAGAATATAAAATCATTAAAGACGGAGTAACTATCGTTTTACCAAGAAAAGAGTTTGAATTACTATATTTATTAGCTTCAAAACCAGGTAAAGTTTTCACAAGAGCCGAAATTTTAGATAAAGTTTGGGGTAATGAAGTAATTGTTGGTGGAAGAACTATCGATGTACACATTAGAAAACTTCGTGAAAAAATTGATGAAGACGTTTTTAAAACTATTAAAGGTGTAGGTTACAAAATTGAATTAAATGGCGATTAATTTCAAGAAATCTTACAAGTTTGCCTTTAAATCATCTGTTTATATTTCATTATTTGTTGTATGCAGTTTGTTGATTTATAACTACTTTGTACAGCATATTAACTTATTCATTTTATTTGCATTTCCCATAACGCTATTTGTTTTTAGTTTCTTTCTAATACAATATAGAGTAGAAGTTTTTATATACAAACGCATCAAAAAATTATACGATGAGGTTTCTATTTTAGATGCGACTTCCCTGAAAAACAAAATCGTTACAACGGATATTTCTTCTTTAACTAACGATATTCGAAATTTCGCCAAAGAGAAAAAAATCGAAATTGAATCGTTAAATATTCGTGAAGAATACAGACGTGAATTCCTTGGAAATATTTCGCATGAGTTGAAAACGCCTTTGTTCACCGTTCAAGGTTATTTAGATACGCTTATTGAAGGTGGTGCGATAAAAGACAAAACGTTACGAGTAAAATACATCGAACGCGCTTCAAAAGGTGTGGAAAGACTAATTCATATTGTGCAAGATTTAGATATGATTTCTAAATTTGAAGTCGGCGATTTGAACTTAGACATCACCAAATTTGATATTATTACTGAAATTCAGAATGTTTTCGATTTACTTGAAATGAAAGCTGATGCCAAGAATATCATTTTAATGTTCGATGAAAAATACATTTCTCCAATTCATGTATATGCCGATAAAGATAAAATTCAGCAAGTTTTAACCAACTTAGTTATGAATTCTATCAAATACGGAAAAGAAAACGGTACGACGGAAATTTCTGTAGAAAAAATCAACAAGAATAAAGTCTTGGTTCGTATTCAAGATAATGGTGACGGAATTGAACAACAGCATATCTCTCGAATTTTTGAACGTTTTTTCAGAATCAACAAAAGTGGTTCACGCGAAGAAGGCGGTTCTGGTTTAGGATTAGCCATTGTGAAACATATTATTGAGGCACACAACGAAAAAATATTTGTGCAAAGTACTTATAAAAAAGGATCAGAGTTTTCATTTACCTTGAAAACAAGCAAATAATTCGGTCCAATTTTGGTTGAAATTATAGGTTCTAAAACCCGTATAAATATCAATTTTCTGTAATTTGTCTAAAGTGAATTTATGCTGAGCACAACTTGGTACACTTCCTTCTTTTTTTAGTTTTTTAGCCAAATATTCTTGTTCAAATTGTCCTGGAGTGGGAATTAAAAAGGCTTTCGCACCTAAAAAAGCCAAATCCATTATTGAAGAATAACCAGAACGACAAATGATATATTCACTTTCTTGAATCGCAATTTCCAATTCGTCGGCTTCCATATAATTATAAAACGTGAAATTGTTTTCATAAGCAATTTTTTGTTCGGCTTCCACCAATCCTTTTACAAGAAGAATCGAACCTTTAAATTCAGCTAATTCTATTCGTAGTTTCTCTTCCAATAAAGTACGTTGCGGTTCTGGACCAGATAAAATGACAAGTAAATCGTTCTTTTTTGGTAAATTTCTTTTCTTAAATCGAGTTAACGGGCCAATGAATTTGATGTTTTTTAAATTCGAATTTTCATGACTTAATCTTCCACTTAAATTCAGACTTTCAGAAGCATCCGGCACCCAACATTGTTTATATTTCTTAATGAAATGTTGATGAAACTTGCTCGAAATCCAACTCGTATTTCCAGACAACACATTGACTTGATGCGTAATATAAACAGATGGAATTTTAGAAGAGAAAATCCCCATTCTATTGTCTGAAATGATGCCAGAAATAGCGTGTTTTTTTATGATTCCTTTTAATACTTTTTTTTCTTTTCGAATCGCAAAAAACAATTTCGGTAATTGCTTAAATATTTTGAATCTGAAATTTTCTCCTTTTTCTGAATACTGAATATTATAATCAGGTAAGGTTTCAAAAATATCGTTTGGAAATTCTTTTTTTAATAAATGTAACGAAGCACCATCACTTGCAATAATAGGCGTAAAATTATTCTCCTTTAAAGCATATATAATTGGAATACAACGAGATGCATGACCTAATCCCCAGTTTAAAGGCGCTATAAGTATTTTTTTAGAGGTATTCATGTTTGAAATTTTTATTTTCAATTTGGGGTAAAGAAAATAATGTGTTTAATTTTTTACAAAGATAGATACTTTAATTTTATACTTTTGCATTATAAAATTAATTGTTGTGGGAAGTAAAAATAAATTAAAAAGATTTAACGAAAACCTAACGTTCTCTAATGTGTTTCAGCCAACTAGAGAAGAAGTGGTGAGCGATAGTTTAGCATTAAAAGGAAAGTGGAATACCGATTTCTTTAAAAATAATAACCCGATTGTATTGGAATTAGGTTGTGGAAAAGGAGAATATTCAGTTGGATTAGCAGAAAGATATCCAAATAAAAACTTCATTGGAGTTGATATTAAAGGTGCTCGTTTTTGGCGTGGTGCGAAAACTGCTGTGGAAAACGGTTTAAATAATGTAGCTTTTCTTCGTACACAAATTGAATTAATTAAACATTGCTTTGCAGAAAATGAAGTAGATGAAATTTGGATTACTTTTCCAGATCCGCAAATTAAATACAAGCGTACAAAACACCGTATGACGAATTCTGAGTTTCTTCAGAATTATAAAAAAATACTAAAACCAGATGGTTTAATGCACTTAAAAACCGATAGCGAATTTATGCACGGTTATACTTTAGGTTTATTACACGGTGAAGGACACGAGGTTTTATATGCAAATCATAACGTATACAACAACGCTGGCGCACCAGAAGAAGTAACGAGTATTCAAACTTTTTACGAAAGTCAGTATTTAGAAATAAATAAAAGCATAACTTACATCCAATTTAAAATTAAATAGTGTCAGTACTTTTTGCTTTTGCTTTTGCAATTTTGTTTTCATTTGTAGGTGTTTTGCCACCTGGAATTGTGAACATGACTGTAGCGAATTATAGCGTAAAAAAATCATTAAAAAGAGCCAAAAAATTTATAAACGGAGCGCTTTTAATCGTTTTTGTTCAAAGTATTTTGGCGTTTTATTTTGCTACTTTTTTAGAAAGTCATCCACAAGTGATGAATAATTTAAAATTAGTTGGAAGTGTGGTTTTCATTCTGTTAACCATCTTTTTTTTAGGTAAAGGCATTCAAAATTTTATTGGTTCTAAAGAGGAAATAAAGAAGAAATCCACCAAAAGTAAAATGAAACCGTTTTTACATGGTGTTTTTATTTCGGGATTAAATGTGTTCCCTATTCCATATTATGCTTTTGTGAGTTTGTATTTATCGGCTTTTATTGAAGATTTCTTTACTAATTTAGTAGGTGTTGCTTTTGTTTTTGGAGTGACTTTAGGAACTTTCATTGTGTTTTTATGTTATGCCTATTTGTTTAGAAAAATTAAGCATAAAGTGGCTTTTTTTATTAAAAACATCAATTTTATAATCGCCATTATTACAGGTTTAATTGCCTTTTTTACGATTTATAACTTGAATAAATAAATTAATTGAAAATAAAAGAAGACAACTTTTTTGAACGTGTGTACGAAGTCGCCCGACAAATTCCATACGGTAAAGTGACTTCCTATGGTGCCATTGCTAAAGCTTTAGGCGCAGGTCGTTCTGCGAGAATGGTTGGTTGGGCCATGAATGCTTGCCACGGAAGAGAAGATATTCCAGCTCATCGCGTAGTGAACCGTTTAGGACTTTTAACCGGGAAGCACCATTTTGAAGGCACCAACCTAATGCAACAATTACTAGAAAGCGAAGGAATTCAAGTCATTGACAATCAAATTATAGATTTCAAAAAACACTTCTGGGAGCCGGATTTTTAGGATATAAAACCCCAATAAACAAACCTTATACTCTCATCAAAACTTTTTTCAGAGATAAACTACAAACTTTTAAACTTCTTACTATCTTTGCAATCTAAAATCAGTTTAAATAAACATAATGAAATTAGATAGAAAAGATATTCTTGCAGCTTTGGAAACCATTTCAATTGCTGGTGAAGGTAAAAATATGGTAGAAAGTGGTGCGGTTCAAAACGTAGTAACTTTTGGTGATGAAATTGTGGTAGATGTAGTGTTAACCACTCCAGCTTTACATATAAAAAATCGTGCGGAAGCAGATATTAAGAAGGTAATTGCTGAAAAAATAAATGCTGAGGCGAAAGTTAAGGTAAATATTAAAGTAGAAGCGCCAACTAAAGAAGAAGCCAATACGATTAAAGGAAAACAAATTCCTGGAATTAGCAATATTATTGCTGTTTCTTCAGGAAAAGGTGGTGTTGGAAAATCTACAATTACAGCAAATTTAGCAGTAGCTTTATCTAAAATGGGTTTCAAAGTTGGAATTTTAGATGCCGATATTTACGGACCATCAATGCCAATTATGTTCGATGTAGAATCAGCAAAACCTATTTCAGTTGAAATTGACGGAAAATCGAAAATGCAACCGGTACAAAGTTATGGAGTTGAGATTTTATCTATCGGATTTTTCACAAAACCAGACCAAGCGGTTATTTGGCGTGGACCAATGGCTTCTAAAGCTTTAAATCAAATGATTTTTGATGCCAATTGGGGAGAATTAGATTTCATGTTAATCGATTTACCTCCAGGTACAGGTGATATTCACTTGTCAATTATGCAGTCGTTGCCAATTACTGGCGCGGTTGTAGTAAGTACACCTCAAGCAGTTGCTTTAGCGGATGCGAAAAAAGGAGTTTCTATGTTTATGTCAGATTCTATTCAAGTTCCTGTATTGGGAATTATAGAAAATATGGCGTATTTCACTCCAGAAGAGCTTCCTGATAATAAATATTATATCTTTGGAAAAGAAGGTGCGAAAAATTTAGCAGAAGATTTAGAAGTTCCGTTTTTAGGCGAAGTGCCTTTAGTACAAAGTATTAGAGAAGCTGGAGATTACGGAAGACCAGCAGCAATGCAAACAGGTACAATTTTAGAAACAGTGTTCGAAGAATTAGCCAGAAACGTAGTGGAAGAAACGGTAAAAAGAAACGAAAATTTACCAGCTACAGAAGCAATAAAAATTACAACAATGGCAGGATGTTCTGCTGTGAAAAAATAGACATTTTAAATTTCTTAGGCGAAAGTCTAAAAATCTAAAGATTCTAATAATCTATAAAGTCTAAAAAAATGACAGAAATTGAAATAAACGAAAATATCGAGAAAGCGTTAAGCGAAATTCGTCCATTTTTAAATTCAGATGGTGGCGATATTGAATTGGTAGAAGTACTTGAAGGAAAACACGTAAAAGTGCGTTTGCAAGGCGCTTGTACGAGCTGTAGTTTGAGTATCAGCACTATGAAAGCTGGTGTAGAAACTACCATAAAAAAGTATGTACCACAAATTGAAACCGTAGAAAACATAGCTTAATTTTTTCTACCTGATAAATGTCATAAAAAAACACGTTACAATTTTATTCCTTTGTAACACCAAATTAAAAAAAATGATTGAAACAGATATATTGATAATTGGAGCGGGTCCAACAGGGCTTTTTGCTGTTTTTGAAGCCGGTTTATTACAATTAAAATGTCATATTATTGACGCTCTTCCTCAGCCAGGTGGGCAGTTAGCAGAATTATATCCTAAAAAACCTATTTTTGATATTCCAGGTTATCCTGAAGTATTGGCGGGCGATTTAGTGACGAATTTAATGGAACAAATTAAGCAATTTCAACCAGGTTTTACTTTGGCTGAAACAGCTGAAACCATTGAAAAATTAGAAGATGGTTCGTTTATTGTTACAACAAATAAAGGAACACAACATAAAGCGAAAGCAATTGCTATTGCTGGTGGTTTAGGAACTTTCGAACCAAGAAAACCGATTTTAAAAGACATAGATTTTTACGATAAAGAAGATCGTGGTGTTGATTATTTTGTAAAAGATCCAGAGAAATATCGCAATAAAAATATCGTTATTGCTGGTGGTGGAGATTCAGCTTTAGATTGGAGTATTTTTCTTTCTAATGTAGCTTCATCAGTAACTTTAATTCACAGAAGAAACGAATTTCGTGGTGCTTTAGATTCAGTAGAGAAAGTACAAGAATTAAAATCAGCAGGTAAAATTAAATTAATTACACCTGCAGAAGTTGTTGGTTTTAAAGGAACAGAAAGAATCGAATCAATTGATGTTGAAATAAATGGCGCACGCATGAATGTGCCAACGGATTATTTTATTCCACTTTTCGGATTAACTCCAAAATTAGGTGCAATTGCCAATTGGGGATTAGAAATTGAAAAGAACGCGATTAAAGTAAATAACGCTTTAGACTATCAAACCAATATTGACGGAATTTACGCTATTGGTGATGTAAATATTTATCCAGGGAAATTAAAGTTGATTTTATGTGGTTTCCACGAAGCGACTTTAATGTGTCAAAGTGTATATAACCGAATTAATCCAGGAAAACGTTATGTTTTAAAATATACGACTGTTTCTGGAGTAGACGGTTTTGATGGAACAAGAAAAGAAGCCGAAAAAGCGGTTGTAAAATCAATAGATTAATGAGTCAAGACGTTACGATATATATTACGGATAGAAATGGTGTTAATCACGAAGTACAAGCACCAACAGACATGAATATGAATGTGATGGAGCTTATCCGTTCGTATGAATTAGCCGAAGAAGGTACGATTGGAATTTGTGGCGGAATGGCAATGTGTGCTTCTTGTCAATGTTACGTGTTGAATGATGTGTTGCAATCGGAAAGAAATGACGATGAAGAAGCCATGTTAGCCGATGCGTATCACGTAAAAGACAACAGTCGATTGGGTTGCCAAATTCATATTACCGAAGATTTAGAAGGTTTGCGATTGGAAATTGCACCGGAACAATAAATAAAAAAGCGAGAACATTATCTCGCTTTTTTTATTTAATAATCACTCAATTTTTGTGGTGTTTCAATATATTCTTTTACAATTTGTAAAACACCATCATCATTGGTGTCAATTAACCATTTGATTAGTGAAATTTTACCGTTTTCAATTTCAATTCCGGTTATGTTTCTGGGATGAACGCAACTTCCATCGTTAAAAAAATTCAGTAAATTTTCACTTGGTTTCGGAAAATGTGGTCGGTGAGTGTGACCTACAATGGTGATTTTATTTCCGTTATCGGCAATCCATCTTTTAATTCTTCTTTCAATTTTTAACGATTCGAGATAGTTTTTAGCGGGACTTGTTGGGTCTTTAATTCCCCAAACTTGTAGCGGTTTCCAAAGTATTCGAACAAAAAAACGATTGAATTTCCAACCCACATAATTCATAAAATCCGCTTGATGTCCGTGCGTTAAAAAGACTTCTTGACCTGTTTCTGCATGTTCTAAAACAATCGCTTCGTTAAAGGCTAAAGTTGGCATTAAAGGTACGTTTTTGCCAGCCGCAGTATCAAAATATTCAGCAAAATGTTTTTTTACAACATTCGAATTTCGGTAAACCATATCGTGATTCCCATAAATCATATGTAATTTATTTCTGTGATAGAACTTCTTTAAAAGTAAATACACGTTTTTATTCGCTTCAATAATATCTTTAAAAAATAAATTTTCCCATAATTCATCGCCATCGCCTAATTCAATATACTGAAAATCATTTTTGTAATATTGATGTAAAGCATGCATATAAATGTTCCGATTGTTGGCAAAATCATCTGCAAAACTTCCATCTCCACGATGACAATCGCTAAACAGGATAAACTTGTCCGAATCGGTAAATTTAATTCGAAGGGCGTTTTTGTAAGCTCTTGTTAATCGGGTTTGTGATGACATGGTAAGTTGTTTCTAACAAATATATGAAAAAATAGTAGTTGAAACTTATTTTCTAAAAACACAAAAGCCACTATTACAGTGGCTTTGTTTATTTTAAATTGTGATATTAATGACGTCTCTTTTTAGTATAATTTTTTGCACTCTTATCACCATAAATTTTCTTGGCTTGTCCAGGTGGAAGAGGTTTAGATCTAACTGTAGTTCTATGATGAACATGAACACAACTTACTAAAGTAGTTAAAGTTGAAATAAAAAGAGTTACAATTAATAATTTTATGAATATATTTTTTCTCATAGTATTTTTTAAATATTATTTTCCTGTAAAAATAGCTTTTCTTTTTTCTAAAAAGGCTGTTGTTCCTTCTTTAAAGTCTTCTGTTCCGAAAGAAGCACCAAAGTTTTTAATTTCAGTTTGAAAACCATTCACACCATCTTCATAATTGGCATTAATCGATTCAATTGCTTTGGCAATCGCTACACTTGAGTTGTTGCTAATTCTTGTTGCAATTGATTTCGCTAAATCTAATAATTCTTCTTGAGGCACAACATGGTTGACTAAACCGTATGATTTTGCTGTTTCTGCATCAATCATGTTTGCTGTCATAATTAATTCCATAGCTCTACCTTTTCCGATTAATTGAGCCAAACGTTGCGTTCCTCCATAACCAGGAATCACACCTAAAGTTACTTCTGGTAATCCCATTTTGGCATTAGTTGAAGCAATTCTGAAATGACAAGACATCGCTAATTCTAATCCACCACCTAAAGCAAAACCGTTTACTGCGGCAATAACTGGAGTTGGTAAATTTTGTACAAAATCGAATAATAATTCTTGACCTTTAGCGGCTAATTGTTCACCTTCTGAAACAGAAAAATGAGCAAATTCTGAAATATCTGCACCAGCAACAAATGCTTTTTCACCGCTTCCTGTTAAAATAATGACTTTTGTAGAACTGTCATTATTTAAATCGTTAAATGCGTTGTGCAATTCTTCAATTGTAGCCTTGTTTAAAGCGTTTAATTTTGTGGGTCTGTTGATAGTAACAATTGCTAAATTGTCTTGTTTTTCAATTAAAATATTTTCCATTTTTTAGTTTTTTATAGGTAATGTTGCTGTAAATGTGGTTCCTTTTCCTTCTTCGGTATCAAAAGTAATGGTTCCGTTATAGTTTTCAATAATATTTTTAATAATCGCTAAGCCTAATCCCATTCCCGAATTTTTTGTGGTAAATTTTGGTTCGAAAATATAAGCGGAATTTTCTCCTGAAATCCCAATTCCGTTATCCGAAACTTTTAAAACAAAATTATTTTCTGTTTTGGAAAGATCCACAATTACCGATTTTATTTCTTGATTTTCTGGAATGGCTTGAATGGCATTTTTAACCAAATTCGTTACAATTCGAGTCAATTGAGCAGGGTCGAAAAGTGTAAAAATTTCTTTTTCTGTAGTTTTGAATTCGATAAACTCTTCGTTAAATATTTCTAAAGCTCTTTTGCTGATTTGAACAATGTTTACGATTTCATTTTGTTGTGCTGGCATATTGGCAAAATTCGAAAAAGCACTCGCCACTGTTGTCATCGTGTCAATTTGATGAATTAGTGTTTCCGAATAATCTTTTAATTTCTCATTGATATTTGGATCGTTCACATCAAACTTTCTTTGAAAACTCTGAATAGTCAATCGCATTGGTGTTAGCGGATTTTTAATTTCGTGTGCCACTTGTTTGGCCATTTCGCGCCAAGCGTGTTCTCGTTCACTTTGAGCAAGTTTTTGCGCACTTTCTTCTAACGTATCCACCATATTGTTGTACGATGAAATTAAAGCGTTAATTTCCTGATTTCCGGGTTGAAGTGTTAGCTTTTGATTGCGTTCATTTAATTGTGTGACTTCTAATTTTTCAGAAATTTGAGAAATTGATTTCGTGATATTGCTCGATAATAAATAAGACAATAGTATAGAAATAATGAACATTATGGCATAAACCTGCGCATATCTTGTTAAGAAATTCCGAGCCTCTTCGTTGTAAAAATCGCTGTTTTCTTCATATGGAATATTTAAAATCGCTAAGTTTTTAAACTTCACATCTTTAATATAACTGTAAGACGTTTTTAAAAAGGTTTCGTTATCTTGAGCTTTAGTGATTACCAATCTTTTTTCGGAAGAATTCTCCAGTTCTTTAAGGATTTGTGGACTTATATCTGGAATTTTTTTATCGATTTTAAATGCCGATTTGGAAGATAAAATTAGTTTTCCGTTTAAATCGAAAAAATTAATTTCTAAACTATGAATGTCGGATAATTCGTGAATTCGATCTTTAAAAATATAACGAACATTTTTGGTTAAAAGCGGATAACTTGTGGTTTGTAGGATATATTCAATATGTTCTTTTATAGCACTTTCTTTTCGAGATAAACGTTCTTCGTGATATTCTTTTGCTTCAAAACGGAAGTGAATTAATGATACAATCGATATCAAAATCGTAGAAAACGTTGTTAAAAACAACATCGACAAAAAGATTCTTCGTCTTAATGATAGCGTATGTATTTTGAAAAATTTATTCACCTTTTTTTTCTCTAATTCTTTTATAGAATTTAAATCCAAGCATTATTATGACAGAAAATAGTATAATTCCAACTACACCAAAAATCCAGTTGATGGCATTTTTTAAAATTACTAAAAAAACAACCGCAAACAAAATAATGGTAGCGCCTTCGTTCCATAAACGCATAAAGTTTGAAGTATAGTTAACTTTATCGTTTTGTAAATCTGTATAAATAAGGTGACATTTGTAATGATATAGAAACAATAAGGCAACAAAACCTAATTTCACTTGCATCCAACGCATTTCTAAAAAAGCTGGATTTATATATAATAAAGAAATGGCAAAAATAACCGCTAAAATCGAACTTGGCCAAGTAATAATGTACCACAAACGATAGGTCATTATTTTGTATTGCTTTTGTAAAATTTCTTTTTCAGGCGAAGGCATTTTGTTGGCTTCAATTTGATACACAAACAAACGCACAATGTAGAATAAACCTGCAAACCAAGTGATTACAAAGATTAAGTGTAAAGATTTTAGATACTCGTACATAGGTTGTTGTTAGTTGTATTTCAAGTTGAATGCGATTTTCACTTGGTTCTTTTACTTTTTATCTTCTTTAAACTCTTCAATCCATTTCGCAACAACGGCACACCATTCGTCTTCGTCATTCATACATGGAATTGCTAGGAATTCTTCACCACCATGTTCTTTAAATTGATGATTCGCTTCCATGGCAATTTCTTCCAAAGTTTCTAAACAGTCCGCCACAAAAGCTGGAGTGACAACAGCTAGTTTTTTAATCCCTTTTTCTGGCATTTTATTAATTTCTACGTCAGTGTATGGTGTTAACCATTTGTCGCCTGCTAAACGCGATTGAAAAGTTTGGCTGTATTTTCCTTCTGGAATACCTAATAATTTCACAACTTGTTTCGTGGTTTCATAACATTGATGACGGTAGCAAAACTCGTGTGCTGGCGATGGTGTATTACAACAAGAACCATCAATTTTACAATGTGATTTTGTTACATCCGTTTTTCTAATATGTCGTTCAGGAATTCCGTGATATGAAAATAATAAATGATCATATTCAAAACCTTCCAAATGTCTTTTCATAGAATTGGCTAATGCCTCAACGTAACCCGGTTTGTTATAAAAAGCTGGAACGTTTGTGAATTTCATATTTGGGAAATGCTTCGCACGAAGTTCTTCAGCTAAAACCAAAATAGTTGTTGTTGAAGCCATGGCGTGTTGTGGATACAAAGGGAAAAGCATCACTTCCGTTACACCTTTGTCATGTAATTCTTGTAACCCTTTTAAAATCGTCATCGATCCATATCGCATTGATAAAGCAACAGGAATATCAACAAGTTTCTTTACTTTTTCATGCATTTTTTTAGAAAGAACAATTAATGGTGAACCTTCTTTTGTCCAAATCTTTGCATACGCCTCTGCAGATTTCTCTGGGCGTTTTCTTAAAATGATACCTCTAACTAAAAAAGCACGCAATAAATAAGGAACATCTATTACGTATTTATCCATTAAAAATTCGTCTAAATAAGGCTTAACATCTTTTGGGGTAGGGCTTTCTGGCGAACCAAGATTTACTAATAATACTCCTTTCATTTTGTGAAAATATTTTCTTCAAAAATACTAAATATTTGTTAGTATTCAATTTTTTGTATTTCATCTATAAAATTCGCTTTTTACCGATTTTTCTTAAGAATATAACAATCTTTATGTTAAAAGTTAAAATTATTCAAAATAAAATAACTTTTTTGTTACAAATTTCATATCTTGGCTTTTTGATGTTAAATTTTTACAACCCCTGACTATGAAAAAAAAATACTTTATAATTTTATTTACTGCATTTTTATCTTCTCAAGCTCAGAATGTAGGAGTAAATACTTCAAATCCACAGCAAGCTTTGCATTTGGGTTCCAATACTGGGACTATTAGAGTGGATGGTTTAAATTCAACCAATAATGTTTTTAATGGCGGAGTTGCCGGTCAAACTTATCCACTTTATGTGGATAGTAATGGAGACATGACTCTTAGAGTTTCTGCATACCAAAACAGTGATGGTTCGGATGCTTATACTACTGCTGGAGTAAATGGTACTGTTGCTATTACTGCAGCTCAAGCAAATGATGGTTATGAAACCGTTGAAATTACTTCATACACTTTTACAGTTGCACGTAATACAACACTTGAGGTAAAATACTCTTTAAGTATTGAAGTATTTCAGGATAATCTTTTAACCATAATAAAAGATGCTTATGCTAGAAACATTACTAATTTTTTTACTTTAGACACACCGGTTCTTGCACCTGCAACAAGAAGATATGCACCAAGTTCAAAATGTTATTTCAATAGAAATGATGCTGGAACAAATCCTGCCGCAGCTCCAGATGCTGCAACTGGTTTTATTTATAATAGTGGCACTACTTACATGGCATTAACAACAGGTACTCATACTATTCGTTTTTATGGAACGGTTTGTTCTGGAACCAATAACCAAAATACTTTTGTAAGGTTTGCTGGTGGACCAGATGCCATTTTCTTACGTTTATATTAATTCCAAATATTATGAAAAATATACTACACTATATATTCGTTTTGTTCTGTAATTTCTTATTTTCTCAAGTAGGAATTGGAACAACTACTCCGCAACAAGATTTACACATTGCTGGAGCAGGTACAACTATTCGTATTCAAAGTTTGAATGCAACAAACAAACCACTATTAAACGTTCCTCCAAGATTAGCTCCAGTTTATGTGACTGCTAATGGAGATTTAACGCTTGATCCTCCAAATTATACCGTAGGTGAAAGTCTTGGGGTAAATGAACCTTTAAATTTTTTAATTAGTGTGCCAAACTTCGTTCCAAATGGACCTTATGGAGATGGAACTGTTGTTGCGAATGATGCCACAGTAACAAGTGCTTTAACCCAAATTGTTTCGGTACCTTTCACTTGTCCACAAAATGCCTTAATTGAAGTACGTTATGCCATGACAATTGACTTATCTGATCAATTTTTACCAGCACCAGCAGCTTCAACTTTTTCTGATATTTCTGCCAAAACTGTTCGTTGTTATTATTATATTGATTTGAATAATGATGGATTAGACGCTACGGAACTTTCAAAAAAATATGGTTTGCATGGTGAAGCGTATACTTCTTATACTCAAGGATCTGTTGGGTATGCATTTATTCATGGCGTAGGATATGGAAACATTCCAGAAGGAAATCATTCATTGGTTTTCTATGGCGAAACAGCTGATGGAAATAATAGACTTACTTATGTAGGTTTTGGAGGTTCTTCAGATTATTTAAAAATTCGTATTTATAATTAATATTTAGGTTATGAAAAAAATATTCCCCCTATTATTTACCTTCTCTTCATTATTTACTTTTGCTCAAGTTGGAGTTAATACTACAAATCCACAAGAAGAAGTACATGTTGCAGGAGCTACTTCAACTATTCGTGTTGAAGGTTTAAATGAAGTCAATAATCCTTTGAATTTAGGACCTAGTGAAAACACTAGGGTTTTTGCTAATGCCAATGGTGATTTAGTTTTAAGTCCAATTCCAACAAACATTGAAATTCTTTTTAACCCATATAATTATCTTCAAGATCCTTTAGATACTGGTGGTGCTGATACCAATCAAGTCAATCAAACTGGAGTTGGGTCAGGTTATTCTGAAGCAGGATGGCCAAGACAAATAGGTCCAGGTTTATCAACATTTACCTTGACCAGACCAGCTATTGTGGAAATAAATTATGCTATTTCATACGAAATATACAAAGCAGGAAGTCCTATTGACGATTATCATGCGCGTACGGCTCAATTTTATTCTTATTTAAGACAAGGTGGGCCTGCTGGAGCAATTGTTGTTAATGATTTAGATGGTGTGCCAATTAATTTTGCGGGTAATCCTGGAGCATTAGGTTATAGTGGAAATTTCTATACAAATGGAAGTGCTTCAGGAGCTGGTGGTGGAGAAGCATTTAATAAAAAATTCTATGCCTGTGGTCATGATTATATTGCATTAGGACCTGGAACCTATTGCCCAATGTTTGCTGGGATTTTGTTTGTAGCTGATACTGGAGGAACTGGAGCTGTTAAAATGCAAATGGGTGGCGGCGATGATGAAGTAATTATTGTGGCACATTATTATAATTAAGATGAATTACAGATACTAAAAAAGAGCCAATTGGCTCTTTTTTTATTTTTCTAATAAATATTTCTTAGGTGTTGTACCATATTTTTTCTTAAACGCTGCAATAAAATGACTCGAAGTGCTGTATCCAATATTTAAACCCACTTCGTTTACATTATACGAACCTGAATCTAATAAATTACGAGCGTATTCCATTTTATAATCAAATAGAAAGTTAAAAACGGTATCACCATAAATTTCTTTGAAGCCCACTTTTAATTTTTTAAGCGAAATCCCAACTTCATCAGCTAATTCTTGTAAACTTGGCGGTTCAGCCATATTTTTTATAATGATTTCTTTGGCTTTTTTAATTTTCAAAACATTTCCTTCGTCAGATAAAAACGGACAATGTTCTGCATTTGGATCTTCATTGGTGTTGAAAAATAAACTCAACAATTCGTAGCTTTTTCCTTTTAAATACAAGGTTTTAATTGACGAATTTTGATTGTAATGAAAAATCTGATTCAACACAATTGCCATAGACGGACTAATGCTTTCTTCTGTATAATATTTTTTCTCTAAATTATCTTTACTCAAAAATGGAATCGTTTCCGCATCATTCGAAAATAAAGTGTGGAATTTTTTAATCGAAATCAAAATAGAAATAATCCAACTTTTAGGTTCAATTTCTAAATGTAGCGGCAATTCTTTTTGCGGATTGTATAATAAAAGCGCTTTTTCTTCATTCAAATCTAAGGTATACGAATTGTTATTGAAAATAAATTTACCTTTTCCTTTTACATTAAAATGAAATTGAATTAATCCTGTACCAACCTGTTTTTCAAGCGTTTCTGTCTCGTTAGAATCGTTCTGAAATCGTAATAATGTAAAATCGTCATCAATTTTAATTTCTTCTAATGAACTCATAGCGTTATTTTTTTATTTTAAATTTGCCCCAAAATTGTAAAACCAAGCATTTCTTATTTATAATTATTCTAAACAAAGCACTTGCGTGGTGTTGAATTTGTTACAAAGTTACTAGTTTATAGCAAAATAAGTACAATTTATGTAAAAAAAACTATTTACGATATAAAAAGTACTTTTAGCGTTGTTTTTATAAAGTAGTAAACAATAATTTTGTGCATCTTTAAGAGATAAAGGAATTTATGGAGAATCATTCACCCGCAAAACAAAATACTTTCTACGCTATCGGTCTGAGCTACAAAAAAGCTGATGCCGAAATTAGAGGTAAATTTAGTTTAGACGAAAAAGCCAAAGCCAACTTATTGGAACAAGCCAAAGCTAATGGTGTGGAGAGTTTATTAGTGACTTCTACGTGTAACAGAACCGAAATTTACGGTTTTGCACAACATCCTTTTCAATTAATTCAATTGCTTTGCGATAACAGTCAAGGTTCATTGGAAGAATTTCAAAACTACGCTTACGTTTACAAACAAAAAGAAGCTTTAAATCATATGTTCCGTGTTGGAACAGGTTTAGATAGTCAGATTTTAGGTGATTTTGAAATTATTGCTCAATTGAAAAATGCGTTTGTAGAAAGTAAAAAACTAAATTTAGCCAATGCATATTTAGAACGGTTGGTAAATTCAGTAATTCAAGCGAGTAAGAAAGTTAAAAACGAAACCGAAATTTCTAGCGGAGCAACATCTGTTTCTTTCGCAGCGGTTCAATATATTTTTAAGAATGTAGAAGACATTTCTAACAAAGACATTTTGCTTTTCGGAACAGGAAAAATTGGAAGAAATACTTGTGAAAACCTAGTAAAACATTCAAAACACGATCAAATTACGTTAATCAACAGAACAAAAGATAAGGCGGAAAAATTAGCCAAAAAATTAAATCTTATTGTGAAGGATTATTCGGATTTACAAATCGAATTACAAAAAGCAGACGTAGTTGTAGTAGCTACTGGCGCTCAAAATCCAACAATCGATTTAGATATTTTAAATTTAAAGAAACCGTTGTTGATTTTAGATTTATCGATTCCGAAAAATGTAAACGAAAACGTAAAACAAAATCCATTCGTAACTTTGGTACACATGGATCATTTGTCGCAAATGACGGATGAAACTTTAGAAAACAGAAAACAACATATTCCTGCTGCCGAAATTATCATTACAGAAATTCTAACCGAATTTTTAACTTGGTCAAAAGGTAGAAAATACGCACCAACCATTCATGCTTTAAAAGCAAAATTAAACGCGATTAAAGAATCGGAAATCAACCACTTGAAAAAGAAAAATGCCGATTTTAATGATGAATATGCTGAAATTATTACTGCAAAATTAATTCAAAAAATAACCAGCCATTTTGCCAATCATTTAAAAGATGATAACACTGTTGTGGAAGAAAGTGTAGAATGGATCAATAAGGTTTTTCAAATTGACTAATGACAAAGCAAAAAACAATAAGAATAGGAACTCGCGATAGCGAATTAGCACTTTGGCAAGCCAAAACAGTTGAAAAACAGTTAAACGATTTAGGTTATAAAACCGAAATTACGGCTGTAAAATCGGAAGGCGATATTGTTTTAGACAAACCTTTATACGAATTAGGCATTACAGGAATTTTCACAAAGACTTTAGATATTGCGATGATTCAGGGCAAAATTGATATTGCCGTGCATTCTATGAAAGATGTACCAACGCAATTGCCAAACGGAATTATTCAAGGTGCGGTTTTAGAAAGAGCTTCCACTTTAGATATTTTAGTTCATAAAGGAAATTTAGATTTCCTAACTCAAGAAAATAGTACAATTGCTAGTAGTAGCTTACGAAGAAAAGCAAGTTGGTTACACAAATATCCAACACACAAAGTAGAAGATATTCGCGGAAATGTTAATACACGCTTACAAAAAGTAGCTGATTCTGAAACTTGGAGTGGTGCTATTTTTGCCGAAGCCGGTTTAGAACGCATCAACGTAAAACCTTCGACTTTTATTCCATTAGATTGGATGATTTCAGCTCCAGCTCAAGGTGCAATGTTGGTGGTTTGTAATGCAGAAGATTTCTTTTCTCTTGATGCGGTTTCACAATTAAATCATATAGAAACAGAGATTTGTACGTATATAGAACGTCAATTTTTAAGAACGTTAGAAGGTGGTTGTACCGCGCCAATTGGAGCAATAGCGACTTATAACGAAAAAGATGATATGATTGATTTCACGGGTGTTTTACTATCAATTGATGGAAAACAAAAATTAGAAGTTTCTAAAAAAGTGGATGTTTCCGAATGGAAAAAATTAGGATTCAATTGTGCTCAAGAAATTTTAGCCAATGGCGGAACAGCAATAATGACTGAAATTAAAGAAAAACTAAAAAAATAATGTCTGATAAAACTACAATACTTTCAACCAAAACCCTTTCTGCAATTCAAAAACAAGTATTGTTAGACGAAGCTATTCAAGTTATTGAAGCCGATTTCATCAAAACAGAAAATGCTTCTTTCGAAATAAAAAACCTGAACAAAAATTTAATTTTCACGAGTCAAAATGCCGTTTTAAGCATTTTCCAACATCCAAAAATTGAAGATTTAAAACAAAAAACAGTTTTTTGTGTCGGATTAAAAACCAAAGAATTACTTAACGAAAATGGATTTACAGTTGAAGCCTACACAGGTTATGCGGAAGATTTAGCCGAAATTATTACGTTAGTCTATTCAGATGAAAGTTTTACTTTTTTTAGTGGAAATCTTCGTAGAGATACTTTGCCAGAAATGTTGTCGGAAAATGAAATCACTTTCAATGAAATTAAAGTGTACGATACGACATTAACACCACATAAAATCGCAGAAAAAGTAGATGGAATTCTGTTTTTCAGTCCATCAGCCGTAACAAGTTATTTGAAAAAGAACTCACTTGCCAACGAAAAATTGTTTTGCATCGGAAATACAACTGCTGACGCGTTGAGAAATGTATTATCTGAAACTAAAATTAAAAACATAAAAACTGCATATCAACCAAGTGTTGAAAACGTTATAGAACAAGTTATAGAATATTATAATAAATAAATCCCTCGAAGGGTTTAAAATAAAAATAAAATGATAAAAAACGATTTATTCCTACGTGCCTTAAATAACGAATCTGTTGAACGTCCGCCAGTTTGGATGATGCGTCAAGCAGGAAGATATTTACCAGAATTTAGAGCGTTACGCGACAAATATGATTTCTTCACACGTTGTGAAACTCCAGAATTAGCAGCAGAAATTACAGTTCAACCGATTAGAATTGTAAAACCAGATGCAGCAATTTTGTTTTCAGATATTTTGGTTGTGCCACGTGCAATGGGAATTCACGTAGAATTAAAAGACAATTTAGGACCAATTATTCCAAATCCAATCAGAACTTCGCAAGATGTAGAAAAAGTGTTTGTTCCAGATGTGAATGAAACGTTGGGTTATGTTTTTGATGCGATTAAATTGACCAAACAAATGTTGAACGATGAGGTGCCATTAATCGGTTTCGCAGGTTCACCTTGGACAATTTTCTGTTACGCGGTTGAAGGAAAAGGTTCTAAAAGTTTTGATACAGCGAAAGGATTTTGTTTCTCAAATCCAGTAGCAGCACACGTTTTATTACAAAAAATTACAGATACAACTATCTTATATTTAAAAGAAAAAGTAAAAGCAGGTTGTAACGCGATTCAAATTTTCGATTCTTGGGGTGGAATGTTATCTCCAGTGGATTATCAAGAATTCTCTTGGCAATACATCAACCAAATTGTGGAAGCCTTAGCGGAAGAAACGAAAGTTATCGTTTTCGGAAAAGGATGTTGGTTTGCCTTAAACGACATGGCAAAATCAAAAGCTTCTGCATTAGGTGTAGATTGGACCTGTTCGCCAAGAAACGCTCGTTATTTATCAGGTGGAAAAATCACTTTACAAGGGAATTTCGACCCATCAAGATTATTATCGCCAATTCCAACCATCAAAAAAATGGTACACGAAATGATTGACGAATTCGGAAAAGACAATTATATCGTAAACTTAGGTCACGGAATTTTACCAAATATTCCAGTTGATCACGCGAAAGCATTTGTGGAAGCGGTGAAGGAATATAACAAGTAGTTAGTCTCAGTCTCGGTTTACAGATTAACTGCGACTGAAAACTGCGACTGAAAACTGAAACAATGAAAAATAAATTCTACACCTACATACAAAATCTTCAAGATCAAATCGTTGCTGGATTAGAAACAGTCGAAGGAAAAGCGAAGTTTCGTGAAGACATTTGGGTGCGACCAGAAGGTGGCGGCGGAAGAACGCGCGTTATCGAAAACGGAAATGTGATTGAAAAAGGCGGTGTGAATATTTCGGCAGTTCATGGTAAATTACCAGATTCTATGCAGAAATTATTCAATGTTGGGGAAGCTGATTTTTTTGCTTGTGGATTGAGTTTAGTCATTCATCCAAAAAACCCAATGGTGCCAACAGTTCATGCAAATTGGCGTTATTTTGAAATGTATGATGATAATGGAAACGTGATTAATAGTTGGTTTGGTGGCGGACAAGATTTAACACCTTATTATTTGTTTGAAGAAGATGGAAAACACTTTCATCAAACTTGTAAAACAGCTTGTGACAAACATAATCCAGAATTCTACCCAAAATATAAAAAACAATGTGACGCGTATTTTTGGAATGCTCACAGAAACGAAGCGCGTGGTTTAGGTGGTTTATTCTTTGATTATTGCAAGGAAACAGAAGGTATGAAAATGGAAGATTGGTTCAATTTCGTAACAGAAGTTGGAAACTCTTTTTTAGAAGCTTATGTTCCAATTGTAGAAAAAAGAAAAGATTTACCTTTTACAGCTGAACAACGCACTTGGCAAGAAATTCGTCGTGGTCGTTATGTAGAATTCAATTTGGTTCACGATAAAGGCACACTTTTCGGACTAAAAACCAACGGAAGAATTGAAAGTATTTTGATGAGTTTACCACCACATGTACAATGGGTTTACGACCATCATCCAGAAGTGGGTAGCGAAGAAGAAAAACTAATTAAAGTATTAGAATCACCAGTTGATTGGATTTAGAAAAAACATTAAAACAAGCGAAATAAGGTTAACAATTAGTGAAACGAAATTTAAAGTTTTGATAGTAAACTTTTCTTTATAAAAGTTATAAAAAAACTTACTATAAACAAGATTAGAGAAAGAAAAACAAAAAAAGGCACACCTATATAAATTAATAGAGTAGCTGATGCTATATCGCCAAATTCAAAATTGGTAATTTTAAAAACACAAATGTAAATAAGTGCAATTACACTAAAAATTAATCTTTTTTCCATAAGACAAATATATAAATTATGTTTCCATTACAAAGAGGTCGTCGTTTAAGAGTAAATGAATCAATAAGAAGTTTGGTTCGTGAAACCACATTAAGTCCAAGTGATTTTATGTTTCCGATGTTTATTGCTGAAGGCGAAAACGTAAAGGTTGAAATTCCATCAATGCCAGGAATTTTCCGTCGTTCAATCGATTTGACTGTGGAAGAAGTGAAAGAGCTTTTCGCATTAGGAATTCGTGCGGTGAACATTTATGTAAAAGTAGATGAATCTTTAAAAGACAATACGGGTAAAGAAGCTTGGAATTCAAACGGATTAATGCAACAAGCCATAAAAGCTATCAAATCGGCTTGTCCGGAAATGGTGGTAATGCCTGATGTAGCTTTAGATCCGTATTCAATTTATGGTCACGATGGAATTATTGAAAATGGAGATATTGCTAATGATGCCACAAATGCAGCTTTAGTAAAAATGGCTGTTTCTCATGCGCAAGCTGGTGCCGATTTCGTTGCGCCAAGTGACATGATGGATGGAAGAGTTTTACGCTTACGCGAAGGTTTAGATGCAGCTGGATTTCACAATGTTGGAATCATGAGTTATTCGGCGAAATATGCTTCTGCTTTTTACGGTCCGTTTAGAGATGCTTTAGATAGTGCACCAAGAGAAGCAGATGTGGTAGTTCCAAAAGACAAGAAAACCTATCAAATGGATTACGCCAATCGTATCGAAGCCGTTAAAGAAGCTTTATGGGATGTGGAAGAAGGTGCAGATATGGTTATGGTTAAACCAGGAATTGCGTATTTAGATATTGTTCGTGAAGTGAAAAATGCGGTGAATGTTCCTGTAACTGTTTTCCATGTTTCTGGCGAATATGCGATGATTAAAGCCGCTTCAGAAAGAGGTTGGTTAGATCACGATAAAATTATGATGGAACAATTGATGTGTATTAAAAGAGCGGGTGCGAGTTTAATTTCGACGTATTTCGCTAAAGAAGCTGCCATTTTATTGAATAAATAATGACGTGATAATTATCATTTTTATACTAAAAATAGTATTGTAAATTTGATAATCAAAATAAAATTCGAAATGAAAAACTTTAAGAAACTTCTTTATTTAGCTGTACTTACTTTAGGTTTTGTTAGTTGTGGCGAAAAAAAAGAAACCGATCCAATGGGAAATCCTATTGAGGAAACTAAAACAACAACAAAAGCACTCTCATCTGAAGAATTAGGTAAAGAATTATTCGAAGGTAAAGGAATGTGCTTTACTTGTCATAAAGAAGATACCAAAATTATTGGACCAAGTATTAAAGAAATAGCTAAAATCTATACAGATAAAAAAGCGAGTATTTCTATATTCTTACAAGGAGAAACCGACCCAATTGTTGATCCGGCCCAATTTGAAATCATGAAAGCTAATTTCGCGATTACTAAAGAAATGACAGATGAAGAGTTAAAAGCTTTGGAAGAATATATGTTAAGTTATAAATAAAAAAAGCTCAAAACTTAGTTTTGAGCTTTTTTGTGCGGGTGAAAGGACTCGAACCTTCACACCTTGCGGCACCAGATCCTAAGTCTGGCGTGTCTACCAATTTCACCACACCCGCATTGTGGAGTGCAAATATATAAACATTGTTTGCTTTTGCAAAGGAATTTAAATTATTTTTTTAAATTCCTGTTTTTTCCCTCATTTCCATTTTAATTTTGTGTTTTTATTAACATTGTTGTTTGTTTTTTAAACTTTTTTAAATTTTTTGTTATATTCGTAGCCTCAAACCCAAACAAACCTACTATTACAATGAAAAATAAACTACTAAAAATCAGCGTCTTAACTGGTTTAATTGCAATTAGCTGCTATTTTGTCTATCATAATGGTTATTTGCAAGAATTTAATCTAGAAAAAAAGGAAATTAAGAGAAGTAATACGAGTAATAAACAAAATGTTGTAGAAAGCCCAGTTATAAAAACTGAAGAGAATGCAACTGAAGAGAATTTAATCGTAGAAAATTCCACGAAATTAATTGCTACAAATTCAAAACAAAATTTTTCTAAAGGAAGAACAGTTTCTGTAACACCTGAAATTCAATCTGAAGAGAAAAATGTTTCTACTTTAAGTCAAAAAGAATTAGATTCTATTGAAAAAATTCGTGAAAAATATCAAAATACAATTGTAAATCATCCATTTAGGCAGCAAATGATTCTGCCTAAAAAGGAAAGAAAAGCTATGGGTTTGCCACCCAATGCATACAATGAACAAGAATGGTTGTATACTATGGATCCAAATTTAGGAAGACCTACTCCTGAAGTTACTTTAGATTTACAAAAAACGTTAGATGCACAATTAGAAAATGGAAGAGTTCCTGGTGATGGTTTAGACAATCAATGGGTAGAACGTGGACCAAACAACGTTGGAGGTAGAACAAGAGTTTTGTTCTTTGCTCCAGGAAGTACTACAAAAGTTTTTGCTGGTGCTGTGAATGGTGGACTTTGGGTGAATACTGATATTACGAATGCAGCTACTTCTTGGACTCAAGTTTCAGGAGTGCCAAGTAATATGGCGGTCACTTGTTTAACTGTTGATCCTCAGAATTCTCAAATTATGTATTTAGGTACAGGTGAAGTGTATACTTGGGGAGCCGTAAATGGTAATGGTGTATATAAATCTATTGATGGTGGTACAACATGGAGATTAATTTATGGAACTTCAATTGGTGCAGCACTTGCTGATCAGTTATCCTATATTCAAGATATTATTGCTTGGAGAAACCCAACTACAGGATTAACGGAAGTATATTTTGGAGCAGATGCTATGTATTATTCTGAAGCAGTTGGCGCAACTCAATGGGTTGGAACAAACATGGTTGGTTTGTGGAAAAGTACAGATGGAATTAATTTTGCAAAATTTACTAATGTAGCATTGCAATCTTCAGCAGGGACTTATTGTGCGCCAAATAGTTTTTCTATTGATTTCACAGGAAATCTTTTTATGGGAACTAAAAGAAGTGCATTTGGAGCTGGTGGTGGAAGAATATATAAATGTACAACTGGAACAGACTGGGCTTTGGTGAGAACTTTATCTGGAGTAAACGGAAGAGTACAATTAAAATGTTCTAGACAAACTGCCGGAAGAGCTTTTGCGCTTTGTGAGGATTATGCTACTAAGAAACCTGTTATTAAAAGATCAGCAGATAATTTTGCGGCAGATGATACAACGGTTAGTTTGCCAACAAGTATAGGGGCTCAACCGCCAGCAGCAAACGATTTTTGTAGACAACAAGCTTTTTATGATTTAATGATTGGATTAAATCCATCAGATGATAATGAAGTATATGTTGGAGGTATTGAAATTTTTAAAACAACCACAGCTTTTACTGGAGCTAATTCTGCAATGTGGACGCAGTTAACAGATTGGACAATTAATCCAACTGCTGCAGGAAACGCAACTGCAAATTCTTTAGATGGAGTGCATTCTGATCACCATGTTATGGCTTTCTGCCCAACTCAGACTTCACGAGTTGTTTTTGGTTGCGATGGGGGTGTGTATTATAGTAATAATTCAGGAACAGCGATTGGAGAAAGAAATAAAGATTATAATGTAACTCAAGTTTATAAAGGTTCAATAGATCAATCAGTTGCGAATAACAAAATGTTAGGTGGTTTACAAGATAATGGTTCACAATTGATGACTAATCCAGCAATGATAGGAGCTGGTACAGAAATTTATGGAGGTGATGGATGTTGGGAATTTATAGATAAACAGCAACAGTACATAGTGGCTTCTTATGTATATAATAGATATGTATATTGTACCTATGCAGGTGCAGCAACAGTATATATATCAAATAATACAACCGATGGAGATTTTGTGAATCAATGTACTTTAGATAGTAATTTAAACATTCTATATACAAACGGAAGTTCAAGTGGAACGTATAGAATTTTTAGAAATGCTATAAATCCAGCTGATGGTGCAACAGTTTCCACAACTTTAACTAATGCAGCAATTAATGCTATTCCAACTTATTTTGAAACTTCACCTTATACTCCTGATAGAATTATGGTGGGATTGTCAACTGGTAGATTAGTTAGAATGGATACTGCTTCTGGTACTCCAGTATATACAATTATCGCAACTCCTTTTGCAGGCGCAATTTCAGATATTAAATATGGAAATTCTGAAAATGATTTGTTTGTTACGATGCATAATTATGGTATAGCAAGTATTTATTATTCAGCTGATGGAGGAGCAAACTGGTCAAATAAAGAAGGAAATTTACCAAATATTCCAGTAAAATGTATTCTTCAAAATCCTAATGCTACTAACGAAGTAATTATTGGTACGGAATTAGGAGTTTGGTACACAGTTGATTTTAATGTAGCCAATCCAAACTGGAGAAGAGCAAATACAGGAATGAAAGACTGCAAAGTATTGTCATTCGATTATAGGGCAGCAGATCAAACCATTTTGGCAGCTACTTTTGGAAGAGGAATGTGGACAGGAAAATTCTGGCAATGTGGTGCTACAACTAAAACTTGGAATGGAACAGCTTGGTCTCCAGCTGGAACGCCAACTTCTAAAGACGCTGTAGTTTTTACAGGAAATTATACTTCAACAGCAACTTTAGATGCTTGTTCGGTAACTGTAAATACAGGTGCGGCGGTTACATTTCTTACGGGACATTCTTTACGAGTAGGTGAAAATGTAACAGTAAACGGTACAGGTTCATTAACAATAAATAGTGGTGCGGCTTTAGTTCAATATACAAAACACGCTGTGAATACAGGAAATATTATTGTAAAACGCAATTCTGCAAATATGATTCATAACGATTATACGGCTTGGGCTTCGCCAGTTGTTAATCAGAATTTATTAGCGTTTTCGCCAAACACATTAGCGACTCGTTTTTATACATACAATAGGGTTAATTCTGGGACATCAGCTACAGCTTATACTTCTGTAGCTCCAGGTTCAACAGCATTTGCAACAGCAAAAGGGTATATGATTCGTGTAAACAATAACTGGACATTAACACCAGCAGTTTACAATGGTCAATTTACGGGTGTTCCAAACAACGGAACCTTAACTTATGCAGTTGGTGTAGGTTATGAATTATTAGGAAATCCATATGCTTCTCCTATAAGTGCCTACCGATTATTAATTACGAATCCAAAATTGAATACACTTTATTACTGGACTCATACAGCTCCAGCTAGTGGAGGTATTTATCCAATTAATAATTATGCGTCTTATACGACTTTAGGAGGAACGGCTTCAGCAGCTGGTGGCGCAATTCCGAATGATAAAATTAATGTAGGGCAAGGTTTCTTTGTTCAATCAGCGGTGGCATATACAGTTACTTTCGAAAATGAGTTAAGAGAAGATGCAGTTACAACGTCTCAATTTTTCAAAAATCCTAATGCGGTTGCTGAAAATGTAGAAACAGAAAAACACAGAATTTGGTTAAATTTAAATGATGCTACGAAAAGCTACAATCAAATTTTAGTAGGTTATACTACCAATGCAACTGACGGAATTGACAGTAAAATTGATGGTAAAATGCTAGACACTTCTAAAACGATGTTATATAATTTAATTGATAATGACGCATATGTTATTCAAGGAAAAGGCTTGCCGTTTTCTGATGAAGATGTAGTGAAATTGGGATTAAAAGTTACGGAAGCAAGTAATTTCGAAATTAACATCGAACAAGTTGATGGCATATTCGCTAATCATGATGTATTTGTAAAAGATAATTACACTCGTGCGATTCATAACTTAAAAGAAGGTTCGTATTACTTTATTTCGCAAGATGGAACATTTAATGATAGATTCGAATTAATTTACAAAAAAGCTGTTAAAGAAGATGTTGCGACTAAAAACACAGTTGATGTATTAGTGAAAAATAACGAATTAACCATTCAAACATATCAATCTGCTATTGTAAGTGTTGAGGTATATGATGTTTTAGGAAAAGTAATTTTTACTAAAAACGGAATCAATAACAAACAATTTAATACCAATCAAATTACTGCTTCAAAACAAGCTTTAGTTGTAATAATTCAATTAGAAAATGGTGAAGTTGTAACGAAGAAAATAATCATGTAATCTTCAATTAATTGAAATGAAAAAGGGTTCCAATAATTTTGGAACCCTTTTTTTATGTTTATTGATTTTTGTGTAATTCTGTAAAGTACTTGTAGAATAACGGAATCGTTTCAATTCCTTTCATATAATTAAAAATTCCATAATGTTCGTTTGGCGAGTGAATCGCATCACTATCTAAACCAAATCCCATCATAATTGTTTTGCTTTTTAATTCTTTCTCAAATAACGCAACAATCGGAATACTTCCGCCAGAACGAACTGGAATTGGTGTTTTTCCAAAGGCCTCTGAATACGCTTTTGAAGCCGCTTGATAACCAATGCTGTCAATTGGAGTTACATAACCTTGTCCGCCATGATGAGGTGTTACTTTTACCGTAACCGCACTTGGAGCAATACTTTCAAAGTGCTTTTTGAATAATTCTGTAATATTTTCCCAATCTTGATTCGGAACTAAACGCATAGAAATTTTTGCAAATGCTTTACTTGCGATAACTGTTTTTGCACCTTCGCCAGTATAACCACCCCAAATTCCGTTTACGTCTAAAGTTGGACGGATTGAGTTTCTTTCATTTGTAGTATATCCTGCTTCACCGTAAGTGTCAGCAATGTTTAAGGCTTTTTTGTAATCATCTTCAGAATACGGTCTTTTTGCCATTTCGGCTCTTTCTTCTAACGATAATTCTTCCACACCATCATAAAAACCTGGAATGGTAATGTGATTGTTTTCATCATGTAAAGAAGCAATCATTTTCGTTAAAATATTAATTGGATTCGCCACAGCGCCACCATATAAACCTGAATGTAAATCTCTATTCGGACCAGTAACTTCTACTTCCACGTAACTTAAACCACGTAAACCAGTAGTAATTGATGGTTGTGTGTTAGAAATCATTCCTGTATCTGAAATTAAAATTACATCACAAGATAATTTCTCTTGATTGCGTTCTACAAACCAACCTAAACTTTTTGAACCTACTTCTTCTTCACCTTCAATCATGAATTTCACGTTACAAGGCAAATTGTTATTTGCAATCATGTATTCGAAAGCTTTCACGTGCATGTACATTTGACCTTTGTCATCACAAGCGCCACGAGCAAAAATCGCTCCTTCTGGATGAATTTCTGTAGTTTTGATAACTGGTTCAAATGGAGGAGAATCCCATAATTCAATTGGATCGGCTGGTTGCACGTCATAATGACCATAAACCAAAACTGTTGGTAAACTTGGATCGATAATTTTATGTCCGTAAACGATTGGATAACCTGGTGTTTCACACATTTCTACCACATCGCAACCCGCTTTTTCTAAACTTGCTTTTACCGCTTCTGCCGTGTTAATTACGTCTTGTGCGTATGCGCTATCGGCACTAACAGAAGGCATTTTCAGTAATTCAATTAATTCTTTAATGAAACGTTCTTTGTTTTCCTGAACGTATTGTTTTATATTTTCCATGGTTGTTTTTTATAAAGTTCAAATATACGAAATCAATTTTAAAGGCAAAAGGTGTAAGGCAAAAGGTAAATGGTGAAAATCAAAACAATGCCAAAAATCAAGTTCAATTTTCAAACTTAAATGGACTTTGATGAGCGATGTGTCTTTTTTTTAAAGGAAAAAGCTTATATGACTTATATGTTTAAAAAAGCAACAATTTACTTTCAAAACGCTGATTTAAAAATAATTGAACATTGAACATTGCAAATCGGAAATTATTTTTATCTTTGCACCCTTAATTAACCGAGGTCGAGTACCTCAAATTTAATCATAAGATTATGTCAGTAAAAATTAGATTACAAAGACACGGTAAAAAACAAAAACCTTTTTACTGGGTTGTAGCTGCTGATGCACGCTCAAAAAGAGATGGTAAATACTTAGAAAAAATCGGTACTTACAATCCAAACACAAACCCTGCAACTATCGAATTAAACTTAGATAGCGCAGTAAAATGGTTGCACAATGGTGCTCAACCAACTGATACAGTAAAAGCAATTTTATCTTACAAAGGTGCTTTATTGAAACATCACTTAGATGGTGGAGTAAGAAAAGGTGCTTTAACTCAAGAACAAGCTGATGCTAAATTAGCAACTTGGTTAGAAGAAAAAGCTGGAAAAGTTGTTGCTAAAAAAGACGGTTTAAGCAAAGCTGATGCTACTGCTAAAGCTAATGCTTTAAAAGCGGAAAAAGCGGCTAACGAAAAGCGTATGGCTGCACAAGCTGAAGCTGCAAAAGTAGAAGAAGTAGTTGAAGAAACTGCTGCTGAAGAAGTTGCAACTGAAGAAGTAGTTGAAGCTGCTGCTGAAGAAACTACAGAAGCTCCTGCTGCTGAAGAAACTAACGAAGAAAAAGAAGCTTAATATACTGCGATTATGCGTAAAGACGAATGTTTCTATTTAGGCAAAATCGCTAAAAAATTTAGTTTCAAAGGAGAAGTTCTTATCTTTTTAGATACGGACGAACCTGAACTTTATCAAAATTTGGAATCAGTTTTTATTGAATACAATAAAAATCTGGTTCCATTTTTTATTGAAAAATCTGCCATTCATAGAGATAAATTTCTTAGAGTTAAATTTGAAGATGTTGATACGGAACTAGAAGCCGACAACATGAAAAATTTAGAAGTGTATTTACCTCTTACCATGTTACCAAAATTGGAAGGTAACAAATTCTATTTTCACGAAATTATTGGATTTAAAGTTATCGATCAACGTTTAGGTGATATCGGAACCGTTCATGCTATTTTGGATAATGCTGCACAACCTATTTTTGAAATTTTCAAAGGTCAAAAACAAGTTTTAGTACCAATGATTGATTCTTTTATTATTGAAGTTAATAGAAAAGATAAAGAATTGGTTTTAAATACACCAATTGGCTTAGTCGATTTATATTTAGAGTAAACTTATTCTAAATGACTTTTTCATTCAAACAATTTTCTATAAATCAGGAAAAATCCGCCATGAAAGTGGGAACAGATGGTGTTTTATTAGGCGCTTGGACACCTTTAATTAACAATCCTTACAATATACTTGATATTGGAGCTGGAACAGGCTTAATTTCGCTTATGTTAGCTCAAAGAAGCTATGCAGAACAAATTGATGCGATTGAAATTGAAGAAAACGCGTATGAAGAATGTGTAGATAATTTTGAAAATTCTCCTTGGGCCGACAGATTGTATTGTTATCACGCAGGTTTAGATGAATTTGTAGAAGAATTGCAAGAAATTGACGAAGAAACAAATGAGTTTGAAATGTTAGAACAGTATGACGTTATTGTTTCCAATCCGCCATTTTATTCTGAAGATTATAAAACAGAAAGCGAACAACGTGATTTAGCTCGTTTTGCAGATGCACTTCCTTTTGACGAATTAGTAGAAGCTGCTTATTTGTTATTGTCTGAAAATGGAATCTTATCGGTAATTATTCCTTATGCTGCAGAAGAAAATTTTATCGCTTTAGCGAAACAATCTTTATTATATCCTTTGAAAATTACTCGTGTAAAAGGTACGCCAACTACAGAAATTAAAAGAAGTTTATTGGCATTTACTCGTATCGAACAAACACCAATTATTGATGAATTAGTCATTGAAACCGCGCGCCATCAATACACTCCAGAATATATCGAACTGACAAAAGAGTTTTATTTGAAAATGTAGGTTTAGTTAACTTTTATAAATTCCTCCATTCCGTTTTCTGTCATTAAACCAACATGTGATTTTATAACTTTCATGTCTTTATCGATAAGTAAAGTATAAGGAATTGATTTACTTAATTGGAAAAATATTTCATTCTTTTCATATTCTTTTGATTTTTCACTTAGAATAAATTGTTTCCAAGGCATCATTTCCTTTTCTAATGCTTTCTGCCACAATCTTTCATTTTCATCTGTTGATACAGAAACAAAATCAACTTCATTTTTGTGCTTTTTATAAATATTTTTTAAAGCTGGAATTTCTTGTCTACAAGGTCCACACCAACTAGCCCAAAAAACCACTAAATGTTTATCGAACTTTTTATCTAAAACATTTTCTTTTTCTCCTTTTTGATTTGTAAGAATAGGTGAAACTATTTCTTTATTCTCTAACCTTTTTTTATTATAATCTCTTAATTTCAAAAAAGTATCACTATTAGTAATTTTTCCATTGAAACTATTTAATAAGTTATCAACTTGTATAGGTGTAAAACTATTTCTATATTCATTAATACTGTATAACAAATGAAAGGAATTAGAATACTTTTTTATTTTTAACAATACTTTGCTATATGTGTTTTTATTAATATTATCAAACAAATCGCCATCAGTATGGAATAAAGCATTAGTTTGATAACCAGCTTTAATTTCGGGACTATTTACGAATTTTGTCTTTGAATCATTTAGTATTCCAATAGGACTATTATCAATTAATTTACCATTAATAATTATTATTGAATCAGATAAGAAAAATTGAGAATTATAGCTTCCATTGTTATATTTTGCTTTAGTTGGAAAGCTAATTGCTCTAAAAACCCCATTCTTATCTATGTGATGTATAGCCATATAAATAGGCTCATCAGAATCAGTTTTATAATTAAAATTAAATATCCCATTTTCAGTATCGATACTGTCAATTTTGTTAATATAATTATCTTTCGATAAATACAGCTTTCCATCTGGCAAATTAGGGATATTTCCTTCTATGATAATCTGACTGCTTTTTTTGTTACAAGATGAAAAAAGTAGGAGTAAAAATATTATTAAAGTATTAGTTTTCATTTTCTATTGCTTATTATTTTAGTTATTGAAACCGCGCGTCATCAATACACTCCAGAATATATCGAACTGACAAAAGAGTTTTATTTGAAAATGTAGGTTTTCAATTATTCCACTTTATACATGCTCCTAAACTGATAAAAAATACGTTCAATTAGTCGTAAATCTTCTGTAATAATATCTGCAGAACCACGCATTTCTTGTTGAAATTGAATTTTCTTTTTATACGAAGTTTCTAATCCTTTTGGCAAAGCAATATCCATTAGTAAATTACCATCTTTATCTGGTGTTAATGATATTCTTTTGACTTTTCCTTTTACGATTCCGAATTCTCTATCAGGATAATTGGCTAAACGAATATTAACACGCTGATTTTCTTTAATTTTCCCTGAGTTTAAAGCGGCTGCTTTTAATTTTCCTACGAAACCATTTTGATTTGTTGGAATAATGGCAAACATATTTTCTCCAGCAGCAATGTTTTGGTTTACCGACCAAATTTGTAAAAACGTCACAATTCCTTCATCCGACGAACGGAAAACATAGTTTAATTCCCAATCTTTGATTGCTTTTTTTAGTTGGTAAAAAGCTTGTAACACATTCGTTTCTAAATTGGTATTTTCTTTGTTTTCGTTAATTTGTGTGGTTTGATTGTTTCTTTTTAAATCGTTTATAGATGATTTGGTTTGCGAAATTGAACTCAATAAATTCTTGTAATTCTTCTCAGCTTGAAGATAGATTAAACGTTGTTTCTCGATTTCTTGAGCTGAGATTACCCCTTTTTTAAATAAAGTTTCTTGTCGGTTTAAATCGATTTTTTGAATTTGTAATTCATTTTCAGTGATAGCTTTTTGTGCAATTAGCAACTGCAATCTTTCGGCTAATTGTGTTTTTTCATAGCCTTGCGCATTCGCATCTACATCAAAAGGTTTTAGCTTTTTGTTTAAATTATCTGCAATATATTGTTTTTGGAAAACGGCAAAACTGGCTTCAACTTCACCTAATTGAGCATTTTTAAACTTATCAAATGGGAATTCGCTTTTGTCTAAATTAATATTCTCGATAGTTGATTTCAACAAAAAAACATCTTTGTAATTGGCAGAATTTTCAATCACTGCTAAAGGTGTATTTGCTTTTACATTTGCTTTGTCTTCAATTAAAATCGCCTGAATTTTTCCATTCACTTTTGCAATTAGCTTTTCTGGTGGTGTGTTTGTGGTGATAATAATTTCGCTACTCACAATATCTGGATATCTAATAAACCAAGAAGTAAATAATAGCATTAAAATGATTCCAAAAATTAGAAAAGTTCCCCAACGAATCATCCAATTAGGAACTTTTGTTAGTATATCTTGTACTTCTTCGCTACGAAGCTGGAAGTCAGGAGATGGAAGCTGGGAGTTTGAAGTTGGGGGTTTAGCGTTCGGAGTTTTGAATTCAGTCATTTTTTACTTTTGATTTAAAAGCAATTAACATATTCATTAAGTTAAATGCTTCATTATAATGTTTGTTAAATATTTCTTGTGTAATGTAATTTCTTCTTTTTGCTTTATGTAAACAAGTTACAGTTTCTGCTAAAGAACGAATAGAATAACCTAAAAAACGATTAAATTCTGCATTGGATTGTAAAATTGAACCTTCAGAAATATTTAAGGCAACTGAATCGGAAGCTCTTAATATTTGAGAGGAAAGATTATATATTTCATGTTTTGGAAATTGTAAAGACATAGTGTAAATTTCTTCACCATAATCCATTGCCCTTTGCCAAATTATTAATTTTTCAAATTTAAAGCTCATTATTGTTAATTTTTTGCTTGTTACTTCCGACTTCCAGCTTCACGCTTCTAACTTCCAAGTTGTAATTGATTTCGAACTAGATTATAATAATTTCCTTTATTTGCAACCAAGGTTTCGTGATTTCCAATTTCAATAATTTTTCCTTTTTCTAGCACAACAATTTGGTCGGCATTCATAACCGTACTTAATCGGTGCGCAATAACAACAACAGTTTTGTTTTTGAAAAAGATATCTAGTTTTTCCATGATTTCCTTTTCGTTATTCGCGTCAAGCGCAGAAGTGGCTTCGTCAAAAAATAACATTTCTGGATTTTTATAAACCGATCTTGCAATTAATAAACGTTGTTTTTGTCCGGTACTCATTCCAACGCCTTCAGAACCAATTTTAGTATTGTATCCTAAAGGTAAACCAGAAATATATTCTTTAATATTGGCTACGTCAGCGGCATAAACCAAACGTTCTTTATCAATAATATCTACGCCAATGGCAATGTTGTTTGCAATCGTATCATTAAAAATAAATCCTTCCTGCATAACGGCTCCAATGTTATTTCGCCATGCTTTTTGAGAAATGTTTTTTAACTGTGTATTTCCAATTAAAACTTCACCACTTTGGGGTTCATAAAACTTCAATAGTAATTTCATTAAGGTTGTTTTTCCACTTCCACTTGTTCCTACTATTGCAGTAATTTTATTGGTTGGAATGGTAAGACTTAAGTTATCTAAAACAGATATATCAGAACCTAAATAACGAAACGATAAGTCTTTAATAATAATATCTTGATTGTTAGGAACATCGTTGGTTTGATATGCTTCTTGCTGAATTTCGTCTTCTTTTTCGTGAATTTCGGACAAACGGGCTAAGGATATTTTCGCATCTTGAAGTTCTCTTACAAAACCAATTAGTTGCGATATTGGACCATTTAAACTCCCAACAATAGAACTTATCGCCAGCATCATTCCCAAAGTAATTGTGCCATCAATAACAAGTTTTGCAGATAAAACTAAGATGAAAATATTTTTTAATTCATTAATAATTTGTGAACCTGACGACTGTGTTTGTTCTAAGATTAATCCTTTTGTTGAAACTCGGAATAATCGGGCTTGCACATATTCCCAACCCCAACGTTTTTGTTTTTCGGCATTGTGCAATTTAATTTCTTGCATACCATTTATCAACTCAATTACTTTACTTTGTTCTTGAGAGACTTCTGAAAATCGTTTGTAATCTAATTCTTCTCTTCGTTTTAAAAAGAGTAAAATCCAAACAAAGTATAAAATGCTTCCTGCAAAGAATACAAAGAATATCATTAAGTTGTAGTAGGCTAAAACACCTCCCATAACTATCATATTAAAAACGGAAAAGATTACATTTAATGAAGAAGTGGTAAGTATTTTTTCAATGCGATGATGGTCGTTGATACGTTGCATGATATCGCCAGTCATACGAACATCGAAAAAAGATATAGGTAAATTCATTAATTTGATAAAGAAATCGGAAATTAATGAGATGTTGATTCTAGTTGAAAGGTGAAGCATGATCCAGCCTCGAATTAATTCTAAACCCATTCTTCCAGCAAAAAGGAATAATTGAGCGAATAAAATCATATACACAAAGCCCATGTCTTGGTTTTGAATACCAACATCGACAAGACTGAGTGTTAAAAATGGAAAAATTAATTGTAAAACACTTCCTGCTAGAAGGTTGACAATTAATTGTATTAAAAATGATTTGTATTTTAGTACATAACGAGATAATAAGCCAAAACCTAAAGCTTTTTTCTTGCCATCTTTATCAGTACTATCAATATCTAAATCGTAAAAATTGGGTGTTGGTTCTAATAATAAAGCCACACCTTCTTGAGTGAAATTGTCTGCATTGTTGCCAATCCAGAATTTTATAAAATCGGTTTGATTGTAATCTATTAATCCAAAAGCTGGATCTGAAATTAAATATTTCCCTTTTTTAATATCATAAAGCACTACATAGTGATCTTTATTCCAATGCAAAATACAAGGTAATGGCGCTTCGTTTAAACGTTCTAAGTTTAATTTTACACCTAGTGTACGGAAACCAATTTTTTCTGCGGCATCAGAAAGAAACAATAAATTACTTCCTTCACGAGTAGTTTCGCTAAAATCTCTTAATTGTTGAATGTTGATGGTTTTACCAAAGTGTTTACCTACTATTTTTAAACAGGTGGGTCCACAATCTTTGCTATCGGCTTGTATGTAATTAGGAAATTTTTTCAATTTTTTCAATTTTGATTCAAAAATAGTTAAAAATACTGCCTGAAAAAAATCCAGGCAGTATTATGAAAATTACATGTTATCTCCGTTACATGATCCTGTTCCAGTAGCAGAACACGTACTTCCATTCCAAAGCGGTTTTTGATATACCGGCAAGTTCATACATTGCGATTGGCTGATGTTGAATAAGTAATATTGACATGAGCTATATTTGCTAAAATCGATAGCTAAACCACCTTTAATTGATTTTTGCTCGTTTTTACTCAATTGTTGAGCGCCTTCTAAACTTAAAATGTTTTTTAACATGATTATAATAAATTAATGTTTGAAAATATTTTTATAGGTTACAACACTTACAAGTTGAATTGTAAACACCTTCGTAAAGGCTAAAACAATCTACTGCAGTTATTGTTCTGTCACACCCATTGCTATATGCGTCTAAACATTGTTTAGTAATTCCACCACTAATTTCTTTTTGTTCGTTTTTGCTCAATTGTTGAGCTCCGTCTAATTTTAAAATGTTTTTTAACATGATTTGGTTTTTTAAATTAATAGATTATTAAAAAAAGAGAGGAAAGAAATTTCCTCTCTCAGAGTTTATTAGATAGCGTCTAATAATTCTAACATGCATACACCATTTACACATCTGTAAATAGTTCCAGCAGGTGGAACTCCTGTACACTGATAGTCATATTTGCAAGGAACTGGTCTACCACCATTAATTTCTTTTTGCTCATTTTTGCTCAATTGTTGAGCACCGTCTAATTTTAAAATGTTTTTTAACATAATAGTATAATTATTTTGATTGTTTTTTCTCAAGCATTTAAAGTCAATTGAGAACTTTGACTATTCTCGGCCAAGAATATTTTTAATATGTTTTTAAACAGCTTGTAATGATTTTTCATCTTCCATTTCTTCATTGAAATCATTAATGAAATACTTTAACTCTTTAATTTCATATTCATCAGGAAATAAATTTCCGTTGATTATTTTTACAGGAGTATAGTTAAAGTCATTTTTTAAACACCAATAGTATTGATTCTGTAACTCCTTGTTAACTATCAAATGAGGTGATTCAACAGTCCATTTTTGTTTCCAATCTTCTAATTTTAATTGATTGATGTGCCAGTCAATAATCGCATATTGTGCTTTTTTGGGATCTTGTTCGTTTATAGCTAGAAGATTTTCCAGAACCGTTTTATATGGATTGTCTTGATTTTCTGGATTGATATTGAAAAGGATGTTTAGATATATTTTTTCAGAATAATTTTGAAATAGTTTATAAGCATCTTCAAAAGCTGTATGACAATGCCCGCAACTTGGACTTAATATAAGTGTGATTTGTGTTGCTGCGTTTTCATTTCCAAATGTTATTCCTTTTAATTTTTCAAAATCATCATATTCTTCAATTTCATTAGAAAGAAATTGGAAAAGGTTAAAATTTCTTTTAAATCTCATCAATCGATTTGTTTCTTTTTCGAACTTAACTTTATTTTCTATGATTGGTTTTATTGAAAACCATAATGAAGATAAAAGGATTGTTGAAACAATAAAAGTGTAATAATGTGAGATTGAATAGTCAAACCAAGTAACATTTCCAAAACTAAATACTAAGCTTTGAGCTATAATTACAAACGAAACAGCTAAACACAAGACACACCATTTTTTTAATTCAAATGTTTGCAACCAAATAGAATATACAATTGCTGGAATTGCTAACAAACTTATAAATCCAATTATTCTATTTGAAAATTCTGGTTGGATTAAAATAGATACAACACTTATACTAAAAAATAATAAAGTTAAATCTGAAAAACCAATCCATTTGTTGATCTCACTTTTTTTAGAATTTATTACAGAATCGCATGACGCATTTGGATTTATATTACAAAACTTAGAAGCTAATTCATTTTTAACACCCAACTTTTCTTGAACAATAAAGACACTTAGTACAAGTCCAATTATTGAAGTAACAAGTAGCGCAATTGAATTTATATTATAATTTTGGAATGCAGCAGATGAAGCAATTAATGCAAGAAAAGGCAAAGCATAAAGCAATCCACTTTTGTTTTTTCTTTCTTTTTTTAGAACAGGATTTGCATTTGGTTCAATAGCAATTACAACTTCGTTCCAACCTGTAAGAAATTCGTTAAACGTTAGTTTTTGTTTTTTTGCTTCAGCTGTTTCTATAGTTACTGATTGACTTGTTTTAGTTGCTAAAACGATATGGCCATTATAGATTGCTAAAAAATTTTCTGGTAAGTCAATAAATTGTTCTTTCGGTACTTTTAAAGCTATGTTTTCAATTGAAAGCACATCTAAGGTATCAGTTATAGCAAATATGCTTGGATAGTTTGGATGTGATAAAAATAAATCATCAAATTGATCTTTTTGGTTGTAATAACCATTTTTGTGTAAATATTTTTTCAGAAGATTAACCATTGCTTTTTGTTTTTTAGGGTTTGTAATACGTTTAATACTTTGGCAAATATTAGTTGTATTTTTACGATAAAAAAGCGGGTGTTTCTGTTATTTATAAAAAAACGGGCTGTAATTTATAAATTATCGTTACATTTTAGTATTTATAAGATGTTGATTTACAATAACTTATATTTTAATTTATGGGTTTAGTTTTTTTGCTTTTTATTTTTTGTTGAAAATATACCTTTTAAGCAATAGATTTGTGAAATAAATTTTAACCCTTAAAATCATGAAAAAAACCAAACTAAAAATTGAAAATTTTTTAAGCAATAAATTAGAGAATCAAATTATGATTGTCGGTGGAGGTGATAAAGGTAATATTGACTTAATAGATCTAGTTGATTTAGAATTAGGAGATGATTCAGGAGGAGGATCTGTTTCTACTGGTGGTGGTAGCGGAGATGTTGATCCTAAAGGTGGTGGTGGAATACCTCCAGTTGATATGCCAGCGTTGTAATTGACACGGTATTAACAAAGTAAAATAAAAAAAAGAGAGTTTATTATAACTCTCTTTTTTTTATTTCATTAATAAAGGTATAGGGTGTAATGCCTGTTTTCTTTTTAAAGGAACTTGTAAACGAGTCTGCATTTTTAAATCCAGCGCTTTCAGCGATTGCTAATGTGGTATACTCGCGATATTTTTTGTTATTAATAATTTCATTAATAACGTAGTTTATTCTTAGTTCATTAAAATATGCGCTAAATGTTTTATTATAGTTTTTGTTTACTACATATGATAAATAGGTGGTGTTTGTTTTTATTTTTTTAGCAACTTCTTGTTGTGTGAAGTCGGGTTTTAGATAATATTTTTCAGCTTCTAATTTTTCAAGTTTCATCAAAATTTTCATTTCTGTTTCTGAATCAATTGATAAATTTAATGGTACTTTTTTGGATTGTTGTTCATTACTTGCTTTATATTCTTCTAAAATGTTTATTGCTTTTAATTCGGCACTTTTTCTTTTTTTATAATTAAAGTAAAACAATATGTTTATGGCAACAATCGCTAAAACAATAAGAAAATATATTAAATTCTTTTTCTTACTATTAGTCTGGTAAATTTCATTTATTTCACTTTCAATCTTTTGTGAATTTATATTGTAATTTACTTCTAATTCTTCTCGTTTTATTTTATCGTTGTAATTTTTTAATTCGTCTAAGAAAATGGCTGAATGCTTTTTTGCCTCAACTTCATTGTTTTCTTCATTATATATTTTAGCTAAATAATAATTGCTAAAAACATATTCCGATTTCTTTGTGTTTAAAATTTTATAAATAGAATCAAACTTTTGAAAATATAATTTGGCTTTTTCGTTTTCTTTTAAACTGAAATTTAAAAAGCCTAAATTGTAATAAATATTACTGGTTTCATCTTGGTAGTTGTTTTCAATTGAAAGTAATAATGTGTTGTTATATGTCTTTTCTGCTTCGCGATATTTTTGTTTTATCATTAATACAGTTCCGATATTCTTATTAAGTACAATTTTATTGTTAATTAAATCATCTGAATAATTTAAGGCTTCTTTGTAAAAAACATAGGAAGAATCTAAGCATAAAGCCAATTTGTTTTGTTTGTATTTTTTAAAATAGGAGTTTCCTATTGCAATTTTTATATTTGATTTTTGATTAAAATAAAGTGTTTCATCTAATTTTAATTTAATCTTTTCAAGAAATTTATCTGCTTTTCTACCTGTTTTAATAGCTAAATTAAAATTCCCTATCTCTTGATAGATATTTGTTAAGTTGGAATAAAATTTTACAACCTGTAATTCGTCATTAGCTTTTTCAGATAATTTTAAACCTTCTTGATACGTTATAGCTGCAACATTTAAGTTTCCTCTTTTCCATTCAGATAAACCTTTGTAGTTTAACAAATAGGCATGAAGTTTTGTTTTGTCTGTTGATGGTTTTAATTTGTTTAAATAATCAATTGAGGTTTTATAATATTTTTTTGAAGTAATACTATCACCTTTCATTTGATATAAATACGATTTTATACCAAAAGCAAATGATTTATGAAGATCATTATTAGATTGTTCAATCTTATTTGCATAAAAAAAGGAACTTTCAATATTTGAGTTAATTAACAATCTTGCCTTATCATGTAGTTTTTGATATTCAATAGGTGATAATGTTCTCTGGTTTTGCGAGAAAACAAATGATGATAAGAGTAGAAAAAAGTAGTAGAAATAATGTTTCATAAGAAAAGTTTGAGCAAAAATACATTATTAATAAAAATTTATAAACTACTTCTCTATATTTTTAACTTTTAAGACTTAATAAATCTAACAAATCAATTCGCTTTTGTTAAAAAATAATTACTTTTGCAAATCAAATTGAATTTTTAAATAATAAAACAGATGGAATCGCTAAATTTAGAATCTTTTATAAGATTATATTTTGCAGTGATAACACAAACCAATAAAAACAACAATAATTAAAAAAATATGAAACCAGATTTATTTCAATCGCCAGACTACTATTTGTTAGACGATTTACTATCAGAAGAGCATAAATTAGTACGTGATGCTGCTAGAGCATGGGTAAAAAAAGAAGTTTCTCCAATCATTGAAGATTATGCGCAACGTGCCGAATTCCCTAAGCAAATTGTAAAAGGTTTAGGTGAAATTGGTGGTTTTGGACCATATATTCCTGTTGAATACGGTGGTGCAGGTTTAGACCAAATTTCTTACGGATTAATTATGCAAGAAATTGAAAGAGGTGATTCTGGTGTTCGTTCAACATCTTCTGTGCAATCTTCATTGGTAATGTACCCAATTTGGAAATACGGAAACGAAGAACAACGTATGAAATATTTACCAAAATTAGCAACAGGCGAATGGATTGGTTGTTTCGGTTTAACAGAACCAGACCACGGATCAAATCCTGGTGGAATGACTTCTAACTTTAAAGATATGGGTGATCATTATCTTTTAAATGGTGCTAAAATGTGGATTTCAAATGCTCCTTTTGCAGATATCGCTGTAGTTTGGGCTAAAAATGAAGAAGGAAGAATTCACGGTTTAATCGTAGAAAGAGGAATGGAAGGTTTTACAACTCCAGAAACTCATAATAAATGGTCATTACGTGCTTCTGCAACAGGTGAACTTATTTTTGATAATGTAAAAGTTCCTAAAGAAAATTTATTACCAAACAAATCTGGATTAGGTGCGCCGCTTGGATGTTTAGATTCAGCGCGTTACGGAATCGCTTGGGGCGCTATCGGTGCTGCAATGGATTGTTATGATACTGCTTTAAGATATTCTCAAGAAAGAATCCAATTCGATAAACCAATTGGTGCTACACAATTACAACAAAAGAAATTAGCTGAAATGATTACTGAAATCACAAAAGCGCAATTATTGACTTGGAGATTAGGTGTACTAAGAAACGAAGGAAGAGCAACAACTGCTCAAATTTCTATGGCGAAAAGAAACAACGTGGATATGGCTTTAACAATTGCACGTGATGCACGTCAAATGTTAGGTGGAATGGGAATTACTGGGGAATATTCTATCATGCGTCATATGATGAATTTAGAGTCAGTGGTAACTTATGAAGGAACTCACGATATTCACTTATTAATTACTGGAATGGACATTACAGGTTTCCCAGCATTTAAATAATATCACAATAAATAAAAGTTATTGGAAATGCTTCTCTTTTTAGAGAAGCATTTTTTATTTTTGCCAAACTTTATAACGCAAAATTACGTAAGTAAGAGTAGAGCAATTAATTTTAAGCACCATGAATACAGAAGAAGTTAAAAATAGTATAGAAGATATAAAGCAAGAATTGTTAAACCATTCACTTTATAAAAATGTGACCTCTATTGAAGAGTTACACGTTTTTTTAGAGTATCATATTTTTGCCGTTTGGGATTTTATGTCGTTGTTAAAAGGATTACAAATTCATTTAACTTCCGTATCTATTCCGTGGAAACCAATTGGAAATCCGGAAATTAGATATTTAATTAATGAAATTGTAGTGGCTGAAGAAACGGATATTTCTTTTGATGGAAAAAGACAAAGCCATTTTGAAATGTATATCGATGCGATGAACGAATGTGGTGCAACTACAAAACATATTTTCAACTTTTTAGAAAACGTAGAAAAAACAAAAAATATCTTCGTTTCTATTAAAGGATCCAATCTTCCAGAAGAAATAAAAGCGTTTTTAAAATATACATTTACGATTGTAGAAGAAGGCGAACCACACAAAATTGCTTCTGCATTTACTTTTGGTAGAGAAGATTTAATTCCGAATATGTTTACCGAGATTTTAAGAAACTTCCAAGTGAATTTTCCAAATGTAAACTTATCTAAGCTGATTTATTATTTTGAAAGACATATCGAATTAGATGCAGATGAACACGGACCAATGGCTATGAAAATGATTGATGAATTATGCGGCGATTGTCCGAAAAAATGGGCAGATGTGAAACAAGTTGCACATGACTCTTTGCAAATGAGAATTCAATTGTGGAATGCTATTGATAATGTAATTACAAAGCAATTAGTATAACAAAAAAAGGCGACCAAGTGGTCGCCTTTTTTTATTTTGTAATAGTATTCGTTTGTGATTTTGTAAGTTCTTCTAAACGCGCTAAGACTCTTTTGTGCATGTGTTTGTGTTTTCTCACATCACCAGCATAATATCTGTTGTTTTGATGGTATGTTGCACTATCAATTTTATATTTTTTATAAATAAAGTCTTTTGTATCTATATTGTTGGATTGTAAAACTTCTGGCGAATTGGCTTTAGCTGATTGTAATATCGCTACATCAAACAAAATGTTTTCCATAGTTTCTTCGTCCAATAAAACTTTTGGTTGCTGAACAGGATTCTTGCTACAACCGAAAATCGCAAAAACAACACATAAATAAATGACTTTCTTCATTACTATTCTCTGTTAAAAGTTAAGCGCTGACCTGCGATAATATCTTTTACTTTACCATTTGAATACACTAGTTTTCCGTTCACAAATGTATGTGAAATACGCGATTTGAAGTTAATGTCTTCTAAAGGCGACCAGCCACATTTATATAAAATATTTTCTTTTTTTACGTTCCACGGCATGTGCGGATTCACCAATACTAAATCGGCAAAATAACCTTCTTTTATAAATCCACGATTCTCAATTTTGAAAATCTTAGCTGGATTATGGCACATTTTTTCTACAATTTTTTCTACAGAAATTTTACCTTTAATATATGCTTCCATCATCACAACTAATGCATGTTGTACCATTGGCGCACCACTAGGACAACTCGTATATTTGTTTTGTTTTTCTTCGAAAGTATGAGGTGCATGATCAGTTGCAATTACGTCTATTCTGTCGTCAAGCAATGCTTTCCATAAACCATCTTGGTCCGTTTGCGTTTTTACAGCCGGATTCCATTTTATTAAATTTCCTCTAGTGTCGTAATCTTTATCGGTAAACCATAAGTGATGCACACAAACTTCTGCCGTAATTTTTTTGTCTTCTAACGGAATTTTATTCGTAAACAATTCGGTTTCTTTCGCTGTAGAAACATGGAAAATATGCAAACGCGCTCCTGTTTTTTGAGCTAATTCAATTGCTTTTGATGACGATAAATAACACGCTTCTTCGCTTCGAATTAAATGATGTTTATTCACAGGAATATCATCACCATATTCAGCCATATATTTCTCTAAATTGGCTTTAATTGTTGCTTCATCTTCACAATGAACCGCAATAAGCATTTTTGTTGAAGAAAATATTTTTTCTAGCGTTTCCGGATTATCCACCAACATGTTTCCAGTTGATGAACCTAAAAATAATTTGATTCCAGCAACATTTTTCGGATTGGTTTTTAAAACTTCTTCCAAATTGTCGTTGGTTCCGCCCATCATAAACGAATAATTCGCATGCGATGTTTTGGCAGCAATTTGATACTTATCTTCAAGTAATTCTTGTGTAATTGCGTTCGGAACAGTATTTGGTTGTTCAATAAATGAAGTAATTCCTCCAGCTACTGCAGCTCTACTTTCCGAAGAAATATCGCCTTTGTGCGTTAAGCCAGGTTCTCTAAAATGTACTTGATCATCAATTACACCAGGCATTAAAAAACTTCCTTCTGCATCAATAATGATACAGTTTGAAGATTTTGGACTAATACTTTCTGCAATCTGACTTATTATTTCATTTTCAATTAACACATCTCCTTCGAAGATGCTTCCTTCATTTACAATCTTTGCATTTTTAATTAAAAATGTGTTCATTTATAGTCTATTAAATATTTTTCTAATTCGTAACATAATCACGCCAATCACGGCTTCGCGAATAATCGCACCACTCATTTTAGATTCACCTAAAGTTCTATCGGTAAAAATAATTGGCACTTCTTCAATCTTAAATTTGTGCACAAAAGCACGGTATTTCATCTCAATTTGAAAGGCATAACCCACAAACTTGATTTTATCGATGTTTATCTTTTCCAACACATTTCTTCTGTAGCAAATAAAACCAGCCGTAGCATCATGAATTTGCATTCCAGTAATAAATTTCACGTAAACCGAAGCAAAATACGACATCAAAACTCTGTTTAATGGCCAGTTTACTACATTTACACCTTTAGAATATCTAGAACCAATAGCTACATCTGCGCCGTTTTGACAAGCTAGATATAATTTCTCTAAATCGTTTGGATTATGAGAAAAATCGGCATCCATTTCATAAATATATTGATATTCATGAGATAAAGCCCATTTGAAACCATGTACATATGCGGTTCCTAGCCCAGATTTTTTCGTACGAACTTCTAAAAACAATTTTCCTGCATATTGTTGTTGTAATTCGACTACTTTTTGCGAAGTTCCGTCTGGTGAATTATCATCCACAATTAATACGTGAAAAGTTGAAGGCAATTGAAAAACAGCATGAACAATTCGTTCAATATTTTCAATTTCGTTATAGGTAGGTATAATTACTATTCCTGCTGACATGAGATTTTATTTTCGTTGCAAAATTAAGATTTTTTTAGATTTAATGTCTTAATAATATTATAATTAATTCATAGTAATTTTTTTTGTTACTTTTGCGGTATGAACATGATGCAATTATCAGAACGAATTTTAGTAAACAAAGATTGGGCCACAATATTATTTGTGTTAGCCATAGCAATCATTGCGCTTAACAAATCTATTTTCTCTGTTAGGTTTAATGAGTTTTTGAAATTAGGTTATTCGGATAAGTACAATAAAGTGTATAAAGACACGAATAACTTGTTGAACTGGTTTACTATTTCCATGTTTATTATTCAATTAATATCATTTTCGTTTTTTATTTTACTGCTTTTAAGTTTTTTTAATTATACAAAAACGGATAATTATATTACTTATATTCAAATTATTACCTTCCTTTTTGTGTTTGTTTTATCGAAATTTTTAATAGAAAAAATTGTCGGTACAGCTATTGATTCTGAAAGTGTTGTGGATCAATTTAACTTGATAAAAACCAATTATAGAGCTTTTTTAGGATTTATTTTGTTGCCAGTCAACATTGTTTTGTATTATAATGCAATTCCTATTAAAGAAGTTTTCTATGTAATACTGGGTATTTTCTTACTTTATAATGTATTTACGTATTATTTTTTAGTAAAAACTTATCAAAAGATGATAGTTGGTAAATTGTTTTATTTTATTTTGTATCTTTGCACGCTTGAAATAGCACCGTATTATTTCATGTATTATTGGGTAACGAAAAATTAGGAATTTGTTAGATATGTCAAATTTGAAAGTGAAAACGATTTTGGTTTCACAACCAGAGCCGAAAGTGGAAAATTCTCCATATTATGATCTGCAAAATAAATTTAAGGTAAAAATTGATTTTAGACCTTTTATTCATGTAGAAGGAGTTCCGGCTAAAGAAGTTAGGGTACAGAAAATCGATTTAAATAATTTTACTGCAATTATATTTACAAGTAAAAACTCAGTAGATCATTTTTTCAGAGTAGCTGAAGAAATGAGATATAAAATTCCTGAGGATTTGAAATATTTTTGTCAATCGGAAGCTGTTGCGTTTTATTTGCAAAAATATGTGGTGTACAGAAAACGTAAAATTTATGTCGGTCAAAAAGACTTCGCTGACTTAGCGCCGCTTATTAAAAAATATAAAGACGAAAAGTTTTTATTGCCAAATACAGATCAATTAAATCATGATGTGCCACAAACACTTGATGGTTTAAAAGTGGAATGGAAACAAGGAATTTTCTACAAAACAGTAATGAGTGATTTAACAGACTTGAAAGATGTGTATTACGATGTATTAGCATTTTTTAGTCCAACAGGAATCAAATCGTTATTTAAAAATTTCCCTGATTTTGAGCAAAATAATACGCGTATTGCGGTATTTGGTACAACCACTCAAAAAGAAGCTTTAGATCACGGTTTAAGAGTGGATATCATGGCGCCAGCACCAGGAACACCATCGATGACAGGTGCATTAGAAAAATATGTAGCAGAAGTGAATAAAGGAAAATAAAAAATTACTTTATTATTAAATATATAAAGCGTTCAGAAATGAGCGCTTTTTTTTATTTGTCTTCTTTCTTTTCTGACTTTAACTCACAAAAAAACGCCTTGAATTTTCAAGGCGTTTTTTCAGTAGTATTTTGGTTGTATTAATTATAACTTTGGACCTGCATTAACCAAAGCAGCACCTTCTTCATTGTCTGTGTATTGTACGAAGTTTTTAATGAATCTTCCAGCTAAATCTTCCGCTTTAGTTGTCCATTCAGAAGCATCTGCATATGTATTTCTTGGATCTAAAATGTTTGAATCTACATTGTTTAATGATGTAGGAACTACGAAATTGAATGTTGGTACAACTGTAGTTTCAGCATTTTCAATAGAACCATCTAAAATCGCATCGATAATAGCGCGAGTGTCTTTAATAGAAATACGTTTTCCAGTTCCATTCCAACCTGTGTTAACCATATAAGCAGTTGCTTTATGTTCTTCCATTTTCTTTACCAATTCCTGACCGTATTTAGTTGGGTGTAAAGATAAAAAGGCTTTTCCGAAACAAGCAGAAAATGTTGGTTCTGGTTGTGTAACACCTCTTTCAGTTCCAGCCAACTTAGCTGTAAATCCTGATAAGAAATAATATTTAGTTTGTTCTGGAGTTAACTTAGATACTGGAGGCATAACTCCGAAAGCATCAGCAGTTAAAAAGATAACTTTATTCGCGTGACCTGCTTTAGAAACCGGTTTTACGATATTGTCAATATGATAAATTGGGTAAGAAACACGCGTGTTTTGTGTAACTGAACCGTCTTTGAAGTCGATTTTTCCGTTGGCGTCAACAGTAACGTTTTCTAATAGCGCATCTTTACGAATAGCATTGAAAATATCTGGTTCGTTTTCTTTACTTAAATCGATAGTTTTTGCATAACATCCACCTTCGAAGTTGAAAACACCATCATTATCCCATCCGTGCTCGTCATCACCGATTAATTCACGTTTTGGATCTGTAGATAAGGTAGTTTTTCCTGTTCCTGATAATCCAAAGAAAACAGCGACATCACCATTTTTTCCTTTATTTGCAGAACAGTGCATTGAAGCAATTCCTTGTAGTGGTAAGTAATAGTTCATTAATGAAAACAGACCTTTTTTCATTTCACCACCATACCAAGTCCCACCAATTAACTGAATTTTTTCAGTTAAGTTGAAGGCAACGTATACTTCAGAATTTAAATTATGAGCGGCGTAATCTTTGAAAGAAGTTTTTGAGCCATTCATAACTACGAAATCTGGCTCACCAAAAGTTACTAATTCTTCAGCAGTTGGTCTAATAAACATATTAGTTACAAAGTGTGCTTGCCAAGCCACTTCCATAATGAAACGAACTTTTAAACGCGTGTTTTCGTTTGCGCCACAAAAAGCATCTACTACAAATAATCTTTTTTCAGATAATTGCGAAACAGTAGTTTCTTTTAAAGCATTCCAAGTTTCAGTTGAGATAGGTTTATTATCATTTACTGCTTTTTCAGAATTCCACCAAATTGTGTTTTCAGTTGTAGCATCTTTAACAATATATTTATCTTTTGGAGAACGACCAGTAAATTCACCTGTCATTACATTAACCGCGCCAAGTTCAGTTAATTGCCCTTTTTCAAAGCCTTGTAGGTTGTCGCTTAACTCTTCGTCATATAATAAATCGTATGACGGATTATAAACGATTTCTTTAACATTTTTGATTCCATATTTTTCTAACGAAATCGATTTCGTAGATTGATCGTATGTATTCATAAAATAAATAAGTTATGTTGCTTTTATTTAAAGTGCAAAATTAAACAATAATTTGACAAATTAGCGATTTCTGTTATTTTTTCGTTAAAATAGCGTAAAATAAATATCCCCAAGAAAAGATTAAAAATAATCCCCCAAGAGGCGTTATCGGACCAAATATTTTAGATTTAATTCCAGTAATTGCACTTGTCGTTAAAATGTAAATCGAACCTGAAAAAAACAGCACGCCAACCAAAACTAAATAAAACAAAACAGCTTTTTCTTTTAGTGATATCACTTGTGTCATTCCTATAAACAACAGAAATAAAGCATGATACATTTGGTATTTGACACCTGTTTCAAAAGAATTTAATTGCTCGGGAGTTAGTGTTTTCTTTAAGGCGTGAGCGCCAAATGCGCCAAAAATAATGGCTAAAAACCCTAATATACAAGCGGCTAATAAAATCTTCTTTTCCATGGATTCGTTTTAAATTCAGTACAAATATATTAAACTTAAACGCAATTTTTTTTATATTATTATGGTTTTATTTTTTAGAAATACAACATTTTATTACCTTCGTGTGATATTTTAGAAATAATGAGAAAGATTTTAATTATTGGAGCAGGTAGATCTGCTTCTTCACTTATAAAATATTTATTAGACAAGTCGGAAGCAGAAAATTTATTTGTTACCATTGGCGATTTGTCTGAAGATTTAGCCAAAAAGAAAACGGGGAATCATAAAAATTCAAGAGCTATTACTTTTGATGTTTTTAATGACGACCAACGTAAACAAGAAATTCAACAAGCAGATGTGGTAATTTCTATGTTGCCAGCACACATGCATATTGAAGTGGCTAAGGATTGTGTTGCATATAAAAAACATATGGTTACAGCATCTTATATTAGTCCAGAAATGCAAGCTTTAGATGCTGTGGCGAAAGAAAATGATATCGTTTTAATGAATGAAATTGGTCTAGATCCAGGAATTGACCACATGAGCGCCATGAAAATTATGGACGAAATTAGAAGCGAAGGTGGAAAAATTATTCTTTTCGAATCGTTTTGTGGTGGATTAGTAGCTCCAGAAAGTGATGATAATTTATGGAACTATAAATTTACTTGGAATCCGAGAAATGTCGTTTTAGCCGGACAAGGTGGTGCTGCAAAATTCATTCAAGAAGGCACTTATAAATATATTCCCTATAATAAATTATTTAGAAGAACAGAATTTTTAGAGGTAGAAGATTTCGGAAGATTTGAAGCTTACGCGAATAGAGATTCTTTAAAATACAGAGAAATTTATGGTTTGGAAGATGTAAAAACATGTTATCGTGGAACCATAAGAAGAGTTGGTTTTTCTAAAGCTTGGGACGTTTTTGTGCAATTGGGTATGACAGACGATACCTATATTGTGGACGATTCGGAACACATGAGCAATAGAGATTTTGTAAATTTATTTTTACCTTATCATCCAACAGATTCAATCGAAATTAAATTCAGACATCAATTAAAAATTGATCAAGACGATGTCATTTGGGATAAATTGCTAGAATTAGATTTGTTTAGTAAAACAAGTATTTCTGGTTTAAAGAATGCGACTCCAGCTCAAATGTTAGAAAAAATATTAGCTGATAAATGGACCTTACAACCAAATGATAAAGACATGATTGTGATGTATCATAAGATTGGATATGAAATCAATGGTGAAGAAAGACAAATGGATTCCACTATGGTTTGTTTAGGTGACGATCAAACATACACAGCTATGGCAAAAACGGTTGGTTTACCAGTTGCTATTGCGGCTTTAAAAATTTTAAATGGTGAAATTACTATAGCTGGTGTGCAATTGCCAATTTCTAAAGAAGTGTACGAACCTATTTTAAAAGAATTAGAAGATTACGGTGTTTTATTTAAAGAATTTGAAGTGCCTTATTTTGGCTATGATTTTTCTGTTTAAAATTTAAATAATTTTCATAACTTTAATCCGAAATAGTAACTTATTTCGGATTTTTTATTTAAAACTACAAGCTATGAAGATAAATCACTTACAAATTGAAATTGACGGAATTGATAAAGAAATCCTTCGTAATTTAATGGAAGACGCTAGAAAACCGATTCTTCAAATTGCGAATAAACTAGGAATTTCAGGAGCAGCTATTCATCAACGTTTAAAAAAATTAGAACAAGCTGGAGTGATTTCGGGTTCCAAATATGTGGTAGACAATAAAGTTTTAGGTTATAAAACAATGGCATTTATCGGAATTTATTTAGATAAAGCTTCAAATAATACTGAAACCGTAAAAGAATTAAGAAAAATTCCGGAAGTATTGGAATGTCATTATACCACAGGAAATTGGAGTATTTTAACTAAAATTATTTGTAGAGATAACGAGCATTTAATGCAATTACTAAACAAGAAAATTCAAAGTATCAATGGCGTATCTCGTACGGAAACTTATATTTCATTGGAGCAACAAATAGAAAGACAAATCCAGTTATAAATTTTAATACAGAAAGTTATGAAAAAAATTAAATTTTTACTTCCTTTAGTTGCAATAGTAGTAATTTCAATTAAATGTAATACTGTGAAAACAAGTGGAGTTGAAAACATTCCAAAAGAAAAACCAGTCAGTTTTAATGCAGATATTTTACCAATTATGCAAAACAGTTGTACGCCTTGTCATTTTCCGCCTGAAGGAAGAAAAAAACCATTGGATAATTATGTACATGTAAAAGAAAATATAAAAGATATTATTGCGAGAGTCAAATTACCTAAAGATCACGCTCAATTTATGCCATTTAAAAATAAGAAACCAGCTTTAAATGATAGTTTAATTGCTGTTTTAGAGAGATGGGAAAAACAAAGTATGCCAGAATAATTAATATAAAAAATTCAATGAAAAACAGTGTTTCTTAAACTGAAACTTGTTTTTCATTGAAATAAAAAATAGAAGGATTAGTTTAGGTTTTCTACTTTTTTGGAAGATTATATGCAAACAATTTTGTGTTTTATAGCATACAGTACTAAACCAATTCTTGTTTTTAGTTCTAATTTTTGAAATAAATTTTCACGATAACCATCAATAGTCTTCGGACTTAAACACATTCCATCAGCAATTTCTTTGTATGTTTTTTCGGTACATGCTAATTTAATAAACTCTACTTCACGTTCTTTTAGAATAATTTTATTCTCGGTTTGGTTTAATTTGTTTATCAAAAACCCTGAAACTATTTCCGTGTAATAAAACCCTTTGTTATATACTTCAAGTAAAGCTTCTTTAAATGTTTTTGGATCGGTATCTTTTAATAAATATCCTTTTGCTCCATTAGTAATCATTTTCATTATAGTTTCTTCATCATCATTTACTGAAAGTGCTAAAACTTTTAAATCTGGATGATTTTGTTTAAGCCATTTCATAGTTTCAATGCCATCCATAATTGGCATGTTTACATCAAGTAGAATTATATTAGGCTTTTCAAAATTTTCTGCTTCTACGGCATTCGTAAATTCTTTTCCATTAATATAACTTCCACATACTTCAAATTCTTTAAAAGTACTTATTAAAAAAGAAAGTGATTGAGAGAATAATAAATGATCGTCAACGATCATTATTTTAATTTTTTCCATAATTTTAAATGTAATTTTCTTTTTTTATGGGGTCGTCAATCATTAAATTTTTTAAGGGGTAGTTAATCATTAATACAGTTCCAGTTTCATCTGAATAAATATCAAAATTTGCTCCAATTAAGTCGGCTCTAGTTTTAATATTTGAAAGGCCTGAGCCTTTAGTGCTCTCTTTTAAATCAAAACCTTTTCCGGTATCGATTATATCAATTTGGCAGTTGTTTTTAGTGAATAAAATATTAATTGTTATGGAATCGCTGTGAGAATGTCTCAATATATTTGAAATAGATTCTTGTAAAATTCTATAAATTATAGTCTCGTGTTCGGTGTTTATTTTTTTAACTTCTCCGTTAATATTGATTTTGCATTTTATTTTTTTAAGTGCTTTAATCCTATCTAAATCTTCAGAAATTGCAGCTATAAAATTGGTCTTTAAAAACACATCGCCATTCATTACTTTGGATAACAGTCTAATTTCATTTAATGATTTGGTAACTAAATCCTTAATTTTTGATAATTCAGATATGGTGTAACTATCATTGTTTTCTATCAGAATGTTCATTTGCATGAGCGCAACGGAAAGAATTTGTCCGATATTATCGTGTAATTCTCTACTAACATTAGTTAGCGTTTGTTCTTTAATTTCAATTTTAGATTTTGTTAATTCCGATTGAAAAAGCAGTTCGGCTTCTAACTTATCCGTTAAAAATTTTGTTTTCTTTTTCTGGAAAAAAAAGAATAAAATAAACACAGTTAATAATAGCGTAAATAAAACTATACTAAATGATATTATTAATAATTGTATTTCTTCTCGCTGCATATAAATCCAATTAAAAAACAACTGTGCATTAACAAATTTAATATAAATAAAACAAAATTGAATATGGTATTGTTATTTTCAATTAAGAAAAAGTCTATGGCCAACATATATGGCAAAATTGGAACATGAAAAGCCAATATACCAAGAATAAACCAAAAATATATTGATTTTTTAAAATTTAAAATATTTTCAGAACTAAATATTTCGAATAAATATAAGCACGATAAGAATAAAATCATAATCACACCAATAGCAAAAACATTAGTAAATGTTGTGACAAGATTGTTTTGAATAAATATAATGTTTATAAAATAAACACCTATAAATACTACAAGAAAAGATAATGCTATTTTTTGATTTTTGATTTTGGCTAATAATGATTTTAATAAAAATATATAATATGAAAAGCTAATAAGTATGTATAAATTATAGATTGGAAATCTTACTAACCCTGTCCATTTCGTAAAATTTTCACCAATAAAATCTATAAAAAAGGCTATCCATATAAAAAATAATATCGATTTAGCTTTATTAGAAGGCAATTTGAAATAGAAAAATATTCCTGGAATTGCTGATAATAAAGCTAAATAAACAATATATAGATTTAAATTTTCTAACATTTATTCTTGTGGATATGTTATTTTTGGAGGATGACCTATCCCGCCATAATTTAATGGTTCAATTTCAGTAACATCTACATTTACTTCTAATAATGGATCATCAGCTAAACTTCTTTCTAAAATATTCAATGTTCTTTTTTTGGTTGGTGAAAGAAATATAGTCGTTAAACCCGCTTTTTCTTTATATTTTACACCATCTTCTGGATAAACTCCAATATAAAATCTAATTCCATTAACTTCAATTCCATTTTCAATTCCTTTGGTTTTTACATAATTAATGTAATTCTCTAATTCCTCAATAGAATACCAAACTGCATTAGCATCTTCTTTACCAATATTCGATAAAATTAACCCTGATCTTTTTTCAATATATCTGTTATTTAAATCAGTAGCCAATTCTTTTGTTATTAATTGAGTTGGTTCATCAAATTGTTCCATGTTTTTGTTTGTTTTAGTTTATAGGTACAAATGTATTTATAAGGCTTATCCTACACAAGGGGAAAAACCCCCTTTTTTGCCTAGGTAAGAATTGAATATTTTATAGAATTAACCCCTAAAAAACCCTCTGCGAATTACCGTATCAAAAAACAGGAAATCCGCTCTACCCCAAGAATTCAATTAGTTACAATTTTACAAAATCAAATTTGATAAAACAGGAAGGTATAAAAGTACTTTTTTAATTATTAATAAACTAAAAACATAAATTATGTCAAATTCAATTGAAAACGGATTAGGCTGGATGCCTGATCTACCAGATTTTAGAGATTTAACAACTGAATCTTCTTCAGTTCAAGAAATCTTTTCTGCTGTAACGATGAAATTTAATCCTGTAATGGGAGAAAGTAAAACGAAAAGCAAAACAAAAAAAGCAGAAACTCCTTTAACATTAGCAACTAGTGTTGATTTAAGAAGTTGGTGTTCGCCAATTGAAAATCAAGGTCAACTTGGTTCTTGTACTGCAAATGCAGGTGTTGGTCTTCTTGAATATTATCAAAGAAGAGCTTACGGGATTCATCTTGAAGCATCTAGACTATTCTTGTATAAAGTTACAAGAAATTTATTGAAATGGACAGGCGATACGGGTGCTTATTTAAGAACAACAATGAAAGCAATGGCTGGATTTGGAATTTGTCCTGAAGAGTATTGGCCATATAGCGATGTGAAAACAGGGGCTAATGGTGTACCTACTGATCCTTTTGAAAGAGAACCATCTGGTTTTAATTATCAGTTTGCATCTAACTACAAAGCAACAACTTATTACAGATTAGATCCTGTAGGCGCAACTCCTGCAACTATTTTAAACAACGTAAAAACATATGCGGCGGCAGGTTTACCTTCTATGTTTGGTTTTACAGTTTATAATTCTATTTCTCAAGCAGGCTCTAATGGAGGTAAAATACCTTATCCAAAATACGGAGACAGTGTATTAGGCGGGCATGCAGTTGTGGTTGTAGGTTATGATGATAATATTGTAATACAAAATGGAGTTGGAGGGCCTAAAACCACTGGTGCTTTACTTATAAGAAATTCTTGGGGAACATCTTGGGGTAGTTCTGGATATGGGTATTTACCTTATGAATATGTTTTAAAAGGTTTAGCTAAAGATTTTTGGTCTATGGTTAACGCTAGTTTTTTTAACACGAATAACTTTTAACAGGTTATTGAAATTTTATTAAAATAAATAATTACGTCATGATTAGTTTAAAAGTAGGAGAAGTTTCTTCATTAGAATTAAATAGTAATCCATCTACAGGATATAGCTGGACATACACAATATCAAAACCTAAAATAATTTCAATCTCTGAGTTTTTTGAGGAAGTAGACCCAAAAATGATTGGGGTAAACCACAAAGTAATTTTCGAAATAAAAGGACTTAAAAAAGGAATTGTAGAAGTTGCTTTTAATTATCATAAAGTATGGGAAAAAGATATTGTTCCTGCTTTAACCAAAACAATGACCGTAAAAATAGTTTAAAATGGCGAAATCCGAAAAGCCTTAAAATAGAGTAGGAAACAATTAAAATATAATATTATGCCAACTTTTTCACCAATGCCAAACGAAAGTGACTTCATGAGTTACATATTAGGCGACGTATTTAAGAAACTAACTAATGGAGGAGATCCAAAAATGTTAGGACCAAACAATTTTATTGCATGGGAACCTGTTCCTGTAGTAATTGACCCAGAAGCATTTGATTATGCTTTGAAAGGCTTTTTTGGAGCTACTCCAAAAATTGAAGGAATGACTGATGAAGAGTATACTGAAGCTCGTAATTCAAAAAAGTATAGCAAATATGCTCATGCTGAAGAATTTGCGCGTTTAGCGGATCAAATTCCAAGTATGATTCCAGAATTAGACGGTAATGGAGCTAGAAAATTTACCATTTTTAGTCCACATCCAGATCATACAAAATCGAATGTTTACCAAGATGTAATGGAATATTGTGTGGTTAAAAACACGAAAATCGATCCTAAAGTGGAAAAGAAATTAGAAACTTTAAGAAAAGATATTGTAACCGTTAAAAAATTGAAAAACCCGGATTACGATGATTCACTTGTTGAGCATCCAGAAGACAATCCGAAATTTATTTTTCAATCTTTCCCATCTCCACAATACGTTAAGTATTTAGAATATGAAGCGTTGTATTATGAAGCAGAAGACAAATTAACTGATTTGCAAAAAAGAGTTGCTGATGGAGAAGGAGATGCTATGTCAGAAATGGCTATCAATGGTAGAAACTATATCAAAAGAAGAGATGATGCTTTAAAACGTTGGGAAGGTATTGGTTATAAAGGTAAAATTGAAAAATCTTTAAACTATATCGACGAAATCGAAAGCAGTAATTTCATTACCATTAAAAAAAGATACGAATCGGAACTTTTAGCTGCTAAAAGAACTGGTCTTGGAGGAATGAATACTTATTTTTTCTCACAACCAGTTCCTGCAAGTACTTTAGCAAATTCAACTAAATGGTTAGAGTATAAATTTAGTAAAAGCGACTACGAATCTAACTACCAAAGTACATCTCATAGTTGGAGTGCAGCGGCAAGTTTTGCAGGGCTTTTCAGTGTAGGCGCAGCAGGTAAACATAAAAGAATAAATTCTAATTTTAATTTTAACGATTTCGAAATGTCTTTTAAAATTGGAAAATGTTATGTTTCAAGTCCTTGGTTAGGAACTACTTTCCTTAAATCACGTTATTGGAAATATTCTAAAAACGGAGCAGATATTTTAAATAATCAAATGATTAGTGACGGAAATGGTAAAGGTTTGTTACCAGCTGTAGCAACAGAGTTTTACTTCATTACTGATTTAAAAATTGGTTTCAAAAAAGGATCTGATTCGTACAAAAAAACTGAAGATGAGGTAAAAGCTGGTGGCGCTTTAGCTATTGGACCTTTTGTTCTTGGAGGTAGTTATGGATATGATGACGAAAGAGTAAACAGAACAGGATCAAGAGAAAGTCAAGGTATGTCTTCTGGAGGAATTTTACTTTTAGGAAGAAAATGTAATATTATCGACTTATCGCCAAACCCACTTCCATCAATTAAAGATGACGAATGGGTAGAGGTTAATTAATTCTAACTATAAAAATCCAAATGCCTATTAATGGTATTTGGATTTTTTAAACTAAAAGAAATCATGAAATACTATATCTCATTATTCCAGAAAATAAAAGAATATTATAAAACTCAAAGTACAAATGAATCTGAAATACCCTTAATTTGCCCTTCACTACGAGTTTATAATAATGAGGAAATGAATCTACTATTGCCTCAAATGCTAATAGATGAAACGCTTAAAGGCGAAGCATTTCTTAAAAAACAAGACATATCTTTTCAATTAAATTCTATTCCTTCTTCCGATAAATATTGGGATGTTAACCCAAGTAATACCTTGTTTGACGCTTATGGTAAAATTATCGAGGTGAAACAAGTTGAAGCAGAACAAATCAAAGAAACGGAACACCTTGACGCCAATAAAATATTATATGACGACAAAGGAAAACCTACAAAAGAGAAAAAAGCTTACGATAAATATTTGCCCTTATTTGACAAACTAATAACTGAATGGGAAGAACATGTTGCTAAATATAATGGTTTAACAACCGATGATGAAAAACAAGTTTGGTTGACCAAGTTGAACAATATTTTATTAAGAAAAGAAAAATTAATTGTAGATCATAAGTTGTTAGGACATAAAGAACTTATTGAAAACGCAATGAGCAAAATCAACAAGCTTGATGGTCTCGATCTTTTTTTGGCAAATCTTATGAATTCTAGAAATATTATGGAAAATTCTGCAAAAACTGGCTTACAGTCGTTGGAGACTTTTCACGATATCAACTTTATTCCTTATGATTTTATGTCTAATAAAAACGGTTGGATCAAATTAACTATCGATAAAAAAGAACTAGATGAGTTGTATGAAAGAGCTAAAGTTCAAAAAGACGATTTTCCAAAAGAAATTATTACTATTGATTATGATGAGAAAAACATCTTAGGTATAGAATTAGAATTCTCAATTGTGACTTTACAAAGAAGTTGGTTCTCCTTGTCTTCTTTAGTTTCTAGTTTTTTCAAATGGACAGAAGCAAAATCTATTTCAGATGGAGAAACCATAAGTAACGATTTTCTGCTTCCTGCATTTCCAAAGAAAATGTTTTTGATTCAAAATCTTAAAATTAATATCGATCCAACGGTTTCTGCAAATGTGGTTAGTGATATAAATCAGTTAATTTCATTCGGACCAATTATTATGAAAAGCCAACTTTTTGTAAACTCAAATAACAATGTTAGTTTCATAAAAGCAGTTAGAAATAAAGAAACGTTGAGATCAAATAATGTAAAATATTATAGTGATAAGGCAGAAATTAATAAAGTAGAAACGACAAATCCTGTTGCAGCACCAGTAGCAACACCAGTTACCGCCTCACCACATATTGCAGTCACACCAATAAGAATGGCCAGACCAATAATGAGTGCTAAACCAGTGATGGCAGCAAGAACTATGGATGTTTCAAGAACTGCCATGAAATCAGCAGTTTTAGGAAATCCGGCTTTGTTTAAACCTGTTATTATTACAACTATTAATATAGGAAATCTAACAACAATTGTGGTTAACATTAAAGATTCGATAACCAAACAAGCGATTTATAAATCGGAGATATCAATAATCGGAATTAATAATTCTTTTTTTAAAGAAATTGAATCTAATAAAGAAGGTTCAACCGAAATAAAACTTCCAGTAGGTAATTATAAAGTTATAATTGTTAAAGATGGATATAGCGTTTTTGAAGAAGAGTTGAAAATTGAAAATCAAAATACGATTTCAAAAGAATATAGTTTAAATCCAGAATCGGTTAACTACGATAGTTTCTTCCTAATTGGTATGGTTTGCGAAAAGCTCCCTAAAATCCCAAACTAGTTTTAATTAAAATTATTCATCATGAAAACAATAAAATACAATGTCAAAACTCCTGAAGTGGTTACGCTTTGTGAAATGCTTAATAATTTAGGCTACAATCTTGTGGTTTCAAATTCGTTTACTTTGGCAGTTGATGAAGCAGTTAAAAATTTTCAAGCTAAAAACAATTTGGTTGTTGATGGAATTGTTGGTATGAAAAGTTGGTCGAAATTATACGAATTGAATGCACAATTTACCAATCATAATGATAAGTTTTTGTCGGAACAAGATTTGATGAATTTTGCCAATACATTCCAGTTAGAACTCGCAACTGTAAAAGCAGTAAATGAAATTGAAAGTAGTGGAAAAGGGTTTTTGTTAAGTGGAAAACCTAAAATTTTATTTGAAGGTCATATTTTTTGGAAGGAATTAGAAAAAAGAGGTATTAATCCTAATAATTACTGTAATAGTAATACAACGGATGTGTTATATAAAAGTTGGACAAAACAACATTATGTTGGTGGTGAAGGCGAACATGTTAGATTACAAAAAGCCATGCAACTTGGCTCCGATCAAAAATTTATTGATGCCGCAAATGCTTCTGCATCTTGGGGTTGCTTTCAAATTATGGGTTTTCATGCTCTGCCTTTAGGCTACACAAGTATTGATGATTTTGTTCAGAAAATGTATGTCAACGAAGACGAACATCTTAATGCTTTTGGAAGATTTTTAAGTACAAATCATTTAATACCATTTTTACAAAATAAAGATTGGTCAGAATTTGCTAGAAGGTATAATGGGGCGGGCTATAAGGTCAATAAATACGACACAAAATTGGCTAATGCTTACGCGAAATATTCAAAATAGTATAACATAAATTTAAGATTATGAGTTATCTAGCCCAACAAATGATAGGTGTTCTATCTCACAAAAAACTAAAAAAAGAAAGCGTAAATAGCGACAGAGATTATTCTGGTGGAGGTTGGTTTGATGAAAAAACGGAATCCCTTTTTCTATGCTCCGATAAAAGTTTTGCCTTTATTATAGAATCCTTTTCGAGTGTTTCTTCTGGCGGATTTTCTATGCCATCTCAAGGCAGAAAGGAGTATTTTGGAAATTGGGATGTTATTGAAGAAAATGCTACTTTGTATTTAATGCTGTATTATGAAAATGGTTCACAAGAAAAATTACAAACTAGAAATTTAGGTACAGGTTTGCAACAACTGAATTATCAAACATGGAACAGGTATTTGATAGAATAAAAAAATCCAAATTCCATTGAAAGTATCTTTGGAATTTGGATTGTATTTTTCTGAATTTAAGTCTTAATCTCTCGAGCCTAAAATTCTATAAGCCCAATATAATAAGGAAGCTAAAGCACCTAAAGCGGCAACTAAATACGTTCTGGCAGCCCATTTTAAAGAGTCTTCTGCGCCAGCATATTCTTCTTGACCTAGCATGTTTTTATTTTTCAACCAAGCTAAAGCACGGTTACTTGCATCGTATTCTACTGGTAAAGTAATGAAACTGAAAGCCGTTGCCACAGCCATTAAAGCTAAACCAGCCACAGCCACATAAAATCCAATTGAAGATTTTGAGGCAAAACCTAAAATAATTCCACCCATAATTAACCATTGCGACATACTTGAAGAAACGTTAACCATTGGTACCATTTTAGAACGCATTGTTAACCATTCATACGCTTGAGCGTGTTGAACTGCGTGTCCACATTCGTGAGCCGCAACTGCTGCTGCTGCTGCATTTCTTTGGTTGTAAACCGCTTCTGATAAGTTTACGGTTTTATCAGCAGGATTATAATGATCGGTTAATCTTCCAGGTGTAGAAATCACTCTAACATCACGAATTCCGTGGTCTGCTAGCATTTTTTCTGCAATTTCAGCACCAGACATTCCGTTTCTTAGTGTTAGTTTCGAATAATGTTCAAACTTACTTTTTAAGCGCGAACTTACTAACCAACTAAATAGAGCAATCACTCCAATTATTATCATGTAAGGTAAATCAAACATAGTTTTTAATTTTAAAAATTTAAAGTTACAAAATAAGCATCAAATTACAAGCCAGTTTCAAATTTTCAGAAAAATAATGACAAGTTGACATTTCTTATTTACAAATAGTTATAAAAGCAATTAATTCTTGAGCTTCATAATAAGTAAACGAAACATCAACTATTTCATAGCCTTCGTTTACTTTCTTATTCAAAAATTGTTCTACTTCTTTAGACAATTCTTCTTTCATACTGCCAAAACTCATTGCTTTTTTCAGCGTAATCACTTCGTATTTTTTCATCTTTTTTTTATTTAATTAGTAGAATGGAACCAAATATTGTTACAAGAAAAAACCGCAGATTTACAGAAAATAATCTGCGAATCTGCGGTTAATTTATAAAGACACTTCGACAAGCTCAGTGTGACAATTTCAGAATGTTACCCAACCAAATTAATAATTTTACCAGGAACGATAATCACTTTATTTGGCGTTCTGCCTTGTAATTGAGCTTGTGTTCTTTCGTCAGCCATTACGATTTCTTCAATTTGAGCAGCCGTTAAATCTAACGGCAACTTAATGGTGAAACGCATTTTTCCGTTGAATGAAACTGGATATTCTTTTTCAGATTCGACTAAATACTTTTCTTCAAATTTTGGAAAAGCAACTGTTGAAATCGAACCTTCGTGACCTAAACCACTCCATAATTCTTCAGCAATATGTGGAGCGTATGGCGAAACTAAAATCGCTAATGGTTCTAAAATCGCTTTATGATTACATTTTAATTGCTGCAATTCGTTCACGCAAATCATAAATTGAGAAACAGACGTGTTGAATGAGAAATTCTCAATGTCTTCCGTTACTTTTTTGATGGTTTTATGTAATGACTTATACATTTCTGCCGTTGGTTCGTCGTTTACAATAACCAAACCATTATCATCAAAATACAAACGCCATAATTTTTTCAAGAAACCAGAAACTCCTGTAATTCCTGCCGTATTCCAAGGTTTAGATTGCTCTAATGGTCCTAAAAACATTTCATATAAACGTAACGTATCTGCTCCGTATTCTTCACAAATATCATCTGGCGAAACCACATTGTATTTCGATTTCGACATTTTTTCTACTTCACGACCAACGATGTATTTTCCGTTTTCTAAAACGAATTCCGCATTGGCATAATCTTCTCTCCAGTTTTTGAAAGCTTCAATATTCAATTCTTCTGAAGAATTTACAATTGAAACATCTGTATGTAACTCATTCATATCCAATTCAACGAAAGAATCATCATAAATCGTAATTCTAGTAGTATTGTTGGTTGTCATTTCAAACAAACGTGCTGATAATTCAGTGAAAATTTCATTCTTTTCTCCACCAATAAAAACATCTTGTCCTCTACTTAAAGAAAGTCCAAAGTCAGTCAAATCATATATTTTTTTACATCGAACAAATTCTTTATAATATTTTGAACTAACAAATATTGATTCTCCATAAATACCATCTCCAACAGTATCATTACCAAAACTATCTCTTCCTCCTGAAACACTTGTTATTTTTAATCTATAAACAAAAGCACTCATTCCCAAAATCATTCCCTGATTAATCAGTTTTTTGAAAGGTTCTTCGGTTGGTGCGTAACCTCTGTCTTTTAAGAATTTATTCCAAAAACGTGAGTACAATAAATGTCCGGTTGCGTGCTCGCTTCCACCAATATATAAATCTACACTTTCCCAATATTTTAAAGCTTCTTCGTTTGCAAACTCTTCAGTGTTGTGGGCATCCATATAACGCATCCAATACCAAGAAGAACCCGCCCAACCTGGCATCGTGTTCAATTCTAAAGGAAAAATAGTGACATCGTCAATCAACTGATTACTAACCACTGAACACTGAACACTGTCCCAAGCCCAAACGGTTGCGTTACCTAATGGTGGTTGTCCGTCTTCAGTTGGTAAGTATTTTTCTACTTCTGGTAACACAATTGGCAAGTGTTTTTTGTCAATCATTTGTGGTAAACCATTCACATAATACACTGGAAAAGGTTCACCCCAATATCTTTGGCGAGAGAAAACAGCATCACGTAAACGGTAATTTACTTTTGCATTTCCTGCTCCGATTTTTTCTAATTCTTCGATGATTTTCTTTGTTCCTGATTTGTAATCTAATCCGTTTAAGAAATCAGAATTTACTAATTCGAAACCACTTTTTTCTCCAAAAGCAGTTTCTGAAATATCTTGGTTGAAAATGTTCTTAATTTCTGGCATTCCGTTGGTCCCTTTGAAGAAATTCGCGAAAGCATAATCACGCTCATCACCACAAGGAACGGCCATAACAGCTCCAGTTCCGTAACCCGCTAACACGTAATCGCCAATCCAAACCGGAATAGGTTCTTTGGTGAAAGGATGTTCTGCATAAGCACCAGTGAAAACCCCTGAAATAGTTTTAACATCTGCCATTCTTTCACGTTCCGAACGTTTTGCAGTCGCTTCTACATAAGCTTCAACCGCAGCTTTTTGTTCTGGAGTTGTAATTTGAGCAACCAAATCGTGCTCTGGGGCTAATGTCATAAACGTTACTCCGAAAATCGTATCAGGTCGCGTCGTAAACACATCAATTTTTGCATCGTGATTATTCACATGGAAAGAAACCATGGCTCCAACTGATTTTCCAATCCAGTTACGTTGTGATTCTTTGATTGATTCACTCCAGTCAATATCGTTTAAACCTTGTAATAATCTTTCCGCGTAAGCAGAAATCCGCATACTCCATTGTGTCATTTTCTTACGAACTACTGGATGTCCACCACGTTCTGAAACGCCGTTAACAATTTCGTCATTCGCTAAAACTGTACCTAAAGCCGCACACCAGTTGACTTCAGTTTCGGCTAAATACGTTAATCTATATTGTAATAATATTTTTTGTTGTTCTTCAGATGAAAAAGCATTCCATTCTGCTGCTGTAAAAGGCGCGATATTATCATCACAAACCGCATTTACATTCGCATTTCCTTCCGAAGCGAAAATCGCAACTAAAGTCGAAATATCTTCTGCTTTATCTGAATTTTTATTGTACCAAGAATTGTATAATTGAATGAAAATCCACTGTGTGTGTTTGTAATAATCTGGATTCGACGTACGAACTTCACGACTCCAATCGAAAGAAAAACCAATTCGGTCTAACTGATGTCTGTAACCTTGAATCGTGTTTCCCGATTTATCAATTCCACCTTCAATATTCATACGTGTTGTATCTGCTGGGTGTTGCCCAGTTTGAATCGCATATTGTTCTGCAGGCAATCCAAATGAATCGTAACCTTGCGGATGCAAGACATTAAAACCTTGATGTCTTTTATATCTTGCGACAATATCTGAAGCAATATAACCTAGCGGATGTCCAACGTGTAAGCCCGCTCCCGAAGGATAAGGAAACATATCTAATACAAAATATTTTGGTTTATCTGTTGCGTTACTTGCTGCAAAAGTTTGATTTTCTGCCCAATATTGTTGCCATTTGGCTTCGATTTTTTCGTGATGGTATTTCATTGTTCAAGGTTTCAGGTTTCAGGTTTCAAGTTAAAAGTGATTGAGTTATATAAAACTTGAAACCTTAAACTTGAAACAAAAATTCGGTTGCAAATTTACATTTTTATATACTAAAGTTAAAACTTTGTTGTTATATTCTGTGTAAACAAAATTTCTTTACTATTTTTACAGCATAATTATAAAATTTATGGCACAATCGTTTGAGCAATATCAACGTAGAAGATTAATTTCTTCTTATTTTTCGGTAGTTTTTAGTATTTTTTTAGTGCTGTTTTTATTAGGCGCTTTAGGATTATTTGTGATTAATTCTGAAAAAATTTCGAATGATTTTAAAGAAAACATTCCTATGAGTGTGTACTTTAAAGACGAAGCCAACGACAGTATTTTGAATGCTTTTGATACCGAATTGAAAAACGCTAAATTCATTAAATCTTACGATTTTGTAACGAAAGACGAAGCTGCTAAAAATAATCCAGATATTGTTGGTAAAGATTTTATGGAGTTTTTAGGATTTAATCCATTATTAAACTCATTCGATATTCATTTAAAAAGTGAATATGTAAACAAAGCAGAAATCAAAAAAATTGAAAATGATATCAAAAGAAATCCAAACATTTCAGATGTCATTTATGATAAAGAATTAGTAGAATTAGTAAATGAAAACGTAACCGAAATCAGTTTTTGGATTTTAATTATCAGCGGAATTTTAGCTTTTGTGGCGATGTTGTTAATTAATGGTTCGATTCGTTTGTCTATTTATTCTCACCGATTTACAATCAAAACCATGCAAATGGTTGGTGCTACGAAATCATTCATTAGAAAACCATTTATCAAAACGAGTATTTTATTAGGGATTATTGGTGCGGTTTTAGCGATTATCGGTTTAGTTGTTTTAGCGTTTTACATTGATGGCATGTTCCCAACTTTAGGAATTGCAAAAGATTACGTTTCTTTAGGAATTGTTGCCGCTGGCGTATTGTTAGTAGGAATAATTATTACTTGGTTGAGTACGTATTTTGCTACTACACGTTTCTTAAATTTAAGAACTGACGATTTATACTAGAAGAGTCAAGTAAAAAAATCAAAAAAACATGAGAAAAAGTATAAATTATTTTTTATTTACTTTAGCATTTATATTGTTATATTCTTGTAGTGATAATGAAAATCCACAAACACAAGAAGTACTGAGTAATAGTACAATTCTAATAACTGGTCATGAATCAAATAGTAATTATTCAATTTCTAAAGCTAAACTTTGGCAAAATGGTATAGCTTCAACAATAGGGAATGGAGTTAATAATTCTATTTCTACGTCTGTTTTTAAAAATGGAAATGATATTTATATTGCTGGTAAAGAAAATAATGTAGCAAAAATTTGGAAAAATGGAATCGCAACATCTTTAACAGACGGTACTAATGACGCTTGTGCTTATTCAGTTTATGTATATAACAATGATGTATATGCAACTGGATATGAGAGAATTGGTAATATTCAAGTTGCAAAATATTGGAAGAATGGAATTGCAACTACTTTAACTGATGGGACTCAAAATGCAGAAGGATTGTCAATATTTGTTTATAATAGTGATGTTTATATTGCTGGAAAAACTTCTAACGGAGCAATTATTTCAATTGCAACAATTTGGAAAAACGGAATTTCAACAGTATTAACAAGTGCGAATAATTTTTCTATAGCAAATTCAATATTTGTCTCAAATGGAGATGTTTATGTATCAGGTTATGACAATGACGGCGCTAAGTTTATTGCAACATATTGGAAAAATGGAATTACCAATTCATTAGTCAACCATTCACAAGATTCATTTGCAAATGCTATTTTTATTAAAAATAATGATGTTTATGTAGTTGGCTCAGAGTACAATGGTGCTTTTCAAGTAGCACGATTATGGAAAAACGGAATTGCCACTACAATAACTGACAACACAAAAACATCATATGCTCAAAATATTTATGTTAACGGAGCAGATACTTATATAGTAGGTAGAGAATTAAATAATTCAAAATTTATTGGTAAAGTATGGAAAAATGGAAATGAAATATACTCACTAGAGGGAGTAAATAATGTATATTTACGTTCAATTTTAGTGTTTTAATATAAAACTATATGAAAGAAGATACAAACAAATCTGAATTTCTATTCGGAAAAGAAAATTATAAAATATTAATCATTGGATTAGTCGTGATTGCCTTAGGTTTCATTTTAATGAGCGGTGGTGCGAACGAAAATCCAAATGTTTTCAATGAGGAAGTATTTAGTTTCAGAAGAATTAGATTAGCGCCAACAGTTGTGTTAATCGGTTTTGGAATTACAATTTACTCGATTTTAAAGAAATCTAAATCTGAAAACTAATCTATATTTTTAAGATTCTGAGTTTCTAAGAATCTAAGTCAGATATTTTTATTTGATTTAATCAGTTAAAGTTTAATTGTTTACTAATTACAAATAATTATGTTAATATTATTTTACCAAATTGGTATTTTCTTAGCTATTCAAATTGCGGCATTTTTTGGCAAAAACTCTAGAAACGTAGCAGTTACCTTAATTGTAATTTTTTCAATATTACAAATATTTACATATTGGCTTTTAATATTTCAGTTTGTAACTATATTTATTGCATTTATTAAATCTGAACAATGGTTTTTTAATGAAAAATTAAGTCCAACGGAAGAAAAAAGAAGACAAGTTTATAGGGATTTTGGTGTTGAATATAAAAAGGGAGATTCAACAACTATGAAAGTAGAATGTGAGCCTGAAAGAATTGAGAGACTTGAAAAGTCTAGAAAATTTGTTGAAGATGCAGAAAGAAGATCTGAATTAGATAGAATAAATAAATTATAAATGGATTTACTACAAGCCATAATCATCGCTATTGTTGAAGGTTTAACCGAATATTTACCAGTTTCTTCAACAGGTCATATGATTTTTACGAGTTCTTATTTCGGAATTGAAAAAGAAGAATTTGTGAAATTATTTCAAGTTTCTATACAATTCGGAGCCATTTTAGCGGTTGTGGTGTTGTATTGGAAAAAGTTTTTCGATTTCTCGAAATTACAATTCTTTATCAAATTAGCTTGTGCAGTTGTTCCAGCTTTAATCTTAGGAAAATTATTCGATGATAAAATCGAAGCCGTTTTAGAACATCCAACTCCAATTGCAATTGTGCTAATTGTTGGTGGAATTGTATTATTATTTATCGACAGGTTTTTTCAAAGTCCAACCGTTCACAAAGAAGAAGATATTACGATTAAAAAGGCAGTTACTATTGGTTTTTGGCAATGTTTAGCCATGATGCCAGGAACTAGTCGTAGTGCTGCAAGTATAATTGGAGGAATGCAACAAGGTCTAACTCGCCAAGCGGCTGCTGAGTTTTCGTTCTTTTTAGCAGTTCCAACTATGTTAGCGGTTACATGTTATTCAGTATTTTTAAAAACCTATGATAAAAGTGGTTTAAAAGGTTTCGAATTGATTCTAAAATCAGAAGAAAACACTAAAATGTTTATTATTGGAAATGTAGTAGCATTTGTGGTTGCGGTTTTAGCGATTAAATTTTTCATAGAAATTATCAAAAAATACGGATTTAAACCTTGGGGTTGGTATAGAATTATCGCAGGAATTCTTTTATTAGCTTACTTTAATTTATATAAATAATGACTCCAGAAGATTACTTAGAAGGACAAATTTTACTTATTGATAAACCACTAAAATGGTCGTCTTTTCAAGCAGTAAATAAATTAAAGTTTGGTTTAATTAAAGAATTAAAATTACCAAAAAAATTCAAAATTGGTCATGCTGGAACATTAGATCCATTGGCTTCTGGCTTATTGATTATTTGTACCGGAAAATTCACCAAAAGAATTGAAGAATTACAAGGTCAAGCTAAAGAATATACGGGAACAATTACAGTTGGAGCGACTACACCATCTTACGATTTAGAAACAGAAATCAACGAGACTTTTCCAACTGAACATATTACAGAAGCTTTAATTCAAGAAACTTTACCGCAATTTATTGGTGAAATCGATCAAAAACCACCCGTTTTTTCTGCTATTAAAAAAGACGGAAAACGTTTGTACGAATCGGCTCGTGCTGGAATTGAAGTCGAAATTAAAACTAGAAAAGTAACCGTTTCAGAATTCGAAATTACCCGAATTGCCTTACCAGAAATAGATTTCAGAATTGTATGTAGCAAAGGAACTTATATTCGTTCAATTGCTTACGATTTTGGTTTAGCTTTAAATTCTGGCGGACATTTAACGGCACTTCGCAGAACAAAAATTGGTGATTATTCTGTGGAAAATGCTGTAGAACCTGAAGCTTTTATTGAAGGGTTGAAAACGGTTTAATTTCATGAAAAAATATCTTTATTTAATTATAACTTCGCATTTAATCATTAGTTGTGCTACAAAAAAAAATGAAGATAGGTTTGAAAAAATAATATTCCATACCACTAAATGTTTTGGAACTTGCCCAGAATATCATTTAGAACTCAATAAAAATCAAGAAATCAAGCTTTATATTGAAAAAGCCTATCAAAAAAGAATACTTGACACTTCAAGGATAGGTTATTATAAAGGAAAACTTGATAATAAGACTTATGCGGAATTTCTTGAATTACTAGGGAAAATGGATTTGGATAAATCTGGAATAATTGAACCTGAACGAGAACCAAATACAGTAGTTTTAAGAGAAACTTCGCAATTATATTTAATTTTGTATAATGATAAGTTAAGAAAGCCTATTATTTATATTTATCCAGCAGGTCATTGGCAAAAGATAATGGCTTTTCTTTATAAAATTGCTGAAGATAAAAGCTTGACTAAAACTAATGAAGAATTAGATATTGAGAAATTCGATTAAAACTAAAGTTCTACAATTACTCGTGAATTATCCCAACAATCTCCTTCATTGTAGAAATTCCTTTATCCTCTAAATACCATTTTTGCAACGCAATTTTCGCTGGTTCATCTACAATTCCGTGTTTCGCTTTATAATCTAGGATTAAATTTTTTGCAGCTTCAGGTCGTGGTCCCCAATGATTGATGACTTCTAAGTTTTCATCTAAAACAATCAATTTCGGAATCGATCTTGCGCCATTAGTTAAAAATTGTGCCATTAAATCGTCATTCTCATCACGCAACACAATTTTCAAATTTATATTTTCTGAAGATTCTGCCATTAATTTTATAATAGGTAAAATCTGAGCGGCATCGCCACACCAACCTTCTGAAATGACTAACCAAGTTTGTTTCGCTTTCAAATTTTGTAATTTTTCCAATACTTCCGAATCCATTTTCAGGGTTTTTTCTAAACGGTTCATGCGTACTTCATTCAGTTCAGAATAGTGCAGTAAATCGGCACTTTGTTCTTTTCCTGTCGATTTTCCTTCGCTAATTAATTTTGAAACTAAAGTTCTGTATTCGCTATAAGAAATACTTTTTTGAATAGCCGATTTGATAATAGATAACATAGTAGATGAATTGATTATACAAAATTAAAAATAATAAACGGTAGTAGTGTAATATTAGTTACATATAATAATTCGAGTATATTATTCGTTACTTTTGTGTGGATAATCTGATAATAATGAAAAATAATTCAAAAAATAAAGGTTTCGTTTTTTCTGGTGGCGGTTCTAAAGGAATTGCACATGCAGGCGTGTTGCAATATTTATATGAGCAAAACATAAAACCTTCTTGTATGGCTGGTTCAAGTGCTGGAGCAATTGTGGGTGCAATGTATGCTTTCGGAAAAAAACCGGAAGAAATTTTAGAATTTTTCAAATCGATTTACTTTTTTCATTGGAGACATTTTACTTTTAAAAAAGCTGGAATCGTAGATTCAGATTCGTTTAAACATTATTTTAAAGGAATATTTGGTGATATCACTTTGGGTGAATTAGAAATTCCAATGTACATTACCGCAACCGATATGGTGAAAGGAAAATTGAAAATCTTTAGTCCGGAGACCAAAGTTGTAGATGCGATTTTGGCTTCAACAGCTGTTCCCGGGATGATTTCACCTTATGTTATAAATGGAGAATTGTTTAGTGATGGCGGTATTTTAAATCATTTTCCTGCCGATTTATTAGTCGGAAAATGTGAATCCATTATTGGTGTTTATGTGAGTCCTTTGCAAAATATGGAAGCGATTCATCTAAATTCTATAAAATCGGTTACGTATAGAGCATTGGAATTGTTGACGGCCAATTCGAGTTTTCAAAAATTTAATTATTGCGATTTAATTATCGAACCTAAAGAACTAGCTAATTTTAGTACGTTTGAAACCAATAAATTGAAAATGGATTTGATTTATAAAATTGGTTATGAAGAAGCCAAAAAAAGTTTTGAAAATTTAGTATCATAAATCTTAAAAACATATTTTTTAAAAAAGAGCTATTTAACTATATTTGCATCAGAATTTCAGAATTAGTAATTCTGTAAACAAAAAATAAACAATCCAACACAATGAGTTACAAAAGAATCCTTCTTAAATTAAGCGGAGAAGCCTTAATGGGCGAGAGACAATACGGAATTGATCCTAAAACTTTAGCAGAATATGCTTCAGAAATTAAGCAAATTCATGACCAAGGCGTAGAAATTGCCATTGTAATTGGTGGAGGAAATATTTTTAGAGGTGTGGCTGGTGCTAGTAATGGTATGGATCGTGTTCAAGGCGATTATATGGGAATGTTAGCAACTGTGATTAACGGAATGGCGTTACAAGGTGCTTTAGAAGATGCTGGAATGCCAACTCGTTTACAAACCGCTTTAAAAATTGAAGCCATTGCCGAACCATATATCAAAAGAAGAGCAACGCGTCACTTAGAAAAAGGAAGAATTGTAATTTTCGGAGCTGGAACAGGAAATCCATATTTCACAACAGATACAGCAGCAGTTTTAAGAGGAATTGAAGTGGGTTGTGATGTGATTTTAAAAGGAACTCGCGTTGATGGAGTTTATACTGCCGATCCAGAAAAAGATGCTAACGCAACAAAATACGACACAATTACGTTTGATGATGTATTAGCGAAAGGATTAAATGTAATGGATACGACTGCATTTACGTTAAGTCAAGAAAATAAATTGCCAATTATTGTTTTTGATATGAACAAAAAAGGTAACTTACTTAAAATTTGTAAAGGCGAAACAGTAGGAACTACGGTAACTATTTAATTACGAATTTAGAATTAGGATTTACGAATTTAGAAATATAAAGTTAGTGAAAGTTAGATAGGATTTAGAAAATGCATTTTTTAACCTGAAACTTGAAACTTGAAACAAAAATGTTATGACAGAAGAAATTAATTTTATTATCGACAGTGCGAAAGAATCTATGAATGGATCTGTAGCGCATTTAGAAAAAGAATTTTTAAACATCAGAGCTGGAAAAGCTTCTCCTCAAATGTTAGGAAGTGTTTTTGTAGATTATTATGGTGCGCAAACGGCTTTGTCACAAGTGGCGAATGTGGTGGCTGCTGACGCAAGAACTTTAACAGTTACGCCTTGGGAAAAAGCGATGTTGCAACCTATTGAAAAGGCAATTATGATTGCTAATTTAGGTTTAAACCCGATGAACAATGGTGATAATATTATCATTAGTATTCCTGCTTTAACAGAAGATAGACGTAAAGAATTAGTGAAACAAGCTAAAGCTGAAGCGGAAGATGCAAAAGTTGGTGTGAGAAATGCTAGAAAAGACGCCAACAACGACATTAAAAAAGAAGAAAAAAATGGAACTTCTGAAGATATTTGTAAAACTGCAGAAGAATCAGTTCAAAAAATAACAGATTCATACATCAAAAAAATTGAAGAAGTTTTAGCGGTTAAAGAAGCAGAAATTATGAAGGTATAAGTTTTCTTTTTAGAAAATAGATTAAAGAAAACCCTGCAAATATTTAGTTTGCAGGGTTTTTTGTGTAATAATTCTATCTTTTCTCAATCAACTCTTTCAAATACACTTTCATATCTAAAAACTCAAAATCAATCGTTTTTTTGATTTTGCTTGTATCGTGAATTTCTAAATTGTATAAAGAATTTATAGTTGATTTTGTTAACATTCTTTTTCTGAAAAATAGTTTAGCAAACACAAATTCCAAAACACTTGCAGTTTGTGTTTGCCACTTTTTGACTAAATATTTCGGTTTTTTGACTTTGGTGGCAGAGGCACTCGAAGCCAAGCAATCCGCAATTCTATCAAATAATTCTTTATAAGTAACATCTTCTGCAACTAAAATAAAGCGTTCGCCAGAAATGGTGCTTTTCATTAGAGTTGTCATGGCTTTTACTACATCTTCCACAGCTACAATCCCGAGTTTGCCTAAAGTATAAAACGATTGTCCTTCTTTGATGTTTTGAATGAATAAACTACTGCCTTCTTTTGGAAATCCGTTTCCAAAAATCACACCTGGGTTGACAATTACCACGTCTAAACCTTCTTGAAATCCGCGCCAAACTTCCATCTCCGCGCCAAATTTCGAAATCGAATAATCGCTTCTAACAGCTTCGTTATTTCTTTCGGTTTCTTCGTTGAGAATTAAATTATGCTCCGTTCCATTTCCTAAAGCTGAAATCGAACTCACATAACACAATTTTTTTACAGTTGTAGATAGGGAAATATTGACCACGTTTGCGGTTCCAACAATATTATTTTGGTAGAGTTTGTCTTCGTCTTTCGGGTCAAAAGAAACTTTTGCGGCACAATGATACACATAAGAAACATCTGTAAAAGCAGTTTCAAGTGCAGGAATATCTAAAATATCGGCTTGCACCCAATCGATTTTTTCAAATTCAGCAAGCTTATTTTCTTTTTGGAATAAATTTTTAACGTGTTGTAGTTTTTTCTCCGATCTATATATTGCCCGAATTGCCTCCTTTTCTAAAGAAAGTTGCAACAATAAATGAAAACCGACTAAACCTGTTCCGCCTGTAACTAAAATCATTTCGTAAAAATACTAAAAATTTGGAACAAAAAAACCTCCCATTTCTGAGAGGCTTATTGTTATTGTTTGTTATACTTATTCTTTAATGAATTTACTACTTGAAATTCCTTTGTCAGTTACTATTTTTATGAAATAATTACCTGTTTTTAAATTAGAAACATCAATTGTTTGTTCCGGATTTGTTATCGTTTGTAATTGTTGACCAAGAATAGAGTAAATGGATAAACTATAAACAGTTACATCTTGTTTTGTTTTCAAATTCAATACTTCTTTTGCAGGATTTGGATAAACCGAAAAATAGTTATCAAACACAAAAGAATCATTTTGTAAAACTTGAAATGTTGATGTGGCTGTATTGGTTACAATCGGGAAATTATAATCAAAGTAAATGTTCGCTAAATTACTAATTGTACTTCCAACTACTAAAGTGTTTTTTGTTTTGATTTTAAAAGCAACATAACCATCATTTGTAGCGTCATCAAAAGGTAAATTAATGTTCTCAAAGATAAATTCTACTTTATTTGGATTACTAATTCTTGTTACACAAGCATGAGAAGCATCTGTCATTTGTAAAGTTGAAATATCAAACTTTGCCGTGTCAATCATGTCTTTCACTACAATGTTTTCTGCTGGAAAAGTTCCTGTATTTTCAAATCGAATTTTATAATGTACATATTCGCCAATCATACTTGGGTTAATAGTGTTTCCTTCTAAACAAGTTTTATCATTAGGATCAAAAGAGTTTACAACGGTTTGATTTAATGAAAATGTATTGTCTATTGGTGTATCGTCAGTATTTAAACCATTAATAACTGCAGAATAATTTAAAACATAACCAGGATTAACTGCAGGAGTTTCTGTTGGAGAATTCACGTTTAAAGTTACAATAAATTCACCGTTTTGAGAAGGAGTTATTGTCCCAATATTCCATGAAAGACTTCCTGTTGATTGAGAATTTGGTGCTAAAGTTGAAGAAACAAAATCTAAAACCGAATCGTTATAATTAAAAACTAAAGTAGCTGTTTCGCTTAAGTTTCCTTTGTTTTTATACTTAATTTTATAGGTAGCATCAAACCCTGGACGTGCTGGTGTCAAAGGAATAATAACCACTTCTAAATCGTGATGTGTGCCATTTGGAGTAATACAAAAATTTTGAACAAATGGGCTTGGAGTTGCAGGAAACGTTACTGAAGCACTTGTTGGAAAAACAGTAAAATAGCTTGGATTTTCAAGTTGTGGTGTGATAGTATGTGTGCCTGCAGAAACTGGAATCAAATAATTACCAGAATTATTTGATATTAAATTACTTGTTATTGAGCCATCAGTAATTGTATATTTTAAATTTGGATAAATTGTATCACAGCCATTATTGTTTACGTCTATTTTGTTAGTTCCGTTAATTGTGTAATAAATCCCAAAAGGAGTGAATTTGCAGTAGCTACCCACATTACAAGTGGCAGAATACCCGTAATCATTTACTATTGATGTAACTTGTGAAATATAATTTTCACTTACACAAACATAAGCCAAATTAGGATTGTTGTTAAATGTTAATGATGAGCCGGTATTATTTAAAAAAAGTGTTATTAATTGGTTATTACTACAATTGAAATAAAGAAAAGTAAAATCACTTACATCTAAATTTGTCAATTGATTGTTGTCACAATATATATATTGTATATTATTTATAGTACTAAGGTTTAAATTGGTTAGTTGATTATTATTACATTTAAAATATTGCATAGAAGTCGTTATTCCATTAACATTTAAATTAGTTAGTAGGTTGTCATTGCATTCTAAATTTTGTAGAAGAGGTGAATTACTAACATCTAAACTAGTTAGTTGGTTATTGTAACACCACAATGATTTTAAATTTGTTAAAGTGCTAAGGTCTAAGTTTGTAAGTTGGTTATATGAACAATTTAAACTGTTTAAATTGGTTAATGCACTAATGTTTAAACTAGTTAGTTGAGTATTAGTACAGCTTAAATCTTTTAAATTGGTTAGGGTATTAATATTTAAACTTGTTAGCGGATTACCGTTACATTGTAAATATGTTAAATTCGTTAAGTTTGATATGTTTAAACTTGTTAGTAAGTTGGCTCGACATTTCAGCCATTTTAAATTTGTTAAGCCACTAATATCCATACTTGTTAATGCATGTAATTCACAATTGAAAAATTGTAAATTTGAAAAACTATTTATCCCTTCTATACTAGAAAAATCATTGAATGTGCTTGATAAATCTAAATATTTAATTAAAATAGCTTCGCTAACTTGTATTTCACCATCGCTATTAGTGTCAATTTTATTATAACTAGTTACAGTTCCATCATAAGAATTAGGTATTTGAATTGATGCTCTGGAATTTGTTGTGTTAGCTCCTATCAAATAAGCTTTGAATAATGAGTTTGGTATGTTTACAATTTGTGCTTGCGTGAAAAATGTTGCTAAAAAAGTAACTAAAAAGTAAATTTTTTTCATAGTTGTAAGTAGTTTAGTACTAAAAAATAATTTTCAAAGATAATAGTTTTTTTAGCAAAATCTTAATGATTAGAAAATTACGATTAATAATAGAATTTTAATTCATAAAATTTCTTCAAATAAACTACAAAATCACATTTCTAAAACTCAATAATTCGCACTATATTTGCACTTTAAATGAATATTAGCAAAAGATGAAGAAGCACATAAGAATTATAGATTTATTAGAAAACACAAAAACGTTACAAGAAGTAAACGCAAAAGGTTGGGTAAGAACTTTTAGAAACAATCAGTTTGTTGCGCTAAATGATGGTTCAACGCTTAATAATATTCAGTGTGTGGTGGATTTTGAAAACACGCCTGAAGAAACGTTAAAGCGTATCACAACTGGTGCTGCAATTTCTGTTATCGGAACTTTAGTGGAAAGTCAAGGTGCTGGACAGAAAGTAGAAATTCAAGTGACTAAACTAGAAATTTTAGGAGATTCTGATGCGGAAAAATTCCCAATACAACCAAAAAACAAACCAAGTTTAGACTTCCTTAGAGAAAATGCACATTTACGTACAAGAACAAATATGTTTGGTGCGATTATGCGTGTACGTTCTAAGTTGTCTTTCGCGGTGCATAAATATTTTCAAGAAAAAGGATTTGTGTATGTAAATACGCCAATTATTACGGGTTCAGATGCAGAAGGAGCAGGAGAAATGTTCCAAGTTTCGGCTTTGCCATTTGACAATACACCAAGAACTGAAGATGGAAAAGTAAACTACAAAGAAGACTTTTTCGGAAAACAAACTAATCTTACGGTTTCTGGACAGTTAGAAGCTGAAACGTATGCGATGTCTTTAGGTCAAGTATATACTTTCGGACCAACTTTCCGTGCGGAGAATTCTAATACTTCTCGTCACTTGGCTGAATTTTGGATGATTGAGCCAGAAGTGGCATTTAATGATTTAGCTGCGAACATGGATTTAGCTGAAGATTTTATTCAAAATGTGATTAAATACACAATGGATAATTGTTCTGAAGATTTGAAGTTCTTAGAAAATCGTTTAATCGAAGAAGAAAAAAACAAACCACAAGCGGAACGTAGCGAAATGGCGTTATTAGAGAAGTTGAATTTCGTTTTAGAAAACAATTTCAAACGTGTTTCATATACAGAAGCTATTGATATTTTAAAGAATTCAAAACCAAACAAAAATAAAAAATTCCAATATTTAATTGACGAATGGGGTGCCGACTTACAATCGGAACACGAGCGTTTCTTAGTGGAAAAACATTTCAAATGTCCAGTAATTTTATTCGATTATCCTGCGAAAATTAAAGCATTTTACATGCGTTTAAATGACGGAACAGAACCAGGAAAAGAAACAGTAAGAGCCATGGATATTTTATTCCCTGGAATTGGAGAAATTGTTGGAGGTTCTCAACGTGAAGAACGTTTAGACGTTTTAATCGAAAAAATGAAAGCTTTAGGTATTGATGAAGAAGAATTATGGTGGTATTTAGATACTCGTAGATTCGGTTCAGCAGTACATTCAGGTTTCGGATTAGGTTTCGAAAGATTGGTATTATTCGTAACTGGTATGACAAATATCCGTGACGTAATTCCTTTCCCAAGAACACCAGATAACGCAGAATTCTAAAAATTTGTTTCAAGTTTAAAGTTTCAAGTTGTTGTATTCGCAATAACTTGAGACTTGAAACCTTACTTTTAAACAAAAAACCAATGCTTAAGCACAGTTTAAATTTCAAATTATCGCAAAAATTATCTCCTCAACAAATTCAGTTGATGAAGTTAATTCAATTGCCTACGCAAGCTTTTGAGCAACGTTTGCAAGAAGAAATGGTTGAAAATCCAGCTTTAGAAGGAAGTTTAGATGACAATAATGAATCGTTAGATGATTATAATGATAACTCAAATGACGAGGATAGTTATGATGATTACGACAACGACCAAATTGATACTGGCGATATCAACATCGACGAATATTTAAGCAACGACGAAACGCCTGATTACAAATATCAAAGCAATAATTATAGTGATGATGACGAAGACAGAACGATGCCAATGCAGGCGCAAGTTAGTTTTCATCAAGATTTAATTAATCAGTTAAATACTTTTATCCTTACGGAAGATGACAGAGAAATTGCTGAGTTTTTAGTGGGAAGTATTGAAGATTCAGGTTATATCCGAAGAACGATTCAGGATATTGTGGACGATATGGCTTTTACACAAGGTGTGTATACCGATGAAAAAACGGTAGACAGAATCTTACACATCGTACAACAATTAGAGCCTTCTGGAGTTGGTGCAAGAGATTTACAAGAATGTTTGTTAATTCAATTGAAGCACAAAACACCAACGGATTCGGTAAATTTAGCAATTGCAATTATTGAAAAACAATTTGATGCTTTTACTAAGAAGCATTACGATAAATTATTACAAAAATTCGATTGTACGAAAGAACAATTGAAAAAAGCCATAGACGAAATTGAAAAACTAAATCCAAAACCAGGAGGAAGTTACGATAGCAATAGTAGAATGGTGGAACACGTGGTTCCCGATTTTACGATTCGTATTGTGGATGGCGAATTAGAATTACTTCTGAACGGAAGAAATGCTCCAGAATTGCACGTTTCTAAAGATTATCAAGAAATGTTGCAAACCTATAAAGTATCTAACGATAAATCGAATTCTCAAAAAGATGCGGTTCAATTTATCAAACAAAAATTAGATTCAGCGAAATGGTTTATTGATGCGATTAAGCAACGCCAAGAAACGTTATTTGTAACGATGAATGCGATTATGTTTTTTCAACAGGAATACTTCTTAGATGGCGAAGAATCGAAGTTAAAACCGATGATTCTAAAAGATATTGCAGATTTGATTGGTTTAGACATTTCTACGATTTCTCGTGTCGCAAATAGTAAATATGTGGATACACCTTACGGAACAAAATTGATTAAAGAATTCTTTTCTGAAGCAATGAAAAACGACCAAGGTGAAGATGTTTCTACCATCGAAATCAAAAATATTTTAGAGCGCGTTATTGCTGAAGAAGACAAAAGTAAGCCTTTGCCAGACGAGGATTTAGCTGCAATTTTAAAAGAAAAAGGTTTTCCAATTGCAAGAAGAACTATTGCGAAATACAGAGAACAATTAGATATTCCAGTAGCTCGATTGAGAAAAAAAATGTAGCTTTAGAGTTAATTTCCTAAAACCTTTTCAATTTGAAAACAAAATACCTTTTAAAACCGTTTTCATATATTTTTCATCCCATATTTATTTCTATTTATGGAGCAATTTTATACTTTTTATTTACTAAAAACATAACTTTATTAGCGGAAGTGTATTTGTCATTCATTCAAATATTCATTCTTACCATACTTTTACCTTTGTGTTTTTTCATGTTGTTGAAAACTTTAAAAAAAGTTAAATCTTTTACCGAAGCGACCATTGAAGAAAGAAGATTGCCAATTTTCATTCAAGTATTATTATTATATTGTTTGTTGAATTTTACAATTTTAGAAAGTCATTTTCCTGAATTATATAAATTTTTTCAAGCAGGTTTTATCAGTTCTTTTTTGGTGTTTGTTTCTGTTATGATGCGATTTAAAGCGAGTTTGCATATGATTGGAATTACATCATTATTTGTTTTTACAATGATGTTAACCAGTTATTTAGAAATCGAAGCGACTTATACTTTAGCTTATTTAATTATGTGTATGGGTTTTGTAGCGTCTTCACGTTTATACATGAAAGCACATTCGCCAATAGAATTGATTGTAGGAATGATTATCGGCGGAATGCCACAAATACTAATTTGGTTTTATAAGATATAAAACTGAAATCCAATATTAAAATTACTCATCTTCGAGCCGCCTTTAAAAATTGGGTTCAAACCATAATAGATATAAGGATTCCAAGTATTGAATCCGACCGAAATATAAGCTCCGTATTGCCAACGATTAATTTCGTCTGAAATAGATTCTTTCGTGCTTCCTGAAGAAGATTCGATTTTTAATTTAGAATTGAAAATATAAGTTGCTTTAAAACCAGTATAAATTCTCCAAAAACTATGACTTATTGGGTTAGAATTTCGCCATCTAATTTCTAACGGAATTTCAAGACCATGTGTGGTAATCACCGTTCTAATATTTTCGGCAGGAACTATAGCATTATCACCAAGTAGTTCGTCAGAATTAATAAATTGTTTGATATTGTTATAAGAATAACCTATACCTGGAGCAATGGCCCAATGTCTGTTTTTAGAAATAGGAAAATCTCTTAAAAACCCAACAGTAATTCCAGGAGAAAAAGAAAATTGCTTAAAACCTGTTGGTCTGTTTTGAACTAAATTATAGCTTAAAGACGCATAAAATTGATCTTCTCTATAAAGTGAATCTATTTCGGTTAGATTTGTGTCTGTTGGTTTGATTTCTTGTGAGAAACAAAAAAACGGAATCCATATAAAAAACAATATTTTCATCACTTAATTTTTAGCAGAAAGGAAGGGATTCGAACCCTCGATATGTTGCCATATACACGCTTTCCAAGCGTGCGCCTTCAGCCACTCGGCCACCTTTCTAGTTTTTAATCGTTCATTTCTCCACGTAATGGAGTTTCAAAAGCAGTCTTAAATTCAGATTTCGACATGTTTTGCCCTAATAAATACATCAATTTCGCAATAGCGGCTTCTGTAGTAATATTTTTACCAGATATTAAACCAATTTCCTTCAATTGTGTGCTCGTTTCATATGTTCCCATCAAAACACTTCCTCCGCTGCATTGCGTGACATTTATAATGTGTAATCCGCGTTGAATCGCATTTTCAATTTCACTAATAAACCAATTTTCCATTGGCGCATTTCCTGAACCATAGGTTTCTAAAATTACACCTTTTAAATTTGGCGTGTTTAAAAGCGAATGCAAAATAGTTTTATTAATACCTGGAAATAATTTTAATATTAAAACATTATCGTCAAAACTAGTATTAACTTTTAGTTTCTTAGTCGTTTTTTGTTTTAGTAAAATCGCATTGTTCACTTTCAAATGTACGCCAGATTCTACTAATTCTGGAAAGTTAGGCGAAGTAAATGCATTAAAATGTTCAGCACTTATTTTTGTCGTTCTATTTCCTCTGTATAATTTATATTCGAAGTATAAGGAAACTTCTTGAATCACGGGCTTTCCATTGTCTTGTAAGGAAGCAATTTGAATAGCTGTAATTAGGTTTTCTTTCGCATCCGTACGTAAATCTCCAATTGGTAACTGTGAGCCAGTAAAAACGACAGGTTTGTCTAAGTTTTCAAACATAAAGCTTAAAGCAGAAGCGCTATAAGACATCGTGTCCGAACCATGAAGCACCACAAAACCGTCAAAATCGTTGTATTTTTCTTCAATGATTACAGCAATTTTTTGCCAATCTGTAATTTGCATGTTTGAAGAATCAATTGGGTTTTCAAACGAAACAGTTTCAATATTACAATCCAATAACTTTAGTTCTGGAATACCTTTTATTAGTTTTTTAAAATTGAATGCTTTTAGCGCACCTGTATCGGCATCTTTAATCATACCAATAGTTCCGCCAGTATAAATAAGTAAAATATTTGGCTTATGAATTGCTTTCAATTTTCTGATATTTTAATTTGTTAGTTACCGGATTGGCATACATAGCTAGGAAACTTTCTTTCATTTTAGCGTCACCAGCATTAATTCTTAGTTCTAATCTACGTTTGAAAAGTTGTTTTTCTTCTTCCGTATATTTTTCAGAATAAATAGTAGTGTTATTCATCATATCGTAAGCAATATAATTGGTTGGCCAAAGTTTATACGATTGTAAAATAGAATCGTCAATAACTTGGGCTAATGCCAACATTTGCTTGTTAGAATTGGTTGTTTCTGCTGAAATAGCATCTAATTCGTCTTCTAAAATATCACCGACATGAATGTGAATGCGTTTTTTCTGACCAATAATTCCACTTAAAAGTGTAATAAAATCTTCGTTTTTTTCTTTTAAATAAATTTGGTCATTTGCTTCAGCCATTAATTGTGGCATTTTCAAAGCATCTGTTGGATCATATTCATACGAAATAGAAACAGGCACAATTCGTACTTTCTTAAAGAAATCCATGCTGTTTTTTTCGTCCGAAGCCATCGCCATCATCTTTAAAACACCAGAATGCGTAGCGTCATTTCCGTCCTTTGTTCTTCCTTCGCGTTGTGCAATCCAAACTGAACGGTTTTCTTTAGAAATCAAACTGTACATATATTCCGAAAGTAATTTCGAACTTACTAATAATTCTCTTGGTGACAAATTTCTTTGCACCAAAAAGTTTCTGTTTAGTTTCGAAAGTTTCAATAAAAAATCTTTCTTTACTAAATTATCTCCAATAGCAGAAGCTGTCATTACTAAACCATGTTCGTGTAAACATACATTTAATAACGAAGTATCTAAAATGATATCTCTATGATTCGAGATGAAAAAGTATGACGTATTTGGGTCTAATTTTTCAAAACCAGATGTAGTAAGCCCATCAGAACTTTTCTCTAAAATCTTTTTTATGGCATGATAGGCAAAATTGATTTGAAAATCTCTAATAGAATGTGTGCGAAGCAATTGTTCTTTCCAAACGGCTTCTTCAACATTCGGATAAGCAAAATCCATCAGTGCTTTCATCATAGGATGATTTATAGAAGAACGAATAGCATCGTTGACTTCCGCATCATAATAAGGACGTATTTTATCAAATTTTGACATACTTTATTTTATATCTACAAAAAAACGAAAAAAATAGGAATTAAACGTTATCAAATATTAAAATCCGAAAACATCTTTGCTGTTTTTTGTGGTAATTGCAGCAATTTCCTCTAAAGGCAAGTTATAAATTTCCGATAACTTTTCGGCAACTAATTTTACATAACTACTTTCGTTGCGTTTTCCTCGAAATGGAACAGGTGCTAAATACGGAGAATCGGTTTCTAAAACGATATTTTTGATGTCAATTTCGTTTAAAAACTGGTCTATTTTTCCGTTTTTAAATGTCGCCACACCACCAATTCCTAATTTCATTCCGCAAGAAATAGCTTGATTAGCTTGGTTGAAATCGCCCGTGAAACAATGAAAAATTCCCCAAAGTTCTGGAGATTTTTCTTGTTCTAAAATTTCTAAAACTTCGTCAAAAGCATCACGACAATGAATATTTATTGGTAATTTATAGTGTTTGGCTAATTGAATTTGTCTCGTAAAGACTTCTTGTTGTTGTTTTAAGAATGATTTGTCCCAAAACAAATCGATACCAATTTCGCCAATAGCGGCAAATTTTCGTTTCGATAATTCGGTTTCAACGTGTGCTAATTCTTCCAAATAATTTTCTTTCACATAACATGGATGTAAACCCATCATTAGAAATACATTTTCAGGATATTGCGCTTCCAATTCGTACATTTTTTGCGTATAACTGCTGTCAATTGCTGGTACGAAAAGACGTGAAACACCAGCATCAAAAGCGCGTTGCAGCATAATTTCTCTGTCTTCTGAAAATTCTTCTGAATATAAATGCGTGTGAGTATCTGTGAAAATCATTGTTTGTTTTTTATAAGGTTTTTGAAGTCGAGATTAGTAAACCATTAAGTTGCAACCTCTAATGTCGGAATTGTCAAATCGTCCTAAAACTTCAAATGTTTTGTTTTCGTATTTTTTTCCTAAATCTTGTGTAGCTATAAAAGAACATGAGTTGATGTTGGCCAAATCAATTACGTTAATGCCACCAGTTTTTCCGTTTTCAATATAACTTAAAGCGTCTTCTGTGTCACGAATTAAAATATCCATCCAGATTGGGCATTCGAAAATTCCATTTCCTAAAGAATAGGCTTGCGATAATAATTCGGTCATACCATATTCTGAATGAATCGCGGTAACGCCAAATCCATCGCATAGTGTTTGGTGTAATTCTTCTCGGATGATTTCTTTTCTTTTGCCTTTCATACCGCCAGTTTCCATAATGATGGTGTTTTTCAATTGAAATTTTTTGTATTCGATTAAATCCAATAAAGCATAAGTAACTCCAATTAAAATGATATTCTGACCTTCGTTTTCTAGTTCAATAATTTTATTAGAAAGTTCTTCTAAATTATTCAAGTAAAAACCACTGTCTGGATGATTACTGCTTTTGATTAAATCTTCCACCATGTAAATCAAAGACGAACCATCGCGTTCTAAATAGGATGGAAGTAAGGCTAAGACACAATAATCTTCGATGTTGCCGTAAAACTGAGCAAAGGCTTTGTTGTAACTGTTTTCGTAAAGTGAAACATCTGTTACGAAATGCTTACTCATTATCATACCAGTTGTGCCACTGCTTGTAAAAATGACTTTAGCTTCATCAGTAGAACTTACAATTTTATCCGATTTAAAAAACTGAATCGGTAAAAATGGAATGTCTGGAATTTGCTTTACGTTACTCGGACTTTTTCCTAAATGATTACAAAAAGATTGGTATACTTTATTGTTTTCGTATTGGAAACGAAACACTTTTAAAGTAATTTTTTCAAATTCTTTTTTTGAGGCAATAGAGAATATGTCTTCTTGTGAAATCATATTGCAAAAGTAGAAAAAGATTATTAGTTGTGGGTGGCTTTTCTGATTTTTGAACATAAAAAAAGCACCAACTAAGTGGTGCTTTTAAGATATTTTGAAAAACTAATTACTCAATAATTAATTTTTTAGTTGAAGTTTTTCCTTCTTCAGTAATTTTTACGATGTAAATACCAGAAGTTAAGTTAGAAACATTAACTGTATTGTTAACTACATTAGCATTTACTACTTCTTTACCTAACATGTTTACAATTGATACATTGATGTCACCGTTTAAAGCTGTTTCAATGAATAAATTGTTTTTTGTTGGGTTTGGATACATTTTCAATCCATCAATTTGAGAGAAAGAAGATGAAGATAATACATCAGCAGTGCTTCTTGATACAACTTGTGCTACACCATTGAATTCAGCAACTAAAACTCCTCTATTTGCAGCTCCAGTAGGAACAATTTGTCCGATATAGTTGGCTTCGGCAAATAAAGATCTAAATGCGATATCTGAACCATCATTTAAGTTGTAATTTGTATTAGCTGTAAAAGTTATTATTCCATCAGCCGTTGTAAATGTTGAATTGTTGATTTGAACTAATTCACTTTCATAAGTTTCAATATTTGCTGTAATGTCTGCAGCAGTTACTACTTGAGGCGTAACAGTATTTCCAGAAGATGCAATTGTTGCATTTGTAGATGGTAAAAATTGTAATACGCCACTAAATAAAGATGCTTGTCCTTTTAATCCAGAAACAGCATCACCAGCAACCATTGCTGTTGCAATTGTTCCAGGTAAGTCGTCAATTAAGATAGCCGCAGAAGCGTCTTGAACATATTTTTGATTTCTTGTAGCTCTTGCGTAAGTAATAACTGGGCTACTTGAAACTTGATAATATTTATTTGCACCATTTGCAATTACATCCGCTCTTAAAGCAGCTAAGTCAGCTACAACATTGTAAGAAGCAATTGTGAATGTAACAGAAGTGTTTACGGCAGGAACTACGGCAACATGTGAATTATCTACTAATTCTAAATAAACTGTATAAACCCCAGGAGTTAAACTTGTTAATGAAATTGGTGTTGTGTCATATTTCATTACAACTGAACCACCATTAACTGTATAGTGTATGTGTCCGTTACCTGTTCCGTTAGCAACTGTAAAATTGTTTACTACTAAAGATATAGACATTGAATTTGTTTCTGGGCTAAAAGTTAAGTTGTTTGCAGGTGAAGAAACTGATAAACTTGGAGTAGTTGAGCATCCAACATGAGTGCCAATTTGTCCCCATTCCGCATCAATTGCATAAACTGTCCATTCAGATGTTGCGTCATCTGTACCGAAAGAACTTAAGTTTACAGGGTTTGGGTTACAAACATTTAATTTTCTAATTATTGTATGATTTAGTGTTCCGTCTGCAGTACTTCCAACAGCCCATGCTGTTCCTGGGTCAACTCCAATACTTCCAATAACATCAATAACAGTCCCTAGTTTTTTTAATGCGATTGCATCGTCTCCATTAAAGTTACAAGCGCTTGAAGATGCATCACCAGCTGCGATAATTGCTGCGTTTGAACTACTGTTATATAAAACATAAACATCACCCGCAGCTAACATTGTTCCTGCAGTGAAAGTTTGTGTATTTGTAGCAGTAACTGCACCGTTCGCATATAATTCAACTGAATAATTACTTAAGTCAACTGCAAGATTTGTTCCGTTGTAAATTTGTATAAATTTATTATTACTAGAACCTTCGGAATACATGCCAAAGTATAAATCAGTTGCCTGACCAAAAGAAAAGATTGACATTAGAAGTGTCAATGATAAAAAGTAAATTTTTTTCATGTTTTTAAATTTTTAATTGAGTACAAAGATAAGAAAAACATTAATCTCCAAACTATTTTTTGTAAGGAAATTAATGTTTTCTTAATGTGGGTTTTTTAATAACTAGTTAATAATCAATTTTTTAGTTGATATTTTACCTTCTTCAGTAATTTTTACAATGTAAATTCCAGAAGTTAAGTTTGACACATTTACAGTATTGTTAGTTACTTTAGTATTTATTATTTCTTTACCTAACATGTTTACAATTGATACATTGATATCACTATTTAAAGCCGTTTCAATAAATAAATTGTTTTTAGTTGGGTTTGGATACATTTTTAATCCATCAATTTGAGAGAATGATGAAGAAGATAAAGTAACTTCAGCTGCGCTTCTTGATACAACTTGAACAGCTCCATTAAATTCAGCAACTAAAACAGCTCTATTTCCAGCTCCAGTAGGAATAACTTGTGTGATATAATCTGATTCTGCAAACATTGTTCTGAAAACTATATTTGTACCATCATTTAAAGTGTAACTTGTATTTACAGCAAATGTGATTATTCCGTCAGCTGCAGTGAATGTTGCGTTATTAAGTTGAACTAATTCACTTTCGTAATTTTCAACATTATTTGTAAGGTCAGCAGCAGTAACAATTTCTGGTGTAACTGTGTTTCCAGATGATGCAACTGTTGCATTTTCTAAAGGTAAAAATTGTAATACACCACTAAATATAGAAGCTTGTCCTTTTAATCCAGAAATTGCGTCACCAGCAACCATTGGAGTTGAAATAGTAACAGGTAAATCGTCAATTAAAATTCCTGCTGTAGCATCTTGAATGTATTTTTGATTTCTTGTAGTTCTTGCATAAGTAATAACTGGATTGCTAGAAACTTGGTAATATCTATTAGGACCATTTGCAATTACATCCGCTCTTAAAGCTGTTAAATTGGCAACAACATTGTAAGATGCAATTGTGAAAGTTACAGTTGTGTTTACTGCTGGTACGATAGGCGTATGAGAATTATCTACTAATTCAACGTAAACTACGTAAGTTCCAGGTGTTAAACTTGTTAAAGAAATTGGAGCTGTATCGTATTTCATTACTACCGAACCTCCGTTAACTGTATAGTGAATATGACCATCGCCTGTTCCGTTTGCAACGTTGAAATTACTAACTGTTAAGCCGATAGTTGCAGAAGTAGTAAGTGGAGAATAGATAGTTCCGTTTGTAGGTGTGTTGATAGTTACTAATGGACTTGTGCTAGCTGCTGTCCAAGAAAAATCATCTATAAGAATTCTTTGAGTATTAGCAGTATTAGCTTTTACTCTAACTTTAATGTTAGCGTTAGTGCTATTAATTACGCCATTGATTACTTTCCAATCTGAATCGGTAGTTACTGAAGCATTAATTGTAGAAGAAGGAATCCAAATGGTACCACCATCTGTAGAATATTCAACTGCAAAGTCAACAACAGATGTTCCAGCCCAACGTCTAGCTTTAAAAGTGAAATTGCCAACACCACCACTAGCTATATTCATAGTTATATCTGTAGTGTTGTCTTGCTGTAATCTTAAAGAATTTGTTCCAAATGCACCAGCAAATCCGTCTTGTGTTGTAACTCCATTTCTGATAATATCTGTACTAGTCAAAGTAAATACACCATCTGCATAACTGTGGTTTGAATAACTATTAAATGCAAGCGCACCTTGCGTCCATTTAGTATTGTCGTCAAAATTAATTGTTCCTTGCGATAAGGCAATAAAAGGCATTACGAATAGTAATAAAGAGTAAATTTTTTTCATTTTTGAATTTTTGGGATTAATAGACATAAGTATTCTTAGGTTCATAACATCCTTTGTTACGAACCTAAGAATATATTTATTTTTAATTAGTTGATTATTAACTTTCTAGTTGCAGACGCGTCTCCTTCTTTAATTTTGATGATATAAACACCAGGGTTTAAATTAGAGATATTAAGTTCTTTAGTGTATAAAGTAACATCAATTACTTTTTTACCTAATACATCAAAAACCTCTACTTTTTTGTCAAGGTTTAATCGAGAAGTAATATATACTTTTCCTGTATTGTTAGGGTTTGGGTATAAACTCAATCCTTCAATAGTTGGTTCTTGTGATTTAGAAACATTACCATTCTTGCCTTCTTGGGCTTGGGCGCTTAAACTAAATGTTAAGAATAAAAGTATAATATAAATGTAATTTTTTGCCATAATTTCTATTTGTGAGGTAAAGTTATAAAATAAAAATCAATTACCGTGCCATTAGCTAAAAAAACTCGTCTAATTTTAATAATTAGACGAGTTTTTTTGGATTTATTTTTGTTTCGTAGATTAATCTAAATAATAGATATATCCGAAGTTTAACCATACATTCCAGTCGTTTACTTTGTTTTCTGGATATTTTTGTTGATCTGGACTTAAACCATCTACATAGTTTGAAAAATAATATTGCCATCTTAATTCTACAAATAAATCTGACATTTCATTTAATTTATATCTTGAACCTACACTTGATACAATACTCCAAGTGCTTCCTCCGTTATTATTAACTGCTCCGTTTAAAAACTTTTGACCATCATCTATTGCTCCTGTTGTTAATGGAGAAATTTTTCCTAATGATGAATGAACGTTAGGTTTATAAAAGTTGTAGTGAGCTCCTAAACCAATGAAAGGACCCCAAGCACCATCTGTAGCAGTAAATTGACGAATACTCCAAGGAAAAAATTCTAATTGCATACCAATATCAGTAACTTTAGCTTCACCATCCATGGCTCTTAATTGCGCACCACCAACAGATTGCTTTTCAGCCCATTCTCCAAAATGGTCTAACTTTGTTTTTGTGTATGAAAGTTCTGTACGTAATTTGAAGTGATCATTAAAGTATGTTTCTGGAGTATAACAGTTACATTCTGCTCTGTATGAGAAGTTCATGTAATGTACTAGACCAACACCAAAACCTGTGTTTCCAGCATTTGTTGTTAAATCATGTCTTTCTCCAAAATCAGATTGAAACGCAACTGGTCCAACAAAAGCACCAACTTCATGTGAGAAACCAAACTGAGCGCTTGAAAATTGGGAGATTCCAAATGCAATTAATAGGCTATAAATTATTTTTTTAGTCATTACTGGGAAATTTTATCCGACAAATATAAAAAAACATATTTCATATTAAAATGTTTTTTTTGTTTTATTCAAAAATTGATGATTTTTTTAAGTTTTGGTGTTAAGACTGATGTGGTTTTTGATTTTCTTAAAAAAAGGTTATTTTTTTTAAGATATTCTTCGAAATTTTTTTTAATAGGTGTATATTTGCCATCAGAAAATTTTTTTAAAAACATAATTATGAGTCAAAGTGTTACAGCATTTTTAGGCGAAGTAGCTAAAAGAAATGCAAATGAACCAGAGTTTATGCAAGCCGTAAGAGAAGTTGCAGAAACAGTTATTCCGTTTATCGAGGAAAACCCTAAATACCAAGGCAAAATGTTATTGGAAAGAATGGTGGAGCCTGAAAGAGTAATTATGTTCAGAGTAGTTTGGATAGATGATAAAGGTATTACTCAAGTGAACAGAGGTTACAGAATTCAAATGAACTCTGCAATTGGACCATACAAAGGAGGAATTCGTTTCCATCCTTCTGTAAACTTAAGTATTTTAAAATTCTTAGCTTTTGAGCAAACTTTCAAAAACTCTTTAACTACATTACCAATGGGTGGTGGAAAAGGTGGAGCTGATTTTGATCCAAAAGGAAAATCTGATATTGAAATCATGAGATTCTGTCAAGCATTTATGACTGAATTATCTAAACATATTGGTGGAAACACTGACGTTCCAGCCGGAGATATCGGTGTTGGTGGACGTGAAGTTGGTTACATGTTTGGTCAATATAAAAGATTAAGAAACGAATTTACAGGTGTATTAACTGGTAAAGGAATTTCTTTTGGTGGATCATTAATTCGTCCTGAAGCTACAGGTTACGGAGATGTGTATTTCGCTCATAGTATGTTACAAACTAGAGGAAAAAGTTTCGACGGACAAACTGTTGTTGTTTCTGGATCTGGAAACGTGGCACAATATGCTACTCAAAAAGCAACTCAATTAGGTGGAAAAGTAGTAACTATGTCAGATTCTTCTGGATATATTTATGACGAAGCTGGTATTGATGCTGAAAAATTAGCTTACGTTATGGAAATTAAAAACGTAAACTACGGAAGAATTTCTGATTACGTTAAAAAATATCCATCTGCAAAATTTGTTGAAGGGAAACGTCCATGGGAAGTTAAATGTGATATCGCATTACCATGTGCAACTCAAAATGAATTAGACGAAGCTGAAGCTAAAACTTTAGTAGCAAACGGATGTATCTGTGTGGCTGAAGGAGCAAATATGCCTTCAACTCCAGAAGCAGTTACTGTTTTCACAAACGCAAAAATCTTATTTGCTCCAGGAAAAGCATCTAATGCTGGTGGTGTTGCAACTTCAGGTTTAGAAATGTCTCAAAACTCTTTACGTTTAAGCTGGACTTCTGAAGAAGTTGACGACAGATTAAAAGTAATTATGAAAGACATTCACGAAGCATGTGTACAATATGGTTCTGACGGAAATGGTTATGTTGATTACGTTAAAGGCGCAAACATTGCAGGTTTCGTAAAAGTAGCAGACGCTATGTTAGGTCAAGGTGTAGTATAATTTACATTCTTAAATATAAAAAACGGCTTTCAAGAAATTGAAAGCCGTTTTTGTTTGTAATATATTGGTCTGAATACTGAGACTGAAAACTGATTACTAAACTTTCCCGTTCCACTCGTTATAAAATTGCTCCAAAAACGTTTCCATAAAATCATGACGTTGTTGTGCGATTTTCTTTCCGGTTTCCGTATTCATTTTATCTTTTAGAAGTAATAACTTTTCGTAAAAATGATTAATTGTTGGTGCTGTAGAATTTTTATATTCTTCTTTACTCATATTTAAATTAGGTGCGATTTCTGGATTGTAAATTTCTCTATTTTTAAATCCACCATAATTAAAGGTACGAGCAATTCCTACTGCACCAATCGCGTCTAATCTGTCCGCATCTTGAACAATTTCTAATTCTTTAGAAGTAAATTTCTTTTCGAAGTTTCCACCTTTAAACGAAATATTTTCAATAATTGCCACTACATGACTAATGGTTGCTTCCGAAACATTTTCAGACGTTAAGAAATCTCTAGCGACTTTCGGGCCAACCGTTTCATCGCCATCATGGAATTTGCTATCGGCAATATCGTGTAATAAAGCGGCTAATTGAACTACTTCTAAATCGCATTCTTCATCTTTCGCAATTAATAAAGCGTTGTTGTACACACGTTCCATATGAAACCAGTTGTGTCCGCTTTCTGCATTTTCTAATTGTTTTTTTACGAAGTTTATGGTGTTATCTATTACTGACATAGGTGTTGAAATAAAAACTCCAAATTCAAAAGATTAGTTTTAGAATTTGGAGTTTGTGTTATTGAAATTTTTAATTTATCTAATTAAAGCAGGTTCTACCCATTTAAAAATATGACCTTCTTCTGGGATGATGATTCTTTCAGAAATTTTTCTCATTCTTTCTGGTAATTTCATCAGATAATCTCTAGCTTTTTCAGCTTCAGCTGTTAAACCATTGATATTTCCAATGTCCCATTTTTCATTTAATTTCTGTAAGATATCTACATAATCAGAAGCGGTATACACACCAATTCTTTGTGCAGAATCGGAGAATGCTTCAAAAGCACTTCCTATTTTATCACCAGATTCACGTAAGAAAAGCGCTGGCATCGTAATTTTTTGCTTCATCATGTATTGGAAAGCCAACATCATTTCACTTGGATCTACTTTGAAAATTTGATTCACAAATTCGCTGTATGCTAAGTGATGACGCATTTCGTCTCCAGCAATAAGATTACACATTTTGAAAAGCTTTTTCTCGCCATATTTCTTAGCGATTAATGCGACTCTATTGTGTGAAACGAAAGTTGCTAATTCTTGAAAACTCGTATACACAAAGTTTTTATAAGGATCTCTTCCTGTTCCAATATCAAAGCCATCACTAATTAAATGTTGTGTTGTTTGTTCAATTTCACGCATATTTACTCTTCCAGAAAGATATAAATATTTGTTCAGCACATCACCATGACGGTTTTCTTCACCTGTCCAATGACGTACCCATTTGCTCCAACCATTTCTTTCAACATTATCAATACCTTCCACATCCATTAACCACGATTCGTAGGTTGGAAGTGCTTCTTCAGTAATAGTATCACCTACTAAAGTTACCCAAAAATCGTATGGTAAATCTTTAGAGATTTCTCTTAATTCCTTAACTTCTTCTAAGAAATTTTCATTGTTAGAATCTGGTAACAAATCGGTTGGTTGCCAAATCTTTTCTACTGGAATTAAAAATTCATCCATAAAAGAATCAATTTTTCTTTCCAATAATTGCATGACTTCAAGTCTGATGTTATGTAATGACATGGGGCTTACTTTTTTATATGTTTTTTTATAACTTGTTCTGTTTTTTCGAAAATTTCATCAAACGAATAATCAGAAACTTTTAATGGTTCATGAATTTCTAATGAAATATTGGTGCCTAATCCTAACGGGAATTTACCAAATTTATTCATTTTCCATGAATTATTGATGCTAATGGGTACAAAATACGCATCTGGCGCAAATTTGTACAACATTTTTAATCCATTGACTGCAAATTCTTTAGGTTCGCCAGTTTTACTTCTGGTTCCTTCAGGAAAAATAACAACCGAATAATTATTGGTATTGATAAATTCTCCTACTTTTTTTATTTCTGCTAGCGATTGTTTTCCGTCTTTTCTGTCAATTAAAGCCGAGCCGCCAATTCTTAAATTTAATGATACACTTGGTATGCCTTTTCCTAATTCTTTTTTACTGATAAATTTCGGATGCACTTTTCGTAAAAACCAAATAATTGGAATAATGTCGTGCATACTTTGATGATTGCAAACCAAAACTAAAGGTTTGTTTTCTAATAATTTTTCTCTTCCAATTATGTTATACGTTGTGCCTAAAATATGAGACGTTCTTAAAAGGAAAAAATTTAAGTAAGCGACCGATAATCTGTGTGCATTGTAACCAAATACGTGATAACATACCAACTGAATGGGATGAAAAATAAGTAACCACATTAAAAAAACTAGCGCATAAAGTACCGATAATGGATACGAAATAATTTTTTGCATACCTTTTTATTCTGTTTTTTACGTTGCCAAAGATACTAGTTATAAATAAAAAAAACCACCAAACAGGCGGTTTTTATAATATGCTAGCATAGTAGTTAGCAAAATTCGTTATACGCGTCTTTTAAGTTTTCAGCAATAAGTTCCGCTGGACGACCTTCAATATGGTGACGTTCTAACATATGAACCAACTCACCATCTTTGAATAATGCCATACATGGCGAAGATGGAGGAAAAGGAAACATGTGTTCTCTTGCTTTGTCAACTGCTTCTTTGTCTACACCAGCAAAAACCGTAACTAAATTACTTGGTTTTTTTGCGTTTTCTAAACTCATTTTTGCGCCTGGACGAGCATTTCTTGCTGCACAACCACAAACTGAATTTACTACTACTAACGTTGTTCCTGATTTGCTTATTGCTTGTTCAACTGTTTCAGCTGAATATAAATCTTGAAAACCAGCATCAGATAATTCTGCACGCATTGGTTTTACCATTTCTTCTGGATACATATTTTTGTATTTAATATTCGTTTATAAAGGACAAATTTACAAAGTTTTTAGGTTTAGACATATAAACTTATCATAAAGATTTGTTATCGTTCTATAAATTTCTTCAAATCCTATTTATATTTGCCGCAATTATATAAGTTATGCGATATTATATTCTACTTTTTTTTAGTCTTACCACATTCAGTTTTGCTCAAGAACTCAAAGATGCAGAAATTGAGGTTGTAAATGTGAAAAGCAAACCAAAAGTGGCTACGATTTTAAAAAGATTAAACAAGCAATTGCTTAAAAAAGCCGATACTACAAGTTTTGTTTTCGATTTGCGTCAAGTCAACTTGAAAAATTCCGATACAATTATCAATAGAAAAGAAGATCAAATTATAAAAATCACCAATTTCAATAATACGTTTTCGAAAAAAAATGTGATTGAAAATAAAGACAATTGGTTTACTAATTTTAAAGAGATTTTCAAAAACTATTCTGCAGAGGAATCGCCAATTGGCTGGCTTTCTGGTTTTCCGATTCGTAAAAACTTAACTACGACTGACCTTGATTTTTTTAGTCATCCAAATGGTTACGTTTTTACTAGAGAATGGTTAGATAACGATGAATTATTAGTCACTTTTGAATCGAAAGGTTTTTATAAAGGAAGTTTTATTGTGGATAAAAATTATAATTTATTACAACTGAATTACGAAACGCAAGAACCTTATCCTTTTTTTTATACGAGTGAAGCAAGTATTGGTAAAAACCATAAATTTACTTCCAATTGGATTTACCAAAGAGAAAAAGTAGCCATGAGTTTTGAAATAGTGAAAAATAAAATGGTTTTGAAATCGTTAAGTATAGAAGAAAAACTACGCGATTTTACCTTTAAACGTTTTGATGAAAAAGGTGCTGTTTTCACCGATGTGAATAATTTTTATACTAATATAAAACTGGTGAATAAGAAGTTTGTTGAAGAAGAATAGTAAAAACTAAAAAAGTCTCTTCAAAAAAGCTTTAATAAAAAAACCTTTCGGACACATCCAGATCACTTGCAAGTCTTCCCAAAAAGAAGTTTCTTCATCTAAAAATTTAAAAATCAAAGCCGCTTTTCCCGATTTAAACATGCTCGAAAAAATAGCACTTCCGTGTTGATTGGTTTGATACAAAATATCAATTAGCAACAAATCGTAGAACCAAAATTTATTGGTTTTATGAAATTTGGTAAAGTCGCTTTCAGTTCGTAAAAATTGTACTAATTCTTTCGATTTTTTTACTGAATTTTTAAAAGTATAACCCGTGCTGGCTTTACTCCAACCACCAGCCGAACCGATATTTGTAATGTTTTTACTGTTGTTTTTCCAAAACGGAAAACAAGTCATTGGAATGTTTCCTTGCTCTTTTTCTATGATTTCGTATGCTGTGATTCCTAATTTTTGAATGTAGTTTTCAATCTCGGTTTCGTATTCTTGTTTTGATAACAAATCTTTCGAAAACAACGTATATTCAAATAAAGCTTCATTTGGAGAAGTTGGTAAAACATACATAAACCTCGTGTTTCCTTTTTGTTCGACAGAAAAATCCATGAAAGTCGGACAATTTTCTGTAAAAACTGCTTCCTTACTTTTGATAAACCAACCAATAAAATGTTGTTGAACTAATGGAAATTTGCTTTGCGATTTTACAATTTCTGGATTATAAATGCTATTGAAAACCTTATTACACGTAAATGATTTGGTTTTGATTTTCACCACACAATGATTCCCTAATTCTGAAAAATCTACAACTTCTTCTTTTAATATCTCAATGTTCGGATGTTTGGCAATTTCATCAAAAATCAGTTTATAAAAATCGGTGCTGCGAATCATTTTATATTCATACGGATTCAAATTTAACTGATTGGTGAAGTTTTCGTTTTTAAACCAAGCGTGTTGCCACTTTTTGAAAATAATTTCATCAAACAACTTTTCGGAATCCCAAAAGCACCAGGTTCTATCGTTTTTGTTTTTCGAATCGGAATCTATCAACAATATCTTTTTATCAGAAAATCGGCCCGTTTTTATCATTTCAAAAAGGGTTAATAAAGCCGATAATCCGTTTCCGGTAAAAATATAATGATAGTGGTTCATGTTCTCAAAAGTAACTATTTTGGAGTTTAAAAAAAAGTCATTTTTAAATTCCAGTTTTGCTTCCATTGAAATAGTATAACAATTGTCAAAAATTGTATAATCAAATTGAATTAGTTGTTCCGAAATTTGTGAAATAACCTACTAAAATTAGAAAAATAAACACTTTAAAAAAGGATAGTTTTCTAATAATTCTTATATTTACAAGTAAACTTTATTCTATGAGAGCATTTTTGAAATTTGATTATAATCTGTTAACGAAAAAGATTCTTGAAGATAAGTTGTCTGATTTTGGATATAAATATACCATTCAAGGCTTTGGTGAAATAGAATTTCATGAAAAAGTACCGGAAGCAAAATTGGAAGAGTTGCGATACATTTTTGATGAATATGGAATTACTATAATTGAGAACCAGAAAACGGTTTTAGTTCAAAAAATTAAAGATATCATTCATGAAATGATTTATGCTGAAGAAGTTCCGAATGTAAAAGTATCGGTTTATTTGGCTGAAAAACTAAATCATAGTTATGGGTATCTTTCTAATTTGTTTTCTGATGTGACCTATACTTCAATTGAAAATTATGTGATTCTTCAGAAAATTGAATTCGCCAAACAACTTTTTCTGAACGATAAATTATCATTAACAGAAATTGCTTTCCGATTAAACTACTCGAGCGTTGCGCATTTAAGTAAACAGTTTAAAAACACAACTGGAATTACGCCTTCCGCTTTTCTTAGAATTATTGCCTCACGAAGAGAAAGAAATTTATAACTGTAACAAAAATAATTCAATATGGAAAAAGAGTATATGCACATTATCCTTGCTGATGATGATGAAGACGATAGAATGTTTTTCACAGATGCTTTTGATGAATTAAAAATTAGCACCAAAGTTCAAACCTGTAATGATGGTGTGGAATTGATGAATTATCTAAACAAAGAAGATAGTATTCTCCCAAATGTTCTTTTCCTAGATTTGAATATGCCTATGAAAAATGGGATTGAATGTCTTCATGAAATAAAAGCCGACAGACGATTTGACGATATTGTTATTGCAATTTATTCCACTTCTTCATCTGAAGAACATATAGAGGAAACTTTTATTTGCGGTGCGAATATTTATATAAAAAAACCTAGCGATTTTAATGAATTGAAAAGAGTTTTGTCTTACGTTGTTACACTTAATTGGCAATATCACACTTCTGGTTTAAATAAAGATAATTTTTTATTTAGAATGTAATTATGCAAATTTTTTCAATACATAAATCGCCGCTCTTTTTGAGAATTGTATTTGTAATAGCTGTTTTCATTATGATTTTCGTTTCAGCATTGACTTACAGACATGTTGATTTGTTAATTTCATCTTCAAAATCAGTAGCACATAGTTATAAAGTTACTGTGGAAATTGAACAACTTTACACAAATATCAAAGATTTAGAACTTGAAAGAAGAAATTATTTGTTAGTAAAAAATAAAAATTTAATTCAAAATATTGCAGATTTAAAAAAAGAGATTACTAAAAATATAATTAGAATTGAATTCCTTACTAAAGACAATCTGAAACAAAAGTTGCTTTTAAAAAAATTAGAAGTATTAGTAAATGAAAAATTTAAAATTGTTGATGAAACTGTCAACCATGATGTTCCTTTAACAGTTGATGATATAGAAGGGAATCTACTCAGTGGTAAAATGGTTATGGATAAAATTAAAATTTTTATCAGAATCATGTTAGCAAACGAAAAAAAATTATTGACAGAAAGGACAGCAAAAAACAGCAACATTACCGATACGACTCCAGCAATTATTTATATTACTTTATTTAGTACAATAGCTATAATTACTATGGCATTTGTGAAAATTAGTAGAGATTTGGAGGAAATGCGTCAGAAAAATGAACAATTGGCACTAAACAACGAATCGAATCACTTAACGGAGCAAATTGGTGATTTTGGAACGTGGTATTTAAATTTAGAAACCAATGAATATACGTTCTCTGAAAATGAATACCGACTACTTGGTTTAAAACCGTATGCATTTGAAGCTTCTTTGGAAGGGTTTTTAAAATACATTCATCCAGATGATTTATCGTATGTGAAAGATATTATTCTCAAAATGATTACCAAAGACAAAGTTGTTCCTTTTACGTATAGAGTGATACGAGCCGATGGTAGTTTAAGATATTTAAGAGGAAATGGAAAAATAGTAGCCAACAAATCTGGAGAAAAAATATTAATTGGAACAACAAGTGATGTAACGGATGAAGTATTAACCAATCAGGCAATTGAAGAACGAAATAGAGAATTAGAAGCCAATAACAAAGAATTACAAACGTTCAATTATGTCGCGAGTCACGATTTACAAGAACCACTTCGAAAAATACAAACCTTTATTTCAAGATTAGTCGACAAAGATTTGGATTCTCTTTCAGAAAATGGGAAACAATATTTGTTGAGAATTCAAGATTCTTCACAAAGAATGCGTGTGCTTATTGATGACTTATTGAAATTTTCAAGAGCCAATAAAACAGAACAAATATTTGAAAAAACGGATTTGAATGAAGTATTAGATAATTCGAAACTAGAATTGGCACAAATAATTGAAGAAAAAAAGGCGAAAATAATTAATGATAAATTGCCAAACTTGAATGTGATTCCGTTTCAAGTGCAACAATTGTTTACGAACTTAATTAGTAATTCACTTAAATATAGCCAAGAAAATGTTGCCCCAATTATTGCTATAAATATTAGTAAAGTTGATGCTTCAGAAGAAGATAGCATTCCAGTAAATGAAAAAAACAAATACTATAAAATAATTTTCAAAGACAACGGAATTGGTTTTGATTCTGAGTATTCTGAAAAAATATTTTTACTTTTTAATAGGCTTCACAATAAAGACGAATACAGCGGTACTGGAATTGGTTTAGCCATTTGTAAAAAGATAGTAGAAAATCATAAAGGATTTATTTTTGCTGATGGAGAAATAAATAAAGGTGCCACTTTTACGATCTATTTACCACAAGACTAAATACTTCAATAATTATAAAGTGAAACGTTTCTTGTTGAAACGTTTTTTTCGTTTTAACTACAACAGAATGAGTTGAAATTGTGTAACAACTTCAAAAAATAATGTAATACTTAGGATATAAAATCTTTGCAAATTTGTACTAATAAAGGTAGATAATGTTATACTCTTTATTAGAAACAGCTTAAACATTCCCAAATATAAAAACGAGCGGTGAGCTTTTATGTTGCGCTCAAATTCAATAATAATTAATTTTTAACTCTAAATGAAATGGAAAATTTACTTTATACAATCGCATTAGTATTGGTAATACTTTGGGCTCTTGGATTTTTTATGTACGACGCAGGATACTTAATTCACATTTTATTAGTGATTGCTGTAATAGCAATACTATTAAGATTGATAAAAGGAAAAACTTTATAAAATTATGAAAACAAACAAAGTAATTCTCGGGATAATTAGTGGTATGGCAATTGGTGCTGTACTTGGTGTGTTATTTGCGCCTGATAAAGGTACAAATACGAGAAAAAAAATTGCTAAAAAAGGTAGTAATTTAGAGAAAGGTGTAAAATCACAATTAGATTATTTGACCAATAAAATTTCAAATAAAATAAAGGAAACAAAAGAAACAATTGAGGGTAATCAATAAATAAAGAGAATCTGAATTTGGTTATATTGTCAAGAAACCCTATGTTTGGTTCTGTACAAATGTTTTTTTGACAACCCTTTACTCAAAAGCAATCTACAAACGAGTAATTCGGATACATAACTTTTAGAGTGGCTTATGGTTTGAAATTATTATTTTAGCAATAATATAATGAATAAAATTATGAGCAACTACATCAAATTAATTTTTACAGTAGCTTTTGTAAGCACAACCTTCGTAAGTTGTAAAAACGAAGAGCAGGAGCATGCCAAAAGAGCAGTAGAAGAGTATAATAAATATGTAGATTCTATTAGTAGAATTGCAGATTCAGAAGCTTTGGCTAACTGGGAAAGCATTCAGATTGATTTGGATAAAGCCAAAGCTAAAGCAGAGGTTTCGCTTGAAAGAGTTTCAGATAAAAAGGCACTTCAATCATCAGTAGATAAAGTTTCTACAAAGTATGATGCTTATAAAAACCATCTCTTAGCACAAAAACAAAAAGAAAAGGCTTTAAGAAGAAAAAATACAATTCGTACTGCATTATTCGGAGAAGCATCTCTAACCAATGACATGAAGTTTGAATGGGTAAACAAAAGAAATATTCTTACTGTTTATGAAGACTTCATTGAAACTATTCAAGAAAATAAATATTCTTATTCTAGAGAAGATTGGGACGAAATTAAAGCATTATATGAAGCTTTAGATTCTCGAAAAAATGAGGTGGAGAAAGAGGGATTATCAAATTCTAAAAATAATAAAATTGCCTTACTAAAAATGAAATTTGGCCCAATGTACGCGATGTATAGATTGGGCGCAAAATCAGATAAAAACGTTAAATAGAATAATAATTTTATTCCACTTTAACCGCTTTTTTATTTTCGTCAATAGCTACGAAAGTAAATTCACCTGTAATGGCTTTTTCTCTAGAATTGGAATACATTTCTTCAATAAAAATATCGACTCTAACTTTCAAACTGGTTGTGCCTAAATACGTTACTTTTCCTATCAATTCAATAATAGTTCCATGCGGAATTGGTCTTTTAAAATCAATGCGATCGCTGCTAACTGTCACCATTTTTTGGCGACTATATCTTGTTGCTGTAATAAAAGCGACTTCATCCATAAATTGCATCGCCGTTCCTCCAAATAAAGTGTCGTAATGATTGGTTGTATTAGGAAATACGGCTTTAAAAACTCTTGTGGTAGAATCGTTAATTTTTTCTTCTTGTGTTTTCATGTGTAGGTTTATATAGATTATTATGAGGCAATTCTTTCGAATGCGATAAAGTGAACTAAGTTGTTTTTCTTGTCAAATTTTGGATAGGCTTCAATTTCGCACCAATAAGTAGAGCCGTCTTTTCTGTAGTTTAGTAAAACTTCTTTAAATGGATGCTTTTTGCTGATCGCTTCTCGAATGCTGTTTTTTGTGCTTTCCGATGTCAAAATACCTTGAAACATTCTTGGCGATTTTCCAATAATTTCAGAAGAATGATATCCTGTTAATTCTGAAATTTCTTTTGTAGCGAATAATATAGTGAGATTTTTATCAGTAATAACTACAGATTTTTTGACAATATGATTGTGATAATCTTCTTTGTTGACCCATTTTTTTTGAAGCGAATTGAAATTGGAAGCTTCCAAATTTGTCGTGCTAAAAACATCCCATGAAATTAATGGTAAAGGCAATATTCTTAATTTTTTTTGATATTTTGCCCAGGCTTGGTCGTATTTGTCAAACATGTTTTATTCCTTTTTAAAATTAATGAAAGCGAATAAAACAGAACTTTTCTTCATTATAGGGAAACGAAGAATTGTAGCTTATGCACTTTCGTGATGCGTAAACAAAAATCAATTTTATGTATCTGACTTATTCCTAAAGGAAATTACAGTTGCACGACAGTTCAAGAATTTAACTTGATTCCATATGGAAAGTGATTTTACTTTCCGAAATTGATTTTAATATTTTGGTAAAGTTATGAATTTAAAAATTAAAGACTGCCCAAATGTGAGCAGCCTTTAATCAAAACACAAACAAAATTCAAAGTTTATTTGGAAACTCCGATTTTTCCTTTAAAATAGAAATTTCTATTAATTTAAGATAGCATATTGAATAGTTGGATTTCCTCTAACTCCCGCATCATTTGTCATTGCTAAGAATTTAATTTTGTAATAATTTCCAGCTACATCTTTCACCACATAAAAACGATCTGTTTTTACACTTGGTAAAGTTGATGGACCACCGCCATTTCTCCAGTTTGAACCAATAATTCTTTGGTCAGTTGCTGAAGTTGTAAAGTTGGCTTCCACAATTTTTGATTTTGTAAAAGCATCATAAGTAAATTCAGAAGTTAAAACTTGATATGCTTTTGTTCCGCCTTTCATGTTTGTTGTAATAAAGTCAGAATATCCGTATGTTACTTCTGTGCCCGCATTTAAATAGTTTGTAAAAGTGGTAAAACACACATCCCATTTTGTTTTTTGTGGTTCTACAGCTACTGTAGTTCCAGATGCCATGCTAAAAAAAGTAAAGTTGAATTCTGCATCTTTAGAAATAGTTTTTTCAGTAAAAGTTGCTGAATCTAAATCGGCATATTGAATTTTGTATCCGTTACCATTTCTTAAAAATCTAACTTTTTTCCAACCTCTGGCATCACCATCAATACTAACAGAACCTACGTTTGGAGTAGTTGTTGAAACTGCAAATCCTAAGTTGACTAAATACACTTTGTTGTCAGCATCATTTGCTGAAACTTCTGCAATAGCTGTTCCAATTCCAGCACCAGCACCAACTAAAATTCCAGTTGGATTATCGCAATATCCGTTGCTTGCAGGATTTGTACCCGCACCAACTGCTACACTTGCATCTGAAGTTTGCGTGATAGACATATCAGTAGTTGCTAATTGTTTTACAGCCATTTTCACAGCTCCGTTAATTGCAACTCTAAAGTCAGCACCAGATGAAAATCCGAAATCCCAAGAAGCTCTGTTAACAGGAGTTGAAGTTTCTGTACTTAAATCTAAATATACTTGATTGGGTTGATTGGCTCCACCAACTTCAGGTTGTTTAATCGCTCCAGTTGAAGCGGGTGTTCCTGCTATTGGAGCAGTTTCGTCATCTTTTGAACATGATGCTAAAGTTAGCAAGGCAAAGCCTAAAGTTAAAATTGTTGATTTCATAGTATTAAATTATAAATATTAAAAATTAAGGTTATACGTGAGTTTTAAAAAATAGGAGCGACCATAAGCCAGCATAATTTGTGATGAGGTTGCGTGTCCTGCTCCTTCATTGGTTTTGGTTTGATTGATGCTTGTCACATTTAGTAAGTTTCTTGCACCAATTGTCGTTTCTAATTTGTCTTTGAAAAATGTTTTTCTGATAGAAGCATCCAACCAACTGCTTGAATCAACAGTTGAAATGATATATTCCGAAGTGCCTTCTATAAATTGTTGTGATTTTCCGTTTAGTTTGTAATAAGTAGAAAAAGTGGTTTTCCATTTTGGTACGGAATAAGAAACGCTTGAATTCAAATTCATCGAATACAAATACTTTTCATTGGATGCAAAAACCTGATTTTCTATTTTTTGAGAAATTCCAATTACAGAAGCGCCAATAGTAAATGACCAATTGTCTTTTTTGAATTGGTTCATCGTAGAAAAATTCCACATTCTGTATTTACTAATATTGATGTATTCGTATTCTGGATTTCCAGTATCTGCATTAAATCGCACCAAAGCCATGTCAATTCTGTCATTCACATCTAAAAAACTTCCCGAAAAAGTGTTTGAAATTTGCAATTCTGAGGCTAAAAAAGAGGTTTTTTTCAGACTCATTTCATACGAAGTGCTGGTTTCTGGAATCAGGTTTTCGTTTCCAGCAAAAAAGTGGCCATCAAAAATTTGTTTCGAATATAATTCTTCAAAAGATGGAGTTCTGAATGAATTTCCATACGAGCCTCGAAGTTCCATTCCTTTTTCGAACAAATATCTTAATCCTAAAGAAGAAGCATATTGATCTTTAAATTTTGATTGTGTTGAAAATCGCATTCCAGGTCGAATAGAGAATTTTTCCGTAGCCTTAATTTCAGAAGAAATAAAGAAATCATAATTTTCAAGCGTTTTTCGAATGGGAATGATGATGTTATTTGCTTCTTGAACCAAAGAAAATCCTTTGTTGTTGACGATTTCATAACCCAATTGTAAATCGACTTTTTTGTCCGAGAAGAAATTACTCAAAGTTCCCGTAGAATATAAAACTTCCATCGATTGATCTTTTTCAATCACATTATTTGCTTCCGATTTGTTTTGTAAATAATATCTAAAATCTTCTACATTTCTAGTTTGTTTCTGGTGTGAAAGCGAAACATTATAATTCAGTTTTGATAAAATTTTCCCAGTAGCATTCAAATTATGAAAATATCGGTTAACCAAATACCTTTTGTCACTTGCATAACGATAAGAACCTAATTGCGTGTTATAACCCGATTGCACGGTGCTATTATAGAAGTCAATCGTTTCATCTAAATATTCAAATTTGTAGAAAAAATTGAAATTATTTTTATGGTATGAGAGTAATGCGGTAGAATTGAGTTGTTCTTTTGGAAGCCATCTGAAACCGCGCATTTTGTCGTTTTCGCTGTAATTTTCCCCTTTTTTATCATCTAGAAAACCTTGAAAATCATTTCTGTTCGCACCTAAACTCACAAACCAATTGTCATTGATATTATGAGAAACTTTTAAAGCTTGAATGTGTTTTCCACGTTCAAAAAGTGAATATTCATCTTTAATCGTTTCTTCTTGAGCAGTTGCAGAAATATTCCATTTATTTTGTGAAGACTTTTTGGTTACAATATTCAAAACACCACTCACCGCATTAGCTCCGTGAGTCACGCCCATCGAACCTTCCACAATTTCTATTTGCTCAATATCGTTTAAATTGATTTGGGATAAATCGGTATTGTTTCCTAATCCCGCTTCGTTAACTAAAGGAACATTATCCACCAAAATCTTAAAATATTGCGCATCCAATCCAAATAAAGATACCGTAGAACGACCATTTGTTCCGCTCGGTCTAACCGTAATATTCAAATACTGACTCAATACATCTGATAAGTTATTTGCTGCTAAATTCTGAATGTCTTTTGCAGAAATTAGTCGCACATTAAAAATAGATTTTTTAATTGCTTGTGGAGCAAATTGACCGGTTATTACAACTTCCTTAATTGAAGCTGCTTGAATCGTGTCTTTTTTTTCGTTTTGAGAAAAGGATTTAAACACCAGTAAAAACAGGATAAATCTTAAATTTTGCATTATATTAAATTAGACTTAATAAAAATATTTCGACAAATATATATATTATTTTTATTTAGAATGAATAAAAATAAATATATTTGCATCAGAAATTTAATTTTAAAACATAACATTATGAAAATCAATTCATTCATTTTTTCAACAGCATTATTGCTAGTTGGTTTTTCAGGAAAAAGTCAAGATTTAAAAAAGAAAGAAGATGTAAAAGCCATAAAATCGATGTGCGGATGCTACGAAGTACAGTTCAATTTTGCGGAAACTTTCAGCTATTCTAAAGATAGTTTGTATAAAAAATCGCCTGTAAAGCATGAAACTGCATTAGAATGGGTAGAATTAATTGAAGACCAACCGAATAAAATTTCTTTACAACATTTATTAATTACTGGAAAAACGGAAGAATCAATTGTGAAACATTGGCGTCAAGATTGGTTGTTTGAAAACACTAATTTTTATACGTTCAATAAAGAAACGACTTGGAATTTTAATCAGTTATCGCCAAAAGAAGTAAAAGGACAATGGACTCAAAAAGTCTATCAAGTGGATGACAGTCCAAGATATGAAGGAACTGCAAGTTGGGTTCACACAGATGGAAGACATTATTGGGAAAACACAACAGATGCGCCTTTACCAAGAAGAGAACATACTATTCGTAACGATTATAACGTTTTACAACGAACTAATTTCCACGAAATAACCGCAACAGGTTGGATTCACGATCAAGATAATTCTAAAATTATTAGAAAAGATAAAGGGAATAACACTTTGTTAGCGGAAGAAAAAGGACATGATGTGTATACAAAAGTGGACGATTCTAAATGTAAAATTGCTCAAGACTGGTGGAAAAAGAACAATTCAGTTTGGAAAAAAGTTAGAGAGCAATGGGAAGTAGTTTTCTTAAAAAAGAAAGACATTACTTTAGAGAAAAAAGTTGATAATCAGCCGTTATATATGAAGTTGTTCGGTTTAAAACCAGATGCTTCAAAAGAAGAAGTTGCTAAAATTATAGAAAGTTACATTACTAAATAAACGAGTTATGTGTTGCAATTTCACAAAAGTTAAAGAAACAAAAAACGGAAGTTTGATTTACATGAATAATTGCAAAAAATTCCAATTGAGTTTTAATAATTTACATTTTAGTTTAGATATTCTTGAATTAGAAGCGTTTAAAGATTTCTTACGAAAAGTAGATATCGGTTATTGGGAAAAGGAATATGAAAATTCGGTTTACAATAAAAAAATTCCCATACCCACTTTACAGAAAAACTTTATTATTCTAATTGATAGATACGAATTGTTTGAACTTCTAAGTTTACTTGATTTTGATACAGAAAAGAAAGGGTTTTTAACCTTTAAAGATTTTGATAACAATATCAATTTCAATTAATTTTTTAGAGTTAAGTACAAAAAAGCCTGTTTTCTCAAACAGGCTTTTTTATTTATTTTATAGTAAATCGCAATCCTAAGAAAGCTCTAATTCCTTGGTTTGGTGCATAAACATACGCTGGATCAAAAGTTAAAGCATATGGATTTTCAGCTGTGGGTTTTACATCTCCGTTGGGATAATATTCCACATTTTCATCAAATGGATCATTTGGTCTTGCAATTAAAAAAGCATTCTTTTTGTTAGGTGTCCAATTTAATAAGTTCTTAATTCCACCATAAATTTCGAATTTATCATTCCATTTATAAGTTGTTTGAATGTTTTGAATACTCCAAACTGGCGATGTATCTGCTCTTGGATCTAATTTACCTAATACTGGTAAACGCATTGGTCCATATAAATTTCCAGTATAATCAAAAGATAAATTCCATTCTAATATTTCATACGAAATGGCCCAATTGGCACTATATTTCTCTGTTAACATTGGCGTTGCCGTTACACCGTCCTTTGTGTTTTCACTATTTAAAATACTAGCACCCAAAATGGCTTTTAATCCGAAATTCGACATATAATCGATATTCATACTCACCCCTTTTGTTTCCGCAAAACCATTTAAGTTTTTATAAATAATTTGGTTTGGATTGGTTTCATAATCTGGAATAATTTGATTTGAAAAATGCGTATACCAAGCAGAAATGTCAAAACCTAAAAAGGAAGCATTTTCAAATCGTATCTTTTTTAAATAATTCAAATTCACATTAAATGATTTTTCAGGTTTCAAATTTTCTTCAACGATTACATCTCTAGAACCAGTTAGAGCGGCATGTTCTTCTGTAAATAAATTCACTACTCTAAAGCCTGTACCCGCATTAATTCTTAAAATATCTGAATCTGTAAACTTCCATTTGTAAGCTATTCTTGGCGTATAAATGTAACCGTGATTGTTGTTATAATCCAATCGACTTCCTAATAATACACTGTGCATTTTCGCCAACTTAATTTCATCTTGACCAAAAACACTGAAAATATGTGTTCTTTCTGGCTCAATTGTACCAGTTGTATTGTCATTATAAAACTGATAACGATAGGCGCCACCAATTAATAAATCGTGACTACCGAGTTTTTTATCCCAAGTTAATTGTCCGAATCCAATTTGCTGTTGTGCAGCATATTTTGTGGTTCCATAAAACGAATCCTGGTCGTGATTTGTTGCCGAAAAAGAAAAATATATTTTTTCTGAAACTGGCAATTGGTATTTTCCAATTAATTCTTGACGAGATGTGTAAATACTTTCACCATAAACCTGATTGGTTCCTCGATACGATTTGTTCCAATTCATTTCGCCACCCCAACGATCTTCATAAAAGAAACGCCCGGCTAAAGTGAATAATTTATTGTCTTTTCGAATGAAATTCCATTTGTTGAAAATCGAAATTCGTTCTTGTAAGGTAACATCTGTAAAATTATCATGATTGTTATCTATTGGCGAATTGTAGTTGAAGTAATTCAAACCAATTAACGTATTTGCTTTGTCTTTTATGTTTTTTTTGAAACCCAAATCTAAATTGTTTTCTAACCAAGAAGTTGAGAAAAAATCGGCAGAAAAAATCGGAGCTTGAGTCGCATTTTTAGTGATAATATTTATTAATCCACCAACGGCTTCACTTCCATATAAAGAAGAAGCTGGACCTTTTACAATTTCGATTCTATCAATTAACGAATTCGGAATTCCAGATAAACCATAAACTGTAGAAAGTGAACTCACAATTGGCATTCCGTCAATCGTAACCATCGTATACGGACCTTCCAAACCATTAATGTGAATGTCGCCCGTATTGCAAATGTTGCAATTTAATTGCGGTCGCACACCATTTACATTTTGCAAAGCTTCAAAAATATTGGATGTTGGGTTTTTCTTTAAGAAAGTTGACGTGTAAATTTCCACAGGAACCGGAGTTTCTAATCTTGAAACGGCTTTTAATGTTCCTGTTACTACAACTTGTTCAATGTTGTTTTCTGAAGTTCTAACGTTAAAAACAATTTCTTTCGTTTCATTGTTTAAGTTGATTTGTTTCTTTTGATTGTATTCTTCAAAAGCAACTTCAATCGTATGTTTTCCATTCGGAATACTGTCAAACACAAACGTTCCTAACGAATCGGGCGTAGCTATTTTACCCAATTCAATTAACGTAACTGTTGTTGCTTTATTTTGAAAAGGTTTTATTTTTCCTGTAATTTTTGATTGCGAATATCCTACAATTGAAATCAGAATAATGAATATTGAAAATATATTTTTCACTTTGTTTAATTAAATTTTTAGGCAAAACTAAAAATATTATTTGTAGTAATGAAATATTATTCACTATTTTTGTTGAAATATATTTTATGACTACTTCCGAAGAAAACTATTTAAAAGTAATTTATCATTTGTCCAACCTATCTCCAAAAGGTGTGAATACGAATGCTATTGCTGGAATGTTAGATACAAAAGCTTCATCTGTAACGGATATGCTGAAAAAATTATCGGACAAAGAATTGGTAGATTATCAAAAGTACCAAGGTGTTTTTTTAACAGAAAAAGGAAAATTAAATGCCAAAATGATTGTGAGAAATCACCGTTTATGGGAAGTTTTTTTAGTAGAAAAATTAGGTTTCGCTTGGGATGAAGTACATGAAGTGGCGGAAGAATTAGAACATATTCGTTCTGAAAAATTAATCAATCAGTTAGATAAGTTTTTAAATTATCCAAGTTTTGATCCGCATGGTGATCCAATTCCGAATGCAAAAGGAGAAATTCAAAATATCGACAAGCAATTGTTATCGGAAATTGATGTCAATAAAACCATTACTTGTATTGGTGTAAAAGATACTTCGGTAGATTTTTTACAATATTTAAACAAACAACAAATTTCGTTAGGTACAAAAATTAAAGTTTTAGAAAAAGAAGCTTTTGATGGAACTATTAAAATAGAAATTAACAGCAGCATTTTAGTGATATCAGATAAAATTGCTAACAATTTGTATGTAAAAACACATTAAGTTATGAGTAAATCACTTGAAGAAGTAAATCAATCGATAGCCACAGAAGGTAAAAAAACAGGTTTCAGAAAAATATTAGCATTTCTTGGACCAGCTTATTTAATTAGTGTGGGCTATATGGATCCAGGAAATTGGGCAACTGATTTGGCTGGAGGAAGTCAGTTTGGTTATTCGCTACTTTGGGTGTTATTAATGAGTAACATTATGGCGTTACTTTTGCAGAGTTTAAGCGCCAGATTAGGAATTGTAACACAGCGCGATTTAGCACAAGCATCAAGAGAAACCTATTCACCTTTTATCAATTATATCCTTTATTTTTTAGCCGAAGTTGCGATTGCAGCCTGTGATTTAGCCGAGGTTTTAGGAATGGCCATTGGGTTGAATTTGCTTTTCGATATTTCACTTATTGAAGGTGTAATGATTACCGTTTTAGATACATTCTTATTGCTTTTTCTTATCAATAAAGGGATGCGAAAAATGGAAGCTTTTATTATTGCTTTAGTGGCAATTATTGGTTTTTCTTTTGTGTTCGAAATGATTTTCGCTCAACCAGAAATGGGTAAAGTTTTAACGGGATTAATTCCAAGTGTTCCAAATGAAGCGGCGTTGTACATCGCTATCGGAATTATCGGAGCAACCGTAATGCCACATAATTTATACTTGCATTCATCATTGGTGCAAACCCGAAAATTTGATAGAAGTAAAGCTGGAATTAAACAAGCCTTGAAATATAATTTTATCGATTCGACCATCGCTTTAAACTTAGCTTTCTTCGTAAATGCCGCAATTTTGATATTAGCAGCCGCTACATTTTATAAAAACGGATTATTTGAAGTTGCCGAAATTCAGGATGCACACCAACTTTTAGCACCGATGTTAGGAACGAAATGGGCGCCTATTTTATTTGCAGTTGCCTTAATTGCAGCTGGACAAAGTTCTACAATTACCGGAACTTTAGCAGGTCAAATTATTATGGAAGGCTATTTGAATTTAAGAATTCAACCATGGGTTCGAAGAATCATTACCAGATTAATTGCCATTGTTCCAGCAGTAATTGTCATCTTAGTTTATGGCGAAAGTGTCACGGGAAAAATGCTGATTTTTTCTCAAGTAATTCTGAGTTTACAGTTAGGTTTTGCCATCATTCCATTGATACATTTTGTGAGTGATAAATCGAAAATGAAAGGTTTCGAAATTAGTAAAATCACGCAAATTGCTTCTTGGATTGTCGCTTCAATTATAGTTTCCTTAAATGCGAAATTAGTTTTTGATGAAATTCAAGGTTGGTTGCAAGAATCTGAAGATCCAATTGTGCTTTGGCTTACGGTTGTTCCGTTAGCATTCGGATTTTTGATATTGTTGCTTTATATTGTTTTCAAACCTTTTGTTACAAAAATGAAACACCAAACAGAAAATCATTTGCCTCATAATTTTGTATTGAATTTTTCAGAATCTTTAGCTTATAATAAAAAAAATATTGCCATTTCTGTAGATTTTTCTCAAGCCGATCAAATTGCCATAAATAGTGCTTTTGAATTGGGTGGAAAGGCTGCAAATTATACTTTAATTCACGTTGTAGAAACGGTTGGAGCTATTATGTATGGCGAAAATACGGATGATAATGAAACCAGAATAGACGAAAAATTATTATTAGAATATCAAGAAATGCTATCTAAAATCGGATTTAAAGTCGACATTAAATTAGGATTTGGAAAACCAAACAAAGCCATTCCTAAAATTGTAAATGAAGGAAACTTTGATATTTTAGTAATGGGAACTCATGGCCATACTGGTTTAAAAGATTTACTTTTTGGAACCACAGTTGATAAGCTACGTCACGAAATTTCCATACCTTTATTTATCGTAAAAAATTAAGATATGAAAAATGTAATTTATGTTATGGTTATTTTATTTTCTTTAGCAGCTTGTAAATCTGTAAGAGAAAATCCAAATGAAATTACAATTACTTCAAAAAAAGAAGTAGCGGTGAACGACTATACAATTGTAATTGATAAAATCATTTCCGATTCTAGATGTCCTGAAGGTGTTACTTGCGTTTGGGCTGGTGAGTTAGTTGTGAAACTAAGTGTTTGGCAAAATGAGGTGTTAAAAGAAACCACTCAGATAGCTTTTTCTCCAAGTACTAGAGATGAAAATTTGGCTTGGTTTGTAAAGTATATTCCTCAAAACAAAAAGCTAAAAAGTTATAAGGTTTCACCAATTAAGACTGAAAATCGAATTGAGTTAAAGGACTATAAAATTCAATTGATTTTAGAATAATTAAAAATAAAAACCTGCTCCAAAAGTGGCATAATTATAACTTGGAGAAGCAATTCTTAAATTTTCATAACCCATAGAAAAAAAGTGATTTTTTCGGTGGTATTTTCCTCTGAATTCAAATGAATTTACTGGTAATCCGTTTATTTTACTCCAAATCATCGCACTATGGAAACTCACATTTTTAAAAGCAAAAATATCGGTATTTAATCCGTAAGAGAAACCTGCCTCGTTGATGTCGTTAGCAATATAAGTTGCGCCAAGCGTCCAGCCTAAATTGAATTTTTCATAACGTAGTCGGTCTGAACCCAAGTTAAATTGAAACAAAGATAAGCTAGAATTGGTTTTTGTGAATTTATCACGTTCCATTAATTCTCTATAATCTGCTTGCACAAATACATATTGAAACAAACGAAATTTTCCTTTAAAATGATTTCCAAAAGAAGCATTATTGCTGTATAAAATATGATTTTCTACATCAAAACGTACTCGACTTTTTGCAATTGAATCTTCATTTAGTTTAATGAAATTTCCTGTTTTTTTATCGAAATATGGATAAGGTGAAAGTTTGTTATACAACTGATCTTCATTTTTATAATCGCCTATTGTCGTATAAAATGCTGCAAAAAAAATAATTCGGCCAAAAAAAGCGCCAATACCAGGACTATCATCGTCATCGTCATCAGCTAAGGCTGAAGGAGCATTCTGATTGACAGGTTCTGTTGGCAAAGGCGGACGTGTATCTTCTTTTGCGGATTTTAATTCGTTTTTAGATTTGTCAATTTTTTGAGCATAAAGACTACTCGAAAGTGTAAAAAGGATAAGTAGTAAAGTATTTTTTAGCATAGAATGGTTTTCTCTTTTCAATCAAAAATGGTGCCGTGAAATTATTTACAATCGCAATTGTCTCCACAACCTTTTTTGTTGGATTTTTTCTTCCAAAAGAATTTTTTAATTAAAAACCCTAAAGCCAAACCTAAACAGATGTATGTTAAAATTTCTTGCATTTTATTTTAGTGTTTGATAAGCAATTAAAGCCACAACATAAGCAAATCCACTCATGAAAACCAATTGAATTATAGGCCATTTCCAAGAGTTTGTTTCTTTTTTCACAATGGCAAGCGTACTTACACATTGCATCGCAAAAGCGTAGAATAAAAGTAGTGAAATTCCTGTTGCAAAATTGAAAATTCTGTTGCCATTTGCATCAATATCTTCTGCCATTTTCATTTTTATGGTCGATTCTTCATCGCTTTGATTTCCTACACTATAAATGGTGGCTAATGTTCCTACAAATACTTCACGAGCAGCAAATGAACTCACCACCGCAATTCCAATTTTCCAATCGTAACCCAAAGGTTTGATAACAGGTTCTATGGTTTTACCCATAATTCCCATATACGAATTTTCTAATTTGTAAGCGCTAACCTGATTTTCAAAAACTCCTTTTTCTAAACGAGAGTTCGTGTTTTTTTCTGCGATAATTTTTTCTGCATTATCAAAGTTCGATGAGCCATGTGAACCTAAAAACCACAATACAATTGAAATGGCTAAAATTATTTTTCCAGCACCAGTTACGAAAGCCTTAGTTTTTTCTAATACATTTAAGGCTACATTTTTGAACATTGGGACTTTATAACTCGGCATTTCAACTACAAAATACGATTTGCATTTTAGTTTTAACAATTTGTTTAAAATATAAGCCGAAGCAATTGCTACAACAAACGCCAATAAATACAAAGCCATTAAGGTTAAACCTTGTAAACTAAAACCTAAAAAGCGTTTTTCCGGTATGATTAAGGAAATTAAAATCGCATAAACAGGTAATCGTGCCGAACATGTGATGAAAGGCGTAATTAATATGGTAATTAAACGTTCTTTCCAGTTTTCGATATTTCTCGTGCTCATAATGGCTGGAATTGCACAAGCTGTTCCAGAAATTAATGGCACAATACTTTTTCCTGACAATCCGAATTTACGCATGATTTTATCCATCAAAAACACAACTCGACTCATATAACCGCTTTCTTCTAATACCGAAATAAATAAGAAAAGAAAGGCGATTTGCGGAATGAAAATTACAATTCCACCAATTCCAGGAATGATTCCGTCTGATAGTAAATCGGTGAATTTTCCTTGCGGAAGATTGTCTTTGGTAAGTGCACTTAGTTTTGAAAAAGTAGTGTCTATAAAATCCATTGGAATACTACTCCAATCGAAAATAGATTGAAAAATAAGCATTAAAACTCCGAAGAAAATTAGGTAACCAAAAACTTTATGCGTTAAAATATTATCTAATCTACTTTGAAAATCGGTAGCTTTAGTTTTGTCAATTTTTTGAGCCACTTTCAACGTATCATTAATAAATTGATAGCGTTTTATGGTTTCTTTTTGTTGAAGTTTTTTTAATTCGGTATGCGAACGTGTAAACGTATTTTCAATTTCATTACGTTGTAAGTTCAAGAAATTAACGTCTTGTGTAATTACCAACCAAAGTTTGTAAAGCAACTGATTTGGAAACGCTTTTCGTAATCTGTTGAAATATTCTTCATCAATTGAACTCGCATTTAAACAAGGTTCTGTTGAAAGTTTTTTGTAATTTATAATCAATTCTTTAATCGTATCAATTCCGATATTTTTTCGAGAACTAATTAAAGCGATTTTAGTTTTTAAAGCAGTTTCCAGTAACGGAATATCTAATTCAATCCCTTTTTGTTTCATTCGGTCACTCATGTTAATCACAAGTAACGTAGGAATTTCAAGGTCTTTTATTTGAGTAAAAAGTAATAAATTTCGTTTTAGGTTTTCCACTTCGGTTACTACAACGGCAACATCTGGAAAATCTTCATCGTTTTTGTTTAAAAGCAATTCAATCACAACATTTTCGTCAATAGAATTTGCGTTTAAACTATATGTTCCAGGTAAATCAATAATTTTTGCTTTGGTAATCTGATTTAATTTCGAAATACCAGTTTTTTTATCAACGGTAATTCCAGGATAGTTTCCAACTTGCTGATTTAAACCTGTCAATTGGTTGAATACAGAAGTCTTTCCAACATTTGGATTACCAATTAGTGCAACTTTTATGATTTTTGGAGTCATTTATTTAATAGATTCTAGACTGATATAGATTGCTCGCGCGGTTTTTATTCTAATAGCCACTTTCGAATCATTAACGTTAAAAAATAGAGGATCGCCCATTGGAGCAATTTGAATTAATTCAATGTCATTACCAGGCAAACATCCCATTTCAATTAGTTTCAATGGAATTTCGTCAATATTAATATCGGTAATTTGGGCGCTTTGCCCTTTTTTCAGCATGGAAGCATTAGAATCGCTCACGAACTTATTTAGATTGAATTAAAATACAAAGATAAGTAATTCTTAAAATATAAACCTAACAAATGTCATGTTTTGCAATTGAAGTTTTATTTGTACATTGGTACTTCTATTTTACGATATATAAATGAGCAGAACATTAGTTATTGGCGACATACACGGAGGATTAAAAGCAGTTATTCAAGTTTTAGAAAGAGCCAATATAAACACGAACGATACTTTAATTTTTTTAGGAGATTATGTAGATGGTTGGAGTCAATCGCCAGAAGTATTAGACTTTTTAATTGGTTTATCTCAAAAACAAAATTGCATTTTTATCAGAGGAAATCATGATGAATTGCTTTTGGATTGGTTGGAATATCGCCATGAAAGTTTGAATGAAGAAATGTGGTTTAAACATGGTGGAAAAGCTACGGTTGACGCATATGTAAATGTTTCTGATGAAGTAAAACAACAGCATGTTCTGTTTCTAAAATCCTTACAAAATTATCATTTAGACACACAAAACAGATTGTTTGTACATGCCGGATTTACCAATTTGAACGGTGTTACTTTGGAGTATTTTTCAAGAATGATGTATTGGGACAGAACGCTTTGGGAAATGGCTTTGTGTTTAGATGAAACGATGGACAAAGCTTCAGATTTTTATCCTAAAAGATTAAAAATTTATTCTGAAATATATATTGGGCATACACCAGTTTCGAAGACAGAAAAAGTAGTGCCGCTTTTGAAAAATACGGTATGGAATTTAGACACAGGTGCGGCTTTTAAAGGCGCATTAACTATTATGGATATTGATACGAAAGAATTTTGGCAAAGTGATGTGTTACCTGAATTATATCCAAATGAAATAGGTAGAATTTAATTGGTTTAATAAAGTAAAATATAAATTACTCAAGAGGTGATAACGAAAGTAAAACCTGAACTTTTTCTTCTCTAAATCGCAAAGGATAAGTTCCTTTTTTTAATAAGCTATAAGCCGGATCTAACTCGAGGTATAACATAATATTTATTTCAAAAATAAAATCTTCTTCCTGAACAAATGCAGCATTTTCTGTTTCGGTTTCAGGCGAGTAAACTTTTCCAAACATTGAAATTTGCTCATCTTTTGATAAATTATTAATGTCAACTTCCAAAATTAAATCCGTAGAAGTAATTTTTGTATAATTAAATTTTCGCATATTATTTTATTTGTTGGTAATACATCTTTTAGTACAAAATCTAAAAAATGATATTGCTCTTTGATTTGTTGAAATCAACCGGGAGCTTTTTATTTTAGTAGTAAGTTACTAGCGAATAAAGCTGTTAAAAAAGCAATTGTTGTGATAATTAATTTTATCATGATTTCTAATTTTTTTCAAGTGTAAAATTACTTTTGAATAGCGTTTTTTTGTTACGGATTTTTCGTAAAAAATGTTAAAAACGAACTTTGATTTGATACAAAAAAATCCGTCTGAAAGTGTCAGACGGATTATAAATTCACTTAACAACCCCTTGCTTAATGAAAAATTATTAAAACAAAGTAAATGATTTATTGATGCTTTGGGTTACGGTTTTAGCGTAAAAAATGTTAAAATTGTTTTGAGTTTGGTATAAAAAGAAAAATCCGCCTGAAGACTTCAGACGGATTTAATTCACTTAACAACCCCAAATTTGTTCAATGAAATAATAATTATAAGTCAAAATTAAGGGTTTGTTTGTATTTTGAATTACGGCTTTGCCGTAAAAAATGTTAAAGACTTATTGTTTTTGAATAAAAAAATCCGCCTGAAAGTGCCAGGCGGATTTTAAATTCACTTAACAACCCCTTGTTTAATGAAAAATTATTAAAACAAAGTAAATGATTTATTGATGCTTTAGGTTACGGCTTTAGCGTAAAAAATGTTAAAATTGTTTTGAGTTTGGTATAAAAAGAAAAATCCGTCTGAAAGGCTTCAGACGGATTTAATTCACTTAACAACCCCAAATTTGTTCAATGAAATAATAATTATAAGTCAAAATTAAGGGTTTGATTGTATTCTGAATTACGGCTTTGCCGTAAAAAAAGTTAAAATCAAATAAAACCTAGTTTTTTAGCCTCATTGATAAGCTCTTCATCAGTGCTTTTATTGATTAGAAAGAAATCTTTAATCTTTGATTTTCTTTTTTCAACTGTACTGTCGCTTAAGCCTAATTGTGTGGCAATGGTTTTGTTTTTGAAACCTTGAGCTAATAAAACTATTATTTGTCTATTAATACTGTCTAAATAATCTTCTCTTACTAATAAATCTTTCATGCTATCACTTACAGTCGGGCTATAGTAGGTTTTGCCGTCAATAACATCATGAAATGCATCAAGTAATACATCGCCAGTGGCATCACTTTTTATAATTAATCCATTTGGTCTGGCTTTGTGTAAAATATCGTAAATAATAAAAGACTCCGCATGTGCTGTTAGCATAATAATTTTGGCTTTGCTATGGTGTTCTCTTGCTAGGATAGCTAAATCTTCACCAAACCTGATTTTCATTTCTGGGTAAGGAGGCAAACTTCTATCTAAGAAAATGAAATCGAAAAATTCTTGTTGTTCTGGATTTGTGATAGCATTATAAGCGTCTTCACAAGTATAACAAAATGTAGGAACAAGCTCAATGTCTTTATCATTAAAGCCTAAAACAGATAAGTATCCGTTTAAGATTGCGGGATGATCATCGACCAATAATATGTTTGAAGTCATGTTTTTGTTATTTATCAGAATAAGTAATAATTATATTTGAAATATTAAATTTATTTTGGTGCCTTTATTAATAATTGATTCTAAAATGAATTTACCATTAATTTCTTCCATACGTTTTTTCATGTTGCTTAAGCCGATTCCTTTTTTACTCGTGTCGGGTTTAAAACCAATTCCATTATCGGCAATAGTAATATGAATTTCATTTTCTTTTTTATTCATTGTAAGATTCACCTTTGAAGCTTGTGCGTATTTATCAATGTTTTGTAATGTTTCTTGAATGATTCTATAAATATTTATTTTGATGTTGTTGTTTATCAGATCCCAATCAATTCTTTCGTCAACTTGTAAAATAAATTCAATATCAGAATGGCTTTTTATCATCGTAAATAAATTTTCAACAATGGAAATAAAAGTAACATTGTCGTCAAATAAATTTTGATTTAAGTCGTGTGCAATTTGTCTGATTTCTTTTTCTACATTTTGAATATCATCTATAAACGGTAAACATTTTTCAATAGTATCTGGATCTTGTCTTTTCTTTAAAATAAATAAATTTAGCCTGATGCCCATTAATTTCCCCATAACTCCATCATGCAATTCTTGAGAAATTCTGTTTTTTTCAGAATATTTTCCTTCTTCAATGCGATGTTGTTGGTTTAACATTAATTCATAAATTTCTTCTTTCGCATTTTGTTGTTCTTGAATGAAAATAAGTTCTTTATTTTTTAAGTTTCTAGATTTTATAAAATAAAATAAAAGTACGGCTAATATTATAAATATGGCTATCGTAGAAACGGACCATAATTGTTGTAATATAGATTCTTTTTGTTTTTCAATGGTTTCTTTTTCCGAAATAATTTCATTGGTTTGATAATCGATTTTGGCAAATTTGTCTCTTGTTTGTCTTTCGTTATTTATAATGCTGTCCGATAGTGTTTTGTAAGTTTCAAAATAATTTGTCGCTGCATTTGGACTAGCTTTTGCTAAAAGAAGCAATGCTTTTAGTTTGTCATCGTATAGTTTGTTTTCATTTGCCGCTTGCAAAACTTCATTGGCATGTAAAAATGCTTTTGAGGTATCATTATATTTCAAATAATATTCACTTAAATACAGATTTGAGGTGTTTATTGCAAAAATATTATTTGCCTTTTTGGCGATGGCTAACGATTCTATAAAGTGAGTTTTTGCATTACTATCGTTTAACTTGAATTTTGAATACCCCAAACAGTTATTTAAATTGCAAAATACATGAGGGTCTTTTGTTTTAAAATCATCTAGACTTAATCCTTTTGCTGCAGAAATATAAGAAGCTTTGTAATTGTTGTTTTTATTATAAACCAAACAGTAATAATAATAAGCTTGGCCTTTTAATGATAAAACAGTTGTGTTGTTTTTAATTTTATCAGTAGTATTTAATGCTTTTTGGAAATATTTTAATGCTTCTCTATCGTCATTTTGATTAAATGATGCATATCCAATATTTAAATAGGTATTGTATAAGAGATAATAATCATTTTTGTTTTTTAAAATTTTTAAGGCTTCAAATGAATTTTTCTCAGAATTATAATAATCGTTTAGGTTTTGATTTATTACGGCTTTATTTAAAAATATAGTTCCTAAAAGGTATTTGCTTTTGGTTTTTATAGAGTAATTTTCGGCTTTTGTATAATAAAAATACATACTATCTAATTTGTATATATTAGAATAATATGCACCTTTTTTACAAAGACCTTCAATAATACCTACCGTGTCTTCAATTTTTTTTGATTCTTCTAAAATAGTATTACTTACTCTATGGTAATCTTCAAATTTTTCTAAGTCGTAATATTTATCAGAAATAGCATCAAGATTATTTCTGATTACAGTATCGTATTTGAAACTATTTGTTTCATCTTCAATTAACCTTAAATCATTATAACTTGCTGATAATTTAATTTTATAAATTAAATTATCAGCTTTTGTTTTTTCTGATTTTTTCCGGTCCTGACAAGAAAAAATTAAGAATATTGAAATGACTGTAATTATTAATCTCCCCATAATATTACAAAAATATGAAAAATGAGGAATTAATACCCTTAGTTTATGGTTTTATTGGTTTTGGATTTACAGATTCAACAAGAGAGTCCGTTTCTCTACTCGTAGTATCTCTTAATGTCATGTAAAAATTTGTTAGGTCATTATTGTTCAAACTTGTTTTGCTTGAATTTTTATTATAAACTGGAGCATCTTCTGTTGAACAAGAAACTAATGTTGAGATAACAAATGCTGATAAAAGAATAATTTTTTTCATAATTTAACAAATTAGTGATTTTATAAATTTTACACCAAATAAATTGAAATTTATTTGGTGTAAAATACAAGTGTAAAATTATTGACACATCGGTTATTTTTATTACGGCATATCCGTAAAAAATGTTAAATTTTATTACTTTTGCTGAATAATTTAATAACGTAAAAATGAGAAGAATAGTATTTATCGTATGCCTAGGAATGGGGTTTTTAGCTAATGCACAAGCATATAAAGGAAAAGAAGACTTAAAATTACAAATTGGTGCTACCATTCAAAACGGTGGAACAGGTATCGCTTTAACTAATGATTACGGAATTGGTGAAAATATGTCGTTCGGTTTTTCAGCAAGTTATATGTTAAGTGCAGATAACGGTGTCCAAATAAATGGAACTACACTTTTGCCAGAAAGTGTTAAACCAAAATTTCAAGACAGAGTAGATGTAAAAGCTCGTTTTAATGCTAATTTGGGTAGCGTTATCGGTTTGGAAGACAATATGGATATTTATCCAGGTTTAAACATTGGAACAAGAAATTTCGGTGGTCATTTAGGTTTTAGATATTTCTTTACTGATGGTTTTGGCGTGTATTCTGAAATGAGTTTACCAATTGCTGAATATGATTCAACTCCAGGTACTTTCGGACATTATAATAATCAATTTGTTTTTCAAATTGGAGCATCTTTTAATTTATAGCAATATGAGTATAGTTACTGAAAAAAGATTAAAAGACAGAAGTGGTTCGGTTTGCGAAATTAGCGGAAGCGATGAAAACTTAGTGGTTTACATCGTAGAACCTAAAACAGATGCGATTCCTGAAAACTGTATTTTAATTACGAAATCATTAAGAGATCAAATTGAAAACAAAGATTTGATGAACGCCAACGATTGGAGAGGTTTATCAGATAGTATGTGGAATGAAAATTTACCTGTACAAATTGTTTCTTGGAGAATGTTGGCTCGTTTAAAAAATCATGATTTATTAGAAATGATGTATTTAGATGAAGATGCGTTAGAATGGGCAAAAGCCACAGGTGAAGATGAAGACGAAGATGGAAAAATTATCCATAAAGATTCTAACGGAAATATTTTATTAGATGGTGATTCTGTTGTTTTAATTAAAGATTTAGATGTAAAAGGTGCGACTTTCACCGCAAAACGTGGTGCTGCCGTTCACAATATTAAATTGGTTTGGGACAATGCTAATCAAATTGAAGGTAGAGTAGAAAATCAACATATTGTTATTTTAACGCAATACGTGAAGAAAACAAAGTAAGAGTTTTGTCAATCTGTCCCGAAACTTCGGGATTGTTTCAGATTCTGAAAATAAATTAATCCTGTTAGGTTTTTAAAACCCGACAGGATTTTTTTGTGTTTTTTTATGGCAAAGCCGTAAAGTTTAGTCTTTTCATTCAGTTAAGTTTGCGAATTATTAAAGTATTACTAGTTTTAAACAAAATTTATGAAAAACAACCTAAGAAAAATTAAACCATTATTGTTTTTATTTGCAATTCTTTCAATAGTGAGTTGTAGTAAAGATAATTATGATGATTTATCATAAAAAAAAGAAGCAAGTTCCATGAAATTGACGACTTTAAATTCTAGAACGATAAAAAAACACGAAAAGGTTTTGAAAAAAGTTGAGGGTTTTAAGGCGTTTACAAAATTTAAAACAACAGAAAGAACAGAAGTGAGTAGTATTTACGATTTTTCAGTTGAAGCAAATGATGTAAAAATGTTGGAAATTAATAATATAAAAACTTTTACATTTAAAGTAAACAGAACCATTGATAATGGATTGTTTGAAAATTTATTAATTACACAACAAGTTGATAGTACATATACAGCAAAATTATTACAATATACTTTAACGGAAAGTGAAAAAACGGCTTTACTTTCTGGTACAGCTGTTGATGTTAATGGTAAACTAAATGTTATAAACATTGACGACCCAAATTTAATTACTGATGTTATGGGTAAATATGATGGAGAAAGTTGTTATGATAATGTTTTTGTTTTTGAAGAACATCCATGTGCTACTGGTTTGCATGCATATGGTGATAGCGGTTGTAAATTACCAATTGGTCAACAAGCACAGTCAGGTTCATTTGTTTCAGCAATAATTTCTGTTCCATGTGATGATGGTGGAGGCGGAGGTGATTTAGGTACTGGAGTTGTAACCTCACCAACTGGAGGCGGCGGAGCAGGAAGCCCGAGTCCGTATAATTTGTTTTTTTCAAGTTTGTTATTCAATATTCAAGAATGGTTTTATAATCAACTTGAAGATCTTCAAGCGAATATTGTTTATTATTTAAATCAAAATGGATATAATACAACAAGTAGGAATTTTGTTAACGAATTCATGAATGAAGCATACTTAAATCCTTTAAGTATGGATGACTATGTTATAGCATCTCCAAATTTTAAAATGCGGAAAAGTGATCAAATAAAGTATCCAGAGTTTACAAAAATGTTAAAAAATCTTAAGTCAAACGTACAAAATAACCCGATAATTCTCAATAAACTTATATTATATTCAGGTTTAACTCAAAACCAAGTACTAGAAAAATTGACTTTTGGACAAGGTCCATTAATTAAATTTGTACCAAATTTAACAGGTCCATCCGGACCTAATTATGGAAATTTTGATCATGACACTCCGAATATAATCAATATTAATGCAAATTTTGCTTTAGGAATGGAAGTTGCTCAATTAGATAGTACAGTTCAAGCTACTGGTTTTCTAATGGCTATAACAATTCTACATGAATTTGTTCATTATGGAAATCACCTTACAGATTTTGATACAAATGGTAATGAAATGGGGAACATGTTTGAAATTGGATCTTTTGGTGTTTTAATTACAAAATCAAACGCTGGTCATTTTTATACTCAATTTAAATAATTATTATGAAATATTTAGTAGCTACCTTAGTCATTTTAATTATGTTTTCATGTAATCATCATAAAATAAATTATAATGATTTGGTGATGAAATCCATAAAAATAAATAAATTGAAAACGCCTTTAATTATTCATAAAACAAACAATAATGAAAAATTAAAAAGTAATAATTTTTTTAAGCTATTGTCAACTAAAAAATTGTTGTTAGAGAAAGACGAAAGTTTTTATTCTTTATTTATATTAGAAGAGAGTGATAAAATTCAAGTTGTTTTAGTAAATTATAAATCTGGTATTGATTATTGTACAACATTTGATAATAAAAGTTATAAAGTTCTAAAAAATGAATATTTACAAACAAAAAGAGGAGAAAGTAAGCCTTATTATTTATATTGGTCTATAATGAAAGCAAAATATCCTAAATATATGAATTGGGATACTTTTGAAATTCCAACTGATAGTTTAAAGTAATAAAGGAAAATTAAAAGTAATCTTTGGGATTTAAGAAATTACCAACCAATCAATAATGAAAAAATCAATTAAATTTTTCGCACTAATACCATTGTTTGTTTTTTGTCAAGAGAAAATAACAAACAAAGAGATAACCATCATTAATAAGGCAACTGTTTCAATAGATTCTATAGTTGTTATTGATGGTGTGAAAGAAAAAATTAGTATTAATGACAAAATTCTTCCAAATAAAGAATTAAAATTTATACTTCCATGTATTGATCCAGTTGATAACGGAGAAGGGCAATATTTTATGAAAATATATAAAGATAATAAAGAACATAATGTTGCATATTGTGTTTATGATTGGAGCTATGTCAGTAATAGTAACGAAATCATTTATGTAAAAGATGATGAAATAACTAAGACTAGTGTTACAAAACAAGAGTAATTTATTTTATGGGAAAAATCGTTAATGAATTTAGTTTTGGACTGTTCATTATGCAAACATTGTTGTTTGTTTTAGTAATTGGAGCTATTTATTTTATCATTAAATTGTATAAAAAACTAATGAAATACTTAGATAGGAAATAAATCTAAATACAAACAAAAAACCCTGCAAATATAATTTGCAGGGTTTTTCTATGTTTAAAAGCGACTATTCACTAATCACTTTTTACTATTCACTAAATTAAAGATCAAATTTAATTCCTTGTGCTAAAGGCAATTGATCAGAGTAGTTTACTGTGTTTGTTTGTCTTCTCATGTATACTTTCCAAGCATCTGAACCAGATTCTCTTCCACCACCAGTTTCTTTTTCTCCACCGAAAGCACCACCAATTTCCGCACCAGAAGTTCCGATGTTTACGTTAGCAATTCCACAGTCAGAACCTGCGAATGATAAGAATTTTTCTGCTTCTTTCATGCTGTTTGTCATAATTGCAGAAGATAATCCTTGAGCAACACCATTTTGTTTGTCAATCGCGTTTTCTACTTCACCTTCATATTTCATTAAATATAAAATTGGAGCAAAAGTTTCATGTTGAACAATTTCGAAATGATTTTCCGCTTCAATAATAGCTGGTTTCACGTAACATCCAGATTCGTAACCTTCTCCAGATAAAACACCACCTTCAACTAATACTTTTCCACCTTCAGCTTTAGCTTTTTCAATTGCTGCTAAATAAGTGTTTACCGCATCAGTATCGATAAGTGGACCGATATGATTTTTTTGATCTAATGGATTTCCAATCGTTAATTGTCCGTAAGCACCAACAATTGCGTCTCTTACTTTATCGTAAACTGATTCATGAATGATTAATCTACGAGTAGACGTACATCTTTGTCCAGCTGTTCCAACCGCTCCGAAAACCGCTCCAGGAACTACTACTTTTAAATCAGCAGTTGGAGTGATAATGATTGCGTTGTTTCCACCTAATTCTAATAATGATTTTCCGAAACGTTGTGCTACAGTTGCGCCAACAATTCTTCCCATTCTTGTTGAACCTGTTGCAGATACCAATGGAATTCTAACATCTGTAGTCATCATTTCACCTACTTTGTAATCTCCATTAATAATACAAGAAATTCCTTCTGGTAAATTATTTGCTTTTAATACATCAGCAATAATATTCTGGCAAGCGATAGTACAAATTGGCGCTTTTTCAGAACCTTTCCATACACAAACGTCTCCACAAATCCATGCTAATGCAGTATTCCAAGCCCAAACGGCTACTGGAAAGTTGAATGCAGAAATAATACCAACAACACCAATTGAATGCCATTGTTCTCTCATTACGTGACCAGGACGTTCAGATGGAATAGTTTGTCCGTTCAATTGACGTGATAAACCTACTGCGAAATCGCAAATATCAATCATTTCTTGAACTTCACCATAACCTTCTTGTAAAGATTTCCCCATTTCGTAAGAAACTAATTTTCCAAGAGGTTCTTTTAATTCTCTTAATTTATTTCCAAACTGACGAACAATTTCTCCACGTTGAGGTGCTGGCATAGCGCGAAACATTTTGAATGCTTCCGTTGCACTTTGCATTACTTTTTCGTAGTCTGCTGCAGTTGTTGTTTTTACTTTACCGATTAATTGACCATCAACTGGTGAATAACTTTCGATTATTTCTCCTGAAGAAAAACTGTTTGAACCTGTAGAAGTTCCATCGTTTACTTCTTTAATTCCTAATGCTTGCAATGCTTCTTGCATTCCGAATTGTGATGCTATTGTTGACATATGTAACTTTATTATGTGTTTTTGTTATTTTTATGCAAAGGTAATATTTTTTACTTTATATAATTAAGTTCAATGTATTAAAACATTTTTTTCTTCTTGAAAAAGAAAACACCAAGAATAGAAATGACTATTGAAATTACTATAATAATTAAAAAACCATTTTTGTTTTCTTGAAGATTATTCGGCACATTCATACCATATAAACTAGCTACAAGTGTTGGAATCATTAAAATTATGGAAATTGAAGTTAGTCGTTTCATAATAATATTCAAATTATTTGAAATTACCGAAGCATAAGCATCCATCATTCCGGTTAAAATGTTGCTGTAAATATTGGTGGTTTCTTCCGCCTGACGTAGTTCAATTTCTACATCTTCAAGTAAATCTAAATCAAAACTGTCTTTATGATTTTTTAAATTTCTCATTCTATGGAATAAAATATCGTTTCCTTTTAAAGAAGTGATGAAAAAAACCAAACATTTTTCAATTTGTAATAAAGCTTGTAGTTCTTCGTTTTTAATTGATTTTTCTAAATTTTGCTCGGCAAGTTTGATACGTTGATTAATTTGCTTTAAATATTTTTGAAACCAAACGCTTGATGATAAAAGTAATTTCAGGACTAAATCGAAATGATCTTTTATTGCTATTTTTTTACGTTGTGAATAAATAACAAAGTCAGATAATATATCAGTTTGTTGAAAACAAAGTGAAACGAAAGTATCATCTTTAAAAATTAATCCTAAAGGCGCCGTATTAAAAGGTAATTTTTCGTCATTACTTTTAAATGGAATTCGGATAATGATTAAGCACCAACCGTTTTCAATTTCAATACGTGGACGTTCGTCAATATCTTCAATATCGTTATAAAACGCTTCGGGAATTTGTAATTCTTCAAGTAAATATTGGGTTTCTTCTTTTGTTGGGCAAACTACACTTGTCCAGCAGTTTTTTTCTTGATTATCTGTTTGAAATAATCCGTTGTTGTTTTTGTAAAAAGTTATCATAATACAAAGCGCGTTTTGAGATAGCGTTTGTATTATACAAATGCTACTCGGTTAAAATTTCTGTTTTCCTCGAATAAGTATCCATGTGGATGATTTAATTTTTTGCGAAAGTATAACTTTTAAATACAAACATTCCCAATTATTTCTTAATAAAATTCGGATTGACTTCCATAACTGTCCCGCATTTATCACAAGTTCTTTTTTCTTCTGAAGAATAGAAATCTTCGAAATGTTGAAGAAAATCTTTTTCGATATCATTTAATCCGAAATACACTTCATGAAGCTTATGATTGCAATTGTCGCAAAACCATAGTAAACCATCTTTGCCTTCGGTTCTTTTTCTTTCAATTACTAATCCAATAGAATTTTCTGTTCTATTTGGAGAATGTGGCGTTTTTCCAGGTAATAAAAACATGTCGCCAGCAGATAATTTCATGGCTTTCTTTTTGCCGTCTTCTTGAATGTAAATCGTAATTTCTCCTTCTAACTGATAAAATAATTCTTCCGTTTCGTTGTAGTGATAGTCTTTTCGGGCATTTGGTCCAGCCACAACCATAACAATATAATCACCAGAATCTACATATAAGTTTTTATTAGCAACTGGTGGAACTAAAAGATAACGATTTTCTTTTATCCATTTATTCAGGTTGAAAGGTTTGGCTATTGACATGTTGTAGAAATTTTATGTTTCACGAATTTACACCGATTTTTTCAAACAGACAAAAAATAAAAAAACCGCCCCAATTTTGTTGAGACGGTTTTTATATATGAGTAATTTGAATTTATTTTTTTTCTTTTAATAAGTAAATGTAAGAAGGGAAGTGATCCGAATACCCTGGGCCAGTTGCTCCGTTTCTTAAAGCATAACCTTTATATTGTCCAGTTTGTTGGATCATGAAAGGTGCGTTAAAAACACCTGCTTTCCAATATTTCCAAGTTGCGTATAATTTATTTTTACTTAATAAAGATTCCGAAATAATAATTTGATCGAAAAAATCCCAAGAATCTCTGAATGCTAATGTTCCAATTCCTTTGTTCATTAATTTTTCAGCCGGATTGTATAAGCCTAATGGTTGTACTTCCTTTTCATCACCTTTAGCGCCTAAAACTTGTTTTACACTTTTGTTAAAAGGACCGTCATTCAAATCACCCATTGTAAAAATTTTTGCATTTGGGTTGATTGTTTGTAATGAATCGATGATTTTTTTGTTTAAAGCGGCAGCGGCTTCACGTAATGGACTACTTCTTTTTTCTCCACCTCTACGTGATGGCCAGTGACTTACAATAAAGTGCATTTCTTCACCATCTAACATACCAGTCATCAAAATTTGATCACGTGTGTAAATTCTGTTAGTTTTTGTGTCCACAACATTATCATCTGTGTCTTCAATTTTTTCTTTGTCTTTTGCTTTTTTGTCTGTAAGATCTTCTGTTACAATTAAAGGATAGTTTTTGTAACTTGTTGGAGTAAAATGCCCTTTTTGGTATAAAAAACCCGTATCAATACCTCTTTTGTCTGGTGAATCAAAATGAATTATCGCATACCCTTTTGCTGCTAATAAAGGTTGTTTGCATAAATCTTCTAACACTTGTCTGTTTTCAATTTCGGCAACACCTAATACAACTGGAGAATTTTTTTGTTCTGCACTTACTCCAATTTGAGAAATTACTCTTTCTAATTTTTGTAATTTATCTTTATAGTCTGCTGGTGTATAAATAAAATCCTCATCATTAATTTTTGGATCGTTAATAGTGTCAAATAAGTTTTCTAAATTATAGAAAGCTATTGTGTTAACCATATAGTTTTTTTTCTCTTGTGCAAAACTCGTTGCTACAAACAAAATAACTGCTAAAGTGCTGTAAAATGGTTTAATTTTCATGTCTAAGGTTAAATTATGATTAAATATTAAAGCAAAATCGATGCCAAAGGTAAATAATATTATTAAATGTTGTACATTTGCCCGCATTTAGTTTTTGTAAATTAAATGTTAGTTAAAGTATTAATTTATAATTAAGTATGAAAAAACTTGCATTAAGTCTTTTATTTCTATTTCAGGCCGTTATAATGATGGCTCAAAATCAATCAACTGTTAAAGGAAAAGTAGTTGATTCTAAATCGCAAAACCCATTGGGTAGCGTAAAGGTAATGATTCAATCTAACGAACAATTTGTTACAACTAATAATTTAGGAGAATTCTTAATTAAAGGTATTGCAGCAGGAAATCAAATTTTGGTTGTTTCGATAGATGGATACAACACACAAAACTTCGCTATTGAAGTAGTTGCAGATCAAACTTTAGATGTTGGAATGATGTTTTTGGAAGAAGACATTACTTCAGAACAACAATTAAGTTTAATAACTATTACAGAAAACGATTTAGGTGATGACAACAGTGGTTCTGAAAGTACTGCGGGATTGTTACAATCTTCTAGAGATGCATACCAGCAAGCTGCGGCTTTCAATTGGGGGCAAGCTCGTTTTAGAATGAGAGGTTTAGATAATGAGTATGGAGTTACTATGATTAATGGTATTTCTATGAACAAAATCTACGACGGAAGACCACAATGGAGTAACTGGGGAGGTTTAAATGACGCCACAAGAAATCAAGAATTTACTTTAGGTTCTGCGCCATCAGATTATACATTTGGTGGAATTTTAGGAACTCAAGAAATAAATACAAGAGCTTCTTTATACAGAAAAGGAACTAGAATTTCTCAATCGGGTACAAATACTAACTATTCTTGGAGATCTATGATTACTCATAACTCTGGATTAATGGAAAATGGTTGGGCATACAGTATTTCTGGTTCAAGAAGATGGGCAAAAGAAGGTTATTTTGAAGGAACAGATTATTCAGCAAATTCATTTTTTGCAAGTGTTGAAAAAAGATTCAACAAAAATCATAGTTTAAACTTTACTAGTATTTACGCTCAAAACAGCAGAGGTAAAAATTCTCCTAATACAAACGAAGTAAACGACTTAAAAGGAATTAAATACAATTCGTATTGGGGATACCAAAACGGAAAAAAACGTAATTCTAGAGATAAAGATGTAGAAGAGCCAATTTTAATGTTAACTCACTACTGGAAAATGTCAGAGAAAACTACATTAAATACGAGTGTAGCTTATCAAACAGGTTCTATTGGAAATAGCAGATTTGATTATCAAGGTGCTAATAATCCTGATCCTACATACTATAAAAATTTACCAAGTTATTTTTATAATGACCCAACAAACTATATGGGTGATGGATCAAATCCATTAGCTGAAAAAGCAAAAGCTAATTTTCTTGCTGATGGACAAATTGACTGGAATGCTATTTATACTGCAAATCAAAATAGTGTAAATGCAGGGAAAAGTGTTTATGCTTTATACGAAGACAGAACAGATGACAAACAAATTTCTGCTAATTCAATTTTATTCTCAGATTTATCTGATAACATAAAATTAAATGCAGGAGCTAGTTTCAAAAAATTAAAATCTCATAATTTCCAAAACATGTTGGATTTATTAGGAGGTCAATATTTTTCTGATGTAGATCCTTTTTATTCAGGTGATCAAACACAATCAGATTTAAACAATCCAAACAGACAAGTTAAAGTTGGTGACCAATACGGTTATAACTATAATTTAAATGCTATTGTTATGGATGCATTTACGCAATTTAAATTCTCTTACAAAAAAACAGATTTCTATTTAGCACAATCATTCTCTAGAAGTCAATACGAAAGAGAAGGTTTATATAGAAACGGAATTTATGCTAATACTTCTTTTGGAAAAAGCGGTAAGCAAATTTTTGAAAACTTTGGTTTCAAAGGAGGATTTACATACAAAATTACAGGTCAGCATTTATTAGATTTCAATGGTGTATATATGACAAAAGCACCAAATATGAGAAATACTTTTGCTAATGCACGTATCAACAATAATATTACTCCTGAATTAGATAGTGAAACTGTAACTAGTTTAGATGCTTCTTATGTAGTAAGAACACCTAAATTCAAAGCACGTTTAACTGGTTTTGCTTCTAGAGTAAAAAATGCAACAGAAATTTCATTCTTCTATGCTGAAAATGTAGGTGAAGATGCAGATGGAAATGATGAAGATTCTTTTATTTCTGAAATTTTAACAGGAATTGAAAAAAGAAATTTTGGTGCTGAATTAGGTATGGAATACCAAATTACTTCTACAATTAAAGCAACAGTTGCAGCTTCTTATGGTCAGTATTTATACGGAAACAATCCGAATTTAAAAATAAATGATGACGGACAAGCGTCTTTAACAAATACTCAACCAGTAGTTGACTTTGGTAAAGCGAATTTAAAAAATTACAGAATTGCAGGTATGCCACAAACAGCTGCTTCATTTGGTTTAGAATATAGAGATCCACATTTCTGGTGGATTGGAGCAAATATTAACTATTTAGCTAATTCTTACGTAGATATTTCAAACATTACTAGAACTGAAAATTTTGCAGTAGATAGTGATGGTTACGGTTATCCAGGTGCTACACAAGAAAGTGTTGAAAAATTATTAAAACAAGAAAAATTTGCTGATTTTAATTTGTTAAATGTAACAGGAGGAAAATCTTGGAGAATTGACAATACTACAATTGGTTTCTTTGCTTCTGTAAATAATGTTTTAGATACAACATATAAAACAGGTGGTTTTGAACAATCAAGAAAAGCTACTTTTACTGATCTTCAAACGGATAATGCAAACGGAACACCTTCTTTTGGTTCAAAATATTTTTACGGATATGGAAGAACATATTTTGTAAATTTGTATGTTAACTTTTAATTAATCGCTATGAAAAATATATATTTAAAAATAGTTTTGGTTGCTTTTACAATTTCATTAGTAGGTTGTAATGAACCAGATACAGAAATCCCAACATTTAAACCTGTTGTTTTTAAGGAAGTTTTTGATTCATTTACTGTTAATGAAGATGAGTATTTAAATTTTGGTGATTGGACTAGCTTTGCTCAAACGGGTACAGTAAAATGGACAGAACAAAATGATGATAATAACGGATATATCCAATTCACTACTTTTGGTAGTACAACTGGTGATGTAACTAACATTGCTTGGGCAATATCACCTGTTATCAATATGGACAATTCTTCAAATGAAGTTTTAACATTTAAAACGGCTGCAGAATTTATAACTGATGCAAATAACAACTTAGAAGTTCTTATTTCTACTGATTTTGACGGAACAGATGTTTTAGCAGCAACTTGGACTCCAATTACTGCTAATATTGCAGGATTAGCAACTAACTTACCAAATGGAAGTGCTGATGGTGTTTTAAATGTGAATTCTGGACAAGTTGATTTATCATCTTACACTGGAAATATTTATATTGCTTTTAAGGCTAAAGGATCTAGTACAAATGCTGCATTAGATGGATCTTTAAGAGTAGACGATATTAAAATATTTGATAAAACTTTATAATAAATGACTATGAAAAATATTAAATTAGTTTTAACAACTGCTATTTTCGCAACTTTATTTGGTTGTGTTAATAATGACAATTATGCTGATCCAGATTTATCAGGAGAATGTGGTGATTTAACTGCTACAAAGACTGTACAAAATATAGCAACACTTGCAACTGGAACCGTTAAATCTTATAATAGTACTGTTCCTCCTGGAGTTAGTGCAGATGATATCATCGAAGCGTATGTAACTTCAAGTGATGAAGGCGGTAATTTTTATAAATCAATTTCAATGGTTTCATTGGATGGAACTAAAGGATTTTCTGTTCCTGTAGATGATTATAATTTATACACTAAGTTTGAGCCAGGAAGAAAAGTATATATTAGAATGAAAAATAGATACTTTTATAATAATCCATTAACTAATGGATTAGAAATTGGTAATTTATTCGATAATGGTGAGCCTTTAGCTGATGAAGTTGGAAGATTAGAAATTGTTGAATATCAAGATATCGTTAAAAGAAGTTGTACTAAAGTTGATGAAAACACTTTAGTTAATACTATGACTATTCCAGCAATGTTAAATGATGCCAATTTAAATAAATTGATTGAAATTTCAGGAGTTCAGTTCTCTGATGCAAATGTTGGTAAAACTTATTATGATAGTAACAACCAAATTGGTGGTGCTACTAATAACATCGTTTCTGATGCTTTAGGAAATACATTAATTGTTAGAATTTCTGAGTTTGCAACTTTTGCTGCAAAACCAGTTTCTTCTTTAAATGGAAAGATTAGAGGAGTTTTAACGAAGTATTTAGGTGGATACCAATTTATGGTTCGTACAGAAAATGATATTATGTTAACGAACACAAGAATTGATAGCGCTCCTCCAATTGTTGGAAATGCTAATGTTTTTGATGCTACATTAAATGAGCCATTTACATCATACGCTTTAAACTTAGCAAATTTCCCAAAATACATCAATGATGCAGATTTTGGACCAAGATATTGGCAAATAAAACAATTCCCTACTGGTACAGGAAATAAATATATTGAAATGTCTTCTTTTGCAGGTAACGGAAATCCTGGAGTTCCATGTAAAACATTTTTTATGGTTCCTGTGAATTTTACTGCAGCTAGTACAATGACTTTTAAAAAAGAAATGAGATTCTTTAGAGGTGAAGTTGCTTTAAAAGTATATTACATTAAAAGCGCTGATTATGTACCTGGAAGTGCAGTTGATAGAACAAAATTAACTGATATCACATCTGGATCTGGTTTTAATATTCTTTATCCGGCAATTGGTGCTTCAGAGAATTCGTTTACTTCACCAGGAACTTTTAATATTCCTGCAAGTTTAACAGGTAATGGTTATTTTGTTTTCGAATATATCGGAACAGATACTCAAACAACTACTGTTCAAATTGATGATATAACTATCGGTTAATCAAAAATAAAACACATAAAAAAAACCTTCTTAATTTTAAGAAGGTTTTTTTGTTTTTAGAAATTAACTGATAACTAAAAACTGAACATTGAATACTTTTTTAATGTGCTTCCAACCAGTTTTTACCCATTCCAATTTCCACATCTAAAGGAACAATCATTTTAAAGGCGTTTTCCATTTCGTGTTTAATCATCGGTTGAATTTTCTCTAATTCACTGTTATGTACATCAAAAACTAGCTCATCATGCACTTGTAACAACATTTTTGATTGCCAGTTTTCCGATTTTAGTTTTTTATGAATGTTAATCATCGCAATTTTAATAATATCTGCAGCTGAACCTTGAATTGGTGCGTTTACGGCATTTCTTTCTGCGCCACCACGAACTATAGCGTTTGCCGAGTTTATGTCTTTTAAATAACGTCTTCTGCCTGAAATTGTTTCTACGTAGCCATTTTCTCTTGCGAAATCCACTTGATCAGAAATAAACGATTTCAACTTTGGATAGGTTTTGTAATACGCATCAATCAATTCGGCACTTTCTTTACGAGATAAATTCGTTTGATTACTCAATCCAAATGCAGAAACCCCATAAATAATTCCGAAGTTGACTGTTTTAGCATGACTTCTTTGTTCTTTAGTCACTTCTTCTAAAGGCACATTAAAGACTTTCGCAGCCGTACTTTTATGAATGTCTTCGTTGTTTTTAAACGCTTCAATCATGTTTTCTTCGCCACATAAAGCCGCGATAATTCGCAATTCAATTTGAGAATAATCGGCAGAAACTAAGGTGTGATTTTCATCTCTAGCAATAAAAGCTTTTCTAATTTGTCTTCCTCTTTCGGTACGAATTGGAATATTTTGTAAATTCGGATTGTTAGAACTCAAACGACCAGTCGCCGCAACCGTTTGCATATAATCGGTATGAACACGACCTGTTTTCGGGTCAACCTGATTTGGTAAAGCATCAATGTAAGTACTTTGCAATTTCACCATTTGACGCCATTCTAAAATGTCTTTTACAATCGGATTGTCGTTGGCTAAATAACTCAGAATTTCCTCGCCAGTCGCATATTGACCCGTTTTGGTTTTCTTTTGTTTTGCGCCACCAATTTTCATTTTTTCAAATAACACATCACCCAATTGTTTTGGAGAAGCTAAATTGAAAGTTTCACCAGCGGTTTCATATATTTTTTGTTCTAAAGCTTTACTTTCAGCCGTCATTTCAACTGACATTTTCTTCAAGAAATCGACATCTAAGTTGATTCCTTCCGTTTCCATCGCCGCTAAAACGGGTACTAACGGAATTTCAATTTCATCGTATAATTTTTTCGTACCCACTTTTTCTAAAATCGGTAAGAAATGATTTTTCAATTGAATCGTCACATCAGCATCTTCCACCGCATATTCTTTGATGTCGTCTAAAGGAATATCACGCATATTACCTTGATTTTTCCCTTTTTTACCAATTAATTCAGTAATAGATTTCGGAGAATATTTCAAATAGGTTTCACTCAACACATCCATATTATGACGCATATCTGGATTAATCAAATAATGTGCAATCATCGTATCGAATAAGTTTCCTTTGACTTCAATTCCGTAATTCGCTAATATTTTGATATCGTATTTGATATTTTGTCCGACTTTTTCGATGTTTTCATTTTCGAAAAACGGCTTGAATTTATCTACTAAGATCTGTGCTTCTTCCTGATTTTCTGGAAACGGCACATAAAATCCTTTTCCTTTTTCCCAAGAAAATGCCATTCCAACTAATTCTGAATTTAAAGCATCTAAACAAGTCGTTTCCGTATCAAAACAAACCGAAGTCTGATTCATTAAATTCTGAATAAACATTTTTGTAGGTAAATCGCCTTGTACGTTTTGGTAAAAATGTTCTGTATTTTCTAATGTCGCGTAATAAGAAGTGTGTGTTTCTGTTGTTTCTTCCGCATCAGAAAAACCGAATAAATCATATTGTTCATCATTCGTTTTCTTAACTGGCGCTTTCTTTAAAACAGTTTTTTCTGAATTTGGTTCTTCAGTAGTTGCTGCTGGATTGTATAATTTATCAAACTGCGCTTTCATTTGACGGAATTCTAATTCCATAAACAACGCATCTGTTTTTTCTACATCTGGCGTATTTAATTCGTAATCTTTTTCGTCAAAAGTTACAGGACAATCCAAAAGAATAGTCGCTAACTTTTTAGATAAAATTCCTTTTTCTTTATTGGCTTCAATTTTTTCTTTTAAAGCACCTTTCAGTTTATCCGTATTGTCTAAAAGGTTTTCCATCGAACCAAATTCAGCTAATAATTTCTTCGCTGTTTTTTCTCCAACACCTGGTAAACCTGGAATGTTATCCACGGCATCGCCCATCATTCCTAAATAGTCGATGACTTGTAATGGATGTTCCACTTCAAATTTCGCTTGTACTTCTGGAATCCCCCAAATTTCAATATCATTCCCCATTCGAGCTGGACGATACATAAAAATATTTTCAGAAACCAATTGTGCAAAATCCTTATCTGGCGTTACCATAAAAACTTGATAATTTTCTTTTTCGGCTTGTTTTGCGATAGTTCCAATTAAATCATCTGCTTCAAAACCGGCAACTTCTACAATCGGAATATGCATCGCACGTAATAAATCTTGAATATAAGGAACGGCAATTTTTATCGCTTCTGGCGTAGCATCACGGTTGGCTTTATATTGTTCGAACATTTCCAAACGAAACGTACTTCCGCCTTTATCAAAAGCAACAGCTAAATGATCTGGTTTTTCACGTTTGATTACATCCATTAGGGCATTCATAAATCCCATAATGGCTGAAGTGTCCATACCTTTTGAGTTGATTCTTGGATTTTTTATAAAGGCATAATACCCTCGAAAAATAAGTGCGTAAGCGTCTAAAAGAAATAAGCGTTTTTGTGACATAAATGGTTTTTTATTTATTCGATGGTAAAAATACAATTCTTTAAATAAAAAATCTTTGTTAAAATTGAATTAATGTTTATGTTAATTGTGAACTAGTTAGTTAATTTGTAAAAAATAATAAAACATGAAAGGTTTAATACCGTTAATTATATTGTTAATTGTTGAATTCTATTCGTTTCAAGCAATTAAAACCATTACGAAAAACAAATGGGCGTTGATGATTTACTTAGTTGTTTCATTAGCCTTGATGCTTTTTATAGTATATTCATTTATGAATTTCGATAGAGGTAAAGGTCAAACCAGAGGTACATTATTTGTAATTGGTTTAGCTTTGATTACTTATATTCCTAAAATTTTAGTCTTTTTAGTTTTATTTATTGAAGATATTTCACGTTTGGTTGAAGCTTGTGTGATGAGTTTTGTAGATAATGATAGAGAACAATTTTTTATTCCGAGAAGAAGATTCGTAAGTCAGATTGCTTTAGGAATTGCAGCGATCCCTTTTAGTTCGTTGCTTTACGGAATGACGATTGGAAAGTATAATTTCAAAGTGATTAGACAACAATTGTTTTTTGATGATTTACCAGAAGAATTTGATGGAACTACGATTACACAAATTTCAGACATTCACAGTGGTAGTTTTGATGAAGATACCGATAAAATTAAATATGCGGTTGATTTAATTAATGAACAAAATTCCGATTTGCTATTGTTTACAGGTGATATTGTGAATACACATGCGAAAGAAATGGATCCGTGGATTGATACTTTCAAAGGCTTATATAACCCGAAATTAGGAAAATATTCTATATTAGGAAATCATGATTATGGGACTTATTTTGATTGGGGTTCTGAGAAAGATGAAAATCAAAATTTTGAAAATATTAAAGCGATTCACGAAAAAATAGATTTCAAATTAATGCTGAATGAAAACGTCAAACTTAAAAAAGGTGCTAGCGAAATTGTTTTAGTTGGAGTGGAGAATTGGGGAAGAAAGTTTGGAAAAAAAGGCGATTTGAAAAAAGCTACGACAGATGTTAAGCCTGAAGATTTCAAAATTTTAATGAGTCACGATCCTAGTCATTGGGATGAAGTGGTGCAACATGATGAAGACCATTATCATTTGACATTATCTGGTCATACACATGGTTTGCAATTTGGAATTGAAATTCCAGGTTTCTTCAAATGGAGTCCGGTGCAATATATTTACAAACAATGGGCTGGTTTATATGAAAATGCAGGAAGATACATTTATGTAAATCGCGGTTTTGGATTTCATGCCTATCCAGGAAGAGTTGGAATTATGCCAGAAATCACGGTAATAGAGTTAAAAAAAACCAAAAAAGTGGCGTAATCACTTAAAAAGTCTGCATATTTGTTTGATATATTAAAAAAATATTTACATTTGTTTAATAAACACTTCGGTCTATGTCGAAATTTGGAGAACTTATAGATGCACAAGTACCCGTATTAATTGATTTTTTTACGGAATGGCATGAGCAATCTATTACTATGAATGAAACAATTCGTCACGTTGCTGCTGCCTTAGGCGATAAAGCAAAAGTGATTAAAATTGATGTAGATAAAAATAAAGAATTAGCAGAAGCACTGCGTATTAAAGGTTTGCCAACTTTTATGATTTATAAAGATGGTCAAATGGTTTGGAGACAAAGCGGTGAATTTGATGCGAATACTTTAATTTCTCTTATTCAAGAACAAGCTTAGGCGATTTTTTCAAAATTAAACCCTTTACTTTTTAAAGTTTCAATAGTTTTTTCTAAACTATTGAGTATGTTTTTTTGTGCTTTAACGCTATCGTGAAACACAACAATACTTCCTGAAGTAACATTGTAAACTACATTTTCATAGCAGGTTTCTGGAGAAAGATTGATGTCATAATCTTTACTCAACACATCCCACATAATTATTTTATAGCCCAGTTTTCGTAATTTATAAGATTGCCAAGGCGTAATTTTGCCATAAGGCGGACGAAATAACTTCGAATTTCGAATTTTAAATAACGAGTTCAGTTTGATTTCACAAGCTTGAGTATTGCTTATGTACGTTTTTGTATTTGTTTTCCAACCTTTTAAATGGCTATAGGTGTGGTTGCCTACAGAATGATGCTTAGAAATGATTTTCTGTACGATTTCTGGATATTTCCTTACGTTATCTCCAATACAGAAAAATGTAGCTTTAATTTGATGTTTTTCTAGAATTTCTAAAACTTTTTCTGTGATTTCAGGCGTTGGTCCATCGTCAAAAGTTAAATAAATAGTATTGTCAGTATTCGGAATGTTCCAAACCTGATTGAAAAATAGGAGTTTTAGTATTTTAGGAACCTTTGTCATTTATCACCCAAAAGTAATAAAGTTTTGAGTTCCTTATCGTCTTAAGTAGTTTTTTATTTTCAATTAATCTTAAGATTCGTCTTTTGTGGTTTTTACGAGTCCAATACCAGCCATAAAAAATACGATTCCTAAAATACCATATATAATTAAGGATTTAATATCGCGTTCGCTTCCAGAAGTATCAGTAAATACAAATGCGGTATAAATTAGGCCAACAACTCCTAGAATTGTTAATAATGCCCCAAAGAGTCTTTTAATGTTCATGATTTTAAATTTTGAAATGTATTCAAAGGTAAAATTTAAACTATTTTGCTTTGTTATAGAATTATGATAACAAATTGTAAAATTGCTACTTTAGAGACTAGTTGAATTAGAATTGTATTCTGTTTTCAAAGTGAAATTAAATAAAAAAAGCCATTCAAATGAATGGCTTTAGTGTTTGTTTTTATTATTTTTTATTCGATACTGATTCCATAATCACCCATCATCTTATTATAATTTTTGAATTTAATAATTTGTTGATTGTAAAATTCTAAATCGTTATTTTCCTCTGCAATTAGCATCAGCATATAGTATCTTTTAATTTCGTCATTAATTTCTCTTCCGTAAAACGCTTTTTGTTTTTCAGATTGTGAATCAAAGAATGTAATTTTTTCTTGGTGTTTTTTAATCAGCTGAGTTATTATTTTTCTTGCTTCAGCTGGTTTACCAATTTTATAATATCCTTCTGCAAATGGATTTACTGTAGTGTAATATTCAAAGTAATCAATTGGCATGTTTTTCATAGCAATTTGAATCACTTTTTCCGCTTTGTCAAATTTCTTTTCTTCAATTAATGCCGTCATTAAACGAGAAAGATTGTTTCTGTATGATAAAGCATTTTTACGCGTTTCTGGATCGTGATAAATTTTATCGCTTCCTGCGTTACCCCAAGTCCATTTGTTGATAATATTGTACATTTTGTCTGTGTCAATATAGCCCATATCATAAGAGTTTCCTTCTTGTAATTTGGTTCTAATTGGGACCAATTTATAAACCATTCCGTCTAATTGAAGGTATTCTTTCATCCAAATATAATCGTCAGATCCAAAACTTCCTGGAGAAAAGTAAATTGGTCTTTTCCAGTTGTTTTCGTTAAAAATATCTAACATTAATATTCTGTTTTTATAAATCGCACCACCTTTTAATTTTAAATTTATTTGTGGCACAATAGAATCGTAATATTTCGGAGAAACGACTTTATTTTTGATAATATTTTGTTTGTCAACTTTAATTTTCAAATGCTCACTTGGGTAAAAATGTACAAATTGACCGTTTTTCATTTCTCTTTTAGAACGATCGTCTTTTAAGAAATCTAACGTTAAACCTAAATCTAATGTATCTGTTGTTCTTTCGTCAAATAAGCAATAATTTCTCTTGTCACCCACATATTGATCGTGAGTAAATGAAATTGGCAATGCATCAGATTTGTTCGATTTCACCTTCATTTCATCAATATACCAATCTGTAGCCAATAAACTCGTGTTTACAATTCTAACATCGGTTCTATAACCTTCAATTTCTTGTAAATACCACATTGGGAAGGTGTCATTATCACCAATAGTAAATAAAATCGCATTCGGTTCACAAGAATCTAAATATGCTCTTGCCATAGCAACTGCTGTATGTTTACAGCTTCTGTCATGGTCATCCCAGTTTTGAGAAGCTAAAACGACTGGCGAAGCCAATAACGTTGTTGCCAAAACGACTGGTAAGGCCACTTTCGGATTTACATATTTTAAAATATATTGATAAATGGCATAAATTCCAACACCAATCCACATCGCAAAAATATAGAATGAACCAACTAAAGCATAATCTCTTTCTCTTGGTTCAAAAGGTCTTTCGTTAAGATAAACTTTTAAGACTAAACCAGTGAATAAAAACAGTAGTAATAAAACATAAAACGATTTCCATTCTTTTTTAGCGTGATACACCATTCCGATAACAGCTAAAATAAAAGGTAAAAAGAAATACGTGTTTCTACCTTTATTGTTTTTCATGTCGGTAGATAATTCACTCTGATTGTCTAAGTGTAAATTATCAATAAAACCAATTCCGCTTAACCAGTTTCCTTCTAAACTTTCATAATTTCCTTGTAAATCATTTTGTCTTCCAACGAAATTCCACATTAAATAACGGAAATACATGTAGCCAAACTGATATTCAAACATGAATTTCATGTTGTCTGAAAACGAAGGTTTTTCAATAGTTAAATAATCGCCATATGTTTTTAAGAATTCTTCATATTCGTCTAATCCTAATTTGTTTGAAGCAAATTGACTTCTGAAATCGGAAACAATTTCTGTAAATTGTCCTAATTTATCTTCATTTGTTTCACCTGTTTCTTCATCATAAAAAGCATCGTGATTAATGCTGAATTCTAATGGCTTTGTAAAAGTCATGTAGTTTTTTGCGTGTTCTTCACTCCAAAGTCTTGGTAAGAAAGCATTGTGTTTCGAGTTCGGATTATGATTGGCGTCTTTATAGTTATTTGTAATTATATATTTACCTGTTTTTTCGTCTCTTTCGTAGTTTGGTTTGTCATCAGAATACGGATCTTCTTCATCTGCACCAGCATAAACATTTGAAAATTGCGGACCATAGAATAATTTCGTTTCACCGTATTGCTCTCTGTTGTAGTATGCTAAAACCTCGGCAGCATCACTTGGTTTGTTTTCGTTAATGTTAATGTTAGAATTGGCTCTAACTGGTAACATGATCCAAGTTGAAAATCCAATTAAAATAAATAACACGCACAATAATAAGGTGTTATACTCTACTAAACCTTTTTTCTTAGTGTATGATAATCCGAAATAAAATCCAGTAACAATTAATATAAATGCAATGATAGTTCCTGAATTAAAAGGCAATCCCATTGAGTTAACTGCGAAAATTTCCGTTTTCGCGAAAAATGATAAAGTGTATGGAAGTAAAAATTTAAAAATGAACATTAAAATTGCCAGAATTACTACATTGGCAATAATGAAATTTTTAGTAGTTACATTTTTTTGCTTTTTGAAAAAGTATAACATTCCAATTGAAGGCAAGGTTAACAATGCCATAAAGTGTACTCCAAATGAAAGTCCAATTACCAAAGAAATTAAGATTAACCATTTGTTTCCTCTTTCCGTTTCTAGTTCTTCTTCCCATTTTAATCCAAGCCAAAATAATAAAGCAATAAATAGAGAAGCCATTGAATATACTTCAGCTTCTACGGCATTAAACCAAAAACTATCTGTAAAAGTATAGGATAAAGCTGCTACTAATGAAGCGCCTAAAGTAAGTTTTGAAGTTTCGTCATTCCATTCAGAAGTTGCTTTTACCACTTTTCTAATAATTTTAGAAAGTGACCAGTACATAAACAGAATTGTAAACGCACTAGAAAAAACCGACATCATGTTAATCATTAATGCGATTTGTGTATTGTCTGTTGCAAACATTGCGAAAAACGCACCCATCATTTGGTATAAAGGTGCTCCTGGTGGGTGACCAACTTCTAGTTTTGCGGCAGTAGCAATATATTCACCACAATCCCAAAAACTCATTGTAGGCTCAACTGTTAAAGTGTAAGTAACTAATGCAATTATAAAAGCAAACCAACCTGTGTAGGTATTCCATTTGCTGTAATTAAATGAAGTCATATTTATGCTAAATTAATTTAGATTACAAAGAAACTATTTATTGAAGAGATTACCAATTAAATTTTTCTTAAAAATTTTTGTAGAAATGTTTGCAGGAAAAAAAATATATATTACATTTGCACTCGCAATTACAAAATAATTGGTCCATGGTGTAATGGTAACACTACTGTTTTTGGTGCAGTCATTCAAGGTTCGAGTCCTTGTGGACCAACAAAAATCCCGCTTTGAAAAAAGCGGGATTTTTTATTTTTATAAAGTTTAGATTTCTTGTATAAAAAATCCCGTTCTGATTAATTCGGAACGGGATTTTTATTTCTATTATGTTGAGCTTATATTTTAAAAGCTACAACCGGTCTTTTTGCATGATTTACTAAATCTTCAGAAATACTTCCGTTTAAAAAGTGAGATAAACCTTTTCTACCATGAGTACAAACTCCAATAATGTCAGTATTTGAATCTTTGGCAAAATGTAAAATTCCTTTTTCTACATTAATGTCATTGTAAATATGAGTTGAGTAGTCTGAAAAATGGAATTCTTCAATAAAACTTTTAACTTTTTCTTCAGCAGCTCTTGTTGTGCTAAAATTATTTGGTGTTATCACATGTAATAAGTTGATATGAGAACCAAAGCTTTTTGCAAATTCAACTACTTTTTCAAATGGTTTTTTAATTTCTTTAGAAAAATCAGACGCGAATGTAAGTTTGTCTACTTTGAAGTCTTCTTCTTCTTTTTTGATTACTAATACTGGAATTTCAGAATTTCTAGCAACTTTTTCTGCATTAGAACCTACAAACATTTCGTGGAAACCACTAGCGCCATGAGAACCCATAACAACTAAATCTACATTATGTTTTTTTGCATTATCCATAATTCCGTCAAAAGCCTTGTTGAATTGTACTAAACTTGAAACTTTTACATCGTCTAAAAAACTAGCATTCTCCAATTCTTCTAATTTTTCTAATGCACTGTTTTTAAAAAACATTAATTCGGGAATATCATGTGATGTGTGAAGTGCATCATTTCCAGATGTAGATAATTCTAACATGTGTAATAATATAATTTCGCCATCATTTTTTTTGGCAATCTGTGCGGCTACTTTTAGAGCATTTTCGGCATGTTTAGAAAAGTCGGTAGGTACTAAAATTGTTTTCATTGTGTTTAAATTTAATTACGGTTTGTTAACAAATATAAAATTACAAAATTATTTTGGAATTGTTGAACTTTTTTTGAAAAATGAAATATTTGTACATTTCAAAAAAAATGTTGTATATTTGCGCAGTTATTTCGTAATGAACCAAATAATGAGGCACGCATTGCGTGCCTCTTTTTATAAAGATGACATTTAAAGAAAAAGTAAAAGACTTGCTTGGCAAGGCATTAGAAGAAAACCCACAATTGTTTTTGATAGATTTAGATTTCTCAGAAACAAATAAGATATCTGTTGTTTTAGATGGAGATTCAGGTGTTAATTTGCAAGATTGCATTAACGTGAACAAGTTTTTAGACAACGGATTAGAAGGAGAAGAAGTAGAATTTTCTATTGAAGTGGCTTCGGCAGGTTTGTCTACACCGTTAAAATTGGTAAGACAATACAAGAAAAACATTGGTAGAACGTTAAAGGTAAAAACAATTTCTCAAGGGGATTTTGAAGGAACTTTAACTGAAGCAGATGAGGATGGCGCAACCTTAACTTGGAATGCGAGAGAACCTAAAGAAATCGGAAAAGGAAAAGTTACAGTAGAGAAAACTTTAAAGATTTCTTATACAGATATAAAAGAAGCAGTAGTAATAATATCATTTTAAAAAATAAAGCATAACATGGAGAATATTGCATTAATAGATTCATTTTCAGAATTTAAAGACGACAAACTAATCGACAGAGTTACCTTAATGGCAATTTTGGAAGATGTGTTTAGAAATGCGTTGAAAAAGAAATATGGTTCAGATGACAATTTCGATATTATCATAAATCCTGATAAAGGAGATATGGAAATTTGGAGAAACCGTGTGGTTGTAGCTGATGAAGATTTAGATTTTGAAAATGAAGAAATCACTTTAACAGAAGCAAGAAAAATTGAGCCAGATTTTGAAATCGGTGAAGAAGTATCTGAAGAAGTTAAATTAATTGATTTAGGAAGAAGAGCAATTTTGGCTTTACGTCAAAACTTAATTTCTAAAATTCATGAACATGACAATACAAATCTTTACAAGCAATTTAAAGATTTAATTGGTGATATTTATACAGCAGAAGTACATCACGTTAGACCTAAAATGGTAGTTTTAATGGATGATGATGGTAATGAAATTATTTTACCAAAAGAAAAACAAATACCAAACGATTTCTTCAAAAAAGGAGAAAACGTAAGAGGAATTATCGAAAGTGTAGAGCTTAAAGGTAACAAACCTCAAATTATCATGTCGAGAACAGCACCAAGTTTCTTAGAGAAATTATTCGAACAAGAAATTCCAGAAGTTTTTGATGGTTTAATTACAATTAAAAAAGTAGTGCGTATTCCTGGTGAAAAAGCAAAAGTTGCCGTAGATTCTTACGATGACAGAATTGATCCAGTAGGAGCATGTGTTGGTATGAAAGGTTCACGTATTCACGGAATTGTTCGTGAATTAGGAAACGAAAATATCGACGTTATTAATTATACACAAAACATTCAATTGTTTATTACTAGAGCTTTAAGCCCAGCTAAAGTTTCTACAGTAAAAATTGATGAAGAAAATAAAAAAGCAGAAGTTTTCTTAAAAATTGAAGAAGTTTCAAAAGCCATTGGTAGAAACGGACAAAACATTAAATTAGCAAGTCAATTAACTGGTTACGAATTAGATGTAATTCGTGAAGGTGTTGTTCAAGAAGAAGATGATGTAGAATTAAGAGAATTTAGCGATGAAATTGAAGAGTGGATTATTGAAGAATTTGAAAAAATCGGTTTAGATACAGCAAGAAGTATTGTTGATCAAGATGTAGCTGATTTAGTAAAAAGAACCGATTTAGAAGAAGAAACCATTTTAGATGTAATCAATATTTTAAAACAAGAATTAGATAGCTAGTTCATACAATATTAACAGCATCACAACACACAGAAAATTAAGCAAAATACAAATATGTCTGAAGAAAGAGTAATACGAATAAGTAAAGTTTTAAAAGAATTCAACATTTCACTAGATAGAGCTGTTGACACCTTAAAAGAAAAGGGTCACACCATTGAGCACAGTCCCAATGCAAAAGTTTCTCAAGTGGAATTCGACGTCTTGTGCGATATTTTTTCGGCCGATAAGGGAAACAAAGTCGCTTCGAAAGAAGTTGGCGAGGAAAAGAAAAAGGAGAAAGAAGCATTAAAACGTGAAATCGAAAAAGAACTTGAAGTTAAACGTCTTGCCGAAGAAGAAAGACAAAGACAAGAAGTAATTAAAGCGAAAGCTGTAGTTACTGCTCCTGTTACTTTAGGAAAAATCGATTTAAATCCTAAAAAACAAGAACAACCTAAAGCTGAAAAACCAGCTCCAGTTGGTCAAGAGAAACCTGTTGTTGCTCAAGAAAATAATGCTGTTGCAAAAGAAGAAAAACCAGTAGTTGCAGAAAATACTTCAGACAAACCTGCAGAAACTGAGAAAAAATCTTTTGAAAAAGCAGAAAAAGCTCCAGTTGCAAAAACAGAGGAGCCTACAATTCAAGCGCAACAATTCAATCCTGACGGAACTCCAATTGAAGTGAAGTTAGATACACAATACACGAAACTTTCAGGAGCTACTTTCACAGGTCAAACGATTGATTTATCTCAATTTAACAAACCTAAGAAAAAGAAAGAAGAGTTTAAAAAACCAGGTTCACCAGGTGCTGCAAATAAACCAGGTACGCCAGGAACTCCAGGTGCAGCCGGTTCTGCAGCAAATAAACGTAAAAGAATCGTAAAACCAGGAACTCCAGGTGCTGGAGGTACAGGTACTGGAAACACACAAGGCGGTGGTCAAGGTGGTTTCGTAAAAAAACCATACCAAGGCGGACAAGGCGGAGGTGGTTTCAAAAAACCAGGTTTCAACAAAACAACTCCAATTGTAAAAGTCGAGCCAACTGAAGAAGAAGTAAAAAATCAAATTAAAGAAACTTTAGAAAGATTACAAGGAAAAGGTAATAAATCTAAAGCGGCAAAATATAGAAGAGATAAAAGAGATACACACCGTCAACGTACGGATGACGATTTAGCTCAACAAGATTTAGAAAGCAAAATCCTAAAAGTAACAGAATTTGTTACTGTTGGTGAAATTGCTATCATGATGGATGTGCCAATTACAAAAGTAATCGGAACATGTATGTCATTAGGAATCATGGTTACGATGAACCAACGTTTGGATGCAGAAACATTAACTATTGTTGCTGACGAATTTGGTTACGAAATGCAATTTATCACTACAGATATTGAAGAAAATACTGTAATTGTTGAAGATACTGACGAAGAATTAGAATTCAGAGCGCCAATTGTTACGGTAATGGGTCACGTAGATCACGGTAAAACATCTTTACTGGATTATATTCGTAAAGCAAACGTTATTGCTGGAGAATCGGGTGGAATTACACAACACATTGGAGCATACGGAGTAACTTTAGATGGTGGTCAAAAAATCGCTTTCTTAGATACACCAGGTCACGAAGCCTTTACAGCGATGCGTGCTCGTGGTGCTCAAGTTACCGATATTGCTATTATCGTTGTTGCGGCTGATGATGACATCATGCCACAAACGAAAGAAGCAATCTCTCACGCTCAAGCAGCTGGAGTTCCAATGATCTTCGCTATCAATAAAGTGGATAAGCCAAACGCTAATCCAGAAAAGATTAAAGAACAATTAGCAGGTATGAATTTACTTGTTGAAGATTGGGGTGGAAAATACCAATCTCACGATATTTCGGCTAAATTCGGACAAGGAGTTCCAGAATTATTAGAAAAAGTATTGTTAGAAGCGGAAGTTTTAGAGCTAAAAGCTAATCCAAATAAACCGGCTCAAGGAACCGTTGTAGAAGCACAATTAGACAAAGGTCGTGGTTATGTATCTACAATCTTAGTACAAGCTGGAACATTGAAAATCGGTGACTATATGTTAGCTGGAAAAAATCATGGTAAAATTCGTGCTATGTTTGATGAAAGAGGTAATAACATAAAAGTAGCAGGTCCATCAACACCAGTATCAGTATTAGGTTTAGACGGAGCGCCAACAGCTGGTGATAAATTTAATGTTTACGAAGACGAAAGAGAAGCAAAACAAATTGCTACAAAACGTGCACAATTAGCTCGTGAGCAATCTGTTCGTACGCAAAAGCATATTACGCTTTCAGAAATTGGTCGTCGTATTGCTTTAGGACAATTTAAAGAATTAAACATTATCCTTAAAGGAGATGTGGATGGTTCGGTTGAAGCTTTATCTGATTCGTTCTCTAAATTATCTACTGAAGAAATTCAAATTAATATCATCCATAAAGGGGTTGGAGCAATTACAGAATCTGACGTATTATTAGCTTCTGCTTCAGATGCAATTATTATCGGATTTAACGTTCGTCCTGCTGGAAATGCTAAAGCATTAGCAGATAAAGAAGAAATTGATATCCGTAATTATTCTATTATTTACGCTGCTATTGACGACTTAAAAGACGCGATGGAAGGAATGCTTTCTCCAGAATTGAAAGAAGAAATTACTGGAACTGCAGAAATTAGAGAGTTATTCAAAGTTTCTAAAATTGGAACAATTGCTGGATGTATGGTTACTGATGGTAAAATTATCCGTAACAACAGAATTCGTTTAATTAGAGAAGGTGTAGTTATCTTCACTGGTGAATTAGTTGCTTTAAAACGTTTCAAAGACGATGTAAAAGAAGTTTCTAAAGGATACGATTGTGGTATGCAAATTAAAGGATACAACGATATCAAAGAATACGATATCATTGAAAGTTTCCACGAAATTGAAATCAAAAAGAAATTGAAATAATATATCTTGATAAATTAAAAATCCCAATGAAAATTGGGATTTTTTTTGTTTTATGAAATAGCAATAAACTCAAAATTTCTTCGTTATTCAAATAAAAACCTCAATGCATTATATAAAAATATTCTTATTAGCCATCTTATTTCTTTCTTGTCAAAAAGAAACGCCTAGATTAGAAATTAAAGCTAAAGATTATACTTCTTATGTGAAAGAAGCCAAAGCCTACTGCAAGAAAAACAACCTTAATCAAAGTAAATTCATACTTATCGATTTAGACTTACATTCAGGTTTAAAGCGTTTTTTTGTTTACGATTTAACGAATAATAAACTGACTAATTCTTACATGGTAAGTCATGGTTGTGGTGATCATATGTGGAGTTGGACCTCAAGCAAAGAAGAAGCGTCAATTTCAAACGAACCCGATTCGCATTGTTCTTCTATTGGGAAATATATTATTAGTTCTCGTGGTGTAAGTCAATGGGGAATTAAAGTTAATTACGTATTAATCGGTAAAGATAAAACGAATTCAAACGCCGTTAAACGCGCTATAGTTTTACATTCTTGGGAGAAAATCCCAACGGAAGAAGTGTATCCCGAAGGTACACCCGAAGGTTGGGGTTGTCCAGCTGTTTCAAATGAAAGCATGAATGAAATTGATGTGATTTTAAAAGCAAATAAAAAGATGCTAATGTGGGTAATTAATTAATTTACTACGGCATTAAGAGATACTGTTAAAATGTTTCCAGTACCAGAAAAGCGTTGTGCAAAAACTTCAATGTAGTCATTTGTTGAAAGTTCTACTGTTGTTTCTATAGATGGCGCTAAAATATCATTAACTGAATTAGAGTTTAAATACACTTTTGATTGGTTGATGACAACTCCGTTTTTAGCTATAAAGAATATATAAATCGTACTAGTAGCACTTGCTTGAAATGAAGCAGCTCCACTCACTCTAAAATATCTTTTCTTAGAACCTAAATATTGTAATCTGTTATCAGTTGAGCCTCTAGAGAATCTAAATAAATTGTTAGAAGTTGTTGTTCCAGTTAATTTAAAACTTGTACCTGTTGGGCTTAAAGTTGTTGTTGCTCCTGAACCAACTGGATAGTCAAAGTTAATATCGCCAGTTGCAACAGCATCACTTTCTGTCGGAATTCCAGCACATCTAACATTCCATTTGTTGTTGAAATTATAACCAGCAAAGGTACCAACTGTATAAGCGTTTATGTATTTTCCTGTTGTAGGTGTGCCTGTAAAGACGGTTCCTTCTAAAACAGCGTCACTTGAAATGGTTGGGTTTGAAGAAACGTCAAAGCCAATATTTGTACCTACAACTTCACTAAAACCACCTTGCTTATCTATTAGACCAAATGTTCCAACTAATTTTTCATAAATACCTAAATTGTTACTAAACCATGCTGTATTACTTAGTAGTAACTTAGATACATTTTCATAAATAATTCCAGTTGTATTTCCTATGTATTGAATTACGCTAACAAAAACTAATGCAAAATTTTTAATTAGTCCAACATTTGCAGAACTGGCTACAATACAATCTCTAAAAATAAGATTAGCAGTGCTTCCTCCATCAATGTTGAATATATTTCCTGAACTCGCTACAAGAGTTAATAGTCTTAATGTTCCTCCTGTTGTGCCTGTAAATAAATCGCCCGTTCCTTTTATCAATTTATCTTCTCCAGAATCACCACCTGTTAAATAGGCATTATTAAGTTCTAAAGGGAAGTTTAAAGTAATTGTGCCATTAATTTCATACAATGTGGTTGAATCAAGTAAATATTTACTTCCACCGCCTGCTGTAAGTTCTGTTGCTAAAACTGTTGCTAAAACATCAGTTGATTTGATTAATTTATATTTTAATCTTCCATCTGCTTGACTGCTGATTTTTACCCACGAAACAGATACTGTATTATAATGATAAAAAGATTTTACATCCGTATCATAAACAAGTAATCCATTTGCAGGAGAGGTAATACCTGTCCTTTGTAAAGTTGTCATTCTAGGAGTCAGCATTCCTTGAGTAGTTGAGCTTATATCTAACATTGAACTTGCATCTGGAGTTACAGTTCCAATTCCAACTTGTCCAAACAGATTACCTGTTGTAATAAAAAAAATCAACAAACATGTTGTGATAATTTTTTTTTGAGTTTTTAATTCCATAATTGATTCGTAATTAATTAATAGTATTTTTTGTAAGAAAAAAGAGTTTTCTTACTTTAAAGGTAGTTTTTATTTGACTTTTTCTATTACGGACTTTACGTACAATATGTTAAAACTGATATTTTAGTAATTTATAATTATTTAAGATTTAAAATTGAGCAAAGTTTGGTAATAGTGTGTTAAAACATCTATATTTTGAGTGTTTTTTCAAAGAAAAATATGTTTTCTAGTCTATTTTGTTGTTAAAATCTTCTGTTAAAAAAAATAACATTTCTTAGCTTTGTTGTGTTAATTATATAGAAATACATTAATGTTAAAAAATCGTATAATTTTAAGCTCGAAAAAAATATATTTATTATTTTTTTGACTTATTTTTGAGGATAATAAAAACTTAAAAATGCAATTCGATATTCAAAATACAGAATCTTCGGCTTTATACAAATTGTTAACAGGGACAGTTATTCCACGCCCAATTGGCTGGATTTCTACAGTTGATAGTAATGGGACCAATAATTTAGCGCCTTTTTCATTTTTTAATGTAGTGAGCGAAGATCCACCACACGTTATGTTTTCTACCGTTAGAACAGGAAATAAAAACAAAGACACGTTAAATAATATTATTCTAAACAAGCAATTTGTAGTCAATTTAGTAACAGAAGATGTGGTAGAACAAATGAATACGACTTCGCAAAGTGTATCTTCTGATGTTGATGAATTTGAATTGGCAAAAGTGACTCCAATTGATTCTGTTTATATCAAACCCAAACGCGTTAAAGAAAGTTTAGTGCATTTTGAATGCGAAATGGTGCATCATTATTTTATCGAAAACCACAAAAATGGCGGTGCTTGCATCATTATTGGAAAAATCATTACCATGCATATTGACGATTCTATTCTTCTAGAGAATCACAGAATTAATTTAGATACTTACAAACCTGTAGCTCGTTTAGCAGGTTCCAATTATTCCAGACTTGGGGAAATTTTCTCTATCAAAAGATAATTATTTATGGAAAAGTTAGAAATAAAATGTGCGATGCAAATTCAAAAACCAATTCATGAAGTTTTTGATGCGATTATCATTCCTGAAAAAATGACAAATTATTTCATTTCTCAAAGTACTGGAATCATGGAAGAAGGAAAAAACATAATTTGGAAATTTCCTGAATTCGATTTCGAATGTCCAGTTAAAGTTCAAAAAGTCGAAAAAGACAAATACATTTCGTTTTATTGGGAAAACTCTGGTACAGATTTATTAGTAGAAATCACACTTTCAGAAAAGGAAAACAATTCGACTTTAGTTTCTATTTCAGAAAAAAGTATGGAAAACAATGAAGCTGGTTTAAAATGGCTTTCCGGAAATTCTTTCGGTTGGTCAAATTTTTTAACTTGCCTAAAAGCTTATCTAGAATACAATATCAACTTACGCAGAGGCGCATTTGATTTTATGAAAAAATAATCAAGAACCCTTCGAGGGTTTAAAACCCTCGAAGGGTTAAAATTTAAAATATGAAAATAGCAGTAATTGGTGGTGGTCCAGGCGGACTTTACTTTTCAATATTAACCAAAAAAGCAATGCCGCATTGTCAAATCGATGTGTACGAACGCAACAAACCAGATGATAGTTTCGGTTTTGGCGTTGTTTTTTCAGATGAAACTTTAGGCGAATTCTTGAAACGAGATATGCAATCTTACGAGTTAATTCGTAGCAAATTTGCCTATTGGGACGATATTATCATCGCTCGTGATGGTGAAGAAGTCAGTATTGCTGGAAATGGATTTTGTGGTTGTTCAAGAAAAACTTTACTGCAATTATTACAACAAAGATGTAGAGAAGAAGGTGTCAATTTGCATTTCGAACAAAATGTAGATGATATGGAACAATTCGCGGATGCTGATATTATCATAGCCGCAGACGGAATTGCAAGTGGAGTTCGTACCAAATATGAAAAGGAATTCGGTACTAAAATCGTAATGAAACAAAACCGTTTCGTTTGGTTGGGTTCCACAAAACCATTAGACGCTTTTACTTATTTTTTCAGAAATACAGAACACGGTTTAATCGTCGCGCATTCCTACCAGTATCAAGAAGGAATGAGTACGTGGATTTTCGAATGTTCAGATGAAACCTGGCAAAAACATGGTTTTGAAGTGACTAACGAAGAAGATACTATTGCTAAAATAGCTGAAATATTCGCAGCAGAATTAGACGGTCATTCACTAATTTCAAATAAATCTCATTGGCGACAATTTCCTCACGTAACTAACGAAAATTGGTATCATAAAAATATCGTTTTATTAGGCGATGCGAAAGCTACCGCGCATTATTCAATTGGTTCTGGAACGAAATTAGCCATGGATTCTGCTATCGGATTATCGGATGCAGTAATCGCGAATCCAACAGATGTACAAGCGGCTTTTCAACAATATGATAAGACTCGTAGAAATACAGTTGAAATGATTCAATACGCGGCTTTAGTGTCGTTAGATTGGTTCGAAAACATGAATCGTCACAACCAACATCCTTTTTATCAATTCGCTTTCGGATGTATGACGCGCGCTAAAAAAGTAACTTTCGAAAACTTACGCTTGCGCGATAAATCATTTACAGATAAAGTTCTGAAAGAGTTTAATGAGAAATATCACACTGAGCTTGTCGAAGTGCCTGCAGCTTTTTCAACTTTCAAATTAAGAAATTTAGAATTACAAAACCGAATTGTGATGTCGCCAATGGGACAATATTCTGCGGAAAATGGCATAGTTAACGATTGGCATTTTCAACATTACACGTCAAGAGCAATCGGTGGTTTAGGTTTAATTTTAACCGAAATGACTGCGGTTTCCGAAACAGGTAGAATCACAGAAGGTTGCGCCGGAATTTATAATGAAAAGCAAATATCAGAATGGAAACGAATTAACGATTTCATTCATCAACATACTCAAACTAAAATCGGAATTCAATTAGGACATTCTGGTCGAAAAGGTGCGACGAAAAAACCTTGGGAAGAAAGTTTTACAGGAACAAGTTGGGAATTACTTTCCGCTTCTGCGATTCCTTTTAATGAAAATTCAAAAACGCCAAAAGCAATGACTTTAGCCGATATGGATTTAGTAACTTCTCAATTCGTTCAAGCTACAAAAAATGCAGATGAAGCCGATTTCGACATGATTGAATTGCAAGCGCATCACGGATTTTTACTAGCTTCTTTCTTATCTCCATTAACGAATACTAGAACAGATGAATTCGGAGGAAGCATCGAAAATCGATTGAAATTTCCATTACGAGTTTTTACCGAAATGCGAAATACGTTCCCAAAAGAAAAACCAATGTCAGTTCGAATTTCAGCAACAGATTGGGCACAAAACGGAATTTCTGAACAAGATGTCATCACAATCGCAACGGCTTTCAAAAACGCTGGTGCGGATATTATCAATGTTTCGACAGGAAATACAGTAGCCAATCAAAAACCACAAACGGGAAGAATGTGGCAAACACCATTTTCAGATGCTGTGAGAAATACGGTTCATATTCCAACGATAACTACAGGTTACATTCAAGATATTGATCAAATTAATACGATAATTCTAAACGGTCGTGCTGATTTAGTCGCTTTAGGAAGACCATTATTATTAGATGCGAATTTTGTAAGAAACGCTCAAGCTTACGAGCAATTCCAATCAACCGATATTCCAAATCCATACAAAATGGGAATTTCACATTTGTATCCGCTAAAAGCTTCGGAAAGAAAACAAGCGGAAGGAATGAAAATAGCGTTAAAACCAAAAAGTAATAAGAAGTAAATGAAATTAGTTTCCTTCATACTGCTTTTTGTTTTCAGTTTTAGTTTTGCTCAAACTGAAGAAATCATCCGTAGTGGGAATTCTAATTTGCATTATAAAACATTTGGTGCTGGAAAACCAATTCTTATTATTAATGGCGGGCCGGGAATGAATTGTGATGGTTTTAGTTATCTGGCAAAAGAATTGGCAAAACAGAATTTTCAAACCATTATTTACGATCAAAGAGGAACGGGAAAATCGGATGTAGAAAAAGTAAATAATGAAACTATTACGATGGATGTAATGGTTGAAGATATGGAAAACTTGAGAAAGCATCTTAAAATTGATAAATGGATACTTCTCGGACATTCTTTTGGTGGAATTATGGCTTCTTATTACGCAACAAAACATCCAGAAAGGATTGAAAAACTAATTTTTTCTTCTTCTGGCGGACTTAATATGAAGTTCACTTCTTACGTGCAACAACGTTTGAACAATAATTTAACGAAAGTGCAAAGAGATAGTTTATCTTATTATCAAAAGAAATTAGATAGCGGTGACTCTTCAAAAGAAACCTTACAATTAAGAGCAAAATATTTAGCCAACGCTTATGTGTTTGATAAATCGAAAGCACCAATAATAGCTGAACGATTAACACAAACTAAATTTGAAATCAATTCATTAGTTTTTGAAAGTTTACGAAAAATCAAATTTGATTGTACCAATTCGTTTAAAAATTTCAAACAACCTGTTTTGGTTTTACAAGGAAAAAACGATATCATTACAACCGAAACCGCAACGGAAATTTCAAATGCATTTCCAAATTCTAAATTAATTTTGATGAATAATTGCGGACATTACGGTTGGTTAGATGCCAATGAAATCTATTTTAATTCGATTAATAATTTTTTGAAATCCGAATGAAACATTACGAAGACAATTTCGCACACATAAACTTACCAAATCTGGAACTTCAACCAGAATATAAATTCTTGGATTTACCACAATTCAATCGACCAGAAATGCTTAATTGTGTGGAGAAATTACTCGACAATCATATTGCTGAAGGTCGTGGAAATAATATTTGCATCAGAACTTTTGAAGAAACTTGGACATATCATGATTTGTTCGAAAAAGCCAATCAAATTGCACATGTTTTAGTAGACGATTTAGGATTGAAATCTGGAAACAGAGTATTGATTCGTTCTGCAAATAATCCAATGATGGTGGCTTGTTGGTTTGCCGTGTTAAAAGCGGGCGGAATTGTAGTAGCCACAATGCCATTATTACGTTCTAAAGAATTAACAACAGTAATTGATTGTGCGGAAATTTCTCATGCTTTTTGCGATAGCGATTTAGCCGAAGAAATGAATTTAGTGAAATCTGATTTTCTAAAAAAAGTGAGTTTCTACAGAAATGCCGATTTAGAAAAGTTAATGGAAAACAAACCAAAAACCTTTCATAATTTTCATACCAAAGCAGATTCAGTAGCTTTAATTGGTTTTACTTCTGGAACGACAGGTTTGCCAAAAATGACTGCGCATTATCATAAAGATATTTTAAATATTTGCGAAGCTTTTCCACAATACGCTTTACAACCGACTTCAACAGATGTTTTTACTGGAAGTCCGCCACTTGGATTTACATTCGGTTTAGGCGGATTGGTTTTGTTTCCAATGTATTTTGGCGCTTCAACATTCTTAATCGAAAAACCAAGCCCCGATTTACTATTAAAAGCAATACAAGATTATAAAATTACGATTTGTTTTACCGCACCAACAGCTTGGAGAATCATCACTACAAAAGTGAACGATTTTGATGTTTCAAGTTTAAGAAAATGTGTTTCTGCTGGTGAAACCTTACCATTAAAAGTATGGCAAGATTGGTACGAGGCAACGGGATTAAAAATCATTGATGGAATCGGTGCAACAGAAATGTTACATATTTTCATTTCCTCCAATGAAGAAAACATGAAACCTGGCGCAACTGGTTTAGCCGTGACAGGTTACGAAGCTAAAATTATTGATGCCAACGGAAATGAAGTACCAAAAAATGAACCTGGAAGATTAGCCGTTAAAGGAATCACGGGTTGTAAATATTTAAATAGAGAAGAAAAACAACGTGAATATGTTGAAAACGGCTGGAATATTACTGGTGATGTTTTCCGTCAAGATGAAGACGGTTATTTCTTTTTTGTAGCGCGTGGCGATGATATGATTATTTCTTCTGGTTATAATATTGCGGCAATTGAAGTAGAATCCGTACTTTTAACTCACGAAGACATTTTAGAATGTGCCGTAGTCGGTTTACCTGATGAAGAACGCGGTATGCTAGTTTGTGCACATATCGTTTTAAGAGAACAAGAAAAAGCGGCTGATGATTTGAAAACTGAAATTCAAAATTGGTTTAAAAATACAGCAGCACCATATAAATATCCAAGAATCATTAATTTTGTTGAAAATTTACCAAAAACAGAAACAGGAAAAATTCAACGATTTAAATTGAAGTAAGCAAATGAGAAAAGTTTTTCTAATAATAAGTATTACAATCCTTTCTTTAACAGGAATTCTAATTTATATCAATTGGAAATTCGGTTTTCTACTTTTGATATTTATTCCATTAATTATGATGGGATTATACGATATGTTGCAATCCAAAAAAACCATTCGTAGAAATTTTCCATTAGTTGGAAGAATGCGTTACATTTTGGAAGCACTCGGGCCAGGAGCTCGTCAGTATTTTATTGAAAATGATACAGAAGGAAAACCTTTCAATAGATTACAACGAAGTTTGGTGTATCAACGAAGTAAAAAAGAAACAGATTCTATGCCTTTCGGAACGCAATTAAATGTTTACGAACCAGGTTATAAATGGATCAATCATAGTATCAAAGCCATTCCTTTTTCGGAAGTAAATTCCAATCCAAAAGTTAAAATTGGTTCTTCTCAATGTGAAAAACCATACTATGCGAGTTTATTCAATATTAGCGCCATGAGTTTTGGATCATTAAGTAAAAATGCCATTTTAGCCTTAAATTCAGGCGCAAAACAAGGTGGATTTTTCCATAATACAGGTGAAGGTGGACTTTCGCCATATCATCTAGAACCTGGCGGAGATGTAGTTTGGAATATCGGAACCGGATATTTTAGTTGTCGTGATAGTAATGGAAAGTTTTCTTATGACGAATTCGTAAAAAGAGCGACATTGGATAACGTAAAAATGATTGAAATTAAGTTTTCTCAAGGTGCAAAACCTGGTCATGGAGGAATTTTACCAAAGCAAAAAGTGACAGATGAAATCGCGGCTATTCGATTAGTAGAAAAAGGAAACGATATTATTTCTCCACCAAGACATTCAGCGTTTTCAAATCCTTTAGAATTAATGGATTTCGTTAAATTGCTAAGAAAAGGTTCAGGCGGGAAACCAATTGGAATGAAAATCTGTATCGGAAATAAATCAGAATTTTTATCCATCTGTAAAGCGATGGTTCAAACTAAAACTTACTTCGATTTTATAACGGTTGATGGTGGCGAAGGCGGAACGGGTGCAGCGCCACAAGAATATTCTGATCACGTTGGAATGCCATTACGCGAAGCTTTAGCTTTTGTATACGATGCGCTAAACGGTTTCGGAATCAAAAATGAAATTAAAATTATTGCCAGTGGAAAAGTAATCACTGGTTTTGATATTATTAAATGCCTTTCCATTGGTGCCGATGTTTGTAATTCAGCTCGTGGAATGATGTTCGCTTTAGGTTGTATTCAAGCGTTGGAATGTCATGCGAATACTTGTCCAACTGGAGTTGCGACTCAAGATCCAAGATTAACAAAAGGGTTAGTTCCTGAAGAAAAAAGTGTACGTGTTGCTCGATTCCAACATGAAACAGTAAAAAGTGCTATGGAATTAATGGCTTCAGCTGGTTTAGAACATCCAGATCAAGTGGACAGAACGGTTATCAGCGCACGTGTTAGCAGTACGAAAATAGAAACCTATTACGAAATGTATCCTGAAATTGAGCCAGGCTGCTTGTTAGATGAAAATACAGTTCCAAAAGAATATCAGTTTTTCTGGAAAAAAGCAACAGCTGAAAGTTTTTAATTTTTTTAGAAGCTAATCCCGCTATCCATTGCAATCTTTGCTTTTTGAAAAAAAACCAAAGGATTTCCACTACAAACACGAAGTGTTCACCGAACACAATTGTAAATTGTAGTCAAGTGAGGTAATCGGGGCTAAAATAAGTACAAAAGAGAAATATTTAGACAAACAAAATAACAAATAAAAAACTTAGCGTCTTAGTGTCTTCGTGGCAACAAGAAAACATCGCGACATAAAATAAAAACATGAATCAACCTTTTATAAAACAAGAAAAAATCCGTTTCCAACATATTGATTATGCTGGAATTGTATTCTATCCAAGATTTCTAGAAATGCTAAATGGCTTAGTAGAAGATTGGTTCGAAGAAGCTTTAGACAGACCGTTTTCAAAAATGCACGAAACCAACGGAATTCCAACTGTAGATTTGAAAGTGCAGTTTAAAAAAGCGGCTCGTTTAGGAGAAATCCTAACTAAAAAACTTTGGGTTAAAAACTTGGGAAGTGCTTCTATTGTATGCGGATTTTCATTTGAAGACGAACAAGGTAAAACATGTTTAGAAGGTGAAGTAACTTTAGTAAACGTTGCCTTTCAAGAAAATAAAAACGATATCAAAGCAGAACCTTTTAACGAGGAAATGAAACAAAAAATTAAGATTTACGAATTACAAATTACGAAATAACAATTGTAATTTATTCTTAAATCGTAAATCCAAAATCGTAATTAAAATATGGACTTTAAAAAAATCAAAGCAGCCACCGTGCAAACGTCACCCGTTTTTCTAAACGTAGAAAAAACAGTTGAAAAAGCAATTACATTTATCAAAGAAGCGAGTCAAAATGGCGCGCAATTGATTGCTTTTCCGGAAGTTTTTGTTGCGGGTTATCCGTACTGGAATTGGATCATGACGCCAGTTCTAGGTAGTAAATGGTACGAAAAACTATATAAATGTTCTGTAAAAACGGACGATGATGCGATGCAACCGTTGTTTCAAGCTGCAAAAGACCATAATATTCACATCGTAATCGGAATTAACGAACGTGGTGATTCGTATGGTGAAATTTACAACACCAATTTAATTATCGATAACAATGGAATCTTAATCGGAAAACACAGAAAGTTAGTACCAACTTGGGCTGAAAAACTAACGTGGACTTCTGGAGACGGTTCTTCATTAAAAGTATATAATACAGAAATTGGTCCAATTGGAACGTTAGCTTGTGGGGAAAACACCAACACTTTAGCGCGTTTTACTTTGCTTTCTCAAGGTGAACTAATTCATATTGCGAATTACATTTCGTTGCCAGTGGCGCCACCAGATTATAACATGGCGGAAGCAATAAAAATTCGTGCCGCAGCACATTCTTTTGAAGGAAAATTGTTTACGATTGTTTCGTGTTCAACGGTTTCTAAAGAAATTATGGAAGCGTTAAAAGAAGATGTTCCAAATGTGGAAGAATTACTAACTCGTAAAAACTCAGCTTTTTCAGGATTTATTGGTCCAAACGGCGCTGTAATTGGCGAACCATTAATTGACGATGAAGGAATGGTTTACGCTGATATCGATTTAGAAAAATGCATCCAACCAAAACAAATGCACGATATTCTCGGACATTATAACAGATTTGATATTTTTGATTTACGTGTAAACATTGCGCCAACTCGAAAAATAACGTTTATCGACAATCACGAGGAATTTAATAAAAGATAGCATTAAAATACTATGGAAGATAAATTTTCAGATGACCAAATTGGTCGTGCAAGAGTACAAGATTCGCCAGAATTAGTCGCATATTATAAAGAATTAGAAACGCTTGGTGCTGGTGCATTATGGACAGTTGCCAACGATATTGAGCCTTGGGAGCCAAGAAGTTCATCTGTTCCAATGCTTTGGAAATATGACGATTTAAGAGAATTAGTTTTAAAATCATCAGAATTAGTTACACCAGAACAAGCTGGAAGACGTGTAGTATATCTGGTAAACGACAAACGTAAAGATGTTTCGGCAGCTGTAGGTTGGTTGTATACTGGAATTCAAGTGACTCGTCCTGGAGAAAGCACATCAGCGCATCGTCATCGAGCTTCTGCATTGCGTTTCATTATGGAAGGTGATAGAGGATATACTGTTGTTGATGGAAATAAAATCATGTTGGAAGTCAACGATTTTGTCATTACTCCAAATTCAACTTGGCATGAACATGGTGTAGAAGAAGGCGGTAAAACCTGTATTTGGCAAGATGGATTAGATATTCCGTTAGTCAATGCTTTGGAAGCAAATGATTATGCGGTGTATGATGGGAAACAACCTTTAGAGCAACCCTTGAATTATTCTCCAATTGCTTATGGTTGTGCTGGATTAATTCCTGCAGATAAAACTTGGGACAAACCGTATTCGCCATTATTTAAATATTCTTGGAAAAATGTATATCCAGCGCTTTTAGAAGCACAAAAAGTTACTGAAGTGAATCCGTTTGATGGGATTTTTATGCAATATTCGAATCCATTAACTGGCGGACATGTAATGCAAACAATGGGAGCAGCTATGCAACTATTGCCAGCTGGTTTTAAAGGAAAAGCGCATAAACACACAGGTTCAATCGTATATCAATGTGCGAAGGGAAAAGGATATTCTATCATTAACGGGAAAAGATATGATTGGAAAGAAAGAGATATTTTCTGTGTTCCTTCTTGGGCTTGGCACGAACATCACAACTTATCGGAAACGGAAGACGCTTGCTTATTTCAATTCAACGATTTACCAGTAATTGAAAGTTTAGGTTTATTCCAATCAAGAGAATTAGAAGAAAATAACGGACAACAAATAATTTAATAACGACCCTCGAAGGGTTCAAAACCCTTCGAGGGTTTAATAATATAAATAATGAAACTACTTACTTACAAAACACAAGACTCAGAACCAAGATTAGGTTTTTTACATAACAATCAGGTTGTTGATATGGAAGATTTTGGAGAAATTTCTAATTTTCCATTACCAAATGATATGTTGGATTTAATTGATATGGGATTTGAAATTATTGCTGAAATCACAGAATTAATTTCGGAAACTGAAGAAAATTTCTTCGAAGAAATCTCTTATGAATTAGACGAAGTGACTTTCTTAGCGCCAATCGAAAAACCAAGAAAAAACATCATCGGAATTGGTTTAAATTACACGGAACACGTTGCGGAAAGTGCAAGAACGTTAGATACAACAGGGAAATTACCTGCAAAACCAATTATTTTTTCGAAACCACCAACAACAGTTACAGCAACAAATACAAACATTATTAAAAACACAAAATTGACTTCTCAATTAGATTGGGAATGTGAATTGGCTGTGGTTATTGGTAAAAAAGGAAAATATGTAGCTAAAGAAGACGCATTAGATTATGTTTTCGGATATACCGTAATTAACGATATTTCTGCGCGTGATTGTCGTAGAGAAGGACAATGGATTGTGTCTAAAGGTCAAGATACTTTTGCGCCAATGGGTCCGGTTTTAGTAACGAGAGACGAAATTGAGAATCCACATAACTTGAATTTATCTTTAAAAGTAAATGGAGTAGAGAAACAAAATTCGAATACAAAATTCTTATTATTCAACATTAACGATTTGATTGAAGATTTAAGTGTTGTTTTCACTTTAGAACCAGGAGATATCATCGCAACAGGAACTCCGGCTGGAGTAGGAGCCGGAAGAGATCCACAAGAATGGATGTACGATGGTGATGTGGTAGAAGCTACTGTGGAAGGAATTGGAACGATTGTGAATACGATTAAGGAAATTTAAAAAAATGTTCAGTCTCAGTTTTCAGTTTTCAGACTGTTAACTGAGACTATAAACTATAAAAACCATGAAATACAGAATAGGACAAATAGTTCCATCATCAAATGTAACGATGGAAACCGAAATACCAGCCATTTTTCGTTCACGCGAAACCATTTTACCAGAACGTTTTACGTTTCACAGTAGTAGAATGCGAATGAAGAAAGTAACCAAAGAAGAATTGGAAGCGATGGATGCGATGAGTTTAAAATGCGCTCAAGAATTATCAGATGCTCATGTTGATGTGATGGGTTATGCATGTTTGGTTGCTATTATGAGTATGGGAAGAGGTTATCATTGCGTTTCTGAAGTGAATTTACATCAAGAAACCATTGCGAATGATTTTCCAACTCCAATTGTAACTTCGGCTGGTGCTTTAATCAATGGTTTAAAGGTTTTAGGCGCGAAACAAATTTCGATAATTACACCATATATGCGTCCTTTAACAGATATGGTTGTCGATTATATCGAACACCAAGGCATAAAAGTAAAACAAAGTATTGCATTAGAAATTCCAGATAATTTAGAAGTAGCGGCTCAAAACCCGCTGAATTTATTGGAAATCTATAAGCAATTAGATTTAACTGATGTAGATGTTTTGGTTGCTTCGGCTTGTGTGCAAATGCCATCGTTAGAAGCGATTGATTTAATCCAAGCGGAATGTGGAATTCCTGTAACTTCTGCAGCAGTTTGCACGACATATGAAATGATGAAAAAATTAAACATCGAGCCAAAATCGGCAATTGGTGGAGAGTTGTTAAGTGGGAAATATTAGTAAAAAATCTTGCAATAGTTTTTTAAGAAAAGTCATCTGTTTTTCGTAAATTTACTAAAAGCTACCAACTGTTAATTTGTTTAATTCATTGCTATTATGGAATTTATTGATTATTATAAAGTACTAGGTGTGTCTAAAGACGCAACAAGTGATGAAATAAAAAAAGCATACCGTAAATTAGCTAGAAAATTGCATCCAGACATTATTCCTAGCGATAAAGATGCGCATGCTAAGTTTCAGCAACTTAATGAAGCTAATGAAGTTTTAAGCCATCCTGAAAAAAGGAAAAAATACGACAAATACGGTAAAGATTGGGAAAATGGTGAAGAGTATGAAAAATACCAACAACAGCAAAGGACCAATTCAGGTAGACAACGACAAGCTAATGCTGATTTTAATGGAGAAGATTTTTCGGATTTTTTCTCTTCTATGTTCGGAAATCAAGAACGTAGCGGAAGAACTCAAACTAAATATAGAGGTCAAGATATCCAAGCCAAGCTTCAAATAGATATTAAAGAAGCATATACAACCCATAAAAAGGAATTTACTGTTAATGGGAAAAACATACGAATAACAATTCCAGCAGGAATTGAAGATCAGCAAACCATAAAAATAAGTGGTTATGGTAGTCCAGGAATAAATAATGGCCCAAGCGGAGATTTGTATATTACTTTTTCAATTTCAAATTCTAGTTTGTTTAAACGAGTTGAAAATGACTTGTTTTTAACTCATGATTTAGATTTATATGCTGCTGTTTTAGGTGGAGATATTACAATTACTGATTTTAATCATGCTAAATTAAAATTAAAAGTTGCTGCTGGAACTCAAAATGGTACAAAAGTCCGATTGAAAGGGAAAGGATTTCCTATTTATAAAAAAGAAGGTGAATTTGGAGATTTGTATATCACTTATAATATTTTGATTCCGACAAATCTATCAGAGAAGGAAATAGCGTTATTCAAAGAATTAGCAAATTCAGTAAATAAATAAAACAACTATGGAAAGTCAAGAATTAATCATAGTAGATGTGTTTTGTCAGGAATACCAAATTGAAATAAATCTAATTAATGATTTAGAATCCTTTGGTTTGATTGAAGTTATTGTGCATAACGATAATAAATATTTGGACAAAAATCAATTAGTTCATGTTGAAAAAATAATCCGTTTACACAATGATTTAAATATTAATAAAGAAGGTATTGAAATTATCTTAAATCTTCTCGAAAAAGAAAATCAATTGCTTTCAGAAATCAAATATTTAAAAAATCGTTTAGGTTTATATGAGTGATTTTGTTTGAAATAATAATAATAATAAAATGCGTTCCGAATATCAGAACGCATTTTTATTATAATGTTTTTCCAGTTTTTAGAAACTATACTTAGCTCCACCATAAATATTTCTTCCACCAGCGTTAATTCCTGATGCAAAATTTCTATACTGTGTATCTAAGATGTTTTCCATACCAGCATATAAAGTGAATCCAAATATTTGTTTTGAAGAAGCTTTGAAGTTATAAGTTTCCCAAGCTGGCATTCCGTTCGCTGGTGCATATGCTAAATTATCTTCACCACTTGTAGAATAATCTTTTAAGTGTTTTTTACCATTAAATAACATATAAGCTTCAAAAACAGCCCATTTTGGGACATAGCTAAATCCAACTTTTCCATAATAAGGAGGAATATGATCTAAAGGTCTTCTGTTTCCTGAAGCTGTAACTCTTCCTAAAGTTACATTATAAGAACCATTAAATTCTAAGTTTCTAGCTAATGTTGTTTTTATATTTCCATTAAAACCTGTAATAAAAGCCTTTCCGTCATTTTGACTTGCGAAAATAGTACTCATTATTCCATCGTTATCATTGTCAATTTGAGTCGCACCATTTAAAGAGAATTCTTTAGTAACAATTACATTGTTAACTGCTGTATAATAATAAGTAGCTTCAAAATTGTGTTTGTTGTTTTTAGATTTAAGTACAAATCCAAAGTCAGATGTAACTGTAGTTTCTGGACCTAAGTCGTTGTTTGGAATAACTAAAATAGCATTTGGAGATGTGTCAAATATTTTTGCTAAATCATCAATATTTGGTGCTCTATATCCTGTTCCAATATTTGTTTTTAATATGAAATTTTCTGAAGTATTATGAACTAATCCAGCATTTACACTATAAGTTATGTTATGTTGATTGATTTCTGTAAAAGGGAAATTGAATGCCGAGTTGTTTACAATTTGACTTTTTAAATTTGTTTGACCAATTCTACCACCTATATTATAATGCCATTTTTCTTTAGTTTTTGAAAAAGAGGCATATAATTCATTTCTTAATAAAGAATTGTTGCCGTCTGGGTATCTTGTGCTTACTTCTGAAGGTTCTCCAGTGTAAATGTTAACTCTTGTTGCAGATGAATTTAATGTCTCGTAATAATTTTCAATGCCATAATATAAGTTACCTTTTAATAACGGTGTATTAAAATGTGCATTTACACTATAAATAGCTACTTCTTCTAATTGGGTTCTTAATTTTGCATTGTTAAATCTTCTGTCGTTTCTGCTTTCTTCAACATCTTGATATGAAGCGTCTAGTCTGAAATTTGTTTTCCCAAAAAAATTATCTTTTTCTAAGCTGTAAACTCCTAAAAGTCTTTTTTGTGGACCATAATACCATTCAGCAAACGTCATATTTCCGCCGCTTCTTTCAGTAAGTCTGTCATATCTTGGAACGTCTGTTGTGTTTGAATATTGAAAGTTTACACTGTGCTTAAATTTGCTTTTAGTTTCATACATAAATTTTTGCATGAAATTCCATTGCTTGTAAGCAGTTCCAACTTGCGTGTATTTGTCTGGATTTAAGATATTAACATCTGTAGCGTTGCTATAGTTGTTTTCAGCGTAATATATTCTTTCTCCAAAGAATTCGCCATTATGATTTTTGGTTCTTCCCATTTTCAAATCACCGAAATCATTATATGAAAAAGCGGTTAACGATGCGAAATTTGTAGTACCATAATTAATATCAAAATATCCTGATTTTTCTTCGTTTACTGATGAATACCTTGTGTTTACATTTCCAGTAAATCCATCACCGAATTTGGCTCTTTTTGTAATCATATTTACAGAACCACCTAACGCGTCACTACCATATAATGATGAGGTTGGGCCATACTGTACTAAAGCTGTTTCTAAGAAATTTTCATCTACTGTAATGATGTTTTGTAAATGTCCAGCTCTAAAGATTAAGTTGTTCATGCGAACTCCATCTACTAAAAGTAATACTCTGCTTGCTTCAAATCCTCTGATTACTGGACTTCCGGCTCCTTGTTGTGATTTTTGAACAAATAAAGAACCTGAATTTGCCAACATATCAGCAGTGGTTTGAAAATTTTGAAATTCTATCTTTTCTTTTGAAAAAATTTCAATTTGTGATGGGGTTTGATTTTTATTAATTGTAAATTTCTTAGAGTTGATTTTTATCTCTTCGATGTTTTGGGATTTAATCGTGTCGGTAACTTCTTGACTAAAAGATAATTGGGTAGTTAGTGCCAGTAACCCAAATAGGCATAAGTAATCCTTCTTCATGTTGGTTAAGTTTAAAGAAAAACTGTAGCAAAAATTATGCCAAAAAAATGTTAAAATTACTTTTTGTTAGGTTCAATAATTACTGAACTTGGGTATTTCTTTTTTATAGTAATAAGTGCCTTTTCAGCTTCAATTTTACTTTTAAAACTACCTACCCAAACTTTGTAAGATGGATTACCAAAAATGATAGTTCCGTCAGTTTGAGAAAAGTCTTTTTTAAATGCTATAAGTGCTTTTTTCGATTCTTCTATGTTTCCATAGAAAATTTGAATTTTAAATTTGTCGTTTATGGTGATTGCTGAATTGTTTTTTCGCTTCTCAACTAGTAATTTTTCTATTTTTTCATCTTGTTCGATGTTACTTTTCTTAGTTTGTGAAAAAATATTTCCAGTTGTTAATAGCGCAACTGATGAAAATGATAATAATGTAATTTTTTTTAATGTCTTCATAATGAATGGTATTTATTGCAAATTTATTATTTTAGAATTAAATTATTAGTCTTAATCTTATTTAGAATTAAAATAAATTACATTTTAAGATAAATTTAAGGTTTTGATAATTATTCTAATGTTGTATTTTTGTCCAAGTTTTTAAAAAGTATGACTAAGCTTTAGCTAAAACCATACCAAAAATAAGTTTGATAATTAATTTTTAATATGAAAAAGTTGGGTAACCCTAAATCGTTTTCAAAAACTATCTTTTCTTTAGCGTTTTCTGCAATCTTTGCAGTGGGCGTTTCTGCGCAAGAACCTGTAGCAACTGCTGCACCTGCTGAGGCGGCTGCTGCGCCAGCCGCTGGTTCGGGTGATCCAGTAAAAGGAAAAGAATTGTTTAACACTAATTGTGCAGCTTGTCACAAATTAGATGCAAAAATGACTGGTCCTGCATTGAGAGGTGTTGGCGATAAGTATGACAAGGAATGGTTGTACAAATGGGTCAAAAATAGTTCAGACCTTATTAAGTCTGGTGATGCTAAAGCAGTAAAAGTGTACGAAGAATTTGCGAAAGCAAATATGACGGCTTTTCCGCAATTATCTAATGGAGACATTGATAATATTGTGGCTTATGCAATGGAACCGGCTCCAGAGCCTGAAGTAGCAAAAACTGCAGTAGCTGAAGGTTCAGAAAAAACCGGAAGTGGGATTTCAAACAATTTAATATTAGGAGTTTTAGCTTTTATATTAGGTGCTTTGATTTTTGTCCTTTTCTCAGTGAACAAATTAATGAGAAACCTTGCTAAAAAAGAAGGTGTTGATGTTCCTGAAGATAAGAGTCCTGCTAATGCTGTTGTTTCTTTCGCTAAAGCTTATGTGAAAAACCAGTTTATAATGGTGGTTACAGCTATATTGTTCTTGCTAACTTCTGCGTACTTCATGTATGGGTATTTTATGCAAATTGGTGTAGATAAAGGTTACGAGCCAATTCAACCAATTCATTATTCGCATAAAATTCACGCTGGAGAAAACGGTATTGACTGTAAATACTGTCACTCATCTGCAAGAGTTTCTAAAAACGCGGGTATTCCTTCGTTAAATGTTTGTATGAACTGTCACAAAAATATTTCTGATTTCCAAGGTTCTAAAGATTCTACTTATGTAGATTATACTAAAGAATTTTACACTGCGGAAATTCAAAAATTATATGATGCAGTTGGTTGGGATAAAGCAACTCAAAAATATACAGGAAAAACTAAACCAGTTAAATGGGTTAGAATCCATAATTTACCAGATTTCGTGTATTTCAATCACTCTCAACACGTAACTGTTGGTGGTATCGAATGTCAAAAATGTCATGGTAAAGTAGAATCATTTGAAGTAATGAAACAAGACCAACCTTTAACTATGGGATGGTGTGTTAACTGTCACAGAGAAACAAATGTGAAAGTTGAAGATAATGGTTATTACGCAAAAATCCACGACCAATTAGCTAAGAAATTGGGTGTTACTAAGTTGACAGCTGCTCAAATGGGTGGTTTAGAGTGTGGTAAATGTCACTATTAATAATAATATAAGAAGTTAATATCTATATACAATGGCATCAAACAAAAAATACTGGAAAAGTGTTGAAGAACTAAATGAAAATAGTTCTATTGTTGAGGCGTTACAAAGCAACGAATTTGTAGAGCAAATTCCTGTTGATGAGTTTTTAGGTGATAAAGAAAATCTTTCTAATTCATCTACTTCGCGTCGTGACTTTTTAAAGTACGTTGGTTTCAGTACAGCTGCAGCATCATTAGCGGCTTGTGAAGGGCCGGTAATTAAGTCAATTCCTTATGTGGTTCAACCAGAAGAGATTATCCCAGGTGTAGCAGACTATTATGCTACTACAATTGCGGATGGTTATGATTTCGCGAATATTTTAATTAAAACTCGCGAGGGTCGTCCAATTAAAGTTGAAAATAATTCTACTGAAGGTTCAGTAACGGGAGCAAATGCGAGAGTACACGCTTCGGTTTTATCTTTATATGATAATTTAAGACTGAAAAGTCCTAAAATTAACAAAAAAGAGGCTTCTTGGAATGAAGTAAACGCAAAAGTTAAAGCTAGTTTAGTTGATGCTAAGGTTAAAGGTGGTCAAGTTGTTGTTTTAACAAATACTACTGCAAGTCCTTCGACTGATAAATTAATTTCAGATTTAGCAACAAAATATACAAACGTAAAACATGTTGTATATGATGCAATTTCTGATTCTAATGCTTTAGATGCTTTTCAAGCGGTTTACGGTTTTAGAGCTTTAGCAAATTATAACTTCGAAAATGCAGATACTATCGTTTCTGTTGGTGCAGATTTCTTAGGAGATTGGCAAGGTGGAGGTTATGATGCAGGATATGCTAAAGGACGTGTTCCGAAAAACGGAAAAATGTCTAAGCATATTCAAATCGAAGCTAATATGTCATTAGCTGGTGCTAATGCAGACAAAAGAATTCCTTTAACTGTTGCTAATCAAAAATTAGTTTTAGTTAAATTATATAATGCCGTTACTGGTGCTGGAGTTTCAGTAGGTAGTATTGGTAAATTAGATAGCGAAGTAGAAAAAGCAGCTCAACAATTAAAAGCAGCTGGTTCTAAAGGAGTTGTTGTTACAGGTTTAGATGATTTTGATGCACAATATTTAGTTTTAGGTATCAATTTAGCTTTAAAATCTGAAGCATTCAATCCTTCTGATGCTAAATTAACTAGAAAAGGTGATGCAAAAGCTGTTGCTCAATTAGTAGCAGATATGAATGCTGGAAAAGTTCACACATTAATTATGAGTGGCGTGAATCCAGTTTATACTTTAGCAAACTCAAAAGAATTTGTTGCTGGTTTAGGTAAAGTAAAATTATCAGTATCATTCTCTACTAAAGAAGATGAAACGGCTGTTAAAACTACAATTGCTGCTGCATCAAGTCACTATTTAGAGTCTTGGAATGATGTGTCAATTACACGTTCTAACTATAGTATTGCGCAGCCAACAATCAGACCATTATTCAATACAAAACAATTTCAAGAAGCTTTATTAACTTGGAATGATAATGCAACTCCATATTACGATTTCTTAAAAGGTTTCTCTGCTGCTAATTTAGGTGGTAAAACTTGGAATCAAGCAGTACATGACGGTTTCGTTGTGACGGCTATTGGAAGTTTAGTTGCACAAGGTGGTAATTTCGGAGGTTCTGCTTCTAAATTAGCTGCTGCTAAATCTAACGGTTTAGACTTAGTATTGTACAGTAAAACTGGAATGGGAGATGGTCAACAAGCTAATAACCCATGGTTACAAGAGTTTCCAGATCCAATTACTAGAGTGTCTTGGGATAACTATGTAACTGTTTCTAAAGCTGATGCTGAAAAATTAAGTTTAGAAAACTTCAATGTTGCTAACGGAGGTTTAAACGGAAGTTATGCTACAATTAAAGTTGGAAATGCTACTTTAGAAAAAGTACCAGTAATTATTCAACCAGGTCAAGCTGTTGGAACAATTGGTTTAGCTTTTGGTTACGGAAGAAAAGAAGCATTAAAAGAAGAAATGCAAACAGGGGTTAACGCATATACTTTATACGCTAACGGAAATGCAAATCAAAGCGCTACAGTTACTTTAGCTGATGGTGAACATGAATTTGCTTGTGTGCAATTACAAAGAACATTAATGGGTAGAGGTGATATCGTTAAAGATACAACTTTGTCTATTTTCAATAAAGCAAATGAAGCTGGTGATAAAGAAATTTATAATCCAACTCCAGTTGTTTCATTAGATCACAAAGAAGTTGCTGCTACATCAGTAGATTTATGGACTTCATTTGACAGAACTTCAGGTCACCATTTTAACTTATCTATAGATTTAAATTCTTGTACAGGTTGTGGAGCATGTGTTATCGCATGTCACGCAGAAAATAATGTACCAGTAGTTGGTAAAGCAGAAGTTAGAAGAAGCCGTGATATGCACTGGTTAAGAATTGACAGATATTATTCATCTGAAGAGACTTTCTCTGGAGATATCGAAAAGAAAGAAGGTTCAACAGGTTTATCTGGAACAATTTCTACATTACAAGAAATGGAAGATCCTTCAGCTAATCCACAAGTTGTTTTCCAGCCTGTAATGTGTCAGCACTGTAACCACGCTCCATGTGAGACAGTTTGTCCAGTTGCTGCTACATCTCACTCTCGTCAAGGTCAAAACCATATGGCATACAACAGATGTGTTGGTACACGTTACTGTGCGAACAACTGTCCGTATAAAGTACGTCGTTTCAACTGGTTCTTGTACAACAAGAATGATGAGTTTGATTACCATATGAATGATGATTTAGGTCGTATGGTATTAAATCCAGACGTAAACGTTCGTTCTCGTGGGGTTATGGAAAAATGTTCTATGTGTATCCAAATGACTCAAGCTACAATCTTAAAAGCGAAAAAAGAAGGTAAAGAAGTTGGTAAAGATGACTTCCAAACTGCATGTTCAGCTGCTTGTTCTTCAGGGTCAATGAAATTTGGAGATGTAAATAATACAGCATCTGACGTTGCTCAATTATTGGAAGACGATAGAATGTATCATTTACTAGAAAGCATTGGAACAAAACCTAACGTGATGTATCATGTTAAAGTTAGAAACGATAAATAATTATTAATAAGAAACACATATAAAGGATTATGTCTCATTACGAAGCACCCATTAGAAAACCTTTGGTTATTGGTGATAAATCTTATCACGATATAACTGTAGATGTGGCCCGCCCTGTTGAAGGAAGAGCAAACAAACTATGGTGGACAGTATTTTCAATAGCATTAGCTGCATTCCTATGGGGATTAGGTTGTATGGTATATACAATCACTACAGGTATTGGTAGTTGGGGATTAAATAAAACAATTGGATGGGCTTGGGATATTACCAACTTCGTTTGGTGGGTAGGTATTGGTCACGCTGGTACACTTATCTCGGCTGTATTATTATTGTTCCGTCAAAAATGGAGAATGGCGATTAACCGTTCTGCAGAGGCGATGACAATTTTCTCAGTAGTTCAAGCAGGTTTATTCCCAATTATTCACATGGGTCGTCCATGGTTAGCATATTGGGTATTACCAATTCCAAATCAATTTGGATCATTATGGGTAAACTTTAACTCTCCATTATTATGGGACGTTTTCGCTATCTCTACGTATTTATCTGTGTCATTAGTGTTCTGGTGGACAGGTTTATTACCAGATTTCGCAATGCTTAGAGATAGAGCTGTAACTCCATTTACAAAAAGAGTTTATTCTATCCTTTCATTTGGATGGAGCGGTAGAGCAAAAGACTGGCAACGTTTTGAAGAGGTATCTTTAGTATTAGCTGGTTTAGCAACTCCTTTAGTACTTTCTGTACACACAATTGTATCATTTGACTTCGCAACTTCTGTAATTCCAGGTTGGCATACAACTATCTTACCTCCATATTTCGTGGCTGGTGCGGTATTCTCAGGTTTCGCGATGGTAAATACGTTATTAATTGTAATGCGTAAAGTATCTAGTTTAGAAGATTATATTACAGTACAACATATTGAATTGATGAACATCATTATTATGATTACAGGTTCGATTGTAGGTTGTGCATATATCACTGAGTTATTTGTGGCTTGGTATTCTGGAGTAGAATACGAACAGTATGCTTTCTTAAACAGAGCAACTGGACCTTACTGGTGGTCATATTGGTTAATGATGACTTGTAACGTTTTCTCTCCTCAGTTCATGTGGTTCAAAAAATTAAGAACAAGTATTGCATTCTCTTTCATTATTTCTATTGTGGTAAACATTGGAATGTGGTTTGAACGTTTCGTAATTATCGTTACTTCATTACATAGAGATTACTTACCATCATCTTGGACAATGTTCCAGCCAACTTTTGTTGACGCAGGTATTTTTATTGGAACTATCGGATTCTTCTTCGTATTATTCTTATTATATTCTAGAAGTTTCCCAGTTATTGCTCAAGCAGAAGTAAAAACAATCTTAAAATCATCTGGAGATAACTTCAAAAGAGAAAGAGGAGATAGTAAACCACATCATGACAATCACGGACATGATGGACATGAAGGACACGATCATCATTAATATAAAGAATTATGAGTAATAAAGTAGTACACGCTATATATAACGACGATGATGTTTTGTTAGCTGCAGTTCACAAAACTAAAGCCGCACATTATCACATTGAAGAAATTTATACTCCATTTCCAGTTCACGGACTAGATAAAGCTATGGGGTTAGTAGGAACAAGACTTGCAATTTGTGCATTCTTATTTGGAGTAACAGGACTTACTATCTATAGTTTCATGTTAAAATTTATCATGATTAGTGATTGGCCTCAAGATATCGGTGGAAAACCAAGTATGGCATTTTACCAAAATATGCCTGCATTTGTACCGGTTATGTTTGAAGGAACTGTATTTTTTGCAGCTCACTTAATGGTTATCACTTTTTATATGAGAAGTAAATTATGGCCATTCAAACAAGCGGAAAATCCAGATGTAAGAACAACTGATGACCATTTTTTAATGGAAGTTGGAGTTAACGGTAACGAAGAAGAATTAGTTTCTTTCTTTAAAAACACGGGAGCAGTAGAAGTTAAAGTAATTGATAAGCATTAAGAGAATATGAAAAGTGTTTTAAATATATTGACATTAGTTGGGGCATCTTTGCTAATGACATCTTGTTTTGATAAATCTGCGCCTAATTATCAGTTTTTTCCAAACATGTACGAACCAGTTTCATATGAAACTTATGGAGAATCTAATGTTTTCAATTCGCCAACTGGAGAAAAAGGTAAGGTAAGTCAAATTCCACCAGCAGGCACAATTAAGCAAGGTTTTGTACCTTACGAAATTCCAAATACTCCTGAAGGTTATGCTGCTTCTAAAGCAAATGTATCTCCTTTAGCTGCTGACCAAATTGATGCAGAAAGAGGGAAAGAATTATTCACTATTTATTGTGCGATTTGTCACGGTGAAGGTGGTGATGGAAAAGGAAATTTGGTAAAAAGAGAAAAATTCCTAGGTGTACCTAGTTATAAAGATAGAGAAATTACTACAGGTAGTGTATTTCACGTTGCTACTTACGGTTTAAACTCAATGGGTTCTCATGCAAATCAGTTGTCAAAAGAAGAAAGATGGCAAGTAGCTGATTATGTTATGAAACTTAAATCAGAATTAAAATAGTATTACTTTTTTGAAAAAAATATAAATATGTACCAGTTTTCTAGTAGATTAAAAAGCTTTTCATTCGCCTTAATGGTATTAGGTATTTTAGGAATCGGTTACGGTTTCTGGACTGCACCTAAAACTAGTGAAGATGTTGAAGCAATTTTAAAAGAGCAAGAAGCTCATCATGGTGGAGCACACCACGATACTCATGCAGCAGCCTCACATTCTGAAGCTACTCATGATGAACATGCAAAAGGCGATGAACATGCAAAAGTTGAAGAGCATGCTTCTCACGAAGCTACAACTCATGAAACAGAAGGTGTTGACACTTTAAAACATGAAGTTGCTCACGTAGCAGTTGATACTGCTGCACATGCAGAAGGAGATTCTACTACTGTACTAATTGCTCCTGTTGTTGCTAAACATGATAGTGATATTTACGTAAGTAAATTCCATAAAAACGATGTGGATCATGCAGCGGAACACAAAGAACACGTTGAACACGTGAAACACCAATTACAAAACAAACCTTGGTCTGCTTTGTATGTTGCTTGTATCTTCTTTATGTTAATTGCAGTTGGTGCTTTAGCTTTCTACGCTATTCAATGGGTAGCACAAGCAGGTTGGTCTCCAATGTTATTTAGAGTTATGGAAGGTATTTCTAGCTACTTATTACCTGGATCTATTATTTTCTTCGTATTGTTATTATTAGCTGGTTTCCACTATAATCATATGTTTACTTGGATGGGAGAAGGTATTGCTGATCCTAAAAGTCCAAACTATGATCACATTATTGCTGGTAAAACTGGATTTTTAAACGTTCCATTTTTCTTAATTAGAGCAGTTATTTTCTTATTTGGTTGGAATTTATACAGATATGTATCTAGAAAAAATTCTATCAAATTAGATCAAACTAGAGATATGTCTTTCTTTAGAAAAAACTATAATGCAGCTGCAATATTCTTAGTATTCTTTATTGTTTCAGAATCTATGATGTCTTGGGATTGGATTATGTCTGTAGACCCTCACTGGTACAGTACATTATTCGGTTGGTATGTATTTGCAAGTTTCTTCGTAAGTGGTATTACTGTTATTACTTTAACTACTATTTACTTAAAAAATAAAGGTTTATTGCCAGAAGTAAATAAATCTCACTTACATGATATGGCTAAATTTATGTTTGGTATCAGTGTATTCTGGACATACTTATGGTTCTCTCAATTTATGTTAATGTGGTATTCAAATATTCCTGAAGAAGTTACTTATTTCGTAACACGTATTGAAAACTATAATTTACCTTTCTTTGGAATGGTTGTCATGAATTTCGTATTCCCAATATTAATATTAATAAATGCAGACTTTAAACGACTTAATTGGGTTGTTGTTATGGCTGGTATTGTAATATTAGCAGGTCACTATGTTGATTTCTTCAACATGATTATGCCTGCAACTGTTGGTGATCAATGGTATATTGGTGTGTCAGAAATTAGTTCGATACTTTTCTTTGCTGGATTGTTTATTTTTGTTGTGTTCACTGCATTAACAAAAGCGCCTTTAGCATCTGATGGTAATCCGTATATAGAAGAAAGCAAGCATTTTCATTATTAATAATTAATTAACGAAATAAACAAATGAACGGTTTATTGATACTTTTAATCATAGTTTTATTAGGTGTTGCAGCATGGCAATTATCTAAGATATTTAGTCTAACACAATTAGGAACAAAAAGAGACGACTCTGGTGTTGCTAATGATAGAGACAACAATATAAATGGATATTTAATGTTTGCGTTTGTAGCATTTATATACATAGTTACAATTCTTTCTTTTATAAAATGTGGAAGTTTCGTGTTAGATACACCTGCTTCTGAACATGGAAAAGAAGTTGATAGTTTAATGAACATTTCGATGGTTATTATCTTTATTGTACAAACTCTTACTCAATTCTTATTACACTATTTTGCTTTTAAATATAGAGGTAAAGAAGGTCAGAAAGCTTTATACTTTGCAGATAACAACAAGTTAGAAGCAATCTGGACAATTATTCCAGTTATTGTTTTGGCAGTATTAATCCTTTACGGATTATACACTTGGAATCAAATTATGTATGTTGACGAAGATGAAGAAGTGATCAACGTTGAATTATATGCTAAGCAATTTGCTTGGGAAGCACGTTATTCTGGTGAAGACAATACATTAGGTAAAGCCAATGTACGTTACATTAAAGATGTAAATACTGTAGGTGTTGATATGTCTGATCCTGCTTCACAAGATGATAAAGTTGTTGCTGAAATTCACTTACCAGTTGGTAAAAAGATTCATTTCAGAATGCGTTCTCAAGATGTTTTACACTCAGCTTATATGCCACACTTTAGAGCACAAATGAACTGTGTTCCTGGTATGGTTACTGAATTCGCTTTCATCCCAACCCTTACTACAGCTGAAATGCGTGGTACTACAATGATGATGAAAAAAGTAAATGGAATTAATAAAATCAGAGCTAAAAAATCTCAAGCTTTAATAGCTGAAGGTAAACCAGCTTTAGAACCTTATACATTTGATTACTTATTATTATGTAATAAAATTTGTGGAGCTTCTCACTATAACATGCAATTGAAAATTGTTGTTGAATCTGAAGCAGATTACAAAAAATGGTTAGCCTCTCAAAAAACAATTGCTGATGCAGTAAAAGAAGCAAATGCTCCTAAAGTTGATCCAGCAGCTGTAACTCCAGAAGCGGCAGCAACAGTTGTAGTAGATTCTACTAAAAAGGTTGCAGAAGTAGTAGCAAAAAAATAAATTAAGATTCAAAAAATAATATAATTATTATGTCACACGATCACGGTCATCATAAAGACACTTTCATTACTAAATATATTTTTAGTATTGACCATAAAATGATTGCTAAGCAGTACCTAATTTCAGGGTTATTAATGGGAATTATAGGGGTAGTTTTATCTTTGTTTTTCAGAATGCAAATTGCTTGGCCTGAAGAATCTTTTGAAGTTTTTAAAATTTTCTTAGGAGAAAAAATGGCTCCAGGTGGAGTTATGAGAAATGATATTTACTTAGCTTTAGTAACTATTCACGGTACTATCATGGTATTCTTCGTATTAACTGCGGGATTATCGGGTACTTTTAGTAACTTACTTATTCCATTGCAAATTGGAGCAAGGGATATGGCATCTGGTTTCATGAATATGTTATCATTTTGGATGTTCTTTATCTCATGTGTAATTATGATTAGTTCATTATTTGTTGAATCTGGTCCTGCATCTGCAGGTTGGACAATTTATCCACCACTTTCTGCATTACCTGAAGCAATTCCTGGTTCTGGGATGGGTATGACTTTATGGTTAGTATCTATGGCTATTTTTATTGCGTCTTCATTAATGGGTTCGTTAAATTATATCGTAACTGTTATTAATTTAAGAACGAAAGGTATGACAATGACAAGATTGCCACTTACAGTTTGGGCTTTCTTCGTAACGGCTATTATCGGAGTTATTTCATTCCCTGTATTGTTCTCTGCGGCATTATTATTAATTTTCGATAGAAGTTTCGGAACTTCTTTCTACTTATCAGATATTTTTATTAAAGGTGAAGTTTTACATTACCAAGGTGGTTCTCCAGTATTATTCGAGCACTTATTCTGGTTCTTAGGTCACCCTGAAGTATATATTGTATTATTACCTGCATTAGGTATTACATCTGAAGTAATTGCAACAAACTCTAGAAAACCAATTTTCGGTTATAGAGCCATGATTGCTTCTATCATCGCAATTGCATTCTTATCTACAATCGTTTGGGGTCACCACATGTTTATTTCAGGTATGAATCCATTCTTAGGTTCGGTATTTACATTTACAACATTATTAATTGCAATTCCATCTGCTGTAAAAGCGTTTAACTACATTACTACACTTTGGAAAGGTAACTTACAATTAAACCCTGGAATGTTATTCTCAATTGGTTTAGTTTCTACTTTCATCACTGGAGGTTTAACTGGAATCATTTTAGGAGACAGTACGTTGGATATTAACGTTCACGATACGTATTTCGTAGTAGCGCATTTCCACTTAGTAATGGGTATTTCAGCATTATACGGATTCTTCGCTGGGGTTTACCACTGGTTCCCAAGAATGTTCGGAAGAATGATGAACAAAACATTAGGTTATATCCACTTTTGGGTAACTGCAATCTGTGCTTACGGAGTTTTCTTCCCAATGCACTTTATTGGAATGGCAGGTTTACCAAGAAGATACTATACCAACTCTAACTTCCCATTATTTGATGAGTTAGCAGATACAAACGTATTAATTACTATGTTCGCTATTGTTGGAGCAGCGTTCCAATTGGTTTTCTTCTGGAACTTCTTCTATAGCATTTTCAAAGGTAAAAAAGCACCAATGAACCCATGGCGTTCAACTACTTTAGAGTGGACTGCACCAGTAGAGCACATGCACGGAAACTGGCCAGGAGAAATCCCAGCTGTACACCGTTGGCCATATGACTACAGTAAGCCTGGTCATGATGAAGATTTCGTACCGCAAACAACACCAATGAAAGAAGGTGAAGTAGAGTTACATCACTAAGATATTAAAAAAAGTCCCAATGAAAATTGGGACTTTTTTTGTGGAATGAATCGTGGTGCGTTTTGTATATTTGGATTTACATTATTGTTGATGCGTTGTAAATGTGAAGACTTTGGAAGTGGGTCTTTGATATTAAATGTCAATATTTGGTTCTTAAGATTCAGGATATCGAGGTAGTCATATTTTGTCATGTTAGCTCCAAAAAATATTGGTAATAGTTTTTATATGATAGAAGAAATATTAAATAGATATGAATCATTTTCTGATTCATTAATTAGTAAAATTTGTTATGAACGTTCTAATCAGAATGATGGTAAGATTGAGGTTTTTATCAGGTGTATGAATGCTTATAATGATTATCAATTTGAGTCAATTAAGCTAGTTTTAACAGATGTTATAGAATTTAGATTAATTGAGAATAATCCGTTTTCAGCTTTAGTTGTGAATTCAGCTTTATTAATAAAACAAGATGATTTTATTATTATTGATTTTTTTCCTGATATATTTAATGAAGGTTTGAAATTAAATAGTGAATCTGACTTTATGATAAGAGCAAAAGGTATTAATTATCAAGTTTTGAAATAATCAAAAAAATAATGGATGTTAAACCTGATACAGGAGATTTACAATCTGAGCCCACAAACTAACCAAACAAAAAAACCAGCTCTCACTGGTTTTTTTATATTAAATATTCTGAAAAGTAAATTTAAATTCCCAAAACCATTCTGGCAATAGAGAAGTAAATGATAATTCCCATAATGTCATTACTAGTTGTAATAAATGGTCCGGTTGCTAATGCTGGATCAACACCATATTTGTCTAAAACTATCGGAATGAATGTTCCAATAAGTGAAGCAATTACAATAACGCTTAATAAAGCTATTGAAACGGTTATACCAATGATAAATTCGTAACCAAGTAAGAAATGTGTGCCTAGTATTAAAATAATGGCTAATATGCTTCCATTTAATAAACTTAACGATAATTCTTTTAGTAGTCGGTTCCATAAACTTCCTGTAATAGAATTATTTGCTAAACCTTGTACCACAATCGCACTCGATTGTACACCTACATTTCCAGCCATTGCCGCAATAAGTGGTGTAAAAAACAACAACATTCTGTGACTGTGCATCATCGGTTCAAAAACACCTAAGACTCTTACAGAAATAAATCCACCAAATAAAGCTAAAACCAACCAAGGCAATCGCGCTTTAGTTAATTCTAAAATACTATCATCCGCTTCAACGTCTTGCGAGATACCGGCTGCTAGCTGGTAATCTTTATCGGCTTCTTCTTTAATAATATCAATAATGTCATCAATCGTAACTCGACCGACTAATCTGTCTAGTTCATCTATAACCGGAATGGCTTCCAAGTCATATTTTTGCATGATTCTGGCTACTTCTACATCTTTGGTTTCTACTCTAACGTAGTCCACTTTTTTAATGTAAATGTCGCTAATTTGTGTTTTGGTAGAAGTCGTTAATAAGTCTTTCAACGATAAACGTCCTTTCAAACGGTCTTCGTCATCCACCACATAAATGGAATGAACGCGAGTCACGTTTTCTGCTTGTAAACGCATTTCTTTCACACAAGTTAATACGTTCCAGTTTTCGTTCACTTTTACTAACTCTTTCGCCATGATACCACCAGCGGTATTTTCGTCATAACGTAAAAGGTCAACAATATCTTTAGCATGCTCAACATCTTCCAGCTCAGAAATTACCTGTGCTTTTTTAGATTGTGGTAATTCGGCAATAATATCTGCCGCATCATCCGTATCTAATTCGTCAAGCTCTTCTGCAATTTCTTTAGCTGATAAACTTCGTAAAATGTTTTCACGAACTTCATCATCTAATTCTAGTAATATTTCTGCGGTAATTTCAGAATCTAATAAGTTGAAAATATAAATGGCTTCGGGAGTATCCAAATCATTCATAATTTCCGCTATATCAGCAAAGTGAATTTCATGCAAAATGCTCTCTAATTCAACAATATTATTTTGTTGTACTAAAGTTTCTATTTGCGTGATAAGTTCTTTACTGATTTTAAATTCCATCGGCAGCTATTTTTTGAGTTAAGGCAATGAATTCCTCAACTGACAATTGTTCTGGTCTTTGTGCAAAGATAGTATCTTCTTGTAATTTTTCAGATAAATTTAAACTTTTTAAGCTGTTTCGTAAGGTTTTTCTTCTCTGTTGAAATGCCGTTTTTACGACTTTAAACAATAGTTTTTCATCACAAGGCAATTCGTAGTTTTCTTTTCGAGTCATTCGCATCACACCAGAATCTACTTTTGGTGGCGGATTAAACACCGTCGGTGGAACCGTAAATAAGTATTCTACATCGTAAAAAGCTTGCGCTAATACAGATAAAATTCCGTAGACTTTACTTCCTTTTTTACTACAAATACGTTCCGCAACTTCTTTCTGAAACATACCAGAAAATTCTGGAATTTGATCTCTCAATTCCAAAGTTTTAAACACAATTTGTGTCGAAATATTATAAGGGAAATTCCCAATGATAGCAAATTGTTCGTTTTTGAAAGCCGTTTGCCAATCGTGTCGTAAAAAATCTAATGAGAAAATATTGTTCGCTAATTTTAAATAATGCGCTTGTAAATAGTCCACTGATTCTTTATCAATTTCTACCACATACGTTTCGTATGGTTTTTCCAATAAGTATTTGGTTAAAACACCCATTCCTGGACCAATTTCCAAAACTTTAGAATAGTTAGAACCAATTAACGAATCTGCAATTTGTTGCGCAATATTTTCATCCGTAAGGAAATGCTGACCTAAGTGTTTTTTGGCTTTAACTGACATATATTTTTATTTTTTTATTCTTCCAATTTTGCAATTCCCAAATCGTAAATCCGAAATCGTAATTCGTAAATCTAATTAGTTTCCGTTACCGTAAAACTCGTTAATGACTTCTAATTCCGTTCTAAACGCTAACATTTTATCGCCAAACAAACGCATACCTTCCTCTCTCAATTTAGCCGCATATGTTTTGTAATAATCTTGTAATTTTTCGTTGCTTTCCGCAAAATATTGAACAGAATACGTAGTTCCGCCCATTTCTTCTTCCACTAAAACTTTAGAAAGTTTCGCTTTATAAAAACAACCCGTCGCTAAAACTTCATCAATATGTTTCGTTTGCAGCCAATTTAACCATTGGTCGTGCGCGCTTTCGTCAATGTTTATGGTAACATTATAAATAATCATGTGCTTAATTTTTTACAAAGATACTTTTTAAATGTCAAAACTCAATATCTATAACAATTTCAGAAAAAATCAATATTATTTGGGCGTGCCCCTTTGGGTCGGGCTTTCCGTTCCCGCTTTTTTTGTCCCGAGAAAAACGGAACAAAAAAGAGCTCCACTGCAATCCCTCATGCGAGCATCCGCATTTCAATTACAAAATCCTCAACTAAATAGCAACAACACAGATTGGAGAAATTATTAAAATTTTAGAAATTTCTCCAATCTGTGTTCAAAAACTTAAATGCTCTATGTTGAGCGGAGTGACTTTATCCACAATCTAAATTATGTGTCTATGTGTTTAAAACTTATATCACTTATATGTTAAAATAAAAAAACTTCCAACTCCCAACTTCCAACTCCTAACTTAATATTATATTTGTAACATGAATGAAAATTTAGATCCCAACAAAGAGCGTTTTACACCGCAAGAAATAGATATTGAAAAAGCATTGCGACCGTTAAGTTTTGACGATTTCGCAGGGCAAGACCACGTGCTTGAAAATTTGAAAATATTTGTTGCTGCTGCTAATCAGCGAGGCGAAGCACTTGATCACGCCCTTTTTCACGGTCCTCCCGGATTAGGAAAAACAACTTTGGCAAGTATTTTAGCGAACGAGTTGGGTGTGGGAATCAAAATTACATCAGGTCCAGTTTTAGATAAACCAGGCGATTTAGCAGGTTTACTTACCAATTTGGATGAACGAGATGTCTTGTTTATTGACGAAATTCATCGTTTATCACCAATTGTGGAAGAATACTTGTATTCCGCCATGGAAGATTATAAAATCGACATCATGATTGAATCAGGACCAAATGCGCGTTCGGTTCAAATCAACTTAAATCCGTTTACTTTAGTCGGAGCGACCACTCGTTCTGGATTGTTAACCGCTCCAATGCGTGCACGTTTCGGAATTCAAAGTCGTTTACATTATTACAACACCGAATTATTAGCGACAATTGTAGAAAGAAGTTCTGGAATTTTAAATGTGCCTATCGACTTAGAAGCAGCCATTGAAATTGCAGGTAGAAGTAGAGGAACACCTCGTATCGCTAATGCTTTGTTACGAAGAGTTCGAGATTTCGCACAAATAAAAGGAAACGGAAAAATTGATATTGAAATTGCTCGTTATGCCCTAAAAGCCCTAAATGTAGATGCAAATGGTTTGGACGAAATGGACAATAAAATTTTATCAACCTTAATTGATAAATTCAAAGGCGGGCCAGTTGGACTAACTACTTTAGCCACAGCTGTATCAGAAAACGGAGAAACTATTGAAGAAGTATACGAACCATTCTTAATTCAAGAAGGATTTTTAATGCGAACGCCTCGTGGCCGTGAAGCTACTGAAAAAGCCTACAAACATTTAGGACGAATTAAAGGCTTAAACCAAGGAGAACTTTTTTAATTCTTTTTCTGAAAATATAATCTTTAATTAATTCGCGCAGTAGCGTAAGAATATTCTTTTTAAAGTATTATAAATTAATTCACAAAAGAAATCGTAATTTTTTAAATAATCGCTATTGTTATTTGATTGCTTCTTTTATCTTTGTAAGTTGATGCAAATGATTACATATGTCTAAAAGTAATAATAAAAGAAGAGAAGCCCTACTATATCACGCCAAACCAACGCCTGGAAAAATTCAGGTGGTGCCTACTAAAAAATATGCAACCCAACGAGATTTGTCTTTGGCCTATTCACCAGGAGTGGCAGAGCCGTGTTTGGAAATCGCAAAAGATGTAAAGAATGTTTATAAATATACAGCTAAAGGAAATTTAGTTGCCGTAATTTCTAATGGAACCGCCGTTTTAGGTTTAGGAGATATTGGTCCGGAAGCTTCAAAACCAGTAATGGAAGGAAAAGCTTTACTGTTTAAAATATTTTCAGATATTGATGTTTTTGATATTGAAGTCGATGCGACAGATATTGATAAATTCGTAGAAACGGTAAAAGCGATTGCGCCAACTTTTGGTGGGATTAACTTAGAAGACATCAAAGCGCCAGAATCTTTCGAAATTGAAAGAAGATTGGTAGAAGAATTGAATATTCCTGTTATGCATGACGACCAACATGGAACAGCAATTATTTCTTCAGCAGCACTTTTAAATGCATTGGAAATTGCAGAAAAAGACATAACTAAAATAAAAGTGGTCGTTTCAGGAGCAGGCTCAGCTGCTTTAGCTTGTGCAAATTTGTATGTTTTATTAGGTGTAAAACCTGAAAATTTATACATGTTTGATGTAAATGGTTTGCTAACAACTTGTAGAGATGATGTTTCCGAATTACAAATGCGATATGCAAAAGGTTGTGAGCCAGGACCATTATCTGAAATAATAAAAGATGCCGATATGTTCTTAGGATTATCGGTTGGAAATATCTTAAAACCAGAAATGTTATTGTCCATGGCGCCGAATCCAATTGTGTTTGCTATGGCCAATCCGGAACCGGAAATTGATTATAATGTGGCGATTAATACACGTGAAGATATCATTATGGCAACTGGTCGTTCTGATTATCCAAACCAAGTAAATAACGTATTAGGATTTCCATATATTTTCCGTGGCGCCTTAGATGTTAGAGCTCGAAAAATTAATGAAGCGATGAAAATGGCTGCCGTTAGAGCTTTGGCACAATTAGCAAAAACACCTGTACCAGAACAAGTAAATATAGCTTATGGCGAAAAGAAATTGGTTTTTGGTAAAGATTATATCATTCCGAAACCATTTGACCCACGATTAATTTCAACCATTTCTCCAGCAGTAGCAAGAGCAGCAATGGAAAGTGGTGTAGCCGATATTGAAATTACAGATTGGGCAAAATATGCCGATGATTTACAAGAACGTTTAGGTGGTGATAATAAAATTGTAAAATTACTTTTCAATAGAGCGAAAACCGACCCTAAAAAAATTGTGTTTGCAGAAGCTGATCAATTAGATGTATTAAAAGCCGCTCAAATTGTACATGAAGAAGGAATTGGAATTCCGATTTTATTAGGAAATTTAGAAATTATTCAAGAATTAAAAGAAGAAATTGGTTTTGATGCAGAATTAAAAATCATCGACCCGAAATCTAAAGATGAAGATAAAACCAGAGAAAAATACGCTCAGTATTTCTGGAAAACCAGACAACGTAGAGGAACCTCATTATTAGATGCTCAAAAATGGATGCGTGAGCGTAACTATTTCGCGGCAATGATGATAAATACAGGTGATGCTGATTGCTTGGTTACTGGATATTCTCGTAGTTATCCTACAGTTGTAAAACCGGTAATGGAATTAATCGACAGACAACAAGGTGTAAGCCGAATTGCTACAGCAAATATCATGAACACCAAGCGCGGTCCATTATTTTTGTCGGATACAGCGATTAATCCAAACCCAACGGCAGAAGAATTAGCAAAAATTGCTTTGATGACGGCTAAAACGGTAAGAATGTTTGGAATTGAACCTGTTATTGCGATGATTTCGTTTTCAAATTTTGGTTCTTCTTCAAATGAAAGTGCTATAAAAGTGAGACAAGCGGTTAATATTTTACATGAAAATTATCCTGAATTAATTGTTGATGGAGAAATTCAAACCGACTTCGCTTTAAATCCAGATATGCTAAAAAGTAAGTTTCCTTTTTCAAAATTAGCCAATAAAAAGGTTAATACCTTAATTTTTCCTAATTTAGATGCGGCAAATATTACTTACAAAATGCTGAAAGAATTAGATAAAGTGGTTTCAATCGGACCAATTATGATGGGATTAGAAAAACCGGTACATATTTTCCAATTGGGTGCAAGTGTAGAAGAAATGGTGAATATGGCTGCAGTTGCTGTAGTTGATGCACAAGAAAAGAAGAAAAACCAGTTAAAGGTAAAAGCGAAAAAATAAATAAGAGCCAAGTAAAAAGTAATTTACGAAGTTGGAATTACGATTTACGAGATTTATAATTTAATAATAATTACAAAAAACTTTGCGAACCTTGCGAACACCTCGCGAGCTTAGCGGTTAAGAAAATATATGATTGCACACATTCAAGGAAAATTAGTAGAAAAAACACCCACTGAAGTGGTGATAGAATGCAATGGCGTTGGCTACGAAATTCATATTTCATTGCATACCTATACTCAAATTCCTGAATCTGAAAACATCAAATTATTTACTTTTTTACAAGTAAAAGAAGATTCACATTCCTTATTTGGATTTGCAGATAAAAAAGAAAGAGAATTGTTTAAGCTATTAATTTCTGTTTCAGGAATTGGTGCCAATACAGCCAGAACCATGCTTTCATCTTTAAATCCAGAACAAATTATTCAAGCAATTGCTTCCAATGATGTTGGAACGGTTCAATCGATAAAAGGAATCGGATTAAAAACAGCTCAAAGAGTCATTTTAGATTTGAAAGACAAAGTATTAAAAATATATGCCATTGAAGAAATTTCTGGTGGTTCATACAATACAAACAAAGAAGAAGCGTTATCTGCATTAGAAGTTTTAGGTTACATTAGAAAAAATGCAGAAAAAGTATTAGAAAAAATTATCACAAATAGTCCAACTGCAACAGTGGAAGATTTAATCAAACAAGCTTTAAAAGTATTATAACTTGGGAAAATTATTCAAAAATATAGTTTCAAAAATTAGTAGCTCATTTTTCATGCTATTTGCAAGTGTTTTTTCATTTGCACAAGAAACTCCAGTAAAAGAACAAGATTCAACCAAAACGGGTTATAGCGTTGGGCAAATTGTTTTGCCAAATCCTAAAAGCATTATTGATGCTTATACCTATGATCCAGTAACGAATCGATATATTTATACCGCTTCAGTTGATGGGTTTAATATAGATTATCCTTTAATTTTAACTCCAGAAGAATACGAGAAGCTTGTACGAAAAGAAACAATGCGTAAGTATTTTCAAGAAAAATCAAGTGCAGTTGATGGGAAAAAAGCAGGTTCTGAAGAAGCAAGGAAGAATTTATTACCAAGATTTTACGTAAACAATAAGTTTTTTGAAGCCATTTTTGGAGGAAATACAATTGATGTAAAACCAAGTGGTTCTGTCGAAATTGATTTAGGAATCCGATTTACCAAACAAGACAATCCATCGTTTTCACCAAGAAATAGAAAAACAACAGCCTTCGATTTCAATCAGCGAATTTCCATGGGTTTACAAGGAAAAGTAGGAACCCGTTTGAATGTAAATATCAATTACGATACGCAATCTACTTTTGCTTTTCAGAATTTAATAAAGCTTGACTATTCACCAACGGAAGATGATATTTTACAGAAAATTGAAGTCGGAAATGTGAGTTTCCCAATTTCGAATTCTTTAATTCGTGGTGCACAAAGTTTATTTGGAGTTAAAGCGCAATTTCAGTTTGGAAAAACTACATTCACAGGGGTTTTCTCTGAACAAAAATCACAATCCAAATCGATTACTTCACAAGGCGGAGGAACTATTCAAGAGTTTGATTTCTTTGCATTAGAATATGATTCAGACAAACACTATTTCTTATCTCAATATTTCAGAAATAACTATGATAATGCCTTAAGAAATTATCCAGTTATCGATTCTCGTGCACAAATCACTAGAATTGAAGTTTGGGTAACCAACAAACAAAACAGAGTTACTACAACAGACAATAATTTAAGAAATATTATTGCTTTACAAGATTTAGGAGAGTCAAGATTAACGGATGGACTAACTCCAATTCCAGATAGTGAAATAGTTGGTACCGATTTAACTTTAAATCCAACATTGTTTAGTGCGCCAACGAACTCACCAACAGATAATAAAAACAATAAATTCGATCCTTTAGCAATTGGTGATGCTGGAAGTTTCTTAAATTCAAATATTAGAGAAATAGCTACAGCGTCGTCAGGTTTTAATGTAGTTGTAGCTCCTACAAGTACTTTTTCGGAAGGTATCGATTATTCGAAATTAGAAAACGCTAGAAAATTATCACCTTCAGAATATACATTTCATCCACAATTAGGATACATTTCATTAAATCAGAAATTACAAAATGATGAAGTTTTAGCGGTAGCTTATCAATATACAGTTGGTGGTGAAGTTTTTCAAGTTGGGGAATTTGCAAATGATGGTGTGGAATCTACAACAGTTGATAATGCTGGAGTGCCAACAACTCAGGCTTTGATTTTAAAAATGTTAAAAGGAAGTTTAGTTAATATAAGCGAGCCAAGTTGGGATTTAATGATGAAAAACATCTATCAAATTCCAGGTGGAAATCAATTACAACAACAAGATTTCAAATTTAATATCTTATACCAAGATCCTTCACCTTTAAATTATATTACACAATCTGGTGTTGATACTTTGCCTTCAGATGTTGCCAATACACCGTTATTAAAAGTATTTAATTTAGATAAGTTAAACTTTACGAATGACCCACAACCAAATGGTGATGGATTTTTCGATTTTTATCCAGGTATTACGGTAGATGCTCAATACGGAAGAATTATCTTCACAACAGTGGAGCCTTTTGGAGAACATTTATTTGATAAATTAAGTATTGGTCCTGATGATTATAACGACCCATTGTTATATAACTCCAATCAAACAAAATACGTTTTCAGAACGTTATATAAATCTACACAAGCAGCTGCTTTACAAGAAAGTGCTAAAAATAAATTCAAATTAAAAGGTAGTTTCAAATCTTCAGGTGGTGATGGAATTTCTTTAGGTGCATTCAATGTGCCACAAGGAAGTGTTGTTGTTTCTGCAGGTGGAAGAATTTTAGTGGAAGGTGTAGATTATACCGTAAATTATCAAGCTGGTCGAGTTCAAATTTTAGATCCTTCTTTATTAGCATCAAACACTCCAATTAACGTTTCTCTTGAAAATAATTCTGTTTTCGGACAACAAACTAAACGTTTTTATGGTTTAAATGTAGAGCATAAATTCAATGATAAATTTTTGGTTGGGGCTACTTTCTTGAAAATGACAGAAAGACCTTTTACTCAAAAAGCAGATTACAATCAAGAATCAGTAAACAATACAATTGTAGGGATTAATACTAATTTTTCTACTGAAGTTCCCTTCTTCACAAGATTAGTAAACAAATTACCTAATATTGAAACAGAAGCACCTTCTAATTTATCTTTTAGAGGAGAATTTGCTTACTTATTTCCAAATGCACCAAAAGCGGCAGACTTTAATGGTGAGCCAACTGCATACATAGATGATTTTGAAGGTTCGCAATCTAACGTCGATTTAAAATCACCATTAGCTTGGTCATTAGCGAGTACGCCAATTGGTTTTGGTGGTGAGTTTAATGATGATCCTGAACAAGATTTGGTTTGGAGATATGGATTTAAAAGAGCAAAAATATCTTGGTATAATATTGATCCTATTTTTTATACGGATCCACCATCTGGGATTAATGATAACGATTTATCAAGTAACAAAACAAGAAGAATTTTTAGTCAAGAGTTATTCCCGAATGTTGATATTCCACAAGGACAATCTAATGTAATTAGCACTTTAGATTTAACGTATTATCCAAGAGAACGTGGTCCGTACAATTACAATCCAGTAACGTCATCAAATAATCAGTTCCCAGCAATTGATGCGCCAAATAACTGGGGTGGAATTATGCGAGCTATTAATACTACCAATTTTGAGCAATCAAATGTAGAATATGTACAGTTTTGGATGATGGATCCATATACTGGAAATATTGGTGATACTGCAAATACGACTAATACAGGAACATTAACCCTGAACTTAGGAGAAATTAGTGAAGATGTCTTAAAAGATGGAAGAAAACAATATGAAAATGGTTTGCCAGAAAGCGGCGGAACTCAACCAACATACTCAAATAAATGGGGTAAAGTACCTGCTTCACAATCTTTAATTTATGCATATGATACTAACGAAGCGAATAGAAATGTACAAGACGTTGGTTTAAATGGTTTAAATGATGATGAAGAAAAGATAAAACATCCTGCATTTGCTGCTTTAGGTGATGCATCTGCGGATAACTACAATTACTATTTAAATGCTACCGGAACAGTTTTAGATCGATATAAAAACTATAACGGTTTAGAGAAAAACTCACCTATTACGGTTACAGATACTAATAGAGGAAATTCTACTATTCCAGATGTGGAAGATTTAAATAGAGATAATACCATGAATACTATTAATGCGTATTATAAATTTAATATTCCAATTTCTCCAACTGTTGTTGTAGGTCAAAATTATGTTACAGATATAATGACCACAACTCAAACAATGGCAAACGGTCAATCGACACAAGTAAGATGGATTCAATATAAAATTCCAATTCAAGAGGCTGAAAATAATCCAGCACTTAAAGAAGGGCCAATTTCTGATTTTAGAAGTATTCGTTTCATGAGAATGTTTTTATCTGGTTTTAGCGAAGAAGTAACGCTTCGTTTTGGAACATTAGATTTAGTTCGTGGTGAATGGAGAAGATATAATGGAGATTTATTAACGCCAGGTGATTCAGATTCTTGTCAAGAAGACGTGAGTTTTGATGTGGTTGCAGTAAATGTTCAGGAGAACGGACAAAGACAGCCTATTCCTTACAAACCACCACCAGGTGTAGATAGAGAACAATTATATAATAACAATACGGTTATCAATCAGAATGAACAATCTTTATCATTAAGAGTTTATGAAAAAGATAATACTGATGGATGTGAAGGTGGTTTAATTGATGGAGATTCAAAAGCAGTGTTTAAAAATGTGAATGTAGATATGCGTCAGTATAAAAAACTACGTATGTTTTTACACGCAGAACCTTTATTGTCAGATGCAGTTGGAGACAGACTTCAAGATGAAGAATTGATTGCCTTTATTCGTATAGGAAATGATTTTACCGATAACTTCTATCAAATAGAAATGCCATTAAAGGTAAGTGATATAAACGCTCGTACACCTGAAGATATTTGGTTGGCTGAAAACGAAATTGAATTACCACTAGCATTATTAGCAAGAATTAAGAGTTTAAATATCGCAGGTGAACTTACTTATGATGCTAATGGAATTGCATTTAAGAATGAAAAAGCTTTGGGCTCTGCTAATGACAGAATGAGAATTGGTATTAAAGGGAATCCAAATTTCGGACAAGTAAGAACTTTAATGGTCGGACTTAAAAATCCAACGCCATCACCTGAAAATCCTTCAGTTGGTCCATTAAGAGGAGAAGTTTGGTTTAATGAACTTCGTATGTCTGAAATTGACAACAAAGGTGGTTATGCTGCTGTTGCCAATTTAGATACCAATTTAGCTGACTTCGCTACTTTCTCAGCAACTGGTCGTTTAAGTACAATTGGTTTTGGAGCTTTAGAAGAAGGTCCAAACGAAAGAAGTAGAGAAGATGTAAAACAATATGATGTTGTTTCTAATTTTAATGTGGGTCAATTATTACCTAAAAAATGGAAAATAAATTTACCATTTAATTATGCAGTTGGAGAACAAGTTATTACACCAAAATACGATCCATTATACCAAGATTTAGAGTTGAAAGAAGTTATTGCTGCAGAATCAGATCAAGATAAAAAAGGAGAAATTGAAAATCGTGCAATCGATTACACGAAACGTACAAGTGTAAACTTTATTGGTGTGAAAAAAGATCGTGGCGAAAAACAAAAACAACGTTTCTATGATGTTGAAAACGTTACGCTTTCGTATTCATTTAATGAGATGTTACACCATGATTTCCAAGTTCAAAACTTAGTTGATCAACAACAAAAATCATCTTTTGATTATGCCTATTCTTTTAAACCAATGTCTATTGAACCGTTTAAAAAGAGTAAGTTTTTAAAGAAAAATGGATATTATAAAGCGATTAGCGACTTTAATCTTAATTTCTTCCCGAGTAATATTACTTTCAATTCTAATATTGTCAGACAATTTAACCGTCAACAATTCAGATTAATTGATGTTCAAGGTATTGGTTTAGATCCGTTATACAGAAGAAATTATTTCTTTAACTATCAATACGGAGTTAATTTCCCAATTACAAAATCGTTAAAAGTAAATTATACGGCTGCAAATAATAACATTGTTCGTAATTATTTCGATGCACAAAACAATCCAATTAACGACTTAGATATTTGGAACGATTACTGGAATTTTGGAACTGCTAACACGCACAACCAACAATTAACAGCTAATTACGATTTACCAATTAATAAAATTCCAGCTTTAAGTTTTATTAAATCTTCTTACGTTTATACAGGAGATTATAGTTGGCAACGTTCTTCAGATGCATTTGCAACTTTTGTAGCTTTAGACGGAACAACGTATCAGTTAGGAAATACTATTCAAAATGCCAACTCGCATAAAATAAATGCCGCATTGGATATGAATGCGTTTTATAAATATATTGGTTTAACAGCTAAAAAACAGAAAAAACAACCAGTAACCACTAAAAAAGCACCACCAAAACCAGGTGAAAAAGTAGTGAATACTGCTCCAAAAGTAATTGAAGAAGAGCGCTCTGGTTTATCTAAATTTGGAATAGGCTTATTAACTTCAATAAAAAACATTCAAGTTAATTATTCACAATCTGGAGGAACATTATTGCCAGGATATTTACCAGGATTAGGATTCTTTGGTTCTTCACGTCCAACGTTAGGATTCGTTTTCGGAGATCAATCGGATATTAGATACGAAGCTGCAAAAAGAGGTTACTTAACAAGTTATCCAGAATTCAACCAGAGTTTTACTCAAATTAAATCGAAAAAATTAGATTATACGGCTCAAGTAGAATTTATTCCAGATTTAAAAATTGATATCAACGCAGAAAGAAATATTACTGAAAATTACTCAGAACAGTTTGATGCTGTTGGTGGAGAATATCATTCCCTTTCGCCATATAGCACTGGAAATTATAGTATTTCTACCATCATGATTAAAACGGCTTTCAAAGCTAGTGATGAAAATGAATCTGAAATTTTCGACAGATTCCGTAAAAACAGATATGCTATGGCAACTCGTTTGGCAACTGAATATTATGGAACGTCATCTTTCCCAGTAGATTTAGATGGTTACCCTGACGGATTTGGAAAAAACAGTCAACAAGTTTTAGTACCAGCATTTTTATCTGCCTATACAGGAACAAAAACATCATCTGTACAAAAAGGATTGTTCTCTAGTTTTCCATTACCAAACTGGACAATTAAGTATACAGGTTTAATGAAATTAGCTTGGTTTAAAGATAACTTCAAACGTTTTTCTATACAACACGGTTACCGTTCTAGTTATAGTGTGAACTCATTTAGAAGTAATTTGAATCCAGAGGTGAGAGATCAGAATGATAATATTTATGCAGATATTATTACATCAAATGTGAATTTAACGGAGCAATTTAACCCGTTAGCACGTTTTGATTTTGAATTGAAAAACTCATTGAAAATCTTAGCTGAAGTTAAAAAAGACAGAAGTTTAAACATGAGTTTCGATAATAATTTATTAACTGAAGTTCAAGGAAACGATTATACACTTGGAATTGGTTATAGAATTAAAGGAGTGCAAATTAATTCAAGATTAGCAGATAATGCGCAAGGAATGATTAAGAGTGACATTAATATAAAAGCCGATTTCACACTTCGTAAAAACATGACTATTGTTAGATATTTAGATTATAACAACAATCAATTAGGAGGTGGGCAAAATATTTGGACGTTCAAATTAACAGCCGATTATTCGTTTAGTAAGAATTTCACAGCTATTTTCTTCTACGATCATCAGTTTTCTAAAGCCGTAATTTCAACTGCTTTCCCGTTAACAAACATCCGTTCAGGATTTACGTTACGTTATAATTTCGGAAATTAAAAAATAAAAATTAATAGTAAATTTTAAGAATATAATTTACATTTGCCAAAAAATAAACACAATTAATAAGATGAATTCGCTAATAATAAAAGGTTTGTTGCAAACAAACTCAAATAAAAATAAAGCGATACCATTTGACCAAATAAAAAACAACAAATAAATACAAATGAATATACCAGCAAACTTAAAGTACACAAAAGACCACGAGTGGGTTTCAATTGATGGAGATGTAGCAACAGTAGGAATTACCGATTTTGCTCAAAAAGAATTAGGAGACATCGTTTATGTTGAAGTAGAAACTTTAGACCAAACTTTAGATAAAGATGAGGTTTTTGGAACTGTGGAAGCTGTAAAAACGGTTTCTGATTTATTTTTACCATTAAGTGGAGAAATTATCGAATTCAACGAAGAATTAGAAAGCACTCCAGAAACTGTAAATACTGATCCTTACGGAGCAGGATGGATGGTTAAAATTAAAATTTCTAATCCTTCTGAAGTAGAAGAATTATTATCAAGTGAAGCATACACATCACTTATTGGTGCATAATTTATTTAAGATTCTTGCAATTTTTTGGACACTTTTAATTTTTTATTTGTGTTTAGATGATGTGCCAAATGTTCCTAAAATTACGTTCCAATATAAAGATAAAGTAGTCCATTTTATTTTCTACTTTATATTCGTTTATTTTTGGACAAAAAGCTTAAAGAATAAGACGTTAAATTATATTCTAACTGTTTTGTTTTTGGCTTTAGTGATGGGAATTTCAATAGAGTTTATGCAAGAAAGTTTCACGCTTCATCGAACGTTCGATTGGTATGATATTTTAGCAAATTCAATTGGTGCAATAGCAAGTTTTATATATGTCAAAAAGTTTTATGCAATAAAAAACTAAATTAAAATCTCACTTTGGTGAGATTTTTTTATTTTTACCAATATTTCAATAAATGAACATCAAGAACTATTTAGATTCAACGTATTTAAAAACAGCGAAGCAAGCAAAAATTTCTGAAAAAGAAAACACTGTTTTGGTTCAAAATTTTGTGCAAAAAACTATTGATGAAATGTTCAAATTGGTCATGATAAGGCCAGATAAAGTTACATTAGCTAAAAAACTAATTACAGCTCAAAACTCGAAAGTCTTAATTGGAACCGTAATAGGTTTCCCTGAAGGAACAGATACTATCGAAGAAAAGTTAATGGAAGCCAAACAAGCTATAAAAGATGGCGCAGACGAATTAGATTTTGTTATTAATTTTGAAGCGTTTAAATTAGGCGAAATTAATTTAGTTAAAGAAGAAGTTTTGCTAGGCACCAGTTTAGCATTGCAACACAATAAAACCGTAAAATGGATTATTGAAATTGCCGCATTAAATGGCGCACAAATTATCCAACTGACAGCATTAATTAAAAATGTGGTGGTGGCAAATTTTAAGGAAAATGAATTTGAAAACGTATTTGTAAAATCGTCAACTGGGTTTTATAAAACATTAGACGGCTCGCCAAATGGTGCTACATTTCCTGCTATTATCGCCATGTTAGAAAACGCATTTCCATTGCCCGTAAAAGCTTCTGGCGGCATCAAAACAAAAGAAGAAGCACTTGAAATGATAAAATTAGGTGTGAAAAGAATAGGAACATCATCGGCGAAAGCCATTTCTGAAGGAATAGAAACTTCGGGGAGTTATTAAAAGCTAAAGGCATAAGTAAAAAGGCAAAAGAGCCAAGTAAAAAGAATCAAGTATAATTAATAAAAAAACTTAGTGACTTTGTGCCTTCGCGGCAAATTAAAAAGATCGCTTCGTGCCTCGAAATGATATGAAAAAAATATTAAGTACAATCGTTATTCTGTTTTCTCTATCTGTTTTTTCACAAAACAATTCAGAAAAATTACCAATCTTTGAAAATTGCAAAGCCAAACCAGAAGACGACACTTGCTTTTTCGCAACTATTCAAGATAATTTCAAGCAAAATTTCAACAAACAATATACTGCTGAAAAATCGACTATCATCGCACTTTTTGCCGTGGATACTTTAGGAAAATTTGATCTTTTATATATCGATGCAGCCTCAGATGAAATTAAAAACGAAACCAAACGCGTTTTTTCATTACTTCCAACTGTGGAACCTGCTACCTACAACGGAAAGAAAGTGTATGCGAAATATACTTTAAAAGTAAACTTTCCTTTTTCTGATGATGATAGAACTAAGAAAATTGCTGAAAACGCATATCATACAGAAAAAATTACTGCTCAAACAGAATTAAAAGAATTTGACGATATCGTTTATAAAAAATTCGAAAATCCACAATTTAAAAGTGGTTTAAACATTCCGTTTAATCATCAAAAATATGCCGAATTTGAAGCCTATATGAATCAAGTTGGCGCGAATAATCACACCGCTGAAAAACCATATTCATATCAAGATGTTGCTAGATATTATGATTTTGAAAAGAATTTTCAAGCAAAAGCCATGAAAAAAACTTCGTGGTTTGGTAGAAAAATTTGGAACGAAAACTTAGTGCAAATGCAAGGTGATGGCTATTGGTTTTTGATGAATCTAATTTTAGACATGCGTGGCGGAAAAGATTTTGATAGCGAATTACAAAACACATTCGTAAACACTAGAGGACTTAACATTCAAGCAGGTTTAGGGAAAAACATCACTTTTACCACTTCAATTTACGAAAGTCAAGGTCGCTTTGCCGATTATTATAATGCCTATGCAGTTAGTTTGAAACCATCAGGTGGAAACCCAGCAACAGTTCCTGGAGTTGGAATTGCCAAACAATTTAGAACTGATGCCTTCGATTTCCCAATGGCTGAAGCCAATATCAAATTTACAGCTTCTCGCTTTTTCGATGTACAATTAGGTTACGGAAGAAACTTTATTGGAGATGGTTACCGTTCAATAATTCAAGGAGACGCCACAAGTCCGTATCCTTTTATAAAATTCAACACTACTTTCTGGAAAATAAAATACACCAACACCTATATGTTTTTGCGCGATATTACACCAGAAAACACTGCGGAAGGAACCTACGCATCAAAATATATGGCTAACCACTATTTGAGTTATAACTTAACTAAAAAATGGAATTTAGGTTTGTTTGAAAGCGTTGTTTGGTCTAATACCAACGGAAGAGGTTTCGATCCGAACTTTATTAACCCAATTATTTTTTACAGAGCCGTAGAATTTGCTTCTTCACCAAAATCGGGGAATGCCTTATTAGGAATCACCTCTAAATATAAATTCAACAGTAAATTTAGTGCTTACGGACAGTTTCTAATTGATGAATTCTCTGTTGGCGATGTTTCAAAAGGAAATAAAAGTTGGAAAAATAAATTTGGTTACCAAATTGGAGCCAAATACTTCAACGCCTTCAATATTGAAAACTTAACACTACAAGCCGAATATAATATTGTTCGTCCTTACGTGTATTCTCACAGCGCAACACTTACCAATTACACGCACAATAACCAAAGTATGGGACATGCTTGGGGTGCCAACTTTAAAGAGTTAATTGGAATTGCACGTTACAGCAAGAACAGATATTTTGCACAAGCAAAATTAATTTATGGTAAAAAAGGATTCGATTATACGGACGGAACTAACAACTATAACTATGGAGGCAATTTGTTTATTCCTTACGATAGCGATACCAATCCACGACCTTATGATGAAGGTGCTTTCGCCGGACAAGGGAATACAACCACTATTTTAATTGGCGATTTCACAGCGGGATACATTATCAATCCAAGTTCGAATTTGAAAGTATTTGCTAATATAATTCACAGAAGTTTCGACCCAACCAAAGCATCCCCAACTTTCGAGAAATCGAACACAACTTGGGTTTCTGTAGGGATTTCTACTGATTTGTTTAACTGGTATTTTGATTATTAATAGAATTCAACAACCCTCTTAGGGTTTTGAACCCTAAGAGGGTTGCTAATCAAACTCATTTAAACCATATAAAATCTCTTTCATTTTAGTGCCATTAATTTCTACTGGCTTGTATGCAATATTGAATTTATCAATAGCGATATCAATATCCGTTTTTAATTTTTTGTATTCTGAAGGGAGTTTATTTAAATAACATTTTTTTATTACATTTGTTTTTTTTAAAATTAATTGCAGTCAACTTAAGTACGCCAATACTGTTTAAAAGTTCGACTGCTTTTTTTTTGTGGTTGAAATTTTTAATATAAAACCAAATAAAGTTAATATAACTTAATACCTTTTAAGATTAATAAAAGAATATTTAATTATATTTGAATAAGCTTTTATAGCGAGTAAACACCCAAAATAGATGTATATACGCTATAAAGTATCGAGTATATACAAGTTGTGAGCAATTATACCGCAGACTCAAAAATCTAAGACAATTTTAAAATGGAATTACATAAATTAGAAAATTATGATATTGAATTTATTGAATCTTTAATCAAGAATGAGATTGAAGAATCAATAAATGTTGATTTCAAATCTGCCGACGCTTTATCAAAATTAGATGCAAAAAAGAAAGAGATTTCTAAAGATGTTTCTGCTTTTGCAAACTCAAATGGTGGTATTATCATTTATGGTGTAAATGAGATAAATCATAAGGCTTCGGAATTGTCTTTTGTGAATGGAAATGAATTTACCAAAGAATGGTTAGAACAAGTCATAAGTTCAACTATTCAACGTAATATTCCTGATCTAAAAATTTTTCCAATTAGAAAAGGTGGTAAAATAGAAAATACAATTTATGTTGTTCAGATTCCTGAAAGTTTTGAAGCTCCACATATCGCAAAAGATAAAAAATTTTATAAACGCTACAATTTTGAATCAGTTGCAATGGAAGAATATGAGGTTAGAAATCTCTACGGGAAAAAATTGAAATCTAAATTAATTTTATCTGGTTACAATATTTCTTACATAGAAACTGAAGGTGATGATGTGAAATTTATGTGTCAAAGTGGAGTTTTTAACGAGGGAGAAATCGCTGAATCAGACTACAAAGTAAATGTATACTTTGAAAATTTTGACAGTTCAAATATAAAGATTCATTGGAGAGCTGATGGAGTCGGTAGAAATTATGATTACACAATGCTTGGAAATAACAGAGTAAAAATTTCAAACATTGGAATATCGACAATTTTTCCAAACGAAACAGTTAATGTTATTAGATTTAATTTTGATATCAAAAAAAGTGAAATTGAAGAAGTTCTAAATAAATTAAAAATTGAATTTAGATTATACTTTTCAAATGGTGAAGATATAATTGAAACAAATTTGATTGATTATTACAATGACAAATTAAAAGAAGTAATATAATAACTGTTCACAACAGGCGTTTGGCAAGATTGCGAATTTTGTAGTAAAATCACGTTTACATTTCGCAAGAAATTTTACCTTTAACAGAAAATAATCGGTTCCGAAGTTCGCTACCTCGCCAAGCGCCGGAACGCTAAAGATATCGACAATCCTGATTCCCTAAACTTAATATGTAATACTTCATTGTAATATTTTGTAATAAAAATCTTTCATTTATTGCAATTGTTTTTTTACATTCGCACCCATAATTTTTTATTAACAACAATTAAAAACATTTAAATTATGGCGTCAACATCCGAGAGCGGACACGCAAAAAACAGTGCCAACTTCCAAGACCTAATCGAATTCGTTACAGGCTATGAGGCAATGTACAATCCATCAAAAAGCAGTTTGCAATTAGCAAATCTAATTCAACTTAAAGCCGATGCTGATGGTAAATTGGCAGATGTAGTTACAAAAAACACAAATTACAACAAGAAAGTAAATGAACGAGTTATTGCTTTTAGTGATATAAAATCATTAGGTACACGATTAATCAATGCTTTGCAAACTACCGATGCAACCCCCGAAACAATCAAAAATGCAAAAACATTCAATACTAAATTGCAAGGTAAAAAAGCATCATCAACACAAGCTCAAATCGATCCTAACGAACCTGCTCCAAGAACAATTTCTACAAGTCAACAATCATATGATCAATTAATTCAACATTTATTTGGTATAAAAGCTGTTTTAGAAACAGAAACTAGTTACACACCAAACGAAACCGAATTAAAAGTAGAGGCAATTCAAACTAAAATTACAGAACTTACAGCTAAAAATACTGCTGTTGCTACTGCATATACTAATGTTAGTAATTCTAGAATTGCAAGAAACGAAACCCTTTATGCAACAAACACAGGTTTAGTAGAAACGGCTCTAGCAGTAAAAAAGTACATTAAGTCTATATTTGGTGCAACAAGCCCACAATATGCGCAAGTAAAAGGAATAGAATTTACTAAACCTAAATTATAATACAATTACAAGTATAAACAAAAATACATGGCAACCCCAAAAACACAAAATAACTTAAATAATTTAAGTAGCTCCCGGCCAAATTATAAATTATACCTTCCCTATTTAGAATTACACCTACCTGATTTAGATTAATTCTATCCCAGTTTTGAATTATCCCTTCCTTATTTAGAATTATATTTTCACGGTTTAGGTATATACTATTCAAGTTTAGGATTATATCTTCCCGATTTAGAATTATGGCTTCCTAGTTTAGACTTATCTCATCCTAATTTAGATTTATATTATCCCGACTTATATATCTTCTTGCTTTATTTGAAAATTTTCATTTTTCCGAAAAAAAAATAATCGATGCAAGTTTCAACTATATGATGGTAAAACGTCAATTCACCTCTCGCCAAAGAGAATACGAAACGGTAATTTATGATCATTTGTTTAGGTATTATAAAACTTGTTTTTATAAGAAGGTAAATACTTTGTCTTATGCTGTCGATAAAGCTAATTCGTAATTCACGTTATCTTGTTTTAATAACCCTCGAAGGGTTCAAAACCCTCCGAGGGTTAATAAACTAAAAAAAATCAGATTATATAAATATACAATAGGATTAAATTTCACTAAATCGTAGTTTTGGCTGAAAATTGAGAATAAAATAAATTTATGAAGAAATTACTACTTCTATTTGTTGTGTGTATTAGCTGTAAAACAACAAAAACAAATACATCTAACAAATTAACCGTTTCAAATGATTCTGTTTCTTGGTACATGAAAGATTATCAAAACGATAAAATTCCTGGAATATCTTTAGAAAAATGGAATCTTGAAAACAAAAAGAAACCTAAGCAAAAGCAAATAATTGTTGCAGTTATTGATATGCAAATTGATATAAATCATGAAGATTTAAAAAATCAAATTTGGATCAATAAAAAGGAAATTCCCAATAATAATATTGACGATGATAATAATGGATACGTAGATGATACTAATGGTTGGTGCTTTATCGGGCATGAAAATAAAGGGTATAACGTTTCGGCTAATTTTGATTTTGTAAGGATTCTAAGAGAAAAGAAATCCATATTTGAAAATAAAACAGAAAAGGATGTCAAAGCTGAAGACTTATATGAATTTAAACAATACGAACGAGCTAAAAAAATAAAGAAAAATCATATTGCCTATTATCAAAATTGGTATAATAATATAGATTTTGAATATAGTGTCTTTAAACAAGCTGAAGATTCTCTTAAAAGCCATTTTAAAGATAAAAGCTATTCTTTAACCGATTTGAAAAAACTCTACGAAGAAAAAAAGATAAACGATAAATCATTTCATGAACGTGTAAGAGATAAAGATAAAGATTTTGGTGCCTTAATAAGCTATATGATTTCTGATTTTGAAACTCAAATGTTTTCATTTGAGGATGTTGAAAATCGAAGAAAGGATCTTGATTCGGTTCTAAAGAATGATTTAAGTGAAGAATATAATGATAGAAAATTCATAAAAGGCTATAAAGGTCTTTTTGAAAAAGGATATGGTAATAATAATGTTTCCGAAAAAATTAAGGGTTTCTCAAGTATAAATGAGCATGGAACAGAAGTGTCAGGAACATTAGCAGCTACTCGAGGAAATAACATTGGAATTAATGGTGTTCATAATAATATTAAAATTATGCCAGTTGTTACTTCTTGTTCAGGTGATGAACACGATTATGATATTGCTAACGCTATTTATTATGCAGTAGATAATGGTGCTAAAATTATAAATATGTCATTCAGTAAGTGGCTCTCACTTCATGAAAATGTTGTAGAAGAAGCAATTAAATATGCAGAAAAAAAGAATGTTTTAATCGTTCATTCTGCAGGGAATTATAGTATGTCTATAGATGATACTTTCACGCTTTTTCCAAATGATTACTCTTATGAAAGAAAAGAAGAATTTGTTTCAAATTTTATAAATGTAGGAGCTGTTACTAACAAAGTGAATGAAAATTTAGTGAGTTCTTTTTCAGATTATGGTAAAATTAATGTAGATATTTTTGCTCCTGGGGATAATATTTATACTTGTATGCCTAATAATAAATATAAATTTGATAGTGGTACTTCTCTTTCTTCTCCTATGGTTTCTGGAACAGCGGCCTTAATTTGGTTGTATTATCCAGAATTAACTGCGAAGCAAGTCAAAGATATTATTTTAGAATCAGGTACGAAATACGATGTGGAGGTGATTGTTCCGGGAACGACTGATAAAAAAGTTAAATTTTCGGAATTATCTAAATCTGGAAGTGTATTAAATGTATATAATGCAATGCAGTTGGCTGAAAAAGTAAGTCAGTTAAAATCATAAAGAAAGAATTTGCACGATAATAGAGTTATTAATAATCCTCTTAGGGTTTTGAATCCTAAGAGGGTTATTAATTAAAAAAAATAAAACTCAGTATACAAAACTCACATCTTCTTACTATCTTTGCCCTCGATTAAAAATTCACTTTTGGAAACAAATACCATAACCCTAAAATCAATCTTTTTAGATTTTAAAGAAATTACCAAAGCAGGCTTAGCTATAAGCGTGGTTTTTTCTTCTATTGTTGGTTATTTATTGGGTTTTTCAGAATCTCATCCTTTTAGTATTACCACACTTTTGTTACTAGCCGTTGGTGGGTATTGTATGGTAGGTGCCTCAAATATTTTCAATCAGGTTATTGAAAAAGATTTAGATGCGAAAATGGATCGAACTAAAAACCGTCCTGTGCCATCTGGTAGAATGTCGGTCAACAAAGCTTTAACTCTTGGTTTTGTTTTAACTTTTATAGGATTAGTCGTTTTATATACCATCAACCCAAAAACTGCTATGTTTGGTGCGATTTCCATATTTATGTATGTAAGTTTGTACACGCCATTAAAAACATTAACACCATTATCAGTTTTTGTTGGAGCTTTTCCAGGTGCCATTCCTTTTATGTTAGGTTGGGTAGCTGCTACAGGAAGTTTTGGTATTGAAGCGGGAACGTTATTTTTAATTCAGTTTTTCTGGCAGTTTCCTCACTTTTGGGCAATCGGTTGGTTTTTATTTGAAGATTATGAAAAAGCAGGTTTCTTTATGTTGCCAACAGGTAAACGCGACAAGAAAACCGCTATTCAAACCATATTATACACCTTTTGGTTAATTGTAGCTTCGGTATTGCCAGCTTTTGGTTTTACAGGAAAATTGCAATTATCAGTGGTTGGAGCAGTGATAGTTTTCGCATTAGGTTGTTGGATGATGTATCACGCTGTTCAGCTTTATAAAAACATGGATGCAAAAACTGCTAAAAGATTGATGTTAGTTAGCGTAACTTACATAACTTTGCTGCAAATTGTTTATGTGATTGATAAATTTGTATAAACACATAGAATATAAATAAATTAAAAAATGGAAAGCATTTCAATACAAGAAGCTTACGATAAAAAATCAAAAACATATAAAATGTTGTTATACTTCGGTATGATTAGTATTATTATGATTTTTGCAGGATTAACAAGTGCGTTCGTAGTAAGTAAACAACGCCCAGATTGGTTAAAAGATTTAGCTATCCCTGATACTTTTACATACAGTACAATTGTTTTAATAGTAAGTAGTATTACTTTCTTTTTAGCAAAAAAAGCAATAAAAGCAAATAATCAATCCTTAACTACAGTATATTTGTTAATTACTTTAGGTTTGGGTTTAACGTTTGTCTATCTTCAATTCAAAGGGTTCGATTTATTGTTCAATCAAGGGTTAGTTCCTTTCGGTTCTTCAAGTAAAGTTACGGTCTCTTTTTTGTATGCTTTCGTGTTTGTGCACGTTGCTCACCTGTTTGGAGGTATGATTTCGTTGATTTATGTAATTTATAATCATTATAAACAAAAATACAATTCCTCGCAATGCCTTGGTATTGAGCTAAGTGGCATGTATTGGCACTTTATGGATTTTATTTGGGTTTACTTGTTTTTATTTTTCTATTTTTTCAAATAGAAAAAAATCAATAAATTTGGGAACTTTTTAACAATAACTATTTTATGAGCGCTACGGTTAATAATGAACACGCTTTAGACGGAGGTCCAGGACCAATGGGAGCCACTTACGGTAAAATGATGATGTGGTTCTTCATCGTATCAGATGCTTTAACCTTTTCAGGTTTTATCGCTGCTTACGGATTTTCTAGATTTAAATTTATCGAAACTTGGCCAATTGCCGATGAGGTATTTACCCACTTTCCATTCTTACATGGTGTAAACGCACCAATGTACTATGTGGCATTGATGACGTTTATCCTTATCTTTTCATCAGTAACAATGGTTATCGCTGTTGATGCTGGGCACAAATTGCAAAAATCAAAAGTAGCTGTATACATGTTGCTTACCATCGTTGGTGGTTTTATGTTCTTAGGTTCACAAGCTTGGGAATGGAAAAACTTTATCAAAGGTGAGTATGGAGCTGTTGAAACTGCTGGAGGATCTATTTTACAATTCGTAAAAGTAGATAAAACTCAAAAGAACGGATATGCAAGAGTGAAATTAGAAGAATTTGCGGCAACTTTACCAGAAGTAAGAGAGCAATTAACTAGAGACAAAGGTGTTTGGTTCATGGAAGAGTCTTCTATTCCTACTTATTCAATTGAAGAAGTAAAAGCTGGTTTTGCAGCACATCCTGAAGTTTTAGTAAGAACAGAGTTTATCAAAGACAAAGAAAAAACAGTTCTTTCTCGTGAAGAGTCTGTTAAAAAATTAAACGATGGTGTTCTTGTTGTAGAAGGTGCAAGTTTAATTAGAAACGAATACGGTCATAAATTATTTGCAGATTTCTTCTTCTTTATTACTGGATTCCACGGATTCCACGTATTCTCAGGAGTAATGCTTAATATCTTAGTTTTCTTTAATGTATTATTAGGTACTTACGAAAGAAGAAAAAGTTATGAAATGATTGAGAAAGTTGGTTTATATTGGCACTTTGTCGATTTAGTATGGGTGTTTGTATTTACATTCTTCTATTTAGTTTAATTTTTAGTAAAAAGAAAATATTATGGCACACGCACATGAATCTAACATGAAAAGAATCTGGACGGTTTTCGGAATCTTATCTATCATAACAACAGTTGAGGTTTATTTAGGTATTACTAAACCAGACTTCTTATTTAAAGAAACATTATTAAGTATGAGTTTCCTTAACTGGATATTCATCATCTTAACAGTTATTAAGGCATACTACATTATGTGGGCATTTATGCACTTAGAAGGTGAAAAGAAAAGTTTACGCTGGTCTATTGTTGCTCCATTAGTATTCTTAATTTTATACTTATGCTTCATCGTTTTAGTAGAAGCTGACTATATTTTTGAAGTGTTTAATAACTCTTATTATACATGGATTTTTTAACAAAATTTATATAAATCAATCCCGACTAACGTCGGGATTTTTTTTTACCTTTGTTTTCGAAATTTAATCTTATCATAGTGAAAAAATATTTAGTATTATCAGTCCTATTCATCTTGCCTATAGTGGCTTATATGTTTTTCGCAACCGCATCTCATAACTCACTTTTTCTACCGATTATTTCAAAAAACCACTCTGATATTCCAAGTCAATTCGTTTCATTAAACAATGAGAAAATTACTTTAGATAAAAATATTACGGTTTTAGGCTTTCCTGGAAGTGATATCGAAGAAGTGAAAGCGAATTTATTCAACTTGAATCAGAAAATTTACAATAAATACGGCGGTTTCAAAGATTTTCAAATGGTAATGATTTTACCTGATGGAAATCAAGAAAAAATCAAAGCCATCATGTTAGAGTTCAGGAGATTGTCTAACGACCTAAAAAACTGGCATTTCCTTTTCGGAAAACCGGAAGACATCGTAACCTATTTTAATTCTTTCCATTTTAAAAATACTTTAAACGATAAATCAGGAACTTCTTTCGTGTACATTATTGATAAAGAAAAAAGTGTACGTGGACGAAAAGGTCAAAAAATCAAAGGGAAAGTAGAATACAGAGAATGTTACAATACCATTTCTGCTGCCGAATTACACAACGAAATGTCGGATGATGTAAAAATTCTACTTCGTGAATACCGTTTAGCTTTAAAAAAGAACAAACGTAAAGATGAATTCAGGGATAAAATTGAACAAGAAGTAATTAAGAAGAAGTAATAAGTTAGCAGTTTTTAGTATTCAGTTAAGTGTAAAACAAAATATATAATGAAAAAAAACTCATACATCGGAATATCATTTATTATTTTATTGTTCGGAATCTGGACAGTGAAAGAGTTAACCGAAAAATTCAAAGATAATGGTCTAGTGAACCTAGATAAAAAAGTGCCTTCGTTTGAATTGACAGATCAAAATGGTAAAAAAATATCGAACAAAACCTACGAAGGAAAAGTATATGTGGTAGAGTTTTTCTTTTCATCTTGCCCAACTATTTGTCCGAGAATGAATCAAAACATGTTGCAACTACAAGAAGAGTTTTATGGCGATTTAAATTTCGGAATTGCTTCTATAACTATTGATCCAGAAAACGACACATCAGACGCATTAAAAGAACACGCGAAAAAATTAGGTGTAAAACATTCTAATTGGCATTTCCTAACTGGTGATTACGAATATATTATGAATTTAGCCAACAAAGGATTTAATATATTTGCAGGAAAAAATGATAAGGTTCAAGGCGGATTTGAACATTCAGGTTTATTCGCTTTAGTGGATAAAGAAGGGAATATCCGTTGTAGAAAAGACAAATTTGGCAATCCAATTTTATATTATGATGGTTTAGAACAATCAGGTATTGACGCCATCAAAGAAGATATCAAATTATTATTAGAAGAATAAATTTAAATCAGTTTAATCCGCGATGCGAAGCATCCGTTTTATCTGCGTGCCCAAAAAAACAATTATTAAAATGGAAAACAACATAGAAACAAAATACAATAAGTTAATTACAGCCGTATCAATCATTATTCCATTAGCGGTTGCCGCTTTGTTTGGAGTCAATTTAAGAAAGTTAGGTTATGATGTAGAACCATTAAATTTCTTGCCTCCAATTTATGCTACTATAAACGGAATTACTGCAGTTTTATTGGTTGCAGCGGTTTTAGCAATTAAAAATGGTAAAAGAAAACTACACGAAAACTTAATGAAAACGGCAATTGCCTGTTCAATAGCTTTTTTAGTGATGTATGTTGCGTATCATATGACATCTATTTCAGCTGTGTATGGTGATGCTAACCATAATTCAATTTTAGAAGAAACAGAAAAATTGGCAGTTGGGAATACGAGATCTAGCTATTTAGTTATCTTGTTTACACACATTGCACTTTCTGTAATTATTATCCCATTAGTGTTAATTACTTATGTGAAAGCTTTATCACAACGATTTGATAAGCACAAAAAAATAGCAAAAATTACATTCCCTATTTGGTTATATGTAGCCATTACAGGAGTTTTAGTATATGTAATGATTTCTCCATATTATGTTAAGTAAAGTTTCAAATAAAATTATAGTTTTAGCTTTTGCCTTTTACCTTATGCCTTTTGCTTCAATTGGACAATGCGCTATGTGTCGTGCTTCGCTTCAAAACGAAGCGAATAAAGCCGCTGCAGAAGGTGTAAACGACGGAATTGTTTATTTAATGGCAATACCTTACATTTTAGTTGCTGGTGTTTTTTACGCCGTTTATAGATTAAAACAAAAGAAGAAAGAAAAAGTTACTACAGTATAAAAAAATCCCGTTCCGAATTATCGGAACGGGATTTTGCTATTCACTAACTACTATTCACTTTTTACTAAGATTATTCCATTCCGTCAATTGTAATTTTCATCGTTCCAGAAGAAGTGATAAACGCTACAATTCCTTTTTCAGTAAGTTCCATTTTCTCAAATACAAAATCGTTCAATTTTCCGTTTACAAAAACACCTTTCATTGGTGAATAATTCGTCAAATAAGGCAACATGTTTTTCTTACCGTCATCTAAATTTGGCTTGATAGAATATTTACAACTTTCTTTAATTTTATTTAAAATCATACCTTGTAACAACCAATTGGCTGTTCTTGTCAAAATGCCTTTTGTGTTTAAAACATAATCCAACTCGTCAAAATAAATTTCTTTTGTTTCCGAATTGTATTTCGGAATTCCAGCTAAATAAATAGTTCCGTTTACCGAACCTAACATGTCTAAAGCAATAATCATTTTGCCATCTTTATACCATAAATCGACTTTCTGAACGGTGATTTTTCTTTTTCCAGAACCAAATTCCTGACCCAAAAAATTCTTCGTCATAATTCGGCTTGCACTTTCGTATGTAGAAACCGCTGCAACAGAAGCGTTAAAATCAGATGGGATTTTACTTACCGCTTTTGAAACAATTTTAGTTTTATCAAATCCGTTTTTAGGTTTCTGTCCGATTAAAGTTTGCATCTGACATTTCATGCCTAAATTCATGGTAATTTTCGAATTACTCAAAACCGCATTCGTGCTATAAATTTCGGTTGGCACTAATTTAAACCATGTTTCATAAGCTTCATTAGCCATAAATGGAGTAGAAAGCGTTTCTAAAACTTGTAAAACTTGTTCTTTAAAATCACAACTTTTATTAATTGCTTCGTCAATCATTTTAGCAACTTTTCCTTTAAAAATTGATAGCGTCGGATTGATAATGTAAGTAATCGGGACATTTCTTCCTGAAACTAGAATACTTGGACTTTCGCTCCATTCAAAATCTTCAATTTTAGAAGTGGTGTTTAATTTCCAATTCGCAAAATTGGCTTTACTGTTTAACGTAATCGTTCCGTTTAAATTAATTTCCCTCGTATCGTTTAAACCCATAAACTCTGTTCCGTATTTAATCTTAGCCCAAATTTTTAATGGAATTACAGAAACAATTTCGCCATTTTTCTCAACTAATTTAATATCGGATGTCTTCCAAATTTTCATTTCGGTTTTGTCGTCATTTAAAATGGAATCGTTGTAAATTAAACCTTTTAAGTTTTTATTTAAATGGTATTCGATTTCTTTCATACTCACTTCCATTGGCATGGAAATTAAGGAAGTTTTGTTGCTATAAACAATTGGTGCATTATCGGTTGGTTCCGGTTTTATCGTGTCAATTCTTTTAGTGGAACTGCAACTAAAAAGTCCGATATTTAAGATTCCGAAAAGCAAAATTTTAATTTTTAAATTCATGTTGTTAAAAATATATTACGATGACAACGCTAAGAAATTCAAAATATTGTTTTTAAAAAATCTTTAGATTCAGCGTTTTTCAGGCATAAAAGTAAAATTTTAATTGTAAAGTGTAACATTTTTTTTAAAAATTGGTCAAATAGGAAAACAATTATAATAATGAAGTCAGTACAACTAGTATTTGTATTATTTTTTGTGAGTGTTACTTCTTTTGCCCAAGAAAAAAAATGGACATTAAAAGAGTGTATCAATCACGCGATTAAAAATAATATTTCTATAAAACAATCGGAATTAGATTTACAAACCACAGCCATTACTAAAAAAGATGCAATTGGTAATTTTTTGCCAACTTTAAACGGAAGTGCTTCTCACGGATGGAATTTTGGATTTAGTATTAACCCAATTACTAACGATAGAACCAATCAAACCAATCAGTTTTCTAGTTTTGGTTTAAACGGTGGTATGGATATTTATAAAGGATTACAAAATGTAAATCAATTTAGAAAAGCAAAATTATCAATTATTGCTTCTCAATATCAATTGACAAAAATGCAAGAAGATGTGGCGTTAAATGTTGCCAATGCCTATTTGCAAATTTTGTTCAATAAAGAGAATTTAAAAGTCCAAAAAGAACAAAATATATTGGATAAAAAGCAATATGACAGAACGGTAGAATTAGTAGATGCTGGTAATGTACCAAAAGGCGATTTGTTAGATATTCAAGCAACGATGGCATCTGGAAAACAACGTGAAATTGTAGCAGAAAATGCCTTAATGTTGTCTAAATTAAGTTTAGCACAATTGCTTCAAATTCAAGATTTTCAAAACTTTGATGTTTCAAATGAAGATATGCCGACTATGTTGTCAGCTATCTTAAACGAATCGGCAGAAGCAGTAATTGCTAAAGCAAAAGAAAGTAGAACTGAGTTGAAATTAGCAAAGGCTAATTTAGAAATTGCAAATAAAGACGTTCAAATTGCTAAAGGTGCTTATCAGCCTTCATTGAGTGTTAATTACGGTTTAAACTCTAATATTAGTTATAATAAAATCCCAAGTTTTAATGAATCGACAGGTCAGATTGACTACAACAGAGCCAGTCCGTTTTTTGAACAAATGAATAATAATTTCGGACAAAATATTGGATTGTCATTAAATATTCCAATTTTCAACGGATTTGCCACTCGAAATAATGTGCAAAGAAATAAAGTTAACTATGAAAAAGTAAAACTGAACGTTTCACAACAAGAATTAGATATTGAGCGTAATGTTTTTACAGCTTATACCGATACAAAAGCAGCTAAAGAAAGTTATGAAGCGGCTTTACAAATTGAAAAAGCACGTGAATTAGCTATGCAATATGCAAAAGACAGATACGAAATTGGTATGATGAATATTTTCGATTACAACCAATCTCAAACGGCTTATGTAAACGCACAATCAGAAGTATTAAGAACCAAGTATGATTATATTTTTAGAATTAAAATTTTAGAATTTTATTTCGGAATTCCACTTATAGAAAAACAATAAAACCATGTCAAAAAAGAAATTATTTATCATTTTAGGAAGTGTAGTTGCAGTAATTGCACTATTAATTGTTCTGAAAAAATCAGGAAAAATTGGAAATAGCGACGACGGTAAAGTAGTTGAAGTTTCTAAAGCAGAAACAATGACAATTGTTGAAACGGTTTCGGCAACTGGAAAAATTCAACCAGAAGTTGAAATTAAAATTATGCCAGAAGTTTCAGGTGAAATTATTGCCTTAAATGTAAAAGAAGGTCAAGAAGTTAAAAAAGGACAATTATTGGTGAAAATCAACCCAGATATTTATACTTCTGGTGTAGATAGAACGGTTGCGTCTTTATCAACTTCAAAAGCTGGTGTAAGTCAGGCTGATGCTCAAGTAAAAGAAGCAAAAGCGAATTACGATAGAAATAAAAAATTATTTGACAAAGGTGTAATTTCTCGTTCAGAATGGGACAAAATTGTTTCAGCTTATGAAGTTGCTGTTGCGAGTAAACAATCTGCATATTACCAAATGAAATCTGCATCAGCTAACGTAACAGAAGCAAGTGATAATTTAAAAAGAACGACAATTTTCGCGCCAGCAGATGGAACAATTTCTAAGTTAGATGTAGAATTAGGAGAAAGAGTTTTAGGGCAACAACAAATGGCCGGGACAGAAATGATGCGTATTGCCAACTTAAACAATATGGAAGTTGAAGTGGATGTAAATGAAAACGATATCGTAAAAGTAAGCATTGGTGATTCGGCTAAAATTGAAGTTGACGCGTATTTAAAAAGAAAATTTGACGGAGTGGTTACGAGTATTTCTAACTCGGCAACAACAGGTTTAACTGCAGATCAAGTAACTAATTTTAAAGTAAAAGTAAGATTAGTAAAAGAATCGTATCAAGATTTATTAGATGGAAAACCTGTAAGTTATTCACCTTTCCGTCCAGGAATGACGGCTACAGTTGATATTGAAACAAAAAGAAGTACGAATGTTTTAGGAGTGCCAATTAGTGCGATTGTAATTAAAGATGACACGACTTCAACTAAAAAAGATATAGTTGCTGAATTAGAAAAAGAAGAAGCAGAGAAAAAAGGAAAAGCACCTAAAAAGGATGTAAAATTCGAATGTGTTTTTGTTAAAGTTGGCGATAAAGCTAAAATTAGAGTGGTAAAAACTGGAATTCAAGACGATACAAATATTGAAATTTTATCAGGATTGAAAAAAGGTGACGAAATAATTACTGGTCCTTATACTTTAGTATCAAAAGAGTTGATGCCTAATGACAAAGTTCGATTGGAAACAAAATCGGATAAAGACAAAAAGGCTAAAGAGGAAAAAAGTTAGTTATGAATTGATTTTGATTTAAAAAAGACACAAGCAATTGTGTCTTTTTTTGTTTCTTTGCGTAATAAATTACTATTAAAAATGGCATTAATTCTGAATATAGAAACTGCGACTAAAAATTGTTCAGTTGCATTAGCGAAAGATGGGAAAACGTTAGCGATAAGAGAAATTGCAACGCAAAATTTTTCTCATGCTGAAAAGTTGCACGTTTTTATTGAAGAGCTTTTTGCAGAAACCCATTTGAAATTACAAGATTTAAATGCGATAGCTGTTAGTCAAGGACCAGGTTCTTATACCGGTTTACGAATTGGCGTTTCGGCAGCAAAAGGCTTGTGTTATGCTTTATCCGTTCCGTTAATTTCGGTTGATACTTTAGAATTATTAGCGAGAAAAATTTCAATTACAGATGGTATTATCGTTCCAATGATTGATGCACGTAGAATGGAAGTTTTCTGTGCTTTTTTCGATAGTAATTACAATAAAATAGGAGAAACTAAAGCGGAAGTCATTGATGAAACCAGTTATCAAGATATTTCTGAAACGATGCATTTAATTGGTGATGGTGCAATGAAATTCAAAGAGGTGTTAACAGATGCGAAATTTCACTATTATCCAGAAATTGAATTTCCTTCTTCTAACGAAATGGCACAAGTTTCTTTCCAAAAATTCCAAAACAACCAATTGGAAGATGTGGCATATTTTGAACCTTTCTACTTGAAAGATTTTGTGATGCTTACGAAGAAGTCCTAAATACTCACCAAGCTCTTACTTTGTTCTAAAATATCTGATTTCACTTGCATGTGATGTGCGCTTTCTGTCCAAACTCTAGCGCTAAAATGAATGGAAGTTTCTGTGAAATTATTAATATACACATCCGCTTTTGGGTCTTTCAAAACTAATGGATGTTGATTAATGATCTTTCCGATTTTACTTTTAATATCAGTAACGTCAGAAGTATAATTCGTAATAATTTCAATATCTACACGTCTTGTGCTTAACTGACTGAAATTTTTGATTTTTCCGTTTGATAAAATTCCATTCGGAATGTAAACTACTTGATTGTTTGAAGTTATGATTTTGGTTGAAAAAATTAAAATTTCGGCAACTTTTCCTTGTTCACCTTGAACTTCAATCGTATCGCTAACTCGGAAAGGTTTGAATAAAATAATTAAAATTCCACCAGCAAAATTAGATAATGAGCCTTGTAATGACAAACCAACGGCTAAACCAGCCGCTCCTAAAATAGCCACAAAAGAAGAAGTTTCTACGCCTAATTTTGAAATTACAGTGATGAAAAGCATTATTCTTAACGTCCAAAAAATAATGTTTCCTAAAAAGTTAGTTAACGTAATTTCAACGTTTCTTTTTATCATTATTTTTTTTGCTGTTTTGGTAATAAAACTCGTAAACCATAATCCACCAAATAAGATAATTAATGCGGTGGCAATTTTTGGCGAATAATCGAATATTAGATTTTTTATAGTCTCTAAATAGTTTTGAAATTCCATAACTTTTTTTTGCAAAAATAAAGAAGTGTTCCCTTTATTGGTGTTCTTTTAGAAAAAAAATATTTCTTCTAGCTTTTAATAAAAGCTATTAAATCTGACAAATAAAAAAACTGAACTATGATTTATGTCAGTTTTTTTCTTGTTTTATGCTAATAAATTTGCCTTATAATTTTAAAACAAAACTTATTATGAAAAAATTATTTTTAGCAAGTATTGCATTATTAGGACTTAACGCAAACGCGCAAGAAGAAAACAAGGGATTAGAAGGAACTTTTTGGGTTGCTGGTCAATTAGCATTTTCAACAACAGATAATGGAGTAAGTGAAACAAAATCAAACACAATTGTTCCAGTAGTTGGGTATTTTATTGCACCAACAACAACAATAGGTTTAGGTGTAGGTGTAATTAATTCTACAACTACTACAAATTTGGGTGGTGCTACAACAGATGAATCTTCTGCTGTAATTATTCAACCATTAGTAAGAAAATATTGGGGAATTGGAGGGAAATTTTTCTTTTTCGGACAGGCTTCTTTACCATTAACTTTTGGTGAAGACAAATTGTCAAGTGATAAAACGAGTACAGTTGGTTTAGATGTTGCGCCAGGATTTGATTTTATAGTTAACAAATGGATGACAGTTGAGACTTCATTTTCATTAATAAATGTAACTTCTACAACAAGAAATCCAAATGTTGGAGATAGTACAAGCGACTTCAGTTTTAACGCAAATCCATTTGATTTAAATCCAGGTTCAAGAAGCGTGGGTGGTTTAAGACTTGGAGTAAAATTCTTATTTTAACTCTCGTTATAATACTTTGATTGGTTAGGATGTTAAGAGAGCTGTATTGGGTTATAACAGCTCTCTTATTTTATATAATATTCTAAAATAAAAAAGCGCTCATTATTATGAACGCTTTTTAACTAATTTTTATTGATTAATTTAACTTTAAATTACTATTATCCGTTCATTGCTTCCACAACAATTGTATTGTTGCTAAGCATTTGACGTAGCATATTCTCAATACCATTTTTCAATGTGAATGTTGATGAAGGGCAACCGCTACAAGCACCTTGTAAAGTTACTTTTACCACATTAGTTGTTTCATCGTATGAATTAAAAGTTATATTTCCACCATCACTTTGAACGGCTGGTTTTACATATTCTTCTAAAATATTGATAATTTCTTGTGAAGTAACATCTAAATTATCAAAAAACTCTTCTTGTTTAATTTTGAAGTTATCTGTTTTTTCAATTAAACTTTCGTCAACAACTACATCGGTTTGCTCTAAATATTGTTTTAAAAATGTACGTAATTCTAACGTAATTTCGTTCCATTCTGCAATGTCGTATTTCGTAATTGAAATGTAATTTTCATCAATAAATACTTCTTTTACGAATGGGAAACTAAATAAATCTTTAGCTAATGGCGATGCTTTCGTTTCGTCAATGTTCTTACATTCAACAGCTGTGTTTGTAAGTTTTTTGTTCGCTACAAACTTAGTTACGGCTGGATTTGGTGTAGATTCTGCGTAAATTGTGATTGGATTTTTCTTAGTTGTAGTTTCCTCCAAAATAATTTTACCGCCTTTTTCAATAAAGTCTTCAATTTGTTTTGCTACATCATCTTGTACATCTTCCCATTCCACAATTGAAAATTTTTCAACAGCAATGAAATTTCCAGAGATGTAAACCGATTTTACAAACGGAAGATAGAATAACTGTTTCGCTAATGGAGAATTAGCGGTTTCGTCAATGTTTTTAAACTCAAAGTTTTGATTTCTAGTGATAAACTCGTCTAGTTCAAATTTAACAATTGAAATATTATTTGTGATTTTTATCGATATTTTGCCCATTTTGATCCTTTTTTCGCAAAGATACAAACATTACATTAAGTAAAGTTATATATTTGAACATTATAATTTTGTTAACACAAGATTAAATTAGTTAACGCAAAATCAAACAACTACTAAATAAACATAAAAATGAAAAAAATTACTTTATCTTTTATTTTATTATTTTCATTGATAACGAATGCACAATTAAATGTAAACAATACGCTTTATTCTCCAGCGGATTTAGTTTTAAGTAAATTAATTGGTCAAGGTGTTTCGGTTTCAAATGTGAAATATAATGGAAGTGCTCCTAATGCTTTGATTACAAATAATCAATTAGGGTTTTATACAACAGGTGTAACTCCTACTAATTTAGGACTTTCAAGTGGGTTATTAATGACAAATGGTTCTGCTACTGGTGCTATTGGTCCAAATAATGCAAGTGGAAGTACTACAACTTCAACAAGTCCTCAAAATGGTGATCCAGATTTGGCAATGATTACCCCTTTGTCAATAAATAATATTTGTATTTTAGAATTCGATTTTATTCCTTTAGGACCTGAAGTTAAATTTGAATATGTTTTTGCTTCTGAAGAATATCCAGAATATGTTGGTTCAACTTTTAATGATGTGTTTGGATTCTTTCTAAGTGGTCCAGGTGTTAGTGGTCCATTTAATGGAGCAAAAAATATCGCTTTAATACCAAATACTACAACGCCAATATCGATTAATAATGTTAACGGTGGTTTAAATAGTTCTTACTATGTAAGTAATGCTGGAGGAACATCCATTCAATATGATGGGTTTACTACAGTTTTAACGGCTAAATCTGAAGTACAATGTGGGCAAACCTATCATATAAAGTTAGCCTTAGCAGATGTTGGCGATTCAGCATTTGATTCAGCTGTTTTTTTTAAAGAAGGTAGTTTCTCAGTTCCTAGAGTAGATTTAGGTGGTGACATGGTAGGGCCAAGTAAGGCTTGTTGTGGTGAAATATTACATTTTAGTACTCCTTTTAATCCAACTAATTATCCTGGTGCAGTACATGATTGGTACTTTAATGGTTCTTTAATTTATACTTCTACAACTTCCAACGTTTTTGATTTTATTAATCCAACATGCACCGATGGAATATTAAAAGTTATTGTTAAACCTTATCCTGCACAAAATTGTACTTTTCAAGATGAAATTACTATTCAGTATCAATATGGGCCTGTTTTAAACGTAGCGCCACCATTGACCTTGTGTTCAGATACTCCTGCAACAGCAACTGGTTCTTTTGATTTAAATATGCAAATTAATAATATAGTTCCAGGTTATAATTCTGATTATGAAGAATTGGGTTTCTTTCATACAAAAGAAGATGCGATAGCAAATACAAATGTTATTTCGCCTGCAACTTGGCATAATTTTACAGGTGTTGATAATCAATCTATATTTTTAGGTGTATCTAATATAATTTTAACAGGTAATGTTTGTCGCTCTGTGATGGAGTTTAAATTAAAATTTGTTAACTGTGATGATCTTGTTTGTAGCCCAAATCCTAGTTCTGCAGTTTTCGATTTAACAACAAGAAAACCAATTATACTTAATGGTTTTGATCCTACAAAATATTCTATTAGTTTTCACCATGATATGCCTTCTGCTGTAGCTGGAACTGCTCCAATTACTCCAGAGAATGCTTATATACTTACTTCAAATCCAGAAGAAATATATGTAAGGTATTGGGAAAATGCTGTGCCATTAAATAAACAATTTACTCAGTTTTCGCTTCAAGCAAATCAATCAAATATTGCAGGTGCAGATGGGGATTTGAATTTCTGTATGACGGATACAACTGTATTCAATCTGTTTGATTATATTACTGGTGAGCAAGCTGGTGGAACTTGGACAATTGTGTCTGGTTCAGGCGCAAACGTAGATTTAACTGCGGGTACTATTTCTTCTAATAATGCTCCAGCAAATTATGTTCTTCAATATACTGTGAGTTCTAGTGTTAGTTGTCCTGTAGATTTTAGTTTATTAAATGTTAATATTGCTGCGGTTTGTGGTGTGCAAACGCCACCAGACATGTTTCTTTGTGACGATAGTAGTAACAATGGTATAGAGATTTTTGATTTATCATCTCAAAATGCAACTGTTTTAGGTTCTTTGAGTAGTACTGATTATACGATATCTTATCATGTGAGTAGCGCAGATGCAATAAGTGGGGCTTTTCCAATTACACCTAATAATGCATATCCTAATATTTCAAATCCACAAACAATATATATAAGAGCTGTAAAAAATTCTGATAGTTCTGTTTTTGATACTAGTAAATCATTTCAACTTCATGTTGTTGCTCAACCTGTTGTAACTAGTTTTACAGGAACTACTGCGATTTGTATTGGTGATTCAACTAATTTAAATTTTGTAGGAACACCAAATGCAACAATTACATATACAGATGGTACAACTACTCAACCTGGAGTGCTGTTAGGGGCGACAGGAAGTGCAACAGTTACAGTATCTCCAACTGTGCCTACAACATATAGTTTGGTAAGTATTGCTACAACTGGAACTCCAGGTTGTACAAATCCTGCATCAGGAAGTGTTACTATTACTGTTAATCCAATTAATACTGTTACAGCAGCTTCATCAACTCCAACATTATGTGAGAATACTTTGTTAACACCTATTACTCATACTACAACAGGAGCAACAGGAATTGGAACGCC
>NZ_FNYA01000008.1 GCF_900108955.1 Flavobacterium terrigena | reverse complement strand
CAGCTACAGGACTTGCAGCTGGAACTTATACTGTTACAGTAACTGACGCAAACGGTTGTACTGCAACTCGTAATTATACTATTACTGAGCCATCGGTGATTGATAATAATGTTACATTAGCTTTAGGGATATTAGAGGCTGTGCAAACTGGTGCTACTTATCAATGGTACCAATGTCCAAATACAATTCTTTCAGGAGAAACTAATCAAACATTTACTCCAACTGTTGTAGGTGACTACAAAGTAGAAATTACTGTTGGAGGATGTACAAATACTTCAGCTTGTGTGACAGTAGCAATTTTAGATAATGAAAGTTTTGATAGTACAAACTTTATATGTTATCCTAATCCAACTTCTGATATTTTAAACATTAGTAATAATAACATAATTGATGAAGTTAATGTAATTAATATGTTAGGACAAGAGATAATTTCTACTCAATTTAAAAGCAAAGAAATTCAGTTAAATTTATCTACCCTTCCAGCAGCAACTTATTTTATAAAAGTAACCTCAGAAGGGAAATCAAAAACAATTAAAATTTTAAAACAATAATTTAACGTATAAAAATTTTTTAAATTAAAATTATTACTTTAATTTATAAGAAATTAATTAACAAAAAATAATTATGAGTACAACAAATTCATCTAGTACATTAGTACCTCCGGGAGTAGAAATTTCTTCAAATTTTAAATCATTAAATAGTGTAATTGAGTTCACAAGACCAAGACCAACTGAACCCTTGCCACCATTAGTGCAAGCCTACTATGAAAATGGTATTCTTGAAGTAAGTGCTGTTGCTTTTATTGATGCAAGTCAAAAATTAGAATCAATAAGTGTCTTCTATGATGATTCACAAGACATGCCAACTTTTTATGTTACTTATACAGCACCTGAAACAGAAGCTATAAAATTTATGGGATATCAAGTGAATTTCACAATTGAATTATCAAACAAACCTGAAGTTATTGAAACTTTTGTTTGGGATGAAGATCCTCGCACATCAAGAGGGACTTATACTACAGTTCAACCTTAAGAAACAGTTTAGAATTTTTCTTACAAAAAACAGAGGCACTCCCTCTGTTTTTTTGTTTTTTCAATGTATATTTGAAAAAAAACTTTGAGAAGCAAAATATTATTTTTTTTAATATTCTTCACTTCTGTAAATTTTTTATTTTCTCAACAGAATTACAATAATTTATTTGAGAAAAAAGTAAAAAATTCATACAGCCAATTTACTCGTGAAAAAAACTTTAATAAAGCACAATTATTTTTTTTAGAAAAAAACTGGGACTCTACCTTAGTTTATTCAATGAAGCAGCTAAGTAGTGATAAAAAAAAATCCGAGCTAGATAATTATTGTTACTTTTTTAGAGGTGTTAGTTTCAAAGAAAAAAGAATTCTTAATGAAGCTAAAAATGAGTTTAGTAAAATTTCTAAAGAATTTGAATTTTACAAAACTGTTAAAAATTTCTTAGGCCAAATTGCATTAGAACAAAATGAATTTAAAAAAGCTATAGATTATTTTAAAGAATTTGAAAACTTTCCAGAAACAAACTCTTTCAACATTAAAAAAGGAGAAGTAAATCATAATTTAGGGATTTGCTATTTACATCTAAATAATTATGAAAAAGCTGAGTTATACTTATTAAAAAGCACTAAAATTCAAGAAAAAGAAAAAGATACTTTTCTATTAATTGGTGCATATGGCGATGTTGCTAATTTATATTATAACCAATACAAAGACAACTTAGCCATTCCTTTTTTTGAAAAGGCTTATCTTTTATCTAAAAAAGTTAAACGATATGATTTAAAAAAAACAACGGCTTTAAATTTAGCAATAGTTGAAGAAAACAGAAAAAATCTTGAAAAATCAATCTTTTACAGAAAAGAAGCCGAAAAATGGAATGACTCTTTAACAGATCAAAATAAAATATGGGCACTAGCTGAAGTTGAAAAAAAGTTTGCCGTTAGACAAAAGCAAAAAGAAATAGAAGTACTTCAGGTAAAAAATGAAATACGGGAAACCCAAAGAAATGGACTTTTCATTATTGCACTTTTATTATTGTGCATATTTGGTATTGGTGTTTATTTTTATCTGCAAAAAATCAAAAAGAACAAAATCATTTTAGCTCAAAAGGAAAATTTAGATGAATTAAATGCCACAAAAGACAAACTATTTTCTATTGTTAGTCATGATTTAAGATCTTCTGTTAACACCTTAAAATCTAGTAACTCAAAACTTATGCTAAATCTTAAATCTAATAATTATGAAGAATTAGATGGATTATTGCATAAAAATGCTGTTGTAGCAAATAGTACATATAATTTGTTGGACAATTTACTTAATTGGGCTAACCAACAAACTGATCAAATATTTTTTCAAAAAGAATCTTTGCATTTATTTTCGGTGATAAAACAGGTGGAGTATAATTATAAACCATTAGTATTAGAAAAAAATATTGAACTAAAAATAGAAATCGATAAAAACACATTTGTATTTATGGATTTAGATTCCTTGAAAATTATTTTAAGAAACTTACTAGATAACTCCTTAAAGTTTACCAATGAAAATGGTGTAATTTCTATTTTTACACAAGATTATAGTTCAGAATATATTCAGCTTATTATTGAAGATACTGGAATTGGAATGAGTGACGCTGTAATAAAAGAATTACTTCAAGAAAACACACAATTATCAAAAAAATCCAACAAAGAAACAATAGGAACTGGTTTAGGAATGCAACTTTGTAAATCAATGTTATTAAAAAATGAAGGAAAGTTAAACATTGAAAGTCAAGAAGAAATAGGAACAAAAATCATATTATTTTTACCAAAATACACAACAAATGAATAAAACAAATATTCTTATAATTGAAGATACTAAATCCGAAAGTGACTTACTAAAGGAAATCTTGATTGCTAATGATTACAATATCGTTGGTATTGCAACAAATTATACAGAAGCATTAACATTGTTTTATCAACATAAGGTAGATTTAATTATTATTGATGTGTTTTTAAATGGACAACCTGAAGGAATTACTTTTGCAGAAACCATCACAATAACTCCAAATATTGCAAAACCATTTGTGTTTTTAACTAGCTCAAAAGATCGTCAGATTTTTGAAAGAGCTAAGCTTACCAAACCATTTAGTTTCTTACTAAAACCATTTAATGAACTGGAAGTTTTGTATGCCATTGAAATGGCTGTTGAAAAATTTTATGACCAAACTAATGTCTATTTAAGTGAAGATGAAGACACAGTTATTGGGAATACTCATTTGTTTATAAAAAAGAAAAACGCATTAAAAAAAGTAGCAATTGAAGATATTATTTATATTGAAGTAGAAGAAAGATATTGCAATATAATAACATTGAATGAAAAATATTTAGTCGCACTATCACTTACTAAAATAACTGAATTTTTAGACGCTAATACATTTTCTAAAACACATCGTAATTATATTGTTAATACGAATAAAATTACTGAAATAATTCTTTCTGAAAATTTAATTATGCTTGAAGGTAATCACAAAGTAACTTTAAGTGACAAGTACAAAGACTTTATACATAAATTTAAAATATTGAAATAAATAAAAAAACCTTCCGAATTTTCGAAAGGTTTTTTTATTTATTTTATTGACTATTAAGCAATAACTTTTACAAAGTTGGCTATAGCTTTTGATTTTTCTACAATTTCTTCAATTGGCGTATCTAAATTATCATAATTTAGGACAACACCCATTCTTCTATATGGTCGAGAAGTAGGTTTTCCAAAAAGCCTGAAATCGGTTTTTGGTTGAAAAGCTACATTTTCAATTCCTGTAAAAGTTGGGTTATCTGAGTTTTCTGAAGCTAAAATTACGGCACTTGCTCCAGCTCTTTCTTGAGTGATTTCGAAAATTGGTAAACTTAAAATCGCACGTAAATGCAATTCAAATTCGTTGAAGTTTTGAGTATTTGCTAAGGTTACCATTCCAGTATCGTGTGGTCTTGGAGATAATTCTGAAAAATAAACACCATCGTTTGTTAAGAAAAATTCTACACCAAAAAGTCCAGCACCACCTAAAGCTTCTGTTACTTTTTTCGCCATATCCTGTGCTTCAAGAATATCTTTTTCTGAAACTCTGGCTGGTTGCCAACTTTCTTGATAATCACCACGTTCTTGTCTGTGACCAATTGGTGCGCAAAACAAAGTTGGTAAATTATTATTTTGAGTTACTGTTAAAAGTGTAATTTCTGAATGGAAGTTTACGAAAGCTTCTACGATAACTTCTACGATATCACCACGAGAACCTTCTACGGCATAATTCCAAGCCTTTTCTATATCTTCTTGAGTTTTAATTGTAGATTGTCCTTTTCCAGAAGAACTCATTAATGGTTTAACTACGCAAGGCATTCCCACTTCTGAAACTGATTTTTGTAATTCTTCGTATGAAGTGGCATAACGATAATTGGCTGTTTTTAAACCTAAATCTTTTGCGGCTAAATCGCGGATTGCTTTACGATTCATAGTGAAATTTGCAGCTTTTGCAGAAGGCACCACTGTGATTCCTTGTTTTTCGTAATCGTAAAAACGTTCTGTACGAATGGCTTCAATTTCTGGAACGATAAAATCTGGTTGATGTTTCGCTACGATTCTGTCTAATTCAGCGCCATCAAGCATATTAATCACTTCAAAACCGTGTGCAACTTGCATTGCTGGTGCGTTTTCGTAACTATCAACTGCAATAACTTTTTGTCCGATTCTTTGTGCGGCGATTACAAATTCTTTTCCTAGTTCACCAGAACCTAGTAATACTATCTTTTTGTTCATTTTATGTTGTGTTTAAAATTTCAAAATTCGTTGTTCTTAATTGAATATTCAACATTTTTTTAAAACTTGGAATGTTGAACAATGAATGTTGAATGTTGAATTGGGTTTGCGTTAGGGAGTGCAGTGAAAATCCTTTTATTTTTCATAAAAGATTGTAACGAAAAGCCCGACCCGAAGGGAAACGCCCAAAATATTAAAATTAAAAAAGCCCCAAGTTTCCAAGGGGCAAAATATATTAAGACACAGCGTCTTTGATTCTTTTGATTGCTTCAATTAGTTGCTCTTCGCTAGTTGCGTATGAAAGTCGTAAGCAGTTTGGACTTCCGAAAGCGTCACCAGTTACAGTTGCAACATTCGCTTCTGCTAATAAATACATAGCGAAATCTGTTGCGTCTTTAATTTCAGTTCCTCTTAATGTTTTTCCGAAATAGTGAGATACATCTGGGAAAACGTAAAATGCTCCATCAGGATTATTTAATTTGAAACCTGGAATTTCTTTCATTAATCCGAAAACTAAATCGCGACGTTTATGGAACGCGTCAACCATATATTTAATTTGAGAAGGATTTGCTTCTACAGCCGCTTTTGTAGCACGTTGCGCAATAGAATTCGCACCACTTGTTACTTGACCTTGCATTTTTGTACAGGCTTTCGCGATAAATTCTGGAGCTCCGATATAACCAATTCTCCAACCTGTCATAGCAAATGCTTTTGCTACACCGTTTACAGTAATGGTATTATTTTCCATTCCTTCAATTGAACCAATTGAGCAATAGCTTCCAGTATAATTAATGTGTTCATAAATTTCATCTGAAACGACATAAATGTTTGGATATTTTTTTAGAACCGCTACTAAAGCTGTTAATTCTTCTTTGCTGTAAACTGAACCTGAAGGATTACAAGGCGAACTGAACCACATCATTTTAGTTTTTGGTGTGATAGCTGCTTCTAATTGTGCAGGTGTAATTTTAAAATTTGTTTCTACAGAAGTTGGAACTTCTACTGGAATTCCGCCAGAAAGTTTGATAATTTCGAAGTAGGATACCCAAAATGGTGCTGGAAGAATTACTTCGTCACCATCGTTTATCATCACTTGCGCAATATTATATAAAGATTGTTTTGCTCCAGTTGAAACTACAACTTGACTTGGCGTATAATTTAAATTATTATCACGTTTAAATTTCGCACAAATCGCTTCTTTTAAATCTAAATATCCATCAACTGGTGGATATGTAGAATAATTATCGTCGATAGCTTTTTTGGCTGCTTCTTTAATGAAATCAGGCGTATTGAAATCAGGCTCTCCTAAACTTAAACTAATAATGTCTTTTCCTTGTTGTTTTAATTCTCTTGCTAATGCTGCCATTGCTAACGTTTGTGAAACGGCAAGATTGTTAATTCTTTCTGATAAAATGTTGCTCATGTTGGTAGTTAAATTTTTTACAAATGAAGAAACGCGATAAATTGTGTTTCTATTATTATGCTAAATGAGGTTTTTGTCCTAAATCTTTTAAATGCTTGAAATGGGCAATAACAGCACTTCGCATGGTTTGATACTCGAAATATGGCAAGTCACATTCCATAGCAGTTTGTTTTACAAATTCAGCAATTTTACCGTAGTGAATGTGACTAATATTTGGAAAAAGATGATGTTCTACTTGGTGATTTAATCCACCAGTATACCAATTTACAATCCAGTTTTTAGGCGCAAAGTTTACAGTAGTTAATAATTGGTGAATTGCCCAAGTATTTTCAATTTCATTATCATCATTTGGATGAGGATTTATAGTATCTTCCGTAATGTGCGCTAATTGGAAAACCACACTTAAAATCATTCCAGCAGTATAATGCATGATGAAGAATCCAAGTAAAATTACCCACCAGCTTGCTACACTAAATAGTAATGGTAACACAATCCAGAATCCAAAATATACAATTTTTGAGATTACTAAACCAGTCCATAAGTTCGTTGGATTTGGCTCACTCCCGTAAGATAATTTTCTTTTTATGTAACCACCCATTTGTTTGAAATCAGTTGTTAAACACCAGTTGATTGTTAACAAACCATATAAAAAGATAGAATAATAATGTTGAAAAGCGTGAAATTTATACCAAGTTGCTTCTTTTGTAAAACGAATGACACGACCTGCGTCTAAATCTTCATCATGACCCGGAATATTTGTATATGTATGATGTAAAACATTGTGTTGCACTTGCCAATTGTAAACATTACCAGCTAGAATATAAATACTTCCGCCCATAATTTTATTTAACCAATTTTTAGAAGAATACGACCCATGATTTCCATCATGCATTACATTCATACCAACTCCAGCCATACCAATTCCAATAACAACAGATGCTAATAAATATACCAGAGTTGGAACTTTGACAAAAAATATCACGAAAAACGGCACAAAGAACAGTGTAAACATTATAACTGTTTTTAAATGCAGCTGCCAATTCCCTGTTTTTTTAATGTTTTTTTCTTTGAAATATTCATTAACCCTTTTATTTAGAGTCCTGAAAAATTGGGCTTTATCTAATCTTGAAAAGGTTGGAGATTTAATTTCCATATAAATTAATTTAATGTGCAAAGGTACTAATATTTCTCTAAAAAAAATATTGATAAATATCATATCACATAAAAATTGTATTTTTGCAAAAAAAACAAACGATTTGGAACTGATTTTAAAATATTTCCCCGATTTAACTCCTTTACAGATTGAACAATTCACAAAATTGTACGATTTGTATATTGATTGGAATGCAAAAATTAATGTAATTTCTAGAAAAGATATAGACGAATTATATTCGCGACATGTATTGCATTCTTTAGGAATAGCAAAAGTGATACAATTTAATCCAGGTTCTAAAATTTTAGACGTTGGAACTGGCGGTGGTTTTCCTGGAATTCCGTTAGCTATTATGTTTCCTGAAACACAATTTTACTTAATTGACATCATTGCTAAGAAAATAAAAGTTGTAAATGAAGTAGCTCAAGGTTTAGGTTTAAAAAATGTAAAAGCAGAACAAAAAAGAGCAGAATTAGTCAAAGAAGAATTCGATTTTATTGTGAGTAGAGCGGTTACTAATATGCCTGATTTTGTAAAATGGATTAAAGACAAAACGAAGAAAAATTCTACACATGAATTGAAAAACGGAATTTTGTATTTAAAAGGCGGCGATTTATCAGAGGAATTAGCGGCTTACAAAACGGTTCAATTATTTGAATTACCTGATTTCTTTGAAGAAGAATTCTTCGAGACAAAGAAAGTGGTGTATTTGCCTTTAAAATACAAATCTTAAAACAAAAATAAATCTCTTTTAACTTTATTATAAAAAACAAAAACCCTGTCTATTTCTAGACAGGGTTTTTATATATTTATTATTATTTACTTATTCTAAAATAATTTTTTCAGAATGATTTAAGTCTTCACCGTTAAGTTTTAAAACATAAACTCCAGATGATAACGACTCTAAATTAATAGCGTTTGTGTTATTAAAGTTTGCTACGTTTTGATTATAAACTTGTCTCCCATTAAGATCATAAACACTAATTTGTAAGTCACCAACATAATTAGCAATATTAATGTTTACTAATCCATTTGAAGGGTTAGGATAAATTCTAAATAAATCACTGTTTTGGAAATAATCATTTGCTAAAATACAGTTAGAACCCGTTGCAGGTGTAGCTCCTGGAGTTGGTACCGTAAAGTCTTCAACTTGATCTTGTATTCCTGCAACACCAGCAGTAGAGTTAGAAGTCGCAGCTAAACCTAATCCTCTTCTTGCAAATGTTTCCCAAATTATACAGTAGTTTTGTCCAGCAGCTTGTCCAACTGTAGTGTTCAAATCTGCTTGCAAAATTGCATCTCTACATTGAACTAAAGAAGGATTTGCAGGAGTTAATTTCATTGCATTAATAATTAAACGCATTACTTTATTATTACCACCAGTTCCGTTGTATATATTTGAATCATACCCATATCTATCGATAAAATTCCAAGCTAAATCCCATAACATTGCACACCAAACCGAACCAACTGAATGCACATCAACTCTATCTATATCATTAGCGTCTGTATACCACATGTCATTTGTATCAGCAAAAGTATGTGGATTTACCGCCATATTTGTAGAATATCTGTATTGTCTGATTCCAGGTCCATTTGTTGCTTGATTCTCAACAAAAGTACCAATTCCTCTTGCGTCATTTCTTGTATCACCTGGCTTGATTTGCATTACTAACCATAACCAATCTGACCAACCTTCACCTGGTTGCTCAGCAGAACCACCTAATCCAGCTCCACCACCAACTAATCTAGTTGAAATACCGTGTCCGTATTCATGAGCAATAACTCCATTGTCAAAATCTCCGTCAGAGTTTATAAATCCAGTTGGGTCATTTTTAATTTTACCATTAACAGTTCCAAGTGCCATTTGAGCAATAATTGCTTCCCCAACATTATAAGAAACAAAAATAGCTGGAATAGTAATTGTTGCATCTGCACCACCCATATTTACTAATTGGTCTGGAGCTGCAGTATCATTATTTACCATTATTACAGCAATAGCACCTGCATTTTGAGCATTTTTAACTTTCTCTACAAACGGACAAACACCTCTTCTAATTACCGCAATTTTACCACTCAATGCAGCGCCATTTACTGCAGCTGTACATCCATCAGAGTTGTCAGGTGTTCCATCGTCATATAAAACCAAATCTTGAGTAACTCCTGGTGATGGCAACAATGCCACATTACCTGGTGAAAAAGCATTATTTGTAGCAAGATATTCACCAGCTATAGAAGCAGGAGAATTTATTGTTAAAAATCTTGGAGTTGGTCCTACATCCCATAAATACATTTGCATTCTTGGTTTACCTCCATCTCCTGGAGTAGAAAAATTCGCATTATTAAGCGTAGGAGTTGTACCTTGAGAAGCATCTTGAGCCTCAGCGTTTACAGCATCATTTTGAGAACCACCTCTTCCGTAGTTTGCTGCTTGAAAGTTTCTATTTGCTTCATTGAAACCATACTGATACCACAAATCATGCATTACATTATTTTGGTAAAATAAATTAGTTATTGCTGCATTAATATAGGTTGTTGCTGCTGTTCCTGTTCCTCCATAAGGAAAATCAAATGTTAAATTTGGATATGTTCCAGCTGAAGCATTTGCATAAGTTGTTGGATTTGTAGGATTTGCATTAGTGTAATCTGAATAAGCGAAAACATTATTACCTCTTGAGTAACCATACAAAAGTGATGCTGTAGATCCTCCAACTGTAGTACTAGCATTATGCCATCCGTTTGGAGATGCAGCTAAAGTTGATGGAGCTAAAACTGTTGTAGCTTCAGGATTTGTAATTAATTGTCTTGCAGAATGATTTGGACTTTCATAATTCCAAGGAATAACTCTATAGTTAGTTGTTCCAGGAGTTAATAAAGTTTCTACTGCTTGATTTTTAAATAATTTACTTGAATCAAAGCTCTTTACAGAACCAGCACAAGTTGCAGAATGATTATGTTTAGGACCAAAACTACAATTATGAACTAAATCAAATTTCTCTAATAAACTTCCATTAGTAGCATCAATTTTTACTTTCCATAAATGATTTCCGTTTTGAGAATAAAACTCATAACTCCATGATAATACTAAATCACCATTTTCGTTTGGAAAATAAACCAATTCAGCTCTAATTGGATCTTCAGTTTGAGTTCCGTTAGATAATCTGTATTTATTTTTATCAGAAGTAAGAATACTTGAAGAAAAACTACTTTCGTTTAATTTCAACAAAGCACTTGAAAATCCTTCAACAACACCTAAAGCAGGGTTTGCTGTATTTACTTTTGAAGAAACATTCGAAATAAACCCTTCAGGAGAATTAATTATTTCACCGTTTTTAATCCAAAAATAAACATAAGAATTGTCAACTTTTATATTGTTGTGAGTTTGCATTACTAAATAATTAGTAATACCAGTAGATTCAGAACTTGTTTCTGACTCAATTAACCAATTAGTCGCTTCTGCCGAACTAACGTTTAATTTGTTGAGATTTTGATTGATGTAGCTTTGTATTTTTTGATTTGGATTCTGAGAAAATCCAAAAGCAGTAAAAAACACAAAAACTAAAAGTAACAGTTTTTTCATAATTACGTAGGTTGTTTAATTTGTTAAAAGTTCAAAATTAGCATTTTATGGATAAAAACCAAATTTTTTACTATTATTTAACTTTATTTCTCACTTTAAGTGATTATATTTTTGTAGCATTTATGATTTTATATATTTCAATTGCTTTTCCATCTGTTAATAAAGAAATAAATTGACAGATATTTAATAGCTTATCATACATGGTTTCTTTATTGCATTTATATTTTTCCGGCAAAATATTCATGATTAATTTATCTGAATTGGTTGCCGAATTATTAGAAGTATTAATATACGCATTAATAAAAACATCTAATAATGTATGAATGACTTTATAACCAATAATTTCTTTTTCAATCACTTCTTTCGATTGATAAATATTTTTTACACTAATGTTTATAATATCAGAAATTTGTGCTTTATACTGACTTTTATCCATTAAAGAAACCGAAAATTCTCCTTTTAAAATTTCCGATTCGTTTTCCATAAAGATAGAAACCGCATCGTTAATTAAACTTCCAATAGCTAAAGCTCGCAAATAACTGATACGATCTTCTTTAGTTTTTAGTTCGTTATATTTCTTAGAATCAATAGATTTTTGCACCAATTTGATAAGATATTCTAAAGCGAAATCTTCATTGATTAATCCGAGTTTTATTCCGTCTTCAAAATCAATAATCGTATAGCAAATATCATCTGCCGCTTCCACTAAAAACGCTAAAGGATGACGGAAATATCCAACATCTGGATTGGTTTTATTCGAAATCATACCTAATTCGGTAGCGACATCTTGAAAGAATTTTTTGTCTTGCTGAAAGAATCCGTATTTTTTATCGCAAATATTTGATGTTGGTTTTTTTGGCAAACTTTCTTTTGGATATTTCATGAAAGTTCCTAAAGTCGCGTATGATAAGCGCAATGCACCTTCCACTCCTTCTCTACTTGAGGTTAAGATAGAAAATCCGTTTGCATTACCTTCGAAATCAACAATATCTTGCCATTCTTTTTCGGTTACATCAGATTTGTATTTTTGTCCGCTTCCTGAAGAAAAATATTCTCCAATTGCTTTTTCACCTGAATGTCCGAAAGGCGGATTTCCAATATCGTGAGACAAACATGCTGCAGCCACAATCGCACCAAAATCGTTTAATTGATAGCCATGAATTTCTTGTAAATGCGGATATTTTTCTAAAACTTTTTTTCCAACCAATCTTCCGATTGAACGACCGACAACAGAAACTTCCAAACTATGTGTCAATCTTGTATGCACAAAATCGGTTTTTGAAAGCGGAATAACTTGTGTTTTATCTTGAAGTAAACGAAATTCTGAAGAAAAAATAATTCTATCATAATCCACTTCAAAACCTAAACGCGTATCGTCTTGTTCTTTTCGTAATCTTTTACTTGTGTCGCCTTGTCTTTTTAAAGACAAAAGTTGTTCCCACTGCATCATTGGAATGTTATTTTTAGATTGACGAAGATAGGAATTTATTTCACTTTTTTCATACAAACACTATTTTCTACACCAATATATTGTCCGTAATTCTGGATGAATTGATAGCCTGTTTTTTCATACAAGGCAATTGCACTTGTGAGTTTTGGCGACGTTTCTAAAATAAAAGAAGTAAATCCAAATTCGTTCGCCCAATTTTCTAATTCATTTAAAACAAAACGAGCAATTCCTTTATTTCTATGATTTGGATGAACGAACATTCGTTTGATTTCGGCAGTATTTTCGTCAAATTTCTTGAAAGCGCCACAACCAACCACTTCTGAATTTTCATAAACCACTAGAACATTGTCTAATTGCACATTATTATAAAAGGCAAAAAAATCTCTTTCATCACCATCAATATCTACTAAATATTCATCAAAAAGTGCTGATAATTTTTTAAAATCTGGGTTATCTGAATTGGTTCGAATGATTTTCATAGTTCATTAATTTATTGTACGAAGATAAAAATTTAGAAATCTTTGCCACGAATTCTCGAATTAAAAATCGAATCAAAAAAATTCGAATCGACTATGTCGATAAATAATTCGAATAAAATATTTCGAACAAAATCATTCGGTTTACAAATTCGAGAATTCGTGGCTTTAAACTAAATATTTTGTACAAAAAAAGCCTTCGAATTGAAGGCTTTAAAATTTACTCTTTTAAATTTGATAAGAAAAACAAACTTGATTTCTTTGGATACTTATCATAACTCTTATCGCTTGGGTTTTCAATAACTGTTTTCAAATTTACTTCATCTCCCAATTTAAATTTCGAAACGACTAATTTGTAATCTAACATATATGGACCGCAGAAAAAATTTCCGTCAGCGTCTTGTTCAATTATTCCTGTATAAACTCCTTTTTCTTTTGCCATGATTATATTTTTTACAAAGGTATAAAAAAACAGCCATTAAAAATAATGGCTGTTTTCTGTATTCTATTTTATTTTTTTTCTAATTAAGAACCACACATTTCGCAATCGTCTGGACCAGCGTTTTTAGCTAATTCAATCATTGCTCTGTATTCTTCAGCACTCATAGCAGAAGTTGAAACTGGTTCTACAGCTTGCACTACTTCTAATTGTTCTTTTGGTGCAGTTTGTACAATTGGTTCTGCTTTTTTGTCGTTGTTTAATGTAAACTTAATCGCATCAACAGCTGCTTTTGTACGTAAATAGTACATTCCAGTTTTTAATCCAGATTGCCAAGCGTAAAAGTGCATTGATGTTAATTTCGCATAATTTGCATTTTGCATGAACAAGTTTAACGACTGCGATTGATCTACGAAATACCCACGGTGACGCGACATATCAATAATATCTTTCATAGACATTTCCCAAACTGTTTTGTATAATTCTTTTAAGTCTTGTGGAATATTTAAGTTTTGAACCGATCCGTTTTCACGCATTAATTCTTGTTTTAACTCTTCTGTCCAAAGTCCTAATTTTACTAAATCTTCTAGTAAATGTTTGTTTACCACGATGAATTCTCCAGATAAAACTCTACGCGTATAAATATTTGAAGTATACGGTTCAAACGCTTCGTTGTTTCCTAAAATTTGAGATGTTGAAGCTGTTGGCATTGGCGCCACTAATAACGAGTTACGAACTCCAAATTCCATTACTTCTTTTCTTAAATTCGCCCAATCCCAACGACCAGATAAATCTTCATCGTTTAATCCCCAAAGGTTATATTGGAATTCTCCTTGTGAAATTGGTGAACCTTTAAAGCTAGAATATGGTCCTTCTTCTTTCGCCATTTCCATTGAAGCCGTTACAGCTGCAAAATACATGGTTTCGAAGATTTCTTGATTTAATTTTTTCGCTTCGTCACTTGTAAAAGGCATTCTTAGCATGATGAAAGCATCTGCTAAACCTTGCACTCCTAATCCGATTGGACGGTGACGTTTGTTAGAATTTTCTCCTTCAATTACTGGATAATAATTTCTATCAATTACTTTATTTAAGTTTTTAGTCACACGTTTTGTAACAGTGTAAAATAAATCGTGATTGAATGCTCCGTTTTCTACGAACATTGGTAACGAAAGAGAGGCTAAATTACAAACTGCAATTTCATCTTTCGAAGTATATTCCATAATTTCAGTACATAAATTCGAAGAACGAATAGTACCTAAATTTTTCTGATTTGATTTTCTATTTGCTGCATCTTTGTACAACATATATGGCGTTCCAGTTTCAATTTGAGATTCTAGAATTTTTTCCCATAATTCATGTGCTTTGATCGTTTTTCTACCTTTTCCAGCTGCTTCGTAAGAAGTATACAATGCTTCGAATTCTTCACCATGAACATCGTATAAACCTGGACATTCATTTGGACACATTAACGTCCATAATCCGTCTTCTTGTACGCGTTTCATGAATAAATCTGACGTCCACATCGCGAAGAATAAATCACGTGCACGCATTTCTTCTTTACCTGTATTCTTTTTCAAATCTAAGAAATCGAAAATATCTGCATGCCAAGTCTCGATGTAAATCGCAAAACTTCCTTTACGTTTTCCACCACCTTGATCTACATAACGAGCCGTGTCATTGAAAACACGTAACATTGGAACAATTCCGTTTGACGTTCCGTTTGTTCCACGAATGTACGAACCTGTTGCGCGAACATTGTGAATTGATAATCCAATTCCTCCAGCCGATTGTGAGATTTTTGCTGTTTGTTTTAACGTATCGTAAATTCCATCGATACTATCGTCTTGCATTGCTAAAAGGAAACAAGATGACATTTGAGGTTTTGGCGTTCCAGCGTTAAATAAAGTTGGCGTCGCATGTGTGAAGAATTTTTTCGACATTAAGTCGTAAGTTTCTAACACAGCAGGTAAATCATCTAAGTGAATTCCAACAGAAACACGCATTAACATGTGTTGTGGACGTTCTACAATTTTACCGTTGATTTTTAACAAATACGAACGCTCAAGAGTTTTAAATCCGAAATAATCGTAGTTAAAATCTCTGTTATATATGATATGAGAATTTAAATATTCTGCATTTTCTTGAATTACTTTATGTACTTCTTCTGATAAAAGAGGCGCTGCTTGATTCGTTCTTGGGTTTACATAATGAAACATTTCGTTCATCGTTTCCGAGAAAGATTTGTTGGTATTTTTATGTAAATTAGAAATGGCAATACGAGCTGCTAGTTGTGCGTAATCTGGGTGAGCAATGGTCATTGAAGCCGCTGTTTCTGCTGCCAAGTTATCTAATTCTGAAGTAGTTACACCATCATATAATCCTTCAATAACTCTCATAGCTACTTTTACAGCATCTACTAAATCGTTTAATCCATAACACAGTTTCTTGATTCTGTCTGTGATTTTGTCAAAACTTACTGGCTCTTTGTGGCCATCTCTTTTTATTACGTACATAGTTTTTGTTTTGTGAAACAGCAAATCCCTTTACTGCTTCGGGTTATTTGTATTAATTATTTTTGGCCAGAAATAAGGCTCGCCTATAATTACAGACTTACATTTTTAGGAAAAGTTTAATATCAGGATCTGGGGAAATTCTGTATTAATTTTTGCTACAAAGACACTAAGACGCGAAGTTTTTTTGTTTTTGTGGCAATTTTTAGTCTGATTTTAAAACTCAAACCAAGTTTATATTTTCTTTGTGACTTTGTGTCTTCGTGACGATAAATTAAAAATCAGCGTCAAACGTAATTTTTTGTGCGTCAGAATCTGTGTTCATCACACCTGCTTTTTGATATTCAGCCACTTTTTTCTCAAAGAAATTTGTTTTTCCTTGTAAAGAAATCATGTCCATAAAATCAAATGGGTTTGATGTATTGTATTCTCTTTCGCAACCTAATTCTACTAATAATCTATCCGCAACGAATTCTAAATATTGTGTCATTAATCCGGCATTCATTCCAATTAAAGAAACTGGTAATGATTCTGTAATAAATTCTCTTTCGATATTTAAAGCATCCACAATAATTTCTCTAATTCTTGCTTTTGATACTTTATTTACCAAGTGGTGATTGTGTAAATGCACTGCGAAATCACAGTGAACACCTTCGTCACGAGAAATTAATTCGTTAGAAAACGTTAAACCTGGCATTAAACCACGTTTTTTCAACCAGTAAATAGAACAGAAAGCTCCAGAGAAGAAAATTCCTTCAACAGCTGCAAACGCAATTAAACGCTCAGCAAAAGAATCAGATTCTATCCATTTTAATGCCCAATCAGCTTTTTTCTTGATGGCAGGAAAAACTTCTAAAGCATTAAATAATTCATTTTTTTCAGCTTCATCTTTTACATATGTATCAATTAAAAGTGAATACGTTTCTGAATGAATATTTTCCATCATGATTTGGAAACCATAAAAGAATTTCGCTTCCGCATATTGTACTTCATTTACGAAGTTCTCCGCTAAGTTTTCATTTACAATTCCGTCAGAAGCTGCGAAAAATGCCAAAATATGTTTGATGAAATATTTTTCATCAGCATTCAATTTATTATTCCAATCGTTTAAATCTTGAGACAAATCAATTTCTTCAGCTGTCCAAAAACTAGCTTCCATTGATTTATAAAATTCCCAAATATCATGGTGTTTGATAGGAAAAATTACGAATCTATTTTTGTTTTCTTGTAAAATTGGTTCAACGACTGACATAACTAATTGATTTTTTTATGTTTAATGAGATGCTTTCTCTAAATATTTGACTTTACAAAAATGGAGAAATGAATTGAATTATGAAAGTCAAACTTATTCACAATATGGCTAAGTTTTTAACAATCGGAAATAATTGTAAAGTTAAAAATAATTTTTATAACTATTTAATTATCAAATAATTATATTTAATCACAACACGTAAAAAAATCGTCTTAACCAGCTGATAATACACTTGCTAAGACGATTTTTGAGGTGTTTTTTTAAAGTCTATTTTTTTAAATCTTGCGCTACTTTTTCTAATTCTTCATACCACTCATTTCCAAACTTTCTCACCAAGGCTTCTTTTACAAATTTATACACTGGAACTTGTAATTCTGCACCTAAAGCACAAGCATCTGAACAAATGTGCCATTTATGATAATTTACCGCTGAAAAATCAGAATATTCTTTAACTCGGATTGGATATAAATGACAAGAAATTGGTTTTTTCCAATCTACTAACCCTTGATTATATGCTTGTTCAATTCCACAAAGTGCTGTTTTGCCATCAAAAATAACATAGGCACAATCTTTTCCATCAATTAATGTGGTTTCTAATTCGCCATCAGCACCAATTACGTGAGTACCTTGCGCTTCAATAGCCGCAATACCTTCTTTACGTAAAAACGGTTTTACTTTCGGATAAATATCAGCTAATATTTTCGTTTCTTCTAAAGACAATGGCGCACCAGCATCTCCATCGACACAACACGCACCTTTACAAGCTGATAAGTTACAAACGAAGTCGTTTTCTAAAATTTCTTCGGAAACTATAGTTTTTTGAAGTTGAAACATTCTTTTTAATTTAGTCTGCAAAGATAGTAATTTAATGTGTCAATTTTCAATTTGACAACGAGCCAATGCTAAGAATAATCACAAAATTGTCATTATTCCAATTTTAATAAACCTAATGTATCGTTAAATTCAAATGCATTTTTAAACAATATACCTATATTTGCAAAAACATTTACACTACTACTTATGGGAATTGACTGGAAAGAAGTTTTTACGATATCAATGATTTTATTTGCAGTAATTGATATTTTGGGAAGTATTCCAATTATTGTTGATTTACGAAGCAAAATTGGACATATTCAATCGGAAAAAGCGACAATTGTTTCCGCAGTTATTATGATTGCTTTTCTATTTGTAGGTGAAGAAATTTTAAAATTAATTGGTATTGATGCGAATTCGTTTGCTGTTGCTGGTTCATTTGTTTTGTTTTTCTTGGCTTTAGAAATGATTTTAGGAGTAAGATTATACAAAGAAGACAACCCAACCACAGCTTCAATTGTACCAATTGCTTTCCCATTAATTGCTGGAGCAGGAACAATGACAACTTTGTTATCTTTACGAGCAGCTTACGACAAGGTAAACATTATTATCGCTATTTTAATTAATGTGATTTTAGTTTATGGTGTTTTGAAATCGTCTGGAAAAATTGAAAAATTATTAGGCGTAAATGGTTTAGGAATTATTAGAAAAGTTTTTGGTGTGATTTTATTGGCGATTTCCATAAAATTATTTGCCGCAAACGTAAAAGGATTATTTATATAAATTAAAAAATAAAATGAAAATATTTAGTTACATTATTTATGCATTATCGTTAATCACTATAATTTTTAATGCTACAAAAATTAGTTTAGAAAAACCTTTCGAAGGAGAAAGTACAATTGCAATTATTGGAATTGTGGCTTCTTTTTGTGCAATTGTAATTGTAGCACTTTTTATGGTTTCTAGAAAACTTGTTGAGCAAACAAAATAACAGAATCAATATTTGCAATCCTACAAGTAAATAACTTGTAGGATTACAAATAACTTATTAAACAGATTTACTTAATAGACTCTAATCATTTCAATCCCACCTGTTGGCAATGTAAACAACTTTACATCGTGCTGATAAGTTTCTTTCGGCCTATCCAATGAATATGCCATGCTACTCAAATCAAAGTAAATTTTATTTGGAGATGTGTTTAAATTTGTAATTGTAAAAATTGAAGTTGCACCTCCATTAAAATCCTTCATTCTTCCATATAAAAAATCATCAGGAGCTTCAACGTATCCCCAAGAATGATAATTTGTATTTGTAAATATTGTATTTAAATTATCATAAATTATTATGCCGTTTTTAACCAATTTATACGTTATCACAACCCCATCAATAAACGAATACTTTCTTGTATATCCCGTTGGAGGAGGTGTTGAAGAACATAATTTATCTAACTTTACTATCTTTAATTCAAATAAAAGATCATTTGTTGTATAGCGCCATAAACCAACATACTGCTGTCTATCATTATTAGTATCTATGGCATAATTCCCATGTTTACTGTGCTGATCATCATGATCTGGATTAGACAACGAAGTTGTCGTTAGTACAGGATATTGCGCAAATAAACTACTTGTACATAATAAAAAAATATAAATAATTTGTTTTTTCATAATATTACTAATTACATGGTTCTTCAATAATTTGGCTTTCATTGCTATTTAATTTCAATCTATTCCAATTATTTGTTGTACTATTTTTTTCATAAAACTCTATCATAGCATCTAAATTTTTAGCTTTCAAAAACTTCAAAAAGCCTTTTTTTTGCTTATCGATTCCATCTGTTTTTTTAACAGTTTTTGCAAATTCAATTTCAAACTCATTTTGTATAGAATTCATCATTTGAAAATAACTCCTAAATGCAGTTTTATTTTTAATTTTTAAAGCAAAAGTTCCTAAATCCGAAGTAACATATAAACCAAATTCAACAACTGGTCTTGTTGACAATACTGCTAGCTGAGCAAAACCTAATATATCACTAAAAGAAAATACACCAAATGTTGTCCCATTATTTAAATGGCAATGTATAAATCCTATGCCATTTGTAGGTGTTGAATAAATATCATTACTTAAGTTTAATTCAACTTGACCTCCAGTATATTTATCATTCGGATCTCCAACTTGTTCCTGAGAAAACAACAAACCTTGACTAGCGTTTTGATACAACACATAAGCAGATTCAAAATTCTGATTACCTGCTTTTGTTTTTAACTCAATCATTTTGGAAGCAAATTCAGTAATTGAATCTTTATAAATTAAATCATCACATGGTGTAACTGGACCACCGCCTCCAATTGAATGTGGTGAAGTTACAATCTCAGAACCGCCGCCTCCGCCACCGCCTTGAGTGCAAATCATATCCCCAATTAATACATGCGAAAATGACTCTTCAAAAGCAGTAGGAAAACAATCACACTGATCAATTGGAGTTAATGTAACTACTTCTTCGGTAGTATAATTCACAACACAATCTTCTAATCCAATCTTATCAAACACATCCGTTACAATATTACTTTCTGTAATTTTGAACACTTTAGTTTTATTTGTAAAATTAATATTTTGATTTGTGTTTAAAGCATTAATTTCTAAAGATGAAAGATAATGTCTTAATAAATATGGTTGATATGTTCCATCTGATTGTGACATCAACACTAAATTATCTAAAAAGTTTCCATCCTGATTAAGCACCATAAAGGTATAAGAATTATTCTCTTGACTCTCCACATACTTTACTAAATCTGTATCAATAGTTATACCATTAATAGTATCATTAATTATTTTAGAAATATTATTTATTTTATTATGTTCTAAAGTATTAATCAGTGATTTGTTCTTTTTATAAAATTCTGAATTCACATACCTTACAGAATAAGATGTTTGATTAATCTTCTCTTCATATAATTCTTCGCTACACGAGAATTGAACAAATATCATTCCAAAGATAAATAATTTTTCAGATAGGAGTTTTTTCATATATACTTTTTATAATTTGCTTCAAAAATAAGAAAATATTTCATAAATAACACATATTTGTGTTTATAAAAGTTTTTGCTAATCGTCAATTTCACATTATGAAAATTGATGAAGAAAAATTTGCTGAAAATTTTGGTAAAAAGATTCGAGAAGTTAGAATAAAAGCTAAACTTTCTCAAGAAATGCTTGCCAACGATGCGAATATTCCAATTAATCAAGTAGGAAGAATTGAGCGTGCAGAAATAAACACTTCAATAAATACAATTTATAAATTAGCAAAAGCACTTGGAATTGATGTAAAAGATTTATTTGATTTCGAAAAGAAAGATTAAATTTGCAAACAAAAGAATATGTTTGATATTTTAATTATTGGCGGTGGTGTTTCTGGGGTTTCAGCAGCTTTAATTTTTGGTTCAGCAAAAGAGAAATCTTTTATGGTTGATAAAAAAATTGGACTAATTGCACATCAGAAAAATTCTTCCTTACAAAAAGCAATCTTTAATAATGCTTACGGAATTTACGCCGGAAAATTAGGTATTGAACTTTTAGATGAAAGTTTAGCGCATTTATCTAACAGCTATCCGCATGTAACTCAAATTGTCGAGGAAAAAGTCTTACATATTTCCGGAGAATTTGGAAATTTTACAATTACTACAAATAAAAATAGTTATCAATCAAAATTAGTTATGATCGGTATTGGTGCTGGAAATCCGTTTACGATTGAAGGTTTAGAAAACTATGTTATTCCTCATAAAAAAGCGGCGCCAGAAAAAAACAGAATTCAGTTAGCAAATAATGATCATTTAGTAACTGAAGGAATTTATGTTATCGGAACTTTAGCCGGACATAGAAGTCAGTTAGTGATTGCAGCTGGAAGTGGCGCAAGTGCAGCTACGGATATTTTAACTTTATGGAATGATGGCAAACCAGTTCAGGTTCATGATGCCGTAAAAGAATAAATTATTCTTTTTTATATACTTTTTTGTATTCTTCTGCTTTTGTCATTAGGAATTGCAACAAAGCTAATTTATCTGAATTTTCAACAGCTTCGCTTGATTTTGGATCGAAATTACAAAAGTCTAGAAATTCTTCAACATCTTCAGGTTTCAATTTCAAACTATTGGCCAAAAAATCATTACTATAACTTTGAGTAGTAAATGTCCTGAATTGAACAGGTTCTTTATCCTTAAACGCTACTTTATCTTTATTTTTAAATATCCCTTTGATAAGATCGAAAACTTTAACAAAATCAACAGGAGTATATACAGTTCCATCAGAAAAATTCACACTTGGTTTATTGTATGTAGCAACTGGCATTCCGTATTTCATTCCTTTTAAAAATGGCTGCTTTTTTTCAACCACAACTTCTTCAATCTTAATGGATTTCTCAGATAACTTAATTTCTAAAGGTGTATTATAATCAAATAAGGAATCGACATATATTTTTACAACATCGTAATTTTTATGGTAGAACGAAATCCAATTTCCTTTAGTGGCTTTAATTTCAAAAATACCATCTGTATTCGTTTTCACCACTTCTTTGTTAGTGATATTGATTACCTCAACATTTTGAATCGGTAAATTATTAGTAGTTACTTTTCCTTTAATATTTTGAGAAAAACAATTCGTAAAGAAACAGAAAAGAAGTAGCGTAATTTTAATTTTCATACCAATAATTTAGTAATCCAAAATTAAAATATAAATAATGCCCAATAGTTAAGTAAAAGACAAAATTTGTAAAGATTTTCTTAAATTATTTTTGTTTCTCCAAAACTTTTTGAATCATTTTGTCTCTTGGAAGTACAATTTGATAATAAGCCGTATCGTTAAAAAGTTGTTTTGAAAACTCAGCATTTAAGTACGCTAAGACTTGCTCTTTTTGTTCGGATAAATTAAAAAGCAATCCGTTTGAAGTCACATATTCCTTAAACTGCGTGAAGTATTTTTCTTTTTTAAACAATTCGTTTTTTAATTCTTGTTTGGTCATTTTACTAAAAAAAGCTCGATTTTTATCTAATTTTTCAAACGCATAATAACTCATAATATCCGATTGAAGCAACAATTCTAAACCTTCTTTATCATGATTTTTTTCAATTGGCACGAACACATCTGGAATAATTCCACCGCCACCATAAACAATTCTGCCTTTTTTGGTTTTAAACTTCAAACTATCAGCTACTTTTATGCTGTCAGCTTCGTATAATTCACCACTTAAGAAACGTTTTTCAAATTCGTTAAAATATTTTTCACCTTTATCTTCATAAGGTTTCTGAATACTTCTTCCTGAAGGTGTGTAATACCTTGCAATGGTTAATCGCACCGCAGAACCATCATTCATTTTCATTTCACGTTGTACCAAACCTTTCCCAAAAGAACGGCGACCTACAATTGTTCCTCTATCGTTATCCTGAATTGCACCAGCAAAAATTTCACTTGCTGAAGCACTATTTTCGTCAATTAAAACATACAATCTTCCTGTTTCAAAAACACCTCTTTCGGTAGCGTATGATAAATCTTCCGTTCCTTTTTTATTCTTTGTTTTAACGATTAATTGTTTGTCTTTTAAGAATTCATCAGCCATAGCCACAGCCATTTCTAAATAGCCACCACCATTTTCTCGCAAGTCGACAATTAGCTCTTTTATTCCTTGTTTTTTTAGCGAAACTAAAGCGTCATGAAACTCATCGAAAGTGGTTTCAGCAAAACGACTGACTTTAATATAACCTGTTTTATCGTTTACTTTTGTTGCCACAAGAATACTTTTCACAGGAACTAAATCGCGAGTAACATTAACTTTAAATCTTTTGTTTTCTGATTTTCTATAAATTGTTAAATTAACAGTGCTGCCAATTTCTCCTTTTAAGATTGGAAATAAATTATCAGATTCGTATTTTTTCTTAAAAAGTTGTTTGTTATTTGCGAACAAAATTCTGTCACCAGCTTTGATACCTACTTTAGCTGAAGGTCCATTTGGAATAGGCTTTATAACCGTTAATGTATCTTTGTACATGTAGAAATTAACACCAATTCCCACAAAATTTCCTTCCATATTTTCGGCAACATGCGCCAATTCTTTTTTTGGAATATATATAGAATGTGGATCTAGATTTTCTAAAATCCCAGTAACTGTTAAATCGACAATAGAATCGGTATTGACATCGTCTACATATTCACTATCAATAAAGTCGATTAGTTTATTAAGTTTGAGTTTCCCTTCGGTTTTAGCACCGATACGAGCCTGTTTCAAAACATCAATTTTATTTCCTAATAGCAATCCGCCTGCAAAAGACAAAGCAATGATTACAGGAATAAAAATATAATATTTGTTATGTGGTTTACTCATTTAAAACTTGTAAATGTTCGGCTTCTACACCTGCTTTTCTTAAAAAATCGACACCAGAAGTGTCTTTATATTCTTCTAAATACACTACTCTTTTTATTCCCGATTGATGTATTAATTTACTACAATCTTTACAAGGTGAAAGCGTAATATATAATGTTGCACCTTCACAGGATTGTGTAGAACGCGCGACTTTTAATATCGCATTCGCTTCTGCGTGAAGCACATACCATTTGGTTAAATTTTCTTCATCTTCACAGCAATTTTCAAATCCGCTTGGCGTTCCATTATATCCATCAGAAATAATCATTCTATCTCTAACAATAATTGCGCCAACTTGCTTGCGTTTACAATATGATAATTTTCCCCATTCGGTTGCGATGCGTAAATAGGCTAAATCGTATTTTAATTTTTTCTTTTCTTTCATTTTTGTATTTGCCACGAAGGCACTAAGTCGCTAAGTTTTTTCTTTGTGAATCTTTGCGAAATTATTCTATGTTCTTACTTAAAAATTTCGCTTTGTAAAATCATTGGCAAAACTACACCAATTATAAATGACGACAATACTAAAGCCCAATCTCTTTTTGAAAATCTGAATACGGTTTGCACTAAATAGGCAATTATCAAAACAACAATTACTACAATTATTTGAGCGGCTTCAATTCCTAATGCGAATTCTAGTAATGGAAATAATTTATCTGAATTACTTCCTACCATTATAGTATTGAAATAATTCGAAAATCCTAAACCATGAATCAATCCGAAAAACACCGTGATTAACGCGACAAAAGTGATACTTTCCTGTTTACCCGATTTTCCGGCTGTAAACAAATGAAAAATAGCGGTTATCAAAATCGTTATTGGAATTAGAAATTCTACTACATTCACCTGAATTTTTACGATTCCGAAAACAGATAAAAACAAAGCAAATGTATGACCAATAGTAAATAAGGAAACCAATAATAATACACGTTGCCAATCTTTAAAAGCATATGGAATCATTAAGGCAATAAGAAACAAAATATGATCATAAGCACCAATGTCTAACACGTGCTTTAATCCCATATTGAAGTATATTAAAAATTCTTGCATAATAGTAGTAGGTTAAATAGATTTTCAAACTTACAGAATTTTGAGTAAATAAAAAAGCGACATCACTGTCGCTTTCCAATTTTAACTTATTATAACACTTTATATCTTATTATAACTTATTTTGCGTTTTTCATAAACTCTTCCGCTTTTTCCACCATAGCTTCTACACCACAGAAAAAGGGTACACGTTGGTGTAATTCTGTTGGGATAGTTTCCATAGTTCTAGTGAAACCATCTGATGATTTTCCACCAGCTTGTTCCGCGATAAATGCCATTGGATTACATTCGTATAACAAACGTAATTTTCCTTTTGGTGCTTTTGAACTTGTTGGATAAATATAAATTCCGCCTTTAATCATATTTCTATGAAAATCTGATACTAAACTTCCAATATAACGAGATGTATATGGTCGGTCTTCTTCTTCAGCTTGACAATATTTGATATAATCTTTTACACCTTGTGGAAACTGAATATAATTTCCTTCGTTTACAGAATAAATATTACCTTTTTCCGGAAATTTCATATTTGGGTGCGATAAATAGAATGTTCCAATAGCTGGATTTAAAGTAAACCCATTTACACCATGACCTGTTGTATAAACTAACATAGTTGATGTTCCATAAACCACATATCCTGCAGCAACTTGAGCTGTTCCTGGTTGCAAGAAATCTTCCAAAGTTACAGGAGTTCCAATTGGCGATACTCTTTTGTAAACAGAAAAAATAGTTCCAACAGAAACATTTACATCAATATTTGAAGATCCATCTAACGGATCCATCAATACCACATATTTATTATTGTGACTTTTATCTAAACCTTCAACTGTAATAAATTCATCGTTTTCTTCAGATGCAATTCCACAAACAATTTCTCTGTTTATTAACGTTTGAATAAAAACTTCATTCGCATAAACATCCAATTTTTGTTGGTCTTCACCTTGAATATTTTGATCACCAGCTGCACCAACAATGTCAACTAATCCAGCTTTATTCACTTTGTAGTTCACTACTTTCGCAGCCAAACGAATAGAATTAATAATTTTTGATAATTCTCCCGAAGAATATTGATGTGCTTTTTGATTTTCGATGATAAACTCACCAAGGGTTTTATTTCTTTCTTCCATTACGAAATCTATTGAGTTGAATTGTACTGCAAACTTACGCAAATTTACACGAATATTTTAGGGTGTTTAAAATTTTTGAAATGTGTTCTAAAAAAGTAAAAAAATCAGTTTTAAACTAAAAATATAAATTTTTGTTATATTTTAAAATATTTTTTTAAAATTAAACTCGATTAATTACATTTGCATACTTTTATAACAATTTTTTATAATGTTGAAAATCAGAAAAGGAACACCAAATGACATGCCGGCGGTTTTGGATTTAATTACCGAATTGGCCATTTTTGAAAAAGAGCCAGATGCAGTTGTTATCACAGCTGAAGACTTGATACGAGATGGTTTTTCTGAAAACCCTTTATTTCATACTTTTGTAGCAGAAGTGGATGAGCAAATTATTGGTATCGCTTTATATTATTACCGATTTTCAACATGGAAAGGAAAAACCATCCATTTAGAAGATTTAATTGTAAAAGAAAATAGCCGAGGAACTGGCGCTGGTTTTGCTTTGTATTCTGAAATTATCAAACAAGGTAAAAAAGACAATGTTCGTAGAATTGAATGGAATGTTTTAGATTGGAATACACCAGCTATTGAATTTTATGAAAAAAGTGGCGCAACAGTTTTAAATGATTGGCGAGTAGTTCACATGGACGAAACCGGAATGGAAGCTTTTTTAAACAAATAATAAACACAACTATTAATATTGAGTAACGACACAACTTCGTCACTCGCAATGCAAGAAGAATGGAAATATTCAAATTTGGTGGCGCATCGGTAAAAGATGCTGCTGGAGTAAAAAACGTTTTGGAAGTATTAAAAACAGTAGGACACGAAGATGTTTTATTGGTAATTTCTGCAATGGGTAAAACCACAAATGCGTTAGAAATTGTAATTAAAAATTACTTTGATAAATCTAACGAATTATACGCTTCACTTCAAGATATTAGAAAATATCACAATCAAATTCTTTTGGATTTATTTGACGATGAAGAACACGAAGTATTTTTTGATGTCAATGCACATTTTGACGATTTAGAATACTTTGTTAGAAGTAATAAATCGCCAAATTATCCTTTTGTTTATGACCAAATCATTAGTATTGGTGAATTAGTTTCGACTACAATTGTAAGTCATTATTTAAATTTTGCAGGAATTCCTAATCAATGGTTAGATGTTCGTCAATACATTAAAACGGATAATAATTATCGTGATGCGAATGTAGATTGGGATCACACTCAAAAATTAATTTCAAAAATCAACAAAAAGAAATCACTTTTTGTGACGCAAGGATTTATCGGTGCGGATGAGAACAACTTTACAACTACTTTAGGTCGTGAAGGTTCAGATTATACAGCTGCCATTTTTGCCTATTGTTTAGGTGCGCAAGGTGTAACGATTTGGAAAGACGTTCCTGGAGTTTTAAATGCCGATCCAAGATATTTTGAAAATGCGGTTTTATTAAATCAAATTTCTTACAGAGAAGCGATTGAATTGGCTTTTTACGGAGCAAGTGTGATTCACCCGAAAACCTTACAACCTTTACAGAAAAAAGAAATTCCTTTATATGTGAAATCATTTATCAATCCGACTTTACCTGGAACAAAAGTGAGTAAAGGAGTTGATTTAGAACCAAAAACTTCTTGTTTCATTGTAAAGAAAAATCAAATTTTAATTTCACTTTCTTCTATTGATTTTTCATTCATTATGGAAGAAAACATCAGTGAAATTTTTGCTTTATTTCATAAATACAAAATCAAAGTGAGTTTAATTCAGAATTCGGCGATTAGTTTTTCTGTTTGTGTAGAAGACAAATTCGATAAATTCAAAGAAATCAAAACCATCTTATCAAAAAAATTCAAAGTATCATATAACGAGAATGTTTCTTTATATACGATTCGTCATTTTGATGCGATTTCAGCAGAAGTCGTAGAAAAAGACAAAGAGGTTTTGGTAAAACAAATTAGCCGTGAAACGTTGCAAATTGTAACGCAATAACAATACAAACTAAAAAAATTAGCCACGAATTCTCGAATTAAAAAATCTAAAAAAAAGATTAAAACCGACAAAGTCGATTAATAATTCGAATCAAACTTACCAAAAGTAAATTCGGAAATTCGTGGCAAAAAAACTAAACTCCTAATTAAATTTACTTTAATTAGGAGTTTTTTTTACTTCAATTTTATACGTCTGTTTTATTTTCTTTCAAAGGTCATATAGAATCGCTTTTTCGTTAAAGATATTTGTTTACAACAAATTAGTTTTTATAGCGATTTATTAATTTTCTAATGTCATTCACTTAACAAACAAACTATTACTTTGCTGAAACAATACAGAACGTATTATGGCAAGAATAGTTGATGTTGTAGTAATTTCCGACACCCATTTGGGAACTTATGGTTGTCAGGCGAAAGAACTGCTTTCTTATTTAAAATCGGTTACTCCAAAAAAACTAATTATTAATGGTGATTTCATTGATATTTGGCAGTTTAAAAAAAGTTACTTCCCGAAGCCTCATTTAAAAGTCATTAAAAAAATTATCGATTTAGCCACAAAAGGTACTGAAGTAGTTTACATTTTGGGAAATCATGATGAATTTTTGCGTCGATTTGCCGATACGAATTTCGGAAATATTGAATTGACGAATAAAAAAATTATGACACTTGATGGCAAAAAAGCCTGGTTTTTTCACGGTGATGTTTTTGATGCATCTGTGCAACATTCTAAATGGATTGCAAAATTGGGCGGTTGGGGTTACGATTTCTTAATTCGTTTGAATGTTTTAAGTAATTGGTTTTTAACTCGAATTGGAAAAGAGAAATATTCCTTTTCGAAAAAGATTAAAAATAACGTAAAGAAAGCCGTAAAATTTATTGGGAATTTTGAAGATGCCGCCACGGAATTAGCGATTGAAAATAATTTCGATTATGTGATTTGCGGACACATTCATCAGCCACAAATTAGAAAAGTAGAAAACAAAAAAGGAAGTTGTATGTATTTGAATAGTGGCGATTGGATTGAAAATTTAACCGCTTTAGAATATCACAACCAAGAATGGAAGATTTACACATATGATAAAAATGATTTTCAAGACGAGTTAGAAAACGAAATTCACGATATTGAAATGAAAAGCATTGAGAATTTAATTAAAGAAGTTGTTGCATTTAACTAAGAAATTATGAGAATTTTATATGCCGTACAAAAAACTGGAAATGGTCATTTAGCCAGAGCGCAAGAAATCATTCCGCTTTTAAGAATTTATGGAGACGTTGATATTTTAACGAGCGGAAGTCAATCGCAAATTAATTTAGGTTTTCCTGTCGATTATGATTTTAAAGGAATTTCTTTATTTTATGGAAGCAACGGAAATGTTTCTTTTTTGAAAACCTTTTTCAAGAACAATTACTTCCAATTTATCTATCAAATTTTAAAACTTAACGTTTATAAATACGATTTGATTATTAACGATTATGAACCAATTTCAGCTTGGGCTTGCAAATTAAAAGGCGGAAATGTCGTTTCTTTATCGCATCAATCTTCTTTATTTTTTGAAGAAACACCAAAACCTAAAAAAACGAGTTGGTTAAGTTGGAAAATTTTTAAAAATTATGCGCCAGTAACCAAAAAATACGGATTTCATTTTAATGAATACAATGATAAAATTTTCAAACCTGTCATTCGAAAAAAAGTTAGAAACTTAAAACCATCGACTTCAGGAAATTACATAGCGTATTTGCCATCGTATTCCGACATCAAAATTATTAAAGAATTGAAACGAACTTCTGCTAATTGGACTATTTTTTCTAAACATGCAAAAACTTCTTATTCAGCACATAATTGCACCGTATTTCCAATTGATGAAAACGAATTTTTAAGTGCTTTCGCGAATTGCGCTGGTGTGTTATGTAATGCTGGTTTCGAATTACCATCGGAAGCGTTATATTTAAAAAAGAAATTATTTGTTATTCCGATTAAAAAGCAAATTGAACAAGAATGCAATGCTTTGGCTTTAAAAGAAATGGGTGTATTGACTTCCAAAAAAATCGATTTTAATTTAATTGAAATGTGGATTTTATCTAACCGAATTATTACCGTTGATTATTCTAATAACGTTGAAGGAATTATTGAGGATATTGTTTTAGAAAACACCTCTTTTGATACTGAATTTCTATTCATATAAACTGGATTAAGATTGACAAAAAAGTAGTGTTTTTCATTTATTGTGGTTAGTAAATAGTCGCTCTTTTTTCCCGTTTAAACATAAAAAAAGCCCAAACGATGTTTGGGCTTTTTTGTAATGTATTTTAAAATTACTTCTTTCCAGAAGCTTCTAAATTTCTTTCAATTTTATGATCTGGTCTACTCCATTTTGGTTTTTCACCTAAAGCTTCAAATTTAGAATCTGCAGCTTCAACCGTTTCTGGTTGCATTTTTTTGATGAATGGTTTTTGTGGATTTAATCCTAACATTTCAAACATTTTCATGTCTTCATCTACATCCGGATTTGGAGTAGTTAGTAATTTATCTCCAGCAAAAATAGAATTCGCACCAGCAAAGAAACACATCGCTTGTCCTTCTCTACTCATATTTGTTCTTCCAGCTGATAAACGCACTTGAGTTTCTGGCATTACAATTCTGGTAGTAGCTACCATACGAATCATTTCCCAAATTTCAACTGGTTTTTCATCTTCTAACGGTGTTCCTTCAACAGCAACTAAAGCGTTAATTGGCACCGATTCTGGTTGTGGGTTTAACGTAGAAAGTGCGACTAACATTCCAGCTCTATCTGAAATACTTTCACCCATTCCGATAATTCCACCACTACAAACGGTTACATTTGTTTTACGAACGTTTTCAATAGTTTCTAAACGGTCTTCAAAACCACGAGTAGAAATTACTTCTTTATAATATTCTTCAGACGAATCTAAATTGTGATTGTAAGCATACAAACCAGCTTCTGCTAAACGATGTGCCTGATTTTCAGTAATCATACCTAAAGTACAACAAACTTCCATATCTAGTTTATTAATGGTACGAACCATTTCTAAAACCTGATCAAACTCGGCACCATCTTTCACGTTTCTCCACGCTGCACCCATACAAACTCTAGAAGATCCAGAAGATTTGGCACGTAATGCTTGTGCTTTTACTTGAGAAACCGACATTAAATCGTTTCCTTCAATATCTGTATGGTAACGAGCAGCTTGCGGGCAATATCCGCAATCTTCTGGGCAACCACCAGTTTTTATTGATAAAAGTGTAGAAACCTGAACCGTATTTGGGTCATGATGTTCTCTATGTATTGATGCAGCATCATATAACAATTCCATTAAGGGCTTGTTGTAAATGTCAATTATTTCTTCTTTCGTCCAGTTATGTTTAGTAACACTCATAAAATCATAAATTAATGCTCCAAAAGTACTAATTTACATTTGAAGAAAAAATTTATGAGGGAAGTTTTTAATGTTTTGAAACTGCAGGAACGTCTTTCCAATATTGCATAATGGCGAAAGAGCCAATTAATGACGAGGCAACACCTTCAAAAAGTAGCACAGCACAGTATTTTACCAAGTTTGTTTTTCCTGTAAAGAAGAAAGTATCAGCTAATGTTGCTAAATAACTTTCACCACCTTTAATGTAAACAAAAACTATTAGTCCAATTATACCTAAAACTACTCCAATTATACCTGTTTTAAAACATGAAATCAAGTTTTCTAGATATCCTGTTGTTCCGTTGGCGTAATTGCTTTTAACGGTTTTCCAAATTCCGAAAAGCACAATAAAAGCGTTTAAAATTCTAAGATAATTTTTGTCAGCTAACCCAAACAAGTCCATTAGTAAAAAGAAAATACCAATACCTACAAAAATTAAGATTCCGTTTTTAATTTCAACTTGATTTTTCATACCCTATATTTTTTTTGATTATTATAAATGTACGAAAATATTATTTATCTGCTTGATTATCAATTGAATTTTTAAAATTATTTTAACGTAATTAATTCAAATTTTGAAGTAAAACCCAATCATTATGGGCAAAATAATTAAACTTAGCAGTTGCCATATCTGTCTTTTCGTTTATCAATTTATAGAAAGGTCGTCTGTTAATAGAAACTTCACATTCCACAAAAATAGAGATAGGTTTTTTGGATTCTTTTTTGATTTTCTGGCAATATTGCCAAATTACGTCTGGCGAATTGCTTAAAATTTTGATTTGTTTCGGTGTTAATTCTGCAGCATAATTATAATAATAAGACACGCCAGTGTTTTTATCTACAACCTTAATTTTTAAAAACCCTTTTCTTTCGCGAAGCATCATTCTCCAAGACAATCTATGACCTTCTTCGGTAAACAACACATCGCCTTTAATAAAGTGATGTCGCAATGGCAAAATTAATTGTACGATAAAAAACGGCACAAAAAGGAAGAGCAATAATTTGGTATTGAAATTATTATTAGGAAGAATTTCTTCTTTTTTATTCAAAAATTTCAGCGGAATTGAATCGTAAAGTAGCACTATAAAACTCAGCGCTAAAAAAGGAAAAATCCCAATTTTCAACGTATAAGCATTAAAAAGATGAAATCCGAAAGAGGCAATTATGGCTAATTTTCTGGTTTTCTTCCACAATAAGGCTGGCAGAATTAGTAAATCGAATAAAATTCCGATGTAAGCATAAGTTAATAAAAACCATTTCTGATTGAAAATATCTAGTAAAAACTGACGTTGTGTAATTCCGTTTAAAAGAATTCTGGAGAAAGTTCCATCTAACCAATCGGGATATAATTTGGCAATTGCCGCATAAAAATATAAAATTGCCAATTGAAAAATTAGCAAATAAGGCATCCATCTCGGGATTTTAGTTTGTTTTATTTTTGGAAATAATTTCGCATCTACACTCAGTTTACCATTGGCTGGCAAAAAAATCATAATGATACAAATGAGAATTAAAAAGTAGTAATGATTATTATAATGTTCTTTCTGAATTAAATAAACTGCAGTCCACATAATCGTGAAAGCAATCATAACAAATCTGTAGAACAATCCGAAAGTAATTAGTAAACCTAAAATTCCCATTGTAAAAAAATAGGCATACATTTTTTCGCCATGTAAAACTTGCAGAAAATCGAATCCAATAAAATTAAATGTGAATTTACTTTGAACGAAAACAGCTTCTACCCAACCTAACAAAATGGCTCCAAAACTTTCGGAAGCGATTAATAGTCCAAGTAAAATTCTAAAAATTACTAATCCGGAGTTATCAATTGTTTCAGCAAGCCACTTTTTCATATATGTAAGATTTATTTTTTAGCGGTCATATATGTTATCACCTTTTTAATTATTGATGTTTGCATATACAAACTTCTAGTCAATGGTGATTTCATTATTTTAAATTTTCAAAATAATGAATTGTGTTTTGTTTGTCTAATTCTAATTGCGATTTTAAAGCTTCGAAAGAATCGAATTTTTGTTCATCACGTAATCTTTCTAAAACACTGACTTGAATTTTCTGATTGTAAATGTCTTTATCAAAATTTAGCAGATGCACTTCAATAGATAATTTATTTTCTCCTAACGTGGGTTTTACGCCAATATTCATCATTCCAAAAACACTCTGATTGCTGACATTTGCCTTTACAACATAAACTCCATTTTTAGGAATTAATTTATAGTCTTCTGGAATTTCAATATTTGCAGTTGGAAAATTAATAGTTCTACCTAATTGATTACCTTTTACTACATTTCCAGTTAAAACATAAGGATAACCTAAATATTCATTAGCTAAAGCTATGTTACCTTCTAAAAGTGAATTTCTAATTTTTGTAGAACTTACCGAAACCTCATTGATTTGTTGAGCTGAAATTTCTTCTACTTCAAAACCAAATTCTTTTCCGAAATTGATCAAATCATTAAAATCGGCAGCGCGGTCTTTACCAAATTTATGATCGTGACCAATTATAATTTTTTGAATATTTAATTTTTCAACTAAAACCTGAGTAACAAATTCTCTTGGAGATAATTCTGAGAAAATTTTATCAAATGGATGAATTATAAAATTTTGAATCCCTTTTTTCTCTAATAAAGCTGATTTTTCTTCCATTGTATTCAATAATTTAATATCATAATTATTAGAAACAATTAATCGTGGATGTGGGAAAAAAGTAAGAATAACACTTTCCAAATTTTCTTGTTGTGCGGCTGAACAAATTTTATCTAAAATAGCATTGTGACCAATATGCACGCCATCAAAAGTACCTAAAGTAACAATTGTTTTTTTGGATGTGGTAAAATCTTTTATTGAATGATAGATTTTCAACTGAAATTTTTTATGCAAATTAATTGATAATAATTATTCTAAACAACAAAATTGGTTAATATAAATAAAAATTCGTTTTAAAATAAGAGTCAAATAAACCAAAAAAGTAAAAATAAAATTAGCAAAACACAAAATACAATCAACTTAAACCTCAAAACATTAAAAATCAATGCTTTTAAAAAAGTTAAATTCTTCTAAAAATTTTATATTTAAAAAAAAACAATTAATTTTACGCTAAGTTTTAATTAAATCAACAAATACATGAAAAAGACTACTAATCTAGTTTGGTCGCTTTTGCTTATAGGCGCTTCGTCTTTAAGTTTAAATGCTCAAACTAAAACCCAAGTGGAGCCAGTTCAATTTGGTAAAAAATCTGTATCTTCAGAAAATAAGATAAACACTAACATCCATAGATGTTTAACTGAGATAAACGAAATAGAGTTACAAAAAAAATACCCGAATCGTTTAAATAAGCAACAGTTTGAAACGTGGTTAGCTACAGAAATTGAAAAACAAAAAGCAGATAGAATTAAAAACAATAAAAGTGTTACTGCTGTTTACAATATCCCAGTAGTAATTCATATTGTTCATAACGGAGATTGTGTTGGAACTGGTGAAAACATTACTGACGCACAAGCTATTTCTCAATTAACAGTAATGAATAATGACTTTAGAAGACTAGCTGGTACTCCGGGAGGAGCTAACTCTACTGGAGTTGCTATTGATACTGAAATTAATTTCGTTTTGGCAAAAAGAGATCCAAGTGGTCAACCAACTACTGGTGTAATTAGAAGAGTACTTACTCCTCCAACAAATAATTATCCTGATGGTCCAGGTGGTCCAGATTGGGAACTTAGATCAGAAGTTGAAGCTATGAAAACTACAACTCAATGGGATCCAACTAAATATTTAAACATGTGGATTATTCGTCCAGGTGGTGCTGCTTTAACTGCAGGTGGTTTAAGTGGTTTATTAGGATATGCGCAATTTCCAGAGTCAAGTTTAGGTGGTTTGAGCACAACTCCACAAACTGCAAGTACAGATGGTGTTGTTTGTGCGTTTGATTCTATGGGAACAAAGAATCTTAACGATGGAACTTTTATTTTAAATCCAGGATATGACGAAGGTAGAACTATGACTCACGAAGTAGGTCACTGGGTAGGTTTAAGACATATTTGGGGAGATGATGCTTGTCCTGCTATAGCGTCAAACGTTGCAACAAATGAAGATTTCGTAGCTGACACTCCGGCGTCTGCTGCTGCAAATTATACTTGTGCAGTTGTAAACTCTTGTCCTGCACCTGGTAATGATCAAGTTCAAAATTATATGGACTATACGCCAGATGCTTGTATGGACACATTCACAGCTGGTCAAAAAGCAAGAATGCAAACTATTATGGGCGCTGCACCTAGAAGATCTACATTAAATGCATCATTAGGAGGAACTGCTCCTGCATTAAGTGGAATCTATTTCAAACCTAGTTTAACAAATTGTGGTATTACTGAAGGAACAAACTGTAGTTATACAGATTACAATTTCAACGTTGGAACTACAAAAGCTCCTACTGCAAGTACAATTGTTACTTTCAATGTAAATGGTGCTTCAACTGCAACAAATTTAAAAGATTTCCAAATCATGACTCCAACTGTTACTTTCCCTACAGGATCAACAGCTGATCAGATTTTAACTGTAAGAGTTTTTAATGATGGTATTGGAGAATCAGCGGAAACTGTAGTTATTGGAGCTACTGTCAATGCTGGTGGTGGAGATGCAGTTCTTATTGCAGATTACAACACTGTTAAATTTACAATTAACGACAATGATGTTGCTCCAACTCCAACTTCAAATGTAACTGTTATTGAAGAAACTTTCGATCCTAGCCCTTCAGTAATTGCGTCAATTAAAGATTTAGATGCTGACGGTAATAACTGGGGAATTGGAAATACACCAAACACTATTGGGTTTGATGATAATTTTGCTTTTTCTAGATCTTGGCTTTCACCTAGCACAGGTTTAAATCCTGATAATATTTTATATTCAGGTACTGCATTTACTATTCCAACAGGAACTTCAACATTAAGTTTTGGTATTGGTACAACTCAAGCTGCGCCGTACTTCTTAGAACATTATTCAGTATATCTTACTACTGTAAACCCATCAACATTTACTGTAGCTACTTTAAACGCTCAAACACCAGTAATCAATAATGCTGTTTTAGCAGGTGGAGCTCAAAGAAATACTATTACAGCTAATGTTTCTTCTTACGCAGGACAAACCGTTTATTTAGTATTCAGACATCATAACACTTTTGACCAAAACTGGATCATGTTAGATGACATTTCTATCGTTACAAATAATGCAGCTGTTGTTCAAACAGAAATTAATACTGCAACTAAATACCAAGCATTAGTTCCTGCTGCAGGTACATTTTATGCTGCAGATGCAACTTCAAAAAACATAATGTTAGATGGTACTGTTAATAATTTTGACCATGGTTGTACAACAGTTGAAGTAAACAGAAGTATTACTAGTGCTGGAGCTGCAGCAGTTGACTTCAGTACAAATACTGCTAATAACTTAAAAGTTATGGCTAAATCATTAACAATTGCTACTGCAACTAACAATACTGCTGGTACAGGAACAATTAAGTTTTACTTCACTGAAGCAGAAGTTGCTGGATGGGAAGCTGCAACTGGAAACAGCAGAACTGCATTAAAAGTAATTAAAAACGGTGTAAGTACAGCATTAACAACAACTACTGGTACTTTTGGTACATTCTTTACGTTAACAGCTACTTTCTCAGGTGGTATTAATGGTGTTTACTATTTTGGAACAGCTGCAACATTATTATCAAATCCATCAGTTGACTTTGATAATTCTATTTCAATTTATCCAAATCCAAACAATGGTGTATTTAACATTCAATTCACATCAGATTCAAAAAATAAAATTAATGTAAATGTACACGATATTAGAGGTCGTGAAGTTTATTCAAAATCATTTTCTAACAATGGATTCTTCAATGAACAAATTCAATTAAAGAATGTTCAAAGTGGAATTTACATTGTTACTATAAAAGATGGTGATAAAAAACAGGTTAAGAAAATTATTGTTGAATAATTAATTTTCTTTCTTTAAAAGCAAGGCAACCTTTAATTAGGTTGCCTTTTTTTTGCTTCATTATATTTCAAAAAAGCATTTATAATAAAAATCAGAAACACTTATACTAACTTTAAACACAAGCGTCTACTAAGTTCTTTTAGTATTTACAATTATTCTACACACTTGACTTAAAACTCTTTACATTTTACAGTCATAATTCTAATACTTATAATTAAACCATAAAACTATTTCAAAATATTAAATACAGTTTAAATCGTAACAACATCATTAAGATATTGATTAAATGCAAAGCTCACAAGAGCTTAAAAGTGTTCACTAATAACTTATTATTTTAGACATAATTATCTAAAATCAAACCATAACAAGTAAAATACAACTAAAAAAACTACAGCACCTTTTAAAATAAAATAAACCAACTCATTTCATTAAATAAAAAAATTGGACAAGATTATTTCATACAGATACAGAAATCTATTCATAAAAAAAGGATTGGTAAAAACCAATCCTTTTTAATTCTATATAATGAGAAATTAATCTTTTATAAAACGTAATGTTTTAGAAAATTCCCCCAAAGTTAAATTAATAAAATACATACCTGCTTGGTAGTCATTCGTATTAATATTTAAATCATTTTCAGAAGAAACATTTTTGGTTAAAACTTTTTGTCCTAAAGCATTATAAACTTCAAAATTACCAACAACATCTAAACCTTGAGGCACAGAAATTGTAACTCTTTCTTTAGCAGGATTTGGATATAATACAACATCATCCATTAAACTAAAGCTATCAGAATTTAAGGCAACATTATTAGTAAAATAATGAACTTTTGAATTTGGTGTATTTCCACCTGGACCAGTGAATGCAGTTTCATTTACAACAGTTGTAGCACCACCAGTTACAGTGTAGTAACCTTGTACAACCCCATTATTTAATCCATCTCCCCATGAATCCATCATTGTTAAATAATAACAACCTGTAGGCAAATTCCAAACTGTATTATTTTCTAAAACTTGAGTTCCTGAAGGAATATCAGTATATGCACCATGAGAATACAAAATGGTTCCAGCTTGATTTCTTAATGTCCAAGAAGTTTCACTACCATATGAATCTCCAACAAGATTAAATGTAAATGTAGTTGAGTTTGCATAAGCAAGAGTAGAACCAAAACTTTTAGTAGCTACATTATTTGATGCTCTTTGATCTGCACCACCATTAGCAGCAGTAACAGAAACCGTCAATAATCCGTTAACTGAAGAATTTGCTAAAACAATAGTAGCATACTTATTTGGCGCTAAATTTCCAGTCCAGTTATTCGTATAAACTGTACCTCCAAAATTATAACTTAATGTTGCAGAAGTTAAGTTAGAAGTACCTCTATTATACAATAATACAGTTTTTGCTGGCGAAGCTGGATTAGGAGTAGTACATGAAGGCGATGCAGCTCCACAAGCCATTTCAATTTTCACTTCTGCATCATTTGCAAATAAAGGAATCGCTACATCTTTGTTAGATGCTGCATAATTTCTTCTTGGCGAATTCCCTAAAACTGTTAAAATTCTAGTTTTCTGACCTGCAGTAAAAATATTCATACAAGTATCATCAGTATAATCCATATAATTAGCAATCATATCATTACCTGGATTTAAAGGGCAACTATTTGTTCCTGCTGGACATCCAAAATTTGACCCAGCAGAAGCTGGTGTATCCGCTACAAAATCTTCATCATTAATAGTGTTAGTTGCAGGACAAGCACTGTTATCACCCCAAATATGTCTTAATCCTAAAAAGTGACCAACTTCATGAGTCATTGTTCTACCTCTATCGTATGGAGGAGAAAAACTTCCAGTAGCCAAAGCAGAACTACCAAAAGTAGCAAAATTTGCCACTACACCATCTGAATTAGGATCTTGTGCAGCAGGACTCATACCACCTAAATTTGATTCAGGAAATTGAGCATACCCAAGTAATGTATTGTCTGAAAAATCAACTGACCACATATTCATATACAAAGCTGGATCCCAAATAGTAGTAGGCTTAACAATAAGATCAATATCGTCAGTAGACCAAGAAGCCTGACACAAATTAACTCTATTAATACCATTAGTTGGATTTCCACTAGGATCAACTTTTGCTAAAATAAATTCAACTTGAACATCAGCACCAACTGGATCAGAATTAAAACCAGGTGTACCAGACATTCTTCTAAAATCTTGGTTCATCACTGTGATTTGAGATTGAACTTGCTCGTCAGAAATGTTTTCATTCGTACCATAGGCATCTCCGTTATGAATAACGTGAACAACAACTGGAATATAAATAATTCCACCACTTTGAGAAGCAACTTCTCCAATTGATCTTTGCTCTTCAATTTTTTTAGCCATCCATTTTTCAAAAAGTTCCGCTGATTCTTTTGATGGATTTTTTTCTCTTAAATATTGTTCGTATTCTGAAGTAGCACATCTAATATGCCCTGAAGGAGAAATGTTTTCAGGAAGTACTTTTTTCCCAAAAACAGTTTTGTCACCAGATTTGTTTTGTGCGTAAACAACGCTTCCAAAACAAAAGATTAATGACAAAAATAAAGTAGTTTTTTTCATTTTATTAATATGATTTGGTTAATTAATTGAACAAATATAACCAAAAATCACATTTTTAAAAATAATAGTCAAAATTTTTACATTTCAACAATCTATTTACCATTAAATAAATTCATGGTATTGTTTAAACCTGCTAGAGCGAAAGACTTTATTATTTCAGAAGAAATACTTAATCTTTCATTTAGAGCTTCTTTTTCTTCCAAAGACCATTCTCCTAAAACATAGTCAACCTGCTTGCCTTTTTTAAACGCATCGCTAATTCCAAATCTAAAACGAGGATATTCAGTTGAATTCAACAAAAGCTGTATGTTTTTAAGCCCATTATGACCGCCATCAGAGCCTTTTGTTTTGATTCTAATACTTCCGAAAGATAAATTCAAATCATCCGTTATTACAAGCATATTGTCTTTTTCAATATTTTCCTTTTCCATCCAATATTTCACAGCTTTACCACTCAAATTCATATAAGTATTTGGCTTTAATAACAAAACTGTTCTTCCTTTAATTTTGAATTCTGCAACATCACCTAATTTTTGAGTTTGAAAAGAAATATTTTCTTGATTTGCAAAATAGTCTAATACTTTAAATCCTATATTATGTCTAGTATTTACATACTCTGCACCAATATTCCCTAAACCAACAATTAAAAATTTTTTCATTTCCTGATATTCTTTTGAATTAACTTCTTCCAACTCGGTTTTAGAATTCGAACCAAAAAATCGAAGTAAAGACTTTATTACATTCATTTTATTTACACTTACAAAAATAAAAAAAGGGCTGAAAAATTCAGCCCTTTTTTTATTTTTCAATTTCTATTTTTTAGAATTTACCTCTATTGTCAACAATATCAGCTTTATCTTTTAATCCTTGAACAACTCTGTATGATGCAGCACCTTTTGATTGTTGATTCAATTGATCAATTTGAGTTTTATAATCTTTTACAGCTGGAGCTTTAGTTAATGCTTTAGTTCTAACCATAAATAAACCAGAATTACCTTCAATTACTTTAGATGTTTTTCCAGAAGCTAATCCTAATGCAGCTCCAACAACTTTAGGCTCGTATCCTAAGTTAGGAATCATTGGAGAAGCCATTGAAGCACCAACAGCTGGAGAAATAGATGAACCAGTTGACTTAGAAATTGCTTCTAATGTAGTACCAGTCATTTTCTTTTTAAGAATAGCTGCTTTTTTCTCATTTTTAATTAATGGTTCAACAGATTGTTTTGCTAATTCTAATGGTAAAAGTCCATCATCATTTTTAGATTTTAATTTTACAATTGCAAATCCTACGTTAGCGATATCAAAACGTTTTACGTCATTAACATTAGTGTCATCATTGAAAGACCAAGTTACAATTTGTCTTTGTAAACCTAAGTTAGCTACATTTTCGTCATAAGCTTTTACGCTAGTAACTGGAGCGATAGTTAAAGCAGCTTTTTTAGCAGCTTTTTCAAGTCCATTTGCTAGTGCATCCGTTTCAACTTTTAAAGCTTTATTGTAGTTAATATCTTCTGTTTTTTCAGATGGTTGTACTTTTAAGGCAACAGTAGCTAATAAGACAGCATCATTTTTACCTTCAACTTTCATAACGTGAAAACCAAAGTCAGTTTCAACTACACCTGTTTTTCCAACTGGGTTGTTAAATAAGAAATCATCGAAAGGTTTAACCATTTGTTTTGGAGCTACATTATCATAAACTCCACCATTTTGTTTTGAACCTTGGTCATCAGAATTTACCATAGCTAACATTCCAATACTACTTGGATTAGCATTAACTTGTGCTAATAAACCTTCTGCTTTAGCTTTCGCTTCTTCTTTTGTTAACTTAATTGATGGAGCAGCTTGCATTGCACCTTTATAAGCGATTAAGATATGACTTACTTTAGCAGTAGCTCCTGATTTTCTACCAGCAACTCTTGATAATTTAGAATAGCCATTATCAGTATATGGTCCGAAAACTTGTCCTGGTGCTAACGTATATAATTGTTCCGCGAATTGTGGATTAATATCTTTTTTAGCTACATAAGTAGAATCAAATTTGATTTCAGAATATTTATTAACGTAATCAGCTAAATTTGTTGCAGAACGGAATGAAGGAATTGTATCATTCACACCATTTTTCATTTCAATTTTACCATTAACAAAACCATCAATTTTAGATTTCATTGCAGCTTCGTCAGCAGCAGATGGTTTGTTTTCAACTAATACATATTCTATTGATCTTGTATTATCTGATTTGAATTTCTTAGGGCTTTTTTTCATGTAAGCAATAATTTCCTCGTCAGTTACCTTAACTTGGTCATCACTTACTGTAGAAAATGCTAATGCTACATAATCGAAATCAACTTTATTGTTATCTCTTTCGTATTTTAATTTACCTTCAGCTTTAGTTGTATAAACACTTGATTTAATTAATGTATTATACATTTGTTCTTTAGCGAAATCTTCAATTTGAATTTCGTAAGCTTTCCATTGGTTCCATTGTGTTTGGTCTGGAGCGCTTTGTAAAGAATTGATATATTCAGCAAATTTTTTATCGTCAAATTTACCCGCAGCATTTAAAAACTGTGGAGATTGAGACAATTGAGGGTCATTTTTGATAACCGCCATTAATTGTTCTTTTCCAAGTAATAAACCAATTTTATCATATTGTTCAGATAATAAAGCTTTTCTTACTTCTTGTTCCCAAACTGAATTTAAAGCTTGAGTATTGCTAACACCTTGTTGTTGTTTTTCAACATTAGCCACTTTAGCCATGAATTCTTGGTATTCAAATTTTGTTCCATTGATTGAACCAATGTTATTTGAACCTCCGCTAAATCCACCACTTTTAATTACATCTGCTAATACAAATGAAAATAATGCTAATGCAATGATTAGAACTAATAAGATAGAACGTTGTCTAATTTTTGATAAAATTGCCATTTTTATATTGAGTTATTTTTTTATTCAGTGGGCGAAAATACAATTATCTATTTAATAATAAAATAGTATTGCCAATTTTTTTACTTGTTTTCTTGATTGTTTTCCATTTTCTTTAAAAAACTTCTTCTCACGAAGAACATAATTATAAATCCAACCGCAATAATTGCTTGTAATCCATAATCTTGTTTATTTAAAATTTTATAAATTACAGAAACTGAAAATACAATTGCTGCAACCAAATATAAGTATTGAGAAAATTTGTAGTATTTCATATATGTAAATTTTATTTTTTAGTGACAATATATAGCATCGCTTTTATTTATTAGTGTTTATCTACAATAAACTCTTTTTTAGTAGCGATTTCATAGTTTATATTATTTCATGTTATTAACTTCTCCGTTATTATTTTGCATATTGAAAATTTTAAAGTCTTTACTAAAATCTATTCCAACACCTTGCAAAAAACTTCCGTCTGCATCTTTAAATTTAAAAAATTCTTCAGTAAAAAACCATTCGTTTTTCTGATCAAAATATAATTGATTGGTTTCTAAAACTTTTCCATCGTAAGTTGCGATTTTTACGTTTCCGATTAAATCAATTACTTCTGTTTTTTTATACGAAATTGCTTTATCAGCCACAACAGTTGTTCTGTTCCCATTATCATCAATAAGAGTCACTAAAACTGCTTTAGGAAATTCTACAAAAGGATTTTTTGCTGTAGAATAGTCGACCATTTTTAAACTCTGCACTATCGATTTTACGCGACCAGAATCCGTATATTTTAAATTAATAGAATCCGCTTCACCAGTTGGAACAAACGAAGTTTTATAAATTCGCTGAACATCTTTTAAATTACTCTCGCAACTTTGTAAAAACAAAATCAGAGTAAAAACGAGTATATATTCAACAAATTTTTTCATTCTATTAATTATATAATGTTCTTTTGAACCATTTATCACTGAAAATTAATCCCAAACTAACAGAAAAATAATCTTCACGAACCAATCCGTTCATTACCGTCCCTCTTTGTCCGTATTCAATTCCTAAATTTAAGCTTGAAAATGATCCAGATATTGGCAATCCAAAACCTAAAGTCATTGCTTTATCTTTAATCGCTGTGTTATTAACTACTAAACCTGTGTTTTCAAATCTGAAACCACCACGGTAAGTAATTCTTGCTAAATAGTTGTTGTACGAATCGAATTTAGGAATAATAAAACCTCCAATAGATATTTTTGTAGCATTTTCATATGATACATTTGAATAATTATCAAATCTATTAATTTGACTTCCAGTTCCTGAGAATGTTAAATCTCCACCAACAAACCATTTTCTATTTCCAACACCAGCACCAAGAGCTAATTTTGATGGAATATTAAGTTTTGTATCTGCAACAACAACCTCTGTATCTGAAGAAGCTGGAATTACATTTCCATTAGAAGTAGTAATCAAGGCAACTTTTCTTGTATTATTAGAATTTAATTTAGATTCAGGAGAATAAACTAAACTAGACATAAAATTTAATTTATTATTAAGTTTCGTATTATATGTAAAACCTGCATTAAATGCGATTCCTGACAAAGAAGATTCATTTACTTCTCTTGAACCTGTTTGTAGATTTACTCCAAATTTTTGAGACTCGGTATTAATCGAACCAAATAAATATTGAAAATCTAAACCTACACTAAATTTTGAATTAATTTTATATCCAGAACCGAAAAACACTTTATTCACTCCACCACTTCCTAAATACCTACTTACAGTATTATCAACAGCTATATTATCTTTTTTAAATCTATAACCAACTGCACTTTGAGGCAACAAACCAACAGAAACTCCTAATTTTTTAGAAACGGGAAAACCCATAACTAAATAATCGAAAGTTGTTTTTTTAGCTTTTTCAAGTTGTGTACCCGCATTTAATTTATAAAATGAACTTGTTGCACCAACTTGAAAAGTAGTTAACATTTGATTAGAATATGTAGCTGGATTTAATACGTTAATGTGCGTACTATCTGAGTAAACACTTATTCCACCCATGTTAACAATATCATTAGTACCTTTAAATTTTGCGCTTCCAATTCCGTAAAAAGAATAAGGCGAAGGAGTATTTTCTTGTGCAGAACCGAAGCTTGCTAGTAGTATAGTAACTATTAAGGCAATTTTTTTAATCATTTTGTAAACTATAAGTGTATAATTGTTGTAAACTTTTTAATAAGAAATTTTCATCGGCAAATATGACACTTTTTAATCGATTAGCCAAAAAATTAGCGTCTCCGCCTGTTAAAATTATTGTAAATTGTTCGTTTTTAACAGAATATTGAGAAACAAAGCCCTCAATTTCATTACACAAACCATTAACCACACCAGAATGAATGGCTTCTTCTGTAGTATTCCCAATAAAATTTTCTGGAGATTTTTTTAACAACAAGGGCAATTTCGCTGTATAATTATGTAATGATTCGTAACGTAAACGCAAACCTGGAGAAATCGCACCACCTAAATATTCATTTTTATTTGTTACGAAATCATAAGTAACGCAAGTTCCAGCATCTATAATTAAAGTATTTTGATTTGGGTATAATAAAACAGCTCCTGCAGCCAAAACCATTCTGTCTACACCTAAAGTTTTAGGAGAACCGTATAAATTTTTGAATGGAAAAGCAGAATCATGACTAATTTCAAGTAAATTCAAATGACTTTTTAGCCACAAAATATCAGTTTCATCTAGTTTTCCGACCGAAGAAAGCACTGCATTTGTACAATTTGAATATTTTTTTAAAATATTTTTAAAATTATTTTTAAGCTCATTTTTTTGAAAAACAAATTTTTCAATTAAGTTAACCTGTTTAAAAACAGCGACTTTAATGTTTGTATTTCCTACATCAATAGTAAGTATCATATCTAAATATTAGAATTGCAAATGTACGAAAATGATTTTTTTTATTTTTTGTTTTGGAAAATATAAAAATGGTTCTATATTTGCACCCGCAATAAGGAAGTAATATTACAGAATTATTCAAGGTACCTTAGCTCAGATGGTAGAGCAATGGACTGAAAATCCATGTGTCCCTGGTTCGATCCCTGGAGGTACCACAAAAATTTTCCGTAACAGGCTTTTAATTAAGTAGTTACGGATTTTTTGTTTTTACTAGGGACGACATTCGAGCCAACATTCACTCACCACATCTATCTCACGAAATAATATTTAATTTTATCTATAATAAATTTTATTATTTCATAATTCCTGAATTTTACAAAACATAATAAATTTAGATATAAGAAAAAGGCGGGGTACACCAAAAATCATCAATCCAATGGGGGTATTATACGTAGGTGGTTAAACAATCTATCTATAAAAATATCGTATTTTTTTTTAACTAAAACTTCATCCTCTGTATTCTAACAGCGTTTAAAATAGCCAATAAAGCAACACCTACGTCTGCAAAAACGGCTTCCCACATTGTAGCTAAACCACCTGCTCCAAGAACCAAAACAATTGCTTTTACTGTAAATGCTAAAATAATATTTTGCCAAACAATTTTCTTAGTTTGCTTACCTATGTTTATTGCCAAAGGTATTTTGCTTGGTTTATCATCTTGAATAACAACATCGGCAGTTTCTATTGTTGCATCGCTTCCTAAACCACCCATTGCAATACCTACGCTACTTAAAGCAACTACAGGTGCATCGTTTACACCATCTCCAACAAAAGCTACAGTTTCGTTTTTTGCAATGATTTCTTTTACTTTATTTACTTTATCCTCTGGCAATAAATCACCAAAAGCATTTGTAATTCCAAGTTTTTGAGCAACAAATTGAACTACTGTATTTTTATCACCACTTAACATTGTGGTTTTTATACCTAGTGCTTTTAGTTTATCAATTGTGATTTGTGCATCTTCTTTGATACTGTCAGCAATAGTTAAATAACCTACAAACTTTTTATCATAAGCTACAGCAATTAAAGTATAAACTATACTCGACGGGTCAACATCATAAGCAATAGAAAATTTATCCATCAATTTAAAATTACCAACTAATAATTCTTTTCCTTTTACGTTTGCTTTTAATCCGTGTCCTGATATTTCTTCAACATTTTGCAAAACAATTGAAGTATCAATATCTCCAACAAATTGATGTATAGCAGTTGCTACTGGATGTGTACTTTGACTTTCTAAAGCATTAACCATTTTTAAAATATCCTCCTTATTGAAATCGGAATTAAAAACAACTTCTTGAACTTTAAAAACTCCTTCAGTCATTGTTCCCGTTTTATCCATTACAACATTTTGAACGGAAGCCATTACATCAAGAAAATTACTTCCTTTAAAAAGAATTCCATTTTTAGAAGCTGCACCAATTCCTCCAAAATATCCTAAAGGAATACTAATAACTAAAGCACAAGGACAAGAAATAACCAAGAAAATTAATGCTCGATACAGCCAATCATTAAACTGATAATTCTCTATAAAAAAGATTGGCAACAAACATATTGCAACGGCTAAAGCAACTACAATTGGAGTGTATATTTTTGCGAATTTTCTAATAAATAATTCTGTTGGTGCTTTTTTAGACGTTGCATCTTGCACCATTTCAAGAATTTTTGACAATTTACTATCCGAATAAGCAACAGTTACTTTTACTTGACAAACCGAATTTAAGTTTATCATTCCTGCTAAAACTGTTTCCCCTTTTGCTTTTGTATCTGGTTTACTTTCTCCAGTTAATGCGGCAGTATTGAAAGAAGCTGTATCAGAAAGTAATTCACCATCTAAACCTAATTTTTCACCTGCTTTAAGTTGGATTATATCTCCAATTTTTGCGGTTGAAGCTTTGATTGTTTTAGCTACATTATTTTCTAAAATAGTAACTTCGTCTGGTCGTTGGTCGAGCAATGTTTTAATATTAGCCTTTGCTCTTTGAACAGCCAATGTTTGGAATATTTCACCAATAGCATAAAATAACATAACAGCTACACCTTCAGGAAATTCGGCTATTGCAAATGCACCAATTGTTGCAATTGACATTAACAGAAATTCTGAAAACACATCACCTTTTTTAATGCTCTCAAAAGCTTCTTTAAGTACAGGAAATCCAACAGGAATATAAGCTACAACATACCAAGCTATTCTAATATAACCAGTAAACCAATTTTGCGTAAAATAATTATCGAAACCAATTGCAATCAATAATAAAACAAAACTTATTATTGCTGGTAAAAACATTTGAAACGTTGATTTTTCCTCGCTTGAATGGTCGTGGTCGTGTCCATCATCATCAGAATGATGTTCGGTTTTTTTATTTATTTTTTCTTCTAATGAGCAACAAATTTGTTTTCCTTGCTTGTCGTAAATGTGCTGATGTTCCATAATATAATTGTTATGAATTCGAATTTAAAATTTCTTTAATATCTTCAGGTATTACCATAACTTTTAAAGGTGGTACATTTGCACCACCTGTATTACCTACTGGAATATGACCAACAAATGATTTTACACCACCTACCAATAATCGTGGAATTTGACCAATAATTTCTTTTGAACTTTTTATCTTAATACCAAATTGTAACATTTTCCAATGTACAAATGTGTGTTCATAAGGATATTTTTGCCCAATAATATGGGCACGCTCCAAATGATACCAAGCAGTTTGTAAATTATCTTGCTTTAAATTATCCTTAACGGCTTCTAACTCTTTTTGATAAAAAGGAATTAGTTTATTTGGCATTTTGATATTAAACTTCATACTTATGCTTTACAACAACCGTCTAAACTTTCATAAGCTTCTGGGTCAGCTTTTACTTCATCTGCATCATAACCCATTTTTGAAATAGCTTCTTTAATGGTTTGAAGGTTTGTTTTTTTTGAATTGTAATAGATTGTAAAAGTCATTGCTTTATCATCTAATTCATACATTTTTACTCCTTTAATTTTAAGCATTTCTGTTTTAAATTTTTGCCCACAAGTTTCACATTCTTTACAATGGTCGCAATGTAAAAAAGTTTTGATTACTGCTTTTTGTGTTGTTTTTTGAGCTGAAACAAAATTTGAAAAGAAAAATAATGACACAACTAATACGATTGATTTTAAAATTGAATTTTTCATGTTTTATTTTATTTTTAGATTAATGATTATGCCCTTCGTGGTTCTCTTTTGAATGGTCGTGTCCTTCGTGATTTTCCGCTTTGGCTTCAATTAATTCCATTTTGCAAACTGGACAAGTTCCTTTTTTGTCATATGTTTTTCCTTTTTCACAATCCATTGGACATTCGTAAGCTAATTTGTGAGCTTCTCCTTCTTTATGATTATGACCTTCGTGTTCTGTTGTAACTTCTGTTTTTTCATTTTTATTACAAGAAACTACACTTAATGTTGCAATGGCAAAAGCCAAAATTAAAACTGATTTTTTCATTTGTTATATTATTTAGATTAAAATTTATTAATGTGAATGACCACCACCGCCTTCACTTTTTAGTAAATGACTTTGTACATAATAAGCACCTTTTAAGACAATTTTTGCGTTTGACTCTATTTTTTGAAGTAATGTTACTTGCGTATATCCTAATTGTGTAGTTCCTGTTTTTACTTCAATACGTTGAAAATGGAAAGTTTTCCCTTCCGATTCTTCATGCTTGTCACCATCTTCGTGATTATGTCCTTCTTTTTCGTCGTGTGCTACTTCTTCTTTGTGACCTTCTTCTAAAACAAAAATAAACTCTCTACCATCTGCTTTAATTATTGCTTCCGAAGGTAAAGCTTTAACAGTATTTGCTCCTGCATCGATAAGTGCATTTACATACATTCCTGGTATTAATTTTTGTTGATTATTCGAAATGTCAGCGTGTACTGCAACTGATTTTGTTTCGTTTTCAAAAGATTTACCTACACTAAATATTTTACCCTTAATTTCAGTATTGTTTTGATTAGTTAGAATAAAACGTACATTTTGACCTTGTTTTACTTTGAATAAATCTTTTTCATACACTAATAAATCTACGTGCAATTTAGAATTATCAACTATATTCATTAAGGGTTTACCTGCTTCAACATTACTACCAATTTTAATATAAATTTCTGTAATATTTCCTGAAATTGGAGCAATAACAGGAACAGTAGCAGTAGTATTTCCATTACCACTAATGTGCAAAGTATTTAATTGTTTTTGCAATGAATTAAATCTAGCCCTTTCAATTTCATAATCTGATTTGGTTTTTTGAAAAACTTTTTTAGAATTCACTTCTTCATCACTTAATGTTTTTTGTCTTTCAAATTCTAATTTTAAATACTCTAAATTACTTTTTGAAGTTAAATAAGCTTCTTGAATTTTAGTAAACTCAGGACTTTCAATTGTTGCAATGGTTTGTCCTTTACTTACTCTCTGCCCTTCCATTACATTTATTGTTTTTACAATTCCTGTAGTGAAAACAGATACATCAGCTTGATTTTGTGGTGGTAACTTTGTATATCCATTAGCCTTAATTACTTCACTCAAATTTTTATCTGAAAAAGTACCTAATTCTATACTTGATGCTTTAAACTGAGCTTCATTTAATTCAACTTCTTTAATTGTTGTTGGCTCTTTTTCGTCCGAATGACTTTCTTCCGTATGAGTTTCACCATCTGTATGTACGTGTCCATCACCTTCAGTATGACGTAAAGAGAAATATAAAATAACAGCAAGAATTATCGCTCCTACTATTGATGCATATATTATATTCGATTTTTTCATTTTATTTTTTATTATTGATTGATACTGTATTGAATTGTAATTATAGTTTGATTATAATTATAAATCGCTTCGTTATAATTTAATTGAATTTGACTTGCTGTTTCTATACTTTGAACATATTCTACATAAGAAATATCGCCGTTTTGATACCCTTTTGTTGCATTTTTGATTATTAAGTTAGCATTTGGTAATGCTGTGTTTTTATAATAATCAATTAATGAACCATATGTGACCAATTGTTCTGATTGTTGTTCTAAATGGCTTTTAAATTGCTGATTTATATAGTCAGCATTTTTTTGTTCACGTTCAATATTTGTTTTTGCGGCTTTCGCTTTTGCAATATTGCTTCCTGCAAATAACGGAACTGCGATACCAATTGAAAATCCTTGAAATTGAGGTGAATTATTATAATAGGTTGATGTTCCGTTTACATCTTGATTACCAGTTATAGACTGCAAAAAATAACCAACTGAAAAATCTGGATATAATGCTGATTTTTCCACTTTGTGACTTGCTTGTGCTATTTGAACTTGCTGATTTGCTAATTGAACTATTGGGTTTTGTTTTACCATTGAACTATCAACTTTTGTCATAGCAGGATATGGTACAAATGAAGTATCTATTGCCATAAAATCAGTTTTTAGATCTAAAATTACTTTTAGCTTTGATTTTTCAATTGCAATTTGTGTTTTATTTTGCTTTATTTTTTGTTCTAATTCTTGTTGTTTTGCCAATGCAATTGTTTTTTCTAAAGCATTTGTTTCACCTGTTTGAAACTTTAAATTAGCAGACTTTACAAATTTTTGCATTACTACATTTTGCTTTTCTAAAACGGTATTTTGTTTTTCGTAAAACAATAAGGTATTCCAAGATTGACGAATTGAATAGGTTATTTCTTGTTTTGAAACACCTAATTTAGTTGCACTAGCATTACTATATTCTTTAAGCAAGGTTCTTTTAGCACTAATTTGAAAAGGATTAAAACTTTGACTGATACTAAAATTTTTATCTTGAGCTTGCGAATTTATTTGTCCGAAAGTACCCAACAATTCCGTTTTAGGAAGTTCAAATGCTGTTTTTTGCATCTGTGTTTGCATTTTTACTTCTAATTCTGAAGCTTGAATACTTTGATTGTTTTTTAATCCAATTTCAAGTGCTTGCTTTACATCAAGTTTTTGAGTTTCTTGTGCAGTTACAGTAAATGAACCTAGCAAAAAAGCTATTACTAAAGCCGAATTATTCATAGTTTTTCTTTTAATTTTTATTCCTTTTTCAAAATATAAATACAGAATTGGTAAAACTATTAATGTTAGTAAAGTAGCCGTTATTAATCCGCCAATTACAACAGTTGCTAATGGTTTTTGAACCTCTGCTCCTGCACTACTACTTATAGCCATTGGTAGAAATCCAAGAGAAGCTACAGCAGCTGTTAATATTACAGGTCTTAATCTTACTTTAGTTCCTTCTTTTATTCTGTCATATACATTATCCATACCTTGCTTTTTAAGTTCATTAAAATACCCGATTAAAACAATTCCATTTAATACTGCCACACCAAAAAGGGCAATAAATCCTACACCTGCTGAAATACTAAACGGCATATCTCGTAACCATAAAGCAACAATACCACCAATAGCAGATAATGGAATAGCTGTAAATATTAATAAAGATTGTTTGATTGATTTAAATGTGAAGTAAAGTAAAACTAAAATCAAACCTAAAGCTACTGGCACAGCAACAGAAAGTCGTTTGTTTGCTTCAACAAGATTTTCAAATTGTCCGCCATAAGTAGTATAATATCCTTCTGGTAATTTTAGTTTTTCATCTAATTTAGCTTGAATGGTTTCTACTACTGTTTTTACATCAGCACCACGAACATTGAAACCTACTACAATTCTACGTTTTCCGTTTTCACGAGAAATCTGCATTGGTCCATCTTCATAGTTTACATCTGCAATTTGTTCTAAAGGTATTTGATTGCCTGATGGCAAAGTCACAAATAAAGCTTTTAGATTTTCAATATCTTTTCTACTATCATTGTCTAATCTTACAACTAAATCGAAACGTTTTTCGCCTTCATAAACAACACCTGCTGTTTCGCCTGCAAAACCCATACGAACAACTCTGTTTAAGTCACCAATTTTTAAACCATATAAAGCTAATTTATCTTTATTATAACGAATTGTTATTTGTGGTAAACCTGCAACTCGTTCAGCTTTAGCATCAGAAACACCTTCAACACCATTAATTAACTTCACAACTTCTTCACCTTTGCTAACTAACATATCAATATCGTCACCAAAAATTTTAACAGCTACATCACTTCTTACACCAGTCATTAACTCATTAAAACGCATTTGAATAGGCTGAGAAAACTCTGTAAATGCACCTGGAATATCAGACAAAGCGTGTTCCATTTTTTCCATTAATTCTTCTTTCGTTTCTGCTGATGTCCATTCACTTTTATCTTTCAAGAGAATAATCATATCTCCAGCTTCAACAGGCATTGGGTCAGTAGGAATTTCAGCCGAACCGATTTTGGTTACAATCATTTTAATTTCTGGAAACTTTTCTCTTAAAATTTGTTCTGCTTTTGTAGTTGCTTCCACTTCTTGAGATAATGAACTACCTGAAGCTATGATTAAATGCGTTGCAATATCTCCTTCATCAAGTGTGGGAATAAATTCACCACCTAATGTATTAAATAAAAATAATGAACCAATGAATAAGGCAATAGCTACACCAATAATTGCTTCTTTAACTCGTAATGCTTTTTCTAAAATAGGTGTATAGAAATTGTAAATTGCATCTATTATTTTATCGCTAAAATTCTTTTTATGTCCTGTTTGTTTTTTTAATGCCAAAGCTGACATCATTGGCACATAAGTCAATGACAATATAAACGCCCCTAATATGGCAAATGAAACTGTTTGTGCCATTGGTCCAAACATTTTTCCTTCGATACCTACTAAAGCTAAAATAGGCAGATAAACAATTAAAATTATTATTTCTCCAAAAGCTGCACTACTTCTAATTTTTGATGATGCTTGATACACTTCATCATTCATCTGTTTAGTAGTTAGTTTACCTTTATTACTGACTTGGAGTCGGTGTATTATAGCCTCTACAATAATAACAGCACCATCTACAATTAATCCAAAATCAATTGCTCCTAAACTCATTAAATTACCACTAACCCCGAAAAGTTTCATCATTGAAATGGCAAATAATAAAGCCAATGGAATAACAGAAGCTACTACTAAACCTGCTCTCCAATTACCTAACAATAATACTAAAATGAAAATCACGATTAAAGCACCTTCAATAAGATTTGTTTGTACAGTGCTAATAGCTTTGTCAACTAAAACTGTTCTGTCCATAAACGCTTCAATTTCTACACCTTCAGGAAGTGATTTCTTGATTTGTTCCATTTTCTCTTTCACAACCGTAACAACTTCACCACTATTTTCACCTTTAAGCATCATTACCATTCCTGACACTTCTTCGCCTTTTCCATCTTTTGTAACTGCACCATATCTGATACTACTACCTATTTGAACATTTGCAACATCACGAATAAGAATAGGAATACCATTTTGATTTTTTACTACGATTTTATTAATGTCTTCTATACCATTAACCATACCCACTCCACGGATGAAATAAGCATAAGGTTTTTTATCTATGTAAGCACCACCTGTATTTTCATTGTTATTTTCTAACGCATCAAAAATTTCGGTAATTGTAGTATTCATACTTTTCAGTTTATCAGGCTGAACTGCAATTTCATATTGTTTTAGATTTCCACCAAGGGTATTCACTTCAGCAACACCTTTTGTTCCAATTAACTGAGGTTTTATAATCCAATCTTGGATGGTTCTTAAATCAGTTGCGTTATATTTTTCTTCAAATCCTTTTTTAGGAAAAACTACATATTGGTATATTTCACCTAAACCAGTACTAACTGGAGACATTTCGGGAGTTCCAACACCTTTTGGTATTGTATTTTCGGCTTCTTTTATTCTTTCTGTAATTTGAGCTCTTGCCCAATAAATATCTATTTCTTCTTTAAACACAACGGTTACAACACTTAATCCAAAACGACTTATTGAACGAAGCTCAACAATATCAGGAATTGACTTAACCGATTGCTCAATTGGATAAGTAATAAATTGCTCTACTTCTTGTGTTGCCAAAGTAGGCGAACTTGTAATAATTTGTACTTGATTATTTGTAATATCTGGTAATGCATCAATTGGTAAAGTATAAAGTGAATAACTACCAACGATAACTAATACTAGTGTGAAAAGCCCAATAATAAATTTATTATTGATACTAAAATGAATGATTTTATCTAACATTTTTATTGTATAATGAATTAATAAACAGAGAACTGTTTTTATTTTTTAAGTTGTTTAAAAGACACAACTTATTAACCCGAAATTACTCGGGCTTCATTATACTAATTGTGGGGGTTGCCAAATACTTCCGTAGAAATTTGAAAAAGAAGTTGACTTATAAAAAGAAATAGAAGATTTTATTTCTTGAAAATGCACTAAGAATTGAAAGGATTGAATTTCTAAAAACGTTAATGTTTGTTGACCACAACAATTACAAACACAAAAAGGAGAACATAGATCTGCTTCTTCATCGTGAGAATGATTGTGTTGCGGACTTGTATTAGAAGATTTCACTAAAACATCATTATGCTTATCTGCACAAGGATAGGCAGTAAGCATAATTATATATACTGATAATATGATGTTTAATATTTTCATTGATGTAAAAGTAGTATTTTTTTACAAAAAATAAAAATAATTATAATTCGTGTTTTTTATTTTAAAAATAAGTTGAAATTCCTAAACTATATCCATCCGTAATAGATGGTGGATTTCCAAAAATATCGGTTTGCTTCTGTAATCTATAATTCAAACGAATTACGGTCTGACTTGTTGGTCTGAAACTAATTGCTGGCATAATACTCCAAAGATGTTCACCAATATTACCATTTGTTTCATTAAATCTTCCAACATTCCAATCTACATATTCTAATCTACAAGCAATATTTAAACTCGCATTTTCCCAATCTAACATTTTTCGTTTTAAAACTGGCTGAACAATATCTAAAAAACCACCGTGTTGTTTGTTTCCAAATTGTTGTGTGTAGGTTTCAGGAACTTCTACGTTAATCCAAGCCCATTCACCAGTAATAAATGTTTTAATTTTTGGAAGTGTTGTGTTAAAGTCTATTGCATAAACATTAACACGTCTTGGAACATCAATAGTGATTCCGTCATCAGTAAATTTATTATAAATTCCACCCATATGAGAAAGTCCAATTTCTCCAATTTTACTATTTCTAACAGCAATTTTACCTGTAAAAAGTGGTTCACCACTATTTATTTCTTCAAACCGTTCTGGGTTTTCTTTAGCAGAAGGTAAAAACGTTTTTCCTTCAGTGTTATCAATTATGGAATTATCAAAACTTCCTGAAAAATAGGCTTCATAACCAAACATCCAATTTCCAGAATATTTTTTTCCAAATAATCCTGCACCAGAATTACTAAAAGTTCCTGGCAACATTTGCGTAGCAGAAATCGGTCGGTCAGTAAATTCCCATTTCGGACCATCGTGATTTTGGTTAAATGCTCCAATTGGATTGATGATAATTCCAGCCCTAAAATTTACTAAAGGATGAAATTCTACATCAACAGAAGCAAATTCAATAGCGATTTCTTTACCACCCTCTTCGTATTCTATTTCACTTAAAAACTTTATACGCTTACTAATTGCTGATGACATAAAAACAGACAACCTTCTCGCCTGAAATTGATGCCCTTCAGAAATTCCATCAGTAGTTAGTTTTTGCCAATTTGTTTCAAGATAACCACCAATTGCGATAGGTGTTTTGTTTATATTTAAAGATGGACGATTATACATCGCATCCATATTTAATAATTGCTTTACAGTGTCTTTTGGTATTCTTTTTAGTAATGAAGGGTCAATTTGAGCAAACAAATTTGATATAAATAAAAAAAGTATAAGGGTTAATCTTAATTTCATTTTAATGATATTTTTAAAATATTGTTTTCAATAGTTATGGGGAAGTTTCTTAAATCAGTGTTTGCTGGTCCGCTTTCTACAGTTCCAATGTTACTAAATTCACTGCCATGAGCAGCACATTGTAATTTATCTCCATACACTTGTAATTCTGCACCTTGATGTGTACATTTCATTAATAGAGCTTTGTATTCATTCTCATTAAATCTATAAACGCAAATAGGAAATTGTAATATTTCATTCTGAATTATGACATATTTTTTATATTCTGTTTTTCCGTTTGAAGTGGTTTCAAAATCGGAAATTGGAACTAAAATATCAGAACCTTTTATTTCTTTCGATAATACTTGTGAAGAGCTACAACTTTGCAATAAAGAAATACCCGTAATAGTTGCTAAACAACCAAAACCACATGTTTTTAGAAAATCTTTTCTGTTCATCTTATAACGATTTTAAAAATTTCAAAACTGCATTTTTCTCAGCCTGAGAAAGATTATTAAATGCTGTTCTACTATTTGTAGCTTCTCCACCATGCATAGAAATAGCTTCTTCTATACTATGTGCTCGACCATCATGCATTAAAAAATATTGACCACCTTGTGAGTTTTCTGAAAGTCCTAATCCCCATAATGCTGGAGTTTTCCATTCGTAAGTTTTAGCAATTCCTTCAGTATAACCATCATCTAAACCGCTTCCCATATTGTGTAATAATAAATCGGTATAAGGTGAAAAGTTTTTAAATGCTAAAGCAGTAATCGGTGAATATCCTGTAGTTAAATCCGATTTATGACAACCAACACAATTTACTTGGTTAAATAAATTTTTCCCATGAATTACTTCAGGGTCATTTTGGTTTCGTTGAACAGGTGCTTTTAAAGTTTTTAAATAAAACACTACATCATTAACTTTACTAGTAGTAATTTCAGGGTCAATTTCTTCTCCAGTATAAACATCAATAGGAAAATATAGTGATGTGATTCCCATATCTTGATTATATGCATTTACAGTTTGATGTAGTAAATTGAAAGCAGCAGCCTTTTTACCAAAACGCCCAATGTATTTTCCTCCTTGTGTAGCGGCACTTTGTGGGTCAATATAGCTTGGAAGTACAACCCAATTTGGAACACCAGAAATTCCATCACCATTTAAATCATCTGGGTCAGCCATTGCTAAAATATCAGCATCAGTTAAGTATTGTAAAAATCCTAAACCAGTATTGGCTGGTGGTGTAAATTTTGCAAATGTTGCTCCAAAAGGAATTTGTTCTGGAGTATATCCTGGCATTGCTCTGTTTTGTAATTGTGGTCCACCTTGGTTTAAAAACATATTACCTGTTTCGTCAATTTGTCCAAAACGAATTAAAGTAGTAAATGGATGCCCTTTTCCATCACCTGCATGACAACTGATACAGCTTGATGCTACAAAAACAGAACCTAAACCAGTATTGCCAGTAAAAACTTCAGCAAAGCCTTCATCACCTTTTAAAAATCGTGCTAATTCTTCATTTGATAAACCATCAACTGGTCCATCTAAAATTTCATCATCTGCTGGAATATCTACATAACTAGTCTCGCATGAGATTAGACTAAAACAGAAAACAAAAAATATAAATATTTTTTTCATATGTTATAAATATTATTTTTAGGCAAAACTAAAAAAATAATTTATTAAAAACTAAAATATTGATGTAATTTTGTAAAAAGACAAAATATGACTATTTCAGAAGAAAACTATTTAAAAATTATTTATCTCTTATCTGAAAATACTTCAAAGGAAATTAGCACAAATGCGATTGCTGATATGGTTAAAGCAAAAGCATCATCCGTAACAGATATGATAAAAAAATTAGCAAACAAAGAACTAATTAATTATGAAAAATATCAAGGAGTAACTTTAACCGAATTAGGTATATATAAAGCAAAAATAATAATACGAAGACAAAGACTATGGGAAACATTTTTAGTTGACAAACTTAATTTTAGTTGGGATGAAGTTCATGAAATTGCTGAAGAATTAGAACATATTAAGTCCGAAAAATTAATTAATCATTTAGATGCTTTTTTAAATTTCCCAAGATTAGATCCTCATGGAGATTCGATACCTAATCAGGATGGAATTATTTATGAGTCACAAAAAGTATTACTTTCAGAAGCAGATTTAAATAAAAAATATATTTGTGTTGGAGTTAAAGACACATCTTCTCATTTTCTTAAATTTTTGGATAACAAAAAGATTACTATAGGGACAATAATAGAAATTATTGAACGTGAAAACTATGATAATACTTTAATTATTAAAATTGAAAATACGACAACAACAATATCCAATAAAATAGCAAGTAATTTATATATCAATAATACTGACCCAAATCAATTGCTTATTACTAATTAATTTTGAAAACTAAATATTCACTTAAGAAAAAATTAAAGAATTAGTTTTTAAAACTTATATTAAAAAAGTACATAAACAAAATGCAGGAGAAATTATTGATGAAGAACTTTTTCTTCTAATTTAGAAATTTACGTTTTAGTTATAATGTTTTTACTTATTTGAACTACAAAAAGACATGCTTAAAAACATACATTTTAGCTGCTTTTTAACCATAGCCTATTTCACATCAATATTGTAAAAATCATAAATTTTAACATTAAAAGCTTTAGATAAAATTAAAGAAGTTTTTAATGTAATATTTGTTTTTCCTCTCTCAATTCTTGAAATACTTTGCTTGTCTAATTCACACAAGAACGCTAAGTCATTTTGAGACATATTCCTAGCAACCCTCAACTCCTTGACCTTTAAGCCTATTAGTTTTTGGTATAATTCTATTTCTTGTAAATCTATTGACATGATGTCAATATTAATTTTTATATTTGTCTTACAGGTAAACATATATGTTTACAATAGAAATCTAATCAACTATGAAGAATTTAATATTTATGCTTTTTTCAGTTTTTATCTATGGTCAGGATAGCATTACTGAAAAATATTATCAAGAAAGAGGGTATAGTATTCCTCCAAGAACAACACATATTGAACAACCAGCACCATCAAACACTAGTTACTTGAATCTAATTCCTAGAAATTCAAAAACTGAATCTATTGGTGGTAACAAACAATATCAAACTGAGAATAAAAGAAAGTTAATTAAGGACTCCATAAGAGCTGAAGCTATGAAATTATCTTTTGCTGATAAACAAAAAATAAAAGACAGTTCAGTAAAAGAAGTTCTAAATGGTATCAAAGATGAGAGACTAAATTTAACTGAGAATGAAAATACAAATAGTTCAACCAACTATTCTTTTGAAGAAAAAAATGATGAAAACAAAATATTATATGCGATAATAGTTATTCTTGTTTTATTATCTGCCTTTTTAATGTATAAATTCAAAATTAGTAGTCAAAAAAATAAGCTAAACGATTAACATTGAAATTATTAAGCTTGCATTTTTATTAAAATAATTTTTAGAATTTTCATAATATTTAACATATAATTTAAAATTATTACTGATATATAACTTTTTAATAATCAATTATTTATATTTGTTTATATATTATTATTTATGGAAATAGATTTACTAGAAAAAACAGTCAATGAATTAATGCACAAATTTGGAGCAGGAAACCACAAACCTGGTTCTGGAAGTGCTGCTGCTTTTCAAGGTATGGTTTCAGCAAAACTAATATCAACTGTTATAAGCTTAACTGGTGATGAAAAGAGAAGACATTTATATTCTCATTGCATTATTCAACTTTTAGAATATTTTGATGAAATTGAAAATAGAATTTATCCGAAATTAGCAGAATTATTTGTTAGCGATTCTATTCAATTTGACAAAACCATAAAATCAAGAATTGCTAGAGATAATGAAGAAGACGAGTTTATAAAAAATCAATTAAGACGACAAGCGCTTGAAGATTTAAAAATCTCAATTAATATACCTTTTGAAATCGCCTTGCTTTGTAAAGAATTAGCCGAAATTGCTTCGTATGTTTTTGATAATGGATTTAAGTCTGCAAGAGGTGATTCTCAAGTTGGTTTAAGCGGTTCGGTTTCAGCAATTTCAGGATGCATCGCAATTATCAGACTTAACGTACTTTCATTTAACAGTGATGAATATGAATACACCAAACATGTAGTAAATCAAGTTAACAAATTAGATGACGATTATAAAAAATTAAATCAACTTATTGATACTAAAGTAGAAGTACTAAAAGAAGAATTCAATAAGAAAATTCCTTTATTTGAAGGAGTGAATCAAATAATTAAAAAACACAAAGCAACATCGGGTTTTGAAATTGAAGATTGTGTTCGAGATTTACAAATATTAATATGGGAAAATAAACATTTGATTTGGAAAATTAATCCTCCAAAAAGTCATTTAGAAATTTTACAACCTGATGTAATCTTTAAAAAAGTTTTGGGCTACGATTATATATCGTCATCAAGTTATGGAGTTCACACTGATAATGATAATTCTTTAGAAGTAGCTGGAATAATTGACCAACCCAATAAAATCGTTGCTATCTCAAACATTTATCCTGATAATGTCAAAAAATTTACAGCTGCTCATGAATTAGGTCATGCAATTCTACATAAACAATCTATTTTACACAGAGATATACCTTCAGATTTTATTGAAACAAAAGGAAAGCGTGATAAAGTAGAATTCGAAGCCGATAAATTTGCAACTTACTTTTTAATGCCTACAAAGTGGGTTAATATAGAATTTGAATCAAGATTCGGAAAAGATATTTTTATAATAGATGAAGATTCTTCATTCAAATTTGGTGGTCGTAGAGTAAGTGATTTAACAACAGAATGTAAAGACCTTAGAGGTTTATCAAGAAAATTATCCTCATCTGAAAGTTTTGATGGAAAACACTTTAACTCTTTATCAAAAACTTTCAACGTTTCAATTGAAGCAATGGCTATAAGACTTGAAGAACTTAATCTATTAAAATTTTAACAAAATTGTTAGTTAATAGAACTCAATAAACTTCAATTATTATTAAGAAACAAATTTAAAGTATAGATTAAATATTAATAAAACATTATAGTTGTTTTGATTAAAAATAAATCAAAACAACTATAATAATGATTCATTTAACAATCCATTATCTCTAAGTTCTGTATAAGTACTTTTTAGCTCAGAATTAAGTTGTATTATGTATTCTTTACAAATATGAAAATACAAATCTTCTTTATCATCCGTTAATTCAAATTCAAATTCTCCATTTTTTAAATGTAACAAAAGTTTATTAAAAACTGATTTGACCTCATTAGGTTTATCATCAGTTAGAACAATATTTAATTCATCTGTACCAACTAATAGTTTTAATGTTGCTTCCGCAGTATTTCTTTCAATTATTGCTTTATGTATTTCCATAGATTTTTCCTCTTTCTCCGAAAGCAGATTTACCACCCTCTAATGTTTTCATACTAATTAATTTCCAATCTAAATTTGGTTTTAAGCTAGAATTACAAATTAAGCTATTTGTAAATGGATTTCCTGAATAAGTGTAATATCCATTAATATCATGTTCACGATAAATTGAATTATATGGCAATGTTCTAACAGCGATATTTGCATCGTGTGTTGCTATAATTACTTTTTTTCCGCTTTTTGCTTTTTCCTTTAATAAAGGCACTATTACTTCACTAATATAGTCATTACCTAAACTTTTTTCAGGCTCATCAATTAAATAAATTTCTTTATCAATCATCAGCTCATTATGTAATAAAACCATAGAAGATTCACCATTTGATGGTGTGTACACTCTACCATCTAAAGTAAAATGTTTATAAAATAGTATTAAATCTGATACTGAAGTTACAGTTTCTGCCCCTTCAATTTTTTTAAGCTCATCAATTTTTTCAAATAATGTATTTTCATAAATGTGTTTTGAAATAGATTCAATTTGCCCAGCAACTGATTTCTGTGGAGTTTTTGTTTTACATTGGATATGCTTGTAATCAGAATCTGAAATTATACCATTTTGAATTTGTAAATTAGTTTGACAAAACATTATTCCTTTTTCACCCAAGTTTCCAACTTCATCAACTATAGGTTCAATTGATTTTAAAATATTTTCTCTTATTTTTTTTACATCTTTTTCTATTGCTATCCTATTACTAGAGTATTCGTAAAAGCCAGTACTAGTTGGTTTTTCAGGCTGACCAGTCTTTTTTGATATTTCAGAAACAAATACTTGTACTAATTTATTAAAAAAACTAATGCTTTTAAAATCAATAAAACGCTTATCAGATTCTAAATTTATTTTTTCTAATATTCTTGTAATAACATTATCTAATTCTAATAAAAGTTCCTCATCAACAATTTCTTTTAGTTTTACATCTTCATTATAATACCTTTTAAATTCACTAAACTTATTAATATTACCTTTTACATCTTCAAAACTTCTTTTTGAAGAGTTTTCATCTAGAAGTGTAAAATGATTTATTTTAATACTTTGTGATATCTTATTTTTAGCTTCAGCTGAATAATATCTCAAATAATTTGACAAACTTGTTACTCCTTTTTCAGAAGCGCTTCTAAGTGCTGAAAATTCGTTTGTACAATTTTCAATTCCTAAATTCTCAACATCAATTGATAATTGATTTCCTTTTAAATCAAAAACATCTTCAAGTCTTTTAGAATTTGACTCATAAACTTCTGTTTTAAATCCTTTCCCATTATAATAAGTTGAAAGTTCTTTTAAAATATCGGTTTTCCCTGTACCTTTTGAACCAAAAATTATATTAATATCATTATATATATCAACCTCTATTAGTTCTGCAATTCCAAAAGGATTAATTTGTATAGATTCTTTTGTTTTTTGGTCAAGAATTGTCTTGATTGTAGCTTCATCTTTATCTAATAATAAACAAAATTGTTCGAAGCTTTCAACTGGCAATCTTAATTCAGGTAAGTTTTTAGAGTCTTGAATGTAGTTGTCCCAATTTTGAACATCAGAACCATGAATAGAATTATGACCATGATTTACATAAATACCAGCAGACACTGAGTTTGAAGCTTCTTTTAAAACTCTTTTATTATTAGAAACTAAACTTATAAGTTTATCAATATCTTTATCTATTAAGTCAGGTTTTTTTGAATGATAATGAGCTATATAAATTGGGTCTAAATCATCAAAATTACTAACAACTTCATCAATACTTATAGTAAACAAATCTGCTGAAGTAGTCCCAATTAATTCATTAATTTTATTACTAAATTCTTGAGAGTTTTTCGGGTTAACTATAACAATTAAATGTGCCCTACGTTCATCTTCAATTATATCAAACTCTACACCTGGCCAAATATGACAAATTCCATCAACATTATTTTTGAATTGAATATATTGTAAATGGTCAAAGTGATTATGATTTGTTATTGCTAAAATTTTTACGTCTGTTTCTTTGATAATATCAGTAAATTTATCAACACTAACATTACGATTTAAAGAATCACCTTGTTTTACTTTTTTTGTATGTGTATGAATATCAATTTTCATTCTGAATTACAAAGTTATTTCTTGTTATAATATTTTCCTTAGTTAGTAAATATAGCCAAATAATTTACAACTTATTATATTTTTATTGAATTTACTTCACTTAATCAAGAAGAGTACAATTTAAGTAATCTCTCCCATCATTTTCAATTATCTTCCAAAAGATTGGCAACTATTTTTATTTATATCAAGTTAGCAATAAAACAATTCAATTATTCAACAGACAACTTAGGCGAATATCCAAATAATTCTGATGTAATATCCATAATAACTTTCTGAACAATATTAGCATGTTCAGGTAAAGTCATAATCGAATCATGAATTGTCAACATAAAAACATGTGGATAATGCTTACTAATAAATTTTGTTACCCTATTTAATATTGTATCAGATTCAATATTTTGAAGTAAAAGAGCTAAACTTGTATAATCTATTTCCTTTATTTTCATTAACACATTGCTAATAGTTGGAAATTTTTCATAAAACCAATCTTTTTCCTTAGAATTTGTATCATTACTTGAGAATAGCAATTCAAAAGTTATAGGCTTCATAAGCTCCTTAGGATTGTCGTAAATTTCATAAATCATTCGTTTTCTTTTTACATCAAACTTTCTTTTCTCATATAATTTATTAAACCCCTTTTCAATTATTAATTCCTGACCAAGTACTTGATAAAAAACACCATTGACAGCTAAATCAACAAAACGTTGTAACTCAATCATATCAAGTGTTTCAGGCAATTCGTGCAAGATTATATTAACATTAGTATTTCTTATCTCATTTACTTTCTTATGTTTTATTGATAATAATAACATAGCCAGAAAATAAATTTGAGAATTTTTCAAATCTATATTAACCAATTTTTTGCTTTTATAATATAAAAATTGCCTTAGAACACTTTTTAAATTTGTTATATTAGTATGAAGACGTTTATCCGTAGCTTGACGGCAGATAAATCTAATATTTTTATATCTAATTGCATTTACAGATTGAATGAAATTTAATTTAATACAAGGTTTTGCATTAAGTTCTTGTATTTTATTGATTGCATTTTCATAATCAATAGTAAAATCTTCATGCTTTAACCAGTTATACAAATTCTTGTAATTTTGTTTTGCAGAAGGCATTATATTGCTACTCATTTTATTAGTCAATTTATAATCATAAATATCAACTTCTTCACACAAAGAAGCATCTGATTCTGACACAATAATTTTGTATTTATTACAAGAATTGAGTTTAGTTGAATAATTTTTACGCACTAATAAATTAAAATTTATTAGTATGTCTAAGTATTTATTATAATCCCTAAAAGTCAATTTTCTAAACAATACTGAGCAAACTGATATATAACCATCTTCATCAATATTATCTTTTGAAATATTGGTTAATTGATAGATAATAATTTGTGCTTTTTCAACATTAAATTTGAAGTTTTTTTCATTTTTTTTGATTTCTAATATTTGTTCATTCAAATATCTATTTATATATATTTTCATACTTTATTACTTTAAAATTAGACAATAAAAATCCTACCCCTACAAATAGGGAATTTTTTTTTCTTAATAAATGTGTTGATTAAGTCAATTACTAATTAGTGTAAGACGACACTAAAATTGACATTAGATAAGTTTATGCAATATTCTTTAAATACCTTTCAATAGTAATTCTCTTATATCTTGGAGACCGTCCAACATAAGTATCAGGCATTAATACACCTTTGACTCTCCAAGAATTGAGAGTAGGCATCTTAATTTTAAGAAGCTCACATACTTCTTTTTTGAAGAGTAAATCCTCATCGTTTTTATTCTCAATAAATTCTTCCTGACTTATTGAAATAGTTTTTACTAAACAATTAGATTCCTCTAATTTTGATAATAATTTTCCTGCTACCTTATCAGCAAAATATTCTAAAAGCTGATTCACAAAATGATTTGTGTTTGGGTTTTTAATTTGAATTTCATCCATAAGTTTTCTTTTTAGTTATAGTGCTAAATTACGAAATGCAATATGGATACAATTAACTTTTTTAGAACAAATGAGGGGTTATTTGATGGATAATTATACATAATACATTGATTTTTAATTTATTATGCAAGTCATTAAAATATATCAAAACTTCGAATTTTGAAATTTTATTACTATTTTTTCAATTTTTTCAAAGTATTTTTCAGCATCAATTTTCTTAGGATCTCTTAAACTATTTATTTGAATTCCATCTAAAGTAAAAGCATTTTTAGCAATTATGTATGGATTAATATTTAATATACAATCATACTTTTTTAGTGTTTTGATGAATAACCCCAAATCACCTTTAGTACCTGTCCAGTTAATTTTTTTATTTATTTCATAACCTCTAAAAACATTATAAAAAATAACAGAAGGTTGCTTTTTATCTATTAGACGAAATTGAATTAAATCATTTCTTAATTTGACAGTATTATCATACCCTATACTTTTGTTTAATATAAATTTTGTAGTTGAAATATTTTTCAATCTATTAAAATTTGGCTCAGGTTTTAAATTTAAATCCCTCTTTTTTTTATTTAATTTGTTTTTAACTGCTTTTAAAAGATTATAATTCAATGTAATATATTTAAAATATATTTGAGACTTTAAATTATTCTTTTTAATATTTTGTTTTAGTGAGTTAAACAAACTGTTGAACTCTTCGAATTCTTCAATTGTGACTATGCTATCAAAAAGTTTATTGATTTTAAATATTTTGTCTTCTATATAATTATTAAATTCATCTTCAAAGCCATCATAATTTATTTGATTTTGAATTTCTACAGAAATATTATTTAGTGACATGATTTTAATTTCCCTAAAATATGTTTGATTAAAAAAAATAAATCTTTCAAATGACATATCGCAATCAATTTTGAACACATTAAAACAATATTGATTTTTAAACTCTTTATCCATTTTATATCGTTAAACTTGAATCAGTAAATTCCTTTGTTGCTGTGATTTGAGCAATTCTTTCTTCTTTAGGATTACGGATATACTTAAAAAATTCTGAATCTGTTTGGTGTCCAGAAAGTAATTTTATATAATGGACTGGCATACCAGCTTTAAATTTAAGCGTACAGAAGCTCCTTCTTGCGCTATGCCCCATAATCAGATTATATTTGAACTCCTCAGTTTGAACTTTCGCACCACCTCTAGTCATTTCACATTTAACCTTTTCGTTGATTTTTGCTTTTTTACCAACTATCTTTATATAATCATTAAGTTTTTGTTCTAAAATTTTAGGAGGAAATTTACCTTCGTATCTCTTATCCATAATAAAACGTATTGCAGGAGTTATTTTACAAAGTACTGTATTTCCAGTTTTTTGTTGATTAATCTTGATATATTCCTCATTTTCATGCCTCTCTATTGTATGCCTACTTAAATCATTATAATCACTAATTCTTTGACCAATTTCACAACCAATAATAAAAACATCTCTTGCAAGTTCATGGTGAGGTGTTTCAGATAAATCTAAATCTAATAAACTTTTTTGTTCGTCAAGAGTTAAATAAATTGCAGTTGTTTGTTCAGTAAAAACTTTAAATTTTTTGAATTTCATATTAGAATGTAATTCTTCTTGCAAACTTGAATTCATAAATGTTTTAAAGTTTTTAATATGCTTTCCAATTGTATTTCCTGAATAACAAACTCCTTTTTTATATTCTTTGTTATTCATATAATCTACAAATTCAATATAGAATTCATTATCAATTGTTTCGAAATCAACTATATACCCCGAATCAAATTCAAATTCCCTAAGATGTTTAAATGTTTGTTTATAAGACCTAATAGTTACACTTTTGTCACCCCTATTTAACTCTTTGGATTTATGAGCTATATATTTATCAAAATAACCAAACAAATTTTGTTTTATTTCTACTACTTCCTCAAGTTGATTTTTATGAGTAAATTTATTTAAATGAGCTCTAAATACATCGTTAGATAAAACAATTTGCTTTGCATCACAATCACTTACAAAATTTAAGATTTCGGATTTTAAATCTCTTAGTAAATCATTTATTTGATTTGAGTTTCTAACCGCAACAACATTTTTAATTTCTGAGCCTGTCCAATATTTAGGAAGTACAGAGTATCCCACTGCATATTTAAACCTTTTATTTCTCCCATAGGAAAAATCTAAGAAGATAGGTTTTTCTTCTTTTGTTGACTCTTTTAATCTAAAATTGACTGTACCACTAGTTCTCATACCTTAATTTAATGTTGTACCCAAATATAATAAATTAATATTAAAGGGACAACATAAGTGACACCATTTAGTAAACAAAAATAAAACTAAATAATATTAAATATCATACTAAATCTTTATTTACAGGTCATTACATATTATTAATAACAATTAACGTTAATTGAACTTGATTAGTGTTTACGTAAATGAGGTACTGGAGGTACCACTTAAACCCCGACTTTGTCGGGGTTTTTTGTTTTTACTAATTAACTAAACCTCATAAAAAAACCGACAAGTAAAATTGTCGGTTTTTTTTATTTTTATTCAAATCTTACAACAACGGTAAAATTTCATTTTTCAATCTGTCGTATTCTCCTTGAAGAATTAAGCCATTATCTAACAACTTCTTATAATTATTTAACTTATCAAATAATTCGTCTTTAGATAAATCGGAAAGTTTCTTTTCATGATGTGGAATTGGCACTTCTAATTCTGTATCTTGTACTGGAGGAATCATATCTGCCGAAATAATTTCCGCAAAATGTGTTACCTCTTCTGTTGGAACTTCTTCAACTTCAACTGCAGCATTTGCAGCAGCAGCTTCAACAGCAGCTTCAATTTCAGTATCTGGAACGGGATTTATATTTGTTGATACTCCCTTTTTCAATATATCCAATTGTTCTTTCGCATACGTATATAATTTACGCGCTTGATTTTTAGGCAAATAATCAACCGTATGTGTTAATTCAGTTTTTGTAGAAAAGGTAAAATCGGATCCTAAAAAACCTTCTTTTACAAAAGTTCCAGCGATATCATCCCAATCGTAATCCATAAATTCCATTGATAAACCTAAGTTTTTAGGCTTACATAAAATAATTCGTTTGTTAGTTACCACAATACTATCTGGAAAAACAGTTATTGCTGGTTTTTTCTGTACGGCAATATAACCTACTTCTTCATTAGACATTAATAAATTCTCTAGTTTAGAAGTAATTTTCTCAATGGCTTTCGGATCTTGATCTTCGTTTAATATTTTCTTTAAATTATCTATCATAATAAAATATATAGTTTATAGTTTGTTGCTTTATGTTTATCAAAAGTAATGCCTAATTTTCTCTTCTCGATACATTCCGATGAAAAATCGGAACACTCGAAGTGACGTTATATTATTTCTGATTGGATTTTTTTAGTTAAACTCCTAAAAACCAAATCGTAAGAATCGTTAATTAATTCACACATCATTTTATCGTTGACATCTGAATGAAAATCTACCGTATTCCAATGCTTTTTACTCATATGATAACCAGGTTTTATAGCCTCATATTGAGCTCGAAGTTCTTCTGCTTTATCTGGATCACATTTTAAATTCAAACTTGGCTCGTCTTTTTCCCATTGCTTTAAGGAAGTCAAGCAAAACATTTTTCCACCAACTTTAAACACCAAAGTATCTTCATCAAAAGGAAAGTGTTCAGTTACACCCTTTTTTGACAAGCAAAATTCATATAGTTGTTGAATATTCATATTCTTATTAATTAGCTTCTAAACTATACAAAACTGGTTTACTCGGACTTGCATCATTTTCAAAAGAAGCAATTTGCAAATTCAGCAAATAGGTTCCATCGGAAACGGAATCGTCTACATAAATTAATTCTGTAATCGTACAATCTAAACGCGCATCTTCATTTAATATTGTGGTGTTTTTGACATTCCAAAACGCTTTGTGCGCCAATAATTTTCCTTCATCTTCTTCCCTATCTACACTTGGTAAATCGATAAGCAAATGTTTAATTCCGATTTCTCGAATGTATGTCGCGGCTTCTTCTAACAAATAAGGCGGATTGGTATGCGAATAGTTTTTTGATTTTTTATCCGAAACGTTGGGAATCGTTCGAATGATTATCGCTTCTGGAGCTGAACCATCCAGAGAATCTTCAATTTGGCTTTTCGTAATCACAAAATCCTCATTTCTTTTTTCTGGTTGAATAGAAATAACTTCCGCCATGAAGAAAAATTGCTTCAAACACTGATTGATAGAATAAAACTCCGTTGTAATATGACCTAAACACTCAGTATGCGTGCCATGGCCGTGTGGATTGAAAAATATATTATTGAAATTAGTAGAACTTCCTTCAGAAACTTTTCCTATCCAATTTTCAAAAGTTACGGGTTCAATTACAGGTTTGTCAATATACCACGCAATTGGATTCGCATCCGTGTTGGATAAGGGTAAAGAAATATCAATGGGTTTTGATAAGTCAATTTTGAAGTTATTTATAGTAGCTTTCATTTATACTGAACTTGTTTCAGTATCTTTTTTGTATTAACACCTTTCGTGTTTTAACAATAGAGACTGTAAATTATAAATCCAAATATAAATCTTTTAATTGAGGATTTGAAATTTTAATTAAATTCCATTTCCATTCTTTATGCCAATTTTTCAATTGTTTCTCTCTTTTAAAGGCATCCTGATAATCATCAAATTCTTCAAAATAAAGTAAAATATTGGCGTTATATTTTTTTGTAAAAACTGCTCCAGTTCCGTTTAAATGGCTATCTATTCTACTTTTCAAATCTTTTGTCGCACCAATATAAAGAACCGACAAGTTTTTATTTGACATTATATAAATATATCCTTTAATCATAAATTAACTTTTGAATTAGAATCTAAAATAAATTCAGATTAAAACAGATGCTGAAACTAGTTCAGCATAAACAAATCACTTGCAATACCATCACTCAAAAATTTTCCTTTTTTAGTCGTTTTTAAAACATTGTTTTCAATTTCTAACAAATTGTCTGAAATGTATTTTTCTGATTGTTGCAGTAAATAGTTTAAATAATCTGCTCCGAATTCGGTTTCAATTCTTTCCAAAGAAACACCCCAAAACGTTCGTAAACCTGTCATGATATATTCGTTATATTGGTCGGTTTTTGATAAAATTTCTGTTTCTGACGGTAATTTATTTTCTGCAATCGCTTTTAAATACAGCGAATTATTGGCAATATTCCAACTTCTATTTTTACCATTATAACTATGTGCGGACGGACCGATTCCAATATATTTTTTTCCTAACCAATACGCTGTGTTGTTTTTCGAAAAATAATCTGGCTTCCCAAAGTTCGATAATTCGTAATGTACAAATCCGTTTTCTTGAAGCTTATCGATTAAAATATGAAAATGTTGTTGCGCTAAATCGTCATCTAAAGCAGGAATTGACCCAGATTTAATCATTTTATGTAAAGCCGTTTTTGGTTCAACCGTTAACGCATAACTGGAAATATGTGGAATATTAAAACTTAATGCCGTTTCAATATTTTGCAACCATTTTTCATTGCTCATATTGGGCATTCCGTAAATTAGATCGATCGAAATATTATCGAAATGTTGCGTGGCGAATTCTAAACATTTTTTGGCTTCCGCCGAATTGTGAGCACGATTCATGAGTTGTAAATCGTCTTCAAAAAACGATTGCACACCAATTGACAAGCGGTTTATTGGAGAATTAGCATATTGAAGAATGATTTCATTATCCAAATCATCTGGATTCGCTTCTAAAGTAATTTCCGGATTTTCAACCACTTGATAATGTTTGTAAACTGCATCAATTAAAAATCGTATATCGTCAATCGATAATACACTCGGCGTTCCACCACCGAAATAAATGGTTTCTATAATTTCATTTTGAAATTCATTTTTTCGCAGTTCCATTTCTTTCACTAAAGCCAAAACCATCTCGTCTTTCTTCTTCATGGAAGTCGAAAAATGGAAATCGCAGTAATGACAAGCTTGCTTGCAGAAGGGTATGTGGATGTAAATTCCTGACATTTTATTAATTTTCAATGTTCAATTTGACAATAAAATAATCGTAAAGTGACATATTAATTTATTTTTTTACTTCAAACAAAAGTACTTCTTTGTTCGTTTTAATTACATTTGGGCTAGAAATATTAAAGTTATTCCAAGTTGCTGTTGTTGCAATTTCATAATCTGTTTTTTCGTTTTTGTCATTATATAAATTCCCAGAAACGACATTTGTGGCATTTTTAATAAAATATAATTTATTTTCTTTTACAAATTCAGTTATTGTACTTTCATTTAAATATTCTTTGTTCGTATATTTTACTAAATTATTTTTTAAAGTATAACCTTCTCGGAACGAAATAGGAAAATCTGTTACTTCCCAATTTTCAATAATTTTCACAATAGCATTATCCGATTTATTAATGTAAATATAGCCCGAATAATTACTCAAAAAAACTCTACGAGTATATGTTGAATGATTACGTGGAGAAGAAAACTGAATCACAAAAACTTCCTCATTATTTATTTTAGTTGTTCCTTCAATGTTTAATAGAAATTTTTTAAACTTATTGTTTTTTAAAACTGGAGCATATTGAATAGGACTATTATACATCAACCCGTGATATTCTTTAAAACTTTCTGTTTCAAAATTTTGATTCACATTCCATTTTGTTTGCAATACTTTTTTTGTGTTTCTAAATTCATGGTTAACATACCCTAAATCGTATTGTTGTGCCAAAATATCTGCGTTTACACATGTAGTATCTGCAACTTTAATTAAAATATTAGTCTTTAAATCAGAACTAAATCCTTTATCTGGATAATTTTTATCAAAACTTCCGATAGCTTTTTTAAGAATTTGATAAGGTGTGTTTTTACTATAAATTACAACTTCTTCAATGTACGTTTCGTTTGGTCTATCCTTAATTTCTAAGTTTATAGAGGCTTCTTTTTTATTTTTTACAACATCATTTTGTTGAGCTCCTTCAAGAATTACATCTTCATACTCATCAATAGTTGATAAAGTTGCCTTAGGAAAATACACATAACCATCATGAAAATCACTTAGTTTTCCTTCAATAAATGTTATTGGACTAAAAAGTCTGTTTTCATTTATTTTATCTATTTTAGGTTGTTTTGCGGAAATAAACACATGATTATTCTTAAATTGTTTTTTCAAAACATCTTCAAAAGAACCTGCATTTATTGGAGTGCTATACCATTTGTTTTGAAGAAAAATAGAATCTTTAGCTGTTATTGCCGCCAAACTATAGACTTTATCTTGTAACGCTATTTTTATATAAGACCCCATGGGAACAAAGTCTTTAATAATTGGCGCTTTTACAGATTGTAAATTGTTAGCAAAATGTTGATTGGCGCCCCAGCAAATAATTTTTGCCTCAGGATTTTGTTTTACATAGGCCAATAAATTTTCAGCCATTTGTTTATCTCTTATATTATCTATAGCTGTACAATTGAAAGCACTTGTGAAATTTTGACGTGTATAAGCGTCTTCACCTAATGTCAGTAATCCGTTTACAGTTTGAGTCCAATAAAATTTTTCTTCTGAGTTTTTTTGTAGAATTAATTTTTGTTTCAATTTATTTAATTCAGAAGAAAAAAGTTGATAGGAAATATCGCTTTCGTCAAACATGCTCGAATTAGAAATCGATTCTAAAAGCAAAGCAAAATCTTCCTTATTCAATTTTAAATTGTGATTAATTTGTTTTGAATAGTTAAATAAATCATTTGATAAATTTACTGTGCCATTTGTGCTAGTAATTTGATGGTCGAATCCAAAAAGCTTTAAGTTTGCTTTGTTATTTTCAAAAAACGTGACAAAACTTTGAAATTCTTTTCTTTTTCCCCACATGGAAAACAGCGAATTTCTAAAAACTTGTTTGCAATTTGTTCCTTTTTTAATTTCTTCTTGTGCTTTCCATAAATCGTAAATTCCAGATTCAAATGCAATTACATTAAAACCCATATTTTCAACCAAATATTTTACAATTTCGGTTTTGGTTTCAAAAACATTACCGTCGAAATGACTGATTTCTCCAAGCATTACAACTTGAACATCTTTTAATTCCTCTTTTAAGAAACTAAAATCCTTAGAAATTGGTGGTTCAGATAAAATTACACTTTTTGGAATGGAATTTTGAGAAAAGACCACAAAATGGAAAAATAGTAAAAAAAGAGTAAGTGTTTTTTTCATTTGAAAGTAATTTATCACAACTAATAACTTCTATTCTAAAAAATTATTGTGTCAAAATTGTACTATTTTTCTTTATTTTTTTACTCTCGTTTCATTCTGTTTCACAAAAGCGTCCCAACCTGAATAATTTGTTGATCCAACTACTTTTCCTGTATTGAAAAAATGACAAACTGCAGCTGCTAATCCGTCTGTAGAATCGAGATTTTTAGGCAACGTTTTCAAGCCTAACAATTGTTGTAACATTTTTGCGACTTGCTCTTTGCTCGCGTTTCCGTTTCCGGTAATGGCCATTTTGATTTTCTTCGGTTCGTATTCTGTAATTGGAATATCTCGAGACAAACCTGCGGCCATCGCTACACCTTGTGCTCTTCCTAATTTCAACATCGATTGTACGTTTTTACCGAAAAAAGGTGCTTCAATGGCAATTTCATCTGGATGATATGTGTCGATTAACTCGATAGTTCGTTCAAAAATACGTTTCAACTTCATATAATGGTCGTCCATTTTATTGAGTTGCAATTCGTTTAATTGAATAAACTCCATTTTTTTATTTATAACACGAATGAGTCCGAAACCCATGATGGTAGTTCCAGGATCGATGCCGAGTATGATGCGTTCGTTAGCCAAAATTTTTGTTTCAGGTTTAAGGTTTCAAGTTCAAAGTTTTGTTTCTTTGCAAAATGATTTCAAACAAAACTAAACAATATCTCACACTTATAATAAAACTGGTCATTGTTTTTGGCGCATTTTATTTTATTTACGACAAACTAGCCCACGACGACAAACTGAGTTGGAAACAGTTTTCAGGAATTTTACAACATAAATTTACCATTAGTTGGATACTTTTTATGTTATGTTTTAGTGTTTTGAATCGTTTTTTGGAGATTTTGAAATGGAAGAATTTAGTTTTAGTCATTGAAAAAATCTCTTTATACACGGCAACTAAACAAGTTTTAGCTGGTGTTACTGCTGGATTATTTACACCAAACGGAATTGGAGAATATGCCGGAAAAGCACTTTATTTTCCAAAAAAGGAAACCAAACGCGTTTTGTTTTTGAACTTAATTTGCAACGGAATTCAAATGGTTTTGACTATCGTTTTCGGATTAATTGGTTTGTTATATTTGGGATACACCATGTATTTTTTCATCTTAATTGGAATTGGATTATTAGTTTTGACTTTCTTGTTTCTAACGAAAAACGCCAATATAAAAGGCTATTCTATTGCTTTATTTTTAGAAAAAATTGCAGAAATTCCGAAGAAAATTCATCAGAAAAATATTTTATTAGCCATTGCTAGATATTTGACTTTTTCGCACCAATATTACTTTTTGTTTTTGTTATTTGGTGTCGAAATTGACTATTTCACTTTGATGGCTACCATTACTGCTGTGTATTTTATTGCCAGTTCTTTACCTTCTTTTCAGTTTTTAGATTTTGTAGTGAAAGGCGGCGTGGCCATCTGGTTTTTCGAAAAACTAAATATCGACGAATATATTGTTTTATTTATTAGTACTTTTATGTGGTTGCTAAACGTGGTGCTTCCGGTTCTTATTGGAAGTTATTTTGTATTGATTTATAAGACGCAAGATATTGCCACAAAGAAACCAAGTCACTAAATTATTATGGTTTTATTTGCTTTTATTTTATTTATTTATGCGGCTTTGATTACTCAATTAGCTTTTGGCATTGTAAAAACAAATAAGCAAACAAAAATTGAAATCTTATCTCCAAAAACTACTTTTTCGATAATTGTTCCTTTTAGAAATGAAGCTGAGAACTTACCTTTTCTTTTAGAATCGATTGAGAAATTGAATTATCCGAAGGAATTATTTGAAGTGATTTTAGTGGATGATGAATCGGAAGAAAAGTACGATTTAAGAAGTACGATTTACGATTTAAAAATTATTCTAAACCAAAGAAAAAGTAATTCTCCAAAAAAAGATGCGATTGAAACGGCGATTCAAATAGCGAAATACAATTGGATTGTGACTACTGATGCTGATTGTGAAGTTCCTGAAAATTGGTTGGCAATTTTTGATACTGAAATTCAAAATAAAAAAGCGAAAATGTGTGTAGGTTCTGTTGGTTATACAACTGAAACTGGATTTTTACATGATTTTCAGAATAATGACTTCTTGAGTTTACAAGGTGCTACAGCTGGAAGTTTCGGAATTGAGAAACCATTTATGTGTAATGGTGCCAATTTCGCTTATGAGAAAGGTTTTTTCGAAACTTTAAACGGATTTGAAGGCAATAACAATTTAGCTAGTGGCGATGATGTTTTTTTATTGCAAAAAGCATTAAAATCCGCTCCAGATAAAATTACTTATTTAGGTAATTTGAATATTGTTTTGACCAAAAGTTGCGATTCTTGGAAAGCGTTAACCAACCAAAGAGTGCGATGGGCGAGCAAGACCTCAGCATACAATAATTGGTATCCGAAAATTTTAGGAATCATTGTTTTTTTGACCAATTTAAGTGGCTTACTTTTGTTAGTTGCGCCTTTTTATAAATTAGAAACACTTCAATTAGCCATTTATTTTTGGGTGTTGAAATTTGGAATTGACTTTATGTTTTTAAAATTTAGTGCTGCGTATTTTAGGTTGCCTTTCAAAAACTTTTTAAGTAGTTTTTTAGTGTATCCTTTCTTTACGGTTTTAGTTGTTGTAAAAGCGTTGTTCGGGAAATTTGAATGGAAAGAAAGACGTTTTTAGCCCTGATGGAAGCGGCATCCTTAACACCCTTGGAGGGTTACAACCCTTCAAGGGTGTTAAGATATAGCGGACAGCAGGATTAGCTTCAAAAAAAAACTACTTTTTCTGTAAAACCACTGGAATTTGAAATTCAGTTTTAACGGGAACGCCTCTTTTTATCGCTGGATTAATTTTAGGAAAATCGGTTAATCGCAATTGAAAAATACTATCTAATTGTGGTTTGTTATAGGCGATGGAATCTGAAATTATCGGTTCAAAATTCAAATTAGAATTCGAAGAAATAATAACTTTTACTTGAATCGTATCTAATTGCGGAAACAATTTCGCAATGCTATCGTCTTTCAATTTGGAATGCAATTGCATAGAAAGCGTTTCATAAAAACAACTTTGCTGACTATCTTTATCCGTTAACGAATCGCATTCTGAAAAAGAAGGAAATTCGTCTACTTGCTCCCAATTAATTTTTTTGAGTTCTTGTTCTAACAAATCCTTTTCATCGGGCACTTTCTTATCGAAAAACTGGCACGATTGTAGTGAGAGTATCAGGAATAAAGCAATTACTTTGTTCATTTATTTTTTTATACATTTAGATTTTCAAAAATACACTTTTATGGAATATATTTTATTGATTTTAGGAATTTGTTTACTTATTGGTGGAATTATTGGTAGTATTTTGCCTGCTTTACCAGGTTTACCTCTTTCTTGGTTGGGATTATTGTGTTTGTTTTTCGTCCCTGGAATTGAAACCAATTATTGGTTATTAGGAATTACATTAGTTCTTACGATAGTTTTAAGCATTTTAGATTATCTCATTCCTGCCAAAGGAACGAAGATGTTTGGCGGTAGTAATTACGGCATTTGGGGAACGAATATTGGCTTAGTAGTTGGAATATTTTTACCGATACCGTTCGCGTTTTTAATTTGTCCGTTTTTAGGCGCTTTCATTGGAGAACTAATCTATAACTCTCAAGATAAAAAAAGAGCTTTAAACGCAGCGTTTGGTTCTTTTTTAGGCTTTTTAGCTGGAACTTTCATGAAAGTGTTTTATGGTTTTATTTTATTGGGCATTTTTATTTGGATAGTCATAGACAACTATACCATTTGGATATAAAAAAATCCCGACGAATCGGGATTTTTTAGTTTTTATTATTTCTTAATAATCTTATGAATACTTTTTTGATTGTTTTCTGAAACAACTTCAAGTAAGTATAAACCTGGACTATAATTTATCATATCAATTTCTGTTGCAGAAACATTTATTTTCTTATTTAAAAGTTGTTTACCTAATAAGTCGTAAACGTTCACTTCAGAAATCGTCATATTCAATTTAGATTGAATATTTAAAATTGAGCTAGTTGGATTTGGATATACTGCAAATTCATCTGCATTAAATGATTCCGATTCTAAAAGCGCTACAAATTCTGTTTGAAAAGTATTTGTAACGATTGCTGGATTAAAATCGAAATAAATTGAAGCATTATTCGGAATGATATCACCAACTGCATAACCAGCTTTTGGTTTTACTTTAAATGTAATATAACCTTTTCCTGTTGTTGTGTTGGCTACAGAAACTGGCAACATAATGTTATCAAACTTCCAAGTTAAAGTATTTCCAACTCTGTCTAAAACATACGCATGACTTGCACTTTCTACTCTAATAGTATTTTCATCCAACATCGAATTTAAAACATCATTTACACGAACATTTATAGCGCTTGCATTTCCTGTATTTTCAAAGCGAATTGTATAATATAAATAATCATTAGACGTGAAACTAGAATGTAAAATTTCTGGTCCGTGCGCTTCAGTTTTGTCATTTGGATCATATGCATTTATGATCATTTGACTAGTAGAATTTGAATTGTTTTCTGGAGAAACATCACCAGCTAAAGGCGCGATTGTAGCAGAGCTAACTAAAAACTGACCAGCACTTACTGTTGGTATTGTTGGTACTTGCATGTTAACGTCAATTGTTCTGTATTCAAAAGGTTGCAAATTCGTGAAATCGTAAGTAAAACCATTGGCATTATTTACCACTCCAACTTGTGAAACCGAACTTATTGAAACCGCTGTATCTTTTGTGAATGTAACTGTTCCATTAGCTACAACTTGATTTCCTAAATTACCATACACCACTTTATTAATATAATTAAAACCTGGTCTTGGATTATTTACTGGTACAACAACCACACCTAAATCAGTATAACTTTGAAGTGAAGTTACTGGAAAACTATATTGTGATAACACTCCATTTGCAACAGATAAATTATTTAATGCTGAAGGATTTACATTGTATAAAGAAGCATATAATGGATTTACTGTAAAACTTACATTATAACTATTCGAAATGTTGTTATCATAAATAGTAAACTTACCTGTTGGCGCAGTAATATTATGAACTGTACCATTGTTATTTTTTTCATAGTGGAAATCTCCTAATGGGAAATTTACTTCACCTGTGTCTTTAGTTCCATTATTATTAGAATCTAAAAACGCTGTAAAAGCCATACCTGTACAATCAATAGTTCCTGTAGAAGTTGGCAAAACATTAATATTGATAACACCTATTTGGTTAGAAAAGTTTGTCACCATCATTAAGTAATATTGACCAGCAACTGCATTAGCAATTATTGGGTATTCTGTAGCTTGAGCAGAATAACTACAACTTACAACGTTATTATCATTTACAGAATTACAATTTCCTGTACTTGTAGAAAAAGGTCCGTAAACAATATAATCAATATCTAAATTATTATATAAAGGCACATTATTTCCTTGATTGATTTGTAAATTGATAGTACCCGAGCTACTAATTGGCAAAGTAAACCAAGTTGCATTTGGAGAGGAACCTAAACAACCCATATTCCCAGGCAAACCACTATTAGTTACATTTATTGTATTTGAAAAAGGAGTTGCTAAACTACCACAAAGTGAATTTGCATTGTTACAGTTTGAAGCAGCATTACAATTTATTTGAGAAAGTAGGTTAACAGAGTAAACATTATCACAACCATTAACAACATTTTCTCTTACAAAAATTGTTACAACTGGTAATGTTGTACTAATTGATAGTGCGGTTGGATTTGCAATTGGATTGGTTTCGCTTTCAGCGTTTTCCAAAGAAGGATAATAAACCAATTGATTTAATGTAGAAAGTTGCGCTTGAATGGTTGTTAAATCATAAATAACAGTACCATCATTATTAGCATCACATTGCGCAATAGGATTTAAACTACCTGCGTTTGTGAAGGTTTGTGCAGCAACTGTAAAAGCATTTATCTGCATCATTTGACCTAAAGCATTTTCTTCAACTCTAGAAAATAAAGTATAATTCCCTAAAGCAACACAATATGTAGAAGATAATGGATTTACGTCATTAGTAGCATCTGCTTGAGAGGCATGATAAGTAATTGTATAATCTGAAGGGTTACTATTTCCTAAAATAACTGGGTTATTCACATTTAAATCAAAACAAGCTAATCCATTTTGGTCATCAACACATTGTGATAAATTTTGTGGTTGATTAAATAATCCACCACTACATGTTGTTGAAAATATAACTGTAGTTGGATCACTAACTACATTAGGAGAACAATAAGTTATAAGTGTAACATTATAACTTGTACAAGGCATTAATCCTGTAAATTGATAAGGACTACTAGCTGTTGAAACAAAAGATGTTCCTGGCGCAGTACCAGAAGGAACTATATTGATTCCATAAATAGCACCCGAATTCACATTCGGATCAGTCCAAGAAACTACTGCAGAAGTTTCGGTTATATTAGATGTAAAAATACCTGATGGTTGCAAGCATTGTGCTTGCACAAACTGTACAAAAGCAAAAAGTAAAAATAATGTTTGAAGTAATGTTTTTCTCATATTGTGAATATTTAAGATTGAAAAATACAAAAAAGCAATACCTAAATATAAGAAAAATACAAAAAGCCGATACAATGTATGATTTTACCGACAAAAGTTATGTTTGTTTTTTTATCTCATTTTAAGATTTCATGAAACCATAATAGTATAAAATCAAAAAAGCCTTCCAAAAATGGAAAGCTTTTCATTGGTCTAACTACTAAACCTTTCCCGATCTCTCGGGTAAACAACACAACTGAGTTTATCTTGAAACCTCAAGATATTTGGGCAAAAAAGCACTTCATTTCTGAAGTGCTTCCCAAATTTTGCGGTCTGGACGGGACTCGAACCCGCGACCCCCTGCGTGACAGGCAGGTATTCTAACCAACTGAACTACCAAACCGTTGCTGTAATGCGAGTGCAAATATAGAACAGTTTTTCTTATTTGCAAACGTTTTGCTAAAAAAAATTACAAGTTTTTTTGACTTTTTATCCAAACTTCTGTTTTTCAACTAAATATGTAGTAATAATTTTTTCAAATTTTTCATCAACTGAAACGGGTACATACTTAATTTTATACGCTGAACAGGTATTCGAAATATTTTCAAAGTAGTTTTTCACTACTTTTTCATAACTTTCTTTCATGTTTTCGGCAAATAAATTGACTTCTTCACCTGTTTCTACGTCAATAAACTTACGTGGCGTATTGTCAAAATTGAAATTTAACTCGGTTTTTCCATCATAAACATGAAACAAAACTACTTTATGTTTGTTGTGTTTTAAATGTTGTAATGCTTTAAAAAGCTTCTCGTTATCTTCACCAATAAACATATCTGTAAACAAAACGACCATAGAACGACGGTGTACTTTTTCGGCAATTTGATGTAAAAAAGTAATTGTATCTGTTTTTTTAGACTCTTTTGGATAGTTTATTATGTTTTCAAATTGATTTAAAATCATTCTGTGATGGCGTTCACTTCCTTTTTCTGAAGCGTAATATTCATACGTATCAGAATATACCGAAACTCCGACCGCATCACGTTGTTTTTTCAATAAATTCATTAAAACCGCAGATGCTAATATAGAAAATCCAATTTTACTTTCAGAAAACAACTGATTGTCTTTCAGTTTTGGATAATGCATAGAAGAAGAGTTATCAATAATTAAATGACAACGCAAATTGGTTTCTTCTTCGTATTTCTTGGTATACAATCTATCAGTTTTGGCAAATAATTTCCAATCGATATGTTTGGTACTTTCGCCTTGATTATAAATTTTATGTTCGGCAAATTCGGCAGAAAAACCATGAAACGGACTTTTATGCATACCCGAAATAAAACCTTCGACAATTTGATTAGCCAAAAGTTCTAAATTTTTAAACTGTGATATTTTTTCGAGTTGCGATTCTAAGTTCATACCTCAAATATAGTTTATATATTTTGGAAGACAAAAAAGAAGTATAAAAAAAAGGCCCAATGTCGTTTTGAAAACGAGACGAACCTCTTTCTGCTAAAAAACTACTACTGTTTTTTTTTAATATTTAGTTGAAATAAGCAACTCAGCACTTATAATTCGGGCATAAGCCGATCCACTAAATTTTTCTCTTATATAAACGGTCCATTGTCCGTTAGGATTTTGATCATTAAAACCTTTAAAATCATATAACATTTGATTGGCTAAACCATACCCATAACCTGATTCTCCAGACGGATAAAAACTACCTGTCATACTCGTGCTTTCAGTCCAATCATCAATATGTAATGGCCCTTTGTCCGTTAATTTAACATCCATTGTAATTAAACCTGGAGTTGTCTGAGTCATATATCCCATTAACGGTAAAATTTGATTAGATGGTGATATTAGGTAAAAATCTAAGTAATCTAAACCCTCTACCTCAGCATTTATTTTAAGTTCCAATTCATTTATTCTGCCTTGAAGTCCTGAAACCACTATATCAGCTTCGGCTCTTGAATAAGTAGAATAGCTTGCCCAATTTGCACCTGAACTTGTTCCCGCAGATTGCAATGGTGTGATAACTGCTTCTCTATTTACAACTTCTTCTTTTGTACAAGAAATTGAAATCAGGCTTATCAGTAGAATACTGATTGTTCTTTTAATTGCTTTCATAATCTTTATATTTAGTGCTTGATTTTTATTTGTTTTCTAATTTTTCTAATCGTTTTAAAATTTCAATTTGTGAATTTTCTAACGCTTTAATTTTTTCGTTTTGTGCTTTTATCGCTTCAATTAAAAGCGGTGTAATTGCTGCATAATCCACAAAATATTCGCCTTTTTCATTTTTTTGAATCGCTTCAGGTAACACTTTTTCAATTTCTTGCGCTAAAACGCCACTTGAAACAATTGCTTTATTTCCTTTTTTGATTTCTTCTGAAGAAAGTTTAAACTGATAAGTGTATCCTGAAATATTATCAATTTTTTCAGATGCATTTTCAATTTTTACAATATTTTCTTTTTTGTTTTTATCGGAAACCTGAACATAAGCACCAGTTGGTGTTATATAAGACTTCAAAGCACTATTATCGTATGGATTTGTATTCGCACCATCAAAAGAATCTTCATCTAAAAAATAAACCAATGCTGCAGCTTGACCTTGGTTTCCGTCACCAGCTGACCAAATTGTCACTGCGTTTCCATCACCATAAAAACCAGCTGTTTCAGGACTACCTTCTTGCGAAGAAAGAATTAAATCATCGCCACCACTTCCAAACACTTGATTTCCATTGTTATGCACAAAGTTATTTTTGTTAACCAATTGCATTTCGTTTCCTGCTGTTGTGATATTATCAACTTTAATATTTCCGTACACTTTAACTAAATCGTTATCAAACTCTCCATAAATAAGCGGAGTAGTTGAGTTACTATTTTCGATGTAAAGTTTGTTGGAACCTGTTTCGCTATAACCCGCTTGATTACCAATAGCAATATTATTGCTACCCGTTGTATTTGAAAATAATGCCTGACCTCCATTAGCAATATTACTACTTCCTGTAGTGTTAGAATTTAATGCAAGATCCCCAATAGCTATATTAAAATTCCCCGAAGTGTTTAAGTACAATGATCTATATCCAAATCCAATATTATTGTTTCCAATAGTATTGGAATATAACGAACTAATTCCTGTAGCAATATTACCATTTCCTGCAGTGTTTAAGTACAAAGTAGCAGGCCCAACAGCAATATTACTTTGTCCGTTAGTATTTGAGTATAATGACCCAGAACCAGCAGCAATATTAGTATTTCCTGTAGTATTTGAATACAAGGATTGAAAACCAAATGCAATATTCCCAACTCCTGCAGTATTTGAATACAATGACCTAAATCCATTGGCTACATTGTGATTCCCTGAAGTATTATTATAAAGTGTACGATATCCAGTAGCCACATTTCCAGTACCGATTGTATTAAAGTACAAGGCATCAAGGCCATTGGCAACATTTTGATAACCTGTTGAATTTGTATAAAGTGAACCTGCTCCAGTTGCTGTGTTTTCGTAACCTGTAGTATTCGAATAAAGTGCCGCTGAACCATTTGCTGTATTTAACGCTCCAGTTGTATTTCTATAAAGTGAAGAAAAACCAGTTGCTACGTTAAAACTTCCAGCTGTATTAAAATAAAGCGCAGAATATCCATTAGCAACATTACTATTTCCTACTGTATTAGCACGAAGAGAATATCCTCCAACTGCAGTATTATTATCTCCAGCTGTATTTGAAAAAAGTGATTGATAACCATTAGCAGTATTAATTGTTCCAGTCGTATTAGTATAAAGCGATTGGTAACCTATAGCTGTATCAAAACTTCCAGTTGTATTACTAGCCATTGATTTATTTCCAACCGCAGTATTTTGAATTCCAGAAAGCAGATTACTTCCCAAAGAAAGTACTCCAAAAGCGGAGTTTTCATTACCTAATGAATACACACCTAATGAGTTTCTTCCGAAGGAAGTGTCAGACGCTCCAATTACCCCTGAAGTTTGATTTCCCATTCTAAAAAAAACTTCAATATTATTTGTTGTACCTATGAAATTGGTATTAGGATTTATATTTGAATTTCCATTTATCGACCAAGAATTTCCTGTATTCGGAGCTTGCCATGTGGCATTCCCCAAAGCATCCGATGTCAACACATTACCAGCAACTGCACCAGTTGTAACTTGCAATTCAGTAGTTTTAGTTTTTCCAGCCACTTCCAGTTTTTCTGTTGGAACTGGCACTCCAATCCCTATTTTACCTAAAGCTGTTGTACTCATATCTGCACCATAAATAACTTCTCCTATAGACATCTGAAAACTACCGTTCACATCGGGTACAGACGTTCCATTACCTATCATAATGTTAGAATTACCTGATTGGTTAGAAAGCCCAGCCTGAGATCCTAAAGCAATATTTTCAGATCCTGTGGTACTTAATAACGCATCTGTCCCGACTGCAGTATTATTGTTTCCAGAAACGTTGGACTGCAACGCAAAACTACCAACTGCAACATTTGCGGAACCGTTGTTAAGATTCATATTATCTGCACCAACAGCAGTATTCCAATTACCAGTGGTATTCGCACCAAGTGATCCTACTCCCACTGCAGTATTACTGTTTCCTATGGTATTAGATCTGAGGGCGAAAGAACCAAATGCTGTATTAATATTTCCTGTAGTATTCGATGTAAAAACATTATTTCCAAAAGCAGTATTATAAAAGCTAATAACACCTGAACCAATATTATTTCGTTTAAAAATCAAATCGTTATCATCTGTGGTTCCTATAAAATTTATAGTTGGATTTGTGCCTACATTACCAGTAGTTTCCCAGCCAGAACTTGCGGAGCCTCCACCTAAACCAATCCAATTTATAGTAACATTGTCCCAATAATAAAATCCCGGTTGTTTTCCTGCAGAAATTGTGGTTAAATAAACCATCATTCCTTGTTGTAAGGCTGTTGGGTTTGTAAGAGGAAATGCATCAATTTTAGGAATCAGAATTCCATCTGTATTGGAAGGTGTGACTTGATTACTCGATTTAATATCTAATTGGGCTTGTGGGGTTGTTGTGTTGATTCCGACTTGCGACAACCCAAACTGAGTCATCAACAAAATTATGTGTACTAACCTTTTCATTTTTAGATTTTAAGTAGTTAATTTATTTAAGCACTACAAATTTCACTCAATACCAAACAGTAAAAAACCACAAAAGGACGAACGACGTTTTAAATACACGAATGAAATGCAAACATAAAAAAAAACCCATATTGTTTAATATGGGGTTTTATACTTGTATACTATTTTTGGCCAGGTCTTCTTCTGCCAAAATATCCTTTATAGCTATTATCTGGAATTGGAATTTCACCACCAATTCTTCCCAAATCTAATTTCACAAACGGAACTTCCTCAAACGGAATAGACCACACATTAAGATCTTCAACATCGCCACCTGATGTGACTCTTCCATTATACATTTTTCCACTTGTTACTAAAGGAACATCACTAACAATTCGCATAGAACCTGTTCTTAAACCAGTTGATACTCGATAGTTTGGATCTTTAGCGCTAATAACATCAACAATTCGCATATCTAAAACTGCATTAGGCGGAACCAACATTGACACTTCCATATCGGTTAACAAATTCCCATCTAAATCATAAAAATGAATCGCAACATCAGCACGTTCATTATTGTGATTCAATATAAAAAAAGTAGTTCCAGTATACGCTTTTACTCCTTCACCAAAAACAGTTTGACTGTCTCTCCAATAAGGTGTTACATATTTATAAGTACTCATAATTAATGGTTTTTAAATTAATAGCAACAAACTTAACATATCAGAGAAAGCGGAACAATCACAAAAGGACGAACGGCATTTAAAATACACGAATAGAAATTTTATTCGAAATTTTCTTATATTTGAATTCAAATTCAAAACGATGAAGCCTTTTAATTGCATAATAGTAGACGATGACGAAATGGACAGGCTTGTCGTGATGTCATATGCAAAAAAAATTCCAACTTTAAATATTATTGGCGTATTTGAATCTGCAGAAAAAGCACTTACTTTTTTAGAAACCAACACTGTAGAAGTTGCTTTTTTAGATATTGAAATGCCTGGGGCTTCTGGAATTGAATTACGTCAAAAAGCTCTTGAAATTCCCGTTTGTGTTTTTATTTCTTCTCATGCTGAAAGTGCAGCAGAAACTTTTGAATTGCAAACTTTAGATTTTATTGTAAAACCATTTAAGTTTCCACGATTTGAACAAACGGTAAAACGCATTGAAGAATTTATGGAAGTTCGATTGAAAGCAAGTTTATTCGAATCAACTATTGGTGGAGATGTGGTTTATGTGAAAACAGGACACGATCAAATTAAAGTCAAACTTCACGAAATTTTATATTTGGAAGCTTTAAAAAATTATACGATTTTAGTAACGGAAGGAAAACGCCATTGTGTGTTATCTAATTTAGGTGAAATTTTACAAGAAGAAAAATTTCAGTCTTTTGTTAGAATACACAGAAGTTTTGCGGTTCAAAAACAGTTTATTCAAAAAATAGGAAGTCAAGAAATTGAATTAAAAAATAATGTTTCCATTCCTGTGGGCAGAAGTTTTAAGGACAATTTGAATTTTGTGATATGAAATTCTTGCTAAATTTACTTTTGGTTTTACTTTCAGTTTTTGCTTTTTGTCAGAAGAAAGAAGGTAAAATGCTTATTGATTCTTTGGAACAAGTCATTCCAACTATAAAAAACGAAAAAACCAAAGTAGATTTATATAACAACATCGCAAAAGAATATCGTAAAATAGATATTAATTTTTGTGAATCCTATGCCAACAAAGCGCTTGAACTTGCTAAAAAAATAAAATACAATAATGGTATCGCTTATTCTTATAGAAATTTAGGAATAGTTAGTGCATCAAAAAGTAATTTCAGCGAAGCACTTTCAAACTACGAATTCGGCTTAAAAAACGCAACAAGCAAAAGCATTAAAGGTGAAATTTTAGGAGGAATTGGTAAAGTGTATTCTCTAAAAAGTGATTATCCTACTGCATTAAAATATTTTTTTGAATCGTTACAACTTTTTGAAGAAGTTAATAACAAAGAACTACAATCGATTACTCTGCAAAATATTAGTACAATTTATATCTATTTAGGTGATGCCGAAAAAGCGAAACTTTACAGAAAAAAATCAGACAGCACAAAAAACATTAGAATTGCTATCAATACAATACCCTTAAAAAAAGAACTAAACAATTCAAAAATTAATTGTTTAGTCGCTGAAAAAGACACTTTAATAAAAAACAATTATTATTTAGATGTTTTAAAAAACGCAGAAAAAAAAGGGTTGAATTTAGAAAAAACCAAATATTTAATTAATGAATGCAGATTATTAATTGACAATCAAAAATATGACAATGCTTTACAAATTTTAATTCCTTTACTTAAAACAGAAGAATTGAAACCTAAAAATGAAGCTCAAATTGCGGCTATTTATTATCAATTCGGCGACATTTATTACTTTAAAGCTCAACAAGAAAAAAGCAATTCACTAAAGAAAGAGCTTAACAAAAAAAGTATTGCTTCTTATGAAAAATCCATTCAGCTAATTTCGAAATTACATTTATTAGACGAAAAACAAAAAAGGTATTTTAAATTGCATTTGGCTTATAAACAAAATAATGATTTTCAAAATAGCTTATTAGCCTATGAAAAAGCTACTCTTTACAAAGACTCTATATTTAATTTTTCTAAAAAAGAAACAATAAAAAATTTGGAAGACAAAAGAGAAATTGATTTAAAAAACAACCAAATTAAAATCAAAAACCTAACTCTCGAATCAAACAAAAAACAAAAATATTATTTCATAGGCGGAATATTTCTTTTAGCAATTATTGGAAGTTTACTGTTTTACCAAAGTCGAAATCGTAAAAAGACCAACGAAAAATTACAAGTTTTAAATACCGAATTGGACGAAGCTAACAAAGCTAAAACACGATTTTTTAGTATTTTGAATCACGATTTACGCGGACCTGTTGCCAATTTGGTTTTCTTCTTACAGCTTCAAAAAGAAAGTCCAGAAATGTTAGACGAGGAAAGCACCAAACGTATGCAAGATAAAACTATGGTTGGCGCCGAAAATCTTCTAAATTCAATGGAAGATATTTTACAATGGAGCAAAAGTCAAATGGAAAATTTCAAACCGCAGCCCAAAAAAATTGCCATAAGTTCTTTATTTGAAGATACAAAATCACATTTTTCAAGTGAAGAAAAAGTCCAAATTACTTTTGAAAACCCACAAAATATTCAAATTAATACGGATGAAAATTACTTAAAAACAATCATCAGAAATTTAACTGGAAATGCCATTAAAGCTTTGGATGGAATTGATAACCCAAGCATAATTTGGAAAACTTGGCAAGAAAACAACTTTACTTATTTATCAATTTCAGATAATGGAAAAGGCGCTTCAAACGAACAATTTAAAGCTTTATATGACGAAAAAGAAGTGACTGGAATTAAAACTGGTTTAGGATTGCATTTAATTCGAGATTTGGCAAAAGCAATTGATTGTGAAATTTTGGTAGATTCTAAAATTGATAACGGAACTACTTTTACCTTAAAATTGAAATAGAAAGAAAAAACTCACTTATAACCAATTATTATGAAAAAAATCTTTTTAATTCTTTTCGTATTATTTACAACTACACTTTTTAGTCAAAAAGAGCCTAATCTTTCTAAATATAAAACTCAAAAAGAAAAGCTTCATGCTTGGGCAAAATATTGTGATGAATTTCTAGCGGTTGAAAACTATAAACAATTGAGAGTTATCGGCAAAAAAGGCGTTCAATTAACTTCAAAAAGCGATTATTCTAATTTATCCCTTTTCAATTTCTATGTTGGTGTTTCCTTTGATTACGGAAGTGAAACCGATAGCATTTCGTATTATTTAGAAAAATCGGAACAATTTGGGCGACAAGCAAAAAACAACAAAAGAGTTATTGAAGCCTTAAAGCAATTGCTAGTTTGCTACAAAAACTATGGTTCAACTTCAAAAAGAGAACGCGTTTTAAATGAATTACACCAAGTAATTGATACTTCCAAAAACGAATTTGAAAAAAGTAAAATTCTTGCCGAAATTTCAGATTATTACATTAATGTTGGTCAATATGAAAAAGGATTGCAATATAAAATTGATGGTTTAAAAGGAAGAAAAAAACATCTATCTAAAGCTGATTACGATGACTCTATTAATTACGGAGTACAACTAGTAAATATTTCTGAGCTATATGTAACTATGGAGAATTTACCAAAAAGCTTAGAATATTTAACCGAAAGCGAACCATATTTAACCAAATACAAAGAAGGTGTTGCCGCTGTTCATAAAGATTTTATTTCCATTTATTTAAAACAAAATAATCTAAAAAAAGCAGAAGAAAGATATTCAAAATTCCAATCGTTTTTAAAGACTGTCGATTTAGGTGATTGCTATGAGTATTTTATTGAAAGTAATTTACTCTTTTCGAATTACTACTTAGAAAGAAAACAAAATTCTAAAGCATTAGAATATGCTAATTACGCCAACAGCTTTGCGCCAAAATACGCCAGTGATTTTACAAAAGCTCAAGTGAATCAAAGTTTTGGGAAAATTTATTTACAACAAAAAAACTATCAGAAAGCACTGCCTTTTTTTAAATTAGCCGAACCAATTATTAAAGAAGATACACCAGAAGAAAATAGCGAATTACACAAACTTCTTGCTGATACTTATGAAGGTCTTGGTGATAAAAATTTGGCTTATTATCACTTGTCGTTATATACCAAATTACAAGAAAGCTTACTTGCCGAAAAAGCGAAAAAGAATTTGGCTGAAATGGAAGCTAAGTATCAAAACAATGTCAAAAAGCAAGAAATACAAAACAAAAACCTTCAAATTGACACGGCTAAAAAACAAAAATATTACTTTATTGGTGGTCTTTTCCTTTTAGCGATTATTGGAAGTTTACTGTTTTACCAAAGTCGAAATCGAAAAAAAACCAACGAAAAATTACAAATCTTAAATTCTGAATTGGACGAAGCCAACAAAGCCAAAACGCGATTTTTCAGTATTTTAAATCACGATTTACGCGGTCCGGTTGCCAACTTAGTTTTCTTTTTACAACTTCAGAAAGAAAGTCCAGAAATGTTAGATGAAGAAAGCACCAAACGCATGCAAGATAAAACTATGGCTGGAGCCGAAAATCTTCTAAATTCGATGGAAGATATTTTACAATGGAGCAAAAGTCAAATGGAAAATTTCAAACCGCAACCTAAGAAAATAAACGTGAATTCACTTTTTGATGATACGAAAATGCATTTTTCAAGCGAAGAAAAAGTCGAAATTACTTTTGAAAACCCACAAAACATTCAAATAAATACAGATGAAAATTACTTAAAAACTATCATTAGAAATTTAACTGGAAATGCGATTAAAGCTTTAGATGGAATTGAAAACCCAAGCATACTTTGGAAAACTTGGCAAGAAAACAATGTTTCCTATTTATCTATTACTGATAACGGAAAAGGTGCTTCAGATGAACAATTTAAAGCCTTATATGATGACAAAGAAGTGGTTGGAATTAAAACCGGTTTAGGATTGCATTTAATTCGAGATTTAGCAAAAGCTATTAATTGTGAAATTGAAGTGAACTCTAAAAAAGATATTGGCACAACTTTTACATTAAAGTTATAAAAAAAGGCTCCAGTTTCGTGGAGCCTTTTTGTTTATTTACTTAGCTATTATAATAAAGCATCAATAGCGTCTGTGTATGTTTTCTTTGGAGCAACTCCAACTTGTCTTCCAACTACTTCTCCGTTTTGGAAAATTAAAACTGTAGGAATATTTCTTACACTGTATTTTGCAGCAAATTCTTGATTTGCATCTACATCTACTTTTCCAACGATTGCTTTTCCATCGTATTCTGTAGCTACTTCATCAATAACTGGTCCAACCATTCTACATGGTCCACACCAAGCTGCCCAAAAATCTACTACTACTGGTTTATCTGATTTTAATACTACTTCTTCAAAAGTAGCATCTGTAATTGCTAATGCCATATTATTGTCTTGTTTATGTTTTAATACTAATTTATTACAATGCGAAAGTAGAAAATATATTTAAGGTGTGAAAAAAATTATGATTTCTTTTAACTATAAAGTGATTAGAAAAATCAATTTATAAGTTTTTTAACACGGCTAACAACAAATTACCTTTCAATCTTTTAGAATAATCGGGGTTAATATACAAAAACTCGATTTTTCTATTTTCATTTATTACATAAACTGTTGGAACAGGCAAAAAACCAGGATTTTTACCTTCAGAATATTTTTCTAATTTTGGTTTTTCTCTATTAAAAGCAATTCCTAAAGCTTGTGAAAACTTTCCGTCACTATCGGAAAACAATTGATAATTTAATTTATCTTCTGTTGTGGTTTCTTTTAAAAATTTCGGTGAATCTGGACTAACAGCCACAATTTGATAACCCAATTCAATTATTTGATTTTCAATTTCTTGCATTTCCATTAATTGTGAATTGCAATATGGACACCATCCACCACGATAGACAATCAAAACCGTTTTTTTATTGAATATTTCAGTTGTAGAAACTAATTTGTCATCGACAGAAATTAAATCTTGATTTGGAATTTTTTCTCCAATTAACAAAGGTGAAATATCTTCGGCTTTGTCTGCAATTTGAGCTGAACTTATTCCTGAAATGGCTAATAAGATAAAAAGTAATTTTTTCATATTATTTGTTTTTAATTAAAGTAAAGTTCGGTGTTTGGTTAGAAAAAAATCTTAGCTAAACAACTTAATTCAGCTTAAAATTGATTTGCATTTTTTCCAAACCTTCTAACAATTCTTTAGAAATATTGATTTTTAATTTTCGACTTGGCATTTCTAGTTTGTTTTTTATAATCGTTTCTTCAATTTCTTCCATTTGATTCTCTACGATAATTTCAGCTGTGTTTTCTACTTCATCATCAGAATCAATAACGGTTTCATCTTGCAGCTCTTCGTCGATTTCAATTTCTCGTTTTACAAATCGTTTTACTTTTTCTAATTCTAACAATTCGAAAGTCACATTAAAATCACCTTGATGATTGGAAAAAAGTTCATTTAACTTAGAAATTAATTGTTCTTTCAATTCTTCAATTGGCAATTGAACGGTTAGTTTTTTAGCAAAATCTGGTAATACATCTTGTAAACTTTGCATGTGCGAAAAGTTAATTCTTGGATCCGATTTTTTACCTGTTTCTTTATTTGCCCAACCTTCTTTGACGAAAATTTTAATGAAAACAAACTGATTTTGAACCAAATAATGTCTGAATTTTAAATACTCTTCATTAAATATTCTGAATTCGAAAGTTTCTTCGTAGCCTTCAATATTGAAAGTCGCCCAACCTTTATTTTGTTGCGTTGTTCTGTGTTGTACATTCGAAACAATTCCTCCAAATGATAAGTTTTTACCCACCAAAGGTTCCAAATTATTTAACGCTTGTAATTTCGTATTACAGAAATATTTCATTTCAAATTTATAATCATCTAAAGGATGACCAGAAATATAAATTCCAACTACTTCTTTTTCTCGAGATAATTTTTCTAAAGTATTCCATTCTTCACACGGTGGCACAACAGGTTCGGCAATTTGAACATCCGAAGCATCACCAAATAAACTTACTTGAGAAGAATTTTCATTTTCTTGAAACTTCGCACCGAAACGCATCGCTTTTTCCAAAAACGTAATATTATCTCCATCAGAATGGAAATATTGCGCACGATGTGTATCTCCAAACTCATCAAAACCACCAGCTAAAGCTAAATTCTCAAAAGCTTTTTTATTCGCTGCACGTAAATCAATTCGCTTGGCTAAATCGAAAATAGATTTATAACGCGCTTCTTTTCTACATTCAACTATTGTTTTTACGGCATTTTCTCCCACACCTTTAATCGCTCCCATTCCGAAACGAATCGCATTATTATCGTTAACTGTAAATTTATAGAACGATTCATTCACATCTGGACCTAAAACTTCTAAGCCCATACGTTTACATTCTTCCATAAAAAACGAAACCGATTTGATATCATTCATGTTATTAGAAAGTACCGCCGCCATATATTCCGCAGGATAATGCGCTTTTAAATATGCCGTTTGATAAGCAATCCACGCATAACATGTCGAGTGAGATTTATTGAAAGCATAACTTGCGAACGCTTCCCAGTCTTTCCAAATTTTCTCTAATATTTTTGCATCGTGCCCTTTTTCTTCTGCTTGCGCGATGAATTTAGGTTTCATTTTATCCAAGACAGGTTTGTCTTTTTTACCCATCGCTTTACGTAAAACGTCGGCATCACCTTTAGTAAAGCCGGCTAACGATTGCGACAGTAGCATTACCTGCTCTTGATAAACCGTAATTCCGTAGGTTTCTGCAAGATATTCTTCACAAGCATCTAAATCGTATGCAATTGGTTCTAAACCATTTTTTCTACGAACGAAAGATGGAATATATTCTAACGGACCTGGACGATAAAGTGCATTCATCGCAATTAAATCTCCAAAAACCGTTGGCTTTAAATCTTTCAGATATTTTTGCATTCCTGGTGATTCGTACTGAAAAATACCGACTGTTTCACCACGTTGGAATAATTCGTATGTTTTTTTATCGTCAATAGGGAATGTATCCGGATCTAAAGTAATATCACGTTTATATTTTACTAGCTTAACCGTATCTTTTATAAGCGTTAAGGTTTTTAAACCTAAGAAGTCCATCTTCAATAATCCCGCACTTTCGGCAACCGCATTATCAAACTGAGTTACATATAAATCAGAATCTTTTGCTGTTGTTACTGGTACGAAATTGGTAATATCATCTGGCGTAATAATTACACCACACGCGTGAATTCCTGTATTTCGAAGTGAACCTTCTAATATTTTGGCTTGTTGAATGGTTTCTCCAGACAATTCGCCTTGATTGGCAATTTCTATTAATTCCTTAACTCGATCGAATTCATCTGAACGAACAGCTTTTTTTACATCTTCTTCTTTTTCAGAAAGAAAACGTGCCAAATTCCATTTACCTGGCATCATCGCAGGAATTAATTTGGCAATTCTATCTGCTTCAAACAAAGGTAAATCTAGCACACGAGCCGTATCACGAATCGCCGACTTCGTAGCCATTTTACCATAGGTGATAATTTGTGCTACTTGGTTAGAACCATATTTTTTAATTACATAATCCATTACTCGACCACGACCTTCATCATCAAAATCGATATCAATATCGGGCATCGATACACGGTCGGGATTTAAGAAACGCTCAAAAAGGAGATTGTACAACATCGGATCAATATTCGTAATCCACAAACAATACGCCACTACTGAACCTGCTGCAGAACCACGACCTGGCCCAACCGAAACATCCATTTTTCTAGCTTCAGCAATAAAATCTTGTACAATTAAGAAATAACCCGGATAACCCGAATTACTAATTGTTAATAATTCAAAATCAATACGTTCTCTGATTGCATCTGTGATTTCTCCGTAACGCTTTTTGGCACCTTCGTAAGTCAAATGTCGTAAATACGCATTTTCACCACGAACGCCTTTATCTGTTAAATCTTCTGCGACTTGAAACTCTTCTGGAATATCAAATTTGGGAAGTAATACATCTCGTGACAGCGAATAAATTTCAATTTTATCTACAATTTCTTGGACATTACTAATCGCTTCCGGCGTTTGCGGAAACAATTTTTTCATTTCATTAGTCGACTTGAAATAGTATTCTTGATTTGGTAATCCGAAACGATATCCACGACCACGACCAATTGGTGTAGCCTGTTTTTCACCATCTTTTACACATAATAAAATATCGTGTGCGTTGGCATCTTCCTTATTGATGTAAAACGTATTGTTTGTTGCAATTAGCTTTACATTATGTTTTCTAGAAAATTGAATTAGCGTATTATTTACCGCTTTTTCATCATCTTGATTGTGATTCATTAATTCGATATACAAATCGTCACCAAATTGTTCTTTCCACCACAACAAGGCTTCTTCGGCTTGATTTTCACCGATATTCAGAATTTTATTTGGTACTTCACCATACAAACTTCCTGTCAAAACAATGATATCTTCTTTGTATTCTTTGATTAATTCTTTATCGATACGAGGCACATAATAAAAACCATCTGTATAAGCTTTCGATGATAACTTCGCTAAATTATGATATCCTTTTTTGTTCTTCGCTAAGAAAACAACTTGGTAACCATTGTCTTTGTTCGATTTATCTTTATGATTGTTACACACAAAAAATTCGCAACCTACAATGGGTTTAATGATCGTTTCTGTTGGTTGTTCGCCAGCTTCAACTAATTCCTTATTTTTAGCTTCCGCCGATTTATTATGATTTAGAATTCCGCTCACGAATTGAAAAGCACCCATCATATTACCAATATCAGTAAGAGCAACCGCTGGCATTTTTTGTTTAACCGTATTTTCAATTAGTTTCGGAATTGAAATCGTTGATTGTAATACAGAAAATTGTGAGTGATTGTGCAAATGTGCAAAGGCAACATCTGAAATATCTTCCAAATCTTCTGGTAAGATTTCAATATCGTTTGGAAGTTGTTGTTGTAATTTTTCGCGTAAGCTTGCAGAAGCTTGTTTTAAATTAACATGTTTTAATCCAATTGGTTTTACATCTGGATTGTTAGTTCTGAAAGAAGTGTAATAATCTTCAGAAACTGGTAATTCGTTGGAATTGAAGTTTCCTCGTTTTACTAATTCTAGAAAACAACGCGTTGTCGCTTCCACATCGGCAGTTGCGTTGTGAGCTTCCGCGAATTTTTCGTTGAATAAATATTCGTGTAATTCCGTTAAAGTTGGTAATTTAAATCTTCCACCACGACCACCAGGTAATTTTAATAATAATGCCGTAGTTTCTGTACATGTGTCTAAAACAGGCATTTTGGTTAAATCCGTTGCGATTCCAAAACGATGAAATTCACAACCCATAATGTTCACGTCAAAACCAACGTTTTGTCCGACAATATATTTTGATTGCGATAAAGCGATATTAAATTTTTCTAGAATTTCACTTAAATCGTGACCTTCTTGCGCGGCCAATTCTGTAGAAATTCCGTGAATTCTTTCAGCATCAAAAGGAATATTGTATCCTTCAGGCTTAATTAAATAATCTTGATGCTCGATAAGATTTCCCATCTCGTCATGTAATTGCCAAGCAATTTGCACGCAACGAGGCCAGTTGTTGGTATCTGTAATTGGTGCAGACCAACTTTTAGGTAAACCTGTGGTTTCGGTATCAAAGATTAAAAACATAGTAAATTTCGCGAATTAAAGTTCCAAAAAATGGAAGATTTCAAAAGTACAATTTATCTTTTTTTATGGCAATTTTAGTTATTAACAAAAACAAAAAACCACCTCGTTATGAAGTGGTTAGATATTTTATATTGATTTAGTAATTTTAGAAAGCTGGTACTTTGTAAAAAGTTCCTTTATTAAAATTAACTACATTTCCATTTTCGTCAACTGCATTAAAACTAAACGTTCCACTGTAAGCATTTCCTTCAATTTTTTCAATTTCAACAACTCCGTTGCTTTTCATAACGCTTAAAATTTTGATAGCTGCGTTTGCATTTCCACCATTGATTGTAACAATATCACCAGGACTGTAACCTGTTCCTCTACTAGCAATTGTAGCAGCAATAACATTACCTCCTGTATTTGTTGTGATTTTTAAAGTTAATCCGTTTCCAGAACCTCCAGAAGTGTTTACATTGTTTCCATTTAAACTTGCATATCCAGTACCAAAACTAGTAAAAGCTCCTAATTTATAAACCGGACCTTCAATTAATGAAGTTTCATAATACGAAACTGATCCTTCATTATTATATGAATAAGAAGCATTAATACTTTGATCAGCAGTTCCTAAATTATAAACTCCCACAGCATCTGGCACAGTAAGCCCAACTAATTCTTTATCAGTATATGCATTAATTGACACAGTACCACCTGCGTTAATTGTAACTTTTGAATCATCAGCACGCCAAAACACATTGTCTTTTTCACCTTGAAAAGCTGGTGAGTTAGATTTAATATCGTTTTCACAAGAAACGAATAATAATGTAAGGGCAACTATTGAAAATATTTTTTTCATTTTATTATTTTTAAAATAAAGATTCACAAATATATATTTTATTTCAATACAATTGATATTTGAAAACAAAAAATCCGCCTTGTTTTATCACAAGGCGGATTTTTTTAGTTATTTTTTAAATTCACAACTTCTTGTTCTGTTAGAACTCTCCAATTTCCTCTTGGTAAATTCTTCTTGGTTAATCCAGCAAAAACAACACGATCTAATTTAATTACATTGTATTTTAAGTGTTCAAAAATGTTTCTTACTACTTTTACGTTAGAAGTTTTCATTTTTACACCAATTTCACTCTTCGCTTCTCCATCAATATAAGTTACTTCTTCCACATAAACTTTATGTCCTTCAATAGTAACTCCATTTTGAATTTTCTCTAAATCTTCATATTTCAAATTTTTATCTAAAGAAACTTGATAAATCTTAGAAGAACGTTGATTTGGCGTAGTAAATTTTCTAACCATATCTGGATCATTCGTAAACAACAACAAACCAGTAGTTGTTTTGTCCATTCTTCCAACAGGTTCTAATCTTACATTTGATGGTGACTTAATTAGTTGCAAAACGTTATTTGCACCTTGGTCATTCTTCTCTGTAGAAAAATTCTTAGGCTTATTTAAAAGTATGTATTCTTTTTTCTCTGGAGTAATGTTCACTCCATCAAAATTAACCACATCAGTTAATTTTACTTTGCGACCCATTTCTGTAACTACTTCTCCATTTACTTTTACATTACCACTTTGAATGTAAATATCCGCATCTCTACGACTACAAACACCTGAATTGGCTACATATTTATTCAATCTGATTTCATCTTTATCAGATTTTATTTTAACCACTTGTTGTTTAGGTTTGTCTGTTCTATTGAACTTTGGAGCAGGCTTGTTTTCTGAAGAAAATGATTTTCCTGATTCGTTTTTCTTAAAATCTGGTTTTTTACTTTCTGAAGTTTTACCGCTTCTTTTCGCTCCTGACGATTTTCTCATGCTATTATTTTTTTGCAAAGATAGTCAATTTAAGTGAGAAGTGCGAAATTGAAAGTACGAAGCGAATTGAATAATCAATTAATTATCTAATTAACAACAACTTTTGTCCGTTTTCAATCACAGTTGGCTTGATTAAAACGATACAAATTACACCTGCTAAAAGTATAATTTTTAACAAGAAATGAAGTTTAATATAATCTACTTTTCCTTCAGATTTCCACAATTTCAAAACAAAAATGATTAGTAAAATATAACTGGCGTAAAAATAAACATCCATATAACCCACATCGTACACATTAATAAGGAAATAAACTGGCAATAGCGTTGACAACAATAAAAGTGAAATGATTTTCTTAGAGAAATTTTCACCATAATTTACAGGAATGGTTTGGTAATTATTGGATAAATCGCCTTCAATATTTTCTAAATCTTTTACCATTTCTCGAATCAAAATGATTAGAAATAAAAATATGGCGTGAGCGAAAATCACATGATAGAAATTTTTGAAATACATTAAAATTCCAAAAAAAGGCAAAACCGCTAAAAACGAAGCCGTTAGATTTCCAATAATTGGATATTTTTTTAATTTATGCGAATAAAACCAAATGATAAAAATATATACCGAATAAAACAATGCGGCGCGCCAAGAAATAATAAAACCTAATAAAGCTGAAAAAAAATTTAAAGTAAAATAAACTTGAAGTTGGGTTTTCTGACTTACTAATCTATCCAAATATGATTTTTTCGGACGATTGATAATGTCTTTTTTTGCGTCGTAAAAATTATTGATAATGTAACCTGAAGCAATAGCAAAAGTCGAAGCAATTACTAAAATGAATAATCTCCAATCGAGAATAACATCTAAAGCTCTTCTTTCTGGAGCTAAGATATAAATGGCTGATAAATATTGTGCTAATGCGATTACAAACACATTATAACCACGAACCACAGAAAAGAAACTGAAGATTTTAGTAAGTAATAATTTAGAGTTGCGGCTTAACATTTTTCTTTTGTTTCAGGTTTCAAGTTTCAAGTTGAATTAACGCTAACTAAAAAAACGTTAAACCTGAAACTTTAAACAAAATTTTTAGAACTGATAAACCATTTCTAATTTATAATCTTTTAAAGACTTTTTAGCTTTTTCGAAATCTTGAGTGAAACCTAAAATATAGCCACCACCGCCAGAACCACACAATTTTAAATAGTAATCGTTGGTTTCAATTCCGTTTTGCCAAATTTGGTGAAATTGTTCAGGAATCATTGGTTTGAAGTTACTTAAAACCACTTTAGATAATTCTTTGGTGTTTTTAAATAACGATTTCATATCGCCTTGTAAGAAGTTTTCCACACAAGAATCGGTATATTTTATAAACTGCGATTTTAGCATTTTTCTAAAACCTTGGTCTTTTAAATTTTCCATGAAAATATTTACCATTGGAGCCGTTTCTCCAACAATTCCAGAATCTAATAAGAAAACTGCACCTTTTCCTGTTGCTGATTGACTTGGAATTCCAGCTGCCTCAATATTATCTTTAGAATTGATAAGAATTGGTAAACTCAAATAACTATTTAACGGATCTAAACCAGAACTTTTTCCGTGGAAAAATGATTCCATATTAGAAAAAATTGCTTTTAATTGCAATAATTTTTCTCTCGTTAAGTTTTCTAAAACAGTAATTTTATTAGAAGCATATTTATCGTAAATAGCGGCTACCAAGGCACCACTACTACCAACTCCGTAACCTTGAGGAATACTAGAATCAAAATACATTCCACCGTTTACATCATTTTGTAAAACATCAATATTAAACGTTACCAAACCTGGTTGTTCGGTTTGTAATTGCTTTAAATAAGCAACAAACTTCACTAAACTTTGGTTCGATTTCATAGCTTCTTCTGTCGGATTTTCATCTGACTTCAGTGCGCCTTTGTAAAAATTATATGGGATAGAAAGTCCTTTAGAATCTTGAATAATTCCGTATTCTCCGAAAAGTAATATTTTTGAGTAAAAAAGTGGTCCTTTCATGTTATTTTAAATATATATTTGATAAAGATATAAAATTATTTTAAATCCTGTGCTCCATTTCCAATTTCATCACAAATATACTGACCATTTTGACAATAGCCAACTAATTCGCTTTGAATAAATTGCAACACTTTTTCTTTTACATTCTCAGGATACAAAACATGTACATTTGCACCAGCATCTAACGTAAAACAAACCGGAGTTTGCGTTTCATTTCTGAACTTCCAAATTTTATTAATAATTTCCAATGTATTTGGTTTCATTAAAATAAAATACGGCATCGATGTCATCATCATGGCGTGTAAAGTCAAGGCTTCACTTTCTACCAAGCTCATAAAATCCGTCACATTTCCTGTTTCTAATAACGTAACAATTTTCGCAATATTGTCATGTGCTTGTTCAAAACGTTGTTCGGCAAATGGATGATTGTGCATTAAATTATGTCCAACTGTACTTGAAACTTGTTTTTCACCTTTATCGACTAACAAAATCGTATCTTGAAAATTATGAAAATTCGGATGAATGTTCGAAAATTCAACACCAAATAAGTCGGAACTATTTTTTATTGTTACATTTTTTCCCCAAGCTACTACATTTCCGATAATACTTCTACAAGCACTTCCAGAACCTAAACGTGCTAAAAAAGAAGCTTTTGCATAAAAATATTCCTCCGAAATTTCCGGTTTTATGGCTTTTTCTAAACTCATAATATTCATCGCAATCGCAGCCATTCCAGAAGCAGAAGATGCAATTCCTGAACTATGAGGAAAGGTATTTTGAGTATCAATTGTAAAATGATAGTCTTTTAAATACGGACAATATGGGTAAATTCTTTCGAAAAATTTTTGAATTTTTGGTTTGAAATCTTCTTTCGGTTGTCCTTCAAATAACAAATCGAATGAAAAATTGTCTTTTTCTATTTTAGACGAAACTACAACAGACGTGATCGTTTTACAATTTTTCAAGGTAAAACTAATAGACGGATTTGCTGGAATTTGATCGCCATTTTCCTTTTTTCCCCAATATTTTACTAAAGCGATATTACTTGGTGCGCTCCACGAAAATTCTGCAGCGTCGATTGAATTATAATTTGAAAGAATGAAGTCTGAATCAGAATACATAAAAAATATTTTTGACAAAGATAGAAAAGGAAGTCAGAAGTCAGAAGTCAGAAGTCAGAAGTTTTAAATATCTTTGGATAAAATTTTAAAAATGAAGAAATATCTTAGAATATCCTATTGTATTATTATTTGTTTAACGATTGGTTTCTTCTCAGGAAAAATCACACAATCATCTATTACGACTTGGTATCCAACGCTTGTAAAACCAATATTTAATCCACCAAATTGGATTTTCGCACCCGTTTGGACTTTGTTATATATTGGAATGGGAATTGCAGCGGGATTAATTTGGAATGAAATCGAAAACCAACAAAAACAAGTAAAAATTGCTTTACAATATTTTGTACTTCAATTGGGATTAAATGCCTTGTGGTCGTATTTATTTTTTAGTTTACACAACCTATTATTAGCTTCAATTGAAATTATTTTATTGTTGCTTATTATTATAGAATGCTACAAATTATTTAAACCTATAAATCCAATTGCAGCGAAATTATTTATTCCATATATCGCTTGGGTTTCTTTCGCAACTTTATTAACGCTAAGTATATTTTATTTAAATAATTTCTAAAAAAATTATATAATATACTGAATTTTAACTATTTAATTAAAAATTTTCTTACTTTTGAAAGTCAAACACAAAAACTTTCAATTATGGATAATTACATTCAATATGCATTAATAGGATTAATTTTTGGAATCGTTGGTTACTTAATTGGCAAAATGGCTGCCAGTTCATCAAATGGAAATTCAGATGAAAAATGGATTTCAGATTTAGAAAACTGCAAACAAAAAAACGTGGCTTTACAAGATGAAATTAACCAATTAAAATCGGGTTCGTCTGCAAAAGCAAGCAATTTAGTTGGAAATACAAATGCAAGTCATTCTAATATTACTTTTGATTCTAAAGCTGTAAAAGCCGTTTTCGGAAAATCATACAAACAAGACGATTTAAAAATTGTAGAAGGAATTGGACCGAAAATTGAAGAATTATTCAAAACATCTGGAATTTTAACTTGGAAAGCTTTAGGCGAATCTTCTGTTGATAGATTACGAGAAATATTAAGCAAAGCTGGAGAAAAATATCAAATTCACGATCCTGGCACTTGGCCGCGACAATCGAAAATGGCATATGAAGGCAAATGGCAAGAATTAAAAGATTTACAAAGCACATTAGAGGGCGGAAGAGAAGTCTAAATTAGATATAAAAAAACCTCGAAAAGTTCGAGGTTTTTTTATGCATTTATTATTGATGTTACTAAATATTTTCAGCAACGATAAAACCACTTGTCCAAGCATTTTGAAAATTGAATCCACCAGTAACAGCATCAATATTTACGACTTCACCAGCGAAATACACTTTTGGTAAAATTTTACTTTGCATGGTTTTAAAATTGATTTCTTTCAAGTCAATTCCACCAGCAGTTACAAATTCTTCTTTAAACGTGCTTTTTCCGTTTACTTGAAATTCGGCTTGCGTTAACTGATTCGCCAAACTATTTATTTGCTTATTCGTTACCTCAGCCCATTTATAATCCAAAGCAATATCTGAAGCAGTTACAATGTTTTCCCACAAACGTTTCGGGAAGTCGAACGGACAAAATTTACCAATTAATTTTTTATTGTTGTTTTCTTTAATTTCTTTTAATTGTTCGATAGCTTCATCAAAAGAAACCTCATCAAGCCAATTGACAAGTAAAGCAAAACAATATTTTTTATCGAATAATTCTCGAGCTCCCCAAGCGGAAAGTCGTAAAATTCCTGGACCTGAAAGTCCCCAATGCGTAATTAACAATGGTCCGGAAGATGCTAATTTAGAATTCTTAATTTTGATACTGGCTTGCGCCGAAAGTCCCATTAAATCTTTGATTCTTTTATCGGTAATATTAAAAGTGAATAATGAAGGAACGGGTTCAACAATTTCGTGACCCATTTGATGCATCATTTCCCAAATTTTAGGATTACTTCCAGTTGCTACGACAATTTTTTCGGCAACGAAAACATCGTGTTGGGTTTCAATTTTCCATTGTTCATCTTTATTAAAATATAAAGATTGTACACTTTGTGATGTCAAAACTTTGATACCTAATTTCTTGACTTCCTTTTCGAAACAATCAATTATCGTTTGTGAATCATCAGTAATTGGAAACATTCTTCCGTCTTCTTCAATTTTTAATTCGATGCCACGTTTTTCGAACCATTCAATCGTATCACCAGAACAAAATTGCGAAAATGGTCCTTTTAGTTCTCTTTCACCACGTGGATAAAACTTTACTAAATCGTTAGGAACGAAACAGGCGTGTGTGACATTACAACGTCCACCACCAGAAATTTTAACCTTAGTCAGACATTCTTTTCCTCTTTCGAGAATTGCCACACTAAGTTGCGGATTTTTCTCTGCGATATTTATAGCTGCAAAGAAACCGGCTGCGCCACCGCCTATAATTATGATGTTGTATGATTGCATGTAAAGTCTCCTCCTATCTCCCTCCAAAAGAGGGACGAATTGTTAATGGTTAATTTTGTTTTTTATTTATAAAGCATTTCTAGTGCTTTTTTTGGAGTTTCAGATTCAATGAATTTAAAATGGTTCATCATTTTATAATCTACTTTCCATTTTGTTTTTAATTGCTCTTTCTTAATTTTAGATTCGTTATCATTAATAACATGAAGTAAAAGAAATTTCATCTGATCCAAATCATTTTCATTTTTAAACGAATTTGATTTTCCCGATTCATAAATTTTTATACTTTTTTTGAAACACAAATTAGAATATTCTTTGTCATTCAATTCTCTACTAATTATTCCATTGAACAACCAAACCTCATCATTAAGTGAATCTTTTTTTAATTCTTTATTGATTTCAGTTTTTGCTTCAACAAATTTATTAGCCTTTAAATATAAAACTGCTTTTGAACCATGAATAGATTTGTAATTGGGATCAATTTTTTCAATCTCATCTAAAACTTTTATAGCATCTTCAAACTTTTCTTTACTAGTAAAATTTTGTAATTTTTTATTCAACTCTAAAATTTGAGTTTCTGAATCAGATTTACATCCAAAAGATAAAAACAAAATCGAAAAAATTAAAACTTTCTTCATCCTATAATTGGCTAATTGAACTATTTTCAAATTGGCACTTTATTAAAGTGTTTCTTTCAACCATTTGAAAAACTCACCTTGCCAAACTAAAGCATTTTGAGGTTTTAACACCCAGTGATTTTCATCTGGAAATAGTAAAAATTTACTCTTGATTCCTTTTAATTGTGCGGCTTGAAAAGCTTCTTGGCCTTGTCCGATTGGCACACGATAATCTTTCCCTCCTTGAATAATCATAATTGGTGTATTCCAATTGTTTACTAATTTAATCGGATTGAATTCGTTGTATGTTTTTTGAGCTGTTTTGTTGTCTTTTTCCCAATATGCACCACCAGAATCCCAGTTTGTAAAGAAAACTTCTTCCGTTGTTCCATACATACTTTCTGTATTGAAAATTCCACAGTGAGAAATAAATGTTTTGAATCTGTTTTTATGGATTCCTGCTAATTGAAATACAGAATATCCTCCATAACTCGCACCAACTGCACCAATTCTTGTTTTATCTACATATGATTCTTTAGAAATATCATCAATGGCTGATAAATAATCGTCCATTACTTGTCCGCCCCAATCTCCAGAAATTTGTTCGTTCCATTTTACACCGTGACCTTGCATTCCTCTTCTATTTGGCGCCACCACAATATAACCTTGCGAAGCCATTAATTGGAAATTCCAACGGAAAGAATAATACTGTGTTAACGGACTTTGTGGTCCACCTTGACAATATAAAAGCGTTGGATATTTTTTTGTTTTATCGAAATTTGGAGGTAAAATTACCCAAACCAACATTTTTTTACCATCAGTTGTAGTTACCCAACGTTTTTCTGAAGTACATTTTGCAAGTTTAGAATAGGCTTCATCATTTACATGTGTAATTTGTTTCCAAGATTTCTTTTTTAAATCGTACGAAAACACTTCAGCTGCCATATTGTGCGTAGTTTTTGTTACTAAAACTGAAGTTCCTGAGAAACCAACAAATCCGCTTACATCAAAATCGCCATCTGTTAACTGTCTAACTATAACCGCAATTCTAGTTAAACCAGGGAAATTAACTTCAAACAATTGTTTCGTCCCACCAACTGGCGCAATGAAATAGACTTTTTTACCATCTTTACTCCAAACAAAACTATCAACTGTTCCGTCCCAACCAGCAGTTAAATTGATATCCATTCCTTTATGACGAACGATAATATCATTCTTATCTGCTTCATAACCATCACGTTTCATTTGCAACCAAGACAAATCGCCTTGAGGTGAAAATATTGGATGTGTATCGTAACCTAAATTTTTCTCTGTTAGATTTTTTGTGGTTTTTGTCGCTAAATCATACTCGTATAAATCTGTATTAGTACTTGTAGCATAAGCTGTTCCTGCTTTTTTCTTGCAAACATAAATTATTTTGCTTCCGTCTGGCGACCAAATATAATCTTCATCACCACCAAAAGGTTTTTGAGGGGAATCATAAGGTTCATTTTTCATAATATCATAAGGCGGTAAAACTTTTTCCGTTTCCGAACCAATCGCACCAACAAAAACATGATTATGTGTTCCATCATTCCAAGTATCCCAATGACGATAATCCAAACCTTCGTACACTTGCGCTGTAGTTTTAGATAATTCTGGATACAAATCTGAACCTAATAACTTTTCAACTTTAACTTCTTGATTCGATAAAATATTTTTTCCATTTGGAGAAACATTTTTATCGGCAACCAAACCATCAATTTTATCTAATAAAGTTGCATTTCCTCCACCAACAGGTACTGAAAAATATTTAGAATTTATTTTATTTTCTTGAATATTTGGCGTTCCAACTTTATAAACCAAGGACTTTCCATCTTTAGAAATTCCTATTGGAGTGACTCTACCTAATTGCCATAAATTTTCTGGCGTCATGTTTTGTTGTGCATTTGAACTCATACTTATTACACTGAAAATGAGAAAAATATATTTTTTCATACTTATAAATTTTAAAACGAGGTTAAAAGTAGCACTTTTTTGAAAAAATATAACTATTTTCACGCTCTAAAAAACATTTACGTCGTGAAAAACAATAAACTATTTATACTAATCATTATTTCGCTAATTATAGGGGTAACTTTAGGTGGAATTGTGCATTATCAATTTCAAGATTCAATTGAAGTTTTCTCAAAAAACATAAAATTATTAGGTACGATTTTCATTCGCTTGGTTCAAATGATTATTGCGCCATTAGTATTTTGTACCTTAGTGGTTGGAATTGCCAAAATGGGCGATATGAAAATGGTGGGTCGTGTTGGTGGAAAAGCAATGGCTTGGTTCATTTCTGCTTCATTAATTTCTTTATTATTAGGATTAATGTTGGTTAACTTTTTCGCTCCAGGAAAAGGAACATCAATAAAATTAGACGATACAACTGCCGCTTCAGAATTATTAGAAAACTCAAAAGGTTTTTCATTGGAAGAATTTGTAAAACACGTGATTCCAAAAAGTTTATTTGAAGCATTAGCCACGAATGAAATTCTACAAATTGTAATATTTTCAATCATATTTGGAGTGGCATTAGCTTCATTCTCAAAAAAAGAAGCCAAACCTATCATCAAATTATTAGACAGAGTTTCTCACGTAGTTTTAAAAATGGTTTCATACATTATGTGGACTGCACCATTAGGAGTTTTAGGAGCTGTTGCCAGTGCTATTGCAAAACATGGTTTTGAAGTCTTTACACTTTACGCGAAATATTTAGGAGCCTTTTTAGTCGGAATAATTGTTCTTTGGTTGATCTTATTAACTGTGGGTTATTTGATATTAGGAAAACGATTATTTGTATTATTAGAACGTATAAAAAGTCCATTATTAATTGCTTTCTCAACTACAAGTTCAGAAGCGGTTTTCCCGAAAATGGTAGAAGAATTAGAGCGATTTGGTTGTCAACCAAAAATCGTTTCGTTTACTTTACCGTTGGGTTATTCGTTTAATCTTGATGGAAGTATGATGTACATGACTTTTGCCAGTATTTTTATTGCTCAAGTGTATGGAATTGAAATGAGTTTACCAGAGCAACTTACCATGCTTTTAGTTTTAATGCTAACAAGTAAAGGTGTTGCAGGTGTACCAAGAGCATCATTAATTGTAGTGGTTGCTACATGTGCGATGTTTGGTATTCCGCCAGAAGGAATCGCATTAATTTTGCCAATTGACCACTTTTGCGATATGGCTAGAAGTATGACAAATGTATTAGGAAACGCGCTTTCAACAGCTGCAATTGATAAATGGGAAACTAAATCTGAAGGAAATGAAGGAATTAATTAATGCATTACTAAATATAAATCTGAATTTCCTTTTACAAGCAGGTGACGCAGAAGAAAAATTTCATTTTTCAAAACTATTTAATCCAGAATTTTATATTAATCTAGAATTAGGTGGTGTTCCTATTGGAATTTACGTAGTTCTGTTTATTATTTTTGCAGAAACAGGTTTGTTTATTGGATTTTTTCTCCCTGGTGATAGCTTACTTTTTCTATCAGGAATTTACGCAGAAGCCTTAGCAGCACCTTTAAAATTCTTACCGCAAGGTTATTCACCTGTTTTCGTTGTTGCTACTTTAATTGCAATATCTGGAATTATTGGTAATATTTTTGGTTATTGGTTTGGTTCAACTTACGGAAAAAACTTATACCAAAAAGAAGATGGCTTTTTCTTCAAGAAAAAATACTTATATCAGTCGGAAAGTTTCTTTCAAAAACACGGTGGAGTTGCGATAGTTTTCGCAAGATTCTTACCTATTGTTAGAACATTCGTGCCAATTATAGCAGGAATTGTACACATGAAAAAGAGCAAATTCATGTTTTATAATGTATTAAGTTCTATTTTATGGTCGTTTATTTTGGTTTTTTCTGGTCACTATTTATATGGTTTATTTATCGAAAAATTTGACATCGATTTAAAACATCATATCGAAAAAATCATCATTATTTTAGTTGTTGCTACGACGTTTCCTTTAGTAATGAAAGCTATAAAAACAAAAAAATTAGAAAATGCAGATAAAACTGGTGATGAATAGTTTCTACTAATTTTTATTAGAAAATCAAGTTATGCAATTCAGCTATTGGGAAATAAAAAACTGGTTTTCAAACGTGGATTATACCATTGTAGGAAGCGGAATTGTGGGTTTACATACGGCAATTCGGCTGAGAGAACGCTTTCCTAATGCTAAAATTTTGATTTTAGAAAGAGGTTTTTTACCACAAGGCGCTAGTACAAAAAATGCAGGTTTTGCTTGTTTTGGTAGTGTTTCTGAAATTATTTTCGATTTAAAAACGCATACAGAAGAAGAAGTTATTCAATTAATCCAAAAACGCTTTTCAGGTTTACAATTGCTTCGCAAAAATTTAGGTGACGAAGCTATAGATTACAAACCTTATGGCGGTTACGAAGTGTTTTTAAAAGAAGACGAAGCGTTTTATAACAATTGTATTTCCAAAATTCCTTTTATAAACGATATTGTTCGACCGTTGTTTAAATCTGAAGTATATTCGAAAGTTTCAGATAGATTTGACTTCAAAAACACATTTGAACATTTAATTTTCAATGAGTTTGAAGGTCAAATTGATACAGGAAACATGATGCAGGCTTTATTGAAAAAAGCCATTCAAAATGATATTCTTATCTTAAACAATCAAACGGTATCGGAACATCAAGAATTGAATGACGAAGTAGAAATTGTTACAAACGATGTGACTTTTAAAACCAAAAAACTACTTTTTACTACGAATGGTTTTGCCGCTGAATTGACTAAAAACGAAGTCAAACCTGCTAGAGCACAAGTTTTAATAACCAAACCAATTGAAAATCTACATATTAAAGGGACATTTCATTTAGATCAAGGATATTACTACTTTCGAAACATCAATAACAGAATACTTTTTGGTGGTGGTAGAAACCTCGATTTTGAAGGCGAAACAACAACTACATTAGAAACTACCGAAATAATCCAAAATCGCTTGCAAGATCTACTAAATAATGTAATTTTGCCGGAAACTCATTTTGAAATCGAACAGCGTTGGAGCGGAATTATGGGTATTGGAAATTCAAAAAAACCAATTGTTCAACAATTAAGCAACCACGTATATTGTGGTGTAAGAATGGGCGGAATGGGCGTTGCCATTGGCAGCCTTATTGGAAAAGAACTAGCAGATTTAATATAAAACTCATGAAAAAAACTTTACGATTAATTTTAATCTTATTACTAAGTAATATTGCATTTTCACAAACAGCAACTTTTGACATTTCTGGAAATCTTACAATTAACGGAATCTCAGGAATGTGGTGGTCTTATAAATACAAGCCAACTGGCACATCAACCTACACACAAGGTCCGCAAATTCAAAACTCAAGTAGCGCAGTAATAAAACTTAGCCCATTTATTTCTTGGGACGTAAACATAGGTTATTACAATATTAGCGGAGGCGGTTATATTTGGGGTTCAGACTACACAACAAACAGCGCTTATGCAAACATAGCTCCAAAAACTACTGGATATAATTTCAATTTTGATACTTCAGCATTAGATGAAGGTTGGAGAGGTTATAGATTACAAAACACAACTGCACTTAATAATTCCAATATCGCTGAGAGTACTTATATCACTTTTGGAAATGTTGGAAAATCAGTTTATTGTGGTTGGCAATCTGGCTATGGTTTAATGCTAGTTTCACCTAAGATTTCAGATTTAGCAACAGATAAGAAATTTTCAATTTATGGTAATAGTTATCAAGGAAATTATAGTATCGTTTTAGGAACTATGTCTGATCCATATGATCAAACTACTTTTCATCCTTTAAAAACGGTAACGCTTCAAGGCCCTTCATTTCAGAAAGTTGAAGTTTTCATGAATAACTATACTGGCTCAGATAATTATATTGCAATTAAAACTAATGGTAATGGTGGTGATATTTATTTTGACAATTTTAGTTATGAGCAATCTGTAAATTGCTTCGACAATACTAATTTAACTGTTACTAACGTTAATCAAGACAATGCAACAATAAATTTTAATGCAGATGTTGCACAAAATTCTTGGGAGATTAATTTAAAGAATGTTACTAACGGCATAATTGAAACTTTTACAGTAAACAGTAGCACTTATGTTCTCCAAAATTTAACTGGAAATACATCCTACGAAGTTAAAGTAAGAGCTAACTGCGCTCCTAATTTATATTCAAATTGGACACCAATACAAGCATTCTCAACAGTTTGTTCTCAAATTTCAGCAGGATATGAAACTTCATTTCTTGAAAAACCTTATATTGATCCATGTTGGAAATTGATAAATAATGGTATTAATCAAGCGCCATATGGCGGAAACACAAATGTTAATCCTAGAACAGGAAGTAAGTACATTAGAATCCAACAAAATTCAACAAACCAAGCAAATTATTTGATAACACCTTATATCAATGATTTAGATACTAATAAAAGAATCAAATTTTATTTAGTATCTGATGGAAATGGAGATTATATTGACAACACATTAACAATTGGTACAATGTCTAATCCAAATGATGCTGCAACATTTGTTCCAATTAAGACCATTTCTCCTCTTGAAATGAATGAAGTTAATGGATTTAAAGTAAACAACTATTGGAAAGAACATATTGTATATTTTGACAATTATAATACAAGTTTAAATCATAAATATATAGCCATTAGAGGTGATATTACACAGTATAATTCTATTTTCCATATAGATGATTTTAAATATGAAAATACACCAATTTGTAAAGAACCTGTAAATTTACAAAATGAGAAAATAACCTACAATTCAGCAGTAGTAAAATGGGAAAATTATAACAACATCAATACTGGAGAATGGGAAATTCAATATGGAATTAGTGGATTTACAATTGGTTCAGGAACAACAATTACAACAACCACGAATCCAACTACACTAATTAACTTATTACCTGATACTAATTATGATTTTTATGTTAGAACAAAATGTGGTACTAATTATAGCAATTGGTCAGATAGAGGTACTTTTAAATCAAAATGTGAAGGTTTCACAGTTGGATACACAGATAATTTTGAAAGCGGAAATTTCGATACCAACACTTGTTGGTCGAGATTAACTGCTCCAATTAGAGAGGATTACTTTTCAGCTGATTCTCAAGTATCTTATGTGACCGCTCAACCACATACAGGAGCCAAATCAATTAGACTTTATCACACTACAGCTTATCATGTTTTAAATGATATTTCGAAAAAGATATTAGTTTCACCAAGATTTGCAGATTTAAACAACGAAAGAATAATTTCATTTTGGGGATATTTAGCATCAACTACTGTAAATGCTATTCAAATCGGAACACTTTCAGATCCAAATGACTATTTAACATTTACTCCATACAAAAACATAACAACGAATTTAACTATTAATCAATGGAATAAATACGTAGTAGATTTTTCAGAATATTATGGTACTGATAAATTTATTGGTATTAAAGTTATAAACACAAATAGTAATAACATTGTTTTATATATAGATGACTTTGAATATTTACTAAATGATTGTACTAAACCAAGTGCATTAACTGCAACACAAACAGATTCAAATAGTGTACTTTTAAATTGGAACACTAATAATAATAATCCAATAAATTGTGAGATTGAATATGGCCCAATAGGATTTACATCTGGCACAGGAACTCTTGCTACAACAACTTCTAAACCATTTACTTTATCAGGATTAACTTCTAATACAAATTATCAATTTAGAGTACGAAATATTTGTTCAGGAACAATAAACTGGAGCGAACCATATAGTCTTAAAACATCATGTTACGTTACTAGTCCATTTAATGAAAATTTCGACCAATATACTGCCACTAACTATAGTTATATTCCCAATTTTTGTTGGACATTTAATGAAAATATGAATGAAAACATGTATTGTGGTGTAGCTGATAGATCTATAAATAATTACACAAGTCCACCAAACGTTGCATACATAACAAATGGTAGCACAGAAAAAGATGTATATCTTATTTCACCTTTTTTATCAGATTTTGACAATACCAAAAAGATTAAATTTTGGATTTTCGGAACTAATAAACCAATAACAGTAGGTACAATTAGTAATCCTTTAGATATAAATACCTTTGAAGCGTTTCAAGAAATTCAATTAACAGATATTCTGCAAACTGGAAAAGAAATACTTGTAGATTTTTCAAGTTATACTGGATCTAACAAAATGATTGCAATTAAGATTAATAAAAAAATAGGAACATATACAACTACGCAATCGGTAAGTATAGATGATTTTAAATACTCAACTATAAATTCTTGTAAAGAACCTATAAACGTACAATTTTCAAAAATCACTAATAATTCAACTGTAATTAAATGGGATAATTTAAATGGTGGAAATGTACAAATAGAATATGGAATTCAAGGTTTTGCTATTGGAAGTGGTCAAATAGTAACTACTACTCAAAATGAAATTTTAATTTCAGGATTAAACGAATCAAGTACTTATGATTTTTACTTTCATACGATTTGTGGTGGAAATAATTCAGACTTAGTTGGCCCGAAAAAAATCAAAACTACTTGTCAGCCCTACTCGATTCCATGGTTGGAAGATTTTAATCAATTAAGTGCTTATGGTACAAATATTTTACCAACTTGCATGAACGTTATAGCACCAGGATTTATATCAAAAAACACGAATCAAATTGTTTATTCAAATTCATTTTATAATCCTGATCACCTTTTAACGGGTAATGGTGATACGTCATATATATGGTGTAATTCAAATGGAAAACCATCAATAACTTCACCACCATTTAATTTAATTGCTGGTGTGTGTTATAAATTTAATATTGATGCTAGAAAATCTTACGAATATGATTCACAAGGAATTAGCATTTCAGTTGGAAAAGGTAACGAGACACATTATATGGAATCCAGTTTATCAAGAAGTGGAGTTCTTAGCGAATACAATTATAATACCAATTCATTTCTCTACACACCAATTGAAAACGGAACGTTTACCTTTATAATTTCTGGGACAAGTGGTTCAGCAACATCCAATATGATTATGGATAATTTTAATCTTATCGAAGGATATAGCAACATAATTGGATATCCAGTAATTTACAATAACAACTTCACTAATAATGAATTGATTTTAGAAAAAGCTACAAATTCAAATATTATTCAAACAACCATTTCTGGCGATTTAAAATTAAAAATGAATGGTGGATTAACAGCAATTGAAAATTTTGACGGAAGTGATTGGCGTAAAAATCAATCGAGTATTTCAAAAATAAACTTCAAAATTAACGCACCAACCATAAATCCATTAGTGTTAAAATTCGATTTAAAACAAACTTTCAACACAAACAACAACGAATCTTTATTTAGAGTAGTTGTAAATGGAAATCAAGTTGGAAATGTTATTATGCCAGCAACTAACAATTCAGATGGTTATCTTACACATGAATTTGATTTATCGGCCTATGCAAATGATGATGTTTATATATCTTTACAACATATTGGAAAATCATCAAGTGGAACGGGTGATAATGCCATAATTGACAATATAGAAATCACTAATTTTTTAAGTTCAGAAGAATTTAGTTTTAAGAATTTAAAAGTATATCCAAATCCAACAAAAGATTTAATTAACATTAATAATTATGAAGTTATTAATAGTTATGAAATTACAAATATTAGTGGTCAAGCAATTGAGAAGAAATCAATCGAAATGAATGATTTTAAAATTAATATTGATAAGTTTCCTTCTGGAATTTATCTATTAAAACTTAATTCAGAAAACAATTCAAAAACGGTAAAAATAGTTAAAGAATAAATGGCAGTAAAAAAAGCAACTCCAAAACCTAAAGCAAAACCAACAAAACCTAAAAGCACTGAAAAAAGAGGTTTTTTCGGTCAATTGATGCGTTTCTTTTGGAAAGCATTTATGTGGTTTAACATTATCAGTTTGTTTTTTATAGTGTTATACAAATTTGTTCCAGTTCCATTTACGCCATTAATGGCCATTCGTTATTTTGAAAATTCAGCTGACGGAAAAGATATTGAAACCAAACACGATTGGGTTCCGATGGAAGATATTTCTAAAAACCTACAAAAAGCAGTAATTGCAAGTGAAGACGGTCGTTTTTTTGAACATAGCGGTTTCGATTTTAAAGCCATTCAAAATGCTGCTGTTGGAAATTTCAAAGGAAAAAGACTAAAAGGCGGGAGCACCATTACACAACAAACGGCTAAAAACGTTTTTCTTTGGCAAGGCAGAAGTTATATCCGAAAAGGATTAGAAGCGTACTATACTTTTTTAATCGAACTAATTTGGGGCAAAGAACGCATTTTAGAAGTCTATTTAAATAGTATTGAAATGGGTGACGGAATATATGGAGCTCAAGCGGCAACACAACATTGGTACAATAGAGATTGCAAAAGCTTAACACGAATGCAAGCGGCTGGGATTGCTGCAATTTTACCAAATCCAAGAAAATTCAAACCGAATGGTTCTGCGTATATTAGTAGAAAACAATCAAAAATTGCCCGATATATTTTAATGACTAAATTGAAGTATTAACAACAACCCATATATGAAAACTGTATTAATAACTGGCGCTGGTGGTGGAATTGGCAAAAAAACTTCATTATATTTTGCTAAAAATAACTGGACAGTTATTGCTACTTTATTATTTGCAAATGAAGGTGACGACTTCAAAGATATTCCAAATATTTTTTGCTATGAAATGGATGTCACTTCATCTGAAAGTATCGCTTTGGCAACAGAGAAAATATTGCAAAATCATCCAAAAATTGATGTTGTCATTAATAATGCAGGAATGGGTTACAGAAGTTTTGTAGAACTTTCAGAAGATAAAAAAATAGACACTATTGTAAACGTAAACTGGTTAGGTGTTGTAAAAATTTGTAGAGCTTTTATTCCAACTTTCAGAAAGCAAAAATATGGGCAATTTATAAATATTACATCTGTTGCTGGATTGGTAAATTTACCTCTTGGGAATTTTTATCATTCTACCAAACAAGCTGTAGAAAGTTTTTCGGAATGTATGGCGTATGAATTGGTTGATTTCAACATTAGTGTTTCAACCGTTCAATTTGGGAATGCTCCTACTTCATTTCAAAAAAATGTGGTAAAATCTGATGCAACGGAAATCCAATCTTACAATAAATTAATGGACAAGATTTCCACTTTATTGGAGAAAAAATCTGGAAAAAACGAAAAATTACCGCAACAAATTGTAGAAAAGTTATTTTCAATTGCTGAAAATCCTTGCAAAAGTTTCCGCAGATATACTATTGGTTTTGATGCGAATGTAATGCGTATTCTAAGAAGAAGATTAGGCTATAGATTATTCAATTTTGTAATTAGAAAATTCACTCTTTAAAAATCTATTTCCACTTAATAGATTCGATAATTTGCTTCATATCATTTTTAATATAATCTGCTGCAGGAAGAATGGAATCGAAATTTGGTTTAGAATAAAAATACATACTTGCAGTTACAAAATTTCTAGTACTATCAGTAGCGTAAAACTGCGCGTTTGTTGCAGCATTTCCTCCTACTTGATAAAACATTCCGTACACTTTTCGGTCTAAATTCACATAAGGTTGTTCAGCAATATCGTTAGCCTTAATTACGTGTTCGTACGTTAATTTCTGTGCATCAACTAAAAGAGTTTCTAAATTATTATTTACCGATTTATATGTCAAATATACCGTAGCTTTCATTTTTGGATAATGAATTTCCAATCCGCAATTTGAAGTCGCTTTTACTTCTGCCAATTCATTTTTATCAAAATCGAAACCACAAGAATTAGAGAACTTACTGTATTTCGCTGGCGGATATTCTAAACTTAATTGTCCAGTTGGTTTTGGCAATTTTTCATCGCCACAAGAAAGCAATGAAAGACATAGTATTGTAAAAAAAATAGAACTTTTCATTTTGGTTTATTTTATTAAAAAAGAACATAGAAAACAGAAAAAGACAAATTATCTTTAAACCTATTCTCTATATTCTTTATATATTTTTATTGTCTATACTTTAAAATTACTCTAGCGAATCAAAATCCACATCTTTAGAACTTGGCGGATTAGTTGTTGGCGCTTTAGATAAATCTGAATCTTTTTTCGTGTTTAAAAATGTAAATTCTGTAACTTGAATTTCAGTTGTGTATTTTGTAGTTCCGTCTTCAGCAGTCCATTGACGCGACTTAATACGACCTTCAATATAAATTTTATCTCCTTTAGAAAGGTATTTTTCGCATAATTCAGCAGCTTTATTTCGCACCACTATATTATGCCATTCTGTAGAAGTTATTTTTTCTCCAGTTGATTTATTAATGTAAACTTCATTTGTTGCCAAAGGAAATCTTCCAATACAACTTTGCGCATCAAAATAATGCATTTTAACTTCGTCTCCTAAATGTCCAATTAGAATAACCTTATTTAATGTACCGTTCATGGCTTGTATCTTTTTACCAAAAATACTAAATAATATTTAGATTACAATTTTTTCTATAAAATTATGTAAGACAATTGGCACAGGTAATTGCTTCACTTCCGTAAAAGTATATCCTTTATTTATGGCGTCTTTAATTTCAATCGTATAAAATTTAATATTTAAATGTTGGTGCGATAATTTATGAACAACATCAAATGTATCGAAATAATGAAAGTTTTTAATGGCATATTTTTCGTTCAGATGGCTTAAAATCTCATTTTCTTCTATTTCTTGTTCCGATTCAATACACGGAAATTCGTATAAGTTTTTCCAAATTCCGTTTTCTGTTCTTTTGTTCATTTCATAAGTTTCCGAAGCATCTTTCACTAAGATGTAATTCAAAAATCGTTTGGTAACTTTTACTTTTTTTGATTTCACTGGCAAATCCGAAACAATTTTTAGTTTATACGCTTCACAACTATCATTAAAAATACATTCGACACAATTAGGACTTTTCGGTACGCATTGCAACGCACCAAATTCCATTATGGCTTGATTATGAATATTAGGTTTTGACTTAGAAAGCACATTAGTGGCTAGTTCAATAAAATACTTTTTAGAGGTATTTTGTGATATATCGTAATTCACATTAAAAACGCGTGACAACACTCTGAAAACATTTCCATCCAAAACCGCAACAGGTTCGTTAGAAGAAAAAGAAGCAATTGCGGCGGCAGTATATGTTCCAATTCCTTTCAATTTTAATAATTCTTCGTATGAATTTGGGAAAATCCCATTATGATTTTCCATGACAAACTTCGCCGTAAAATGCAGATTTCTGGCGCGAGAATAATACCCAAGTCCTTGCCAAAGCTTCAAAATTTTCTGTTCATCGGCATTTGCCAAGTCATTTACGGTTGGAAAAGCGTTTATAAAATTATTATAATAGGGCAAACCTTGACTCACTCTTGTTTGCTGCAAAATAATTTCTGAAAGCCAAATTTTGTAAGCATCAGTGGTGTTTCGCCAAGGTAGTTCTCTGTAATTTTGGTTATACCAATTGATAATTTTGGTTGAAAAATTCATATAAAAATTTAAAGCCGTAAAAATAAATCATTTATATGGTTAAATTTTAGTTCATTAAGTTTGAATTTGTATTTTTTTAATTCATATATTTGCACACTCAAAAAAATACATAAAATTTAACACGCAAGAAAATGACGAAAGCAGACATCGTAGCAAAAATCTCAGAAAAATTAGGCCTTGAAAAAGGTGACGTTCAAGCTACTGTAGAATCATTCATGGAAGAAGTAAAAAATTCATTAGAAACTGGTGATAACGTTTACTTAAGAGGATTTGGAAGTTTTATTGTTAAAACAAGAGCTGAAAAAACAGGAAGAAACATTTCTAAAAACACAACAATTAAAATTCCTGCACACAACATTCCGGCATTTAAACCTGCTAAAGTATTTGTTGAAAGCGTAAAAGAAAAGACAGAAGTAACTGTATAATATTATTTATTAATCATAAAAACTACAAATTATGCCAAGTGGTAAAAAAAGAAAAAGACATAAGGTAGCTACTCACAAGCGTAAAAAAAGAGCGAGAGCTAACCGTCACAAAAAGAAAAAGTAGTCTAAAAACTACTTTTCTTTGTTTAGAAAAGAATTAACGTTCATTGAATTATGAATTGGATACGATTTTGACACAATCAATATTGCATTACAATTCTATTGGGTATTTTACCTAAATTGTTTAATCCATCCTAGCAATAAGTAGAGAGTTCGAAGTTACTTCCAAAGTAAATTTCGAATAATCAAACAAAAATGTTCGGATATAAAAGATACAGCATGAACAAAGAATTAATCATTAGATCTGGTTCAGACGCAGTAGATTTTGCCTTATTAAAAGATGGAAAACTAATTGAATTACACAAAGAAAAAGATGCTAGCGATAGTAATCAGTTTCAGGTTGGCGATATTTTTATTGCAAAAATAAGAAAACCTGTTGCTGGCTTAAACGCTGCTTTTGTGCACTTAGGTCATGAAAAAGATGCATTTTTGCATTACCATGATTTAGGTCCAAACTTAGCTTCTTTGATGAAATTTATTAAACTTGTAAGCGCAGGTAAAATAAAAGATTATTCACTCAAAAATTTCCCTTTTGAACCTGAAATCAATAAAGATGGCACCATAATGGACACATTAAGCGCTAATCAATCGATTTTAGTTCAAGTCGTTAAAGAACCAATCTCAACAAAAGGACCAAGAATTAGTTCAGAGATTTCTTTAGCAGGTAGATATGTAGTATTAGTACCTTTTTCTGACCGAGTTTCTATTTCACAAAAAATTGGAGACAGAGCCGAAAAAGATCGTTTAAAAAAATTACTACAATCGATAAAACCAAAGGGATTTGGTGTTATTGTGAGAACAGTAGCCGAAGGCAGAAAAACAACTGAGATTGAAAAAGATGTAGAAACATTGCTAGACCGTTGGACTACAATGTGTAAAAAATTACAAACTGCACATCATCCCTCAAAAGTATTAGGAGAACTCACAAAATCCTCTTCTATGCTAAGAGATATATTTAACGATACTTTCACGAGTATTCAAGTAGATGATGAAGATTTGTATTTACAAACGAAGGAATATTTGCAAGAAATAGCTCCGGATAAAGCGTCTATCGTAAAACACTATCAATCGAAAGATTTACCTCTATTTGAGAAGTATAATATAGAAAGACAAATAAAAACCTCTTTTGGAAAATCAGTTTCTATGAGTAAAGGTGCTTATTTAATTATCGAACACACAGAAGCCTTACACGTTATCGATGTAAACTCTGGAAATCGATCAAATAAAGCACAAAACCAAGAAGATACTGCCATGGAAGTAAACATGATTGCTGCAGGAGAAATTGCACGTCAGTTACGACTAAGAGATATGGGAGGAATTATTGTTGTCGATTTTATAGACATGCAAAATCCAGACAATAGAAAAGTATTGTTTGATTTCTTAAGAGAAGAAATGAGTGACGACAAGGCCAAGCATAAAATCTTGCCTCCTAGCAAATTTGGATTAGTTCAAATTACTAGACAAAGAGTTAGACCTGAAGTTAATATTGAAACAAACGAAGAAAACCCGAACGAAAACGGACAGGTTGAAGCGGCAATTTTAATCATTGACAAAATAGAAGCTAACCTTGAAAGTATTATTAAAGACCATAAAAAAGTTGTACTTAATGTACACCCATTTGTGGCCGCATACCTTACAAAAGGTTTTCCATCATTACGTTCAAGATGGTTTCTTGAACATAAGAAATGGGTGAAAATTATACCTCGTGACGCTTACACGTACTTAGAATATCATTTCTTTGATAACCAAGGAAAAGAAATTTTATAAAAAACTAAACCGCTACTCGAAAGAATAGCGGTTTTTTTATTTGTTTAATAATTTTTCAAATTCATATATTCCGGTTCCTTCACCTAAACAACCACCACCAAGATAATAACCTTTAGTGTAAAGCAAATAACTAATCGTTTGATATCTATTTCCCGAAAAAAACTTATCTTTTAAATACAGCTTTTTATCACCTTTCTTACTTAACGAATATTTTTCCAAAAAATCTTCAAAAGACAAACTTTTAAACTCATTTTTTAAATCATTATCCAACTGAAAAGTAGCTGTTTCTATAAAATTATTTTCATTTAAAACAAAATCTTCATTTATCAATTCATTCATAAACTCATTAAAACTATCAAATTTTGTTATAAATTTTTTTTCATAAAGCCATAAAAGTTCATGAAAATCAGTCTCAATAAATTTGCCGTTTTTTAGTTTTGCAAATACTTTTACACCATTATAACGACTTACATAAATCATTTTTTTGGAATCAATAGATTCTTTTTCTTTTAAAGTTCCATTTGAAATCAAATCAATTAATTCTTTAGAAATTTTTGGCTCTGAAGTTTTTTCATTACATGAAAACAAACTCATTAAAATTATAAGGCAAATAACTATATTTTTCATTTATCTAAAACTGATTACTAAAAACTGAGACTGAACACTAAACCTACTCCAACTCATACTCTAACCTAACCGTAATTCTAGCGGTTTTATTTTTACTAAACGTATCATTGTTTCCACCATAACTATCTTCTTCTGTGGAACCTTGACCAGTAATTTGAAAAACACCCATACTTGCGGTTTTTAGTTTTCCTAAATCGCCATCAGCAGTTTTTACAATTTTTTCAGCACGTTCATAAGCATCTTTTGTCGCTTTTTCAATTAAGCTTTGTTTTAAACTTGCCAAATCAGAATACGTATATTGAATTGAATTTGAGGATAATTCTATACCTGAATTAATTAACTCAGAAGTTTTTCCAGAAACCGCTTCAATACGTTTCATCAAATCAGGATTTTTCTTTGCTGAGAATGTAATCGTTTGAGAAGCTTCATACCCATCAAAAACTTGTTCGTATTTAGTATTATACTGGTTTTCGGAATTTTCAATACGAACTTCTCTAAACTTTTTATTGAATTGCACCGCACCAAAACTAAATTCACTTGATTTAAACCCTTTTCCTAAAAAGAAATTAGTTACGATTTTCTGGTCGGCAATCATTTTATTATAGGCTTCTTTAATATCATAACTTTTAGTTGTAAAACTTCCGCTCCACAAAATTTCATCAGACACAAAATCTTTAGTCCCCAAACCAATTACGGAAATGGAATCTAAATTTTCATTTCGCTTCTTAAAAGCAGTTCCTAAAACAAATGCGGTAATAATAACAGCAATTCCAATAATTGCCGAAGACTTCATTCTTTCTGTAATTTCCATGCTTAGTTTAGTTTAAAAGGTTGATTTTTACCTTTGCTACGAAGACACAAAGGCGCGAAGTTTTTTTTATTTGATTTCGCATAATATCATTATCAATTAATATGCCAAGTTTTAACAAAACAATTCTGTGACCCGAGCCTAAAAAAGCGAACAGACGAAGTAATCTCAGCACAATAACTCTACCGTTTTTTCCGAAAAAAACTTATCATCAATGCACCACATTCTTCTGCTAAAACTCCTGAAACCACTTCTGTTTTGGGATGAATTTGTGTTCCCATTGCTAAATATCCGCGTTTTTCGTCTGTCGCACCATATACAATTTTAGAAATCTGACTCCAATATAAAGCTCCTGCACACATTTGACAAGGTTCCACAGTAACATACAGTGTGCAACCTTTTAAATATTTTCCGCCTAAAAAATTAGCAGCACTAGTTATGGCTTGCATTTCAGCATGAGCGGTAACATCGTGTAATAACTCCGTTAAATTATGCGCTCTTGCAATAACTGTATTATTTGCAACAATAACAGCTCCTACAGGAATTTCGTCTTTTTCAAAAGCAATTTCAGCTTCCTGAAGTGCTTTTTTCATAAAATATTCGTCGGTAAAAATATTTTCCAAATTTTATTTTTTTGGGCGTTACCACAAGGGTCGCACTTTACGTTACAATCCCAAACAAAAAAGTTTGGGGATTTTCACTGCAATCGCTAACGCAATTAAAGCTTTCAAACAAAAATACAATAATGTTTTTAATTTAGTTAAAGATAGAATAATTGAAAATGAAACTTTTAACTATTCACTAATTACTATTCACTCTGAATTCGTATTTTTGCTGCACAAATGGAAAATTTACTTTCACATATTACCACGCCAACCGATTTAAGAAAACTTTCTGAAAATCAGTTACCGCAAGTAGCCAATGAACTTAGAGAATTTATCATAGATATAGTTTCTCAGAAAGAAGGACATTTGGGTGCGAGTTTAGGCGTGATAGAATTAACTGTCGCTTTGCATTATGTTTTCGATACTCCAAATGATTTATTGGTTTGGGATGTCGGTCATCAAGCCTACGGACATAAAATCCTAACAGAAAGAAAAGACATTTTTCATAAATACAGAGAAATTGATGGCATTTCTGGATTTCCAAAACGTTCTGAAAGTGTGTATGATACTTTTGGCGTTGGACATTCTTCTACTTCTATTTCTGCTGCTTTAGGAATGGCGATTGCTTCGAAAATTAATGGTGATTTAGAAAAACAACATATTGCAGTTATTGGCGATGCTTCAATTGCGAGTGGAATGGCGTTTGAAGGTTTAAATCATGCTGGAGTTACCGATGCGAATTTATTAGTCATTTTAAATGATAACGCGATGGGAATTGACCCAAGCGTTGGTGCCTTGAAAGATTATTTAACAGCTGTAAAAGAAGGAAAAAATCCGAAAGCAAACAACATTATAAAATCGTTGAATTTTGATTATTCTGGTCCAATTGACGGCCACGATTTACCCAAACTACTTTCAGAATTAAAGCGCTTACGAAACATAAAAGGTCCGAAATTTTTACACATCATTACCACAAAAGGAAAAGGTTTGTCGTATGCTGAAGAAAATCAGTTGCAATTTCACGCTCCAGGAAAGTTTGATAAGTTAACTGGAAAGATTTTAAAACCTGAAAATGAAAATCTAGCGCCAAAATTCCAAGATGTTTTCGGACATACTTTGGTAGAATTGGCTTCAGAAAATAAGAGAATTGTGGGCATCACACCAGCTATGCCTTCTGGAAGTTCATTAAAATACATGATGGAAGCTTTTCCAGAAAGAGCTTTTGACGTTGGAATTGCCGAACAACATGCGGTAACTTTAGCAGCCGGAATGGCAACGCAAGGCTTAACTGTTTTTTGCAATATTTATTCAACTTTTTTACAACGCGCATATGATCAAGTCATTCATGATGTAGCGATACAAAATTTGCCTGTTATTTTTTGTTTGGACAGAGCTGGTTTTGTGGGTGAAGATGGTGCAACTCATCACGGATTATTTGATATTGCATACATGAATTGCATTCCGAATATGATGATTTACGCACCATTGAATGAAATCGACTTACGCAATATTTTATATACTTCTTCGTTAGGATTAAACCATCCAATCGCGATTCGATATCCAAGAGGAAAAGGGGAAATTGTAGATTGGAGACAGCCTTTTGAGGAAATTCAAATAGGAAAAATTCAAACTTTGCAAGAAGGAAACAAAATTGCTATTTTATCAACAGGAACCATTGGAAACAATGTATCAAAGGCGATTACAAACACAGGGAAATCAGAAAATTATTCTCATTTTCATGTGGGTTGGATTAAACCTTTGGATATTGAAAAATTAGCAACTATTTTTGCTAATCATTCTACAATTGTAACTATTGAAGAAGGAACAATAAATGGTGGATTAGGAAGTATAATTAATACTTTTGCCACACAAAATAATTATAAAAATAAGATTATAAATCGCGGTGTATTAGATAAATTTATTGAACATGGCACCGTAAAACAACTATTTGAATTAACACATTTAGACCAACTAAGTTTAACACAATTATTTATTGATATTAATCATGATTAAAAGAATTTTATTTTTCACCCTATTAGTTTTTTCAACTGCATCTTTTTCTCAAATCATCAGAACCGAAAAACCAGATACCATTTCCCACTGGAAAAAAATAAATAAAGTCGGCATCGATTTCACACAAATTACTTTCGTAAACTGGTCTGCTGGTGGAAATAATTCTATTTCTGGTTTAGCTAAAGGACAGTTTATAAGAAATTATCTAAATGATAATAAAAAATGGGATAATGAATTGATCATTCGTTATGGGATTAACAAACAAGAAAGTACAGATTTAAGAAAAACGGACGACCAAATTAACTTAAACTCAACTTTAGGTTATCGTAGAGATACGGTCAGCAATTGGTATTATGGTGGAAAATTTAGTTTTTTAACCCAATTTGCGAATGGTTATAGTTATCCAAATGTAGACAAAGCGATTTCGAAACCTTTTGCACCTGCTTATATTTTCTTAGGAGTTGGAGCAGAATACTCGAGAAAGGATTTAGGTTTTAATTTATATTTATCACCATTAACTCAAAAAACAACTTTAGTTTTAGACAGTGAATTATCTAATAGTGGTGCTTTTGGAGTTGAAAAAGCAGTTTATGACGAAACCGGAACAATTGTTATTAAAAACGGAAAACGTCACAGAACAGAATTAGGAGCTTTAGTAACCAGTCAATGGAAAACAAAAATTATGACTAACATTAATTTAGATACTAGAGCTACTTTATATACCGATTATTTAAAAGATTTCGGAAATATTGATGTGGATTGGCAAATGGGAATAGAAATGACCGTTAACAAATATGTAAAAGCAAGTTTAGGTACACATTTATTATATGATAATGACATCAAAAACAAAAGAGAAGTTGATGGTGTTCAAATTACAGAAGGTCCGAGAGTACAATTTAAACAAATTGTTGGTGTTGGATTAGAATATTGTTTTTAAGAAAAAAAAATGCCACGAATTATAGAAATCTATAATTCGTGGCATTTTTTTTTCTTAAAACTTCAAAGTCACCACATAACCTTCATAGGTTCTCACATTAAAAACAGTTCCATCTTCGAAAATTAAATATTGTCCTTTAATTCCAACTACTTTTCCTGTAAAATTTGGTGTTTTTTCCAAATTTAAACTCGACACTTTTAACGGATATTTATTCACTGGAAAATCAAAATCATATAACGTGTCTTTCTCCAAGAAATAAGGTTTAATTTCTTCCGGCAACCATTGTTTTAAATTATTTTTTTCTTCAGATAAATTCACAACATGCGGTTCATTTTTAAGCATTTTTTGCCAATTAGTTTTATCTGAAAAATGGTTTTTTAGAGCAACTTCGGCAACTCCAGCTAAATATCTATTTGGAGTTTCTATAACTGGCAACGCTTGTACGGCACCTTGATCAATCCAACGTGTAGGAACTTGCGTATTTCTTGTAACCCCAATTTTTAATCCGCCTGATAAAGCTAAATAAACGGTATGTGGTTGCAATTGCACGCGTTTTTCGTACTCTAAATCTCTATCTTCAATATCTAAATGCGCTTTACTTAATTCTGGATTCATAATCCATTCGGCTGCAGCTGGAATAGTTGAGAAACAATCGTAACAAAAACCTTGACGCCAAATTTTCTTTGCTTTCTTACAATTTAAACATTGATAACCTTTGTGCGTAATTTCTATATCTTTATTAATTAGCTGATTAACATTAATAAAATTCGAATCAAAAATTAAATAATACTGAATTGGAGAACCCATTTCGGTTTCCATTTTCGTTAACGTTCCTTCAAATGTTGTCATAAAAATTGTAATTGATATAAAAATTATTATTTTTGGTAAAGTTATAAAAATACAGATACTCAAATGCCAATAACCTTAATAAATTCTATTGCCTCTTGGATTTTAAAAAAACGTATTCATCAAATTGAATTGTTTGTTAAATATCCTATTGAAGTCCAAGAAGAAATATTATTTGGCTTATTACGATCTGCAGAAAATACCGTTTTAGGAAAAAAATACGAGTACAACAGCATTAAAAATTACGAAACTTTTAATGAAAGAATTCCGGTTTCCACTTATGAAGAATTAGAACCTTATATTGAACAAACACGTCAAGGCGCACAAAATATTTTTTGGAATTCTAACATTAAATATTTTGCAAAATCAAGCGGAACTACCAATGCTAAAAGTAAATTTATTCCGGTAAGTTCTGAAGCTTTAGATAACAATCATTACAAAGCCAGCAAAGATTTGTTGTGTTTGTATTTAAACAATAATGAAGACTCACAATTATTTACTGGTAAAAGTTTACGATTAGGCGGCAGCAAAGAATTGTACGAAAACAACAATACTTTTTTTGGAGATTTATCGGCGATTTTAATTGACAATATGCCAATGTGGGCTGAATTTAGTTCTACACCAAGCAATAAAACTTCTTTAATGAGCGATTGGGAGACCAAGCTACCAGCCATAATTAAAGAAAGTAGTTTAGAAAACGTAACGAGTTTAGCAGGAGTTCCAAGTTGGATGATGGTGTTGTTAAACAAAGCTTTAGAAGAAAATAAAAAGACCAATATTTTAGAAATTTGGCCCAATTTGGAAGTCTATTTTCATGGTGGCGTAAGTTTTGATCCTTATAGAGAACAGTATAAAAATTTATTTCCGAAAAACGATTTCAAGTATTACGAAATTTACAATGCTTCGGAAGGCTTTTTCGCACTGCAAGACCAAAATGATTCTAACGAATTACTTTTAATGTTAGATTATGGTATTTTTTACGAATTTATTCCAATGGATACTTTCGGAAAAGAGAATCAAAAAGTGATTCCGTTAGGTGAAGTTGAAATTGGCAAAAATTATGCTTTGGTAATTACTACTAATTCAGGTTTATGGCGTTATTTAATTGGCGATACGATTCGTTTTACGTCAATAAATCCTTTCAGAATAAAAGTTACGGGAAGAACCAAACATCATATTAATGTTTTTGGTGAAGAATTAATGGTTGAAAATACCGATATGGCTTTAGCTAAAACTTGTGAAGCTTTAAGTTGTGAAATATTAGATTATACTGTGGCTCCGATTTTCATGGAAGGCAAAGAAAAAGGTGCTCACGAATGGATAATTGAATTTAAAAAACACCCTGCAAGCATTGAAAATTTTACAGAATTGTTAGATAAAAATCTACAACAAGTAAATTCAGATTACGAAGCCAAACGATTTAACAGCATGACCTTAAACAGACTTGTTTTACATGTTGCAAAAGAAAATTTATTTTATAATTGGCTGAAAAAAAATGATAAATTGGGTGGTCAACACAAAATTCCAAGACTTTCAAATTCAAGAAACTACCTAGAAGAATTACTTCAATCATAGAAACAAACCCTTATTCCTTAACGTAAAATTAATATCTGTGCAGTTTATCGAATAAAGTGGTTTATTGTCGATTTTAATTTTTTAGCCCCTTTTAAGGCTACATATTTGCACAAAATTCAGAAAATAAAGCATTTATATAACAAAAATGTATATTTTTGCATACCCATAAAATAATAACCCCTAACTAAACATGAAAACTAAATTTTTACTATTTACATTAATTTCTTTATTATTTAATACCGTAACAGCTCAAGAACCTGTAAGAAACGCCAAATTAGATTCTATTAATGACATTATTAATAAAAATGCTAAAGGATTGCGTTTCATCTTAAATGAAGTTAGTGTAAACTCTGAATTATCTGAAATTGGAGCTACATTCTTTAAAAACAAGTTCATCATTTTGTCTAACAAAAAAAGAAGACATTATGAAACTACAATTAACGAAGACACTAAAACTCCAAACAACAATTTATATTGTGTAAATGTAGATAGCACAGGAAATTTAACTTTCCCTCTTTTATTTGCTTCTGCAATTGATTCAAAAAACAATGAAGGTACAATTACTTTCACTCCAGATGAAAATAAAGTTTTCTTTACACAAAACTCAAAAGAAAATCCAAACGTTTATAAATTATATACCGCTGATTTAGATATTAAATCTGATAAATATTGGACAAATATTACCGAATTAAAATTAATGGATGACCAATATTCTGTTGAGACTCCATTTGTTTCTAACGATGGTAAAAAATTATATTTCTCTTCAAACATCCCAGGTGGTGCAGGCGGATATGACTTATATGAAGTGGCTATTTTAGAAAACGGAACTTTAGGTGCTCCAATGAATTTAGGTTCTAAAATCAACACAAAAGAAGACGAAAAATTCCCTTTCATTTCAAATGATAACAACTATTTGTTTTTCTCTTCAAAAGGACATACAAATATGGGTGGATTTGATGTTTTCAGATCTTCAATTACTTCAGATGGTTATCATACAGCATTTAATTTAGGTGGAACATTAAACTCAAGAAAAGACGATTTAGCTTTTGTTATGGTAAACGACAACAAAGGTTATGTTTCTTCAGACAAAACGGCTACAGACGGAAACTACGACATTTATAGATATAATTTAAAAATGGCCCCAAATACTGTTTCTAAATTAGCTATTAAAGAAAAAACGACTGGTATTGCTTTACCAAATGCAAAGATTGTTGTTAAAAATGAATTTGGAAGAATATTAGCAGATGGAAAAACAGATGAAAAAGGAAATATTTCTATCATTTACAATCCATTAACTATTTATAATGTAACAGTAGAAAAAGATGGTTATGAACCATTTACAAAACAATTGACTTCTGGAGATTTTTATAACGATACGGCTATCGAATTAAAACAAGCTAAACCAGTTGTTACAGATACAGAAATTAAGATTGAAAACATTTATTTCGATTTTAATAAAGCTACAGTTAAGCAAGAATCTACACTTTCTTTAAATAAAATTATTAGTGTATTAAACGAAAACAAAGAAATGTCTATTTCAATTTTTGCTCACACAGATGCGAAAGGTTCAGATGAATACAACAAAGTCTTATCTGAAAAAAGAGCTAAAGCTACATTTGATTATTTAGTTTCGAAAGGAATCAATAAAGACCGTTTGAAATATATGGGAATGGGTGAAATGGAATTGAAAGTAAAATGTACAACTTGTACGGCAGAAGAAGACCAACTAAACAGAAGAACAGAATTTAAGATTAATAAATAATAACAACCCCACAAACAACAACACAATGTCAATTAGAAAAATTATCGCAGTAGTAGCAGTTGGAACAGTATTAACATCATGCTCTAGTAGAGGATGGAGCTGTAAAGCAAGATATGTAAATGCAAAACCAGTTGTAACTAAACAAAAAGCTGCATAAAAAGAACACACAACAACTATAGAAAAATAAAAAAAGGCAATCATTAATTTGATTGCCTTTTTTGATATAATATATTTTTTACTTTACGAAGCGACTTGCAACTTTTGAAGTAAATTCTTGTTCAAAGTTTGTTCTGCAAATTCACGAGTGACGTTTAAGTCTTTCTCATCAGAACTTGGTAATTCGAACATGGCGTCAGTTAAAATAGCTTCACATAACGAACGTAAACCACGAGCTCCTAATTTGTATTCTAAAGCTTTTTCTACAATAAAATCTAAAGCTGCATCTTCAATTGTAAACACTACACCATCCATTTCGAATAACTTCTGGTATTGTTTAATTAAAGCATTTTTAGGCTCTGTTAAAATTGCACGTAATGTTTTCGCATCTAACGGATCCATGTGCGACAAAACCGGCATACGACCAATAATTTCAGGAATTAAACCAAACTCTTTTACATCACGAGGAATAATATATTGTAATAAATTATTTTCGTCTACTTTATCTAAATCTTTAGATGCACTGAAACCCATTGCTTGACGGTTTAATCTTTTTGAAATGATACGCTCAATTCCATCAAAAGCACCACCAGCAATAAATAATATATTTTGAGTATTTACCTCAACAAATTTTTGGTCTGGATGTTTTCTTCCACCTTTTGGTGGCACATTTACAACCGAACCTTCTAATAGTTTCAATAACGCTTGTTGCACGCCTTCTCCAGAAACATCTCTTGTGATAGACGGATTATCACTCTTACGAGCAATTTTATCAATCTCGTCAATAAAAACGATTCCTCTTTCGGCTTTAGCCACATCATAATCAGCAGCTTGAAGTAAACGTGTTAAAATACTTTCCACATCTTCTCCAACATAACCTGCTTCTGTTAAAATAGTAGCGTCAACAATAGCCAAAGGTACATTCAACATTTTCGCAATGGTTTTCGCTACTAATGTTTTCCCAGTACCTGTTTGTCCAACTACTAAAATGTTACTTTTTTCAATTTCAACATCATCGTTTTGTACGACTTGCGACAAACGTTTGTAGTGATTATAAACCGCTACACTTAGTACTTTTTTGGTTTGTTCTTGTCCAATTACATACTCATTCAAAAACGCATTTATTTCTTTAGGCTTGCGTAGCACTAAATCACCGAAAGCGTCTGAATCCATAGTTCCTTTCAGCTCTTCAATTACAATACCATGTGCCTGCTCGATACATTTATCGCAAATATGCGAATCAATACCTGCAATTAATAAATTAGTTTCTGGCTTTTTCCTTCCACAAAACGAACATTCTAATACTTCTTTTGCCATTTTTTTTGTTTCTAAGTTTCAAAAGAAACTTTTATTTATCTTCTTAATACTTCATCAATCATTCCGTATTCCTTCGCTTCATCTGCAATCATCCAATAATCACGTTCGCTATCTTTGAATACTTTTTCAATCGGTTGTTTTGAGTGCGAAGAGATGATTTGATATAATTCATCTTTTAACTTCAACATTTCTCTCAAGTTAATTTCCATATCCGTTGCTACACCTTGTGCGCCACCAGATGGTTGGTGAATCATAACTCTTGAATGTGGTAATGCTGAGCGTTTTCCTTCTGCACCTGCACATAATAAAACCGCACCCATTGAAGCTGCCATTCCTGTGCAAATTGTAGCTACATCTGGTTTGATGTATTGCATCGTATCGTAAATACCTAAACCTGCATATACACTTCCACCTGGAGAGTTGATATAAATTTGAATGTCTTTAGAAGCATCAACACTTTCTAAAAACAATAATTGTGCTTGAATAATATTTGCCATATAATCGTCCACACCTGTTCCCATAAAGATAATTCTATCCATCATTAAACGTGAAAATACATCTAATTGAGAAATATTTAATTGGCGTTCTTCAATAATATATGGAGTTAAACTACCAACCAATTTATCGTAATACAAACTATTTACACCGTGTTTTTTTGTAGCAAATTTTTTAAATTCTTTTCCGTAGTTCATTTTAAATTTTATTTAAAAGTTTATAGTACTAAATATAAAAAACGTCAAACCAAAATGATTTGACGTTCAAATATACTAATTTTTATCAATATTACATTTCGCCGTACATAGCTTTAACGAAATCTTGATAGTTTACTTCTTTTTCAACTGCTTTTACATTTGTTTTGTATAAGTCAATCATTTTTAAACTTAAAACTTGGTCAGAAATACGCTTAATTTCTTCTTGATTAGACATTACTCTTGAAACAATTCCGTCTACTTCCGCATCTGTTGCATTAGCTTGTCCGAATTGTGCCATTTGTTGTCTGATTAATCCTGAAGTAAAATCTTTTAACTCTTCAAATCTAACTTGTAAGTTATTTTGAATGAAAATTTTAGATTCGATTAATTGGTAACGTAAACCTCTTTCTGATTTTGCGAATTCTACTTCCGCTTGTTCAGCAGTTAATGGTGTTTCACCAATAGTTTGAATCCATTTCTTTAAAAATGTTTCAGGTAAATCAAATTTAGTAGTTTCTAATAATGCTTCAGTTACATCATTTAAAAACTTTTGATCAGCTTGTTGAACGAATTGTTGTTCAGCATCTTCTTTGATTTTATCTTTTAATCCGTCTAGAGTTGTAACTTCTCCATTAGGGAATAATTTCGCGAATAATTCGTCGTTAATTTCTGCTTTTTCGATTGATTGAATCGCGTCGATAGTAAAATTAACTTCAATATCTAAACCATGAACGTCATCATGAGATACTTTTAAATAATCCATTAATTGGTGATCGTCGTTAAATAAACCTTTTGTTTTTAAAACCACTACATCTCCAACTTTCTTACCTATAAATTGTTTTGCTGTTTTCGCATCAGCAAAAATATCTAAACTAATTAAAGCTGAATTATTAATTTCTTTTTCTTCGTTAGTGAATGTTCCGTTAATTTCGAAACCTTCTTTTACTTCCGTTTCAGTAAGAATTTTACCGTATTGTTTTTGAATTCTTTCAACTTGCTCGTTTAATAAAGCATCGTCTGCAACAATTTTGTAACGCGTTACACCTGAAGCTCTTGATAAGTCTACAGAAAATTCTGGAGCTAAACCTAATTCATATTCGAAAACTAATTCATCTGCTTTCCAATCGAAATTTTCGTTAAAACGAGGTAAAGCATTACCTAATAAATCTAATTTTTCTTTTGCGATATAGTCGCTTAAACCTTTGTTTACTAATTTGCTAACTTCTTCAATGATAGCTGGTTTTTCAAACTGCTTTCTAACTACGTCCATTGGAGTTTTTCCTTTTCTAAAACCTGGTAAAGTAGCCGTTTTTCTTTTAACTTCTAAAAAATTTTCAATTTTTTCAGTATATTCATATTTACCAATTGTAATTTTTACAACGGCATTTAAAGCGTCAATGTGTTCTTTTCTAATGTTCATTTCTATTGATTTTTTGAAGTATAAAATATGGGTTGCAAAATTATATAATTTTTACAACCCAAACAAGTTTTTAATTTACAGAATTTTAGAAAATAAAATCTGCTAATCTTTTATTTTTCGTCTATGAAAATTTTGTTCAAAATAAACTGACTAATTGAAAGTATAATACTAAATAATAAAGCTTGAATGAAAGTCATGCTAATTCCATCAATAAAATAATCTGCTATTTTAACAATAATAGCATTGATTACCAAAAGAAACAATCCTAACGTAAAAAAAGTTACAGGAATGGTAAGAATCACTAAAATTGGTTTCAAGAAAGTATTTAAAAGCGATAATGCAACTGCCATAAAAATAGCTGCTGTATAATTGGTAATTTCAATTTTTAAGAAATGAGATATCACAACTATTAGGATTGTTGAGATAAGTAATTTGATAAAGTAGTTCTTCATTTTTGTGTATTTAGATTTAAAATGTAAATATAAAAAAAATAGGCACCAAAAATGGCGCCTATTTATATTTATTTAAAATCTTTACTTAATTACTTGGTACAATATGAATACCAGGGAAATAAGAAGGATTATGGAACGGTAAATTTGCTTTAAAATCTCTATTGATAACTTTAATAATTTCATTAGCAATTACTGCATATCCACGTGCATTTGGATGTACACCATCTAAAGAAAACAACACACTACCTTCTGTTGAAGAACCACTAAAATAATTAGCTGTATAAATAGAACCGTCTCCTGTTTTAATACCAGAAACCAATTGACTCATAATTGCATTCATATCCGCAACTGCAACAACAGTATGTCCAGCAGTAGTATTTATATCATTCGCAACAGCAACAATAGAAGCGTTAAATGCCGCAGTTGCTGAAGCTACTTTTGCTTTTTCGTTAGCTGTTAACACCCATCTGTTTGCTAAAGGATAAGTAATACCATTTAAATTAATTAATGGAGATGGTGCAGAAGGGTTTGGCTGACCAATAATTCCACTAGCTTGTAATATAATTAAATCATCAGAAGTAGCTTGACGTGCTTTTCCAAATACTGCTCCGAAAGCAGCAGCAGTTGGCGCTCCTAATTGTGGTGTTAAAACCGCTGTAATCTGAGCAGTTCTATCAGCAGCATCGACATCAACTATCAGTAAAGGATTTGGTCCTGTTGCAGTAAAAGGATTCACACGGTTAGGCTCACCAAAAGCAGTGAAAATTCCATCTAAATTACTGTACAACGAAGCATTTAATTGAGCTATTTTAGCATTACCATCTGTTTGTTGTTGTAAAACTGATTGTTGACTTCTACTCTTCGTTGAATCATTACCTAAACTCATTACTGTAAATGGAGCATAAGGAACTGTTGTAAAAAAAGGAATTGAAGTTATACTAGGAATAGTACAAACTACACCTTTTCCTCCATTAGAAGTTAACGTATTAACAATTGTAGAATACACACTTTCAAACGTATTACTATTTGTAATGTCATAAAAGCCATAAGAATTTGGATTTGTAATTCCTGTTACATTATGATCTGCTGCTGGAGAAGTTCCATTACTAGCTGCACCACCATTTCCTGCATATGCCAATACATCATTAGAACCAATCCAGTTTGTAAAGAAAGTTGGGTTTTTAATCATAGCATCACCTAAAACAGTAGCACTATTCGAAGTTGCATGACGTACGAAATAAGGATTTGCTGTTTGAGGAATAGTATTAACACCTGCTAAATCACCATAACTTGGAGTTACTAAGTGGAAAGATTTTGCGCCAGGAACACCCATGTTATTAAATGCACTTCTTTGTAACGGATTAGAAACCTCTATAGTTGAAGTAAGCCCAGCAGTTAAACCAATAGGCTGAACTCCTTTAGCTACAGGGTTTTTATTTGCATCATACACTAAATTCCCACCTCCATCTCTTTTTAAATCAGCATTAATTACTAATCTCAAACTTCCAATTGGCATCCCTCCTAACATTAATCCTCCTCTATTATTCACATCATCTGCATAAGATGGTTGCGTAAAAGCACCACCGCCAACTAAAGCAAATTGTCGTGCTAATAAACTCGGATAAGAATTTGCTTGACTTCCTCTTGAAACTGTTCCATCCATATATCCAGCAGTAAGTGAATTACCAACGGCTACATAAGAAGAAAAATCTGCATCTCCAGAAGTATAATTTGCATTTACTTCATTTTCAAATTCTGGTTCACAACTTGCAAAACCAATTGCTAAAGTTGCTAATAGTATAAATTTATTTTTCATTTGAATATTTTTAAAAAATTAGAAACCGTAAGTTATACCAATACCTGGAGAAAATACAGTTGATTTATATGTTCCACCGAATTTTGTATATCCTGTAGTAGTTAATGGATCATCATAATAATCATAAGAATTATCGATTTCATCAAAGTGTAAATACAAGAACGATACATCTATACCTAATTTATCATTTACTTGATATGTTAAACCTCCTGTATAACCTACAGAATCGTTACGTGGTGTTTCTGGAGCAAAGTATCCATCTTGAACTGGACTTTCGTCAATATAATAACCTCCACGAAGAGTGAATTTTTGTGTAGCTTGATATTGTACCCCAAAACGGTATGTATTAGAATCCTGATAATTTCTTGGGTTTTTTGACACAATCGGAGTTGAATTCTGATTGTAAATTGTAATATCTAATGCTTTATATGCACTCCATTTTGTATAGTTGTAATCAAAAGCAAATAACCATTTTTCAGATGGTTTGAAAGATAAACCAGCTGTTAATTCCGCAGGCAATGGTAAATCTGCATCAAAAGTACCATCAGTAAAAGCAGGATTTAAATTTGCAACATCATTTCTATCTAAATAATTTGCAGAACCTCCTCTAGCTTCCATTATAATTTCTGAACGGTAATCAACTCCTAAAGTAACTTGTTTTGCTGGCTTAAACATAAAACCAACATTATAACCCCAAGCAGTAATGTTTTTAGCTTCTAAATCTACATTCGTGTTACCTAATAATGGATTTGGCGTAATGTTTCTGTTAAAGTTCACACTACCATTTGCATAAATAGGTCCACCACCAATACTAAACACATCTTCAATTTTAAAAGAGATTGTTGGTTGTACAAAAATAGCTTGTAAATCAATACTATTAACCAAATGAGCACCTTGCCAACCTTTATCCCACTCTACAGATGAACCATAAGGTGTATAAACAGCTAAACCAGCAGAAACCCAATCAGCAATTTTATAAGTCGCATACAAACTAAATGGTGTTCCCATATTATCTGTAGACGCAGTTTGATTGTACTGAGAATTTTGATATCTTGTTTTTGCAAACAATGCATTTCCACCAACTGACAAGTTGAATTTTTTATCTAAGAAAGACATACCAGCAGGGTTAAAAAAAGTAACCTCTGCACTATTTACAACTGCAACTCCGGTATGCCCCATCGCCAATTGTTTCTGACCTTGAATCGAAACTCTATATCCACCTGCGAACATAGAAGCCGAAGCCAAAGTTAGTAATGATAAAGAAAATAATTTTCTCATAAATTAAAATTTAGTTTAGTTTTTTTGTTAAAATATTTAATCAAAATTAACATAAATTATGAAATCACCAACGTTTTTAACAAAAATATTATGCATACATAGTATTTTTTACAGGAATTTTAGATAAAATTTCCAACTTCATGATAAAAAGCAGTAGGATTTTCAGCGTGAAGCCAGTGTCCAGCGTTTGGGATTGTGCTTATTTTTGCTTCTGGAAAGTGGTAATAAATGGTTTCGAAGTCGGAATCTAAGATATAATCTGATTTATCTCCACGAAGAAATAAAGTTGGTTTGTTAAAATGATTTTCAATTGGAAGTGGTGCTCCAATTTCAGAAATCTTATCATTAAAAACTTTCAAATTGAATCGAAAACCTAATTGACCAGGCTCTACCCAATACAAGTTTTTTAATAAAAATTGTTTCGTGCCGAAATCTGAAATGTATTCCGAAATGATTTCATCCACTTCAGTTCGACTTGGTTTTTCAGAAAAATCAATCGCATTTAAAGCCGCTAATATAGTTTGGTGATGTGGCGCGTAATATTTCGGACCGATATCAGCAATGATTAATTTTTCAACCAATTCTGGATAAGTTGTTGCAAATAACATTGCAATTTTTCCACCCATCGAATGTCCTAAAAGTGTGATGTTTTCTAAATTATGAAAATCGACATACGCTTTCACGTCTTCCACCATCACTTCATAACTAAATTCATCGGAATGAAAACTTTTTCCATGATTTCGCATGTCTAACAAATGGATTTGAAAACCCAATTGGGCAAATTGCGTGCTTAAGGTCTTCCAATTGTCCGACATTCCTAAAAATCCGTGAATAATTAAAAACGGAGTTCCTTCACCTTCTATTTTTGAGTATAACATATCCTAAAAGTTTTCTGAAAAATTTATTTCAATTTTCTTAAATACATATTCACTACGTTTTCAAAACCTAAATACAAAGATTCAGAAACTAAAGCGTGACCAATTGACACTTCTAGCAAATTTGGAATGTTGTCTTTAAAAAATTGGATATTATCTAAACTTAAATCGTGACCAGCGTTAATTCCCAAACCTAATTCGTTAGCTCTAATCGCAGCTTTCACAAAAGGTTCAATAGCATTTTGATTTCCTAAACCATATTGATGCGCAAAAACTTCTGTGTACAATTCAATTCTGTCGGTTCCAGTTTCTTTTGCTCCGTCAATCATAGCTTCAATTGGATCTACAAAAATGGAAACGCGAATATCATTTCTTTGAAATTCTTGAACGACTTCCTTTAAATACGATTGATGTTTTACAGTATCCCAACCTGCGTTTGAAGTCAATACTCCAATAGCATCAGGCACTAAAGTCACCTGATCTGGCTTACATTCTAAAACTAAATCGATAAAATTATGCTGTGGATTTCCTTCTATATTATATTCGGTATACACTACATTTTTTAAATCTCTTGCATCTTGATAGGTAATATGTCTTTCATCTGGACGCGGATGAATCGTAATTCCGTTCGCACCAAACTTTTGAATATCTTTTGCAACTTGCAATAAATCAGGAACATTACCACCACGAGCATTTCTTAAGGTCGCAATTTTATTAATATTAACAGATAACTTTGTCATAATTGTATTTAATTTGTACAAAATTACAAACAAAAATAAGACTAATTTGTATTTTTTACTTAATTTGCAATAGATTTGAATTTACAGTACATGGATAAAATTACAGATTTTTTAAACAACCAATTTCAACCTTTACAAGTCAGTGATTCATTTGCCGATGTGGAAAATTTGTTTTTAGATTATGACTATTCTCATTTTCCTGTTTTAGAAAATGGTATTTATATTGGTTCCATTGCTAAAGAAGAAGCAGAAATTCTTCCAACTACCAACTTAATTAATGAACACAAATTAAGTTTACATCGATTTTTTGTTCGAAGTAACATGAATTGGTTTGATATTTTTGAAGAATTTTCGAAAAATCACACGAATTTATTACCTGTTTTAGATGATAAAAATCAATATATTGGTTTTTATGAATTAGACGATGTGTTGCATTTTTTAAACGAAACTACTTTTGTAAAAGAAGATGGTGGAATTATTGTAATTGAAAAAGAAACAACAGATTTTACCTTTAGTCAAATTTGCCAAATTGTAGAGAGTAATGACTCTAAAATTTTAGGTGTTTTTATCTCTAATAGTACACCAACTTTGACCCAAATTACACTAAAAATATCACAAAATAATTTTAACGAAATCATACAAACTTTTAGAAGATACAATTACACAATTTTATCGGAACATCAGGAAGATTCGTACTTAGCTGGCTTAAAAGACCGCTCAGATTATTTAGACAAATATTTAAATATTTAAAGTATCTACAGATGAAAATAGCAGTATTTGGCCAGTATTATCAAAACAATACACATTCTATCGTAGAGAAAGTGGTGGCATTTTTAGAAGAAAAAAATATTGAAATTTGTTTTTACAGTGTCTTTTATGATAAGTTAATTGAAAACAACGTTCAATTAGCCAACTACAATACTTTTAATTCTCATGAATGTTTGAAAGATAATTTCGATTATTTAATTAGTATTGGTGGAGACGGAACTATTTTACGAGCTGCAACTTTTGTTAGAGATTCGAACTTACCAATTATTGGAATTAACGCTGGAAGACTTGGGTTTTTAGCAACTGTTCAAGAAGAAAATATAGAAAATTTATTGAATCGCGTTTTAGCAAACAATTTTTCAATTTCAAAAAGAACTTTGGTAAGTTTAAATGCACATCCAGTATATTCAGATTTAGAAGATATTAATTTCGCTTTAAATGAAATTACGGTTTCCCGAAAAGATACCACTTCCATGATTACAATTGAAACCTACATTAATAACGAATATTTGAATTCCTATTGGGCAGATGGTTTAATTATTTCTACACCAACTGGTTCTACAGGATATTCTTTAAGTTGTGGTGGCCCCGTAATTATGCCAACTTCAAATTGTTTTGTAATTACACCAATTGCTCCACATAATTTAACTGCCAGACCCTTAATCATTCCTGACGATTCGGAACTTACCTTAAGAATCAAAGGAAGAGAAGAACAATACTTAGTTTCTTTAGATTCTAGAATGACTTCTGTTTCAAACGAAACGGCACTTACCGTTAAAAAGTCGAATTTTTTCATCTTAATTGTTGAATTTCCAGAAGAAGGTTTCTTAAGAACAATAAGAAAAAAACTGCTTTGGGGAGAAGACAAAAGAAATTAATTCGTTCAAAAACTTCAAAAATAATTTCGAATTAACATAAAAATAGTTTGATTTATAACAAACCATTTTGAATACATAATCGGAACAACACACGAATTTTCATTTTTTTGCGTTATTAAATCAAAGTAAATCATCAAAAAAACTTGGTTTAAGGTGGTTAGTACCTCAATATTATTATATTTGCAAACTATTTAAAAAATGAAAAGATTTTTATTAAATATTATCGGATTTTTATTCTGCATTACTTCTTTCGGACAAATACACGAATTAGGAGTTTTTGTAGGCGGTAGTAATTACATCGGAGACGTTGGAAAGACTAAGTACTTTGCACCAGATGATGCGGCTTTAGGGGTTCTTTATAAATGGAACAGAAGCACAAGACATTCTTGGAGATTTTCTTATATTCAAACATCAATTTCAGCGAAAGATGTTGAAAGTGATGCGCCAAATAGAAATTTAAGAGGTTTTGAAATAAAAAATAACATTAAAGAGTTTTCTGCAGGTTTAGAATTTAATTTTTTAGATTTCGATTTGCATCAGTCTGATTTTGTTTGGTCACCTTATGTTTACTCAGGACTTTCAGCGTTCATTTACGATGAAACTTTTGTTATTGATAAAGTAAGTAAAATAGATTATCAAGATTATTCATTTGCCATTCCGATGGTAGTGGGTGTAAAAGCAAAAATTGCAAATCATCTAGTACTAGGATTAGAAACTGGTGCGAGATATACATTTACAGATAATTTAGATGGTAGTAATCCTAAAAACGAAAATTTCGAAACCTTAAAATTTGGGAATTTAAACAATAAAGATTGGTACGTTTTTACAGGATTCACATTAACATATACATTTGGGAAAAACCCATGTTTTTGTGCAAATAAATAAAATGGAAAAAGAAATAGACAAAAATAATTTACCAAAACACTTAGCTATCATTATGGATGGCAATGGTCGTTGGGCAAAAAAACAAGGAATGTTACGCGTTTTTGGTCATGAAAAAGGAACCAAATCTGTGAAACAAACTGTTGAAAGTTGTGCCAAACTAGGTATTGAATTTTTAACACTTTACGCCTTTTCAACAGAAAACTGGAACAGACCAAAAATTGAGGTCGACACATTAATGAAGCTATTAATTAGTGCGTTAAAAAAAGAATTAAAAACATTACAAGAAAACAATATAAGATTAAATGCCATTGGTAACTTAGACAGTTTACCTTCTGGTGTAAAAAAAGAATTACAAGAAGTTATAACTAAAACTGAAAACAACACAAGAATGACTTTGACTTTAGCCTTAAGTTATGGCGCTAGAGATGAAATCATAAATGCTGTTAAAATAATTTCTGAAAAAGTTAAAAATAATATAATTTCAACGGATGCTATTGATGAATCAATTATTAATCAGCATCTTTACACGCAGAACATGCCAGATGTGGACTTAGTAATAAGAACCAGTGGCGAACACAGGATAAGTAATTTCCTACTATGGCAAATTGCATATGCTGAATTTTATTTTACAGAAGTGCTTTGGCCAGACTTCAACGAAGAAGAATTACAAAAAGCACTAATAAGTTATCAAAAAAGAGAAAGAAGATTTGGAAAAACTAGCGAACAAATTAGATAAATTGACAATGTTTAAAAACAGAATACTATTTTTATTTGCCTTATTATTTATAGGAAATACAATAAATGCCCAAGAAACAACATTCGAAAAAGGAAAAGAATACACCTTAGCAGGAATAGAAGTTACAGGAAAAGTTTCATTTAATGAACAAACAGTAATTACTTTTACAGGACTTGAAATTGGCAGCAAAATTAGAGTTCCAGGTGAAGAAATAAGCAATGCTATTACCAAACTTTGGAAACTTGGCTTGTTTAACGATGTAAATTTTTACGTTAAAAAAGTTGAAGGCGAAAGTGTATTTCTTGAATTAGAATTGTACGAATTACCAAAACTTAACGAAGTAAAAATTAAAGGTGTAAAAAAAGGTAAAAAAGAAGATATTATTAAGGAAACAGGACTTACGAAAGGTAAAGTTGTTAATGATAACTTAGTTACAAATACTAAAAACTACATTGAAAACAAGTTTAAAAAAGACGGATATTTCAATGCAAAAATTACTATAAATACTTTAGCAGATTCTACTGATTCAAAGGTAGATATGGTTGTTTTTATCGATAAAGGTAAAAAAGTAAAAATTAAAAAAATTAATTTTACTGGTAATGAAAAATTGACTGATAGAAAATTAAAAAGAACTTTTAAAAATACTAAAGAAAAGAAAATTTACAGACTTTTTAAATCTTCAAAATTCATTAAAGACAAATACAAAGAAGATTTAACTTCTTTAGTGTCAAAATACAAAGAAAAAGGATACAGAGACGCTAGAATTATATCAGAAAATGTTGTTTTAGACAAGAAAAAGAACAAAATTAACATCGATATAAACATCGAAGAAGGTAGAAAATATTATTTTGGTGATATCCGATTCCTAGGAAACACGGTGTATTCAGACCAAGTTCTACATTCTATTTTAGGAATTAAAAGAGGAGAAGTTTACAATGGCGTTTTACTACAAAAAAGAATAGCAGACAATTCTGCTCCAGATAGTGAAGACATTTCTAACTTATACCAAAACAATGGATATTTATGGTCAAGTATTAATCCTGTTGAAGTAAAAACAGAAAACGATACTATTGACTTTGAAATTAGAATTACTGAAGGGCCAGTTGCCTATTTAAATAACGTTACTGTAAAAGGAAACGACAAAACGAATGATAAAGTAATTTATCGTGAATTAAGAACCAGACCAGGAGAAAAATGGAATAAAGAAAATGTAATTCGTTCTGTTCGTGAATTAGGTCAACTAGGTTTCTTTGATGCTGAAGCGATTAGACCAGAACCAGTAAATATGGATCCTGCTGCAGGAACTGTAGATTTAGATTGGACAGTTGTGGAAAAAGGTTCAAGTCAGGTAGAATTACAAGGTGGTTATGGAGCTGGAGGTTTTATCGGAACTTTAGGTTTATCATTTAACAACTTTTCATTAAAAAACATTTTCAACAGAAAAGCATATGATCCTTTACCAATGGGTGATGGACAAAAAATGTCTTTACGTTTACAAGGAAGTCAAAGTTTCCAAGTTTATAGTTTATCATTTACTGAACCATGGTTAGGAGGTAAAAAACCAATTAGTTTCTTTACTTCATTATCACACAGTAAACAATTTTTATATGATTACTCATCAAGAGATGTAACAAGAGATAAAAGTTTCAACATTTCAACTATAACAGTTGGTTACGGAAAAAGATTAAAAGTGCCAGATGATTATTTCACTTTATCAAACTCTGTTTCATTCTCATACTACGATTTAAATAATTATAATACTGGATTATTTACATTTGGTAATGGAGCTTCACGTAACTTAGCTTTTACAACTTCATTAACGAGAGATAGTAGAAGTATCGATCCTATTTTCCCAGAAAGAGGTTCAACTTTTTCAGTTTCTGCTAAATTTTCATTACCATATTCATTATTTAATGGTGTTGACTATGCTGGCTTAAAAGATAAAGAAGAAAATAAATTAAGAAATCTAAATTCAAATGAAGTAGATACTAATGGTAATCTAGTTACTATGTATATTGATGAATTTGGTAACAATACACCAGATTACACAAAAGCTGTTGCCGATCAATCTAAAATTGACCAAGAAAGATTTAAATGGTTAGAATTTTACAAAATTAAGTTTACTGGAGATTGGTATACTAAATTATATAAAAAATTCGTTTTACGTACAAGAGGTGAATTCGGTTTCCTTGGCGCATACAATCAAGACAGAGGAATCATACCTTTCGAAAGATTTTATGTTGGTGGAGATGGTTTAGCTAACTACTCTTTAGATGGTAGAGAAGTAATACAATTACGTGGATATCCAAATAATTCCTTATCTTCGCCTAACGGAGGAACTGTTTACAACAAATACTCTATGGAATTAAGATACCCAATTACTTTGAAAGGAGCAGCAAAAATTTATGCTATGAGTTTCGTTGAAGCGGGTTCAGCATATGACAATTTCAAGAAATTTGATCCATTCAAATTGCAACGTTCTGCAGGTTTCGGATTAAGAGTTTTTATGCCAGCATTCGGATTATTAGGTATAGATTTCGCTCATGGTTTCGATCCTGTTCCTGGTGATACAACAAAAAGTGGATGGCAAACTCACTTTATCATCGGACAACAATTTTAAACTTTGGCACGATAGTTGAATTTAACATTTTAAGTTTATGAAAAAATATTTTGTTTTACTTTTTAGTTTTGTTTTATTTGCAGCGCAAGCTCAAAAAACAACGAAAATTGGTTATATAGATATGGAATATATTTTGGAAAAAGTTCCAGAATATGCCGAAGCTAAAAATCAATTAGAACAAAAGGCAAATACTTGGAAGCAAGAAATTGAAACCAAGAAAAATGAAATCAAAAAACTTAAAGATGCATTAGCTTCTGAAAAAGTATTGTTAACTAAGGAATTAATTAACGATAAAGAAGAAGAAATAAATGTTCTTGAAAAAGACATGCTAGATTACCAACAAAAACGATTTGGACCACAAGGCGACTTAATGATTCAGAAATCGGCGCTAGTAAAACCAATTCAAGATCAAGTATTTAATATTGTACAAGACATTGCTGCAAAAAGAAATTACGATTTCATTTTCGACAAATCATCAGATTTAACCATGCTTTTTACAGCAGAACGATTTGATATTAGTGATTTTGTAGTTGACGCTTTAGCAAGAGCAGGGAAGAAAGTAGAGTTGACTAAAAAACAACAAAAAATTCAGGAAGCAAAAGAATTAAGAGAATTTGAAACTACTGAAAATCCTGAAATATTAGACAAAGAGAAAAAAGTTCAAGCCACTAAAGACGAAAGAGAAAGAAAATTACAAGAACGTAAAGATGCAGCTGCTGCGAAGAAAAAAGAAGCAGATGATAAAAGAGCAGAACTTTTAAAAACAAGAGCAGAAGCCCGTCAGAAATTATTAGACGAGCAAAAAGCAAAAAGAGAAGCTTTATTAAACAAGAAAAAAGAAAACAATAATAACCCAGAACCAAAAAAAGATTAAAAAACCCTTATTAAAAATTAATTAAAATTAAATTAAAATGAAACAATTAAAGACCCTATTTATTGCAATAGTAATGTTTTTTGGAGCGCAAGTAGCAAGTGCTCAAACTAAAGTTGGACATATTGATGTAAGTGCTTTAATGACTACAATGCCAGCAATGAAAGCAGCTGAAACTCAATTAACAAAATTAAGAGATGGTTATGATGCTGAATACAAAAAATTAGTTGCTGAATACCAAACTAAAAGAGCGCAATACGAAAAAGAAGCTCCAACAGCTGGTGATGTTTTAAACGAAACTCGTTCTCAAGAAATGCAAGATTTCGGTTCAAGAATTCAAAAATATCAAGATGATGCTTCAAAATCATTACAAGACAAATCAGTTGAATTACAAAAACCATTAATGGAAAAAGCACAAGCAGCTATCCAAAAAGTAGCACGTGCTAAAGGAATTCAATACGTTTTAGATTCTACTGTAGGTAGTGGAGTTTTATTAGCTGATGGAACAGATTTATTAGCTGATGTTAAAAAAGAATTAGGTTTCTAATAACAGTACAAAAAAATACTACAACTGCTCAATCTTATTTTTAGATTGAGCAGTTTTTTTTTACATTTGTTTTATGAGCAATAAAAACCCAATAGGACTTTTCGATTCTGGCGTAGGCGGCACATCCATTTGGAAGGAAGTACACGCACTTTTACCTAATGAAAGCACCATTTACTTAGCCGACAGTAAAAACGCGCCTTACGGACAAAAAACACCAGAAGAAATAATAGAATTAAGTAAAAAAAATACCGAATTTTTACTTGATAATAATTGCAAACTTATTATTGTGGCTTGCAACACCGCAACCACAAATGCCATTAAAGTTCTAAGAGCCTCTTACGATGTTCCGTTTATTGGTATCGAACCAGCTATAAAACCTGCGGCTCTTCATTCAAAAACACAAAAAATTGGAATTTTAGCTACTCAAGGAACCTTAAATAGCGAGTTGTTTCATCAAAATGTAGCTTTATATTCTGACGTTAAAATTGTAGAACAAATTGGTTTCGATTTAGTAAAACTTATAGAAAATGGAGAAATGCATTCCGAAAAAATGTCGCAACTTTTAGAAGAATACCTACTTCCAATGGTTGCTCAAGATATTGATTATTTAGTTTTGGGTTGCACCCATTACCCTTATTTAATTCCACAAATAAAAAAAATCATTCCAAATCACATAAAAATTATTGATTCTGGAGAAGCGGTTGCGAAACAAACCAAACACATATTAGAAATTAATAATTTGTTTAACACTTCTAATGATGTGCATCATACCTTTTACGTGAATAGCTCAGCTGAAGTGATGCAAGAATTAATCGGACCTAAATACAAAGTCAATTATAAAGATTTTTAGAAGCACGAAATTCGTTTTCATAAAAACAAATCTTCGTGTCTTCCGCTATATCTTTTATTTTGTTGCCTTCTATCAGGCAACAAAATAAAAGGATGCCGCTACAACCACGGCTATAATTCAAATAAACGCTTTTTTAGTCTTCTTTAAACCAACTTGAGTACATAACGTAGTTATTAGAAATACGATCAATCTCGCCAGCGAAATCACTTGCATTTAAAGCTTTTACTTTCTTAGCCGGAATACCCGCATAAATAAAGCCACTTTCTACATGTGTATTCTGAGTTACTACACTTCCTGCACCAATTATCGAATTGCTTTCTACCACACAACCGTCCATGATAATCGCTCCCATTCCCACTAAAACATTATCATGAATCGTACAACCATGAACAATAGCATTATGCCCTATAGAAACATTATTTCCAATAATTGTAGGATGTTTTAAATAGGTGCAATGAATCACTGCTCCATCTTGAATATTTACTTTATTTCCAATAGAAATAAAATTTACATCACCTCTAACGACTGCGTTAAACCAAACGCTACATTTTTCACCAAAAGAAACATCACCCACAATAGTAGCATTTTCTGCTATATAACAATCTGCAGGAATGGCTGGTTTTTTCCCTCTAACTTCTTTAATAATCATAATAAAATCATTTATAAAAAAAAATCCCGAATAAATCGGGATTAAATATTTTAGTTTGAAACTGCAGGACAGTTACAATCAAATGCTTTTTCTTTACAGAATAAATTCATACCAATTGTAATTTGGTGGTATCCTGCGTTATCGAATTTAACATTTCCCATAACTTGATTATACGAATATCCAACCATAAATTGTTTGAAATTCACACCAACAAACGGTGTAATCCATTGTAATTTTTGGTCATTAACTACTCCTTCTCCTTCAGTGTATTGAGCACCATCAAAACTTCTTCTGTATGAAAGCCCACCCCAAAGTTTACCAAATTCCATTGCTTTATAAACTTTCGCATTTAAATCAATAGATTTCTCTCCAGTGTATTCTGTAATTTGAAACATAAAAGAAGGCTCAACTGAAATGCTTTCATCATCTCCAAAGTTAGCACCTAAACTCCATAAATATTTTCTTAAATTATCAGATTCAACACCTTCTAAATATAACTCTCTTCTGTTAGCAATAAAATTTTTAACTGTTACGTGAGTAAAGAAATCCATATAATGGTATGAAGCACCAACATCTAAATTAAAATAAGAATCTTTTTGAGTAATTCCACCATAAACTTGAGGATCGAAAACTGTAAAAGCTGTCTCATCTAATCTACTTTGAACAAAAGCAGCACTTAATCCGAAAGAAAGCATATTTAAATCTGCCTTAGAACGAGAAAATAACAAATGGTGTGCATATGATAATTTTCCTCCAGTTTGTGAATGATATCCATTTTTATCGTTAAATGCAATAATACCCATACCTGATTTTCCATCTTCATCTAAAGATGTATTGAAACTCATAGTTTGTAATGACGGAGCATCTTGTTGACCAAACCATTGTTGTCTTCCAGTTACTCTCAATTTAGCACAGTTTGCAGCACCAGCCATTGAAGGGTGAATTAAATAATAATTATCTGTTAGATAATCTGTATAAACAGCTATTCCTTCTTGTGAAAATGCCGATTGAAAAAAAATAATTAAGTTAAGGAGTAATAAATTTCTTAGTTTCATAGTATTCTAATATTATCTTTTTAACGAAAAATGTGCTTTAAATTGTTTTTCTTGATTGTTTTCAATATAGTCCACATTAAACCAATAATCTGTTGAAGGGATGTCTTGGCCGTTGTATTTACCGTCCCAACCATCTCCTAATGGATCAATTTGCTTAATCAGTTTTCCATATCGGTCAAATATATAAATTTTTGCGTTATGTTTTGCTGTTAATCCAACAATTTTCCATTTATCGTTAAATCCGTCACCATTTGGTGTGAAATATTTAGGGTAATCTATTACTTCTACTGTTTTTGTTATACTCGTACATCCTTCTGTATCCTCTACCATAATTTCATGTGAACCAGCTTGAACTCCTGTAAACACATTTGAACTTTGCCATGCACCTCCATCTAATGAATAAATTAGATTTCCAGT
>NZ_FNYA01000004.1 GCF_900108955.1 Flavobacterium terrigena | reverse complement strand
GTTCGCCTTAACTTCGAGCGTTGCTCTCTGTGTTAGCGGGTGCAAAAGTAGAACCTTTTTTTTAATTACCAAAACTTTTTGAAACTTTTTTTTGAGAAAATTTTCATCCCGTTTTAATCAATCATTATTTGTAAGAACTCCCTCTCTTGCGGGGTGCAAAGATAACATCTTTATATTTTAATTTCCAAATCTTTTTTTATCTTTTTTCAAAAATATTTTTTCCGATTTGCTTATCATTATATAAAGAACTTCTCTCTCATTGCGGGTGCAAAACTAGCACTTTAATTCGAAATTCCTAACATAAACTTAATCTTTTTTTAAAGTATTTTGTTATCTTTTGTTTTACAGGAAGTTACAAACGAAAGTTTTTTAAACTATTTAACTCCACTGTAAGATTTTACCGATTTTACTAGACTTGCAATACTACCCCAACTTCTTAATCGGTTATGAAAAATTGATTTTTTTTGTAAAACAGCCTATTTTTGGATGTGTTTTTCTAAAATCAAAGCTTCAGAAACCAACAAAAGAGGAATGTTTCGCGAGTATTTCTTCTGAAAACGGATTTCTAGCCCTGATAGTAGCGGCATCCTTTTATTTAATTCTTCAAAAATTAAATAAAAGATATAGCGGATAGCAGGAAATAGCTTCTAAAAAATCATACCTATATATATAGTAAAAAACTGCACCTATTATATTGTAGAAAACTATACCTATATATATTGTAGGAAATATTGGTTTATACTATATTTGCACTTCAATAAAAATTAAACAATGATTAAAGTTACTTTACCCGATGGTTCGGTGAGAGAGTTTGCGCAAGGCGTGACTCCTATGGATGTTGCTAAGAACATTAGCGAAGGATTTGCTAGAAATGTTATTTCGGCTAATTATAATGATACAACGATTGAAACATCTACCCCGTTAACTACCGATGGTAATCTTACCTTATATACATGGAATGACAAAGAAGGTAAAAAAGCTTTTTGGCATTCGACTTCACACGTAATGGCGCAAGCGCTAGAAGAAATGTATTCTGGAATTAAGTTAACACTTGGTCCAGCGATTGACAATGGGTTTTATTATGATGTTGATTTTGGAGATAATAAAATTACGGATGCAGATTTCAAAAAGATTGAAGATAGAGTTTTAGAAATCTCAAGAGAGAAACACGAATTTAAAATGCGTGCCGTTACTAAAGCGGAAGCGTTAGAAATTTATAAAAATAACGAGTACAAAACAGAATTGATTTCTAATTTAGAAGATGGTACGATTACTTTTTGTGATCATGCTAACTTCTTTGACTTATGTCGTGGTGGACATATTCCAAATACTGGAATTATCAAAGCCGTGAAAATTATGAGTATTGCTGGTGCTTATTGGCGTGGTGATGAGAAAAACAAACAGTTGACTCGTGTTTACGGAACTTCTTTCCCAAAACAGAAAGATTTAACGGACTATTTAGAACTTTTAGAAGAAGCCAAAAGACGTGATCATAGAAAATTAGGAAAAGAATTAGATTTATTCCATTTTTCACAACGTGTTGGACAAGGTTTACCATTATGGTTACCAAAAGGTGCTGCTTTACGCGATAGATTAGAGCAATTTTTAAAGAAAGCGCAAAAGAAAGCGGGTTACGAACAAGTAGTTACACCACATATTGGTCAGAAAGAATTATATGTTACTTCTGGACACTATGCAAAATATGGCGCAGATAGTTTCCAACCAATAACTACTCCAGCTGAAGGTGAAGAGTTTTTATTGAAACCAATGAACTGTCCACATCACTGTGAAATTTATAATTCTAGACCTTGGTCTTACAAAGATTTACCAAAGCGTTATGCTGAATTTGGTACAGTTTATAGATATGAGCAATCTGGTGAATTACACGGTTTAACTCGTGTTAGAGGATTTACTCAGGATGATGCACATATTTTCTGTATGCCAGATCAATTGGATGAGGAATTTAAAAATGTAATTGATTTAGTATTATATGTATTTGGTTCATTAGGATTTGAAAACTTTACAGCGCAGGTTTCTGTGAGAGATTTAAATAATCCTGATAAATATATTGGTAGCGTTGAAAACTGGGAAAAAGCGGAAAGTGCTATTATTAGTGCGGCGAAAGACAAAGGTTTAAACTACGTTATTGAAGCTGGTGAAGCTGCGTTTTACGGTCCGAAGTTAGACTTTATGGTGAAAGATGCTTTAGGAAGAAGTTGGCAATTAGGAACTATCCAAGTAGATTACAACTTACCAGAGCGTTTTGAATTGACATATAAAGGTTCAGACGATAAATTACACAGACCAGTAATGATTCACAGAGCGCCATTTGGTTCGATGGAAAGATTTATTGCGATTTTACTAGAACATACTGCAGGAAATTTCCCACTTTGGTTAATGCCAGAACAGGCTATTATATTAAGTTTAAGTGAGAAATATGAAAAATATGCAAAAAAAGTTTTAGATTTGCTGGAAATTCACGAAATTCGCGCCCTAATTGACAACCGAAATGAAACAATCGGGAAGAAAATTAGAGAAGCAGAAATGCAGAAAATGCCGTTTATGCTGATAGTTGGTGAAGAAGAAGAGAAAAATGGTACCATTTCTGTACGTCGTAATGGACAAGAAGGAAAAGGAAATATTACAGTTACAATTGAAGAATTTGCGAAAATTGTAAATGAAGAAATAAGCAAAACATTGAAACAATTTTAAAGTTTAACTAAAATTACAGAGTCATAGCAATTAGAAGAGGAAGAGGGAGTTACACTCCTAGAGTAGAAAAAACAGCAGCACACCGTATTAATAATTTAATTAGAGGTGTAGCTGAAGTACGATTAGTAGGTGAAAATATTGAACCTGGAGTTTACAAAATGGCCGATGCATTACGATTTGCAGAGGAACAAGAAGTAGACTTAGTGGAAATTTCACCGAACGCAGAACCACCTGTTTGTAAATTGATGGATTATGGTAAATTCTTATACCAACAAAAGAAAAGGGAAAAAGAATTAAAAGCTAAATCTAGTCAGGTTGTAATTAAGGAAATTCGTTTCGGACCTCAAACAGATGAACATGATTATGAATTTAAGAAAAAGAATGCTTTAAAGTTCTTACAAGAAGGTTCTAAATTAAAAGCATTTGTATTCTTTAAAGGACGTTCTATTATCTATAAAGAGCAAGGACAAATTTTATTATTACGTTTGGCTCAAGATTTAGAAGAATACGGTAAGGTAGAAAGTATGCCAGTTTTAGAAGGAAAACGTATGATCATATACATTGCTTCTAAAAAGAAAGTAAAGTAATGCGATAAGCAATATGCTATGTGCATAAAGCCTAGAGCTATCAAAATAGTAAGTAAGAATAAATTAAATACCTAGGAAAAAATGCCTAAAATGAAAACAAAATCTAGTGCTAAGAAACGATTTAAAGTTACTGGTTCTGGAAAGATCAAAAGAAAACACGCTTTTAAGAGTCACATTTTGACAAAAAAATCTAAAAAACGTAAATTAGCTTTAACTCACTCTGGTTTAGTTCATAAAACAGATGAGAGAAGCATTAAACAACAATTAAATATTATTTAATTCGTTTGTTTGGTTAAAACAAATTAATAACCCTGGAGTGGGCAGACTTCGACAAGCTCAGCTTGACAACAGAAGTCGAAAGTACTAATAAAGTCGCCTTACTACAAAAAAACATTTAAAATTATGCCAAGAGCAGTAAATTCAGTAGCTACAAGAGCTAAAAGAAAAAGAGTATTAAAACAAGCAAAAGGATTCTTCGGAAGACGTAAAAACGTTTGGACAGTAGCTAAAAATGCGGTAGAAAAAGCAATGTGCTATGCATACCGTGATAGAAAGCAAAAGAAAAGAAACTTCCGTGCATTATGGATCATGCGTATCAACGCTGGTGCAAGACAATACGGAATGAGCTATTCTCAGTTTATGGGTAAAGTTAAAGCTAACAACATCGAATTGAACCGTAAAGTTCTTGCAGATTTAGCTATGAACCACTCAGAGGCATTTGCAGCTATCGTAAATAAAGTGAAATAATCAACGTTTAATCATATTTATTCTTACTTATACAAAATCCCAACTGAAAGGTTGGGATTTTTTTGTGTATAAAAATAACCGAACCTATTTTATTAATCGTAAATTTGCAACTTACAATAGTATATGGAAAACAATGAAACAAACCTTTCTTTTGAAGGTTTACACACAAGAAACAAACATATCGGAAGATATGATTTCGCACAATTGATTAAAACGCATCCCGATTTAAACTTACATTTATTCTTAAATAAAGCTGGAGAAAAGTCAATCGATTTTTCAAATCCAATTGCCGTAAAAGCCTTAAATAAAGCGTTATTAATGCACTTTTACAATTTAGAATATTGGAACATTCCAAAAAGCAACTTATGCCCTCCTATTCCAGGAAGAGCCGAATATATTCATCATATTGCCGATTTATTAGCCGCTTCAAATGGCGGAGTTGTTCCAACTGGAAACGCAGTGAGAATTTTAGATATTGGTGTCGGTGCGAATTGCATTTATCCAATTATCGGAAATCATGAATACGGTTGGACGTTCGTAGGAACGGAAGTCGACAAACAATCTTTATTGTCTGTGGAAACCATTTTAAGTAAAAACCCAAAATTAAAAGAAAACGTGACGGTTCGTTTTAACGATAACAAACGTCATGCTTTGAAATACATGTTAGAATCGGAAGAAGTTTTTGATTTTGTCATTTGCAATCCTCCTTTTCATTCTTCTGCAGAAGAAGCTGCAAAAGGTTCTTTACGAAAAAGTAAAAATTTAGGTCAGAAAGTTGCCGACAAACCAGTTTTAAACTTTAGCGGTCAAAATAACGAATTATGGTGTGAAGGCGGCGAATTAGGTTTCTTAACTAACATGATTTACGAAAGTGTGCACTTTAAAAGTCAATGTAAATGGTTTAGCGCTATTGTTTCTAAGAAAACAAACCTAAAGCCGTTATACAAACAAATGAAGAAAGTAGAAGTTAAAAACAGTACGACACTTCATTTGACAAACGGAAACAAAACGACACAAATTATTTGCTGGCAGTTTTAGTTTTCAAACATAAAAAAAACACCTGATACGATTTAAAATGTATCAGGTGTTTTTTATTTATATTTAATTTCTTAATTAAAAACTTCTTCGTTTTCACCATCAAAACTCGCAAAAACCATACTTGGATGCGAATCTTGATGAAATACATTTCCTTTCGAATCAATAGCAATCGCGCCAGCAAAACCATCATAAGGCAATAACTCGTCAAATGTTTTGGCAAAAGCATCTTGTAACGAGAAACCATCTGTAACTCGAGTTACAATTTTTGCTGCAGTCGCGTTACTTACAATGTCTTCTCCTACTCCAGTTAAACTTACACCACAAAATTGATTGGCATAATTTCCAGCAACTGTTGCCGAATCAGAAATTCTTCCCACTAATTCAAAACCTTTTCCACCAGTTGAAGTTGCTACTGCAATTTTTCCGGCTGCATCTAAAGCCACACAACCCACAGTTCCTAAACCTAATGACTTTATTTTCGCTTCATATTCTGCTCTTCGTTGTGGAATTTCTGTAGAAAATGCTGAAAATCCGTGTTGTCTTGCATAATTAGTTGCACCACTTCCGCCTAAAATTCGGTCGTCTTCTTTCATTAAAACTTCCGCAACTTGGATTGGATTTTTAACATCTTCAATATTAATCACGCCACTCATTCTCTGCGTTTCGCCATTCATTAAAGCTGCACTCATTCTTATTTTTCCGTCACTTTGTATTTGCGAACCAATTCCAGCATTAAATAACGCATCATCTTCCAATAAAGAAACCGCAAAAACAACCGCTTCTAAAGCAGAATGTGTTTTCAAATACTCGTGAGATTTTTTTACAATATTAAGTAAAGCCTGTTGCTTAGCGACTTTAGTTTCATTATTTGTAGACGATTCCGAAAAGAAACCACCGTGAATTATTATTTTCATATATTTTTAATATTAAAAAACACAGATTAAAGAAATTATATAAATTTTTAAAATTTCTTCAATCTGTGTTCAAAAATGAATAATTGTAAAATTAAACGTATTGCGAACTCTTAATCGTCATTCTAAACGTATCTAAATCAAAAGTGTCGTTTTTACTCATTACGTGTGTCACCAAATGATTAATAGAAATCGGTTCACCTAATTCAATTTGAGTCAAATTCGTGTCTTTTATTTCACGTCCGTCCACTAAAATCACTAATCCAGAACCAATCGCTTCCATTTGTTTACCATTTGTAATCAGTAAACCAGTATCTTCTCCCAAACCAATTCCTAAAACTTTCGGATTTCCAACAACTGCTTGAAACAAACGTCCAATTCTACCGCGTTGTACAAAATGCGTATCGATAATAACACCATCAATTAAACCTAATCCAGACGTAATTTTCACTTCACCTTTTAATAAAGCTTCGCTACTACTTCCTTGATAAATCATATTATTTGATGCCGCAGCTGCACCGGCCGAAGTTCCTGCGTATATAAAATCTTCATTTCTGTATTTTTGAATCAACATATCATCAAATGGTGTTCCTCCTAAAATGGAAGTCAATCTTAATTGATCACCACCAGTAAACATTACTACATCAGCCGCTTTTAATCGTGCTAAAACTTCAGGATCTAAAGCTTGCTCTCTTCTTTCAATATAAAGCACATCCACATTTGTCGCGCCTAAGAAATTTAAGGCTTTCACATATTCTGGACCAATTTCTTTTGGAATTTTAGAAGCTGTAGTAATTATCTCAATTCTTGACTCTTTCTTATGCTTAGATTCGTCAATAAGTCTCTTTAAAATTCCTTTTTCAAAAAAGTTTAAATTATTACTTGCATTTTTATCTAAATCGGTTTCTGTAAAACTCCCTTTATCAACCGCACCGCCAATTATGACTAATTTTCCTTGTATATTCATTTGGTAAAAATAGCCAAAAAGTTAAATAAAGCAAATCTATTTTCTTTTTTTGGAGCAAAACTTATTTCATACTTTTCAACAATTGTCCCGCTATCCATTAAATCTCCAATGAAAAATTGGAGGATATCATTCCTATCGGGGCTAAAATACATAAAATCAATTTCTTAAGACTTTCCCTTAAAATAATCTCAACAAAATCAATACGAAATAATAAAAAATCCTTATTTTTAACAAAATTCATTACAAAATATCATACCAAAATGAAAATCGATAAAATTCAAGCCCTTCGCGGACCAAATATCTGGAGTGTTCAACGCAAAAAATTAATCCAAATGCGATTAGACTTGGAGGAAATGGAACAATTTCCTACCAATAAAATTGAAGGTTTTCGCGAACGTATTGAAGCTATGTTTCCTACAATGATAGAGCATCGTTGTTCTGAAGGTTGTCGTGGTGGATTTTTCTCTCGTGTAGAACGCGGCACTTGGATGGGGCACGTTATTGAACATATCGCATTAGAAATACAAACACTTGCCGGAATGGAAACGGGTTTCGGAAGAACTCGTGAAACCAAAACGCCTGGAATATATAATGTTGTTTTCAGTTATACTGAAGAAAATGTAGGAATGTTTGCTGCCGAAAGCGCTGTTGCCATTGCCGAATCATTAATAGCAGGAACACCATATGATTTAGAAGCTGATATTCAAAAAATGCGCGAAATTCGTGAACGTGTTCGTTTAGGACCTTCAACCGGAAGTATCGTTGAAGAAGCTGTAGCTCGTGATATTCCATGGATTCGTTTAGGAACTAATTCGTTAGTACAATTGGGTTATGGTGTGAATCAAATGCGTTTTCAAGCGACAATTACTTGTAAAACGAGTAACATCGCTGTAGATATTGCTTGTAACAAAGAAGAAACCAAACGTATGTTAGGAAATGCTTCAATTCCTGTTGCAAGTGGCGGAATTTGTGTAGATGAAGATGATTTAGATGCAGTTATTAAGAAAATTGGTTTCCCAATCGTAATTAAACCATTAGATGGAAATCATGGAAAAGGCGCCTCAATTAATGTAAAAAACAGAGAAGATGCTGTAGCTGGTTTAGCTTATGCAAAGATGTATAGTCGTAGAGTAATAGTAGAAAAATTCATTACTGGTTTTGATTTTAGAGTTTTAATTATCGATAATAAATTAGTCGCAGCTGCCAAACGCGAACCGGCTCACGTAAAAGGAAACGGAAGAAATACAATTCAACAATTAATTGACGAAACAAATAAAGATCCAAGAAGAGGTTACGGACATGAAAATGTTTTAACTCAAATTGATGTCGACAGAGATACCACAGATTTATTAGAAAAATTAGGTTACACTTTAGAAACGGTTCCAAAAAAAGATGAAATTGTGTATTTAAAATCGACTGCGAATTTAAGTACGGGCGGAACTTCTGTTGATGTTACAGATATGATGCATCCTGAAAATATTTTCCTTTGCGAACGAATTTCTCGTGTGATTGGTTTAGATGTTTGTGGTGTAGATATTATGGCAGAAAATTTAACGCAACCTTTAAAAGAAAATGGGGGTTGTATTTTAGAAGTTAATGCTGCTCCAGGATTTCGTATGCACTTGGCACCTTCTGAAGGTTTACCTAGAAACGTGGCTGCTCCAGTAATTGACATGTTATATCCGCAAGGAAAACCAAGTAGAATTCCAATTATTGCCGTAACAGGTACAAATGGAAAAACCACTACTACCCGATTAATTGCACATATTGTTAAAAATAATGGTTATCGAGTTGGATTTACAACTTCTGATGGGATTTATGTACAAAATCACTTGATGGAAAAAGGTGATACAACTGGACCAATTTCTGCAGAATATATTTTAAAAGATCCAACCGTAGAATTTGCTGTTTTAGAAACGGCACGTGGCGGAATTTTGAGAGCTGGTTTAGGTTTTTCTCGTTGTGATATTGGAATTATTACCAACATTCAAGAAGATCATTTAGGAATTGCCGATATTCATACTTTAGATGATTTAGCTCGTGTAAAAGCTACCGTTGCAAGAAGTATTAAGAAAGATGGTTGGGCTGTTTTAAATGCCGAAGATGAATATTGCATGAAAATTGCTAACGATTTAAGTTGCAATATTGCTTATTTCAGTTTGGATGAAAATAGTGCAACTGCTTTAAGATTGGCAAAAGAAGGTAAAATTGTAGCTGTTTACGAAAATGGTTTCATCACCATTAAAAAAGGAGAATGGAAAATTCGTGTCGAAAAAGCGACACATGTTCCCTTAACTTTAGGTGGAAAAGCCAGATTTATGATTGCAAATGTATTAGCAGCGACTTTAGCAGCCTATTTACAAGGTTTCAAAACGGAAGATATTAGTTTATCATTGCAAACATTTGTCCCAAGTGCGGCGCAAACACCTGGTAGAATGAATATTTTCGACTTTAAGAAATTCAAAGTTCTAATTGATTTTGCTCACAATCCTTCTGGTTATAGAGGAATTGAAGAATTTTTAGAAAGCGTAACTGCAACCAAAAAAATCGGAATTATTGCTGGTGTTGGCGACAGACGTGATGAAGACATTAAAGAATGTGCGAAAATTGCAGGAAGAATGTTCGATCATATTATCATTCGTCAAGAAAAACATTTACGTGGTAGAACGGAAGACGAAATTAATACAATCATTTTAGAAGGAATTGCAGAAAGTGGTAAAAACGTGACTACTGAAATTATTCCAATTGAAGTTGAAGCTTTAAAACATGCGATGGATAATGCAGAAGATGGAAGTTTTATTACAGCTTTAAGTGATGTGATTAATAATGCAATTGAAACCGTTCAAGAATATTTAGATAAAGAAAACGAGGAAAGTAAAGCTTAAATCGTTCAAAATAGAAAACAAAAAAGTCTAAGTCTTAAAAAACTTGGACTTTTTTTATTTTTAAAATCTCTAAAAAATCGACATTCCGGTTTTCGTAGTTAATTGTTCTAAAGCGTACATACCTAATTCGGAATTTCCTTTTTCGTTTAATCTTGGATTCCATGTTGCTACAGAAAATTGTTTTGGTAAAACTGCTGCAATTCCACCACCGATACCACTTTTTCCTGGTAAACCTACTTTGTAGGTGAACTCTCCTGATTCGTCATAAAATCCGCAAGTTTGCATTAAAGCGTTAATTCTTTTGGCTTGACTTGAAGTTAAAATTTGTTTTCCATTTTTAGAAACGCCTTCATTGGCAAAGAAAAAGAAAGCATCTGCTAATTCTTTACAAGTCATTTCAATTGCACATTGATGGAAATAAAAATCTAAAACTAAATCAACATCATTATTTATATTTCCGAACGATTTTAGAAAATTGGTTAGCGCTGCGTTTCTAAAACCTGTATCTTTTTCAGATTTTGCCACTTTTAGATTGTAGTTTATCGTATCGCAACCTGAAATTTCTCGGATAAAATTCAAAAAATCTTCTTTTGGATTTTCTAAACAAGAAACCAACATATCGGCAATGACTAAAGCGCCAGCGTTAATAAACGGATTTCTCGGAATTCCTTTTTCGTATTCTAATTGAACTAAGGAATTAAATGGATTTCCTGAAGGTTCTACTCCTACTCGTTCCCAAATTTTTTCACCTAAATGAGAAAAAGCAAAAGTTACCGATAAGGCTTTGGAAACCGATTGAATGGAAAATTTTTCATGACTATCGCCAACACTAAATTCTTTTCCGTCAATAGTCGTAAGGCAAATTCCAAATTTATCTGGATTTACATTGGCTAATTCTGGAATAGTTGTGGCAATATTACCAATAATTGGCAACGATTTAGATTGTAAGTATATTTCTTCAAGTATTTGCTGATAGTTCATTGGGCTGACTTTATAAGCAAATATAAATAAAAAAGGCTACAATTTCTTGTAGCCTTTGTATATTATGAGTTGATTACTAATCGGAAACCTTCACCATGAATGTTTAAAATTTCCACGCGTTCATCTGGTTTTAAATATTTTCTAAGTTTGGCAATATAAACGTCCATACTTCTTGAAGTAAAGTAATTATCATCTCTCCAAATTTTAGTTAAAGCTAATTCACGAGGCATTAAATCATTTTCGTGTAAAGCTAACATTTTTAATAATTCTGATTCTTTTGGAGATAATTTAATTGGCTCTTCATTAGCGTAAGTTAAAAATCTCAATTTAGAATTCAAATGGAATTTACCAATATTGAATTCGAAAACTGTAGAATCTGGTTTAGATTCTGATGCTTTTCTTTGAATAATCGCTTTGATTTTCATTAATAAAACTTCTGAATCGAATGGTTTATTTAAATAATCATCCGCACCAACTTTATATCCTTTTAAAACATCTTCTTTCAATGTTTTTGCTGTTAAGAAGATAATTGGCACTTCTGCATTTTTTTCTCTAATTTCTCTAGCTAAAGTATATCCATCTTTATAAGGCATCATCACATCCAAAATACATAAATCGTAAGTATCTTTTTTGAATTTCTCAAAACCTTCCATTCCGTTTTTAGCTAATGTAACTTCGAAATCATTTAATGATAAATAATCTCTCAATACTGATCCGAAATTTGGATCGTCCTCTACTAATAATATTTTTTTCGCTTCCATATCTTAATTTATTAATGGCAATTTAATTATAAATGTGCTCCCTTTACCTTTTTCACTTTCCACAAAAACCTCGCCATTATGGTCATCGATTATTTGTTTTACGTATGCTAATCCTAATCCGTGACCTTTTACGTTGTGTAAGTCACCTGTGTGTTCTCTAAAGAATTTTTCAAAAACCTTTTTTTGTACGGCTTTTGACATTCCAATTCCATTATCTTCTATTTTAATAAGAACATAATCTTTAATATTTTCTGTATATACGTTAATTACTGGTTTATCTGCCGAATATTTCATCGCGTTATCCAAAATATTAACCAATACATTTGTAAAATGCACATCATTTAAAAGAACTGTTGTTCTTGTGGCATTAAAATGTGTATGAACTTCTCCTTCTCTATCCTCTAAAATTAAACTCACATGATCAATCGCATCTTCAATATACTCGGTGATTTCTTGTGGTTCTTTATCGATATTTAATTCGTTTCTTTCTAATTTCGAAATTCTAAGAACGTTTTCCACTTGGGCATGCATTCTTTTATTTTCGTCCTTAATCATTTGAAGATATTTTTGAACTTTGTCTTTATCATCAATGATTTTCGGATTCTTTATGGCATCTAAAGCTAAATTTATTGTCGCAATAGGTGTTTTAAATTCATGAGTCATGTTATTTATGAAATCTGTTTTTATTTCAGAAATCTGTTTTTGCATGATCAATTGTTTTAATGCGCTTGTGTAAGTTACCAAAATAATTACCACGAATAATAGCGTTAAAATTGTCATTGGCAACATAGAAGAGAATACAAAATTTGTTTTATTAGGGAATCTAAGTAACAACTTGTATTCTGATTTTCCTTCCGCATCTAATAATATTGGAACACTATAAGTAGTACATTTATCGTATCTAAATTCTTCCGATTTAATTTTTGTAGCAAATCCATTCTTATAAACTGCAAATTCATAAGGTGTTTTTAATTCCGATTTATATAACTCAAAATTTAAAACATCGTTAACCAATTTAGAAGATATTCTACTCTGGATTGGTCTTTTCAAAAGAACATCTTTGGATAAAAGTTCAAACTGAACAATATCTAAAATGCTTAATTCTCCAGATTTTTCAATTGTAACGTTAGGTTTTGAACTTAAATTTGTTCCACTACCATCTAATGAATTGTCTTTATAAATTTGAGTTTTACGATTCGCTGTATAATCTTTTATGTTTATACCTTTCAATTTTTTATCAAAGAACGAACCATCTATTCCAAAATCTTCGGGAACAATTGCATTTGTATAAATTAAAATTTCCTTTGAATTAGCGTCTTTTTCGTAATAGAAAAGCTGTTTTAATTGTTCTTGCTTTGGTTCTCTTCCTGTACTGTCTTTAAATTTTTTTATTGAAGTATAAAAGTCAACCATTTCTTTTTTGTTTAACTTTTCAGAAACATTGTTTAAAACCACCAAAGCATGATGTCTAAACTGTTCGTCATTCTTTTGAAACGAACTATTAATCCAATATAATTGAACCAATATAATTCCTATCAAAGAAATACTCATTAAAAAAACTAGTATTCTAAACCTTGTTTTATTCATTATAGCAAAGTTAAGGTGTTATTGACAACTGTTAAAACAATTAACCAATATTTAACAATTATGTTAAATTTCAAATATTTTTCAAAATTTCAATCAAATTATCGACCTTTTTATACGTTATATTTAATTTCTCATTTTCTATAACATAAGTCGCTAATTCTACTTTTTTTTCTTCAGGAAGTTGATTTTTAATGATTTGAAGTATATTCTCTCTTGAAGTTCTATCTCTTTCTAAAACTCTCTTAATTCTAGTTTCAATTGGTGCTGTAACTAAAATGGTAGCATCACAATATTTTTGTCCATTGGTTTCAAATAAAATGGCAACTTCTTTAATAATAAATGGTGCTTTTTTATTTTTATGTAACCAATTTTCAAAATCAGTTTTCACTTTTGGGTGAATAATTTTATTTAGTTGTTCTAATCTGTTTTTATCTTTAAAAACCAATTCACGAATGGCATTTCTGTCTAATAATCCGTTTTCTAAAATAACCTTTTCTGAAAATTTGGACTGAACTTCTTGAACAACATCTTTGTCGTCCATAATATTTTTAGCGGCTTCATCGGCAATGTAAACTGGAATTCCTTTTGAAGCAAAATATTTTGCAACAGTGGTTTTCCCGCTACCAATTCCGCCAGTAAGTCCAATAATTTTTGTCATCTTATCTTTTAAAAAACATTTTTGGAAAAGCTATTTCTGGTTGTTGTTTTAAAATATGAATTTTAATAAATGAGAGTAAAAAACCTTTTCCATATCCATAAAACTGAATTATAGCAGCTACAATACTATAAAACGCAATTTCCAATGATTTATTTTGTCCTAATGAAGAAATAAATAACATTGAAAAGTAAAAACCATAACAGTATAAAAAATAAGGAAAATTAAAAATCACACATACTACAGAAAACAAAAAACCTAGTAAAAATAAGGTTGGAAACCAAAATGTAATTTTTGTATATTCTGGATACCAAGCGTTTAATATGGGTCTGGCTAAACCAAATTTATTAACTTGTGTGTAAAATTTATTCCAATCAATTCTACGTTTATGATATACAAAAGCTTTTGAAATTAATTTTGTTTTGTAACCCAATTTCCATAATCTGATAGATAAATCTGGATCTTCACCAGGGTGAATATTTCCGAAACCTTTTGATGCAATAAAAGCTTTTTTAGATAATCCCATATTGAAACTTCTAGGTTGAAATTTATCTAATTTTTCACTTCCACCTCTTATTCCACCAGTCGTTAAAAAAGAAGTCATCGTAAAATTAATTGCTTTTTGAATGTTTGAAAACGAATCTAAAGCGGCATCTGGTCCACCAAAACAATCTACATAATCTTTTGATAATTCCTCATCTACCGTTTGTAAATAATTTGGAGGAATAATACAATCTGAATCTAAAATTATAAAATAATCGCCTTTAGCTACATTCATTCCATAATTTCTTGAGTCACCTGGTCCAGAATTAGGTTTAAAATAATAGCTTACATTTAAAGGTGCATATTTTTCAATAATATGTTTACATGTAATTGTAGAACCATCTTCAATAATAACAATTTCATAATTGCTAGAATATGTTTGTTTTGTTAGACTTTCTAACAATTCATCAATTTCATCTGGACGGTTATAAATAGGAATTATTAAAGAAAAATGCATATCATAATTTTATAAAAACAAAGATATATATAAAAACAAAAAAGTCCCGATTTCTCGAGACTTTTAAGTAAAAAAATTATGTGTAAAATTATTCTTTAATAACTTTAATTGTATGAACTGTATCTTCAACAGTAATGTTTACAATATAAGCGCCTGCAGTTAAAGCAGACATATTAACTTGTACGTCATTAGCATTGGTTTTAGTATTTAAAACTTCTTGACCTAATAAGTTAATAACTCTTACATTACTAATTGAATTTTTGTATGATAAATTCAATACATCTTTCACTGGATTTGGATATGCTACGAAAGAAGTTGTATCAAATGAATTTGAACTTAAAACAGTATCAACTGTAAAATCAAGAGTAATCCCATAATAACCACTATAACATGAATTTGGAGGATTCTGACCTGAATCAGCTGAACCAATTCTCATTCTATGAATACCAGTTGGTGCTGTCATTGGCATTATAAATGATGCATCTACAGTATTTGGTTGATCAATTGTACAAGCAATACCTGTTTTAACTAACTCACCAGCATCATCAAAATCATAATCATTATTAAAATCTATCCAAACATTAACGTCATACGTATAACCCGTACTAAATGTTAATTGAACATTTGTATTTTCTCCTTGAGAAATAATTTCAGGAACTGCTGTTAAATCAGCATAAGTAACATCAGCAATATTATTTGTTGTTGAACCGATTACAGCTGTTGTAATACCTAAATTATCATTTGATATTGGTGAAGAAGTACAATAACAACCTGTAGCTGCTGTTGTAAATGATTGTTCTGTACAACCTGTTGCAGAACCTGCAGCATTATACGGCACAACTTTCCAAAAATAAGTAGTTCCTATTGAACCTGAAAATGAATATGAATTTAAACCAACGTTAACTGCATTAGCAATATCAGTTCCACCAGAAGTAGAACCAATAGTTACATAATATCCTGCAGCTGTAGATTCATAATCCCAAGTTAAATTATTAGAAAAGTTTCCACAAGTAGCGTTTGGTGTAGCTACTAAATTAGTAGTACAAGCTGGAGCTGAAGCTGGTGATAATTTTAATTCAAAATCATCAAAAGCAATATAAATAGGGTAACCTGGTTGATTTACTCTAACTGCAAAATAATAAGTACCAGTTGTTGCAGGAACAAATGTTCTAATAACTTTAGTGTATGGCTGAATTCCAAATGTTCCTGTTCCAGGTACATTATAAGCAGTACCTAATTGAGTAGCGCCAGTTGAATTTTGAACAGAATTAACAAAATAATCAACAACCCAATTAGCTCCACCATCACCTTGAATCCAAGATGAAAAATCGTAAGAAGTATCAGCAACTAAATCAAAACCTGGAGTCCACATGAACTCGTTAGTTGCAAGCCATGCATCTCTTAAATAATTTGCACCTGAATGTGGAGTATTACTAGATGTAGAGTTAGAAGTACTATAATCACCATTTTCTTCAGACCAACATTGTGGTATTGCTGGAGTTGTTACTGCATCAAAATTTTCAATCCAAGGCAATGTAGCAATTGGTGAACAAGCTGTAGTAAATGGAATTGTTACCCAAATACCATAACTTCCTGCACCACAATCAGTTCTTACATGTAAATAATGAACAGTTTGAGGAGCTAAACCTGAAGCCATATAAAAAGTAGCTGTAGTTGGAGTTCCAGAAGCAGGAGGTGTAGCTGAAGTTGTAATAGCGTATTCTACTCCAGCAGCAACTGCATCCCAAGAAGTATTAGCTCCTGAAGAAGTAATATTTGAAACCACTAATCCAGTTTGATCTGGACATGTAGGAATTGCTTCCCAAACTACATCATCTAAATAAACGTTTGAATAAGTTGATGTTGATAATCTTTTTAATGCAATTGCTGCACCTGGACCAGAAAAAGTATCAAAATTAACTATATAACTTTGATAAGTAGTAGTAATATCAACAGCTTGAACCAATGTAAAAGTACTTGCATCTGCTGGATCTGTTAAAACTCCAATTTCTAAATCTTGAGTATCAACATTATTTAAAGCTTTGAATTTTAAACGATGAGTACCTGCACTTAAATTACTTAACAATGGAGTTACCAACATTATATTATCTGAAGCTCCAGAATTTGAATTATATAAATCAACACCATTAGGTGCAGATGCATATACAGTTGAAGTATTAACACTTGCATAAGTAGATAATGTTGCTCCAGAAAGTAATTTACTCCAACATCCAGGTAGAGTTGGAGTAGTTACTGAATCAAAATTTTCATTAAAATTAGCAATTGGAGAACAAGCAGTAGTAAATGGAATTGTTACCCAAATACCATAACTTCCTGCACCACAATCAGTTCTTACATGTAAGTAATGAAGAGTTTGAGGAGCTAAACCTGAAGCTATATAAAAAGTAGCTGTAGTAGCGGTACCTGAAACAGGTGGAGTTGCTGAAGTTGTAATAGCGTATTCTACTCCGGCAGCAACAGGATCCCACGAAGTATTAGCTCCAGTAGAAGTAATATTTGAAACCGTCAATCCAGTCTGATCTGGACATGAAGGAATTGCTTCCCAAATAATATCATCTAAATAAACATTTGAATATGTTGATGAAGATAATCTTTTTATTGCAATTACTGATCCTGGACCTGTGAAAGTATCAAAATTAACTATATAACTTTGAAAAGAATTAGTAATATCAACAGCTTGAACCAAAGTAAAAGAATTTGCATCTGCAGGATCTGTTAAAACACCAATTTCTAAATCCTGTGTTTCTGTAGTATTTCTAGCTTTAAATTTTAAACGATGTGTACCGTCACTTAAATTACTTAACGTCGGTGATACTAACATAATATTACATGCAGAACCGGAGTCAGAATTATATAAATCAACTCCATTTGGTGCAGATGTATTTGTAGTTGCTGTACCAACACTTGCATAAATTGATATTCCTGTTCCTGAAAGTATTTTACTCCAACAACTTGGTAAAGCTGGTGTTGTTACTCCATCAAAATTTTGATTAAAATTGGCCACAGATACACATCCTGTTGTAAATGAAATTGGTCCATACCAACCACTAAATTCACCAGCAGCACAATTTGATCTTACAAATACATAATAAGTTGTTGTTGGCAATAAAGAAGAAACACTTGCATACACATTCGTAGTAGCAGTACCAGCTCCTGTTGGAGCAACATTTGAAGTTGAAACTACATATTCATATCCAATTAGTGGAGTAGATGAAGTCGCATCCCAAGAAATATCTGCAGTAAATGCTGTAACATTAGCACTCACTAAATTTAATGGAGCTAAGCATGAAGCTACATTTCCTGTCGCTACTAATAATGGTCTATCATTCAATGCTGTTCCTGTAACTTCAGTACAAGGTGAAGTAGATGAATCACTTCTGAAAAACACAGCCTGTGTTCCTGTAGTTGTAGAATTAGCACAACTTACATTTTGTGTATAAGTACCTGATGAAGAACCAGCACAAACTTCAACTATTACGTTTGAAGTTCCATCCCAAACAAAAGGAGTTGTTAATGTAAACATAACATTACCTGTTGTAGATGGAGTAAAATCTGTTGGACCGTAAACTACAGTTGAACCAGATTCAAAATTTGCAGTTAACACAGTAGATGAAGTACTTTTCATTGAAATTGTATAGCCTTCTTGCAAAGTACTTGCATTATTTGAAGTGACTACCCAACCAATTTCAGTAATGTTTCCTGCAACTAAACCAACTCCTAATAATTCTGAAGCTGTGTACAAAAACTGAACTCTACCAGTTTTATAATAATCTTGCATTGGTGATGGATTGCTAATTGCTGTGTTTGGTGTACCATCGTTCACACCAACTACAATCGTACCCGTTTGGGCGGATATTTGCCAACACGTAAAGAGCGCAAATAACCATAATGTAATTTTTTTCATTAATAAGGTTTTTTGGTTTATAATTACGGGGGGAAAATATTTCGCAATATAATAGCATTAAATAACTTCATCCTAAAAATCATTGAATTATCATAAATAAACAACAAAATGTTATAAAAAATCAAATGTTCTAAGAAAAAAATATGCAAAAAAAAGTCCCGATTTCTCGGGACTTTTAAGTAAAAATTTATTTTAAAATTATTCCTTAATAACTTTAATTGTATGAACTGTATCGTCAACAGTAATGTTTACAATATAAGCACCTGCAGTTAAAGCAGACATATTAACTTGTACATCATTAGCATTAGTTTTAGTATTTAAAACTTCTTGACCTAATAAGTTAATAACTCTTACATTACTAATTGTTGATTTGTATGATAAGTTTAATACATCTTTCACAGGGTTTGGATATGCTACAAATGTAGATCTATCAAAACTAGAAGAGCTTAAAGAAGCATCATAAGCAGAGATTTTAAAAGTATTAAATGTATCATTACCATATTCCCATGCTCTTACATATAACAATTCTCCTGGTGTTCTACCAGTTAAAGCAACTAATGAAAAATTACCATTTGTTCCATCATCATCATCACATTCAACTAGAACTAAAGCGCCACAAGCACCTGAATAAACAGCTAAACCTGTATCTGTTATAGTTGTACCAGTGTTAGTATCAGTTTCTAATGTAATACTTCCTGAAGCAGGAACTAAAACAGAATACCAAACATCACCACCTGAATATGAAGCACAACCTGGAGCAGTTTCTGTTGAACCAGTAGCTCCAACATTAGTTGCAACCAATGGATTAGTTGCGAATGTAGCACCTGGAGTTAAAACTGTAGCATTACTACAATTATCATTAACTGGAGGTGTTGCTAAAGTTGTAAAACTAACTGTAGACCAAGTACTATAAGTTCCAGCTGAACATACAGAACGTATATGGAAGTAATATAATGTTGAAGCATTTAAACCACTAGCTGGATACGCCAAAGCCATTGTTGAAGTTCCAGAACCAGCCGGATCAGTGGCAACATTATCTAAAACATATTCATAACCTAAAGCTGCACTTGGAACAGCTGCCCAAGATAAATTAGCTGCAGCATCAGTAACACCTGAAGCTGAGGCTAATGGCGCAGGACAAGCAGGAGTTAATTTCAACTCAAAATTATCAAAATTGATTCCATTTGGTGCAAGTGGTGCAACCACATGAACTCCAAATGAATAATCACCTGAAACTGTTGGTGTATATTCTAGAGAAACTAATGTCCATGCTGGACCTTGATATCCAACTACAGTTGATAATGTAGTATTCATTGCTGCACTATTTTGAGAGTTTCCTACCCCAACAGTAACATCATAACCTACAGTAGTATCGTTTGTTCTTACAAAATAACTAAATGTATAAGAAGTTCCTGCAGTTAACGTAAACATTGGTGTAAAAGCCCAACCATCTGTACTCCAAGTTCTTCTTAAAGAATTGGCTCCACTATATGCGGTTGGTGTCGTTGAAATAGACCAAGTACTAGTTGTATTTGAGTAGTTCCAACAATTTGGAAATACATTAGTTCCAGGAGTTAAAGCATCAAAATTTTCTAACCAAGGTAATGCTAATGGTACACAAGCTGTTGTAAAAGTCGTTGTAGCCCAAACTCCGTAAGTACTACCCGCACATTCTGATCTAACATGTAAATAATAAACCGTTTGAGGTAACAAACCAGATGCAATATAAAAAGTAGCAGTTGTTTGAGTACCTGAAGCTGGTGGAGTTGCTGATGTTGTAACTGCATACTCGTAACCAACAGCACCTAAAGCAGACATATCATCCCATGAAGTATCAGCTCCTGATGAAGAAATATTTCCAACAACTAATCCTGTTTGATCTGGACAAGTTGGAGATAATTCTAATCTAAAATTATCAAAATTAATTCCATTTGGCGAAACTGGTGCAACAACATGTACTCCAAAAGAGTAATCACCTGTTACAGTTGGAGTAAATTCATGATTTACTCTAACCCAAGCTGGACCTTGATAACCAGCTACAGTTGACAATGTAGTATTCATTGCTGCACTATCTTGTGAATTTCCAACACCAACTGTAATATCATAACCTACAACATTATCGTTAGTTCTTACATAATAACTAAATCTGTAAGAAACACCAGCTGTTAAAGTTGCCATAGGCGTATAAGCCCAACCATCTGTACTCCAAGTTCTTCTTAAAGAATTGGCTCCACTATATGCTGTTGGTGTAGTTGAAATTGACCAAGTACTAGTTGTATTTGTATATCCCCAACAAGCAGGAAAAACATTTGTCCCAGTAGTTAAAGCATCAAAATTTTCAGTCCATGGTAAAGAAGCAATTGGTGCACAACCTGTTGTAAAAGTAGTTGTCCCCCAGTTTCCAAATGTACTACCAGCACATTCAGATCTTACATGTAAATAATATACTGTTTGTGGATTTAAACCAGAAGCAATATAATAAGTATTTGTAGTTCCAGTACCTGATGCAGGTGGAGTTGCTGAAGTTGTAATAGCATATTGATAACCTATTGCACCAGTTCCAGACGTATCATCCCATGAAGTGTTAGCTCCAGAACCAGTAATGTTATTTACAGTTAATCCTGTTTGATCAGGACATGTTGGAGTTAAACGAATTTCAAAATTATCAACAGAAAAATCTACAGAAGCAGATCCGTTTGTTGCACCTTCTATAGCTCTAAAAGCAAAACGAACAGTTTGTGCTGAAAAAGAACTTAAATCAATAGTATTAATACTACCTGTGTTTGAAGGTACATTACCATCATTATAAATAAATATTGGAGTCCAGTTTGTCATACCAGTTGTAGTAACTAACACTTCAATTGAATCATCTGACTCCCATGCGGTAGTTGGTGCTGTAGTTGCACCACTTTGATTAGCTGCTGCAATAAATTTTAATTCATAACCAGCTGCAGGAATTGTAAATTCTGGAGAAACAACCCAGTCATTATCACCAGTAGCATCAAGAGTTACTCTGATTGCTCCTGTTGTTCCTACATTTCCTAAGCCATCAACTAGCCAACTTCCTGCTCCAACTGTTGCTGGACCTACAGCTAAATCACCATTATCAGCTTCTGTCCAACAATTTGGTAAAAATGTTGTAAAAGGTTCTAAGTGAGGTAAGGTAGTAATTGCTCCACAAGTTGTAAATGAAGTTTCTGTACATCCAGTAGCATCTCCGTTAGCATTATATGGAATTACTTTTACATAATAAGTTGTACCAGATGTTAAAGCCGGTAAAGTATAGTTAGTAACGTTACCTACATCAAATAAATTTAATACATCTGTACCACCAGATATTGTACCTACATTTAGTTTATATCCAGTTGGTAAACCTCCTGCAGCATTCCAAGAAATAGTTGAACCTAAAACATTTGTTGCTCCATTTGCAGGGGTTGATAATACTGTACATAATGGTGGAACTACTGTTACTTGTGTAGCCGAAAAATTATCAATATAAATATCATAATCTCCTGCTGCCCAAGTATATAAAAATCTAATTCTAACATCAGAACCATTTGGCAAACTTGCCGCAGGAATGACATTTGAAAAGTTTGCACAAGTATTTGCAACAACGTGATTTGCATCATTAATTGTAAAAAAAGTTGTCCAAGCACCTCCATTATTAATAGAATATTGAACTTGAATATTACCCCAACCTGCTGGATTAGCATTTGTAGTATTCCAAACTTCAATTTTATAATCAAAAGATACTGTTAAGTCAGTTGCATTTGAAGCTGCAACTTGGTTAGGAGTAACCAGTGTACCTGTGTTACTACTAGCGTATAAGTTATCTCTAATGGAATTTCCTGAACAAGATTCTGCAGCAGCAATTGTCTTGCCCCCAGTTTCTGTCCAACCTGTAGGTAAAGTAGTAGCAGAATCAAAATTCTGTATAATACCTACTTGTGCTGATATTTGCCAACTTGATAGTAAGACAAACACCCAAAAAGTAATTTTTTTCATTTTTTCACTGTTTTTATTTGGTTTATTACAGTAAATAAACAAAAAAACTATCAAATGTTACAATAATTAACTTGCATTCCCGATGAAATACAAATTACATCGATATATTGCAAAAAAAAATCCCGTTTTCACGGGACTTTTTTTACAAATTTTAAAAAAATTATTCTTTAATAACTTTAATTGTATGTACTGTATCTTCAACAGTAATATTAACAATATATGCTCCAGCAGTTAAAGCTGACATATCAACTTGAAGATCATTAGCATTAGTCTTAGTATTTAAAACTTCTTGACCTAATAAGTTAACAACTCTCACATTGCTAATTGCTGATTTATATGATAAGTTTAACACATCTTTCACTGGATTTGGATAAGCTACAAAAGTAGTTGTGTCAAAAGAATTTGAACTTAATATAGCCGTATCAACTGTAAAATCAAGAACAATTCCATAAGAACCATTATAACAAGGATTTGGAGGATTTTGAGCAGTCCAAGCTGAACCAATTCTCATTCTGTGTTGACCAATCGGTGCAGTTAAAGGCATTGTAAATGATGCGTCTACAGTATTTGGTTGAACAGTTGTACAAGCAATACCAGTTTTAACCAACTCTCCTGCATCATTAAAGTCATAATCATTATTAAAATCTACCCAAACATTAATATTATATACAAAACCTGTACTAAATGTCAATTGAATATTTGTGTTAGATCCTTGAGTAACAACTTCAGGAACTGCTGTTAAATTAGCATAAGTAACATCAGGAACTGCATTTGATGTAGCACCAACTAAAGCTGTTGTAATTCCTAAACCATCATTAGAAGTTGGTACAGAAGTACAATAACAACCTACAGCAGCTGTTGAGAATGATTGTTCTGTACAACCAATTGCTGCACCTGCTCCATTATAAGGCACAACTGACCAAAAGTAAGTAGTTCCTATTGAACCTGTAAATGCATAAGAATTTGATCCAACGTTAACCGCATTTGCAATATCAGTTCCTCCTGGAGTTGTACCGATTGTAACATAATACCCATTAGCTGTTGGCTCAACATTCCAATTTAAATTATTAGAAAAATTTCCACAAGCATTAGGTGTAGCTACTAAATTAGTTGCACAAGTTGGAGGTGTAGATGGTGATAATTCTAATTTAAAATCATCAAAAGAAACATACCAAGGGAAACCTGGTTGATTTACTCTAACTGCAAAGTAATATGTTCCCGATGTTGCTGGAACAAACGATCTAGTTACTTTAGCATAAGGTTGAAATGAATAAGGAGTTCCAACGCCTGGCACATTATACGATGCACCAATTTGAGTTGCACCTGTAGAATTTTGAGCTGAATTAACAACATAATCAACAACCCAACCTGTTGCGTTATCACCTTGAACAAAAGATGAAAAATCATAAGAAGTTCCTGCTACTAAATCGAATCCTGGTGTCCAAATATATTCGTTAGCTGCAGCATAAGAATTTCTAATATAACGAGTACCTGTATTTGCTGTACTATATGTAGTACTTGCGTTTGCTGAAGTCCAATCTCCATTTTGTTTATACCAACATGGAGGATAAACTGTACTACCAACAGTTGCTAAACCTTCAAAACCTTCATTCCAAGGTAAAGTATTTATTGGAGCACATTGTGTTGTAAACGTAATTGGACCTGTCCAATAACTAAAATCACCAGCACTACAGTCTGAACGAACAAAAACATAATATGTTGTTTGTGGTAACAAACTTGATAAACTTGCATAAGTATTTGTTGTTGCAGTACCAGCCGTTACTGGAACTGTATTTGTTGTTGAAACAAAATACTCATAACCAGTTGTTGGACTTGGAGATGTAGCATCCCAAGAGATACTAGCTGTAGTAGAAGTTACAGTTGAAAAAATTAAATTTAAAGGTTCAATACAACTTGGCGTTAATCTAATTTGAAAATTATCAATAGAAAAATCAATATCAGCAGAACCATTTGTAGCACCTTCAACAGCTCTAAAAGCAATTCTAATATTTTGACCTGCATATGCATCTAAATCTAAAATATTTGGTGTTCCTGTATTTGATGGTTGATTAGTATTGTTATAAGTATGTAATACTGTCCAGTTTGTTAATTCTGTAGTAGAAACTAAAACCTCAATAGAATCATCAGATTCCCAGGCGTTAGTAGGAGCATTTACTGTAGCAAACTGAGTTGCAGCAGCATCAAATTTTAATTCATATCCAGCAGCTGGAATTGCAATTCGAGGAGAAATAATCCAATCGTTAGCACCAGTTGTGTATATTTCATTTCTAATAGCACCAGTTGTACCAACATTTGCAAATCCGTCAGCAAACCAACCAAGGGCAGTTGATGAAGTTGGTCCAGTTGTTAAATCACCACCAGTTCTATTAAACCAGCAAACGCTTGGTAAAAATGTTGCAAAATTTTCAGTCATTGGAACTGAATACACACCACAAGGTGTTGTAAACGTAACTGGTCCACTCCATTCGCTAAATCCTGAAGCACCACAATCAGATCTCACAAAAATATAATATGTTGTGTTTGATAATAAACCTGAAGCAGATGCATAACTAGTTGTTACAGGAGTTCCAGCAATAACAGGTATAGTGTTTGATGTTGACACAATATATTCGTAACCAACTGAAGGAGCGGTTGCTGGAGCTGTCCAAGACATATCAACAGAAGAATCCGTTACATTTCCAAAAACAATACCTATTGGTTCTGAACAAGCAGGAGTTAATCTTACTTGAAAATTATCAATAGAAAAATCAATATCAGCAGAACCATTTGTAGAACCTTCAACAGCTCTAAAAGCAATTCTAATATCAGAACCAGCATATGCATCTAAATCTAAAATATTAGAAGTACCAGAATTTGATGGTTGATTAGTATCGTTATAAGTATGTAATACTGTCCAGTTTGTTAATCCTGTAGTAGAAACTAAAACTTCAATAGTATCATCTGCTTCCCAAGCATTAGTCGGAATATTTACGTTACCGAACTGTGTAGCAGCTGCATCAAATTTCAATTCATATCCAGTAGTTGGTATTCCAATTCGTGGAGAAATAATCCAATCGTTACCACCTGTTGTAAAAATTTCATTTCTAATAGCACCTGTAGTACCCACATTTGCAAATCCGTCAGCAACCCAACCAGAACCAGTTAATGAAGTTGGTCCAGTTGTTAAATCACCACCAGTTCTATTAAACCAGCATACACTTGGTAAAAATGTTCCAAAATTTTCTGTCATTGGAGCTGGATATACTCCACAAGCTGTTGTGAAACTAACTGGTCCAGTCCATGAACTAAATCCTGCCGCATCACAATTAGATCTCACAAAAATATAATATGTTGTATTTGATAACAAACCTGAAGGAATTGCATAAGTATTTGCTACTGGAGTACCAGCAGTTACTGGAACTGTATTTGATGTTGAAACAAAATATTCATAACCATTTGAAGGAGCAGTAGCTGGAGCAGTCCAAGACACATCAATTGTAGAATCAGTTGCGTTTGCAGTAATAATACTCATAGGCTCTGAACAAGCAGGAGTTAATCTTACTTGAAAATTATCAATTGAAAAATCGATATCAGCAGAACCATTTGTAGAACCTTCAACAGCTCTAAAAGCAATTCTAACATTTTGACCTGCATATGCATCTAAATCAATAATATTAGGTGTACCAACATTCGATGGCTGATTAGTATCGTTATAAGTATGTAATACTGTCCAGTTTGTTATTCCAGTTGTAGAAACTAAAACTTCAATAGTATCATCTGCTTCCCAAGCATTAGTCGGAGCATTTACTGAATTATATTGAGTTGCAGCAGCATCAAATTTCAATTCATATCCAGTAGCTGGAATTGTAATCACTGGTGAAATAAACCAATCATTAGCACCAGTGGTAAAAATTTCGTTTTTAATTGCTCCTGTTGTACCAACATTTCCAAATCCATCAGCAAACCATCCTAAAGCTGTTGAAAAAATTGGTCCAGTTGTTAAATCACCACCTGTTCTGTTAAACCAACATGCGTTTGGTAAAAAAGTTGCAAAAGGCTCTAACATTGGTGCTGTAACTGGCCCACATGTAGTAGTAAAAGAAATTGGTCCATACCAACCACTAAATTCACCAGCATTACAATTTGATCTCACATAAATATAGTAAGTTGTTTGTTCTAATAAAGACGAAACACTTACAGATGTATTAGTAGTTGCTGTACCAGCCCCAGTAGGAGCAGCATTTGAAGTTGAAACTACATATTCATATCCAATACCTGGATTAGATGTAGAAGCAGTCCAAGAAATATCTGCAGTAAAAGCTCCAACATTAGCACTTACAACATTTGTTGGCGCTAAACAAGAAGCAACATTTCCAGTTGCAACTAATAAAGGTCTTTCATTTATAGTTGTTCCTGTTGTTGCTGTACAAGGTGATAATGATGCATCATTTCTGTAATATACAGATTTGATTCCTACAGTTGTATTATTTGCACAACTAACATTTTGCGAAATTGTACCTGTAGATACACCTGCACATACTTCAACAATTACATTTGAAGTTCCATCCCACACAAAAGGAGTTGATAATGTAAACATAACATTTCCTGTTGTAGACGGAGTAAAATTTGTAGGACCGTAAACTAAAGTTGCACCCGATTCAAAAGTACTTGTTAATACCGTTGAAGCTGTGTTCTTCATAGAGATTTTGTAGCCTTCTTGTAAAGTACTTGTATTATTTGAAGTAACTACCCATCCAATTTCTGTAATATTACCTGCTACAAAACCAGCATTTGTAAGCTCTGAAGCTGTATACAAATACTGAGCTCTCCCAGTTTTATAAAAATCTTGCATTGGAGAAGGATAACCTGTTATAGTATTTGGCGTGCCGTCACTTACACCAACTACTATTGTCCCTGTTTGGGCGGATATTTGCCAACACGTAAAGAGTGCAAATAACCATAAAGTAATTTTTTTCATGAATAATTTTTTAAAGTTATAATAATGAGGTTTTTAAAATAATTATGTAAAAAAATGATATTAATTATGTTATTCCTAAAAATTATTAAATTATCATAAAAAAATAAATAAATGTTACAAAAAATAAATGAATGTTACAATAAACAAAAAATGTTGTAAGAGAAAATACATAAAAAAAAGTCCCGATTTCTCGGGACTTTAGTTAAATAATTTTTTAGAAAATTACTCCTTAATAACTTTAATCGTATGTACTGTATCTTCTACAGTAATATTTACAATATATGCACCTGCAGTTAAAGCAGTCATATTAACTTGTACGTTATTAGTATTCGTTTTAGTATTTAAAACTTCTTGACCTAATAAGTTAACAACTCTTACATTGCTAATAGCAGTTTTGTATGTTAAATTTAATACGTCTTTCACTGGATTTGGATAAGCTACAAAAGTAGTTGTATCAAATGAATTTGAACCTAAAGTAGTATCAACAGTGAAATCAAGAGTTACACCATAAGAACCACTATAACATTCATTTGGTGGCACTTGACCACCGTCTGCAGTACCAACTCTCATTCTATGAACACCAGTTGGTGCAGTTAAAGGCATTAAGAACGAAGCGTCAACTGTATTTGGCTCAACATCTGTACAAGCAATTCCTGTTTTAACTAACTCTCCGGCATCATTAAAATCAAAATCGTTGTTAAAATCAACCCAAATATTAATATCATAATCGTAACCAGTATTAAATGTTAACTGAACATTAGTAGTTGTACCAGGTTCAACAATTACAGGAGTTGCAGTTAAATCAGTATAAGTAACATCAGCAATTGGATTTGATGTAGCACCAACTACAGCTGTTGTAATACCAGTACCATCATTTGAAGTCGGTACAGAAGCACAATAACATCCTGTTGCAACAGTTGAAAATGATTGCTCAACACAACCTGTTGCAGAACCTGCAGCATTATAAGGCACGACTTTCCAAAAATAAGTAGTTCCTATTGAACCAGTAAATGAATATGAATTCGAACCTACGTTAACAGCATTTGCAATATCAGTTGCACCAGTACTTGTACCGATTGTAACATAATATCCTGTAGCTGTTGGCTCAAGATTCCAAGTTAAATTATTAGAAAAATTTCCACAAGTAGCGTTTGGTGTAGCTACTAAATTAGTAGTACATGCTGGAGGTGTAGATGGTGATACTTTTAATTCAACATCATCAATAGCAATATACCAAGGTCCACCAGTAGATTCATTTACTCTAAAAGCAAAATAATACGTTCCTGATGTTGCTGGAACAAATGATCTTGTTGCTTGAGCATAAGGTTGTATTGCAATTGGGCCTGAACCTGGAACAACGTATTGTGGCCCTAATTGAGTTGCAGCTGTTGAATTTTGAACATTGTTTACAAAAAAGTCAACCGTCCATGAACTAGCTCCATCTCCTTGAATCCAAGATGAAAAATCGTAAGAAGTTCCAGCAATTAAATCAAAACCTGGAGTCCACATAAATTCATTATTTGCAGACCATGCATCTCTTAAATAATTTGTACCTGAATGAGCTGTATTATAAGTACCTGCTACAGCTGTTTCATAATCACCATTTTCTTCAGACCAACATTGTGGTATAGCTGGTGTTGTTACAGCATCAAAATTTTCAATCCAAGGTAATGAAGCAATTGGTGCACATTGTGTAGTAAATGGAATTGTTACCCAAATCCCATAATCACCTGCACCACAATCTGTTCTTACATGTAAATAATAAACTGTTTGAGGTGCTAAACCAGAAGCAATATAAAAAGTAGCTGTAGTTGGAGTTCCTGAAGCAGGAGGGGTAGCTGAAGTTGTAACAGCATATTCTACACCAGCAGCAACTGCATCCCAAGAAGTGTTAGCTCCTGAAGAAGTAATACCACTAACTGTTAATCCAGTTTGATCTGGACAAGTTGGCATAGCTTCCCAAACAATATCGTCTAAATAAACGTTTGTGTACATTGAAGTTGATAATCTTCTTATTGCAATAACTGCACCTGGACCAGAAAAAGTATCAAAATTAACTACATAACTTTGAAAAGTACCTGTAATATCAACTGCTTCAACTAATGTAAAAGTACCTGCATCAGAAGGATCAGTTAAAACTCCAATTTCTAAATCTTCAGTAGCTGAATTATTTCTAGCTTTGAATTTTAAACGATGAGTACCTGCACTTAAATTACTTAACATTGGAGTAATCAACATAATATTATCAGTTGCAGAAGAATTTGAATTATATAAATCAACACCATTAGGTGCAGATGCACTAACAAAATTCACAGTACCAACAGTTGCAAAATTCGATATTGTTGCTCCTGAAAGTATTTTATTCCAACATGTAGGTAGAGCTGGTGTAGTTACTGCATCAAAATTTTCATTAAAATCTGTAATAGATGAACAAGCAGTTGTAAATGAAATTGTAGACCAATTTCCATATGTACTACCACTACATTCAGATCTTACGTGTAAGTAATAAACCGTTTGTGCAGTTAAACCTGTAGGTTGAAAATAAAGAGCAGTAGTTGCAGTACCTGAAGCTGGAGGTGTTGCTGAAGTTGTAACAGCGTATTCGTAACCAACTGAACCACCAACAGACATATCATCCCATGATGTATCAGCTCCAGATGAAGTAATGTTTGAAACTGTTAAACCTGTTTGATCTGGACAAGTTGGAGTTAAACGCACTTGGAAATTATCAATAGAAAAATCAATATCAGCACCACCATCGGCAGTACCTTCAACAGCTCTAAAAGCAAATTTTACTGTTTGAGAAGCATAAGCATCTAAATCAATTGCTAAAGAAGTTGCTGTATTTCCTGGTTGATTTCCATCATTATAAGTATGTAAAACTGTCCAGTTTGTATTACCAGTTGTAGAAACTAATACTTCAATTGAATCATCAGCTTCCCATGCAGGTGATGGAGCATTTGTAGATCCATATTGATTAGCTGCAGCATCAAATTTTAATTCATATCCTGTTGCAGGAATAGCAAATTCTGGAGAAATAACCCAGTCATTTGCAGAAGCAACAAAAACATTATATTTAAAAGCACCAGATGTACCAACGTTACCTAAACCATCAGCTTGCCATCCACTAGATCCAAAAGTTGCAGGACCAGCAGTTAAATCTCCACCGTCACCTTGAGACCAACATTGAGTTGGTAAGAAAGTTGCGAATGTTTCTAAACTCGGATAAGTTGTTATCGCACCACATGTTGTAAATGAACTTTCAGTACAACCTGTTGCACTACCATTAGTATTATAAGGAATTACAGTAACGTAGTAAGTTGTTCCAGAATTTAATGCTCCTAAATTATAACTTGTAACATTACCAACATCAAATAAATTTAAAACATTTGTACCACCTGGAGTAGTTCCAACATTTAATCTATAACCAGTTGGTATTCCTGGAGCATTGTTCCAAGAAATTGTAGAACTTAAAATATTTGTAGCTCCATTTGTAGGTGTTGCTAAAACAGTACAAGATGGAGGAAGCGCAGTTACTTGTGTTGCAGTAAAATCATCAATATAAATATCATAATCTCCAGCTACCCAAGTAAATAAAAATCTAATACTTACATCTGAACCATTTGGAACACTAGCTGCAGGTATTACATTTGAAAAATTAGCACATGTATTAGCTACAACATGATTTACATCATCAATTGTAAAAAATGTTGTCCATGCACCTCCATTATTAGTTGAATATTGAACTTGAATATTACCCCAACCAGGTGAGGCTGCGGTATTTGAATTCCAATTTTCAATTTTGTAATTAAACGACACTGTAAGATCTGTACCATTTGAACCAGCTACTTGATTAGGAGTAACCAACGTTCCTGTAGTACTAAAACTGTACAAGTTGTCAACAAAAGAATTCCCTGAACAAGCTTCAGTAGCAGTAACATAACCACCACCAGTCACCGTCCATCCAGCTGGCATATTAGTATCAGAATCATAGTTCTGAAAAATACCAACTTGTGCTGTCATTTGCCAACTCGTTAAGAGGGCAAATAACCATAAAGTAATTTTTTTCATTATTTAATATTTAATGTTTAGTAGCTGTAAATAAACAAAAAAATAATGAAATGTTAATATATTCAAAATATTTTACCGATGAAATGCACAAAACTTCGATAAAATGAAAAAATCCCGAACGAATCGGGATTTTATAACATTTATTCTATAAAATGTGAATTATTTCATACTTGGCACAAATACTAATTCTGAAGTATCTGCAAGGTAGTCAACACCATCGAAACCGAAACCAAATAAGTTCAAAAAGTCTTGTTTGTAACCAGCTAAATCTCCTATTTCAGAAAGATTTTCTGTGGTTGCAACTTCCCATAATTTAGAAACTTGTGCTTGAACATCGTCACGCATTTCCCAATCGTCAATTCTAATTCTTCCTTTATCATCAGTTGGAATAGCATTTCCGCTAAATAATCTGTTAGAATATAAACGCTGTATTTGTTCAATACAACCTTCATGAATTCCTTCAGCTTTCATTGTTTTGTATAATAATGAAATGTATAATGGAATTACTGGAATAGCAGAACTCGCTTGAGTTACTAACGCTTTATTTACTGAAACATACGCTTTGCAATTTACATCTTCTAATTGTTTTGTAATTTCAAAAGCTGTAGCTTCTAAATGATCTTTAGCACGACCAATTGTTCCTTTTCTGTAAACTGGCTCTGTAACTTCTGGTCCGATATAAGAATATGCTAAAGTCATCGCGTCATTTGCTAAAACTCCAGCATCTTTTAAAGCATTCATCCACATTGACCAATCTTCACCGCCCATTACGACAACTGTATTATCAATATCTTCTTGATTAGCAGGTTCAATAGAAACTTCTGTTACATTTCCTGTATGAAAATCAACTGTTTTGTTTGTAAATTTTCCACCAATTGGTTTTAATGTTGAACGATGTAAAACACCTGTTGTAGGATGCATACGAACTGGAGAAGCTAAACTATAAATTACTAAATCAACTTGACCTAAATCTTTCTTGATTAAATCGATAGTTTGTTGCTTAATTTCATTTGAAAACGCATCACCATTGATACTTTTTGCATATAAACCCACTTTTGCTGCTTCAATTTCTAATGCTGCAGAATTATAATAACCTGGAGTTGCTGTTTTTCCTTCACTTGGTTCTTTTTCGAAGAAAACACCAATTGTAGCTGCATCACAACCAAATGCACTTGTAATTCTTGAAGCTAAACCAAAACCAGTTGAAGCACCAATTACTAAAACTTTTTTTGCTCCATCAATTTTACCTTTTGACTTCACATATTCAATTTGATTTTTTACATTTTGTGCACAACCTTCTGGATGAGCTGTTAAACATATAAATCCGCGCATTCTTGGCTCTATAATCATAATTTTATTTTTTATTATTGTTGTATCTTGTTTTAAATCTATTACAAAAGTATAAATTTTAATTTAATAATGTTTTAGCATGAGTTAGTGCCGAATCTGTAATTTGTTTTCCAGATAACATTTCAGCAATTTCTACAATTCGTTCATCAGAATTTAATTTGACAATTTTAGAAATTGTATTATCTGCAACAGTCTCTTTTGAAACTTTATATTGCGCATCACCTTTTGAAGCAATTTGAGGTAAATGTGTAATCGCAAAAACTTGACGATTCGAGCTCATTTTACTCATAATTTCTCCCATTTTCAAGGCAATTTCACCAGAAACTCCTGTGTCAATTTCATCAAATAAAATAGTTGGCAATTGAGAAAAATCAGCTAAAACAGATTTTATTGCCAACATTATTCTCGACATTTCTCCACCTGAAGCCACTTTTTTAAACGAACCTAAGCTCGTTCCTTTATTCGCTGAAAACAATAATTCTAATTCGTCTTTTCCGTTCGATAAAAACTGATTCGAAGGAATTAATTCCATTTTAAATTGCGAATCTGGCATTCCTAATTCGAACAAAATAGAAGAAATTTTATCTATGAAAACAGGAATAGCCTTACTCCTGTTATCTGTAATATTTTTTGCTGTTGCATTTAATTCCGCAGTTTTCGTGCTTAGATACGCATTCAAACTATTGATTTTTTCTTCTAAATTATCAACTAAAAGCACTTTTTCGTCTAATTGATTTCTAATATCAATTAAATCTTCAATGGTAGAAACTTGGTGTTTCTTTTGTAAATCGTAAATCGTTTGTAATCTGCTTGAAATAAATTCTAATCGTTCTGGATTGTAAACGTTTTTTTCAGCTAAATTGAAACTCGTATCAGCAATATCTTCTAATTCAATCAATGAAGAATTTAATCTTTCATATAATTCTGAATAAGAAGTTGAAAATGGAGCGATTTTATGCAAAGCATTTTTGCACTCTTTCAAGGCATTTATGAATCCGAATTGCTCTTCATTAGCACTTGAAACCAATTTACTCAAAGTTTCGCTAATTAATTCCGAATTATTTAAACCCAATAATTCTTCTTCCAATTCTGCTTGTTCATTCGGTTGTAATCCAACTTGAATTAACTCATTTAACAAATAAGAATTGTATTCTTGAGCCGTAAATAAGGTATTTTTATCTGCAATTGCTTGTTCTAACTCTTTTGATTTTTGTTTAAAATCTGATAATAAAACTGCGTATTCTTTTAGATTTTCCGAATTCGTACCAATGGCATCTAAAATAGAAATCTGGTAATTTTGTTGTTCTAATTCACGTGTTTGATGCTGTGAATGTATATCGATAAGATTTTCAGCTAAAATTTGAAGTTCCGATAAATTAACCGGCGTATCATTAATGAAAGCGCGCGATTTACCTGAAGGTAAAATTTCTCTTCTTATTATTGTAGTGTTTTCGTAATCTAAATCGTTGGCTTCGAACAGCGGTTTTAAATTGTATTTCGAAACTTCAAAACTTGCTTCAACTACACATTTTTTTTCTTTATCTTTAAGTGAAGACAAATCGGCACGATTACCCATTATCAAACCTAAAGCACCTAATAATATCGATTTTCCCGCACCCGTTTCTCCAGTAATGGTAGCAAACTGATTGGTAAAATTAATATTAAGCTGTTCTATTAAAGCGTAATTTTGAACTGATAAAGATAAAAGCATATTACCTTATTTTATTCCATTTAGAAGAATTTAACGGAGAAATGGTAGCTAAATTATCTTTTACTTTTGAGACGTCTAACATTGGTCCACCAGTGAAAATATTTACAATTTCATCAGTTTTAGCATCGAAGAACGTTCTTGCTAAAAGTGAATTTGGTCTCACTTTATGTAATTTTAGCAACGTTTCAATAGAATTGATTATTTCTAATTTCCCGGTTTTTAAATCGTCTGCCATTTTATCTAATCCATTAATGTGATACTGATATAGTGTTTCTCTGTAAGCATCAAAAGTATTAGACATTAAATCTGAAATTAAATTATATCTCGTTGTTTTTTTTCCTGTTTGCACCCAACCAGAAAAACCACTTGATTGTGCTACATTCGAAATATTTAAAGCACTTTCTAAATATTCTGTACCGCCTTTATCAGAAAAAGTATCTGCATCAGAGGCTAAAACAATATTCGCATAAAAAGATAAAACGGATACTAAATTTGAAGTAAATGAATTTTGATCGTAAATTAAGTTTTCAAATTCAATGTATTTAAAACTTACGTCTTTATCATTAATATTTAGAATTGGTGTTGTAAAAGTTGAATTGAAAACTGGTCTGGTTGAATTTACTTGTAAAGTAACTTCGAAATTATTGGCTTCAAATTTATTTACGATAAAGAAAAATGAACAATTTACTTTTTCATTTTGTTTTACAACTTTATCTGAAAATTTAGTATTATTTAAAAAATCGAAAATTTGTTTTTCTAAATTCTTAAAAATCTGAGGATTTACGTTTGTAACCTGAGCAGAATTTATAGAAACTACTGCTTTTAATTCTTGTGAAGATGCACAAAAAGCACTTAAAACAAATAGTATTAAAAATTTAATTCGCATATTTTTTCACAATTAGGTTAACAATATCTTCGGCAACTAATTCCTTAGATTTTAAAGGATTCTCAAATATATTAAAATCTTTATCAATAAAAGTAACTTTATTCGTTGGTTTTCCAAAACCTGCACCTTTATCTTTTAAAGAATTCAAGACAATTAAGTCTAAATTCTTCTTTTCAATTTTAATTTTTGCGTTTTCTATCTCATTTTCAGTCTCTAAAGCAAAGCCAATTAAAAATTGATTCTTTTTAATCTGACCTAAAGATAATAAAATATCTTTATTTTTTTCTAGCTCTATAGTAAACGTTTCTTCCGTCTTTTTTATTTTCTGAGTGGCCACATTTTTTGGCTTATAATCGGCAACAGCAGCAGCAGCGATAGCTACATCAGTAGTTGAAAAATATTGATGACATGCTTCATACATTTCATCTGCCGAAGTTACTCTTATTACTTTTACCGAACTGTTCTTCATTTGCAAATGTGTTGGTCCAGAAACCAAAACAACTTCTGCACCTAAATTTGCGGCGGCAGTTGCAATATCAAATCCCATCTTTCCAGAGGAATGATTTCCTATGAAACGAACAGGATCAATAGCTTCATAAGTTGGACCAGCAGTAATTAAGACTTTTTTACCTTTAAGAGGTAATTTACTTTCCAAATCTTTTTCAATAAATTGAATAATATTTTCTGGCTCAGCCATTCTACCTTCACCACTTAAACCACTCGCTAATTCGCCGCTTTCTGCAGGGATTATAGTGTTTCCGAAACTTTGTAATTTATCGAAATTAATTTTAGTTGTAGGATGAATGTACATATCTAAATCCATTGCTGGAGCAAAATATACTGGACATTTTGCAGACAAATACGTTGCCATTAGCAAGTTATCACAAGTACCAGATGCCATTTTCGACAAAGTATTAGCTGTTGCAGGTGCAATAAGCATATAATCTGCCCAAAGTGCTAATTCTACATGATTATTCCAAGTAGCATTTGCATCTTCTTCGTTATAAAACGTACTATAAACTGGATTTTTTGAAAGCGTTGATAATGTTAACGGGGTAACAAAATCAAGAGAAGCAGGTGTCATGACAACTTGTACATGTGCACCTGCTTTTATAAGAAGTCTTACTAATGATGCTGTTTTATAAGCTGCGATTCCGCCAGAAACACCTAGCAAAACGTTTTTACCGTTTAAAACAGACATTAATATAAGTTTAAATTATTTAGTATCTCTATGATAAATTTTATCCTCTAACCATTCTTGAACAGCTAAAGCATGTGGTTTAGGTAATTTTTCGTAATATTTAGAAACTTCAATTTGTTCTTTATTTTCGAAAACTTCCTCTAAACTATCATTATAAGTAGCAAATTCGTCTAACTTATCTAATAATTCTTTTTTAATTTCAGAATTAATTTGATTTGCTCTACGTGCTATTATAGTAATTGCTTCATATACATTTCCAGTTGGTTCTTCAATTACACTTTTATTGTAAGTTATAGTGTTTACTGGAGCATTTGTTTTCTTTAAATCCATAATAATGATTAATTTGTATATTGTTTCAATTCTTTATCTACTGTTTCAAGCATTTTATTAGATTTCTCTAAATACTTGGTATCTGCTTTAAATTTGATTAAACTTTGATAATAAGTTTTAGCCGAATTTAATCTTTCTTGCTTTTTAGATGGAATACTATTCAACGCTAATTTGTACATTGAATCGTATTTATAAAACAAAGCGTCTTCTTTAAATTTTGAACCTGGATAATTTAAAACAAAGTTATCTAATGCTTTAATTGCGGCATTATAATCTCTAGTAAATTCTCCAATTGTATTATATTGTTTAGCAATTTCAAATGCTTTTAATTCTAATTTTTCAGATAACACTTTTACAATTTCGTTTGCTTTTGGCAAATATTGAGAATTTGGATATTTATTAGCAAAAATTTGAATCTTACTTAATGCTTTATCTGTATCAACTTGATCTAAACTATAAATCGGCGAAACTCTACTATAACTTTCAGCTCCTAAAAAGGCTGCTTCTTCAGCATTAGCACTTTTTGGGTAACTACTTGCAAAACTTTCAAATTGGTATGCTGCAGTAATATACTGTTTTGTAGCATATAATGCTTTTGCATAATTGAAAAAAGCGCTTTCTCCTTGAGGTTTTCCTCTATAAGAAGTGGCATATTGTTCAAACAATCTTATTGCTTTAGAATACTTTTTCTTTTCAATTTGTGTGTGAAAAACTTTTGTTTTGAATTCTACATCATCAGATTTTAAAGCTTTTTGATATTCACTACAAGATGATAATGTTAGTATTGCTAAAAGTATATATAAAAATTTGTTCATATTTATTGTTACGTTATGCCTTTTGCACACTTTGAAAAAGCAACTGCAAAGGTAGATATATTTTTATGTTTTACAAAAAAGATTTTTAACCTAAATTTTTAATGAAATTTGATAATCTTCCAGATAAGTTTTCATCAACAGTTACTAACGGCAAACGTACGATATTTTCAGATAATCCCAAGTGTTTAAAGACTTCTTTAATACCTGCAGGGTTTCCTTGTTCGAAAATCATATCAATTGAATCGGCTAATTTGTAATGAATTTTGTAAGCTTCAACTGCTTTTTTGTTTAATCCTAAACGTACCATTTCTGAAAATTCCTTCGGAAAACCTTCTCCAATTACAGAAATTACTCCTGCTCCACCAGCTAAAACCATCGGTAACGTAATCATATCATCACCAGAAATTACTAAGAAACCTTCTGGTTTAGTTTGAATTAATTTCATCGCTTGAACAATATCTCCAGCTGCTTCTTTAATTCCAATAACATTTTTAAAATCGTTTGCTAATCTAATTACCGTACTTGGTAACATATTACTAGCTGTTCTTCCTGGAACATTATATAAAATAATTGAAATTGGCGACGCTTCAGAAACTGCTTTGAAATGCTGATAAATTCCTTCTTGAGTAGGTTTGTTATAGTATGGAGAAACTGATAAAATCGCAGCAAACTGTGATAAATCTCTTGTTTTTAATTCTGCAACTACATCTGCTGTATTGTTTCCACCAACACCTAAAACCATTGGTACTCTACCGTTATTCGCAGCAATAATTGTTTGAATTACTAGTTCTTTTTCATCAGCGTTTAGAGTTGCGCTTTCTGCTGTTGTTCCTAATATTACTAAATATTCTACTCCGCCTTCAATAACGTAGTTTGTAATTTTAGCTAAAGCTTCTGTATCTACAGAAAAATCTTTTTTGAAAGGTGTAACCAGCGCCACTCCTGTTCCGATTAATGATTGCATGTTATATTTTTTTTAGTATTTTTAAATATTTAAATAATTCCGAAATAAATTCCGTGTAATTTTCCGCTACTGAATTGATTGACAAATGATTAATTCTTTTATCAATCGTTTGAAAACCAACCTTAAACTTGGCTTTTGAACTTTTTGTAACTAATAATAATGTTGGCTTTTGAATGTCGTAATAACTAATTAACATGTCAAAAGGTTGGTCGGTAAAATTAGTAACTCTTTCGCTTTTAAACAACCCACCAAATGAAATATCTTTCCTGAAAAAATAATCAAATTTTTCCAATAATGTTTTCTTATTCTTGTTTACAAAAGACAAAATTTCAATGTTTTCTTTTACAATGCCGTGTTTCGCAATTTCTTCAACTAATAATTCTTGATTCGTAAAATAATTCCCATCAATCAACACACCAACTTTAACTATCTTGTTTGAAGACACTTGTAATTGATAATCTTTTAACCTATTATTTACCTTTCTTTTAAGAAAAAAATCCTTTATTATTTTAGAAATCATTGTAACTTTACTTCTTTTACAAAATTAAAGTAATCTATTGGAATATATGACATTCAAAAGTAAAAATACTAATCATCTTTACACAATTTTTGTTACAACTTTAACATTATTAAGTTTAGCTTCTTGCAAAACAAAATCGTACAACAACTATTTAGTTGAAGGAAAAAAGATTGAAGTCAATAAAAATTACGCCACAAATGAAAACATTGAGTCTTTCATAAAACCTTATAGAACTCATATTGACAAAGATTTAGACAGCGTTATCTCCTATTGTCCAGAAACTTTAGATAAAAACAAAGGCGAATGGCAATCCAATATTGGAAATTTTATGGCTGATGCTTGTTTTGAATTAGCCAATCCGATTTTTTTAAAAAGAGAAAATAAGAAAATTGACATTACTTTATTTAATAATGGTGGAATTCGTTCTATCATCCCGAAAGGAAATATCACGAAAAGAAATGCATTTGAAGTTATGCCCTTTGAAAATAGCTTAATTGTTGTAGCACTGAAAGGTGAACAAATTAAGACTTTAGCACAACATATTATCACAGAAAAAAAACCACATCCACTAAATGGTTTGAAAATTTATTTGAACTCAAACAGTGAAATCACCAAAATTTTATTTGAAGACAAACCCATTGATAATTCAAAAATATATTATGTTTTAACTTCTGATTATTTATCAAATGGAGGCGACAACATGACTTTTTTCCTTAAAAATGAAGGAACTTATGATTTGAATTATAAAATAAGAAATGTGTTAATTGATTATTTCTACAAGTATAAATCAATTGTAGCATCCAATTCACCAAGAATTATTAAAGAATAGTACAAAATGAAAAGAAGAACTTTTATAAAAAATACAGCAGCAACTTCAGCTTTAGTAACTCTTAGTGGCGTTTCTTTATCGAGTTTTGCAACCGTAAAAGAGCGTAAAATTACAATTTTACATACTAACGACGTACACAGTCACATTGACCCATTTCCAGAAAATCATCCTAAAAATCCAGCAATGGGCGGCGTGGCAAGACGTGCGAGCTTAATTGAACAAATTCGAAAAGAAGAAACGAATGTTTTATTGTTAGATGCCGGTGATATTTTTCAAGGAACACCTTATTTCAATTATTATGGTGGCGAATTAGAATTCAAACTAATGAGTATGATGAAATACGATTTAGCCACTATGGGAAATCATGATTTCGACAATGGAATTGATGGATTTTATGCCCAATTGCCTCATGCTAACTTTGAATTTGTTTCTGCAAATTATGATTTTAAGAATACCGTGTTGAATGGAATAGTAAAACCTTATAAGACATTTATAAAAGACGGAATTAAAATTGGTGTTTTTGGTTTAGGCGTTCAATTAGAAGGTTTAGTAGATAAAAAATTATACAAAGAAACCATTTACAACAACCCAATTGAAGTAGCAACGGATATTTCAAAAACATTAAAAGAAACAGAAAAATGCGATTTAATCATTTGTTTATCGCATTTAGGATTTGATTATAAAAACGAAGCTGAAAAACCTTCGGATATGAAATTAGCAGAAGCTACGAAAGACATTGATTTGATTATTGGCGGACACACGCATACTTTCTTAGACAAACCAATTATTAAAACGAATAAAGTTGGCAAACAAGTTGTAGTAAATCAAGTTGGTGCATACGGAATAAACTTAGGGAGAATTGATTTTTATTTAAGTGATGATTCAAAATATATCAGCCAGGAAAAGAATATTATTGTTCAATAATTTCTTTATCTTTTCTAAGTAAATATTTCAGTAAAAAATAATAAACTGGTGTTTCTACAAGACAAATTAAATACTTAAAGATAACATGTCCATTATAATACTTATGCATTGAAAAACACAAATGTGATAAGAAAAGACAAAGTATCATTAAGAATAAATACTTTGTCTTTTTTGATTTTAGTTGAATAAAGTTAAACATACTTAGTAGAAACAATAGCATAAATATGATCATATATTCAAATGCTACAAATTTTTCTGCGGCTTTATCAACAATATTATAATTGAAAAATAAATAAAGTAGGCTAATTATAAATATACTTGCCAAAACAAAACCAACTTTATTACTAAATTGTCTTTTTCTCTGAAAATACTTCATATCCAATAAAGCATAATAAAATAAAATATAAACGCTTAGCATATAAATAATAGTGGCGTAAACATAAAAAGATCTTATTTCAAGTAGTGTAGAATTGTCTGAAACAAAAATTAAAACTAATAATGCAATATTTAAGACAGTGCGCTTACTTTTTTTATTAGTTAAATACAGAAAGGCAATTATTGGAATTATTATGGGTTTAACTAATATAGCATAATCTTCCTGCTCTAATATCCTATCAAAAACCAGATATAAGAAATAAAAAATAAAATACGCCATCAAAGGAATTACTTCTAGATCACGCTTCAATAAACTCTGAATATTGTTTTTCATTATTTACCTTTTACTTTAATCAAGGAGAAAGTTACAAAAAAATAATAAGATAACAGCTGACTGATAAGATTAACTGATTTAAAAACCCAATTATATTCAATTTTTATAATGAATATATAGAACATATCCGATACAACAAATGCAATTACAGTCATTACCAAGAAAAGATTTGATGCTGAATGCTTTAAAACATAAATTGTAATAGCAAAGATACCTAAAAGCAATAAAACAAAGCCATACGAATATAACAGCAATTTTTCAAAAGCAGATTCCGTATCAATTATTAAAATGATACTTACATAAAGATAAACTAAAAATGCAAGTACAAAAATTACTGAAAAATTAATTTTGTTAAGCGAATTTATTCTTAACAAAAGCAACAAATCTTTGACTACAAAGTATAATAAAATTAAATAAGGAACTAAAAAAAACGATATTGAAATCAGATAATATTCTTTATTATCTTTTAAAACTAACATTTCAGCTATATAATAAAAGATAAAACTGACTACAACCCTATTTTGAAAATTACCTTTTGATTTTTTTATATAATACAGAAAAAGAACGGGTAAAAATAAAGGTTTCGTAAGAACTTCTAAACTATCTAATTGCAATAGTGAAGAAAAAAAATACAAAACACAAACTACTATAAAAGCATATAAAATAGTTTTTTTACTCATTTATCATTTTTTGAAATTGATATTCATCAATTATTTGGATTTTTAGTTGACTTGCTTTTTCTAATTTAGCTGGACCCATATTTGCACCAGCAATAACATAATTTGTTTTGGCAGAAATAGAACTTCCTACTTTTCCACCATTATCTTCAATCGCTTTTTTCAAATCGTCACGAGAAAACACTTCAAAAACACCTGAAACAACAAAAATTTTACCTTCTAAAACATTGGAAACTGAAGTCGAAACTTCATTCAATTCAAACTGAACACCAACTTCTTTTAACTTGTTTATGATTAATTTATTCTCCGCATTTTGAAAGAAATCCATCACACTTTGTGCAATTCGTTCGCCAATTTCATCGACAGTTACCAAATCTAATAAATCGGCATTTGCTAAGTTATCGATATTTTTATAATGTTTCGCTAGCTTTTTTGCTACCGTTTCACCCACATATCGAATTCCTAGCGCATATAAAACTCTATCAAAAGTAATTTCTTTTGACTTTTTTATACCAGAAATCAGATTATCTGCAGATTTATCCGCCATTCTTTCCAAAACAACTACTTGTTCTTTTTTCAAATCGTATAAATCGGCATAATTATGAACCAATCCTGCATTAAATAGCAAAGCCACAGTTTCACCACCTAAACCTTCAATATCCATCGCTTTTCGAGTAATGAAATGCTGAATTCTTCCAATAATTTGTGGCGGACAACCATAAAAATTCGGACAATAATGATTCGCTTCGCCTTCACTTCTTGTCAATTCGGTATTACATTCTGGACAATTTGTAATATATACAGTTGGATTTTCTTGATTTCCTCTGCTGGCCACACCAATTATTTTTGGAATAATTTCTCCACCTTTTTCTACAAAAACTTCATCATTGACACGAATATCTAATTTTGCGATTTGATCTGCGTTATGCAAAGAAGCACGTTTTACAATAGTTCCTGCCAATTGCACAGGTTCTAAATTGGCTACAGGTGTAATTGCTCCAGTTCGTCCAACTTGATATGAAATTGATTGTAAAATCGTACTCACCTGCTCTGCTTTAAACTTATAAGCCATTGCCCAACGAGGCGATTTTGCCGTGTAACCTAATTCTTCCTGAAAATGAATATTATTGATTTTAACTACAACTCCATCCGTTTCATATGGTAAATTATGTCGGTTTTTATCCCAATACTCAATGAATTCAAAAACTTCATCTATGTTTTTAGCCAATTTACTCTGATTCGGTACTTTAAAACCTAATTTTCGAGACAATTCTAAACCTTCATATTGTGATTCGATTGGTAAATTATTTCCAATCATCGAATACAACAAACATTCTAACGGACGTTTGGCAACTTCTGCACTATCTTGTAATTTTAAACTTCCAGAAGCTGTATTTCTTGGATTTGAATATGGCGTTTCTCCGATTTCAATTAAATCTTGGTTCATTTTTTCAAAACCTGCAAATGGTAAAATAATTTCCCCACGAATATCAAATTTATCAGGAAATCCAGCATTTAATTTTAATGGAACGGATTTTATCGTTTTGATATTATTAGTCACGTCATCACCTTTAAAACCATCACCACGGGTAACTGCACGGACTAACTTTCCGTTTTCGTAAGTAATACTAATTGAAGCGCCGTCATATTTTAATTCGCAAGTAAATTCTAAAGGCACATCGCCTAAAATTTTCTGACAACGCGTTTGCCAATCTAGTAAATCTTCTTTGGAATAAGAATTATCTAAAGAATACATTCTGTATTCGTGTTCAACGGTATTGAAATTTTTTGTTATTGTTCCACCTACACGTTCAGTTGGGGAATTTTCATCAAAAAATTGTGGATTTGCAGCTTCTAAATCCTGCAATTGTTTCAATTTAGTATCGAAATCTAAATCCGAAATCGTTGGATTATCTAACACATAATAATTATAATTGTGTTGATTTAATTCCGCTCTTAATGATTGAATTGTTTCTAAAACAGTCATATTACGATACTTTGATTAATGCAATTAGTTTGATATATAATTCGCCTTTACTAATGATTCCTCCGTTTTCAATAATGTTAAAAACTTCTTTATTACGATTTTCGGCTACTTCTTTTTTTCCTGTTTGAATGGTTACAGCATCAGTAAATAGGTTATTCCCTAACCATTCTAAACCTTCTGTTGTAAAAAAATCAATATCTTCATTTGAAGTTTGAACAATTAATGATTCCAATAAAGCATCATGACATTTAAAAAGAAAAATATGATTTTTAGAAAAATGATCAATAAAACGAACATTCGTTATGGCTTTATCCCAAATTAAATCTGAAAACACATCAATTTCTTGTAAAGCAATTTCTGGTTTATTGGTTTTTAAATCTTCCCATTCTTTTTTATCAATAGTTTGGGTCGCTAAGAAGGTAATAAACTCAGGATGAAGTTCTTCTAATTGTTCTTTTGTTAATCGAGTATATTTCATATTCTGCAAAACTATTTTAAATGCATTTTATTTTTAAAAACTTAAGGTTTCGTAAAAATAAAAAAAGCGTTGCAATTGCAACGCTTTTTAAAGAAATATTTTAAATAAAATTATGCTTTTTCAGCAACAATTTCATAAGGTAATTCAATGATTACTTCTCTGTGTAAACGGATAGTAGCATTGTATTTTCCAGTTCTTTTAACAATACCAGAAGTAATAAATTTTCTGTCGATTGATTGTCCGTTTGCTTCTAAAGCTTGCGCGATATCTGCATTAGAAATTGATCCGAATAATTTTTCACCACCTGCTTTTGCAGTAATTTTTATCTCTAAAGCTTTGATAGCTTCAGCAGTTGCTTTCGCGTCTGCTACAACTTTAGCTTCTTTATGAGCTTTTTGTTTTAAATTTTCAGCTAATACTTTTTTAGCAGAAGAAGTAGCTAAAATAGCAGCTCCTTGAGGAATTAAAAAGTTACGACCGTATCCGTTTTTTACAGTTACTACATCATCTTTAAAACCTAAATTTTGAACGTCTTGTTTTAAAATTAGTTCCATTTTGTTGTCCTTTTTTATATAAGTTAGGTTCCGTTATAAGGAAACCAACAAATGATTAATATTATTTTAATAAATCCGCCACGTAAGGCATTAAAGCTAAGTGACGTGCTCTTTTCACAGCAACAGAAACTTTTCTTTGGAATTTTAATGAAGTACCAGTTAAACGTCTTGGTAAAATTTTACCTTGTTCGTTTACAAACTTTAATAAAAAGTCACCATCTTTATAATCGATATACTTGATACCAGATTTTTTGAAACGACAATATTTTTTTTGTTTGTTAGTATCAATGTTTAAAGGAGTAAGATATCTGATATCTCCTTCTTTCTTACCGTTGTTAGCTATCGACATGATTAGTTACCTTTAGTTTTTAATTTTTCTCTTCTTCTTTCCGCCCAAGAAATAGCATGTTTGTCTAAAGAAACAGTTAAGAATCTCATGATTCTCTCGTCTCTTCTGAATTCAGTTTCTAAAGAAATGATTAATTCAGCTGGAGCTTGATACTCAAATAAATGGTAAAAACCACTTTTTTTGTGTTGGATTTCATAGGCTAATTTTTTTAAGCCCCAATCCTCTTTTGATACCATTTTGGCACCCTTAGAAGTAAGAAAATCTTCAAATTTGCTTACTGTTTCCTTTACCTGAACATCAGATAAAACGGGATTCAAAATGAAAACAGTTTCGTAATTTTTCATTTGTACGTATTTTTTAAATTGGGTGCAAAGATATACAATTATATTTAATTTACAAATCCTATAATAAGTATTTTTTTTTAACATAATATTAGTTTATTCTCAATATTTTTCTTATTTTTATCCTGTTAATTAAAATTAAATGATAGAATCTTATCACTTAATTAATCCCTACAGCCTATGAAGTTAAATACTATTGTTGTTGATGACAGTTCAATTCAACGTATAACTATTGCAAAATTAATTTCCGAACATACTAATTTAAGATTAGGAGGAGATTTTTCTAATGCATTAGAAGCTAAAAGTTATATCACAAATAACCATGTTGATCTAATCTTTTTAGATATTGAAATGCCACATATCACTGGTTTTGATTTACTTGATGGATTAAAAATAAAACCTCTAATTGTTTTCATTACTTCTAAAGCAGATTATGCTGTAAAAGCATTTGAATATTCCGCTTTAGATTTTTTACAAAAACCTATTAAGAAAGAACGTTTCTTAATTTCTGTAAAGAAAGCATTGGAGATGCATCAACTAAAACACGATCAAATTCACGATGATCACGGTCCACATTTAATTATCAAAAGTAATCTTAAAAAGATTAAAGTATATACTTCTCATATCAAATGGGTTGAAGCTTTTGGTGATTATATTAAAGTGGTGACTTACGAAGACACTCATTTAGTGTTATCTACAATGAAAGCGTTCGAAACGGAACTTCCAAAAGATAATTTCTTAAGAATTCATAAATCATACATTATCAATTTAGATAAAGTGGAACGTTTTAACAGTAAACAAGTTGAAATTGACGGAGAAAAAATTCCGTTAAGTAGAAACAAAAAAGAAGAAATTATTACAATTTTAGAAAGTTATTAATAATCTACATTAATTGTAGTTTTAATAGAACGATACTGCGAAGTCGCCTCAAAACTTATCAATACTTTTTTGATAAGTTTTTTTGTTTGTATTAAATTCGTGTTATTCGGTATTTTGATAAGAATTGTTCTAATGTATTCATTTCTGATTCGATTTATCGCAGGTTCTTCCGGACCTAAAATTGGAACCTGAATCGCTTGTTTCAAAACATTATACAACCAAGTGGAACCTTCACGAAGTTTTTCGTAATCTCTGTGTTTTAATCGAATTTGTAACAAACGGAAATACGGCGGATACTGAAAATTACGTCTTTCGTATAATTGTTCGTTAAACATCCCTAAATAGTTATTATTCACCACTTGCTGAATCGTATTGTGCATTGGGTTGTAAGTTTGAATAACTACACTTCCTTTTTTCGCTTTTCTTCCAGAACGACCCGCAACTTGTACCATCATTTGATACGCACGTTCGTAAGCTCTATAATATGGTTGATTTAATAAATTATCTGCATTTAAAATTCCAACTAAAGTTACGTTTTCAAAATCTAACCCTTTAGCTAGCATTTGAGTTCCGACTAAAATATCAATTTCCTGATTTTTAAACGCATCAATCATTTTCTCGAAAGCAAATTTTCCTCGTGTAGTATCTTGATCCATTCTGGCAATTCGCTTGTTTGGAAATAATTTTATCAATTCCAATTCGACTTGTTCCGTACCAAAACCTTTTGCAGAAATATCTAAAGAATTACAAGCGTGACAATGTGTTGGTTTTGCCATGCTATGTCCGCAATAATGACATTTTAAATGATTTTTGTATTTGTAATACGTCAAACTTACATCGCAACTTGGACATTGAGGCACGTGTCCGCAAGTCGCACATTCAATATACGGCGAATAACCTCTACGATTTTGAAACAACATAATTTGTTCATTATTCGCTAAAGTTTCGTGCATTCTTTCCAATAATTCATCGGAAAAATGACCATCCATTCGCTTACGAAAATATTTATCTTTTAAGTCAATCAGATGAATTTCGGGTAAAACCACATTATTAAATCGTGTAAACAACTCAATTAAGCCATATTTATTGGTTTTTGCGTTGTGATAAGATTCTAAACTTGGCGTTGCACTTCCTAATAACACTTTTGCATTATGAAACTTTGCCAGAACAATTGCCGCATCTCTGGCATGATAACGTGGCGCTGGATCTTGTTGTTTGTAAGTCGCTTCGTGTTCTTCATCTACCACAATTAAACCTAAGTTAGAAAATGGTAAAAACAAGGCGCTTCGAACACCTAAAACTACTTTTGCTTTGTCGGAGTTTTGTAATACGTGATTGTACACCTCAACACGTTCGTTTGAATTGTATTTCGAATGGAAAACCGCAATTTGATTTCCGAAATATGCCGATAAACGTTGTACTAATTGTGTTGTTAAAGCAATTTCTGGCAACAAAAACAACACTTGTTTATCTTGTTCTATAAATTCTTCGATGAGTTTAATATAGACTTCCGTTTTTCCAGAAGCGGTAACGCCGTGTAATAAATTGACATCAAACTGAGTGAATTTCTCTTTAATACTTTCTAAAACTATCGTTTGAGATTCACTTAATTGAATTTCATAATCATCTTCTTTTTCGAAGGAAACTCGATCAGTATTGATATAATATTCTTCGAAAATTTGTTTGTCGACTAACGATTTAATAACCGCAGCGCTAACTCCAGAAGTTTCGATTAATAATTTGGATGTGATTGGCTTTTTTTCTGTCGCTTGCAATTGAAAATAGGACAAAACAATTTCTTTTTGCTTTTTTGCTTTTCCTAAAATCTCTAATAATTCTTGAAGTTGTTCTGGTTGTAAAAATTCATCTTGAAGTTTGATGTATTTTACCAATTTGGGTTTGTAATTTTCCTGAACTTCTTCTTGCATCGTTAGCAAACCTTTGGCTAACAAATTTTGAATAATTGGGATTACATTTTTCTTATTTAAAATCTGAGAAATTTCAGAAATCGTAATCGAAGATTTATTCTCTAATGCTTCTAAAACTAAGAATTCTTCATCTGTCGCCAACGTTTTATCCGATTCTGTATGCGAAGAGGAAATGATGGTTTCACTTTCCAAAATCAATCCAGAAGGCAAAGCCGATTTAAAAACTTCTCCAATCGAACACATATAATACGATGCAATCCAACTCCAATGTTTCAGTTGAATTTCATTTACAATAGGAACCTCATCAATAATTTGACTGATTTCTTTGGCTTCGTATAATTCTGGTGGATTGGTGTGTTTATCAACAACTAAAGCCGTGTACACTTTTGTTTTTCCGAAAGGAACCGTAACTCGCATTCCAGGTTGCAAAAACTTGTATTCTTCCACATTTACGGAATACGTAAACGTTTTATCAAGATTTAAAGGAAGAATGACGTTGATGAAGTGCATTTATAGTTGAGAGTTTTTAATTTTTAGTTTTGAGCTTGAATTACTCTTGAATTTTTTAACATTTTTTTAAACTCATCAAATGGTTTCCAAAAAGTTCTGCTTATTTTACCTTCTTCAATTTCTTTATTAATCAATGGTCTGAAATAATTCCACACATAATTATCTTCGTCATGATTACCTCTTTGATGCCATAATATAAGCCAAGCACGCTCTTGCCAACCATGAACTTTTGTTATTTCAATCAATCTTTCAATATTTAATGAATCAATTTTTTGAGTTAACTCATCAAATACAATTTCATGTTCTTTTTTGGGTTGCGGAAAAAGTAATAATTTATATTTTGCAATTAATATCGAATCATTACTCTCTATAGCTTTTTTATATCCTTCCGAAGCAATTTTTATATCATTATCTGACCTTAAGATTATATAATCATTTAATTTTCTAACAAATTGATCTCTTTGAACTAATTCTTCTATTTCTAAATAAATATCAATATTTTTAATTTTAGAAAAATATTGCTGACGTAAAGCATCGTATTTATTGATAATTTCAATATAAAATGATTCATTTTGAATTTCAGAGAAACCTTCAAAATTTTTAAGATAATCCAACTGAGCACCACCTTCTGAGACACCTTTTTCAATCCACTTTTTAGCTAATTTCGAATTATTATTTTTTAATGCACAAAAAGCTACATTAAAAAATTCAGTGCTTGATTTTGGTGTCAAAACATTTAAAGCTTTTACATATTCTTTATATGCTACCTTATAATTTTCAGATAATCTCAAACTATCTGCATTATGAATTAAACTATCAAAGTTATCATATTTTGTTTGACTAAAACATAGTGTAGAAATTGTCAAAAAAACAATTAAACTGCAAAAAAATGATTTCATAATATTTATTAATCCAACTTCTCCGTTAATTTATTAAACACAGATTTTGCATCTTTTCCTTCGTATAAAATTTGATAAACCGCATTAATAATAGGCGTTTTCGCTTTGTATTCTAAATTTAGATTGTAAGCACTTTTTACAGCGTAATAGCCTTCTGCAACCATACTCATTTCCATTTGAGCTGATTTTACAGTGTAACCCTTCCCTATCATATTTCCAAACATTCTGTTTCTAGAAAATACCGAATATCCAGTTACTAACAAATCGCCCAAATAAGCCGAATCGTTAATATTACGTTTCATTTTATGTACTTTTTTAATGAATTTTTTCATTTCGCGAATGGCGTTACTCATCAAAACCGCTTGAAAGTTATCTCCATAACCCAAACCGTGTGCAATACCAGCTGCGATAGAATAAATATTCTTTAAAACTGCTGCATATTCAGTTCCAACAATATCGTCAGACGTTTTAGCTTTTATGTAGTACGAAGAAACATTTTGAGCTACATATTTAGCTTTTTCTTCATCTGAACAAGCAATTGTTAAATATGATAAACGTTCTAGTGCGACTTCTTCTGCGTGACAAGGTCCAGTAATTACTCCGATATTTTCGTATGGAATATTAAATTGTGTATGAAAATGCTCGCCAACAATTAAACTTGTTTCTGGCACAATTCCTTTGATTGCTGAAAAAACGATTTTACCCTCTAAAGACTCGGTCATTTTTTCTAATTCGGCACTTAAAAACGCAGATGGAATAGCAAAAATAACAATATCTGCAAATTTTATAGCTTCATTAATATCGTTTGTTAACTGTAATTTATTAATATCAAAAGCCACAGAACTCAAATAATTAGGGTTGTGTTTTTGGTGTTTTAAATGTTCTAAAGCATAGGTACTACGCATATACCAAGCAATTTTCTGTTGGTTTTCACATAACATTTTCGCGATAGCTGTTGCCCAACTTCCGCCTCCTATAACTGCAAATTTTTTATTGTTTTCCATATTCAAAAATAATGAACCTCAAAAATACACTTTTTCAATTACAAGTGCAAGTTCAAAAATTAATGCTAATTTTCTTAATATTATAATCGCTTGATTTCTAAGTATTTAATATTAAAATCAAGAATAAAAAACAAAACAAACTTGTTAATGATTTGTGAATAGCAGTTTTTTGGCACGGCAATTGGAATGTAGTTAATAACCTTAAAACTTAAAATTATGAAAGCAAAAATACTTATAGTAGCATTTATCTCACTCTTCACTTTACAGTCTTGTACAACTGATGTAGTAGTAAATGATTATCAGGATTATCCTAACCATGTTAGTTTACCTGATTTGATGGAAGGATATGATTTATGGTATGTAGATTATAATAGAACAACAGGAAATGGAGATGTTCCGTTTTTATCAAAAGCTTTTACAGTTTCTTTTTTAGGAGGCGATTTATTAGCTAATAATAATTTAGTTGGAATTGGAAGTACTGGAAATGGTTTCGGTGTAAATATTGGATATTATGACTATACTCCAAATTCTGTTCGTGTTCATCACAATATTTATGGATTTTATGAGTTAAATGTATATCAAGTTTCATCAAATGAAATTAAATTAGTTGACCCATATACAAATACGGCATATTATTTGATTGGATACCAAAGAAGTTCTTTTGATTATGATAGAGTGTTTTACGACAACATGCACTATTTCTTACAGGAATATGTAGCTTGGGAAAAAGTATATACTAGTGCAGCCGGAAATCCGAATGCATTTGATGCCGAGAACTATTTGAAATTTGTAATTGGAAGTAACGACACGTTTCGTTCCTCTCAAGATTATATGATTGGAAATGTGAATAACATTTATTGGGATTATACTGGAAACTATAACATTCAGAATGTTTCAGGTAATTATTATACAAAAAAATTGAATCTTTACTACAATAGTAACGATTATGAAGGATTTAACATCACCGTTATTAATGACGGTAGAATAAGATTATACCACATCGCTAGTGGAACAACTTATGAATTTGAAGGAAGAGGCTTTATTCCGATTATGAGAAATGCAGCCCCAAGAACCAAAACAAATTTAGAGTTTAAAAAATAGTTAGTAGTTTTAGTTTAGTTTGTAAAAAGCGTCACGAGATTTAGTTCCCGGACGCTTTTTCTTTTATTATTATTTTGCCACGAAGGCACAAAGATTTTTATGAACACATTGGCTGAGGCTCTCGAAGTCACTTTTAGTTAAATTTATTTTTTTAACGAAGACCCCAAAATTTTCTCTTTTTACTTTTGCCTTTTTACTTTTGCCTTTTTACTTAATAACTCAACTCCACAATTTCTTTAACTTTATCTAAAGTGATGTTTTGTTTTTCACCCATAGCTTTCCATCCTCTTTCCTCAAAACGGTTTACGATGAAACTCGCTGTATTATCATAATTTGTGGTTGCTTGCGAAAGTTTCGTTTCCATTCCCATTTCTTCTAAAAATGAAACTAACTTTTCTATCGCTTTTTCTGCAATATCTTCTGTTGAATCTCCAGTTAAATTGAAAACTCTTTCTCCAAATTGAGCTAATTTTTCTTTTTTGGTTTCGAACATTACTCGGTATAAATTTGGACCAATGATAGCTAATGTTCTCGCGTGATCAATTTCGTATAAAGCGGTTAATTCGTGACCAATCATGTGCGTTGCCCAATCGGAAGCCACACCTTTTTGTATTAATCCGTTTAAAGCCATTGTCGCACACCACATAAAATTAGATGCTAATTTATAATCGGTTGGATTTTCGACAACTTTCGGACCAATTTCTACTAGCGTTTGTAAAATCCCTTCCGAAATTCGATCTTGTAATAAAGCGTCTTGTGGATACGTTAAATATTGTTCTAAAACGTGCGTAAAAGCATCTACTACTCCATTTTGAATTTGTCTTTTTGGTAAGGATTGAATTACGGTTGGATCACAAATCGAAAATTGAGGAAACAAAGCGCTTCCGCCTAAAGTTAGTTTTTCGTGTGTGGCATCAATCGTGATTACGGCACCAGAATTCATTTCAGAACCTGTTGCTGGTAAGGTTAAAACCGTTCCGAATGGAATTACTTTGGAAACATCTTTGAATAAAATTCTGTTTCTAAGAATATCCACCGTATTTCCTTCATAATTTACGGCTCCAGAAATAAATTTCACACCGTCAATAACACTTCCGCCACCAACAGCTAAAATAAAAGTGATTTTTTCTTTACGAATAATTTCTACCGCTTTCATTAAGGTTTCAAAACGTGGATTAGGTTCAATTCCGCTAAATTCTATAACTTCATGACCTTTTAAGTGTTCCGTAACTTGAGCGTGAATGCCGTTTTTAAAAATACTTCCACCACCATAAGCCAATAATACTTTGGCATTAAATGGAATTAACGTGGCTAATTTTTCTACTTGATTTTTACCAAAAATATAATTGGTAGGATTGTATAATTCGAAGTTTAACATAACTATTTGTTTTAAGAATCACAAATTTACGAAATACTCCTTCGAACAAATGGTAAAGTAATGTTAAGAAAGTTTTCCTTCTTGTTTCATTTTTTCAATAAACTCTTTATACAAAGTATAATTATAAAACTGTTTATCAATAAAGTCTAAATTTTTCTTTTGGAATGGGAAAACTTCTTTAATTATATAGTGAAACAAATCAACTTGTATGGCATCATATTGTGAAGTAGAATACAATTGAAAATGCGTTTTTATAAATTTCGAATTATGATAAAATGAAATGTGATTATTTAAACCTTGTGAATAATATGGTCCAAGTCTACGATTTCCTGTATAATCTTTATATTTATTTCCGTATTTTATATCCAGCTTTTTAATTTCTGAAAATAAATATAGATTTTCATTTATTTTAATTCCTTTTTCTTCAAAAGAAATTTCTCCCTCAATTTTACCGTTAATTCTTTCAAATTCCCAATATCTATATGTTAATGAAAATATCCAAGCAGCTAAAAAGTAACAAACAAAAAATTTCATATAAATGATATTATTATTTTCAATTTCAAACTTAAATATTTTATTAAATAAAAATATAATTATGAAAATGAAACAGCCCCCATACAAAAGTTGCTCGGTTAAAGCCCACTTCCTATAAAAAAGTAAACTTTCATCTTTAATATAAATTTTTGCCTTAAACTCCATAAAATCTAACTATAAACAGAAATTAATTTCTTCTTGAATTATATCTATTTCTAAAAAAGTTCATGGTTTCTATAATTTCTTCTGGGTTTGAATAACTATATAAGCCGAAACGTACTTTCTCACCTACGATTGTAAAGATTTCAAGATAATAGTTAGAACTTTTGTGCGCGGGTTCAATCGTAAAACCATAATTATAAATTTGATTCCAAAAATATTGGGTTTTATTAATTTCAATTCCTGCTTCTGAAATTTTTATTTCTTCGATTTTTTTTGTTTTATTATACCAAACAACAAGTAGCAAGACAAGCAATAAACCTAAAACAAAATACCTGCTAAATACATCTTCAATCACACGACATCCAAAAATAAAAATCATAAACCCAAATACGAAATAGATATTATTATCAGAACCCGTATTATTAAAAACGATTTCTTCACTATAGTTTTCAATGGTAGAACTGTATTCAGTAGATCTAACAAAATATGGATTATTAAAAACAAAATCGATTACCGAAATTTTCTTTTTAGGTTGCTTTTCAATCAACTTTTCTATTTCAGAATTTTGCATTGAGATTACTTTTTGTAAAACAAATTATGTTCTACATATTCCCAAACTTTGTGAGGTAACATGGGAATTATGTTTTTATTATTTTTAATACTTTCGCGAATGAAGGTTGAAGATAATTCTACAACTGGCGCTCCAATTCTGTGAATTTTTGGATGATTAACAAATTGTTCGTCTAGTTCTCCAGAATTTAATCGTGGATACACATAAATGTGATGATGTTGTAAAATAGCTTCGTAGTTTTTCCATTTATGTAGCGAATTCAAATTGTCATCGCCCATAATTAAAGAGAATTCGTAATTAGGATGTTTCTCTTGTAAATGTACTAACGTGTTAATCGTATAATTAGGCTGTGGCAATTTAAACTCAATATCCGAAGGCTTAATTTTCGGAAAATCTTCCGTTGCTAAATGCACCATATGCAAACGATGGTAATCATCCAACAACGTATTCTTTTGTTTGTGTGGATTGTGCGGCGTTACGACCATCCAAATTTGATCTAAATCCGAATGCTCCGCCATATGATTGGCAATGATTAAATGCCCAATATGTATGGGATTAAACGTTCCGAAATATAAACCTATTTTCATTTTTTTAGTGAAAAGTGATTAGTAAATAGTGAAAAGTGTTATCTATTCACAAATTCTTTTACCAAATTATATGCATCTACTTTGGCTACGTCTAAATCGTAATTCTTGATAATTGTATCAAATTGTGGTGCTGTGGCTAATTCCACTGAAGCTTTTGCAATTCGCATGTTGATTTTATCGTCGCTTTCTGTTGAACGTTTTTTCAATCGGATTTTCAACTCGTCGATACTTGGTGGTTTTACAAACACTGCCAATGTTTCTTGTTTGAATTTCGATTTAATACGTAATCCGCCCGCCACATCAATATCGAAAATTACATTTTTTCCTTTTGCCCAAATGCGTTCCACTTCGCTTTTTAAAGTTCCATAGAAATTATCTCTATATACTTCTTCCCATTCCACAAAATCTTCCGCTTTGATGTGTTTTTTAAATTCATCTAAAGATATAAAATAATAATCTTTTCCATGAACTTCTTCGCCACGTGGCTCACGAGTCGTACAAGAAATTGAAAATTCTAAATTTAAATCTTCTTGTTTTAATAAATGTCTTACTATAGTCGTTTTTCCCGAACCTGATGGTGCTGAGAATACTAATAATTTACCTTGATTCATTGCGTGTTATGTTGTTTTTGATTTATAGTTAGAATCTATAAAACATTCAATACTTGCTCTTTAATTTTTTCCAATTCGTCTTTCATCATTACCACCAATTTTTGCATTTCGGCATGATTCGATTTTGAACCCATCGTGTTGATTTCTCTTCCCATTTCTTGTGTGATGAATCCTAATTTTCTTCCGTTAGCTTCACTTCCATTCAAAGTTTGTAAGAAATAATCTAAATGATTGGTCAAACGTACTTTTTCTTCAGTAATATCTAATTTTTCTAAGTAATAAATCAATTCTTGTTCGAAACGATTTGTATCTACATTGACTTTTAATTCGTCAATAGCAGTTTGCAAACGTTCTTTAATAGCAGCTACTCTTTCTGGATCTAAAGCCAAAGCCTGATTCATGTAACTTCTAATATTTTCAATACGTAACGTGAATTCTTTTTCTAAAGAAGCACCTTCAGAAGTTCTGAAAGACAACATATTTTCAATAGCTTCGTCAATTACCGTTTGAATTTGCTTCCATTCGTTTTCGTCAATTTCTTCACGCTCGGTTTTCATCGTATCTGGCATTCTTACAGCCATTTTCATCAATTCCGTTTCGTCAGCGTCTGGCAAAATCGCTTTCATTTGAGCAATATAAGCTCTTACAATAGGCGCATTTATTTTTGAAGATGTTTCTTCACCAGTCACCTCAACAAATAAAGAAAAATCGACTTTACCTCTTTCTAACTTTTGAGCTAGAAGATTTCTTAAAGCCAATTCGTTTTCTCTGTAAACAGAAGGCATTCTCGTATTTAAATCGAGCCCTTTACTGTTTAAAGATTTAACTTCTACTGTAATTTTTTTGGTTGATAATTGCAAACTTGCTTTACCAAAACCGGTCATTGATAATATCATATATTTTTATAAAAGAGTGTAAAGATACTATTTTTAGTGATTAGTAAAAAGTGAATAGTGATTAGTCGTTGCTAACCTCTTTCTTTTTATGAATAACCAAATAAACGCCAACAAATATCAATGAAGCAGAAATCATTTTCACCAAATTTAGATTGTCTTTTTCTAAATAAATAGCAAAAACAGTAGCGAAAAAAGGTTGTAAATAAATAAAAACCGCAACTGTTGTTGGTTTTAGATTTCTCATCGAAATCAAGTTTAATAAATACGTGAAAAACGTAGAAAAGATAACTACAAATCCGATTTTTAAGCTAATATCTAAAGGAATTTCGTTCCAATTTACGACTTGCAATTCATTAAACCCAAAAGGTAAAACCATAAAAAAGCCGAACAAATAAATGTATTTCACAAACGTAAATGCATTATATTTATCCATTAACTTCTTCACGAAGATTAGATAAAAACCATAAGAAACAGCATTTACAAACACCAATAAATTTCCTAAAGTGGCATTTGGTGCGTTGTTTAGTGCTTTTCCGTATAAAATTAAAGTGATGGTTCCGGCTAATCCTAAAAGAATTCCAATAACTTTTTTAGATTGCATTCTTTCTTTCATGATAATAGAAGAAAGTATCAATACAATCATTGGCGTGGTTACCATTAAAACCGCTCCCATAATTGGCGAAGTATAACTTAAACCTTTAAAGAATGTCAACATATTAAAAGCAACTCCAAAAAAGGCACAAGCGGCAATTCTAAGAAAATCGCTTTTGGCAATTTTTTCTTTTGGTCCGAGAAAGGAAACCAACCAAAATAATATTGTTGCACCACCAACTCGCAACACAATAAAACCATAAGCATCAATATACTTTGGCATTACGTCTTTCGCAATAGTGAATGTAACTCCGTAAATAATAGCGACAATCCAAGCGCAAACTAACGCCCAAGAACGACTACTCATTACTCAAAGCCTTTTGCAATTTTAAAATATTAGGCTGACTGTTTCCTATGAAAATTTCATTTTCTAAAATCACCACAGGACGACTCAAAAAAGTATAATGTTCTAAAATATAGTTTTTATAATCTTCTTCTGTTAAAGTAATATTTTTCAAGCCTTTTTCTTTATATAATTGGGCTTTTTTGCTGAAAAGTGCTTCGTAACTTCCAGAAAGTTGGTGCATGAATTCTAATTCTTCAACCGTAATTGGATTTTGACGAATATCGTGAAACTCTAAATTTGCATTTGAAGGTAACGACTTAATTATTTTTCGACAGGTATCGCAAGAAGCGAGATAATATATTTTTCGCATAATAAATTTAAAGTGCAAAGGTAAGAAAGTTATTTTTTTATAATAAATTTACAGAAACAAATAAACATTATGGAAGCAACTTTTAATATTTGGAAAACGAGTAGAGCTACTTATTTGAAATTCTTAGAAAATTATTCTTTAGAACAATTGAACAAAATTCCCGAAGGAATGAGTAACAATTTGATTTGGAATATTGGACATATAGTAGTTTCGCAACAAGGTTTGGTATATCGCTTATCTGGTTTACCAATGCAAGTTACCCCAGAAATGATGGATGCATTCAAAAATGGTTCTGTTCCAACGGGAAACACATCTTTAGAAGAAGTAAATGAAATTAAAGCCTTACTAATTTCAACTATGAATCAGACAATTTCTGATTATGAAAATGGTGTTTTCAAAGAATATACTCCTTATGAAACGAAGACTGGATTTTCTTTACAGAATTTACACGATGCGATTCAATTTAACAATTATCATGAAGGAATCCATTTAGGATTTATGATGAAAATTAAAAAATTTATTTAATTAATAAGTATTTATCAATTTCTTGATAGGTTAAAAAAACTTCGTATGAGCCTTTATCGTATGAAGAGATTTCGTTGATATTGTATAGGAATTTCACACCTTCAATATTGAAAAACACATTATTGGTAAGATAAAACGAACCTGTTTCAAAACAATAACCTTGTTGATTTAAACTTACAGCGTTGTTTACATGATACTTATCTCTAAATTTGGCTTCCACTAATTTTGAGACTGCTTTTGGATTTATGAAAATATCTTCCAATTTTAATTGATTTCCGGTTTGTTTATTAAAAACAAGAGAGCGTTTTCCTCCAAAACCAGAAGCATCGCCGTAAGAAGAAGTATAATTAATACCAATATTTACAAATTCTTCTGTTTCGTATTCTATATTAGATTCTAATTCAAAATCCCAATTTTTGATATTATTACCTGGTGTTTTATTTTTTGCGTTTTTATAAGTATCAACAAAGCCTTTTGTCAATTGATTATAATTATTAATCGTTAGGTTTTGACTATCAATAAAACTAGAAAGTTCCTTAATGTTTTCGAAAATTATTTTATTGATATTATCATCATTTTTTGCTTCTAAAACTTCCATTTTAATATTTGCCGAATTATAACTAGTAGTGTAATTTGGACTATATGATGAATTGTATTGTTTGCGTTCAAATACTAATTGCTGTGAACAACCAGTAAGCAAGAATAAAAGAAGTATAAATATTGTATTTTTCATTATTATTTTTTGCAAGATTTTGCTTTTACAAATGTAGCAAAAATCGAGCCAAGGTCACGATTTAAAACAAAAAAATCGGATATGAAATCCGATTTTAGTAGAATTATGTTATAAAAACTTAGTCTTTACTTGCTAAATATCTTTCCGCATCTAACGCCGCCATACAACCTGTTCCAGCAGCGGTAATTGCTTGTCTGTAAACATGATCTGCAGCATCTCCACCAACAAAAACTCCTGGTACATTTGTTTTAGAAGTTCCTGGTACATTTACAATATAACCAGTTTCATCTAACGTTAAATAGTCAGCGAAAATATCTGTATTTGGTTTGTGACCAATCGCTACGAAAAATCCAGTTGCAGGAATTTCATGCTCTACGTTAGTCGCTGTATTTTTTACTTTAATAGAAGTTACTACTTGTCCATCACCTAAAACTTCAACCGTTGATGTATTTAATAAAACCTCAATGTTTGCTGTATTCATCACACGTTCAGCCATAATTTTAGAAGCTCTAAATTTATCTGTACGAACTAACATTGTTACTTTCTTACATAATTTAGATAAGTAATGCGCTTCTTCACAAGCACTATCTCCTGCTCCAACAATTACAACTTCTTGGTTTCTATAGAAAAATCCATCACAAACTGCACAAGCCGAAACTCCACCACCAGTATTTAAATAGTGTTGTTCTGAAGGTAAACCTAAATATTTTGCAGCAGCTCCAGTAGAAATAATTACTGTATCGGCGTGAATTTCTGTAGTTTCGTTAATCCAAACTTTATGTGGTTCTGAACTAAAATCAACTTTTGTTGCCCAACCGTCACGAACATCTGTTCCAAAACGTTGCGCTTGACTTTGTAATTGTACCATCATTTCTGGTCCAGTTACTCCATCAGGATAACCTGGGAAATTTTCTACTTCGTTAGTCGTTGTCAATTGTCCACCTGGTTGTGTTCCTTGGTATAAAACTGGATTCATGTTAGCTCTAGCCGCGTAAATTGCAGCAGTATATCCTGCAGGACCAGAACCTATTATAAGGCATTTTACTTTTTCTATTTCGTTTGACATTGTCGTATTATTTTAATTTGGAGCAAAAATATAAAAATCAAATGCTTTTTTATGTAATAAAAGTTACATTTTTTATTATTCTTATATAAATGTTTTCGATAACAAAATCAAGCTCAGTTTGACAAACGTAAAAATTAAAGTTGATCCAATTGATTTGTTTTTTTATTGTCAGAAATCGTCCAAAAGAAACCTATGAAGAAGAAACGGCTGGCTGGTTGCGTTATCGCTTGCCTTTGAAAAGTTCTATTAACGTCTGGTGAATTTGCATATTGATATCCGAAAACGTTATTCGCACCTAATAAATTAGAAACGGAAAGGTATAAGATTTTCTGTTGTGATAACAAATAAGACCAACCTAAACTAAAATTATTGTACGATTTGGTTTTCTGATTCATAAATTCTACTTCATTCGGATTATCGTAAGGTCTACCCGAATTAAAACTATAAGTCAATCCTATTTGCGATTTCAATTCATCCACCCAAAATTTAGTCACAATAGAAAAATTATGATTGGCGATAAAACTTGGCGTGACTTGTTTCTCGTAATTTTTATAATCTCTTTCCGAATCGATATAAGAATACGTTAACCAATAATCTAAGTGCTTTATCGATTTATTATCTCTCCAAAATAAATCGATTCCTTTAGCATAACCCAATCCGTTATTGTTGAAATTTGAATTATAGCTTGATGTATTCGAATCGAACTTAACTAAATTTGAATAATCTTTAAAATACGCTTCTGCACGAAACATTTTTCCATTATTGTTGTATAAATAATTCAAAATATAATGATTGGTGTTTTCATATTTTAAATTCTGAGTAAACTTTAAATAATCTGGATTTGCGGTTTGATAAAAACTTCCGTATGCTAATGAAAGCTGACTCTTTTTTGCGATTTTATACGCTACTGAAACTCTTGGTTCTACAGTAAATTCATCAACAATTGATGCATTTGAAGAACGCAATCCTAAATTGAAAGCCAAATCTTGAGATAAGAAAACTTCTGCTTCTGTAAAAAGAGCGATTGTATTATTTTGATAACCATAATCGACTCTGTATTGAGAAAAATCTTGATAATTTTCATTGAAATTCGTGTGGAAAAATTCGCCACCAATATTTAATTTAAACATATTTGAAAACGTTTTTCGTAGTTTCAATTTATAATGTAAAGCACGCTCATAATTATTCAATTTATCCGAATTTATTCCGATTTGATTCTGTCCATATCCAAAACTAAAACCAGTTTGCAATTGCAAAGCCGTTGCGATATTTCCTTTATAAACCGAATTGATGTAAAAGTTATTATTCGTCAATCCGAATTTAATCTTATCCAAATAATTAATGTCTTTCTGATTTACGTTCATCGTAGAAGTATCAAAAGCCGCATACACTTTTAGCAATCCGTCTTTAATTTTAGTTCTAAAAACCGTTTCACCAGCAATAGATTCAGGAGCTTTATTCCAATCTAAACTTTGTGGCGCAATCAAATAATACGGTTTCAAATTGATATAGCTTGTATTAAATGTAATTGAACTATTCTTCCATTTTTTCGATTTTCCTAAACCTACACCAACTGTCATAATTGAAATATCTGTCTGATTTTGCGCGGGTTCATCAACCGTATTCAATAATAAAATACTTGATAAAGCGTCACCAAATTCGGCACTATAACCACCAGTTGAAAACGTAATTCCTTTGAATAAAAATGGAGAAAATCGGCCACGAGTTGGAAGATTATTTGGTGAAGCGCCATAAGGTTGTGCGACACGAATTCCATCTACATAAGTCTGCGTTTCACCAGCTTCACCACCACGAACAAACAATTTTCCACTTTCACCAACAGCGTTTACGCCTGGCATCGTTTCCAAAGCCGCTACAATATCACCAGAAGAGCCAGCTGTTGTTACAATATCTAAAGGTTTTAAAGCAGTAACTTTACTATTATCACCCGCTTTTATCGTTCCGGCTGAAATTACAACTGTTTCAATGGTATTCATATCTTGAAAAAGGGTAAAAACTCGACTCACATATTCTTCTATAACAATATCTTCAGTCACATCTAAAAAACCATTTAAAGTAAATTTCAAAATCTTATTTTGTTTGGCATCCGTTTCGAAACTAAATTCGCCTTTTTCATTTGTTAATGCGCCGTCGTATGTACCGTCAATAAAAACATTTACGCCTTGCATGGCAACATTTTTCTTATTGACTACTTTTCCAGAAATCTTAGTTTGAGAAAAAGCGGTAAAACTGAATAGTGAAACTAAAATAAGTATTAAATTCTTCATGATATATTGTTTTGATGAAGCAAAGTTGTTATAATTGCCTTTCAATAAAAAAAGTATTGTGCCGAATTGTAGAATTTTGCATCTGAATTGTAAATCGACTATCTTTATCGTTTAATTAAATCTAAAATCATGCAAAAAATACTATTTACCCTTTTATTTATAGCTTTCAATCAAGTTGGATTTTCGCAAGAAGCAAGTGGTTATGATGAAGCATTAGCCAAAAAATTGGGTGGAGACGAACGTGGAATGAAAACATACGTGTTTTGTATTTTAAAAACAGGAACCAACACCACAGCAACGGCAGAAGAAAAAAAAGTGCTTTTTGATGGTCATATGGCTAATATTAAAAAGTTAGCCGAAGAAAATAAGTTAGTTGTAGCTGGACCATTTATGAAAAACGACAAAAACTATAGAGGAATTTTCATTTTTAATTGTACTACTATTGAAGAAGCAGAAAAGTTAGTGAATACTGATCCAGCTGTGCAAGCTAAACTATTTGAAGCGGATTTAACTGTTTGGTATTGTACTGCTGCATTAGATATAATAAAAGAAACGCACGACAAAATTGTGAAACCTAAAAAGTAATTTTTTAATTTTTAGTACTTTAAAAAATAACAGAAAATTACGAAATTTTTCAATTCTATTTCCTAGAAACTATTTATTAACAATCGCATTTTTGAGTAAAAAATAGTTCAAATATTGCTTACTTTTGCCTTTTAAAATTACATATTATGATTTATAAGTTTAGAGCCATTTTAGACAACGAAGAGGATATTTTTAGAGATATTGCTATTGAAGCGAAAGACTCTTTGGAAGATTTACACAACGCTTTAGTCAATGCTTTTGGTTTTGATGGTACCGAAGTTGGTGCTTTTTATACTTGTGGAGACGATTGGGCTTGGCATGAAGAAGATGGGATTCCGATGTTTGACACAGGAGATATTCCTGGTGAAATAAAAACAATGGCCGAATATAAATTAGACGATTTAGTCCACGAACAAAATACCAAATTAGTTTACGTTTACGATTTATTTTCGATGTGGACATTTTTCGTAGAATTAGCTGCTATTGAAGAAAATAAAGAAGAAGTTATTTATCCAGCCTTATTATTCTCTCACGGAGTTTTACCAGAAGAAGCTACAACAAGTGGTTTTAGAGGTGGCGATTTAGAAAACGAAAACTTATTTAACGACTTCGAAGACGATTTAGACCAAGATGATTTAGATATGTTTGATGGCGACGACAGTTTCGAAGATATGGGATTTGAAGAAAATTGGAACTAATTTAATTAGCCAATAGAATAATGTGGCAGTACGCCAATCTTAAAATAAAATACTAATAATTGGCTAATTAAAATTGGCTGATTGACAAATTAACTATGATAAACTTATTTAATACACACGTAGAAAACCTTTCTATACACCGAGTTGGTAATAAAAACAAAGAAGAACAAATTTTTCTTTCTGAAAATCCGTATTCGTTGAATGATGAAATTATGCCAATTTTAAAGGAATATTTCTTCAAGGCTTTTCGTGAAAAAGAAGAAAACTACTATCAGTTTGCACATGATGTAGACTTAGAATACAATGAAATGTTCAATTTAGCGACGGAAATTTTCAACAAACCAAGCGAAATTCATAACGTTTCAAAAAAAATTACACAGCATTTATTTGAGCAATCAAATCATCCGCACATTAAAAGTGGAGAAGTTTATATTGCTTATTTAACGAACGTTTCTATCGATAATAATGTGGTAGATGCGATTGGTGTTTTCAAAAGTGAAATCAAAACCGATTTTTTACAATTTCAAGAAAACGGAAGTAATTTAGAAATGATTTTACAAGACGGAATCAACTTAAACAAGTTAGATAAAGGTTGTTTAATTTTCAATTACAAAAAAGAAGAAGGTTATAAAATCTTAACTGTTGATAGCAACAGATATGATGCGCGTTACTGGTTAGAGCATTTTTTAAGTGTAGATGTGTTTCAAGATGAAACGTTTATGACTAAAAAATACTTACAATTTTGTAAAGATTTCGCTAAAGAAGTGGTTTTACCAGCAGAAGACAAAAAAGAAGAAGTTTTGTTTATGAACAGAGCTGTAAATCACTTTGCTAAAAATGACGAATTTGAAGAAACTGCTTTCTTAAACGACGTAATCAATAATCCAGATTTGATTCCAGAATTTAAAAATTATAAAGTCGACAAAGGTGCAAAATATAGTATCGAAGATGTTTCAAGTTTTCCAATTGCGAATGCAGCCGTAACGGATGTTCGTAGAAAATTAAAGAACACAATTGAATTAGATACCAACATACAAATTAGATTAGATTTCATTAACCCTGAAAGCGCTGAAAAATTTGTAGAAAAAGGTTGGGACGAAGAAAAACAAATGTATTATTACTTGGTTTACTTCAACAAAGAACAAAAATCTTAATCAGATTAAACAAAATATAAAAATCCTCAATTATCGCTAATTGAGGATTTTTTTTATAATACTTTCTAAAAAACAAGGAATACTGAATTTTAATTTATTATTTTTGACTTGAATTTAATTATTTAACACAATTAATCTTACTTAAAAATGAAAAAAACTTTTTTTATTACCCTACTAATCCTAATATCAAGTAGTAACACATTTGGTCAAGATTTTAAAAAATACAATGAATTAGTTAATGAAGCTATGAGTTTTTACGATAGTAAAGACTATCATAAAGCTGGTGAAAAATTTTCTGAAGCTTTTGAAGTGAATGATAAAAAAGCAAGTGTAAATGCTAGATATAACGCAGCTTGTTCTTGGGCTTTAGCAAATGAAAAAGATTTAGCTTTTGTTCAATTATTTAATATTGTTGAAAAAGGTAATTATACGAATATCGATCATATAACAAAGGATACTGACTTAATTTCACTTTATAAAGACAAACGTTGGAAAAAAGTAATTAAAAAAGTGAAAGATAACAAAGAAAAAGCTGAAGCAAAATTAGATAAAAAACTTGTAGCTAAACTTGACACTATTTATCAAGAAGATCAAGATTACAGAATGCAAATTAAAGGTTTAGAAGAAAAATACGGTAGAGAATCTAATGAATTGAAAGCACATTGGAAAGTTATCGCAAAGCAAGATTCTATTAACTTAATAAAAATAACCAAAATATTAGATGAGCGCGGTTGGTTAGGTCAAGATGTGATTGGAAGCCAAGGTAATTCAACATTGTTTTTAGTCATTCAACATGCAGATATTAAGACGCAAGAAAAGTATTTGCCAATGATGAAAGAAGCTGTAAAAAAAGGCAATGCCAATTCTAGTAGTTTGGCATTATTAGAAGACAGAGTAGCTTTAAGAAAAGGAGAAAAACAAATTTATGGTAGTCAAATCGGTAGAGACAAAGAAACAGGAGAATTTTATATTTTACCATTAGCAGATCCTGAAAATGTTGACAAAAGACGAGCTGAAGTTGGTTTAGGCACTATTCAAGAATATGTGGCACTTTGGAAAATAACTTGGAATGTTGAAGAATACAAATTAAAACTTCCTGAATACGAAGCAAAACAAAAAAAATAACTTTTATTAAAATTCCTCAATTAGCGATAATTGGGGAATTTTTTTATATTTACGATAAGAAAAATATTAAATAATTGTATTTGAAAACTTACTTCTAAAAATCTCCTTGCTTTCAGTGATTTTAAAATTATAAATATGTCATCATGAAAAAAACCACTATCCTACTTTTTATTTGTTTTGTAATTTCGAGTCATGCTCAAAACGATAAAACTTCTGTGCCAATTTTTGAGAAAATAGCCTTAGAAATGAAAGAATTTAAGTTGGATACGACATTAGTTCCAAACGATAAACTTTCGAAAAGAATAGAAAAATTAAGAAGTTTAAAAGGCGGATTTAATATTAACGAAGCTATCGAATTTAAAATTGCCGAAGAAAGAAGTAAAGAAAACGCTCCAACGGAAGAATTAGATAAAATTGAAGCTTTTTTCAAAACTGGAAACGGCAAAAAATGGTTAAACAATGCCATTATTTGGATTTATAGAAAGCAATTTACGTTAAAAGAAATCAATCAACTTATTCGATTTTATAAATCATCAGCTGGACAAAAAATGGCTGAAAAATTCCCAATCTTAATGCTTCAGTCTTTAAAAGCGGGTGAAGAAATTAAAGAAAATTTTGTGCAACAATTGAAAAAATAAATTTCCATGCAAAACAATACTCAATGGACGGAAGAACTGGAACTTGTGGCCTCCATTATTAACAAACTTCCTTTAGAAAAAACCATAAAATGGGGAGCTGAAGTTTTTACCTATAACGGGAAAAACGTGGTGAGTTACGGCGGTTTTAAAAACTTTTTTACTATTTGGTTTTTTAATGGCGTATTTCTGGAAGATAATTACAATGTTTTAGTAAATGCACAAGAAGGTAAAACCAAATCGGCAAGACAATGGCGCCTTACTTCTATTGCTGAAATTGACGAAAAGAAAATTTCAGAATACATTTATGAAGCCATTGAAGTTGAGAAAAAAGGCTTGAAAATTCAACCAGAAAAATTTGTAGCTATTCCAGTGGCAGAAGTATTAGAAAATGAATTGAAAAACGATAAGTCCTTAAAAGCTTCATTCGAAAAACTAACACCGGGAAAGCAGAAAGAATATATTATTTATATCAACGAAGCCAAGCAAGATGCTACGAAACTAAAACGTGTGGAGAAAATAAAACCTATGATTTTACACGGAATTGGTCTAAATGATAAATACAAATAATCATGTCAAAATCAACCATAAAAACAAAAGAAACTAACGCGGATGTTCCTGATTTCATCAATTTATTTGCAGATTCGGAACAAAAACGAAAAGACAGTTTTGAATTACTAAAACTAATGCAAGATGTCACCGGATTTGAACCAAAAATGTGGGGGCCATCTATTATCGGATTCGGAAGTTATCACTATAAATCGGAAAGAAGCAAACAAGAAGGCGATATGCCTTTGGCTGGTTTCTCACCACGAAAAGCGGCAATTTCTCTTTATGTATTTACTGGGAATGAAGAACACAAATATCTTTTAGAAGATTTAGGCAAATTTAAAATGGGTAAATCCTGTATTTATGTCAAAAAACTATCAGACATTAATTTAGATGTTTTAAAAAACCTCATGAAAGAAACGATTAATTTTATCCATTCAAAATATCCTGAGAACTAAAAGAAAATAAAAAAACGGGAACAACATGTATAAGCTGTTTCCGTTTTTTTCGTTCTAAAAGTTTCAGATATTTATCTGATATAAACTTCAATGTTACCACTTGCATCTTTTAATTTTAATTCGTGTAATGTAAGATTTACAATGTCTTGAACAGTTGTTACACCATCAACAACTTTTGTTAAATCATTATGAGAACGTGAATAAATCCCAGTATCAGTAAACAAAGCACAAGGATCAATAGTTGAATCATAATTTCCTTCAATTACTGTGTTATCTATTTTAAGTTCCATATAATCTTTACTACAACCCGCTTGATTTTGTGGTGCATCGATTAAAGTTTCAGTTCCTCCAGATGTTGTACCAACTTTACTAATACTCCATTTTCCTACTAAAGGTGCTAATGTTTCACCTTCATTACTATCATCGTTATTACAAGATATTGTAAATAATCCGATGCATACTAAACCTAATACTATTCTTAAATTTTTCATAACTAAATTATTTAAATTGTTAGATACGAAATTAGGTTTTAAGTCTTGGAAGTCTGTTACAACATTATTGCTATTATTTATATAATTATTTTTTTAAGCCTTTATGGATTTTGTCCTTGTTATATTTAATTCTAAATTTACCTTATTGATATTAAAGCCTTAAACTAATTAATAATTACAAGATCTTTCCGTTTTTGAATTCGAGAAATCTTTATGAAAAATTAATATGAAAAAATTTTCAACACTACTTTTACTTCTATCCTATTTTACCACAAATGCGCAACAAAATTTAGTAAAATATGTAAAACCAATTATTGGTACAGAAAAAATGGGACATACCTATCCAGGAGCAACTGTTCCGTTTGGAGCGGTGCAATTAAGTCCAGAAACGGATACTATTTCGTATGAATTAAATGGGAAATATAATGGAGATGTTTACAAATACTGTGCAGGTTATAGATATGAAGACAAAACAATTGTAGGCTTTAGTCAGACACATTTAAGTGGAACAGGACATTCCGATTTGGGAGATTTTCTAATTATGCCAACACAAGGGAAATTGCAATTAAATCCTGGAACAGCTTCTAATCCAAAAAGTGGATTTCGTTCTGCGTTTTCTCATGCCAATGAAATAGCTGAAGCAGGTTATTACAAAGTCAAATTAGATGACGATAACATTTTGGCTGAAATGACTACCACAACTCGTGTTGGAATGCAACAATACACCTTTCCTAAATCTGATGAAAGTCATATTATATTAGACTTAATGTCCGGGATTTATAATTACAAAGAGAAAAACGTTTGGACGTATGTTCGAGTGGTGAATGATACTTTAATAACGGGTTTCCGACAAACCAATGGTTGGGCACGAACCAGAACAGTTTATTTTGCGATGTCATTTTCAAAACCTTTTATCAATTACGGACAAAAAAATTACGATGACAAACAACCCTATAGAGGTTTTTGGAGAAAATTTGATGAATCTAAGAACTTCCCAGAAATTGCTGGAAAAAATATCAGAATGTATTTTGATTTTAAAACAAATGAAGCAGAAAAAATTCAAATTAAATTCGCTTTATCTTCTGTTAGTCAAGAAAATGCTTTGGAAAATATGCAAGCTGAAATTAAAGATTGGAATTTCGAAAAAGTAAAAGAAAATGCACAAAAACAATGGAATTCCGAATTAAATAAAATTGTCATTAATGCTTCTGAAGACACAAAAGTAAATTTCTATACTGCCATGTATCACACTTTTATAAACCCGACGGTTTACACTGATATTAACGGACAATATAAAGGTTTAGATCAAGGAATTCACACTGCTAAGGATTTCACTAATTATGGTACGTTTTCACTTTGGGATACCTATCGCGCATTGCATCCATTTTTCAATATTATTCAACCTTCACGCAACAATGATATGATTAAATCGATGATGGCTCATTACAATCAAAGTGCTTTACACATGTTGCCAATTTGGTCGCATTATGGTAACGACAATTGGTGTATGAGCGGTTATCATAGTGTTTCTGTAATTGCTGATGCAATAATAAAAGATGTTTATAAAGGTAATCCAAATGAGGCCTTAGAGGCTTGTGTCACAACAGCCAAACACAGAAATTATGAAGGAATTGGAAATTACATGGATTTAGGATTTATTCCTGCAGAAAAAAGTGGTATTTCGGTTTCAAACACTTTAGAATATGCTTATGACGATTGGTGTATTGCGCAAATTGCCAAAAAATTAAACCGTCAAGATATTTATGAAGAATTTATAAAACGTTCTGCAAACTGGAAGAACAACTTCAATGCTGAAACTGGATTCATGCAACCTAAATTAGCAGATGGAACTTTCAAAAGTAATTTTGATGTGCTATCAACTCATGGTCAAGGTTTTATTGAAGGAAATAGTTGGAATTACAGCTTTTTCGTACCTCATAATCCAACAGAATTAATTGAAAAAATGGGTGGAAAAAATAAATTTTCATCGCGTTTAGATACTTTATTCTCAATGCATTTACCAGATTCTTTCTTTGCAGAAACCGAAGATATTACTCGTGAAGGAATTATAGGTGGCTATGTTCACGGAAACGAGCCTGCTCATCATGTTGCTTATTTTTATAATTGGACAAATGAATCTTGGAAAACACAAGCTCAAGTTAGAAAAATCATGAAAATGCAATACAAACCTACTCCAGATGGTTTAGGTGGAAATGACGATTGCGGACAAATGAGTGCTTGGTATATTTTTTCTTCTTTAGGATTTTACCCAGTTGCTCCAGGTTCTGATGAATATGCCATTGGTTCACCATCAGTAAATAATGCGATTTTGACTTTAGAAAATGGAAAAAACTTTACAGTTGAAGTAAAAAATCAAAACGATAAAAATATTTATGTTCAAAAAGTAATACTTAACGGAAAAGTGCAACCCAATTTATTTATCAAACACAGTGATATCGTGAATGGAGGTAATTTGACTTTTTATATGAGTTCGAAACCTAAAAAATAAATTAATCTTTATGAATATCTAACTCATCAATTTGCGATTTGTAATCCGAAGGAAGTAAGATCATTTTAATAAACCCGTCCATTTTTATCAATTTACTAAATTTATAAATCGGAACGAGTGGTGTAATTAGTGAAAAATTACTGAAATGCATCAACTCTTTTACTCGGTTTGGCACGACTAACTTCTGCCCTTCCAACAAGACTTTGTAACGCATCGCACCAAGATGTTTTCTGTATTGTTTGAATAAATCTATGGTGAAATTACTTTTCTGTAAATTCTCCATTAAATGCGATTCTCTCACTGGAAGCCAATCAATATAATTATCTGGCAATTCTTTCAATCCCATTCTTATTCCAACACGATAAAAAACATTGTAAACTTCTTCTTTTTCTGAATCAGTTAATTTTTGCTCTAACAATTCATAAGCCGCAATAGAATAATGAATTAACATAAACAAAACATCTCTGTAAGCCCAATCTGGAATGACATCTCCTCTATTTTTTTCAACTGACGAATGAATTTTTCGCATCGTATCAATAGCATTATTAGCATCATCTAATGAGGAAAAAACAATTTTTCTAGCATATCGAACAGTAGAAAAAAGTCGGCCTAAAGGATCTGAAGGTAATTTACCGGTAAAATAAAGCCAATCTACAGCTTTATTAAGTGCGAATTCTGCGGAAGCTCCTGCAAAAATAAAAAGTATGGTATCACTTTTCCCCCATATTTTTCTAACAACCGATTCATTTTCAACAAAGTTCTTCATAAAATCAAATATACAAAAAATAGAATTTCAACAGAGCTATATTACAATTTTAGATAATATTTAACTTACAAATAATGTTATATTTCTATTTAATTAAATATTTTTATTACCTTTAGTTAAATTTTTTATCAATTTTAATAATATAGAATATGAAAAAACACACACAACTTTTCATTTGCTTATTAACACTAATTTTAAGCGGTTGCACAACATTAAAAAGCACAGCAGTACTTTCAAATGAAACTTGGGAGTTAGAATACATAACAGGTCCAAGAATTACTTTTGAAGGTTTATTTCCTGAAAACAAACCACAAATTACATTCAACACTACAAGTAAAGAAGTTAGTGGAACAACGGGTTGCAATGGTTTTGCAACGAAATACACTTCAGAGGGTCAGAAAATTAAATTTGATGAAAATTTTCCAACAACAATGAGATATTGCGAAGGCGGTGGAGAACAAGTTTTCTTAAAAATGATAAAAGAAGTAAACAATTATTACATTGACAATGAAGGCAAACTATTTTTAAACAAAGATGATGTTCCAATGATGCGATTCAAAAAAATAGCCAAATAATTTACAGTCCAAAAAATGAATAAATTAATATACTTAGGAATTTTACTTTTTACTCTTTTTAGTTGTAAAACAGCTTCGATTTCAACCAATAACAATACCAATTCAAACACAAAAATAACAAATGACTCAGGAATAATTCCCTATTTTAAAGCTAGCGGAACAGAACCTTTTTGGAGCATTTTAATTTCTGATGATAAAATTGTTTACAAAACTCCTGAAGATTCTATTTTTATGCCTCACTCGAAGCCTATTTTAGCAATGGATAGCAATGTGAAAATGTATAAAATAAAAACCGAATCCGCTCAGTTCAACATTCAAATTTCACAAAAAGAATGTGTCAATCAAATGTCAGGAGAAGTTTCCCCATACACCGTTTCTGTTGAATTTAAGAAAAATGCAGCTTCTAAATTTGAAAAAATTGACGGTTGCGGACACTATATTACAGATTATCGCTTGCACGACATTTGGGTTTTAGAAGAACTTAATGGTGAAAAAGCCAATAAAGAAAATTTCAATACAATATTACCTTTAATAGAAATTTATTCAAATACAAACAAGTTTTCAGGACTTTTAGGTTGTAATAGAACAAATGGAGCTATCTTTTTTGAAAAAGGAAAACTTCGATTTATCAATATTGCATCAACTAAAATGTCGTGTGGAGAAAATAACAAAGAGCCAGAATTAATAAAGGCGCTTGAAAGTGTTACAACCTATTCTATTGGAGAAAACAGATTAATTTTATCGAATCCTTCAGGGAAAAAAATAATTTTTAAAAAAGTTGATTAACATCTAAAAAATTAAAAACATGAAGAAATTAACAATTTTATTTTTTACAGCATTAACGATGTTAAATTGTAAAAAGAAAGAAGTAGAAAAAATAGAAAATTCAACTCCGCAAGAAGTTGTAACGGATGAAAAAGTAACTCCACAATTAGACTTAGGATGTTATATTTTTAATGATGGAAAAAACAACGTTTCTTTTGAGATCACCGAAAATGGAGAAGAAATCAAAGGAAATCTGAATTATGCTTATGCCGAAAAAGATAAAAATTCTGGGAGTTTCTCAGGAAAATTAAATGATGGAATTCTACTAGGTAAATACACTTTTCAATCTGAAGGAAAAGAAAGCGTAAGAGAAGTTGCTTTTAAAGTTGAAGATGATAAAATAATTGAAGGATATGGAGATTTAAATGAAGATGGAACAACTTTTAAAGATGCAACTCATCTAAGTTTTACTTCAAAAATGCCTTTAACAAAAACAGAATGTAACAAAAAATAGTTACTTCTTTCTTAAATAATTTGGAAATATCAGGATTCTGTTTCTGATATTTCCAAATTTTTTGTTTACTGGATATATCCTATTTGCAGTCATGTTGTTGAAAATAATGGCAACTACAAGCAAAATCAGAACGCCACTTAAAACAGGAGAAATCACGTAAAAATACCCCATTTTTTTTATAGCAACGGAGCCTGTAACCGCAATCAAAGCCGTTGCTCCACCTGGTGGATGAAGCGTTTTTGTAATTTGCATAAAAACAATAGATAACGAAACCGCTAATGGTGCAGAAATCCATAAAATATCTGGAATTAGCTTTTGAACTGTAACTCCAATAATTGCAGAAACTAAATGTCCACCTACCAAATTTCGAGGTTGTGCTAACGGACTTTGAATGACTCCATAAACCAAAACACTCGAGGCTCCAAAAGAACCAATTAGAAAAACAACATCAGAAGTTTCTAAAGTTTGACTTTGCAAATACGCAATAATTCCAATTCCGAAAAACGAACCGATAAACGACCAAAAATGCTCTTTAAAGTCGATTAACGTTTCTTTATAAAAGATATATCTAGTTTTTCTATATCCTCGTTTTATTCTTTTAATTGGCATATTTATGCTTTAATAGGATTCAAATTATAACTATAAACCGTGTGTGGAAAAATATATTTAGCAGTGTATTTTGAAATCAAACAAACTAATAAAATCGGAACAAACAATGTGTAATCGTTTACGATACTACAAACTAAAAACAAAGAAGTAAATGGCGCATGAATGCTAGCACTCAATAACGCTGCCATTCCAATAATGATAAAATTGATTGGCAACACATTCGCATTAAAAAACGTGTTTAGAAATGTCGCAACAAAAAACCCCAAAAATGCACCAATAACAATACTTGGCGCAAAAACACCACCATCACCACCAGAAGCTAAAGTTATAGCCGTAATTACTGGTTTCAATAATAAAATCCCGAAAATAGAAAGGAAGAATTTTAGCGAGAAATTAGAATTTGGATGTGATAATATTTCTTTAACTCCGTGATAACTATCACCATATAAAATTGGTAATAATAAAATAGCAGCACCAATAATTACAGTTCCGATTAAAACTTTATTCTGATTTTTTTCAATTTTTATGAATTGAGATTTAAAGAACAACACACTTTTAGTCAAGAAAACAGAATTTATACCCGCTAAAACACCTAAAATAGCAAAATATGGAATCGCATGAATGTGCCAAGTACTGATTTTAATAGCAAACAAAGTTGGTTCGTCTAAAACATAAACCAATAATGAAGCTACAAAAACCGCAATGAAATTGGTAAATAATAAAGTTCTATTTACTTTTCTTGAAATAACTTCAACAGAAAACAAAATTCCTGCAATTGGACTGCAAAATAGAGCTGTTATTCCAGCTGCAATTCCGGCACAAATTAATTCTGTTTTATATTCGTGTAGAAAATTCGCTTTTCGTTGTGCAACTGATCCAATTGTAGCAGAAGAAACGACCGTAGAAACTTCAATTCCAGTAGAACCACCAAAAATTACTGTGAAAAATCCATTGATAAAGTGTGATGGAATTTTATAAACCGGTAAATTTTTATTTGGACTTTCCGTACATTCAAATATCTCTTTAATTCCTTTATTTTCCTTGTTTTTGAACAAATACTTACGCAAAAAGTAAATAATAGTTAATCCAAAAAGTGGAAATAAAAAGTATAAAAAATTAAGCTCTACCGCTTTTAAGAAAAAAATATCTTCGTAATGTTCTGTAATTCTTTTTAAAGAAACCGCTAAGAAAGACGCTAAAAATCCAATTAATATTGAAACTAGTACCAATTTTTGAATCACCTTAAATTGAGGTGTTATTTTTATATTAAGTGACATAAGTAGTGAATGTTGTGCTACAAAAATAGTCAAAATATGTAGTGAAAATTGTAATTATCATAATTTTAAGATTACTTTATCATATTTTAATTTACATACTATTAATCTTAATAAATTAGTCCTTTTAATACAAAATTTAAACTTTGTTTTGTATTTTTGAATGCAGCATAAATAATATAACTCACTATAAACAAACATAATATGAAAAAATACATAGATTCAATTGGTTTCTTTTTAGGTTGGTTGGCGATTATTGGGCAATTTATTTTAATGATTCAAAACAGACAAGCTGAAGTTACAGAAACCATTATTAGATTTTTCAGCTATTTCACCATTACCACCAATATATTAGTTGTTTTATATTTCACTTCTCGAATTTCAATTTTTAAGAATTCATTTCTCTCAAAATTTTCCAAAAACGGCAATATAACCGCGTTAACTGCTTTTATTTTAGTAGTCGGATTAATCTATCAATTCATATTAAGAGGTACTTGGCAACCAACCGGAATACAAAGGATTGTTGACGAGTTATTACATTCTGTAATTCCACTTTTTGTTTTTTTATATTGGTTGAAATTCGCAACTAAAACTGATTTAATTTTTAAAGATATTACTATTTGGCTTTGGTATCCAATAGGTTACTTTATTTACATCATCATTCGAGGGCATTTTTCAGGTTTTTATCCTTATCCATTTATTCATGTAACTGAAATTGGTTATCCTCAAGTTCTAATTAACTCTGTATTAGTCAGTTTATTTTTCCTATTTATAATGGGCGCTTTAATTTTTGTTGGAAACAAAACTCGTAAATTGTAATTAACCCAACCAACCTTCTCTGTCTAAACTTCTGTATTGTATGGCTTCGGCAATATGATGTGAATACACATTTTCAGAATTTTCTAAATCAGCGATAGTTCGGGAAACCTTTAAAATTCTATCATAAGCACGCGCGGATAAATTCAAACGTTCCATTGCGGTTTTCAATAATTGTAACGAAGCTTCATCTAAAGCGCAATATTCTCGAATCAATTTACTACTCATTTGCGCATTGTAATGAATGTGATTGTAGTTTTCAAAACGTTGTGTTTGAAGGTTCCTAGCAGCTGTAACACGTTTTCTGATTTCAACACTACTCTCCGCTTTTCTGGTTTCCGATAATTTTTCGAAAGGTACTGGTGTAACCTCTATATGAATGTCGATTCTATCCAATAATGGACCAGAAATTTTACTCAAATACCGTTGCATTTCCATTTGAGAAGCGTTTGAAGCAGATTTCGAATCGTTAAAAAATCCACTCGGACTCGGATTCATACTTGCCACTAACATAAATGAAGACGGATAAGTAATGGTGAATTTAGCTCTAGCGATGGTCACTTCTCTGTCTTCCAAAGGTTGTCGCATGACTTCTAACACTTCACGTTTAAATTCGGGTAATTCATCTAAAAATAAAACGCCATTATGTGCTAAAGAAATTTCTCCAGGTTGTGGATAACTTCCGCCGCCGACTAAACTTACCGAACTTGCCGTATGATGCGGAGCACGAAATGGCCGTTGTGTTAGTAATCCTGTATCTTTAATTCTACCAGTAACCGAATGAATTTTAGTCGTTTCTAAAGCTTCATGCATGCTCATTGGTGGCAAAATACTTGGTAAACGTTTCGCTAGCATAGTTTTTCCAGCTCCAGGTGGACCAATTAAAATAATATTATGTCCACCAGCGGCTGCAATTTCCATACATCTTTTAATAGACTCCTGCCCTTTTACATCAGCAAAATCGAATTCTGGAAATTCTAAGTTTTTGGAAAATTCTTCTTTAGTATCAATTACTGTCGGAATTAAAGTTTCTTTTCCTTCAAAAAAATTAATGACTTGCAACACATTATCCACGCCATACACATCAATTCCATCAACAATGGCCGCTTCATTTGCATTTAATTAGTTTATGTAATAGATTTGTAAAAATATTAAATGATAAAATCATGGGACAAGTAGCCATATTTGCAAGGGTTTCAACTGCTGATAAGCAAGACTACGAACGTCAAATAAGTGATTTAACTAGAATTATAAAAATTAATGGTTATAAAGATAGTGAAATTGAACTATTTGCAGAAAAAGTTTCTGGATATAAAAAAAGTGAAGACCGTCCAGAAATGACAAAGTTATTAAATACAATCTCAGCTAATTCTACATATTTTGACTGTGTGTATGTTACAGAGGTTTCAAGGCTTGGACGTAATCCCAGAACTACAAAAGAAATAATAGAAAAAATATCAGATTCACAAGTTCAAATATCAATTCAGAACCCACCAATTAAAACACTTAATGATGATGGTTCAAGAAATAATTTTGCTCAAATTATGTTGAGTATTGCAATTGAATTTTCTGATATGGAAGCAAAGCAAACCAAAATTAGGATGAAGTCTGGTAAACTGGAAAAAATCACTAAAAATGGAATTGTTCCAACATCAAACCTTGCTTACGGATATAAAAACGTAGATAAAATATTAACCATTGATGAAGAAGAAGCTGAAGTTGTAAAGATGATTTATGATATGGCATTATCTGGCAATGGTAGCTATGTAATAGCGCAAAAATTAAATCAAATGGATATTCCTACCAGAATACATAAAACACATAAAGATAAGGGTATTAAAATGCGTAATACTCAAATCAAGATGGATGCTTCAACTATTGTATGGAATGACATGACAGTTAGACAAATTCTGAAAAATCCAATATACGTTGGCAAAGGACTTTATCAAGGTGTTACATATAACACACCAAAAATCATTGATGAAGAAGTTCAAAATGAATGTAAAAAAACAATCTCAAATAGAAGTACTAAAACCGATATACTTTATACCTACTTGTTAAAGAATCTTATTTATTGTGGTGTTTGCGGAACAAAATATATTGGTGTGTATCAACCAAATGAAAAAGGAAGTAAAATATACAGATGCTTATGTAATAAAGTAAGAAACGTATGTGAAAATTCAAATATCAATTTATCATTAGCGGAATCAGTTTTTTACAACATTTTTCTTTCAACCGATTTAACAAGTTATATTGAAAACCCAAACGATTTAAAAAATAATTTAGTTTCAGATTTAGATAATATTTCAACAGAAATTATTTCTTTCAAAAATGATTTATCAATAAAAGAAAATGAACAAAATAGATTGCTTGAACTTTACGTTGGTAACAAAGGAAATTTCCCAATTGAAAAATTAAATCAAATGGGTGATAAAATAAAAATTGAAATCGATTCTATCAAAGAAAAAATTAGAATCAAAAAGAAACATGAATTGGAAATTAAACAAGCATTATTAAACTATAATGAAAACTATAATTCATTTGATGTAATCAAAAATGCAAAAGATAATAGAACTGAATTAAGAAACATTTTTAGACAAATGATTTCAAAAATCATTATTAATAAAGTTGATGATACATTTTCATTATTAACCTATTTTATTAAAATTAATGGAATTGAACTAATAACACCAATCAAAATCGTAATCAATAATAAACTTGCAAGAAAACATCTATACACCAAAATAAGAACTTACAAATACTTTGAAATTAAATCAATTGATAAAGAACCATTTTTTCAAAATCATATTCTTAAAAATAAATCTGCTGTAATGAATGGAATTAATTTTTGCATTGAGCAAGCAAATTTTAATGAAGAAAATATAAACGGATTATTGAACTATAAATGGATAATAATCGATGAAGAAAATCACATTTATTTAAATCCAGAATTAGATAAATAATCATCAAAAATGCCATCTTGTTTTATATGGTTAAAACTGCTTATCAAATTGTTTTATTTGGCAAAATACCATGTTAAAATTTTGTTAAAAATTAACTTTTTTCAAGATTTTTCCAGAATATTAAACCATTTGTTTTCAATACTTTAACCTCAACTACTAACCGAATTGTTTTATTTGGTCTTTTTCAAGCATTTTGACCATTTTTGAGATTTGGCTGGTAAGTTTAAAACTTATAATATTGTAACAGAAATAACAAAAAAAAAAATAATATAAACATTTAAATTATAGCATTATGAAACTAATTACAAACACAAATTTAAACGGAACATTTATTGAAAAATATAAAGTATATAATGAAGAAAATGTTCACATATTCAATATTGTTGCTGAAGAAGTTGAAACAGGTTTAGAAACTAGAATAGTAAAATTAACTGGCGAAACTGAACTAATAATGATTGAAAAGAAAAACGGTAATGGAATTTCTTTTAATATTGATTTAAGAAGTATTAGTTATGAAAAACTGATAAATTTGAGAATCTTATTAGATTTCAATTCAAAATTTGTTGATTCTGGTTCAGCTGCAGCAAATGTAAAATTAGTCCAAAATGAAAATGGATTAGTAATGAAAGAAAAATAAGATTGAAATAAATAATTTGTAACTTTTGAATATTATGACTAAAAAATATTTCCATTATACACCAGAAGTAAGAATTGATGAAATCATTCAAAGCGGCAAAATTAATTTAGCAACAGCAAGTGTTTACAATAAAAAAGAAAAAGCTTGTGCTTGGGTTTCATCAAATCCAATCTGGGAAAAAACAGCAACGAAAATGGTTTTTGATGAATTTGGTAATACTACCAAATTAACATTTGATGAACAACTTGAAATGTTTGGTTGTGCTAGAATTGAAGTTAAAGAAATCGGTTTATACTCTTGGAATAAATTAGTTCATATTGCAAAAATGAATCCAACATTTGCTGAACAAATGGTTAGAGTTGGTGTTGAACAAGGTGGAAAACCATCAGAATGGTTTGGTAGCTTATACCCTATCACAAAGGATAAATGGATTAAAGCTGAAATATATAAAAATGGTGAATGGGTTGAATATAAAGTATTCTAATTATGAGATATATTGTAACAGTTGATTCAAAAAGTAGCGATAACAAAGGAGTTTGTAAAATATTAGTTGATGTCAAATGATGATATTATTTGTAAAGTATTCAAGATTCAGATGATAAATTAGATAGCAGCGTAACAGCTGCTATTTTTTTTGTATAATTGTAAAACAAATTTTTTAAAAAATAAATAAATGGATAATTTTATTACAGTTAGAATATTAGCATTAGGTGACACTAATAAAAAAATAATTATTAATTCAAATTTAATAAGTGAAGTAAGTATACTTGATGGAAATACTTTATTTATTAAAATGAATAACAACAATGAACATACCATTTTCATTGATGGAAATACAATATTAAATATGTTTAAAGAAAATTTATTAGGTTAATAATATTTGAAATCGTTAAAATCAAATTAGTGTGAATATTGACATAACCTCAACTGCAGTTGAAAAAGGAATTGATTTAGTAAAAGGTTTTGTTGAAAAACTTGTTGGTTCAACTCTTGAAGAAACTGGATTATTAATGAGTGATAAAATTAGATTGTTTAGATTGAAAAATCAAATAAAAATGCTTTCAAAAGCACAAGAAATTTGCATTCAAAATAATATCTCTATTAAACAAATCTCATTAAAAACACTTGTACCATTATTAGAATATTCTAGTCTTGAAGAGGATAATACGCTTCAAGAAAAATGGTGTAATTTATTAGTAAACATAGTTAGTGAAAAAGAAAGATTTGAATCATCTGTATTTCCTTATATATTAAGTCAATTATCTACAAATGAAGTTATTGAATTAGATGATTTATTTGAAAAAAAAATAAACAATCCATTTATTATTTCGTTAAAAAATTTAAACATTCAAAATCTTCAAAGATTAGGATTAATTAAAATAGTAACTAGTTTAGAAACTGTTTTTTACAAAGATGATTTTGGAAATAGTTTTGATTATCTTCAAAATGAACAAAACAAGAACCTAAATTATGTTATTACAGAACTTGGTGAAGAGTTTGTAATAAGTTGTAAAATTAAAAAATTAGATAATGAAAAGAATTAAAACAAATTGGATTAGTATTCTATTACTTTGTATTCTAAGTTTTTCAGTTTATAATAACTATACACAACAGAAAAAATCAAATCATTTGATGACATTATAACTGATTTAGAATCTGATAAATCAATGATGCATGAAAATATCGATTCTTTAAATACAAAACTTAATGAATATATATTAGAAAAAGATTAAGTTGATTATACAGCTACTCAAAGCAATGTTGATGTTGTTAATCGATACAAAGAATATTATGAAGCTAACTATCGAAATTATGAAAACCAAACTCAAATTTTTTATTAGCTTATTTCAAAGGATTTAAATATTTGTAAACTGCTTTTTATAATCTTTTGACCGTTTTCCTTACTCTAAGAAATTCAGAAATCTTGATACTCATTTAGTAATTCAAATTCAATCCTAAGCCGAATCCCATATCACTATCGTAATGTGTTCTTACACTAAGGTTTCTTTTTAAAATATATCTTGCATCAAGCATAAACTCTGTATCGGTATTTACCATAAATCCCATTCTTAAACGTTTTGAAATTGGAATGTCTTCTCTCATTAACTGTAATCTTACATTTCCATCTTGAAATACTTCAGCTTGTGCAATAACTAGCATTGGTAATGTATAATTCACACCTAAACTCAAAACAGCTCTTCTATCTTTCGTATTTACTTGTCCAAAAATGTTTTCTTCCATCTCTCCATCCATTTTTCTGTATCTCCAATCGAAACCTACAAAAGGCATTAACCATTGCATTTTTCCAATATATCTTCCTAAATGAAATTCAGCTTCATAACCGTGCATATCTTCATATCCTAAACGCCATTCCGCACCTAAACTCCAACGAGTATTTTGCATCATTGCCATACCATCATTACCATTGGTTGCAAAATCATTTTCTGCCATAAAATGAAAAGCTCTATCATCAGCAAATAATTTTCTTTGAGCTAATTTAGGATTAGAAATTAGTGGATTTGATGCTTGGTTTTCATAAGTAAAAACTCTTCCCATTCCAGCCATCATATGATACAGAATGTGACAATGAAAAAACCAATCGCCTTCAACATTTGCATTGAACTCAATTACATTGGTTTCCATTGGCATTAAATCCATTATATTTTTTAAAGGAGCATAATCTTCTTGTCCATTAATAATTCTAAAATCGTGACCATGTAAATGCATTGGATGACGCATCATTGAACCATTATGAAGCGTTATCCTAACGTTTTCTCCTTTCTTAATAAGTATTTTATCGGTTTCCGAAATTACTTTATTGTCTAAACTCCAAACATAACGATTCATATTTCCAGATAATTCAAAACGAAGTTCTTTTACAGGCACATCTTTTGGCAAAGTTGTTTTTTCTGTGGATTTTAGCATTGCATAGTTAAGTGTTGTAATATTTGATAACGCATTTGCATTGTATTGATTGTGATTGGAATGGTCATTACTCATTTCCATATTGTCATTGCTATTCTCTTTTGCAACACTACCAGTTATCTCGGGATACATAACTACATTCATATCCATTTGGTTTAATGACATTTGCATTCCCATATCGTCCAAATCTCCGTTCATCTTCATCATCCCATTCATCATTTTCATACCTTCAAAATATTTCAATTTTGGCAAAGGAGAAATTAATTGCTTAATACCATTACCAACATATAATGATGCAGATTTTGTTCTATCTTCAGGAGTTGCTAAAAACTCATAAGAAGTATTATCCGCAGGAATTGTAACTATAATATCGTACGTTTCAGATACAGAAATTAACAATCTATCAACTTCAACAGGTTCAACATCGTTACCATCACTGGCAACTACTGTGATTTTACCACCTGCATAAGTTAACCAAAAATAAGAAGATGCACCACCATTAGCAATGCGAAGTCGAACTTTATCACCACCTTTAAATTGTGATAGTTGGCTTTCATTTTTACCATTGATTAGAAACTTTTCATAATAGACATCGCTTACATCCATAGCATTCATTCGTTTCCATTCGTTAGTAACTTTGGTTTTGAAATGTCCATTTCTTATAGCTTCTGCATAACTTTGTGTTGTTCCTTTTTTGATAGCAAACCAATCGGTAGCATTGTGTAACATACGGTGAACGTTTTCAGGTTTTAAATCTGTCCATTCGCTTAAAATGACAGGAACCGTTGGTAAATCGTCAATGCCTTTTCTAAAAGTTGGGTCTTCATTTCTTTTATTCATAACAAACGAACCGTACATTCCTATTTGCTCCTGTAATCCTGAATGGCTATGATACCAGTGTGTACCGCTTTGAATAATTGGAAATGTATATTTGTGTGTTGTGTGTGGTTTGATTGGCATTTGTGTCAAATAAGGCACACCATCTTCTTTGTTAGGCAAAAACAAACCATGCCAGTGCATTGCCGTTTCTTCGTCTAATTCGTTGTGCACATAAATTTCTGCAATGTCTCCTTCGGTAAATGTTAATGTAGGCATTGGTATTTGTCCGTTTACAGCTATGGCACGCTTTTGTTTACCTGAAAAACTGACAATGGTATCACGAACATATAAGTCATAACGAACTGTTTTTGAAGGTTCATTTTTTAATATAATCGTAGTTTGTTTTGGTTCTACTTTTTCAATCTTTTTTTGATAAGAAACACTATCATTTACAGCAATTTTTTTCTTAGGGTTTTCTTTCTTAGTATTTTGTGTTTTAGCCTTTTGAGGAACTGCTTTTTTCTTAATAACTTTTGGCTTTTCTTTTACCAATACCATTCCACACTTTGGGCAATTTCCTTGTTTAGGTGAATGGATTTCGGGATGCATAACACATGTATAAAAAGTCTGTTGCGTTTTGACTTGAGCATTTGCAAAAGAACATAAAATTATGAGAAATGCTATTAGGGTTATATTTTTCATTTTATTTAAAGTTTTAAATTTCGTAATCGTAATGCATTTACAATTACTGATACGGAACTAAATGACATTGCCAAAGCTGCAATCATTGGCGATAATAAAATACCGAAAAAAGGATATAAAACGCCTGCTGCAATTGGAACTCCTAACACATTATAGAAAAAGGCAAAAAATAGATTTTGCTTAATGTTTTTCATAACAGCATGGCTTAAATTTTTGGCTTTTACAATTCCTTGTAAATCTCCTTTTACTAAAGTAATTTTGGCACTTTCAATAGCTACATCTGTTCCTGTTCCCATTGCAATTCCAATATCTGCTTGTGCTAATGCTGGTGCATCGTTTATACCATCGCCTGCCATTGCTACAATTTTCCCTTCGGACTGTAAACGTTTAATTTCGTTTAATTTATCTTCGGGCAAACAACCTGCTTTGTAAGATGATAAGTTTAATTCATCAGCAACAGCTTTGGCTGTATTTACATTGTCACCAGTTAACATAATTACTTCGACTCCTTGTCGCATTAGCTCTTTTATGGCTTCTTTACTCGATATTTTAATTGCATCTGTAATTGATACAAAACCAACTGCAACGCCATCAACAGAGATATATGAAACGGTTTTTCCTAATTTTTGTTCTGCTATGATTTTGTTTTCTAAATCGTCAGAAACTGTTGCTTTGACTTGCTCCATTAACTTTTTATTCCCTAATGCCACTTTTTTATTCGTCACTGTTCCAGTAACTCCTTTTCCTGCAACAGCTTCAAAGTCTTTAACTTCAATTAATGAAACTGTTTTTGATTTAGCATAATTGACTACAGCTTGTGCTAATGGATGTTCACTATATTGGTTTAATGAAGCGATACTTTGTAATAAATCTTCCTCTTTGTTATCGGTTGAATAAATTTTTTCGACAGATGGTTTTCCTTCAGTGATAGTTCCTGTTTTATCTGTAATTAAAACATTTACTTTATTCATATTTTCCAAAGCTTCAGCATTCTTTATCAAAACGCCAGATTGTGCACCTTTACCCACGCCCACCATTACAGACATTGGAGTTGCCAAACCTAACGCACAGGGACACGCTATAATCAATACAGCGATGGCGTTTATAAAACCATAAACCATAGCAGGTTCGGGACCAAATTTTGCCCAAACGAAAAAGGTAATAACTGAAATAATTACAACAACTGGTACAAAATATTTTGCGATACTATCGGCTAATTTTTGAATTGGCGCTCTTGAACGAGAAGCATCATTTACCATTTGCACGATTTGAGAAAGCAAGGTTTCTGAACCTACTTTTTCAGCCACCATTACAAATGATTTATTACCGTTAATTGTTCCAGCAATTACATTATCATCTTTCTTTTTATCAACTGGTATTGGTTCGCCTGTAATCATGGCTTCATCAATGCTACTTTCTCCATCGGTTATTTTTCCATCTACAGGAATTTTATCACCAGGTTTTACTCGTAATAAATCACCTTTTTTGATATCGTGGATTGATATTATTTTATCGCTTCCATCAATAACCAAAGTAGCTTCAGTAGGTGCGAGTTTTAATAATGCTTTTATTGCCCCGCTGGTTTGACTATGCGCTCTGGCTTCTAATAATTGTCCTAACAAAACTAAAGTTAGAATAACTGTTGTAGCTTCGAAGTATAGTAGTACAGTACCGTGTTCTGTCTTGAATTCACTTGGGAAAATATCAGGGAAAAACATTCCGACTAAACTAAACAGAAATGCCACTCCTGTACCAATTCCGATAAGGGTAAACATATTCAAATTCCATGTTATGATGGATTTCCATGCTCGAACAAAAAATATCCAACAAGCATAAAAAACAACAGGAAGAGATAAAATGAGTTGCACCCAATTCCATTTTGAGGCATCCATTATTTTTAATAAAGGATTGTTATGTGCCATTTCAATCATTGCAATGGCGAAAATGGGAACAGTGAATATGACCGCTATTTTCATTTTCTTGACCAAGTCTTTGTACGTTTTTTGGTCTTCGCTGTCACTTGGTTCCATAGGTACTAAATCCATTCCGCAAATAGGACATGAACCCGCTGTTTCACTAATTACTTCGGGGTGCATCGGACAAGTATATAAGACTTTGCTAACTGTTAACTCTGGTGCTTTGACTAAATCCATTCCACATACTGGGCAGTCGCCCGCTTTGTCATAGACTTTTTCACCTTCACAATACATTGGACAATAATATTTGCCACTTGCATTAACAGGAACATTGATTTCTTTTTTATCGCTTTGAGAGTGCACGGAACAACATGATTTTGCAGTAGTTTCATTCGTTGTTGCTTGTTGCGTCATTTTACCATTGGTCATTTCAATGGTGTATTTTCCAACGGCAGATAATGTTTCTTGCAACTGTGTTGTTGGAATGTGTTTTTCCATTGTTATAGTTGCTATGGATGGATTTAATGAAACTTTAGCTTCAATGCCATCAATAGTATTCAATGCTTTTTCGACTTTGGTGCGACAACCATCACAAGTCATTCCAGTAATGTTGTATGTATGTATCATTTTTCTATAATTTTAATACAAATTTCAAGTATAACTGTCTATAAGAGTTGCATAATTTTGGGTTTGATTTGCAAGATTTATATATCTTCGATTTGTTTTCTTTTGATGGATTTCAAATTCTTGAAATATGTTGGTGAAAAACCTGTTACTTTTTTAAATTGGTTGCTCAAATGTGATACACTACTATAGTTTAAAGAATAGGCTATTTCACTTAATGAGAGTTCATCGTAAATAATTAACTCTTTTACTTTTTCAATTTTCTGATTGATAAAATACTTCTCAATAGTAGTGTTTTCTACCTCAGAAAAGAGATTGCTCAAGGTATTATAGTCTTGATGCAATTCTTGTGAAAGATAATCGGATAAGTTAATTTTCAAATCATTGTTTTTATTCTGAACTAAATCAATAATGAGCGTTTTAATCTTATCGATAGTTTTACTTTTCTTGTCGTCTATTAAATCAAAACCAATACTAAGAAGGCTTTTTAGTACTTCCTGTTTTTGCTCTTGCTGCATGTCATTTTTCAATTCGACTTCACCCAATTCAACTGAGATGGGTATAATTCCAATATTTTCAAACACAGTTTTGACAACCATTTTACATCGGCTACATACCATGTTTTTAATGTACAGTTTCATAGGGACACGTATTAAACTTAATGATTTTAACTAACCCTTAGATTGAAAATAGGGTTAGTTAAAATTAGCTTATTTACTTTGCAACAGGCTCAGTTAATTCCATACTACATTTAGAACATTTTTCGCCCTTTTTTCCAGTTACTTCTGGATGCATCGAACAAGAATACAACTCAGTAGTTGCTTCAGTTGGCTGAACTTTCTCGGTTGATTGAGTTGTATCGGTTTTGGAATCTGTAGATTCTACTTTTTCATTTTTTTGGTTACAAGAAACCAATACGAAAGCCAGTATTGAGGCTGAAAGAATTAAATTTTTCATTTTATTAAATTTTAAATTAGTATTAAATTTATGTTGTTGAAATTCTATTATTGTAACAATTATTTTTTACTTTTTAAATCAAAAAAAGTGTAATATAGGTTGAAATAAAATCCATTTGGTGCAGAACGTACCATTGAACTAATTAGTTCTTGACGGTATGCAAAATCTAAACGTGCTTGACTATTAAAAATAAATTGTACAGCAGGCATAACATCCAAATATGATTTACCATTTTCATTAATAGTTTGTCCCACAAATTCAACCATTAGATTAATATTTGTTTGTTTGTAATTGGTGTACTTTTTAGGATACATTAATTTACCTAAAGATAGTGTATAATTAGTAGCATTATCACCAATATTATCAGGAAATGGATAACTTGGTTTATTATCAAATGCTTTTTCAAAACTTACTGAAGAACTTATAGCAACTTTTTTAATCAATTTTGTAGCTATAATTCCTGTTTCAAATCCAGAATTATGTCCTAAGATTTCTATTTGTTCTTGATGGATATCTGCATTGTTGAAACTATATCTTCCATAAGCTGCTAATCTAAAATGGCTATTTAAATCATCAGCAGAATAAAAACGATATTTTGTATAAAAACTACCACCTTCAGTAACCAAATCATTATTTCTATTACTAACAAAAGCAGAAGCACGAAACATTATATTTTTATTTAATCCATAAGATACTTCAGGCATAAAATGGTAATTGTAACCCGATTTCATTTCTTCTTTAAAAAGTGACTGCATTACATTAACTCCAAGAGAATTTGCGGGAACATTGCTTGCAGGGTCGGTAATTACAAATAATTCCTGACTAAAAACATTTTGACAAGTTATTACAACAAAAAATAAAAGAATTTTCCTCATTAGTTTAAAATTTTAATGTGAAAATCATCTTCGCTATTAGCCACATAAGTTGCAATATCCTTATACGATTTAGATAATTTTTTAAACTCTTTTTCTGTTACATACCCTTTGTCAACTACTTGAAATTGAACTTCAGTAGCGTCATTTTTTTTATCATTAACTATAATGTAAGGACTTTTACTAACGGTTTCTGATTTTGCAGTTATTATTAATGAGCCAATGAAAAAACCTGCTTTTTCTACTTTTTCTTTAAATGTTTTTGGACTTAATTCATTCCCCTCTTTAAGTGTTACTGTGAAAGTATTTGTATTTAAATCAGTTTCTACATTAGTAACTTCTGGTAATGCTTTAAGTTGTTTATTTATCGCATTTGAACACATTGAACAAGTTAAACCTGTTGCTCTAATTTCGGCTTTTACAATTTGCGCATTACTTTTCATTGAAAACATCAAAACAACCGATGCTAATAAAACATAAACTTTGTTTATTTTTTTCATTTTTACTTTTTTATTAATTTAATTATTTCTTCATCTGATGGATTTTTTGCAATTAGAATACCTTCTTGATTAAACAAGTATTTTGAAGGTAATTCATCAACACCAAACAGCACTGCTGTTTCAGCATCAAAACCTTTAGAATCTATCAGTTGAGTAAATTTAATTTTATCTTTTTCAATAGCTTTTAGCCATTTATTTGTATCAGTATCTATTGAAATTCCTATAATTTCAATTTTATCCGAAGTAACTTCATTATGTAACTTTACTAATTTTTTATTACCTAAACGGCACGGTGCACACCAAGATGCCCAAAAATCAACAAGTACATATTTCCCTTTAAAAGATGTAATGTTTACATCTTTATTACTACTACTTTTTAAAGTAACAGATGGTATTGAATCACCATCGTTAATCTGTGCAGTCGTTATATTAGCGATTAAAAAAAACGCAAAAACTATTCTTCTCATTTTAGATTATTTAATAGTTTCAACCGTTTTCCCACAAGTTAACATCATTGAACCATAGTAAGGATTTTTCACTGCATTTTCTTTACTTAACCAATTCGCACCTTTACCATCGTTATACATTGGGCAGAATTGGAAGTAAACAGGTACATTGTATTTTGCTACTTTAATTAATTCATAAATGTCTTTTGATAATGTTGCAAAATGCTCACGTTGATGTTTAATATCTTTTGTATCTGCAATGTGCTCAGCATCTTCTTTTATTTGATTTAAAACTTTCATCCAAACCATATGAACATTCATTTCTAATTTTTCCATTTTAATATTGTTTATTGATACTAACAATTCCTTTGAAGCAATTGAAGCAACATTACCATCAGAAGAAATCATAGCATCTTTTACAATAAAATAATTATCGAAAACAACTTTAAGTTGATTGACTTCTTGAACTTCTGTTTTTGGTGTTTCTGTATAATTTCCATGATTATTATGATTTTCAGTAGTTTCTTCTGTTTTCACTTCTTCTTTAGCAGGAACTTTGGCTACTCTTTCATATTGACAACAACCATGAAGATTGCTATAGACATCATCAGGAGCAAGGAATTTATCGCTATCATAACCAGCTAATGCAATTCTCTTCAGTATTTCGTCTTGATTCGTTTTAGTGGCATCATAAGTTAAAGTTGCCATTTGAGTTTCTTGATTCCAATCAACCATAGCAACCTTTTTGATAGTTCCTGCTTTTTCGATTTTAGTTTCGCACATCCCACAGTTACCATAGATTTTAACTGTTTCAGTTTTTGAATTTTTAATTTGTGCATTGATTGTAATAGATAGCAATACAAAAGTTGCTAACATTATATTTTTAAATGAATTTTTCATTTTAAATAATGTATTAGTAATCAAAGTGAATTACTTTGATAAGTTGATAAAAAATAATTGAATTACAGTTGAGTTGACTATTTTAGAAATAATTAAAAATAATTATCCTAAAAACGGAAAACAAACTGCTGATTGATACGATAGCAAACTGCTATAAATTTGACACACTAATGGCTGTCAAAAAATGAATTTAGCCTATTTTTGGTATTAGCCAAATTGAATGAAAACCATCTGAGATTGATGGAGTTGTATATAAAAAATTAACTTTCTCTATTGAAGAATAGCGAATAAAGTCAATTTTAAAAATAATTTCTGGTAAAAAACTTATTGAAGAAGCTGGACAAGTTGAAGAACAACCACATTTTGAATGACCACAATCACCATTACATCCTTTTTCATCTTTGCTTTTAGAACTGTCATTACTACAACAACACTTTTTCTCTGTCTCTGTAGATGAAACCTCTTTTTCACAAGTATGCTTTGAATCACTACCACAAGCCATAGTACTATTAGGCATAAAGAATATGCTTAAAAAAACTACTAATATGATGTGGTATTTTTTCATTAAAAAAATTATAACATGACAAAACTAATAAAAACTTATTATTTTATGTTTAAAATGATGTTAAAATGTTAAAATTTCATTTTTTAGTTATAAGTTTAAATTTCACCTCTATTCAAAAGTATTTTTCTAACATTGACTATTGTGGTGGATGATTTTCCAGTTATTGTATTAATATCTCTTACAGATAATCCTTTTTTGATTTTCAAAACTACATCAGCATGTCTTTGAATCGTTTTATCTATGGATTGAACACTTCCAATTTTTCGCCCTTTAAATTTTCCAAGAGCTTGAGCTACCTTAATCCCTTCCATACTCCTAGATTTGATTTGATTACGACTTAACTCTCCGATGCTACCCATCACCGAAATAACTAGATTAGCCATCGGATTTTCTTCTCCATTATCTAAAAAAGTTGAAAACCCTTCTTTAAGAGATTTTAAATTAATTTGATTTTTTTTGAATACAGAAATGGTATTTAAAATATCCAATAAATTCCTTCCGAGCCTATCGGTAGAATCCACAACGACTGTGCATCTTTCAGATTGATTGGTTATTTCATCAAACATTTTGACAGCTTCAGGTCTTTCCATAAAAGGTACATTACCTTGTATTCTTTCAACAAACAATCTTGATGGGTCAAAACCTTCGTGAGATTTAAACGATTCGATTTGCCTAGCACTGTTTTGAAGCACGGTTGAAGTCCTAGAATAAAAATAGTAAGTCATAATATTTTGATATTTGTAGTTAGTTTTGTTTTAGTTTTAGACTCCAAGTTTTTTTAAAACATTATTGCTGATTTTGTTGGGATTTAGTTTTATACTTTCGTTTTAAAAAATAACCATAGTCTAAATCTAAAACAAAAATTAAAATTACTTTCCTTCAATCCAATCAATAACTGGAACTAACATATCACAATAAGCTCCTTCAAAAGTTTTAACAGTCTCACGATTACGATTAATAAATACTATGTTATAATCATCAACCCATCTTAAACAAACTTTCACCCATCCTCTATGAATTACCCCATTAACCTTAAAAGACAATCCACCTTGAAATTCTTTTGATTCTTCTAATGCACAAAAATTTGTTGCTCCCCAAGCAATAAGAGCAGAACGGTCTGCTAATTTTATTTGGTCTAATATTGTTTGTGCTATTTCCATTGTTTTTGATATATCTTCCATTTTGTTATATTTTAATATTAATCTAAAGCTCCAAAACTTCTCATAAATTCTTCTTTTGTTTTTGGATTCCAGAAGCTTTCAAATTGTATTGCAGTTACATTACTAGTTTTGAATAATTCTGCTAAATGCTTAATTGATTTAACTCCAACACTTCCATCTATAGTCCAAACTTTTTTAATTCTGAAATCATAACCTTTTTTTTCTTCTTCTAAAATAGCACCACCAAATTCATTTAAAGTTTTAAAAGATATATAACCATTAGAATTTGCCAACTGTAAGGTTAACCCTTTCAAATTTTCTTTAATTAATCTAATTCCGTTTTTAAATTCTGCAGCATTCATAAAATCAAGTATTACTTTATTAATACACTACAAAGTAAAGCTTTATTTTATTAAAAAACAAATAATACTTAATTAATTTAATAAAAAATAAAGCTTTACTTTATTTTTTATATATTTGTATTCTAAAAAAAATAAAATGGAAGTATTACGCCTAAAAGAATTGATGAATCAAAAAGGAATAAGTAGGGAAGAATTAGCCAATAAGGTTGGAGTATCTATGACGACTATCAGTAATATTAATTCGGAAAAAAATTTGCCAACAATAAATTTATTACTCCAGTTGGCTGAAGCACTTGATGTGGATATTAGAGAAATGTTTGTTGCAACAAAAAATTCAGTTGTTTTACAATCTGAAGTAAATCAAGTAAAAGAATTATTAGAAAAATCTCTTAAAATTCTTGAAAACAAATAATACAAAATTATTATAAATTAATAAAAGTCAAACTTTATTAAAAGCTATGCCTTCGTTCTTTTTTTGATTGTAACAATTTTGAAAACTCCTTTAGTTCTTTTGGTGTGAAATTCGATACTTCGAATATGATTGGATATTTTGGGTCTTCAGTCTGAAGTATCATTTTTAATTGTTCGAGTGTGATAATTATTTTCATTTTTCCGTTTATTAATAAATATCAACTAAAAAGCGAAAATTGATTTCAAAATTTTTCCTAGAAAATTTTTGAGCCACTTCATGCACACCATAATACATAAGTAAGTGTTTCCTAAATGAGGCGGATAACTGAAAATAAGCATTTCCCAATTTTTCTTGCCATTTACACGGGGGAAGGGGTGTTTTTACCCCAGAGGGGGTGTATTTTTCTGTTTGAACCTTAAACTTTTACGTGTGTTTGACAGAACAAATGGGGTACAAAAAGGAACATTAAAACTACATTTTAGGTACATAAAAGCACCGATTAATTCAACTTTAATAATTGCTTTTTCTTTTGGTCAAATTCGGTTTGAGTAATAATTCCAGCGTTTAGAAGTTCAGATAATTTTTTTAGTTCATCTAAATTACTATTTGGCTGTATTACTGTCGCATCATTTTTAACAGCAGATTTCTTCAGCTCGTATATTTTCGTTTCAAGTTCTTTTATCAATTCCAGTTCGTTAAGTTCTGTTATAAATTCGATGTTGTTCCCGCTTTTATTTCCTATAGTTATATAATAGCCTCGATTTGAAAAGAAATTATTTATTATGTTGTTAGTAATACCTAGTTCTAAAAATGAATCAATCACCGTAATTAAAAATAGAACAAACGCTAATCCCATCAACGTACAACCGATAATGATTGCTTGTGATTCCAGTTGTAATTTACCAAACAGTACTTTATTCAATATTACTAGCAATAGCCCAATAACGAACATACGAGACAATACACCCACAAACGTCATGCGTTGCTCCGTGTGTTCAGCATAGGAAAAATTGTCTAAATCAGTTGATTGAATCGTTTTATTACTGTTCTGAGCAGTTGCAGTAACCTTGTCATTGGTTGTTTCAACTGTCACGCCAGTTTTAAAATCGAATGTTTTCGGGTTTGGTTGTTTTGATTCCATATTATTTTATTTTAAAATGATTTTTTTGGTATCGATTAATTTATTGCTGTCATCGTAAATTCTCACAAAATAAATTCCAGTTCCGTTCAGGTTATTAAATGGCACTATATTTTGTTGTTGATTTATGTTTTGGTTAAACACTTCTTGTCCTATTGTATTGATGATTTTAACATTCCAACCGCTAACATTTATTTGATTATCAAAATCGATTGTTATGCAATCAGTTGCTGGGTTGGGATAGATTTTTATTGAATTGTTAGATAAATTATTTGTTTCAATACTTAGATTGGCTGGCGTGAACTTATAAATAACACCTCTGTCTAATGTCCCACCATAGCGGTTATTAACGCCATATAATGCGCTACCATCGTAAGTTAGCGTTCCGTTTTCTTGAATATCATAACTTTGTGGAGCAGTTCCATACTGACTCCAATTATACCATTGGTAACCCGTTCCGTCTGTATTGATTGAATATAAGTTTACGTTTGATTTCCCGTAAAGAACATTTCCCACCAGCACCAATGAGCCATATGACCAAGTATAATTAGTTGAGCCGTTTAATTCACTAAATAGACTTTGAAATCCCGTGCCGTCCGTATTGATTTTAAAAATATTTCCTTTACCTGTTGCTCCACCCAAAGCAGTCATCCCATATAAGGTATTTCCACCCAATACAAGCGTTCCGTTTGGCTTTGAACCATTTGTATAATTGAAATTGTGTAATATTGTATAACCAGTTCCGTCTTTATTGATTTTGAATATTTTACCAGCATTATTATTTGAACCATACGTGGAAGTCATACCATACAGGAAATTACCATCCATAAGCAATGAACCGTATGGGTTTTCCTCACCCAAATTAAAACTGTGAAGTATATTGAAGTTGCTCCCATCAGTATTTATTTTAAAAATTGTTCCTTCACCACCTAATATATCAGCATAAACGGCACCACCTTTTCGGGTCATACCATATAATGTATTACCTGAAATAACTAAAGAACCTTGCGGATTATTTCCATCAAGAGGATTTTGATAAGTAAATAAATGTAAAACTGTATATCCAGTTCCATCTATGTTTAGTTTGTAGATTCCATCACCTTGGGAAGACATTCCATACAATATACCATTATCATATAACAACGAACCGCATGGAAAACTATAAGTTTCCGTAAAGCTATGCAGTATTGTAAATCCAGTTCCATTTGGATTTATTGAATAAACATAACCTGCATTATTTGTTCCGCCTATGTTTGTCGTTCCATACAAAAGACCGTTTGCAAAAGTCAATGAGCTATAACCACCACTACCTACTGCTGAGAAATTATGCAAATTGGTAAATTGAGCATTTGATAACGAAGTAATTAGAATTGTTAAGATTAAAAAATATTTTTTCATCATTTTTCTTTTTTAAAATTTTAACAAATATAAAATAAAATTCTATTTTATAGTGTACTAAACTATAGAGTACCACAGAAAAATAAAAATATTGAGATTTGGAGTATGAAAGATTCTACTGAAAAACCAAATCTTGAAGAGCTTGAAGCAATTGCTCTGAGACTAAAAGAACTTAGAAAAACTAAAGGATTTTCTAATTATGAACATATTGCATTTGCATTAGGAATGAGTCGTTCAGCATACTGGAGATTAGAAACTGGTGCTAATTTTGAACTTAAAACATTAATTAAAATCTGTAGGGTACTTGATGTAAGTTTAGAAGAATTTTTTCATGGAATCAAAAAAACCGATTCAAAATAATAGAGTCTCACCCTCTTTCTTTAAACTAATTTCTGTTTTACAAACACAACTATCAAATATATCTTAACAACCTTAATTTCTGTGGGTGGGCTGTGTCATGTTCCCAAAAAAAAAATGCTGCCTAAATTTTAGATAGCATTTTAATAATTTTAAAAATGTAATTTATAATGATTTGATTTTTTGAACCAATTCATCAACTACTTTTTGTTTACAAGATAATTTTTTAGAAATATCATCATCTTTTGAAGTCCAAAAATCGAATAAGTTATTTGAATTAATTCTTTTTGTTAGCATTTTGTAAGTTGAACCATTTACATTTCGACTTCTTGCACAACAAATTACAATATCAATTTTAGAAATATTAATTCCAGTTATTTTACTTAAAGAAATTAAATCTTTTAAAAAATCCAATACCTTTTGTAAAACATTTGGTTTATCACCTTGACTAATGATAATTATAACCTTGCCATCAATTACCAAAACAGCAATAAAATCAATTAATTCACCTTCTGAATTATAATGTAATTTATCTATTTCTTTCCAAGCCCAATTGAAAAGCTTGAATTGTGATGCTTTTGGTTTAAGTTGTTCAAATAATAGCCCAGCTGTAGTTGTCTTACCACCATCTGCTGTACCTCTAATTACTAGGAAATTTGTCATAAGTTGTGTTTAAAAAAATTGTTTTTATAGTATTTAAGCTAAATTAATAATATTATTTCAATAACTATTTTTTATACGTTTTTTGTCCAAAACTTTAACATTTGACTGTAAAGTAGTTGACTATATCAAAAAAAAATCGTAAATTTTATCAAATTGAAAAACCTTTGAAGAAAAGTTAGATATTTAATAATAAACAGTAAAGTTTTTAGAAAAACCTTCGGTTTCCTATGGGGTTGCTCCCATAGGTTTCGCCACCGAAGTAAAATAAGGCGAAAATAACAAAGGCGAAATATTAACTTAAAATTGAAACACAAAAAAAATGTTCAGAAAGAACACAAAATTAAAACTACTTCTTATTTAAAATTACCTTCACAATTAGTTGAAGATGTAAAAGCTTTAAATCTATCAAAAGAAAATCAATCTTATTCTTTCAAATTCATTGGAATTATTTTAAGAAATAACTTCAATGATTACAAAGACTTATTTGAAGAAACTGCAATTCCAATTGAATACATCAAGAAATCATTCAATGATAAAAATTATCAAAATTGGTTAAAACCACTTTTAGATAATAACATTATTATTAGAAATGATTATTATTCAAAAGATAATAATACTTGTTATAATTATTCAATTAATTCTAATTATTTTATTAATAATTTATATGATAATTATATTGATAAATCATCTAATGTACTATGTGTAGACAATCAATGTAAACCCTTATCAATAGTGAGTTATAGAGATATTATTAAATTAGATAAAGAAGATATATTACACTTAAATTACTTCAAAAAAGATATTGAACAATTAAATATTGATTACACTAAATTAGAAGAAATTATTCAAAATAAAATTGATAGTATTTCAATTGAATCATTTGCAACAAATGAAAAAATACTTGATGAAATAATTAATCTAACAATCAACAAATCTTCAATCTGGATGAAACGTGAAAATGCAATTGCAAAAGCAAAAGAAATGAATATGGTACTGATTAAAGATAATAAGCGATTTGTAATTGCTGCACCAGAAGCTTTTATTTCAACTAAAAAGCAAATGATTGATATTATGTATAATCAAGCATTAATGAACCTTAAAAACGGTAATTATCGTGCTAAAAGAAATCAAACAAATAATCGATTAGACACCAACTTTACTAATATGTGTTCTAAAATGGTTGATGAAATTTGTAACCAAAATAACTTGATACAAATTGATTTAAAAAATAGTCAATTTGCTATTCTTTCATTTATGTTACAAGATAAATTACACACAAGTGATTTCAAGTTATTTAAAGAACTTTCAGCATCTGGTAAACTTTATGAATACATCAAAGATAACCTAGATTTAAAAGATAGAAAAGAAGGTAAAAACGCTGCCTTTGAAATTCTTTTTAGTTCACATAAAAACACAACCGCAAACAAAAAGAAATTGCAAGAATTATTTCAAACTGTTATTGCTTTTATTGATAATTATAAAAAAGAAAATGGTGATAATAATTTTGCAATAAAATTGCAGCTAATGGAATCAAAAATGTTTATTGATGATATTTTTATGGACCTTAAAAAGAAGAAATTTTTCGGTTTGACAAAACACGATTCTGTAATTGTTAAAGCTGAAAATGAACAAGAAATACTTGAATTAATTACAGCTTATTTTAAAGCACAAAATTTTGATTATGAGTTAGATATTAAGAAAACAGAAATCGTTTCAAATAACACATCAAATGAAGCTAATGGAACAATTGAATTGTTATCAAAAGAAGAAATAAGTAAAATAATTAATAGAAAATTGTTTAATGATGAAGTTCCAGAAGAATTAAAATCAAAGTTACAACCTATGGCTTGGAATCTATCTGCTTATTCAATTGAAGATTATCATGATGTTTATTCTTTAATTAAATAATTTTACAACTTACACCATTATTTAGGAAATTAAATGAGGTTCTTAACGATTACTATAAATCTTAAATACCTAAATCAAATTGTTCTGTTGTTCCAAGTGAATTGATTAGATTAAAAAATGAATCTCTATCTGTAAAAATTGATTGAAACTGGTGAGGATTATTTATTAAATGAAGTATTCCAAAGTAATTTTCAATTTCACTTAACATAGGTGTTGGTTTAAATAATGCAATATTCTTTTTATATCTTTTTGCAAAATCTATTGTGTGCATTGTTCCAGAATTAACACCCATTTCAATTGGAATTACAGTATCTGATAATGCGGCTTGTATTCTATTTCTTTGAACAAAACTTTGATTGCCTCTATTGATTCCAAAAATCATTTCTGAAACTAAACAGCCACCACTTTCAATTATTTCATTAGCTAATTTAAAATTTGTTGGTGGATAAATTGAATCCAATGAATTTGGTAAAACGGCAATAGTATATTGTTTATTTTGAACTGCTTTTTCATGAGCAAAAGTATCAATACCTAAAGCCAAACCAGAAACGACACCAAAATTCAATTCATTTAACCAATCTACAATTTGATAAGTAATTTTTTTACCGTGTTTTGAAACTTTTCTACTACCAACAACAGCCGCTAATTTATCTAACTTCAAAACACCTTTGTAATAAATAACAAGTGGTGAATCATTGATTCTTTTTAATTGAATTGGGTAATCATCATCAAAACAAGTTATTGTTTGAATATCATAATACTTTAATTTATCAATTGCAATTTCAGAAAACACATAAGATTCATTAACAACTTTATCAGAAATTAAAAAATTTTGAATTAATGAAAATAACAAAGTATCAAAATCTTCATAAAGATTAGCATAATCTTTAATGATTTTAATATTATACTTTGTTAAGTATTTTAATAAAATTATTTGTTTTAAATTTAATATCATTACAATAAATGATTTAAAGATTCAATTAAGTTGGTTTTATAATCTGGATTTATTGTACCTCTTACAGCAGTAAATTCACCAGAACATTTATAAGTATATCCAACTTTATAAACATCACCATCAATTTCATAATCATAAATTTTATAATCGACTTTAAATTTACCTAAAGCAATAAAAATAATTTTATTGACACCAGCTTTTTTTAGAAGTTTTCTAACTGTTTCACAAGATGAACCGTGTGTTGTATAATCATCAATAATACATACATTCTTACCTCTTAATAAATGTTTATAAACTGGATTCAAAATGATTGTATCAAATTCTGAATTACAACCATTAGAAATTCTTTCAGCTGCTGACATATTTTTTCTAGCAGCTGATGGTTTATGCCTTATTAAAATATCATCTGTTTTTCTACTTGAACTAAATGTTTTTCTTAAAACTTCTTTAAAAGTTTTAAGTACTTCATTTTCTTTTCCAGTTGAAGAAGGATAATAACCCCAATAATTAATTTCATTAAACTCGCTATGATTTTGATAAGCACTAATTAATGAATAAATTAGAAAAGGATTTTTAAATTCAGTAATTCCAGATTTTAAAAATCCTTTTAAACTATTGCCAATAGCTTTAACATCTGGATTTAATTCCATATTTGTCATTGCATTGGTAAGCCCATACAATTCAGTACTATCATCAACTTTTAATCTATAATACCAAGGGTTATTTATATTTAAAAAATGTTCAAAAAAATACCTTAGTCTTGCTGGTGATAATATTCCAATTCCATATCTATAAGTATATAATTTATCATCTGGATTGTTTTCTCGTGCATAATCAGCTGTCAATAAAACTAATTTTGAATTTGCTGCCAAAAACAAATCATCTTCCTTAGCTCCTAAAATTAATATATCACTAAAATTAATTTTTATTTTATTGTTAATATATTGAATTAAACCAGTACCTCTTCTATAATTTGCATTTACACAAACTTTTTCAAAATCATTTGGAATTGCATCAAGCCTATCTTGATGAATTGAAATAATAACAACTGTATTATCTTCATTTAATGATTCAAAATAATCTAATGCTTCTTTAATACCATCAAAATAATCTTCAGTTAAATTATCTATTAAAGCGTCAATTGATGTTATTAATAATTTCATATTGTAATTTTGTTAAACCTTTAATTACAAATTTAAGGTTTAGTTTGATATTTAGTGAAAATATTTACAAACAAAATAAACTAATTTTTATTAAATTGCAAATCAAGGAGTTATATATCATTTTATTCCTACAACAAAATAATATTTATATCTTTGAGATATTATACCAGTTTATAGATTGGTTTTGGATTTGGCAGAAAAGGAAAGGTTGAACACATGATTGTGCTCTCATTTCTCTGTTGAATGTCGTTTACCGAGACGTTCTTCTCACTTTTAAATTTATTTTGTAAATCGTCTTTATGAATTATCTCAATTAATTTATAAAGTGTTTCTTTGATTAAAATTACTTCTACATCAGTATAGAAAAAGCCATTTTGATTTAATATCTGCTTGCATTTTTTGTCTGATAACATAAGATTTTTTTGTTTTACTATACTTTTATTCTATAAAAAACTAGCAACAATTATCACCAGCTTGAATGGGTGGGCATTTCACCGTTCCATAGCTACAATATACGCAACAATCACCTTCCAATGGTCGCAATCTCGTTTTACAGCCTTTACATTCATAAAAAAACTCACAAGCATTGGTTGGCATCATTTCCGTTTTCTTATGCCCGCATTTCGGGCAAGTAATCGTTGATTCCAATTCAACTTTTTTACCGTTGTAAATTGTACATGTGTCACAATCCCCATGAAGTTTGTTGCTATAATAATTTATTGCTGTACTAACAAACAAACCAAACATTCCAGCATAAATGAAATATGTACCATCGTTGGCAAAATGATAACCATAAAATATCAAAAATCCACTTGGTATGCCTACTATCAACGGATATGTACATCGATGTTTGCGATATGAAATATAAAGTCCAATTAGCGAAACCAAAACCATAGCTTGGAAAATCCACATTGTCCAACCACCAAATAATTCAAAACTACCCAATCCAAGAGCGGAAGCACCGAATGCGAAAATAGGGAAACAACATGGTGAAAAAATAGCAGTTAAGAAAACTCCAACTGTTCCAAGCTTGTCAATATTATTAGTTAAAATATTTTTCATTTGTTATTATTTTGAAAGTTTTAAAATTCTAAATGCTCCTTTACCTACGAGGATAAACACAAAAACCCCAATGACCAAATCAGGAATTTTGGAATTGGTGAAATATACCAACACGCCAGCTACAATCACACTAAGGTTTACAATCACATCATTGGATGTGAAAATCATACTGGCTTGCATGTGAGCTTCGTTGCTTTTGGATTTTTGCAATAGGTACAAACTTATAGCATTCCCAATAAGCGCAAGCAAAGAAATTAGTATCATGGTTTGGAATGCGGGCACTTCGGTAAAACCTAAAAATCTTCGAAGTACTTCCACAAAGCCTAAAATAGCTAGTGTCAATTGAAAGTAACCACTGATTTTGGCAATGCCATTTTTGCGGGCAACTGCACCACCAACAGCAAATAAAGCGAACGAATAAACAACGCTATCCGCCAACATATCTAAACTATCAGCAACTAATCCCATCGAGTTGGAAACAAAGCCTGTAATCATTTCTAATACGAAGAAAAAAGCATTGATTACTAATACTTGCCAAAGTAATTTTCTTTGTTGAGAATCATCTGAAAATTGGAAGTTCTCTTCTGAAATTTTAGTTTCTAGTAATGCGCTATCAAAGTTTAAACTGTCAATTTTAGCAGTTATTGGTTCTGTATCACCTAAATGAAAAATTTCTAATTTCCTATTTGGAATATCAAAACTAAGATGTTGAATTTGCTCAATACCATTCAACTTCATTCGTATCAATTGTTCCTCACTAGGACAATCCATTTTGGTTATTTTATAAATGCTCTTTTTCATAAGCTATAATTTAATTTTTACTCCAGCATTAATAACAAAACCATCTAATGGAGCGTAAATATCTTTGAATGTTGGATTTGAAATAGTCCCTGTATAGATACTTCCAAATTTTGTTTGTCTTGTATCTGAGAAATTTTCAAAGTTAGCATATATGGAAAAATGTTCCCATAGCTTTTCAATCATTGCTCCGAAAACCCAATAATTCTTACCTATTGAGCCATCATTTAATTTTTGCGGACTATAATAGTAAGCTTCCAAACCAATTTTCCATTTTTCTTCAATTTCATACATCAGAACATTATTAAGGCGGTGTTTTGATGTAAGTGGATTTTGTGATTTAGTACCATTCTGATTAACCACAGCATCGGTAAAAGTATAACCCATGAATAATTTAAAATCTTCATATCCCAACTTAATATTGGTTTCTGTTCCTTTAGTGTCAATATGCCCATCAATATTAACGAACTGAAATGTACTATTTGGAAGCGGTGTTAGTATTAACGAATTATTGATGTAGGTATAAAAAAACAATTGATTGATACTGAATGAAATTTCATCAGTAATATTGGTTTTGTAATTAACATCAAAATTCGCTCCGTAACTTCTTTCTAAACTATTAAAATTGCTATTAATCGGCAATACATCTTTGTATTGAATTCTCTCGCTTTCTTCTGTAAATATAGTTGGCGTTTTATAACCTAAACCCCCACCAATACGTGAAGATAATTTATCTGTTACTTTAAAAAGCGTTGATACTTTTGGCAAGAAAGCAAACCCATAATCAGCAATATAATCACCTCTCAAACCTGTTTCAATATGTAGCCATTCTTTAACTTTTAATGTGTTTTGAGCAAATGCCCCAATAGTAACTTGGTTGTAATCACGTAAAGGAAATGAAGTGGTTGCTTTTTCGGAAAAGTTATCCGTGTAAAGATTTGCTCCTGTTACCCAATCCGAAATTTCGCCATTGTGAGAATAGGTGGCTTCTGAAAAAGTACTGTTCTGTAAGCCATCAAAAGTGTAGCTTGGAATTGATACAATTCGATTAAAATTATTAAAGCTATTACGGAATACCAATTGTTGGTTTTCTTTAAGTTGATGTGTTAATGTTAGCTGAGTACTTATTCTCTTAGTGTCATTCTTTTCAAAATATCCACTTGAATTTTTATCATTTTTAATATAATCTATATCACCACCGATACGGTTTTCAAAAGCAGTATTTAGTCCAAAATCTAGTTTTGTTTTATCGTTAAAATAAATAAACAATTTTGGGTTTATATTGAACCTCTCAAATTTTGGAATAGCAGTCAAATGAATATCGGCTGGGTCATAAGGAGCATTTCTGTTATGAGAAGCAAATAGTGTGAATCCAATTTTGTTAAAGCGTTGCGAATAGAACCCATTAATATCAAGTCCTAATGCCGATGTCCCGTTAATATGAAAACGTAATTCTCTTTCCGTTGTTGGTGTTTTTGAAATTAGATTGACTAATCCTGCAATTGCTCCGCCACCATATAAAGTAGAAGCAGAACCTTTAATGATTTCAACTTGTTTTAAATCCAGTGGTGGTGTTTGTAAAAGTCCTAAACCACTTGATGCACCTGAATACAAGGGAAAACCATCTTTCAGTATTTGTGTATATCTTCCATCTAGTCCCTGTATTCGAATAGAGGAATTGGCTGAAGTTGCTGAAGTTTGTTGTGTTTGAATACCAGTACTTTCGTTTAACAACATTCTGATATCTCCTGGCTTCATGTTGCTTTTTTCTTCTAATTCTTCACCAGCAATAAATTCGACCCTTGTAGGAATGTTTCTAATGGTTCTACTGCTTCTTGTTGAAGTAATTATTACCTCTTCAATTTCTTCCGTTTCGGATTCCAAAAACAGCTCCAAAGTATCATTAGTTGGTAGAGGAAAAACAAATGTTTCGGTTTTACTTTTGTAACCTTCAGAAGAAAACGTTATAACATACTCCCCATTTGGAATATTGGCAAACATTACTAAACCTTCATCATTTGATATGGTACTTGTGTTATTAACTACAGCTGTTACTCCAACAATTGGCTCATTTGTTTGCTCGTCTTTAATAACAGCTTTAAAATTATTCTGTGCTTGCGCTATCCCAACAATGAATATTGCAGAGATTATGAAAAAATATTTTTGCATTATTTAATTACTTAATGTTTATAATCGATTTTATGCAAATAGTTTTACCATTTGCATGAATGAAAAAGCATTAAGTTATTTTTGGTGGTTGCCAGATTTTGCAAAAAAAGGCAGAATAAAAAGGATTTTCGTAAATGTAAGGTTGCATTGAAGTATCGTCAGTCATGAAAATTTTATGAATTGTAAATGATACTGTCACTTCAGAAATAAAACCCGTACATGTGCCACAGGAATAAAATGGAGAACAATTACCATCACAATTATCATCGCATTTACCAGAATGTTCCTCGTGCTGAGTTTCAATTTGATGTTTAGTATCTCCATGACAAGCATAGCATGGCACTACAGAAAGTACCACAACAATAAATGATAATATGCCAACCATTATTTTCATGTTACAAACTTAGTACTTTAAAATTATTTAGATGTAATACATTTGTCTAGATATGTTTTTTTTTTATCATAATTAGAAATTTTATTAGCCACAACTAAATAATAGCCGCTTCTTTAACATTTTGAATCGGTAGAATAATTCCTGTAAATCCTTCTTCTTTTGCTTTTATAGCGATTGATAACGCACCACGAATAGGCTGTAAACCTCCATCTAAGGACATTTCACCCATTATGATATACTTTCCAACTTCTTCCGTATTAATTTGGCCAGAAGCCGCTAAAATTCCGATAGCGAGAGTTAAATCATAGGCAGAACCTTCTTTCCTTAAATCGGCAGGTGCCATATTTATGGTAATTTTCTTTCCAGGAAGATTGTAATTGTTGTTTTTGAGAGCGGCAGCAATTCGATAACTGCTTTCTTTTATGGCAGAATCTGGCAATCCTACCAAGTGGTATCCGATTCCTTTATCGATATTTACTTCTACAGTAATGGTTGTGGCGTCTACACCAAAAACGGCGCTTCCGAAGACTTTTACTAACATGGCTTGTACTTTAAAAATTGGCTTATAAGGTTACAAATATAGAAAAATATTAGAAAATGTAAGTTTTTATTTTTTGCAAAAAAAAACCAAACAGTAAAAGAAATGTTTGGCTTAATTTTTAAATCAATTAAATTAATCTTCTAAAGATTGACGTTTAAATCCTCCGTGTCCATAACACATATCAACTAATTGCTGTTGAGTTGTTCCATTTGGATTTGGACAGTATTGAGTACCATCATTACATGTAACGGTCCAAACTCTCCCACCATTAATACTTTTTAATTCATTTACTGTTAAGATTTTTGTGCCTTTAAGGTTTTTAAAATTTTCCATTTATTTTGGTTTTAATTAAATATTAACACGAATTTACTTAAAAAAACAACATAAAAAAATAATTTATATTATTTTAACGTGCTTTCGACTTTATCTTTGCGAGGACATTTACTCTAATACGGCTGAAATGATAATTTTATTTTCAAAAAAGTAAAACAAATTATACTTTTTGTAAAATTTATTTGTCAATATGTAAAATAAACTTTACATTTGAAAAATAATTTTAAACTTTAATTTATGAAATCACATTTTTTATTTCCAAATCAATTAAAAAAAATAGGTTGGTTATTATTTGTACCAAGTGTTTTAGCAACACTAATCATTTCTGTAATGAATATTTCAACAGACGATTATTTAAATATTACCGTATTTTCAATTTACAACGGAAGCATTGGTGAGGCATCAGGTTTTTTTAAATTTATAAAAAATAGTATTTTAGATGAAATACTAACAATCGGAATTATTGTTGGAGGAATTTTAGTTGGTTTTTCTAAACTAAAAGAAGAAGACGAAATGATCTCTAAAATAAGATATGAAAGTTTAGTTTGGGCAACTTATTTAAATTATGGAATTATACTATTCTTTACATTGTTTTTGTTTGGTTTACCTTATTTGAATGTTTTATTTTATAATATTTTTACCTTGCTTTTATTTTTCATCATACGCTTTCATTACATGATTTATAAATTAAATAATTCTAATCATGACGAATAATATAAAAGTGCTTCGAGCCATAAAAAATATTTCTCAAGAAGATTTAGCGAAGAAAATTCAAGTCAGTAGACAAACCATAAATGCTATGGAAAAGGGAAAATATGTTCCATCAACTGTATTGGCATTAAAACTGGCAATGTTTTTCGAAACACCAGTAGAATCAATTTTCACATTAGAAAGTGATGATTAAAAAAAAGACCTAACAGCAATTACTGTTAGGTTTTTTTTTAAAAATTTTATTTAAAGAATTACTTTTTAGAAGCTTCTGCAATTCCATCTTCTAACCATTTTTTATATTCTTGAATATCGGTTGTATAAGCTATCGGTTTTGATGCGTCTTCACCTTTGTTGTTCAATATTACATATAATGGTTGTGAATTACTTTTGTATCTTGTAATTTGAAAATCAGTCCATTTATTCCCAATTGTTATAATACTGTCTTTAGATACTTTTGAAACAAATTGTTGTTCTTTTGGCAATTCAATTTTTCTATCACAGTATAATGAAATCAAAACTACTTTCTCTTTTAAAATTGGTAAAATAGATTTATCAGACCAAACATTATCTTCCATTTTTCGACAATTCGCACAAGCGTCACCAGTAAAATCTAACAACACTGGTTTACCTACTTTTTTCGCGTAAGCTAATCCAATTTCATAATCTTCAAAAGCTACAATTCCGTGAGGTCCTTTGTGTGCATGCTCTGGTAATTCCGTTGTACTAGAACCACTATTTCCAAAACCAGAAGCACTTTCTGCATAATTCATTGGAGGTGTTAATCCACTTAATATTTTTAATGGTGCACCCCATAATCCTGGAATCATATAAAATGTAAAAGCTGTAACAATCATTCCCATAACTAAACGCCCTACTCCAATTTTATCCGCTTTTTCATAATCGTGAGGTAACATATATTTTCCGAATAAATATAAAGCCCAAGCTGCAAAAATGGCAATCCAAATAGCAATAAATAATTCTCTTTCTAACCAATGTTTTTGTAAAACTAAATCGGCATTAGATAAAAACTTGAATGCAAAGGCTAATTCTAAAAATCCTAATGAAACTTTAATAGTATTCATCCATCCACCTGATTTAGGTAATGAATTTAACCAACCTGGAAACATAGCAAATAACATAAAAGGAATAGCAATTGCTGATGAAAAACCTAACATTCCGATTATAGGTGCAATTCCACCTTTTGATGATGACTCAACTAGTAAAGCACCAACAATTGGTCCTGTACAAGAAAAAGAAACTACGGCTAAGGCTAATGCCATAAAAAAGATACCAACAATTCCGCCTTTATCTGCTTTTGAGTCAATTTTTGTAGCCCAAGAACTTGGTAAAACAATTTCAAAAGCACCTAAAAATGATAAAGCAAAAACAACTAATAATACAAAGAAAATGATATTAAATGTTACACTTGTAGATAATTCATTAAGTACTTTTGGTCCAAAAATTCCAGTAATTAAAGAACCTAACAAAACATAAATAGCAATAATTGCTAAACCATAAATAATAGCATTTTTAATTCCTTCCGTTTTGGTTTTACTTTGTTTTGTAAAGAAACTAACAGTCATTGGAATCATAGGGAAAATACATGGCATTAAAAGCGCTGCAAATCCCCCTAAAAAGGCTAAAAAGAAAATAGTCCACAAACTTTTTCCTTCCTTATTTGAAGGCTTTTCAATGTTTGCATCTTTTACTGGTGCAACTTCAGTTGTTGTTGTATCAGTTGCTGTAGTTGCAGCAACAGTATCTATAGGCTTTGAAACGGAATCAGAAGCAGTTTCTGCTGTTGTTGTTTCTGCAATTTTTAAAACCGGTAATATAAATTTTAAATTTGATGAAGTTGACGTACATCTTCCTTCAATACAAGCTTGTCCGTCTACAAATACATCAATTGTTTTTAATTTTGGGTTCAAAACTTTTACACGTTGAGTAAATTTAGCAGTTCCTGAAAAAAAGTATTCGTCAATTTCAAAAACGTCACTATACACTTTTTTGTATTTTCCTTCTTTAGCTTTACCAACTAATTGGTAATTTCCTTTCTGATTTTTGAAAGTAAAAACTAAAGGATTTACACCACCATCTGGAGTAAATTGCGAATACAAATGCCATTCATCTTCAATATTTGCAGTAATTACTAAATCTAATTCTGTGTCTGAAACTTTTACAACACTAGAACTCCATTTTACGGGTTCTAAAATTTGTGCAGTTCCTAAAAAGGTAATTAATAAGGCTAATAAACTAAATATCTTCTTCATTAAATGCTATTTTTATTGTGGTTTGAGTTGTGTTTTCTGTTTTAAATCGTTCATCGGCTCTATTTCCAATTATCCAAACAATTTGATTGTTACTTTCTAAAATCCAAGTTTCATGTTTTTGAAATAGTGTAAATTTTTCATCTTTAAAATATTTGCTCACTTTCTTTTTTCCTTGCATTCCAGCTGGATAAAAATAATCACCTTCTTTCCACTTTCGTATCGTTAATGGAAATTGTAATTTACTTTCATCCACAAATATAACGCTCTTCAATTGATTTGAAATGTCACTTAGGTTACATAAGGTCAATTTTAACGGAAAATTAGGTTTTTCTGTTATAGAATTTATAATAATTTCTTCAAAATGATCATTCTCTTTTCTAAAAAGAATCAAATAATCTCTATCTTTTAATAAAATATAATTTTCGGAAAAAATTTGTTTTCCCGATTGCGCTACAATTAAACTATAGATATCTTCCCAAGCGGAAAAGCCATATTTATAAAGCCATTGGTACAAATACGCTTTGTAATTTTTATATTCAACTAAGCCCGAAATATCAATTTTTAGTTGTCCGTTTTCTTCAGAAACTATTTTTTCATACACCATTTGAACGGCATCATTTACCAACGACTGTTCTTGATTTAAATGTTCTAAGGTATTTTGAAAAGATTGTAAAAACGAACTATTAATTTCCTTAAAAACGGGAACAATATGATGACGAATTTTGTTTCTCAAATACTTATCTGAAGCATTACTACTATCTTCACGCCATTGCAAGTCATTTTCTGAAACATAATCTTCTATTTCTTTACGAGAGAAAGGCAACATTGGACGAATAATAGTTCCATTTTGCGATGGAATTCCTGTTAAACCATCCAAACCAGTTCCGCGAGAAAGATTAATCATAAAAGTTTCTGCAACATCATCAGCGTGATGTGCCGTGACAATATAATCGAAATTCTCATGTTCTAAAACCTCATTAAACCAATTATAGCGAAGGTTTCTAGCTGCAACTTGTGTCGATAGTTTATGTTCTTGGGAATACTTTTCAGTATCAAATTTTGTTACAAAACAAATGATATTATTAGATTTAGCATATTCTTTTACAAAATTTTCATCACCATCACTTTCCTTTTCACGAAGTTGAAAATTGCAATGTGCTAAAGCAAATTTGAATTGTAATTTTTGAAATAAATGCACCAAAACCATACTGTCCATTCCGCCACTTGTAGCAACAAGCAATTTCTTATCTTGTAAAAAAGAAAAGTTTTTTTGGATATGATTTTGAAAATTAATAAACATGTTCAAAGATAATTAATTAGTCTGAAGAACCTCAAACATTGCCTTTGCTTTCAGTAAGCATTCTTCGTATTCCATTTCAGGAATAGCTTCAGAAGTAATGGCACTTCCGACAGAAAAACTCAAATAGTTATTTTCAGAATTGTACAAAATACTACGAATTACCACATTGAAATCGAAATTTCCTGTTGGTGTGAAATAACCTACTGCTCCGCTATATAAACCGCGTTTGGTTTCTTCTAATTCTTCAATAATTTGCATGGCTGAAATTTTTGGAGCGCCCGTCATGCTTCCCATTGGGAAAGTGGTTCGCAAAATTTCAATCGGAGAAGTCGTGTGTTCCACATTTGAAACAATAGTTGAAATCATTTGGTGAACTTGTTTAAACGAATAAATTTCGCAAAGCTCTTCCACTTCTACCGAACCTCTTGTAGCGGTATGAGACAAATCATTTCGAACTAAATCGACAATCATAATATTTTCTGAACGCTCTTTCGGATTATTTTGAAGATCTATTGTATGTTGTTTGTCTAATGCTACATCCAAATTGCGTTTGGCAGTTCCTTTTATAGGTTGAGAAATTACTTTCTCGTCTTCTTTTTTCAAATAACGTTCTGGCGATGCTGAAAGTAAATAATGCTGATTTTTCTTGAAATAAACTGCAAATGGCGGAGCCGAAATTTGGTTCAATTTCTGATAAATCTCTACAGGTTGAATATTGGCGTCTTCTGCAAAAAATTCCATACAAAAATTAGCTTCATAAATATCACCACGGTGAATATGAGACAACATTTTTTCTGTTTTTTTAATGTAATTTTCTTTAGAAATACGTTGTTTGACTTCGACAAGCTCAGTCTGACATTTTTCTTGCAATAATTGAAATTGTAGAATTTCATCAAAATCAGATTCTACTTCATCATCACACATATTTAAATACTGAATTTCAACTGTATTTCCTTTTAATAAAAAGATTTTCTTGGGTTGAAAAAAGTACAAATCGGGAAATTGTAAACCATCAAAATTTTGAGATTTTAAATGTTCCACATCGTTTTTTAAATCGTAAGATAAATAACCAAATAACCAATCGTTTGCTTTGGATTGGTATTGATATAAATCTTCGAATGCTTTTTCATAATCGGTTTGTATAGAAGTAAAAGCTTCTACTGCCACAACCAAATCGTAGGTTTTATATAGCTGATTTTCATTGCTTTCGATATTACTATCTAAAACAATAACTTCTCTAAACTGATTGCTCCAATACAAAAGTTGCTCTTTAAAAAGAGCAACATTGTGGATATATTTTGAAATATTTGTACGCAAGGATTATTTTTTTTCGCCTAAATAAATTAAATCGTATTCGATAATCATTTCTTCGTTAGCAATGTAAATTTGTTTACTGCTTCCTGCATTTTTTGGAGAAACAATTGTAATCACCGTTTCTAAACCTACATTATCAATACAAAAATATTTGTTTGAAGTTCCTTCAGGAGTTTCTACTTTATCTTCATATTTTACAATACTAAAAAGTTGAATAATTTCAGAATGTATTACAAAACGGTGTTTATCTCTATCTAAATTGATTAACAATTCTGTAGGTTGTGTTTTAGACCATTTAGACCATTGTCCTTTTTCATTTTTTTGAGAAACAGAAAAGTTTACAGTTTTAAATTGATAGGTTTGAGAAAATCCTAATTGTGTACACAAACCAAAAAATAAGATTGCAACTAATTTTTTCATTTTCTTTATTTATTAAAATTGAATTTCGTTAATAGTAACTTTTGCCGAATTAAACTCAGCAATAACATTGCCAATAATGGTTTCAACGGGTAAAATATCATGAATTAATCCTGCAATTTGTCCAATTTCAAGTTCCCCTTCTACTAAATCACCTTCAAACATTCCGCGTTTTGCTCTTGCTCTGCCTAATAATGTTTTCAAGTCTTCTGTCGAAGCACAATTCGCATAAGCTTCCTGCACATCATAGAAAAATTTATTTTTAATTAAACGAACTGGTGCTAATTCTTTCAAAGTTACTAACGTTTCACCTTCTTGCGTTTCTAAAATCGTTTTCTTAAAATCGATATGCGCACTAGATTCAGTTGATGCTGCAAAACGACTTCCCATTTGTACACCATCTGCACCTAAAACCATGGCCGCTAACATTCCTTTTCCAGTAGCAATTCCGCCAGCTGCAATTAATGGAATAGAAATATTTTCTTTAACCATTGGAATTAATGTCAATGTAGTCGTTTCTTCACGACCGTTGTGACCACCCGCTTCAAAACCTTCAGCAACTACAGCATCTACACCAGCTTCTTGTGCTTTCAAGGCAAATTTTGAGCTACTAACTACATGTACAACCGTAATTCCTCTTTCTTTCAAAAAAGACGTCCATGTTTTCGGATTTCCTGCAGAAGTAAAAACAATTTTCACACCTTCATCGACAATAATTTGCATGATTTCTTCGATGTTTGGATATAACATTGGAACGTTAACACCGAAAGGTTTTGTTGTTGCTTTTTTGCATTTTTGAATATGCTCTCTTAACACTTCTGGATACATTGATCCTGCACCAATAAGTCCTAAACCGCCAGCATTACTGACAGCACTTGCTAATTTATATCCACTATTCCAAATCATTCCACCTTGAACAATTGGATATTTTATACCAAATAATTGTGTTATTCTATTCATTCTGGTTTTTACCTTTATCTTTTTTGCGTTAGGGATTGTAGCGGCATCTTTTTAATTGTTTTATTTTACTAAAGAAGAAAAACAATTAAAAAATATAGCGAAAAGCCCGACCCTTGTGGTAACGCCCAATTTATTTTTTAATAATTTTTCCTTTGAATGCTTTATCCGATTCAAAATTATAATAATAAACTCCGTTTGACAAATTTTGAATGTCAATTACATTATTATTTTCTGAAATCTCTTTTATTAGTATATTTTGGCCTAAAACATCATATAAATAAACGATGCCTTTCTGCTTTTTTTCTAATTGAAAGGTAATTTGATTTTCAGCAGGATTTGGATATACCAAAAAACTTTGATTTGGCTCTATTGGTTCTAAACCCAAAGCATTGTTTAAAGCTAATTGAAAATCTGGGATTCCGTATCCTTTTTGATTGGTTGGTGCATTATAATTGTCTGCAGATTGCTTTACAAAATTAACAACTTGTTGTGCGGTTAAAGTTGGCACTGCCGACCAAAATGTAGCTATCATTCCAGCAATAACTGGACTAGAAAATGATGTTCCATTAGAAGTGTAAATTGTACCAGTTGGAGAACTAACTGTTGTTCCTGCTCCTTTTGCACAAACATCTGGTTTTACACGCCCGTCAAATGAAGGTCCGATTGAGCTAAAACTCGCATAAACTTCTGTACTATTAACAGCTCCAATAGTCAATGCACCAATTGCATCACCTGGAGTTGCAATATGAGGTTCTACTGTAGCTCCAGAATTTCCAGCACTAATAACCACCACAATTCCTTTACTAAATGCCATGTTTACTCCGCGTGAAGCAAAAGTTTTATTTCCAATCATGTCGTCATACTGATACGAATAATTGGTATTATCATAATTTAAATACCCTAAAGAAGAATTAATTACATCCACACCATAATAATCTGCTAGTTCAGCGGCCTCAACCCAATAAGATTCTTCTACAGGGTTTTCAGAATTAACGTCTTCTGTAATAAACAAATAATATTGTGAATTTGGCGCAGTTCCTACTAATTGTCCTTCTACAAAACCACCCATTGTTGATAAAACATTTGTTCCGTGATTGTTACGAGAAAAATAATTAGTATTCGCATCAGGGAAATTGTATCCTCCTAAAATTTTATTATTTGTTATTAAATTTTGAAACGGAGCTGCTGTATTTACGCCAGGAAAACCAGCGTCTAAAACGGCAATAATTTTACCCTGACCTGTGAAATTTTGTTGATGCAATAAATGTCCGTTTAACATTTCAATTTGGTTTTGAGAACCACCATAATTGTAGGTTACTTGAGCATCTAAATTTTTATTAACGGCTTGAATTTTATTAGCATTTTGAGAAATCCGTCCGCCTGGATTTAAAGAATGATTGGCGAATTTTACATTATTTACAAAACTCAATGCTGTTAAAGCCTGAATATCTGCTTGTGTACCACGAATATGTAAGGCATTTAACCATTTTGATTTTGCCATAACTGTAATTCCAGTAGCAGCAGTAATTTGAGTGATGTAAGTTTGTTCAACGGGGACATCCGTAATGTCTAATGAAATATTTTGAGCCGTTCTTCTGTCTAAAGAACGTTGCGTTAGCATAGTTAATGGATTCGCTAAAAAAGTTGCCGAACTTGGTTTATCATTAAAATAAACCCAAGCATCTTCAATTTGTGCGTATCCAAAATTGGCTACAACTAAAATTAGTAAAAAGTATAGTTTTTTCATATCAACAAAGTTTTACCAAATATAATAAATTTCTAATTAAGAAATTACGCCACTTCCTTGCAATTCCTCATCGATATACCAAGCTACAAATTGTCCTTCAGTTATAGCAGATTGCGGATTTTCAAATTGGACATACATACCACTTTCAAATTGATGTAAAATCGCTTTTTGTAATGGCTGACGGTATCTAATTCGTGCCATAACTTCAGTTGTTTCACCAACTGCTAATTTTAAATCTTGACGAATCCAATGTACTTCTTCTGATTTTACGAATAACGTATTTTTGAATAATCCCGGATGGTTTGCTCCTTCTCCAACATAAATGATATTGTTTACCACATCGGTTTGAATGACGAATAATCCTTCTTTTGTACCACCAACATTAAGTCCACGACGTTGTCCGTTTGTGAAATAATGCGCACCTTGATGCTTTCCTTTCACAATTCCGTTTGCATCTGAATACTCTTTATTTTGAGATTCGAAAGCCAATTCTGCTTCTAAATTTTCAAAACGCGGTTTTGGGTTATGATATATTGCGTTTGTTGAAGGAATTTCAACTATCAAACCTTCTTTTGGTTGTAATTTTTGTTGTAAAAACTCAGGTAAACGCACTTTTCCGATGAAACATAAACCTTGAGAATCTTTTTTCTCTGCGGTAACCAATTCCATTTTAGTAGCAATTTCTCTTACTTCTGGTTTGGTTAATTCACCAATTGGAAATAAGGATTTTGCTAATTGATCTTGCGATAATTGGCATAAAAAATACGATTGATCTTTGTTATCGTCTTTTCCAGCTAATAATTGATGTACTTCTTTTCCATCAACTTCAATGGTGTTTTTACGACAATAATGTCCGGTTGCTACATAATCCGCACCTAAAGAAATGGCAATTTTCATGAAAACATCGAACTTAATTTCTCTGTTGCATAATACATCAGGATTTGGTGTTCTACCGTTTTCATATTCTTTAAACATATAATCGACGATTCTTTCTTGGTATTGCTCAGATAAATCTACAGTTTGAAAAGGAATTCCTAACTTTTCTGCAACCAATAAAGCATCGTTACTGTCTTCTAACCACGGACATTCGTTTGAAATGGTAACCGAATCATCGTGCCAATTTTTCATAAAAAGCCCAATTACTTCGTAACCTTGTTCTTTTAAAAGATAGGCTGCAACACTCGAATCTACACCACCAGAAAGTCCTACTACTACTCGTTTCATTTATGTTAATTATATTTATTAGAGGTCATAAATGGTATCGCTCTATTTATTGGTTTTGCTTGCGCAAATTTTATTGTAAGCGAGTTCATTATTATTTTTTCTCCTCTACTTTTTTCTCTTCTACAGTTTGAACAACTGGTTTATTTTTTTCAGCTTTTTTAGCTAATTTTTCTTCAAATTTGATTAATTCTTTTGAAAATTTTTCTGCTTTAACTTGTTTTACAACTTTGTCATTTTCATAAAATTTCCATGTACCTATTTTCGAATCATTTTTATATTCTCCTTCGTACAATTTTTTTCCACTTGCATTAAAATAAGTAGCTTTTCCTTCGAAAACATCGTTTACATAGTTATGTTGATCAATTTGTTTTCCGTTTTCTCCAAAAGTTTTACCGACTCCGTTTTTCTTTCCATCTACATAATTAACCTCTTCCGCTAATTCATTTTCTTTGTAAAACACTTTTCTTGGACCGTTTAACTTTCCATTTTTGTAGTTTTCAATGGTCATAATATCTTTTGATTCTTTATGATAATATTTCCATTGTCCTTCAAAAAGTTTATTTTTCACTAAACCTTCACTTACTTTATTATTTTTTTGATCGAAGAAAATTGTATAACAAGAACCATCACCTTTAGAAAAATCACGAGTTGCAATTACAGTTCCTGCTTTTGTATCATCAAAATATTTGAAAGTTCCAGTTTCTTTTCCATGATCGAAAGTTCCCTCATAACGAGGTCGTTTACTTTCATCATGATAGCCTTTCCAAAGTCCGTGACGCAATCCTTTATCATCAAATTGATTTAATTTATCTTGAGCTGAAATAAAATTTGAAATTGCTAAAAACGCAATAAATACTATATTTTTCATATGTTATGTTTGTTTTTTTACCTTAAATCCTTAACGTTAAAACCCTTAAAAAATTGCTTGGTAAAAGTAGATAATAAAATTTTACTTATCAATTACTTTGCCAAGTTCTTTTGCTCTGTCATTCGCCTGCATAATACCTTCGTTAATTTTGGTATTTAAATCGTGAGAATAAAATAATTTTAAAGCTGCTTCTGTTGTTCCACCTTTCGAAGCTACTTTTTCAATCCATTCTAAATTTGATAAATTACTTCTATTTTGAAGTTGAGTTGAACCTAAAAAAGTTTGTTGTACTAAAAATTCTGCTTCCGATTTTGAGAAACCTAAATTTATAGCCGAATCAACCATAGCATTCATGAAATAATACACATAAGCCGGACCACTTCCAGAAATAGCAGTTGCTGCGTTTATCATTTCTTCATTTTCAATAAATAACGATTTTCCTGTTGTATTAATTAGATTCTGAATGATAAATAAATCTTTTCTATCTACCTCTTGAGAAGCTGTAAAAACGGTCATTCCTTGTCCTATTTGCGTAGGAATATTTGGCATCGAACGAATGATTTTTTTGACTTGTAATTTATTGGCAATATTTTGAATCGAAATTCCTGCCATTACGGATAAAATCAAATGATTTTCTGTAATGAAATCTTTAATTTGAAAACATAAATTCTCGAAATCCTGGGGTTTTACAGCAATAATTACGATATCAACTGACAAAAATGATGCGCTGATTTCTGTAAAAAAATTCTCGTTGGGAATATTGTATTGGTTTGAAATTTTAGAAAAATCTCGTGTCAATACAAAAATATCTTCCGATTTAATAAAACCAGAACTGACAAAACTACTTGCGTAAGTTTGTCCCATATTTCCAAAACCAATTATTGCTATTTTCATAAAATTATTTAAATAAAAAAACCTGTTCTCAATAAGAACAGGTTTTTAAAGAATTATTTATTTTTTCTTTTGATTCAGTGCTTTTTGAGCTTCTTGCTGTTCCATTATTTCACGCATTTTCTTTTGAAATTTCGATTCCGTTTTGGGTTTCGTTTTATTCACTTGAATTTGAGCATGGATTTTCTTTTCGTCAACAACGTAGTTTTTAATAACTAACATGATTCCGATAGTAATTAAGTTAGAAATAAAGTTATATAAACTCAATCCAGAACCGTAGTTATTGAAGAAAATTAACATCATAATTGGAGATAAGTAAATCATAATTTTCATGATTTTACCCATATCTGGCATACCTTCTTGTTGTGGCGCTTGCATTGCTTGATCACCAGTTGTCATTTTCATGTAGAAGAAAATAGCAATTGCCGCTAAAATCGGGAATAAACTTACGTGATCACCATAAAATGGAATATTAAATGGTAATTTATAAATTGAATCGTATGAAGATAAATCGTCTGCCCAAAGGAAGCTTTTTTGTCTTAAATCGAATGCAGAAGGGAAAAACTGAAACGAAGCATACATGAATGGTAATTGAATTAATGCTGGAATACAACCCGCCATTGGGTTTACGCCAGCTTTAGAATACAAGGCCATTGTTTCTTGTTGCTTTTTCATTGGGTTGTCTTTGAATTTCTCACCCAATTCTGCAATTTCTGGTTTCAACACTTTCATTTTTGCTTGCGACAAGAATGATTTGTATGTAATTGGAGACATCGCAACTTTGATTATTATCGTAAAAATAATAATTGCAATTCCGTAAGGCATAAAACCTGATAACAATCCGAATAATGGAATGAAAACAAACATATTTATCCAACCAAAAATCCCCCAACCTAATGAAACTAATTCATCTAAGTTTTTATCGTAATGACTTAATGTTTTATAATCCGTTGGACCATAATACATGTTCATATCATAATTTAAAGCTCCATTTTTAAACTCTAATGGCATTTTAGCCGTAAAGTTTTTCGTGAAAACTGTATCGATTTTATCATCATCAACTAAATTATCGGATTTTAATTCAGCCGTTTTAAATGGTGTATTCGTTAATAATACTGAAGTAAAGAAATGTTGTTTGAAAGCTACATAAGTAACTTCATCCGCAGTATCTTCTTTATCAGAAACATTACTTAGGTAATCATCTTTACCTCCTTCAAATTCGTAAATTATTTCTGTATATCTGTTTTCATATGATATACTTTTTTCATTACGATATGCTTTTAAATTCCATTCTAAACTTGGTTGTTTAGACGTATTTAATACATTTTCTAAACCTTGAGTACGGATAGAAAACTCTAACATATGGTCGTTATCTTTCATCACATAACGGTACTCTAAAAACTGATTTTCACCTGTTTTTAATTGCATCGTTAATACTTGATTTTTTCCTTCTTTAGTGAATTTTGGTTCGAAGTATAAATCTTTAGTATTGATAACTTTACCCTCTTTAGTAGTTAAAGTTAAATTGAAGTTCGCATTATTATCTTTAATAATTTGAACCGCTTTTCCAGACCCTTTTTTAAATTGCTCTTCGTTTAAAATGGTTGCTTCAGAAATGTAACCACCTTTATTTGCGATTTTTAAACTTAATAAGTTATTTTTCAATAAAGTTGTTGAATCCTTAGCAGAAGGTAAAGTTCCAGCATAAGCAAATGCGCCTAATTTTGCTAAAGCTTCAGGTGAAACTTTTGCAGTAGAATCAGTACTTTGAACAACTGGAGTTGCAGATTCAGCAACACTTTTAGGTGTTTTTGCTTCTTTTTCAGCTTGTTCTTTTTTTGCTTTTTCGGCTAATTCTTCTTTTGTAGGTTGATTTGAATACATCATCCACATTAAAATTCCGAAGATTAATGTGAAACCAATTAACGACTTAATGTCGAACTTTTTTTCTTCCATTTTTAAGATATGAAACTCCGAAGAGTTGATTTAGTTTGTTTGTATTTGTCTGCTTTTATTATAATTCGTTACGATTTATTTGTTTTTTACAGCAGCAGCAACTAATCCCATAAATAATGGATGCGGATTTAGTACTGTACTTTTATATTCTGGATGGTATTGAACTCCAATAAAGAATGGATGATTTGGTAATTCAACGATTTCCACCAATCCTGTATCTGGATTTAAACCTGAAGCTACTAAACCAGCTGCTTCCATTTCCGCTAAATAATCGCCATTGAATTCAAAACGATGACGATGACGCTCTAAAATACTCGTTTTTCCGTATATTTTATGTGCTAATGTATTTTCTTTGATGGCACATTTCCAAGCACCTAAACGCATTGTTCCACCTTTTTCAGTAACTGTTTTTTGCTCTTCCATCAAACTTATAATTGGATAGCTAGTATTAGCGTTCATTTCAGTTGAATTGGCATCTTTTTTACCTAAAACATTACGAGCAAATTCAATAGAAGCCATTTGCATTCCTAAACAAATTCCTAAAAATGGAATATTGTTTTCACGCACATATTTAATTGCTTCAATTTTACCTTCTATTCCTCTTTCACCAAAACCTGGAGCTACTAAAATCGCATCTAAACCTTTTAATTTATCAGCAGCATTCGATTTATCCAAAAATTCTGAATGAATACTCACCACATTTACTTTCGTTTGTTGTGTAGCTCCAGCATGAATAAAGGCTTCTAAAATTGATTTGTAAGAATCTTGTAATTCTACATATTTCCCAACCAATCCAATGTTTACTTCGTGTTTTGGATGCTCTAATTTATATAAAAACTCGTTCCAAAGTTTTAAGTCTGGAGTCGCTTTTTCTGGTAAGTTTAATTTCTTTAATGCAACTTTATCTAAACCTTCTTCTTGCATTAAGTTTGGCACTTTGTAAATAGTTGAAGCATCAATAGATTGAATAACTGCTTCTTTTTTTACATTGCAGAATAAGGCTAATTTCTGACGTAAATCTTGAGATAATTCATGTTCTGTTCTACAAACTAAAATATCGGCTTTGATACCGCTTTCCATTAATGTTTTAACAGAATGCTGTGTTGGTTTTGTTTTTAATTCACCTGCAGCAGCCAAATATGGTACTAAAGTTAAATGAATTACAATTCCATTATTGTCACCTAATTCCCAAACCAATTGACGAACCGACTCGATATATGGTAACGATTCAATATCACCAACAGTTCCACCAATTTCAGTAATTACAATATCATAATCGCCAGAATTTCCTAGCAATTGCATACGTTCTTTAATTTCGTTAGTAATATGAGGTACAACTTGAACCGTTTTACCTAAAAATTCACCACGACGTTCTTTTTCGATTACCGATAAATAAATTCTACCTGTTGTTACGTTGTTTGCTTGTGAAGTTGGAACATTTAAAAAACGTTCGTAATGTCCTAAATCTAAATCAGTTTCCGCTCCATCATCTGTTACATAACATTCACCGTGTTCGTAAGGATTTAAAGTTCCTGGATCTACGTTAATGTACGGGTCAAATTTTTGAATTGTTGTTCTGTAACCTCTTGCTTGCAATAATTTTGCTAAAGATGCTGCAATGATACCTTTTCCTAAAGAAGAAGTTACACCACCAGTAACGAAAATGTATTTTGTTTGATTCATGTTGTTGTTTTTGTGTGTTGTTTATTGTGTTTAAAAAACGTGCAAAGATAATATTAATTAGTCAATGTGCCAATTAATAAATGTGTCAATTACTCTTAAATTTTTGTAAAATTTAAGGCTTAGGATATTTTCTTTGAATGTTTCGAATTAATTCTTCTAATCCGTTTAGTTTTAATTCGTAAACTAATTTGAGTTGTTCGCCTAAAGTTCCGGCTGGGAAACCTTTATTACTATACCAAACGACATAATATTCAGGTAAATCTATAAGAAAACGCCCTTGGTATTTTCCAAAGGGCATTTTTGTATGTGCTAATTTTATAAGCTGTTCTTGATTGGTCATTTTTAAATTACTTCCAATTAAAAACTACTTCTTTTTTAATATCTGGATGTAAACTATGAAAAACTGGGCAAGTCATGGCAGTTTTTTCTAGAATTGTTTTTTCTTTATCAGAAACAGCAATATTCATATTAAAAGTTACGTGGATTTCAGTAATTCTTCGTGGTTCTGTTCCCATAACCTTAGTTACTTCTGCAGTTGAATTTGAAAAATCAACATCTAAATCGCGGGCTTTAATTCCCATTACTGTAAACATACAACTTGCTAATGCGTTGGCAACAGTATCAGTTGGTGAGAACGCTTCTCCTTTTCCATTATTGTCAATTGGAGCATCAGAAATAATTTCTGAACCCGAAGCTAAATGTATTGATGAAGTGCGTAAATCGCCTAAATAAGTTACTTTAGATGTTGCCATTATTGTGCTTGTTTTATAGTTAAATCGGAATTATAATACATCATATAAACTCCCCAATTGTTGTTATTTGCATAGTTAAATTGACTTTCAATTTGCTCTGAAACTTGGCTTTCTGTTGATTTGATAAAACCATCTTCTTGACACATTCTTAAAATCGCATCGAAAGTGACATCAAAACCACGTGTAGCGTATTGATTAGGTTGTATTTTATTGTCTTTTTTGAATGATTTTGCAAAATTCATCGCTTCAATCGACTCGTTTTCACGAATAGCAGAAGGATACAACATTTGTAAAGCCGCTAAGTTTTTAGACGGAATTTCTTCAAAATCCAACGCATCGTTTCTTTCCACAACCACTAATTGAATATCAAATTCTTTTTTCAACTTTATTAAATTATTGACTACTGAAATTACTTGCATAATTTTATCGGAATCTAAAATCACAAAGTTCTTTTTCCCTTTTTGTAAATTGGTTTTGAAAATAGTGTAATCGAAAAGTCCTTTATCATTAAAACTAGATGATTTCACTTCAGGATAATTGGATGCGAAATACGTACTTAAACTTGTTTTTGCACTGGAATGTATGGCAAAAATCGCATCTGATTTCGATTTCAAATACGACATCAACTTTACTTTCTGAATAGTTTCGTTTGGCATCGCATAGAAAACATTACTTCCACCTTTCCCACCATCATTGGTTAATGGCGAAATTATAGCTGTATTTTTATCTAATAATAATCCGGCCGTTTCTACAAATGAATTGGTAAATGGTCCGATAACGACATCTACATTTGAGAAGTTATTGTTCTTGATAATTGTAGCAACGTTTGAAGAATATTTAGAAGTTTCAGCGTCGTAAACCTTAGCATTAATTGGCAAACCTAACACTTTAGCCGAATCAATTGCCTTTAACGCACCAGCATAAAAATCAAGTGTAATATTTAGGAATTTATCAGTTTTTAAATATTCTAGTTTTGTTTTTGATGAATCTTTTTCAATTCTATTAATATTAAAAGGCATCAGTAAAACAAGGTTTCTTTGTTTGGTTTTATTCGCCGTCCCTAATAAGTTCAATTTTTTTTTTAATCCATCAGCGTCTTCACTCTGAATGGTAGAATTAATTTCTTTTTTCTCAGGGAGTATCAGTTCCATACCAACTGTTAAACCAGTTGAAACTGCTGGGTTCTTTTTAGTAATTTCATCTACAGAGATACCAAATTTTCTTGAAATAGAGAATAATGTTTCACCTTGTTGAACAGCATAAAACATTGTTTTTGTAGTAGCTACTGGTTGAAATTCTGTAGCAGCAATTTTTGGCAAAGCTGTATTTTTGTTTAATCGGATTTGCATTCCAATTTCAAAAACATTTTTAATATGAGGATTCAATTCTTCTAATTCAGGAATTGAAATGCCGTATTTTTTTGAAACACTATATTTTGTTTCTTCCGCTTGAATCGTATGAAGATTGGCGATTTCTTTTTTAACAACAACATCATTTTTAACTACTTGTGTCGTGGTAGAAAAATATTTTTTTGAAGCAAAATAAGTTAACGATTGACCTGCAACAACACCTTCTTTTGAAGCTGGGTTGTTTTTAATCATTTCATCAACAGAAACACCTAATTTTTTAGATATAGCATATAAAGTTTCCCCTTGTTGTACTTCGTAATCGTACTTATTTAAAGTAGTTTTAGTCGCAACCGCTTTAACACCATTCGGTAAAGTTAAAACTGTGTTTTCTTTTACTCCATCTTTAGCATCAGGATTCAATTTTATAATATCATCAGTTTTTATATTGTATTTTTTAGAAATACTATATAACGTTTCACCTTTAACAACAGTGTGTTTGCTTTGCGAATAACCTACAAAACCTACAAAAAACAAGATGATATATAAATGTGCCTTTTTCATATAAAAATATTTATTATTTTAAATTGATTTCTCTACAAGAAACAATTTTAATGCCAAGATATACAATTTCATTTTAAAAATCAATGGCAATGACAAAATTAAAACTTAAAATTGACATTGCCATCGCAATTTGATATTGATTTTTAAAATTTTATTCCCATTCAATAGTTGCTGGTGGTTTTGAACTAATATCGTATACAACACGATTTACACCACGAACATTATTGATAATATCATTTGAAATTTTTTGCAAAAACTCATAAGGTAAATGTACCCAATCCGCCGTCATACCATCTGTAGATTCAACAGCTCTCAACGCTACTACTTTTTCGTAAGTACGTTCATCACCCATTACTCCAACACTGTTTACCGGTAATAAAATTGCACCAGCTTGCCAAACTTTATCGTACAAACCGTGTTCTTTTAATCCGTTAATAAATACAGCATCAACTTCTTGTAAAATGGCTACTTTTTCTGGTGTAATATCTCCTAAAATACGAATGGCTAAACCTGGACCAGGGAAAGGATGACGACCTAATAATTCTGAATCGATTCCTAAAGTAGCTCCAACTCTACGTACTTCGTCTTTAAACAACATACGTAAAGGTTCTACAATTTGCAATTTCATGAAATCTGGTAAACCACCCACATTGTGGTGTGATTTTATAGTCGCAGAAGGACCACCTGTTGCAGAAACTGATTCGATTACATCTGGGTAAATTGTTCCTTGACCTAAGAATTTCACGTCAGTTAACAAATGCGCTTCAGCATCGAAAACTTCAATAAAAGCATTTCCTATAGCTTTACGTTTTGCTTCTGGATCATCTAAACCTGCTAATGCATCATAAAATCTTTGTGAGGCATCAACACCTTTTACGTTTAATCCCATTCCTTTGTATTGATCTAATACATTTTGGAATTCGTTTTTACGTAATAATCCATTATTTACGAAAATACAGTATAAATTATCTCCGATAGCTTTATTTAAAATTACTGCAGCCACTGTAGAATCTACACCACCAGATAAACCTAAAACTACTTTATCGTTTCCGATTTTCGCTTTCATATCCGCAATTACTTCTTCTACGAATGCATTTGGAGTAAACGTTTGTTCAACTTTTGCTATTTTAACCAAAAAGTTTTCTAACATTTGTTTTCCATCTGTAGAATGATAAACTTCTGGATGAAATTGAATAGCATATGTTGTTTCACCTTCAATTTTGTAAGCGGCGTTTTCAACGTCTTTCGTACTAGCGATTTTAACTCCGTTAGTTGGTAAGCTTTTTATCGAATCTGAATGTGACATCCAAACTTGACTATTTTCAGAAACACCTTCTAAAAATGTTTCGTTTTCTTTTATGTAAGCAAGATTCGCTCTTCCGTATTCTCTTGTGTTTGAAGCCGCAACTTCTCCACCAGAAAAATGTGCCAAATATTGTGCACCATAACAAACAGCCAATAAAGGTTTTTTTCCTCTAATTTCAGATAAATCTGGATGTAAAACTTCTTCTGAACGAACTGAAGCAGGACTTCCTCCTAAAATTACAGCTTTGTATGAAGATAAATCGGTTGGGATTTTATCGAAAGGAAAAATTTCGCAGAAAATATTTAATTCTCTTACTCTACGGGCAATTAATTGTGTGTATTGCGAACCGAAATCTAAAATTAATACGTTGTTCATTATGTTGATTTGTTGTGTTTTTATTATTTATGACGGAAATTAATATTCGAAAGTTCCGTATTCAGAATTGATCGTTAATTTCGTGTTTTCAGAAGCTTCTACTCGACCAACAATTTGCGCATCGATATTGAATGACTTCGAAATCTCAATGATTTCATTGGCGATTCCAGCAGGAACATAAATTTCCATACGGTGACCACAATTGAAAACCTGATACATTTCTTTCCAATCCGTTTTAGAATTTTCTTGAATCAATTTGAATAATGGCGGCACTGGAAATAAATTGTCTTTAATTACGTGAACATCTTTTACAAAATGCAACACTTTAGTTTGTGCACCACCACTACAATGCACCATTCCGTGAATTTCTTTTGGTGTATATGTATCTAATATTTTTTTTATAACTGGAGCGTAAGTTCTTGTTGGAGAAAGTACTAATTTACCTGCATCAATTGGACTATTTTCAACAGCATCAGTCAATTTCGTTTGTCCAGAATATACTAATTCGTTAGGAACAGCAGCATCAAAACTTTCAGGATATTTAGTTGCTAAATATTTAGCAAAAACATCATGACGAGCAGAAGTTAAACCGTTACTTCCCATTCCACCATTGTATTCTGTTTCGTAAGAAGCTTGTCCGAAAGAAGCTAAACCAACAATAACATCACCAGCTTGAATATTGGCATTATCGATAACTTTATTTCTTTCCATACGAGCTGTTACTGTAGAATCTACAATAATTGTACGAACTAAATCACCTACATCAGCTGTTTCTCCACCAGTTGAATGAATCGTCACACCGTGTTTTTTTAACTCAGCGATTAATTCTTCTGTTCCGTTGATGATTGCTGAAATTACTTCTGCAGGAATTAGGTTTTTATTACGACCAATAGTTGAAGACAATAAAATATTATCGGTTGCACCAACACATAATAAATCGTCAATATTCATAATTAACGCATCTTGAGCGATTCCTTTCCAAACTGAAATATCACCAGTTTCTTTCCAATACATGTAGGCTAAAGCCGATTTTGTACCAGCTCCATCAGCATGCATAATGATGCAATACTTTTCCTCGTTCGTTAAATAATCTGGGATAATTTTGCAAAACGCTTGAGGAAACAATCCTTTATCGATGTTTTTAATAGCATTATGCACGTCTTCTTTAGAAGCAGAAACTCCTCTAAGATTGTAGCGTTGGCTCGTTTCAGAACTCATTTTTATGATGTTGTTTGTTGTGTGCGGCAAAGATATAAATAATTAGGCAATTAGGCAATTCGAAACAAATCAATTTAGAAACAAATGGAATAACAGAAAATTTTACAACCTTTGCAGATAAATTTTAAAATCGAATCAATAAAACAATAATTGGAAAAGTTAGAAAATTCATCTACCAACTGGACAATTTGTGAAAGTTGCAAAGGTCTAGGTAAAAAAAGCCGGAAGCTCAGTAAGAAAGCGCTACTCCGATACCAATTAGCATGCGATGAATTTGAAAAAACAAAAAAAGATGGAATTCCTCCAGTTAAACCTAAACCTCAACAAAATTCTTGCTTAAATTGTTCTGGATCTGGTTTAGTTCTTTCCAATCATCTTCCAAAAACAGACAATGAAAATTATCCACATATTGCTATTATTGGTGCTGGAATTGGCGGAGTAGCATTGGCTGTAGCCTGCTTGCATCGTGGAATTCCGTTTACATTGTATGAACGTGATGATAGTTTTGATGACAGATCTCAAGGTTACGGACTTACCTTACAACAAGCAAGTAAAGCAATTAAAGCATTAGGATTAATTTCTTTAAAAGAAGGCGTAGTTTCTACAAGGCACTTGGTTCATAACACAGATGGAAAAGTGGTTGGTGAATGGGGAATGAGAAAATGGCTACCATCAGAAACCAAAACAACTTCGAAGCAAACTAATATGCATATTTCAAGGCAAGCTTTACGTTTAGCGTTATTAGAACAACTTGGCGGACATAATAAAGTAAAATGGAGTCATCAATTATTAGATTTTAAAGGAAATAAAAATAATAGTATTGATTTGAATTTTCAAGTTAATGGTGAGATTAAGAACGCTAAAGCAGATTTAATAGTCGGAGCCGATGGTATTCGAAGTTCGGTGCGAAGATTACTTATTGGTGAAGATAAAACTCCATTACGTTATCTAGATTGTATTGTAATTTTAGGTATTTGTCCTTTGAGTACTATCGAAAGTAATGATTCTCCTCTACTCGATTCAGCTACAGTATTTCAAACTGCTAATGGAAATGAGCGAATTTATATGATGCCTTATGATTCTAATTCGATAATGTGGCAACTTAGTTTTCCAATGTCTGAAAAAGAAGCTAAAGAATTAAGTGCAAAAGGCCCGAAAGCTCTAAAAGAAGAAGCTTGCAAAAGAACACAATGGCACAACCCTATTCCACAGATATTAGTGGCAACTTTGGAAGCACAAATTTCTGGTTACCCAGTTTATGATAGAGAATTACTCACATCAGAATTATTATCGAAAGGAGAAAATATAACACTAATTGGCGATGCAGCACATCCTATGAGTCCATTTAAAGGTCAAGGTGCGAATCAAGCGTTGTTGGATGCTTTGAAATTGGCTCGAGAAATCACAAAAAAATGCAAACCTTCTTCCAATTGGAGAAAAATTGGAATACGAAAAAGCGTATTAACTGAGTTTGAATCAGAAATGCTTGAAAGAAGTGCAACTAAAGTTAAAGATTCCGCTGATGCTGCAAAATTTTTGCATTCCGAAATGGCACTACATGAAGGTGATGAACCAAGAGGAAGTGTTATCAAGAGAAAAGGATAATTTTCAATGTGTCAATTATTTATAATTTATTCAATCGGCATATTGAAAAATTGTCGAATTAATCTATTTCTCCAAAATCATTATTTCCACTCGTCTATTCGCAGCAGCTTGTTCTTCAGTCGCTTCAGGAATTGGGAATTTTGGCTTAGTAACACCAAAACCTTTCACTTTCACTCGGCGTTCTAAAATGTAATTCGATAGCAATATACGGCGTACTTGTTTCGCACGCTCTAACGATAATTTTCTAACATCGTTATCTACACAACAAATATGACCTTGAATTTCAATATATAATCTTGGGTTTTCTGTCATAATTCGGATTAATTCAAAAACTTCTCTTTGCGAAGACGGCATAATTCCGAATGAGTTTTTATAGAATTGAATTTCTGGCAAAACGATTAATGTTCCTGGTCGAGACAATTCAATTTTATCAGCTAAAGTCGCACCTTCAGGGAAATGCATATCCACTTCTTCAATTGGTGTTAATCCATTTGTTGGAATATCTTTTGGTTCTTCAACCTTAGGCTTAATTAATTCCGCTTCTTTAGCTAAATCTTTTTCTTGTAAAAAAACTATGATTGCTTTTCTGTTTTCGGCTTTCGTTTTCGATTTTGCTCCTGCTTCTCCAAGTGAAATCGATTTAAAATCTTCTCTTATTTTTACAGATGTTTTCACTTTATTAAAAATATAATCAACACGTTTTTGCGATAAAGTATCGTTATAACCTGTTGAACCTACTTCATCCGTAGAACCAGTTATAGAAAGAATTTTTGATGTTTTATTTGCAGCAATCCATATATTTAATTTAACTAATTCTTTTTGATCTAAAGTTGATTTGTTGTTTTCGAAATAAAACGACACACTTTCCTGACCAAAAAAGAAAAAAGGCAAAAAGCAAAAGGCAAAAGCAAATAAGATTTTCATTATTTAAAACATTTAATGATTTGAGATTTACAAATATAGAATTAAAAACTGTGCCAATTATTTATTGACAATTAAAATTTCTACTCTGCGATTGGCTTTTCGTTCTTCTTCATTTTTTTCCGGAATTGAAAAAATAGGCTTTGTTGAGTCATAACTTTTATAACTTAATCTCGTTTTTTCAATTCCGTTGGAAACCAAGTAATTGTATATTGCAATACATCTTTTTAAGGCAATTTCTTCTTTATCAACCTGATGTGAACAACAAATATGGCCTTGAATTTCAATTTTAAGTTTTGGATTATCTTTTAAAGCATGCAATAATTCTTCTCGAATAGGTTTCGATTCTGGATACAACATATCTGTTCTGTCGTAAAAACTCATGTTTTTCAGCACTAATTTATCACCAATTTTTGAAGCGTTTATATTCGTAGTTAGTTCATCTTGTTTTAGCGTTTCCGATGAAGCATTGGACTCAAATTTATATTCGTAAACAATTTCTACTTTTCTATTTTTAGACAGATCTTTATTTTGAGTAAAATTTTCACCTTTGTTAATCAATTTATATCCTGAAGCATTCACTATTTTCTTTAAAAGATTACCCACAAATTTCGCTCTGTTTTCCGCTAAACTATCATTATGATCGTTAGTGGCTCTTGAATCACAAAAACCTGAAACCGACAAAATATCAACATTTTTATTCTTAAATTCTTTATCTAATCTATTTAATTCCGATGAACTCAATTGATGAGAATTGGTATCAAAATAAACTATAAATGTTTTTTGCGCGTAAAAACTTGTCGCAATGAGTGAAAATAGAATACAAAAAATAGATTTCATGGTTTTATAGATTTGAATTTGGTTCGTAATAGATTAATAGATTATTTATCGACAATTAAAATTTCCACTCTGCGATTGGCTTTTCGTTGTTCTTCATTTTTTTCAGGAATTGGGAAAAGTGGCTGAGTGGCATCGAAACTCTTATAACTTAATCTCGATTTCTCAATTCCATTTATGACTAAATATTCAACGGTTCCAATGCAGCGTTTTTTTGCTATTTCTTCTTCATCTTTACCAAGCGTACAACAAATATGACCTTGGATTTCAATTTTTAGTTTTGGGTTATCTTTTAAAACTTGCAACAATTCTTCTCTAATTTTATAAGATTCCGGATACAAAATATCTGTTCTGTCATAAAAACTCAAGTTTTTTAATACTAATTTATCACCAACTTTAGATTTTTTTACAACATCAGCTAATTCGTTATCTTTCGTAATTTTTATAGCTGTTTGTTTTTCAATTTTAAAATGAATTTCCACTTTTCGGTTTAAATCTAAATTTTTCAATTGATTAAAATTTTCTCCTTTAGATTTTACTTCAAAAACAGAATTAAAAGTTGCTAATCGTAGTAAACTTGCAATAAAATTAGCTCTTGCTAAAGCTAAAGAATCGTTATATTGATTAGACGATCTTAAGTCGCAAAATCCAATAACTTTTAAGATTTTTAAATCTTTTGTTTTCACGAAATTATTAAACTTTTCTAATTCTGTTTTGTTTAATTCACTCGAATTGGTTTCAAAAAAAAGGGTGATTTTTTTCTGTGAAAAAGAATTTAAAAAGAAAATAAAAAATAAACTTACTAATACCGATTTCATAAAACAATTGGTTTTTATTATAACTCAAATCAATAGAAATTATTGCACAAAAAAATGTTTGCTAGGAATAACAAACATTTTTTTGTGCTACAGTATTAGTATAGCGTTTCTATATTTTGTAACAAGTTATTTTTCTAAAATCATAATTTCTACTCTACGATTGGCTTTTCGTTCTTCTTCATTTTTTTCTGGGATTGGAAAAAGTGGTTGAGTCGCATCAAAACCAACATAAGTCATTCTGTCTGGAGAAATTCCGTAATCTACTAAAAAGTCATACACCGCAATACATCTTCTCAACGAAAACTCTTCTTCATCTCTTCCTGGTGTGCAGCAAATATGTCCTTGAATTTCAATTTTAATATTCGGGTTTTTCTCTAAAACTTCATATAAATCTTCCAAGAAAGGAATAGATTCAGGATAAAATTCTGCAGTTCTAACATAGAAATTTAGGTTGTTCAGTAAAATTTTATCTCCAACTTTACTGCTAATAATTTTCTTTTGTAGTGGTGTTGGATATTTATCAATTACCTGAACATTAGAAACTGGTTCTGGTAGTATTTCAATTTTTTTAGTTGGAATAGTTTCAACAATTGGTAGGTTTAATTCGTACTCAATTTCCACTTTTCTATTTAAAGATAAATCTGCTTTTTGTTTGAATTCTTCACCTTTAGAAACTACAGTGATTGAAGATTTATCTGCAATTGGAAGCAAATTTAAAATATGATTCGCACGATTTAATCCTAATTGATAATTGTAAGCATTACTTGCTCTAAAATCACAAAATCCAGAAACTTTATTTACTTTAATATCCTTCTTTTTTAGGAAATTATTAAAAATTTCATTTTGATTTTCATTTAAAACATATTTATCTGTATCGAAATACAAAGTAAAGTTTTCCTGCGAATATGCAGATAATGAGAAAGTTAGCATTAATACGAAATAACGCATAGGTTAATTAATTTAGAACAGCTGAAAAGTATGGTTTTTTATTTTATTAACCAAAAAAAAGCTTACCATTTCTGATAAGCTTTTAACATATTTATAAACAAATGTTATTTAATAAAAAACAATTCTCTGTATTTTGTTAACGTCCACATTTCGTCATCTACTAACAATTCTAATTTATCAGAATGTTCTCTAATGATTTCAAAATACGGTTTTACTTTATTACAGTAAGCCGCAGCCATTTTTTCTGTATCAGTAAGGTTGTTTGCTTTTTTACGTTCTGAAATCATTTCATCAATATTGTGGTGAATTTTTTCAATATGCTCTGAAATTTCTTTGATTAACGCAATTTGTTCTTTTGCAATTTTCTCAAAATCTTTTCCGAAAATTTCTTTTAAACCTCTAACGTTTTCAATTAACGTATTTTGATATTTAATAGATGTTGGAATTACGTGATTACGAGCGATATCTCCTAAAACTCTTCCTTCAATTTGAATTTTCTTAGTGTATTCTTCTAATTCAATTTCGTAACGAGATTCTACTTCAACATGGTTCATTACTCCTAATTCACCAAATAAATCGAATGCTTTTTTAGAAACTTTAGCTTTTAAGGCTTCTGGAGTTGTTTTATGATTGCTTAATCCACGTTTTTTCGCTTCTTTTTCCCAAGCATCGCTATAACCGTCACCTTCAAATAAAATCGCTTTTGTTCCTTTGATGTATTCTCTTAATGTATTGAAAATCGCTTCGTCTTTCTTTAAATCTTTTGTTTCAATTAAATGATCTACTTCTTTTTTGAATTCGATTAATTGTTTTGCAACGATTGAATTTAAAGTTGTCATTGAAACCGCACAATTTGCTGTAGAACCCACTGCTCTGAATTCGAATTTATTTCCTGTAAAGGCAAATGGCGAAGTTCTGTTTCTATCTGTATTATCTAATAAAACGTCTGGCAATTTACCTACTACGTTTAATTTTAAATCTGTTTTTTCTTCTGGAGATAATTTACCTTGAGTAACACCTTCTAATTCCGCTAAAACTTTCGTTAATTGTTGTCCAATAAATACCGAAATAATTGCAGGTGGCGCTTCGTTAGCTCCTAAACGGTGATCGTTACTTGCTGAAGCAATTGATGCTCTTAATAATTCTTCGTAATCATGAACTGCTTTAATCGTATTGATGAAGAAAGTTAAAAACATTAAGTTACTCATTGGCGTTTTCCCTGGAGATAATAAGTTAATTCCAGTATCAGTTGCTAATGACCAGTTGTTGTGTTTACCCGAACCATTTACTCCTTTGAAAGGCTTTTCGTGGAATAACACTTTGAAATCATGTCTTTCCGCTACTTTTTCCATCACATCCATTAATAAAGAGTTGTGGTCAACCGCTAAATTAGTCTCTTCAAAAATTGGAGCTAATTCAAATTGTCCTGGTGCTACTTCATTATGACGTGTTTTTACCGGAATACCTAACAACATACATTCGTATTCTAATTCTCTCATGTATTGTAATACACGAGTTGGAATTGAACCAAAATAATGGTCATCTAATTGTTGCCCTTTAGAAGAAGTATGTCCTAATAATGTTCTTCCTGTTGCTAAAATATCTGGTCTTGAAGCAGCTAATGCGGCGTCAATTAAGAAATATTCTTGTTCCCAACCTAAAGTTGGCGTAATTTTTTTAACGTTTTTATCGAAATATTTTGCTACTTCAGTTGCAGCCGTATCAATAGCACTTAATGCTCTTAATAAAGGTGTTTTATTATCTAAAGCCTCACCAGTATACGATACGAAAACAGTTGGAATACATAAAGTACTCCCAAAAATAAATGCTGGAGATGTAGGATCCCAAGCCGTATAACCACGAGCTTCGAATGTATTTCTAATTCCTCCATTTGGAAAAGAAGAAGCATCTGGTTCTTGTTGTACTAATTGTGTTCCTCCAAATTTTTCAACTGGATCTGAACCATCCATAGATGTTTCAAAGAAAGCATCATGCTTTTCAGCTGTTGTTCCTGTCAAAGGTTGAAACCAGTGTGTATAATGAGTAACGTTTTTAGATAACGCCCATTCTTTCATTCCCATTGCTACATAATCAGCAATTTTACGATCGATTTTAGTTCCTAATTCAATAGCATTTTTAACCGCTTTATAAGCATCTGGAGTTAAAAACTGTCGCATTGCTTTGTCACCAAAGACATTTGAACCAAAAATTTCTGATTTTCTTGCCGTTTCTTCAAAAGAAACTGGTTTTCTACTAGTAGCTTTGTCTAAAGCTTGGAAACGAAGTATAGCCATAAAGTTGTGTTTTAAAAATTATATCCTTAATTTTAAGGTACAAAAATACAAATAAAACACAAATAAAAAAATTTACCCCTAAATTTTTAGGGGTAAATTAAAAACAAATTACTTTTTATTAATTTTTGGTTAACAATTACAGGGTGCGATAGTAAAAAACAAACAAAAAGAACATTAACTTCTTTTTGTTTGAACTTTAACTTTACCCAAGCTTCTAAATTCTGAATTTTAATTTATATTTGCTAAAAAATCAATTATTATGACCGTTTGGATTATTTTTCTAGTCGCTATTTCAATTTTCTTAGCCTTAGATTTAGGTGTTTTTAACAAAAACCCACATATTATTAGTAGTAAAGAAGCCTCAAAATGGACTATTTTATGGGTAACTCTTTCTTTTATTTTTTCTGGAGTAGTATACTTATTATATAGTGGCGGACATATTGCCAATCCAACCAACTTAAAACCAGTTGAAGCTTCTATAAAATACATTACTGGTTATTTAATTGAACTTTCATTAAGTGCCGACAATATATTTGTAATCGCCATTATTTTTGCTTCATTCAAAATTCCACAAAAATTTCAACATAGAGTTTTGTTTTGGGGAATTATCGGAGCAATCGTATTTAGAGGTTTAATGATATTCTTAGGCGTAGCACTTATTAATAGATTTGAATGGATCATATATGTATTTGGAGCATTCTTGATTTTTACAGCAATGAAAATGCTTTTCACTAAGGAAGAAGAAGAATTTGACCCTAAAGATTCTAAAATATACAAACTTATTGGCAAAATATTTCCAGTTCATCATGAAATTGAAGGTCAGAATTTTTTCCTAAAGAAAAATGGAACCAGATATGTTACTCCTTTATTTATTGCATTAATCGTAATTGAAGTAATGGATGTAATTTTTGCATTAGATAGTGTCCCTGCTATTTTAGCCATTACATCAGATCCGTTTTTAGTATTCAGTTCTAATATTTTTGCGATTTTAGGATTACGATCTATGTATTTCTTTTTAGCAAATATGATTGAGAAATTTAGCTATATCGAATACAGTTTAATTGCTATTTTAACTTTCGTAGGTATAAAAATGTTATTGGTTCACCATTTTCCAGAGTTTTTCCCTGAATGGTTATCGTTAGCATTTATTGCTTTATCTATTACACTTGGTGTTGTGGTTTCACTTCATAAAAACAAAGGTAAATAATGAAAGTATATACTAAAACTGGAGATAAAGGTACTACTGCCCTATTTGGAGGAACTCGTGTACCAAAAGATCATATCAGAATCGAAAGTTACGGAACGGTTGACGAATTAAATTCATATATCGGATTAATTCGTGATCAAGATTTTAACCAGCATTATAAAGATGTTTTAATCGAAATTCAAGACAGATTATTTACAGTTGGAGCCATTTTAGCTACACCACCTGAAAAAGAAGTCATGAAGAATGGTGAGAAACGTCTTCAAAACCTTGGAATACTTGAAAGTGATATCGAATTTCTTGAAAAAGAAATCGACACTATGGAAGAAGCTTTACCTCAAATGACGCATTTTGTTTTACCAGGCGGACACACAACTGTGTCATATTGTCATGTTGCGCGATGTGTTTGCAGAAGAGCAGAGCGTTTAGCTGTGCATTTAAGTCATAATGAACCTGTAGCTGACATAGCAATTAAGTATTTAAACCGACTTTCTGACTATTTATTTGTATTGGCACGAAAGTTGTCTCATGATTTGAACGCTGATGAAGTGAAATGGATACCTAGAAAATAGTATTCCGTTTACAGCAAGTAGTGTTCAGTTCCATATTAAACTGAATATTAGCTACTGAAATTAAGTTCTTAAAATTTATTAAAAAATAATTCAAAAAAAACTTGTCTTTTTAAGTAATAAATTTATTTTTGCATTAAACTAAAAATCTAAATAAGATGTATTGGACGTTAGAATTAGCATCATATTTAAGTGATGCACCTTGGCCTGCTACAAAAGACGAATTAATTGACTACGCGATTAGAGCTGGAGCACCATTAGAAGTGGTAGAGAACTTACAGTCTATTGAGGATGAAGGTGAAATTTATGAGTCAATGGAAGAAATTTGGCCTGATTATCCAACAGACGAAGATTATCTTTGGAACGAGGATGAATATTAAAAAATAAATAACCCAATAAAAAGTCTCTTCGGTGAGGCTTTTTTTTTGGTTATCTTTGCATACGAAAAACAAAACCGCAAGGTTTACAACATATATTAAAAAACATATTATGAGTATTATAAATTCGATATTAAAAGTATTTGTAGGTGATAAATCTGCCAATGACATCAAAGCCATTCAGCCTATTGTTAATAAAATCAATTCTTATCAAGAAGCTTTAAAATCAATTTCACACGACGAATTGAGAGCAAAAACAGCTTTCTTTAAAGATAAAATCAATCAAGCTCGTGCTGAAAAAGACAACAAAATTGAAGCCTTAAAAACTGAAGCAGAAAACACTGTTGATGTTGATGCAAGAGAAAATATCTACTCAGAAATTGACAAATTAGAAAAAGAAGCTTACGAAATTTCTGAAAAAACATTAAACGAAATTTTACCTGAAGCTTTTGCTGTATTAAGAGAAACCGCTCGTCGTTTTAAAGAAAATACTTCTATTACAGTTACTGCAACTGCAAAAGACAGAGAACTTTCTGCAGACAGACCTTATATAACACTTGTTGGTGATGAAGTAAACTGGGCAAATTCTTGGGATGCTGCTGGTAAACCAATTACATGGGACATGATTCACTACGATGTTCAGTTAATGGGTGGAATCGTTTTACATCAAGGTAAAATTGCCGAAATGCAAACGGGAGAAGGAAAAACATTAGTAGCAACTTTAGCACTTTACTTAAACGCACTAACAGGAAACGGAGTACACTTAGTAACCGTGAATGACTACTTAGCAAAGCGTGATAGTACTTGGAAAGCTCCTTTATTTGAATTTCATGGTTTAACTGTTGATTGTATTGACAACCACCAACCTAACACAGAAGCAAGAAGAAAAGCATATAACGCTGATATTACTTACGGTACAAATAACGAATTTGGTTTCGATTATTTACGTGATAATATGGCGAATTCTCCAGAAGATTTAGTCCAAAGAAAACATAACTTCGCAATTGTCGATGAGGTCGATTCAGTATTAGTTGATGATGCCAGAACACCATTAATTATTTCTGGACCAGTTGAAGATGGTGACAGACATGAATTTTTAGAATTAAAACCAAAAGTTGAAAACTTATTCAACTTACAAAAAAGAATTGCAACAGATTGTTTAACGGAAGCAAAACGTTTATTAAAAGAAGGAAATACTAAAGATGGTGGTTTCCAATTATTAAGAACTTACCGTGCTTATCCAAAAAACAAAGCATTAATTAAGTTTTTATCTGAAGAAGGTGTAAAACAAATTCTTCAAAAAACGGAAAACGCACACATGCAAGACAATAATAGAGAAATGCCAAAAGTTGATGAGGCGTTATACTTTGTTATCGAAGAAAAAAACAACCAAGTAGAATTAACTGATAACGGAATTAAATACTTATCGCAAGATACAGATGAAACATTCTTCGTTTTACCAGATATTTCTACTGGAATTTCAGCCATTGAAAAACAAAATTTAGATAAAGATGCGGAAGCAGAATTAAAAGAAGATTTATACAGAGAATTCTCTGTGAAATCAGAAAGAATTCACACGCTTACGCAATTATTAAAAGCATATGCCGTATTTGAAAAAGATACAGAATATGTAATCATGGACAACAAAGTAATGATTGTTGATGAGTCAACAGGTCGTATTATGGATGGCCGTCGTTATTCTGACGGGTTACACCAAGCGATTGAGGCAAAAGAAAATGTAAAAATTGAAGCAGCTACTCAAACATTTGCGACAGTTACTTTACAAAACTATTTCCGTATGTACAGCAAATTAGCTGGTATGACGGGAACAGCAATTACAGAAGAAGGAGAATTCAATGAAATCTATAAATTAGACGTTGTTGAAATCCCAACAAATAAAGCCATGTCTCGTATTGACAAAGAAGATTTAATTTACCGTTCGGTACGTGAAAAATTCAATGCAGTAATTGAAGATGTTGTAGAACTTTCAAATGCAGGAAGACCAGTATTAATTGGTACAACTTCTGTAGAAATTTCAGAACTATTAAGTAGAATGCTTAAAATGCGTGGTATCAATCATAATGTATTGAATGCTAAAATGCATAAAAGCGAAGCTGAAATTGTTGCCGAAGCTGGTAAACCAGGTGTCGTAACAATTGCAACGAATATGGCTGGTCGTGGAACGGATATTAAATTATCTCCAGAAGTAAAAGCGGCTGGTGGATTAGCAATCATCGGTACAGAACGTCACGATTCTCGTCGTGTTGACCGTCAGTTACGTGGTCGTGCTGGTCGTCAAGGAGATGTTGGTAGCTCACAATTCTATGTTTCATTGGAAGATAACTTAATGCGTTTATTTGGTTCAGAAAGAGTCGCAAAAGTTATGGACAGAATGGGATTAAAAGAAGGTGAAGTGATTCAGCATTCTATGATGACAAAATCTATCGAACGTGCTCAGAAAAAAGTAGAAGAAAACAACTTTGGAACTCGTAAACGTTTATTAGAATATGATGATGTAATGAATTCACAACGTGAAGTCGTTTACAAACGTCGTCGTCACGCTTTACAAGGTGAAAGATTGAAAGTAGATATCGTAAACATGATTTATGATACTTGCGAAGTAATTGTAGAAAACAACAAAATTGTAAACGATTTCAAAAACTTCGAATTCCAATTAATTAGAACTTTTTCAATTAGTTCTCCTGTTACGGAAGCAGAATTCGCGAAATTAAATCAACAACAAATTGTTGCTCAAGTTTACAAAGCGGCTTACGCCTATTACGAAGAAAAAGTAATTCGTGACGCCAAAGAAGCGTATCCAATTATTAAAGATGTTTACGAAAATAACAACGGTCAATTTGAAAGAATTGTAGTGCCTTTTTCAGACGGAATTAAAACATTAAACGTAGTTACTAATTTAACTAAAGCTTACGAAACAGAAGGAAAAGCGTTAATTACTGACTTCGAAAAAAATATCACTTTAGCCATTGTAGATGAATCTTGGAAGAAACATTTACGTAAAATGGATGAAATGAAACAATCAGTTCAATTAGCTGTTCACGAACAAAAAGATCCTTTATTAATTTACAAGTTCGAAGCGTTTAAATTATTTAAAGCAATGATTGAACAAGTGAATAAAGATGTTATTTCATTCTTATTTAAAGGTGAATTACCAAGACAAAACGCAAACGATATTCATGAAGCGCGTGAAGAAGCTAAAAAAACAAATTATACAGAATCTAAAGACGATGTATTAAATTCTGATGAATTAGCTGAAACAAACAGAGAAGCTGGTAATAATGCTCAACAACGACCTGCTGTAACTGAAACAATTACTCGCGACCAACCAAAAATTAATAGAAACGATAACGTGACTATTAAAAACGTAATGAATGGAAAAAGCGAAACGATGAAATACAAAAAAGCAGAAGCTTTATTAGCATCTGGTGAATTTGTAATCGTAAATGAATAAAACTTCATACTAATCAAAGTTGAAGTACAAAATCCTTAATTAGAAATAATTAGGGATTTTTTGTTTTAAAAGTCTATCTTTACTAAACAAATAATGCGAAGTAATTATAAAACAACACATCATGGCTAAAAGTCAAGACGCAAAAAAGGTTGCCAAAAAAGAACCTTTAAAAACTCCAAAAGAGAAAAAAGAAGAAAAAAGAGATAAGAAAAACAATCCGAAAAGAGATTAAATAATCCGTCCTGAATTAGCAATAATTGAGGACTTTTTATTTGTATACTTTTAGTACTTTTACAAAAAAATTAAAATGATTTACTTAGAACCCATTCACGCCATATTTGAAGCACTAAAAACAAGTTTAGCCAACGGAACATTTGCCAAATTAACCTTAGGTAAAACTATTGGAAAAACAGAATTAACGAATATTTATTTCCGTACGATTGTTGATAATGACGTATTGAAATTCAATGTGACTTTCAGACATTTATCGGAAGAAGTTGTAGAAATAAAACCTATTGAAGATGTAGTAATGATTTTAAGTCAATACATTAACAATCCGTTTTTGACAGTGATTTTATTTACTACAGAAAAAGACATCTTAATCAAACTAAACAAAAAACGTATTGCCACACTTTCAGAAATGGACAACACATTTAAAAATGCCGATCCAGTTTTGTTAGAATACTTGAAGAAATAAAATCAAACTTTTTTAAACATATAAGTCATATAAGCTTTAACTACTAAACTTATATGACTTATTTGTTAATGAGATACTGAAATGAGTTCAGTATGAAAAGATTAATAAAGTAGATTGCGTGAGATGCTTTCAGCATGACAAACTAAGCGCATAACTTATGTGAACTATTTCGAGCGGAGCAACTTTACCCACAATCCAAACTATGTTCCTATGCGTTTTAAACTTATATGACTTATATGTTTAAAATTTAAATCTACAACTCATCAGGAAAAATCTTCCCAGGATTTAAAATATTATTTGGATCGAAAATCGCTTTAATGCGTTCTAATAATTCTAAATGCACTTTGCTAAAAGCAATATCCATATAGTTTTTTTGTACCAAACCAATTCCGTGTTCACCAGATAAAGTTCCTTTTAAAGAAACTGTCAATTCAAAAATTTCTCTAATGCCTTTTGGGACTTCAATTTGCCAATTGTCGTTTTTCATATGGCCTTTAATGATGTTCACGTGTAAGTTTCCATCACCAGCGTGTCCGTAACAAACCGATTGAAATCCGTATTTATTTCCAATATCTTTTATTCCTTTTAATAAAGTTGGCAATTCGTAACGAGGCACAACCGTATCTTCTTCTTTATAAATTGAATTTGATTTCACAGCTTCCGCTACTCCTCTACGCATTTTCCAAAGGGCATTTTTTTGTTCATCTGTATCAGCAAATAAAACCTCATCGATTTCAAATTGCTCCACGACACCCAATATTTTTTCGGCTTCGATCATTAAAACATCAGGATAATTTCCATCCACTTCAATTAACAAATGCGCTTGATGATCAGGTCTAATATCAACAGAAATTCCATCTAAAAATTTTATTGCCCAGTCAATCGCATCACGTTCCATAAATTCCAAAGCACTTGGTACAATTCCGGCTCTAAAAATAGCTGAAACGGCTTCACAAGCTTGCTCTGCTTTATAAAATGGCACTAATAACAACACGTTATGTTTATTTTGCGGAATTAACTTTAAAACAATTTTAGTTATAACACCTAAAGTTCCTTCACTTCCCACCATCAATTGCGTTAAATTATATCCTGTAGAGTTTTTTAAGGTGTTTGCTCCTGTCCAAATGATATCGCCAGTTGGTAAAACTACTTCTAAATTCAACACATAATCTTTCGTTACACCATATTTAACAGCACGAGCACCACCAGAATTTTCAGCAACATTACCACCAATCCAGCAACTTCCCATACTACTTGGGTCGACAGGATAAAACAAACCTTTTTCGGCAACTGCTTCACGTAAAACTTGTGTGATAACGGCTGGTTCTACAACAACTTGTAAATTATTTTCGTCTATTTCTAAGATTTTATTCAAACGTTCTAACGACAAACCAATTCCACCATAAATGGACAAAGCGCCGCCACTCAAACCCGTTCTTGCACCAATTGGTGTAGTTGGGATTTTATATTGATTCGAGATTTTTAAAATTTCGGAAATTTCTTGAGCATTAGCAGGTTTTATTACAACTTGCGGAGGAAAAGATAAATCTTCTGTTTCATCGTGTCCGAAATGCATTAAGGTTTCTGCATCGGTAAAAATATAATTTTCGCCTACAATAGCGGTTAGTTTTTGAAAGGCTTCTTTATTGAAATTCATTGTTATTTTTAATTTTTAGTGAATTTGTTTTTTTTTGCCACGAATTCACGAATTTTCTTTTTTAAACTGGTAATATTTAATTTTTCATCTTCGATGAACAAATTTCACAAATTTTTGACAATTTAAATTCGTTAATTCGTGGCAAAAATTTTTAAAAATATTTTTTGATAATTATTAGTATTATTTGTTTTGCAAATTTCGAATTTTTCTAATTTTACAAAACAATTCTTTTGTATTCTAAAGAATTGTTATTGAAATTTACAATTATTGCTAATTTATTATTTGAAACTTTTAAATAATTCATTGTTTGAGCAATATGTGAATCAGAAATATTGCTACAACATTTTACTTCTAAAATGATTTTATCAAATAATACAAAATCAGCATAAAATTTATGCTTCAAATATATATCTTTATACTTAACACTATATTCTTTTTCTCTTTCGAAAAAAATCAAAGATTTTTCTAATTCGTATTCAATTGCATCTTTATAAACAATTTCAGAAAAACCTTTACCTAAATTTGAATGAATATCAAACATGATACCCATTAATTTATAACTTTCAGATTTGTAAATTATATTTGACATTTACTTTTAATTAGTGAATTCGTGGCTTAAATTTATTTTGTTTTGAAAACGTTTACCCTAGCCCTGATAGTAGCGGCATCCTTTTGTTTTTGATGTTTTTTTGGAACAGCAAAAAGAAAAGATATAGCGGATAGCAGGATTTGGCTTCTGAAAAAAAATTCTTACTTTTACACAAAGCAATTTAATTGAGTAAAATTAATAAAATATCTGCACTTTCCGAAAAAGACGGAGTAAATAAACCTGAAATACTAAGTTCTCAGGTGGCTAAGCATATTCAAGAATTTAGAAAGAAAGAAATTTCTGCTGCTGAATTGATTGAAAAAATTATATCTGGCGATAAAGTCGCTTTGAGTCGTGCCATCACTTTAATTGAAAGTACGAATATCAAACATTTAGAAAAGGCGAACGAAGTTATCAATGGTTGTTTGCCTTATGCGAATAAATCGGTACGAATTGGAATTACTGGTGTGCCTGGCGTTGGAAAAAGTACGTTTATTGAAGCTTTCGGAAAACATTTAACAGGTTTAGGTAAGAAAGTAGCTGTTTTGGCTATCGATCCAAGTAGTACGCTGAGTCACGGAAGTATTTTAGGCGATAAAACCCGAATGGAAGAATTGGTAAAAGATGAAAATGCTTTTATTAGACCAAGTGCTTCTGGCGAAAGTTTAGGCGGTGTGGCGAGAAAAACGCGTGAAGCAATTATTTTATGCGAAGCGTGCGGATTTGATACAATTATTATTGAAACCGTTGGTGTCGGACAAAGTGAAACTGCAGTTCACAGCATGGTGGATTTCTTTTTACTATTAAAAATTGCGGGAGCTGGCGATGAATTACAAGGTATTAAACGCGGAATCATGGAAATGGCGGATGCTGTAGTGATTAACAAAGCGGATGGCGACAACATACAAAAAGCCAAAATGGCAAAAGTAGAATTCAATCGAGCCTTGCATTTTTTCCCTCCGAAAAGCTCTGGTTGGCAACCGAAAGTGACCACTTGTAGTGCCGTAACCACAGACGGAATTGCCGATGTGTACGATTTAATTACCGAATATATTACATTAACCACAACTTCTGGTTATTTTAACGAAAAACGTGAAGAACAAAACCAATATTGGATGTTAGAAACCATCAATGAACAATTGAAAAGTAGTTTTTACAACCATCCTGAAATAATCAAACAATTAGAACTCGTAAAACAACAAGTTTTGAATCATGAAATTTCTCCTTTTACGGGTGCACAGTTTCTGTTGGATGTGTTTAAGAAGGTTTAGAGTTACTACACAAATTTTTTCCTCATAAAAACATATAAGAAACATGGACATTCAAGAACAAATTCAATCGTATATTTCTAGTCAACCAGAATCGAAACGTAATGACTTGCTAGTGTTGCATCTCATCGTTCTGGAACTTAATCCAGCTTGTAAATTATGGTTTTTGGATGGCACAGACAGTGAAGGAAAAATAGTTTCTAATCCGAATATCGGATATGGAACCTACACCATAACCTATGCTGATGGTAAAACCAAAGAGTTTTATCGAATTGGTTTAAGCGCCAACACAACCGGAATCTCTGTATATATTATGGGTATTGAGGATAAAACCTTTTTAGCCAAAACCTATGGCGATAAAATTGGCAAAGCAAGCGTAACTGGCTATTGCATTAAATTTAAGAACCTTAAAGATATCGATATCGACGTCCTTAAAGAAGCCATACAATACCGATTTGAATTGCCAAACTAATAATAAAACATCTTACTCTTATCCACTACTCTAATAATCTATAGTATTTCCAATAAAAACAAACATTAGGAAATAAATAAGTTATAAAGTAAATTTGTCCAACTTTTGAAAAAATCACTTAGCCTATGAAAGCTTATTTCTACTTCATATTAGTACTGTTAATAACTGTCGGATGTAATCCTGAAGATGACGGACCGACAGTACAACAAGTGCAACAAAATATAAATGTTGGTATCGTTCTTCCACTAAAAGACAGAGACTATTCTTTTCATAACTATGGGGATTATGGAGTATACGATATACCAACAAATCAAAAAAATCTCAAAGCAAAAATAGGTTTAACTGGAGACTTAGGTGTTTCTCCTGACGATCTTATAGTAAAGTGGATTAGCGACATAGATGGCGAATTATACGCTGGTCATCCTAATGGTAATTTTGAAAGTACGCTTACTACATCTTTAAGTAAAGGTTTGCATACCATTTCCTTTGAAGTCTATCTTGTAAACAACCCAGAATTACTACAAAAAGACACCATTGTGATTTCTAATATTATCAAATTAGAAGCTACGCCACAACTAGGAAGGTTTATGAGGTTAAACTGGACTAAATATGAAGGTAGTGATTTTGTATCTTATCTAGTATATCGTAATAACAGTCAACCATTAGCAGAAATTACAGATATCAATACACTGCAATTCGACTATACGCAACCTCATTTCGCAACCGAAGAAATTCCATACCAAATTGTAGTCAAAACGAGCAATCCTAATTGGCAATATGAAACGTTAGGGAGTAATATCGTAACAAAGATAACAGGCGATTTTCTTAGCATTCCCTACTACATCAAAAAAATGGTAAAAGATCCAATAAGAAACAAACTATATGCTATTTGTTCACCAAAAGACTTATCGGAAGAGGCAGATAAATACGGAATAATAATTATCAATACCGACACGTTCACTATAGAAAATCATATACTTACAACAAAAAGATTTACAGATATATCCGTGGTACCTGATGGGCAATATATGTATTTAACCCAACGTCATGTAGATTTCATAACAAAAGTTAACCTGAATAACTATTCTTATAATGGTATAGCTACACATACAAGTGGCAATGGTTTTAATAATATAGAAGCTGGTAATAACAATCTTTTGTATGCCAACGTTTATAATGACAATGAACGTTTTCAAATGATTAATGCTACAAACGGAAGCTACACAGAATCTTTTAACGGTTTTAATCTTGGCGAAATGCGTTATAACAGTTCAAACGACAACCTGTATTATGGTAATGCCAATTCAAGCGGGCGTCTTTACAAACTTAATTCTTCAAATATCGGAACAGGAACATATTTAACCTTACCTCAATATCCAGAATTTCCAAGTGGTGTTTCCTATCCGTATCCTGTCGTAACAATTTCAGATAATGGTAACCACATTTTTTGGGACGAATTCCAACTAGACACCAACCTAAATGTTATTCGCCAGTTTAATGACATTCATATCCATGCTTGTAGCCCTTCAAACCAATATATTTCAGATTTATACAAAATATACGATTACAATACGATGAATACCATCATAACTTATCCAAATTTCGGATCGAATGAATATCATGATTCCGATATTTATTTTACAGATGAAAACACCATCTTTACAAATAAAACCTACGATCCAAATGACGGCTCACCATCCTATTCTTATATTTTCAGAATGAAAATTAATTAAACCATATAATGGGGACAACTTGCTCCGTCTAAAAACCTAAAAATCCTGAAACTTCTGTTTTCAGGATTTTTATTTTGTAAGATTTTTTATATATTTGAAAAAAGATACAACGTATCTAATCTTCAAAAAAAAACGCTTCAAAAAAACATGAAAAAATCAAAAATCTCAATCATCTTATTCATTGCCAATCTTCAAATATTATTCGCCCAAATTCCACATCTAACAGGTGAAGTAAAAGTTTCAATTCTTAACGGAACTATAGAAAGCGATTTAGAATATTCCAATTTACCAAGTCTAAAAAACTACAGCATTTTTTTAAATACAGGGTTAAACATCAAATATTTCAGAAATGCAGAGGACAATGCTAATTACGGATTTAAAAAAGAATATAATAACGGTATAAAAAGCGAAGCATTTCAATACTATTTCCCAGCAAATGACAATAAAAGCAAATTTTTGCCGAATAAATTTAAAATCAATTATGTAGGTAAATTTCCAGTTATAAATGATACTTTAAAAAGTAGTAATACTGGCGATTGGAAAGGAAACATAGCATTTAACAGCGAAAGTATAAGAGCAACCGAACAATCTGTTTGGTATCCAATTTTATATGATATTGAAAACGATGTGGAAATCAATAATATCACTTATGATATTACAATTAATTGCATCGACTGTAAAAGTATTTACTTAAATGGTTCAGAGCCAATCCGTGGAAATGTAGCGAATTTCAAATCAGAAAAACCCATTACTATGATGCTTTTTGCGGGTTTATTCGATTTTACAAAAAACAAAAAAACCTATTTTATCAATACCGACTTAAATTCAGAACAAGAAACTGTTTTAGCAAATTGGACCGATAAAATCATAAGCTTTTATGAAAGTAAACTCAAAATTCCCTACGGAAATCCAGTAACGTATTTATACACCACACCTATTTCTAAAAACAATGCTTGGATGTTTGTAACCTATCCTACTATTGCCATCATTGGGCATGAAGAATATAACGTAAAAAGTTATTTCAAACCCAATACAAATGTTCTAAAAAACACTTCTAATATTGAATATTTTTCTCACGAACTCGGACATTACTATTTTGGAACAGTGATGGTTCCAAATTCAGAATTACGATGGGTTTTTCTTGAAGGCTTAACCGAATATTTAGCACTTCAAACCGTGAAAGAAGTTTTAGGAGAAGAAAATTATCAAAAGAAAATAGACAACTACTTAAAAAGCACTAAAGAGTATACGATTAAACCACTTTCAACTATCAAGAATAGTGAAATTGATAACACCTATAGATACAATTATGTTCCCTTACTAATTACAGCTTTAGAAAAAGAAGTTGGAAAAGAAAAAGTTTGGAACTGGCTAAGAACCATTTTAAACTCAGAAAAATTAGTAAAAACAGATTACGATTTCTTTAAAAGTTCCCTACTAAAAAGTGGCGTTAAAGAAACTGAATTTAAAAAATTTGAGGAAAAATATATACTTTCTGAAAACGCAAAAGAAAATGTATTTAAAGTAGTAAAATAGAAACACTAGTACTATTAAGAACTTAATAAAATTGAAATAACCGCACACCAAATACACCAATTTCTAAACACATGCATAAATTAGAACCTGAAAAATTAATAGCGGAAGATTCTTTACGTGGAATTGGAAAAATTTATAGTAGTCGAACTCCACAACAAACAGTTATCGGAGGAAATAATATATTTGAAATTTCTAATGCAATGCATTTTAAATCCTACAAAATTGGAAGAGTTAACATTAAAAACGCATTTGTATTATATGATGAAAAAGACATATTTTACATTTATGTAAATCCAAATTATAAAGATTACCGAAAATTATTTTTAAGATTCATAGATAAAATTCCAGAAGATTATCATATTGATCACATTCTTGCAAAAAACCTTGCTGGACACTACATTTACAATTATGTGTTAGTTTGTATGCTTCCTGGAGTTGTAAATAGAGAACATGGGCGAATTGAAAAGAAAAGAAATGGAATTAATAAATAGCATTCCATCATTATGTTATATGGATGATAGAATTTTTCATAAAGTTCTTTCCCGAAAATCAACCGCAAGACAAAAATTTGAAGCCATAAAAAGTGGTTATTCACCAGAATCGACACCAAATTATGGGTTAACTTTAAAACAGAAGGGGATTTGGAATACAGCTTTCGGGCTTTATAAGTCGAAAATAAAATTCCTATGGCAAAGTCAAATGTTAACCGAAATAGAACCAAACTAGTTATAACACGGTTTAACACGATAGCAACAATTCCATAAACTAGATAACGCGGATTTGTAATCCGTTTCAAAAAAAATCCTAAAACTTCTATTTTGAAGATTTTTATTTTGTAGGATTTTATTGTATGTTTGAGCAGTAAACAACATTTCACATATAACTAGAAACGTTATACCTTATTTTATGGAAAATCGTAATTTAATATTCAGCGGTCTTAGAGACGCCTGTAATACATCATTCTTTTTTAAGAATGGTGACTTTACAGAAATAAAACCAGAATATCTTTTGACAGTATTGGTTGCAAAACAATTCTCTGATTTAAAAATACTTGACAAATACATTGTGAAATTGGAAGATTCAACAGAGGATTTTGCTTCAGCATGTGTTCCAAATATGACATTAAAATGGGAAACTTCTAAAAGACATAATAGTTCAAGAAAAGGACGAATTGATGTAGCCGTTTATAATCCCAAAATGGGAAAAAATTTAAATTACCCTGCCCTTTTTCCAATTGAACTCAAAGGAATTAATCCAGCCAAGCAATTAGTTATTGACGATTTACAGAGAAATCTTGAATACTTTCTTTTGGAAGACGAGATAACTGGTAAGTCACATCTTCAAATATCTTATTTTGCCTGTATTGAAGAGGCAAAAAAATATTTTCACAAAGGTGATGAGTCAAATTTCAAAAACTTTATAAAAAAGAGATATGAAAGTTGGACAATAAATTTAAAAGCCTTAGCAAATCATCATGACCTTGATCTCGATATTTATGTCGATGAAGTTATGTCACAGTTATACGAAAAAGATATGGAGATAGATAAAAGTGAAGGAAATTCTATTAATGATTTTATAGATGACTGGCATTACTATGTCGGGGTAATTGTTGAAATAAAAACAAGGCATGACAGCAATTTTAAGCAAGAAGGAGTTTAAAACTTAACTAAAATTCGGCAGTACCAATTTACAATCTGTACCACAAAAAATCCAAAAATTTTTATTTTCAGTATTTAAAGTTTTTAGGACGTTTTGTATATTGGAGGGAACTAATTTATTGAGTACACCAACAAGTTAGCAGAAATTTTATACCAATCACATGAAAATTGAAAAACTAGATAATTATATTATAGCCAAAGTACTATTTGCATACTTAGTTGAATCTAAAAGTCATCGAGATATCCAAAAAAAAATATTAAGTTTACCAGCACCCCAGAATGGAGGTGGATATGAAACAATGAAAATTCTCCATCATTTTGACTTAAAAAAAGAGTCAAAAGGTATTTTAAAAGATAGTTTAGAAGAAATAGGGAATCTAGATTCAGATGCTCAAGAAATTATAATAAGTTATATAGCAACACTTGATGAAGCAAGAGCTTTAATAGAAAGAAAACCTATTAATCCTAATAATAAAGAAACAGAAAGATTATCAACTGTAAAAACACGAGTATATCAAGATGTCTTAAAAGAATATGTTTCAGAAAATTATAATAATTGTTGTGCTTTTTGTGATAATGACCAATCTGAATTATTAGTTGCTAGTCATATTGTTCCATGGAAAAGTGATAAGAGTAAAAGGTTGGATTTAGATAATTGTATATTACTATGTAATTTTCATGATAAATTATTTGATAAAGGATTTATTACATTAAATGAAGATTACTCAATGTTAATCTCTCAAGAATTAAGTCAAAGTGTAGTAAATCAGATAAAAAGCAAAAAATTTAAAATACCAAAATCAGATAATCCAAATCATGATAATCTGAAATTACACAGAGAATATATTTTTAGATTGTAAAAAAATACAGTTACAAAAAGCCCAGATAGAACGGATTGGTAATCCGTGCCACAAAACCTAAAAAATCCTGAAAGTTTATTTCAGGATTTTTTAGGTTTATAAAACAACTGAAAATTAAATACAAAATATTTGAAAAACAGGTATTTCTACGTATATGTAAGAATTAATATTGTTGTTTATTTGTCATAAATGATTAAAACAAAATTATGTATTTAACACAAAAGTAATTAAGTCTAGAAAAGATATAAAAAATAATCACAAAATAATGCTCATGACGGCTTGTAACCGCAATAACAAATAAAATCACCATGAATACAGTCGAATTTCACAAAACAACAACTAAAGAATTACTTGCAATTAAAGACCGTGTTCGTCTTTTGATATCACATTGGGGTGAAGATGGTAATTACCAAGAGGCTGTTTTGAAAACAATAATTAAAAGATTTTTACCAAAAAATTATTCTATAGCAAGTGGTTTTGTAATTAAACAAAATCAAGAACGTGGTAGCCATGAACCTAGTAAACAAATAGACATCCTTATTTATAATAATAATTTTCCTGTTCTATTTAGTGAAGGTGATTTTGTAATTGTAAGTGCAGATTCTGTTGAAGCAATAATTGAGGTAAAAGCTAATTTAAAAAATCAAAATCCTGAAAAAGTTATACGTAAAGCAAATGAAATTGGACAATTTATTTTCAACGCGAAATCAAATCATTTAAAGCCTTTATTTAACGGCATTTTTTCTTATGTAGGTCATGAAAGGTTAAGAGTTTTAGATAGTGAAAATCTTAGAATTAAAATTAGAAATGCTAACAACACGATAAACGAAGATGAACGAAGTCATCTATTTAAAGTTAATCACATCAGTTTCAATAAGGATATATTCTATAAATTCTGGAATACAAGAGATAATGATAGAAATGGATATTTATATGACATAGAAGACTTGTCTTTTTCGTTTTTTATTTCAAATTTAATTTCGCACCTAAATGAAGAATCAGTCATGTTCAATAACCAACTTTGGTTTCCCATCGACAAAGAACAGCGATCACAAATAATATAGTAACAATTGTTTTAAGGGAATGCAAAATATTTGATTCTCAAAACAATAATTGATAATAATTAAAACTCATAATGACAGTAAAAAGAAATAGAAAAATTGGTTCTTTTAAAGAAGAACTTCTTGTCAAATCGAGAGAAGCAATGCTGAGTGCAGTTCAAATATTTAATAATCCAAATATTCATTTTAAATCTGAAAATTTCATCATTTTAGCAAATATATCATGGATGTATTTACTACACGCTCATTATCGAGATAAGAAAATTGAATATAGATATTTTAGACAAACTGGACAAAGAAAAAAATTTGATAAAACTAAAAAAGGTGCTTTTAAATATTGGGAATTAGAACGATGTCTTGATGATAAAGATTGCCCAATAGATAACATTACAAAAGCCAATCTAAAATTTTTAATTGGGTTACGACATGAAATTGAACACCAAATGACTACAAAAATAGATGAGTATCTGAGTGCCAGATTTCAAGCTTGCTGTTTAAATTACAATGACTTTATAAAACAATTATTTGGCGATTCTTACGGTATAGATAAACATTTATCCTTTTCACTCCAGTTTTCAACTATTAAAGAAGAACATGCAAATCAACTAAGAAAATTTACTGATCTGCCATCAAATATTGCATCATACATAAATGACTTTGATAATGAATTAACTGACCAAGATTATAATAACATAAGGTATTCCTATCGAGTACTTTATGTACCAAAAGCTGTAAATAGAAAAGGTCAAGCAGATAAAGTCATTGAATTTATACCCGCAAATTCACCTGAAGCTGAAGGATTAAATAAAGAATATGTTTTAGTAAAGGAGAGAGAAAAGAAAAAACACTTGCCCGGAGAAATTTATGATTTTATGCAAGCAAACGGCTATCCAAAATTTACAGCTTATCAACATACACTATTATGGAAAGAAAAAGATGCTAAAAATCCATTATTAGGTTATGGAACACAAGTAGCAAAAACGTGGTATTGGTATGATAATTGGCTTAATGAGGTGCAGGAATATTGTCAAAAAAGTGGAGATTTATACAAATAAACTACCCCGCTACAGCGCGAATCCTTTCGAGTGATTTATTATATCAAAAAATCCTGAAAATAGAAACTTTCAGGATTTTTTGGTAGGATTTTTTATAAATTTGAAAAGCTCAACTAAAGTTGAGAATATAAATAAGTTAACGATAATAATTAATTAATAAAAATGGAAAACTATTTTGGACAACATGGTTGGAAAGAATTTAATCAGAATAGAGAAACTATATTATCCGAATTCGATAAAATTATCCAACAAACAAAAAATCGTCCAGTTCAAATTGCACACGGACTTGGAGTAGAAGCTCACATTCGAAAATGGCTATCCGAATTTCTTCCAAAAAAATATGGTGTAACTTCTGGATACATCATCCCGAATCTATATAATGATAATATTAGACTTTATCACTACGATATTATTATATTCAATCAGTTAGAAGCTCCTATTTTATGGACTGAAGGTAACTATGACCAAAGTGAACAAGGAAAATATCGAGCAATTCCAGCGAAGCATGTTGTAGCTGTTTATGAAGTTAAATCTAGATTAACTAAATTAAATGTTTCAAATTCAATAAAAAAACTTAATGAAACCGAAAGCTTTAAAGAACAATTAAATCCACTATATAGTTGTGGTGTAATTTTTATAGATTTAAAAGAAAAAGACAACAACGATGAATCAATCATAAAGGAACTTATGAAAGGTAAAGATGTCTTCGGTTTTACTGGAGGTATGGTTTTAAGATATGAAAATGATTACTCAGCTATTGGAAGAATATCGCTGCTTAATGGTAATCCGATTAAACCAGGTGATAAAATACATTCTAAACCTATTGCAAAACCTATTGACGATTTAAGTATTTATTCTACAGAAGATGGAGAAATAATAACCAGTGAATTCGGAGCAGGTGTAAAACTTTTACAAACTCCAGAAAATACCACTGCAGTAACCAAATGCTATGGTACAATGTATGGTGAAAATTCCAAATCAATTTATTTATATTGGTCGAGAAGTTATTTCGCCGATTTTCACATAGACTTATTAAGTACACTTGAAGGAATAGCACTTAATGACAAAAACAGAACTGTTTTTGGTCAAATTTTTGATATTTTAAAAATAAAAAAAGCTTCCTTACAAAATTCTAAACCAGAAAAAGGAAAGCCTTTTTTGGAAGTCAAATTAAGAGAAGATTTAAATAAAATTGACTACAATTCATCTAAACCTTTACTAAAATTTGTAATATCAATTAAAAATACAGGAAATGTCTCTGTAATTTATACTGGTAACTCTTTTAAAACTAAATCTGAATTACCTGCAGGAGAAACTTCTGAACATAGTATTTCTTTTGAAATGGATTTTACTAGCGATATAAAAAATTTAAAAGAGCATTTAAGAAATGAAAAAATAGAAATTCCAGTTAGAATCGTTTATTATCCAATAAACAATAAAGAGTTCTGTTCTGTTGAAAAAGTTATAAAGATTACCGAAAAAAATATCGAATTTTTATAAACATAAATATAAAATACTATCCCTAATACAACGCAAAATAAAATCCAACGAAGTCAATCCTTTCGAGTGGTCTCGTAAAAACAAAAAAAAGATCATCATTTCCCTGATGCTCTTTTTTATTTCCTCACTTCACTCCCATTCCCTTTTCCCTATTTACTTATCACTTATCCCTCATTTAACAATTTGTAGTAAAAAACTTTCATTTATAACAATTGTTTCCCTATTTTCGCCATCTTAAATTTTTTATTAACCTATTAAACACATTTAATTATGGAGTCAACATCTGGCTTAGCAAGCGCAAACACCACAAAAACAAAACACAAAAGCTCCGTGAGTGAAACCGGGCATGCCAAAAACATTGCTCACTTTCAAGAACTTATTGCATTCGTTACAGGCTACGGAGCAACGTACAACCCATCAAAAGAAGCTTTAAAAATCCCGCAACTCAACGCAATTGTCGCAACTGCAGAAACCAAATTGGCAGATGTAATCACCAAAAACACCGCCTACAACAATGCCGTGAACGACAGAGTAATTGCTTTTTCAGTACTAAAAGGATTATCAACACGTTTAGTAAGTGCATTGCAAACTACAAATGCACCAAAAGAAAAAATCAGCGATGCCAAAGGTTTCAATCGTAAAATGCAAGGTGGAAGAGCAGCAGCAATTCAAACCCCAACCGACCCAAATGCACCTGCACCAAACACAATAAGCACGTCCCAACAATCGTATGATCAATTAATTCAACACTTTGCGGCATTAATCTCTGTACTAGAATCAGAAACCAGCTACCAACCAAATGAAAACGATTTAAAAGTAGCTACTTTAACAGCCAAGCAAGCCGAATTAATTGCAAAAAACAATGCCGTTATCACTGCATACATTAATATCAGCAATTCAAGAATACAACGTAACAAAACATTATACGACACCACTACAGGTTTAGTAGACACCGCATTAGAAGTAAAAAAATACGTAAAATCAGTATACGGAGCCACAAGCCCAGAATACGACCAAATAAAAGGTATTCTTTTTAAAAAAGAAAAGAGATAAGCTAACTACAATATAAAATTTAGCAACCCCATTTTAATATTTACCTTCCGACATTATAAAACTCGCTTCCGACATTATAAAACTACCTTCCGCTATTATAAAACTCGCTTCCGACATTATAAAACTACCTTCCGACATTACAAAACTCGCTTCCGACATTATAAAACTCCCTTCCTACATTCTAAAACTACCTTCCGACGTTATAAAACTCGCTTCCGACATTCTAAAACTACCTTCCGACGTTATAAAACTCCCTTCCGACATTATAAAACTAGCTTCCGACGTTATAAAACTACCTTCCGACGTTGTAAAACTTGCTTCCGACGTTATAAAACTCGCTTCCGACATCATAAAACTACCTTCCGACATTATAAAACTCCCTTCCGACGTTGTAAAACTACCTTCCGCAATTATAAAACTACCTTCCGACGTTGTAAAACTACCTTCCGACATTATAAAACTCGCTTCCGACGTTGTAAAACTTGCTTCCGCTGCTAGATTTACGTAACCTTTCTTAAATAAATTCGCTAAATCCGTGTAATTCGTGGCTAATATTTACCCGCAATCCACATCAAAATTCAAAATTCCAAGTTTAACATTCCAAGTTCAAACTCAGCGCTTCGCAAATCAAAAATCGTAAATCAAAAATCACACATCTCTATAAAGTTTATATTTTGTAAGAAATTTGTATATTTGGAAAGCTCCAACAGAGTTGAGCGTATATAAAAGTTATATACAATTGTAGACCATACAATACAGAACAACTAACAGACAATAGCAAAACATGGCAGTAGGATTTACACCAAAACACCTTGAGAACATTTCTCTTAACGACTTATCACAACAGCAATTTCTTGCATTAGCAAATGAGACAGCAACAAAAATAGATTGGAATGTTAATTACATAAGCGACAACGGACTTATTGCCTATACCGATAATGGAATGTTTTCTTGGAACGCAGAAATTAAAATCAAAATAGAAAACGGAATTGCTACCATTAATAGTGAATCAACTGGAAGCGAAATGGTGGATTGGGGTAAAAACAAGAAAAATGTTACCAATTTCATTAACCATTTAGAAAAACTAAAACCAACCATAACAAAAGAAGAACTTGATATAAAATATCAAGAACTAAAAGAACAACTTGTTCCTCAAGAAGAAGATATTTTGAAATTGCCTCCTGCAACAAAAACGGAACAAATTACAGATTTCTTTTCTATCTTCAAACCAACTCAAGATTATTTTGTTACACCAATTCTATTAGATTTGAATATTATAATTTTCATTTTAATGGTAATTAGTGGCGTAAATATTATGCAACCAGACAATGAAAGTTTATTGAATTGGGGTGCAAACTTCCGACCATTAACTTTAGAAGGTGAATGGTGGCGAATAATAACCAATTGCTTTTTGCATATTGGGGTTTTTCACCTCCTAATGAATATGTATGCCTTGCTTTATATTGGTGTTTTATTAGAACCTCTTTTAGGAAGAACCAGATATATTTCTGCCTACCTACTAACAGGAATTACGGCAAGTATTGCAAGTTTATGGTGGAACGACTTTACCATAAGTGCCGGTGCATCAGGTGCAATATTTGGTATGTATGGTGTTTTTCTTGCTTTGCTTACAACTGATTTAGTTGAGAAAGCAACTCGAAAAACCTTATTAACAAGTATTGCCATTTTTGTTGGTTTCAATTTAATTAATGGACTTAAGGGAGGTATTGACAACGCAGCCCACATTGGCGGTTTACTTGGTGGTTTTGTTATTGGTTATACTTTAATTCCAAGTCTAAAAAAACCTAAAGAAAACAAATTGAAATTTGGAACAATTGGTTTATTGTCAATTCTAATTCTTACTTCTTCTTTTGCTGTTTACAAAAAAATACCAAATGATATTGGAACATACGATGCACAAATGAAAGAATTTGTTTCAATTGAATCAATGGCTTTAGAATTTTATAACTTACCACCAAACACACCAAACGACAAATTACTTTATTCGATTAAAGACGTAGGAATTTACTATTGGAATGAAAACATCAAGCTAATTGATAGTTTTAAAGAATTAGACTTACCTCTTGAAATAAGAAAACGCAATTTAATTTTGAAAGAATATTGTGAACTACGAATTAAGAGCTATGAGTTACTTTACAAAGCAGTTTTGGAAGACACTGATAAATACAATTCACAAATAGAAAATTACGGCATACAAATAAATGCGAAAATGAAAGAACTTGAGAGCCAACAACAGAGTCAATAAAACAAAAGAAACCATGACAAAAAACAATTTACTTCGAATGGACAATGTCGGAATTGTGGTAGCAAACCTTGACGAAACCATTTCTTTTTTTCAAGAACTCGGCTTACAATTAGAAGGAAGAGCCATGATTGAAGGCGAATGGTCTGGTAGAGTAACAGGATTAAAAGATCAATCCGTAGAAATTGCCATGATGGTTACACCAGACGGAAACAGCCGATTAGAGCTATGCAAATACATTCGCCCAGAAGTGATAGAAGATCATCGCAACGCTCCTATAAATGCTTTAGGTTATTTACGAGTGATGTTCGCCGTCGCAGATATAGACAACACATTAGAAAGACTATACAAACACGGTGCACAACTTGTAGAAGAAGTTGTTAACTACCAAGACATCTACAGACTTTGTTACATCCGCAGCCCTGAAGGAATCCTAATCGGAATTGCAGAACAGCTTAAATAAAACAAAAAAAGAGCATCAATTTCTTGATGCTCTTTTCGCTTTTGTGACCTTGTCTGGATTCAAACCAGAAACCTCTTGAGCCGTAATCAAGTGCGCTATTCAGTTGCGCCACAAGGCCATTTTTTGTGAGTGCAAATATAAGAATAAATCTATTCCTTCCAAATGTTTTTCAATAAAAAAGTAAATAAAAAAACATTGGTTCTATCATTCTATTGTAAATCAACATTCTGTATCTTTAACTTTTAAACACAAACGAATTAACAGCCTATGAAAATTGAAGATTTTTTAAGAGATATACCTAATTTCCCTAAGGAAGGGATTCTTTTTAAAGACATTACTCCTCTATTATTAAATCATGAAGCCACAAAATTTTGTTTGAATACTTTGGCTAGTACTCTAAAAGATAGAAAAATTGATAAAGTAGTTGGTGTGGAAAGTCGAGGTTTTTTCTTCGGAACGCTTTTGGCTCAAGAATTAAATGCAGGATTTGTTCCTGTTCGTAAACCCAAAAAATTACCCTATAAAACCATTTCCGCATCTTATGCTTTAGAATATGGAACAGATAGCCTTGAAATACATATTGATGCCATTCAACCTGGCGACAAAGTACTCATTCACGATGATGTATTAGCCACTGGTGGAACCGCTGAAGCAGTTTGCAAATTAATAGAACAATTAGGTGGTGAAATTGTACAAGTAAATTTTCTAATGGAATTGTCTTTTTTAAACGGAAGAAACAAATTAACTGGAAAAGAAATATTTGCTGCGATTACTTATTAGTTTCATCTAAAGCTTTACATGTAATAAAATAGCGCCAAGCAATAATTGCTTTTTGCAATTTTGTAGCTCTCGCTAAATCAAGACGTTGCTTGGAATAACTTGGTAAAACCGCTTTATTAATTTTAGCTAAAATTTTAAACATTCTTTTTTTGTTTGGCGCAAAACTACTAAAAAAAATCCCATATCGTTGTTAAAACAATATGGGATTTTGATATTTTTTAGCTTCGTCAGTTCGAGTGCTCCGATTTTTCATCGGAATGTATCGAGAACCTTCTATTTATCGTCGCTAATATACGTTTTGTTACCATTTTTATTGATGTAGTATCTTCCACCTCTTGGTCCTGTATACACTTTTTTACCGTTATACATTCCAGTTGCTTTGTCTTTTACTTGTTTTTCAGCTGCCTTAGAAGCTGCTGTTTCTTTCACATCTTCTTTAATTTCAGCAGGCGTTTTTTTCTTTACTTTAGATTTAGCTTCTGTTTTGTTAGCTGCTGCCTCTGCTTTATTTCCAGCTGCTTTTGCTTTTCCAGCTGCAGCTTTCGCTGCTCCTGTTGCAGATGCACTACTTTCTTTTGCTTTAGCGGCTTTTGCTTTCGCAGCTGCTTTAGCTTTATCTGATTTTGCTTTATCCGCTTTTATTTTATCTGCCGTTTCTTTAGTTTCTTTGGCTTTTTTATCAGCTACTTTAGCTCTAGCATCCGTTTTTTCTTTAGTTGCTTTCGCTTTTGCTGCTTCTTTTTTAGCTGCTGCTTCTTTTTTCTCTTTAGCTACTTCAGCTTCTTTTTTAGCTTTTGCTTTTTTCTCTTTCGCTACTCGCTCGTTTTTAGCTTTTTCAATTTGAGCTCTTTTTTCTCCTGCAGATGTTTCTTGCGCCATTGCACTTAAAGATAACATCATTGACAAACATAATAAAAGGATTTTCTTCATTTTAAATCAGTTTTTAAATTATTTTATGAATTCTGTTTATAGGTATGATTACTCCTTTTTTCAGAATTACTTCATCTGCCGTAATTCCCCAAACGGTTGTTTCCGTCACTTTTTTAGAAGATTCATCTTCAAAAAAGATTTTGATTTTTAAATGTTCTAAATTTCCTAATGTTAAAGCGCGTTCTAAATCAGACTTGCGTTGTATCACATCATCTCTATCAGACATTACTTCTTTATGCGGAAATTTCAAAGAAGCAACCTCTTCTTTTTCAATTAGTTGAAAATCGCTCATAATACTAAAATTTTAAAGGGTTAGGTTAAGTTATATAAAGTTACACTTTTTTATATTTATGAACAAATGTAAATCGTAAAAAATTAAATATTTTCTTTCAAAAATAAACCTTAATTTTGCCCTACTATGCAAAAGATTATAAACATATTAAACAAACGTGCGCGCTTTGACTATGAAATTATAGACAAGTATGACGCTGGGATTGTATTGACTGGAACGGAAATTAAATCGATTCGTTTAGGAAAAGCTTCTATTGCGGAAAGTTTTTGCGAATTTAACGATCATACCGAACTATTTCTGATTAATGCAACTATTGAAGAATATGCTTTTGGTACGCATTACAACCATAAAGCCAAAAGCGAACGCAAATTGCTTTTAAACAAAAAAGAGCTTAAAAAACTAGATAAAGACTCAGATAATAAAGGTTTAACTATTGTGCCTTTACGTTTATATACGAATGAAAAAGGTTTTGCTAAAGTGGAAATCGCTTTATGTAGAGGTAAGAAAAATTACGACAAGCGTGAAACCATGAAAGAAAATGATACCAAACGTGATATTGCGAGAATTAAGAAAGAATTTAGGTAAAAAGGGATAAGGCAAAAGTTTAAAGACATAAGAAAAAATAAAAACCCTATAATTTCAAAATGAAATTATAGGGTTTTTATTTTAAATACTTCGACAAACTCAGCCTGAGACTGAAAAACTGGAACTGAAAACTTTTTACTTTTCTCTTTTGCCTTATGTCTTATCCCTTTTTACTCTTAGGAGCTTTATCTTTTTGTAAATCTGATTTTAGTTTTTCTAAATCGGTTCTTGTTTTTTCTAATTCTGATTTTAGCTTTTCTAAATCTGATTTAGCATCTTCATTAGTATTGTATTTTCTTTCAATTTTAATTTTTTCCTTTTGGTTTGGCGTTCCACTTCCGAAGTTTTCAGAGAAAATCATTGTGTTTCCTTTTCCGTCTGAATATTTCTTAGTTACTGTTCCGTTTTCATCGGTTTTCTCTTCTTCCAATTTCATATCCGGATTGTTTCCTAAAATATCGCCATCTTTAAATGTGAACGATTTAAAATTTCCACCTAAAGAATCCATTGGGAATCCTTTTTGTAATTCTTTAAATTTCTCTAAATCGATAGTGTTTCCGTCTAATAAACCTTTAAAAACATCTCCATCTAAATGCTGAAACATATCGTTATTCATCATTCCGTCGAAACTATTCATACCAAAACCATTTCCTAAACCTGCAAAACCGTTACCGAAAATATCATTTCTTCTGTCTCCAGACTGAATGTTAATTACTCCTTTTCCAGTTCCGTCAAATTGTTTAGTAATCGAAATTGGTGCAATTGGTTTATCTGAACCAACATTATAATTCCCCGAATTTCCGTCTTTGTCTTTATAAGCGATTTTAATAGCCGTAATTTCTTTCTTGTCGTTACGCTTCACACCAGTGAAAGAAACTTCAAAATCGAACTTCTTAGCATCCGTTTCGTCTTGCTTCAATTGTGCGTCTGTCATAGCATTATCAATTCGCAACTCGAAACTATTGTTTTTAGGTTGAGACAATTGCTGTAAGCGATTGTTTTGAGCAAAAGTAGTACTTGGCAAAAAAGTTATAGCGCTTGCCAATACTAATCCTTGAAATAACATTTTAGCGTTCATAATAATTAGGTTTTTAAATTTTGTTGCTCAAAAATATAATTTTTATAAAAAAGGAAAAACTAATTTTTTGTTAATTAACGGGTTTTAACAAAAAAGGATTGCCAAATTGACAATCCTTTTAACTTATAACTTACTCTTTATCTATTTTTTTAATTATTCTGATATCTTTTGGGCCTTTTGGTCCTTTCGGTCCCTTTGGACCCTTTTCGCCTTTTGAATCATTAAAACCTGATTCTTTCATTTCTCTTTTAATTTGTTTCTCAACTCTCTTTTCTATCTTTTTACCTTGAAGTTCCATTTTTTGTTCAAAAACCTTCATTTCTTGCTCAAATTTCTTCATATTTGGCTCAAAAGACTTCATTTTCTCTTCAAAAACTTTCATTTCCACTTCGAACTTTTTCCAATCTCCTTCTTTAGATTTCATGTTTTTTTCAAAAACATCCATATCTTTTTCAAATTTCGCCCAAGCTTTTTTATCATTTGGATTTGATGGTGATTCAGGTGCTTCTGGCATTTCTGGTGCTTCTGGTGCTTCAGGAAAATCGATATCTAAAACTGGAGCAACTGGCATTTCAATACCTTCTACATCTACCTGAACATCAATATCAATATCTTCAAGGTCTGAGACAGCTTCTAAATCATTATCTTCATTTAGCGTAATTTCGATATCTTCATCATCTTCATTTATTCCAATAGCAAAACTATAATTATCATTTTTACCTTTAGAAACATTGATGTAAATTGGTTCAATGGCTTCTTTTCCATCTACTTTATGATTGGCTTTTCTTCCTTTGTTATCATTTAAAGTAATATTTATAGCCGTGATTTCTTTATCCGAATTTCTTTTAATTCCTTTTATATTCAAATCGATTTTGTAATCATTTTTAAATTGTTTTGAATATTCTTTTAATTCACTGTCAGTTGATGAACTTTGAATTACATATTTTTGATCAGGTTGCTTATGTTGCACTTCATTATAAGAGTTTGAAATTCTCTCTTTAGCGATAACTTTTACCTGAAATAGCATAATAAATGCTACTAAAACTGGGATTACAATAGCGTATTTTAACGCGTTTTTCTTGTTGGATTGATTTGTGTTTAACATAACGATTCGTTTTTTGATTGATGATTGATTAAATGTATTGATGATTGTAATATGCTGTGGTTGTAATGTGATTTTCAGCATAGTTTTTTGATAATGTTTTTTATCTGAAACTTGTTGGATAGCATAACTATCGGCTAAAAATTCTAAATTTTGTACAATACTTTTTCGGTACAACCAAACTATCGGATTGAACCAAAAAAGGATGATAAAAAACTGTGCTAACAAAGTATCGAAACTGTGTTTTTGCAAGGAATGTGCTTCTTCATGTTTCATTATACTTTCTAATTCAACGGGATTGATGAGTTCCTCATTGAAAACAATATAATTAAAGAACGAAAAAGGGGTGTGAACTAAATTTGTATTGATATAAACCAGTTTGTCTTTCTTTTCCGAATTGGAAACCGTAATAATTTTAAATAATTTAAAAAAATCAAACATAGTTTTAATCAAGAATCCGAAACAGATAATTCCGTAAACCAAAAACAAGATTTCTTGATTGGTTAATAAAGGTTCTTGAGCCGCTTCTTGTGAAATTTGAACCATTTGTGGCACATTGTTTTCAATAGAATTACTGATAACTCGTTTTGCTTCATAATATTCAACTCTAATGATTGTTACAAATGGCAACAACACAGCAGTTAACAAACCTGAAAGTAAAAACCATCTAGAATGTTTGTAAAATGTTTCTCTAGAAAGCGCTATTTGATATACCAAATAGAACAACAGAAGTAAAGCATTAACTTTTAATATGTAAGCAAAAACGGTTTCCATACCTATTTTTTTTTATTTTGTTGTAAAGTAAACTGAATATCCTACTTGAACATCATCTTTAAATTCTTTTAATACGTTAACAGATTTCAAGTTTTTGTGTTCGTAATTATAAAACATGTCTTTATGAAATTGTTTATCGTCAATAAAGACTTTATTTTTAGATTCGTTTAAATTGATTGATGGATAAGTTGGGATTTTTAACATGTAACCATTAAATAATACACAACCATCACCGTTAGCTAGTAAGAAATATTTTTTTTCTGGATTTTGAGGAACTGGTTTTAATAATTCTTCTTTGTCTAAAAATGTTGTTTTACCATTTAAAACATAAACGCCATCTTTTCCTTTTTCTCCAAATTTTTCAATTGCAGATTCTCCTTCATAATGAATAATATCTCCATCAACATTCACTGATTTATGTACAATTTCTGAACGTCTCATTTCTTTTCCGTTCACAATAAATAAAGGATCTTTTTCTTCTTTCTTAATTTCTGAAATGGTTTCAATTTCTGACGATTTTGAAAATTTTGATATCGTTTTATCATCTTTGAAAGTAATTTCTGCTTTATCAAAAATTTCAATTTCACCTTTTACTTGTTCAATTACATTGTCAATAATTTTCCAATCTCCTTTAAAAATTACAGCTCCATCTTTTGCGTTTTTTCCGTATAATTTAATTGCATCATTTGGACCAATTTTATCAATTGTAACATTACTATTAAACTGAGCAATATTCTTTCCTTTTAAATCGTCTTTTGTGTAAACTTTACCATTAATAACATAAACTCTTTTTAAATTTTCTTTGGTATCGCTTTCGTAAGGTGAATTGTAAATGGATTCAAAATCTTCATTTTTTACAATTACATCTTTTTTAATTTCTTTCTTAATTGCTTTTGATTCTTTCTCTTGTGCTATAGTTTCGACTTGAAATAATAACATAAATGCGGTTACAAATGGAAGAATAATTCCAAATTTCCAAATGTTTTTTCTGTTGGATTGGTTTGTGTTTAACATAATGATTCGTTTTTTGATTGATGATTGATTGAATGTATTGATGATGGCAATATTTGATGATTGAGTTGTGATTTTCAACATCGTTTTTTGATAATACTCTTTATCTGAAACTTGTTGAATAGCGAAACTATCCGCTAAAAATTCTAAATTTTGAACGATACTTTTTCGGTACAACCAAACAATCGGGTTGAACCAAAAAAGGATGATAAAAAACTGCGCTAACAAAGTATCAAAACTATGTTTTTGCTTAGAATGCGCTTCTTCGTGTTTAATTATATTTTGCAATTCAACGGGATTGATGAGTTCCTCATTGAAAACAATATAATTAAAGAACGAAAAAGGCGTGTGAACTAAATTCGTATTGATATAAACCAATTTATCTTTCTTTTCCGAATTGGAAACTTTGATGATTTTAAATAATTTGAAAAAGTCAAATAGCGTTTTAATGAAAAATCCTAAACAGATGATTCCGTAAATCAAAAACAAGATTTCTTGATTGGTTAATGTAGGTTCTTGTGCAACTTCGTTTGAAATTTGAACCATCTGCGGCACATTGTTTTCAATAGAATTGCTTAATACTTGCTCTACTTCGTAATATTCAATTTTGGTAAAAGTTATAAAAGGCAATACTAAAGAAACCAACAATCCAGAAAGTAAAAACCATCTCGAATGTTTGTAGAATGTTTCTCTTGAAAGCGCTATTTGATACACCAAATAGAACAACAGAAGTAAAGCATTGACTTTTAATATGTAGGTGAAAATGGCTTCCATACCTATTTCTTTTTCTCGATGATATTTAAAATCTCACGAAGTTCGTCAGCCGAAATTTTCTCTTCTTCAGCAAAATACGAAACCAAATTTTTGTATGAATTACCAAAATAATTCTGAATAGCCGTTTTCATAAAGGTTTTTCTGTATTCTTCAATATCCACAATTGGATGATATTGATGCGTATTTCCATACACATTATAAGAAACATATCCTTTTTCTTCTAAATTTCTGATAATTGTAGAAAGCGTGTTGTAGTGAGGCTTGTCTTCCGTAAACTCCGCCAAAACATCTTTTACGAAAGCTCTTTTTAGCTTCCATAAAATATGCATTACTTCTTCTTCTTTGTTGGTTAACTTTTGCATAACTATTTTTTTGTTATACAAACTTATAACTATATTTCTAGTTACGCAACTATTTTTATAGTTATTTAACTAATTTTAACGTTTGCCTTTTCTTTTTTCACTAAATAATAAACGTAAACTCCAATTAAAGTTCCAACCAATCCGAGGATTCCCATAAATAACCAATTGCCTTGATACCCATATTTTTTATTATCGATAATGGTCATCCCGATTTTCGCACTTAAAATATGAGCCAAACTATAGGTCATCGTAAAAATAGCCATATATCTTCCCTGCTGATGTTTTGGCGCACGACTCAAAGCAAAGGCATTTGAAAATGGAAAATTAAACATTTCGGCGAATGTCATAAACAACATCATAATTATTAAAACACCAGCCCAAGTATTCACTAACATTAAAAACAAACTAATGGTCATTAAGAAACAACCTAAAATAATTACTTTCAGTTTGTCTTTTTTATTCTTTTCGATATAGTTTACAATTGGCATTTCTAAAAAGAAAACCAACACACCATTTAAAGTTAATAACAAACCAGTTTGTAGTTCGGTTAACCCGAATTGCTCTCGGTGATAAATTGGAATAGTGGTGAACAATTGGAAAAACATAATTCCAACAATTAAGGTTGAAGCTAAAAACAACCAATAAATTTTATCTTTAAAAACCGATTCTACTAAAACGTCACCAGGATGTTCTTTATCTAAATAAGTCGATTTTTTCTTCTCTTTTACTTTTAACCAAAATATTAATATCGCCAAAATACAAGTTACCCCATCTACCCAAAACAAACCTTTGTAACCAATACTCATAATAATTAATCCCCCCAAAGCTGGTCCGGCAGCAAAGCCTAAATTAATTGCTAATCGAACTAAAGTTAAAGCTCTAGTTCGATTTTCTGGTTTTGCATAAGCACCAATTGACACAAACATTGCCGGTCGAAACATGTCGGCAACTGTCATTAAAAGGAAGATTCCAATACATAAACCTTCAAATGAAGTAATATATCGTAACCCAAAAAACATCAGTCCACTAACTAGCAAACTAAATATCATAATTTTATAAAATCCAATAGTATCCGAAAGCTTTCCACCCAACCAAGAACCTAACATAGAACCAATACCAAAAAAGACCATTATGGTTCCAACTTGAGATAATGAAAAATGTAAATCTTCATGCAAGTATTTGGACAAAAATGGTAAAACCATTGTGCCTGCTCTATTGATAAAAGTAATAAGTGTGAGTATCCAAATTTCACGAGAAAAACCCTGAAAGTTAGAAATGTAGTTGCGAAATGCTTTCTGAATCATAATAAATTATCTGTCACAAATTTAGGCAAAATACTTATCAAAAAGCAGTATTTTTGCAAAAAGTATTCTATGAAATTTATCAATTTACATACCCATTTTTACACCAATTCTGATTTGATTTTAGAAATTGTAAATCAATATCCGAATGAATTTTCGGAGGAAATTCCGCTATATTCTATCGGAATTCACCCTTGGCATATTGATGACAACCGTTTGAGCGATGATTTGAAAATAGTTAAAGAAAAACTTTCACTAAAAGAATGTATTGCATTGGGGGAATGTGGATTAGATAAACGTATAGATAAAATCTATAGTACTCAAATTGACGTTTTTGAGGCGCAATTAGACCTTTTGCACCAAGTTTCAAAGCCTGTAATTTTACATTGTGTAGCTTCCTTTGACGAAGTGATTTCATGCAAAAAAAATAGCGGACTCACCTCCCCTTTTATCATTCATGGATTTTCAAAAAACGTTCAAATTGCGAAACAATTATTGAATCAGGATTTTCATTTATCTTTTGGAAAATACCTATTTCGAAATCCAGAATTAGGAGATGTGTTTAAACAAATTCCGAATGAAAAAATTTTCTTAGAAACAGATACAATTGTGGAAAGTTTAGAAGAAGTTTATACTTTTGCAGCAAAATGTAAAAACATTTCTGTGGAAGAAATGAAAGAAATAGTTTGGAACAATTACCAAACAGTTTTTAATAAAAAGAATTAAGTTATGGCAAAGTGGCAAGAAAGAGCAGAGTTATTATTCAAAGAAGAAGGTTTAAATAAGTTACAAAAATCAAACGTATTAGTTGTTGGTTTAGGTGGTGTTGGATCGTTTGCAGCAGAATTTTTAGTTCGTGCTGGTGTAGGAAAAATGACAATTGTTGATGGCGACACTGTAGATATTACAAATATTAACCGTCAATTACCTGCCTTACATAGCACAGTTGGTGAACCGAAAGTTAAGATTGTTGGCGATAGATTGCTAGATATTAATCCAGAATTAAGTCTTATTAGAGTAGAAGAATTTTTATCTCCAGAGCGCGCAACTGAAATTGTAACTCCAGAATTTGATTATGTTTTAGACTGCATTGATAGCTTAACACCTAAAATCAACCTTTTAGTAGCTGCTAAACGTAAAAAAATAAAAGTTATAAGCAATATGGGCGCTGGTGGAAAATTCGACGTAAATAAGGTCGTTGTAAGAGACATTAGTAAAACAGAAGTTTGCCCGTTAGCGAAAAACATTAGAAAAAGATTGAGAAAAGAAGGCATAAATAAAGGTGTAAAAGCCGTATATTCTGTGGAACACCCTGATGCGACGAGTATTAAGACTACAGATGGCTCTAACTACAAAAAATCATTTTATGGTACGAATAGTTGGATGCCGGCACTTTTTGGCTTACACGCCGCAGAAACGGTCGTAAAACACTTAATTAAGAAATAAAAAAAGGCAGGTTATTGAAACCTGCCTTTTTATTTATATAACTTTTGAAAATTACTTAGCTAAATACGCTTGAACGTTATTAAAAATACGTTCTTCAATATTTGAAATGTCTTCTTTTACGAATTTCTCTCCTAAAATATTTTCGAATAATTCGATATATCTTTCAGAAACTGAAGCAATATATTCTGGTGTCATTTCTGGAATTTGTTGCCCTTCTTTACCTTGAAAACCGTTTTCAATTAACCAACGACGTACGAATTCTTTAGACAATTGCTTTTGTTCTTCGTTATTGTTTTGTCTTTCTTGATAACCTTCTGCATAAAAATAACGAGAAGAATCTGGTGTATGAATTTCGTCAATTAAAACGATTTTACCGTCTTTTGTTTTTCCGAATTCGTATTTTGTATCCACTAAAATTAAACCTCTAGAAGCTGCAATTTCAGTTCCTCTTTGGTATAAATCTCTTGTATATTTTTCTAAAACTAAATAATCTTCTTCCGTAACAATTCCGTTTGCTAAAATCGCTTCACGAGAAATATCTTCATCATGAGAACCATTATCTGCTTTAGTTGTTGGTGTAATGATTGGCGTTGGAAATTTGTCGTTTTCTTTCAAACCTTCTGGCATAGTAACACCACAAATTGTTCTTTTTCCTAAAGCGTATTCACGAGCTGCATGACCAGATAAGTAACCACGAATTACCATTTCAACTTTAAAAGGCTCACATAAATGACCTACAGCTACGTTTGGATCTGGAGTTGCAATTAACCAATTCGGAACAATATCTTCCGTTAATTGCATGAATTTTGTCGCAATTTGGTTCAAAATTTGTCCTTTATACGGAATTCCTTCAGGCAAAACTACATCAAAAGCAGAAAGTCTGTCTGTAGCAATCATAACTAATAAATCGTCATTGATGTTGTAAACTTCTCTTACTTTTCCTCTGTAAACTGATTTTTGACCTGTAAAATTAAAATTTGTAGTGGTAATTGTGTTCATTTTGACGTGTTGTTGTTTGTTGTGGTGCAAAAGTAATTGAATTATTTTCTTTGTGAAAATTTTTAATCAAATAAAAAAGGAGACATTAAAGCCTCCTTTCATTTTATTTATTATTTGAATCTTATGTTGTAGGTTGCTCCTACTCCAATTGATCTGATATTAGTATTTTCAGTAAAGGTGTTTTGATAATATCCGTAAATATTCCAATCTTTATTATGATAACCTATTTGAGGATTAAAATACAAACCTCTCTTATCATCATCAACATTGGTTACAAAAGCCACACCTAAATCTGTCCCTACAAAAACACCTTCTTTTTGGAAATAAAATCGCGCATAACCTGCAACTGGAACTACTCCGAAGTCTTCAAAATCATCTTTTGCTACAAAATGATTATAACCCGTTACACCACCAAGTGCAAAATGATTATTAAACATGTACTGCGCTCTTACATCCACTCCAATATTGAAGGAAGCAAAATCTTTCACATCACTTGTTGGAACTCCGGCAGTTAATCCGGCTTTAAACCAAGAGTTTTTTGGCGTAATTTCAATCTTTTGATCTTGCCCATAGTTTATTCCAAAGCACATCGTGGCTAAAAATAAAACAACTTTTTTCATACTATTATAATTTAGAATTAAAATTAGAACGAAAAAAATAAAATTTTATTGTTAATCCGTATTCTCAATACTTTTATAAGCATTAATAACTGCTTTCACTAAACGGTGACGAACAATATCTTTATCATCTAAGTATAAAATCCCAATTCCATCTACGTCTTTTAACACTAAAATAGCTTCTTTTAGTCCAGAAATCGTTCTTCTTGGTAAATCGACTTGACCTGGATCACCATTGATGATAAACTTGGCATTTTTTCCCATACGCGTTAAAAACATTTTCATTTGCGAATGAGTCGTATTTTGTGCTTCATCTAAAATCACGAAAGCATTATCTAAAGTTCGACCACGCATAAAAGCCAATGGCGCAATTTGAACAATTCCTTTTAAAATATAATCTTCTAAAGTTTGTGGTGGAATCATATCGCGTAAAGCGTCATACAAAGGTTGCATGTACGGATCTAATTTTTCCTTCATATCACCAGGTAAAAAACCTAAATTTTCCCCTGCTTCTACTGCTGGTCTTGTTAAAATGATTCGTTTTACTTGCTTTTCCTTTAATGCTCTTACTGCTAAAGCCACAGCGGTGTAAGTTTTACCAGTTCCTGCAGGACCAACGGCAAAAACCATATCGTTTTTATTGACAGAATCGACTAATTTTTGCTGATTTGGCGTCATTGCTTTAATCAACTTTCCTCCTAAACCATGAACTAAAATTTGGTCGCCTTTAGGCATTTCGCCAGTTTGCTGTGCATCGCCTTCAATTACTCGCATAATCACATTGTCGTCAATGGTATTAAAACGGGTAAAATGTGTCATTAACCTTCGGAAACGCTTTTCAAATTCATCTAAAACCTCAGCTTCGCCAAATGCCTTCAAAACCGTACCTCTGGCAACAATTTTCAATTTTGGATAGTACTTTTTAATTGTCTCTAAATGACTGTCATGTGCACCCCAAAAATCTTTAGGTGCAATGTTTTCTAGTTCGATAATTCTTTCGTTCAAAGGCTATAAATTTAAATTGTTTTTATTCTGTAAAAAAAAGATTAGTTTTGTATCACTCAAATATAGCAAAAACAACTATTCCATTTCAAATAAGTTATAAACAATAAAATGTCAATAATTACTCTTACTACAGATTATGGCCTAAAAGACCATTTTGCGGGAATTTTAAAGGGTAAGATATTCTCAATTTTGCCTGAAACCAATATTGTAGATATTACTCACACCATTGACAAGTTTAACGTTTTGGAAGCCAGTTATTTACTTTCAGTTTCTTACTCTCATTTTCCAAAAGGAACCGTTCATGTGGTTTGCGTAGATGCTTCAAGAAACGCTGATACTGTGCATATTGCAATGCTATATGACGGACATTTTTTTATTGGTGCCGATAATGGCATTTTTGGCGGATTAACCAATAAATTAAATGCTGAAAAGATTGTTCAAATCAATATTCACGACAGATTAATCAACGGTTCTAGCGATTTAGATGTTTTTGCAACCGTGGCAACACATTTAGCCAAAGGAGGAGAAATGAATGTCATTGGTGCACCACTTTCTGAAATTAAGAAAATGAATGTTTTGGTTCCGATTGTAGATCAAAATGCGAAATCAATTCGTGGAAATGTGGTTTATATTGATGATTTCGGTAATTGTGTGACTAATATTTCTAAAAATTATATTGAAGAAATTGCAAAAGGAAGACATTATTCGGTTCGTTTTTCGGTGTATACCATTAAGAAAGTCAAAAATAATTATTCCGATTTTAAAAACAATTCTACAGCAGCTTTGAAATCGATGGAAGGAAATGAAATTGCGCTTTTTAATCAGGATAATTTCTTGGAAATTGCCATTTATAGAAGTAATCCAAGTCGTTCGGGTTCTGCCAACACTTTATTAGGATTGAAAATGCAAGATGTGGTGATTGTAGAATTTGCTGAGTAATTTGGGATTTACGATTTAGAAATTTATAAAATATATTTATGTTTGTACGAATAGTCAAATTAACGTTTCAGGAAGATAAAATTGACGCTTTTTTAGCGAATTTTGAAGAAATTAAGCATCAAATTAGAAATTTTGAAGGCAATGAATTTTTAGAATTGTATCAAGATAAACAAGATGCTCGAATTTTCTTTACTTACAGTTATTGGAAAGACGAAGATGCTCTAGAAAAATACAGAAAATCAGCACTTTTTAATGAAGTTTGGACGTATACAAAAACACTTTTTGATGGTAAACCAGAAGCTTGGAGCGTAAATAAATTGGCAACTTTAACATAAAAAGTTAGTGGCCACGAATTCACGAATTTTAAAATTCACAAATTGCGATGATTAGAATCGACTTTGTCGATAATTAATTCGAATAAAATTTTAAATTCAAAGTAACATTCGAAAATTCGTGGCAAAAAACATCAATACAAATAGGCATATTTAAATTAATGTTTCAAGTTTCAAGTTTATAAATTACATTTGTCAATTAAATTTTAAAATAAATGAAAGCATTATTGCTACGTGAAATAAAATCCTTTTTTGGTTCGCCAATTGGTTATTTAGTTATAGCCATTTTTCTGTTATTAAACGGATTATTTCTTTGGGTTTTTGATGGAGATTTTAATATTTTAAATTCTGGATACGCAGACATGAGTCCGTTTTTTAAATTAGCACCATGGATTCTTATTTTCTTAATTCCAGCAGTAACCATGAAAAGTTTCTCAGACGAAAAAAAACAAGGAACGTTAGAAATCCTATTCACCAAACCACTAAGTCTTTGGGAAATTGTAAACGGAAAATTTTTAGGCGCTTTTATTTTAATTCTAATTGCGATCATTCCTACACTTTTTTATGTGTTTATCGTTTCAAGTTATACAGCAGCACAAAACAATTTCGATTATGGTAGCACCATTGGTTCGTATTTCGGATTGCTATTCTTAATTGGTGCTTACACCTCAATTGGCGTGTTCACTTCTACGCTTTCAGACAATCAAATTGTGGCATTTATTGTTGCGGTTTTCTTATGCTTTTTCTTCTATTTTGGTTTTGACGGATTAGCTAACTTATTTGGAAGTTTCGGTTCAATTATCAAAACATTAGGAATGGATTTTCACTTTAAAAGTATGAGTCGTGGTGTGTTAGACACTCGAGATATCGTGTATTTCATAAGTATCACCATCTTGTTTTTAGCTGGAACAGTTTATCAACTTAAATCGCTTAAATGGTAATGATGAAGGAAGTTCAAAAAAATAGTTTAAAAAAATTAGGATTTTTAGCCATAGGTTTATTTCTATTAAACTTTGCGAGTTATTATATTTACAAGCGTTTCGATGTTACTCAAGACAAAAGATATACGCTTTCTGAAACCACTAAAAAAATCATTGATGGTGTCGATTCGCCTTTAATTATTGATGTCTTTTTAGAAGGAAACTTTCCAGCCGATTTCAAGAAATTACAAACGGAAACACGTCAATTATTAGAAGAATTTTCGGCTTATAATTCAAATATTACGTTTCAATTTGTGAATCCGATTGAAAAAGAAGAAGAGCGTGTGGAAGTCATGAAGAAATTCTTCGAAAAAGGCTTAACTCCAATAAACGTTACGGTTGAAGATAAAGGAAAACAAACACAAGAAGTTGTTTTTCCTTGGGCTTTAGCGAATTATGGAGATAAAGGTGCGAAAGTGCAATTATTGAAAAATTTAATGGGCGCTTCCACCGAGAAAAAAGTAGAAAGTTCAGTACAACATTTAGAATATGCTTTCGCGGAAGCCATCAATAAAATTTCAAAAGAAAAACAACGTAAAATTGCCGTAATTAAAGGAAATGGCGAATTAGACGATATTTATATTGCCGATTTCTTAAAAACCATTCGTGATAACTATTACATCGGACCAATTACTTTAGATTCTGTGGCTTCACAACCTGAAGCAACTCTAAAAGCTTTAAATGTTTACGATTTGGCCATTATTGCTAAACCTCGTGAGAAATTTACAGAGCCAGAAAAGCAAGTATTAGATCAATTCATTATGAAAGGTGGAAAAACACTTTGGTTAGTGGATGGTACAACGGCCGAAATGGATCAACTTTATAATGAAACGGGTACGACTTTAGTTGGAAATAACGATTTGAATTTGACAGATATGTTCTTCAAATACGGATTCAGAATTAATCCGCAAATGATTAAAGACGAATACGGAACGCCAATAAAATTAGCTTCTGGAAATGAAGGTAGCGAAAGTCAAATGGAAACGTATAACTGGAAAATGGCACCGTTTATTTATCCAGCTTCAAAACAACATCCAATCGTAAAAAATACAGATGGTGTTAAATTCGATTTCTGTTCGCCAATTGAATTATTAAAATCTGACGTTAAAAAGACCATTTTATTAGAAAGTTCTCCATATTCTAAAGTAATTGGAACACCAAATACGGTTTCATTAGAAATGATTGGAGAAGAAACATCGCAAAAAGATTATCCCGGTGGTGGCTTAATCCCTGTTGCTGTTTTGTTAGAAGGTTCTTTTACTTCTATGTATAACAATCGTGTGTTGCCATTTAAAGAAGATAAATTCTTAAATAAAAGTGTCCCAACTAAAATGATTGTGATTTCTGATGGTGACATAATTAAAAACCAATTAGATAAAGGTACACCTATTGAATTAGGTTACGATAAATACACAGGACAATATTTTGGAAACAAAGAATTTATCTTAAATAGTGTAAATTACCTTTTAGACGACAACGGACTTATTAACATTAGAAGTAAAGATGTAAGCTTACCGCTTTTAGATAAACAAAGTGTCCACGACAATTATAGTCAAACACAAATGCTAACCGTAGCGTTACCTATTGTATTATTGGGTATTTTTGGATTTTTATTCACATACCTAAGAAAGAAAAAATATAACCGCTAGTTGTTAATAAGTATATTTTTAGATTAAGCAGTAACCCATTATATTTGTAAAGCAAAAAAAATAGAAGATGATGAATTTTATAGTATCCAGTTCGTATTTATTAAAACAATTACAAGTTTTAGGAAGCGTTATTAATAGCAATAACACCTTACCTATTCTTGATAATTTTTTATTTGAATTAGATAACAATCAATTACACGTTTCGGCTTCTGACTTAGAAACTACTATGTCGGCAAGTTTAGAAATTGAATCAAATAGTACAGGAAGTGTTGCTATTCCAGCAAAACTTTTGTTAGATATTTTAAAAACCTTTCCAGAACAACCACTTACTTTTACAGTTGAAGAAAACAATACGGTAGAAATTAGTTCTAACTCTGGAAAATACGCAATTGCTTATGCAGCTGGCGAAGAATTCCCGAAAGCAGTAGCTTTAGAAGATCCTTCAACAACTATTATTCCTGCTGAAGTTTTAGCAACGGCAATTGGAAAAACAATTTTCGCGACAGGAAACGACGATTTACGTCCAGTAATGAGTGGTGTATTTTTCCAATTTTCTACTGAAGGTTTAATCTTTGTTGCTACTGATGCACATAAATTAGTAAAATATGCTCGTACAGATGTAAAAGCATCTCAAAGTGCTGAATTTATTATGCCTAAAAAACCTTTAAACATTTTAAAAGGAATTTTAGCGACTTCAGATGCAGAAGTAAAAGTAGAATATAACGATTCTAACGCTACGTATTCATTTGAAAATTATGTGTTAACTTGTCGTTTGATTGATGGGAAATATCCAAATTACGAAGCGGTTATTCCAAAAGAGAATCCAAATAAATTAATCTTAAGTCGTGTTACTTTTTTAAACTCGGTTCGTCGTGTGGCAATTTTTGCTAACAAAACTACGCACCAAATTCGTTTAAAAATCGCTGGTACGGAGTTGAACATTTCTGCTGAAGATATTGATTATTCAAACAAAGCAGATGAGCGTTTAACTTGCGATTACCACGGTGACGATTTACAAATTGGTTTCAACTCACGTTTTTTAACGGAAATGTTGAACAATTTAACAAGTGACGAAATTCAATTAGAAATGTCATTACCAAACAGAGCCGGAATCCTTACTCCTATTGACGGATTAGACGAAGGTGAAACTGTTACTATGTTGGTAATGCCAGTTATGTTGAATAACTAATTACGAGTATACATAATAGAATGAAGAAATACATTTTCTGATTTCGAAATTATATATAACTAACCTAAACTACTACTATGAACCACGATTGCTGAAAAGCGATTGTGGTTTTTTTTGATTGGTACGCAGATGACGCGGATTTGAATGGATTTTACTGATTTTTATTTTGTTTGTGGTTACTTTGCGAATAATCTGCACGCAGATGACGCGGATTGGAATCGATTGTACTGATTTCTTTATTTTGATTTAACAAGTTTGTGGTTACTTTGCGGTTAAAACGTAATTATGAAAACTGATTGTTGTTTTCTAGACCCGATAGTAACGGCATCTTTTTTAAATTGCTTCCAAAAAGCAATTTGAAAAAATATAGTGGATAGCGGGACAAGTGGTGTTTTGAAAACAAAATGTCTTCTTCTAAAAAAACTATTCACCAATCACCATTCACCATTCACTATTCACTATTCACTATTCACTATTCACTAAAATAACTATCTTTGCAATTCAAAACCTAAAATATGATTCCACACGAAACCATAGTTGCCTTAGCTACACCATCTGGTGCTGGAGCGATTGCTGTTATTAGATTATCAGGCGCCGATGCTATTACCATTGCTGCTGAAGTATTTGAATCGGTTTCGGGAAAAGACATTAGTAAGCAAAAAACACATACGATACATTTGGGTCATATTGTGGATGGCACGAAGGTTTATGACCAGGTTTTACTATCTATTTTTAAAGGTCCGAATTCGTATACGGGTGAAAATGTGGTGGAAATTTCATGTCATGGTTCGGTTTTTATTCAACAACAAATTATACAATTATTACTTCGTAAAGGCGCAAAAATGGCACAAGCGGGTGAATTTACCCTGAGAGCCTTTTTAAACGCCAAACTCGATCTTTCGCAAGCGGAAGCTGTTGCCGACTTAATCTCATCGGATAACGAAGCTAGTCACCAAATAGCGATGCAACAAATGCGTGGCGGATTCAGTAATGAAATTGCCAAGTTGCGTGAAGAATTATTAAACTTCGCTTCTTTAATTGAATTAGAATTAGATTTCGCAGAAGAAGACGTAGAATTTGCAGACAGAACCGCATTTTACGAATTATTAACCCGAATTGAATTTGTTTTAAAACGATTAATCGACAGTTTTGCGGTTGGAAATGTGATTAAAAACGGAATTCCAGTTGCGATTGTTGGTGAACCAAATGTCGGAAAATCGACTCTTTTGAACGCTTTACTAAACGAAGAACGCGCCATTGTTTCGGACATTGCTGGAACTACTCGTGATACGATTGAAGACGAATTAGTAATTGACGGAATTGGTTTCCGATTTATTGATACAGCCGGAATTAGAGAAACCAAAGATGTAGTAGAAAGCATTGGAATTCAGAAAACGTTTGAGAAGATTGAACAAGCGCAACTCGTTATTTACTTAATGGATAGTTTAAAGTTTCAGGTTTCAAGTTCGGAATTCGTAGTAGAAATAGAAAAAATTAAAAATAAATATCCGCTTAAAGAAATTTTAATTGTTGCCAATAAAATTGACCAGCTTAACGAGAATGAACTTCAAAAACTGCATCAAGAACTTGAAACTTTAAACTTGAAACAAATATATTTAAGTGCTAAACAAAAAATAGGCATCGATGAATTAAAAAATCAATTGCTATCTCTTGTCAACACAGGTGCTTTAAGAAATAACGAAACTATTGTCACCAACACACGTCACTACGATTCGCTATTAAAAGCTTTAGAGGAAATTCAGAAAGTGCGTTTTGGATTAGACAATAATATTTCTTCAGATTTTATGGCGATTGATATTCGTCAGGCGTTATTCCACTTCGGAGAAATTACAGGGCAAGTTTCTAACGATGAGTTACTTGGGAATATTTTTGCTAATTTCTGTATCGGGAAGTAAGTTTCTTTTAAACATATAAGTCATATAAGTTTTTTTTTTAAAACACATAGATACATAGTTTGGATTGTGGGTAAAGTCGCTCCGCTCAAAATAGAGCAATTAAGCTGTGCGTAGAGTTTGTCATGCTGAAATCGAAGATTCAACGAAGTTAAAGCATCTCACACAAACCACTTCCACAATCTTGTCATTCCGACCTTAGGAGGAATCTCATAATCTACTTCCGCAAAACAATACCTCCAAACTTGTCATGCTGAAAGCATCTCACACAAACCATTTCCGCAAACCTCAACCCAACAACTTCAATAGTATTTTTTCTTCCGCCTGCAACACTTCCTTTTGAATTTTATACTTAGTTACAACTTCCAAACCATTTTTCTCTAATTCAGATGTTGCTTTTGCTTCAATTACTTTTATGAGTCTAGTTTCTGGAGCTTCTTTTTCCAAATACCTCATCAGTTGCATAGCAGCAACATTAGATTGATACTTTTTCTCTGCAATTTCAAGCTTTTTCTTCAATATTATTTGATGGTATTTATTGTCTTTAAGCAATTGCTCCAAAACTTTTTTCTGTTGTTCGGTTTGAAATTTCAACATTTCCGCACTACCCGATTTCAAGCTTTCATCTTGCATAAATTTTAACATTGGGGCGAGTTGTAGTGTAGCAGAAGTTGGTAAATCTCGTTTACCTGTTTCATACATCGCTAATTGTCCTTTACTGATATTTAAAAACATCGCCAATTCCTCTTGTTTAATGCCTAATTGCTTACAAATTGATTTTCTTTTTTGCATACTATTAAATTTGTGATATCCATTTCAAATCAAAAATGCCGCCAAATTTCTTGTTATTTTATTTTTGAACGAAAAAAACAATAACAGTTTTTGTTATTTTATTTTAAAGAGAAGAAAAAAATAACGGGTTTTGTTATTTTATTTTTGGAGTGGAGAAAAAATAACGGAGTGAAATTAATTTTATAAATAACTATGGAATTAGATAATGCTGATTTTTGGAATAACCATGATCCAATGGTAAAAGAAAGAATCTATAAATTAATTAAAAATAAAGATTGTCAAGGTTTACAAAATGAATTTAATGTTGCTTATGACAATACAGATAGTCAAATAGCTAGAACTGGTAAAGGTAATTCCAATTTGATGGATTTTAAGAATGAAAATTTCAAAGAGCTAGGATGTTATTAAATAAACTGAATTAATTTTATTAAAACTATAACACAAAATTTTAATTGTTTAAATTTTAAGTTTATTACTTTTTATTTACATTTGTTTACTTCCTAAATCTTATTAGGCTAAGTTTATTTGAGTATTTCTCAATAACTAATTTAAAATATGTTAGACAAAATTGTATTTAAAGGTTATAAATCTTTTAAAGAAAGAACTGAATTAGAATTAAAACCAATAACAGTGATATTTGGTAAAAACAGTTCTGGAAAAAGTTCTATTGCAAAACTTCCTACGTTAATTGAAGGCTCATTTTCGTTAGAATTTGATGAACCTTTTATGTATATAAATAAAGGCATAGAATTAGGAGCTGAGTACCGAGATTTATTTTTCAGACGTGAAATCCAAGGAAACATTGATTTTGAATTAATAAGTGGAAAAGATGAACTTAAAATCACGGTTGTCAACACTCCAACAAAACCAATGATTTCAAAGTGGGAAATAAGCTCTGAAAAAATGAAGGATGTAGAATATGATTACAAAAGTTTACTAGAGGAAGAACATTATCAAAGTAATTTGAAAGGATTTTTAATAACTGGACACCCATCTGAAAAAATTTTTAGTCTAAAAACTGATTATCTAGGTCCTTTTAGAGTTAAACCTCAAAGAATTTTTTATATCAACGATTTAAAAAATCCAAATTCCATTGATGGTCTAGGAGAAAAAGCATATCATTTAATAGCTCAAGACGAAGAGTTAGAAGAAAAAGTGAGTAATTGGTTTAAAGAAAATTTTGATGGTTGGGAATTATTTGTAGACAGAAAACAACCTTATTATGAAATCAAAATAAGAAGAAATTCTGATTGGAGTGGTATTAATATAGTTGACGTGGGACAAGGAATGAGTCAAGCATTACCAATAATAGTAAAAGCATTATATAAAAACGAATGTGAACCAACTTTAAATATTTTAGAGCAACCTGAATTACACTTGCATCCTGCTGCACATGGAAATTTAGCTGAGCTGATATCTAACTCAATAATTGATTCAAAAAATAAATACTTAATTGAAACTCATTCTAAAAATTTTATTTTAAGATTGCGGACATTAATTGCTAAAGGTAATTTAGACTATAATAATTTAAACTTATATTTTGTAGATTACGATGAAGATAAAGATTGTTCAATACTTAAAAAAATTGAAGTTACTGAACAAGGCGAAGTTACTTCATGGCCAGACCATATTTTTAATGAAAGTTTTGATGAAGCAGTTGCTTTAAAATTAGCCCAAAAAAACAAATAAAGTGATTATAAAGATTAATAGCAATTTGTTCAATCAAGCAGAAAATGTAACAAAAATTGATTTAGTATTGAGTCATATTTTAAATAGACGTTATAACTTATTCTTTGATGACGAAGACATAATAGACACTTCTATTTGGAGTAATGAAGCTAGAACACAATATAAAGAATTACTTTACGAAGCATTTGTAGCAACTTTACAAGGAAGCCTAAAACACGATATTGAATTAAAAGAAAACGATAATGTGGCAGAAAATGAATTTTCAATTGATAATGGAATCATTTTTTTAAATAGTGAAGTGTTTATATTTTTAGAAAACGCTACTTATGATAGCTGTTTTATTAAAGGTTTGATTACCAAGTTTAAGACAAAAGGTAAAAAAATTCAAAGTTTTTTAGACCAGAAATGGATTAGAATTGAAAACTGTGGTGGAAAAGGCGGTATTATTAATCAAGTAAATCACATTCTTTCATCTTATAATAATGATAGTTTAGAAAATTTTCGTTATTTAAGAGGAATTGTAATTATGGATAGTGATAAAAAACACAAAGATGATAGTTATAATGATGAGAATGGAATTATACCATTTTGTGACGAGAATAATATATTATTACATATTTTAGAAAAAAGAGAAATAGAAAATTATCTGCCTCTTGAATTAATTGAAAAAATAGAAAATTTAAACCAAAATGAATTAGAGAGTTTTAAAAAGCTTACTTTTGATGAACGAGATTTTTATGATATGGAAAAATTATCTACAAGAGATTATAACACAAAACAAAACTTTCCATCATTATTTCTTGAAGAAGAACTTTTACAAGAAATGATTTTAAAAAATTGTGAACATCAAAATTTACCAAATGAACCACAATTAATTTTAAACAAAATAAATTCTCTTTTATAATGCTTAATATGGACTCAAATAACAAAATAAATGTAAAGCCTGAGATAGATAGATTAATTAACATCCTTGATTATGTAAAAAAAGGACGATTAGTTGTTCCAGAATTTCAACGAGATTACATTTGGGATAAAAAACAAAGAATTGATTTATTTGACAGCATTAAGAGAGGTTTTCCAATAGGTAGCTTACTTTTTTGGAATCCTGAATCAAACGAATATGACTATAACAATAAAATAGGTCCATATACATTAAAAAATTCTCCTAATAAATATTCATACATAATTGATGGCTATCAGAGAATAACTACTCTGTTTAGTGCATTAATAAACCCCGAAGATGAATCTGTTCAATTACAAAATAAAAACAATTTACAAGACTATATCGTATATTATGATTTAGAAAATCAGGAATTCTCTCAACCAACATCAAAAAAAATAGAGCCATATTATATTCCTTTATACTATCTTGTCGATACATTCATGTTTTTATCTTTCTCAGATAACATAAAACAATTTTATGACGATGAAACTAGTACAAGATATATTAACCGAGCAAAAAAATTAGCTACTATTTTATTAGATTATTCAATAGCTTTTGTAAATATTAATGGGGGGTCTATCCAAGATTCTGTAGAAATTTTTTCAAGAATAAATAGCAAAGGAAGTGATATGTCTCCAATGTGGATGCTTAGTGCATTAACATATAATGATGGTTTTAAATTCAGTGAAGAAATTGAAAATTTAAAATTAAAATTAGTTACCTATGGATTTGAAGATTTAAAAACTGAAATTATTTTACAATGTGTAGAAACTGCTACTGGTAAAATTTATTTTGATGTTAAAACTGAATCTTTAGCAAAGAGAAGTGATTTTAAAGAGTTGTGCTTTAAAACTTTTGAAAACATCCTAAAAGCTGTTGATTTCTTGTATTATGAACTAAACGTTTTAAATTACAAATTACTTCCATATAACTTACAATTAATTTTTATAACTGAATTTTTTAAAAATAAAGAACAACCAAGTTTAGAGGAAAAGGAAGCTTTAAAAAAATGGTTTTGGCAAACTTCATATTCTAATTATTTTTCAATCTATTCTCTAAGTAAGCAAAGAAAAGCTTTTGTTGTATTTCAAGAGTTTTCAAAAGGTAAAATATCAACACCTTTGTTCAAAGCAAATGATGAAAAATTTACTGTTTCTGAATTTCCAAAAACAATATATTATGGTAGTGTTCGGTCTAAAACACTTGCTTTATTTATGATAAAATCATTAATAGAGAAATCAAATTACAACATTGAAGACATTAAAGGTTTCGACGATTTCTATAGTCTTAAACCTCCTCTTAAAGATTCAGAATTTATGATTCCTAAATTAAGAGGAATTGATTATTCTCCATCAGAAAATAACTTATCCTCGTACAGAAAATACAGAGACTACTCTTTTATTTTACTCGATGACAGTGTACAAAATTTCGATTACTATGCAAATTTTATTGATACTAAAACTTTACAAAAAGCAGAAGATTTAGGAAGGTCCAGATATTATTTTATTAAAAGAGAGGAAAATGATTTTGTTAACTCATTAAATGAATTAGAATATGAATCTTCATTTTTTGACCTAGGTAAATATTCCATATTTTAAATCTAAATTTCATTTGGTTAGTCTTTTATTTCTTTGTTTTGTTGAACATTTACATTTTTCACTAAATAAAATACTAACTAAATGATTTTAAATATTTTAAAATATTTATTTTACTTTCAGCATTTTGTAAATAATCAAATCCTCGGCTTATTCAAACCTCTATCGTACAAAACAATACTTCCTGCAATGGAAACATTTAAACTTTTTTCCGATTTAAATTTGACTAAATGATGGCATTTTTCCATGGCGTTTTTGGTCATACCGTGGTCTTCTGCGCCTAATAAATACACACAACGTTGCGGATGATGAAAGGTTTCTAAATCTACAGCAGAATCGTCAAGCTCTACACCTACTAATCGCGCTCCTTTTGGTAAATTTTGGTAAAAAGCTTCAAAGGTATCGTAGTGAAAATATGGAATCATTTTAACGGCATTATGTGTGTCGCAAGCTTGTTTCGCATAGCGTTTTCCAATCGTAAAAATAAAACTGGCACCAAAATTTTGAGCCGTGCGCCAAAGCATTCCCAAATTTTCAGGTGTTTTCCCGTTTTGTATGCCTATTCCAAAGAATTCATTTATAAAATTGTCATTCATGTTATGTGGTAATGTAAATCGTAAATCCCAAATTAAATCATTCTTTGCAACTCTTTCTTATTGGTAATGGTAATTTTTTTACCTTGTAAAGTAATCCAACCTTCTTTATTAAATTCAGATAATAATCGAATACAACTTTCTGTTGCAGTACCTATCATTCCAGCAATTTCTTCACGAGACAATTGTAATTTTAAACTGCCGTCTTCATTACTTCCGAAGTCGGCTTCTAATTTCAATAAAGTTTCTGCTAAACGTTGTTTTACAGTTTTCTGAGCCAAATTCACCATTCCGTCATCGGCATCTTTTAAATCGCCACAAACGGATTTCATCATGTTTAATGAAAACTGATTGTTCTCATTAAAAAATTGCAAAATTTCTTGTTTCGGAATAAAGCAAACATGCATATCTTCAATGGCAACTGCACTCAAATTGGTAGATTCTTCGCTAATTAACGAACGTTGACCTAATAATTCACCTTTTTTAACCAATTTCACAATTTGGTCTTTTCCATTATCGCTTAACTTAGATAGTTTACAAACACCGTCTTTAATACAATAAATTCCGTTTAAAGAATCACCTTCATCAAAAATGGTCTCGCCTTTTTTAACAACGAATGAAGTTTTACAATCAGCCATTCGCAATAATTCATCCTTATTCAATGCTTTTAAAGCACTAAATTCTCTTACTATACATTGTTCGCATTTACTCATCTGGAAAATTAATTGAAGTCTGTACAAAAATACGAATTTGTATGACAATTATCATATTTTACTTATAAACAATATTTGACCTTTGTTTTAGGTAAAATGAGCATTATTATGGACAATAAAAATTGTTTCCATTGTGGTAAAGAATATACTACAAGAGAAGAAATACAATTTGACGCAAAATCATTCTGTTGTGTGGGTTGCAAAACAGTATATGAAATTTTTAGTCAAAATGATTTAATTTGTTATTATGATTTTCAATCGGCTCCAGGAGCAACTCCACAAGAAATTAAAGGAAAATATGATTTTTTAGATGATGAAAAAATTCAATCTAAACTATTAGAGTTTCAAGAAAACAACACGCATATTGTTTCCTTGTACATTCCACATATTCACTGCAGTTCATGCATTTGGATTTTAGAAAATTTACAAAAACTGCAGAAAGGAGTAAGCACTTCTCAAGTCAATTTCACACAGAAAAAAGTGAGAATTACGTATAATGCTGAAATAACTTCTCTAAAAGAAATTGTAAATTTACTATCTTCAATTGGTTATGAACCTTATATCAGCTTAGAAAATTACGAAACAGGCAAAAAAGAAATTGATAGAAGTTTAATTTACAAACTAGGAATTGCTTTTTTCTGTTTTGGAAACATCATGCTTTTATCGTTTCCAGAATATTTTGAAGTGGACGAATTTTGGATTAACAAATACAGAAATTTCTTTAGAACTTTAATCTTCTTTTTATCCTTACCATCTTTTTTATATTCGGCAAGTGGTTATTATATTTCAGCTTATAAAAGTATCAAATCGAAAATGCTAAACATTGATATTCCTATCGCTTTAGGAATTATTGTGATGTTTGTACGAAGTGTGATTGATATTACTTTCAATTATGGTCAGGGTTTTTTCGACAGTTTAACAGGATTGGTTTTCTTTATGTTATTGGGAAAATTATTTCAACAAAAAACCTACGATTTCTTGTCTTTTGAACGCGATTATAAATCGTATTTTCCAATTGCTGTTTCCTTAGTTAGTCCAGAAGGAAATGAAAAGCCTTGTCAGATTTACGATATTGAAAAAGGCGACCGATTAATGATTCGCAACCAAGAATTAATTCCAGTTGATGGAATTTTAATTTCTCCAAAAACGTCTTTAGATTATAGTTTTGTAACAGGTGAAGCCATTCCAATTGAGAAAAAATCAGGCGATAAAGTCTTCGCAGGTGGAAAACAAATGGGCGGAATTATTGAAATGGAAGTGTTGTTTTCAGTTTCGCAAAGTTATTTAACGCAATTATGGAGCAACGATGTTTTTCAAAAGAAAATAGATCAAAAACACAAATCGATTACAGATAATGTCAGTCAGTACTTCACTCCTGCTCTATTATTATTGGCATTTGGCTCACTTATATTTTGGTTGTTCATCAATGCTTATATCGCTTTTAATGTTTTCACAGCAGTGCTAATTGTAGCTTGTCCGTGTGCCTTAGCATTAACGGCCCCTTTTACTTTAGGAAACGTATTACGAATTATGGGAAAGAACAAATTGTATCTGAAAAACGCTCAAGTCATTGAACAAATGGCGAAAGTAGATACAATAGTTTTCGATAAAACTGGTACGATTACCTCATCTTTAAAATCAAATATTGAATATGTTGGCGAAACGTTATCACAAGTGGAATTTGCAAAAATTAAAAGCATTGTTCGAAATTCAAATCATCCGTTAAGTCGAAAATTATACGAATTTTTACCGCAATCACAAGTTGCTGAAATTTCAAATTACGAAGAAATTGTTGGTAAAGGAATGTTGGCTACGATTGAAAATACGTCATATAAAATTGGTTCGTTACAACTAATAAATAATTCTGAAATAATCGAAGAAGACAAAAACACAAAAGTGCATATTGAAATTGATAATGCATACAAAGGTTATTTCGTATTCAATCACCAATATAGAGAAGGTTTACACGATTTGTTTTTCGAATTAAATTCAAATAACTATCAAACGATTGTACTTTCAGGAGATAATGATGGTGAAAGAGAATTCTTGAAAACCATATTACCAGAATCTACAACATTAGTATTCAATCAGAAACCCGAGCAAAAACTAGAATTCATTGAAAAACTTCAAAAAGAAGGTAAAAATGTCATGATGGTTGGCGATGGTTTAAACGATGCTGGAGCTTTAGCACAAAGTAATATCGGAATCGCACTTTCGGAAAATGTAAATGTATTTTCTCCCGCTTGTGACGGAATTATGGATGCGTCTCAATTTCAAAAATTGTTTCATTACATCCAATATTCTAAAAATGCAATGAAAACCATTTATATGAGTTTTGTCTTGTCTTTACTATACAATGCAGTTGGGTTAACTTTTGCCTTATCAGGTGAACTTTCTCCTTTGTTTGCAGCGATAATTATGCCGATGAGCGCTATAACCATTGTGAGTTTTGTAACTATATTAAGTAAGTTTTATGGTAAAAAAATCAAGTAATTAGGGATAAATTATAAGGCATAAGCAATAAATGTTTGTGTAAAAGTGTGTTTAAAAACTTATGCCTTGTCCCTTTTAACTTCCAGTTTTAAAAATAAATCCAATACATGACAAATGTCATATTTATTGAATCAGCACTAATCTAACTTTGTTTAAAACTTATAGAGGTATGAGTATCATATATTTTCTTATAACCATTAGCATCTTAATTGCCATTGTGTTCCTAATTACTTTCATTTTAGCCGTCAGAAACGGACAATTTGATGATGATTATACACCTTCCGTACGTATGCTATTTGACGATGAATTAAAAAAAACTAAATCTAAAACTAAATAAATAATCAGTAATTATGGAAATGCAACAATTTCGTTATGATAATAAAATCGTTCGTAATTTTATTTATGCATCACTACTTTTCGGAGTAGTAGGAATGTCGGTAGGATTACTAGTAGCGTTCTTTTATCTTTTCCCAAATTTAACAGACGGAATTCCGTGGTTAAGTTATGGAAGATTAAGACCTTTACACACCAATGCAGTAATTTTCGCCTTTGTTGGAAATGCGGTTTTCGCTGGAGTCTATTACTCACTTCAACGTTTACTAAAAGCTAGAATGTATAGCGACTTTTTAAGTCAAATTAACTTTTGGGGTTGGCAACTTATCATTTTGGGCGCTGCTATTACATTACCAATGGGAATCACCACTTCAAAAGAATATGCCGAATTAGAATGGCCTTTTGATATAGCAATTGCTTTGGTTTGGGTCGCTTTTGGTATCAACATGATTGGAACCATTATAAAACGTAGAGAACGTCATATTTATGTAGCCATTTGGTTTTACATAGCCACTTTTGTTGCTGTAGCTTTATTACATATAGTAAATAGTATTGCAATTCCAGTTTCATTAACAAAAAGTTATTCTGTTTATGCTGGTGTTCAAGATGCTTTAGTGCAATGGTGGTACGGACATAATGCGGTTGCGTTTTTCTTAACTACACCTTTCTTAGGTTTGATGTATTATTACTTACCGAAAGCCGCGAACAGACCAGTTTATTCTTATCGATTATCAATTATTCACTTTTGGTCTTTAATTTTCTTATACATCTGGGCCGGACCTCATCATTTATTGTATTCAACTTTACCAGATTGGGCACAAAATTTAGGAGTTGTGTTTTCAATTATGCTTATCGCTCCATCTTGGGGTGGAATGATTAATGGTTTATTAACTTTAAGAGGCGCTTGGGATAAAGTAAGAACAGATGCAGTTTTAAAATTCTTCGTAGTTGGAGTTACAGGTTACGGAATGGCCACTTTTGAAGGTCCAATGTTATCACTTAAAAATGTAAATGCTATTGCGCATTTTACAGACTGGATTGTAGCTCACGTTCACGTTGGTGCTTTAGCTTGGAATGGTTTCATGACATTCGGTATGATTTATTGGATTATCCCAAGAATTACTAAAACGAAATTATATTCTGAAAAATTAGCCAATTTTCATTTCTGGATTGGAACACTAGGTATCATTTTATATGCTTTACCAATGTATGTAGCCGGTTTTGTGCAATCATTAATGTGGAAACAATTTAATGAAGACGGAACTTTAATGTATGGGCAATTTATGGATACAGTAGTTGAAATTATGCCTATGTATGCGATGCGTTCAGTCGGAGGAGTTTTATACTTAGCTGGAGTTTTAGTTGGAGTGTACAACATATTCAAAACGGTAAAACAAGGTTCAGCAGTTGAAGATGAAGAAGCAGAAGCAGCAGCTTTACCAGTTATCGCATCAAGCAGATTAAGAAACGAAAAAGTACACGCTTGGTTAGAACGTAAACCGGTTCAATTTACCATATTAACAGTTTTAGCAGTTTCTATTGGAGGTTTAATTCAAATTGTTCCGATGTTAATTGTGAAATCTAATATTGCAACCATTACAAGTGTAAAACCTTACACACCATTAGAATTAGAAGGAAGAGATTTATATATCCGTGAAGGTTGCAACAACTGTCACTCACAATTGGTTCGCCCATTTAGAAGTGAAGTAAAACGTTATGGAGAATCATCTAAATCTGGTGAATATGTGTATGATCATCCTCATTTATGGGGTTCAAAAAGAACGGGTCCAGATTTAATGAGAGTCGGTGGTAAATATCCTCATAGTTGGCACTTTAGTCACATGTGGAATCCGCAAGCGACAACGACAGGTTCTATTATGCCAGCTTACAAATGGATGTTTGATAATAAAAAAATGAAACATGATGACATTCAGAAAAAAATGAGTGTGATGAAAATTTTAGGAGTTCCCTATACAGATCATGACATCGCCAATGCTTTTACAAGTATTGAAAAACAAGCTACAGAAATTGAAAAAGGTTTAGAAACAGATCCGAATTTCTCTAAATCATATGCAGCAAGTAAAGAAAAAGCAAAACTTACAGGTGAAAAATTTGTCCAAATGAGAGACAGAGAAATCGTAGCCTTAATTGCTTACTTACAACGTTTAGGAACTGATATTAAAGTTAAAAAATAAAAAGATGTTAAAATTTGTCAAACACAATTTGGAAGGTATCAACGGAGTAGAAATATACCCGATAATATCTTTAGTAATTTTCTTTACCATTTTTGTTTCATATATGATTTATGCCTTATCATATAGTAAAGAACAAGTGAAAATTATGAGTGAATTACCTTTTAACGAAAATTAAAAATTAAGATGATGAGAAGATATATTCCAGTATACGTTAGGTTTCCATTTTTTTATGCAATGGTTTTTGCTTTAACTGAATATTTTATTGATTCTGGTGACAGACCAGCCTTTTTAAAATATCCAATTGTGCCAATAATACACCTGTTTTTAATATTCATGTTTATCACAGTTGAGATAATTATGAAAGCCTTAGACAGTATTTCTTATCATTTACTAACAGCTGAGGATAAAGAAATATTTGATATTGAAAGTGTAAAACCTTTTACACAATCAGCATTTTACAAAAAATGGATGTTTAAAATTTCGGCTTTAAAACCAATTGAAAACGAAAAAGACATTCAATTAGATCACGATTATGATGGTATTAAAGAATTAGACAACGGTTTACCACCATGGTTTACAGGATTGTTTTATGCCACAATTGTGTTTGCATTAGTTTATTTAGTTCGTTTTCATGTTATTGGAGATTATACTCAAGAACAAGAATATGTAATTGAGAATACTTTAGCTGAGAAAAAAGTAGAAGAATACAACAAAACAGCCCCAGATTTAATGAATATTGATAAAGTAACTCAACTTACCGAAACGTCTGATATAGCGGAAGGAAAAGCGATTTTCACAACAAATTGTGTTTTATGTCATAAAGCAGATGGTGGTGGTGCAATTGGTCCAAACTTAACAGATGCCAACTGGATTAATGGTGGTGGAATTAAAAATTTATTCAAAACTATTTCTGAAGGTGGCCGACCAGGAAAAGGAATGGTGGCTTGGAAAGAAAGCTTAAAACCAACTGAAATTCAAAAAGTGGCGAGTTATGTGATGTCCTTACAAGGTACAAAACCAGCAGCAGGAAAAGCGCCTGAAGGTGAAGTTTGGAAAGAAGGTGGTGCAGCGAAACCAACTACAGCAGATGTAGCAGTAACGGATACAATTGCAAAAAAATAAATAATAACAATTTGGGTGTGATAAAATATTACACCCAAATTTGTTCCAGCAGAAATGCAAAATACAAAAAGTGATGTCAAATATAGAAGATGATAGTTTCCGAGATTCCATCGGAACCATAAACGAAAAAGGAAAAAGAAAGTTCATTTTCCCAAAAAAACCTCAGGGTAAGTTTTATGAAAGAAGAAAATTACTAAGCTATGCTTTATTAATTCTTTTACTGTCAAGTCCGTTCATAAAAATTAACGGCAATCAGTTCTTATTATTTAATGTTTTAGACAGAAGATTCAATATTTTCGGAATGCCATTTTGGCCACAAGATTTCTATTTAGTTGTGGTTTTAATGATAACTGGAGTAGTTGGATTAACCTTATTTACAGTAGCCTTCGGTCGTATATTTTGTGGTTGGTTTTGTCCGCAAACTATTTTCATGGAAATGGTTTTTAGACGAATTGAGTATTGGATAGATGGCGATAGAGGTGCACAAATGAAACTCGACAACCAAGAATGGAATGCCGAAAAAATAAGAAAACGTGCTTTAAAATGGACGGTATTTTTAATCATTTCATTTATCATTGCGAATGTATTCTTGGCTTATTTAGTAGGAAGTGATACGCTTGAAGCGATGGTAATTGAGGGACCATTGAGTAATGTAAAAACCTTAATTGTTTTATCCATTTTTACAGGTATTTTCTATTTCGTATTTACCTGGTTTAGAGAACAAGTTTGTATTATCGCTTGTCCTTACGGAAGATTACAAGGCGTTTTGTTAGACAATAAATCGATTGTTGTGGCATACGATTATGTTCGTGGAGAAAACGAAAACGGAAGAGCCAAAATTAAAAAAAATGAAGACCGACAAGCTTTAAAATTAGGAGATTGTATCGATTGCCATCAATGTGTAAATGTGTGTCCAACCGGAATTGATATTCGTCACGGAACACAATTAGAATGTACCAATTGCACCGCTTGTATGGACGAATGCGATTTGATGATGGAAAAAGTGAACTTACCAAAAGGTTTAATTCGCTTTGCAAGTGAAGTGGAAATTACCAAAAAGGAAAAGTTCCAACTCACCACCAGAATGAAAGGTTATATTGCGGTTTTAGTCATATTAACCACAGTTATGATTTCAATGATTTTATTACGTACTGAAGTGGATACCAAAATCTTACGATTATCTGGTCAGTTGTATGAAGAAAAAGGAAAAAATATCAGTAATGTGTACACCTATCGAATTATTAATAAAACAAACGACAATTTAAAAAACATCACATTTAAGTTAATCAATCCGAAGGAAGGAACTCTAAAATTAGTTGGAAATCCTATTCTACATGTGGAAAAAGCAAGCGCAGCAACTGGAACTTTATTTGTTGAAATTCCTGGCGTTTTGTTAGAAACCGATAATACAAAAATAAATATAGAAGTGTGTCAAGGAAATAAAGTGATTCAAACCATATCTACTAATTTTCTTGGTCCGAGAACGTTTAATTAAAATCAAAAATCATGAAGATAAATTGGGGAACAGGAGTAATCATAGGCTTTGGAAGCTTTATGACTTTTATACTATTTTTTGTGTTTTTAGTACAATCTAACTCAAAATACGATAACGAATTAGTTGCGGACGACTACTACAAACAAGAAAGCAAAGTGCAAAGTGATATTGAAAGTCAAACGCTTTCAAACGCTTTGAAAACTAAATTAAAAATAGAAAAAACAGCTGAAGGATTACAAATTATTTTCCCTGCAGATATCGATTATAAAAAAATAACTGGAACTATTTCCCTTTACAGACCGTCTAATCAAAAGTTGGATTTTGAAACGAAAATTTCTTTATCAAATCCAATAATGCTCATACCTAATCATAAATTGGTTGGCGGTCTTTGGGAAATATCTATAAATTGGAAAGTTAATGAGGTTGCTTATTTAAATAAAGAAACAGTCTATTTTTGATTTGGGATTTGGTATTTACGAAATACGATTTTGTATTTACTAGATACGAATGGGAAATGGCCGAAGTGGCTTTTCTAAACATAGAAACCGATTATTTTTGATTATTTTTAAATAGTACAAACCTCAAATATTAGCCACGAATTCGCTAATTTTTATTATTGCACAATTCGAATGAATTCGAATTTTCATCAAAGATGAACAAATTATATCGAACAGAATTCAATTTTAATTCGTGAATTCGTGGCAAAATTTATTTTTTTTTTAATAACTATTCACTTTTCACTAATCACAATTCACTTAAAACAATGCTTTATTCTGCACTCATATTCGGATTTATTAGTAGTTTACACTGCGTAGGAATGTGCGGTCCAATTGCATTGATGATTCCTGTAGATAAAGATAATGTGGTTAAAAAATGGTTGCAAATTAGCACCTACCAAATCGGTAGAGTTACCGCTTATACTTCATTAGGGGTTATTTTTGGATTTTTGGGAGCTGGATTTTTCATAGCTGGATTCCAACAACAATTATCAATAATAGTTGGTGTTTTGATGATTTTAATTGCGATAATTCCTGAAAAAAAATTAGCACAATACAATTTCTCAAAACCAATTTATAAAATTGTTTCTGAAGTTAAAACCCAATTAGGACTTCAATTTAAAAAGAAAAGTTACAAATCGTTGTTTTTAATTGGTTTGTTCAATGGCTATTTACCATGCGGAATGGTGTATGTTGCACTATTCGGAGCCATGGCCATGAACAATGTTTTATTAGGAAGTTTATATATGACTTTATTCGGATTAGGAACGATTCCATTAATGATGGTTTTGGTGAATTTCTTAAAAACAACTCAATTTTCATATTACTCAAAATTTCAAAAAATAATTCCAATACTTATTGTTGGTATTGGAATTCTATTTGTTTTGAGAGGTTTCGGATTAGACATTCCTTATATTTCACCAAGTATTTTGCATTTACATATTCAATCTGAAGTGAATTGTCATTAAGTTTTTGCTCGCAAAGACGCAAAGGAATTCGCAAAGTTCGCAAAGTTTTACGATAATTTTTGTCAAGCTGAACTCCTTTCAGCTTCTCCCTAATACACTTAGACCTGACAGGTTTTTGAAACCTGTCAGGTCTATTTTGTAGTTAAACCGTCATAGAAAACAATTCCGTTTGTGGAGCCGCTCTTCGTAACCTTAAATCAAAAGCCATACAAATATTTCTAACATAGGCTTTTCCTAAATCAGTAACGGTTATTTTTTTATCATCAATAATAAGTAAACCATCGTGTTGCATTTCTTTCAATCTTTCTAAAACTTCATATATTTCTTTGAAAAATAACGCTTCATATTCCCAAGAAGTTTCAAAATGACACATTAAATTTAAAATATGTTGTCTGATAATTAAATCTTCATTTGTTAAATGATGTCCTCTAAAAACGGGTAATAAATTCGAATTAATTTTCACATAATAAGCATCTAAAGATTTCTCATTTTGGGCAAAACTATTCCAACTATCACTAATTGAAGAAACACCTAAACCAATCATCACATCTGTTTTTGAAGCCGTGTAGCCCATAAAATTACGGTGTAAATTTTTGTTTCTAAATGCCAAATACATTTCGTCTGTTGGTAAAGCAAAATGATCCATTCCAATTTCTTGATAACCGATTTCTAATAACATTTTCTTTCCTAATTCGTACAATTGTCTTTTTGTATCGCTTTGCGGAATGTCTTCGTCATTAAAACCTCGTTGGCCATTTCCTTTCAACCACGGCACATGTGCGTAGCTGTAAAACGAAATTCTGTCCGGTAATAATGATTTGGTTTTAAGAATCGTATCTTCTACATCTTCTAAAGTTTGAAATGGCAATCCGTAAATTAAATCGTGTCCAATAGACGTGTAGCCTATTTCTTTTGCTAATAAAGTAACTTTAGAAACATTATGAAACGATTGTATTCTGTGAATGGCTTCTTGTACTTTTGGACTATAATCTTGCACACCAAAACTCACTCTTCTAAAACCTAAATTATATAATGTTTGTAAATGTTCTTTTGTGGTATTGTTGGGATGTCCTTCAAAACTGAAAATATAGTTTTCTGCTTTATTTGCCGTTTCGAAAATTCCATTAATCAACAAAGTTAAATTCTCCGTTGAGAAAAAAGTTGGAGTTCCGCCACCCAAGTGGATTTCTTTAATATTCGGCTTTCTAGAAAACAAATCACAATACATTCGCCATTCTTTAATCACAGCCTGAATGTAGGGTAATTCTACTTCGTGACGCTTCGTAATTCGTTTGTTGCAACCACAAAATGTACACAAACTTTCGCAAAAAGGTAAGTGAATATATAAACTAATTCCATCAATTTGGTTACTTACTTTAAACGTTTCTTTTAAATCATGTATCCATTTTTGTTCTGTAAACTTTTCTTCATCCCAAAACGGAACCGTAGGATAACTAGTATATCTCGGACCAGGAACATTATATTTTTGAATTAATGATGTCATCATAATATTTAGAATTTACCTCAAAATTATATCGTTTAGAAGAATTAAATTATGATAAATGTCATACCAGAAACTATTTTGAAACACCACTATCCTACTCTATTAAATTTTTGGCACAGTTTTTAGTAGGTAAATTCATATCTCTTAATCTTAAAAATTTGTTAATGGAACACTATTACTTTTTACTTATTAATCAACCATTAAAAACAAATTTTTATGAACACAAATTTCAAAATTGGAGGCGTAATGATGCTTCTAACACTAGCAATCGCTTGTAACAAAAAATCGGAAGAGAGTATTAGTAAAATGGATTTAGAAGCTGTTTCTGTTGATAGTTCGGCAGTAGCTGACGACATGACCTCCTCAGCAGCGGTGGAAGACAAAAATTCCAAACGAAAATTTATTAGAACGGCTGATGCACGTTTTAAAGTCAAAGATGTGGCACAATCGACATACAAAATTGAGAATTTAACTAAAAATGTAGGCGGATTTGTGACACTTTCCGAATTGAGAAGTACGATTACAGAAAACGATGAAACGCAAGTGAGTCAAGATAGTTTATTGCAAACTACACGTTACGAAGTGAACAACACCATCTCCTTGCGAGTGCCAAACGTGAAATTAGACACACTATTGAGAAGTTTAGCAAAAGAAGTGCAGTTTTTAGATTATCGTGTGATTAAAGCTGACGACGTAAATTTACAATTATTAGCCAATCAATTATCTCAAAAAAGAAATGCTAACACTTCTAAAAGATTAGAAAACGCCATTGACAAAAAAGGAAACAAACTGAAAGAAATTAATGAAGCTGAAGCGAATTTAGCCTCGAAAAAAGAAAATTCTTATACTTCTTACATCAATAATTTATCGTTAAAAGATCAAGTTAATTTTTCAACAGTAACATTAGAATTATATCAAAACGAACAATTGAAATACGAATTGGTTGCCAATGAAAAAAACGTAAATGCGTACCGACCAAATTTAGGCTTACAAGTTTGGGAAAGCATTAAAACAGGTTGGTTCATTTTTGAAGGAATTGTGGCGTTTTTAGTCCAACTTTGGCCAATAGCTTTCTTCGGATTTTTAGCTTGGTTTGGATTCAAAAAATGGAAAACGATTAGAAAAATAGCTTAGTTTAAAGCATAAAAAAACCGTCTCGATAAAATCGGGACGGTTTTTTAAATTTTATATTTTCTTATTCCTCAGTTTCTGTATTCAATTTACTATTATTATAACTGAATGTAAAATAAATTACCAATCCAATTACCAACCAAACACCAAACCACATCCAGTTAGAAACAGCCATTCCTGTTAATAAATAACAACAAGAAATTAAACCTAGTAACGGAATTAACGATAAGTTTTTAGTGAATGAAACAAATGTCATTACAACACAAACGATTAAGAAAACCAACATTGGAATATTAGTCGCTAATTTTTCACCTGTAGAAAAATCAAGAACATTCGTGAAGAAATCTGGTACATATTTTAAAATTAAAGCTACCGCTACTAACATAATTACTGGGAAAATGAATTTTGAATTCACATACGGAATTCTGAATTTTCCTTTTGTTTCACGTTCAGCAATTTCAGCTTCACTTTGAGCAGAAAGCATTAAAACACCACCACAAACCAATACGAAAGCAAATAAAGTTCCGATACTTGTAAAATCTAATACGAAGTTTTCATCTGTAAAAAAGATTGGAATTCCAACCACTAAACCAGTTACAAGTGTCGCGTAACTTGGAGTTTTATATTTTGGGTGAATTCTAGAAAAACGCTTTGGCATTAAACCATCACGACTCATAGTCATCCAAATTCTTGGTTGTCCCATTTGGAAAACTAATAAAACGCTTGTCATCGCTACAACCGCAGCAATAGAAACCACAAATAACATCCATTTTACACCTTTTAAAGCGAAAATTTCAGCTAAAGGATCACTAACACCAAGCAATTCATAAGAAACCATTCCAGTAATAACTAAAGCCAATATGATAAAAACAACAGTACAAATTACTAAAGAATAAATCATTCCTTTTGGTAAGTCACGTTGTGGATTTTTACTTTCTTCTGCCAATGTAGAAACGGCATCAAAACCAATGTAAGCAAAGAAAACTGCAGAAACTCCGCCCATTACTCCGCTAAAACCATTTGGCATAAAAGGCGTCCAATTATCAATATCTACATAAAAAGCTCCAACTATAATTACTAAAGCAATAATTGCCAACTTAATGTAAACCATTGCATTACTAAAATTTTTAGATTCTTTTGTTCCTCTATATACTAAATAAGTAATTAAAACATTAATAACCACTGCTGGTAAATCGAAAATAACTCTCAAGTTTCCTAACATTGGTGCGTTTTGCCAAGCTGCTAAACCTTCATCACCTTTACTTGCTAAAAATGCTGCGTGAGCCGATTTATAATTTATTGTTAACCATTCTGGCAAATGTATTCCGAAAGTTTCTAGTAAATTGGTAAAATAACCACTCCATGAAAAAGCAATATAAATGTTACCAATTGAATATTCCATAATTAATGCCCAACCAATAATCCAGGCAAAAAGTTCCCCAAAAGATACATAAGCATACGTATAAGCACTTCCTGAAACCGGTACACGAGAAGCAAATTCCGCATAACACATAGCCGTAAATCCGCAAGCAATCGCACACATAATATATAAAAGTACTACGGCTGGACCTCCAGAAAAACAAGCATTTCCGATAGCACTAAAAGTACCACCACCGATAATGGCAGCTATTCCAAAAAATGTTAAATCTTTTACTGTCAATACTTTATTTAAGCCAGAGTGTTCTCCATCTCCACCTTGTTTTAATATTGTTGTAATGGATTTTTTTCTGAAAATATTCATTTTTTTAGTAATTTTGGTTAGGAAGGCAAATATATAATTAAAATTGAAATTCTTTCAGTTATTAAAATTAATTTATAATAAACTAAAACTATTATAAAATAAATTTATATAATTAGAATTTATTATTTAACTTAGTTTAAACTTTATTTTTGTAATAGAAATAATCAAAAAACAACATACTATGGAAAACATCACTAATTCAAACGGAGGAAAATGCCCTTTTTCAGGTGGCTCAGTAAATCAGTCAAATGAGAATGCTACAAAAAATCACGATTGGTGGCCAAAATCACTTAATCTAGATATCCTTCATCAACACGATTCTAAAACAAATCCTTTAGGTGAAACATTTAATTATGCCGAAGAATTCAAAAAACTAGATTTGCAAGCTGTAAAGAATGACTTAAAAGCTTTTATGACTGACAGTCAAGATTGGTGGCCTGCAGATTATGGTCATTATGGTGGATTGATGATTCGTATGGCTTGGCATTCCGCTGGAACATACAGAATTGCCGATGGTCGTGGTGGTGCTGGAACTGGAAACCTTCGTTTTGCACCTTTAAATAGTTGGCCTGATAATGGAAATTTAGATAAAGCCAGAAGACTTCTATGGCCTATCAAAAAGAAATATGGAAATAAAATTTCTTGGGCCGATTTAATGATTCTAGCAGGAACAATGGCTTATGAATCGATGGGATTAAAAGTATTCGGATTTGGTGGTGGACGTGAAGATATTTGGCATCCAGAAAAAGATGTATACTGGGGAGCTGAAAAAGAATGGCTAGCTAAAACAGGAAGTGAAGGAACAAGATATTCTGGTGAAAGAGATTTAGAAAATCCATTAGCAGCCGTAATGATGGGATTAATTTATGTAAACCCAGAAGGTGTTGACGGAAAATCTGATCCATTAAAAACTGCACAAGATGTTCGTATCACATTTGAAAGAATGGCTATGAACGATGAAGAAACTGTAGCTTTAACTGCTGGTGGACATACCGTTGGAAAAGCACACGGAAATGGTGATGCGTCTGTTTTAGGACCAGAACCTGAAGCTGGCGCATTGGAAAATCAAGGATTTGGTTGGTTAAACCCAAAAGGTAACGGAAATGGTCCTGATACTGTAACAAGTGGACTAGAGGGTGCTTGGACAACTCACCCAACTCGTTGGGATAATGAATATTTCAATTTGTTATTAAACTATGATTGGGAATTAAAGAAAAGTCCGGCTGGAGCTTCGCAATGGGAACCAATAAACATGAAAGAGGAAGACAAACCTGTGGATGCTTTCGATCCGTCTGTAAAAAGAAATCCGATTATGACCGATGCCGATATGGCTTTAAAAATGGACCCTGCTTATCGAGTAATTGCGGAGCGCTTTCATAACGATCAAGCTTATTTTTCAGAAGTTTTTGCAAGAGCTTGGTTTAAATTAACACATAGAGATTTAGGTCCAAAAGATAGATATTTAGGTGCTGATGTTCCTGCTGAAGATTTAATTTGGCAAGATCCAGTTCCGAAAGTAGATTATTCGTTATCTGATTCAGAAATTGAAGAATTAAAAGGAACATTATTAAATAGTGGTTTATCAAGAGCGGAATTAATCAACACAGCTTGGGATAGCGCAAGAACATTTAGAGGTTCCGACTTCAGAGGTGGTGCAAATGGAGCAAGAATTCGTTTACAACCGCAAAGAAGTTGGATAGCCAACGAACCAGAAAGACTTCAAAAAGTTTTAGCTAAACTTGACGAAATTCAAGCTGGTTTGAGTAAAAAAGTAAGTATTGCCGATTTAATTGTACTTGGCGGAAGTGCAGCTATCGAAAAAGCAGCTCAAGAAGGCGGATTTAATGTAAAAGTTCCTTTCCATGCTGGACGAGGCGATGCTTCGCAAGAAATGACAGACGTAGATTCATTTGAAGTTTTAGAACCAACAAACGATGCGTTCAGAAACTTTATGAAAGCTAAATATGTGGTACAACCTGAAGAATTAATGTTAGACAAAGCACAACTTCTTGGACTGAGTGCTGCAGAAATGACCGTTCTACTTGGTGGAATGCGTGTTCTTGGAACCAATTATGGCGGAACAAAACATGGTGTTTTCACCAATAATGAAGGTGTTTTAAGTAATGATTTCTTCATTAACTTGACAGACATGAGTTATAGTTGGAAACCTGCTGACGACAATCTATACAATATCGTAGATAAAAAATCAGGCGCAACAAAATGGACGGCAACTAGAGTCGATTTAGTTTTTGGTTCGAATTCTGTTCTAAGAGCTTACGCCGAAGTGTACGCACAAGATGATAACAAAGAAAAATTTGTAAAAGATTTTATCTCAGTTTGGACAAAAGTGATGAATTCAGGCCGATTTGATATCTAAAATAATTTTATAAACAAACTATTTTAAAGGCGATTTGGAAACAAATCGTCTTTTTTATGAATATGAAATCGCACCCATAAGCATATCCTATTATCTAATAAGAAATTACAATAAATTCCTCTTGAAATACTGATAATAATACCTAATTTTGCACCAGAAATAAAAACAATAAAATAAATAAAAAAATTATGGCATTAGTAGGAAAACAATTCCCAAACATTACCGTTGACGCAATCTCAGAAATGGGTGACAACTTAAGAATTAACGTTTTAGAAGAAGCTACAAAAAACAACAAAAAAGTACTTTTATTTTGGTATCCAAAAGACTTTACATTTGTTTGTCCAACTGAATTACACGCTTTCCAAGCGGCTTTACCAGAATTTGAAAAAAGAAACACAATTGTAATTGGTGCTTCTTGCGATACTAACGAAGTACACTTTGCTTGGTTAAACACTCCAAAAAATAATGGTGGAATTGAAGGAGTTACTTATCCTTTATTAGCTGATACTACTCGTAATTTATCTGCTGCTTTAGATATTTTAGATGCAGAATGGGTTTATAATGAAGAATTAAACGATGAAATATTAGAAGGTTCAAACGTAACTTTCCGTGCAACTTATTTAATTGACGAAACTGGTAAAATTTTCCACGAAAGTGTTAACGATATGCCATTAGGAAGAAACGTAAACGAATATTTACGTATGGTTGATGCTTACACACATATCCAAACTAAAGGTGAAGTTTGTCCTGCAAACTGGGAAGCTGGTAAAGAAGCAATGAACGCTGACAGATTAAGTACTGCTGCTTATTTAAGCCAAAACTAAAAATTAAAATACAATAGAGAAATTCCAAATTCCAGTCACACTGAGCGGAGTCGAAGTGTTGGGATTTGGAATTTTAATATTGAAAATTATAAAACTATGTTCTTAGAATTAGAAAAAGATAATTTAGCAGAAATAATTGCTTCAAACGAAGTAGTTTTAGTACAATTTTCAGCATCTTGGTGTGGAAATTGCCGAATTATGAAACCAAAATTCAAAAAAATGGCTTCAGAAAACGAAAACGTTCCTTTTTTAATGGTAGATGCTGAGCAATTTACAGAATCTAGAAAATTAGCTAACGTAGACAATTTACCAACATTCGCAGCATTTAAAAACGGAGTGTTAGTGAACCAAACTCAAACCAATAAAGCAGAAGTTTTAGCGGAATTAGTTGCTGAAGTGATATAAATATTTTGTTTCAAGTTTCAGGTTTGAAGTTATTATTAGTTTATGACTTAAAGAACCACAGAACTTGAAACCTGAAACTTGAAACCTGAAACAAACAAAAATGAAATTACCCGTAATAAAACACTTAACCCAATTTGTTGAAGAAAACGATGCGGATTACTTAGTTGAAACCATTGCAGTTTTAGAACATCTTTGCGAATTAGAATCTTTAAAAGATGAAGAATTGGATGTGATAGCCGAATTAATTTCAAATATGTATGGCGCCATTGAAGTAAACAAAATGGTCAAAGAAGGCAAAGACAAAAAAGCAGCCCTAAACGATTTTATGAAACGCGTGTTAGGCGCGATTGATAAATAACAGAAACTCTCAAGAAATTGGGAGTTTTTTTTTATATTTTGAAACCTACTTTGGAGTTTTAGCAGTTTCATTTGGAGTTTTAGAAGATTACTATGGAGTTTTAGCAACTTTGTTTGGACTTTTAGCAGTTTTATTTCCAGTTTTAGCAACTTTATTTGGAGTTTTAGAAGATTACTATGGACTTTTAGCAGATTCATTTCCAGTTTTAGCAACTTTATTTCCAGTTTTAGCAGTTTTATTTCCAGTTTTGATAGATTCATTTCCAGTTTTAGCAGATTCATTTCCAGTTTTAGCAACTGTATTTCCGCAACTAGCAACTGCATTTCCATTTTTAACAACCTTATTTCCGCTATTAGCAATTACATTTCCAGTTTTTGAAACTTCCTTTTGACTTTCAATCATTCTTGCAATAAACCCTCATTTTATTGATAAATATTTAATATTAAAACTTATTTGTTAGAAATTTAACAAAAAATATGTGAAAATTAAATATATTTATTTATATTGGTCTTTTAACTTACTATGCGTGCATATGAAAAAAATTACTTTATTAACTCTTATTTCAATATTTTCAATTAGTATGGGTTATGCTCAAAACATAATTTATAAACCCAGACCTTCCGAATTTGAATTTCAAGAAATTAGAAATGATTCTATCATTCCATTAAAAACAGTTGATTTAACTAATAAATTGACATTTGAAAGCAAACTTCCCTATCCTATCCTTTTCATACACGGATTAAATTCTAGTTCTGAAACTTGGAATGCCACTACTGCTTATTTCAGTTCTCAATATGGCTTTACTTTTGGTGGAAGATTTGATTTTTGCCTAAATGCCGATGGAAATCACGGAACAGCAAACCTAAATATCTTTCCAACTGCTGGAGCTGATATTGCAGCTTTTGAAACCACCATGATTGAAGGCGAATTTTATACTTTAAATTTTAATGTGAATACAGATGGTTCCATTGGAACTGCAGCTTTGAGCAATCAATCTGCTATTTACAAACAAGGAATTGCAGTAAAAAAAGCAATTGAAAGAATTATGCAATTAACTGGTAAAAACAAAGTGATTCTGGTCGGACACAGCATGGGCGGTTTGGCTTCACGACAATATTTACAAAATACTAATTATTGGCAAACGGATAATGCACATCATGTGGCGAAACTCTTAACTTTAGGAACTCCACATGGCGGAAGTAACGCCAGCGACACAGGTTTGGGTTGGTTTGCAGGAATCGATACGAAAAGCGAAGCGATTAGAGATTTGAAAATTTCTTATTATTATAGTGGTGATGCAGGTCGTTTTTTATCAGGTGGAATTGAAGTGAACAACTCAAGTAATATGAACGAACATCTTTTTGGTGCCGATTTTTATAATTACGATGTGAATTGCAGCGGAAATATTGGCGATAATATAATTGGGTTAAATATAAAACCTATTGATAATGTTATCGATTTCTCAAGTGTTATCGGAAGAATTACTGGAGGAACAACAGACGGAGTTGTAGCAGAGCCACAATCAATTATGGATACTTATTATACGAGTTTAACGTATCCTACAAAATTTTTCTACTTTAATTCCACTTTCGATTATATTGAAAATCATACGGAATTACCTGGATATTATTACGAAATTATGCAAGGTTTAGATGAACCAAATTTTAAGGAATTGGCTTACACTGTCAATACCAATAAAGTTTACAACGGTTTTACAACTCTTCAATCTATTCCTGCAAATGCCGATCAAGATTTTTATAAATTCACAATTTCTGGCGGCACAATGACAACAAGTGTTGACATTACTACTATTACAACAAGCGTAATGAATGCTTCAATTTTAGATAGTTCGGGCAATTTAATTGACACAACGGTTGCTAATTCAGGAAATACACTTTCATTTGTAAGAACTTTAACACCTGGCGATTATTTCTTAAAAATCGTAAGCACAACACCAACAAACACAAATTATCAAACACCATATAATTTTGTAATTAGCACTACATTAGGAATTGCTACAAACGAAATCAATAAAGTAAGTTTTTATCCAAATCCAGTCAAAGACATTTTATACTTAGATAATATTTCAGCTTCAAAAGCTACAATTTACTCGTTATTAGGTCAACAATTAGAAATAAAAAATATACAAGCAACTTCATCGAATATCGATATGTCGAAGTATGCAAAAGGAATTTATTTAATTACTTTAGAAAGCGAAAATCAATCGCAAACCATTAAAGTGATTAAAGAATAGTTGTGTTGTGTTTAGTAGTGAAAAATCCCGTATAGTAGCGGGATTTTTTTATTTTCTAATGTTAACTTTCAAATCGATTAAAAAAATTTTTTCTTCAACCAAAAAGCGACATTTACTAAAATTATTAATGCAGGAACTTCTACTAAAGGTCCAATTACTCCTGCAAATGCTTGACCACTATTGATTCCGAAAACACCTATAGAAACTGCAATGGCTAATTCAAAATTATTTCCTGAAGCAGTAAATGATAAGGCAACTGCATCTCTATAATTGGCACCAATTTTCTTCGATACAAAAAACATTAAGAAAAACATAATCGCAAAGAAAATCACTAATGGAATAGCAATTCGAACCACATCTAAAGGTAAATCTACAATCATTTCGCCTTTTAAACTGAACATGACTACAATTGTAAAAAGCAATGCAATTAACGTGATTGGAGATACAAAAGGAATGAATTTCTGATTGAAAAACTTATCTCCCAAATATTTTTTGATTGCGAATCTACTCACAATTGCCAAAGTAAAGGGAATACCTAAATAAATTCCAACGGTTTTTGCAATTTCTGTGATTGTTATGTTCAATTCTAAACCTTTAATTCCGAATAAAGGCAACATAATTTTCAAATAAAAATAAGCGTACAAACTAAAAAAGAATACTTGCAACAAACTATTAATTCCAATTAAACCAGCGGTTAATTCTCGGTTTCCTTCAGCTAATTCATTCCAAACAATTACCATGGCAATACAAGGTGCAATTCCAATAATAATTAATCCAGTCATATATTCTGGATAGTCTTGCAAGAAAAATGTCGCCAATAAAAACATTAAAAAAGGGCCAAAAATCCAAGTAATAAGAAATGATGCTGTTAGCAATTTTGGTTTTTCAAACATTTGTGGCACTTTTGAAAAATCAATTTTTGTCAAAGGCGGATACATCATCAAAATCAATCCAATAGCTAACGGAATATTAGTAGTTCCAGAAGAAAAAGAATTAATAAAATTGGAAGAATTTGGAATAAAGTATCCTATCGCTACGCCAATTAGCATGGCTAAAAATATCCAAAGTGTTAAAAAACGGTCTAAAAATCCTAATCTTTTTTTCATTTATATTTTTTTATTTGAGAAAAAACAAAATACATTTCTGAAGCAATTTCTAAACTTCTTTCTTCATATTTTTCATTCATAAATTCCGTTCCATCAAATTCTTTTGGATCACTATAACGAATAGGTAAACGCTTTTCAGCTCCAGCTATAAACGGACAACCTTCATCAGCTGATGAACATGTCATTATCGCTGCAAATCCCGATTTCGGATTAAATCCATCATCAAAAGTTTTCGAAAAACAAATTATAGGATGTTGATTTTCTGAAAATTTAACCGAATAAACTGGATTTTGAGATTCACTCAGTTTTAAAATTTCAAACCCTTGATTCATTAACGTTTCTGATACTTTCGGAAACATGGCAGTTGCTTCCGTTCCGCCAGAATAACAAAATACATTTTGAATTCCAAATTGAAACGCCATAGTTTGCGCCCAAATTTGACTCAAATGACTTCTTCTTGAATTATGTGTGCAAATGAAATTCAAACGGATTTCTTCTTGATTATCGACTTTATTCTGAACATAATCAATCAAAGGTTGCAACACTTCTTTTCGTTCTTCAGAAACTGAAATTTGCGAAATAGATTCTATGGTTTTTGATAAATTTGGAAACATATTATTTCTTTTTAAACGTACAAAAAATAAAGTTTTGAGTCGTATCAAATGGTGTTTGATGGTTTTCTGTAAAACAACTTAATTTATTGAAATTTCCACTAAAAATCGTCTCAAATTTAGCTTCCGAATATTGTGTAATTTCTAAACCACTGCATTTTAATGGACCATTTTCTGAGAAAGTTCCTAAAAACAAATATCCATTTTCCGAGATGGAATTCGAAACTAAATTTTTATAGGTTTCGATTTCTTTTTGTGTCGTTAAAAAATGAAAACTCGCTCTATCGTGCCAAACATCAAAAGCTGTTTCGGGTTGAAAATCTAAAACGTTAGAAACAATAAAAGTAACTTTTTCCGACTTTGCTCCTAACCTTTTTTTAATACGTTCAATCGCATTTTCAGAAATATCCAAAAGGAATAAATTTGTATAACCTAATTCTAATAAATTATCAATCAAATAACTATCGCCACCACCAATATCAATAATTTTAGCGCTTTTTGGAATTTCATTTTCGATAAAAAAATTAATCGAAGTTTTTGGTTTTTGTTGGTACCAACTGACTTCAGTTTCTTCTTTTGTAGCAAAAACGTTTTCCCAATGTGCTTTTTTGTCTAAATTCATAATGTTATTTTTACTTATTCACATTTGTATTATCTGAACAACAAGAAGTAGCTTCTTTTTCAACCACAGGAACATTTTGATTTTCTATATTCGAATTATAATTTTGAATTTCGAAATAGGTAAAAAATGCAATACTCGCTACCAATCCAACCCAAAAAGACCAAAATGGAAACGTTTTATGAAGTGGTTTTTTAGGTGTATCACAACCACAATCTGTTTCACAAGAAGCTGCTGATGCAAATTTCGGCAACACATATAATTTGTAATACGAAATTGTAAAGGCAACCGCACTAATTACCAACAACAATGGAAATAACGATTTCATCAAAGGTGAAGCCGTTAAACTCGCACTAGAAATTCCAAATATTGAGGCGATTGGACTCACACAAACTGCAGTACAAGCACCACTTTTACAAACGGCAAAAAACAAAGGAATAGCAGCACTGACACTTCCCGTAATTGTGGTCCAAATTGATTTTATTTTATTCATTTTCTTTATTTAAAATAGATTAACAACATCCTGAATCTGGTGTACAACAAGAATTTTCTTTTGGCTTCCACTCGCCTATTTTAACTTTCATTTTTTCTGGAGGAATACCACAATTGTCTTTCGCTAAACAATCCGTTAACTTCGATTTTAATTGAAAAATAGATCCGTCAAAGTCTAAAGCAAATTTTCCAATAGTGTCTTTCATTTGATATTCCACTTCAATTTCTAAATCTGGAATTTGCAATTTTTCTTCCGAAAGTTCAATAATGTGAACCAATTTTTCTGGATGCAAGCGGTGATCGTAATCATTCGCTTCCCAAAGCTGGAAATTCACCACTTCTTCGTTACGAACCACACCACCACAATCGATGAAATGTTTGGTAATTTTACCCACTTCCGTCACATGAAAATGATTCGGAACTAAATCGCCATTTGGCAATTGAAAAGCTATTGTAGTAAGCTTTTTAAGCTGATTTTTAATTTCTGATAGTTTCATAATTATAGTATTTAATTAACAACATTTATTTTTTAATTTTAGAGAAATCCCTCCAAAATAACTTTCAATTTTCGACATCGTTTCCGGATTGATGCAATAACAAATCGATTTTCCTTCAATGGTTCCTTGAATGATATTCGCGTTTTTTAATTCTTTTAAATGCTGAGAAATTGTGGGTTGCGCCAAAGGCAATTCGTTTACAATATCGCCACAAATACAAGAATCGACTTTCAATAAATACTGAATAATCGCCACACGTGCCGGATTCGCTAAAGCTTTTAACAAATTAGCGATTTCGTTTTGTTCCTCTGTAAAAGATTCTGATTTAGTAATTCCCATCTTAAGTCATATTTATATATTGCAATATTACGATAATAAATTCAAACAAAAAAATTATTTCATTTTTTGTTCAATATTTTTTAAGATTTCCAATTGTTTCGCCTGACTATCAAATAAGATTTTGATTTGTTCTTCCAATAATAAATCGATTTTTTGGTTTAAAGCTCTAATTTCTAATTCCGATTTTAGATTGATTAAGTAGTCGTTTTCACTACGTTTTCTATCTTTTTCTTCTTGACGATTTTGACTCATCATGATAATTGGTGCTTGTAAAGCTGCAATACATGATAAAATCAAATTCATTAAAATAAAAGGATACGGATCAAAAGCAAAATTTTTAAGAGCTAGTGTATTAAAAATAATCCAAACTATTAAAACGATAAAAAAAGAGATAATAAAAGCCCAACTTCCTCCGAAATTAGCCACTTTATCAGAAATCATTTGTCCTTTTGTTAATTTATCAGTTGGTGGATGCAATAAATTAGTAATAATTAACTGTTCTTCTTCAATCGCTTTCTTTACAATTTCTTGTAATTTTTTCAATTGAACATCTTCAGAATCTAACAAATATTTTGTTTCGTTTTTCATAGATATAAATTTAGGTAATTAAAACCATCTTCTCTTTTTAAAATAAATAATCATGGCAACAAACAATAAAAACATTCCTGCTAAAACATAAAAATAACCATATTCCCATTTTAATTCAGGCATATTTTCGAAATTCATTCCATACACTCCAACAATAAAAGTCAATGGCATAAAAAACACAGAAACCACGGTTAAGGTTTTCATCACTTCATTCATTTTATGACTCTGCATAGAAAAATAAAAAGCGGAAGCACTTTCTAAAGAACTCAAATCAGCATCTACTTGATCTAAAAGTTCTAAACATTTTTGATGTAATCTGGCAAAAAAAGTATAATTTTCTATAGTAATCACATTAAATATATCGTCATCTTTCATGCTTTTTATAGAATATAAAGAATCTCGAAGTGGCACAATAGAACGACGTAAAAAATTTAAATTATCTCTATGTAATTCAATATCTTCTAAAATTCTTGGATTGGGTTTTGTTTTGATTAAATCAATTACATTATCAATTTTATGTTCTTCACTTTCAATGGTAATGTAAAAATTTTCCATCACCGCATCTAACAATAAATACAGTAAATAATCTACTTTTCTATCCCTAACAATTCCAGAATGTTGGCGCATTCTTTCACGTATATGCTTAAAAAAATCGCTTCTTTTTTCCTGAAACGAAAATAGCAAACCATCACGTAAAATAAAACTAATTTGCTCTACATCAATTCCATTAGATTCTGGTAATAACGATTTAATATTGAAAAACAACGTATGATTGTATTCGTCAACTTTAGAACGTTTTAGAATATTTAAAATATCACCTAAAATGAAATCGTCAATAGAAAATTTTTCGCCAATTTCTTTAATCAATTCAATCTCAGCCAAACCATGTAAATTGATCCAATTATTTTTATTGGATTCCATATGTTTATCTAATTGAGACAGTTTTATGTCTTCATATTCAGATAATTCATCAGAATTATACACAAACAATTGCATTTCTGGCTTTGTATCTTCATGTTCGCCAGTGTATTCAATTAAAGTTGGCACTACTTTTCGTCCTTTTTTGTATAATAGTTTTCGCACTTTGTTTTAAATAAGTATTTTTACCTTTTACAAATATAACTAATTCTCATGCAAACCATAATTATAAACATCAAACAATTACTACAAGTTAGAGAAACTTCAATTACAAAAGTTTCTGGTGCAGAAATGGCGCATTTGCCAATGTTAGAAAATGCTTTTTTAGTTTTGGAAAATGATATCATTTCCGATTTCGGTTTGATGGAAAATTGTCCGAAATTAGAAAACGCTACTATAGTCGATGCAACTGGAAAAATTGTTTTGCCGAGTTTTTGCGACAGTCACACGCACATTGTGTACGCTGGAAACAGAAGTGGCGAATTTGTTGATCGAATTAATGGTTTATCTTATGAAGAAATTGCGAATCGTGGTGGTGGAATTTTAAATTCAGCTAAGAAATTAAACGAAACAACTGAAGAAGAGATTTACAACCAATCGAAAAAACGTTTAGAAGAAGTCATTTCACAAGGAACTGGAGCCGTTGAAATTAAATCGGGTTACGGTTTAACGGTTGAAGGTGAACTGAAAATGCTTCGTGTTATTAAGAAATTAAAGGAAAATTATCCAATTGCTATAAAATCGACTTTCCTTGGTGCGCACGCTTTTCCAACAGAATATAAAGAAAATCATCAAGCGTATATCAATTTGATTATCAATGAAATGTTGCCGAAAATAGCCGCTGAAAATTTAGCCGATTATATTGATGCTTTTTTAGAAACCGGTTATTTCAGCGTTTCAGAAACCATTCAAATTATGGAAGCTGGAAAAAAATATGGCTTAACACCAAAAATTCACGTGAATCAGTTTACAGCAATTGACGGAATTAAAGCTTGTGTGGAAAATGGCGCTTTAAGTGTTGATCATTTGGAAATTGTAACCGAAGAAGATATCGAAGCTTTAAGAGATTCGGCTTGTATGCCAGTCGCTTTACCAAGTTGTTCATATTTTATTTCGATTCCATACACACCAGCACGACAAATGTTAAATGCTGGTTTGCCTTTAGCTTTAGCTTCTGATTTTAATCCAGGAACAACTCCTTCAGGAAATATGCATTTTGTGGTCGCAACCGCTTGTATCAAAATGAAAATGACACCAGAAGAAGCAATAAATGCAGCAACTATAAATGGAGCTTACGCGATTGATTTAAGCGATTCGCACGGAAGTATTACAAAAGGCAAAAAAGCCAATTTGATTATCACCAAACCCTTACATAGTTTCTACGAAATTCCGTATTGCTTTGCTACAAATTTGATTGATAGTGTTTGGTTAGATGGGGAAAAAGTAACCTTTTAATTTTTACCCTCGAAGGGTTTTGAACCCTTCGAGGGTAAAAATATTTTATTATATTTGTATTATACACGCCATTAAAATTAATACAAATGCAAATAGTTACACCAATAATTGCCGGAAATTACTACCACATTTACAACAAAGGAAATAATGGAGAAAATATTTTCTTTGATAATGACAATTACTACCATTTCTTAAAACTTTACGCGAAATACATCAATCCGATTGCGGATACCTATGCTTGGTGTTTATTAAAAAATCATTTTCATATTGCTGTTAGAATCAAAACTACTGAAGAAATTTTAGAAAATGAATTATCATATACAACTGTCGAAAAGCCAAAAGTTATTGATGCTTCTAAACAATTTTCTCATTTCTTAAATGCTTACACGCAAGCCATAAACAAAAAACATAAAAGGACAGGAAAAATCTTTCAATCAAAGTTTAAAAGAAAACTAATTGATTCAGAAGAATATTTAAAAAACTTAATTTATTACATACACAATAATCCTGTACATCACGGTTTTTGTAAAAGCATGAATTTGTATCCTTGGAGTTCTTATGAATCAATCATTTCAACAAAAAACACCCAATTAAAAAGAAATGAAGTTGTAGATATGTTTGGAAATATTTCAAATTTTATTGAATTTCATAATTCAAATTTATCATTAAAAAAATTTGACTACGAGTTCCTTTAACCCTTCGAGGGTTTTGAACCCTCGAAGGGTTAAAGAAACTAAAATCCAGCTTCCACCATAATCTCCATAACTTCCTTTGTAATCGGATGTTCAAACTGAATATATTCAGCATGAAGATGCAACCTATCTGCTTTGGTTCCGTATAAATCGTCGCCAACAATTGGAGTGTGTAATCCTAAATTATGAGAAGCGTGAACACGCAATTGGTGTGTTCTTCCTGTAATGGGATAAAAATAAACTTTTGTTTTTCCGTTTTTGACTTCAATGGTTTTCCATTTGGTTTGCGCGGGTTTTCCGTGTTCGTAACAAACTAATTGTCGGGGTCTGTCGTCTAAATCTACTCGTAAAGGCAAATCGATATAACCATGAGATTTTTCCAATAAACCATCCAATAAAGCCACATAACGCTTCTTAATCGTTCGATTTATAAACTGACTTTGTAATTGTACAGCTGTCGCTTCATTTTTCGCGATAAGCATAATTCCGGAAGTCGACATGTCTAAACGATGAACAATTAGTGGACCAGTCGCATCTGGATATTTTTCCTTAATTCGAGCATAAACCGAATCGGAAATAGTTTTTCCTGGAACCGATAAAAATTCTGTAGGTTTATTTATCGCAAGCATAACTTCATCTTCGTAAACAATTTCAATATCTTTTCCTTCTGCGTGATTCATGATAAACGGATTTTCTTCCATTTCTAAATCATGTAACATATGTCCCATTAAAATAGGTTCACATTTACTTTTGCAAGACGGATAAAATTGTTTGTGTTGGCGCACTTCTGAATTTGGCGATTGTCCCCACCAAAATTCTGCCATACAAATCGGCTTCAAATTATGTTGAAAAGCGTAATGTAGTAACTTCGGAGCGGCACACTCACCTGCTCCAGCGGGTGGATTATTATTGAAAATTTCGCCTAAACTTTTCTTTTCTTTATATTGATTGAAAAACGAATATTCAGCGAATAATTTTTGTTGTAAAGCTGCAGATTTCGCTTTTCGTTCTTCTTTTAATTGATTGATTTCATCAGTAAAAACAGCTACTTTTTCTTCCAAAGTCAGTAAAGTCAATTTCCAATATTTTGTCATTTTTTTCAACAAAATACTTTCTTGCTTGCTATCTTCTGATAATTCAAAATTAAGATGTTGTAAATCTTCTTCGTTTAATGTTGGTGCGAGTTGATTTCTCTTTTCGTCACGAAGTATTTTCTGTTCTTTTATTCTCGTTTTTTGCAGTTGTAATTCGAATTCTGCTTGGATTTTAGATTGATTGAAATTTTCTAACGTAATGTGATAATTGGAATCTTTTTCCAAGTTTTCTATTTTACGATTGTAAGCATTTAGCAATTCTTCTTCTTTACGGAAAAAACTATTTTCGGTTAACATGTCAAAAACCGTCGGCACAAAGTAATTATGATGATTTTCATTCGCTAATTTCCCAGAAAATGCCCATAAATAACCTAATTCACCCTTTTCATTTTGACAAACCAAAACACCAAACATTTTTCCAATCACTAATCCATTTTGAGTTGTATCTAAACCAAAATTATGATCAAAATCGGTTTGTGTTTCTAAATGATTTTGCAAAGCTGAAGCCGCAATTTCACTTAATTGATGTGGCTGATAATAAAACGGAAACGTGAATTTTTCAGGTAAAGAAATTCCTGAAATATCGGTTTGAAAAGGTTGAAAAAATTGGTTTTGCATTGGGCAAAGATAAAGTAATTAAGATATTATTTTAAGAGTATAATTTGGAAAAATTCTTAATAATTAAAAAAAACTCTGAAACATTTTTTTTTACTGTTTGAGAGTTTTATTTTTGCACTTATATATAAAAACCAAAACGAGAAATGGGAAGAGCGTTTGAATTCAGAAAAGGAAGAAAAATGAAGCGTTGGTCGGCAATGGCTAAAGCGTTTACCAGAATTGGTAAAGATATTGTAATGGCGGTTAAAGAAGGTGGTCCAAATCCGGAAGCTAACTCGCGTCTAAGAGCAGTTATTCAAAACTCTAAGGCAGTAAATATGCCAAAAGAAAACGTAGAACGCGCCATTAAAAAAGCAACAGATAAAGACACAGCGAACTATAAAGAAATTTTATTTGAAGGTTACGCACCACACGGAATTGCGATTTTAATTGAAACCGCTTCAGATAATAACAACAGAACTGTTGCAAATATTAGAAGTTATTTCAATAAATGTAATGGAACAATGGGAACACAAGGTTCGGTTGAATTTATGTTTGATCATACTTGTAATTTCAGAATTCCTGCAGCTGGACAAGATATTGACGAATTAGAATTAGAAATGATTGATTTCGGTGTAGAAGAAATTTTCGCTGATGATGAAGACGGAATTTTAATGTATGCGCCTTTTGAAAGTTTCGGAGCCATCCAAAAAGAATTAGAATCTAGAGGTTTAGAAATTTTATCTTCTGGATTTGATAGAATTCCACAAGTAACTAAAGAATTAACACCAGAGCAAGTAGCTGATGTGGAAAAATTATTAGAAAAAATTGAAGAAGACGATGACGTAATGAACGTTTTCCATACAATGGTTGAGAATTAGTATTCAGTTTTCAGTCACAGTTTACAGTAAAAAAATGCAGAATTTGATTTAATTAAATTCTGCATTTTTTCTTCCAGCTTCAAGCTTCCAACTTCTAACTCCAAGCTAAAATGAACATCAAACTTATAGCCATTGGCAAAACCGACAATAAAAATTTGCAAGCTTTAATTGACGAATATACGAAGCGATTGGGATTTTATATTAAGTTCGATTTAGATATTATTCCGGATATAAAAAACGTAAAAAACTTATCGGAAAGTGAGCAAAAAACGAAAGAAGGTCAACTTATTTTATCCAAATTAACGCCAACCGACCAATTAATTTTATTGGACGAAAACGGAAAAGAATTCAACAGTGTTGGTTTCTCTGATTTTCTACAAAAAAAAATGAATTCTGGAATTAAAACGTTGGTTTTTGTAATTGGCGGACCTTATGGTTTTTCGGAAGAAGTGTACCAAAAAGCACAAGGAAAAGTGGCGTTATCTCAAATGACTTTCTCTCATCAAATGGTCCGATTATTTGTAATTGAGCAGATTTATCGTGGTTTTACGATTTTAAATAACGAACCGTATCATCATAATTAAAATTTGTGATTTTAGATTTACGACTTTCAGAAAATCCCAAATCTAAAATCGCAAATACAATTTCAAACATTCCACCGCTTCTTTCACATCATGAACACGTAAAATATTCGCACCTTTTTGCAAACAAAACGCATGTAAAAATGTCGTTCCGTTTAAAGCATTTTCTGGTTTAGTATCAAACGTTCTATAAATCATTGATTTTCTTGAAATTCCAGCTAAAACAGGTAATTCATGAAATTGAAGTAATTCTAAATTCTGTAGTAATTCGTAATTCTGTTCGATTGTTTTCGCAAATCCAAATCCCGGATCGATGATAATATCGTTTAAACCAAAACTTCTTGCTTTGGCAATTCGTTCCGAAAAATAAAAATTCATTTCCTTAAGCAAATCGTCATATTTAGCAAGGCTTTGCATCGTTTTTGGCGTACCTTTCATATGCATCATAATGTATGGAACTTGCAATTTCGCAACGGTTTCCAACATTTTTTCATCTAACAAACCAGCCGAAATATCATTAATTATTGCAGCGCCGTTTTCCACAGCTTGTTTTGCCACTTCACTTCTAAACGTATCAATCGACAATAAAATATCTGGAAATTTCTCCACTAATAACTTCACAATTGGTATCACTCGATTTAATTCTTCATCTTCCGAAACAAATTCTGCTCCAGGTTTACTCGAATAACCACCCAAATCTATAAATGCAGCGCCATCGTGTAGCATTTTCTCAACTTGACCTACAATTTCATTGGAATTCGTCAGTTTTCCACCATCAAAAAATGAATCTGGTGTAACATTAACAATTCCCATTACTTTAGGTGTTGATAAATCGATGAGCGTTCCTTTACAGTTTATTGTTGACATACAATTTTTTAGTTATATTTGAACTTTGATACAAATATAAAATAATAATGAGCAATACCTCACAAGAATACGACAAAGTAATTGCAGTTTGCAGAGATTTATTTACCAAAAAAGCTCACGATTACGGAACGGCTTGGCGCGTTTTACGTTTGCCATCGTTAACCGATCAAATATTTATTAAAGCACAACGCATCAGAAGTTTACAAGAAAATGATGTTCGAAAAGTAGATGAAGATGAAGCTTCAGAATTTATCGGAATTATCAATTATTGCGTGATGGCTTTAATTCAAATGGATAAAGGTATTGCCACTCAACCCGATTTATCTGCTGAAGAAGCTATCAAATTATACAATCATAAAATTGATATCACTAAAGAATTAATGGAAGATAAAAATCACGATTATGGTGAAGCTTGGCGCGATATGCGTGTGAGTTCTTTAACGGATTTAATTATTCAGAAGTTATTACGCGTAAAACAAATTGAAGATAATAAAGGAAAAACCTTAGTTTCGGAAGGTATTGATGCGAATTATCAAGACATGATTAACTATTCTGTTTTTGCATTGATACTTATGAATCGTTTTAATTAGTTTCAAGTTTAAGGTTTCAAGTTAAATAACATATTGTTAACAAAATCAATCCAAAAGCATAACTAAATTTGTTAACTTAAAATATAAATTTGTTTTAGGACAACCTGAAACTTGAAACCTGAAACAAAAACAACAAAAAAATACATGAACAAAAAAAATATCTCTTGGACTATTAGAATTGTGGTTGCCTTACTTTTTATAGTTTCGGCAGTTGCGAAGTTATATCCGTCGCCTTATTTTGCTATTTCCACATTTGAAGTCAAACAATTATATACATTAGGATTTTCAGATACCATTGCACCATATTTTTCAAGAATTTTAATCGGAATTGAGTTTGCACTTGGTTTTTTATTACTGAATAATAATTTCTTGAAACGCATTACGATTCCAGCAACGATTGGTTTATTAGTTGTTTTTATTGTTCATTTAAGTTATGTAACTTTTTTAAGTGGTGGAACTTCAGGAAATTGTGGTTGTTTTGGAGAATTAATCCCAATGACACCAATTGAAGCCATCATTAAAAATTTCATCGCAGTTGGTTTATTAGTTTATCTATTTCAAATTTCAAAAAAAGATGAAAAATCGAATTTTTGGATATTAACAACCGTAACTTTAGGGTGTATTTTAGCCTTATTTATGATGGCTCCGATGAAAGCTTCGACTACAACAAGTCCTGCATTAGACATCAATGAAAGTGTTTTAACTGATACAATTTCCCAAATAGAAGACACGGTTCAAGTTGCCGAAATTAAAGCTATCGATTCATCAAAAATTAAAGTTGAAAAAGTTGTTGAGGAAGTCAAAAAAGATGTTGGTCCAAAACAAGCCGTTTCAGGTTATTCGGAGTTTTATGCAGATATAGATAAAGGTCAAAAGATATTATGTTTCTTTGTTCCTGGTTGTGAACATTGTCGTGAAGCTGCAAAAGATTTAAATGCTTTACAAAAGAAACACAAAGATTTTCCACAAGTACAAATTGTATTTATGGATGAAGAAGCGGAAAAAATTCCGGATTTCTTAAAATATGCAGGCAAACAATTTCCATATAAAGTCATTGATGTTATTCCGTTTTGGACGAAATTAGGTTCTGGAAAAGATACACCTGGTGTTGTATATTTACACAACGGAAACGTAATTAAGTTTTTTGATGGAATCGCAGAAAAAGCCTTTAATAGTAAAGCATTAGAAAAAGTAATTTATAAAAAATAGAATAATAATTTAGAAAAAACAAATATGAAAAAAGTTGTAACAGCATTAGCAATAGTAAGTGTATTAGTCGTAGCGTTTTCATTCACTTCGTGTAATTCAGAAACTGAATTTTCAAAAGAAAGTTTAGAAACCAGATTAACTACAATCGACAATAAAGACATATCTTTTGAAGAAATTTTAAAAGAAAATCATGGAAAAGCGATAGTAATTGATGTTTGGGCATCTTGGTGTTCAGATTGTATCAAAAGCATGCCAGAAGTAAAAGAATTGAAAGCAAAATTTCCAGAAGTAGCTTTCGTAAATTTATCTTGTGATAAAACCTACGATGCTTGGCGAGTTGGTATTGAAAAACACGAAGTTACTGGAGAAAACTATTTAATTAAAGACGGAATGAAAGGGGCATTCGGAAAATCTATTAAATTAGATTGGATTCCTCGTTTTATTGTAGTTGACAAAGATGGCAAAATTGTGCTATTCAGAGCTATTGAGAAGGATTTTGATAAAATTAGAGAAACATTAGAAAAGGCAAAATAAAAAAACAATTGCAATGTCAATATTAAATTTTAATGTCCATTTTAGACATTGATTTTTGATATTGACATTGATTTTTGAACTAAAATTATGAGAAAGAACATTGTAGCGGGTAACTGGAAAATGAACAAAACATTACCACAAGCCATTGAATTAATAAACGAAATCAAAAACAACAAACCAAATAACAATGCTGAAGTTATTTTAGCAACACCGTTTCCATATTTAGTAAAAGCGGTGGAATTAGTTGCTGGTACAGATATTAAAATCGCTGCACAAAATATGCATCAAGCGGAAGGTGGCGCTTTTACAGGTGAAGTTGCCGCGTCTATGTTAACTAGCGTTGGTGTTAATACTGTAATTTTAGGGCATAGCGAAAGAAGAGCGTATTTTCATGAAAATGATGCGTTATTAGCGAATAAAGTTGACACAGCATTGGTTCATGATATGACAGTAATTTTTTGCTTTGGCGAAGAATTAAAAGACAGACAAAATAACAATCATTTTAATGTAGTAGAATACCAATTACGTGATGGTTTGTTCCATATTTCGAAAGAAAACTGGAAGAATATCGTATTGGCTTACGAGCCAGTTTGGGCAATTGGAACAGGTGAAACCGCTTCTCCAGAACAAGCGCAAGAAATGCATTTATTTGTTAGAAACTTAGTAGATAAAGTTTTCGGAAGAGAAATCGCTGAAAACGTTTCTATTTTATATGGCGGAAGTGTGAAACCAGACAACGCAAAAGAGATTTTCTCAAAACCAGATGTTGATGGCGGATTAATTGGTGGTGCAGCTTTAAACGCTACTGATTTCTTCGGAATTATTTCTGGCATTTAATGAAAAAATATTTAGTATTATTAGCTTTAGTTACTATTATTTCTTGCGATTCAGATCACAAGATTCCTGGAATTAAAATAATTTCACCTGAAGAAGGTCAGACTTTTGCTAGTGGAAACAATGTGAACATTAAGGTAAAAATTTCAGATGATGGAGATTCTATTATGAATGAAGAATTATTTGTCATCACACAATCTAATGATACTATTGTAAATATTAAAAATGGTGATTTCTGTTTCGAATATGAATTTGATGAGAACATACAAGTTCAATCAAACACTCAATATAAAATCATAGTTAAAGCCAGAGGTGGACATGGAAATTGGAATAGTAAAACAATCAATATTATTTGTAATTAAATGATTTATTAATGGAATACATCTTAATCCCAATTGTAGCACTACTCGCTTCTGTCCTAACATTTTTTTCAGGTTTCGGATTGGGAACTTTATTATTACCTGCTTTTGCATTATTTTTCCCTGTCGATGTGGCGATTGCCTTAACTGCGATTGTACATTTTTTAAACAATGCGTTTAAATTTGTATTGGTTCGAAAACATATCAATTGGAAAATAGCCTTACAATTTGGACTACCAGCTTTGCTTTTCTCTTTACTAGGAGCATTTCTATTAGATAAGATTACCAATGCAAATATTCTAGACGAATATACTTTAAACAACAAAGTTTTTCAAATTACATTAATGAAAATTATTGTTGCTTTTTTACTGATTTTCTTTGCTTTATTTGAGTTACTTCCGAAACTAAAAAACTTACAATTTCCTGAGAAATATTTACCTATTGGCGGAATTTTAAGTGGTTTTTTTGGTGGACTTTCCGGACATCAAGGTGCGTTACGAAGTGCGTTTTTAACTAAAGTTGGGTTATCTAAAGAAGCATTTATTGCCACTGGCGTAATTATCGCTTGTATGATTGATGTAAGCCGAATGTCGGTGTATTTTACAAATATTTCTAAAGTCAAAGACAGTTTAAATTGGAACTTAATTTGCATCGCAACACTTGCCGCTTTTATTGGCGTGTATTTCGGAAACAAATTGGTCAAAAAAATAACCATAAATACCATTCAGAAAATCGTAGCATTTATGATTATTTTGTTTGCGATGGCTTTAGGATTGGGGATTGTGTAAACCTATTTAACAAGCTTCCAAACTTCATCAAATAGTTTCATCAACTTTAAACCATTATTTGTTTTATCATAATTCAAAGCGTGATAACTATAATTAAATTCGTAATTGGCATTACCAAAATTAATATTGTAAATACATCCATCAAAAACATTGAAATTATTCTTTTCAATGACATCAAAATTTACATTCTCTAATTGATTTACTATATCAAAAAAACTTGATTTTGAAATAATAAAATCATAATTATTATAAGAATTAGATCTTAGATATTCTTCATCAGATAATTCTTTTCCAATATCATCAGTATACTTTGTAGAAACATAACAACTATCATTTTGAAAAGACAAAGTAACTTTTGATAAAATATGAGATTTATCAGCTCTATAAATTGGACCAGTAGTTTTCTCAAAAGAAATAGAACTTATTTTTATTTCTTTATCAATTTTATAGCTATTCTCATTTTGTGAAAAACAAAAAACGGAAAACAAAAGAAAGTAAATTAGTTTTATCATTATAGTAAAACGTGATTTCTATAAATGTATTATAATTTTTGTACATTTTATTTCCCAGCTTTCTCTTTTCTAGAAACATAATTATGTAAAAAATCACCTTTTGGTTTTCCTAAATCGAAAGAACTAAATTTCGTTAACAATCTCGTTTCTTCTCTGGCTTCGTCTTTGTCCCAATTTTCATATTCTATGCGATATATCGCTGAATACATTTCGGCACGTCCAACACCATGAAAACAATGAATAAGCACTGGATAATTCGCAGGATTGTCCATTACTTTAAAAAAAGCTTCTAAATTTTCTGGTTTTGGCACTTGATCTGAACCAATATTAAAATAATTCAACCCTTTAATTTTGGCAGCTGCTTCTTTTTCTGCAACAAGTTCTACAGGAATTTCAGGATTATTGACATCATCACCCGTTCCTGGAAAACGCAAATCGATAATACTTTTAATATTGTGTTCTTTAACAAAGTTAGCAATGTCATCTGGCGGAATTACACCACTTTTATACACTTTTCCTTCAGAAATAACTTTTAAATTATGATTTATTTTATAATCATAAAAATAACTTTTAGCCCATAGAAGTACTCCAATAAGTAAAATTGGAATTAGTATTCTTATTATTTTTTTCATCATTTCGCAGTTAATTTTTTATCAATAATTCTATTAAAATAATCCTGAATAAAAGCTTTACAAGCAATTTCCATATCATTCATTTCTTTGTTTCGTTTCCCAATTAAATTATGTAATTGCTTTTTGTCGTTTTTATCATAAAATCCAACAGCAACTTTTCCATCAAAGGCACAAATATAATTTCCTCGAACAAAGTTATATAAACCCGAGTTATGATTGATCACAAAAGGTTGAATTTGTTGTTTTTTGTCTAATAAACTTCTTCCCCAACTTCTAAAAGGCTTGTCATAACCAATCATATCCATAACTGTTGGAAAAATATCAATATGTTGTGCCAAATCGTTGTTTTCACCTTTCAATTTGTATTTTGGAGAATAAAACAAAATAGGAACTGCTAATCTGTTTGTGACTTTATCAGTATATTCTTCCGAATAATTCACCAAATTACAGTGGTCTGCCGTGATGATAAATATCGTATTTTCAAACCAAGGTTGTTTTTTTGCCGATTCGAAAAACTTTTTAAAAGCATAATCCGTATAACCAACAGGTTGGTGCATCGGATTAGTTCCTTTAGGAATTTTGTTTTTAAATTTTTCTGGAATTACATAAGGTTCGTGCGAAGTAACGGTAAAAATTGTGCTGAAAAATGGTGCTTTCTTTTTACTTATGGTTTGATTCATAAATTGCATAAAAGGTTCATCCCAAATTCCCCAAGAACCATCAAAATCTTTGTCGTTTCCATATTCTGTCATTCCATAATAATGGTCGAAACCTAAAATATTTCCATAGCCTAAAAATCCCATTGATCCATTTGGTGCACCATGAAAAAACGAAGTATCATAGCCTTTACTTTTTAAACAAGAAACTAATGATTCTATTTTTTGTTTCGCATAAGGCGATGAAGTAAACGCTTCTTTAAACGACGGAATTCCAGAAATAATAGACGACATTCCATGAATCGATTTATAACCATTTGCATATGCATTCGTGAAAATTAAACTTTCTGTAGCCAATGAATCCAAAAAAGGTGTATAACTTACATAATCTTTAATATTTGCATTTTTATTGAAAGCTCCAATATATTCTCGACCCATACTTTCGGTAATAATCAGAACAATATTTGGTGTTGACGGACTATTCGATTTGTAAAATTTTATCGGTTGAAAGTTGGAATCAACTATAGCTTGTGGAATATTGAATTCTGGTCTTTTAAATGATTTTATGCCTAAAGTTCTTAGAAAAGTAAAAGGAGAATTCAGAACTAAATCGGCTTGTTGTGCTTTTTTTACATGCTGATTGGCGTCAACTAAATTAATTGGTCGTGTACTTTTTTTGAAATCACCACGAATTCCACCAATACATAATGTTGAAATAATTAAAAACCCAAAAATTGATTTTAGTGTATATTTCACTTTGGAATGCTCCACCAAATTGTGTTTTACTTTAACTTTTTGATATAAAAATACCCATAAAGCAGAAACAGCTATGTATAATAAAAACACATGCCAATAAGTAATCAAAAATCGGAATAACATGCCTCCTTTAGATTCTTCATGTTTTAGAATGTCCCAAGCAGCAAGCGTTAAACGAGAAAAATTATATTTGTAATAAATGAAATCTACAAAATTGAAAGAGAAAAAAAGTAAATTCGAAAAGAAATACAAATAGAATAAAACCTTTTGATATTTGGGTTTGGTGTTGATAAAAAAGGGTAAAACCGATAGTACTATGAACAATCCATTTATATATAAAATTGCTGTAGTATCAAAAGCTAATCCGTGATAGGAAATTTTCAAAAATTCAGAAATGGAATCTACTTCAACAATTTCACTATTGTAAGCATAGAATAAAACTCTTGCTATAAAATAAAAGATATAAGCTAATAAAATTCTGTATAACAGAACCTTATACTCATCTAACCTGAAAATAGATTTCATACTTAAAAAATTAATTCTTGCAAAATTAACAATATTCGAAGTTTTACCGTTAAAATATTTATAAATATCTATTTTTTTTATAAATTGCAGTTTAAAACCAACTCAAATGCAAAATATTACTAGGCTTTTCGATTTCCCTTACTATCAATTAGAACACTACAATTTACCAGATGCATTAGTAACCAAATATGGTAATGAATGGGTGAAAACATCTACTCAAGAATATATAAACAAAGCCAATGCTTTATCAAGAGCTTTACTGAATTTAGGAATTCAAAAAAACGATAAAATTGCTGTTATTTCTTCAAATAACAGAACAGAATGGCATATTTCAGATATTGGAATTTTACAAACTGGTGCGCAAAACGTTCCTATTTATCCAACTATTTCATCTGAAGATTACGAATATATTTTAAACCATTCTGAAGCTAAATATTGTTTCGTTTCAGACCAAGAAGTGTACGATAAATTAAAAGCAGTACATTCAAGAATTCCATTATTAGTAGAAATTTATTCATTTAACGAAATTTCTGGTTGCAAAAAATGGAGCGATCTTTTAGAATCTGGAGCTGATACTTCAAATCAAAAAATAGTTGAAGAACGTAAAAATAATGTTTTACCAACTGATTTAGCTACGATTATTTATACTTCTGGAACAACTGGAAGACCAAAAGGTGTAATGCTTTCTCATAATAACATTGTTTCTGACGTATTGAGTTCTGATAGTAGAATGCCTCTAAGAAAAGGAAGTACTCGTGCGTTGAGTTTTTTACCAATTTGTCATATTTTCGAGAGAATGCTGACTTATGTGTATCAATATGGTGGAATTTCAATCTATTTTGCAGAAAGTATTGAAAAAATATCGGATAATTTAAAAGAAGTTCATCCACACGTAATGTCAGTTGTACCAAGGCTTTTAGAAAAAGTATACGATAAAATTTATGCTAAAGGTTCCGATTTAACTGGAATTAAAAAGAAATTATTCTTTTGGGCATTAGATTTAGGGATGGAATTTAAACCATATAATGAAAATGGTGCTTTTTATAATTTCAAACTAGGAATTGCTAGAAAATTGATTTTCTCAAAATGGCAAGAAGGTTTAGGTGGCGAATTAGAACTTTTAGTTTCAGGAAGTGCTGCTTTACAAACGCGTTTAACAAGAGTATTTACTGCAGCTGGAATTCCAGTAATGGAAGGTTATGGTTTAACAGAAACTTCTCCAGTAATTTCGGTAAATGACATGAGGAACAGAGGTTTCAAAATTGGAACTGTTGGTAAAGTTATCGATAATGTGGAAGTGAAAATTGCTGAAGATGGCGAAATTCTTTGCAAAGGTCCAAACGTAATGATGGGTTACTACAAAGATGAAGCACAAACGGCTGAAGTGATTAAAAATGGTTATTTCCACACTGGAGATATTGGAGAAATTGACTCAGAAGGCTTCTTAAAAATCACGGATCGTAAAAAAGAAATGTTCAAAACTTCAGGTGGAAAATATGTAGCACCACAAATTTTAGAAAATACATTCAAGCAATCTCGTTTTATCGAACAAATTATGGTTATTGGTGATGGTGAAAAAATGCCAGCCGCTTTCATTCAACCAGCTTTTGATTTCGTTAAAGAATGGGCAAGCAGACATAAAGTTAACATAGGAAATTCAAATCAAGAAATTTGTCAAAATCCAGAAGTTATTGCTAGAATTCAAGAAGATATTGACGAAGCAAATAAAAAATTCGGAAATTGGGAACAAGTGAAACGTTTTGAATTAACTCCAGATGTTTGGTCAATTAATGATGGTCATTTAACGCCAACTATGAAATTGAAACGTAAAATTATTAAAGAAAAATACCAATCTCTTTATGATAAAATTTATAGAGAATAAAAACATCTAAAATGAAAAAAATATTCTTCATTTCGTTAATCTTCGCTTTTTTTTCATGTAAAAAGAGCGAAGATTTTTCGTTACAAAACTATCATTCATTCGACAATAAAGAAGCCCAATATTCTGGCGGGATAAAAATGATCCCAATTAAAACGCCAAAAGGAACATTTAACGTTTGGACGAAAAGAATTGGAAACAATCCGAAAATAAAAGTCTTGCTTTTACATGGCGGACCAGGTTTAACTCACGAATTGTACGAATCTTTTGAAGGCTATTTACCAAAAGAAGGTATTGAATTTATTTACTACGACCAATTAGGTTCATATTATTCTGACCAACCGAAAGACAAATCACTTTGGACGAACGAACGTTTTGTGGAAGAAGTAGAACAAGTTCGAATTGCGCTAGGTTTAAACAAAGACAATTTTTACATTTTAGGACAATCTTGGGGCGGCATTTTAGCGATGGATTATGCTTTGAAATACCAGAAAAACCTAAAAGGATTGATTATTTCCAATATGGTTTCGAGCATTCCGTTGTATAATAAATATGCGCAAGAAGTTTTAGGTCCGCAAATGAAAAAAGAAGTGTACGATGAAATTATGCAATTGGAAAAAAATAACGATTTTGCGAATCCACGTTATACCGAATTGCTTTTTGAAAATTATTACACCGAACACATCTTACGTAAACCACAAAAAGAGTGGCCAGAATCGATTACAAGATGTTTTAAACACATTAATTCTGAAGTTTACATTTCGATGCAAGGTTATAGTGAATTTGGAATTACTGGTGATGCTTACATTAAAAATTGGGATGTTTCTAAACGTTTGAAAGAATTAACCGTTCCAACTTTAACCATCGGCTCCAAATACGACACTATGGATCCAGAACATATGAAATGGATGGCAACTCAAGTGCAAAACGGTCGCTTTTTATTTTGTAAAAACGGAAGTCATTTATCTCAATACGACGACCAAGAAACGTATTTCAAAGGTTTAATTCAGTTTTTGAAAGATGTGGATGAAAAGAAATTTAATTAATGTTCCTCGTCTTTTCCTAAAATTTTAGTATCAACTGGAATCGCTGGTTGAAACATTAGCGTTTCATTATAATACAAATTGAACCCTTTTTTGGTACGAAATTCGAAGTTTTTAAATTTGAAATTATCATCTTCGTTTTCTCTTGTAAAAATGATAGATTCTTTAGAATCAGGTAAGAAAACTTCTGCAATTAAACTGTCTTCATCCACAAAAAAGTAAGCATTTTTACTTTTTCCTAAGGTATCTTTTTCAATTGAAGTTAAACGATAACCTTCATCAAAAACACGCACACATTTTTTAGTCATATTAGACCATTTGTAACCTGCTTTTAAATCGCAACCGTTTTCGTTTTTATCGTCGTTCACTTGATTTCCTACAATTGAATCTAACATCTCTTCATCAGAGGTAGGATTTTTAAGAATATAATCGCATGAAAACAACGATAACAATGTTAAAATATATAGAATTTTCTTCATATTTTTAATTAAGAGTTTCTTGATAAATTAACGTTTCAACAGTTTCAAAATCTGTTGGTTTATCTTCATTAATGAAGTATTTTATTAAAACTTCTCCCCAAACTTTACCATCTGAAAAGTTAGCGATAATCCATCGGTGATTTAAAATTTTAATGTTATTTATTAAAAAAGGATTTTCACCAATTTGTTCATAAGAAACATATTTATTTCCTCTTTTATCAGCATTAAAAGCCATTAAATCTTCCTTTACTTTTGTTTTTAAAGCCTTTAAATTGTGTTCAAAATAATATTCTTGAGCATATTCATTATGATCTAAAGAAAATTTATCGTCATCTAATAATTTCACGATAGAATCTTGCGCTTTTTTTAATTCTTTTTTACTAATTGTTGAAACTTCTTCGCTTCTTTTTAAAATATTAGATGAGTTAACCATCTGAAAAATGTTAATTAATACTGAAAATACTAATCCGTAAAGCAATAAATTTTTCTTCATTTTGTAATTATTTAATTTCTATTTCTAAGTTATCGTAAGCTAAAAACACATTCTCTGGCAATTGTTTTTGCACTTCTTCATGTAATCCCAAAATATGACTAATGTGCGTTAAATAGGCTTTTTTTGGCTGCACCAAATTTATAAAATTTATAGCTTCTTCTATGTTAAAATGTGTATTATGTGGTTCAAATCGTAAGGCATTGATAACCAAAACATCAATATGCTTTAATTTTTCTAATTCTGAAGTGTCAATCGTTTTAACATCCGTTAAATATACAAAATCTTTTATTCGGTACCCAAAAACCTGCAAATTCCCATGCATCGCATTAATTGGAATGATTTCTTGATTTTTAATTTGTATATTTTGGTTATTTACCACTTCAAATGGCATTACCGAAGGCGCGCCTGGATATTTATTTTCTTTTTCGAAAATATAATCGAATCGTTTGGCTAAATTAGCTAAAACACGTTGATGACCATAAACTGGAATATCACCTTGTTTAAAATAAAATGGTCTAATGTCATCTAAACCTGCGGTATGATCGGCGTGTTCGTGAGTAAATAGTAAAGCATCAATATGCGAACATTTACTGGTTAGCATTTGCTGACGAAAATCGGGTCCGCAATCAATTACAACAGAAAAATCTTCCTCATGAATCCACACAGAAACACGCAATCGTTTGTCTTTATGATCTTCACTTAAACATACAAAATGACTGCTTCCAATTACTGGAATTCCTTGAGATGTGCCCGTACCTAAAAAGTAAATCTTCATATATGTAAAGCCTATTTATTATTGGTTAAACAGGGTGTCCTTTTCCTTATTTTACAATTATTTTTACAATCTGTTGCTAATTAGCTTTTGAATGCTAATATTTTTATACAAAAATAACAAATTACTCTTGTTAAAACCTATAATTTGTTAACTTTGCAATATATATTATAATTTCCCCAAAAATACATTTGAAAAAATGACGACTGAAATTACATTAAGAGGAGACAAGGCAATTGAACAAATTCCTTCTACTAAGGATAAAGCACTTCGTATTAATTTAAACGAAAATATTTACGGAACCTTTGCTGAAATTGGCGCAGGACAAGAAACTGTTAGACATTTTTTCAGAGCAGGAGCTTCTTCAGGTACTATCGCTAAAGCAATGTCGGCTTACGACAAAGATTTTAGTGATGCTATTTATGGTATTGAAGAAGATGGACGTTATGTTACGGAAAGTAGATTAAGAAAAATGCTAACTCACGAAACGCAACTTATTGAAGATAGATTAGGTCGTGATAAACATCCAAATAAAATGTTTTTTAGTTATGCGAATACAGTAGCCACTATTGACTTTGCAAAACAATTTAAAGGTCATGGTTGGGTTGGAATTAAATTTCAAGTTGAACCAGATGAGGCTTATAATGAAATTTTAATCCACATTCGTTTTAAAGAAAATGATGCGCGTTTACAACAAGAAACTTTAGGTATTTTAGGGGTTAACTTAATTTATGGTGCGTTTTACAAACATAATGATGCGAAGAAATTATTGCGTTATTTATACGACCATTTAGAAAAAGATCAGATTGAAATTGACACTGTGAATTTCTCTGGACCACGTTTTGCTGATGTTGACAACAGATTAATGAGTTTACAATTAGTAAAATATGGCTTTACAGATGCCGTAATGTTCAACCCAGAAGGAAAAAATATTTTACCAGCAGCTGTTTTATACAAAAAGAACATTTTAGCGTTACGTGGAAGTTTCCGTCCAGTAACAAAAGTAAATATGGATATGTATAAGCAATCTTACGAGATGTTTATACAAGAAAATAAAGTCAGTAAAGAAAATACGTTTGTGGTTTTTGAAATTACACTTTCTAACTTAAAAGCAGAAGGTGAAATTGACGAACGAGATTTCTTAGATAGAGCAGAATTGCTATGTTCATTAGGACAAACAGTTATGATTTCTAACTTCCAAGAATATTATAAAGTATTAGAATATTTCTCTTCATTCACCAAATCGAGAACTGGTTTAGCGATGGGTGTGAGTAATTTAGTAGATATCTTCGATGAGAAATATTATCGTCACATGTCGGGTGGTATTTTAGAAGCTTTTGGAAAACTGTTTTACAGAGACTTAAAAGTGTATTTATACCCAATGAAAGATCCTGAAACGGGTGAAATCATTAATTCAGAAAACTTAAAAGTACATCCAAGAATGAAAGAATTGTACAAATTCTTTAAATACAACGGAAAAGTTACTGATATAGAAAACTACGATGAAAAAACATTAGATATTTTCTCTAGAAAAATCTTAAAAATGATTGCAAAAGGCGAACCAGGTTGGGAAGAAATGCTACCTGATGGAACGGCTGAAATTATTAAGAAAGACAAATTATTCGGATATCTAAAAGAAAAAGAATTAGCGAAGTCATAAATTTTTATTATTTTTATAAGATTAATCTTTAAAAATAAAAAGTTTATGAAAATTGCAACCATTATTGTACGAGTACTTTTAGGAGCTATGATGTTATTTGCTTCTATTTCTTATTTTTTTGATTTAGCAGGTGAACAACCTAAGCCGACAGGAGATTTAGCAACTTTGATGGCTGGTTTTATGGCGTCAAAATATATTTTTCCAGTTGCGAAAACTATAGAATTACTAGCAGGTCTAATGTTAGTTAGTGGCAAATTCGTCAAATTAGGAACTATTATTTTATTACCTATTAGTATTAATATTTTTCTAATCCATACGGTTGTTACAGGAACAGATATTCCAATTGCAGCTGCTATTTTACTAGCAAATGTATTTTTAATTTACGCAAATTGGGACAGTTACAAAGAAATTGTAAAACCATAAATATACAAACCAAAAAAATCCTGAGTTCATCAGGATTTTTTTATTTATAACTTCTTCACTACATAAGTGACAATTCCCCAAATGATAAAATCATTTTCTTGGGTGACTTCAATAGGTTCAAACAAAGAATTTTCGGGCAATAACAACAAACTGTTTTCTTGTACTTTTATTCGTTTTACGGTAAATTCTCCATCAATAAAACAAACGGCAATTTTACCATCTTCTGGTTCTATACTTTTATCGATAACTAAAATATCACCATCATCAATTCCAGCGCCAATCATCGAGTTACCATTCGCTTTAGCGTAAAAAGTAGCCGTCTGATTTTTCACCACAATTTGATCGATACTAATTCTGGAACCATCAAAATCGGCAGCTGGAGAAGGAAATCCGGCTTTTATACCACTAGAAATATAAGGCATTTCTAAATTACCATCTACATTTGGAATAAAAAACGATAAGCTATTTTTCTCTAGCATTTTACTTCTAATAATTCTGTTATATCTGTTGTATATTTTTTGGACAAAAAATTCTGTTTCATTTTCCAAGTCCTTTGTAAATCTTGGTTTCCGAGTCGAATTTTTCTTTCACCCGTTTTCATTCTAATATCATCCATCACTTTCATTAATTTTTCATGTTTCGGATTTTCTTCCACAAATAAATTAAATTGCTTTTGATCTTGAGGAATAATCTCTGAAATAATAATTCCAGCTTTTGTATAAGTCTGACCAGCTTCAAAAAGCTTTTCTACCATTTTTACAGCGGTTGTACTTAACGTGATGCTCGATTGTGTGGCGAAAGGAATACTTTCATACTTCGTAAAATTATAACGCTCATTTCCTGCTTTATATTGGTCTTTTCTAAGATAAAGCACAATTGCATTGCAACACGATTTTTGTAATCGTAATTTTTCCGCAGCTACGGATGCAAAAGTTGAAACACGTTCTTTTAACTCATTTAAACTCGTAATGGGTTTTTCGAAAGTTCTCGTTATCGTAATATTTTTTTTAGCTTCAGGTTGATGTTCTAACTCTAATACCGATTGTCCTAATAATTCGGCACGAAGTCGTTTTCCAATCACGCCCATGGTTCGTATTATGAAATCTACATTATGAGGTTTTGTAAAATCGTAAGCCGTAACTATTCCGAAAGCTTTCATTTTTTTTACTAATTGGTACCCAATTCCCCAAACGTCACCAATTTTCGTCCATTTTAAGGCTTTGATTCGTTTTTCATCGGTATCAATAACATAAACTCCGCCTGTTCTGTCTTGGAATTTTTTAGCAATTTTATTCGCGACTTTACTCAATGCTTTCGTTTCAGCAAAACCAATACAAACTGGCAAGCCAACCCATTTTTGTACGCGTTGTTTCATTTGCAAGCCACAAGCTTCAAAATTAGTCGTATTGGTGTTTTTAAAATTAAGAAAAGCTTCGTCGATACTATAATTTTCGATATCTGGCGTAAAATCGGCTAATACGTCCATTACACGCTTGCTTAAATCGCCATACAAAGCATAATTGGAAGAAAAAACAGCAATTTGATGTTCCATAATTTCGTTTCTAATTTTAAATTCAGGTACGCCCATAGCAATTCCGAGCGCTTTTGCTTCATCACTTCTTGAAATCACACAACCATCGTTATTGGATAAAACGACAACTGGTTTTTTCTTGAATTGAGGTTGAAAAACACGCTCACAAGACACATAAAAATTATTACAATCGACCAATGCAAACATATCGTAAAGGTACGATTTTGACACTGAATATAGATTGGAAATTTATTAACAATCGAAACATTTTGAAACAAAAAAAATCCCAAACTCCAGTTAAGGAATTTGGGATTTTATATTTTAAATCTATCTGATTATACGTGTAATGCTCTGTTTCCAGTTGCTGCTAATGCCGCTTCTTTGATGGCTTCAGCAAAAGTTGGATGTGCGTGAGACATTCTTGAAATATCTTCAGCAGATGCTCTAAATTCCATTGCTGTAACAGCTTCTGCAATTAAATCGGCGCAACGTGCACCAATCATGTGAACACCTAAAACTTCGTCAGTTTTCGCATCAGCTAAGATTTTTACAAATCCGTCTGTGTCGCCACCAGCACGAGCTCTTCCTAATGCTTTGAAAGGGAAACTTCCTGCTTTAAATTCAATTCCTTCTGCTTTTAATTGCTCTTCTGTTTTACCAACAGCAGCAACTTCAGGCCAAGTATACACTACACCAGGAATTAAATTGTAATCGATATGCGGTTTTTGTCCAGCTAAAATTTCAGCAACCATAACACCTTCTTCTTCCGCTTTGTGTGCTAACATCGCTCCACGAACCACGTCACCAATAGCATAAATATTTGAAGCTGAAGTTTGTAAATGATCGTTCACTTCAATCTGACCTCTTTCTGTAACTTTAACACCAGCTTTATCAGCATTCAAGGCATCTGTATAAGGACGACGCCCCACAGAAACTAAAGAATAATCACCTTCTAAAGTGATGATTTCTCCTTTAGCGTTTTCAGCTTTAACAGTTACCACATCTCCTGCTCTATCAACCGATTGAACTTTGTGAGACGTGTAAAACTTCATACCTTGTTTTTTCAATACTTTAGTCAATTCTTTAGATAAAGAAGCATCCATTCCTGGAATAATTCTATCCATGAATTCCACTACAGAAACTTGCGCTCCTAAACGTAAATAAACTTGACCTAATTCAATACCGATAACTCCACCACCAATAATTACTAAGTGTTTAGGAACTTCTTTTAATTTTAAAGCTTCCGTTGATGTAATAATTCTGTCTTTATCTAATTTGATAAAAGGTAAAGAAGATGGTTTAGAACCTGTAGCGATAATAATATTTTTAGATTCAATCACTTCTGACGAACCATCATTTTTAGTTATTTTAACTGAAGTAGCACTTTCAAATGAACCTACACCTTCAAAAACTGTAACTTTATTTTTATCCATTAAGTATTTTACTCCACCAGAAGTTTGATCTACAACTGCTTGTTTACGAGCAATCATTTTTTCTAAATTCACTTTTACATCACCTGAAACTTCAATTCCGTGATCTGCAAAATGTTGTAATTCTTCATAATGATGAGAAGAAGCTAATAATGCTTTTGATGGAATACAACCTACGTTAAGGCAAGTTCCACCAAGAGTTGAGTATTTTTCAATAATTGCTGTTTTAAATCCTAATTGTGCGCAACGAATAGCTGCAACATATCCTCCAGGTCCAGAACCAATAATGGTTACATCAAATTGACTCATAAATATTTATTTTTATAAAATGATTGTTGTATTATTTTCGAGTACAAAAGTAAAGTTTTTAAATAAATATGTACTGATATTTATTTAAAAACTTCAATAAATTTAATTGATTACAAAAGAAGTTGAATTTTTAACCTCACCAATCATAAAAGTACTGTGTGTACTACCAATATGTTGCAGTGTTGTTAACTTTGTAACCATGAATTCTCTGTATTCTTCCATGTCTTTTACGCAGATTTTCAGAATATAATCGTAATCACCACTTACGTGAAAACATTCTAAAACTTCGTTTAGTGTAACGACTTCTTTTTCGAATTCAGAAATTAAATCTTTAGAGTGTTTAATTAGTTTGATATGACAAAATACCACAAATCCTTTATCGATTTTAGTTTTGTCCAAAATTGTAGCATACTTGCTTATAATTCCTTCTCGTTCTAGTTTTTTTATCCTTTCATAAACCGCAGTGACAGAAAGATTTAGTTTACCAGAAAGCTCTTTAGTAGTTTTTTTAGAATCAATTTGCATTAATTCTAACAGTTTTTTGTCTGTTGCATCCATTTTAGTTGTGTTGTTGTGTGTGTTGTTAGTGACGCAAATATATCATTTTTTTTTAAATTTTATTTCAAAGCTTAGATTAAAAATCATTAAAATGCGTTTTTTTTAGTTTTTTAATCTAAAAAACAATATATCTATTGAAATATTAATTTTTTATAATCAATTTTGATGAATAAAAAATTAAAACAACACTAACACACAAACATTATGAACAACTTTAATCCAGCAGACAAAATCCAAGATTTACAATATTTTGGTGAATTTGGAGGCGTAAATCCTTCAATTTCTGATTCTTCAACTTACACGTTTCTTTCAGCGAAAACAATGTTTGACACTTTTGAAGGTAACGCAGAAGGATGTTATTTATATTCTCGTCATTCTTCTCCAAGTAATTTATATTTAGACAAAGCTTTGGCAGCAATGGAAGGAACGGAAACTGCAAATGTTTCTGCTTCAGGAATGGGAGCTATTACACCAACTATTTTACAACTTTGTGGACAAGGTGACCACGTAGTTTCTAGTAGAACCATTTATGGTGGAACGTATGCGTTTTTAAAGAATTTTGCTCCAAGATTTGGTGTAGCAACAACTTTTGTTGACATCACAAAACTTGATCTTGTAGAAGCTGCAATAACTCCAAATACTAAAGTTTTATATTGTGAAACAGTTAGTAATCCATTGTTAGAAGTGGCAGATATTGCTTCTTTGGCTAAAATTGCTAAAAAACACAACATTAAATTAGTCGTAGATAACACTTTTTCACCTTTATCGGTTTCTCCAGCAAAATTGGGTGCTGATATCGTAATTCATTCTCTTACAAAGTACATTAACGGAAGTTCTGATACAGTTGGTGGTGTAACTTGTGCGAGTCAAGAATTTATTAACGATTTGAAAAACGTAAATTCTGGTGCAAGTATGTTATTAGGACCAACAATGGACAGTTTACGTTCAGCATCAGTGATGAAAAACCTAAGAACATTACACATTAGAATGAAACAACACAGTCATAATGCAATGTATTTGGCTAATAAATTTGAAGCTGACGGAATCAAAACAGTTTATCCAGGTTTAGCAAGTCATCCAAGTCATGAAGTGTATAAAAACATGATTAATCCAGAATATGGTTTTGGAGGAATGATGACAATTGACGTTGGAAGTTTAGATAAAGCCAATGCTTTAATGGAATTAATGCAAGAAAGAAATTTAGGGTATTTAGCCGTAAGTTTAGGTTTCTACAAAACGTTATTTAGTGCACCTGGAACTTCAACTTCTTCTGAAATTCCTTTAGAAGAACAAGCAGAAATGGGTTTAACAGATGGTTTAATTCGTTTCTCAATTGGTTTAGATAACGATATTGAAAGAACATACCAAAGTATGAATGCTTGTATGAAAGAATTAGGTATCTTACAATTAGAAAATGCATAACATCAAATAGAAATGCATAACAAAAAAATCCGTCTCGATAAATTGGGACGGATTTTTTTTGTAAGTTTGGTAAAAATTTACTTACAATGAAAAAATACATCTTTCTTTTAATTCTTGTAACGTCTTTTTTAAATGGACAAAACATTACGTTTTCGGATGTGAATTTTAAAAATGCTTTAATTAATACAAATTGTGTTGATATTGATAACAACGGAACTGGTGAATCAGATGCAGATACTGACAATGATAATGAAATTCAGTTATCTGAAGCACTTGCAGTAACACGACTTTTGGTTTTTGGACAGAATATTAGTAATTTAAGTGGAATTGAAAACTTTACTAATCTTCAAAAATTAGATTGTACTAATAATAATTTAACCTTTATAAATTTTCAAAACAATAATATTATCACAACTTTATTTTGCGATAATAATCAGATTACCAATTTAGTTTTGAATAACCTACCAAATCTTACCAATTTTAGCTGTTCTTCAAACCTTATACAAAGCTTAGATTTAAGCACAACTGGTTTTGTTCAAGGTAATTTTGGAAATAATCCTAATTTACAATTAATCAATTTAAAAAACAATGTTTTAAATATGTGTATTGTTTTTCCATTTACAGGAAGTGATTATACATGTGTTATGTTTTTAGGTTGCCCAGCATTACAATTGGTTTGTTTAGACGATAATGAAAATATGGGCTATTTTTCAGGACCTCCTCAACAAAATGTACAATTTAGCACGAGTTCAAACTGCACTTTAAGTTCAGAAAGCTTTAGTAATAATCAAGTTACTTTATTTCCAAATCCGGTAAAAAACGAATTGAATTTTTCATTTGAAAAGACAGTTTCTATTAAAGAAATCAATATCTACAACACTTTAGGGCAATTGGTAAAACAATTTAATAAACCTCAAAACTCCATTCATTTATCTGATTTAAATACTGGTTATTATCATATAGAATTTATTTCCGAAGAAGGAAAACTCACCAAAAAATTCATAAAAGAATAATATCAAAATCCGATTTAGAAATGAGTCGGATTTTTTTGTAACAATTTATTAGATTTGCCAACTAATACAAATTAAATAATTTATAAATGAAAAAATATATTTTAAGTTTTCTTTTGGTCGGAAGTATGTCTTTCGCACAAAAATTAACTATTGAAGAAACTGTAACTGGTCCAAGAAAATATGCACCAACTTCATTATTGGCACAACAATGGAGAAAAGATTCTAAATCGATTACGTATTTAAGTGCAGATTTTTCTAATTTATTAGAGAAAAGCGCAGCAACAGGTTGGAAAGAAACTACACTTTCTACAAAAGCAGAATTTGAAGCCGCTTTAAAAGCAAAATTCCCAACAGAAGAATTCACTTTAAGAACATTTCCTTTTGCATTTGAATGGAAAACTTCAAATACTTTTGAAACGGAAGTCGCTTCAAAAACAAATAATTATAAAGTTGTTTACAATGTAACTACAAAACAGATTTCTTCTGCAATTACCTATTCAAACGAAGGTACTCAAGCTAAATTCGCTTCAAATAATAATGTAGCTTGGTTAAAAGATAACAACATCAGAATTACATCAAACAATAAAACTATCGAAGTTACAAACGACGAAAACAAAGCGATTGTAAATGGTTCAGACTATGTACACCGCCAAGAATTTGGTATCGATAGAGGAATGTGGTGGAATGCTTCAGGAATGCAATTAGCGTATTACAGAAAAGATGAAACTATGGTTGGTAATTATCCAATTATCAACTGGAACGAACGCGAAGCTGTAAACAACGACATCAAATATCCAATGGCTGGAATGACAAGTGAGAATGTTACTTTGGTGGTCTATGATGTAGCAACTGGTAAAAAAGTAACAATTCAAACTGGTGAACCAAAAGAACAATATTTAACAATGGTTTCTTGGGAACCAACTGGAAAATATATTTTTATCGGAATCTTAAATAGAGATCAAAATCATTTAAAATTCAATAAATATGATGCTTCAACTGGAGCTTTAGTAAAAACTTTATTTGAAGAAAAAGCAACAACTTGGGTAGAACCGCAACACGCTTTGACTTTCGTTCCAAACAATCCAAATCAATTTATTTATCAAACAGATTTTAATGGTTACAACCAAATGTATTTATACAATACTGATGGAAAATTGATTAAAAACTTAGGTTTTAAAGATGTGGTTGTGACAAATTTATTAGGTTTCGATGCTTCGAATTCTAAAATCAACTACATCGGAACAACTAATAATGGTTTAGACAGACAATTGTTTCAAGTAGATTTAAAATCAGGAAATACTTTTCAATTAACTTCTATTTCTGGAACGCATAATGCTTCTGTTTCTTCAGACGGAACAATGGTTTTAGACCAATATAGCAACGCAACAACGCCAAATGAAATTTCGATTTTAAACATCAAAACGAAAATGGCAAACACCACTTTAGTGAAAGCGGAAAACCCATTCACTGGAAAAATTGATTTACCAAGAATTGAAATGGTAACCTTAACTTCTCCTGATGGTAAAACACCTTTAAATGGAAGATTAATTTATCCTGCTAATTTTGATGCGACTAAAAAATATCCAGTAATGGTTTATGTTTACGGAGGTTCGCACGCACAATTAGTAACTAACAAATGGTTAGGTGGCGCTGGTTATTTCGACATTTATATGGCACAACAAGGTTATGTAGTATTTACTTTAGATAACAGAGGAAGTGAAGCTCGTGGAAAAAAATTCTGTGAAGTAACACATAGAAATTTAGGTGTAAACGAAATGGCAGACCAAATGAAAGGTGTGGAATTCTTAAAATCAAAATCATTCGTAGACGCAAATAAAATCGGAGTTTTCGGATGGAGTTTTGGAGGATTTATGACAACTTCATTAATGACTTCTCAACCTGATACGTTTAAAGTTGGTGTTGCTGGCGGACCAGTAATCGATTGGAAATATTATGAAATCATGTACGGAGAACGTTATATGGACACGCCACAAGACAATCCAGAAGGTTATGCAAAAACATCTTTATTAGACAAAGTAAAAAACTTAAAAGGAAGATTATTAATCATTCACGGAGCGCAAGATCCTGTAGTAGTACAACAACACAGTATGAATTTCATTGAAGCTTCTATTAAAGCTGGAAAACAAGTAGATTATTTCTTATATCCAAACCACGAACACAATGTTGGCGGAAGAGACAGAATTCACATGTATGCAAAAATTGCTGATTATTTTGATGTGCATTTGAAGAAATAATGAGTCAATTCGACAATTAGTCGATTAGTCAATAAAAAAATCCGTCCCGATTATTTCGAGACGGATTTTTTATTTAATAAAATTTCCCATCCACATAATACCAATTATCTTGAAAATTGATAAAAGTTGATTTTTCGTGGTGAATTTGTGGTTTTTTGTCTTCATCTAAATAATAGGCTTTAAATTCTACCGTATTTTCAGAGAAATTTATAATTTCTAATTTTTGCCAAGTGTTCAATTTCGCCCAAGCTAAAATATCTGATTTATTGGTGTATTTTTTCTGAGAAACGTGTGTTGTATTGTACAAATATTCCGCATTTTGCAAACAATAAGCTGTAAACCTAGAACGCATTAGTTTTTCTGCAGTTGGTACTACTACTCCATCATAAATGTATGGAGAACAGCAATGTTCCAAATTTAATTCACTGCCACACGGACAAGGTTTAGTCTTTATCATTTTGAATTTTAAGTAATAAATGTTTCAATAAAACTTGGTATTTTCCCAACTCAATTAAATGCTCATCCAACGTAACGGAATCAATTAAATCTTCCACTTCATCACTCACTTCATGCAAATAAACATTGGCGTTTACCCAATCTTTTTTGGCAATAAAGTCGATAATAGTTTGAACTTTTGGTTTTAAATTTACTATTTGTTCTGTAAACATATCTTTTTTCTAAAATTAGCCTTTCAATAAATTAATACTAACTGTGGCATAATTGGTATTAGGAAACTTTTTAAAATATAAGGGTTCTGGAAACAAACCAACTTCGGCAGCTACTTTATGCAAAACATCAATTTCTACAATATATTGGTCCGAAAATCCATGTGTTGCGTCATAAGCTGTTGCAGCTGTATTTCCTAAATTATTTGCTGTTATTTCTGGCGGAATCGTGTGTAATTCTATAATTAACAATCCAAATTTATGCACATAAGCCGACCATTTTTGTAAATGTTCAAATAAGTTATCTTCAACTTCGTTGTTTTTAATCCAAACGCCTCGGTGTGCAAAAGCGCCGCTTGATGTGCTAATTCTATCTTTAGAAATCGTTTTTGGTGTTTCCCAAATTCGGTTATGATCTAAAAATGTTCGCACATTCAATAAATCTTTCAAATCGATATTATAATTTTCTTCTAAATCGGATGCTAATAATTCTGGATTTCCAATATCACCCCAAATTACTTTTGCCCAAATATCTGCTTTTATCAAATTCGCTCTCGTCACCTTCAATGCGGCTTGATTATAATCGGCTCCGACCAAAAACAATGGATATTCATCCAACATTTTCCCACGAATCGTTTGACGTTCAATCACTTCAAAAATGTGTTGTAAAAACGCTCCATTTCCGCAACCCATATCTAAAATTCCTTTAGGTTGTTCATTTATAGGTTTGTTAAATAATTCGATTATAATTTCATCAATAACTTTGAAATAAGTCGTGTGTGCGCCACCACTTCCCCAAACATTCATTTCTCTATTGACATGAATTTCATCTTCATTTATGCCAGTTTCTCTCAATAATTTCGGATTTCCGAACAATAACGCATCAATATTTTTAAACATTGGTAAATAAGAAACTGTTACACCATAAGCTGAAGCTCGTTTGGCAAACCATAATCCTAATTCTGTAAATTGATAGTTGTCTTTTTTACGAGTAAACCAACCTAAATGCGTAAAGAAATCTAATATAATTTTAAAAACTTCTGGATGTTTATGAAATTCTTCTGGACTAAACGATGTTTCCATAAAATACTTATGAAACATTCCGGTCATTCCTAAACTTACAATAATTGGTCCAACCAAATAGCCCTCAATATGTGCGAGAACTTGCTCTTGAATGGCTCTTTCATCATCATTTTCAGAAAGTTGAATATGACAATTGTTCTTATACCATTCAAACAACATGTTTAAATCTTGATACGATTCGTTCTGAATTTGTACCGAAGTAAACCAATCTTTCTCTTTTAAAACATCTATAACTTCTTCGTAAACTGGCGCTAATGAAAAGAAAAGTACCGATTTTGAATTGGTTGTAACTACAACCGAATTATTGGCATTGTCTAATTTATATTCTAACAAACCTTGAGATGCTAAAACACGCAAAGCAACGTTTAGGTATCCTTCGTTGGCTTTAAATTCTGAAGATAATTTTGATAGAGAAACTTCTTTATTTTCGAGCAGAAATTGTAATATCCCTTTTTGATGAAGCGCATAAACAACTGGCGCAGTCACCAATCCATCTAAATGTTGAAAAATTCTTTGCCTAAAATTTGAAGTTGTCGTCATACAAAAACTGATTTACTCAAATATAGCAAAATTTATTTATGATTTACGATTTTTAATTTGGGAATTGGGATTTGTTACCTAGATGCCTGATCTAATGAATACCTACTAAAATAATAACACGTAAATCCAAAATCTCAAATCGTAAATTAATTATCTTTTTTCAAAGATTGCTTGTATTGCTCTAAAATAGAAGCTTTTTTAGCAGCAGACGTTTGTTTTGTCTTTTGAATTTTCTTCATGTGATTATCCAATTGCTTCTTATGCTTGTCTTTATTTACGGAGTTATTTCTTCCCATCTTTTAATATTTTACGCAAATTTACGAAACTTTCGTTGGTATTACTCAATTCTGTTAGCATTTTACGTCTAATTTCTTCAAAATCATCAAAAACTAAGTATTTTGCCCAAGAATTATTTTGCAAAACTTCTTTAATCTCTTTAATTCTTTTTGCCGTTTCTGAAGCGCTTCTTAAAACTTGATTCGTATAATTTGGATTGTTTTTGTGATTGAAATTCACTTCATTTTTAGATTCATTTATTTCAATATAAAACAATTTTTCAGTTTCGTTATTCGAATAAAAATCGGTCCAACGTGCAAATCCGATAATTTCTGTTTGATTTTTATATTCCGAATTCACGATTAATCGCCAACGACAATTAGCTGCTCTTCCCCAATGATTGGATTTTCTATACACGCCAATTTCTGTGAAATAATATTCGCTACCCGAATTGCTTTTGTAACCCAATTTCAAATCGGACAAAACTGAAGCATCCACTTGTTGAAACAAGCAAAAAGTATGTTTGTGAAAATTGTTCTTATGATAAACATTCATTTTGCAAAGATAATCATCTATTTTGCTTTCGGAGAAGATTTTATTAATCCTAAAAAAATTAATACATTTGCAGCCAATTAAAACCAAAATCTGAATTTTTCAGTATAACAATTACAAAATATAAAAATGAAACAAGTAGTAGTATTATTTTCTGCATTAATTTTAATTTCTTGCAACAAGTACAAGGTTGAAGGAACAACAACTGGTGTAGCTAACGGAACAGATGTATTTTTAGTAACTTCAGATTCAACTGGAACTCCAAAACCAAAAGACACTGTTAAAGTAACAGATGGGAAATTTGAGTTTGAAGGTAAAAGTGACATGCCAGAAATTGCATATATTGCTTTTGACAAAACTCCAAATGGAAATGTTGGATTTGTTTTAGAAAAAGGAACTATTGCTGTTAATTTCGATGTTAAAAATCTTGACAAAAATGCTATTAGTGGAACTAAAAACAATGATTTATACCAATCTTACAATAATGCAAATTTAGATATTCATAAAAAGGTTAAAGCAATTTATGATGCGAATGGTGAGTTCATGAAAAAAAATCCAGAAACTGAAGAGGAAAAAGTAAAAGCTCAAGGTATCATGGCTGAATTTCAAAAAATTCAATTAGAAATGGACAAAAGATCAAAAGATTTTGTTGCTAAAAACCCAAATACTTTTGTTTCTTTATTATTAGTTGAAAATTTGTTTTACAATTACAAAATGGATGCTTCAAAAGTAAAAGTCTTTTATGACGGATTAGATTCTGACTTAAAAGAAACTTTAAGCGGAAAAAGTGTAAAGAAATTTTTAGACACTCAATTACCAATTGAAAACGCAAAGAATAAAAAAAAAAAGTAGATAACACTACCAAAGCGGCTGATTTTTCTGCTAAAACACCAGAAGGAAAAATAGTTTCTTTAAAAGAATCACTAGGAAAAGTTACAATTATTGATTTTTGGGCATCTTGGTGTGGACCATGTAGACAAGAAAATCCAAATGTAGTAGCGTTATATAACGAATTACATAATAAAGGTTTAAACATCATTGGTGTTTCTTTAGATGATGATGCTACAAAATGGAAAGCTGCCATTGCAAAAGATAAATTAACTTGGACTCAAGTTTCTAATTTAAAAGGTTGGAAAGATCCAATTGCAGCAACATATCAAGTAGAAGAAATTCCTTCTACGTTTATATTAGATGCACAAGGAAATATTGTAGCAAGAAACCTTAGAGGTGAAGAATTAAAAGCTAAAGTAAAAGAATTATTAGGTGTAAAATAACACATCAAACCATAAAAATCAATCCCATTTTGTATATTATTACAAAATGGGATTTTTTTATACTTTTAGTTTTCAGAAAGTTATAAAATAATTTAAATATTCCTTTAAAATAAGTTTGCAACTATAAAAAACAATTATATATTTGCAATCGAATTATGGCCACGGGGAGATACTCAAGCGGCCAACGAGGGCAGACTGTAAATCTGCTGTGAAAACTTCGCAGGTTCGAATCCTGCTCTCCCCACAAAAAAACCACTTCAATTGAAGTGGTTTTTTTTTATTAAAATAAAACTTCGTAGGTTATCCCGAAACTTCGGGACTGCTCTCCCCACAAAATATTACAAAAAGAAAAAGCTCCCAAGTTTACTTGAGAGCTTTTTTGTTTTATATCTAAGAGAGTTTTACTCCAAACTAAAACTAACATTAACCGTACAAATGATTTCAATTTCACCAAGCGCTAAAGTTTCTCTTGGTGCAGCAGCAGCTTCATCAGAAGCCCAAGCCCCTTTAGCCATAAGCATTGGTTGTGGATAGTGTGTATAAGAATTTTCAGAAATCAAGATGGCTTTACCCACTTTTTGTCCAGGTAAAACAGAAACATAATCATCTGCTTTTTTCTTAGCGTTTAAAATGGCTTTCTTTCTAGCTTCCGTTTCGTAAGTTTCCATTTTAGAAGACTTAAACTCTACTCCGTTAATTACATTTATTCCTGTTTCCATAACGTCCATCATAAACGCATCGTACTTAGAAATATCTTTTAAAGTAACCGAAATCGTTTGATTCGCTTGGTATGAATATTTCTTTTTTTCGTAATCGTAATTTTTATATAAACTCATTTGAGCCGTTTGATAATCTGAAGTTGGAATATTAAACTTTTTGATATACTTAATTACTTTTTCAATAGTTACATCATTAAGCGTTTTGACTTCTTTAGCATCTTTTCCATTGTTTTGCACTCCTAATTGAATCACAGCAATGTCTGGCGTTACTTTAATTTTTCCTTCACCAGAAATAGAGATTTGTGGCACTAATTTGTGTTGTTCTTGACTCATAACATTCATTGTTGTAATTAATGTTAGTAATAAAATTAACTTTTTCATATTGATTTATTTATTTTTAATTTCTTATTCAAATAGTATGCCATTATATCTTTTTCATTTTGACTAAATAGGTCAAAACTGCAATTGGAACTAATAAAATTCCTATAAATATCAATCGAGTTTCAAATAAACTTGGTCGAATCAACAAAGTAAAAACCAATCCTCCAATTGCACCACCTAAATGTGCCGTATGACCAATATTATCATATTTTCCTTTCATTCCGTAAATAGAATAAGCCAAATATAAAAACGCAAAAATATAGCCTGGAATAGGCAAAGCACCAAACAGCAAAATCGAATTTTGTGGATACAATAAAATCGCACAATAAATGATTCCCATAACAGCTCCAGAAGCTCCAATTGCCGAATAATAAGGTTCTTCTTTATGAATATAATAGGTTAACAAACTTCCAATTGCCATACTTCCGAAGTAAATTACTAGAAAATTCGTAGTGCTAAATTCCTGTGTTAAAAAAGTTGCAAAACTCCAAAAACTAAACATATTAAAAGCGAAATGAAACCAATCCGCATGCAAAAAACCTGAAGTTATCATACGATATTGTTCTCCTGCTTTAATGCTTGAAATATTAAACTTAAACTTGTCGAAAAATTCTAAATTGGATAAACCTGTAAAAGTAACTATAGCAGTAATTGCTACGATAATTGTTGTAATAGAATACATATAAAAAATTTAATAAATATAAAGGTAAGATAATTATTGAAATTCGTATGAAAAATCTCATCTGTTAACCAAAATTTAAATTGTTTTCAGAAGAAATAACAAAACATTATATTTGCAAAAAAAGATTCATGCAATTAGTACTATATATATTGATTTATCCTATAATTTGGTTCATTTCAATACTTCCATTTCCCGTTTTATATCTTTTATCAGATGTTGTCTATTTTTTAGTTTATAGAGTCATTAAATACAGAAAAAGAGTAGTTAGAGCAAATATTGCTTTAGCACTTCCTCATTTATCTGAAAAAGAAAGAAATATAATTGAGAAAAAATTCTATTCTCATATGTGCGATATGTTTCTAGAAATGGCTAAAACACTCTCTATTTCTCGTAAAGAAATTGAAAAAAGATACGTTTTCAAAAACATGGAAGTCTATTACGAATTAGAAAAAAAAGAGAAAAGTATTGCTTTATTATGTGCTCATTACGCCAGTTATGAATGGGCAGTTTCAATGAATTTCCACATTAACTATATTGGTTATGGTGTTTATAAAAAATTAGCCAATCCGTATTTTGACAAATTAGTACGAAAAATTCGTTCTAAATTCCAAAGTCAGCTAATTGATAGTAAAGAAACGATTCCAACCATGGCTAAAAACTTCAGAAGTAAAACATTTAGTATCTATGGTTTAGTGAGTGATCAATCGCCAAAATTAAGCGCTACACATCATTGGCAAAAATTTATGGGAGTTGAAGTTCCTGTTCATACTGGAGGTGAAATGCTAGCTAAAAAATACGACATGAATGTGATTTTCTTAAAAACGAAGAAAATTAAACGTGGGTATTATGAAGCTAGTTTTGAAGTGCTTTGTGATGGAAATGCAAAAGATATCCCGAATTATGAAATCACTGATAATTTCTTAAAATTAGTTGAACAACAAATTTATGAAGCTCCCGAATTTTACTTGTGGACGCATAAACGTTGGAAACACAAGAGATAAAAATCATGAAATTACTAAATAAGATCGTTCTTTATACTTTAATTGCTCTATGTATATTAATGATTATGGGACTTCTAAATTTCGGTCACGGTTTAGGTAATATTTTATATTTCCCTCCAATTATCTTATTTACAATAACTCATATTCTTTTAACCAGAAGACTAATCAAAAGAAACAATAACACCTATTGGTTTCTATTAATCTTTATATTTGGCCTTATTTGTATGTTAATTATCTACAAGGCGACTTATGGAAGAGGCGGAGAGTTTTCTTGGAACGGAGATATTTTCTTTATTAAATAACTTTAATCTTTTACCATTTCAACTTCTGGTAAAAAATAAGGCACAAAAAAAATTCGTTATTGACTATTTCAAGTTAATAACGAATTTTTATTTTTATTAAAGAATGCCGAAATTATAAAAACCAACCTTTCACCATTTCTACTTCTGGCTTAGTATCGTCTTTATGATTGAAATCATTTTTAGCAGGATTGTACACATAATCTTCTTGCCAAGTGGTAAAGTTCTCCGCTAAATCAATAATCGCATCACAAACCAATTGAATTTCTTCTGAAGTCGTTGTTGGATGAATCGACATACGAATCCAACCTGGTTTATTTGTTAAATCACCTTCGTTAATACTACAAGTAATAGAATTAGAAGTTTCTTGATTTACATTTAACAAATAATGCCCATAAGTTCCAGCGCAACTGCAACCACCACGAACTTGAATTCCGAATTTATCATTCAATAATTTCACTCCTAAATTAAAGTGTAAATCAGTAATATAAAACGAAATTACGCCTAACCTATTGGTATGTTGTTCCGCTAAAATATTGATATTTTCAATTGGTGATAATCTTTCAAAAATATAATCTACCAATTCGTGTTCTCTTTCTAAAATGTTTTTCACACCCATTTTCTCTTTCAACTGAACAGAAAGTGCTGCTTTAATAACTTGTAAGAAACCTGGCGTTCCACCATCTTCTCTATCTTCAATATTGTCGATATATTGGTGTTCACCCCAAGGATTTGTCCAACTTACGGTTCCACCACCTGGGCAATCTGGAACATTATTTTTATATAATTCTTTATTAAAAACCATCACACCACAAGTTCCAGGTCCACCTAAAAATTTGTGTGGAGAAAAGAAAATCGCATCTAAATACGCGTCTTTATCTTCTGGATGCATATCAATTTCTACATATGGGCCAGAACAAGCGAAATCTACAAAACATACTCCATTATTTTGGTGCATAATTTTGGCAACTTCATGATATGGTGTTCTAATTCCAGTTACGTTTGAACAAGAAGTAATAGAAGCAATTTTAAAACTTCTATCTTTATATTGATTGACTAAATCTGTGAATTTATCTAAGCAAAATAAACCTTCGTCATTTGCTGGAATCACCACAACATCTGCAATTGTTTCCAACCAAGACGTTTGATTAGAATGATGTTCCATGTGCGAAATAAAAACGATTGGCTTAATTTCTTTTGGAATCGTTGTGTATTCTTTTAAATTTTCGGCAATACGTAATCCTAAAATACGTTGCAATTTATTCACCACGCCAGTCATACCCGTTCCGTCAGTAATTAAAACGTCGTTATCATTAGCATTTACGTGATTTTTTATAATATGACGCGCTTCGTGATACGCCATTGTCATTGCTGTTCCAGTAATAGAAGTTTCAGTATGTGTATTAGCAACAAAAGGCCCAAAAGAATTCATTAGTTTTTCTTCAATTGGACGATATAATCTTCCACTTGCTGTCCAATCGGTATAAACAATATTTTTTTCTCCAAAAGGCGAGACAAAAGATTGATTAATTCCAATAATATTTTCTCTAAACTGTTGAAAATAAGTTTCTAATTTAGTTTTAGCTAGTGTTGTTGCGTTCATTACTTGATATTTTACCTCCAAAATTACGTCTTTTTTTATTCAGTTAAAAAAAAACCGTTAAAATTCTAATAAATAATAGATACACAATAGGTTATCTAAATTTCATTTTAATATATTTGTCAAAATCCCATTGTTAAAAAAATTATAATTAAAATGATTCCTTTTCAAATCAAAGCTACATGTGCTTTATTTAGTGTTAATTCCGAGACTATTTATTACTTTTTACTCTATTTTTTCATTCCTTTAATTGTTCTATTTGTTGTTCTAATTATCTTCTCATTATTATATTCTAGATATTCTGGAGATAAAAATGACGATATTAAAGAAAATATTGAAAATGAGATCAATTCATTTTTAACGGAACTTATTTTTTCTGATTACAAGCCTAAGGAAATTAAAAATAAGATTAATGAATTTAAATTGAAACACCCATTAAATAATAATTTAAGAAAGTATATTTTAGATAAAATTATACATATTAAAGAAAATTTAAACGAAACCAACGAACATACAATTTTATTGATTTACAAGTATTTCGGTTTTGATGAGATTTCAAATAAATTAATTCGCAACAGAAAATGGTCTTCTAAATCGGAAGCCTTTCATCATTATCAAAATATTGGATATAAGATTAAAACGGGTCATCTAAAACAGTTTTTAGATAGTAAAAATACCGCTTTACGTTCCAATGCCATCATTGCACTAATTTCCTTATCGGATAAAAAATTTGATGTTTTAGACAACTACAAATACAACATTTCAAAATCTGATGAAGTTAAAATTTTAGATATTATCTATCGAAAAAAATCAAACATTCCGAAAAACATTAGCAATTGGTTAAACAGTAAAAACGACTCCATTGTAATCATTGCCATTAAACTAATTGTTAGATTTAGACAACAAGAAAACCTTTCATTAGCGCAAATTTCAATCTTATTAAAATCGGAAAATCCAACTGTTAGAAAAGAAGTTATTCTAGCTATTAGAGAGCTAGTTATGTTTGAAGCAAATGAGATTATCATGGCTCATTTCAAAGTCGAAACCAACTTAAGGAATAAAATTTCTGTTATAAAAACATTGAATATCATCGGTACAACGGAAAATATTAACATTTTGTCGGTATTGTTAAAACAAGAAGAAAATTTAGAATTAGATTTGAAACTGGAAATTGTAAACTTCATAAATAAAATGGATGCTTCTTTTTTCAATAATTTCAAATTCAGCAAAGAAGAAAAGAATACAGAATTACAAAAAATGATTGCTCATTCAAACTGCCCCTATTTAAATTGATCACTTTAGAACGCATAATTAACAGCTCCGAATTTTTCTTCGGCTGCTATTCCATATTTTATATTTTAGTGTATATCATATTGGCCATTTCATCATTTTATGAAATAAAAAAGTACTATATCAACAAGTATTTTCTTCATAAAGATGTGATTATCAAATCAAATAATGCACTTGGAGTTTCAATAGTTGCACCTGCATTTAATGAAGGTTTGACTATTATTTCGAATGTAAAATCCCTACTTTCTCAAGAATATCCAAAGTTTGAAGTTGTTATTATTAATGATGGCAGCACAGATGATACGCTTGAAAAACTAATTTCCGAATTTGATCTTGTAAAAGTCGACTTTTTTTACATTGAAAAAATCAAAACTGAACCCGTAAAAGGACATTATCGTTCTACAAATCCTATTTACAATAAACTTTTAGTTGTTGACAAAGTAAACGGAAAAAGTAAAGCTGATGCCTCAAATGCAGGAATCAATTCTACAAAATATTCGCTGTTTATTTGTACCGATGTAGATTGTATTTTAAGAAGAGATACAATCGCCATGTTAGTGAAACCATTTCTGGAAAGTGATAAAAAAGTGATTGCTGCTGGTGCGGCATTACGAATTTCAAATTCTTGTACTTTTAAAGAAGGAATGCTTTATGAATCGCATTATCCAAATAATTTTTTCGCAAGATTTCAAGAACTTGAATACATTCGTTCTTTTATTTTTGGAAGAATGGCTTGGAGTAAATTAAACGGTTTACTTTTAGTTTCAGGTGGTTTGGGAATTTTTGATAAAGACACGGTTAATGCAGTTGGCGGATATTGGAATAAATCTTTAGGTGAAGATTTAGAATTAATCACTCGAATGCGAATGTACATGCATGAACAGAAAAAAGACTTCGAAATAAAATACATTCCAGAATCTTTATGTTGGACACAAGTTCCCGATGATAAAAAAGTATTTATACGTCAACGTGTTCGCTGGGCAAGAGGTTTAATTCAAACACTAGTTTTACATAGAAAATTATTCTTTAATCCGAAATACAAAAAAACAGGATTAATTGTTTTTCCATATTATGTTTTTTGCGAATTAATTGTACCTGTTTTAGAAGCAATTGGACTTGTCGTTTTGCTGTTAAATATTTACTTCTTTGGCATAAATATTCCTTTCTTACTTGCAGTTAGTTTCGCCGTATATAGTTTCTATGTTTTAATTACGCTAAGTTCTATCTTTTTAGATCAAATGATTCACAAACAATATTCCAATTTAAAAGAAGTGATCCAACTAATTTTAATGGTATTTATTGAACCAATAATCTATCATCCTTTAAATGTTTATGCTTCATTAAAAGGATACACACACTTCTTATTACAAAAAGAAAAAAAATGGGGAGAAATGTCACGTAAAGGATTTAAAACCGCTAACTAATGAGTATGAAACTTAAATTTTTATTATTTTTTGTAGGCGTTTGCAACTCTGTTTTTGCTCAAAAAATCAACACAGATAGTTTATTGGTAGTGACAAACAATATTATAAAATCTGATACAAAAGAGTATTTTAAAGCTAAAAAAATAGCACATCAATGTTTAAAAGTAGCGCCAGATTATTTAGATTTTCATATGGCTTTAGGAAGAATTCATAAAAATGAACAAAACATTGACAGTGCTAAATATTACTTTCAACACGTTATTGATGCCAATCCAAAATACAAAGAAGCATTTGTGTTTTTGAGTAAGACTGAATTAGATGGGAAGAATAACGAAGCAGCTTTAGCAACTATCAACAAAGGAATTGCGATTTATCCTGAAGAAAAAGAGTTTTACTTAGTAAAACTTCAAATTATAAATAGCGAAGAAAATCCTAAAAAAAGTTTGGAATATTTGGAGTTTTTAACTGCGAAATATCCAGAAAATGTAATGTTTACTAACCAACTTCGAGAAGTAAAAAGTAACATGAAATCAAATAGAATTGGTGCGAATTATAGTTATACTTCATTCAGTCGAGACAACTACGGGCCGTGGCATTTGAGCAGTGTAAATTACATGAAACAATTCAACAAAGCTTCAATTGGCGGAAGAATTAGTTATATCGATAGAAGAATCAACGGCGCTAGTGCTAATTTCGGTTATTTTTATGAAATAGAATCGTATTTTAAAACTACGAAAAAAAGCTATTCATTTGCAAATATAGGCTTTAGCGAAGGAAAAGTGTTTCCAGAATTCCGATTTTTATACTCTTATTATTTAACGCTAGGAAAAGGGTTTGAAACAGAAATTGGTTACCGATACAACCAACAACAAGACATAAAATTAAGCTCTGGAATATTGGCTTTAGGGAAATATTTCAAAAACAATTGGATCAATTTCAGAACTTCATTCTTAATAAATGAACCAAAATTATATCCTTCGTTTTCATCCACTTTCAGACATTATTACAACACAAAATACGACTATTTTTCATTTAACTTAGGTTACGGAACTTCTCCCGATGAAAGACAAACGCTAACACAGTTTCAAGATAGAGTTGCTTTAACTTCTTTCCGATTTGGTGCAGGTTACAGTAAACTTTTCGCGAAAAAATACATAATTGGAGTAAATTCAAGCTTCAACAATCAAGAATATTATCCAGAAAAATTTCAAAACGAATACAACATTTCCATTGATTTGACATACTTATTTTAAAATCAAACAACCCCCTACTAAATGAATAACAAAATATTAATTATTGAAGATGATAAGATCATCAAAAACATAATCGAATTCTTATTGAAAAAAGAAGGTTATGAAATTGAATTTGCTGAAGATGGTTTAATTGGTTTGGAAAAAATCAATTCTTTTCTACCCGATTTAATTATTACCGACATTATGCTTCCGTACAAATCAGGCTTAGAAATTACTTCGTACTCTAAAGCTAATTTTCCTGACGTTCCTGTTATTATTATTTCATCTTTAGGAAAAGAAGACTTAACGGTTATTGAAGCCTTTAAATTAGGTGCTGATGATTTAATTGCAAAACCATTTAATCCAGTAGAATTAGTATTAAGAGTAAAACGCTTTTTTCTGATTGCTAAATAGAACAATTAGAATTAAAACAAAACTCTAAATAATTCTTAAAACTATAGCAATCATTGAAATAGTTGAAAATTTATAAGTACTTTTGATAGACAATTTTACAACTATGTCTATTCAATTTCTACATAAATTCACCACTAATTTACCTTCAGATACTATTGAAGAAAATTACACACGTCAAGTTCCGAAAGCCGCATTCTCATTCGTAACACCAAAAATTCCGAGTCAACCAAAACTGATTCATATTTCTAAAGAAGTACAGAATTTAATAGGTTTTTCAGATGAATTCGTACAATCAGAAACCTTTTTAAAATTAGTCTCTGGAGCAGAAATTGTTTCCAATGCAAAACCTTTCGCCATGAATTATGCCGGACATCAATTTGGAAATTGGGCTGGACAATTAGGCGATGGAAGAGCCATCGTTTTAGGAGAAATTGAAAACAACAATCAAATTTTTACCTTACAATTAAAAGGCGCTGGCGCTACACCCTATTCACGTCGTGCCGATGGTTTAGCGGTTTTGCGTTCTTCTATTCGTGAACATTTATGTAGCGAAGCGATGTTTAATTTAGGCGTTCCCACTACCCGATCTTTATCTCTAGTTTCAACTGGTGACGAAGTCTTACGAGATGTGATGTACAACGGAAATCCAGCCATGGAAAAAGGTGCGATTGTATGCCGAATAGCACCAAGTTTTATTCGTTTTGGAAGTTTCGAATTGTTTTCGTCTCAAAATGATATTGAGAATTTAAAGTTACTAGCTGATTATACGATTTCGAATTATTATACTGAAATTCAACTTGAAGGAAAAGAAAAATATATCGAATTCTTTAACTCTGTTGCCGAAAAAACACGAGAAATGATTGTGCATTGGCAACGTGTAGGTTTTGTTCATGGTGTAATGAATACCGATAACATGAGCATTCACGGGATTACAATTGATTACGGACCTTACGGTTGGCTAGAAGATTACAATCCGAATTGGACTCCAAATACCACAGATGCAGAAGGCAAAAGATACCGTTTTGGAAACCAAGCCAATATTGCATTGTGGAACTTATACCAATTGGCAAATGCCTTATATCCGTTAGTGGAAGAAGCTGAACCTTTAGAAACGATTCTAAATAATTTCGCAAAAAAATACGACGAAGACTTTTCGGAAATGATGTTGAAAAAACTCGGAATTACCTCTAAAAATGAAGAAAACGATAAGTTAATTCAGCAATTACTCTACAATTTAGAACAAACCGAAACCGATTTTACGATATTTTTCAGAAATTTGAATCAAATCAATAAAGAAGATTCCGTTGAAGATTGTGTTTCGAAAATCAACTTTTCTTTTTATAAATCTGAAGAAGTCACTGGAATTATTTTAGAAACTTGGCATTTTTGGTTTGCTCAATATTTGACGATTTTAAAAGAAGAAACAACTTCAGATGATGAACGAAAATTGCAATTAAACTCAGTAAATCCGAAATACGTTCTACGAAATTATATGGCGCAAATGGCGATTGAATTAGCCGAAAAAGAAAATTATTCTTTAATTGACGAATTGTATACTCTACTTTTAAATCCGTACGATGAACAACCCGATTTTGAAAAATGGTTCGCCAAAAGACCCGATTGGGCGCGACAAAAAATTGGAAGTTCGATGTTGAGTTGTAGTTCTTAGTTTAGATATTTTAGATTTTTAGAAATTAGAAAGGATGATTAAAAATGATTTTAAAACCATAGACGAATACATTGCTATTCAACCAGCAGAAATTGCTGTGCTTTTTGAAAAAGTTCGAGCAACCATCAAAAAAGTAGCTCCCGAAGCCACGGAAACAATTAGTTATGCAATTCCGACATTCAAACTTCATGGTAATTTGGTACATTTTGCTAACTTTAAAAATCACATTGGATTTTATCCTGGTGCTTCTGGTGTGGAACATTTTAAAGACGAATTAACCAACTATAACTTTTCAAAAGGAACAATTCAATTCCAATTGTCTGAACCGATTCCGTACGATTTAATTGAAAAAATTACTAAATTTAGAGTCGAAGAAAACCTAAAACTATCTATTATAAAAAATAAGAAGAAATGATAACAGTTAGCACAGTAATCAAAAACAAGACATTAGCCCAAGTTTGGGACTATTTTACCAATCCGAAACACGTAATGAATTGGAATCACGCTGGCGAAGATTGGCATTGTCCGAAAGCAGAAAACAATTTAGAAGTAGGAAAATCTTTTACCTACACAATGGCAGCTAAAAACGGTGAAATGAGCTTCGATTTTAGCGGAATTTATACCGAAATAGAAGAATTTGCAAAAATAAGCTACATTTTAGCAGATGATAGAAAAATATTCGTCACATTCCAAGAAACTGAAGAAGGTATCGAATTGATTGAAAAATTTGATCCTGAAAAAGTAAATTCAGAAGAAATGCAACAAACTGGTTGGCAAATGATTTTGGATAATTTCAAAAAATATATTGAATCAAATTAAAATGACAACACTACAATTTACAGTAGATATCAACGCACCAGCTTCAAAGGTTTGGAACGTTTTATGGGATGATGTCACTTACAGAAAATGGACAACCGCTTTTTGTGAAGGTTCATACGCAGTGAGCAACTGGAATGAAGGCGATTCCGTACATTTTTTAGATCCAAATGGAAATGGAATGTATAGCGTAATTGAGAAGAAAATTGATAATGAATTGATGTCGTTCAGACACATTGGAAACATTATGGATTTGAAAGAAATGCCTTTAGATGAAGAAACCAAATTATGGTCAAATTCTAAAGAAATTTACGAATTAAAAGAAGCAAACAACCAAACGAAACTAACCGTAAAAGTGGACACTTTAGAGAATTATGTTGGGTTTTTCAATGACCATATGCCAAAAGCCATTGAATTGGTGAAAAACTTAAGCGAAAACTAATTTCTTAAAACATATAAGTCATATAAGTTTCTATTTATTTTAAAAACTTATATGACTTATATGTTAAATTAAAAAGTGCTTACTCTTTTCTATATTTTTTAGTCTCTTCAAAAACATGCTCTAAAATTTTAGCATCTTCTTCCGAAAATTCTACATTTCTTCTCGCCATTACAATTTTAGCCGTATCAAAAGCTTTTTTGGTTACATATGTTGTAAATCCAGAAGCGCCACCCCAACTGAAACTTGGAACGAAATTTCTTGGAAATCCAGCGCCAAAAATGTTGGTACTAACTCCAACTACTGTTCCCGTGTTAAACATCGTGTTGATACCACATTTACTGTGATCTCCCATCATTAAACCACAAAATTGTAAGCCCGTTTTAGCGAAATTTTCCGTTTCGTAGCTCCACAATTTCACTTCTTCGTAGTTGTTTTTCAGGTTACTATTGTTACTATCTGCACCAATATTACACCATTCTCCTAAAACGGCATTTCCTAAAAATCCATCATGCCCTTTATTTGAATAGCCAAATAAAACCGAATTGTTCACTTCACCACCAATTACTGAATGTGGTCCAACCGTAGTTGCGCCATATACTTTAGTTGCCAGTTTCACTCTTCCCGATTCGCACAAAGCAAAAGGTCCACGAATCACAGAACCTTCCATGATTTCAGCATTTTTACCAATGTAAATCGGTCCTGTTGCTGCGTTTAAGGTTACGAATTCTAATTTAGCACCTTCTTCTATAAAAATATTTTCTGGAGCAATTACGTTAACCGATTTAGGAATCGGTTGCGAATATCTATCTTCTGTTAGCAATTCGAAATCTTCACGAATAGCAACGTCATTTTTTTGGAAAATATCCCAAGTGTTTTCTATTTTTATACATTCGTTAGTAAACTCAATCACTTCAAAAGAATCGAAATCGACTTCTTCACCTTCTTTAGCATAAAACGCTACGACTTCTTCTTCTTGAAAAATCGCCTGATTTAACTCTAAATTCTTAATCATTTCTACCAAAATTTCCGTTGGTAAAAACGACGCGTTAATCATCACGTTGTTTTCCATTTCCACCATGGGCCATTTGTCTGACAAATATTCTTCGGTGATTGTCGTAGTGGTAGAACCCAAATGTTTTTCCCATTTTTCGCGAATGGTTAAAATCCCAACACGAATATCGGCAACAGGTCTGGTGAAAGTAAATGGCAACAAAGCGTTACGATGCGGGCCATCAAAAAGTATATAGTTCATTTTGTGAATTTCAAAGTTGAATGGTAAAAGTAAAATAATTAAATTGACGATGCAAAAAAAATCCTTCCCTTTAGCGCATAAAAAAACCCCGAATAAATTCGAGGTTTTGTATGATAGATAAATTTGATATTATTTTTTATCGAATTTAGCGTATTTAGTTTTGAATTTATCAATACGACCTGCAGTATCAATAAGTTTAGATTTACCTGTGTAAAAAGGGTGAGAAGTTCTAGAAATCTCCATTTTGAAAACTGGATACTCAACACCTTCGTGAGTGATAGTTTCTTTAGTTTCAACAGTTGATTTTGTGATGAATACGTCATCGTTAGACATGTCTTTAAAAGCGACTAATCTGTAATTTTCTGGGTGAATTCCTTTTCTCATTTTGTAAATCTTTAAATGTATGATTATAATTTGTTTCGCGGCTTTTTACAATAAAAAGGTGTAAACGCCTTATAACCTTTTGTTAATTTTGTTTTTATTTCAGGGTGCAAATATAGGTATTTATATTAAACCTACAAACTTTTTTAAAAAGAAAAATAAAGGCACAAAACTATATGCTTTTGGTTTGCCACAAAGACACAAATTCGCTAAGTTTAATTTTACTTTTGTATGTATTTTTTAAAAAAATAATCTTTAAATAGATTATTGACTTGCCATAAATCTAAAAGCTGAATGTATTTCTCTAAAGTAACTTTATTTATGCTTTTATTATTACATTTTTCAAGCATGTATTTGGGAGCGTGATAATAATACGTGTTTTGTTTTCCGTTTTGTATAAATGTCATAGAACAACCAGAAGCATCATTTATTAAACAAGGTCTTTCTTTTTCGTTTGTTATGTTCTTAAAATCAGATTGGGTAAAATTTAGAAATTCTGCAGTTTGATTAGAGTTTAAAGCTAAAAAAAGTAATTTTTCATTTTCTAAACTTAATTCCGTTTTATCTATTGTTGTTATTAATTTTTTATTTTTTTTCAAATATGATTTAGGTGTACTTACTATATAAGCATTTATTTTCTTCTCGCTTTTAAAAAAAAAGTAGAAATAAGTATCATGAGCAAATGAACCACCTGTACTTTTGATTATTACACAAATTTCGTCTTTATCTATTTTTTCATTTACTAACGTATCTTCAATTACCGCATCTCTTAACTGAAGTTTAGGTAAGTTTTGACAAAATACCAAATTTGAAAATAGTATAAATAAAAGTAATATGGCTTTTTTCATGGGTTTTAAAATTATCGACTAAAATACATAAAAAAATCAAAATCTTCGCGCCTTAGCGTCTTCGTGGCAAATTATTGCGCCTTATATAAAAAATACGTAATTTTGCAACCGATTTGCGTGAGTGATAAGAGTGGAAATCCTTTTTTAATTGTCGCCTGAGGTGTCACACTGAGCCTGTCGAAGTGCTCTCGAAGGCACAAATAAAAAAGATTGTAACGGATAGCACGACCTGAAAGGGCACGCCCAAAGAAAACGATTATGTCTGATAGAAAAAAAGTAGCTTTTTATACACTAGGTTGTAAACTGAATTTTTCAGAAACTTCTACTATTGCCAGAAACTTCAATGACGAAGGTTTTGACAGAGTGGATTTTGAAGAAGTAGCCGATATTTACGTGATTAACACGTGTTCGGTAACGGAAAATGCCGATAGACAGTTTAAACAAGTGGTGAAAAAAGCAATGAAACTAAACGACAAAGCTTTTGTTGCTGCTGTGGGTTGTTATGCCCAACTGAAACCAGAAGAATTAGCCGCAGTTGATGGAGTAGATTTGGTTTTAGGTGCTACAGAAAAATTTAAAATCACCGATTACATCAACGACCTATCGAAAAACGATATGGGAGAAGTGCACAGTTGCGAAATTGAAGAAGCCGATTTTTATGTGGGCAGTTATTCTATTGGCGACAGAACGCGTGCTTTCCTAAAAGTACAAGATGGTTGCGATTATAAATGTACGTATTGTACAATTCCGTTAGCGCGTGGGATTTCGAGAAGTGATGCTTTGGAAAATGTGTTGAAAAACGCCAAAGAAATTTCAGAGCAAAACATTAAAGAAATTGTGTTAACTGGTGTAAACATCGGGGATTACGGTAAAGGTGAATTTGGAAATAAAAAACACGAACATACTTTCTTAGAATTAGTACAAGAATTAGACAAAGTTGATGGTATTGAAAGATTAAGAATTTCAAGCATTGAGCCTAATTTACTAAAAAACGAAACGATAGAATTCGTGAGTAAAAGCCGCACGTTTGTTCCGCATTTTCATATTCCATTACAAAGTGGTAGCAATGAAATTTTAGGAAAAATGAAGCGTCGTTACCAACGTGAAATTTATACGGAACGCGTAAATAAAATTAAAGAAGTAATGCCACACGCTTGTATTGGTGTGGATGTAATTGTAGGATTTCCTGGTGAAACCGACGAACACTTTTTAGAAACGTACAATTATTTAAATGAAATGAACATTTCTTATTTACACGTGTTTACGTATAGTGAGCGCGACAATACGGAAGCCGCAAATATGCCAGGCGCAGTGCCAGGTAATGTGCGAAGTAAACGTAGTAAAATGTTACGTGGCCTTTCTGTGAAAAAACGCAGAGCGTATTATGAAAGTCAAATTGGCACGACTCGTACGGTTTTGTTTGAAAACGAAAACAAAGAAGGTTACATTACTGGTTTTACCGAAAACTACGTAAAAGTAAAAACGCCTTGGAACCCAGAATTAGCCAACACTTTACACGAAATTACACTAACTAAAATTGACGATGATGGTTTGGTACGCATGGAATTTGTAAACGTACCTGCATAATAAAATTGTTGATAACTGATATAGAAAGACTGCTTTTAGCGGTCTTTTTTTGTGGGATTTTTTGTATGTTTGGGAAAATAGATAATAGTTTATTAAATTTTTTATAAATAAGTATTAAACTTAAAATTAAATAAAAAAATGACAGAAATAGCAACAGGTTTAATAGTCGCTGCTGGCGGTTCAATTTTAAATTTTGCATCAACAAAAATTTATAACAGTATAACAGGAAGTTCAAAAAATTTTATTTGGACTAATAAAAATATAAATCTTAAAAATTTTAAAATTTCTGATGAGTTTGATGAATTAAAAAAAAGAACAAGAATTATAGTAATTGATGATGAAAATAGTTTTCCAACAAAATTATTTAAGGATGAAGGATATACAATTGACAAATGGGACATTGTAAAAGATTATAGTAAGTTGGAAAATGGTTTTTTTGATATAATAGTTCTAGATATAAAAGGTGTAGCATTACATATTTCTGAGGATGATGGTCTAGGCGTATTAATAAGTTTAAAAAAGAATAATCCTGCGCAAATAATAATTTCTTATTCTCAACATAGCTTTGATTTAAGTAAAATTGAATTTTTTCAACTTGCAGACGAGAATATTGCTAAACCAAGTGATTTTTTAAAGATTAAGAATATTTTAGATAATTTAATTACCACTCAATTTAAACCTGACAGATATATAAGTGCTTTAGATCAGTTACTTTTAAAAAACAACATTAGCGATAGTAACATAAAAAAAATAAAAGCAGAAATCGCTAAAGCAATTAAACGAAAAAAAGCTCCTGATTGGAATAAATCCTTAGAATTCATACAAAATAGAACAGACCTAGCAAAACAAATTAAAAGCCTTAGTGAAACAATTATAAAATTTTTTAAATAAAATGGATAAAGAACTTATAAAAGCCTTATCAAAATATCCTTTTATTATTGAAAATGATTTTATCGATTCAATTGAGTTAAAACAAAACAAAACTTGTGTTGAAAAATGCAATGAAAAAGATTGTTTAAAATTAACAGAAAGTAATAATAATTTGGAAGAATATATTTGTTCAAAGGGTTATAATAATATTTTATCTATAGTAGGAGAAATAAAATTCATCATTAATGGCTTAATTTTTCAAGATAATAAATCAGTTCCAAATGGAAGGAAAGATGTTAGAAAAGAATGGCAAATAAATCGAAATGAAGTTGTTTTGTTTTCAAAAAAAATTCAAGAGATAGAATTATATTTAGAAAAAAGAATTAATGAAACTACTGAGAAAAACTTCTCAATGTTTCACGATTTTAAAACATCAATGTCAATTTTTTATACTTGTACACAAGATATAATTAATAATTTGGAAGGAAATACTTTTACTGAAAAATTAGAAAATAGTGATAAATCCTATAAAGATCTATATAATTCTCTAGATTTGATTACTTCGCAATTAGGAATGGTTGACGTAATTTTAAACCCAAACAGCATACAATTTGGAAAAAAGAAACCAATAAACTTATATAAACTTTTTGATAAAATTAAAGCTTTATTTGAACACTTATCAACTAAAAAGAGAGATGTAAATATAAAATTAAGCTCAGAAATTAGAGTTGATGATTGTTATTGTTATGAATCAATTGAGTTTATCCCATTAATACTATTAGATAATGCATTAAAATACTCTGTAAGTGGCTCAGACATTGATATTAAATTTGAACAACACTATGGCGTATTAAAAGTAATTGTTAAAAATATTGGCCCTTTAGTCAATGACCAAAATAAAGAAAATATTTTTGAAAAATTCTTCAGAGATGAATCAGGAAAAAAATTCTCAAAAGAAGGAATGGGAATGGGATTATGGATTGCAAATCAAATCTTAGAAGCTCATAATTGCAAACTAGAATATCATAAGAACCCAAGAGAAAATGGACCTATTGGACTAAATATATTTGAATTCGAATTACCAATTAGTAAAAACTAATATAGTAAACTGCTACTAAAGCGCTAAACCACTTAACGTTAGTGACAAAGCTATCGAAAAACAACCAAAAACAGAATTAATAATAAGATAATAACATTTCAAAATGGGAATAGAAATTATTGCAGGACTAATAGCTACTTTACTAGGTGGAATTCTACCAATTTTAAGAACAATTGCAAAAGAATTTCTTGAAAGTTCAATTAAAAAAGGACAAATTGGTAAAACACAAGAATTTATTGCGAAATTATTTGACATAGAAATTAATGAACAGAAATCTTATAAGCAAAGGCTTGAAGATACTTTATCTGTTTTAAAAAATGCCTTTGTAGAAGTTGATAAGGCAACTGTAGAATTTTCTGAATTAATGAAAGAAAAAGAAAAAAATATTGATGCAATAGAAAAAAGACTTGCTGAACTTTCTAACGAAGAAATAAATCTCAAAACCAAAGTTGAAACATTGCAAAAAGTTCCATTAGAAGCTTTAACACATTTTGAAGCAATTCTAAACAAAGGAGACAAAAGAAGCGCATTGAGGGATTACCTACTTTTTATTTCAGGAATTATTGCATCAGTAATTGTAACATTAATTTTAAAGTATTACTTTCATATTTAAAAAGACAAATGCTCTTGATAGCTCGGATTTGCACACGAACTAACTCGCTGCGCAAAGTCTCCCGACTTTGAGCCTCAAAAAAAGCAAATAAAATAAGTTCAAAGTCAGGAAACTTTGCACAGCACCAAGAAATATAAAACCAACATTTTTAATATGAATAATAGCAACAGACTATTAGAATTAGAAAACCAACTTAAATCCAAAAAAGAAGAGTTATTTAAAATGAAAAATTCAAAATTAAAGTTATTTTTATTTTTGGTTGTTTTCACATTTATACTACCATTTATCCCATTAAAAAAGGGTACTCTTATTGAACAATATGGATATTGGGGAGGTGTTTTATTTGCATGTGTAATTACTTTTGGTATTGTTCCTGTAGTTTGTTTTGGTGTTATTGAAAGCTCCCAACAAAAAATAAATGAACTAGAGAGAAAAATTGAACAAGAAAAGCTTGTTCAAGAACTTTTTAAAGATAAAAAAGATTAAATAAATAAAAAACCTGCTGCGCAAAGTCTCCCGACTTTGAGCCAGCTACGCAAAGTCTCCCGACTTTGAGCCATTAAAAAAAGCAAATAAAATAAGTTCAAAGTCAGGAGACTTTGCACAGCAAAAAAACAAACAATATAAATCAAAAACCAAAAACAAAAACATGGGAATATTTTCATCATTACTAGGTAACGCAGGAGCCGTTAGCCAAGAAGATTTAGTAAAAAAATACGGTCAATTATTAACCGATTCAGAAGAAATAGAATTAGGTTTCAAGTTAATTCGTGATACGTTTATTTTTACCAACAAACGTCTAATTTTAGTCGATGTGCAAGGTCTTACTGGAAGTAAAACGGAATATAAATCGATAAGCTATAAAAGCATCTCACGTTTCAGCATAGAAACCGCTGGAACATTTGACTTAGAAGCCGAATTGAAAATTTGGGTTTCTAGTGAAACGCAACCAAGCATTAAAAAACAATTTAACAAATCGGTAAATGTGTAGTTTTGGCGCATCACGTTTTGAAATAGGACAAGCTGAACAAAGTCTCTACAGACCTGACAGGTTTCAAAAACCTGTCAGGTCTAATCACAAAAAAACTCCCAATGTAAATTGGGAGTTTTTTTATTTACAAAGAAATACTTTCAACTTTGTTTGTGCTTTTCACATATTACTTTAGACTTTTGACAACTTTGTTTGGACTTTTTACAACTTTGTATGTAGTTTTAGCATATTACTATGGACTTTTAGCAACTTCATTTGCAGTTTTAGCAACATTGTTTCTAGTTTTAGCAGTTTCATTTCCAGTTTTAGCAGTTTCATTTCCGAAACTAACAACCGTATTTCCAGTTTGAACAACTTCATTTCCAGTTTGAACAACTTTGTTTCCAGTTTTAACTACTTTGTTTCCAGTTTTAGCAACTTTGTTTCCAGTTTTAGCAGTTTCATTTCCAGTTTTAGCAACTTTGTTTCTAGTTTTAGCAGTTTCATTTCCGAAATTAGCAACTTCATTTCCGCAATTAACAAACGTATTTCCAGAATTAACAACTTTATTTCCTATATTAGCATCACATTAAAGTTATACTTGCTACTATAAGAAGCAAAAAAAAACTCCCAATTCACATTGGGAGTTTCTGTTTTTATAAAGTACTTATAAAGGAATATTACCGTGTTTTCTTGGCGGTGATAAAACCTGTTTGTTTTCTAACATGCTGTACGCTTTTATTAATTTCTTACGAGTGTCTTTTGGTAAAATCACCTCATCAATAAAACCACGTTGCGCTGCCGTGTATGGGTTCGCGAATAAATCCGCATATTCTTGTTCTTTTTCTAATAATTTAGCTGCAGGGTCAGCGGCTTCACTAATTTCTTTCTTAAAGATAATTTCCGAAGCACCTTTTGCTCCCATTACAGCAATTTCTGCACTTGGCCAAGCAAAATTCATATCCGCACCAATGTGTTTCGAGTTCATTACATCATAAGCACCACCATAAGCTTTACGAGTAATCACCGTAATTCTTGGAACTGTCGCTTCACTAAAGGCATATAATAATTTCGCACCGTGAGTAATAATCCCGTTCCACTCTTGGTCAGTTCCTGGTAAAAATCCTGGAACGTCTTCTAACACCAATAAAGGAATATTGAAACAATCGCAAAAACGTACAAATCTTGCCGCTTTTATCGAACTGTTTACATCTAAACAACCTGCTAAAAACATCGGTTGATTGGCCACAATACCAATACTTCTTCCACCCAAACGTGCAAAACCAACAATAATATTCTCAGCAAAGTTTTTATGAATTTCAAAGAAAGAATCTTCATCAATAATTCCTTTAATAACTTCGTGCATATCGTACGGCTTATTCGCAGAATCTGGTACGATATTACTCAATTGTTCTCTAATTTCGTCTTTCAATTCAAAAGGAATCGCAGGTGCTGTTTCTCTATTATTCTGAGGAACATAACTCAACAAACGTTTGATATCTTCCAAACATTCAATTCCATTTTCAGACGTAATATGCGCTACTCCAGATTTCGTTGAATGCGTACTCGCACCACCTAATTCTTCTGAAGTCACTTCTTCATTCGTAACTGTTTTTACTACGTTCGGACCAGTTACAAACATATAACTGTTGTTTTCCACCATCATAGTAAAGTCGGTCATTGCTGGAGAATAAACCGCTCCACCAGCACATGGTCCCATAATCGCAGAAATTTGCGGAATCACTCCAGATGCCTGAACGTTTCTGTAGAAAATATCAGCATAACCACCTAATGAACGCACACCTTCTTGAATACGAGCACCACCAGAATCGTTTAAACCAATCATTGGAACACCATTTTTCAAAGCCATATCCATCACTTTACAGATTTTCTCTGCATGAGTTTCAGATAATGAACCACCAAAAACAGTGAAATCTTGTGCGAAAATATAAATCGCTCTTCCGTTGATTGTTCCGTAACCAGTTACTACTCCATCTCCGTAATATTGCTCTTTCTCCATCCCGAAATCTGTCGTACGATGTGTAACCAACATACCAATTTCTTCAAAAGAACCTTCGTCTAATAAGTATTCCACTCTTTCTCTTGCCGTTAATTTCTTTTTAGCATGATGCGAAGCGATACGTTTTTCACCACCGCCTAATTTGGCTAAGGCAATTTTATCTTCTAATATTTTTATTTTGTCTTGCATATATTTTTTAGCTTTTAGCGTTCAGCAATTACTTTTGCCTTTTGCCTTTTTACTTGACTCTTTTCCCTTATCCCTTTTGCCTTTTCCCTAATTCGGGATTCTTACAATCTCTTTATCCTCTAAATATCTTTTCAAAGCTACTAAAGCCGCAACTTCTGCTTCTTTATCGAACTTGGCTTTTAGTTTGTTACTGTCGTAATATTTCTTCACGAAATTCGTATCGAAATCTCCTGAACGGAACGCTTCATGCTCCATTACAAATGTTCCGAATGGTAACGTTGTACTAATTCCTTCAATATGATAATTAGCAATCGCTTTAATCATCAATTCGATAGATTCTTCACGTGTTTTACCGTACGTAATTAACTTCGCTAACATCGGATCGTAATAAATTGGCACATCCATTCCTTGTTCGAAACCATTATCAACACGGATGCCCTCACCTACCGGGATTTGGTACACATCTAAATGCCCAACACTTGGTAAGAAATCGTTTAACGTATCTTCAGCGTACACACGTAATTCCATCGCGTGCCCTTTAATTTGTAAATCGTCTTGAGTAATCGTTAATTTTTCACCACGAGCGACACGAATTTGCATTTCTACTAAGTCTAAACCTGTAATCATTTCCGTTACCGGATGTTCTACTTGTAAACGCGTATTCATTTCTAAAAAGTAGAAATTCTTGTTTTCGTCTAATAAAAACTCAACTGTTCCAGCTCCTAAATAATCACAAGATTGCGCCACTTTTACAGCAGCTTCACCCATTGCTTTTCTAATTTCTGGAGTTAAAACAGAAGAAGGTGCTTCTTCCACTACTTTTTGATGACGACGTTGAATACTACATTCTCTTTCGAATAAATACAAGATATTTCCATGACTATCCGCCATAATTTGTATTTCGATATGACGAGGAGAACCCACATATTTTTCAATAAAAACAGAACCATCTCCAAAAGCATTTGTTGCTTCAGAAATTGCTCTGTCCATTTGTGATTCAAATTCTGCTTCGTTTTCTACGATACGCATTCCTTTTCCACCACCACCAGCAGATGCTTTAATTAAGATAGGAAATCCGATTTCTGACGCTACTTTTTTCGCTAAAGCGATATCTGTAATTGCTTCATCTAAACCAGGAACCATAGGGATATTGAAAGCTTTCACTGCTTCTTTCGCAGCTAATTTACTTCCCATTACTTTCATCGCCTTAGATTTCGGTCCGATGAACGTAATGTTATTTTTTTCGGCTAGTTCTGCGAAATCTGAATTTTCACTCAAAAATCCATAACCCGGATGGATTCCATCCACGCCTAGTTGTTTACAAACTTCTATAATTTTATCACCTAATAAATACGATTGATTCGATGGCGCTTCACCAATACAAACGGCTTCATCGGCAAATTTTACGTGTGGCGAATTTCTATCTACTGTAGAATATACAGCAACCGTTTTAATTCCCATTTTTTTGGCGGTTTGCATTACTCGAATAGCAATCTCACCTCTATTTGCAACTAATATTTTTTTCATCTTATTCAAACTCGATTAACAATTGTCCTTTTTCTACGGCGTTGCTTTTTTCAACGGCAATAGACTTAATTTTTCCACTACGAGGCGACACTAACGTGTTTTCCATTTTCATAGCTTCCAAAATTAATAAAGGTTCATTTTCGGTAACTTCTTGTCCAACTGCAACGCAAACTTCAAGGATTAATCCTGGCATTGGCGCTTTAATTTCGTTGACTACTTTGTTCGCACCCACAGAAATTCCCATAGATTCAATTAATAAATCTAATTCGTTGGCAATACTCACATCGTAAGTATTTCCATTAACTTTTACGCTATACTTTCTTGAATTGAAATCGGCAGTGACAACTTCTGCCTGAAAAGGTGTGTTTTCGTTTAGAATATGAAAATGATTTTCTTCTACACTTACAGCATCTAAAGCAGTTACGCTATTTTCAGTAAAGTTAAAAACTTGATTTTCGTTTACTGAAATTTTATAAGGTTTACTCATAATTACATAAAATTTGAGCGTAAAAATAAGCAAAAGAAAACGTTTAAGTAAATTTTATTTACAAGAAATTGCAAAAATGATATAGTTTAAATATTACTTATTAAAGTATTTTTTAACCAATTCGTACAATTTCTCTTTTTCTAAAGGTTTAGAAATAAAATCGTTGAATCCGAGTTCTTTAATTTTATCCACTTCTTCAGGAAATGAATAAGAAGTTTGAGCAATTATTGGGATTTCTTTATTGAATTCTCTAATTTTTTGAAAAGCGCCATAACCATCTAAATTCGGCATTTTAATATCCATAAAAACCAAATCAATTTCGTTATGGGTTCTACAAATTTCAACCGCTTCTAATCCGTCTACTGCTCTAATCACTTTAAAATTAAAGATCTTCAATAGTTTTTCGATAAGTTTAAAATTAATATTATCGTCTTCTGCTACTAAAACAACTTCTTCGTTTCCTAAAGTGTAATTCTCAATTGAGTTTACTTTTTTCACCTCAGCATTATCATTTGTAGCATATTGCAAAGGTATGGTAAACCTAAATGTAGAACCCAAACCTTCTTTTGTTTCTACAGAAATGGTTCCGCCAAGCATTTCCACATATGATTTAGAAATGGCCAATCCTAAACCTAAACCTTCATTTGCAGAAATCTTTTTCGCATTGATTTTATTGAAACGTTTAAAAATTTTCTCTTTAAATTCTTCAGGCATTCCAATTCCAGAATCTTTCACTTCAAAAATAATTAGATTTTTTACAGGATCAATTTCGTAATCTAAAATCACAAAACCTTCATCTGTGAATTTTAAGGCATTATTCAATAAGTTAACTAAAATTTGATTCAGTTTTACAGCATCGGTAACAATATTTCTCTTAGGTTTTTCGCTTGGTTCTTGTAATTTAACAACAACATTACTGTTTTTATTAGAGAAACTTGCCGATTCATAAGCAGCTTTTAATAGTTTTTCCAGACTTACATTACTGTAATTTGGTTTAATTAAATCGGAATCAATTTTCGACATTTCAATTAAATCATCTACAATACTTAGCAAACTTCTGCTATTATATTGTATAATTCTAACGTATTCGTGTTTTTCAAACTCTGTTGTTTTCTCATCTAATAGCAAATCAGAAAAACCAACAATGGCATTCATTGGCGTTCTAATTTCGTGAGACAAATTCATCAAAAACGCCGATTTTAGTTTATCGCTTTCTTCTGCTTTTATTTTAGATGCAATCAGTTCCGTTTTTTGGTTTAAATTTTCTTCAAAGAGTTTACCCATATGACGGAATTCACCTTTAATCTTTTTTAATTTTTCGATGGCTACCGTATCTCCTTTTAAAATTCTTTTAATTAATTCCAAAGGCACTTGCGCCCATTTATTTGCATAAAAAAAGAAAATTCCCCACGATAAAATTATGGCCATTGCCATAATACATAAAATACTTTTCGTAATATAAAAATCGATATCGTAAGATCTTTTGAAATACAATTTGGCCACTTCCCTCTTATTGATATCAAGTAATGGAATGGTTGTAAAAACAGTTTTTAAAGCTCGTTCCTTACCCGTATAAAACTTTATTTTAGAACTGCAGATTTCTTCAATATTTGCGAAATAATCTCTATCTAAAAGTCGCGCCATGAAAAAATATCCAGACGGTTTTGTTTTATTTTTGAATGGATCGTTTGATGGATGAATAGATGCTCCGTAAATTTCTACAATTCCTTCTGGAATTCTTATATAAAATTTCTCGAATTTTTTCTCTTTGATAAGACTAAAAACTTCCTTTGGGATAAAGTCTTTCGTTTTAATTTTTAAAGTGGAGACTTTGGTAATAAATTCTCCATCTGCAGAATAAGCGGATAAATGTTCTACATCATACGTATCAATTAATATCGCAATTGATGTATTAAACCATTTTAAATCTTTTGTTTGAGTAAATTTTACAAATTCATCCCAATAAGTGGCATCATTTACAACAGCTGAATAAGATTCTGAATTTAATTTTAGAAGAGAATTGATTTCATTTTGATATAATTCTTTGCTGTTCTTAAAAATTTCTTTTTCTTGAACTCGCATATAGAAATAAAGGAAAACTACAATTAGTAATAATCCAAAAGAAACTACAGATAACAGAGTTACCACCTTTAAATAAGTTGAATTTCTGAGGTTGCGTACTATTATATTCATAGATGAATTTCTCTATATTTCTTTAAATATATAAAAAAATCAACAAAAAACATAATTTAATGTAAAAATAACAACAAAATAACGATAAAACAACACAATAAAACGCTATTACGCAAAAATGTTACAGAATTAACAATCCTGTATCGCGCAAAGTTTTTATAGGTTTACTAAACCAAAACAATTCAAAATCTTCAAAATGCGTTTCAAAATCTTGTTTTATGTTTTTTAATGCCTCACTTTTATTAGAAACAGATTGAAGTACTGAAATTAACCATTCTGCTTTGTCTCTTTCTAAGGTTATTTCTACAGAATCCGATTTCATATGAAACATAAGTTTAGACATTTCCCAGCTATTTCCTTTTTTAGATTTAGTAAAATGTTCTACAATCGGTTGGTTTCCAATCCAAATAATTTTCGCAGTTGGTTTTAGTGAAAAATTATCTGAATCTAGAATAGCGTTTTCAATAAAATTATGCTGAATCTTCGTTTTTGGAATCTTAAATTCGAACCAATCTTGTAAATCGTAATCGAAACAAATACCGTGCATATAATTGAACAACGATTTTTTTAATCCGAAGCTAAACTTATCGTGATTGATTCCGGTTTTGTCTGTAAATTGAATATCGTTATTGGCAAATGTAATGTCGTTTTGTTGTGGAATTACTCCAAATTCTTCTGGATTTAAGCCTACAGGAGAATGTGCTGTCATAGCAAATTGATGCCAAAATCCGGATTGAATCACACCTAATTCGAATAATTGTCGAACCATCTCTAAACTATCAATCGTTTCCTGAATTGTTTGAGTTGGATAACCGTACATCAAATATGCGTGAACCATAATTCCAGATTCCGTAAAATGATGTGTGACTTTCGCCACTTGTTCTACCGTTACGCCTTTATCTATTAATTTCAATAATCTATCTGAAGCAACTTCTAACCCACCAGAAACGGCTATACAACCAGAAGCTTTTAGTAATAAACACAAATCTTGTGTAAAGCTTTTTTCAAAACGAATGTTTGTCCACCAAGTAACAACCAACTTACGATTTAAGATTTCTAAAGCCACTTCACGCATTAAAGCTGGTGGCGCGGCTTCATCTACAAAATGAAATCCGGTTTCACCAGTTTGAGCAATCATTTCTTCCATTCTGTCGACTAAAGTCTTAGCTGCAATGGGTTCGTAAATTTTAATATAATCTAACGAGATATCGCAAAACGTACATTTTCCCCAATAGCAACCGTGCGCCATGGTTAGTTTATTCCAACGTCCATCGCTCCACAAACTGTGCATTGGATTGGCGATTTCAATAACAGAAATATATTTATCTAAAAGTAAATCCGAATAGTCTGGTGTTCCAACTTCCGATTGCTTGTAATCGTGTTTTGTGGTGTTGTTTTTATAAACGACTTCATTGTTTTCTAGAAGAAATGTTCTTTTGAATTGGACTTCAACACGCTCAGTCTGACAAACTGCTTCAAATAATAATTCTACTGGCAATTCTCCATCGTCGAGTGTAATAAAATCTAAAAACTCAAAAACTCTGGTGTCTTTTAAGCTACGTAATTCGGTATTTGGAAAACCGCCACCCATAGAAATTTTGATTTCTGGGAAATTGGCTTTTATAAATTGAGCGGAACGAAAAGCACTATATAAATTTCCAGGAAAAGGCACAGAAATTAAAACCAGTTTCGGTTGTACTTCTTTTATTCTTTCTTCTAAAATTTTAAGCGTGATTTTATCGATATAGGTTGTTTCATTTTGTAATTCGGCATACATTTCGTCAAACGAATTCGCACTTCTACCTAATCGTTCTGCGTAGCGACTAAATCCGAAATTTTCATCGACACATTCTACAATAAAATCGGATAAATCCTCTAAATATAACGTGGCTAAATGTTTCGCTTTGTCTTGCATTCCCATGTTTCCAAAAGCCCATTCCATATCGTCTAATTGATTGAAACGAAAAGCTTCTGGCAAGAAATTTCCACTACAAATTTGTCGTGCTAACGTTGGATTATTTCCTTGTAGAAAAGCGATTACCGCATCTATTGTATTGATGTAATCAGCTCTTAAACTATAAATGCGTTGTAAGTTTTCAGTTGTAAGTTCAGATTGTTCAACGGAATCGAAAATTTGTTGTAAACCAGTTTTGGAAAATAATTCTAAAATCACTTCTATCCCCAAATCCATTTGAAAAGCAGAAATACTTTTCGTATTTAGAAACCCTTTGATATAAGCCGTTGCAGGATAAGGCGTATTCAATTGCGTAAAAGGTGGCGTGATAAGGAGCAAGTTTTTCAAAAGAAAATGTTTTGACAAAGATAAAAATTAATTATTGATAGCGAAAAATGATTATTTTTGTAGAAAGTAAATAAAAAACTATGCCAACAGATTGTATTACGTATCAAAAATCGGGTTATTTCTCTAAACTAATTGTAGATTATTTAGATGAAAAACCTGAAATACAGTCTTTATATCATCGTTTTCCAGCCTTAGAAAATTTTGCCGCTCAAATTGATGAAAAAGCAATAAACTATAGTTTAGAAAACCGACAAATTTTAGCTGAAGCCTTAAAAAATCAAAACGCAAACTTTCCCATTTCAGAATTGACTCAAGCTAATATTGAACTTCTGAAATCAGAGAAAACCTTTACTATAACTACTGGTCATCAACTGAATTTATTCACTGGTCCCGCATATTTTATTTACAAAATTGCTTCAGTAATTAATTTATGTAAGCAATTAAAAGAAAAATATTCGGAGTATAATTTCGTGCCCGTTTATTGGATGGCGACTGAAGATCACGATTTTGAAGAAATTAATCATTTCAATTTTAAAGATAAAAAAATTACTTGGAAAAAAGATAGTTTAGGACCAGTAGGCCGATTATCGACCGAAGGATTAGATAAAATTTATAAAGCTTTTTCAGATACAATTGGTGTTGGTTCAACCGCCGAATACTTGAAAGAATTATTCCAAAAATCTTATTTAGAACATTCTAATTTAGCGGATGCGACTCGTTTTTTAGCCAATGAATTGTTTTCAGAAGAAGGTTTAATTATTATTGATGGTGACGATTCGAATTTGAAAACACTTTTCACACCTTATATTAAAGACGAATTACTTCATCAGAATTCATTTGAAGAAGTTTCAAAAACCATTCAGCACTTAAAAGATTATGCTGTTCAAGTTAATCCAAGAGAAATTAATCTGTTTTATATTGAAGATCATTTACGCGAACGAATTGTTTTTGAAAACAACCTATATAAAGTCAACAACACGAAAATTGCATTTTCTGAATCAGAAATTTTAGAAGTACTTAAAAATTCGCCAGAAAAATTTAGTCCAAATGTAATTTTACGACCGTTATATCAAGAAGTAATTTTACCCAACTTGGCCTATATTGGTGGTGCTGGTGAAATTGCGTATTGGTTAGAATTGAAAAGTAATTTCAATGCACAAAAGGTTACTTTTCCAATGTTAATCGTACGAAATTCATTTGTAGTTGTCACTGAAAAACAACTAGACAAAATTGACAAACTAGAAATTACTTGGGCTGACTTGTTTTTACCTCAACAGGAATTATTCAATAAGAAAACAAAAGAATTCTCCAACTTTAAAATTGATTTTTCAGAACAGAAAGAAACGTTAAAAAAACAATTTTCCGAATTATTGAAAATTGCAGAGCAAACGGACAAATCTTTTCTAGGTGCTGTTAAAGCTCAAGAAGCAAAACAAACGAAAGGCTTAGAAAATCTGGAAAAACGCTTACTAAAAGCGGAAAAAAGAGTTCATGCCGATAAATTGGAACGAATTTTTGATATTCAAAATCAATTGTTTACAAATGGAAGTTTACAAGAACGAAAAAGCAATTTCAGTGAGTTTTATTCAAAAGAATTCATAAATAACATTATTTTATTGTCAAATCCATTAAAAACACATTTTAAAATCGTCAAAATTTAAAGTATTCGCAATTTTATCCCTCAAAAAAGCGCTTCAGTTTTCAAATAAACTGCATTTCATCGATTTTAATTAAAATTCATCTGTTTTTTGTTGTTTTATTTGTGTCTAATTCTATATTTGTACCAGAAAAATGACCCAAATTTAACATTTAACTTAAAAAACATGAAAAATATAACAATTTCATTAACTGCAATCCTACTAATTTCAATTACATTATTATCATTTACTACACTTCCTTTTTCTATGGTTAAAGTAGAAGGTGGAAACTTTTTCATGGGATCAGATGATTTAGATGGAACAGCAGAAGTTGATGAACAAAAAAAGCATGAAGTCACTTTAAACTCTTTTGAAATCAGCAAATTTGAAGTTACCGTTTGGGAATGGAAACAATTCGTAAAAGCGAAAAAGCTTAAAATGCCTAAAGCTCCAAAATGGGGTTGGAAAGATAAATTACCAATGAACAATATTACTTGGGAAGAAGCTATTTCATATTGCAACTGGTTAAGTAAAAAAGAAGGTTTAACACCTGTTTATACAATGAATGGTCCATTTTACGCTTGTAATTTTGCAGCAAATGGATACAGATTACCAACTGAAGCAGAATGGGAATATGCAGCAAAAGGTGGAAAATTAACTAAAGGATACAAATATTCTGGAAGTAATACTTTAGACGAAATTGCTTGGCACAAAGGAAATAGTAATGGTACGCCACATGTTGTTGGAAGTAAATTACAAAATGAATTAGGTTTATACGATATGACTGGAAACGTTTGGGAATGGTGTTGGGATTGGTATAACAAAGATTACTACAAAATTGAAAATGGTAAAAACCCAAAAGGACCAGAAAGTGGAGAAAAAAAATGTGTAAGAGGTGGTTCTTGGGATAGTCAGCCAAATTATGCTAGACCAGCAAACAGAATTTCTACTGCTCCAGAGAAAACACATGAATTTTATGGTTTCCGTTTAGTAAAAACAGTTGTTCAATAATTTTCAATAAACCGCTTTGCAATAAAGAATTAAATACTACCTTTGCAAAAAATTTAAGAAAAATGGCTACAAATAGAACATTTACAATGATTAAGCCTGATGGAGTTGAAAACGGACACATCGGTGGAATTTTAAACATGATTACTGAAGGTGGTTTCAGAATCGTTTCAATGAAATTAACACAATTAACTGTTGCTGACGCACAGAAATTTTATGCAGTTCACTCTGAAAGACCTTTCTTCGGTGAATTAGTAGAATTCATGACTCGTGGACCAATCGTTGCTGCTATCTTAGAAAAAGATAACGCTGTAGAAGATTTCAGAGCTTTAATTGGTGCTACAAACCCTGCAGATGCTGCTGAAGGAACTATCCGTAAAAAATATGCTACTTCTATTGGAGAAAATGCTGTTCACGGTTCAGATTCTGATGAAAATGCTGCTATTGAAGGTGCATTCCACTTTGCTGGAAGAGAGCAATTCTAATAAAAAACATTCAGTGTTCCCTATTTAGTGAGCAGTTGATATAAATATAAAAAGGCGACTTGAAATTTCAAGTCGCCTTTTTCTGTTTTATAATTCTCTAATCTTTTTACTTCTGCCTTATCCCTTTTCACTTTTGCCTTTTTCTACCTAAAAACAATCTCTTTAATCAATTCTTTTCCAAGTTCTTCATTCAGCATTTTTATAATCTTCGATTTTCCGTATTCTAATTCTTGTTTCACTACCGAAGAATTCAATTGCACATACAAAGTTTGTCTTCTCAATTCAATTTGTTCCGTGTAATTTTTAAAAGCCGGACCCATCATTTTAAACCAAGTCTCTTTTACGTTTATAATATCCAAACCAGCTTCGAGTTTATTTTTATTCATAAACTCTTTCATTACATCTCCAATAGAAAAATCATCATTAAATCTCTTCATCTTATTTTCTTTTATCGTAAGGTACGAATTTCTTAAAGTGATATACAATTTTAGCTTCGTTTTCTAAAACAAATTCTTTATCAGAAACAGAAACAATCTTTTCTTCCCATTTCGTAAATTTCGATTTTGTTTTCATATAATAGCAATCCGCACTATCCACAACTTTGATATTGTCTTGCAAAACACCTTTTATAAAACTCCCGTCTAATTGTGGTGCTACTTTTTGTCTCGTTCCTTTATTATCTTTCAACACAATGTAATCAAGAAATTCATTAACTTTATATTCTTTCTTGTCACCATCAGGAAACTCCACTTTTTCAATTTCCCAATACCCATTCAGTTTTACAATATCTTCTTTGTTAGGTTTTGAAGTACAAGAAATTAAGCTAATCGTAAGTAATACTAAGTAAAAATAGTTTTTCATTGGAAGTAATAATTTGAAATTCAAAGATACAAATCCGTTTCAAATTAAAATAAAAAAAAGAGACTCTCTTTCGAAAATCTCTTTTGTCGGGGTGGTAGGATTCGAACCTGCGGCCTTCCCGTCAAAACGGGACGCGATTACTGTTCATAAAACCCAACGGAAATTAAATATCGTTTAGCTCCGTAAGCTTTTATCTTTTTCTCTAAAATTATAGCATCACTCCTATTTGGCAAACTAAATGAAGTAATTAACTCCCAAGGAATTCCATTTTTAGTTGACAAAGAATAACCAGAATTATGACGACGCAACCTATCTTCCATATTATTTGTCTGACCAATATAATATTTTCCTTTCTATAAACTGTAGAGAATATAAACGTAAAACATAAAATTAAAGAAATAAAA
>NZ_FNYA01000016.1 GCF_900108955.1 Flavobacterium terrigena | reverse complement strand
AAGTTATTTTACAAGCTATTTACTTTGAATACGACAAATCTAACATCACGGCTCAAGGTGCAGAAGAGTTAGATAAATTGGTAAGAGTAATGAACGAACATCCAAACATGGTTATCGATGCGAAATCGCATACGGATAGTCGTGGATCAGATAACTATAACTTAAGATTATCGGACAGAAGAGCAAAATCTACGGTTCAATACATCATTTCAAAAGGAATTGCTAAAAACAGAATTACAGGAAGCGGAATGGGAGAAACGCAACCAAAAGTTTCTTGTACAGAATGTACGGAAGAAGAACACGCTCAAAACAGACGTAGTGAGTTCTTGATTATTAAAAAATAGTCACTTACAAATAAATAAAAAGGGTAGCTTATTTTTTAAGCTACCCTTTTTTGCTAATACTGTTTTTTTGAAAAGTATTAGTCATTTTGATAATGAACTTTAATAATATTATAGAAGTACAATTAAATATGGTCAACTTGTCTAATGCGGCGTATATTGTCAGATTACAATCGGTTGATGGAATCACTGAATTGAAAGTTTACAAAAGCTAATTGTATTTAAATTTATTTAAAAGCCTCTCAGGAATGAGAGACTTTTTCTTTTACGGCAGTATATCGATTTATATGTGTATTTTATCGGTTTTTTACGCTATTTTGTTAAAAAAAGACTACTTTGCTAGGCTTTTTAAAATTTTTTAACAAAACTTAAAAATCAATCATTATTAATTAATCTACTCTACATCTTATGGTGAATTATTACAATTCTAAAGAAGTTGAAAGAAATTTCAACTCAAATTTTGAGGGAAATATAAAAGATGGCTTTATGTCGACTTTTACTTCATTATTTGAAAATTTTAAGTGTATGGCATTAATTATGTTTATGATGTTGACTACTGGTCAGCTATCCTGGGCACAATCTACTGCTAATTACGCTTTCACAACTAACGCAACTAGTTCATTAGCACTTGATGCTAGTGGAAATGCTGTTGACATGTCATCTGGTACAACTCAATTAGTTGGCCCAGGACTTGATGCAGCTGCTTCGGCAGTAACCAACATCGGGTTTAATTTTGTATTCATGGGTAGCAACTTCACACAATACTCAGTAAATGAAGATGGTCAACTAAAACTAGGTTCAATTGTTGTAGGAACAAATTCATATGGTCTTACAGGTGGTACAGCCACAGCACCTCTACTTTCTGCAAGTAACGCAGATTTTAGAACAGGTACTACAACAGGAAAGATTCATTATAAACTTGTTGGTACAGCTCCAAATAGAACTTTAGTAGTTGAATTTAAAAATATACAGGTATTTTATACAAGTCCTGCAGCTGCTGGAAATTCAACATGGCAGATACGTCTGTATGAAACTTCAGGAATTATAGAATATGTTTACGGAACAGTTAATGCAACGGATGTTTCAACTACTGCTGCTAATAGAGCTCCAACAATTGGTTTTTATACTGGAGCGGCAAATAATTTATTTGCTTCTGTTTTATATGCAACTCAAACAGTATCTACAACTACACCATATACGGTTAATCCAATTGTAGGCGCAACTGGTGATTTAACAGGGCTTTCTTCTGCCGCAGATGGTTCTAGAAGGATGTTTCGTTTTACTCCGCCTAATAGCACCCCTGCAGACCCTACAACTCTAACTTTTACTGCAGTTGGGGCTTCTACGATTACTCCTAATTGGGTTGATAATAGTACGGATGAATCATTGTTTATTGTAACACGTGCTACTGACCCTGCATTTACGCTAAATGTAGTGACAACAAACGTAAATTCTACTTCACGATTAACTACAGGAACACCATATAGTGTCGCTCAAAACGGATTGACACCTTCTACTCTTTACTATTTTAAAATTCAGTCTGCTACAGAAGCATCTTTACCAAGTACTGGTATTACAGGTTCTCAAGCAACTACTCCACCGCTAACTTATTATTGGGTAGGAACAACAGGAGGTAACTGGAATACACCTGCAAACTGGAATACAGCAGCAGATAATACAGGAACAGCAAGAACTATTGTTTCAACTTCAGATATACTTGTTGTAGATGGAGACGGAACAATTCCAGGTGGTTCAACAACTATTAACGTTGATTTAGCAAGTTTTACTATTGGACAATTAACTGTAAATAGTAATACGAATTTAACATTACAGTCAAGTAGTACAACAACACGAACAATTACTGTTAGTGGATGGACTGGCGATGATTTTGTTATTGAAGCCGGAAGTACATTAAATTTAACCCATGCAGCTAATGCTGTTGCGATTGCCTTTTCTGGTACAGGAAATACAGGTTTGTTAGCAGGAACATTAAATATTGGTGGAGGTTCTGGAAATACTTTTAATTCAACTGGAGGTACTAGTACTTTAGTAACAGTAGCTGCTACAGGTATAATTAATAATTCATTTGCTGGGAATACAGGGGTAACAGGTTCAGTAGCTTCATTATCATTTTTAGATGGAAGTGCTTTTAATGTTTCTGGACAAACAACCGGAGCGCCAAATGTTCCATTAGCAACTTGGGCTACTAACTCAACTTTAACAATTAGTGGTTTAACAACTTCTACAAATGCACCTACAAATAATAATCAATCATTTGGTAACATTACATATAATTGTCCTGCATCAAATGCAACTTGGAATATGTTCGGAGCTGTAACTACTTCTATTGTAAAAGGAAACCTTACGATAGTTGCAACTGGAACTGGACAATTTAGAACAGTGAGTACTGGGACATTAACTATTAATGGAAATGTTATCATTAATTCTGGTGCGTCTTTAAGTGGACATACAACCGGTACTACAATTGTTAATGGAAATACTACAATTAATTCAGGAGGTACTTTAAAACTTGATACAGCTGGAATTTACAGACAACAAGGAAGTATACTTACAAATAATGGAACTATTGTTGGAACAGGTTCAGCAACAGTCAACTCTTTAGTTTTTGTTTCGTTTACAGATATTCCAATCACTTTTACTGGTTCAGGTACTGTGACACCAGCAATCAATACAATTTCTGTTCAAACACTTGGTGGATTAACAATTTCTCATACAAACCAAATACCAGTTTTAAGAGCTAATTTGTTTTATGGGAATGTTACCGGAAGTAATAAATTAACTTTTGGAACAGGTGCTGCATTAGCTAGTGCTGTTCAAGTTGGTTCTGCGGGTAATCTAAACCCAGCAGGTATATTACTTTCTCAACCAACTTGGAATTTAGGGACTGGTACATTAAGTTTAATTTATCAACAAGGATCGTTACCATATACAACAAGTTTTGAAGTCCCGCCTTCAAGAACAGTTAATAATATTACATTAAGTAATACTAACGGATTAACTCTTGCTGGTGGACCACTTGAAGTTTCTGGAACACTTACTTTAACAGCAGGAAATTTCACAACGAGTACAGCTAATTTACTTTCGTTAGGAACTGCAGCAGCAGCAGGAACATTAGCTGGAGGTTCTACAGCGTCTTATATTAATGGTCCTTTTGCAAGAACTATTGCTTCAGCTAATGCAAATACAAATTATATTTTATTCCCTGTTGGTAAAGCTGCTTATGCACCTATATCTTTAGCTCCAGCAACTACAGCTATTTCTGTAATGAAAGCGGAAGCATTTGATAGTAACTCGGGAACAGCAAATCCTTCAATTACCTCACTTGCAGCTAATAGAAGATGGGAGGCTCCTTTAGTTTCAGGAACAATTACTAATATAAACGTGAGATTAGGTGATGCTGCTTTAATTGCAACTAATATTCCTGTGCAAGCTCCTACAGCAGCAGGAGAGTACACAAGCTCATTTGGTAGTACTGCAACTTTTGCAGCGGGAACTCCAAATACAATTCAATCTAATACAGCAGCTTTAAGTGCTGGCTATACTGGATTTTTATCTTATGCAGTTTCAAACGCATGTGTTGGAACTCCAACGCCAGGAGCAACAACTGCAACTTCAACAACATTATGTTTTGGAGGAAGTACAACTTTAGGAATTACTTCTAATCCAGCAGGTTCAGGAGTTACCTATCAATGGCAAAGTTCTACAGATGGTGTAAGTTATTCAGATGTTGTTGGGGCTATAGCTTCAACTTATGTTGCTTCTCCGACAGTAATTACCTACTATCAATGTATTGTAACATGTAGTGCTGTTCCTTCTTCAGGAACTTCAACTCCTATTCAAATTACATTTACAAACAATGTAACTGGTACAACACCAGCAACAAGATGTGGAACAGGAACCGTAACCTTAGGTGCTACTCCAAATTCTGGTGCTACAATCAACTGGTATGCAAATGCTTCAGGAGGTACTTCTTTAGCCTCAGGAACATCTTTTGTTACACCTTCAATTACGACTACTACTACATACTTTGCGGAGTCGTCAACTCCAACATCTGGGAATGCAACAATTGGAACTGCTACCACTTTAACAGGTGCAACTACTCAGCCAACTGCTTTTTGTAACAGATGGCCAAATTATTGGAGTCAAACTATTTATACTGCAGCAGAGTTAACAGCGGCTGGATTATTACCAGGGAATATTACCGATATGTCTTATAATATTTCTACTTTAGGTGACGGTGCAACTAATGCTAACTTTACTGTTAAAATTGGAACAGTAGCCGGGACTTCATTTGGTACCAATGCATTTTTGTCAACTACTGCTTTTACTACAGTTTATGGACCTTCTACTTACACACACACAGCAAGTGGATTACAAACGATTACGTTTACAACTCCATTTGTATGGGATGGTGTGTCTAATATAGTAGTAAACGTTACTCATGATGGCGCAGATTCAATAAATAATTCTCAAACTTATTATACAGCTACTACTGATAATAAAGTATTATGGGTAAATAGTTATACAGGTTCTACAACAACAGGAACAACATCTTTAAATAGATTAAATATAGTTTTTGCTGGTCAAGTACCTTGTGCATCTCCAAGAGTTGCTGTAAATGCAACTGTAACATCTGCACCAACATTTACTTTAAGCACTGCTTCAACTAGCATTTGTGCTGGTGAAACGTCTAGTGTTGTTACAATAACTGCTGGTTCGGCAGATTATGATACTTATGTTTGGTCACCATTAACGGGTGTTAGTGGAAATGCTATCACTGGCTGGACTTTTAATCCCGCTGCTTCAACATCTTACACATTAACTGTGTCTCAATCAGGGGGAGCATTATGTTCTTTAAGTGCTACAGTTAATGTAACAGTTAATCCAAAACCTAGTGCAATAACAATTACTCCTTCAACGGCTTCAACTTGTGTTAATTCTATTCAATCTTTAGTTGCAACTGGTGGAACTGTTGGTTCTTCAGGTTCTACGCCAATTGGAACAGCAACTACCTTAACAACTGATAATGGTATTGAACCAACAGCATTTAATAATAGATATGAACATTATTGGATGCAAATGGTATTTACAGCGGCAGAGTTAAATGCTGCAGGAATACAGGCGGGTAATATCAGTGGGGTTAAATTTAATATTACCACAATCGGTTCTGCTCCTAATGTTTCTGATTTCAGGGTTTTTATGGGTAATACAGCATTGAGTACTTTAACAGGATTTATTTCTGCAGGCTTATCTGAGGTTTATGCTACGCCTACATATACTCAAGCAATTGGTGTAAATAGTATTGTATTTAATACACCTTATGTTTGGGATGGAACATCAAATATTATTGTTGATATTAGAAGTACAGGTATTGATTCATCATTAAATTCAAGTACTTATTATACAGCTACTGCTGATAATAAAACGGTTTCAGCAGTTACATCAACAACTTTTCCTAATTCAAATGCTTATGTTGCTTCAAACCCAGCTGGTACTTTGAGTTTGAAAAGATTAAATACAACATTTGATTGGAATAGCTCAGTACCTACAACTCTTACATGGTCACCTGTAACAGATTTATATACAGATGCGGCTGCTACAGTTGCATATGTTGGAGGAACAAACGCCTCTACAGTATATGTTAAATCAGCTACCGCAGCTACAACAACTTATACAGCTACTGCAAATGTTACAGCTACTGGATGTCAAGAAACTGCTACTGTAGATGTTACGGTAAACCCTAACACTAATAATGTAACTACAACATCAGCTTGTGGTGGTTATCATTGGGCTGTAAATAATACGGATTACACTTCAAGTGGAACTTATACATATGTTACAGGTTGTCATACAGAAACA
>NZ_FNYA01000003.1 GCF_900108955.1 Flavobacterium terrigena | reverse complement strand
CAAACCAATTGGGTTGCTGGTCCTTCGTTTACAACCTATCCATCTACAGGTTGTAACGCACCAACACAACTATATTATGATGGTTTAACATCGACAACAAATAATATTGCATGGGTAGCTCCTACGCCTGCACCAAGTAATGGCTACATATATTGTTACAGTACTATCAACGATCCATTTTCTGCTGGAGCTATCACAGGAACTACTACAGATACCTTTGCTGTGTTAAGTAATTTATCACCAAACACTACCTATTATTTTTGGGTAAAATCTAATTGTGGTAACACGCAAACCAATTGGATTCCGGGAGGTTCATTTACAACGCAAACACTTACATCTGAAACTTTTTCATTGGATAAAGTAAAGTTATATCCCAACCCTGTGAAATCTATTTTTAATATTTCATTAGATAAAGAAATTACAACTGTTTCTATATACAATTTATTAGGGCAAGAAGTTTTATCAAAATCTGTTAATAGTAACGAAACATCAATTGATGTTGCTGATTTATCTGCTGGAACTTATTTAGTAAAAATTACTTCTAATAATGAAGTAAAAACATTAAGAATCATTAAACAATAAAACTTAACAATTTCATTTATTAATCGAAAACATTTCTTAAAAAGAAAAACATTTTATTAACCAATTATTTAACAAACAAATTTTATGAGAGCATTAACTTTAGTTATTATGATTCTAGCCTTTTTAGTTGGCGGAACTTGTGCAGGTATTTTATTCAAAAATATTGAAAACCGAATGGGTACAGATGGCGATTCCGAAAAAACAGAAGAAGTGTACCGACTTGTAGATAACGCGCAAAAAGAAATTGAGAAATTAAAAAAACAAGGAATTGATGTAACTAAAGTGGAAGATCCTCAAATTCAAGAAAGTCTGGAACTTATCGAAAGTACACCACCAAAATGGAAAGTGGATTATGCTGGAAAATTAGGGATTTTAGCTGCTGTTTTTGCTCTAGTTATGTTAGTAGTTGCGTTTATGAAGAAAGCATTGGTTACAAAATTAAGTTTAGTTGTTGTAGCAGTATCAGTATTATTATGGATTAGTACACCAGACATTGAAGCTGGAACATTTTCAGGTGCAAATCCAAAATCTATTGCAACAATTGCATTAGTTGGTTTAATTGTAGCATCAGCATGTGCTTTTATGAGCTACAAACTACATTTAAAAAAATTACAAGCAACATCATAAATAATCATATAAATTAATTTCACTTTTCAATTACAATTTATGAAAATCAATCGCTTATTATTAATAGTTTCTTTATTTTCTTTTGCCTTTTCTCAAGCTCAACTATCAGCTTTTATTAATGGAAAAGAAGTAAAATCTGGCGCAACAATCTCTAAAAAAGATTTAGCTACATTACAAGTTAGTTTTAAAAACCCTAAAGATGTAACTGTTTATTCTGGTTTTACAAATTTATATGTAGAGTTTTCTGATAATACCAAAACCTATATCAACCATTGGAGTCTTCAAAAAGATGGCTATACTGCCATGTTAGATTTTATGAAAAAAACGCCAGTAACAAAAAAGTTTGGTGTTTTTGGAGGTCAAGATTTTCTAACTAGAGGAAATAATCTTCAATGGGTTTTAAATGGTGCTAATGGAGTAGAAAAGCAAAAAAGCATACGAGTAGAAATAGGTTTTTGGGTTAAAGAAGAAACGGGCTATAAAGAATATGGTCCAAAAGTTGAATTATTAGAATCCATTTTCTTTAATGTGCCTATTTGGGATACAAAAAATTTACAACTCCCTTATCTTGATGTTACAATTGATAAAACCAATATAAAGGAAGATATTAATACCAGCCAGACAGGAAGCACAGACAGGAGTGATACAGAAGTAGGCTACCAAATACACAAAAATCAAGAAACTTATAAAATTTATACCTTCGAAAAATCTTCACACCCAGGTTTGACGGTTGATGAATTAGCTAAAGATTTCATTCATAGAGTTACTTATCATTCAAATAACGATAAAGTAAAAAAAATTCATGAATATGATTTGCAAAAATATAGTTTACCTTGGTATCAAATCTGCGTACTTTTCCGAGATGAAGAAATACAAAATGTAGATTATTATATAAACAAAGAAGCGAAATCAAAAGATTTAATGAGTTTCTATGAAAAAGTAGAATTCGGAAATATGAAAGGGTACACATTTCAATCTGGTTTGTACAATACAGGAAGACAAGATGGAAAAACTTATAAAGATGTAGGGCAATTCAGAATCTATATCCTTAACCATCCAACAAACCCAGATTTAACTTTAATGATGTGCAATGAAATTGGAAGAGGCACAGAAACAGCACAAGCTATTGATGCTTACATGCAAACGTTTCTAAAAAGCATTAAACAATAATTTTTAAAAATATATTCAAAATCCCAAACTTCATATTTTAAGTTGTTTGGGATTAATTTTAAAACTAAAAAAATGGAAACTTTATCAATTATAGGAATGATAATGATGGTGTTAGGATTTATCAATGCCGCTTGGGTTGGAATTCTTTATATCATTTCATTAAGTGCCTTTGCTGGAACCAAATTATCTAAGAAAGTAGGAACAGCAAATGAAAAAACAGACGAATATCTAGAACAAGGAAAATCAATATCTAATGGCTTATTGAAAAAATTGATTTGGAGACTAGCAATTGCCTTTACAGGTTGGCTTATGTTTTATATTGCAACTGGTCGTTTTTAAAAATTTGCTTTTATATCTATGAAAAATATTCTAATAAGGTTAATCATTTTATTTTTATTTTCAACTTATACTGTTCAAAGTCAAGAAGTAAAAATTGAATACGATCGAACAGTCGTAGATACTAGTGATGTTATCAATCAAACCATAAAGTTGAGATTTGATAATTTTCCAGATAACACAAACAGATGCGAACTAATAACCGCTTATGCAACTGATGAAACGCATCAAAAAATTAAACCCGAATATTTTTTAACGCAAGCAAACAGAGAATTTTGGATTTCTTTTATAAAAAACAAAAAGTCTAAAAAATTAATAACTGTTACTGGTAGAGCACGCTTTTTTAATGTTTCAGAAGAGGCAGAATCAATAATAAAAGTTGATAGTATACTAGAAAAAGTAAATAAAACTATTTACAATAAAAATGAAATTAAAATAATTGTTCTCGACATTGAAGCATTAAAAACTAAAAAAGAGAAAAACCCTTTAGATTACAAAAATGAAATTGCAAGTATTGTAAAAGAGAATAAATTAAATCAAAAATGGTTTGAAAACACATTGAAAAAAACCTTTGAAAATTATTATGAACTATATAATATGATGATTTATTGTGAAGACGCTAAAAATAGTGTTTTAGATGTTGATTCGCTTTTTACAGATTACAGTAAATATCCCGAAGGAATTAAAAATGATTTTATCAAAACATTTCTTTTTTCAAGAAGCGATGCTACTAACATAGCTAGAATAAGTATCAAAGATTCTCAAACATATAAAGAAATTGACTTCAAAGTAATTTTAGACGATAATTAATTCGGTCGAATTTTATGAAAAAAATTGAATCACTTCAATTAAAATTACACTAAACATATAAAATTATAATAAATAAAAAATGAAAAAAACTCTACTTAGCTTAATCACATTTTTTAGTTTCTCTTTCTGCATGAGCCAAACTATAATAAATGGAAATTTTGAGACAAACACTTTAAGTTCATGTCTTATTAATCCTTCAAATACCACATACAATAACTCTATTTCAAACTCGGTTGCTTTTGGGGATTATACCTTTTCAGGACCTGATATACTTAAAAGTACATGCCCGTATGGTAGTCCTACAAACGGAACTTGGTTTCTAGCTCTTGGTTATGGCAACCAGCCTAGTGTAGGTTATAGAAGTGATGCTGTTTCGTTAGAAATAGACATGAATTTAGTTCAAGGGAATTCTTATACCATTAGATATTTTGATAAAGTTTCAACAGATGGTGGAGGCGCAGGCGGGTTAATTCCACTTCAGTTTGGTCTTTCTACAGAATCATCATCATTTGGAACATTAATTCATAGTTCCGTTCCTTCTTATTCTTGGACGGAAAGAAGTTTTACTTTTGTAGCGCCAAGCAATGGAAATTTCATCACTTTAAAACCATTAGTAACAGGAACTACAGGAAGTTGGATACATGTGGATAACATTCGAATTGAAAATACTTTAGGATTAGATGATGAATCTTTTGGAAACGAAATTGCTTCTTTTCCCAATCCTTTCACAAATACGCTGAGCTTTAAGCTAAACAATGTTGATGATGCATCAGAGTTAAGAATTTTTGATTTAGCAGGAAGAGAAATAATTAAAAAAGAGTTTATAAATGAACTTACATTAGAAACCTTTGATTTTAATCCAGGATTATACTTTTATACAATTACAAATCAAAGTCGAATTTTAAAAAAAGGAAAGCTTATTAAAAAGGAATAGAAAGTGTTGTTGCTATGAAAAAAACAATTTTAGATGCAGCAATGGTTTATTTTCAAAAATAAGTATTAAGAAGATTAAATAAATGTAAATCCCAAATTTAAAAGAGTTTGGGATTTTTTTTGTAATAAATTTTTTATTTTCAATTCCATAATATCGCAAATTGAAAGAATTTTCTATCTTTAACAATAATTCAATTTAATTTCTTTCAAATATGCCGATAAATAAACAAATAGCTAACGTCATTAAAAAGTCACTAGCTAAAATTGATTTTAGTAAACTTGAAGAAAAGTGTACTAACGAAGCTCAAACTAGACAATATCTTATTGAGCCAATTATTGAAATTTTAGGCTATAGCAGAATGGATGATATGCTTACAGAAATTAATGCAGGTTGGGGACAAAAAAATGACAAAGCTGATATTGGATTATTAATTAGAGGTAAAAATCCTGAAATAATTGTTGAATGTAAAAAATATGCTAAAACTCTTACTGATAAAGAAGCTTGGCAATTAAATGGCTATTTCATTAATACTCCAAGTTGTAAGTTGGGAATATTAACAAACGGTTTGGAATGGAGAGTTTATAGTGCCAATGAAGCAAATAAAGAAACTAGTTTAAATGTGAATCCGTTTTTAGTTTTTGACTTCAATGAAGTAAACGATACTTTAATAGATAACTTAACCAAGTTACACAAAAACAATATTGATGTAAAAGAGTTATTAGAAGAAGCAACTGATTTCTATTTCTTACAGGGGTTTTCAGCAGCTTTTGCTAATGAGTTATACGATCCTTCTGATGATTTTATTAAAGCCATTTTCAATAGAATGAACGGTAAAAGAATGACTGACCCAATAAAACTGAAAATAAGAGAACAAATTAGCTCTACTTCTATTCAAAGAGCACTTAAGAAAGTAATTGAGGAAGAATCTAAAAATGGTAGTTTGATTATTACTACTGCTGAAGAATTAAAAATATATCATACAATTAAAACAATTCTAATTCATAGAAAAGAAATTGATGCCGATAGAATTTCGTATAGAGATCAAAAAAATAGTTTCAACATTTTAGTTGATGACAACAACAAAAAAATTATTTGTAAAATTCTTAATTCTAGAAATAATTATTGTCTTGAGATTAATGGAATTAAGCACGATGTCAAAGGAATAGAAAGTGTTGTTGCCATGAAAAAACAACTTTTAGATGCTGCAATGGTTTATTTTCAAAAATAAGTATTGACTAAATTTATCTTATAAATATAAATCTCGGTTTGAAATTTCAAATCGAGATTTTTTTGTTTCTTTGTAAATGCGTGAGTGATGGTAGCGGCATCCTCCGAGAGACAAAAACAAAAATTTATTTGTAGTTTTTGCGAATCGGAGATATAGCGAACAGCACGACCTAAAAGGGCACGCCCAAAAAATATATGAAGAAAAAAGAGAAAAAAGCAGCAATCGGATTTATATTTTTAACCTTAGTGATTGACATTACAGGTTGGGGAATTATTATTCCTGTAATTCCGAAATTGATTCAAGAATTAATTCACGGAGATTTAAGTGATGCTTCCAAAATTGGAGGTTGGTTGTTATTTGCCTATGCTTTTACACAGTTTTTATTGTCGCCGCTAATTGGAAATTTAAGTGATAAATACGGTCGCCGACCGATTATTTTATTTTCGCTTTTAGGATTTTCGTTAGATTATTTATTTTTAGCCTTTGCGCCTACGATAACGTTTTTATTCATTGGAAGAATTATCGCTGGAATAACTGGCGCTAGTATTACTACAGCCACAGCATATATTGCCGATATTAGCACAGCAGAAAACCGAGCAAAAAACTTCGGAATGATTGGCGCGGCTTTCGGAATTGGATTTATAATTGGACCAGTAATTGGTGGTTTATTAGGGCAATTTGGTGCAAGAGTTCCGTTTTATGCAGCGGCAGCTTTGTGTTTTATTAACTTCTTATATGGTTATTTTGTTTTACCAGAATCGCTACCAAAAAAAGACAGAAGAGAATTAGATTGGAGTAAAGCAAATCCAATTCGTGCCATTTTAAATTTGAAAAAATACCCAAAAATTTTCGGCTTATTTATATCAATTATGTTGGTTTATATTGGTTCGCATGCGGTTCATAGTAATTGGAGTTATTTTACGATGTATCAATTTAATTGGGACGAAAAAATGGTTGGAATTTCATTGGGAATCATCGGTTTGTTAGTTGGGATTGTACAAGGTGGTTTGATTCGATGGATTAATCCGAAAATTGGGAATGAAAAAAGTATCATTTACGGATTGGTTTTATATACTTTAGGGATGTTTTTATTCGCCATTGCGACAGAAAGTTGGATGATGTTCACCTTCTTAATTCCGTATTGTTTGGGGGGAATTTCGGGTCCAGCTTTACAATCTGTAATTACCGAAAATGTTCCTGCTAACGAACAAGGAGAAATTCAGGGAACTTTAACAAGCTTAATGAGTTTAACAGCCATTATTGGTCCTCCATTAATGTCGAATGTGTTTTATAATTTCACCAATAAAAAAGCCTTAGTTCATTTTGCTGGCGCACCATTTGTTTTAGGTGGTGTTTTAATGTTATTTAGTGCAATTATTGCTTTTTATTCCTTCAAAAAACAACGACTAATTGCAGCAGTGCCTATCGTTGCTATTGCAGATACAAACACAGATTTGGATAATCAATTATAGCATTTCCTTTAAGTAAAACATCGGCGCCAATAATGCCGTCGACGGGTTTTATTTTTAGTTGTGATAAAGCTTCGTTTACGTGAGATAAATCGAAAAGTATAAAAGTAGAAGGCAATTGTTTCCAAGAACCAATTTGGAGATAATTGCCTTTTGATATTTTGGCTTGCATGGTTGTAGAACTCGCGCTAGCTGCAAAACTTGAATAATCTTTAACTTCTAATCTGTATTTTTCAATACTTTCTAAACCAATACAAGTATTAGATGCTCCAGTATCCAAAATGAAATTTCCAGCAATGCCATTTACTTTGACTTTGATAAGTAAATGCTGCGTTTTTAAAAACTTGAATTTAATTCCCTTGTATTTTTTTGTTTTTAAAAATGTTGCTAAATCATTCATACTAAATTTTTATATACTTCAAATATAGTGAAAACAAAAACGCCAAACTCATTTGAATTTGGCGTTTTTTAATTATATCAGTAAACTATTTTTACATTTTCATTAACCAGTTTCTTACCGAAACTTCTTTGTCGATAATGTTTTTCAAATCTGTAATAGCCACACGTTCTTGTAACATCGTATCTCTATGTCTGATAGTAACTGTTTTATCTTCAACTGTTTGATGATCTACAGTAATACAAAATGGAGTTCCTAATGCATCTTGACGTCTGTAACGACGACCAACAGCATCTTTTTCATCGTAAGCTACGTTGAAATCCCATTTCAATTCTTCCATAATTTCTTTAGCAATTTCTGGTAAACCATCTTTTTTCACTAAAGGTAAAACCGCAGCTTTTGTTGGTGCTAAAACAGAAGGTAAACGTAAAACAGTTCTTGTTGAACCATCTTCTAAAGTTTCTTCTTGTAACGCTTTTGAGAAAACTGCTAAAAACATTCTGTCTAAACCAACAGAAGTTTCTACAACATAAGGTACATAGTTTTTATTTTCTTCGGTATCGAAATATTGTAATTTTTTACCTGAAAATTGTTCGTGTGCTTTTAAATCGAAATCGGTACGAGAGTGAATTCCTTCTAATTCTTTAAATCCGAATGGGAAGTTAAATTCGATATCTGCAGCTGCATTTGCGTAATGTGCTAATTTTTCATGGTCGTGGAAACGGTAATTTTCAGCTCCTAAACCTAATGATTTATGCCAATTTAAACGTGTTGTTTTCCAGTATTCGTACCATTTCATTTCTTCACCTGGTTTCACGAAAAATTGCATTTCCATTTGTTCAAATTCACGCATACGGAAAATAAATTGTCTTGCAACAATCTCATTTCTGAAGGCTTTACCCGTTTGAGCAATTCCAAAAGGAATTTTCATACGACCTGTTTTTTGAACATTTAAAAAGTTTACGAAAATACCTTGAGCGGTTTCTGGACGTAAATATAAATCCATTGCTGTGTCAGCAGAAGCTCCTAATTTTGTTCCGAACATTAAGTTGAATTGACGCACTTCTGTCCAATTACGAGATCCAGAATCTGGGCAAGCGATTTCTAATTCTTCAATTAAAAGTTTCACATCGTCTAAATCACCAGCATCTAAACTTTTAGCCATTCTAGCTAAAATTTCATTCTTTTTAGAAAGGTATTCTACAACTCTAGGATTGGTTGTAATAAATTCTTGTTCGTTAAAAGCATCTCCAAAACGAGCTCTTGCTTTTTCGATTTCTTTTTGTGCTTTGATGTTTAATTTTTCGGCATAATCCTCAATTAAAACATCAGCACGATATCTTTTTTTAGAATCTTTGTTGTCTATTAATGGATCGTTAAACGCATCAACGTGACCAGATGCTTTCCAAGTAGTTGGATGCATTAATATTGCGGCATCTAAACCTACAATATTTTCATGCATTTGCACCATGGATTTCCACCAATATTCTCTAATGTTCTTTTTTAGTTCAACACCGTTTTGTGCGTAGTCATATACTGCACTTAAACCATCGTAAATTTCGCTAGAAGGGAAAATAAATCCGTATTCTTTTGCATGCGAAACTACATTCTTAAATAAGTCTTCTTGTTTTGCCATGTTGCAAAAGTAAAAATAGCAACGGAATTAAAAAAGGAATTTCTAATTAATTATAATTGAAAATTGTAGAACTGATTTTAGTCGTACCAGAATATAAATTTACAATATAACGACCTTTATATGTTTTGTTCTTTTCTAAGTCCACATAACAACAAACATCTGTAATTTGTTGCTTATAATCGAACTTAGCTAACTTACTATATTTTAAAATCGTGTTGTTTTTTTCATGAATTAAACCTTCTACAGAAACGATATCATTCTTAGGATTAATTACTTGTACAAAAAGTTCTTTTTCTCCTTCAGCAATAGCGTCATTTTTATCAATTGTGAAACAAACTCTAATTTGTTCAATTGCTTTTGCTTTGTTTGAAGTCGTATTGTCTGTTAAAAACTTCACACCTTTAACTTGTAAATTCGTTACTTCAAATTTAGTGCTACTTGAAAAAGTATTTTTTCCTATTATCGCTTTTTTCTCTTCTGGTTTAACTAAAGATTTTAGCTTTTCAATTTGTTGTAATTTTTCTTTCAATAAATTAATCGAATCTTTTATAGTTTCAATCTGTTTATTTAAATCCGATAAAGTTTTAAAATTTTCTTGTGCTTTTGCACTCTTTATTTCAGTAGTTTTTGCATCTACATTAGAAAAACTATCGTCAAAATTATTATACATCATAGAAACGGAATCATATTTTTCAATAACTTCCGACAACTGATTTTGTGTTAATAAACTTTCCTGCTTTAAATTTGCTTGTAGTTCATTTGAGGATTTATTATCTTTATAACTTTTAAAAAGCACAATCAATAAAAATATTGACAACGCAAGTATAATTAATTTATAAGAAGAATTGTTTCTGTTTGAGGACATACTTTTTTATTTTGAATAAATATAAAATTATTGTTTATATATGTTAAAAATTTTCGATGAAATACCCAGAAATCTGTTAAATGTACTTTTCCCAGTTTTTTGTAACGGATGCTCCAATTTATTGTTAAAAAACGAAAATGTAATTTGTACTAAATGCCTTCATAATTTACCATTAACGCATCATCATACTATTACCGAAACTGAAATTGACAAAGCTTTTTATGGCTTAGTTCCTTTTGAATTTGCAGCATCCTTTTTGTATTTCACCAAAAAAGGAATTTCACAAAATCTTATTCATAACTTAAAATACAAAAATCGTCAGGAAATTGGAACCTTCTTAGGGAATTTATATGCCGATGAATTAAAAAATTTAGAAATTTTCCAAGAAATTGATTTCATCATCCCTGTTCCGTTACACACAAAGAGATTTCACGAAAGAGGCTACAATCAAGTCACAACTTTTTGCAAAGCTATTGAAAAAAACCTAACAATACCAATGCTTGAAGATGTTTTATTGAAAACAAAAAACTTAAAATCTGTTACTGACAAATCGAAAGAAAGCCGTTTAGAAAATAACAAAAATGTGTTTTCAATTGAAAATCAGGGTAAAATTGAAGGAAAACACGTTTTAATTATAGATGATGTTTTTACAACTGGTGCCACAATTGAAGCTTGTGCTAAAGAAATCTTAAAAATTAAAAACACTAAAATTAGCATTCTTACTATGGCATATTCACAATCATAAATTTTATTTAAATATTATGATGGAAGTGAATATAATTGTTACTTTGCAAGACTAAATTACGACATAATTAATGAGAAAATTCATCTTCATACTTACTATAATTTCTGTTTTATTTATCAGTTGTGCCAAAAGAGGAACAATTACTGGCGGACCAAAAGACACTATTGCTCCAGTAATTGTAAAAAGTAATCCCAAAAATTATCAAACTAATTTTACAGGGAAAACCATAAAAATAGATTTTAGCGAATATATCAAGGTAAAAGACATCAACAAACAATTGATTATTTCGCCACCAATGGAAAAAAGCCCAACGGTTGTTCCACAAGGAAGTGCAAGTAAATTTATTTCAATTACTTTAAATGAAGATTTAAAACCAAACACAACATATAGTTTCAATTTCGGACAAAGCATTACAGATTATAATGAAGGTATTCCGTACTCACAATTTAAATACGTGTTTTCAACTGGAACTTTTGTTGATTCTTTAACGGTTTCTGGAAACATAAAAGATGCCTTTGAAAACAAAGCGGATGATTACGTAACTGTAATGTTATATGATGCTGCCAACTATAATGATTCATTAGTTTACAAAAAAAAACCAGTTTATATTACAAATACTTTAGAAAAAAATACTGCTTTTAAAATTGAAAATATTAAAGAAGGTGAATATTATTTAGTGGCATTAAAAGACAAAAACAACAATTACAACTACCAAGCTAAATCGGAAAAAATCGCCTTTAAAAAACAGAAAATAAAAATCCCAACGGACAGTACTTATACGTTACGATTATTTTCTGAAAAAAGCGAAATCAAAACATACAGACCAACACTTGAAAGCAACAATAAGCTTTTTTTAGGTTATGAAGGCGATGTGAAAAATATCAAAATTTTTACTAAGAAAAACAATATTGAAACACCATTGCGCTTTTCAAAATCAGAAAATAAAAAATCAGATACGCTACAAGTTTTTATTCCGAATGATGCTAAAGATTCGATAAATGTAATTGTAAAATCAGATAATTATAGTAAGGATTATTCGGTAAAATTGAAAAAATTGAAGGAGGCCGATTCGTTAAAAGTATCACTTTTTTCAGGTAAGCAATTTAGTTTTAATGAAAAAATGTCTTTAAAAACAACAACACCAATTAAGAAAATAAATAACGAAAAAATATTTCTAAGAAAAAAAGATTCCACTTCAGTTCCTTTTACTACAGAAATTAATGATTTTGAACAGTTAATTACATTCGATTTTAAACAAGAAGAAGACGAAAAATATACTATCAATTTATTACCTGGTGCTATTGAAGACGATTATAACACTAAAAATGATAGTTTAAAATTTGATTTCACAAAAGGTTCAATTAGTGATTTTGGTAATTTGAAATTGCGAATTAAAAACGCTAAAAAATTTCCTTTTATGCTTGAAATATTAAACAGTTCTGGAGAAGTTGTTGCCTACAACTATTGTACAAAAGAAACTGAAACTGAAATGTATTTTGAAGCCATTCAACCAAGTACCTATCAAGTAAGATTGTATTTCGATGAAAACCAAAACCAAATTTGGGATTCTGGAAATTTTAAAATGAAACTACAACCTGAAGAAATGATTTATTTCCCTACGTTATTTGATGTAAGAGCAAATTGGGATGTGGATCAGGAATTGGAGCTAGATTGATTTGCCTTCGAAAACATCAGGCAACTTAAATTTAAATCAAACTAAAAGTATCTTTATCATTCAGAAAATTTAATTTATTTCTGGTTTCTAGCATTTTATTTTTATCTAAAGTAGCGATGAAAACACCCTCTTTTTCTGTTGGTTCGATTATAAAATTACCTAATTCGTCAATAATTTGAGAATGTCCAATATATTCTAAATTATTATTATCTGTTCCAATTCGGTTGACACCAATCGCATAAGATAAGTTTTCTACGGCTCGTGCTTTAAGTAAAATATCCCAAGCGTTAGTTCTCACTTTTGGCCAACTTGCCACATAAATTACCATATCGTAATTTTCAGTATTTCTTGAAAAAACAGGGAAACGCAAATCATAACAAACTTGTAAGCAAATTTTCCAATCGTTATAATTCACGATTACTTTTTCATTTCCTGAAGTATAAATTTTATCTTCTCCTGCTAAAGTAAACAAGTGTTTTTTATCGTAATGTTGTATTTCTCCATTCGGAAAAACAAAAACCATTCTGTTGTAAAAATTTCCGTTTTCAGTAATCACTAAACTTCCTGTAATAGCACAATTTTTAGATTTTGCAATGTTTTGCAACCACGAAATAGTTACTCCATTCATCGTTTCTGCAACTAAATTCGGATGCATTGTAAAACCAGATGTAAACATTTCTGGAAGAATTATTAAGTCAACATCTTCAACAATAGAATTGATTTTATCTTCTAAAACTCTTGTGTTTTCAATTGGGTTTTCCCAAATAATATCTGTTTGAATTAGTGCTGTTTTCATACTTGTAAATATAAAAAAAACGCATTCAAAAAATGAATGCGTTTTTAATAAATAATTTTATTTCATTATGGCAGTTTATATTCAAACGATCCAACAATAAAATGTGAAGGATCTACTAAATTAACACCATCATCAGTTGTAAAAACAAAAGTCCCTTTTAATAATCTAGTTGAAGCATCATAACTTAAAACGTTTATAGAACCGCTTATAGTATTAACATTTTCTGCTGGTATTACACCAGAAATATCTAAATCTGCATAATAATCTCCAGTAGTAAAAGTACTTGAAAAAGAATGAGTTCCAACTGATAAATCATTTTTTGGAATTGCTAAATAAATATTAAATATTTTATTACCAACTTTAAAAGCTGATTTACTTGTATTTAAGTTTTTATATCCTTTTAAAAGGTAATAATCAGAACCACCAAACGACGCTCCTCCAGAATTTTCAGCTAGATTACCTCCAATTTGTGGTGGTGTATCATAATCTACACCATCAATTTCTGTAGTCATTGCTACTGTTGGTGTTGTTGGATTCGTATCATCACTAGCTTCAACGGTATCACCTGAACTACAAGAGACAATTGCTAATACTAGCGAGAATAGAGCTATTTTTATTACTTTGTTCATAATTAAAGAACGCTAGCTTTTAAATATTCTCTGTTCATACGAGCAATGTTTTCTAAAGAAATTCCTTTCGGACATTCTACTTCACACGCTCCAGTATTTGTACAATTTCCGAAACCTTCTTCGTCCATTTGACGCACCATGTTTAAAACTCTATCTGCTGCTTCAATTTTACCTTGAGGTAACAATGCATATTGAGATACTTTTGCTCCAACAAATAACATTGCTGAACCGTTTTTACAAGTAGCTACACAAGCTCCACAACCAATACAAGCTGCAGCTTCGAAAGCTTTGTCTGCATCAGATTTGTTAATTGGAGTTGCATTGGCATCAATTGTATTTCCAGAAGTGTTTACCGATACGAATCCACCAGCTTGTTGAATTCTATCGAAAGAACTTCTATCTACAATTAAATCTTTTACAACAGGGAACGCTTTACTTCTCCATGGTTCGATAAAGATAGTTTCACCATCTTTAAATTTACGCATGTGTAATTGACAAGTAGTTGTTCCAGTATCTGGACCATGTGCACGACCATTAATGTATAATGAACACATTCCACAAATACCTTCACGACAGTCGTGATCAAAAGCAACTGGTTCGTTTTGTGTATTTACTAATTGCTCATTCAATTGGTCTAACATTTCTAAGAAAGAACTGTCAGTAGAAACATTATCTAATTTATAAGTTTCCATTTTACCTTTAGTACTAGCATTTTTTTGACGCCAGATTTTAAGGTTGATATTTATATTTTTTTTAGCACTCATAATATCTTATTTATAGTTTCTAGCTGCAATTTTGATAAACTCATATTTCAATTCTTCTTTATGAAGTACTGATTTACTTGCGTCACTTCCGTTATATTCCCAAGCAGCAACATAAGCAAAGTTTTCATCGTCACGAAGTGTTTCTCCTTCAGCATCTTGATATTCTTCACGGAAATGTCCACCACAAGATTCTTTACGTAATAAAGCATCTTTTGCCATTAATTGTCCCAATTCGATAAAATCAGCAACACGAAGTGCTTTTTCTAATTCTTGGTTTAATTCGTTGGCCGCACCAGGAACTTTTACATCAGCATAGAAATCTTCTCTTAATTGTCCGATTTCTTCAATTGCTTCTGATAAGCCTTTTTCATTTCTAGCCATACCCACTTTATTCCACATAATTAATCCTAATTTTTTGTGGAAATGGTCTACAGATTTTGTTCCGTTATTATTGATTAATTGTTCAATAGATTGACGAACTGAATGTTCTGCATCCACAAACTCTGGAGTATCAGTAGAAATTTTACCTGTTCTAATTTCGTCAGCTAAATAGTTAGAAACCGTATAAGGTAATACGAAATAACCATCTGCTAAACCTTGCATTAATGCAGAAGCTCCTAAACGGTTAGCACCATGGTCTGAGAAGTTTGCTTCACCAGCCACGAAACATCCAGGAATAGATGACATTAAGTTATAATCAACCCAAACACCACCCATTGTGTAGTGAACTGCTGGATAAATTTTCATTGGTGTTTCGTATGGATTTTCGTCTGTAATTTTTTCATACATAGTGAAAAGATTACCATATTTAGATTCCACCCATTTTTTACCTAATTCTTGAATTTTCGCATCCGATGGATTAGAATCTCCTTGGATTAAAGCCGCTTGTTTACCTTTAGTAATAATTTCAGCAGAGAAATCTAAATAAACTCCTTCGTTTGTATCATTAGCTTCAATTCCGTGTCCATCGTCGCAACGCTCTTTAGCAGCACGAGAAGCCACATCACGAGGTACTAAGTTACCAAAAGCAGGATATCTTCTTTCTAAATAATAATCTCTATCTTCTTCAGCAATTTGTGTTGGTCTTAATTTACCAGCTCTAATTGCTTCCGCATCTTCTTTTTTAGCAGGAACCCAAATACGACCAGAATTACGTAATGATTCTGACATTAACGTTAATTTTGATTGATTTGTTCCGTGAACTGGAATACAAGTTGGGTGAATTTGCACATAACAAGGATTTGCAAAATGCGCTCCTTTTTTATGAATTTTCCAAGATGCTGTAACGTTACTTCCCATCGCATTTGTAGATAAGAAATATACGTTTCCATAACCTCCAGTTGCAATAATCACCGCATGAGCAGAATGACGCTCTAATTCTCCAGTAATTAAATTACGAGCAATAATTCCACGTGCTTTTCCATCAACTTTAACAATGTCAAGCATTTCGTGACGGTTATACATTTTTACATTTCCTAAACCAATTTGTCTAGATAATGCAGAATATGCTCCTAATAATAATTGTTGTCCTGTTTGTCCAGCAGCATAAAAAGTACGTTGTACTTGTGTACCACCAAACGAACGGTTATCTAACAATCCACCATAATCACGAGCAAAAGGAACACCTTGAGCCACACATTGGTCGATAATATTTGAAGAAACTTCTGCTAAACGGTGAACGTTTGCTTCACGCGCACGATAGTCACCACCTTTAATAGTATCATAAAATAATCTATAAGTACTATCACCATCATTTTGATAGTTTTTTGCAGCGTTTATACCACCTTGAGCAGCAATTGAGTGTGCTCTACGTGGAGAATCTTGAAAACAAAATGCTTTTACGTTGTAACCCATTTCTCCAAGTGAAGCGGCTGCCGAAGCACCTGCTAAACCTGTTCCTACTACAATTACATCGATTTTTGGTCTATTGTTTGGAGCAACTAATTTAAGATTGTTCTTATGATTGGTCCATTTTTCTGAAATATGACCTTGAGGAATTTTAGAATCTAATGCCATATGTTTTTATTTTGAAATAAAGTGAATGTAAATTGGAATAATAGCAAATAGTATAGGAACTATAACTGAAAATGCTTTTCCGAAAACTTTAATTGCTGGTGTAAATTTATTATTAATACCCAACGATTGGAAAGCACTTTGAAAACCATGCCATAAATGGAAACCTAAAACGATCATTGAAAACACATAAAACAATGTAAAAAACAAACCTTCGTTTGGAATTACATTAAATAATTTTGCTTTACTCTTAAAAAAAGCAATTGTTAATTTATGTAAGTCTTTATATCCTTCAAACAATACTTCCTTATTCGCTTTGTTGATGATTTTATGTCCATCAATAATAATTTGATTGTTTGGTTGCTTATTTAGCATTGCATTATCAAAAATAGGAGCTTGAACTGGCACACTTGCTTGAGGTGATTCAGGAGTAGCAATTAACATGTATTGTTTTACTCCACCTGCATTAGGATCTACAATTTCTTTTACAAATAAAGGCATTGCTGTTCCGAATTTCATTTTAGCCCAAAAATTAATCATGTGCGTTGCAATGAAAATTAAAATCATGGTTCCTAATACCGCCATGTTTCTTGATGCTGAACTACTATTTTTTGATGGATTATTCATCGCATAAGCAATAGGACGAGCCTTTTTGTTTTGAATTGCTAAATAAATTCCATCAATAGCGTGAAATAAAATAGATAGATAAGTTACATAAGAAAGTAATTTTACCGCAGGATTAGTTGTCATGAAATAAGCATACTTGTTAAATTGAAGTGCTCCTTCATAACCAGACATAAATAATTGAAGATTTCCAATTAAATGCCCTACTAAAAACAAGCATAAAAACAATCCCGTAAGAGCCATCCAATATTTTTTTGCAATAGATGACTTTAAAAATGCTGATTTTGCCATAATTATAGTTAAAGTTAATTTGAGTTTGAATAATGTAAGCAAAAATAAAGGTTATAAGTAAGACTTACAACCTTTGAAAGATAATTTATAATGATTTTAAATGAGTTTAACTTTTGTTGAATATCAACACATTAGACTTTAATTTATGATAGTAAAACTAGGAATTAAACCTCTTAAACCCATATCTACCACATTTTCACCTGCAGCTGGTTCGTATTTTCCGTCAAAATTGACTTCTTGCCACTCAAAACTGTTGTTGATTGATAGCGATAATTGCACTTCAACATTTTTAGTTTCATTACCGGTAACCACAAAATTATTAGCAAATTTTCCAGTAACCAAACATGATCCTGCAGGAATTGGTGAAGTTGTTGCAATTGGGTTTGGAACTGTAGTTGCTCCAGCAGGTGCTTGTCCGGAAGTATAATATCCTACAGATGGAATTCCGAAAGCCCAATAACCTTGTAATTTATCGTCATTTACTGTAAAAACATTAGTTCCAATCGTATGAGTTGTAATGTAATTATTGAATCCAACAAAACTTGCTAAAGTCCCAACATAATTCATTCCGCTAGCTAAAACATTGATGTTGTAATTTTGATACGACAAGGAAACTCGAACATACTCATAACTTCCATGAGGAACATCTTTTAAAGGAATAGACAAAAACGCTTCGCCTTCTCCAACAATTTTCGCTTTACTAAAATCAATAGCATTTGGACCTCCTAAAGTTGTTGACGGTCCAGAATACAAAATCGCACCTTGCCCAACTTGTGTTAATGCATTTGGAGTAAACTCTAAATAATGTGCGCTTATACTATTAAAATTTGGCGATTGTGCCGCATTTCCTGCCAGAACCGTTGATGGTTGCCCAATATTATTCAATCTTACTTGTGTCGGATCAAATTTAAATTTGATGATTAATTGTGGTTCTTCCGCAATAACTTGGTCATCATCTTCATCAGTACATGAAAAACTCATGAATGATAATGCTATTAGTGTTAAAATTCTTATCCTCATTTTCTTTCTTTTATGATTAAAGTTTGGGTTTCTTTTTTACCATTTGCTTCTAATTCAACCGTATATTTTCCAACAGGTAAATAATATTTTTTATTACCTGCTTGTGTGATTTTTATCTTAGAATCTTTCTTTTCGATTGCCGTTTTTACTTTTTCGTCGATACTAAAATCGTAATCTATTTTTAGCATTCCTTTTTCGGCTTTAGCCTGACGATTTAAAACTACAATTCCATCCGAATTTTTTATCGTAATACTACTATTTGAAACATCTTTTAAATAATACCAAATTTCAACATTTGGAATACTTTCATTACCCCAAGTGTAATTTTTATTTCCCCAATTTTTAGAAAAATAAACCTCTTCTAATTTAAATAACGCAATTCCTTTCGCATTTATTGTTTCATTAATCTGTTGAATATTAGCCACATTCACTTTATACAATGAACGTCCATGTGTTCCAACGATTAAATCTTTTTCTCTATTTTGAATCACTAAATCGTGTACGGCAACATTCGGAATTTCATTTGAAAAATCTTGCCACGATGTTCCTTTGTTCATCGAAATAAACAAACCATTATCGGTTCCTAAATATAAAATGTTTTCGTTTTCAGAATCTTCTAAAATTACATTGGCCGCATTCTGATTGAAATTCTCCGTTAATGACTTCCAAGTTGTTCCTAAATCTTCCGAAACATAAGCATAAGTCGTGAAATTATCATCTCGATATCCGTTCAACGTAATGTAAATTCTGTCTTTTTTAAAGTTCGAAAATCGCACACGAGAAACCCATAAACCTTGTGGTAAATTTTCTGAAATTTTAATCCAATTCTCGCCACTATTTTTAGTTACATGAATATTTCCATCATCAGTTCCAACCACAAGTTGCCCAAATTTAAACTTACTTTCTGCGATTGAAGTAATGCTTCCAAAAGGCACATTTCCTTCTACTTTTCCGTTAGTTAAATCTGTTGAAATTTTTTCCCAATCTTTCCCTTGATTCATAGAACGAAACACGAATTGTCCACCAAAATAAACGATATCCTGATTGTGTGATGATAACAAAATAGGTGTTTGCCAATTAAATCTGTAAGGTTCTTCTTTTTTATCCGCTCTTGGTGTAATAAACTCTCTTTTACCCGATTTTCTGTCAATTTTTATATAATTTCCAAATTGAGAACCGGCGTAAACCAAATTATTCGTTCTGGTATCAATTTGAACTTGCATTCCATCGCCACCACTTAAAAATTCGTATGGATATCTTCCATCTTGCAACCAATCTACATTGTGAACATAATTACTTGGCCCAGCCCAAACGCCGTTATCTTGCAAACCTCCATACACTTCGTAATCTTCTTTATTGTCAACATTTACGGTGTAAAATTGCCCAACCGCTTGATTGTTGCATTTTATCCAATGTTTTCCGTTATCGTAAGTAATATTTACACCACCATCGTTACCGTTAATCACATGATTTGGATTTTTCGGGTTCACCCAACATACATGATGATCTGAATGCACATTATCCTGACTTAAGGATTCAAAAGATTTTCCGCCATCATTTGAAAAAATTAAAGGAACTGCGGAAATGTATAATCTGTTTTCATCTGACTCATCAACCGTTATATCAGCAAAATAATAACCGTAAGAATAAAATGCATCATTTATAAATTGGTTATGTGTTTTTCTCCAATTTTTTCCACCATCTGTAGTTTTATAAATTTCTGCACCAATCACTTCGGTATCAAACAAATTTGTATTTGCATCTGTTGATTTTTCTTTTTTTGAATTCGGTCTTAAATTCTGATTGTCCACAATCGCGTAAGCAATGTTTTCGTTAAAAGAAGTTACACCAATTCTACCCATTCCTTTATTTGTTGGAAAACCAGAATTTGCATCGATTTTTTTCCAAGTTGTTCCTGCATCTTCACTTTTATAAATCCCAGAACCAATTCCGTTTCCTTTGAAATTATACGCTTTTCGTTCGCGTTCCCAAGCCGCAGCAAACATGATTTTTGGATTATTTGGTGCGAAACTAATATCTATAATTCCTGTTTCGTCGTTGATAAATAAGGTTTTTGTCCACGTTTTTCCACCATTTGTAGTTTTAAAAACGCCACGTTCTTCATTTTTTGAATACAAATGGCCTAAAACTCCGACTACAATTTCGTTGTTATCATTCGGGTTGACCCAAATTTTAGAAATATGATGACTATCTGGCAAACCAATATTTGTCCATGTTTTTCCTTTATCAGTTGATTTCAAAACGCCAATTCCGGCATAAGACGAACGTGAAGAATTCACTTCACCCGTTCCCACCAAAATTAATCCCGATTTCCAATCGACAGTAACACAACCAATATTTTGCGTTGGCGCGTTATCCATAACCGATTCGAAACTCGTTCCATTATTATTCGTGTACCACAATCCACCAGTTGCATAACCTGCATAAAATTCTTGAGGATTATTTTCATTCACCGAAAAATCCACAATACGACCACTCATAATTGTGGGTCCGATGTTTTGAAATTTTATGGATTGAAAAGTGTTTTCTTGCGCTACAGAAAAGAAGGAACTGAAAAGGGAAACTAGAACGACGAATTTTCTCATTTTTTATAATTTGATTTCTTCAAAATTAAAAGAATAATTTGATACCTATTCATTTGAAAGTTATTATTTTTGATTTTATAACCACGAAAGCAAATGAATAGCTCTTTATTTGAAGACTTTAAATCGTTTTTTACACCATTAACTTTAAAGAAAAATGAGTTTTTAGTGCGAGAAAAAGAAGTGTGTAAATACTTTTGTTTCATTGAAGAAGGTATTTTACAACACGCTTTATTAGTGGATGATGAAGAAAAAACCACGTATTTATCTTTAAAAAACTCCTTTACTTCTTCTTTGAAAAGTTTTTTGTTAAATGTTCCTTCTCGAAAACATGTAAAAGCTATTCACGATTGTAAATTGTGGGTAATTGATCAGAAATCTTTTCAAAAATTATTAAAAGAAAATAAAGCATTTCACGATTTTTATTACACGTTAATCGAAAAACAAATTTGCTTAATTGACGATTATCGCATCGATTTATTGACGTTAACTCCAGAAGAACGTTATAAAAAACTATTGGAAAATGAACCTTTATTACTAAACGAAGTCCCGTTACATTATTTGTCTTCTTTCTTGGGAATTTCGTCTCGACATATGAGCCGAATTCGAAAAAATATAAAATAACGCCATTTGGCTACTATTATTTATTTCGTATTACTTAATTTTGATAAAATTTAAAATTCAATAAAACTGAAATATGAAATATTTACCAATTAACCGAGAACTTTTTATTAAGAATCGTAAAAACTTTATGGCGAAAATGAAGCCAAACGGAGTTGCTGTTTTTAATTCGAACGATATTTATCCTGTTTCTGCAGATAGTACTTTGCCATTTGCACAACATAGAGATATTTTCTATTTATCTGGAGTAGATCAAGAAGAAAGTATTTTATTATTATTTCCAGATGCGCCTTACGAGCATTTAAAAGAAATTTTATTTTTAAAAGAAACTAACGAACACATTGCGATTTGGGAAGGTGAAAAACTAACGAAAGAACGTGCTTTTGAAGTTGCTGGAATCAAATCGGTGTATTGGTTACAAGATTTTCATAAAGTATTAAAAGAAGTGATGATGTATGCCGACACGATGTATATTAACACGAATGAACATTACAGAGCTTCAGTTGAAACGGAAACACGTGAAGACCGTTTTATTAAATGGTGGAAAAATGAATATCCAGCACATAAAGTAGAAAAATCGAATCCAATTTTACAACGTTTACGTTCTGTGAAAGACCAAATTGAGTTAGATTTAATTCAAAATGCCTGTAATATTACCGAAAAAGGAGTGCGTAGATTATTAAATTTCGTAAAACCTGGTGTTACAGAATATGAAATTGAAGCCGAATTAGCGCACGAATTTTTACGCAACCGTTCAAAAGGATTTGCTTACACACCAATTATTGCTTCAGGAAATAATGCGAATGTGTTACACTATATTGAAAACAACCAAGTGTGTAACGCGGGCGATTTAATTTTGTTAGATATAGGTGCAGAATACGCGAATTATTCTTCAGATTTAACACGTATGATTCCAGTTTCTGGAAAATTTACTGACAGACAAAAAGCGGTTTACAATGCAGTTTTAAATGTGAAAAACGAAGCTACAAAAATGTTGTTACCAGGAACTTTATGGAAACAATATCATGTAGAAGTTGGTAAAATAATGACTTCAGAATTATTAGGTTTAGGCTTAATTACGAAGGCGGATGTTCAGAATGAAAATCCAGAATGGCCAGCGTATAAAAAATATTTCATGCACGGAACGTCGCACCATTTAGGTTTAGACACACACGATTATGGTTTATTACACGAGCCAATGCAAGCGAATATGGTTTTCACAGTAGAACCAGGAATTTATATTCCAGCAGAAGGTTTTGGTATTCGTTTAGAAGACGATGTGGTGATTCAACCAAAAGGAGAACCTTTCAACTTAATGAAAAATATTCCAATTGAAGCAGATGAAATTGAATCGATAATGAATAGCTAAGATTTAGTTTTCAGTCTCAGTGACAGTTTACAGTATAAAACGGTTTAGCTTCGCTCTGTTCGCCTTTCAGGCTCGGGTGCGAAACTGAGCCGTTTTTTTATGCGCTATTTTTGTCATTCTGAACTTGTTTCAGAATCTAATATAAGAAGAGAAGCTGAAACGAGTTCAGCTTGACAATTACAATGTTGGAATTTTTTCCACTAACATTTCATTCCCGTTTATATCGTAATAACTGCACGTCATTTTATCCATAACTACAATCCATTTTTCGACACCAGATTTGGCGCAATCCTTCAAGAAAGTCATGTAATCTGTATTGCCTTGTTGGTGCGATTTTAAATCGGATTTAAATTGTTCGATATCACTTCTATTGGCAATTGGAAGTGTTTCCGAAAAACCTTGAGATGACGTAAAATAATTATCTTTTCCGTAATAATCGGTATGATTATCAAATACAAAAGTTTCGAAAGAAGTTACGCCAAGTGCAATAATATCTTGTATGTATTTTGGGAAATCAGCACCACTTTTGACTTTAGCATGTGCTTCTTTTATTTGTTGGATGGTGAACATAGGGTTTTGGTTTTAATTATTTACTGCAATTGGCATACCATTAACCATTTTAAATTTTGGTAATTGAATTTGTGGTAAAGGTTGACAAAGTGTTTTATTTACAATTTTTTCTCTCATTAATTTTTTCTTATTAAAATGGCGTGAAATATTTTGTGTTATTTCTGTGTAATTATCATTTTTGTCTTCTTTTAAATGATAAAAAATTTTAATTGAACGACAGTTATGATGCTCAAAAATTGTATTTAACAAGGTTCTATCTGATAAACCACAAGAATGACCCATAATTAAAACTTGAAATTTTTCACTATCGATATAACTTAATAAATCACTATAATTTGAGTTTTGAAGATATTGAAAAGACTTAAAATTTTTTAAATATTCATTATCATTAATGTTTTCAATTGCTTTATAATCTTCATCCATTTCATCTCCAAATCCAAAGTTTATCAAATTTAAATTATTATTTAATTTACCATGGATATGGTTCAATTCAACTTTTATTCTTCCTTCAACTAACGAAATAATATATCTATTTAAAGTTGATGTATAATTAAAATTAAGCAATCGAATTTCTGATTTATTCTGATAAGAATCATGTTTTTCTTTATTAAAAAAAATATCAATATCATTTTTATCTTCAAGATTATTAAACTCTAACTTCAAATTAGTTTCATTATTGAAAACAGAAATTGGTCTTAATACTTTATATAAATCATCGTTAACAACATTAAATTCTTTAGGTAAATCTAAAAGAAATTTGTTTTCAATATTTTCATTCAAATATTTTTCAAGTAAATGTTTCAATTGATTAAACTCGCTATTAAGTCTACTAACTATAACTTTTTTTTCTTTTGAAGAAGAATTTTTTGAATTAACATAGAATTTTAACAATAAATAGTATTCGTTTTCTATATCAACCCAATTTTCAGAATTTTTTTGAACAATTCTTTTAAAGAAATCATTTTTAAATTCAAAAATCTTTTCTCTTGATGAAAGTCTACCAGAATAAAATTTCAACGATCCTTCATCAAAATAATATTCTGGATTTTCATTCAAATATTGTTTAATATTTAATAATAAATCATCAAACTTTTCAATCACTTTATATTCTGAATAATACTTTTCATGTTTTTCATGAGTATATACTAATTCTTTATATTCTTCAGTTTTGCATTTATCTCTAAAATTCTTCCAAAAATCATCAATAAAATCTCTATAACTCGTTGGCAAACCATGGGCCAAATCAAATCCGTTTCCTATAATAACCAGTCTATTCATAAATCTAAAAAATCCTTTTCTCAAATTTACATTTTTAATTAAAGAAACTATATTTTTGCAGGATTAAGTTTTCAACAACGAACAACGAACAACGAACAACGAACAACGAACAACGAACAACGAATTTTGAATTACAAACACACTAACTACAAAAACACAAAAATCTCATACACGGATGCAGGAAAAGGCACGGTGGTGGTTTTGTTGCACGGATTTTTGGAAAATAGCACGATGTGGAACTATTTGGCGCCCGTTTTAGCTAAGAAAAATCGTGTGGTTTGTATTGATTTATTGGGTCACGGACAAACAGATTGTTTGGGTTATGTTCATACGATGGAAGATATGGCGGATTCGGTTCACCATGTTTTATCGGAACTAAAAATCAGAAAAGCAGTTTTTGTTGGACATTCAATGGGTGGTTATGCAGCTTTGGCTTTTGCCGAATTGTATCCCGAATTCATGAAAGGTTTGGTGTTGTTAAATTCCACTTCTCGTGCCGATAGCGAGGAGCGAATTGCTAATAGAACACGTGCTATAAAAGCCGTAAAACAAAATTATATTGCAGCTGTTCGAATGAGTATTGCGAATTTATTTTCGGAAGAAAACCGAGAAAAACTAACAGAACAAATTGAATGGGTTCGTGAAGAAGCGTTGCAAACGCCTTTACAAGGAATTATCGCTGCTCAAGAAGGCATGAAATTACGAAAAGACCGTGAAGTATTGTTGCATTTTGCTCCGTATCCAATTCTGTTAATCTTAGGAAAGAAAGATCCAGTTTTAAATTACGAAGAAAATTTAGAACAAATTGAAGGCACCAATGTACAACTCGTAACCTTCAACGACGGACATATGAGTCACCTCGAAAATCAAGCAGAATTAGAAAAGGTTTTGACTAACTTCTTAAAAAATTAACCGCAAGAAAAGTAAATTATTAATCTTTTATATTTTGCCACGAATTGCCGAATTAAGTATAAAACTCAATAATTTTTATTCGAATAATTATCGACTTTGTCGATACAAATCGTTTCAATAAACAATTTAAATTCGAGAATTCGTGGCTAAAATTATTTTTTAAAAAGCATCGTTTTTAGTTATTAATCAACTCAATAGCTTTATCCAATACTTCGTCTTTCCCTTCACGAATTCCTTTAATAGTTGGTTCTATTTTAACATCAGGGATAATTCCTACACGTTGTGTTTCAGAACCGTTTGGAGTTAAAACACCAATTCCAGATATCCAGGTAAAAATATTACCAGGTAAATAAATTTCAGATACATTTCCATCCGCACCAGCTGTTGTACTTCCTAAAACCTTCGCATTTGGAGCTACTCGCAATGCCATTGCAGTATATTCTGCTTGACTTTGTGTTTCTTCATTTACCAATATAATTACTTTCCCTTTAAAATAATTCTTATTATTTCTTCCCACTTTATATTCGTAGTCTTTAATTGTAAACAAACCTGGTGTTTTAATATTTCCAGTAGTAAATTTTACAAAATCTTTTTTCTCGTTTAAGAGGTAACGATTCAAACTAAATACAAGAAATTCAGAAGGATAACATCTTAAATCAACAATTAAACCTTTCTTATCTAAAAACTTATCCATTATTTCATTGATTTCGCCTTCTTTCAATGTTCCAGGATAAATGTATCCAATGTTTTCATTTATTACTTTATGAGAAACAGGTTTGTTTTTAAAATATTTAAACGGAATTGTAACAACGCTAACCTCTTTTTTTCCAGAAATTGTTTCTAGAGTAAGTTGTAAATTATCATTATTAGTTCGTAAAATTTTATTCGCCATACCTCTTAATTGAGTAGGATAATTTGAAGATGGGAAGTATTTCTGATTATTCTTGATCCAATCTTCTATAAGAACTCCATTTACAGAAACAATTACATCGCCAACTTGAATATTCGCCTCTTTGTATTCTTCTCGCAAATTCACCACTACAACTTTATTTTCTATAAATTTCACTTCAATTGGCGCTACTTTTTCTCCAAAAAAATTATCGAAAATTTTATTTCCCCAAACATTAGCATGTGTATCCTGAATTTTTCCAATAAGTTCAACCAGAGTTAACGTATATTCTTTTTCGTCTTTAGTGGCAGTCATTTTAGGAATAAATTCTTTTAATACCTTATCCCAGTGTTCATCCATTAAATGACGATTAGGAAAAAAATATTCAATCATATTCCAATAACGAAAAACAGATAAAAGCTTGATTCCAGAATCGGTGTAATTCATTTTTAAGTATACTTTCTCGTTGTTAAAAATGGGATTACTTACAGTTTTATAGAAATCAATGTAGTAATGATTGTCTTGACGAACGGCATTATTGATATTTTGAAGTAATTCTGACAATTCAACAGAAATCAAACTCGTGTCAGCAATCCATTTTGTGTTTGGAAGCAATTTAATTTCGCTTTCTTCTGGCAAAGTCTTCTTTTCCGTTTTAAAAGTTCCTAATTTATTGATCCATTGAACTAAGTCAGTATCAAAGTTTTTACTATCAATTTTGGGTAACATTCTGAATAATTCATAATCCCAACTAATTTTTCCTTCAGCAATTGCAGGATGATAGTATTTTACAAAACCCCAAACTTTTCCTAAAATAAATAAATTTCGTTTTTGATTATCGTTTAACGAAGTCAATTCAAACTTTGAACCACCATCAAACTCAGTATCCTTATCAACAATTGAAATTTCTTTTTTTATAGGAGTTAATGATTCTATAGGCTTACCATCAATTGTAACTTTAAAATTATCAAACCAAGCTTTTCCTTTACCATTTAAAATTCCGGCAACATAAATTTGATCTGCGTTTTCTTTAAATTCTAATGTAACACTATATTTTTTCCAATCAGCAGTTCCTTGCAACATTTGCTGTTTCATATTATCAAACGCTATAGATTTTCCATTTTTATCAATTCGCATTAACAAACCAACAAAACCTTCAGTTGCATTTTCATATTTTATATAACCTTCAAGAGTTATCTTTTTACCTTTAAAATTAGCTGGTAATGCATAAGCAACACTTCCAAAACCCTCACCGTTTTTAGCATCAATTAGAATTGAATTTTTACTTTTATATGCTTGAGTAGAATCAATTTTTAAATCATATTTACCCCATTTAATCCAATCTTCAGGTAAGTTTTCGCCTTTTATAGTTTTTTCAAAGTCAAGATTGAATTTTTGAACATCAGATTGTGAGAACAAAATATTCACCAATAAAATGAATGCAAAAGAGAAGATTTTTTTCATAACTATTTTTTAGGGTAATTTTAATTTCGACAAAGAAAATGAAAAAAATATAAGAAAATCAAAACGAAAAGTTAAATATTTTCTTTAAAAGAAATCGCTGGATTTAAAATTTCTTGAACTAAAATTACCAATTCTTCTGTAAAATTTTCTAAGAATTCTTGTGTAATAATCGTTTCATTTATCGCATTTTTTCCACTTCCAATTTTAAAAGTAAAAGGTAAAAATCCGCCTTTCATATTTTTAAAAGAAAAAATGCCGACTTCCACATTAAAGTTTGCTTTCAATTCACTTTCCTGAAACATTAAAGCATAACACAACAGTTGAATGATTTTATCATTGGCTAAATCCAACGTTAAACCTTCAAAAGTGCCGATTTTTAGTTTATTCGCTTCGACTTTTCCTGTTTTGTAATCGATAATTCGAATGCTGTTATTTCGCAATTCAATTCTATCAACTTTTCCAGCAATTCGAATTGGAAATGGTAAATTCGGATGTACAATTTCAGCCGAATGTTCTTTTTCTAAAGACAAAATAAACAATTCGTCACCCTTTTCGATATTTAGTTTTTCCTGAATTAAGAAGTTGTAAATATTACGTTTTGCAACTTCAAAAGCAATTAAGTTTTTCCCTTTTTTGATTTCACCTTCTTTGTAGACTTCTACAAATTTCTCTAAGGTAAATGCTTCAATATTCTGAATCATTGCATCAATATCCGAAATTTTAATTTGTGTATTTGTGCCTTCAAAAGGTTGATACATTTTTTCCAACACTTCGTGAATAATCGTACCTAACGTATTCGCAGCCACATTTTCTTCCACTTCTTCATTTTCACGAACACCTAAAATTCGCTGGTAATAAAACTGAATCGGATTTCGTAAATAATTGGTCAAAGCCGATGGAGAAAAACCTTTTATTGTCGCAATTTCTTTCAATCTATCCAAAATTGGTTGCGTTTTTAAAATCTCAATTGGTTGGTAAATCGTATCCGGTTTTATGGCGTTATAAAACACTTTTTTGAAATTGTGATTCGGTAAATGTTCGATTTCCAATTGGGTGATGAAACGACTTTTTTCACCTGCGTCAATTCCTTCCGAATGTGTGTTGTATAATAAGTAAATGTTTTTCGCACGTTGCAACAAACGGTAAAAATGATACGTGAAAATGGCGTCACGTTCCTTATAGGTTGGCAAACCTTTTTCTAATTTTACATCGTGTGGAATAAAAGAATTATTCGATTTTCCGCCAGGTAATTTTCCTTCATTAAGCGAAGTGATAATCACATTTTCAAAATCTAACACACGACTTTCCAAAATTCCCATGATTTGCAAACCTTGTAACGGCTCACCTTCAAAAGAAACCTGAGCTTGATCGATAACCTGCTTATAAATAGAAAAAAGAATTTCTAAATTTTCAATGTTATGATAGGTTTCGTAATAGTTGGTGATTTTTATGATGATGTTATAAATCGAAAACACAAAGGCCTTCGTGACTTTATCTTGCTCATTCTGATTACTTAAATGCTCTTTGATGTAGATAAGAATTGCTTTTAATTTCTCTAAAATTTCTTCTACAGAAACATTCCAATCGAAAAACAAAAGTGTAACCAATTTGTTTTCTTCTAAATTATATTTCGAAAATAAATCTGCTAATCGATTGCTCGTGATAAACGTTAAATTCGAATTTTTAATAATTTTAACGACTTCATTTGCGTTGACACTTGAAACTACTAACGGATTATTTAGGATTTCTAGCACTTCTTTATAATAGAAAACGCTTTGCTTTTTGTTTCTGTTTTGAGCATTCAAATGAAGGTTGAACAGTTTAAAAACTAATATTTGTGCTGGATTATTTTTGCTTGGATAACCCATCGTGATGTTTAAATTTTCCACCTCAACAGGTAAAGAATTCAATAAAGGAATTAAGATATTTTCTTCACTTAACACCACAGCAGTCTTTTCTAAAGAAGGATTTTCTAAAGCAATTTTCTCGATGATTTTACCTGCGATTTTTGCTTGTCCGATAGATTTTGGTGTTCCAATTACTTCGATATTTTTTTCATTGGAAAACTCGTTCATAATCCAATTGAAAGGATTCGTTTCAAAATGTTTCCACGAATTTTTAATTCTTCTTAAAAACAAACCGGCATCGTGAAACTCGTCTCTTAAGAAAACCGCATCAATGTCCCAATAAACCGTAGCTTTTTTATTTTCTAATAAATATTTGATGATGGTTTCTTCGGCATTATTTAGCGCGTTAAAACCCGCAAATACAAAGGTTTTATTTTCTAGATTCTTGGTGAAATCAATAATATTTTCTGCCGACTTTCTGTATAATAAACCTTGATAACCGACTTTTTTATTTAGTAGATGTTGAGTAAATTTCTCATAGTAAAGAGGCAATAATTTCCAAAACTCTAAATGATTCTCCACCAATTTGGTTTGGTTATTTATATTTGGCGTCCAATGTTTGATGCGTTCAATATCTAACAGATAGGAAAATATTTCATTTTGATTGACTAAATAACGGTCAATTTCATTAAAATCTTGTAGTAGTGTAACGGCCCAGCTAGAAAATTTTTCGAAATCTTGCTGTTTAGATTTCTCTGTAATATCTAAATACACGATATAAAACTCGAACAAAAGTTCAATATTATCTAAAGCTCTTAATTGTGCAATATCTTCAATTAAGCTTTCAATACTAATGATTTGAGGCGCTAAAAAAGTTTCAGTAGATTGTTTTTTTAATTCTTCAATTAAAAAAAGTTTTGCCCTTTTGTTAGGCAAAACAATGTTTGTATTATATAGTGTGGTAGAATTATTGCTTAATAATTCTTTTGCCAGTTTAGATAAAAAAGATGCATCCATGGCAATAAAGATAAAAAAAAGGCCTCAATAAATTGAGGCCTTTTTCAAATATTATAAGAGAAAAATTATTTTACTAATTTAACTTCTACTCTTCTGTTTTGAGCTTTTCCAGCTTTAGTTTTGTTTGAAGCAACTGGTTTAGATTCTCCAAATCCTTCAGAAGTTAATCTGTCAGCACCAATACCGTTATCAACTAAGTAAGTTCTTACAGCAGCAGCTCTATCTTTAGATAATTGTAAATTCATAGCGTCTTTACCATCTGAATCTGTATGACCTTCTAAAGCAAACTTAGCAGTTGGGTACTCTTTTAAGATAGCAACCATAGCTTGTAATACTGGGAAAGTTTGTTTTTGGAACGATGCTTTTGCAGAATCAAATAATATAGTTTTAGCATAGTCATTTAATTTTTTCATTGTTTCGTCAGAAACTTCAGGACATCCGTTGTTAGCAACAGTTCCAGCAACAGTAGGACATTTGTCATCTTTGTCTAAAACTTTGTCACCATCAGTATCTGGCCATGGACAACCTTTGTTAGCTTTTTCTCCTTTTACAGTAGGACAAGCGTCATCTTTATCAGCAACACCATCACCATCAGCATCAGGACAACCTTGTAATACAGGTAAACCAGCTACATCGATACAAGCGTCATCTTTATCAGCAACACCATCACCATCTTGATCAGGACAACCATTCATTTCTGGAGTACCTGGCTCATCGATACAAGCATCAGCTGAATCTTGGATTCCGTCTCCATCAGTATCAGGACAACCTTGGAAAGCAGCTAAACCAGGAACGTCTGGACAAGCATCTTCTTTGTCGATGATTCCGTCATTATCTCTATCTTTAGCACCGAATTGGAATTTTAAACCAGCTTGGTGAAAAATATGAGTTGGTACATCTGCGTTTGGCATTCTTTTGTCGTCGAAACCGTATTTTAAAGTAGAACCTAAAGTTAATGCTACATTTTTAGCAAACCATAAGTTTAATCCCCATCCTCCATTTACAGTACCAGCAGAAGCATCTCCGAAGAAAGTATAACCTCCACCTAAGTGTAAACTTGGGTCAAACCATTTTGACTTAATTAAGCTTTTGAAGCTATAAGTAATTGCTCCATCAACTCCGTAATAGTTTAAATCACCAGGATTACCTACAACGTGAGTGTTTTTAGTTCCTTCAACGTGTTCTACCCACTTAGTGATTTTGTTGAATGATCCTGTTAAACCAAAACTGAAGTTTCCTCCTACATTTCTAGCAACGTTTACATAAGATACTGAAGGTACAATGTTCCAATTTCCTTGTGGATTGTACAATTCTTCAAATCTAAGGTGGTCATTTCCTTTCATGCTTATCTTCGTGTCAACTGCGTTAACTCCGAAAGATATTGCCCATGGGTTTGTGCTGTCTTGAGCATTAGCTGCGAATCCAGCTAACAATAACGCCCCAGCAAATAGTTTGTTAAGATGTTTCATACTTTTTATTTAATTTAATTACAATGCGTTATAATACGAACAAAAGTAATATGTTTTTTGTAATTCACAAAACTTTTGTGCTTTTTTTCCTAATTAAAAGTTAATTAATGCTAATTTACTGAATAATATTTAGTTTTTTACCTACGGTAGCGAATGCTTCTATAGCTTTATCTAAGTGTTCTTGTGTGTGAGCAGCAGATAATTGTACTCTAATTCTTGCTTTTTCTTTAGGAACAACTGGGAAAAAGAACCCAATTACATAAATTCCTAATTTTAACAATTCATCAGCCATTACTTGTGACAATTTTGCATCATATAACATTACTGGTACAATTGCAGAATCACCATCAATGAAATCTAAACCTGCTTTTCTCATTCCTTCTTTGAAATAATTCGTATTCCATTCTAATTTATCTCTTAAAGAATTGTCTTTTTTCAATAATTCGAAAACCTTTAATGAAGCACCAACAATTGCCGGAGATAATGAATTAGAAAATAAATATGGACGAGAACGTTGACGTAAAATTTCAATGACTTCTTTTTTAGCCGTTGTGTAACCACCCATCGCGCCACCTAAAGCTTTTCCTAATGTTCCTGTGATAATATCCACACGACCCATAACTCCTTTTGCTTCCATTGTTCCTTTACCAGTTGCACCGATGAAACCAGCAGCGTGACATTCGTCTACCATTACTAATGCATCGTACTTATCTGCTAAATCGCAAATTTTATCTAAAGGCGCTACTAATCCGTCCATAGAGAAAACTCCGTCTGTTACAATTAACTTGAAACGATGACCTGCTTCTGTAGCTTTTATTAATTGTTCTTCTAACTCTTGCATATTAGAATTTTCATAACGGTAACGTGCTGCTTTACACAAACGTACTCCATCAATAATAGAAGCGTGATTTAAACTATCCGAAATAATACAATCTTCTTCTCCTAATAAAGGTTCGAAAACACCACCATTCGCATCGAAAGCGGCAGCATATAAAATAGTATCTTCTGTTCCGTAGAAATCTGCGATCTCAGCTTCCAATTGTTTATGGATATCTTGAGTTCCACAAATGAAACGCACAGACGACATTCCGAATCCGTGAGAATCTAAAGCGTCTTTTGCAGCTTGCACCACTTCTGGATGAGATGATAATCCTAAATAATTGTTCGCGCAGAAATTTAAAACCGTTTCACCATTTACAATTATCTCAGCACCTTGAGGCGAAGTAATAATTCTTTCTTTTTTATATAATCCGTTTTGTTGAATCGCATCTAACTCTTTTTGCAAATGCTCTTGAATTTTTCCGTACATAATAAGGTATAGTTTGTTGTATTTTTTACAAATGTATAATTTTTAATTCTTCTCCTATATATAGTAAGACTTTTTTACTAACATTTACGCTCATTTTTTCAATAACGCGTGCGTAATTTTCAATTTGATTCTTATGCTTTTCTTCTGGCAAACCTGTTTTATAATCTATTAGGAAAGCTTCATTATTATGAATTACTAATCTGTCTGGTTTTAAATTGACTTCATTTGGCGATATAATATTATGTTCTGTAAAAACGGTATAACTCGGATTAAAGAAATCTTCCAATTCAGGGTGATTGATAATTTGATTGACTTTTTCTTCGAAAATGGTTTTTTGAGAATGTTGAATTAATCCTTCTTCTAAACTTTTCGTTAAGGCGAATTGCAAATCGTTTTTCGTAATAATATACGATAAAATCTGGTGTAAAATATTTCCGAATTCAATCGCATCTTGTTGCAAAGTTCCCCACATTAAGGCTTCTTTTTTTGCGATTTTTATCGAAGAAAAATCTAAAGCATTTTCCACGGCATGAATCTCGGCTTTGTTTTTTGAGAATAATTTCGGCTGCGATTTTCGTTCCGGATTTCCAAAAACATAGTCTTTTTGTTCGATAGAAAAATTGGCGTTTTGCTCCAAGAAATTGATGAAATATGTCGCCAATGTTTTTGAAGTCGAAATTTCTCCTTTTGCGGTGACTTTATAACTGCTAATAATATGCAATTGTTCTTCGGCACGTGTTAACGCTACATATAAAACATTAATCGTATCAAGAATTTCTTCTTGCGATTTGGTTTGATAAATTTCGTTGGTTTTGTCGTTGTACTTTTCTAAAACTTTTGTGTTTTTTACCAAAGCTTGCGGCATATCAACACTTTCGTCTTCCATTGGAATCCAAATGTTGTTGGTTCTCGGATTTAAACTATCATCGGCAAACGGATAAATTACGACAGGAAATTCTAGACCTTTCGATTTATGAATGGTCATAATTCGGATGGCTTTTTCACCTTCTGGAGATGGAATACTTTGTTTGAATCCGGTTTTTTTCCAATACTCTAAAAAGTCAGCAATACTTGTTTGATATTTTACATTTCTTTCCAGAACCAAATCTAGGAAATATTGCACGTAAGAAATCGTAGTTTTTTCTTTTAAAAAGACGTGAACGATGTTTTCTACGGCTTCGTATAACGATTTTTTTCTACAATTTTCAAACGAAATTTTACATTCAAAATCCGATAAATATTTTTCTAAATCAGTTTCCGATAAATCTTTTGTTTCCGTAATAAACTGATGAATTTCTTGTTTCGAAACCTTTTCTTTCGCTACGTAATACAACCAATTTATTTTCGATTCTTGATTATTCGCGCTATTTAAATATTCTAAAAAATTAATGATGAATTTCACTTCCGAAGCATTCTGAATCAGCAACGTTTCCGATGAAATAATGGGAATGTTATTTTCGGTTAAGAAATTCGCCAGTAAAACACCATTTCTAGTTTTTCGAGTTAGCAAAACGATATCAGAATATTCAAATCCGTTCGCAATGGAACTTTGAATGATTTCTAAAGTTTTCGATAAATATTGTTTGTCTTTTTCGGTGATATTTTCATCATCGGCAATTTCATCATTAATCTCAATATTGTCATTTAAAAAACTCACCGAAACAAATCCGCCTTTTTTAGCATTAACTTCCTGATTGGCGGTTTCTTGATATAATTTTTGATACGCTTCATTCGTAAATTCGCCCGAAAGAAATTGGAAAAATTGGTTATTAAAATCAATCACTTCCGAATAACTTCTGTAATTTTTTGGCAGATTTTTGACGCGTTTATCTTTGTTCGAAAAAGGATTTTCTTCGTTACTTAAATCGATAAATTGTTCCGCTTTTCCACCACGCCATCGGTAAATAGATTGCTTCGGATCTCCCACAATCATTAGCGAACCTTTTGTGCCGTCTAGATCTTCACTCGCCAAAGCATTATCAATTAATGGCACAAAATTTTCCCATTGCAATTGCGAAGTATCCTGAAATTCGTCAATAAAATAATGACGGTATCTGTCACCCAAACGTTCATAAATAAACGGCGCGGGTTGGTCTTTAATTTCGTTGTGAATTATCGTATTGAAATCTGAAATTGACAACACATTTTGATCTTCTTGTAGTTGTTTATATTCTTGATAAATCACGTTGATTAACGATAACGGAATCATGTTTTTGATAATCAAATCGAACAACGCATTTTCGTTTTGAGCGCTATAAATAATACTCAATTTCTGTTTCCAAGAAGCAGAAAAACTTTCTACAACTTCTAAATTATTTGATTTTTTTGGAACGGTTATTTCTCTGTCGTTTACAAAATCATAATCCGTTGCCTTTTCGTGAAACAAATTCACAATATGATTATAAAAAGTCCCGCGATCAAAATCGTCTTTAGTTAAATTATTTGCAGTGAAATCATCTAAAATTTTTTTAGAGTTTTCTTTTATTTTTGATTTATTGCTTTCAATTTTCAGCTTGATTTTTTCGGCAATTTTAGAAAAATCATCTACTGATTTATCACTCAATTTTCCGAAATTGAAAAAATGTTCTTCGTTTAAAATCAGTTTCGAAACTTCGTATAAATCTAAAGTCACATCCCAACTTTTATCGTCGTCGGTTTTATTTTTAGCAAAATTGATTAAAATATCCGTCAGTTGTTTGTCTTCACCAGCTTTGGCAACAACTACATCAATAGCATTTTTCAGTAATTCATCTGTGTCAAGTGTGACATCAAAATTCGTAGGTAAATTTAAATCGTGCGTGAATGTTCTGATGATTCGATGCGTAAATTTATCGATAGTTGAAATATCAAAAGCGGCGTAATTGTGAATTAAATTCTTTAAAATTTTTCTCGATTTGACTTGAATAGAATGCACATCCAACTTAATTTCAGAGGCAATTTCTTGCATAAAATCGGCTGTTTTTTCCGAAACTTCTTCTTCTGTAAAAGCAATTAAACTTTCTACAATTCGGCTTTTCATTTCTTCAACAGCTTTATTCGTAAACGTAATCGCTAGAATTTTTTTATAAGCATCATTGGCTGGTGCCACTAACAAAATTTTCAAATATTCTTTTGTTAAAGTGTACGTTTTTCCAGAACCAGCTGAAGCGTTATAAAGTTGAAATGCCATATTTTTTATTTTTTAAGCCACCGATTATTTTCTAACTCAATCCTATTCTGAACTATTTTGAACGAAATATCTTCACTTCAATCAAAAAAAACTATGAATCTATGTGTTAAATCAATTCGTTTGTGCCTTGTAAATTTTTATTTTCAAAGTTAAAGTTATAAATTTGAAAATTATAATTAATCATTTAAAAATATATATCATGGCTTTTGAATTACCGCAATTACCTTATGCATATGATGCATTAGAACCACATATTGATGCGAGAACTATGGAAATTCACCATACAAAACATCATAATGCTTATACTACAAATTTAAATGCTGCCATTGCTGGAACAGATTTAGAAGGAAAATCTATTGAAGCGATTATGGCTAATTTAGATATGAACAACATGCCAGTTAGAAATAACGGTGGTGGATTTTTTAACCACAATTTATTTTGGACAGTTATGTCGCCAAACGGTGGTGGTTTACCAACAGGTGAATTAGCTGCTGCGATTGATGCTGCTTATGGTTCATTTGACGCTTTTAAAGCTGAATTTGCTAAAGCTGCTGCAACGCGTTTTGGTTCAGGATGGGCTTGGCTTTGTGTGCAAAAAGGCGGAAAAGTTGAAGTTTGTTCTTCAGCAAATCAAGACAATCCATTAATGCCAGGAATTGGTTGTGGTGGGGCGCCAATTTTAGGTTTAGACGTTTGGGAACATGCGTATTACTTAAAATACCAAAACAGAAGACCAGATTACATAGAAGTTTTTTTCAATGTAATTAACTGGGATGAAGTAACGAGACGTTTCAACGAAGCGAAATAATTTCATAAATATAAAATTAAAGCGTTCAAGTATAATTGGACGCTTTTTTATTATCTGTATATTTGCTTCTAATTTACTACTAAATGAGGATATTGTTTTGGATTTTGTTTTTATGTTCTTTTGAGGCGATGGCTCAGAAGAATACATCAAAGCAGGATGAAAACACCCAAAAATTAGTTGGCAATATCATTAGAATTCAGAATAATAATAATTTAAAAGCCACTGATTTTAGTTATTCTTTTTACGAAAAAGCAATTGTTTCGGCACATCCCGATTCTATTTCTGATCGTATTGAAATGGTTTTTAAAAACAAGAAAAAAACAAAATATATTCTTGATTCTTCGAGTTATAAATTCAAGAAAATTATTACCAAACAACACGTATATCAAACCGAAAAAGTTTCTACCATTTCTATCGTAAAAGGCAAGAAAAAAGAAAACATTATTGGACTGAAAATGGCAGGTTTGAAACAACCCGTTTACGAATTATTAGGACAAGAATTTATGCCTTTTGATTTGAGTAAAAAACACTTGAAAATTTTACAATTTACTTTCCAAAATCCTTTTACCTCAGAAGGTTCACGCAAATACAAATTTGAAATTACAGATACGATTGCAACCGAAAATGGTAAAGAAATTGTCTTGCAATTTGAATCAAAGAAAAACATCTTTAAAACCCCAATAAAAGGTTCACTAACTGTCGATTTAAATACGTTTTCTATTACTAAAAGTACTTTTCTTATCAACAGCATTATCAATGTCAAAACGGAAACCATTTTTGGTTGGTTTAATAATGGGAAATCGTGGTTTCCTGTATCGCAAAGCTTATTGGTAACCAAAGGAAAAGGTAAACACAATATTGATTTTTTAGGAGAAACCATTCAGTTTGAGGAAATGACAAGTACTTCTTCTAAAAAATTCGATTATTCAGATAATTTGTATGTGAAAATCGACCGAGATTTTACCGATTATAACTTTACCGAAAAACCAAAAAAACAACATTATCAAATTCATATTGATAAAAGTGCTACAAAAACGAACGTCGCTTTTTTTAAAACCATTTCGAATGATACTTTAGATAAACGTTCTCTAAAAACCTATCAAACTTTAGATAGTTTGGTAACGGCTACACAAATAGAAAGGAAAATTTATTTTGGAAAAAAACTAATTAACGGACAAATTCCTTTTGGAATTGTAGATGTTCGTGCTCGAGATTTGTTTAAATTTAATAATTACGAAGGATTCCGTTTAGGTTTAGGTTTATCTACCAACGACCGCCTTTCGCCATCTTATAAATTATTTGGCTATGGTGCTTATGGCACAAAAGACGGCAAATTTAAAGGTCAAATTGGGAGTTCGTTCCGAGTTTCTAAAAATACCGATACTTGGATTTCTGGATCAGCAACAAATGATTTAACTGAATTTGCCGACTTAACGCTTTTAGCAGACAACAAACGTTTTAAACTTTTAGATCCACGACCATTTAATATTTCTACGTTTTACAACCATCAATCGTATGAGTTAACATTTGCATCGAAATTTATTTCTAAAGTAGAAACTACACTGAAAATAAACCGCTCTCGAATCAATCCATTATTTGATTACGCTTTTATTGCGCCAAGTAAAACTTATCATATTTACAATTTAACATTAGCAACTTTAAGTTTAGAATGGTCGCCCAAAAGTACTTTTTTACAAGCGCCACAAGAAATATTAGAAGTCGAAAAAGGATATCCCAAAGTGATTTTACAAATTGCTCATGCCATTCCGAATGTATTGAGTGACAATATCGAATTCACTAAAATTGATACTAGAATTTATCAAGAGAAGAAATATTTATCGGGGCAAAAAACAACTTTTTTATTGCAAGGTGGAATTAGTTTAGGCAACGCACCACTTTCACATTTGTATAGTGTTTCTCCTAATAATTTAGATCGAGAAGCGATTTTGCAACGTCTTACTTTTGCTAATAAAACGTCATTTGAAACCATGTATTTTAATGAATTTTATTCGGACAGGTATTCACTTTTTCAATTGAAACATTACTTCAATAAATTACAAATCTCGAAAAGCATCAAACCTACATTAGTTTTGGGAAGTAAGGTCGCTTTTGGTGATTTTTCACATTCAGAAAAGCATCAAGGTATTGAATTTAAAACAATGGAAAAAGGTTTTTTTGAAAGCGGATTTGAGCTACAAAACATTTTCAGTGGCTTCGGATTGTCAACCTATTACAGATATGGGCCGTATCAATTACCAAGATTCGACCAAAATATTGCAATAAAATTGTCGTTTACGTTGAATTTGGGGATTTAGTCAAAATCTTAGACTTCAAACTCAAATGACATAATACAGTTAAAAAAATTTATATAATTCCCATCTTTTAGCTCAAATTTCGCCTATATTTCAGCATAATTCTTACCTTTGCAGCCTAAATTTATATCATGACGAAGTGGTTAAATATCAATTTTTGGAATTTTGTAGCACGTACGCTTTTAAGAAATAGACATTGGGTTCTTTTGTTAATTGCATTGTTCACCATTTTTATGGGGACGCAATGGAAATACATCCGTTTTACACAAACCGAAGCCAATTTATTACCAAACGACCATAAAGATAACATTGCTTACACCGATTTTTTAAAGAAATTTGGTGAAGAAGGTAATGTGATCATTTTCGCGGTTAAAAGTTCTGATGTTTTTAAACCTACTACGTTTAAGGCATGGAACAATATGATGGCTTCTATTGCGAAAAACAAAGAAGTAGAAGGTGTTTTGTCGTTTAATGAAATTCAGAATTTAGTCAAAAACGATTCGTTACAAACGTTCCAGTTAAAACCATTTATAGATCAAAATAAAGTCGCCGATGCCGCTTATTTGGATTCCAAAAAACACGATTTATTAAACAAAATGCCTTTTTACGAAAGCCTTTTGTTCAATAAAAAAAGTGGTGTTGTTAGAAGTGTTATTTATCTGAAAAAAGATATTGTCAACAAACCTGAAAGAAAAGAATTCGTTTTAAATAAACTAATTCCGGCTATTGAAGAGTTCAAAAATGCTACCAAAACAGATATTAAAGTTTCGGGAATGCCATACATTAGAACTTTAAACGCAAAAGCAATTATTAGCGAAATTGGTTTGTTTATTGGCGCGACTTTATTGGTAACATCATTAATTTTCTATTTCTTTTTCCGCTCGTTCCGTACCACCATGATGGCGCTTTTTGTCGTGATGATTGGTGTAATGTGGTCATTCGGATTTTTAGGATTATTACGATACGAAATTACCGTTTTAACGGCTTTAGTTCCGTCATTGATTGTTATTATTGGAATACCAAACTGTATTTTCCTAACCAATAAATACCATCAAGAAACGCGTGCTCATGGAAACAGAGCCAAAGGTTTACAACGTGTTTTAACCAAAGTAGGAACGGCAACATTTATTACAAATTTAACAACCGCTGTTGGTTTTGCGACTTTTATTGTTACTAACAACAAATTACTTCAAGAATTTGGTATTGTAACCTCAATAAACATTATGGCGCTTTTTGTACTAAGTTTATTTATTATTCCAATTTTCTTCAGTTTTATGCCGCTTCCAAAAGAAAAGCATTTGGAGCATTTGGAACGTGGTTATTTAGTTAATTTTAATAAATGGGTAATTAATCAAGTTAAATTCCATAATGTTAGAGTTTACGCAGTTTCTTTGGCATTAATTATTATTGGAATAATTGGTGTCTATAAAATGAAAATTTCAGGGAGCATTTTGGAAGACATGCCAAAAAGTACCGATTTTTTCGAAGATATTCGTTTCTTTGAAAAAGAATTTAAAGGCGTTTTACCTGTTGAAATTATGATTGACACCAAACGCAAAAAAGGTGTGATGAAGATTTCGACATTAAAAAAAATGGAAGAATTACAGGAAGAAATTGAAGCGATTCCGGAACTTTCTAAACCAATTTCAATTGTAAATTTAGTGAAGTTTTCTAAACAAGCTTTTTATAATGGCAATCCAGCTTTTTATGATTTACCGAATTCACAAGAACAAGCATTTATATTACCATTTATAAAAAATTCGTCAAAAAACAGTAAAAATAATCCACTAAAAAGTTATGTAGATTCTACTGGACAATATGCTAGAATTTCTACATTTATGAGAGAAGTCAGCACGGACGAAATGAATAAAGTAGAAGAAAAACTTCAAGATCGAATTAATAAATTATTCCCGAAAGAACGTTTTACTGTTACGATTACTGGGAAAGCATTATTATTCCAAAAAGGAACAAGTTACTTGTTAGACAATTTAATTGAATCGTTAATTTTTGCTGTGTTTTTAACAGGAGCTTTAATCTTCTTTTTATTCCGCTCGGCTAAAATGATATTTGTGGCGTTAATTCCAAACTTATTACCCTTATTAGCAACTGCTGGATTAATGGGATATATTGGAATTCCAATTAAGCCATCAACGATTTTGGTTTTCGGAATTGCGTTCGGACTTTCCGTGGATGATACTATTAGATATTTGGCGCAATACCGTCAAGAATTAGTCAGAAACAATTGGAAAATTAAAAAATCTGTGTTTTCAACGCTAGAAGAAGAAGGCTCGAGTATGTTTTATACCTCTATCGTGTTATTATTTGGGTTTTCTGTGTTTACTTTATCAGATTTCGGAGGAACGGTAGCTTTAGGAGGTTTGGTTTCAATCACTTTATTATTCGGAATGTTGACCAATTTAATTTTATTACCAAGTTTGGTTTTATCATTAAACAGAAGCTTAGCTAACGAACAAGAAATGAAAGAACCAAGAATTGATATATTAGAAAATGATGACGACCCAGATGCTGTGGTTGAAGAAAAATAAAAAATAAATGCCCTCACCACTAACAAAAAGTTTGTTGTAAACAAACACCAATAATAAAAAGGTGATAACATATGTTACCTATAAAAAAACAAAGCTTAAACATATGAATAATTTAATAGAAGAATTACAATGGAGAGGTTTGGTACACGATGCCATGCCAGGAACAGAAGAGCAACTTTTAAAAGAACCAACAGCCGTTTATATTGGTTTTGATCCAACTTCAGATTCGTTACATATTGGAAGTTTAGTGCCAATTATTTTATTGATGCACTTGCGTAAATTCGGACATAAGCCATTTGCTTTAGTCGGTGGTGCAACAGGTATGATTGGTGATCCATCAGGAAAATCAAACGAAAGAAATTTATTAGACGAAGCGACTTTAAATCATAATGTAGAAGGAATTAAAGGTGTTTTATCTCGCTTTTTAGATTTCAATGCTACGGATGCACAAGCACCAGTTTTAGTGAACAATTACGATTGGATGAAAGATTTTTCATTCATTGATTTTGTTCGTGAAGTGGGAAAACGTATCACTGTAAACTATATGATGAGTAAAGATTCTGTGAAAAAACGTTTGTCTGGTGAAGGCGAAGGAATGAGTTTTACAGAGTTCACATACCAATTAATTCAAGGGTATGATTTCTATCATTTACACAAATACCACAATTGTAAATTACAAATGGGTGGAAGTGACCAATGGGGAAATATTACGACAGGAACGGAATTAATTCGAAGAATGAACGTTGATTCTGAGACGGAAGGAAAAGCTTTCGCGATGACTTGTCCGTTAATTACAAAAGCAGATGGTTCGAAATTCGGGAAATCGGAAAAAGGAAACATTTGGTTAGATGCAGATAAAACGTCTCCGTATGAATTTTACCAATTTTGGTTTAACACAACTGATATTGACGCAGAAAAATATATTAAAATATTCACATTCTTAGATAAAGCAACAATTGATGCTTTATTAGCGGAACACGCTGAAGCACCACATTTACGTGTGTTACAGAAAAAATTAGCCGAAGAATTAACAGTTATGATTCATGGTGCAGAAGAACATGAAAAAGCAGTTTTTGCTTCGCAAGCGTTTTTTAAACCAACGGTTGACGATTTAAAACTATTAGATTTAAAAACCTTATCGGATGTTTTTCAAAGTTTAGATCAAGCGGATGTTACTTTAGCAGAAATTGAAGCAGGTTACCCAATTGTTGATGCTTTTGTGAAATCTGGATTTTTATCTTCTGGAAACGAAACTAGAAGAGCCTTAAAAGAAAATGCGGTTTCTGTGAACAAAGTAAAAGTAACAGAAGAATATGTAATTACAACAAATGATTTAATTGCAAACAGATTCGTTTTACTTCAAAAAGGAAAGAAAAACTATTATATTTTAAAAGTGGTGTAAGCTGTTTTTATTAAAAAATTTAAAAAGCCGTTCTGATTGATTTTAGAACGGCTTTGTTTTTATTAATGAGGTAACTTATTTTTGACGTATCCATAGCACCAAGTGCCAAAAACGGCGCTCAGATAAACAACACCAACTACTAAAAAGCCAGCGCCTATTTGTGCATACAATGGACCTGGACAAGAACCAGTGATTGCCCATCCAATTCCGAAAATTAATCCACCATAAATTTGACCTTTATTGCTTTCTTTATCTTCGATAACAATGTCTTCTCCTGAAAAGGTTTTAATATTGAATTTTTTGATAATAAATATAGATAACATCGAAACAATAATTGCTGTTCCAATTATGCCATACATAAAGAAAGATTGCAAGCGAAACATTTCATGAATACGAAACCAGCTTAATATTTCGGCTTTAACGAAAATAATACCGAATAAGATTCCAACTATTAAATATTTTAAATTTTTCATTTTTAAATAAATTTAAAGATTATTGGCAATATAACATTTGCCGTAAAAAAACCTCCAATCATAAAGCAACATGTAGCAATAAGTGATGGTAATTGAAAAGTAGAAATTCCCATAATGGAATGTCCGCTTGTGCAACCACCAGCATATCTTGAACCAAAACCTACTAAAAAACCACCTACTACAAAAAAGAAAAATCCTCTTAATGTAAATATGTTTTCTAATGAAAATATTTGTGTTGGCATGATTTGGCTAAAATCGGTAATACCGTATCCTGCTAATATTTCTTTAGTGCTTTCAGCTATTACGATTTGGTTTGTGTTAGTTAGAAATTTCGCAGCAATAAAACCACCTAAAAAGATTCCAAAAACAAAGAAAAGATTCCAGATCTCTTTTTTCCAATCATAATTAAAAAAAGGAATTTTTCTTGGTATAAATATGGCGCATAAGTGTCTCATGGAAGAAGAAACTCCTAATTTTTTATTACCCAAAAGTAATAATATTGGAACAATTAACCCTATTAATGTACCCGCAACAGCCCAATGCCAAGGTTGTTTGATAAGTTCTAACATATTTAATAAATTAAATTATTAATTCTTTTACGACAATATAGATTCCAGTTATTAATACAAACCAACCAAAAACTGGTTTTAATTTTTCGTTAGGTATTATTTTACTTAAATACATTCCTATAAAAATTCCAATTATAGAAAAGAACGTAAAAAGCATTAAAAAATTCCACTCTATTGATGTGTTTGAAATACTACCTAAAAATCCGATTAGTGAATTGAAAACGATGATAATTAAAGAAGTGGCCACTGCCTTTTTCATGGTTAATTTTGCCGTAAATATCAAAGCAGGAATGATTAAAAATCCGCCACCTACACCAACAAAACCCGTTAACAAACCAACGAAAATACCTTTTAAAATTAAAAGATTGTAATTTATTTCTAAACTATCATTCTCAGTAGTTTTTCTTTTTTGTATCATTGAGAAGGAAGCCAAAATCATCAAAACAGAAAACACGATCATTATCAGTAAATCTTTTGTAACTGTAAAATTTGATATCCTAAAAAGTTCATTTGGTAGTAATGGCACTAACAATTTACGCATCAAAAAAACAGAAATTACACTTGGTAAACCAAAATACAAGGCCGTTTTATAATCAAGTAATTTATTTTTGGCACCATTAATACTTCCTACTAATGCAGAAATTCCAACGATGAAAAGAGAATACGTTGTAGCATCACTTGGCGACACATGAAATATATAAACCAAAATTGGAATGGTAAGTATAGAACCACCGCTCCCAATTAGACCGAGAGAAATACCAATCAAAATACTTAATGTAAAACCAATTATTTGCATATAAAAAAGATTGTTTCAATTTGTCTAAAACTTAAGCTAAACTACAAATTTAAGTCCATAAAATACGAGAATCAGTAACAATTGTTACAGAGATAAGTGTTGTTAAGACGAATATCAAAAAGCCGTTCTAAAATATTTTAGAACGGCTTTTTAATTAATCTTTCACCCCTAATTTGGCTAAAATATCTTCCATTAAACACCATTTGGTGATGGAAGATTGCAATAAATTAGCACCTACAAAGGCTGTAAACCATAACCAATTTTGGTTGACATAAATGGAAAGTAAAATACTGATTAGTACAAAACTTCCTGCTATTGCTCGGATGATTCTGTTTTTCATATTTATGCTTTTTATATATTATTACTAAATTAATTTGAATTCTCAATATTTACTGTGGCCACATGAATTTTTGAAAGTGTTTCTTGTTTTCCATTAAATTCATTAATTGCATTAAAAATCATTTCCACATTTTCGCTTGGTACAAAAGCATAAAATAACATACTTTCATTCTCATTCATTTCTGTGGCAAACCAGTTATCACCAATAGCCTCATTACTTGTGTTATGATAGCCCATAACTTCTTTGTATGAAAAATTTTTCACATTTGCTTTCACTAGCATTTGTTTTATTTCGTTTTCAAATTCAGAAATTGATGTTATTATTAATAGTTTCATAGGTTACAATTTATTGGTTTATTTCCTCAACACTCTTTTTCTCCCATTTTTTTCTTTCCGTGACATAGTAAATAATTGGCACTACAAGTAAAGTTAATATGGTAGAAACTACAGCTCCAAATACTAATGAAATGGCTAATCCTTGAAAAATTGGATCGAATAAAATAATTAAGGCTCCAATTACAACTGCACCTGTTGTTAGTAAAATTGGTGTGGTTCTTACGGCACCAGCTTCAATAATAGCTTGTTTTAATGGAATACCTTCGTTTAATCGAATTTCAATAAAATCGATAAGTAAAACGGAATTCCGAACCATAACTCCAGCTAAAGCAATCATTCCAATGAAAGAAGTTGCGGTGAAATAAGCACCTAACAACCAGTGTCCGAAAACAATTCCCACTAACGAAAGCGGAATCGCTAGCATCATGACAATTGGTGTTTTAAAGTTTTGGAACCAACCTACAATCAACATATAAATAATTACAATTACCACTCCGAATGCAATTCCTAAATCACGGAACACTTCTAAAGTAATTTGCCATTCACCATCCCATTTTACGGTAAAATCACTTTCATCTGATGGTTGTTCCATGTACAATTCGTTGACTTTATAACCTTTTGGTAATTTCATTTTTTGCAATTCTTCGTTCATTCCTAAAATTGCATATACCGGACTTTCTAATTCTCCAGCCATATCTGCAGTTACGTAAACTACTCGTTTTTGGTCTTTTCTATAGATCGTTTTTTGTAAAACATCTTCTTTCACTTTTACCAAATCGGAAACTGGAACTACATTTCCTTGACTGCCTTTTATTTTTAAATTCTGAATATCTTGAAGTGATGTTTTGTCTTTATCATCTAGAGAAAGAACAATTCCAACGCTGTTGTTTGAATTTTCATCGTACAAATTAGAAATCGGATATTCTTTTAACAAATACGTCAAATTTCCAACAATTTGTTGTGGTGCGATTCCGTTTAACATCGCTTTTTCCTTGTCGACTTCCAATTTATATTCCGTTTGATTGTCTTCTACATACCAATCAATATCCACAATATCAGTAGTTTTTTCTAAAATTCCTTTTACTTGGTTAGCTACTTCAATTTGTTGTTTGTAATCTGGTCCGTAAATTTCAGCAACCAAAGTTGATAAAACTGGTGGTCCTGGTGGCACTTCAATAATTTTCACATTCGCACCATACTTTTTTGCGATTTTTTGCACTTCTGGGCGAACTACTTTTGCAATATCGTGACTTTGCAAATCTCTGTCTTCTTTGTGTAATAAATTGACTTGAATATCAGCCATATTGCTTCCACCACGTAAATCGTAATGACGAACCAATCCGTTAAACGTAATAGGCGCAGACGTTCCAATATAATTTTGATAATTCACTACTTCTGGAACGGTAGTTAAATATTGTGCAATTTCTTGCGTAACAACTGCTGTTCTTTCTAACGTAGTTCCTTCTGGCATATCGATTACCACTTGGAATTCGTTTTTATTATCGAAAGGCAACATTTTTACTAAAACCGATTTCGTGAAAAACATTAATACAGAACCTGCTAATAAAACCACTGTAATTCCTAACATCACTCTACGTTTCGTAGAATTTTCTAAAAAGGGACGTTCAATTTTATTATATAATTTATAAATCCAAGATGTTTCTAAACCTTGTTCTGCTTTGTGTTCTTGTTCCTCTTTTTCGTGTAATAAATGGTAACCTAAATATGGTGTAACCGTTAAGGCAACAAACAACGAAAGTAACATCGCAATGGAAGCACCAATTGGCATTGGACTCATGTAAGGCCCCATCATTCCTGACACGAAAGCCATTGGTAAAATAGCAGCAATTACTGTAAAAGTGGCTAAAATAGTTGGATTTCCTACTTCGTTAATTGCATAAATCGCAGCTTGTTTGAACGGCAATCGCTTCATTTTAAAATGTCGGTGCATGTTTTCAGCGATGATAATACTGTCATCTACCACAATTCCCACCACAAAAACTAAGGCGAAAAGCGTAATTCTGTTTAACGTGTAACCCAACATATAATAAGCAAACAAGGTTAAGGCAAACGTTAATGGCACTGAAAAGAAAACCACTAAACCACCACGCCAACCCATAGCAAGCATTACTAAAAGCGTTACCGCGATTATCGCCACACCTAAGTGCATTAATAATTCGCCAACTTTATGAGAAGCCGTTTCTCCGTAATTTCTAGAGATTTCTACGTGAACATCATTTGTAATTAAGGTCTTTTTTAAGGTTTCGATTTTCTCGATGATTTTATCCGAAATTTTCATCGCATCCGCGCCTTTTACTTTTCCAACAGAAATTGTAACAGCAGGATATTCCGATTTGTTTTTCGCATACTTTTCATTTGCTTTTCCGTATCCGAAAGACACGTAACTTCTTGGTGTTGACGGTCCGTCTTGAATTGCCGCCACTTGTTTTAAATAGACTGGCATATTGGCATTCACACCTACAACCAAATTTTCTACGTCTTCTGAAGTCGATAAAAATTCTCCAGTTGTAAGTAGATATTCTTTGTCATTATTTACAAAACTTCCTGACTGAGAACTGCCGTTATTTGCTTGAATCATTTGCATAATTCCTAAAGCATCCACACCATTTTCCGCCATTTTATCTTTATCTAAAACGACTTTTAGTTCGCGGGTTCTTCCTCCAATTTCTTTCGTAATGGCAACATCTTTTACTTTTTCAATTTCCGAAGTAACTTCTTCCGCAATTTGACGAATTTCGAAATCGTTCAATTTTTCACTCCAAAGTGTAACACCTAGCATAGGAACATCGTCAATGGAACGTGTTTTTACCATAGGTTTGTATACGCCTTTTGGGAAAATATTTTCGTTTTTCATTAACTCATCGTACAATTTCACATACGAGCGTTCTGAATCTTCGCCTACATAAAACTGCACAATTATCATAGCCTGACCGTTCATTGCCATACTATGTAAATGTTCTACACCTTTGATGTTAGACAATACTTTTTCTAAGGGTTTAATAACACGACTTTCTACTTCTGCCGGACTTGCGCCTGGATAGCCAATCATAATATCCGCCATTGGAATAGCGATTTGTGGTTCTTCTTCACGAGGAATTAAGAACGAACTATACACCCCGATGATCATCAAACCAACCATTAACAAAATCGTTAATTTAGAGTTGATGAAAAAATGGGCAATTTTACCTGATATACCTTCTTGCATGATTTTTTTGTTTAAGAATTTAATGTCTTAGCACTAAAAACGGATTAGTGAATACTCACATTAGCTCCGTTATATAACTTACCTTCTGCAGAAACAATATATTGCTCGTTTGCAGATAATCCTGATAAAACTTCTACTTGATTACCAAAGGCTTTTCCGGTTCTAATCCATCTTAAAATGGCTGTTTTACCGTTGGCTATCGTGTAAATCCCTGTTAATTGTCCTTGTTTTACCAAAGCACTTTCTGGAACCATTACTTTATCTGATTTTAAAGTAGTTTCTGATTTTGGTTGATTAGCGATTGGAAATTGAACATTTACGAACATTCCTGATAAAATGGTTTTGTCGTTGGAGTTTAAAGTCACTTTTACTAAGTATTGTCCACCTGTGTTTTTAGCAGAACCACTCACTTCTGAAACTTTACCTGACACTTCTTTATTTAACGATTTTACCATAATTTTCACTGGCATTCCGTTTTTAATTTGAGAAATATCACCTTCCGAAACCATTGCCGTTACTTGCATTCTAGAAACTCCTTCTACGCTTACTAAAGGCATTCCTGGGTTAGCCATGTCGCCTTCTTTAATGAATGTATTCGTAACTTCTCCAGAAAATGGAGCGGTAATATTAGAGTAAGAAAACTGCGCCATAACTTCATTACGCATTTGTTTCGCACCAGCTAAACCAGCTTTTGACATTTCGTAACGAGAGGTCATATCGTCTAATTCTTTTTGAGAAGCACTTTGTTGACTGAATAAAGCCGTAAATCTATCATAGTCTTTTTTCGCGTTATTATAGGCTGCAGTCGCTTGTAAAATAGACGCGTCAACTTGCGCTTTTTTTGCTTGTAAATCGGAACTATTAATGCTTACCAATAATTGTCCAGCAGAAACTTTCTGACCTGTTTTTACGTGAACTTTAGTCACATAACCCATCATTCTTGTGCTTAAATTGGCACTGCTTTCCGCTTCTGTTTTTCCGCTTGCGGTGATGAATTCTGAGTTATTTGTGGCTAAACCATTCACTACAACTTTAATAGCTGGTTCGTTGTTAGTTAGTTCTTTTTTTTCTTTTCCACATGAAAGAAATACTAAAGTGGAAAGGGTTAAAATTGCTATATTTTTTTTCATCTTTTTAAAATTGAAATTGATTATTAAAATTTACTTCGTTAAAAACTGTAAATATTGTTTTGTAAAATTATATTCGAAAACCGCTTGTAATTGTTCTAATTCTTTTTGAATCATTTGTGTTTCGGATTGCAATAAATCTGTTGTTTTTTCTAAACCTTGCGCGAATCTGTTTTGACGAATTCTGTAGGCTTCTTGTGATTGTTCGAAAGCTAATTGTGATAAATTCACTTTGTTTTCCGCGTCTTTTAATTGGCGATTCGTTTTGTTTAATTCCAATTGACTTTGTTTGGTGTATTGGTCTTTTTCCGCATCGGCTTTTTGAGATTCCGCTTTCGCTTTTTCGAATTTTCCGATAGATTTATAGCCGTCGAAAACATTCCAAGATAATTGGGCACCAACTACATATCCTTTTGCCGAAGTTCCTAAGATATTTTTATCGTACATTTCATAACTTCCAAAAGCGTTTAATCTTGGCAGGAATGTCATTTTTGAAGATTTTAACATTTTCGCATACGCTTCCGAAGATTTTGTCATCGCTTGAATGTCTTTTCTGTTTTCAGATAAAGTGGTGTTTATTGCTTCAATCGCAATGGAGTTTTCTAAAGCTTCAGCAGGTTTGTAGATTTTTCCTTGTGTGTCTTCGTTTAACAAAAATCCTAAATAATCTGACGCATTTTGTACGTTACTTTTCGCGTATTGCAATTGATTTGCGATTTCACTTACACGAACTTGCACATTTAATAAATCGGTTTTTTGCAACATGCCTTGTTTGAAATAGTTTTCTACTAATTTCAAATTGGCTTTTCCAGTGGTATTGGCTTTTTCTAAAACGCTCACGGCTTTATAGGCCAGTTGCAATTGCATATAAGCTTTCGAAACTTCTAATTCTAAATATTCTTTAGTGCGTTCAGTTTGTAGTTGGAACGCTTCCATTTTTGCTTTTGCAGCTTGTCTTCCATAAAAACCATCTACATTAATAAGGGGTTGTTGAATTTCGAATTTTGTAGCAAAATTTTGTGTTTTTGCTGGATCATTTAATAAAGCGGGATTGAAATCTGAAGCCGTTAAAATTTCCTGATTTAATTTCGAACCGAAAGCCATTAAAGGATTGGTGGTTGAAATCCCAGTGTGCGAAACATTAATATTCGGTAAGAAAACTGCTTTCGATTGGTTATAATCTGCTTTTGCCGACTGAAAGTTTTTTTCAGCAATTCTCACTTGTAAATTATTTTCTGAAATTTTCTTAGAAATATCGTTTTTAGAAATAGTCAGCGTGTCTTGCGCCAATCCAAAAACTGAAAATAATAAAGTGGTTATTAAAAAAGGGTGTTTAATTTTTTTCATAATCTAAATTAATTATGAAGCAAAATTAAACGCAACTCAAACGTTATACAGTTACAAATGTTACAGAGGTGGAATTTTTGATTTGGGCTGGAATAGGTTAGTTATAATTAGCTTTCACACCATAGCTTATTAATTAACATTTACAACAACTCAATATACGCTCTATTCAATTTAATTTTCCCTTTATTTTCTAAGGCTTTTAAAATTCGGGAAATTACAACTCTTGACGTATTTAAATCGTAGGCAATTTCTTGATGTGTATTGTGAATTTCTTTGGAATGATTGATTTTCGATTTTTCTAAAAGATAATTTAGTAACCTTTCATCCATATTCATGAACGCTAAATGGTCAATTGTGGTTAGCATTTCTTTTAATCGGTTGTTATAGCTGTTGAATACAAAATCTCGCCAAGTGGCATATTTACCTAACCATTCGTTCATTTTAGCCACTGGAATTAAAATAAGTTGTCCGTCTGTTTCTGCAATGGCTCTGATTTCACTTTTAGCTTTTCCTAAACAACATTGCATAGACATGGCACAGGTATCTCCTTTTTCAATAAAATATAGAAGTAGTTCGCCTTCATCAAAATCTTCACGTAAAATTTTAATCGCACCCGTTAAGATTAATGGTATACTTTTAATGTTTTCACCAAAATCAATAATAATATCACCTTCTTTGAAATCATGAATCTTGGAAACTTCTGAAATTTCGTTCAATAAAGCTTCTTCGAAAATAAAATTATATGTGTTTTGGAGCGTGTTTTCCATTTTTATGAATTTAATATTAATTCTAAAGCGAATTTAGTAAATTCAACAACAAATAGTTGTGAAAAACTAATTTATTATGAACTAAGATGGGTATAAAATAAAAAAGGTGAAACTTTCGTTTCACCCTTTTTGCCCCAAATCTACCATAAAACTTAACCTACTAATTTTCTGGTGATATAAAAGTAGAACAAGTTATTATACTAGAATAAAATATTTGTTATAAAGTACATATTCCCGTTGAAATGCACTTTTTTAATAAGCACGTTCTCCGTTACCTTCGTAAAAGTTGATAAACGCGGTGTTTACTACTCTATTTCCACCTGGTGTTGGATAGTTTCCTGTGAAATACCAATCACCTAAATTTTTCGGACACGCTTTATGTAAATCTTCTACTTTTTGGAAGATAATTTTCACTTCTGCTTTCACTTCTTTTGAAGTTAACATTTCTGCCATTTTATCCGAAATTTGTTCGTCTGTAAATGGAGCGTAAATTTCTTTTACGTGATTAATTACTTCTGTATCTTTTAATCCTTGTTGTGTTTTACATTTTTTGTAAACGTCATCCACAATATGATATTGATTTGTATCTTTTAATAGCTCTAATGTTGCTCTGAAAGCGATAAAACCTTCCATTGTACTCATATCAATTCCGTAACAATCAGGATATCTAATTTGTGGAGCCGAAGAAACCACAACAATTTTCTTAGGATTTAATCGGTCTAAAATTTTAATGATACTTTGTTTTAATGTCGTTCCACGAACAATACTATCGTCAATAATAACTAAGTTATCCGTTGGTTTTACTACACCGTAAGTGATGTCGTAAACATGAGAAACCATTTCGTCACGACTACTATCTTCTGTGATAAACGTTCTTAGTTTTACATCTTTAATCGCAATTTTTTCGGTACGAACTTTCTCTTCTAAAATCGCATTTAAGCCATTTTCATCTAAGGTATTTCTTTGTGCGATAATGTCTTTTACTTTCTGCTCATCTAAATGTTTTTGAGCCGCTTCCGCCATTCCGTAAAAAGAAGTTTCTGCTGTATTCGGAATAAATGAAAACACCGAATTATGAATGTCGTTGTCAATTTCTTTCAATACACTTGGGAAAACATATTTTCCTAGTAATTTTCTTTCTTGATAGATTTCAGCATCGCTTCCACGAGAGAAATAAATTCTTTCAAAAGAACACGCTTTTTTCTCACCTGCTTCTCTAATATTTTCGAATTGAACGTTTCCGTTTTTCTTAACGATGATTGCGTCTCCAGCTTCTAATTCTTTAACATCATCAAACGCCACATTAAATACCGTTTGAATAACTGGTCTTTCTGAAGCAACCACTACGATTTCATCATCTTGATAATAATAAGCTGGACGAATTCCGTTTGGATCTCTAACTACAAAGGCGTCACCGTGTCCTAAAAGCCCGGCCATTGCGTAACCACCATCGAAGTTTTTAGAAGCTCTTCTTAAAATTCTTCCAATATTTAATCTTTCTGCAATTACTGGTGAAGCTTCTTGTTTTGAAAGGCCTTCATTTTTACAATCTAAATATAAATCGGTAATTTCATCATCTAAGAAATGACCAATTTTTTCCATAACTGTAACTGTATCTGCCATTAGTTTTGGGTGTTGACCCACATCTACTAAATCTTGAAACAATTCTTTAACATTTGTCATGTTGAAGTTTCCAGCTACTAATAAATTTCTGTGCATCCAGTTATTCTGACGTAAAAATGGATGAACACTTTCTATGCTATTTTTTCCGAAAGTACCATAACGAACGTGACCTAAAAACAATTCACCTACATAAGGAATGTTTTCTTTTTGTAAGGCTACATTATTTTGATACGAAGGATTATTCGCTAATTCATTTGAAATTCTCGCATTAATTTGTCCGAAAATATCTTGAATCGGTTGTGCTTGATTCGAACGAATTCTACTGATGTATCTTTGCCCAGGTTTTACATCCAATTTGATACTTGCAAAACCAGCACCATCTTGACCGCGATTGTGTTGTTTTTCCATTAAAAGGTACATTTTTTCTACACCGTAAAAAGCTGTACCATATTTTTCTTTATAGTATTCTAATGGTTTTAATAATCTAAGTAATGCAATTCCACATTCGTGTTTAATAGCGTCGCTCATAGTTGTTGTGTGTTGTATTATTTATTAGTTGTATTAAAAATGCCCCGAAAATTCGAGGCATATTTTGTGCTTATAATTTGATGTCAAATTGTGTTAATGACTTAAATTGTTGTAAACGTGCATAAACGTCTTCTTTGCTTAAATCCACCATTCTTTCTGTTCCGAATTTTTCTACACAGAATGAAGCTAAATTTGAACCGTGAATAATCGCGTTTTTCATGCTTTCAAAAGAAACATCTTCTGTTTGTGCAATGTAACCTGAGAAACCACCTGCGAAAGTATCTCCTGCTCCTGTTGGATCAAAAACTTCTTCTAATGGTAACGCTGGTGCGAAGAAAACATCTTTATTATGAAAAATTAAGGCTCCGTGTTCTCCTTTTTTGATTACTACATATTTTGGACCCATTGTATGGATTTTTGCAGCTGCTTTTACTAAAGAATATTCTCCAGATAATTGACGCGCTTCTTCATCATTAATTGTAATTACGTCTACACGTTTGATTACGTCTAATAATTCTGGTAAAGCACAATCCATCCAAAAGTTCATCGTGTCTAAAACTACTAACTTTGGTTTTGTAGTCATTTGATCTAATACTGAAGATTGTACAATTGGGTGTAAGTTTCCTAACATCACCACTGCAGCATCTTTATATGCTTGAGGAACCACAGGATTAAAATCTGCTAATACGTTTAACTCAGTTGCTAACGTATCACGAGAATTCATATCGTTGTGGTATTTTCCACTCCAAAAGAAAGTTTTTCCACCTTTAACGATTTCAATTCCTTCAATGTTTATGTTTCTTTCTGATAATAAATCTAAATGTTCTTGTGGGAAATCTTCACCTACAACAGATACAATTGCCGAATCCACATTAAAAAAAGAGGCTGACAAACCTATATACGTTGCTGCTCCACCTAAAATTTTATCTGTTTTTCCAAAAGGTGTTTCAATAGCATCAAAAGCTACCGTTCCTACAATTACCAATTTACTCATTTTCTTCTTTTTAAATAAGCGGCAAAGATAGTTATTCCGTTTGAAGTTTGAAAATTGTTATGATAATTTTAAGTATAAAAAAATCTCGATTCTGAAAAATATCAGAATCGAGATTTAGAATTTAATTTATTGTAGTTATTTGATTACTTTTTTAGTGACAGATTGACCCGTTGTAAAAGTAATTTTCACTAACAACGCTTGGTTTCTATTCGCAATAGAAGAAATATTTAATACTTTATCATTTACTTTTGAATTGTTGTAAATGTTTCTTCCAAGTATATCAAAAACTTCCACTTTTGCCATTTCTTGTGAAGCACTAATTTTTAATTCTTCATTTTGAGTAAATACAACTACACTTTCATCTGAAACAAATGATGGATTTGTTAATGCTGCATTTGTAAATACCAGTTTAAATCTGTTATTAAACACACCATCAGTTGTTGTGAAAGAATAAGGTGTTTGTTTGATGTCGTGAATAATATTAGCAACGTTATCTTTTATATATACATTTTGAGAAGTAAATAATCCATCTACGTTTTCTAATGCAATTGAATAGTTTCCGGCAGTTGTTGCTTTTAATCCTAAGGCAATTTCATCTGTATCTGCAAATGGTAATCCTTTTCCTTGAATTACATATTCAGTATCATTGATTACGTTATATAACATTGTGTCATCTTTATCTAAAACTTCACCATCAATTGCATTATCGATTCCATTAGTAGCTCCATTTACATATCCTACTAATATTTGGTTATAGTTATTTGAAGCATCATTTAAGTTTAGCCAAATTCTGTGTTTATCTGTTTCAGAAGTTGTTGCCGCATTTTCAGAAGTTCTGTAAAATTGTGTACTTACTGACGCATTAACACGCTGTGCATTTGTGAAATTTGCATTTCCACCCGCAGTTGCTCTTACAAAGAAACCTTGACCAGTTTGAATGGTTCCGTTTGGAATTGCTCCACCTGCTGCTGAAGCTGTACCTCCTAAAGTAGTATAAGAAGCGTAATTATTAACTGGATAAACACCTCCAACTGCAGGAGCAGTATGTGTCCAGAAGTATAATGTATTTACCGAAGCATTAGCGCCTAAGAAAAGGTTTCCAGAAATTGGTGATGCATATGGATTTCCTAATAAGTTATATCCAATTCCCACAGATTGAGAAACATTTCCATTTGTTGGCACACCTGTAAACTGTCCGTTAAATACAGTCGATGTAAGTGGCCAGTTATCTGCAGCTCTAATCATATATCCTTTTCCTGCAACGAAGTTATTGGTTGCTGTAACCGATTGATAAGCTGTTGGTGTAGTTGTTCCAGTGTATAAATATTGATAAAATCTGTTTGGTAAAGTACTTGGAGAAAAAGCTTGTAATTGTTGTCCAGAAACTGGAGAAGACCAGGCTGTATAATCCAATTTAACCATTCCTGCAGAATTTCTTTTTACAATAATATTTCCAGTATTAGCTACTGCATTTACTTGCCTTAAAGCAGCATTATTATTAATAGTTAATGTACCTGTTCCATTAACAGTAACAGCATTACCAGAAATTAAAGTATGCCCTGCATTAAAAGTTACATTTCTTCCTGTATTAATTGTTACTGAACATGCATCTAAATCTGCTGTAGAAGAATAGTTTCCTGCGAAAGTAACTGCAGTAACTTTTGATGGTGTTCCATTAGACCAAGCTGTTCCGTTCCATGTTGAAGCTATATCACCACAAACGATTCCTGTTTTTGGACCGATAGCATAACCTCCAGACATATTGGTATTGAAAGTTGCTGTGAAAGTTACATTTGGTCCAAATGCTCCAATAGTCGCTGCTTTTTCTTCAATAATATAGTTTGTATAATTTGAAGCATTGATTGTTGAAATCGGATTATTAATTACTTTAATAATTTGTAAAGCCGTTCTTGATTTTCCAGTAGCTGTTTCCCAAGCTAAAACTTCAGCAGCTGTACAATATAATGTGATAGTATAATTACCAGTTGCAGTATCATTTCCTGTAGTAATATTATATGTTTTTGGTAATATTCTATTAGCCGCATTAGTATCAATAAAAGATGCTGAACCAGCACCAACAGAAGTTTGACTTCTATTTACCGTTACGTTTGTACAACCATAATTAAATGTTCCATTATTTGTTGATGATAATACAATTTTATTAGTATCAAACACATGGAAACTACCAGTTGCATTAACAGTTGCTGTATATGGAGTTGCTGTATTAATTTCGGTTTGAACGTTAGTATTTGTTACTGAAGTTAAATTGACTGTATCTAACAATAATAAACCAGTTGCCGAATTGTTATTATTATGTCTAAATGCGATATGTCCTGTTTGTCCAATATATGCATTCATATTAATATTTTGTAAAACAGATGTCCCAGAAGTAATTGTTGTTGCTGCTTGAATTAATGCTCCAGAAGTAATTTGTGCTTCAGTTGTTGGGTTTAACGTTGTTGTAAAATATGCCGAATAATTACCCGCATCAGCACCATATCCTGCAATAATATATGTTAAATTAGCGGAAGTCGCCCCAGCTGTAATTGTAAATTGAGGACTGATTATATAATTATTTGGATTTGCATTACCTGTTCCTGATAAATATGTTCTATCTTTTTCTGAGTAAGCACATTTTCCAGCAAGTGTATTAGGTGCGGTACCAAACCCATTAAGTCCAGTAACAACACCCCACTGATCTGCATTTGAATCGACTATAGTCCATCCTGTAACATCTTCAAAATCTTCAGTAAGTAAAACGTTTGTTTGAGTTGCAATTGGTGCTACATCATTATCAACAATAGTAATAGTCATTGTTTTTGCTAAGCTATTCAAAACAGCGTTACCGCCATTTGCGTTTAGTGTCATATCAATAATTAAAGTTTCATTTGGTTCTACAATTCCGTCATGGAAAACTCTAATTGTTAAATTTTGTGATGCTGTTGTATTAGCTGGGAAAGTTACAGTACTATTTACTATACTATAATCAGTATTTAAAGTAGCTGTTCCGCCGGTTACATTAAATGTAAGAGTTGCATTTTGCGTAGCAACTTTTCCTATAGTTATTGGGAAGGTTACATCAGTATAACTACAATTTGTATTTTCATTTATCGAACCAGTTGGATTAGTAAATCTAATGATTGGTGTTGGTGCTTGACAAGCTGTAGATGCATTTAAAGTATTTCTTCTTGGTGAATTTGTCATTACTGCTATCATACGTGTTTTTTGATCAGCTGTAAATGTATCCATACAAGAATCATTAGTATAATCCATATAATTTTGAATCATATCATTACCTGCAATAGCTGTACAAGAATTTACGACTGTACAAGAATAATTTGCGTCTGCCGCTGCTGGTGTATCGGCACAAAAATCTTCATTTGTGTTCACATTACCACCTGAAGCAGGACAGGCATCATCTCCCCAAATATGACGTAAACCCACCCAGTGACCTACTTCGTGAGTCATTGTTCTTCCTAAGTTATACGTTGGATTTAATATAAAGGTTCCATCATTTAACGCAATTGTTCCCATAGCATTATAAGCCGCTACAACACCATCTGTATTTGCAGCACCTCCATTAGCATTTAAACCAGCTAAACCAGAATTACTTGGAAATTGTGCATATCCTAATAATCCATTTAAACCACCATTTTGTAGTGACAGTCCACCAGGACGAATTGTCCACATATTTAAATAATTATTTGGATCCCATTGAGTAGCTGCTTTCATCGCTTCTACATCTGCGTTTGTTTCCCAATCTGCACCCCCAGAGCCATTCGTAACATTATTTGAATATGGCGCAATAACATGTCTTACAACTCCTGTTGTTGCAACACCAGTTGGATCAGTTTGAGCCAAACAGAAATTAATTTCACAATCTACAGCTAAACCAGTAGAATTAGTTCCTCCAGGAGTTCCTGCAAGTCTTCTAAAATCTTGATTCATTACTGTAATTTGAGAAATCGCTTGAGCATCTGTAATATTTTCACCAGTTCCTAATGCATCTCCATTATGAACAATATGAATTACTACTGGGATGTTGTAAACCACTTGAATATTTCTTCCGCTAGCTCTATCTTGATTAATTTTCTTAACAATAGGTGCTAACCAAGCTTCAAACTCTTCATTTGTAGCTCTGTTTGGATATTTAGCTTGAAGCGCTGCTTCATTTTCGTTAGTATGACATCTTACATGCCCAGATGGAGTTAATCCTTGTACTGGAACAAAAGGTTTTTTAAGTTGTTTTATTTGAGCAAAAGAAATAGCACAAAAGAACATTAATAAAAAAAGTAAATTTTTTTTCATTTTATTATAGTGATTTGGGTTTAAGGATTCCAAATATATAAAAAAATAGATAAATAACAAAAAAGGGGGATAAAGTGTTAAAAACAACAAATCTCGATTCCGAAAAGTATCAGAATCGAGATTTAGATTTCAATAGTATTGAGATTATTTTATTTGATTACTTTTTTAGTAACCGATTGGCCTGTTTTGAAAGTAACCTTCACTAATAATGCTTGGTTTCTGTTTGCGATAGATGAAATGTTTAGTACTTTATCATTTACTTTTAAATTGTTGTAAATGTTTCTTCCTAGCACATCAAAAATTTCAACCGTTGTAATTTCTTGCGAAGCATTAATTATTAATTCTTCATTTTGTGTAAATACTACAACGCTTTCATCTGAAACAGGTGATTGGTTTTCTGAAATTTTATTGGTAAAGACTACTTTGAATCTATCATTAAACACACCTTCAGAAGTTGTAAATGCATAAGGAGATTGTTTGATATCGTGTATAATATTAGTAACATTATCTTTTACATATACATTTTGAGAAGTAAATAATCCATCTACGTTTTCTAATGCAATTGAATAGTTTCCAGAAGTTGTTGCTTTTAATCCTAAGGCAATTTCATCTGTATCTGCAAAAGGCAATCCTTTTCCTTGAATTACATATTCCGAATCGTTAATTATATTATACAACATCGTATTATTTTTATCTAATACTTCACCATCAATTGCCTTATCAATTCCGTTTGTAGCACCATCAATATAACCTACTAATATTTGGTTATAGTTATTGGTGTTATCATTTAAGTTTAACCAAATTCTGTGTGATTCAGAAGATATTGGAGTTTCTGGATTAGACGCATTTTTGAAAAATTGAGTTGAAACAGATGCATTAACTCTTTGTAAGTTAGTGAATTTTGCTGTTCCAAAATCAAATGCTCTTACAAAGAAACCTTGACCTGTTTGAATTGTACCATCTGGAACAGCACCGCCAGCAGCAGAAGCTGTACCTCCAAGTTTTGTAAATGAAGCATAATTATTTACTGGATAAACACCTCCAACTGCAGCTACTGTATGTGTCCAAAAATATAATGCTCCAACTGTAGATGGATTATCATCTAAGAATTTTGTTGCATTCATAGGTGAAGCATAAGGATTTCCTAATAGATTAAATCCTCTTCCTAAACTTACTGTTGTATCTCCATTAAAAGGAACACCCGTAAATTGACCATTAAATACTGTTGAAGTAACTGGCCAATCATTAGCTGCTCTAATCATATATCCTTTTCCTTTAAGGAAATTTGTTGTTGCAGTTACTGTTTGATAAGCCGTTGGTGTTGTTGTACCTGTATATAAATACTCATAAAAACGAGTTGAAATAGTATTTGGAGAAAACGCCTGTAATTGTTGTCCAGAAACTGGAGATGACCAAGCTGTATAATCCAAACGAACCATTCCAGCAGAATTTCTCTTAACAATAATATTTCCAGTGTTTACTGCAGCACCATCAATTTGACGTAAAGCTGCGTTATTATTAATTGTCAATGTACCTGAACCGATTACAGTTACACTACCACCAACAATTAATGAATGTCCTGTAGCGATTGTAACATTAGCTCCAGCGTTTACCGTAACAGAACATGCCTCTAAATCTGCAGTAGAAGTATAATTTCCAGCAAAAATAGCAGCAACGTTTCTTACAGGAACTCCATTAGACCAAGCAGAACCATTCCATGTTGAAGTTATCGTTCCACAAGCAACTGGTGTTTCGATAATTTGCTTATGACAAATTCTAATTGTAAAACTATTTAAAACACCATTTCTTGTTGGCTCAACATCCGCAACTCTAAACAACCAGTTACCAAGTGAACTCTGTCCGTTTAATGCTTGTAAAGTTGAAACGGGTTGCATGGTACCAAAATTATTATCTGCGCCACAACCTGCTGCAGTTCCTGACTCACTATCAAAAGTTCCAACCAAATCTGAAATTGAATTATTACATCCTCCATCTTCAAATAAAGCTACAAATGTTCCTGCTGGACTATTCACAGCTGCATATAATTCATTTCTTCTTCCATGAGTAACATTTGAAGTAACATTCACATCTGTAATAATAACGTTATCTGGAACATTTAATGCGAAATTTTGATATGCTAAAGGCGTTTGATCTGTGATTATATTTCCTGAAGTTAAGGTTCTTGTGTAATCTGTACATATAGTTGAAACAGAATATCCAATAGCAAAATCAGTTGTGTTTATGGCATAAAAATCATTAGCAGTTGGCTCAATTAAAATTCTACAATAAGGAGCAAAAACATTAGGAATGGTTACTGTTTGTGTGCCATCATTAGGCGTATTTGCTAATAAAGTTGTAGGATAAGTTAATCCGCCATCTGTAGATAATTTAATATTTACATTGGCAGCACCAGTCATTAGGTTTGTATTATTTACAGACCAAGTAACCGTTTGAGTTGAGCCTTGTGTGTAATTAATTCCTGCTGTGTTTTGAGAAGTAATTGCAAGTGGACCTCTTGTAGCATCAAAAGTTACAACAGTATTAACGCTTTCGTTATTACCTCCACCAGGTCTGTTATCTCTTACCGTCATTCTAAAATTTACCGTTCTTGCAACTCCAGGAACCTTTTCCCATTGACTACCATTAACGCCGTTAGCTAAATGATCTGCAATTCTAGGGAAATATCTAGTTCCGGCATTTTCTGGCATATATGAACGAAATGCAACACCAGTTGTCGCTGTTGTAGAAGGATAAGTTGTTGCAGCATTATTATCGTCCATTTGCTCCCAGCAATATGATAAAACATCAGCTGCATTAGCGTCAGTTGCCGTACCTGTCATTTTGAAAGCTGTACCAATCGGTAAAGTTTTAGTTGGTGAAGCCGAAGGTACTGGAACTGCATTTGCAATATTTACTATGGTTGCACAAGATTTACCTTTTATATTATTTGTAATTTGCTGAATAGAAACTGCATGAAAAATAGCGATAGAATGTGGCGCAACATCAGTAGCACCTGTAATACCTGCATAACCCATAATAGTTACACCCGAACCAGGCTCAACTTGTGCAATGGTTCCTTCATTTCCGTTAAATGTCCAAGTATGATTACCTCCTAATTGGTGACCCACTTCGTGAGTTACATAATCGATATCAAAATTATCACCTTCGGGAATATTATCACCAGGTGATGTAAATCCAGTTCCTTTTGAATTATCAGTAGAACACACACAACCTATACAACCTGCATTTCCACCACCGCCAGAGGCACCAAATAAGTGACCTATATCATAATTTGCATTACCAATTACACTTTGTAAAGTTGCTCCTAATTCGCCATTCCAAGCTCCGCCAGAACCAGTTGCTCCATCAGAATAAGGATCAGTTGCTGGATTGTAATAAATTACATCTGTTGTATTTGCAATTAATTGCATGGTACAATTAAAATCCATTTCATAAATACCATTACATCTTGTAAATGATGCATTAAATGCCGCCAAAACCAAATTAACTTGTGCAGCACTTGTTGCTCCAAAATAATTTGCATATTCTGCTGTACATGATTGTGCCATTCTAAATCTTCTCAAACTAGCATCATCAGCATTATTAAGGATTTTATTTTCATGGTTTAAAGCAGGGCCAAATTCTTTAACAACATCTTCTGTAGAACAAATAAATCCAGAATTTTTCGCAGATTTTGATTTTTCAAAAGCAATAACTGTTTTATAATCCATTGAAAAAGGATCAATAATGTAAGTTTCTCCAGCATCTACAGATCGTACCATAGCACTTAATCCATTAGATGGAGAAATACTAAAACGGATAATATCTCCAGCATTTTTAAGACCTTGCCCAACAAAAGACCTTATTTCAGGGAATCTTTCTTGTAAACTTGGTTCAAATGTAGAAGCTTCCAAAATTCGATATTCCATCATTTCGCCATTTGGATGTGGAATGGAAACAATTACATTTGAAACACCAGTAAAAGTATCTCTTTGTGGAACATTCACCAACTTTTGCACAAATGATTCGTAATCGAATTTATACAATTTATATTCTTTTGGTAAAGTGGATCTTCTTATTTTTTCAGAAGGATTAACAGAAAGTTTGTCTACTTCCGTCCAGCCTGTTGTTTTTTGCGCAAAAGTGTACGCAGAAAGAATCATAAATAAAAAAAGTAAATTTTTTTTCATTATTCATTATTTAGGGGTTTAGCTATCAAAAATATACATATTTTTCTGTAAAACAAAAAAAAGAGTGACAAAAATCACTCTTTTTAACATCAATGTTCTATATATAACAATTAATATATTGTTTTTCTGTTAATTTTAATTCCGTTTTCTAAACCAATTTCTATCAACAATGGCACATTATGTTTGGTAATTGGTAAAGTAAAATTATTTGCTTCAATATCTTTTCCTTCAAACAATTTTCTACCTAAAACATCATAAACTAAAATACTTTTTATTTTTTCTTTTGTTGAAAGCACACTTAATTCTTGATTAGAAACTACAACAACATCATTATTTGCATCGAAAGTTTCATTAGCCAACACCGTTCCGTTAGTATAACGAATAACAAACCTGTCTTTAATTGTTCCTTTATTAGCCATAAACGAATAAGGATCATTCTTTAAATCATAAATTACATTTAATAATTTATCTTCTAAATAGATGTTTTGATTTGGATTTAAAAACAATCCGTCAACAGCTCCTAAAGCAATTTTATACATTCCATCTTGAGGAATAGAAACTCCAATGTTAACTTTATCGTTGTTATCAAATGGGAGTGTTCTACCTTGAATTAACATTTGTTCTTCTTCAATTAACGAGAAAATATTAAATGATAGTTTTTGATTTGAGAAAGCATCGAACAATCTGTCTTTACCATTTGTAGCCTCTTCAACATATCCTAATAATGATCTCACACTAGTTCCAGAAGGTGTAACTAAATCGAACCAAATTCTGTGTTTTTCTAAATCTCCATTATTAATAGTATTCGCGGAAGTTCTGTAAAACTGACTATTATTATGTACTTTATTTCTTAATGAATTATTGAAAATTAAATTTTCAGTTGTAACTGCAGAGGTGTGTAACATCGACACAAAGAACCCTTGTCCGCCAGCAATTCTTCCATTAAATACACCAGGTCCACTTGAAGCTCCTGCTGCATTATAAGTGATGTAATCTGATGGCGTATAATTATAAGCATAATCATTGTAAAATGGATCAGCTGTAGCATTTGATGGCAATGTACCATGCGTCCAAATGTTAACAAAACCTGCAATGTTTGTATTTAATGTCAAGAAATTAATTGCGTGAATAGCCGATGGATATGGGTTTCCAACTAAATTCCAATTGTCATCTTCATTTGTTCCTAAAGTTGTAGAAACTCCAGTAGAATATGTTCCTCCGTTCCAATTTCCTCTGCTAATTGGAATTGTCACAACACCATTATTTGGCACGCCCGTAAATGTTGCTGTATAATTTGTTAATGCCGAAAGTGAGAAATAATCTGGACCTCTTAAACAATATCCTTTTCCTAAAACCATTGTTTCGTTAGCAAATGCCCAATTTCCAAAATTATTTGTACCAGTAGTTGTTGGTAACCATTTGTATTGATAACCTAAACTAGTTCCGGGAGAAACAGCGTTACTCGCAAAACTTGCAACTGGTGAAGACCAATATACATAATCTTGTTTTCTAATATTTGCAGTTCTATAATATCTGATATTTCCAGTATTTACTCCAGCATCACTAATTTGAACTAATGATCCATCACTTAAAACATCTAGAATTCCGTTGTTTGTAATATTGTTTTGCACCTCAACATAACCCCCAGAAGAAATAGTTAAACTTCTTCCTACACCTGAATTGACAGTTAAACTACAACAGCTAAAGTCACCATTTGTTGCTGTTACATAGGTTCCGTCAATAATTGCGGCTTTAGTTATTGTTGGTGTACCACCAATCCAAGCTGATCCGTTCCAAGTTGAAGCACTTGTGTCTGTAATTTTCACAGCATTTGTTGCCGAATAACATGTTGCTGAATTTTCTCTAATTTGACAGTAATATTGATAGTTTAATACTCCTGTTACATTTGAAATTGATAAAGAAGCTGTTGTGGCTCCACTATAAATTCCACCATCTGTAACGGCAGCCCAAGTTGTACTTCCTGGAGCAGCAAAATACCACTGATATGCTAAAGTATTTCCACCACTATAACCTTCATTTCCTGCAGAAGTTAAAACTGCAGAAGTTGATCCACATGATGGTAAATAGGTTGGATGAGTAGTAACTATTGGCGGTGTTGATGCACCACTTGGAAGAGTTAATCCTGCACTTGGATAACATTCACCAGCGATTAAAGGCGTAGTACTCCAGTCTGCGGCTACATAAGATGTTCTTGCATTTAAAGCTCCTGTATTTCTTACCATATAATAACCTGGACCAGAAACATAAGTATGAACATCATCAATTATTACTGATCCTGTCGCATTTCTTAATTGAATACCATCATCATCATTAAACCCTCCGTCTATTGTACCATTTGTTGAAGCAGGTCCACAACTACCAACAGAAACTTTTAATATTGCTAATGCTCCAGGAGCGATTGTCCCAGTTAAATTAGCATAATCAATCTCATTACCATCTCCATAAACAGTTGTTCTCCAAATACTATAATTTGTTAAATTAACTGTTGCAACTGTGCCATTATATAGTGTTATAAATCCACCCGAACCAGTTTGTTCGTCATGAATATCATAAATAATTAAGTCAGTAGTAGGAGAAGTTCCTTCACATGAAGAATTGTCTTTTGAAATTAAAGTAAAAGCTGTAGTGGCATCGCATGGTTGTGCATCAGTCACTTTAATATTTCCTGTCGTTGCTCCGATAGGAACTACCGCTACCATTTGAGTTCCATCATTTGAAACAATAGTTGCATTAATTCCACCAAAACTAACTGAAGCTCCAGTTAAACTTCCTGTAGACGCAGTAATTGTTACCTCAGTTCCTACTGGACCTGAAGTAGGTGTTGCAGTAATAGTTGCTGGTGTACATGGCGCAGCACAAAATACCTGAATATCATCTAATCCCCATCTTGCAACAGATGAAGCTGATGCTTTTCTAAACCTAATATAAACAGTTGAAAAGGAAGTATAAGCTGATAAATCAACAGTACAGTTAACTGTCCCACTTGAAGTTGTGTTTGAATGATCATATGTTGCAACTGTCGTATAAGTTCCTCCTTGTGTAGTAGTTGAAACCTCAATTAACATTGTTTTTACAACTGTACTTCCAGTTCTTTCCAATGTAAAAGTTAAACTAGCTGGATTGCTAACTGCAACTGTTGTTAACTGCCCATTATTTGAGCTAAATTCTGCCCTGTTAGAAGCGAAAGTTACACTAGTTTGAATCCAACCTGCAGGCAAAGCATTAACTGCAAAAGCTTCACTTAAACACGGCCCTGTCCCTAATGTAATCACTAAAGTTTGATTATCAGAACCAAAACCATTTGTTGCCGTAATTGTTACATTAAAAGTTCCTGAAACTGATGGTGTACCTGAAATTACACCAGTTGTAGTATTAATTGACAATCCAGTAGGCAAACCTGTTGCGTTGTAACTTGTTGGTGTATTAGTAGCCGTAATAGTATAAGTAAATGAAGAACCTTGCGCGCCAGAACCCGTTAAAACACTTGTAATAACTGGAGGACTTAAACTATTTGTTGTACAATTAGTAATAGGAATAGTTGCATTCGTATTATAATTTATAGTGCTTGGTACACTTAAATAAGCGTTAAATGGAATTATTGAAAAATAATAATTTGTCCCTGGAGTTAATCCAGTAACCGAGTATGATGTCTCAGTACCATCAAGTGCAGTTGAACCTACAACAGTTGCATCTCCAATTGTTGCACCAGGAACATAAAACCCTCCATCTGTTGGTACTCCAGTAGGTGCAGATCCAATTTTTTGTAAAATTAAATATGCTCTTGCGTTTGGAATAGTTGCACGAGAAGGAAAAGCTAAATTTATTTGTGTTGTAGAAACAGTAGTACAAGAAAATGTTGCTGCATGCGCAGTTGGTTCAAGAGCTCTTGTATAACCTGTACCAATAGCGCTTGGAGTAGTTTTATAACAATTTCCAGCAGTGTTATACTCATAAGCGTTAACTGTATATTGAGTTCCAGCTGTTAAACCTGTAAGAGTTCCTGTAGTTGTACCGACTCCTCTAAAAACAACACGATTGTTTGTGTCGATTTGTCCTGCCGATGCCCAAGCTGTATTTGGAGTATAGACTGTACCACTCACTGGAGCAGTAGTGCCAGCTACAGAAGGTCTAATTACAATCATAGTTCCATTCCCATCACCAGCTGTCCAGTTTATATTAAAACCATCTAAAGTTTCTCCATTTGTTGTAATGGCTGATGCTTGTGTGGCTGGCGCTGTACATCCAGGAATAGTTCCTTTAATATCTATATCATCAATACCTGATCCTCTACTTCCAGCAGCGGCCAAAGTTTGAAATCTCAGTCTTACTGTTGTTTGTCCAATATAGGTGTTTAAATTGTACTGAGTTACTGCTGTTAAAGTGGTTGTCGCCGGTGAGTTAGTCCCTAAAGTAGTCCAAGTTGAACCATCTGTAGATATTGAAACCGTAATCACTTTTTCTGCAGCACTTGGCCCTCCAAACATTCTTGCTTTAAAATCTAATGTTATTGAAGTGTAACCTGAAAAATTCATGGTTGGACTTATTGTAGTCGAAGTATTGGTTATCAATTGCAAATATGTTGTTCCAGTAATTGCAGTGTCTGCCCAAGTTGGAAAACCTGTCACATCAGTCCTAATTGGGGTAATATTAACCTGGCCCCAATTTAAAACCGAGACCAAGAATAAACCAAATAATAATTTAATTTTCATAATTTAGGGGGTTGTTTTGTTATGCTTGCATAGTATTTTATGAAAAAACACTATACTAATTATTTATATTTCTGTATTTTTACGAATCCTTAGTCTTTTTTAAACAAAGGGCGACAAATTTATACAAAATTATAACAAAAGCTGTAGTTTTGTAGATTATTTATATGAATAAATTGTTAACAATTTGGGAAACCCTAAAAACACTGAACTCACTAAAAATGAGTTGATTAATAAATTGGAATATTATTGTTCCTACCAAGACCGTTGTCATAAAGAAGTGGAGCAAAAACTTCGCAATCTGACACTAATTCCAGAACTAAAAGAGCAAATAATTGTTCATCTTATCGAAAATAAATACATCGATGAAGAACGTTTTGCTAAAAGTTTTGCGCGTGGCAAGCACAACTACAAAGGTTGGGGCAAAATCCGAATTGTTCAAGAATTAAAATTCAGAGAAATTTCTAAAAGAAACATTGATTTAGCTTTGCTAGAACTTCCTAATGAAATATATCTAGAAAATTTTCATGCACTTGCCGAAAAAAACTGGAACTCTATAAAAGAAAGAAAAGGGCAAAAGAAGAATAAAAAATTCGTCGATTTCTTACTTCGTAAAGGATATGAAACCAATTTGATTTTTGAAAAATTGAAAGAATTAGACAAATAAAAAAAGGCTGAAAAACCCAACCTTTTTTAAACATCTTCACTGAAATTATAACGAAAACCTACAAAAATCGTTTTTCCAAATGAAACTGAAAAGTAAATCAACAAACACAACCTTATTGAAATACGCTATTAAATAACCACTCTTAGTATTAATAAATTAATACTATCAAACAAATAAACAAAATAAAAAACACCACTAATTGTATTTGGTAAAACATCATCCACCAAAAATATTTTTTATCCTTATCTAATCTTGTAATCATATTTTAAACCAATTATTTGTTCTTTTTCAATTGCAAATCTAAATGCTCAATATTAATAGAAATTAGAAATAAGATTATATAAATGTTAACATGAAGGAAGCTTGTATTAAAAAATTATACGTTTTTAGTTGTGTATAAAAGCTATATCTTTGCAAAAAATAAAATTCCATGTTAGAAAATAAAGATCAGAAAACAACCAGCATTGCCAGCTTAGGCGAATTCGGATTAATTGAGCATTTAACCAAACATTTCAAAATTAATCAAGAAAGCACCCTTAAAAGTATTGGTGACGATGCCGCTGTTTTAGATTTTAAAGATAAAAAAGTAATCGTTTCAACAGATTTATTAATTGAAGGTGTGCATTTCGATTTAAGCTACATGCCTTTGAAACACTTAGGATACAAAGCTATCGTGGCGAATGTTTCTGATATTTGTGCGATGAATGCGGTGCCAACTCAAGTTACCGTTTCTGTTGCTGTTTCTAACCGTTTTCCATTAGAAGCTATGGAAGAACTTTTTGCTGGAATTACTTTAGCAGCCAATGCCTATAATGTAGATGTAATTGGTGGCGATACGACTTCTTCTCAAAAAGGATTAATTATTAGTATAACTGCCATTGGCGAAGCGAATTTAGATGAAATCGCTTATAGAAGTGGCGCTGCACAAACCGATTTATTAGTGGTTTCTGGCGATTTAGGTGCAGCATACATGGGTTTACAAGTTTTAGAAAGAGAAAAACAAGTATTTCAAGTCAACCCGAACAACCAACCTATTTTAGACGATTATACGTATTTGATTGAACGTCAACTAAAGCCAGAAGCTAGAAATGACGTGAAAGAATTATTAGAAAAATTAGAAATTAAACCTACAGCTATGATTGATATTTCGGACGGTTTATCGTCTGAAGTAATGCACATTTGTAAGCAAAACAAATTAGGTTGTAATTTATACGAGGAAAAAATTCCGGTTGATCCACAATTAATTAATGTGTGCGAAGAATTTAATGTAGATATTACTACAATCGCTTTAAACGGTGGTGAAGATTACGAATTACTTTTCACCATTAAAATGGAAGATTTCGAAAAAATAAAACACAATCCAAACTTCACTATTATTGGTCATATGGTTGCCGAAAGTGAAGGCATGCATTTAGTAACTCGTGCTAACACAAAAATTGAATTAAAAGCTAGAGGATGGAATAGTTTAATGGAAGAATAAGACAATATTGTCATACTGTCCTGAAACTTCGGGATTGTTTCAGTATCTAAAAAAAGACCTGAAGGATTTTAGAAATCTATCAGGTCTTTTTATATAATTACATCAACTTTTGTTCTTCCGTTTCGTAAAAAGTATCAATATTTAGTTTTTCTTGTTGCGATGCCATAACGGCTAATTCATCGCAACGTTCGTTTTGAGGATGATTGTTGTGTCCTTTAATCCACATAAATCTCACATTATGTTGTCGGTAAATTTTTAGAAATCGCATCCATAAATCGGGATTTTTTTTGTCTTTGAAATATTTTTTCTCCCAACCAAAAACCCAACCTTTTTCTACCGAATCCACCACATATTTAGAATCCGAAACCACTAGTACTGACGTTTTAGGTGCTTTCAATTTTTCCAAACCTACAATTACCGCTAATAATTCCATTCGGTTATTTGTGGTATGTCTAAATCCTTCAAAAAATTCTTTTTTATAAGGTGTGCCTACCATTTCCATCACCACACCATAACCACCTGGACCGGGATTTCCTTTGGCAGCGCCATCTGTGTATATGTGAACTTGGTATGACATTTTTACTTATATTAAATTTTGAATCACTTTCGGGAAATGCTCCATTTCCAATTCGTGAATTTTTTGTGCGATTTCTTCCGCTGACGAACAATTTTCAATATTTACATTGGCTTGAAAAATAAATTCGCCTTCATCAAAATGTTCGTTGACATAATGAACGGTAATTCCCGTTTCTTTTTCTTTATTTTCTAAAACGGCGTTGTGCACATGCATGCCATACATTCCTTTTCCACCATAATTTGGCAACAATGCTGGATGAATATTAATGACTTTATTCGGAAACTCATTTATAATATGAACGGGGAATTTCAATAAGAAACCAGCCAAAACAATTAAATCAGGTTGTAATTCTTGCAAGTTGTTTAAAACCGTATCGTCAGAAAGCTCCGTTTTGTTGAAAACATAAGTTGGAACATTATATTTTTTTGCTCTTTCAATTACTTTGGCATGTGAATTGTTTGTGAACAAGCCGACTACAGTTCCTTGACCCAATTTCTCAAAATGTGCCATAATATTTTCGGCATTTGAACCATTACCCGAAGCAAAAAGTACAATCTTTTTCATGTTAAATCTCTTTTTTTTCAACTTATTACAACAATAAATCGTCTAAATTTCACACAAAAGTATAAATTCCTTTAGGTTTAGACACTAAAATCGAAAGAAATAAAAATATTTTTTAAAGGAAAAGGATAGAGAATTAGGCTATTGAAAGTTTTTTTTATAAATTCGTAGTTATATTTACTAACAAAAATGTTGTTTTAAAATAAAGTTTTTTATTTTTGCCAACAAATAAATTAAAAATTGAAAATTATGTCAGACATTGCATCAAGAGTAAAAGCGATTATCGTGGACAAATTAGGTGTTGACGAAAACGAAGTAGTAACAGAAGCAAGCTTCACTAACGATTTAGGTGCTGATTCATTAGACACTGTAGAGCTTATTATGGAATTCGAAAAAGAATTTGATATTCAAATTCCAGACGACCAAGCTGAAAACATTGCTACTGTAGGTCAAGCAATTTCTTACATCGAAGAAGCTAAGAAATAATAACCATTCATCCGTATAAAGTTATTTTTATACGGATGTTGTTATTTTTGTTTCTGTTTTTAAAAATCTTTGTTTAGATTTGTAAAAACATTGATTGTATTACAATCATTCAACATAAGACATTTATGTAATACCCAATGTTTATATTTATAATATGATACATTGGGTTTTTCTATATCACTAAAAAAAAATTTATGCAACTAAAACGTGTAGTAGTTACAGGACTTGGAGCTTTAACTCCAATTGGAAACAACATTCAAGAATATTGGGATGCCTTAATTAGCGGAAAAAGCGGTGCGGCTCCAATTACTTATTATGACACTGAAAAACATAAAACAAAATTTGCTTGTGAAGTCAAAAACTTCAATATCGAAGAATTTATCGATAGAAAAGAAGCAAGACGTATGGATAAATTTGCTCAATATGCTATTGTAGCCGGAGAGCAAGCTATTACAGATTCTGGAATTTTAGATTCAAACGTAAACAAACAAAGAGTTGGTGTAATTTGGGGTGCTGGAATTGGTGGTTTAGAAACTTTCCAAGAAGAAGTATTAAGTTATGCTAAAGGTGACGGAACGCCTCGTTTCAATCCTTTCTTTATTCCTAAAATGATTGCCGATATAGCTCCAGCTCATATTTCTATGAGAAATGGCTTTATGGGTCCAAACTATACTACTGTTTCTGCTTGTGCATCTTCAGCAAATGCTATGATTGACGCTTTCAACTACATTCGTTTAGGAATGTGTGATGTGATTGTATCTGGTGGTTCTGAAGCAGCTGTAACAATTGCAGGAATGGGTGGATTTAACTCAATGCAAGCTTTATCAACAAGAAACGATTCACCTGAAACTGCTTCAAGACCATTTGATGCAAACAGAGATGGATTTGTTTTAGGAGAAGGTGCTGGCGCCTTAGTTTTTGAGGAATACGAACACGCAAAAGCACGTGGTGCTAAAATATATTGTGAAGTTGGTGGCGGTGGAATGTCATCTGATGCGTACCACTTAACGGCTCCGCATCCAGAAGGAATTGGAGTAATTGCAGTAATGGAAAACACATTACGTGATGCCGGTATGAAACCAGAAGATGTAGATCACATTAACACACACGGAACTTCAACGCCATTAGGTGATGTTGCCGAATTAAAAGCAATTAGTCACGTTTTTGGTGCTCACGCGAAAAACATTAATATTAATTCTACAAAATCAATGACTGGTCACTTGTTAGGAGCTGCTGGTGCTATTGAAGCGATTGCTTCTATTTTAGCTATGAAACACGGTATCGTTCCTCCAACAATTAACCACACAACGGTTGATGAAAACATCGACCCATCATTAAATTTAACTTTAAATGTTCCTCAAAAAAGAGACATTAAAGTAGCAATGAGTAATACTTTCGGATTTGGTGGACACAATGCTTGTGTGCTTTTCAAAAAAATAGAAGAATAATTCATGCGCAGAATTTTTAAAAAAATATTGAAAAAATCCCCATCTTCTAATCAAGACGGGGTTTTTTTTGGACAACTAACCAAAATCTTAGGTTTCAAACCGACTTCTGAAATCTATTACAAACACGCATTCACACATCGTTCATCCAACAAAACAGATGAAAACGGTTATCCGATTAGTTATGAGCGTTTAGAATTTTTAGGCGATGCCATGTTAGGTAGTGTAATAGCTGCACATTTGTACAAAAAAGTACCAACTGGAGATGAAGGTTATTTAACCAAAATGCGTTCTAAAATTGTAAGTAGAGAGCATTTAAATGAATTGGGTCGCGATTTCAATTTGGTGCAATTCATTGAAAGTAAAGTCAATCCTTCTCATTTTGGCGATAATATTCACGGTAATTTATGCGAAGCATTTATCGGAGCTATTTATTTAGACAAAGGTTTTCCATATTGTGAAAAGTTCATTCACGAAAAAATCATCAAACCATATGTGGATATTGAACGATTAGAGGGTAAAGTCATCAGCTATAAAAGTTTAATTATCGAATGGTGTCAGAAAGAAAAAATCAATTTTAAATTTGAGGTTTTTGAAGATGATGGTAAAGAAGGTGTAAAACACTTTGGTATCAAATTATTAATGGACAATGAAGTGATTAGCAAGGCCAGAGCAACTTCTAAGAAAAAAGCCGAAGAAACTGCTGCCAAAAGAGCCTTTTTTGCATTACAAGATAGAATTGAAAACAAATAATAAATTTTTTATCAACGATAACGTTTGAATTAAAAATTTAATGGTTTAGAAACCTATTTTACAACTGTATACTACTTTTTAAACCTATCTTTGCAATTATTAAAAAACGGAATGGCAAATCTGAAACTTACATTAGACGATTTTGAATCAAATGATTTTGAGCTAATTGCGATTCATACTAATTTAAAAGATTTTAAATTAACCTTTTTAATAAATTTAAAATTGAATGTTTTGTTAGCCAGAAATGATAACGAAATAACCATTAAATCAAATGATGGAACTGGAAAATTTTCTAGGTTTAGTTATGACGATTTAAAACATGATATCACTTGGGAACTGATAAAAAATCAAACCAATTTTAATTCGAACAAACAAAATGTAGGTTTTTTTGAAGAAGACAGCATCACTATGAATTTGATTCCCGAATTAAAAATGGCCGATTATTTACTAAAAATAGATAATGTAGAGCCTGGTTTCAAAAGTGACGAAATAATACAAAACATAAGTACAATACAAAATATTTCTACCGTTTATAAAGTAGATACAGATAATTTAAAATCGATAAACAATTTAATTTTTTAAAAATGCATACAAATAAAAAAACAAAAATTGTTGCCACATTAGGGCCAGCTTGTAGTACAAAAGAAGTAATCAAAAAAATGATTGACGCTGGAGTTAATGTTTTCAGAATTAACTTTTCACATGCAGATTATACAGATGTCAAAGAAAAAATTGACATCATTAGAGGATTAAACAAAGAATTTGGATACACTACCTCTATTTTAGCCGATTTACAAGGGCCAAAATTGCGTGTGGGTGTCATGAAAGAAGATGTTGTAGTAAATCCTGGAGATATTATTACGTTTCAAACTTCAGACGATGTTCCTGGAACAGCAGAACGCGTGTACATGAACTACAAAGAATTTCCAAAAGATGTAAATCCGGGTGAAAGAATTTTATTAGATGATGGAAAGCTTATGTTTGAAGCTATTGAAACAAACAGAATTGATGAAGTTGTTTGTAAAGTCATTCAAGGCGGACCTTTGAAATCTAAAAAAGGTGTAAACTTACCTAATACAAAAGTTTCATTACCAGCTTTAACTACGAAAGATGTTAAAGATGCGATTTTCGCTTGTGAAAACAAGGTCGATTGGATGGCACTTTCTTTTGTGAGAACTAAAGAAGACATCAAAGATTTACAAGATTTAATTGAAAAACATTCAGAACATAAAATTCCAATTGTAGCCAAAATTGAAAAACCAGAAGCGGTTGAAAATATTGACGAAATTGTAATTGCTTGTGATGGATTAATGGTAGCTCGTGGCGATTTAGGAGTGGAAGTTCCAGCGCAAGAAGTGCCTTTAATTCAGAAAAAACTAATTTTAAAAGCGAAATTAGCGCGTATTCCAGTAATCGTTGCCACTCAAATGATGGAAACGATGATTACGAGTTTAACACCAACTAGAGCAGAAGTAAATGATGTAGCCAACTCGGTTATGGATGGCGCCGATGCGGTTATGCTTTCTGGAGAAACTTCAGTAGGTAATTATCCTGTTCAAGTTATTGAAACGATGACAAGCATTATTGAAAGTGTAGAAGATTCTCCGCTTATTAATGTGCCTCATATTCCACCAACGAAAAAGAATGCTCGTTATATTACAAAATCAATTTGTTATCATGCGGCTTCAATGGCAGATAGTATCAATGCTAAAGCGGTTACAACATTAACAAATAGTGGTTACACAGCTTTTCAAATTTCGGCATGGCGTCCACACGCACATATTTTAGTATTTACCTCAAACGAAAGGATTTTAACGCAACTGAATTTACTTTGGGGTGTGAGAGCTTTCTTTTACGATAAATTCACCAGTACAGATGACACAATTGATGACATCAATAAAATCTGTAAAGAAATGAATTACGTTAAAAAAGGTGATATGGTAATTAACTTGGCTTCTATGCCAATTGCCAACAAAGGAATGGTGAATACGTTGAGAATTTCTGATATAGAGTAAAGCTTACTGTTTCTAAAAAATATAAAAATCCCAAATTCAACTCTTTGAATTTGGGATTTTTTATTAAAATTAAAATTGATAACATAATTTTAATCCCTTTTTAATTGGCTATTTGATTGAAAAGTAGTAAATTAGAGTTCTTAAAAACCCCACTAGTATTTTTTTACAGAATTACCCAAAACAATTTGTTTAGTACAAACTAAAAATAACTGTGTTTAAAAAGGTAATTCCATCTGTTCAATGATAAAAAACGAAATTTTATCATATAAATATGAATGAAAAAAAAACTAACAAAATAAAATATCCGAGCGTATACTTTCTTTTTGGTATTATTTTCTTGTCTTGTGCTTCACTTATTTTTTTAAATTATTCTACTATTAGAATTTTGTCAGCTAATAGAGCGTATGTAACTGGTGAATCGCAATATTCCAAAGCCCAAAAAGATGCTGTATATTATCTTACAACCTATGTACACACCAAAAATGCTAAATATTGGGATTCCTATTTAAGAGAAATTGAAATAAATAAGGGAGACAAACTTGCTCTAAATACATTACACAGTAATCCTGATGATGAAAAGGTTAAAGTGGGTCTAAGGGCTGGTAGGAATAAAGATGAAGATCTTGATGATATCATATGGCTTTATAAAAAGTTTGGAAACATTTCAATGTTTTCCATTATTTTTAAGATATGGGGCGAAGCAAATATTCTTACCGACGAATTAACACTGCTTGGAAATGAAGTTCATAAAAAAATGGTTTCGAATACTTTAGCAGAAGTAGAGAAAAATAGTTTATTACAAAAAATTGAAATTATTGGTGAAAAATTCACCATTCTTGAAAGAAATTTTACAGATGCGATAGTACACGCTTCATGGAAAATGAAAAGCTATCTGATTTTTGCTAATATTTTTTTTATTCTGATTATCATTAGTTGTGTGGGCATCTACTTTTCTATGATGATGAAAAAATTATTGGAATCAACCAAAGTAATAGAATTAAAAAATGAAAATCTTATACTTGCCAATAAAGAATTAGATAGGTTTGTTTACAGTACATCACACGATTTACGTTCGCCATTAACTTCACTGAAAGGACTCGTACAAATTGCAAAAGAAGAAGAAGATTTAGAACAAATTAAATACTATTTTGAACTTATGGATCAAACCATTTCTAAACAAGATCAGTTTATTATGGACATTATTGATTACTCTCGTAATAAAAGAGTAGGAAAAACTTTAGAACCGGTAAACTTACATCAATTGATTGACGATATTGTACAACAATACAACCATAATGATAAAATAAAAACCATTAAAATTGAGAAAAATTTAGAAATTGACGAAATACATAGCGATCCTTTGCGATTAAAAATAATTTTTAGCAACTTGATATCCAACGCTATTAAATATGGTGATCCCGAAAAATCGGTGAAAAAAATTGAAATAAAAATTTATAAAGAAAATGATGTATTCAAAATTGAGATAAAGGACAATGGACTCGGAATTAACGAAGAAATTTTACCTCGAATTTTTGAAATGTTTTTTGGAACGAATCATAATATTGGTTCTGGATTAGGACTTTATATTACGATGGAAGCTGTTCAAGTGCTTGGCGGAACTATTTCTGCTAGTTCTCGAATTAAAGAAGGAACTATTTTTACTATTACTTTACCTAATTATCATGGAAACTAATGCTGCCTTTTTACTTATAGAGGACAATTTAATTGACCAACTTATTACAACAAAATTGCTAAAAAACACTTTTGATGATTTTCAATTTAATGTAGTTAGTGATGGAAAAGAAGGAATGGATTGGCTCTATAAATTTAACTATACTAGTAAAGATCAATTAATCATTTTACTAGATATAAAAATGCCTCAAATGGATGGCTTCGAATTTCTTGCAAAATATGATGCTCTCCCAGAGGATTTAAAAAAGAAAACACAAATTTTTATGCTATCTTCTTCATTAGACCCAAACGATTTAAAAAGGGCTAATGAAAATTGCTATGTAAAAAAGTTGTTTAGTAAACCGCTATCGTTAAGTCAGTTTAAAGAAATAATAAGTATTATAGATTATTTTTAATTTGATAAATGTAAATATTATGAAACAAAAAAATCCCAAATTCACTTACTGAATTTGGGATTTTTATTTGTTATCTCTTCAAACTAAAATGCGATTTGAAAATACCTTTTTGATTGCTCTGCGATATATACTCAACTGTGAACCAATAATCTGAAGACGGCATGTCTTTTCCATTGTATTTTCCGTCCCAACCTATTCCAGCCGGAGTGATTTGCTTTAATAGTTTTCCATATCTATCAAAAATAGAAATGACACTATTTGGTTGTTTCTCTAAATCGAGAATATTCCAGGTATCGTGGACACCATCGCCATTTGGAGTAAAATAATTTGGATAATTTATGATGTAAATCGGTCCAACTTGAGTTGGAGAACAATTTCCTAACGTATCATAAATATTGACAAAATATTCACCTGGTTCTAAATTGTTAAATACATTACTCGCTTGAAAAGCACTTGTAGTTCCATCTGGATATTCCAATTGGAATAAATAATTACCTAAACTTCCAGCAGAAATATTAACTGTAATAAAAGTGTTATCTGTATCAAACTCTTGACTCACTGTAAAACTTGCTATAGCTGGACTCGATGCAATTATCGTAACTGTTGTATCTCTATAATTACAATCTGTACCAACATCTGGAGTTAATTTTACAAATTCAACGTCATAAACTCCCGCTTGAGATGCCGTATAACTTACTCCTGTTCCCATTAAGGTTCCATTTAAATACCAGTTTACATTGAACAGTGCAGGATTTAATCCAGTATGAATAGTATGAGTATCAATTGCAGTATTCGTTATAGGATCTACACAAATAATTCCGCCTTGTAAAGTCAAATCTAACAAAGGATGAACCGTAAAAGAAAAAGCTTGTTCGTCATGACAATCAGGATTATTTGTAGCCATTGCATACACGTAATAAGTAAAATCTAAAGATTCTGCTGGTGGATTTCCAGGCGCACCTGTATTGTTTATAATATTTAAATTCGTAATTGGTCCTACTCCATTTGGTTGTGAAAAATAGCCAATAGTATAACCTACAGTTGGTAATGTTGGCAACACATAAGTCCCGCAACTTTCAGCAGGAAAAACGATTGGAGTAATTACTGGTGTTTCCGAAACAGTTATAGTGAAAGATCTAACTTCTGGGCAATTTATCAAATATCCATCAGAGTTTACAGCGGTTAACCAAATTGTTCTTGGAGTTATAGCGTTTGTAATATCAAAAACAAAACTAGGTAAAACAACAGGTCCGTTTGGAGTATCTAAATGATATTCAATTGTATAATTAATTTCAGGCTCTGGAGGCAAATGTGTAAGTGGATCTGGAATTAAAGTATCTAAAGTAAATGTGTCACAAGCTTTAATATCTGCTATAATCGGCAAATTGATTCCTTTAAAAATTTTTGTGAATTTTTTATCAATCTTACAACCTGTTGTTGGGTCAACATAATACAAATAAAATGTTTGTGTTGAATTGTAAGTTGTACTTGGATTAACAATTGTTCCTATTCCATTCGGACCGTTTGGTTCGGTATAAACTTGCCCTACAGTTGGAGCAGGTATCGTGTATGGAGAACACTCAATTGTATTTATATATTGTTCTAAACCTGGAAAAGGAGTGATGTTTATTGTGAAACTAGTTTCATTAGAACAAGTTGATATTCCGCTTGGATTGTTATAGGTTGCCTGATTATAAATATAATATGTTCCTGGCGCTAAATTATCACCTGTTAAATCTATTATTTGATTCGCATTTAATGCGATTTGTCCAATTACATTTGGTCCACCTGATAAAGTATAATAATTTCCGTTAGTCAGTGGCGGCAAAATGTATTCACCACAAAATGTACCACCTGGCAAAGTGTCTACATTTGGTAATGGATTAATGGTAATATCATAATTTAAATTATCTGTACAGTTTGGTAATAACGTAGTATTAGCAAAATAATAAACAATTTGAGATGTAGTAATAGTAAAATTTGTAATTGGAGTTCCTCCACCCATTGGAGCAGTATAATATCCTCCAAAAGTTATTGCTGGTAACGTATAACTTTCACAACCTGAAACAGTAGTGAACTGAGTAGTATCAACAAGATTAACTACAAAACCATTAAAATCAGAACATGATCCTGAAGTGCCATCACTATTAGTGTGAGCTATAGAATTAACAACATAGTAAGTTCTAGGGAAATTTGGATTAATTACACTTATTACATCTCCAGGATTCAATGTAATACCAGTCCCATCTGATGAAGTATTATAAGAACCATTTGTTAAAGAAGGCAAAATATAAGAGTCACAAGCAATCACATCAGCAGGATCGTCTACTAATGGAACCGGATGAATATTGATATCAAACTGTTGATCTCTACAAAACACGTTATTTACTTCAGCATAATAAAAAACGGTTTGTACAATTGTTGATGCAGTTGTGTTTGTGAAAATTGTTCCTTGTGGAATTAATGTTCCAGATCCTGTTGGTCCACCAGCTGCGGTATAAAAAGCACCAATGTTATATGGCGGCCCTGGAATTGTAAATGAACCACAATTATCTAAGTTTAATTCATATTCATCGATAAATGTTGCATTAAAAGTTGATTCATTAAAACAACCATTAGCATCTAGTCCGTTATAAATATAATAAGTTGTACCTTCATCAATAATATCACCAGCAAATAATGGCGTACCTGATCCGTTTGGACCTGTAAAATAATTACCGTTGACTAGTGGAGGTAAAACATAACTACTACATTCCACAACATCTGCTAATTCATCAACTGGTGGTAACGGATTTACAATAATATTTACACTTGTAACATCAAAACAAGCTGAATTGGCACTGTCTTGCATTCTAATCCAAACCGTAACCGTTGTTGCCCCATTTGGAATATCAACTTGTGTAATTGTAGCTCCATTTCCAGCCACTGCATCGGCTTGTAAATTATAATACAAAACCGTATAACCTGATTGACCACTTAAAACTTCTGCGTTTAAATTTGATAACAAATAAAAAGTACTTCCTGGAGTTTCACAAAGTTCAACATCTATGGGTTGTGTAGCATTTACTGTTGCATTAATCAACAAATCAAATTGATAAACTGCGTCACAAAATTGATTCGTAATAGTATTAAAAATTTTCACAAAAATAGTTTGTCCAGCAGGAGTTGAAAAACTTGTAGGAACGGCTATTGAATTATTTGCAACAACATCTGCCATTGAAGTATAGTAAAACAAATTATAAGTAGCATCGTCAATTCCTAATTGTGCTTCGTTGTTAGTTGTTAAATCGAAAGTATAACTAGCTGCTCCCGTATTACAAGTTTGCAAATGTATAGGGTTAGAAACTGGTAAGTCATTAAAAACAATAGTATCCGTTAAAAAACAAGAACCTTTAGTGATTTCAACTGTATAAGTTCCTGGACCATTTACTGTAAAAGTAGAAGTGTTTCCACCAACTGGATTGCCATCTTGAAACCATTGGTAATTGTAAGTATTGTCTAATAGTACTTCCAAAACAGCTGTGTCACCCGAACAAATTATTTGGTCTGGACCTAAATTGACTGCATTTGCAAAACTTCCACGTGAAATGAATACGGCAGAATCATAATTAAAATTTATGTAGTCTGCAATTACCATTTTTAAACGGTATGGGTTATTTGGAATTGTAGTTCCCGAAGCGTTCAAAACAACTGAATGACCTCGCATATTTAAAGTCGAGGCAGCAGGATTAGTAACATTATAAACTGAAAATAATTCAGGATTGGTTGAACTACACGTATTATTATAACTAGCGTTTTTAATATATTTTATAGATATTGGGTTACTTGTTGAAGGAATAACAGCAATATTTGTAGTTGTATTTGTAAGCAAATCTGTCAATTCAATAGCAAAAATATCGTTTGATAAACATTGAAATTGCCCATAATCATTTGAAGCAAATAAAAAATCGAAATTAAAAGAAGATGAAATAGGTGTAAAATCAAATTGTAAAAATGACAAGTCTGTTAATGGAGCTGTAGTGCCACTACTTGTATTACTTAAGTTTTGCAAAAAGGCATCTGTTCCACCACCAGTAGTAGTTGATCCCATATTTGAACCTGTATACAGACCTTGCGTGTCTAAAATGTTTCCACTTCTTAAAATAATACCCTCATTGATTGGAAAACTTGAACCATTTCTATTGAAATAACCAACCGATTGATTAGAAGAAATTGAAATGTTTGAAACTTCAACACAAGAATTTTGTAATAATAAATTCACTAAATCTGCTGGAGAATTAGTTGTATTATCAACTGTAATGGTCTGCGAAAATGAAGTTACCGAAAACAGCAACAAAATGTATAGTATCCTTTTCATAATCATTTCTTGGGTAAGATGCTTATTCTTTATAAATTTAATAAAATCCATTTTAGATGACAATGATTCGTAAAAAAATAAATTTTTATACGAATCATGTTAAATAAATGTTTGTTTATTTCTTAATCGTTTAGTTTTAAAACGGCCATAAATGCTTCTTGAGGGATTTCAACATTTCCTACTTGTCGCATACGTTTTTTACCTTTTTTCTGTTTTTCTAAAAGTTTACGTTTACGAGAAATATCTCCTCCATAACATTTAGCGGTTACATCTTTACGAAGTGCTTTTATGGTTTCACGAGCAATGATTTTAGCACCAATTGCCGCCTGAATAGGAATATCAAATTGCTGACGTGGGATTAACTCACGCAGTTTTTCACACATTTTTTTACCGATGTTATACGCGTTATCTTCGTGAATTAATGCTGAAAGTGCATCAACTGAAGTCGCATTTAATAACACATCTAAACGAACTAATTTAGATGTTCTCATTCCAATTGGATGATAATCGAAAGAAGCATATCCTTTAGAAACCGTTTTTAATCGGTCATAAAAATCGAATACAATTTCCGCCAAAGGCATATCGAAATTTAATTCTACTCTTTCCGTAGTTAAATACGTTTGATTGGTAATTAAACCACGTTTTTCAATACATAAACTCATTACGTTTCCTACATAATCTGCTTTTGTAATGATAGTTGCTTTAATATATGGTTCTTCTACTCGGTCTAATTTACTTGGTTCAGGTAAGTCTGAAGGATTGTTAATTACGAAACCAACTTCTGGTTCTTTTTTCGTGTAAGCCAAGTACGAAACGTTAGGAACTGTTGTGATAACTGTCATATCGAACTCACGCTCTAAACGTTCTTGGATAATTTCCATGTGTAACATTCCTAAGAATCCACATCGGAAACCAAAACCTAAAGCGGCAGAACTTTCTGGTAAAAACACTAACGACGCATCGTTCAATTGTAATTTTTCCATTGAAGAACGTAAATCTTCGTAATCTTCTGTATCAACTGGATAAATTCCAGCGAATACCATTGGTTTTACGTCTTCGAAACCTGTAATCATATTGGTTGTTGGTTCTTTCGCGTCTGTAACGGTATCTCCAACTTTTACTTCTTTTGCTTCTTTAATACCAGAAATTAAATAGCCAACATCTCCTGTTGAAATGACATTTTTTGGAACTTGATTTAATTTTAATGTCCCAACTTCATCGGCAAAATATTCTTTACCAGTTGCCATGAATTTAATCTTCTGACCTTTTCTAATTTCACCGTTTACCACACGGAAAATTACTTCAATTCCTCTAAAAGGATTGTAGTGCGAATCGAAAATTAAGGCTTGTAAGGGTTCGTCTTTATTTCCTTTTGGATGAGGAATTTTTTCAATAATGGCTGCTAAAATATTTTCCACACCAAAACCTGTTTTACCAGAAGCGTGAATAATGTCTTCTAATTTACAACCTAATAAATCGATAATATCGTCTGAAACTTCTTCCGGATTGGCAGAAGGTAAATCGACTTTATTTAAAACTGGAATAATTTCCAAATCGTTATCTAAAGCCAAATATAAATTTGAAATCGTTTGTGCTTGAATACTTTGAGCAGCATCCACAATTAGTAACGCTCCTTCACAAGCGGCAATACTACGAGAAACTTCATAAGAAAAATCTACGTGTCCTGGAGTGTCAATTAAGTTTAAAATATATTCTTGACCTTGGTATGTATATTCCATTTGAATCGCATGACTTTTAATGGTAATTCCACGTTCGCGCTCCAAATCCATATTATCCAATAATTGTGCTTTTTCTTCTCTGGCAGTTACAGTTTGTGTTGCGCCTAAAAGTCTATCGGCTAATGTGCTTTTCCCGTGATCAATATGTGCAATAATGCAAAAATTTCTAATGTGTTTCATTTGTTCTCTTTCAAAATTCAAAACTCAAAACTCAAAATTCGTTCTTCAACAAACCTTATTTTCAAATTTAAAATGTTCTTTTACTTACGTTATAATCTGCAAAGGTAAAGGAAATTAAACTAAATTATGTATTTATTTTTGCCAATGAAGTGAAATTATTTTTTCTTTCTTTCTAACCAAATTTGAGGATTTCGACTTGTATGAAAAATCGCAGAAATTTCAATTACAAAGTTTTCTTCATCAAGACTATAATGCACTAAAAAAGGAAATTTTGAAATTAAAAAACATCTCACATTTTCATACTTAATAGTGAATAAGTATGGGTTTTTATTAACTTTGAAATTTGAGAAATAACTTGTTTTTGAAATTTGACTCCTAATCCATTTTTAACTGAATTATACCAATCGGTAGTTTTTTGAATATCTTCAAGTGCTTCAACATCAATTTTAATTGAAAATTTCTGCATCAAGATTTTAACTTTTTTAAGGCAGCTTCCCAATCTAACATTCTTGAAGGATCTACTTTGGATTTTTGTTTTCTTTCTAAAACTATTTTTTGATGTTCCACAGGAATTTCAGATGCTTCATCCCAAATGGCATCATTAAGTTGTAATTTTTCAGCTGGAGATAATTGTTTTACAACTTCTAATAACTGCTGAAAACTTAAATTAATATTTAATTGTAAACTATCCATAATTTTAAAAATCTGAAAACAAATATACGAAATTTATCAATAATTTAAAACTCAAACTTCAATTGATAAACCACAAATTTTTTCTGATGCGTGTTTAAATTGTTTAAGGAAATGCCTAATAATCGTACGGAATCTTTCAATTTTTCTTGATACAATAATTCTTTTGCGGTTTCGAAAATCAAACCTTTATCGGAAATAAAATATTGTAAAGTTTTACTTCGAGTTTGTTGTGAGAAATCGGAATATTTTATTTTTAACGTAACCGTTTTTCCCGCTATTTTGTGTTTTTTGATACGACGTTCAATTTCTTCTGCGATGTTTTTTAAGCGTTCTTCCATGTAAATTTCGGAAGACAAATTTTTATTAAAGGTGCGTTCCGCACCAACAGATTTCATTTCTCGATTCGGTTTGACTTGACTAAAACTAATGCCTCGAGATAAATTATAGTATGATTTTCCGCTGTTCCCGAAATGTTTTTCTAGGTATTCTAACGATTTGGTTTTTAAATCTGTTCCTGTATAAATACCTAATTGATACATTTTTTCGGCCGTGACTTTACCAATTCCGTAGAATTTTTTCACATCTAAAACTTCAATAAATGCTTCCACCTCATCCGGATTGACCGTTTTTTGTCCGTTTGGTTTGTTGAAATCACTCGCAATTTTCGCTACAAATTTATTTATGGAAATTCCAGCCGAAGCGGTTAAACCTGTTACTTCAAATATTTTTTGACGAATTTCTTTCGCAATTAATGTCGCACTCGGATTTCCTTTTTTATTTTCCGTAACATCTAAATACGCTTCATCTAACGAAAGTGGTTCTACCAAATCGGTATACTCATGAAATATTTTTCGAATTTGTTTTGAAACTTCTGTATAACGTTTAAAATTGGGTTTCACAAAAATTAGATCAGCACATAAACGAGCTGCTTGTGCTCCACTCATCGCACTTCTGACTCCAAATTTTCGTGCTTCATAACTGGCAGCACTCACCACACCACGAACTTCATTTCCACCCACAGCAATTGGTTTTCCTTTTAAATCAGGATTGTCCAATTGCTCTACAGATGCGTAAAAGGCATCCATATCAATGTGAATTATTTTTCGTTGTAAGGTTTCCATAGTGAATACAAATTACAGAAATTTTAATCAATCAAAACAGATATTTATTTTAATTTTTTTCGTTATTTTGATTCTTAATATTTTGAAAATTATGCAAGAAATTGAACGCAAATTTTTAGTGCATTCGTTAGACTTTATCGCGGAAGCTACTCAAGCTCAAAAAATCGCTCAAGGTTATTTGAATTCGGCACCAGAACGAACAGTCAGAATTCGAATCAAAGACGATAAAGGATTTATTACCATTAAAGGAAAAGGTGATGAAACTGGAACCACGCGTTTTGAATGGGAAAAAGAAATTGATTTGCAGGAAGCCGAAGCCTTACTAAATTTATGCGAAACAGGCGTAATTGATAAAACTCGCTATTTAATTCCAAAAGGAAATCACACATTTGAAGTGGATATTTTTGAAGGCGAAAACAAAGGTTTAGTGATGGCAGAAATAGAACTTTCGGATGCAAATGAATTTTTTGAAAAACCAAATTGGCTAGCCGAAGAAGTGACCAATGATGAAAAATATTATAATGCGTATTTAAGCAAAAAGCCTTTTACTACTTGGTAAAAGGCTTTTTTTTTATTTCTTCACAATTTCTAAATCTACTTCTATATGTCCGCCGTAAGATTTTGGTGCGACAGCCATAAAAGCTTTTCTAGATAAATCGATATGTTTTGTTTTTACGAATGGCCCACGATCTGTGACCGTAACATAAACCACTTTTTTAGTTTTAACACCTGTAACTTTTAGTTTGGTTCCGAAAGGTAATTTTCGGTGAGCGCATGTCATGTCGTTATTGTTAAATCGAGCACCACTTGCGGTTCTTCTGCCGTTAAATTTATTAGCATAATAAGAGGCGTGTGCTCCTTTATGATACATTTCTAATTTTTCAGCTGCTTTTAAGGTGTCATTTTTAATGGTATCGACAACTTTTGTTTTTTGTTTTTCTTTTGAAGGTGTCATTTTTAAATTTTCCTTCTGAAAAAAAAGCACAACCAAAAGCGGTAATAAGTATATAAATTTCTTCATCTTCATTTGGTATAAGATTAAAAAAGAAGCAAATTCCCACTTACTTCTTTTTATTTTTTTATTGGTTTGGCAAAAATTATGCCATCCAATTCGACCAAGGAATTCTTGACAAGAATAATAGTAAACCTAAAGCGTAAAAAATTCCAATTTTTTTGAATTTTCCGTTGCTACTTTCTTCTTTTTTATGTTTACTCCAACCTATAGTAATTAATACAATTGCAATAATATTTATTAAAGGATGTTCTACGGCAGTTAATCGTAAAGCTGCATTACTCATTTGACTCAAAGCGTCTTTTCCTAATGGAGAAGTTACCCATAAAACCAAACCAACAACTAGTTGAATGTGACTTAAAATCAACACCACTAAAGACAAACTTCTGTCGTTTTTTGTGAAATTTCTTTTAGATGAAAGTCCTAAAAAAGCATTTATTACTGCAATTACTAATACTGCTAAAACAGCATAAGCTAACGTAGAATGAATAGATTGAATCATAGTTTAGTTTTTTAGTTAGAAAATCAAATGTAAGAAAATATATGTAATTGCCGTTTACTTTAACATTAAAAATTGTAAACTTTCGATGGTGTAACACATAAATCTAACTGAATATCAGTTGCTAAAACATCTGAAATTAGGTTTTCAGATTCGAAAAAAGACAAGCCAATTTTTAAGATTTCTGGCTTGCATTCCGATAAAAATTTGTCGTAAAAACCTTTTCCGTAACCTACTCGGTGTCCTTTTTCGTCAAAAGCTAAAAGCGGCACAAAAACCACATCTATTTTTTTTGAATTGATTTCGATTCCGCTTATTTCTGTTTCGATAGGTTCTGGAATTCCATATTCATTTTTACTGATTTTTGTGCTATCGGTCAATAAAAAATGTGTCAATTCTCTGCTTTCGAAATCAGATTTAGAAATCACGATGTTTTTATCTTTTCCGGCTAAAACTTGTAAAATATATTCGGTGTTGACTTCTTTCTGAATTTCAATTGGTAAAAAAAGATGATAGAAATTATATTCCCAAATATCCAAACGAATAAGTTGATTGGCAATTTGCAAAGACAATTCTTCAATATTTTCTTCCGATAAATTTTGTCGTAATTCTTTATACTTTTTTCTTAATTCTTTTTTATTCATTTTTAGACGCTTTCATTTCGTCTATAAAGTTAGTTAAATGTTCGATTTCTACATGATCCATCAACACAATTTTATACCATTTGTTGTTTTCATTGTGTTGTTGTGGTACTAAACCATATTTATGAGCGATTTTTTCTGGAACAAATTCTGCTTTAATCGTCACAATATTCATGAACGGACAATTGTAATAGGCAATTTCTAATGCGTCTAATTCTTTAGTTAAAAACTGTGTTCGCATCATTAAAACACTAATTTTTTCGAACCAAGCATAAGGTCCGTAGGTAAATAAAATCATCCAAACTGCTACGGCATTAGCGCCAGAACGACTTCCACATAAAGTTAAATCCATGCCTTCAACATATTCAGCCTCTTTGGTTAACACATTTTCAATTAAGCCTTTTCTACAAATAAAAACGCCAGTTCCGTAAGGTGCTTGTAGCATTTTGTGTGCATCAATGGTAATGGAACTGATTTTTGGATTAGTGAAATTAATATCGGATTTTTCATTACTGAATGGATATACAAAACCGCCGTAAGCACCATCAATATGTAGTTTATATTCTAATTGATGTTGCTCTAAAACTTCAATATATTCATTTGGATTATCTACTGAACCAAACATGGTTGTTCCTAAATTTGAAATGGCTATAAAATACTTTACGCCTTTATTTTTAGCTTCTACAATTAAAGATTCTAGTTTGTCTTTTTGAATGGCTCTCGAATTAAAATCAACAGGAATAGAAATCCAATCAATTTGTAATAAATTCGATGCTTTTGGAATAGAATAATGCGTGTCTTCGCTAGCTAAAATGGCAATTTCGTGCAGATTCGCCTTAAATTTATTGAAAAAATAATTTCGAAACACCCAAATTGCCTGAATGTTAGCTTCAGTTCCGCCTGGAGAAATATAACCATCAAATTCATTGGGTTGAAATTTAAAAACATCAACTGCTAAAACATTTAAAACTTCTCGTTCAATTTCTTGTGTGCCATAAAAAGCATTTTCCGAAATCCCGAAAGTATGACAACCAATGTTATTTGGATTGGCAACATAAGCTCTCATGGTTGGCGCATCTCTCAAAAAAGGAGCTTCTTCATAAAATACTTTACTGTCTAAACGGGAAGCAGGAAATCCTAAAGAAGTATCTGTAGCAAAATTCACATTTTGAACCAAGGCTTCATCAATTCTATCTTGTCTTTGTTGCGGAGTCAATTTTTTCCAATAGTGCATACCTAAATTTTTTAAGCAAATCTAGGTGGCAATTCTGAAATAAAATATGATAATTGTTAGGTTTAGTTTTTAATCTATTCTTCCAACTGACTTGAAATATGAAAAACAGCATCACCTTGATATACCACTGGTGCGTCGTTTACATTTATTAAATATCCGGTTTGTGGTGCTTTTAGTTTATGACTCACTTTTCCAAAAGGATCTGAAATGGTGGCAACTAATTCGCCTTTTTCTACAAAACTTCCAATAGATTTTAATCCGTGAAACATACCTGAATAATTGGCTCTTATCCAATCTGATTTTTCAATGTAAATGGTTTTGTGTCGTTCAGAAACGGAATGTTTTGGTTGAAGCATTTTCAAATGTGATAAAAAACGTTTTGTGCCCTCAACTGCTTCTTTAGTAACTTCATTATTAATATCAACTGATTTTCCACCTTCAAACAACAACATTTTTACACCCATTTTGTCACACGAACTTCTAAACGAACCTGAAATATTATTAGAATACAACGTAAAAGGTGCTCCAAAAACATCAGAAAGTATTTTTAGTTCTTCATTATTTGGCACAATTCGAATTTGTGGCGCATTGAATCTTCTCGCTCCACCAGCATGAAAATCTACTGCATAATCTAAATGTGGTACAATTTCTTTTAAGATATAATACGCAAACTGACTTGCCAAAGAACCCGTTTTACTTCCAGGAAAAATTCGATTTAAATCACGTCCATCAGGAAATTCTCTGGTTTGATTTACAAAACCAAAAATATTAATTACTGGAATACAAATAATAGTTCCGCATTTTGGTTTGTTAATTTTTCGAACAATCAATTCTCTTACAATTTCTGTTCCGTTAATTTCATCACCGTGTAAACCTGCGCTTAACAAAACAACTGGACCTTCTTTTTTACTTCTTTCTACAATAATAGGAATATGTAAATCGGTCATGGTATGCAATTTTCCAATTTGCATGTTAATTGTTTTACTTTCTCCAGGTAAAATTGTTTCGTTAAAAATGGTAATTTCTTTATGCATTGCTCGAAATATGTTTTTTGCTAAAATAGTAAAAATAAAATTATCTAAATTTGTAAAAAATATCACTTCATGCCAACACCTCTTGAACTACAAATACAAACCTTACCCGATAATCCTGGTGTGTACCAATATTACGATAAGGAAGATAAAATATTGTATGTTGGTAAGGCAAAAAATTTAAAAAAACGCGTTCAATCGTATTTTAAAAAAAATCACGAAAACTATAAAACTTCGGTACTTGTAAAAAAAATTGTGACCATCAAACACATTGTTGTTCCTACAGAAACCGATGCTTTGTTGTTAGAAAACAATCTGATTAAAACCTTACAACCAAGATATAATGTTTTACTTCGTGATGATAAAACTTATCCTTGGATTTGCATTAAAAAAGAAGCTTTTCCGAGAGTTTTTCCAACCCGAAAAATGGTAAAAGACGGCTCGGAATATTTTGGTCCGTACACCAGTTTTAAAACCGTAAACACGTTATTAGATTTAATTAAAGAATTGTATCCGTTGCGAACTTGTAATTTCGATTTGTCGTTATCCAATATTCGTGCTGGAAAATATAAAGTGTGTTTAGAATATCATATTGGAAATTGTCGAGGCGGTTGCGAAGGTTTGGAAACACAAGAACATTATCAAACTCAAATTACGGCCATTCGAGAAATTTTAAAAGGAAATTTCAAAGAAAGTTTAAAAGATTTCAAAAATCACATGCAGGTTTTAGCTTCGGAAATGAAGTTTGAAGAAGCACAAAAAATAAAAGATAAGATTGAAGTTTTAGAAAACTATCAGGCGAAATCGACGATTTTAAATCCGAAGATTACCAATATTGATGTGTTTTCAATTATTTCAGATGAAACGATGGCGTATGTGAATTTTTTACAGATTTCTCATGGTGCTATTATTCGTTCACATACTTTAGAGTTGAAGAAAAAATTAGACGAAAGCGACCAAGAATTATTAGAATTAGCGGTTGTTGAAATTAGAGAACGATTCTTTTTAACATCTCGAGAAATTATCGTACCTTTTGAAATAGATTTAGGAGAAACGATAAAAGTGACTGTTCCAAAATTAGGAGACAAAAAAGAAATCTTAAATCTGTCGGAACGCAATGCCAAATATTACCGTTTAGACCAACTCAAACAAATAAAAATTGTAGATCCTGATCGTCATACCAATAGAATTATGGCGCAAATGCAAAAAGATTTACGCCTTTCTGTAGAACCTCGACATATTGAATGTTTTGATAATTCGAACATTCAAGGAACCAATCCGGTTTCCGCTTGTGTGGTTTTTAAAGATGGAAAAGCGAGTAAAAAAGATTATCGTCATTTTAATATCAAAACAGTTGAAGGTCCGAATGATTTTGCTTCCATGGAAGAAGTCGTTTACAGAAGATACAAAAGGCTATTGGATGAAAAGGAATCGTTACCACAATTAATCATTATTGATGGTGGAAAAGGACAATTGTCTTCTGCTTTAAAAAGTTTGGAAGATTTAGGTTTACGAGGAAAAATTGCCATAATTGGAATTGCGAAACGTTTGGAAGAATTATTTTATCCTGATGATCCGATTCCTTTATATTTAGATAAGAAAAGTGAAACACTGAAAATTATTCAACAATTACGAAACGAAGCACACCGTTTTGGAATCACACATCATAGAGACAAAAGAAGTAAAGCAGCTTTAAATTCTTCGGTGGAAAATATCCCTGGAATTGGCGAAAAAACCATGATTACATTAATTTCTCACTTCAAAAGTGTAAAAAGATTAAAAGAAGCCACAGAAAAAGAAATTTCTGACATAATTGGACTTTCAAAAGCGAAAAAAATTACCGACTTTTACAAAAAAGAATAACACATGATAAAATACCTAGTAGAAAGTAAAAAGAACCAAGTAAATTGCTTAATTGGTAAGTTTACTTATATCCTACTTTTTACTTTTACCTTTTTACTTTTACCTTCAAATTCAAATGCGCAAGAAACCACAAAAAAACCAAAAATTGGATTGGTACTTTCTGGTGGTGGTGCAAAAGGTTTGGCGCATATTGGTGTTTTAAAAGTAATAGATTCTTTAGGGATTAAAATCGATTATATTGGCGGAACCAGTATGGGCGCTATTGTTGGCGGTATGTATGCTTCAGGTTATACTGGAAAACAACTCGATTCTATTTTCAAAACATTAACTATTGATGATTTAGTTCAAGATAACATTCCGAGAAAATCTAAAATTCTTATCAATAAAAGAAATGACGATATTTATGCGCTGGTTTTACCTTTTAAAAATCTGAAATTAGAAACGCCAAACGCACTTTCTAAAGGTTTGTATAATTTCAATTTTCTTTCAAAAATCAGTTATCACGTAAGAAATACTCGTGATTTTAAAAAGCTTCCGATTCCTTTTTTCTGTATGGCAACCGACATTGAAACGGGACAACAAGTCGTGTTAGATAAAGGAATTTTTCCGCAAGCTTTAGTGGCAAGTAGTTCTATTCCAACTATTTTTTATCCAATTGAAATTGATGGGAGACTATTAGTTGATGGTGGCGTAACCAATAATTATCCTGTTGAGAAATTGCGAGAATTAGGTGCCGATTTTGTTATTGGTGTAGATGTTCAAGAAGAATTAAGAACTCGAAAAGATTTACAAGGAATTACGACTATTTTTAGTCAAATGTCTAATTTCAATACACAATCTCAAATGGAAAGTAAGCGAAAACTTACTGACATTTATATCAAACCAGATATTAAAGGTTTCAACGTTTTGTCTTTCGAAAACGGAAAAAAAATAATTGAAAATGGAGAAAATGCCGCTAAAAAATTCTTAACTGAACTTTCAGTTTTTCAAAATCCAGCGTATCAAAAACCAGAGCTTTCTCATGTGAAAGATTCAATAAATATTGGAAACATTGGCTTTACAGAACTTAAAAACTACACTAGAGCTTATGTTTTAGGAAAATTACGTTTTAAGCCTAATTCTAAAATTAGTTTCGAACATTTTCAAAATGGGATTCAAAATTTAAACAATACACAAAACTTTAGTTCGGTAAAATATCAGTTTAATGATAAAGATGTTTTTATCAGTTTAAGAGAAAACAGAATCAATACTTTTTTAAAATTCGCATTACATTATGATGAATTATTTAAAAGTGCAGCTTTGATAAACATTACACATAAAAAATTATTATCTAAAAATGACATGGTTTCGTTAGATATAATTTTAGGAGATAATTTCAGATACGATTTCAATTATTTAATTGACAATGGTTATTATTTTAGTTTTGGAGCCTCTTCAAGTTTGAGTAAATTTAATAAAAACGTAAATAATTCATTTGGAATTAAAAATTATTTAAACAGTAATTTAGAAAAAATAAATTTAGATTATTCTAGTTTAAATAATAGAATCTTTCTTCAGACTGTTTTCCTAAGAAAATATAATATTGGAGGTGGTTTAGAACACCAACATTTAAATTTAAAATCGGAAAACTTACCCCAAGCTAACAAAACAATAGAAAACAGTAATTATTTTTCGTTTTTTGGATATTTAAATCACGATACGTTTGACAATAAATTTTTTCCAAAAAAAGGATGGTATTTTAAAAGTAATTTTAATTATTACTTCCATTCTTCTGATTATACGAATCAATTTACTAAGTTTTCTATCGCAAAAGCCGATATGGCGATTGCTTTTGAACCCATAAAAAAAATTTCTGTAATTATTCAAAACGAAGGTGGGTTTAAAGTTGGATATTCTGCTTTACCTTATTTCGATTTTGTTTTAGGTGGAAATGGATTTAAAGACACCAACAATATTCGTTCTTTTTACGGTTACGATTTTTTAAGCTTAAGTGGAAATTCTTATGTGAAAGCTAGTTCTGTTATTGATTTTGAATTTTACAAAAAGAACCACGTGAACTTTACTTACAACGCATCAATTGTGGGCGATTTTATATTTAATGCCACAAAAACTTGGTTAAACAAGCCTTCCTTTACAGGGTTTGGATTAGGTTACGGATTAGATACACTTATTGGTCCAGTTGAAATTAAATATACTTGGTCACCTGAAACACATTTCTCTGCTTTTTGGTTTAATTTAGGCTTCACTTTTTAATTAAAAATTTTGATTTGGTTAATTAAATGAAAATATCCTATATTTGACGCAACTAAAAAAATTATTACTTTATGTCTATTTGGAGAGTTAAACCAGTATCAGCTTTTGAAGCGGATATGAAAAAAAGTGAATTAAAGCGAGTTCTAGGTAAATGGAGCTTAACAGCAATTGGAATTGGAGCTATTATTGGTGGTGGTATTTTTGTACTTACCGGAACAGGAGCTTACTATCACGCTGGACCAGCATTAGCAATTTCATTTATTATTGCAGGTATTGCTTGTGTATTTGCTGCATTATGTTATTCTGAATTTGCTTCTATTTTACCAGTAGAAGGTTCTGCTTATGCTTATGCTTACGGAACAATTGGTGAAGTTTTCGCTTGGATTATAGGTTGGGGATTAATTTTAGAATATGCCATGGGATCCATGACGGTTGCCGTTTCTTGGTCTGGATATTTTAATAAACTGCTCAAAATGTTTGGTATCAAGCTACCCGATTGGCTAACTACAGACCCTGCAAGTTATACAGGTGAAGGGTTTTCAATGAATTTACCTGCGTTTTTAATTGTATTGTTTGTAATTTCTATCTTAATTAAAGGAACAAAAAGTGCGGCTAACGCAAATAACTTCATTGTAATTTTAAAAGTTTCTGCTGTTATTTTCGTAATTATCGCTGGTGCTTTCTTTATAAATACTGACAACTGGACACCATTTATTCCAGAAGTTGCTGAAATTGTTGACAAAGCTGGAACGCATAAAGCATACGGTGTTGGTGGTATTGTTTCTGGAGCTGCAGCAATTTTCTTTGCTTATGTAGGTTTCGATGCCGTTTCAACTCAAGCAGGTGAAGCGATCAACCCTAAGAAAGATGTTCCTTTCGCAATTATTGCTTCATTATTAGTATGTACAGTTCTTTATATCTTAGTTTCTTTAGTATTAACAGGTATGATGAGTTACCACGATTTTAATCCACTTGGAAAATATCCAGAAGCAATTAAAGCGCCAGTAGCTTATGCCTTTGATATTGCTGGACAAGCTTGGGCAGGTTACATTATTACTATTGCTGCAACTATTGGTTTAATTTCAGTATTAATGGTAATGATTATGGGACAATCTAGAATTTTCTTAGGAATGTCTAAAGATGGATTAATTCCTTCTGTTTTCTCTAAAATTAATCCATTATCTGGAACTCCACAAAATAACTTAATGATCTTAGGAGGATTTATAGCTATTGTTGCTGCCTTCACTCCAATTAATAAATTAGCTGACATGACAAGTTTTGGTACTTTATTTGCCTTCACTATGGTTTGTATTGCGGTTTGGATTTTAAGAGTAAAACAACCAGGTTTAGAGCGTACTTTCAAAGTTCCTGCTTTACCAGTAATTGCTGTTTGTGGTATCGCAATTAATACATACTTAATGATTAACTTAAGCCATGATGCACAATTGTTATCATTAGGATGGTTAGCAATTGGTATTTTAGTATATTTCATTTATGGTAAACGAAATTCAAAACTAAATAACAAACAAGAACAAGAATAATATCAAAAACGACTTCAAATTGAAGTCGTTTTTTTTTATAATATATTTTTCCGATATTTGTGTAATGAAATCGCTAAAGCATAAAACTTTGCGATAGCAAAACACTTAAGAAATAGCGATTCCATATTTGACCGCTAAAAAATAAGTTTTTACAAATATGAAAAATTGGAATGGATTATTAGCGTATTTGAAATTCCTCATCAAGAGAAATCCTGAATGAGCTAAACTTCTTTTTTTAAATTTTATGATTTTAATCTTTTAAAGTCATTACAGTATCAACTTTTAAACAAAAAAAGAAAATGCCAATATATCATAAATTAGGAGATTTTCCTCAAAAACGCCACATACAGTTTGAAAAACCAGACGGTGGATTATATTACGAACAACTTTTTGGTACAGAAGGATTTCATGGACATTCTTCATTATTGTATCATGTTCACAGACCAACACAAGTTAAAGAAATTATTAAATCATATTCTGTTGAACCAAAAATTGCCATTGGTAAAAACATCAAATCATTATTACTAAAAGGTTTTGAATTAAAACCAGCTGACGATTTTTTAGAAAGTCGTAAAGACATGTTAGTCAATAGAGATTGTACGATTGGTTTAGCAGCACCAAGAAAATCATTACGTAGTTATTTTTATAAAAACGCCGATGCTGATGAAATGATATTTATCCATAAAGGTTCTGGAAAATTAAGAACAATGATGGGAAATATTGATTTCGAATATGGTGATTATCTAATTATTCCACGCGGAATGATTTATCAAATCGATTTCAATTCAGAAGACAATCGTTTGTTTTATGTAGAATCATTTGCACCTTTTTATACACCAAAAAGATATAAAAACGAATCGGGTCAACATTTAGAACATTCTCCATTTTGCGAAAGAGATTTTAAATTGCCTTCGGAAATAGAAACCTATGACGAGAAAGGTGATTTCTTAATCAAAATCAAAAAAGAAGGAATGATGCATGAAGTAGTTTATGCTACACATCCATTTGATGTTATCGGTTGGGACGGATACAATTTCCCGTATGCCTTTTCAATTCACAATTTCGAACCAATAACAGGTCGTGTGCATTTACCACCGCCAATTCATCAAACTTTTGAAACGGCAACTTTTGTGGTTTGTTCATTCGTACCAAGATTATACGATTATCATCCAAAATCAATTCCAGCTCCATACAATCACAGTAATATCGATTCTGATGAAGTGTTATATTATGTAGATGGTGATTTCATGAGTAGAAATAATATCGAACAAGGTCACATCACTTTACATCCAAAAGGAATTCCTCACGGTCCAGCACCAGGAGCAATGGAAAGAAGTATCGGTCATACCGAAACAAAAGAATTAGCTGTTATGGTAGATACTTTCCGTCCGTTAATGGTAACAGAAGAAGCGATGGGATTAGACGATGGTCAGTATTATAAATCTTGGGTAGAATAAAAAATTAATTAAACACAACTTAGGTAAATTGATTACCAAAAAATATAACATTATGTCAGAGGAATTAAAATCAGTCGAATACGGCTTAGAAAAAATATTTGAAGGCGCACAAGATTTCTTGCCTTTATTAGGAACAGATTACGTAGAGTTTTATGTTGGAAATGCGAAACAAGCGGCACATTTTTACAAAACAGCCTTCGGTTTTCAATCATTAGCTTATGCAGGATTAGAAACAGGTGTAAAAGACAGAGCATCTTACGTATTAAAACAAGATAAAATCCGTTTGGTATTAACAACAGCTTTAAACAGCAATTCACCTATTGGAGAACATGTAAAAAAACATGGTGATGGTGTTAAAGTTATTGCACTTTGGGTAGAAGACGCTCGCAAATCTTTTGAAGAAACTACAAAACGTGGAGCAAAACCATATTTTGAACCAACTGTTGAAAAAGATGATAATGGTGAAGTAGTACGTGCAGGTATTTATGGTGCATATGGGGAAACTGTTTTTGTTTTTGTGGAACGTAAAAATTATAACGGAATCTTTTTACCAGGATACAGTGAATGGAAATCTGATTACAATCCAGAACCAGTTGGGTTAAAATTTATTGACCATATGGTTGGAAATACTGGTTGGAACAGAATGGATGAAGCCGTAAAATGGTTTGAAGATGTAATGGGATTTGTGAATTTTCTTTCTTTTGACGACAAACAAATTACTACAGAATATTCTGCATTGATGTCGAAAGTAATGAGTAACGGTAACGGAAGAATAAAATTCCCAATCAATGAACCAGCTAACGGAAAAAAACGTTCTCAAATTGAAGAATATTTAGATTTCTATGAAGGTGAAGGAGTACAACATATTGCAGTTGCGACTGATGACATTATTACAACTGTTGCTGATATGCGTTCTCGTGGAATCGAATTTTTAAGTACGCCTCCACAGGCATATTATGATGCTATCCCAGAAAGGTTGAAAGATCATATGTCTAAATTTAAAGAAGACATTAACGAATTACAAAAACTAGGTATCATGATTGATGCGGATGAAGAAGGGTATTTGTTACAAATTTTCACTAAACCAATTGAAGACAGACCTACACTTTTCTTCGAAGTTATTCAAAGAATGGGTGCTAAAGGTTTTGGTGCAGGAAACTTCAAAGCTCTTTTTGAGTCAATTGAAAGAGAACAAGCCAAAAGAGGTACATTATAAAAACAAAAGCAGCCATAAAAAGCTGCTTTTGTTATAAAATATTCTTAACACAGTGATTTTCAGGAAGAATTTGTCTAAAAAAAGACAAATTTCATGATTTTTAAACCATTAAAAACCAATAAGTTAAAAATTTAAATTATCAAATACTCAATAATAGTTCGGTATTTTTTTGTTTTGTTAAATTTTAACCACTTTTCTTACATATTATTCTGTTAAAAGTGTTAAAGTTGATTTTTCTTTAAATAAAACTCAAAACCTTAACATATCTTTGCAGGGCAATTGAGAGGTAGTAGACTCATATTGTATATAAGTTTTCATAATTTATAGTTTTTTGGTTGGTTAAAACATAAAAACTCAGTCATATCATTTGACTGGGTTTTTTGTTTTTTGTAACTTTGGAACAATAATTGTATTCTTCTAAGAAAACTTATAAAATGAAAAAGATAATTTTACTTTTTACTGTGTTTGTTTTATCAAATTCATTTGATACAAAACAAGCAGATTCTTATACTGTAGGAGAATTTGTTAAACTAAGAATACATTACGGACTTATTAATGCGGGCTATGCTACTTTAGAAGTTAAAGACGCCGCACTTAATGGCAGAAAAATGCACCATGTTGTAGGTAAAGGCTATACTACTGGTGTAACAAAAATGATGTTTAAAGTAGTAGACAACTACGAAAGCTATTTTAATAAAGAAACCAACAAACCATATGTTTTCATTAGAAACATAAATGAAGGTGGTTATAAAAAAAACCAACAAGGTTACTTCAATCAAAACAACAATACTGTTTTAGTAAAAGATTATAAAAACAAAACCGAAAAAACGTTTAATGTACCAGAAAATGTACAAGATATTGTTTCGGCATTTTACTATTTAAGAAATCATCCAAAAATTGACAAACTAAATATTGGTGAATCTATCACAATTGATATGTTTTTTGATGATGAAACTACGAAATTTAAACTTAAATTTGTAGGCAGAGAAAATATAAACTCTAAATTTGGTGAAATTAACTGTATGATGTTTAGACCATTGGTTCAAGCAGGTCGTGTTTTCAAAGAAGAGGAAAGTTTAACCGTTTGGATTTCAGACGATAATAACAAAATTCCAATTCGAGTAAAAGCAAGTTTAGCAGTTGGTTCTATCAAAGCGGATATCGACCAATATAAAGGATTGAAACATCCTATAAATTTTAAAAAATAATTATTTTGCAAGAGAATATCGAAGAAAAAATTGAACAATTAAACGAAAAGTTTGATAAGATTAATCAGAAAACAGAAACTCATTTAGAAGGATTGCTTTGGGCTAAACCAATTACGTATTGGGATTATATTCAAACTGATGCCCTTTTGAACCTACAAATCCAGCGTTCTACATTACCAGATGAAATGGTATTTATCATGTACCACCAAGTCAACGAATTGGTATTCAAAATGATTCTTTGGGAAATGGAACAACTTTGTCATAATGCCGCAACAACCACAGAATTTTTTACAGAAAGATTAAACAGAATTAGCAGATATTTTGATATGCTTACTACCTCTTTTGATATTATGAAAGATGGAATGGAGCCAGAACAATATTTAAAATTCAGAAATACTTTAACGCCTGCAAGTGGCTTTCAAAGTGCCCAATATAGAATGATTGAATTTGCATCAACAGATTTAATCAATCTTGTAGATATCAGATATAGAGCAGGATTTGACACCGCAGCATCTTATTCAAATACTTTAGAACACATGTACTGGCAAGCTGCCGGAAAAGATTATCATACAGGAGAAAAATCTTATTTGTTAAGCGAATTTGAACGCAAATACAAAAAAGAATTTTTGTGTTTTATGGAAGAATACAGTAACATCAATCTTTGGCAGAAATTCCAACAATTACCAGAAGCAGATCAAAAAAACCCAGATTTAGTGGCCGCTATGCGTCATTACGACAAAACAGTAAATATCACTTGGGTAATGGGTCATTTCAATGCTGCTAAAAAATATATTGAAAGCGTTCCCGGGAATCATGAAGCAACTGGTGGAAGCGATTGGAAAAAATACATGTTACCAAAATACCAAAGAAGAATTTTCTTTCCAAAACTTTGGAGTGAAGAAGAATTAAAAAATTGGGGAGAATAATACAAAAAAAGACAGTTTGAAATATTTACTATACGCACTTATACTACTACTAACATTTTCTTGTCAAAACAAAGAAGGTGATAAAAAAATTGCAGAAAAAATCGTTAAAAAAGAACCTATTATTAAAAAATACGGGTTTACTTTTAATGACTTTTCGGTGGTGGAAGACACCTTGCAATCTGGAGATACTTTTAGTACTATTTTAGAAGCGTATACGTTACCAGATAGTTTAAAAACCTTTGATGTTACAGAGAAAATCAAAGATTCTTTCAATATAAAAAATATTCGAGCAGGTAAACCTTTCATCACTCTATCTGACAAAAAAAATAAAAAAAACATAAAAGCATTAGTTTATGTTCAGGACAAAACGAGTTATTTGGTTGTCGATTTAAGAGATTCAATTAAGGTAGAAATTAAGAAACGTCCAACTGTAATTAAAAGAAGAACAATTGCGGCTGAATTAGATGGTTCACTATCTGAAACCTTATCAAGAAATGGCGTTAGCGCTTCTTTAGCAAACGAATTGGCTCAAATTTATAAATACTCAATCGACTTTTTCAAACTTAAAAAAGGCGACAAATTTGCCGTTACAATCAAAGAAAAATATTTCGAAAATGGCGAATATTTAGGTGTAGATGAAGTGGAAGCTTCGTATTTCGAATACAAAGGAAAAAAAATCTACGCGTTCCCATATAAAATCAACGAAAAACAAAAAAGACCAGAATATTTTGACGAAAAAGCATCTGGTGCGAAAAGTATGTTTTTAAAAGCACCTCTTTCTTTCTTTAAATTAACATCAAAATTTACAGCTCGAAGATTTCATCCCGTACAATTTACTTGGAAAGCGCACAACGGAACAGATTATGCGGCACCACACGGAACGCCAATTAAGACAACAGCTTCTGGTGTTGTGGAAGCCACCGGATACACTTCAGGAAATGGAAATTTCGTAAAAGTAAAACACAACTCAAAATATGCCACACAATACCTTCACATGTCTAAAATTTTGGTTCGCAGAGGACAATCTGTAACACAAGGACAAGTCATAGGTAAAGTTGGAAGCACTGGTTTAGCGACTGGTCCACACGTGTGTTATCGTTTTTGGAAAAATGGAGTTCAAGTTGATCCATTGCGATTGAAATTACCTTCTTCGGAGCCGATGACAAAAAAACAAAAGGAAAAATATTTGGCTACAATTGCACCGCTTAAAAAAGAATTAGAAGACATTACTGCAAAAACTTTTAAAGAGTAAAAAATGAGCCTTAATACCATAAATCCAACCGAAACTAACGCTTGGCAAAAATTAAGAACACATTTTTCTGAAATTGAGTTTCAATCGATAAAAGATTTGTTTGAAAAAGATGCCAAAAGAGCAGCAACATTCCATATTGAATGGAACGATTTTTATGTGGATTTTTCTAAAAATAATTGGACCAAAGAAACCTTAAGTTTACTTATTGAATTAGCCAACGAAGTAGGTTTACAAGAAGCTATTTCAAACTATTTTTCAGGAGAAAAAATCAATGAAACCGAAGACAGAGCAGTGCTTCATACGGCTTTGCGTGCAAATGAAAACGATACTATTCTATTTGAAGGTAAAAATGTAATTCCTGAGATTTTCGCTACCAAAAACAAAATAAAAAACTTTACAAATTATATTATTTCTGGAGAAGCCAAAGGCTATTCTGGAAAAGCATTTACCGATGTAGTAAACATTGGAATTGGTGGTTCAGATTTAGGTCCAGCAATGGTTGTTGACGCGCTTCAGTTCTATAAAAACAATTTAAAAACACACTTTATTTCTAATGTAGATGGAGATCATGTACAAGAAATATTAAAAAAAATAAATCCAGAAACCACTTTATTTGTCATAGTTTCAAAAACGTTTACAACTCAAGAAACGTTGACCAATTCGGAAACAATTAAAAAATGGTTTTTGAAGTCTGCAACAGAAAAAGACATTGCCAAACATTTTGTGGCGGTTTCTAGTAATTTACAAAATGTAACCAATTTCGGAATTGCTCCTGAAAACATTTTTCCAATGTGGGATTGGGTTGGCGGACGCTTTTCATTATGGAGTGCCGTTGGTTTAACCATTAGTTTAGCCGTTGGATACGATAATTTCAATCAATTATTAAAAGGTGCAAACAAAATGGATACCCATTTTAAAACCACACCTTTTGAAAATAATATTCCAGTAGTATTAGCATTATTGAGCATTTGGCACAATAATTTTTTTGGAGCTGAAACGGAAGCCTTAATTCCATACACACAATATTTACAAAAATTAGCGCCCTATTTACAACAAAGTAATATGGAAAGCAATGGAAAATCGATTGCCAGAAATGGATTTCCAGTAAATTATCAAACAGGAACAATAGTTTGGGGCGAACCTGGAAGCAATTCACAACATGCTTTCTTCCAATTAATACATCAAGGAACGAAATTAATTCCGACCGATTTTATTGGGTTTGTTCAACCACTTCACGAAGAAAAAGACCATCACAATAAATTGATGTCGAACTTTTTCGCTCAAACCGAAGCATTATTAAAAGGCAAATCTAAAGAAGAAGTGCTTTCAGAATTTATCTCACAAGGCAAAACAGAAACAGAAGTTTCGCATTTAATTCCTTTTAAAATTTTCCAAGGAGACAAACCAACCAACACTATATTAATTGAAAAACTAACTCCAGAAAGTTTAGGCGCTTTAATCGCTATGTACGAACACAAAATTTTTGTACAAGGAATTATTTGGAACATTTATAGTTACGATCAATGGGGCGTTGAGTTAGGAAAACAATTGGCCAATTCTATTTTAACCGAAATTGAAAATAGTGCTGTCAAAAAACACGATAGTTCTACCACGCAACTTATCAATAAATTTTTAAAAAAATAACAACATGGTATTAAGTAGATTTTGGTTAGCGATTTTTATCTCATCAATAGCATTTGTGATTATTGGGTTATTTACAGGAAATAGTTATTCAATTGATTTCGTTTTAAATGGAAAAAAAGACGATCCTATTTTAATTTCTGAAAAATATTTAAAAGAAATACCAAAGTTTATTCAAGACAGTATTCAAAAATCGGATGAAAAAACGTTTACCATAAATCGTGATACTATAAATCCGGATACGACTTATGTTTATAAAAGTCAAACCGTAAAAATATTTAGTGGCAAACAAAAATCTGATGGTTTATTGCCAACGTGTAAATTCAGTTTATTCGAAATAATTTTACCTTTAATTGCCTATTTAGCCTTTTTCTGTGGATTAATGGAATTGTTAATTATTTCAGGTGCTTCGGAAAAATTAGCAAAAAAACTAAGTCCTGTTTTTGAAAAAGTTTTCCCTTCTATTCCAAAAAATCACGAATCTATTTCGTACATGACGTTGAATTTCGCAGCGAACTTCTTAGGATTAGATTCGGCAGCAACACCATTCGGATTAAAAGCCATGGAAAGTTTGCAAACCTTAAATACTGAAAAAGACAAAGCGAGCGACGCACAAATTATGTTTATGTGTTTACATGCTGCGGGATTAACTTTAATTCCAACTTCAATTATTGGTTATCGAGCGGCAGAAAATGCTGCCAATCCAGCTGATGTGATGTTACCTTGTATTATTACGTCTTTCATTGGTACAATTGCAGCGTTTTTGTTGGTTGGAATCAGACAAAAATTAAACTTCAAAAGTTTTACATTACTAGGATCAATTGGTATTATCGTTGGTGCAATTACAGGATTAATGTGGTACATAAACGGTTTAGATATTATTGGTAAAAATTACTTTACAGGTAATTTATCAGGCTTAATGCTAATTGCAATTATTGCTTTTACTTTAATATTTTCTTTCATACACGAGAAAAAATTCGTTGAAAAAGAAACAACCATTTTCGATACGTTCGTAGATGGAGCGAAAAACGGAATGAACACTGGTGTCAAAATTTTTCCTTACGTAATGGGAATGCTAGTGGCTATTTCATTCTTTAGAAATAGTGGTTTGTTTGAAATTATTAGTAACGGCCTTTCATTTGCTTTTTCAAATATTGGTGTTTCTAAACAAATTACAGATTCATTACCAGTTGCCATGTTACGTCCATTTAGTTCAGGAGGTTCACGTGGATTTATGATAGATTCGATGAAAACTTTTGGTGTCGATTCCTTAACTGGTAGATTGAGTTGTATTTTCCAATGTAGTGCTGAAACTACGTTTTATGTAATTGCCGTTTATTTTGGTAGTATCAACATCAAGAACACACGTTACACCTTAGCTATGATGTTATTAGTAGACTTAATCTGTGTGATTACTGCAATTTTGGTAGCTAGTTGGTTTTTTGTGAAATAGCCATCTCATCAACCCTCCAAGAGTTTCAAACTCTTGGAGGGTTTTTTTAAAATATTTCTTAACTTTACATTTCAAAACACATACAAATGGACTTTATATATCAAGATCCGTATCCGATTTCAAAAGACGATACACCCTACAAAAAATTAACTTCAGATTTTGTAAAAGTGGAGCAATTAGGCGACAGAGAAATCTTAGTCGTTGACCCAAAAGGATTAGAGTTGTTAGCTCAAGAAGCTATGGACGACGTTTCTTTTATGTTACGTTCAGGACATTTACAAAAACTTAAAAACATTATTGAAGACCCAGAAGCAACAGACAACGACCGTTTTGTAGCTTATAATTTATTGCAAAATGCGGCTGTAGCAGTGGAAGGACAATTGCCTTCTTGCCAAGATACAGGAACTGCAATTGTGATGGCAAAAAAAGGAGAAAACGTTTATACTGGCGCAGATGATGGCGAATGGTTGTCGAAAGGAATTTTCAATACCTACCAAAATAAAAACCTTCGTTATTCGCAAATTGTACCTATTTCAATGTTCGAAGAGAAAAATTCAGGTTCGAATCTTCCAGCACAAATTGATATTTATGCTAAAAAAGGAAATTCTTATGAATTCTTATTTTTAACAAAAGGTGGTGGTTCGGCAAACAAAACCTTCTTATATCAAAAAACAAAATCGTTATTAAACGATAAATCTTTAGAAGAATTTGTTCGTGAACGTATTTACGATTTAGGAACTGCGGCTTGTCCGCCTTATCACTTAGTATTAGTAATTGGTGGAACCTCAGCAGAAGCTACTTTGGCGACTGTGAAAAAAGCATCTGCTGGTTATTATGACAATTTACCAACTTCTGGAAACATGGCGGGTCAAGCTTTCCGTGATTTAGAATGGGAAAAAAGAGTACAAGTAATTTGTCAAGAAAGTCAAATTGGAGCACAATTTGGTGGAAAATATTTAACACATGATGTTCGCGTAATTCGTTTACCACGTCACGCGGCTTCTTGCCCGGTTGGAATGGGAGTTTCTTGTTCAGCAGATAGAAATATCAAAGGAAAAATCACAAAAGATGGAATTTTCTTAGAGCAATTAGAAACGAATCCTGGTCAGTTTTTACCAGCAACAGCGCCACATTTAGAACCAGCTGTTGATATCAATTTGGATAAACCAATGAAAGAAATTTTAGCGGAATTATCGAAATATCCAATCAAAACACGTTTAAAATTAAACGGAACATTGATTGTAGCTCGTGATATCGCTCACGCTAAAATTAAAGAATTATTAGACGCTGGAAAACCAATGCCAGAGTATTTCAAAAACCATCCAGTATATTATGCTGGTCCAGCTAAAACACCAGACGGAATGCCTTCTGGAAGTTTCGGACCAACAACTGCGGGAAGAATGGACGTCTATGTTGATGAATTCCAAGCCGCTGGTGGAAGTTTGATTATGTTAGCAAAAGGAAACAGAAGCAAAGATGTAACAACCGCTTGTCACAAATATGGTGGGTTTCATTTAGGATCCATTGGTGGACCTGCTGCTATTTTAGCGAAGGAAAATATCTTATCTGTTGAAGTTGTTGATTTTGAAGAATTAGGAATGGAAGCCGTTCGTAAAATTACGGTAAAAGATTTCCCAGCATTCATTATTACAGATGATAAAGGAAATGATTTCTTTGCGAACCTTTAAAAAGGTTTCAGTCACAGTTTTCAGTTTTAAAAAATAAATACAAAAAAGCCCAAAAATAATTTTTGGGCTTTTTTATATACTGAGACTGCGACTTTAAACTTTATTCCACAAACAACACCAATCCTTTTAAGTAATGTCCTTCTGGATGATAAATATTCGTTGGATGATCTGGACCTTGTCCTAATTTGTGTAACACTCTAATGTTTCTTCCAGATTCGATGGCTGCTGCCGCAACAGTATTGTAAAATAATACATCATCAATTACTTGCGAACAAGAGAAAGTGAATAAAATTCCATTTGGTGCTAAGGCTTTTAAACCAGCTATATTTAAACGTTTGTATGCTTGAGTTGCAGTATGTTTGCTTTTGATGCTTTTCGCGAAAGCGGGCGGATCTAAAACAATCACATCATATTGTTGGGTGTGTTCTCTCATAAAATTAAACACATCATCAGCCACAGCGGTATGATTCGCTTTTGGAAAATTTAATTCCATATTACTTGCGGCTAAATCGACTGCTTTTTGAGAAATATCAACCGAAGTTACTAATTCTGCTCCAGCGTTCATCGCATAAATGGAAAAACCACCCGTGTAACAAAATGTATTTAGTACTTTTTTACCTTTTGAAAATTCGCCTAATAATTTTCTGTTTTCACGTTGGTCTAAGAAGAAACCTGTTTTTTGTCCTTCTACCCAATTCACAGAAAATAAAATGTTGTTTTCTCTAGCAACTGTTTCTGATTTAGTTCCGAATAAGAAATAATCGGTTCCTGTATTTGGTAACGTTCCTGAACTCTTACAATAAATCGTATCGCAATGATTCGGAAAGTTAGATTGAATCGCTTCAGCAATTTCTTTCATTTGAAGAAAAACTCCTGTTGAATGGGCTTGAATTACCCAATTTTTATCGTAATAATCAATGATTAATCCAGAGATTCCATCACCTTCTCCATGAATCACACGGAATGCATTAGTTACTTCAAAATCCAATAATTGTGTACGTAAATACCAAGCCGATTGCAATTTGTCTTTCCAAAAAGTTTCTGAAAAAACTTCCGTTCCAAAAGTTAAAATACGAACCACGATACTTCCTTTATCACTGAAATATCCTGTTCCTAAATGGTTGTTATCTGAATCGACTACATCAACCATTTCACCATCATTCAATTCTTGTGTAACGGCATAAACCGCTCCACTGAAAACCCAAGGATGACGACGTTGAATAGATTTTTCTTTACCTTTCTTTAAAATTACTTTTGGAAAACTCATTGCTTATCTTTTTTGCAAAATTACTTTAACTTAATGGAATAAAAAAACGCCTCGAAATTCGAGACGTTTTAATAAACTAAACTAAAAAATTACTTTTTAATGAATTTCTTAGTGATGGTTTTTTGACCATCATTCATTTCAAAAATGTAAATACCAGAATTTAAATTAGCAACATAGATTTCTGATTGATTTACGTTTCCGCTTTTCACTTCTTGACCCATTAAATTATAGATTTTATAAGAAGCTTTTCTGTTATCCTGTAAAGAAACTTTCAATACATTCTCTACTGGATTTGGATAGATGTTGAAATCATAAATATTAGATTCATTTGTAAATTCATTAGTAGCAATTCCAGTAACACTAGATCCACCAATATTTACAGTATAATCTTCCACTTCTCCGTAAGTAAAAGTTTCACAAGCAGTTGGTGCTGCATTGTATTTCATTGAAACTCTCATTCTTGTTGTTCCAGCTAAAGCTGTCGTTGGTACATTTACTGTTCCTGTTAAGTTGGCACTACTTGAAGAAGATCCAGATTCCACTTTCTCTGAGATTTCAAATATTCCGTTTTTATTAAAATCGATCCAAATAGCCCAATATTCTGTGTAAGCTAAACCTGTAAATCCGGCACTCACAATAATTGGATTGTTACCATAAGAAAGATTTCCTACAAGATTAGTGAAATTACCATAACCACCATTTGCTCCAGTAGCATTTGAAATTCCACCTATTGATACATAATCAATAAATTCGTCAGCAACACTATTTCCTCTTGAATTACAATACGTAACTGATGTAGATGAAGTTGTAACATTAACTACATTACTTGATGCAGAGATATTTCCAGCAGCATCTTTAGCTTTTACAGAGAAAGTATAAGCAGTTGCAGCAGTTAAACCTGTAGCAGTATAGCTAGTTCCTGTTACTGTTGTAACTAAAGTTGATCCTCTGTAAACATCATATCCAGTTACACCAACATTATCTGTTGAAGCTGTCCAAGATAAATTTGTTGAAGTTTGTGTAGTTCCAGAAGCAGTTAAACTTGTTGGGGTTGTTGGAGCTGAAGTATCAGCAGCTGGTGCTAAAGTAGTTACATTTACTACATTACTTGCCGCTGAGATATTTCCTGCAGCATCTTTTGCTTTTATTGAGAAAGCATACGCTGTTGAAGCAGTTAATCCAGTTACAGCATAAGTTGTAGTTGTAACAGTTGCTTTCAACGTTGTTCCTTGGTATACATTATATCCAGTAACACCTACATTATCAGTAGAAGCTGTCCAAGATAAATTTGTTGTTGTTTGAGTAGTTCCTGAAGCCGCTAAACTAGCTGGAGCTGACGGGGCAATGGTATCAGCTGGACCAACATAAGCAGCTCCAATTCCTACTGCGTAAAATGCATTTGTTGTAGCAATAACCTCAGCAGAACCTGCGCCGTATAAATCGACAGCAGATTGAATTCCATATGTTCTTGCATTTGCATAGGTAGAATTTGAAGTTAAATAAACACTTTCAGTACGGAAAGCAATTTGGGCTGCTTTATCAATTCCAATACCTGTTACATTAAAAACACTTCCTATATCATTTGTTCCTGATTTTCCTGTAGTTAAAATATAAAACCAGTGGTTTAACACACCTGAATTATAATGAACACCACAATAGTCATTGCTTTGTGTTGGTGTACCACAATTTACATTTTTCCAATACGTACCTCCGTAAGTGTCTGGTTGTCCTTCAACGTTTGGATTACTCATTGAACGTAAAGAAGCATGTCCTGATCTTCTTTCGATATCTTCACCTATTAACCAAGTTGCTTTATTAGGTGCAGCACGAAATTCCACACAAGCTCCCCATATATCAGAGAATCCTTCATTCATTGCACCTGATTCTCTTTGATAAGCTAAATTAGCTGTACTGCTACAAACAGCATGACCAATTTCATGACCTGTAACATCAAGAGCAGTTAAAATATCGAAACCACCAGTTCCAGATCCATCACCATAAATCATGGCACTTCCATTCCAAAATGCATTGTTCTGATCATTTGAATATCCAGCAGCAACTAAATCAACATGTACATAACTTTTCATTTTTGCACCCGCATTATTATAACTGTTTCTTCCGTGAACAACAGACCAATAATCATATGTCATTTCAGATCCCCAATGTGCATCTAAAGCTCCATTGTCTTTGTTCGTATTATTATATTCTGCTGCTGTCCAGTTATTATCAGCATCAGTAAAGTTTGTAGTGCCAAGCGTACCTGTTCTGTTACAGTTATAGGTTTGAATTCCGCCTCCACGAGTAACATCCGACAAAATATAAGATGAACCACTTAATGTTGTTTGAATTGGCTGTGATCCACTATAACGAGTAGCAGCAGTTCCAGCCACCACCGCATTGGATTCTTTTTTAGAAAATGGTACAGCTGCATGAGTATCTCCTTTACAGTTGCTATGTTCTCCTAAATGTTTGATAGTTGCATTGTAAAATAAAATTTCTCCAGTTACTGCATCAACATAAACATCTCCTCTACTCATAGGTGCTGTTGCATAAATGTCAAATTTATAAGCTAAACGCACATTGTCTGAAGTTCTTTTTTCGCCTTGCTGTTCCATAGAAGGCAATAAAACTAGTTCGCCTTGTGGCTTTACATACTCCATACTTTCAGCACTAACTTTATCTTCCCAAAGGTATTTTGTTGCGCCAATTTGAGCTAATGCTTTATTAAAAGCTACTTCTGCCGAAATTGAAGGAGTTGTAATTACATTATTCAATTTGTAAAATTCACCGCTCATAGAGGTCAACTTACCATTTTGAGAATGGATCGTGTAAGTAGCGAATTCTACTTTTATTCCCTGGTGGAATAATTGAAATTTTTCGTGTGTAAAACCCAGTTTATCCGATTCTGATTTTAATCGTGAAAAACTTTGGTTTTGTTTTAATCCTAAATGTTCTTGGAAAATTTTTTGAAAATCTGAGCTTTTATACGCCGTGTTTTCTTTGAAAGTAATTAAATTCGGTAGGCCATTTTCACCATGGCTTTTTTGATTTACATTTTTATCTGTTTCCTGAGCGAAACTAGATAACGCAAACAAAGACAATACAAATGCCGAAGTTATGCTACGGTAGTGATTTCTCATAAATTAGTAGGTTAAATTGGTTAATAATTGGTTTGTTGGGGAAAACAAATGTAATTAATTGTTTTTTAGATGATTAACTTAAATAATCCTTAAGTTAACCTTAAAATTTCCTAAATCATAAACCCGCTACAACTCTAACATTAAGCATAAAAAAACGCCCCGAAATTCGAGACGTTTTAATAAACTAAACTAAAAATTTATTCTTTAATGAATTTTTTGGTAACCGATTTTTGTCCATCATTAATTTCTAAAATATAAATTCCAGAATTTAAACTAGAAACGTTTAACACGTTATTTTCGATACTTCCCGTTTTTACAACTTGTCCTAAATAATTAGTAACTGAATAGTTTAATTTCGAATCACTATTTGTTTCAATATTCAAGACATCTCTAGTTGGATTTGGATATAAAGAAAGTGTTGTTAAAACTTCATTTGAATTCGTTTCTGTAATAGCTGAAATTGGAGTTCCTGCAACAATATTCACAGAATAATCTTCTACTTGTCCGTAAGCTAATGTTTCACATGAAGTTGGAATTCCGTTGTATTTCATAGAAACTCTCATTCTTGTTGAGCCTACACTAACTGTTGTTGGAACTGTGAAAGAACCCGTTGCTGTAGTCGCTGTAGAAGTTGCTTTTGAAAATACTAATTCGCCAGCATCTGTAAACAATCCGTTTTTGTTGTAATCAATCCAAACGGCATAACCTTCGCTATAAACAGTTGATGTCCATGAAGGTGTGATTGTAATTGTATTGGCTGTCCCTGTCGTTAAATTAGTAGATAAAGCGGTAAAGTTTTCATAACCAGCAGTTCCAGTTGAAGGATTATTAATCGTTCCTACTTGAACTCTACCAATTTTTTCATCAGATGTATTGCTACTAGTAGAAGCACAATAAGTTACTGAATTTGATAATGTTGTTACATTCACTACATTACTTGCAGCAGAAATATTTCCGGCTGCGTCTTTCGCTTTTACAGAAAAAGTATAAGCTGTTGCAGCAGTTAAACCTGCTACTGCATAAGTTGTTCCAGTAACTGAAGCTTTTAAAGTTACACCTTGATATACATCGTATCCAGTTACACCAACATTATCTGTTGAAGCTGTCCAAGATAAATTTGTTCCTGTTTGAGATGTTCCAGAAGCAGTTAAACTTGTTGGAGCAGATGGCGCAGTTGTATCTACAGTCCCTGTAGTTAAATTAACCGTATAATCTTCAACTTGTCCGTATTGAAAAGCTTCACAAGCTGTTGGAATTCCGTTGTATTTCATCGAAACTCTCATTCTTGTTGAACCCGTAATTGCTGTTGTTGGAACAGTAAAACTTCCAGAAGCTGGAGTTGTTGTAGCGGCTGCTTTACTCCAAACTAATTCACCTGCATCGGCAAAATCTTTATCGTTGTTATAATCAATAAACACAGCATAACCTTCTGGATAAGTACTTCCTGTCCAAGTTGGTGTTACTGTAATTGTAGTTGAAGCGCCTTTAGTAAGGTTAGTCGAAATTGATGTGAAATCTGTATAACCAGTTCCACCAGTTGAAGCGTTGTTGATTGTTCCTATTTGAACTCTACCAATTAATTCATCGGCAACACTACCACCTTGAGAAGCACAATATGAAGCTGTAGCGGCTAAAGTCGTAACACTAACTGCATTACTTGAAGCAGATAAATTTCCAGCTGCATCTTTTGCTTTCACTGTAAATGAATACGTTGTAGAAGCAGTTAATCCTGAAGCAGTGTAAGTAGTTCCAGATGCTGTTCCTAATAAAGTAACTCCACTATATACATTATAACCCGCAACCGCAACATTATCAGTTGAAGCTGTCCATGATAAGTTAGTTGAAGATGAAGTTGTTCCAGATGCCGCTAAACTAGCTGGTGTAGATGGCGCTACAGTATCACCTGAACCTGCGTAAGCCGCACCAACACCTACTGCATACCATGCATTTGTTGTAGCAATAACTTCAGCAGAACCCGCTCCGTATAAATCAATTGCAGATTGAATACCATGTGTTCTGGCATCAGCATATGTTGAATTAGCGGATAAATAAGCTGTTTCTAAACGATAAGCGATTTTACCTGCTTTTTCAATTGTAATTCCAGTTACGTTGAAGGCATTTCCAATATCATTTGTTCCTGTTTTACCAACAGAAAGAATATAGAACCAGTGATTCAATACTCCTGAATTCGTGTGAACACCACAGTAATCATTACTTTGTGTTGGAGTACCACAGTTTACATTTTTCCAGTAGGTTCCTCCATAAGTATCTGGTTGACTTTTTGCATTTGGATTAGAGAAAGAACGAATTGGCCCACCAATTTCTTCAGCCAATACCCAAGTTTGTTTTGTAGGATCCGCATAATACTCCACACAAGCAGCCCAAATATCTGAAAATCCTTCATTCATCGCACCAGATTCTCTTTGGTAGGCTAAATTTGCAGAATAAGTACAGATAGCATGTCCTATTTCGTGTGCCGCTACATCAACAGAAGTTAACGGTTGAAAAGATGTTCCGTCACCATAAGTCATTCTTGAACCATCCCAAAAGGCGTTGTCATTATTTGAATAGCCATATTCAACTAAGTCAAAATGTACATAACTTTTAATTTTTGCTCCAGCATTATCGTAACTGTTTCTATTGAAGGTTGTTTTAAAAAAATCGTATGTTTTTTCGGCAGCCCAATGTGCGTCTAAAGCTGCATTGTCTTTAGCGGTGTTGTTAAATTCAGCAGCCGTCCAATTATTATCAACATCTGAAAAATCGACCGCATTATTATAATTAATACCCATTTGCATGTTGTAGGTATCAACTCCTAATCCTCTTGTAGCGTCTTTAAGTTTATGACTTCCACTTGTTAGAGTTGTTTCAATAGATCTTGATCCACTATAACGTGTTGCAGCAGTTCCTGCTACAAGTAAAGAATTGCTATTGAAAAGATCAGAAAATTTAGGTTTTTCTATATTTTTAGTAAAAGCTTGTTTCGTAGTTTTTGTGCCATGCGCATGTTCTCCTAAGTGTTTAATTGTTGCGTTATAAAATAAAACTTCTCCCGTTTGAGCGTCTACATACACATCTCCTCTACTTGCAGGGCTAGTGGCATAGATGTCAAATTTATAAACTAGTCTTATATCATTTGAAGTTTTTGATTTGCCTTCTTCCGGCATTAATGGTAATAATAGTAATTCACCTTGTGGTTTTTGATATCCAATCAAATCGGCTTCTGCCTGATTTTCCCACAGATATTTTGAAGCTCCAATTTGACGAGTTGCTTTATTAAGTGCAACTTCAGCAGAAATAGCTGGTGTTATATTTATTTCTCCAATGTTATAAAATTCACCGCTCATTGAAGCCAATTTGCCATTTTTAGAATGCATGGTATACGTGGCAAATTCAACTTTTAAACCTTGATGGAATAATTGGAATTTTTCATGTGTAAAACCATCTCCATCGGATTCTGTTTTAATTTTAGAAAAATTTTGGTTTTGTTTTAGACCGAGTTGGTCTTTGAAGATTTTTTGAAAATCGGAACTTTTATAAGTCGATTTTTCACTAAATGTGATTAAACTAGGCAAACCATTCTCGCTATGGTTTTTCTGTTTTACATTTTTGTCTGTTTCTTGAGCTGATACAGACAGCGCAAATAATGACAATGCAAATACCGAAACAATACTGTTTAAAGGTTTTTTCATAATAGATTTGTTTTAGTTGGTTAATAATTAAATCAATTGGTCAGATTGATTTTTTAAATTTGAAATTATTTTATAATTCACTCGTAACAAGTATTTTATAATTGAAATTTTTTCTAGGTTATTCAAATTTAGGTGTAAGACAAAAAAACAGGTAAGGATTTCCCGTAAAAATTGTTAAAATTTATATTATAATTTAATTATTATGTTATTTTTATAACAAATGAGAGAATAAAAAAGGCGGAATTAATATCCCGCCTTTTTAATTATTTAAAAAATTTATATTATTTCTTTACAAATTTCTTTGAAACTGTTTTTTGACCATCATTGATTTCAAAAACATAAATTCCATTGTTAAGGTCACTCACATTAATATTTCCTTTAGTCGAAAATTTCCCTTTTCTTACTTCCTGACCCATCAGATTTACAATTCTGAAAGACACTTCACGTCCATCTGCCGTTGCAATATTTAATTCACTTTCTGTAGGATTCGGATATAAAGTTAAATCATAAATAGACGATTCGCTTCCTATTTGCTCTCCAACTTCTGATTGAGGTCTAGCTGAAACTCCAATATTTACTGTATAATCTTCTACTTCTCCATAAGTAAAAGTTTCACAAGCAGTAGGTGCAGCGTTATATTTCATCGAAACCCTCATTCTAGTTGTTCCAGCTAAAGCCGATGTTGGTACCGTAAAAGTACTTGATAAATTAGCACTACTTGAAGACGATCCAGAAGCTACTTTTTCTGTAGTTTCGAAAGTTCCATTTTTGTTGTAGTCAATCCACACCGACCAAAATTCTGTATAAGCAGATCCAGTGAAACCAGTACTGTAAGTAATCGTATTTGAACCATAAGGAATATTTCCTACCAAGTTTGTAAAATTACCATAACCTGCGTTAGCTCCAGTTGTATTTGCGATTCCACCAATTGCTACATAATCGATAAACTCATCTGAAACATTATTTCCTTGGGAAGCGCAATATGTTACTGTATTTGATAATGTTGTCACATTTACCACATTGCTTGATGCAGAAATATTTCCAGCAGCATCTTTCGCTTTTACAGAAAAAGTATAAGTTGTAGCCGCTGTTAAACCTGTAACTGCATACGTAGTTCCTGTAACTGTAGCTTTTAATGTTGCGCCTTGATATACATCGTATCCAGTTACCCCAACATTATCTGTTGAAGCCGTCCAAGATAAATTCGTTGTAGTTTGTGTTGTTCCTGAAGCTGTTAAACTTGTTGGAGCGCTTGGTGCAGTAGTATCTGCAGCTGCATTGATTAGATTAACGGTGTAATCTTCCACTTGACCGTAATCAAAGTTTCCACATGATGCTGGAATTGCGTTATATCTCATCGACACTCTCATTCTAGTTGCACCAGTTGTTGCAGTTGTTGGAACTGTGAAAGATCCTGAAACTGGAGTAGTTGAAACGGCTGCATTACTCCAAACTAATTCTCCTGCATCAGCAAAATCTTTATCGTTGTTGTAATCAATCCAAACCGCATAACCTTCTGCATAAACTGAGCCTGTCCATGTTGGTGTAATTGTAATTGTAGTTGAAACACCTTTCGTAAGGTTTGTTGAAATTGATGTGAAATCAGTATAACCCGTTCCGCCAGTTGAAGCGTTGTTGATTGTTCCAATTTGCACTCTTCCAATTAATTCATCAGAAACGCTATTTCCTTGTGAGGTACAGTAAACAGAAACCACAGCTAATGTTGTTACATTGACCACATTGCTTGAAGCTGAAATATTTCCAGCTGCATCTTTTGCTTTCACAGAGAATGAATAAGCAGTAGAAGCTGTTAATCCTGCTACGTTATAAGTTGTAGTAGCAACAGTTCCTAACAAAGTAGTTCCTTGATATACATCGTATCCAGTTACTGCAACATTATCAGTTGAAGCAGTCCAAGATAAATTTGTTGTAGTTTGTGTAGTTCCTGAAGCTGTTAAACTTGTTGGAGCACTAGGAGCAGTTGTATCTGAAGCTGGTGCTAATGTTGTTACGTTAACTACATTACTTGATGCTGAAATATTTCCAGCTGCATCTTTAGCTTTCACAGAGAATGAATAAGCTGTTGATGCTGTTAATCCTGTAACGTTATAAGTTGTAGTTGTAACTGTCCCTAATAAAGTAGTTCCTCTGTACACATCGTATCCAGTTACTGCAACATTATCAGTAGAAGCTGTCCAAGATAAATTTGTTGTAGTTTGTGTAGTTCCTGAAGCTGTTAAACTTGTTGGAGCAGATGGTGCAACTGTATCAGAAGATCCAGCCGTGATTGTAAAATTAGCATTTGAAATATCGTAGAAAATATGTCCGCTACCTCTTACCATGATTCTGTTTTGAGTACCAGGAGTATTAGGAATTGTAACAGCTTGTGTTCCGTCATTTGGGGTTGCAGCTAATAAAGTAACCGGATATGTATTTCCTCCATCAGTAGATAATAAGATATCAACATTGGCAGCATTTACGCCATTTGCAGTAGTTCCTGCAACATTCCAAGTTACTGTTTGAGAAGTTCCTGCTACATAAGAAACAGCAGTGTTTGGTGAACTTACCGTGAAAGGACCAGCAGTTCCATTAACTGTTATTTTTACATTATCAGTAGCGTGTTGACCAGCTCCTGCTCTGTTATCTCTTACGGTTAAAGAAAAATCCATTGTTCTAGCAACATTTGGAACTACTTCCCAAGTATTTGCAGTATTTCCAGCGATAACTGTTGCTAAATTTGGCATGTATCTATCAGGAGAAGTTGAAGGAGGATTTGATCTGAAATTAGGTCCTGAAGTTGAAGTTGCTACCGGAGGTTGTGTAGAAGTTTCAGGGTTGATTTGTTCCCAGCAATATGTTAATGCATCTCCATTAGCATCCGTTCCAGCACCTTTTAAAACGAAAGGCGTTCCTTTAGGAATTGTAAAGTCGGCTCCAGCATTTGATGTAGGTGCTGTATTTCCACTAGCTGTTTTTACAGCACAACTATTACCAGATCCAGTTATAAATGCTGACATTTCATCTAAACTTTTAGAATGGAAATGTGCATCAGAGTTATTCTGAACGTTTGGAGCACAGATACCAGCATATCCCATGATTGTACTTCCACTACCAGGTTCCATTGAAGCAGCTGAACTACGGTTACAAGCGTTGTTTTGTGTATGATTACCACCAAATTGATGTCCCATTTCATGTGCCACATAATCCACATCAAAAGGATCACCTACTGGAGAACCTTGTCCTGTTATTCCTCTTGCTTTACTAGAAGAACATGGAGAGTATAATTGTGCTAAACCACCACCACCAGTACTAACTGTATGTCCGATGTCGTAATTAGCACTTCCGATTGTTGCATCAATTACAGATTGACTTTCGTCGATTAAAGCATTTGAGTCGGTGTTTGAAAAAGAATCCGATGTGATAAAAATAATCGCATCATTATTAGCAACAAGATTCATTCTTACGGCTAAATCTCTTTCATAAATACCATTAATCCGAGTCATAGTAACGTTCATTGCGGCTAAAACTGCTGCTTTTTTCTGAGCTGTAGTTCCACCACTCAAACCAGCAGCATTAACATGATATGCAGCATATTCTATAGTACAAGCCATAGCCAATCTATAAGTTCTTTTGGTTCCATCAGTTGTTCTTAAGACACTTGTTGACGGTGTTACTGAAGCTGTTTTTTCATGATCATCTTGAACCAAACAACTAAATGCTCTAGAGCTGCTTAAGTCAGAACGTTTGTAAACTATATAATTTTGTAAATCTTTGGTATAAGTATCAATATATGTTGTTCCAGCGTAACCTGAAAGTGTCATCGTGTGAAGACCAAATGATGTTACACTAAAATGAATTGTAGCTGTACGATCATCAATTCCTTGTCCAACATACGATTTGATGTCTGGATATTTTTCGGCTAAGCCAGCTTCCATTACTGGAGATTCGTATACTGTGTATTTTAGTAATTTTCCTTCTGGATTTGGGAAGGAAACAATTAGGCCAGATCCTGTTTGAGCATCCCTTAAAGAGGCATTTTGTAAAACAGTTTTGAAAGCAGAAAAATTTAGGTTAAAAAGCTTAAATGCTTTTGGGGTAGAACCTCTGCCAAGTTTTTCTTGAATTTTTAAGGTTTCTTGATTAACACTTTTCCATAGTTGGTCGGTTTGTCCCTGACTCATTAAAACGGAAAACATAGTCAATAGTAATGACAATAATGTTTTTTTCATAACATAGTAGATTAAGTTAATAATAATTAAGTTTTTTGGGGAAACGTTTACAATATTAACAAAATTTTATGAATTTGTTATATTTTTTATAAACTTTTATATTTAGAAACAAAAAAAGCAGCCAAAAAAGGCTGCTTTTAAAGGGATTATTTATTTTAAATTTATTCTATAATCATCTCTGGAATTTCTCCTTCAATGATTAATTCAGCTTCAGTAGATTGGATAATTTCTTCAACAGAAACGCCTGGAGCACGTTCTAATAATTTGAATCCGTTTGGTGTAATTTCTAAAACAGCTAATTCGGTAACCACTTTTTTCACACAACCTACACCTGTTAATGGAAGTGTACATTTTTTAAGAATTTTCGATTCTCCAGCTTTATTCACATGCATCATAGCCACGATAATATTTTCTGCAGAAGCAACTAAATCCATAGCACCACCCATTCCTTTTACCATTTTTCCAGGAATTTTCCAGTTGGCGATATCTCCATTTTCAGAAACTTCCATTGCTCCTAAAATAGTTAAATCAACTTTTTGTGCACGAATCATTCCGAAACTAAAAGCAGAATCGAAGAAACTTGCTCCTGGTAAAGTGGTAATAGTTTGTTTTCCTGCGTTGATGATATCGGCATCTTCTTCTCCTTCAAAAGGAAAAGGTCCCATACCTAAAACACCATTTTCAGACTGAAATTCAACTGAAATATCTGTACGAACATAATTGGCAACCAAAGTTGGAATTCCGATTCCTAAATTTACATAGAAACCATCTTTAACTTCTTGTGCGATTCTTTTTGCGATTTGATTTTTATCTAATGCCATGATTAACTTCTTTGTCTTACTGTGCGTTGCTCAATTCTTTTTTCAAACTTTTCTCCTTGAAAAATACGGTTTACCATAATTCCTGGAATATGAATTTCGTTTGGATTTAAAGTTCCAGCTGGTACTAATTCTTCTACCTCAGCAATAGTGATTTTTGCAGCACCTGCCATACAAGCATTAAAATTACGAGCCGTTCCTTTGAAAATTAAATTTCCAGCTTCGTCACCTTTCCAAGCTTTCACAATAGAAAAATCAGCTTTATACGCCAATTCCATAACGTGCATTTTTCCGTTGAATTCACGAGTTTCTTTACCTTCTGCAACTTCAGTACCGAAACCAGCAGGTGTAAAAAACGCAGGAATTCCGGCTTGAGCGGCACGGCATTTTTCTGCTAAAGTTCCTTGAGGCGTTAATTCTACATCTAATTCTCCTGAAAGCATTTGACGTTCGAATTCGGCATTTTCACCTACATAAGAAGAAATCATTTTCTTAATTTGACGTTTTTGCAATAGTAATCCTAAACCAAAATCGTCTACACCTGCATTGTTTGAAATGCAAGTTAAATCAGTAACATTTTTTTGTACTAATTCTGCAATACTGTTTTCTGGAATGCCACAAAGTCCGAAACCTCCTAGCATAATTGTTTGTCCGTCTTGAATTCCTTCAAGCGCTTCTTGTACGTTGTTTACTTTTCTTGAAATCATAATATAATTTATAGTCCGTCTATTCCTTCTGTATCTGGTTGTGCATCAATTGGAACTGCAGTTGAATCTACTGCAGTTGAATCTACAACCGCTTTAGGTTCTGGTCCACAATCTACTTTAATAGACATATTTGCTGGTCTTTTAAATGGTTGTTGTGATATATTCAACGTTGGATCTGCTAAACATTTTCGCATAAAAATTCCATAAATTGGTAGAGCCGTTGTAGCACCTTGTCCCATATTGGTACTTTTGAAATGCGCGGAACGGTCTTCGTTACCCACCCAAACTCCGGCGGCTAAATTTGGAACCATTCCAATAAACCATCCATCTGAATTGTTTTGAGAAGTTCCTGTTTTTCCTGCAACCGGTCCTTTAATATTATAAGGTACTCCCGTTAAATAATTTGATGGTGCAGAAGCTGCCCAACGCAAACGAGAACCCGTACCAGATTCGGTAACACCTTCCATCAATTTAATAATTGAATAGGCTACATCTTTATTTACAACATCATGAGATTCTTCTATACCTTGGTAAATTACTACTCCGTTTTTATCTTCAATTTTCGTAATTAATTGTGGCTTGATATACACACCTTCATTGGCGAATGTACTGAAAGCTGCCACCATTTCTTCAACAGTAATTTCCACAGCTCCTAGTGCAATTGCTGGACGATTAGGAATAGTTGAAGAAACTCCTAAATTTTTGGCCATTTCCACAACGGCAGGCGCACCAACTTCGTCAATTAAACGAGCCGAAACCGTATTAATAGAATTGGCTAATGCTTTTTTCATAGAAACCAATCCACGGAATTTTCCATCTGAATTGTTTGGTGTCCAATCTTTATCGTTATTATCACCTTTTAAAATGGTAAATGGCGAATCCATAATCAAATCACAAGGCGATTTTCCTAATCTGTCAATAGCAGTAGCATAAACAAATGGCTTAAAAGTAGAGCCTACTTGACGCGCACCTTGACCCACGTGATCGTATTGGAAATATTTATAGTTAATTCCACCCACCCAAGCTTTCACATGACCAGTTTGTGGCTCCATAGCCATCATTCCAGTTTGTAAGAAATGCTTATAATAAAGGATCGAATCTTTTGGTTTCATGATGGTATCTCTTTCACCTTTCCAAGTGAAAATTTTCATTTTGGTAGGAATATCAAAAGATTGTTTAATTTCTGTATCCGATTTTCCGTTGATACTCATAATACGCCATCTCTCAGAATTTTTCATGGCTGAATTCATGATTTTTTGAGTTTCTTCTGGTGTAATATCTAAAAAAGGAGCAGTCGGATTATCTTTTTGACGACGATTGAATTCTGGTTGTAAATTCGACAAATGCTCTTCAACAGCTTCTTCAGCATATTGTTGCATACGAGAATCGACAGTCGTATAAATTTTTAATCCAGCAGTATAAAGATCAATTTCTTCTCCTTTTTCTTCTTCAATGGCTTTGATGATTGGTTTTAAACTTTCACGTAAATATTCTCTAAAATACGTTGCCGTTCCTTCTGCGTGACTTTCAGGTTTGAAGTTAATTTTTACGGGCATTTTTTTAAGTTGCTCCGCTTTAGCTTCCGATAAATACTTGTTTTTAACCATTTGATCTAAAACCGTATTTCTTCTATTAAAAACTTTTTCTTTTCTTTTTTCTTTTGTTGGATTGAATAATGCAGGGTTTTTTAACATTCCCACAAACAAAGCACTTTCTTCTAAAGTTAAATCTTTAGGTTCTTTACCCATATAAATTTTTGAAGCCGAACGAATTCCGACAGCACTATTTACAAAATCAACTTTGTTTAAATATAATGCAATGATTTCTTGTTTGGTATATTGTCTTTCTAGTTTTGTAGCAATAATCCATTCTTTACATTTTTGAATGATACGAAAAGGTAAAAATTTTGAACCTTCACCGTGAAATAAATTTTTGGCTAACTGTTGCGTAATTGTACTTGCTCCACCACTTCTTCCTAAGCTTGAAATAGCTCTCAAAGTTCCTTTCGCATCTACTCCAGAATGTTCGTAAAAACGTTCGTCTTCAGTAGCCACTAAAGCATCCACTAAGTGTTTTGGTAATTCTTGATATTTTACTGGTGTTCTGTTTTCTTTATAAAACTTACCTAAAGTTACACCGTCAGAAGAAATAATTTCTGTAGCGATATTGGTATCTGGATTTTCTAATTCGTCAAACGAAGGCATTTTCCCGAAAAATCCCCATGATGCTAAAAGAAAAAACAATAAAACGCCACCAAAAGTGTAGCAGAATAATTTCCAAAATTTCCTTACGTAATCTGAATAATTGACTTGGGTGCTAGTAGTTGCCATATTCTATTATTTATTTTCTTTTTTCAATTCTTAATCCTAAATCTGTAATCCCAATTAAATCCTGAACACCTTGTACTTTACCTGTTTGTCTTACGGCATGTTCTACATCAACTGTATATTTCCCTGCTTTTTCAAAACTGAAGTTTTCTTTATACCACAGTTTACTTTCTTTAATATCTGAAAAACCAGTTCCCATTAAAGTTCCGTCGGGATAAGCCATTTGGTATTCTAAAGTATCCACTAAAACTTTTCCGTCTGGTTGATTTAAAGACACAATTAAAAACAAATTATTGTACGGATATTCGTTATTGTTTCTCACATTTAAAAACAAATTATACACACCAGTAGTGTCTTTTTGTTCGAAAGTGAAAGTGGCTTTCTTGTTTTTTTTCCAAGTGCCATCAAATTCTTTATATTCGTCGAAAACTTGATTTTTATCGCAAGAAACTACCATAAAAAACAAGGCAAAACTTAGTATTTTAAAAAAATTATTGTTCATTTTTCTTAAACGGTTTCTTTTTTCTTTTATTATTATTGTTTGATTTTTTCTTAGGTTGATCAAATCGTGTTAAACTATCTTGACCGACTACATTTTCGAATTTTTTCTCAATATTTATTGAAGAAACTTCTTCTACATAATCTTCTAATTGTGCAATTTTTTTACCTTGTTTGTTTAAGGCAACAATTTCTTTTGCTTTATCTGCTTTGATGGTATGCCAATGAGCTGGCGCATTTGCATACGAAAACCACATTAAATTTTTGAAAATATCTATCTTTTGGCAATACGCATCACCTTTATCTGTAAGCAATTTAGTGTCCATATCTGGTAAACCTTTTAGTGCGTCTAAATACGTATCTAATTCGTAATTTAAACAACATTTTAGTTTACCACATTGTCCTGCTAATTTTTGAGGATTTAATGATAATTGTTGGTAACGTGCTGCTGAAGTATTTACACTTCTAAAATCTGTTAACCAAGAAGAACAACATAATTCACGTCCGCAAGACCCAATTCCTCCTAAACGAGCTGCTTCCTGACGGAAACCCACTTGTTTCATTTCTACACGGATTTTAAATTCACCTGCGTATTCTTTAATTAATTGACGAAAATCGACACGATCATTTGCCGTGTAATAGAAAGTCGCTTTAGAACCATCACCTTGAAATTCGATATCAGAAATTTTCATTTCTAATTTTAAAGCAATTGCAATTTCACGAGCTCTAACTTGAATAGCGTCTTCTTTATTTCTTACGCCGTGCCAAATATCGATGTCTTTTTGAGTTGCTTTTCTATAAACTTTAGGAACTTCAGTGTTGTCTTTTACGTTTTTCTTGTTCATTTGAACACGAACTAATTCTCCCGTTAAAGACACCAAACCTACATCATGACCAGATTGTGCTTCAGTAGCAACCACATCGCCAATGCTTAAAGTTAACTTTTCGGTATTTCTAAAAAACTCTTTTCTTCCGTTTTTAAATCTAACTTCAACACAATCAAAAGGCGCTTGTCCGCCAGGAAGAGTCATATTTGCTAACCAATCGAAAACAGTTAATTTGTTGCAGCTATCGGTGCCGCAAGTCCCATTATTTTTACACCCCTTTGGTGCACCACCATCGGAAGTTGAACAACTTGTACATGCCATAATTATATATATTGATCGCTCCTAAATTTGGAACTACTTTGCAAAATTACTTTTGAGGGTAAAGATAGCATTTTTTACCTTAAAATATTGTTATGCGTTTTTAAGTTTTTACAAACAAAAAAACCTGCTGCATAATACTAACGCAACAGGTTTCATTTTCTTATGAATTTGGATTTATATTTTATAAATTTTATCCGATTCTCTAATTTTAAATGGCACGACAAATGTGACTTTATCACCCGATTTTGCTACATTGCTTTCAACACCATTTACAAACATTGTTCCCACTTCAATTTTTTGATTTCCAGTGGTTGGTCCGATGATATAAATCGTGTCGCCTGTTTTTAACTCTTGGTTTTCTATAAGAAATTGACCGACTTGCGCTTTTGAAAAATAATGCTGACCTTTTCCGATATATAACTTTCTTTCTGAGGCAATTTTTCTTTTTCTGATTTGCGTTACCGCTGAAACTTTTATCGGTTTTTGAGCCAGTTCTTCAAAAATATTTCTTTCTGAAGGTTGTTTGAATTTTAAATCTGGTGATTTTCCTTTTTGAAAAATCATGTTTCCATTTTTAACTCCTTTTCTTAATTTTTCTTGTTCTTCTAACGGTAAATAAATTGTTTCAACACACTTTGTAGAACAACAACTTTCCATTTTTTCAGCACAAGAATCACACTGAATAAATAACAAATGACACGCTTCATTCGCGCAATTTACGTGCGTATCACAAGGTTCACCGCATTGATGACATTGTGCAATAATATCATCCGTAATTCTTTCACCCAAACGATGATCGAAAACGAAATTTTTACCAATAAATTTACTTTCTAAACCTTCTTCTTTTATTTGTTTGGCATAATTAATAATACCACCTTCTAATTGAAAAACGTTTTTAAAACCTTGATGTTTGTAATATGCAGAAGCTTTTTCACAACGAATTCCTCCGGTGCAATACATCACTAAGTTTTTATCTTCTTTGAAATCTTTTAATTGCTCGTTGATAATTGGCAAACTTTCACGGAACGTTTCTACATCTGGCGTAATCGCACCCGTAAAATGTCCGACTTCACTTTCATAATGATTTCTAAAATCAACCACAATTGTATTTGGATCATCTAAAATCGCATTGAATTCTCTCGCGTTTAAGTGAACCCCTTTATTCGTTACATCAAACGTTTCATCATTTAAACCATCGGCAACAATTTTGTGTCGCACTTTAATCGTTAATTTTAAGAAAGAATGATCGTCGTGTTCCACTGCAATATTCAATCGAATACCTTTCATAAAATCGTACTTATCTAACGTTTCTCTGAATGCATCAATATTTTCTGCTGGCACAGACATTTGTGCGTTGATTCCCTCGGTAGCGACATAAATTCGGCCTAAGGCATCTAATTTATTCCATTTCAGAAATAAGTCGTTTCTAAATTGTGTTGGGTTTTCAATTTTGGCATACGCATAAAAAGATAGTGTTAATCTTTGACCGGCTTGATCAATTAACTTGGCTCTTTCTTCTGCGCTTAAGGTGTTATACAGTTGCATGCTATAAACAATTAAGTGAGAAATAAATAAGTGAACTCTAATTGGAAGAATTCTGCTGCAAATATAAAAATATTTTTTAAATCTGTAAAAATCAGAAACATATTAACAATGTTTGTTCCGATTAAAAAAATCTGTATTTTTACGAAAAATTTTTTATTATGAGCACGGAAAAAGAAGCAAAATTAAAAGCCTTACAACTAACATTAGACAAATTAGACAAAACTTACGGTAAAGGAACTGTAATGAAAATGGGAGATTCTGCCGTAGAAGAAGTAGAAACCATTTCATCAGGATCTTTAGGTGTAGACATTGCATTAGGTGTAAATGGATATCCGAAAGGAAGAATTATTGAAATTTACGGACCAGAATCTTCTGGTAAAACAACCTTAACTTTACACGCCATAGCAGAAGCACAAAAAGCAGGTGGAATTGCCGCTTTTATTGATGCAGAACATGCTTTTGACCGTTTTTATGCGGAAAAATTAGGAATCGATATTGATAATTTAATTATTTCTCAACCAGATAATGGAGAACAAGCATTAGAAATTGCTGAAAGTTTAATCCGTTCTGGAGCAGTTGACATTGTAGTTATTGACTCAGTTGCAGCTTTAACACCAAAAAGTGAAATTGAAGGTGATATGGGTGATAGCAAAATGGGATTACACGCTCGTTTGATGTCACAAGCCTTAAGAAAATTAACTGGAACAATTCATAAAACAAAATGTACGGTATTTTTTATCAACCAATTGAGAGATAAAATTGGAGTGATGTTCGGTAGCCCGGAAACGACTACTGGAGGAAATGCATTAAAGTTTTATGCTTCTATTAGAATTGACATCAGACGTTCTTCTCAAATTAAAGATGGTGACAATGTTATCGGAAACAGAACAAAAGTAAAAATTGTAAAAAACAAAGTAGCCCCACCATTTAGAACTTGCGAATTTGACATCATGTATGGTGAAGGAATTTCTAAAGTTGGAGAAGTTTTAGACTTAGCCGTTGACTTTGAAATTATAAAGAAAAGCGGTTCTTGGTTTAGTTATGGTGAAACCAAATTAGGACAAGGAAGAGATTCTGTAAAACAATTAATTAAAGATAATCCAGAATTAATGGATGAATTAGAAGTTAAAATTAAAGCTTTACTAAAAGAACAAACAGCGTAAGAAATTAAAAATCATCCATTTGGGTGATTTTTTTTTGATTATGACGCAACCTTTTTGTAATTTTTGCATCTATAAAGTAAAACAAAAAACAAAATGAAAAAAATACTAGCACTTATTGGGGTTTTCTTGATGGTGATTTCATGCGAACCAGAAACCGAAGAAACGAAGATGCATTTAGAGTTACTACCTGTTGAATCTGTAGTAATGCCAACAGAATTTTATGCTAATACAAATAATGATATTATCATAAAATTTTTTAGACCTACAAGTTGTCATGGTTTTGATGGATTTTATTATGAAAAAGATGGATTAACCAGAACAGTTGCAATTCAAAGTGTTGTAATCGAACAAGATAACTGTACAAATTTAACAGATCAGGGGTTAGAAAAAGTACTACAATTCGAACCAACTGAAACGGGAACCTATTTATTCAAATTTTGGAAAGGAAAAGATACAAATGGTGATGATATTTTTGAAGAAATATCTGTTGATGTCCAATAAATATAAATAATGATTGAAAGCCTTCTACATGAATGTAAGAAAAATAATACTCAGGCTCAAGAACAATTGTATAAGCTTTTAGCTCCTAAATTGTTTGCGGTTAGTTTAAAGTATTCGAGAAATCATGAAGAAGCGCAAGATAATTTACAAGAAAGTTTTTTAATCATTTTTGAAAAACTAAAACAGTTTAATGGAAATGGTTCTTTTGAAGGTTGGGCCAAAAGATTAGTCGTAAATTATGTTTTACAACAATATAGAAAACAAGGCGCTTTTTTAGAATTGGTTTCAGATAAAATTCCGAATGTAGAAGAAGTTGAAATAGATGACGAATCTGTAACCATGGAATTTCTATTAAAAATTATTCAAGAACTGCCAGATCGTTACCGCTTAGTTTTTAACTTATATGTTGTTGACGGCTATTCACATAAAGAAATTGCAGAAATGTTAGAAATAACAGATGGCACTTCTAAATCAAACTTAGCAAGAGCTAAAATGATTTTAAAAGAAAAAATACAAAAATATAATACCGCGATTTCAAGAACAAAATAAAATCGATACTGAAACGTGTTTGCGTGAACAAATATCAATAAATTATAAAGCGATACCATTTGTTACCGATAAAAAATATAGTTAAAAACAAATGAAAGAAAACAAAAATATAGAACGCCTTTTTCAGGAAAAATTTAAAGATTTTGAAGTTTCCCCTCCAGATTTTGTATGGGAAAACATTCAAGAGAAATTACATCCAAAAGAGCAAAAAAGAAGAGTTATTCCGTTTTGGTTTAAAGCCACTGGAATTGCAGCTTCTTTCGTTGCCATTGTTTCTGTTGTTTTTTACAATACAAATAGCGACTTTAACAACACGAATACCATCAACACAAATAATAATAATGCAGTTGTTAATTCTGGAACAGCTCAAGAAAATAAAGCTTCTAATCAGAATGTTGAAAACAATACATTTAATACCTCAGAAACAAACACCAATCAAAACGCATCGAATTCCTCATTTACAAATGAAACTGGAAGTAATTCAAAATCCAATTCACTCGTAAATAATGATAATTCAACAAATACGATTTCTAAAGCCGATTCTAAAATAAATAAAGGTGCTGCACAAAATTCAAAAAGTTACAAATCGAATTCTAATTTTGTTACCAATCGAAGCCAAGCAATCGACCAAAATATTTCTTTCAAAAAGAACAAAAGTTATTTTACTACTCCCAATTCTGGAATTGTTACCAACAATCAAAGTCATAGAAATTATAGAAATAAATCTAAAAACGAATCCCAATTAAATTCTAAAATTACTGATTTTAATTTGTCTAAAAATAACAACACAAATTCTGAAATTTCTGATTTAAATTCTTTTAATAAATTTAATTCAACCAAAATTAACACTACTAATTCCGGAATATCAGATTTAAATACTAATACTGATTTCAATTCATTAAAAAATAAAAATTCTGAATTAACAAATATCAATTCTTCTAATCAAACAACAAAAAACGAAAATATTGTTACTGAAGTATTGGCAGATAAGAGCTTAGAAAATTCAAATATTTCAACTGCTATTGTTGCTGTTGAAGACGTAAAAATAGATACTATAGCATTAGCAACAGTTACAACTGAGGAAAACCCGCTGGAAAAATTGCTTCGTGAAAAAGAAACAAAAAAAGTTGTTAATGAAAAAGAGAAATGGAGTAAATGGGCAGTAAACAGTTATGTTTCGCCTATTTTCTTCAATTCTTTTACAAGTGGTTCTCCAATTTCAGATGAGTTTGCTTCCAACGAAAAAACGTTTAATAATTCTACCAGTTATGGTGTTGGTGTCGCTTATGCCTTAAACAAACGTTTTTCAATAAAAACAGGAATTAGCAATTTAAACTTAGATTATGATACCGAAGATATTGCTTTCTATTCTAGTTTTGAAGATCAATCGAAAATTGCAAACACTAATATTGAAAGAAATGCCAACAGTAAATACTTAGTATTAAAACATGAAAAAAATGTTTCTAAAAATACTGTTGAAAATCAGGTAATGCAGTCTAGTCAAAATACAGGAAATTTAAATCAAAGAACACAATATATTGAAGTGCCTTTAGAAATGTCGTACGCTATACTAAACAAAAAATTTGGCGTAGCTATAAAAGGCGGAATGAGTACTTTATTTTTAACAGAGAATGAGATTTCTATAAAAGCTCCAGACGGAAATATGCAAATTGGAAAAGCATCAAATTTAAATGATGTTCACTTTAGTAGTAATGTGGGATTAGGCTTTAGCTATAATTTTATGAAAAATTTTCAGTTGAATTTAGAACCAACATTAAAATATCAGATCAATACATTTAATAAAAACTCCGAAGATTTTTCACCCTATGTTATTGGTGTAAATACCGGAATTAGTTACAAATTTTAAAGTTAGTTATACAGAATTTAGTTAAGTTGTTTCAATTCTTTATTTAGTAAAGTTTGAAGCTGAGAAAGCGCCACACCAATGGCGCTTTTTTATTGCCTCACCCCAACCCGCTCCAAAAGAGAGGGAGAAAGAAGGATTATTTACTTATTATCGTTTTCTAAATCGGCAAAAATAATCTTTCGAACTTCTTCTTTTATATGATGTCTTTCTTCCATCAATTTGCCTTTTGTTTCAATTGGTGTATGAATTTTCGCTCGCATTTTTCCTGGAGTTCCACTAAAAAAAGTATACGAAAAACGTTGTTTATTATCGAAAAAAGTCATCGGAACAATGGGTAATTGATGTTCAATAGCAATTCTGAAAGCGCCATCTTTAAATTCGTCTAATAAAACGCTTTCGTCTGGCACACCGCCTTCTGGAAAAATACAAATACTCAACCCTTGTTGAATTCTTTTTTGTGCGCGTTCAAAAACTTCATATCGGCTTTTGCTACTTTTTCGATCCACCAAAATACAAACGCGTTTATAAATGAATCCGAAAATCGGAATTTTAACCAATTCTTTTTTACCCACAAAAACAAACGGATGCTCTTTTACGGCAATTAGCATCAACATAATATCAGTCATAGAAGTATGATTAGCCACTAACATATAACTTTTTCCATCTTCAAAAATTTCATCGCCTTCAATCGAATATCTAAAACCCATTCCTATTAAAATAATTTTAGCCCAAAGACGTGCAATTTTAAAAAATAACGGATAGGTTTTTTCATTTAAAATAGTCACCAAAATAAAAGGAAATAATACAATAATTGGCACTAACATTAAAATGTAAAACCAAATTCTATATAGCAACCAAAACGGATATTTAAATACTTTCATTTTTCTTTTTTAGAAACACAAATATAACATTTCAAAACAAAACCTCACCCGCTTTCCGTTATATCTGTTACAAATTGCTTTTGAAGTAGCAATTTATAACAGGATGCCACTGCAATCGGGGTTATTAATCACGTTCTCCTTTTAAGAGAAAATAGAAAACTGCGACGGAATACTTTTTACTTTTTACATAAAAACTTACATTTGCAAAAACAAGAAACAAAATGGCAAAAATATTAACGGGTGTTCAAAGTACGGGAACACCACATTTAGGAAATTTATTAGGTGCAATTATTCCAGCTATTGAAATGGCAAATAATCCTGCAAATGAATCGTTTTTATTTATTGCCGATTTACATTCGATTACGCAAATTAAAAACGCAACCGAATTAAAAGAAAACACCTATAGCACAGCTGCGGCTTGGTTAGCGTGCGGATTAGATACGAGTAAAGTGGTTTTTTACCGTCAATCTGATGTGACACAAACAGCAGAATTAACTTGGTATTTGAGTTGTTTTTTCCCTTTTCAACGTTTGACTTTAGCACATTCTTTTAAAGACAAAGCCGACAGATTAGAGGATGTAAACGCAGGTTTATTTACATATCCAATGTTAATGGCGGCAGATATTTTATTATACGATGCAGAAATTGTTCCAGTTGGAAAAGATCAAATGCAACATATAGAAATTACGCGTGATGTCGCGTCGCGTTTTAACCATCAAATGGGAGAAACGTTCGTATTACCAGAAGGAAAAACGAGCGAAGACACGATGTTAATTCCAGGAACGGATGGACAAAAAATGAGTAAATCTCGTAATAACTTTATCAATATTTTCTTAGACGACAAAGCATTATTAAAACAAATTAAAAGTATTGAAACTGATAGTACTCCTTTAGAAGAACCAAAAAATCCAGATACCTGTAATGTTTTTGGCTTATATAAATTATTAGGTTCACAAGAACAAATCGCACAATTGAAAGCCAAATATTTAGCTGGAAATTACGGTTTCGGACACGCCAAACAAGAATTATATGATTTAATTGCGGAGAAATTCAAAACAGAAAGAGAAAAATACAATTACTACATCAACAACTTAGAAGAAGTAGATAAATTACTTTTCGAAGGAGCATCAAAAGCGGGTAAAGTCGCAGATGGAGTTTTAAAAAGAGTAAGAGAGAAATTAGGGTTTATGTAAAATCCTCAATAAATGTAAAGCCGGCTTTTCAGTCGGCTTTTTTATTTTACACCGCTTCAAACAACTTTCCTGGCAAAGGCCTGATTACGCCTTTCAATTCCATATTCAATAATAAAGAAGAAATTTTAAAAATTGGAAAATCGCAATCTAAAGCAATAATGTCCATAAGTTCTTGATCTTTGGTTAGAAGATAATCGTAAATTTTTTGCTCATCTTCCGTTAAGAAAACAAACAATTGTTTTTGAATGGGCTTCACGGTTTTATCAGCCAAATCCCAATTCAAAATATAAATCAAATCTGCTGCGCTATTTAATAAATGGGCGCGTTGTGTTTTTATCAAATTATTACAACCTTGACTATATTTATCTGTAATTCTTCCTGGAACAGCAAAAACATCTCGGTTATAATCGTTGGCGATATTTGCTGTAATTAACGAACCACCTTTTTCGGCACTTTCAATCACAATTGTAGCTTCGCACATTCCAGCCACAATCCGATTTCGTTTTACAAAATTTTCTCTATCTGGATTTGAAGTACTCCAAAATTCAGTCATAAAACCACCATTTTGTTCCATTTTCGCCATATATTTTTTGTGCATTTTCGGATAAATTTGATTCAATCCGTGCGCTAAAACGCCAATCGTTTGCAAATTATTTTCCATCGCGGCTTGATGTGCTACAATATCAACTCCATAAGCAAATCCACTCACGATAATTGGATTTAAAGGTGCTAAATCAGCAATTAGTTTTTTAGTGAATTCTGTTCCGTAAGGTGTTATTTGTCGTGTTCCAACAATATTAATCAACCTTCTGTTTTCAAAATTAATATTTCCCGATTGAAACAAAATCACTGGACTGTCGATACAATGTTTCAATCGTTCAGGATAATTTTCATCTAAATAATAAGAAATAGAAATGTTCTCTTTCTCGATAAATCGAAGTTCGTTTTCAGCTAACTGAAAAACGGTTTTTTCTTGTAATTTTTTGTAGAGAATTTCGCCAACACCATCAATAGCTAACAGTGTTTTTTTCTTAGATTGAAAAACGGCTTGGGCAGAACCACAATGGTTTATTAATTTTTTGGCAACAACATCACCAATTCCTTCCACTTTTAAGAGTGCGAGTGCGTGTAATAATTCAGTATGTAACATGGCGTATAATATATCCTGCAAATATATTTATTTTTTATGAAATTGAAATAGCCACTAAAAAACAAGTTTGTGAAAACAATTGAAAATCATCGAAAACCAATAATAAATAAAATTGTTGAGATAAACACCATTGAAAATAAAGGCTATACCATACGACCAATAAAAAACAATAAATAACTTTGTATGAAAATCAAACCACAACAAACTCAAAGAGCAGATTGTTAATAAAAATTGTTGATAAAATTTTGTTTTTGTCTTTGAATACTTAATTTTGCTTTTATGAAAATAGAGAAATACATTTCTGGATTATTGTACCGATACCAATGCGTTAGCATTCCTGGTTTTGGTGCTTTTTTAAGCGAATGGCAATCGGCACAAATAGCTGAAGGTCATAATTCGTTTGTTCCACCAAGAAAAGTAATTTCTTTCAATTCAAACATCAAAACCAATGACGGTTTGTTAGCGAATCATATCGCGTTGCAAGAAAAAATTAGCTACGAAAGTGCTTTAGCGAAAATTCAAACGCAAGTTGTTTTTTGGTTAGAGAAATTGCAAAACAAAGAAGTTTTAACCTTAGAAAATATTGGTGAAGTTTTTTCAAATTCTGAAAATAATTTAGTTTTTAAACCGAATACTTCTGTCAATTATTTAATGGATTCTTTTGGTTTATCGGGCTTTAATTCTCCAGAAATCATCAGAGAAAATCAAACTCAAAACACGACTGAAACCATTTCTATCGCTCCAGAAGTTTTAGAAAATGAAATTCTGGAAGAAGTTATTATTGAAGATGAAACACCAGTTATTCCATTAGTACAATCTAAACCAAACACTAATTGGCTAAAATATGCTGCAGCAGCTGTAATTGTGCTTTCAACAGCTGGAACCTATGGTTATAAAATGTATTACGATTATACGATTGATCAGAAAACCATTTTGGTAGAAAAATCAGTTCAAGAAAAAGTAAATCAGAAATTACAAGAAGCCACTTTCGTTTTACCAAATCCAATGGAAGCTGTTGACTTAACTTTGGAAGAAAAACCAAATGCTAAATATCACGTTGTGGCTGGCGCTTATAGAAGTGAGCAAAATGCTAACAAAGCATTAAAACAATTAGTTTCTCAAGGTTTTGATGCGCACATCTTAACAAAAAACAAATACGGATTAATTCCTGTTGCTTTCGGAAGTTATTCTAGTTTAAAAGAAGCACAGAACTTTAAACATAATATAAAAGAAAAAGATAGCATCGATGCTTGGTTGCTAATAGACTAATCCCAATTTTGGGATTTTTTTTTGGCTTGTTTTTAATTAGAGTTATTATCTTTGTAAAAAAACAATGCAAAACAAATATCCTTCAGACTCAATTACTGTTCTTACAGATTTAGTTTTACCTGGTGAAACTAATCCTTTAAATAATCTTTTTGGTGGTGAATTATTAGCTCGTATGGATAGAGCTGCGAGTATTACAGCTCGTCGTCATTCTCGTAGAATTTGTGTAACCGCATCTGTAAATCACGTAGCATTTAATAAATCAATTCCATTAGGAAGTGTGGTTACTGTGGAAGCAAAAGTGTCGAGAACGTTTTCTACTTCTATGGAAATTTATATTGATGTTTGGATTGAAGACAGAGAATCTGGTATAAAAGTAAAAGCAAATGAAGGTATTTATACTTTTGTAGCCGTAGACGAAATGGGAACTCCAATGCCAGTTCCTCCAATTGAACCACAAACAGAATTAGAAATTCAACGTTTTGAAGCGGCACTAAGAAGAAAACAATTAAGTTTAGTATTAGCTGGAAAAATGAAACCTAGTGATGCAACAGAATTAAGAGCATTATTTACAAATTAAAAAAAGAAATATGGATTTTTATAAATTAGCAATAAAAGAAATCAAAAGAGAAACCAAAAGTGCGGTTTCAATTGTTTTTAATATTCCTGAGGAATTAAAAGCGGTATATCAATTTATTGCTGGACAATATGTTACCTTAAAATTAACTTTAGACGGAAAAGAAATTCGTAGAGCATATTCTATTTGTTCTTCTCCAAAAAGCGGCGAAATGCGAATTGCTGTGAAAGAAGTAAAAAGTGGTGTGTTTTCAAAATTTGCGAATCAAAATTTAGCCGTTGGCGATTTGTTAGAAGTAAGTATTCCGGAAGGAAAATTTGTTTTTGAAGCCAAACACGAGCATCAAAAAAGTTATGCGGCTTTTGCTGCTGGAAGTGGAATTACCCCTGTTTTATCTATTGCGAAAAGTGTTTTAGAAGAAGAACCAAACAGTACATTTGTTTTGGTTTATGGAAATAAAACAGAAGCAGAAACTATTTTTCACGATGAATTACACGCCTTACAATTAAAAAATTTAGGTCGCTTTTTTGTACATTTTGTTTACAGTCAAGCTAATGTTACTGGTGAATTATTTGGAAGAATTGACAAATCTGTGGTAAACGCTGTTGTTAAAAACAAGCATGCAGATAAGACTTTTTCTAAGTTCTATTTATGTGGACCAGAAGAAATGATTAAAGTGGTTTCGGCAACTTTAACTGAAAATAACGTGGCTGAAAAAGATATCAAATTTGAATTATTTGGTACTTCTCCAGCACCAGAAAATAATGCAGCTGCAGGACAAAATGGTCATACTAATATTTCAATTTTAGTAGATTCAGATGAAGTTACTTTTGAAATGAGTCAGAAACAAACCATTTTAGAAGCAGCATTAAAACAAGGTTTAGATGTACCATATTCTTGTCAAGGCGGGATTTGTAGTAGTTGTATTTGTCGTGTTACAGAAGGAAGTGCGGTGATGAATAAAAACCAAATTTTAACAGACAACGAAGTAGCAGAAGGATTGGTTTTAGCTTGTCAGGCTATACCAACAACAGCTGAAATTAAAGTTGATTTTGATAATATTTAAGAATATTAATGTATATAAAAAAGGAGCTAATTAAGCTCCTTTTTTTATATGTCACTTTTTGTTTTTAAGAAATCGGCAGCTAATGTGTCATAACCGGGATTATGGTTGTCCCAAATTTTCCAAACACCATTTATTTTCCTTAAAAAATATAATTGACGAGTTACCTCATTGATTACATACTTGTTTTTCCCATTGCTATCCACAAAGCCTATGTTCCAAAATTCCTTCGTGCCAATAACTGCGGTATCTTCACTAATACTGCGCAATTTGTACCCATAAACTTCAAAATTGGAACGGTTATTTTCACAATTTAAATGGTAGTCTAATTCGGAATATTTTACATGTAAGTCAAAAATTCTTTTAAATACAGAGCTTTCCTCAAAAACATACTCGGAAAATCTTCCCATGTCTACTGTTGGTAATTTTTTCAAAAGCTCAAAATATTCTTTACAAGAATTAAGTACTATTTCTGTAAAAAAATGAATTGGAAGATTAGTATCTTGAATCTCACTAACCGTTTCTGTCGGTTCCTTTTCAACTTCTGTTTTTTCACTTTTTGAATGGTGTAATAAGAAACTATTTAAGTTAGGATAACCTAAAAAAATGGCCAATTTATCAAGTGTTTTCAAAAATCGTAAATCGGTATTGCCGTTAACAGTATAATTATTAGTAAATATTCTTTGCAAAGTGGTACTTGAAATGGAAACGCCTAAATCGTTTTTTTTGGAGCCTTGCATAAATTCAGATTTAGACAAACTTTCATAAATTATATCAGACAATAAAATGTATTGTGCTCTTTTCCACTGAAATGAACCAAACAATGAACTGTTTTTAACAATATCATGATTAATGATTTCTTGTTTTAATTTTTCAATAATTTTTTCCATCCTGAATTTCTTCTTTTATAATTACTATCAAAATCAAACTCCAATAAGCCCCCCTTTTTTTTATATGTTAACAAATATGCAATTTCTTTATAGAACAAAAAGATTATTGCTTATTTAATAAAAAGTAAAGTGCTAAAGTAATTTTTATTGTGATATATACAATGAAAAAACCTAAAAAAAAACAAATTGTTTGAAATTTGATTGTTTTTAGGTTTTTCTTTCATTTCATCTGCAATTTCACTTGAAAATAAATTTAAATATTTTTAATAATTAAAAGTTATGGTTGTTTTATAGTCAACTTAAGTCTCTTTTAAAGTTAGTTATGCCCTTTTAGTAAAATTATATTTGCGACCTAACTATCTAAAAAACAAGACAAATGAAAAAAATTACAAAAAAAACACTGGTTTTTTTAATATGCGCATTTTTACCTATTCTCATTAATGCTCAAGTAGGAATTGGCACTACAAATCCTGAAGCTGCTTTAGACATCACCAGTACAACAACAGGGTTTCTAATGCCAAGAGTAGCATTAACCGACATAAATGTTGCTGCTCCTGTTGTAAATCCAGCATCAGGTGTGCTTGAAGTTGGAACTATGGTGTTTAATACGGCATCAACTGCTGGAATAACTGGAGTTGTGCCAGGATTATATTTTTGGGATGGCACAAAATGGGTACCACAATTTCAAAGAGGTTTTGAAAAAAGATTCGTGCAATCTGCCGACTTAGCGGTCGCTAAAACAGCATCTACTTATACAAACATTCCTGGTTTAGGGGCATTAAGCTTTATTGTACCTTATGATGGAATATACCAATTTACGTTAACTGGATATTTGGGATCTGACACACCTGTTGGTTCAATTCTTTTTACCGACAATAATTTCGGTTGGGTTGAAGGAAATTTCAGGATGACAATAAATGGCGTGGACTATAAAAAATATTCCTACTCCGTAAGTTATTACAATCATGCAACTAGTATGCAATATTTCCAGCTTTTTAATGAATCTAATGTAGTAGTAAAAATTCCTCTAACTGCTGGAAGTACTTGCACTCTTAATGCTGCATATAATGGTGTGGCAACTGATGGATATTCAAATAACACAACTGCTTTAAGTCATGTTGTGGGTAGATCTGCGGCAATACTGGGTAACGAATGTGAGATTAATGTTATTTATTTAGGAAAATAAATTTTTTTTGTCTTATAAATAAAAAGGAGCTAATTAAGCTCCTTTTTTATTTTATCGATAACCGTTTCTGGTAAAATACTTCGCATCGCATTTTCATAACCTTCTACTTTTTTATTTCCGTAAACCGAAGTTGGTAAAAATGGATATTGTTCTCTATCTGAAGTGATACAGAAATTGTCTGGTTGATGGAACGGTTTGAATCCAGCAAAAGGATGTGTAGCGCCCCAAAGTGTAATGACCTTTACACCCAACATAGCTGCAATATGTGCATTTCCAGAATCCATAGAAAGCATCACATTTAAGTTAGATATGATGGCTAATTCTTCTTTCAAGTTAGTTTTTCCCGCTAAAACAATCACATTTTCATAATTATTTTTCAGTTGATCTAGCTTCTTAATTTCTTCGTTTCCTCCACCAAATAAGAAAATTTTGTTTGAAGCATTTTTAGCTAATTCATCAATCACTTCTTGCATTAAATCCATTGGATAAACTTTGCTTTCATATTGTGCGAAAGGTGCGATTCCAATCCAACTTCCTTCTTTTTTTCCAGTAATTGCAATTATTTCTTCTGATAAAATAGCTCTTTCAGGAAATGTTGGTTTACTTAAATCTAAAGGGAATCCTAACTTTTCAAACGTTTCACCATGTCTAGCAAACATGGATTTTGTTGGAGAAATGGTTTTGATGACTAACTTCGTAAGCTCTTTTTTATCTTGTCGTCCTTTATCAGTCGCTGCTACTTTTTTACCACTTAAAGCAAATAAGGCTCGTACTACTTTTGAACGTAAGACGTTATGTAAATCGGCTACTGCATCAATATTCAGTTTTCGTAAATCCGAAAATAAGCTTAACAAACCAGGAAAACCTTTATGTCTTTCTTTTAAATCGATGGCAAAGAAAGTTACGTTTTCAATATCGTCGAAAAAAGGTTTGAAAAAAGGTCGAGAAACTACTGTGATTTTTACATTGGGATATTGCAAAGAAAAAGCTTTCAGCACAGGAACTGTCATAGCGACATCGCCCATAGCTGAAAGCCTGATAACTAAAATGTGTTGCGACATTTATTTTTTATTTTGGTACAAAACTGGATTCAAATCTTCGTCGTTGTACATTTTCATTTGTTTGTATACTTTCATGAATTTGTCACCGTTTTCGATATCTTCAACTAATTGACTAATTGAGATAAACATATCGTTTTTTTGGTCTAACAAAACATTTAATTTTTCCTGACATTTGGCTCTGTGTTCTGCAGTTGCTTCTTCACGAGTTGCCTCTTCATTCATGTGGTAAATTTTCAAAGCTAAAATCGATAATCTATCAATTGCCCAAGCTGGACTTTCTGTATTAATTCTTGCATTAGGTTTTACTTGAACGTGCGCATATTTCTGTAAAAAATACCCGTCAATATATTCTACCATATCTGTTCTCACTTGATTTGAAGCATCAATTTTACGTTTTAAATCTAACGCAGCAACTGGATCAATATTTGGATCACGAACAATATCTTCATAATGCCATTGTACGGTATCTACCCAGTTTTTAGCATATAACAAGTGTTCTACTGAACCTTTTTCAAATGGATTCAAAACAGGTTGATATACATCGTTAATAATATGATAATCTTTTATCGATTGTTCAAAGATAGGAAAGGCAAATTCTGCAAACATAGTTTCTGATTTAATTTACAAAAATAAGGATTTTTTGTACTTTTAACCTCAATTTTCAAATTATCTCACATGAACGTACATTATATCTCCGAACAAAATAGTATTTTAAATCATTTTCTTACTCAACTTAGAGATGTAACCATTCAAAAAGACAGCATGCGCTTTAGAAAAAACATAGAACGCATTGGTGAGATTATGGCTTATGAATTAAGCAAAAAATTAGAATATAAAGATATTGCTGTTCAAACTCCTTTAGGCGTAAAACACACAACAACTATTGCAGAAAGTATTGTTTTATGTTCAATTTTACGAGCTGGGTTGGCACTTCATCAAGGGTTTATGAACTTTTTTGATGATGCAGAAAACGGTTTTGTTTCGGCATACAGACATCATTATAATAACGATGATGAATTTGATATTTTGGTAGAATACAAAGCCACACCAACTTTAACTAATAAAAGTTTAATCTTAATTGATCCGATGTTGGCTACTGGGCAATCTTTAGTTGCGGTTTTAAATAAGCTTTTAGTCGATCATCAACCGACACAAATTCATATTGCTGTGGTAATTGCCGCACCAGAAGGAATTAAACATTTAGAAGAAAATTTACCCGACAGTTGTAATTTATGGGTGGCTTCACTTGACGAAAAACTAAATGAGAAAGATTATATCATTCCCGGTTTAGGTGATGCTGGCGATTTAGCGTATGGAAATAAACTATAATTGCGCAAAAAAGAAAAACAATCCAACTGCAAATAACAGATATAAAGAAACTTCTTTATAAACGGAATCTTCAAATTTTTCGAACATATTCGCACCTAAAATAGATAAAGGCGCAAAAGAATAGATTAGTAAATCGTTAGATTTATTTGGTGAAAAAATATAAATTCCAACCGCTAAAATAAACGAAAAATAAATTTGTTTATAAGAGGACTGCATGTTCAATGGTTTGTTTTGATAATCGAAAGTTTGAGAAGCAAAAAACAAAACTGAAATAGACACAAACAGTGCCAAAGCCATGTTTTGATAGACATTATCAAAAGCGAAAAAGTTAAAACTTACATCAAAAATATTGTCGTTAATGGTGTAATTATCAAACAAAACCAAACTTGCAAAAATGTACAATATCCAAACACAAAGGAAAGAAACAAACGGCAACAACCAGTTTTTAAAATCTTTTCCTGAGTGAAAAATGATGGAAATAAACACTAAAACAATATACAGAATACTCCAAAAATGGAATATTGCAGAAAGGAAAATCCAAAAAGAAGCATCAAATATTTTCTCTTTTGGAGAGTTTAAAGTTTTTAAGGAAACCAATCTTCTCAAAGCCAATAATAAAAACACATTTGACAATACAATTTTCGAATCGTCTAATATCGTTGGGAATAAAAGGATGAAAATGAAAAATATAAGAATCGCATAATTGTCGTTTTTAGTTAGCGAATTTTTTAGAGAAATAAAGTTTACTAAAAAAAACGAAAATATAATTAAAACCAGAACTGCCGCTTTTTCGATTATAATTTTTGTTGTAAAATCGATGTTTTCGAGTTGAAATTGGTATAAAAAGAAGCAAGAAAGTAGCATTAAAAAAATTAATGCGTAATTAATTGGTCGAGTTTTACTAAAAAGGCTTGCAATCATAAAGATATTTTATATTTTTGTAGTGTAAATATAATAATAAAAAAATGAAAGCATTTTTCGAAGCAATACAATTTTTATTTGTTGAAGTACTTTTTGTACCAATGGACTTATTAAGAAGTTGGGAATTAACTAACTGGTGGGGTGCAAATATTATCAACTGGGTATTTATTGTTATCTGTTGTTATTGGACATATTACTGGACGAAACAACTAGCAATATTCAAAAGTTCAGGAGAAGACGAGCAAGATACAACTGCTCACTCTTTCTTAACAAAATAAAATAGCATTTAAAATATAAAAAAATACCCGTAATAACAACTATTACGGGTATTTTTGCTTGTATAAAGTTAAGGTTCTATTATAAATCGAACCCAATATCTTTTCTATAATTCATCTTATCAAACTTTAGATTTTCTATGGTTTCATAAGATTTTTTTGTAGCGTCTTTAAACGTATTCCCGAATGAAGTTACCGCTAAAACACGACCTCCATTAGATAAAATTTTTCCGTTTTCTTCTTTTGTTCCTGCATGAAAAACTAAAGATTCTGTGTTATTATCTAATCCAGAAATTTCTTTTCCTTTTTCAAATTCTTCAGGATAACCTCCAGAAACCACAACAATTGTTGCAGCCGTTCTTTCGTCTAAATCCAATTCAAAATTTGATAATTTTTCAGTCGCAACGGATTGAAATAAAGCTACTAAATCAGATTTAATTCTTGGGATAACTACTTCCGTTTCTGGATCACCCATTCTTACATTATATTCAATCACAAAAGGATTATCACCCACTTTAATCAAACCAATAAACACAAAACCTTTGTATTCAATATTGTCGTTTTTTAAACCATTGATAGTTGGAATTACAACTTGCTCTTCAATTTTTTGCATCAAAGCCGCATCCGCAAATGGAACTGGAGAAATAGCGCCCATTCCACCAGTATTTAAACCTGTGTCACCTTCACCAATTCTTTTGTAATCTTTTGCCGTTGGTAAAATCTTATAACTTTTTCCGTCAGTTAAAACGAAACAACTTAATTCGATTCCATCTAAAAACTCTTCAATAACCACTTTCGCGCTAGCAGAACCAAATTTAGCATCTACTAACATCGCTTTTAATTCGTCTTTAGCTTCTTGTAAATCGTTTAAAATCACCACTCCTTTTCCGGCTGCTAAACCATCGGCTTTTAAAACATATGGTGGAGAAAGTGTTTCTAAGAAAGCGTAACCTTTTTCAACTGTTGCTGAAGTAAAACTTTCGTATCTCGCCGTTGGAATATTATTTTTTACTAAAAATTCTTTAGCGAATTCTTTACTTCCTTCTAATTGTGCGCCTAATTTTGATGGTCCAATTACAGGAATCGCGTTTAAAGCTGCGTCATTTTTAAAGAAATCGTAAATTCCATTTACTAAAGGATCTTCTGGTCCGACCACAACCATTTCAATAGCATTCGTTAAAACAAATTGTTTAACGGTTTCAAAATCATTTGGATTCATAGCAACATTTGTAGCTATTTGAGATGTTCCAGCGTTTCCTGGTGCTACAAAAAGTTGTGAGCAAAGTGAGCTTTGAGTCATTTTCCAAGCAAAAGCATGTTCTCTTCCGCCCGAACCTAAAAGTAAAATGTTCATATAGAGTGTTGTTTGTTTGTGCAAAAATAGTTCGTTTTAATTGGAAAAAAAAGTAAGTCTTTACTAGATTATAAAATTAGGTTTGTTATTTTTGAATAAATTCAGAAAACGTGCTCAACTTATTCAATTTAACGTTAAAAATTAATGGTTTTCCCATGAAGGAAGCCCAATTGGAGTTTGAAAAAAATCTGCAAATTTCTGAATCTGATTATCAAAAATTCATTGAAGAAAAAAGAAAAGAGATTGTACAGTTTCATTTAGACAACAATACTTTCTATAAAAATTTGGTTGGAAATAGAGATGTTTCTGATTGGAATAATTTACCTATTCTAACTAAAAAAAATCTTCAAGTTCCTTTAGCAGAAAGACTTTCCAAAGGTTTTGAAAGAAATATTTACATCAATAAAACGTCTGGTTCTAGTGGTGATCCGTTTATTTTCGCGAAAGATAAATTTTCGCATGCGCTAACTTGGTATTCTAATATTTACCGCTTTGGTTGGTTTGGCATTGATTTTAATTCGTCGTTTCAAGCGCGATTTTATGGTGTTCCGTTGGATAAAGTTGGATATTATAAAGAACGCTTCAAAGATTTTTTAGCCAAAAGATATCGTTTCCCTATTTTCGATTTATCGGATGTGGTTTTAGAAGAAATTCTGAAAAAATTTCAACAAAAGAAATTTGATTATATTAATGGATACACGAGTTCTGTGGTGCTTTTTGCTAAATTTTTACAATCGAAAAATATTGTTTTAAAAGATGTTTGTCCGACTTTAAAAGTCTGTATGGTGACATCTGAAATGCTTTTTGATGATGATAAAATACTACTTGAAAAATATTTAGGCATTCCGATTGTTAATGAATATGGCGCTTCGGAACTAGATTTATTAGCTTTCCAGAATCCAAAAGGCGAATGGCAAGTCAATTCTGAAACCTTATTTATTGAAATTTTAGATGAGAATAATCAGCCAGTTGCTAACGGAACTTCTGGTAAAATTGTGGTAACTTCTTTATACAACAAAGCGCATCCTTTTATTCGTTATGAGATTGGCGATATTGGAATTTTAGACGAAAAAAGTACTTGGAAAAAACCACTTTTGAAACAATTAATTGGTAGAACGAATGATGTGGCTGTTTTACCAAGCGGCAAAAAATCACCAGGATTAACGTTTTATTATGTGACGAAAAGTATCATTGAAGATGACGGAAACGTGAAAGAATTCGTGATTAAGCAAACGAAATTGGATAGTTTTGAAATTGATTATGTGAGTGAAAAAGCACTTTCTTCTGTACAAATAGATGAAATTCAGAAAGCGATTGATTTGTATTTGGAACCGAATTTAAAATTTACTTACGCTCGAAAAGACTTCTTAACGAGAAGCAACCGTGGGAAGTTGAAACAATTTACTTCTTTGTTGTAAGTTTTATTTGTTTTTCTTTAGCCACGAATTCACGAATTTTAAATTTAATTTGGCTAAAAATTAGTTCGTCTTTGACGATCCCGAATCATCGGGACGAATTAAAAAAATATTCAATTCGGAAATTAGCTGCGCTGAATCTTTGATTTCGTGGTAAAAATCTATTTACTTTTTCTTAAATTTTGGTTTGATAACCAACTGAACATATAAAAATCGCATCGTATCTAAACTAGCCATAAAGAAATTACGTTGGTGAAAATTTCGGTAGACTTTGAAATTATATTTTATCAATTTCCATTTTGAAGCGGAAATAGAATCTTCTCGAACTCTGTAATAAGCCAAACTTTCTGGAAATGGAATAGCAGTTTCTATTTGTTTTACGATTTGCAACCATAACATCCAATCTTGTCTTTTCTTGATGGACGAAATCGGAATTTTACCAAAGAAATCTACCGAATAAATCCCAGTTAAATTCCCAATCCAATTGCAAAAATATAATTGTTGGTACGTTATTTTTGAAGGAGTTGTAATCGTTTCATTACGCAAATTTCCTACTTCATCAATCGTTTCATAAAACGAAAAAGTAAACGGAATATTTTGGGTTTGCATGAAGTTAATCTGCTTCTCCAATTTATCAGATTTCCATAAATCGTCGGCATCTAAAAAAGCGATATAATTTCCTGAAGCTTGTTGAATGGCGAAGTTTCTTGCTACACCTGCTCCCGAATTTTTATCTAATTTAAAGGCTTTTATACGAGAATCTTGGCTAGCAAAATTTGAGATTATAGCGAACGTTGCATCTGAAGAACAATCGTCTACCAATAGCAATTCCCAATTTTGATGTGTTTGAGAAATAACCGATTGAACGGCTTTAGAAAGATACTTTTCAGAATTAAAACATGGCGTAATTATGGAAACTAACGAGTTCATTAGTAGGCTTTTTCTTCCCCTTTAAAAATATTAATTACGGTTAAAAATATTATCTTTATATCAATCCAAAGTGACCAATTTTCAATATAATAAACATCAAATTTTATTCTATTAACCATATCTTCATCTGTTTCAATTTCACCACGATAGCCTCTAACTTGTGCTAATCCAGTCACACCAGGTTTTACATGATGTCTAATCATATATTTTTTGATCTTGGTCCCATATAATTTATTTTGTGCCCAAAGATGTGGCCTTGGTCCAACAACAGACATGTCTCCTAATAAAACATTAAAAAATTGTGGCATTTCATCAATACTAGTTTTCCTGATAAATTTACCAATTTTTGTAACTCTAGGGTCATTCCTAGTTGCTTCTCTTTCGGTAGTTTTGTTAATCATCATGGATCTAAATTTATAACAAAAAAACTCTTTTTCCATAAGGCCTGGTCTGTTTTGTTTAAAAAAAATAGGACCATTTGATTCAATTTTTATTAGCAAGCCTAAAAGAGGTGTTAACCAAGAAAGTATAAATAAAATTACGAATAATGAAAAAACTATATCAAAAGTTCTTTTAAACTTTATGTTTACTTGTTTCTCTAAAGGTGTCTTCCGAAGAGCTATAATTGGTATATAACCATAATACTCCACAGCTAAGTTTCTATAAAGTGTACTTTTACTGTCGGCAATTAATTTTAATGTTATATAATTATTATCAGAGAAGTCAATTAATTTTTCTATATCATTATCTTTCAGATCCTTTAAAGAGGCGTATATTTCCTCTATTTTATTTTCAATAATATACTCAAATATTTCTTTATAGTTAATTGTTTTTTTCTTATTAACCTCAAACTTGTTAAATATATTATATCCTAAATCAGGATTTTTATCAAAATAACTTACTAATTCTTCTGTGTTTTTATTAGATCCTAAAATAATTAGTCTTCGAATATTTCCTTTATAGAGAAGTCTGTATTTTTTTAATAAATAAAAAACAAAGAATTTCAAAAAACCAACAGACAAAAAACAAACAAAAACATAATAAAAAATTTCATTTGTAGTTACATACTTATACTTATAGCCTACATAGGCAAATGTAATTAACCAAACAAACAGAAATTGTTTTAGAAGTCTAATAAAAATAGATATTTCTTTTGTATTTCTATAAACTTCGTAATAACCTATATAATAAGCAATAATTAGCCAAAAAACAGATAAAATGGCATGATATCCAAAATTACTCATAGCAGAACGAAGGCATACTAATATCAATAGATTTATAATTAATAAATCTAAAAACATTACAAGAGGCCTTAGTATTCCCGAGTATCTACCTTTTTTGGCTGTCAAACTAATAAATATATTTTGAAAAATCTTTATGTTCTTCTTTTGCTAATTCTTCAGGTGAAAGAGATTTGAAATATTCATATGTAATTTTCATTCCTTCTTCCCTGTTTACTTTAGCGCTCCATCCTAAAATTTCTTTTGCTTTTGTAGTGTCTGGTTGACGTTGCATTGGATCATTTACAGGTAAATCTTTATAAATTACTTTCTGATTGGTTCCTGTTAATTTTATAATTTCTTCTGCAAAATCGGAAATGGTAATTTCGTCTGGATTACCAATATTTACTGGTAAATGATAATCTGAAAGTAATAATCTATAAATTCCTTCAACTTGATCGGTTACATAACAAAATGAACGGGTTTGACTTCCATCTCCAAAAACAGTTAAGTCTTCACCACGTAAGGCTTGTCCGATAAATGCAGGAATAACGCGACCATCATTTAATCGCATTCTTGGTCCGTAGGTATTGAAAATACGAACAATTCTTGTTTCTACACCATGGAAAGTGTGGTAGGCCATTGTAATTGATTCTTGAAAACGTTTTGCTTCATCATACACCCCACGTGGTCCAATCGTATTTACGTTTCCGTAATATTCTTCGGTTTGTGGATGCACTAGTGGATCACCATATATTTCTGAAGTGGATGCAATAAGAATTCTTGCTTTTTTAACTCTCGCTAAACCTAATAAATTATGTGTTCCTAACGAACCTACTTTTAAGGTTTGAATTGGAATTTTTAAATAATCAATTGGACTTGCAGGCGAAGCGAAATGTAAAATATAATCTAATTCACCAGGAACATGAACAAATTTGGTGATATCATGGTGATAAAACTCAAAGTTTTTTTCTTTAAACAAATGTTCTATGTTTTTTAAATCTCCTGTAATTAAATTATCCATTCCAATTACGAAATAGCCTTCTTCCAAAAATCTATCACATAAATGTGATCCTAAAAACCCTGCTGCTCCTGTTATTAATATTCTTTTCATTTTTTTATTTCTTAAAACTCATATTCATTAAGAGTTATTCAATTAATTCTTTGTTTTTGTGATTTTCAGACATAAATATGCAATAAAACAACACAAAAAACACCACACCTCTTTGTCTCCACAAAAAAGATTCTGTCAAAAATACGCTTATCATTAATATTGAAAAAGTAAAGTGTATAAAATCTTTGTTATGAAATGCTTTTTTTAACAGAACAAACAACATCATTAGCAAAATTAGCAATCCGAAAATTCCTAATTCGGCAAAATTTTGTATATATTGATTGTGGAAGTTTTTATTTTGATAACCATCATCATTTCCTGTTCCTTTATATATATTGTATTTGTCTCCTTTTTCTTCAAGTTTTTTAAACGATGCATTTAGTCCGAACCCTTTCCAAAAAATGCTTTCTTCAGATAAAAATTCAATAAATAACCGTGTTTGATAAACTCTAAATGCCGTACCTGGAAAATAATCATTTGGTGAAAATGTTTGGTTGTTCCAAGCTTCATATATACTAACATAGTGAACGCTATCAGGAACACCATCAATAACATTATGGCTGATACTTTTATTGGTGTGAGACTGAAATTCCGCTTCAAAACGTTTTTTAATTCTTCCCAAAAACACTACGCTTCCTACAACTAATGTAAAGACAATTAGATTTCGCAACCTCATTCTGTTTGCTGATTTCGCAAAATAGAATATATAAATTAAGGTGATAAGTATTGCGACTAAAATGATGTTTTTAGAAGAAAGTAACAATATAAAAAACAATAAAATTGCCATAGCTGTTTTTTGCCAAATGTTCTTTATTTCAATTGCTAAAAAATATACATAAGCAAGTATTGAAAATACAGAAAAATGAATGGCGTTTAAATCTTTTGGAATTAATCCTAAGTCTTTATATTGATCTTGATGATAGAAAAAAACGGCGGTATCTTTTAAAATTAAATACCTGATTGCGGCTCTAAAAATGAAAAAAAGCGCAAAAATCAAAAAACCGTAAGTGTAATATTTTAAGATTTTGCTAATTTGATCTCTACTAAATTTAGGAATTATAGCAAATAGAAGCGGTATAATTAATAAAAAAGCTTCTTTTGGCGCAGCTTTTACAGTTCTTTCCATATCAATTGTCCAGAAAAAAGAACACATCATTAAAATAAAAAGCAGAATAGGAAGTAGTAAAGAAAAAGATAAATTGAACTTTAATTTTTTATAATTCCAAAAAACTATTACTCCAAAAAAAGTAAGTATCGTATTGGTAACAGCTAATTTAAATGGTAAAGAAAGCAATAATAATAGGATGAAAATAAAAGCAAAATTATTTTGATTTTCCTGCTTTATATCTTTCCATACATTGTTCAAAAAGTTGTAAATAATCGCCATTTATCTTAGTCCAATTAAACTCATTAACTATCGCTTCGTAATTGTTTTTTATGAACGGCAAGTTATTACTTTTTTTGCTATTATTTAACAAATTTTTCACTTCTGTTGGATTAGAAAAATAAAACGCATTTTCTTTTAAAACGCCTTTATTAAAATCATTATTATGAGCAGCAATAAGTGCTTGAGATGCCATTGCTTCTAATAATGACGGATTTGTTCCCCCAACCGAATGACCATGAAAATATAATTTAGAATAATAACGTAAATTATTTAAGTGTTGCAAATTGTAAATCCCACCCATAAAACGAATGTTTTCATGAGGTTTAAACTTGTTTTTTAAATATTCTCCATATTTGGTATTGTGATTTCCAACAACTAAAATAGGTGTTTTATCTTCTGAATTTAAAGCCACGCCTTCCAAAACCATATCTAAATTATTTTCTGGTTCAAAACGTGCCATTATCATATTGAAATTTTCTTTTTCAACTTGATATTCCTTTAAAATATCTTCGTTTGGCGAATTGAATGGATACGCACCATAAGCAATGTAAGTAGACTCTTTTTTATATTTTTCTAGCAAAAATTTTTTAATTCCTAACGAATCGGAAACTAAATAATCACCCGATTTTGCGGCCAACCATTCTGCCAGTTTTAAAAATTGTTGTACGGGTTTGGAATATTTCGAACGTTTCCATTCTAAACCGTCCATATTGATGATGTTAATGGATTTTTTTGGCATAAGAAAAAACCAAACTGAATTACTCGTATATCCTAATTGAAGAATGATATCAAAATTTCTCTTGCGGCTATCCATAATACAGTTAAAATCGTAAATAAACTGGCCAAAAGTGCCGAATTTATATTCAGGATCGTGCTTATGTATTAAATTTACGCCATGAAACGTTTTTTCTTGGTATTTATGATTGTGTGAATTGTAACAATACACATCATGACCTTTTTCTGCTAAATAAACAGAAAAAAATTCAGCAAATTGTTCAAAACCACCATAATAGTTGGGAATACCTCGTGTGCCAAGAATAGCTATTTTCATAAAACGTTTTTCATTCAATTGACAAAAGTAATGAAAAAAAGGTTTTAAGAAAATGTTAAAATTAATATGTCTTATCAAATCTTGATTTGTTTTTATTCAATTATAGATTTTAATGATTTTTATCTAATAATTGTATTGCATTTCTTTTTACATTTGTAAAATATAATATTCCTAGTGCTATGATAAATTTTACTTTTTTAGAAAATAATTTAGATAAATTAAGAACTCAATACTTAACTGCTCAACCCTTTCCGCATTTGATTATTGATTCCTTTTGTGATGAGGAAAAATTATTAAAAGCGTATGAAAATGTTCCTGAGCTGAATAATAAAAGTAGGGATTATGGCTTTGCAGGGAATAAATTTGAAAAATCAAATTACAAAGAAATTTGTCCAGAATTTTTAGAGTTATACAATGATTTAGCATCCGAACGATTTAATACTATTCTAACTTATATCACTGCAAAGAAAACTTTTGTAGATCCTAAAAATTTTGGTGGAGGTTTACACCAAGGAAAGAAAAACAGTTTCTTGGATATGCATCTTGATTTTAATTATCATCCTTTACATAAAAACTGGTATAGAGAATTGAACTTGTTGCTTTATTTAAATAAAGATTGGAAACCAGAATACAAAGGTGGCTTGAGAATTAAAGATTTAAGAACTAATGATGAAGCTGAACTAGACGTTCCTTTTAACAGAATGATTATTCAACAATGTGCGCCTTATACTTTACATGGTTATGATATGACAAACTTTCCTGAGGGAAGATTTAGAACATCAATAGCTACTTATGCGTATCAAATTCATGAGCGTATTATTGAAACACCTCGAACAACAGATTGGTTTCCAAAAGATGATGCGTCTGCTTTAAAAAAATTATTTGCTAAAAATTATAATTTTTTGGTTAAAACTAAAAATAAGTTTTTTGGAAGTGCGACTGCTAAGAATCAGTAATAGTATTTTATGAAAAACGTATTAATTATTAATCAATCATCAGAACTATATGGGGCTGACAAAGCTTTATTAGAACTAATTGATAATTTTCCTAAAAATTTTACCCCAATTGTAGTTTTAGAAAACGAAGGCCCTTTAAAGGAAATTTTGTTACAGAAAGGAATTAAAGTAATAAAATGTCCCGTAGTAAAATTGAATCGATCGCTTTTAAGTTTTTATGGAATTTATAGGGTTTTTGTAGATTCGATAAGAGGGTTTTATATCATTAGCAAAGAAACTAAAACAATAACTATTGATTTGGTTCACTCTAATGCAATCTCTGTGCTTATTGGTGCTTTTTATTCTTTATTTTACAATAAACCTCATTTATGGCACGTTCATGAAATAGTTGAAAGTCCTAAAACGATTGCGAAATTATATCCTCGAATTGTGAATTTTTTTTCAGACAAAATTATTTATAATTCTAAAGCTTCTTATAATCAATTTTTAAAGATATATCCAAAAGTTGAAAAAAAATCTGAGGTAATATATAATGGTCAATCAAGAAACTTTCCTATTTCAGATAAAACATTGATTACTGTATTAAAAGAAACTGTTTTAAAAACACAACAAGAAGCAATTGTTATTGGTTTAGTGGGACGAATTAGCAGATGGAAAGGTCAGTATCTTCTATTAGAAGCATTTGATAAATTAATAAAAAAACATTCCAATATACATTTAGTATTTGTTGGTTCAACGCCACCTGGACAAGATCATTTTTTAGTCAAATTAAACGATTTAATAGCGTCATTCAAATTAGAAAAGAATGTTACTATTGTTGACTTTCAAAAAAATATTTGGCAAATATATGATGCTATAGATATATCGGTAGTTCCATCTATTGAACCGGAACCATTTGGTTTAGTTGCTACTGAAGCCATGCTTTCTAACAAACCTGTGATTGCTGCAAAACATGGAGGCTTGTGTGAAATTGTTGTTGATAATGAAACAGGATTGTTTTTTGAACCAAGAAATGTAGATGATCTTGCAAAAAAATTAGAAATATTGGTATTGAATCCAGATTTGAGAGAAAAATATGGAAACAATGGAAATAAAAGAGTAAAAGATGTTTTTTCTACTGAACAATATGTGTCTTCTTTTGAAAAAAAATATATTGAACTTACTTCATAATTTTAAGTTAATCAATTTGCTTTAGCACTTTAGCCGGAATACCACCAATTATGGAATTTTCAGGAAAAATACCACTAACAACTGCGCCAGCTGCAACAACTGAATTGTCGCCAATGCAAGAACCATCTAAAAAAGTTACTTTTGCTCCAACCCAAATATTATTACCTAATTTAATTCCTTTAGAGGTAACTCCTTGTTCTCTGATTAGTATTTCTTTGTTTTTAAAGTTGTGATTTTCTGAGTGAAAACTTATGTAGGAACCCATAATTACATTGTCGCCAATTTCGATTCCTCCTGACGCTCCAAAATGTGTAAAATCTCCTATTGCAGAATTTTCTCCCATCTTTAAACCTTTACCGTATTTACTCATATGGCTTGTACAAGTAAGATAAGAATATGCACCAATTCTAACATTATTACTTAAAATAATTTTTTCGTAAGCATATCCATCAAGTCTTGTGCTTTGTTCAATTGTTACATTTTTACCAAAACATATGTTTTTTTTATTGAGTATTGTACAATTTTTTCCCAAAAAAACTTTCTTTCTAAGAAATAACAAACCTCGAAAAAGCATAAATCCTCTTGTTTTCAAAGTATAAAAAAATAAGCTACTTGGAATTCTAGAGTCTATAGTATAGCTCTTGCCTGACTTATGTAATAGTTTCTGAAAAATTTTTTTTATCATCGTTCTAAAATTTTGTTTTTACTTACGATTCTCTCAAAGTACAATAAAGCGCCTAAAATAAATACGACAATATCTCTAGAATTATAAATTCCTGTTATTGTCAAAGTTGAAAATAAAAACATCAATCCGATTGCTGATATAAATATGGCTTCCATACTGAATGGTCTATAAATTTTCTTGTAAAAGCCTATTAAAAAAACAAGGTAAAAAAACAACCCAATAACTCCCGTTTTATATAAAATGTATGGATATCCATTGTGTAACTCCGAAATGTATCTTAATCCTTTATCGTTTTTATTATTGGTTAATGGTGCGTAAAATTTAAGGTTTACTAATGATCCATGGCCACATCCAAATACAAAACTACTTGGATTATCTTCCATTAAAGCAAAAGCTCGTTTTGCTTCATAACCGCGCCAATGATCCCATAAATCTTTATGGTTTTCACGATCTATTTTTGTTTTTAAAATTTCAGATGGCGCAATTTGTACTTTGTATAAAAAAGACTCGAGGCTATTTCCATTTCTATCTAATTTTATTGAAAACAAATAGGCATAAAATATAATTATGGAAAAAGTAAAAATAGTAATAATTTTTATTGTAGTCTTCGTAATTTTTGTAAAACCATAAACAGATAAAAAAAGCAGTATGGCAATTACAATCATTGTTCTTGAAAAATATAAAACACAAGACAATAGTAGCATGTAAAATATAATTCTAAAAATAGTTTTGCTATTAAATAAGTTTTCTAATTTAAACTTTTTGTAGTAACCTAAAAAAAACAGCGCAAATAACTCTAAAAAATTATCTTTACCTAATTCTCTTAAATCAGAAACTGTTTCGGTTCTGCTGAAAAAAGCAACTAAAATAATATGAATTAATGCGGAGATTAAACCCGCAATTACAATTGTTTTTACAAATAATTTAAAGTCGTTAATTTTAGTAAAAAAAAGATATCCTATTAGCAATCCTAAAATTGGTTTTAAAAAATGGAAAATATCTTTTAGTATCTCGTATAATGAGTATTTATGAATCAATGTACCTAAAAAACCTAAAAAAAAAATACATACAAGTGGCACTAATGCCTTAATAAAACCTAATGAAATAGTTGATTTTTCTATAAAAAAATAGAGTACTAATACTCCTATTTGAATAAATATGTTTGCTTTAAAAGAAGGAAGATACAATTGCAAAAAAATTACAATCATGAAAAGTATTGAATAAAAATTGCTTTTGTTTATCTTCATCTTTAACATTAATTAAGCATCAAAAATACAGAATTAATTTTTTTTAAAAGCTACTTTTATTTCTTTTACTAACGAATTAATAAATAGTACGCCATAAACTAATCGTTTTTCAATTCCAGAAAAATGTTTTTGAATATAAATCTTATATCCTTTTACTAGCATTGGGTTTTTATTTGAATTAAATCCAACAAAATGAATGTAGTTTATATTTGGAATAAAAACACGTTTTAATCCAATATTAGCTATTTTTTTGCAAAAATCAACATCTTCTACATACATAAAATAATCTTCATCAAAACCATTAATTGTAGTGTAAGTATTTTTAGCTAAAAACAAAAAAGATCCACATAACCAATCCACTTCGTAGCTTTCTTTTGAAAATTTTCCCTTTTTAAATTCGGGTCCTAAATCTAAAAGATTTTTAAATTGAAACATGTTCCTAATATTAGGAAAAATACCAGCAGCAGGAAGATATTCTTTGTTTTTATTTAACATATTGATACCAACCACTCCAACATTATTATTGCTTTCAATAAAATTTAAAACTGACTTTATATTATCTAAAACAATCGTATCATTATTTATTAATAATAAATATTTTCCTTTTGCAGTTTTTACAGCTTCATTGTTTCCTTTTCCAAAACCATAATTTATTTTTGACTCAATTAACTTAACTTCTGGGAAATTTGTTTTAAGGTAATCACAACTTGCATCAACAGAATTATTATCAATAATAATAATTTCAAAAGAAATTTCTTCTAAATTTTTGTATAAAGAGTCTAAACAATCTTTTAAATATTTTAACCCATTATAATTAACGATAATTACTGATAATTCTAAATTCATTTTAAAATAAAGTGTAAAATCCTAATTTCTTTTTTATGTAATACAAACATAGTACATTAATTAAAACATTAGTAATTAACGTAGCTATTGCGGCTCCATTTATTCCATATTCTTTAATAAGAAAATAACTAACTATGATGTGTATAAAAAAACTAAATATTGTAATGTTTCTTAAAATTTTTTGATTGTTTGTCATGTTTAATATTTGATCTACATTTCCAACAATTGCGCTAAGTAGCACTCCAATTGATATTATTATCATTGCAGTGCTGCCTGAACTAGTGTTTTCGCCCCAAAATGATAAAATAAATTTACTAAAAAGGATTAAAATTAAAACTAAAGGAAAGGATAAAAAAGCTATTAATTGTGTGGCTTTGTGTGTTAGTTTTTTTAATTCAAGCAAATTGTTTTGACCATACAATTCGGCCATTTTTGGTGTTATGATTGTGCTAACCGAAACAATTACAAGAAAACCAACACTACCCACTTTATAGGCAATATTATAAATTCCAACTTGTGATTCGTTTGACAAAACACCTAATAAAATTATATTTGTATTGTTTAACAAATAGATAAACAAACCACTAAAAAGTAAAGGTGAAGCTGTTTTTATTAAATTTAGTGTGGAAATAGAACTTTTTATTTGTTGATTTTTTAGTTCAAAAATAGTAGTTACTTCGATTAAAACTGTTAATAATATAGAAATTGAAAAAGCAATAAAGGTAAAGTGATTTTCAAATTTTAAATTATAAAACAAAAACAGAAATAAAATTAAAAGTACATTTGGCAATACAAACATAAAAAAATTGTATTTCATAAATTTTTTGGTGGCAATAAAAAAATAAAGTAAAATTTCGTGAACAACAAACAAAGGTGTTGCTATGGAAATAATTAGAAAATAATTTTTTAATTGAACATTATTAAAAATTGTTTCTGAAAAAAAAGTTGCTCCAAAATAAAAGAAAAACATTGGAATAATTGAAAATGCTAATGCTCCTTTTAAACCTTTTATCAGTAGTTTTTTAGCTTGTAAATAACTAAAATTTTCATTTCCTATTATTTTTATTAATGTATTTGGTATTCCTAATGTAAAAAACAATGCTGCAATTTGTGCTATTGCAAATATAAGTGAGTAGTTTCCAAAAGTATTTATTCCGAAAAGTTTAGTAATTATAATAGTAGTAAAAAAAGAGGTTCCTAAACCAAATATTCGGAATAAGAAATTTACTCCTGATGAAGTGAAAATTTTTTTAAAACTCATTAAAAAGAGATTTTATTTTACTTTTGTTGCAACAAAAAAATATTGATAACTCAAAAATTCTTCAAAAAAACCAAATGTAATTTGGTTAAATATTTTTGTTAGCGATTTTCCTTTATAGTTTTTTATTGAGCTTTGTTCTATTATAACTTTGTAATTTGATTGTTCAATTAATTGTATAATGTTTTTTCTACAATAAAAACGCAAGTGAGTATAATCAAAAATACCGCTTTCTTCATAGCTAAAATCGCCTTTAAAGAAAATTTTGTTTATAGCAGAATAATGACGAATATTTGGCATACTAATAATTATTTTGCCATCATTTTTTAAATATTGCGATATTTTGTTTAAAACATTTTTTGGTTCTAATAAATGCTCTAAAACATCTGGAAGAAAAATTACATCAAAATAATTTACATATTGTTCTAAATGAATTTCTTCTATATTTCCAAAAATAAAATTATCTAAAGGCTTATAGTTTTGTGGGTTTATTTTGTCTTCAAATAAATCAACTCCTACGGCTTCTGATGCAATACCATTTTCTTTTAAATAAAACAGAGTTTCTCCATAAGCTGCTCCAATTTCCATTATCTTTAAGTTTGATTCATTACTTATGAATTGAACCAAATCTAGCCTTATGTTAGAATAATAATCTGGGTTTTTTTTATCGTAATTCATAACTGTTTAGAGAAAAAAAAAGGAAGTTTTAAAACTTCCTTAAATATTATTTTATCATTTTTTCAATTTCATTCTTTAAAGCAACCTCATGTGGATATAATAAAGGCATTTGTCTTTTGCCATCTTTCTTAATGCTTGATATTTTACCAGTATTTATTTCAAATAAACAATTACTTCCATCAGCTCTAAAGAAACTACCTATCTCCATCCCACTTAATAATCTCGTTTTATTTCCATAATCAAACTTGATACTTTTCAAGTATATATCCTCTTGCTTTTCATTACTACCAAAGTCAAAACGTAATTCATTTGGAATTACATCCTCAGGTAAATTAAAAATCACATACTGAAAATCTTTACTTCCAACTACTTTAGAAGAAATTGGTTTGTTTTTTCCAAAATCAATTGATCCGTCTTCAGTATAATATAAATGTATAAAATCATCAGCTAATACTTTAGCTTCAACTGTTACTCTAAATAAATTATTTTGTTCTTGTTTTGTTAAATCTGTTTCACTTGAATCTGAATTCTCATTTTTACATCCAAATAATAATGATAAAGACAATAATAAGGTTAAAAATTTTGTTTTCATTTTGTGTTTTTTTTTGCAAATTTAAAATTATATTTTGTTATAACGCAAATATTATAAATTTATTTTATTTTCTTTTAAAATCTCCTCTTGAAAAATATTTCTCAACAAAGCAATATACTAAAATAAAAAAATATCTACTTCCCATTTCTTTAATTTTTAGTTTAGAAACTCCGTACTTTCTATTTGTCCATGAATTAGGTACAACTGTATACGAATATCCTCTGATTATTGCTTTTAAAGGTAATTCTATTGTTAAGTTAAAATGAGGCGATAAAATTGGCTTTACGCCCTCAATCACTTCTTTTTTATATAATTTAAATGCGTTAGTTGTGTCGTTATACTTTATTCGCATCACGACTCTAATTATAAAATTAGCAATTCTATTGATTATTTTTTTAACCCATGGATAATCAATTACTTTACCACCTTTTATAAATCTGCTTCCGAATACACAATCATAATTTCCTTCCACCATTGTGGTGTAATAACGAATTAAATCATAAGGCGAATCCGATAAATCTGCCATCATAACTGCAACGCAATCTCCAGAAAATCGCTCTAATCCATAACGTACAGCATATCCAAAACCATTTGGTCCTAAATTGGTTTCATATTTTACTGCTGGATATTTTTGCGCTAATGCTTCTAAAACTTTTAATGTTCCGTCTTTTGAATTGTCATTAACAATAAAAATTTCGTGTTCAATGTTTACTTTAGAAAATGCCGCCTCAATTTGATCAACCGTTTCAGAAATAGATTCTTCCTCGTTATATGCTGGCATTACGATACTTAATTTCATTATTGCTTTTTACTTGTTGCCTCAAATATTTGAGTTAAAATATCATTAATATTGTATTTCCATGTCCATTCCGGATAATGGTTTTTAAATTTGGAAACATCACTTATCCACCATATATGATCTCCAATTCGATTGATTTCAGAATATTCATAATTCATTGGTTTACCTGTAATTTTTTCACACATTTCAATAGCTTCTGCCATAGAACAATTCGAATGTCTTCCGCCTCCAGCATTATATACTTCACCTTGACGTGGGTTTTGATAAAAATGCCAAAACATATTTACTAAATCCCAACTGTGAATGTTATCGCGTACTTGTTTTCCTTGATAACCAAACACTGTATATTTATCTCCAGTAATAGCACACTTCATTAAATAAGATAAAAAACCATGAAGTTTTGTTCCCGAATGATTAGGACCAGTTAAACATCCTCCTCTAAAAACTCCAGTATTCATTCCGAAATATTTTCCATATTCTTGCACTAAAACATCTGCAGCAACTTTTGAAGCTCCAAATAAAGAGTGTTTAGTGTGGTCGATACTCATTTTTTCATCTATACCATCTTTAAAATAAGGATGCGTTTCGTCAATTTCCCAACGTTTATCTAGCTCAACTAAAGGTAAATAATTTGGTGTATCACCATATACTTTGTTTGTTGAAGTAAAAATGAAAACCGCTTTTTCACAATGCAATCTTGTCATTTCTAATAGATTCAACGTTCCATTGGCATTTACAGTAAAATCGGTGATTGGCTCGTTTGCAGCCCAATCATGACTAGGTTGTGCGGCAGTGTGAACCACTAACTTAATATCAGAATTATATTTTGAAAATATGATTTCTAACTCCTCAATGTTTCGAATATCTGCGTGGTGATGCTCAAAATTTGGAATAGTTTCAATTAATTTTTTTGTGTTCCATTCTGTTGAAGCGTCTTCTCCAAAAAACTTGGCTCTCATGTTATTGTCTATACCAATAACTTTATCAAATTTATCTGCAAAAAAACTAACAGATTCACTTCCAATTAAACCGGAAGAACCGGTGATGATACAAATATTCATTATTTTGTTATTTTATATTCAGTTATTTGAATTTCCTCTTTAAAAAAATCATTATCTAATGGAACAATAGAAATTTTTTCAATGTAATTATCTTTGTTACTGAATGATTTATAAAAGTCTTCAGTGGTTTCTATATAATTTGTTGCGTAAATTCCAGATTCTAACAATGATAAAGAAGTTCTATTTATTATAGACCTTTTACTACTTGAAATTGTAATTGAAAGTTCTGGTGAATAATTAATTATTGATGAAATTTCTCCCAAAACTGTTTTTCTTAATTTAATTTCATAAAACATATCCGGTTGCAAAATGATATCCGAATTCAGTTTTGAAGAAAAAACTTTTGATTTAACTAATTTGATTTTTTCATTATCAATTTTTTCCAAAAGTAATAAAGTTCTATCCAAATAATTAAATGTTTTAATTGGTCTATATTTTTTTTCTAATAATGCATAAACTCTAGATTCATCAAAATATGGATATCTATTATCAATCGAAGCGTTATCATATAAAACAAATTGAGGCGCTTTTTCAGAATTATAAAAATTAAAATTTAATTCTTCTAATTGTTTTGTATATGAAGAATATGCCTGTAAAACTGGTCTTGGTGTATAGTTTAGATTGTTTTCAATTAACATGTGTATATTCCATGGAAAGGTATCTATTGTAGATTTTCCAATAATAGTAAGAATATCATCAGGTAATTTGTTGTCATTTGGAAACAAATACATTCCTGAGATTTTTGAAAAATTATTTAATTGTTTGAAATATTTTATTTTATTTATTTTTTCAGTAACAGAATAAAAACTAAATTCTTGGTTTGTTTTTAAATAAAAAATAAATAGTAGAGGCGTGATTAATAAAACGTTTATTAAAACTTTTAATTCCTTGTTAAAAAACAAGTTAATACAAATGATTAAAAATAAAAAATATTTAAAAAAATCTTCTGTATGAGCTTTATCTGCTCTCACAAATGATTGTTTATATAATATAAAAAAGCCTATAAAAAACAGTATTAAATAAGGAATAATGGTTTTTAAATAACTAACTATTTCTTTCTTATTAATTGTTTTAAAAAGCATAAAAAACACACTAATAAAGAAAACTAAAAATGATAATACCTTTAAATTTAAGACACCACCATCATTCACATACATTATCTCATTGTATCCTTTTACTAAATTAAATCCTGAAATAATGTATTCTAATAATGCAACATTTAATCCAAACGATAATAATATAATTAGAACTATAGGAACAATTACTAATACTATTAATTCTTTAAAAGTGATGTTTGACTTAAAATAAAAAATAAAAATAAAAATATTTAAAACCAACAGCGTGATTAATCCAGTGTTAAATTTTATATAAAACAATAATATTGTTAATATAATTGGTGAAATTAAGTATACTTTTTTAAAGTTATCTAAACACAGAGACATCCAAAATATAAAGATAAAAAACAGTATTATTGAATAACCTCCTGAGTTATTTATTGGTAGACATAATATACAAAAAGCTAGAAACAACAAATAAATTAGTTTTACTTTAGCTTTTTTGTAAGTAAAATATATTAAATAAAAATAATTAACAAAACAGAAAATATCAAATAAAATAAAATAATACTTATTTACGCCCCAAGCTACTCTTGTAATTAAAAACGATAGTGGTCCATACGTAAATGCTATATCTTTTCCAAAATTCAAATCATTAATGATGGAATAATTTAAAGCTATTGTCCATGAAGGATCTAGTGATTTCCAAAAATTCAAATCTGAATCAATTGCATTAACAACTATATGAAGTTGACTTGGAAACATTAAAAAAGCACCAACTAAAGCAACTAATATTGGTATTCTATTAGTTTTAATAATCTGTTTTAAATCTATCATTTCAAAATTGATTCTAATTGTTTTTCATTTTCTTGAATCCAAAGATAAATATCTTTAAAAATGGTTTCTACTGATTTTTTTGGTTTCCATCCAATTTCAGTTTCTATTTTTGTGTTATCTGTGATAAAAATTCTTAAATCTGCTGTTCTCGTTTCTGCAACTTCGTCTATTTGAATTTTGTTCCCTGTGATTTTTTCACAAATTGCTGTCATTTCTTGTAAGGAAGCACTGTTTTCTAATCCGCCACCAACATTATATACTTTGCCCACAAATTTATCAATATTATGAATTTGAAAGTCAATCAATTCTACTAAATCATCAACATGAAGTAAATCTCTAACTTGTTTGCCTTTACCGCCATATCCAATGTATTTTAAAGATTGTTTCCAGTAATGCTTTGCCATCCATAAAGTAACCACACCTTGGTCTGTTTTACCCATTTGTCTAGGTCCGGCAATAACTCCAAATCTGGTAACAGCTGCTTTTAAACCATAAAATGCAGCATATTCATGTATAAATAATTCTGAACTCAATTTGGTAGTTCCGTAGAAAGAACGTGCACCTTCAAGAGATAATTCTTCGGAAATGCCTTTTGAAGAAATCCCTTTTATATCCTGATTGTCTTTAAATAAAAATTTAGTTTCTTCTTCATTAAAAAGAGCGTTTTCAATCGTTTCAATTGGATATACTCGACTCGTAGACAAGAAAATTAACTTTGCTTTGTTTTTTATACAAGCATTAAAACAGTTGATTGAACCATATAAATTATTGTTTATAACATAAGTTGGGTCTGAATCTAATCCTGCTGTAACAGATGGTTCTGCAGAAGCTTCAATTAAAATATCAAAACTTCCTAGAGATTGTAAATCTTCATTATTTCTAATATCACCGTGCACAAAAGAAATGGCATTCTTTTGAAAATCTATTAAGTTTAATTCTGAACCTCTTCTTTTTAAGTTATCAAAAGCCACAATGTCGTATTGTGGATATTTCTCTTTTAACTGTAAACAAAGTGTTGAACCAACAAAACCGGCTCCTCCAGTTACTACTATTTTCATTTTATTTTTTTTAAATTCACTTCCCAATTTTTAATTTCAACACAAATACCTTCTTTATTTTATCCAAAACACTATATATTGGTTTTTTAGCTAGAGAGTGAATTAGCAGTAAAACTATATAATTCTATTACAAAAAACATAATTATCTAAAAATTATAATTAAAAAACTAAAATTTGATTAATTACTGTCTGCACATCTAACTCGTAAAACAAAGGCAATCTTAATAATGTATCTGTGAAATTATCTGTATTCGGCAAGTTTCTACCATCGTGTTTTTCTGCATAATAAGGACTAGAATGTAGGCTTATATAATGGAAAACAGGATGTGTGTTTTTTGCTTTTAAATTATTTATTATTTCTGAACGCTGCTCCATGTTTTTACATTTTATAAAAAACATATGCCCGTTGTTTGTAGCATAATTTGGTACAAGTGGTAATTCAATATCATTTTTCGCTGCCCAATTTACTAATTGTGAATTGTAGGCATCCCAATGTTGTTTTCTTACTTTCTGAATGTCTTCTAAGTTTTCTAATTGCGCCCATAAAAAAGCGGCAATAATTTCTGAAGGTAAAAAAGAACTTCCTATATCTACCCAACCATATTTATCTACTTCTCCTCTGAAAAAAGCAGAACGATTGGTTCCTTTTTCCCAAATAATTTCTGCACGATCAATAAATTGTTCGTCGTTTATGGCTAGCATTCCACCTTCACCAGAAATAATATTTTTTGTTTCATGGAATGAAAATGCTGCTAAATGTCCGATTGAACCTAATGCTTTTTTAACGCCATCTTTTCCTGTATAATAACTATCAATGGCTTGAGCCGCATCTTCTACTACAAATAAATTGTGTTTTTTTGCCAATTCCATAATTACATCCATATCACAAGCTACACCAGCATAATGAACTGGAACAATCGCTTTTGTTTTTGGAGTAATTAATGCTTCCAAAGTACTACAATCCATATTTGGATGATTAGGTAAACTATCTGCAAAAACAATTTTTGCACCACGTAAAACAAAAGCATTAGAAGTAGACACAAAAGTATAAGATGGCATAATTACCTCATCATCTTCATTAAGATTGATAAGAATAGCTGCCATTTCTAAAGCATCTGTGCAAGATGTCGTCAATAATGTTTTTTTGAATCCGAATTTGTTTTCAAAAAATTGTTGACATTTTTGCGTGTATTTTCCGTTTCCTGATATTTTCCCAGAAACCACTGCGTCTGTGATGTATTCGGTTTCTTTTCCTGTTAAATATGGTTTATTAAATGGAATCATATTATCTTATAAATTTTGCTGGATTACCAACATAAAGTCCTTTTTTTTCTATATTTTTTATAACAACTGTACCACCACCTATTTGGGTATTGTTACAGATTACAATATTATCAATTATTGTTGAGTTTATCCCTATAATACATTGTTCTTTTACCGAAACAAAACCAGCGATTGCAACTCTTGGTGATAGAAAACAATGCTTTCCAATAGTTGTATCGTGTGCAATAGTTGTTGCAATATTTAAAATTGAATTTTCTTCAACTACAACATTTGCGTCTAATGAACATCTCGGATAAATTACACTTCCGCTTTTTACAATTGCAGTAGAATCTAGCCATGCTGTAGAATGTATGATTTTTCCGAAAGGTAACGTTTTGCTATACTTTTCAAATATTTCTTTTCTAATTTGGAGATGTTTGTATCCGATTCCTATTAGGATTTCACTAAATTTTTTTTGTTCGAAAAGGAACTCAATCTGATCTGTTTTACCAATTACTTCGTGTCCTAATACTGTTTTTTCGGTTGTAAAATCATCAATAAACACCACTTTCTCATAATGCATATCAGAAATCGCATAATGAGCAATTTGTTGCCCTAAATCGCCTGAACCGATTATTGCTAAAATTTTATTCATTGATGTTTATTTTGTTTCTTATAGAATAATTTGGTCTTCTTTTTACTTCTTTATAAATTCTACCAACATATAAGGATACAATTCCTAAGAAGAAAAGTTGCAATCCAAAACCGGTAATTATTGAAGCAATTATAGATGGCCAACCCGATTCGAAATCAATGATAAAGAATTTTAAAAAAAGTAAAACAAAAAGGGCTATAAATCCTAAAATGGAAATTACAACTCCTATTCTTACTGCCATTTTTAATGGTAATTCTGAAAAATCAAATATCGCATCGAAAGCCAATTGCATTTTTTTTCTGAAATTAAATTTCGTTTTACCTGCAAATCTTTCTCTTTGAGAGATTTCAATTGTTTTCCAGTTTTTAGAAATGTTTATAAAAATTCCTTCAATGAAACGATTGGCTTCATTATATTTTAAAAACTCGTCTGCAAAACTTCGGTTAAAAATTCTCATTACTGCAATTCCTTTTGGAATATCTAATCCAGTAAATTTATTTAAACTTCCCCAAAATATTTTAGAAAACAATGTGTTTAAAAAAGTATCTTTTTTTTCTGATCTTATTCCCCAAACAAGGTCATATCCTTTTTCTATTTCTTCTAAAAACCTAGGAATTTCAATTGGTGGATCTTGCAAATCAGGATCCATATATAACAAATAATCACCTTTTGCATTTGCTATTGCAGCTGTAACAGCTGCGGCTTTTCCGTGATTGTATGAAAAAACAACTAGTTTTATTTTTGGATTTGATTTGGCTTGTTCTGAAATGATTTCTACCGTTTTGTCTTTACTTCCGTCATCCACAAAAACATATTCATAATCAATATCTAATTGATCTAAAACGGTTTTTGTTTCCGATAAAAACTGTAAAATTACTTCTTGTTCATAATATACAGGGACGACTAGTGAAAGGAGTTTTCTCATCTTTTTTACAAATGATTAAAAATTTGATTCAAGTTTTGAATGGCATATTTAGAATTTGGATAAAACTTATCTCTATCAATAAGTAAGGGTTTTATTCCTAATTCTAAAGCTGGCTGAATATCAAGTCTTAAAGAATCGCCAATGTACAAAATGTTTTCTGGTGAAACACCTATTTTATCTACGGTTTGCTTATAAAATTCGATATTAGGTTTTGAAACACCTAGTTCTTCAGAAACTAATATGTCTTTAAAAACTGGTCCAAAAAAATCATTTAGTTTGGATTTTAATGTGGTATTAAAATTGGAAATAATTCCTATTGGCAAATTAATTTCCGACAAGATTTTCGTGTCTTCAAATTTTTCCCATGGTAAATAAGAACATTTTGTAAAAATTTCATCTATTAATTTTTCGTTCGGAATGATTCCTAATGAAAATAGTAAGGTTTTATTAAACTGATTGTAAAATTCTTTATTCGTTCTGTCTGGAAATTGTATAACTTCTGAAACTAATTTATGTTTCAGTTTCAAATCGGACACATCAATTTCATAACCATTTTCGTTTAAAATAGTTAATAACAAATCATAAAATTGCGGTTTATGTAGCAATGTTCCAGCTACATCGAAAAGTATATATTTAATTTCGTGTTTCATTTTTTTAATAAATACTGTGTTTTGCAGATTTGTTATTTAGGTCGTCGAAATTGGTGGCTTCAGGATAAATTACATCTAATAAAATTCTGGTAGCAATTCCTTTTATTGGTTTAATCTGGTCTGCTTCTTGGTCCAACAAATATTCCTGAATGGTATATTTTACATCTTGAAAACCAAATTGGTGACGGATAGAATTTGTTCCAGATATTCTACAGTTTACTTCAAAAGGATAAATATTTCCTTCTTCATCAACGATACTTTGTAAGTTTATACTACCACGAATTCCACCTAAATCTATAATTTTTTGAATTATTTCTTTAAATTTTTCATCGTAAGTATCATTTACGATAGTCTGTGAAGTTGTTCCGTTTTCTAATTTACGTTCCATGGAGAAAATACCATGTAGTTTTCCGTGTTTGTTAACGTAAACTGCTGTTGTAATTTCAATTCCTTCATGGAGCGGCTGAATCATATAATCGTCTCCAAAAACAGAAAGGTCTTTTGGGTTTTTTACAATCCCTCTTGATCCTCTACCTTCTCTTGGTTTCGCAATGATACTTTCACAAGAAAAATCATAGTCTTTTGGTAACCATGACTTTGAAAACGGGATATTGTTTTCTGAAAAATAATTATAGGTCAAATATTTGTCTAAAAATAATTTTGTGACTTCTTTATCGCAAGTAATTATTTTAGTTTTTAACTCTGATTTATTTAATGCTAAATAATAAACCTCATAATCCGTTGATGGAATTATAAGATCAATTTTTTCTGCTTCAATAATTTTATTTATTTCTGAAATGTAATTTTCATCGTATGAATAGGGAACTTTATAGGTTTTATGACATAAATGGTTTCCAGGAGTAAAACTGGCAATATCACAACCAATGATGTTAATTGGCAAGTTCAATGAATCTATATTTCTAAGAATTCCTTGCCCTACATTACCACCTATTCCTGTTACTAAAACTGTTTTTGTGTCCATTCTATTAAAGTTGATAAAGAATTGCTAAAAGGATATTCTTCTGTAATTTTTAATTCTGTTTTGGTTTGGTTGTTGTCGTAAATAAAACTTGGAGATTCATCAATTCCAGTAAATTTCAACGTTGTTCCTTTTAATTTTTGTTGTATGATTTGCGCTACTTCTAAATTAGAATACGATTTTGAGTTTACAGCCAAAAAGGTTCCATTTTCTTTATAATCTAATGCAGCACAAAAGTATTCTGCTGCTTCGGTTTCTGAAATATAATTCTGTTTTCTTGAACCGTCTCCAAAAATAATAATTTCTTTAGTATTAATAGCGTTCTGAATTACTTTTGGTAAGAAAGTAGTCTGGTTCATGTTTTCACCAAATAATGATGATATTCTAATGTTTATACCGCCTCCAACATGGTTATTTGTTATTTTTTCTGCCCAAATTTTTGATATGGAATAACTGCTTTGTGGGTTTAATTCACTGTTTTCAGTTATTTCTTTTTGATTGTTTTTATAAACCGAAACTGATGAAGCGTGTATTATTTTTGATTCTGGAAAATTTTCTGAAATCTGCGCTAAAAGATTAACGTTGGTTTCAAATATGTTTTGAATACTTTCTCTAGATTCATTAAAATCGATAACTGAACTCAAAAAATAAATGGTGTGAAATTTTTCCTTTTTTGATAAGAAATCGGAAATCGTCTCAAGATTGTTTTGATTTTTTATTCTATCTTTTCTTGTATTATAAACCTGTAAGACATCATTATTAATGCTTAGCTTATTATATATGGCTTGTGCTAAAATACTATTTGCACCAATGATTGCTATTTTTTTCAAAATTTTTTTAGACTATCTTCCCAATTCTTAATCTCAATACCAAAAACTTTTTTTATTTTACTTTTATCCAAAACACTATATGCTGGTCTTTTAGCTGGAGTTGGATAAGCAGATGTTGGAATAGGTTGTAAATTTATGGAAACGTTATTTACTCTGAATATTTCTGCGGCAAAATCGTACCAAGAACATTGTCCTTCGTTGCTGAAATTGTAAATACCATAGACTTCGATAGGCTCATTCTGAGAAGAAGTTATTATTTTTAATAATGCCTCTGCTAAATCTACTGCGTTTGTTGGTGTTCCGATTTGGTCTGCAACAACAGATAAACTGTCTCTTTCAGAAGCCAATCGTAACATAGTCTTCATGAAGTTATTGGCAAATTGTGAATAAACCCAAGAAGTTCGAACAATAAAATGCTTTTCCCAAGTACTTTCTATGGCTTGTTCACCCTGTAATTTGGTTAATCCGTAAACTCCTGCTGGAAAAGGCACATCAGTTTCTGTTAATCCCTTTTCGCTTTTAAGTGGTAATCTTAATTCTCTATCGTAATAAGCAATTCCATCTACGAATTTGGCATCAAAAACGAAATCTGTTGAAACGTGTAATAATATGGTATCATGGATTTTACAAACCTCAGCGATATTTTGTGCGCCTGTTACATTTATAGAAAATGCTTTTTCTGGTTCCGATTCTGCTTTATCAACGGCTGTGTAAGCGGCTGCGTTTATGCAAAAATTAGGTTTGTATTTTTCGAAAACGGTTTCACAATTACTTTTATCAGTTATGTTTAATTCTGATGAGGAACAAAACACAAAATCGATTGAAGGATAATTTCCCACAATCGACTGAATAGCTTGTCCTAATTGTCCGTTCGCGCCAGTTACTAAAACTACCATACTTTTTTTGCTTTTTCTAAAGTGGGTAAAATGGTGTCTTTTTCTGAAATAATCAGTTCTTCAATTGGAAAATTCCAATCGATATTTACGGTTGAATCGTTAAATAACAAACCGCCTTCTGATTCTTTGTTATAGAAATTATCGCACTTGTAAAAGAAAGTCGCGGTTTCACTCAACACTAAAAAACCATGAGCAAAACCTCTAGGAATAAAAAATTGCGTTTGATTTTCTGCTGATAAAAATGCGGTTTCATATTGTCCGAAAGTTGGAGAGTTGGGTCTTAAATCGACCGCCACATCTAAAACTTCACCATGTAAAACTCGCACTAATTTGGCTTGAGCATATTCGCCAGTTTGGTAATGTAAACCACGCAACACACCTTTTGTAGAAAACGACTGATTGTCTTGTACAAAAGTTACTTTTTGACCTACGCCTTCAGCAAAAGTTTTCTCATTGAAACTTTCCATGAAGTAGCCACGTTCGTCTTTTATTATTTTTGGTTCAAGGATGAAACATCCTTTTAATTTAGTTTCTGTAAATTTCATTCTATTTCATAAAATGCTTCGACAAGCTCAGCATGACATTTATTTATATAATACTCATCAAATGAGTTCCGTAACCGCTTTTTAATAGAGGTTGGGCTAATTTTTTCAATTGTTCCGCATTAATGAATCCCATTTTATATGCGGCTTCTTCAATTGCTCCAATTTTTAATCCTTGACGTTCTTCAATTACTTGAACAAATTGTCCTGCTTGCATTAATGATTGAAACGTTCCTGTGTCTAACCAAGCTGTTCCTCTATCTAAAATACTCACTTTTAATTTTCCTTGTTCTAAATAGGCTTTATTGATATCCGTAATTTCCAATTCACCACGGTGACTTGGTTTAATATTCGCTGCAATTTCTAACACAGAATTATCATAGAAATAAATTCCTGGAACCGCGTAATTTGATTTTGGTTCAGCTGGTTTTTCTTCAATAGAAAGTACTTTTCCGCTGTTATCAAATTCTACTACACCATAACGTTCTGGGTCATGCACGTGATACGCATAAACAATTCCACCATCTGGATTATTGTTCGCTTGAAGCAATTCTGCTAAACCTGTTCCGTAGAAAATATTATCTCCTAAAACTAGCGCCACTTTATCATCACCAACAAATTCTTTCCCAATAATGAACGCTTCCGCTAATCCGTTTGGATGTTCTTGTACGGCATATTCAAAACGACAACCTAAGCTGCTTCCGTCTCCCAACAAATGTTGAAATAATGGTAAATCGTGTGGTGTAGAAATGATTAATATTTCGCTAATTCCAGCCCACATCAAAGTTGATAAGGGATAGTAAATCATTGGTTTATCGTAAATAGGCATCAATTGCTTACTAACTGCTAAAGTTAATGGATGTAAACGTGTTCCTGAGCCACCGGCTAATATAATTCCTTTCATATATTCTTGTTTAGCTAATCAATTGTTTATTAATTGAACTTTTTTAAATACCACTCGATGGTTTTTACAATTCCTGTGTCGAAATTTTCATCGGCTTTCCAACCTAATTCATTTTCAATTTTTGTGGCATCAATGGCGTAACGTAAATCGTGACCAGGTCTGTCTTTTACAAATGTAATTTGGTCTTTATAACTTCCAGATTCTTTTGGTTTTAATTCATCTAAAATGGCACAAACTCTATCTACAATTTGTAAATTATTACGTTCGTTTCTTCCACCAATATTATACGTTTCACCAGAAACTCCTTTTTTGAAAGCCAGTTCAATTCCTTTACAGTGATCTAAAACATATAACCAATCGCGTACGTTTTTCCCATCGCCATAAATTGGGATGTTTTCTCCAGTTATTGCTTTACGAATAATGGTTGGGATTAACTTCTCGTTATGTTGTTTTGGTCCGTAATTGTTAGAACAATTTGTAGTCACTACATTCATTCCATACGTATGAAAATAACTTCTTACAATCATATCTGAACCTGCTTTAGAAGCAGAATAAGGACTATTTGGCGCATATGGTGTTGTTTCTTCAAACAAACCGGTTTCGCCTAATGTTCCGTAAACCTCATCTGTAGAAACGTGGTGAAAACGAGCGTTTTTGAATGCTTCATTATACTGATTTGGAGCCGACATCCATAATTTTCTAGCCGTGTCTAATAAATTAAACGTTCCTAAAACATTCGTTTTGATAAAAGCTTCTGGACCAGAAATAGAATTATCAACATGACTTTCCGCAGCAAAGTGAATGACATCGTGAAATTGGTATTTGTCGAATAAATTTCTAACAAAATCCCCGTCAACAATATCACCTTTTACAAAAGTGTAACGTTCATGATTTTCCACTTCCGAAACATTTTCTAAATTTCCTGCATAGGTTAATGCATCTAAATTTACTAAATGATATTCTGGATTATTTTCTATAAAATAAGGAACAAAATTAGCTCCAATAAAGCCTGCTCCGCCTGTTACTAAAATATTTTTCATTATGATTGAACGCGTTGTTTTTGTTTTTTATATAATTGAGTAAATGTATATCCTAATAAATACAATAGTACAAATAAAAATGGTAAAATTAATTTCATCTTATTGTTTACACCTTTTGTATTCATTTGGTTCAAAGAAATATTTTGATCTTTTACTATCTTATCGTATTCCAAATTATGGATAGCTAATCTTTGATTTTCAGAAATTAATTCATCTTTCTTTTGAATTAAATCATTTAATCCTGTGTTTTCTGAAATAGAAACTCCGCCTGTTGTTTTATTCTGAGTTAAGTTTAAAATAATTTGATCTATTTGAGTAATTAAAAGTTTATTTGCCTCAATTTTTTCAACTAAATTATTTTGATAGACTTTTTGAAGTTTTGTAAAATAATCTGTTTGTTGTAAATATTTTAAAAGTGGTTCAACCAAATCTTTCTTTTCGTAAGCAATAGTTGTTTTGATATTTATATTGTGCAAATAGTAATTTCTACTAGTTACATCATCTTTAATGATTTTTTCAATATCTCCATCTTCAGCCATTAATTTGATTAATTCAAAATTTTCTTTTTGGTTTTCCGAATTAATAAAATTATAAATTCCAGTTATAGGTTGAATATCAATTGAATTGATATCTTTAATATTAGAAATTCCAATAGCTTTAAAGAAAGCTTCGTCTTTTTCAATTAATTTTAAAGAGATTAAATTTACTTTATCGTATAAATATTCATTACTTCCGAAATTTGGAATAACAACAACATCACTTGTATAGTTTGGTTCTTTATCTAAATAAAACCCTAAACCAATACCTAAAATAAATAAAGCGCCAATTATTATTACTTTCTTTTGAATGAAAAATAACAAATCGAAACATTTATTAATAACGTTTTGAAATGCTTTTGAAATACTTTTTCCGATTTGGCTTAAATCAATTTCTTGCTCTTGAGAATTTGTGCTCATTTTTTTATTTTACGTTAAAAATTTGTTCTAGTATTTTAATAGTAATCAAATAAGTTGGTTTTACACCTGTTGTTCCTAAACCTCCAGAAGCTAATGTACTTCCTGTTTCTAAAGGATTATCCGAAGCATAATAAGCATATCTTACTTTTACATTCGGGTTGATGCTTCTTCTAATTCTTGATGCCGATTGAATGGCTTTTTGATAATACGAACCTTCCATTTCTAAACCAATGGCTTCCCAAGTAGATTCGTAGAAAAACTTCAGTAATTCTCTGTTTTGTAAAGACGTTCCTAAAACTGTAATCATTGGTCCAGCAAAAACAGGAATTCCGTTTCCTTCGAACATTTCTTTGGTTAATTCGTTTTCAAACGGATAGTTATCAGCTGTTCCTTCATTCACGTGGGCGTTAGGGATCATAATATCTCCTTTTCCACCTTCTAAAATTCCAGCTTTACCCATTATAGAAACTGATTCTACATTTAATAATGTTTTTGTTTTTCCTACTTTATATGGTTTTAATAACTCGTCAATAGTTTCGTACGCTTGCTCACCAAAAGCATAATCCATTACAATAAGTACTGGTTTATCTTTTATAGCTGCTGATGGAAATGCTGTTTTTTTCCAATCGAATTTTGCGGTATCAAAAATTTGTACGTCAATGTTTGTTCCTGAAGTGTCAGGTAGTGAAATCATTCCGTGTTGTAACGCAACATCTTCTACTTTTTTACGCAAATCTTTGTTGTTGGAACCGCTTAAATCTTCGTAAATTTGAAAGGCTTCTTTTCCTTTATATTTCGTAGCTAAAACTGCTGGTGCAAAAACCGAATTCATTACACTATGCATGTTCGCACTAATAATATGAATGGGTCTTTCTAATAAATTGTTCGCGCTAAGCGTTTCTTTAATATTGTTTGCCCAAATTTCACCATAAATATGATGTCCTAATCTTTCTCTTAAAATGGGACTAAATGTAATCGTACGTTTGTTGTTATCTACAATTTCTTCGATAGCAATTTTTCCTAACCAATATACAATTTGTAAAAAACGTTCTGGTGCTTCAGTAGTAGCAAATCCGTCATAAATATCTTGAACTTCTGCAAATGTTCTTCCCAACACGCTAGACACGTGCGACATCGCAACTTCTCTTTCTACCTGTGTGAATTTTTTTGTTTGAAGGGCAAATTGTTCTAGTTTTTGCCAATCGCGAGAAACCAAACCTTCATCGTCAATTAAAACTCTGTTTTTAATTTTGTGTGATTCGATGAAAATGAACGTTAAGTGCGTTAGAATATCATAAATATCTGAACGACCACGTGTAATTTCAATGTTCATTTGCTCATCGTCAATACGATAACAATTTCTTCTTCTTTTTGGTGGAACAATCGCTTTAAAGTGCGAATTGGCATAGCCTTCATCCGACGTTAAATTGATATAACGGCATTGCTCGATACCAACTGGTAAACGCTCAATTACGTATAACAATCCGTTTAACTCCACTTTTTCTTCTGCAATGGAACCATAAATTTCTGGTCGTAATGATAATAAAGCTTCACGTAAAGTTTCTCCTGAAACTCCCATTGGTTTGTAAAAACCTCTGTTAAATAAGTGACGCATGGTAATGTACAATCGTTCGATAGCTGCCGACGATTCTTGCGCTCTTGAGCGCGAAATGTTCTTAATGTCTTTCATTAATTTCTATTTTATAACCAACAAAGGTAATAAATTTATTTTTTAGTTAGTTTTAGACCGATTTCTATTACTGAAAATTAATAATTTCTTCATTTACACTTCAAAAAAATCGGCAATTTTTCTATCGTTGCTCAATCGTGGTAATTTGTTTTGTCCGCCTAATTTTCCTATCGATTTCATATAGTCTTGAAAGCCATTTTTTGTCACTTTTGTAATCACAAGCGTTCGCAACACATGACCTTTTATCAAATCGTCGTAATACACATTTTGTTGGCGCATTTCTCCGTCAATTTTTAATGCAAAAGCTTCTAAATCTTCTGGTTCCGAATCAAATTCTATCAACCATTCGTGATAAGGTAAACCGTTTTTTGGATTAATTTGTGGCGCAACTGTAAATTCGTTAACACTAATATTTGTTCCAAAAATCGCATTTTGCAAAGCGGTTTCCACTTCTTTACCAATAACATGTTCGCCAAAAGCGGAAATATAATGTTTGATTCTTCCTGTGACGATAATTCGATATGGTTTTGTAGAGGTAAACGCAATAGTATCACCAATATTGTATGCCCAAAGTCCGGCGTTGGTAGAAATAATCAAAACATAATTTACACCAATTTCTACTTCTTTAATTGTCAGTCTTTTAGGGTTTTCTGTAAAAAATTCATCTGCTTTTATAAACTCATAAAAGATACCTGAATTTAATAATAACAACATGCCTTTTTCTTTCTGAGAATCTTGATAGGCGAAAAAACCTTCGGATGCTGGAAACAATTCAATTGAATCGACTTTTCTGCCGATTAATTGTTCAAACTTGGCGCGATACGGTTCATAATTTACACCACCATAAATGAACAAATTGAAGTTTTTAAACAAGTCACCAACTGGTTTATTTGCTTTCGTTTTTAACTTTTCGAAATACATTTGCACCCAACTTGGAATACCTGAAATCACCGACATATTTTGATGAAAGGTTTCTTCAACGATCGCGTCGACTTTAGTTTCCCAATCGTCAATACAATTAGTTTCCCAACTTGGCAAGCGGTTTTTTTGTAAATATTTTGGAACATAATGCGCTACAATTCCAGAAAGTCGACCTAATTTGATTCCGTTTTTTTCCTCCATTTCTGGACTTCCTTGTAAGAAAATCATTTTTCCATCTACAAAATCGGCTTTACCCGTTTCGTGAATGTAACTCAAAATAGCGTTTTTGGCAGCTTGAATATGAAACGGCATCGATGCTGCCGTTAGCGGAATGTATTTCGCACCTGAAGTTGTTCCTGATGTTTTAGCAAAATATAAAGGTTTGCCTTTCCATAAAATGTCTGATTCTCCAGCGACAACTTTCTCTACATACGATTTCAATTGTTCATAATCTCGCACTGGAACATGCTTGGCAAAATCTTGAAATGATTTGATATTCGAAAAATTATGATCCTTTCCAAACTGTGTTTTTTCCGCTTGACGGATTAAATTTGCGAAAACTTTTTGCTGAGTTGCAACAGGATTATTGACCCATTTTTGAGTTTGAGCGTGTGTTTTTTTGGCTAATATTTTGGCGGCAATTGCTTTTATTGACATGTTATTCGAAATTGATAAATTGAATAGGATTTATTGGAATTCCGTTTTTCCATAATTGAAAATGGATTTGGTTTTGCGAAGCATTATCACCAGAAATTGCTATCACTTCACTAGACTTTACACTACTTCCAGAAGATTTCGTTACCGAAGAAAGATTCTTGTAAACCGATAAAACTTCATCTTGATGACGAATGATTACTACAAATCCGCTTGACGGTGTCCATTCCGAAAAAATGATGGTTCCAGGAGCGATTGACTTAACTGGTGTTCCTTTCGCTACGGCGATATTTACACCTAAATTTTTAGAAGCTACATTATAACTTTTTGTGATTTTCCCAGAAACGGGAGCAAACAACACATAAGAAACTTTGGATTCTGATTTGTCGAACACGTTGTATTTATCGTCGTTAGCGACTTCATTTCTCAGTTCTTTTTCTTTTTCTGAAATGGATGTGTTAATCTCTTCATTAAGATTTTCAGCAACTTGAATGGAATCTTTATTCAATTTCGCATATTCCAAATCGCCATTTAAAACGGCTTTTACCGAATTGATATACGCGTTATTTTCTTTCGTCACTTTTAAAAGTGAATCGGATTTTATGGTTAATAAAGTCGCTTGTTCTTTCAATTTTGTAGAAGCATAACCTGGAATATATTCTCTCAAAGGAGTGAAAGCAATAATAAAAGTGGTTACAAAAATGATTAAAATCGCGCCTAAAGTGGCTACGACAAATACATTCATTATGGTTAATTTTAACGAAAAAGATTCTGCTAACGTGTCTTCATTATAGATAATGAAACGTCTTTTACTTAATAATTTTTGCTTGAGCGCTTGAAATTTTAGTCTTTTTTGAGACATATAACCTGATTTTATACAAATATAGCAATTTTGTTAGGTTTAGAGAGGAATAGAAAATTAAGTTAAATTAATTTAAAATTTATTTTTTTGTAGTACATTTGCAGTATTAATATATTAAACTCAAAGAAAATGAATTCTTTATATATGACTTTAGGTACAATTGGTGGTACTGAATGGATTATCATTATCGCAGTTGTTTTATTACTTTTTGGAGGTAAAAAAATTCCAGAATTAATGAAAGGACTTGGTGGTGGAATCAAGGAATTTAAAAAAGCTGCTAAAGGTGAAGATGAAGCACCTGTTACTAAAAAAGAAGAAGAAACTAAAGAGTAATTTTATTACTCTTTTTTCTATTTAACAACATATGTATGGATAAAATTGACGCAAGAATACTTAATGTTTTACAAAAAGATTGTACCATTTCTGTTAAAGATGTGGCTGCGTTAGTTGGTTTGTCATATTCGCCTACCTATGAAAGAATACGACATCTTGAAGATTTAGGTGTTATTAAAAAAAGAGCTGCAATTTTAGATCCATATAAAGTGGGAATAAAATTATTTGCCTATTGTAACATTACGCTAAAAATGCAATCTAAGGAACATTTATTAGCATTCGAAAATATTATTATTGACATTCCTGAAATTATGGAAATTACCAGTTTGTCTGGGGTTTACGATTATATGTTGAAAATCGCAACCCGAGACATTGAATCTTATAATGACTTTATCATTAATAAACTGGCAAATATTCCTAATATTGGTCAATACCACAGTAATATTGTGATGAGCATGATAAAAAATGAAACGATTTATCCTTTATCTGAAGATTAAATTGTTATTTAAATCGTTTTAATTGCTCCTTAAATAATTCAGAAATTTCAGTATTGCATAAATTACCCATACTTCCTTCGTGAGTGTGATTTACTTCTAAAACATTGGTTTCAAAAGTATTGTTTTTCACTCTTTTTGAAATTTCTAAATATGCATCTCTAAAAGGAATTCCTTGAAGCACCAATTTATTTACTTCTTCCACAGTAAACAAGTTTAGGTATTTTTCATCTTGTAAAATATCTTTTTTAATAACGATGTTTTCAAGCATTACCAACAACATGTCCAAACATTCTTTTAACGTAATTATCGCTGGAAACAAACATTCTTTAGTCAATTGCATGTCTCTGTGATAACCCGATGGCAAGTTATTCGTAAGAATGGTTAGTTCATTCGGAAGTGCTTGAATTCTGTTACATTTGGCTCTTATTAACTCGAAAATATCTGGGTTTTTCTTGTGTGGCATGATGCTACTTCCTGTTGTCAATTCATCAGGAAAACTAATAAATCCGAAATTTTGGTTCATATACAAACACACATCTGTTGCTAATTTTGTTAGCGTGCTAGCAATCCCCGACAAACCCATGGCGGTAACTTTCTCCACTTTTCCTCTGGTCATTTGCGCGTAAACCACATTATAATTCATCGTTTTAAAATCTAATAAATCGGTAGTTTGTGCTCTGTTTAAAGGAAAAGAAGAACCATAACCTGCTCCTGAACCTAACGGGTTTTTATCAGCAACATTGTACGCTGCGGTTAACAATTCTAAATCATCACTTAAACTCTCCGCGTAAGCGCCAAACCAAAGTCCAAAAGAAGAAGGCATGGCCAATTGAAAATGCGTATATCCTGGTAATAAATCAGCTTTGTGCTTTTCACTTAGAAACAATAATTTTTCAAAAACGGGTTCGATTTTTTTAACAATAGTTTTAATTTCTTCCTTAATAAACAGCTTAATATCTAACAAAGATTGATCGTTACGAGAACGGCCAGCGTGAATTTTTTTACCTATGTCGCCGATTTTTTCCGTCAACATAATTTCAATTTGAGAATGCACATCTTCCACACTTTCATCGATTTTAAATTCTCCTTTTTGAATCGAAATTAAAATGTCGTTTAAGCCTTCATGAATTGTCGCTAAATCTTTCTCGCTAATTAAACCAATATCTTTCAACATTGTGGTGTGTGCTATCGATCCTTTAACATCTGATTCTGCTAAATACAAATCCCATATTTTATCTTCACCAATCGTAAAATCCTCTACCAATTTTTGGATGGTTGTATCTGTTTTTTCGTTATTATTTTGCCAAAGTTTCATCGAATTGTTGGTTAAATGTGTGTAATAATTGAATGTATAAATCGATTCCTTCTTTAATTTCACTGATGTGGATAAATTCATCAGCTGTATGTGAACGAGCAGAATCACCAGGTCCCATTTTGAACGTTTTAAAAGGCATCAAAGCTTGATCAGAAGTCGTTGGCGAAGCATAAGTTTCTTTTCCAATTTTAATTCCGGCTTGTACCAAAGGATGGTCTTCAGACACATAAGAAGGATTTAATCGGGTGGAACGCGGAATGACTTCACACGAAACATGTTTCTTAATAATTTCTAACACTTCTTGATTGTTATATTTATCTGTGGTTCGAATATCTACAGTAAATTGACACGTTCCAGGAACCACATTGTGTTGACTTCCAGCATTGATAATACTAACAGTCATTTTTACTTTTCCAAGCATCTCCGATTCATTTGGAAACTCGTAATTCTTAAACCATTCAATGTCTTTTAGCGCTTTATAAATCGCATTTTCACCTTCTTCTCTTGCAGCATGACCCGATTTTCCGTGTACGATGCAATCAATAACAAACAAACCTTTTTCGGCGATGGCAATATCCATTTTCGTCGGTTCGCCTACAATTCCAAAATAAATTTCTCCTAATTCAGGCAATAGAATTTCCACTCCGTTGTTCCCTGAAATTTCTTCTTCAGCTGTAGCGGCGTAGATTAAATTAAAGTTCAAATTCGGATTGTCGTAAAAATGTAAAAAACACGCTGCTAATGAAATTAATGGTCCGCCCGCATCGTTACTGCCTAAACCGTATAAAATACCATCTTCAATATTTGGACTGAATGGATCTCGAGTATATTGCTTGTTCGGTTTAACCGTATCGTGATGAGAATTCAGTAAAATGGTGGGTTTACTCGCATCGAAAAATTTATTTTTAGTCCAAATATTATTTAACAATCTGTTGGTTTTTATTCCTTTTTGTGTAAAAAATTGCTCGATTAATTCCGCCGTTTTATCTTCCTCTTTACTGAAAGAAGAAATGGAAATTAATTGTTGTAATAAGACGATAACTTCGTTTTTAAGTTGTTCCATTTGTTTATTGTTGTAATTGTGTACCAATTAAATTTGTTTCTAATGTGGCTAGTTGATTGGCGTGATAAAGTAAAACTTTGTTGACTCCGTTGTTGATGGCTTCGAAGGCGTTGTCTAATTTTGGAATCATTCCGTTAGAAATAATTTTACTCGTTTTTAATTGTTCATATTCGGGTCGGTTTATCACTGGAATATACGATTCGTCATCATCTGGATTTTGTAATACACCTTTTTTCTCAAAGCAAAAACTAAGATCTACTTGATAAGTTTTGGATAAATCGATTGCAATTTGAGTCGCAATTGTATCCGCATTCGTGTTCAATAATGTGCCTTCCGAATCGTGAATAATCGGACAAAAAACAGGAGTTATTCCTTGCTGAATGAAACGGATAATTTGCTTGGTATTTATCGTAACGATTTCGCCTACAAATCCAAAATCTATTGTTGGATGATTTCTTTTTTTTCCAGAAATTACATTCGCATCAGCGCCACTCAATCCAATCGCATTGCATTGTTTCGATTGAAGTTTAGCCACAATGTTTTTATTTACTAAACCAGCATACACCATTGTTGCAATTTTTAAAGTTTCTGAATCTGTAACTCTTCTTCCTTCAATCATCGTTTGTGCAATGTTCAGTTTTTGAGCCAACTCAGTAGCGATTTTTCCGCCGCCATGAATTAAGATTTTTGGTGTTTTTATTTGCGCAAAATCATATAAAAACTGGTCTAATAAAACCGCGTCATCAACAACATTTCCTCCTATTTTTATGATTTGTAAGCTTTGCATGATTACATTATATTTTCTATTATTTTTTTTAATACAGTTTGAGTGGCAAACACTCTGTTTTCGGCTTGAGCCAAAATCAACGAATTTTCACCATCGATTAATTCATCGGATAATTCCAAATTTCTTCTAACAGGCAAACAATGCATAATTTTAGCACTGTTTGTTTCCTTCATTTTTTCTTCGTTAAGCAACCAATCATCTTTCACATCTAATACTTTTCCGTAATCTGTAAAAGACGACCAGTTTTTTACGTACACAAAATCGGCTTCTGCAAGCGCTTTTTGTTGGTCGTATTCTATGGTTGCGCCATTTGTAAATTCTTCACTCAGTTCATAGCCTTCTGGATGCGTAATCGTTAAATCGTGTTCACAAGCCAATGCCCATTGTGCAAACGAATTAGCCACAACTTGTGGAATCGGTTTTACATGCGGCGCCCAAGTCAGAACAATTTTCGGTTTGCTTTGTTTTTGATGTTCTTTAATCGTAACCATATCCGCTAAACTTTGCAACGGATGTAAAGTCGCCGATTCCAAACTCACTACTGGAACTTTGCAATATTTGATGAACTTATTTAGTATTTCTTCCGAATAATCTTCTTGCTTATTTACTAATGAAGGAAAACTACGAATCGCTAAAATGTCGCAGTACAAACCCATTACGGCTGCCGCTTCTTTTATATGTTCCACCGAATCTCCACTCATCACAGAACCATCTTGAAATTCTAACTTCCAACTGTCGCTACTCACATTAATCATCATGACTTGCATGCCTAAATTCTGCGCTGCTTTTTGAGTGCTCATACGAGTACGTAAACTGGAGTTGAAAAAAATTAAACCAATTGTTTTATTATTTCCAATTGTGGAAAATTTTTCGTTATTTTTTAAATTTATAACATCTTCTAACAGTTGTTTGGGGTTTTCAACATCTTTAACGGATATAAATTGTTTCATTTTAGAATGTCTTTTAATGCATGAATAAATTGGTCAATTTCCTCTATAGTTACAGCTAAAGAAGGTAAAATACGCAACGTATTTTTGTTACTGGAAGAGCCCGTAAATATTTTGAAATCTGATAATAATGTGTTTCGAATTTCCGCACACGGTTGATCCAACTCAATTCCAATCATTAATCCTAAACCTCTAACTTCTTTAATTTGAGGAATATCTAAAAAAGCTTCTTTCAAATAATCTCCTAAGACTAAAGCGTTTTCAATCAGGTGTTCTTTTTCCAACACATTTAGTACTGAAATTGCTGCAGCACAAGCCAAATAGTTTCCGCCGAAAGTCGTGCCCAACATTTCCTTTTGAGCTTCAATGGTTGGACTTATCAACAAACCTCCAACTGGGAAACCATTACCCATTCCTTTCGCCATGGTAATAATATGAGGTTTGATATTGGCATGTTGGTGTGCGAAAAATTTCCCAGTTCTTCCGTAACCCGATTGTACCTCATCCAGAATTAGAATACTGTTTTTTTCATTACATCTTTTTTCTAAATGTTGTAAAAATTCTGCATCCGGAATGTTGATACCTCCAACACCTTGAATTCCTTCGATAATCACGCAAGATATTTCTTCATCAAAAGCATTATCAAAAGCTTCAATATCGTTTAATGGCAGAAAAATAATGTTTTGATTTTCGTTAATTGGTGCGACAATTTTTGGATTATCTGTAGCCGCAACTGCCAAAGAAGTTCTTCCATGAAAGCCTTGTTTAAAAGCGATTATTTTTTTTCTTCCATTATAAAACGAAGCTAGTTTGAATGCGTTTTCATTCGCTTCAGCTCCAGAATTACATAGAAATAAATTGTAATCTGTGTATCCTGAAAGTTCTCCAAGTTTTTGTGCGAGTTGATTTTGCAATTTGATTTCGATTGAATTCGAATAAAAACCAATGTTTTTCAACTGTTTGGTAATCGCAGTAACATATTCTGGATGACTATGTCCGATAGAAATTACCGCATGACCACCATATAAATCTAGGTATTCAGTTCCTTTATTATCCCATAATTTAGAACCCAATGCTTTTTGAATTTCAATCGGAAAAATTGAATATACATCAAAAAGACTCGTTTTTTCTTCTACTATATTTTCCATTTTAAAATGCGCTTGGTTTTAATTTTAAGCCCATGGTTTCTTCCAAACCAAAAAGCAAATTCATGTTTTGTACTGCTTGTCCTGAAGCTCCTTTTAGTAAATTATCGATGATGCTTACAATCAATAATTTATCGTCTTGTTTTTCTAAATACAACAAACATTTGTTCGTGTTTACTACCTGTTTCAAGTGAATATTCTTTTTCGAAACAAATACAAAAGGATGCTTTTCATACTTCTTTTCAAATATGTTCTGAATATCATCTAATGATTTTTCGCAAGTCAAATACATACTAGCCATAATTCCTCTTGTAAATGAACCTCTTTGTGGAATCATGTTAATACTGTGATGAAAATCAGGTTGTGCAAAAACAATACTTTGTCCGATTTCTGCTAAATGCTGATGTGTGAAAGCTTTATACACCGATAAATTATTTTGTCTCCAACTAAAATGAGACGTTTCACTTAAAGATTGTCCTGCTCCCGTTGAACCCGTTATACAAGTAATATGAACATCACTTTGCAACAGCTTTTTTTCCGCCAAAGGCAATAATGCCAATTGAATTGCTGTTGCGAAACACCCTGGATTTGCTACATGTTGTGCTATTTTAATTACTTCTCTATTTAATTCTGGTAAGCCATAAACAAAAGAATTTCCGTCAGAAATCAATCTGAAATCTTGACTCAAATCAATAATTTTTATCGAATTATCGAATTGTTTCACCAGCTCTTTTGATTCGCCGTGAGCGACACATAAAAAAACTACATCCACTTCGTTGTGAAAATGGTTGCTAAACACCAAATTCGTATCGCCAAATAAATCGTCGTGAACATCATAAATCTTATTACCAGAATTGCTTTTACTGTGTACAAATACAATTTCAGCCATCGGATGATGAATTAAAATTCTCAATAATTCACCCGCCGTATAACCGGCACCTCCAATAATTCCTATTTTAATTTTGTTCATGTTGTACTGTTTGATTTACCTTATGGTAGATAGAAGTTTGATTTCCAAAAATTTTGGTAAACCCTTTTACATCTTCACCTGACCAAGAATTATTCATTTCTCCGTAAGAACCGAAAGCATCCGACATTAAATCGTGGTTACTTTTTATTCCGTTCAAAACATATCTGTAAGGCAACAAAGTGATATACACTTCTCCTGTTACTGTTTTTTGTGTATTATTTAAAAAAACCTCAATATCACGCATCGTTGGATCGAGCATTTGTCCTTCATGAAGCCAGTTTCCGTACCAACTTGACAATTGCTCTTTCCAAAATAATTGCCATTTTGTTAACGTGTGTTTCTCTAACAAATGATGTGCTTTGATAATCAATTCTGGCGCTGCGGCTTCAAAACCAACTCTTCCTTTAATTCCAATAATCGTATCGCCCACATGAATATGTCTTCCAATTCCAAAAGGTTGCGCCAATTCTTGTAAATATTCTATCGCTTGAACCGGATGCACAAATGTTTCGTTATTAACCGAAATCAATTCGCCATTTTTAAAACCAAGCGTAACTTCTTTAGATTCTTTTTCAGTTACTTGAGTTGGCCAAGCCTCTTCTGGTAAATTTTCTTGTGAATTTAACGTCTCTTTTCCTCCAACAGAAGTTCCCCAAATTCCCTTATTAATGCTGTATTTCGCTTTAACAAAATTGAATTCCACTCCGTGAGATTTTAAAAATTCTATTTCCGTTTCTCTACTTAATTTATTATCTCTAATAGGTGTAATTATCGTCACATCTGGAATAAGATGGTTGAAAATCATATCAAATCTCACCTGATCATTTCCAGCTCCAGTACTTCCGTGAGCCAGCGTTTTAATTCCTAAAGAAAGTGCATATTTTGCCACACTTTGCGCTTGAATAACTCTTTCAGCACTCACAGATAAAGGATAAACGCCATTTTTTAAGACGTTTCCAAAAACTAGATATTTTATAGATTCGTTATAATATGCTTCACGAACATCAATACATTTATAGGAAGCCACACCCAATTGTTTGGCTTTTTGTTCTAATTCTAGGATTTCATTTTCTGAAAAAGCTCCTGTATTTATGGTTACGGCATGTACTTCGTATTTTTTAATTTTACTCAAATACACCGCACAATACGTGGTATCTAAACCACCACTATATGCTAATACTATCTTCTCTTTTTGCATCTTCTTTTTCTTTATTATTATTTACATATAACATGGCTGTACAAAGGCAATTTTTGAAATCTTTACTTTTTAATATTTCATAATTGACACAGCTTTTACAACCATTCCAAAATTGTTCATCATTTGTTAATTCCGAATACGTAACCGGTTGATACCCTAATTCCGAATTGATTTTCATGACCGCCAAGCCTGTTGTTAGTCCGAAAATTTTAGAATTCGGAAATTTGGTTCTCGACAATTCAAAAATTTTAGCTTTTATCATTTTTGCTAATCCGCCTTGACGGAATTTTGGATCTACAATTAAACCGGAATTCGCCACATATTCTTCATTTTGCCACGTTTCGATATAACAAAACCCAGCCCATCGATGGTCTTCGGTTAAAGCAATTATCGCTTTTCCTTCTTCCATCTTTTGCTTGATATAATCGGGCGACCGTTTTGCAATTCCTGTTCCTCTAATTTTAGCAGAGGATTCCATTTCTTCGCAAATTTTTGCAGCCCAATCAAAGTGATGTTTCGTAGCAACCTGAATAGTAAACATTTGTAATTTTTTTGCAAATATATACAAATAAAGATATTTTGTATTGTTTTAATGAATTAAAAAAGATATTATATCTGATTTATATTGTTTTGAAAGACAAATAATGTAATTTTTAAATAAATTGAAGGAAATTAACGTTTTAAAAGATTGATTTTCAGGATTTGGAGTAAATTTTTGCTGAAAACGCATTCTTCATTTTTATGAAAAACAAAAAACCCAAAATCTCACGGGGAAATTTTGGGTTAATATATCTGTTTTTAAGTGGTAAAACAGATAAATTTTATAATCATCGTCAACTGAATGTGTTTTCTGAAAACTACTTTATATTAAACCTGTTAGTACTGTCTAACCATTATATAACAACAATTGTTTTTTATCTATCAAAAAATATGACTAAAATATTCTTTAAAAATATACGTTTAATCAAAAAACTACGTTATCAACCTTTACCAAAACAATTATTAAAACTTTTTATGTTAAAAAAAGAATTCTCTTTCCTTGCCTTGTTTTTTATTCTCTTTAGTTTTTCCCAAAAATCAACTCTAAAAGGTGTTGTAATTGATGAAGATAAACATCCTGTTCAAAATTCTGTAGTTGCCCTATTAACTGAAAAAGATTCGGTTTTACATCGTTTTACGAGATCTGATAAAGATGGGAATTTTCAACTTAAAAATATTACTACTAAAAAGTACATATTAATGACTTTTCATAATCAATATGCCGATTATGTTGATGAAGTAATTCTAAAAGATGGAGAAAATAATTTCGGAAACATATCACTTTTAAGCAAAAGTAAAGTCATTCAAGAAGTGTTGGTGAAAGGTAAAGTAGGTTCTATACGGATAAAAGGAGATACCACAAGTTACAAAGCAAGCGACTTTAAAGTTGGTGAAAATGCGAATGTTGAAGAATTGCTTAAAAAACTACCTGGTATTCAAGTTGACAAAAACGGAAATATAAAAGCTATGGGTGAAACAGTTCAAAAAGTTTTAGTCGATGGCGAAGAGTTTTTTGGAGACGATCCAGGTATGGCAGTAAAAAACTTACGAGCCGATGCAGTTAAAGAAGTACAGGTTTTTAATAAAAAAAGTGATCAGGCAGAATTTACTGGAATTGATGATGGTAATACTCAAAAAACCATAAATCTTAAACTTAAAGAAGAAGCCAAAAAAGGTTTTTTTGGTAAAATTGATGCTGCTGGTGGACCAATTAAAGATATTGATTCAAGATATAATAGTAACGTTTTATTAAGTTCATTTAAAAGTAAACGAAAAATTTCAGCTTTTTTATTAAACGGAAATACAGGTCAAGATGGCTTAAGTTGGGAAGATAGAGATAAATATGGAGATAATGATGGTATGTCTGTAAACATGGATGATGACGGCAATATGAATTATATGTGGAGCGGAGGAAATGATGATGATGAACCTTTTGTTGATACTCAAAATGGATACATTAAAAACACTAATGCTGGTATGCAATACAGTAATAAATGGAACGACAAGCAAACCTTAAATTTATCACCAAAATTTAACAATCAAATCTATAACAACAAAAGAATTAGATCAAATAAAAGACAAATTGGCGCATCGCAATTAAATGAAAATTCAGAAACATCTAGTTATGTTGATAGAACCAATTATAAACTAAACGTTTCGTATGATGTAAAAATAGATTCTATGAACACGATTAAGTTTTCTACAAAAACCAATTTTTACAACACAAATAGCTATGATTTTACGAACGGAAATACAACAGATGAAAACGGTGTTTTAAAAAATAAAAGTAAAGTAAATTTAAATACCGATTCGGATAAAAATGCATTAACCGCAAATGTTTTGTTTAAACATAAATTTGCAAAAGCTAGACGTACGTTTTCTATAAATATAAACTGGAATAAATTAAACAGTAATTCAAATAATTATTTATTATCTGATAACGAAAGTTATACTTCAGGAATATTGACTTCAAATATTAATATAAATCAAAATAAAATTGGCGAAAGGACAACACAAGGTTTAACTACAAAATTTAGTTATACGGAACCTTTAAGCAAAAAATTTGCTTTAGAATTTGGGTATCAAATAAATTTAAATTCAGGTATAAACAAACAATCTACCTTTGAATTTAACTCTACTACAGATAATTATGATGTGTTTGTAAATTCCTTATCAAATAATTTTAAACAAAAAATCATAACAAATAGGCCAAGTTTAAAATTAAGCTATAATTCTAAAAAAATTAACTATGGTTTTGGTAGTGGTTTTGGATTTACAACTTTTGATTTGTTAGATCAAACTTTAAATAAACAATACAACCAAAGTTTCACTAACTTTTTTCCTTCTGCAAATTTTACATATAAATACAAGAGTAATTCAAGTATCCGTTTATCATATAACGGTTTTACAACACAACCTACTATTGATCAATTACAACCAGTACTTAATAATCAAGATTTTTTTAATCAAGTAATTGGAAATCCAGATTTAAAACAATCCTTTACAAATAGTTTTAATTTAAACCAAAATAGCTATAACATGATGTCTGAAATTTACATGTATCAAGGAATAAGTTTTAGAACAGTTACTAATCAAATCTCTAATAATAGAGATATTAATCCTGATGATGCAAAAACAACAACTAAAGCAATAAATACCAACGGAAACTATTCTGGTAACTATTACTTAGGCTTAGGTTTTAAAATTAAAAAAATAGACTTAAATATAAACGTATCACCTTCTATAAACTACAGAAAATCAGTTATTAGTATTAATAATATAGAAAATGATACTAAAAATTTAGGTTCAAGTTTTGATATTAATTTTTCTAGAAATAAAGAAAAAAAGTATGATATTTCAATAGGAAACAGATTTTCAAACAATAGAAATAGTACAACTATAAACAGTGAAATAAAATCATTTAACACCAATAATTTAAGTTTTAATTTTAGTGTTTATTTTACTGAAAAATGGAAGTTATCTAGTGATTATAATTTATTTACCAGACAAAAAACGGAAGATTTTCAAAACAATTTAACCAATCAGTTATGGAACGCAAGATTTCAACGCACGTTTAAAAATGATGAGTTTACAGCATACATTATGGTTCGCGATATATTAAACCAAAACATTGGAATAGAACGTTATAACAACGGAAATGTAATTAGCGAAGAACAAAATGACCGATTAAAAAGATATGCTATGATTGGTTTTACTTGGAATTTTAAAAACAAAAACGAAATCAAACCTCAACCTGAAAATTAATGAAAAATATAGTTGTATACATCAGTGCTTTACTATTCACAGCGAATTCTTATGCACAACAATTTATAGATAAAGCTGTTATAGAATTTGAAGTAAATACCAATTTAAAAAAGAAAATGAGTAATGATAGTTGGACAGAACAGATTAAAGAAAATATATCTGATCTTAAAACATCTTACTATATCTATACTTTTGAAGACAATAAAAGTATTTTTAAATTTGATAGATGGAGTGAAAAAACAAGAATTCCTAATTATGAAAAAGAAGATGACGAGGAAAGTATTTGGTATTTCGATTTTACTAGCAATAAAATGAACATTCAAAAACAAATTTTTGGTACAAAAATTATTATTAACGATAGTATAGCCAATATAGAATGGCGATTAACCAACGAAAACCGAGAAATTGCAGGATATAATTGCCGTAAAGCAGTAGGTAAAATCATGAACGATGTATATGTTTTTGCTTTTTATACAGATGAAATTACTATTACTGGTGGACCTTGTTCTGTAAATGGGTTACCAGGTATGATTTTAGGTATAACTATTCCAAGATTATACACTTCTTACATGGCAACTAAAGTTACATTAAATAGAGAGAAAGCTACTGAAATTAAACCTCTAGAAGCCAAAAAAACATACACAATCACCGAATTAAAAACGTTAATTACTGAAAAAACAAAAGATTGGTGGACTTACGGCGATGATAAAGAAGAAAATACTCGCCAAAAAAATATGTTTATGTGGGAAGCTTTTTTATAAAACTATAAAATCCCAAATTCCAATGTCATACTGAGCATGTCGAAGTACCTTGGGATTTGGGATTTTCTGTTTTTTGGAATTTCTATAGTACCATCGTCAACTGAATTCTTTTTCTAGCTTCATCAACCTCAACGACTTTGACTTGAACGTGTTGGTGTAGTTTTACGACTTCATTCACATCAGAAACGAAACCTGCCTTTAATTGTGAAATATGTACCAAACCACTTTCTTTTGTTCCGATATCAACGAAACAGCCAAATGCGGTAATGTTATTCACAATTCCTGGTAAAATCATTCCGGTTTTTAAATCTTTTATCGTGCGAACATTCGGATCAAATTCGAAAACTTTTGCCGCTTTTCTTGGATCTAATCCCGGTTTTTCTAATTCTTTTAAAATGTCTTTTAAAGTTAGAATTCCGATTTCTGGAGTGATGTAATTTTCAGGTGAAATCTGCGTAATTTTTTCTTTATTTGCGACTAATTCATGAGTTTTAATTCCTAAATCTTTCGCCATTTTTTCAACAATCGCATACGCTTCAGGGTGAACAGCCGAATTATCTAACGGGTTTTTTCCATCTTTAATTCGGATAAAAGCCGCCGCTTGTTGGTACGCTTTTTCACCCAAACGCGGTACTTTTTTCAGTTGTTTTCTGTCTTCAAACGGACCATTTTCAGAACGAAAAGCGACAATATTTTCTGCCATTTTTTCACCAATTCCAGAAACATAACTCAACAACGATTTACTTGCTGTATTCACGTTAATTCCGACCGCGTTTACGCAACTCATCACCACAGCATCTAATTGGTCTTTTAATTTATTTTGATCGACATCGTGTTGGTATTGTCCGACTCCAATTGACTTTGGATCGATTTTCACCAATTCCGCTAACGGATCCGACAATCGTCTTCCAATAGAAACCGAACCACGAACCGTTACGTCATAATTTGGAAATTCGTCACGCGCAATTTTACTCGCCGAATAAACAGAAGCTCCGGCTTCAGAAACCACAAATACTTGAAGTGGTTTATCAAAAGCAATTTTCTTAATGAAAAATTCGGTTTCACGAGACGCCGTTCCGTTACCAATAGAAATGGCTTCAATATTATAGGCATTCACCATAGAACGGATTTTTTTCATCGCCATCGCGCTGTCGTTTTGTGGCGCGTGTGGATAAACCGTTTCGTTATTTAATAAATCGCCTTTTTCGTCTAAACAAACCAATTTACAACCACTTTTATAACCTGGATCGATCGCTAAAATTCGTTTTTCACCCAAAGGTGGTGCCAATAATAACTGACGTAAATTTTCTGCAAAAACATCAATTGCTTTGATGTCGGCTTTAGTTTTCGCTTCTTGTAAGGTTTCATTTGAAATCGCAGGTTCTAACAATCTTTTATAACTGTCTTTAATTGCTTTTTCAATTTGTGGCGCACAATCGTTATTGGTTTTTATTAAATTATCTTCCATAAAACGAATCACTTCAGCTTTATCATCGTCATTTAAACCTACATTTAACTTGATAAAACCTTCGGCTTCGGCACGCAACATCGCTAATAATCTATGTGATGGCGTTTTGGCTGCGTTTTCAGACCAATCGAAATATTGATTAAATTTTTGAGCGGCTTCGTCATCTTTTTTGGTTTTTACGACTTTAGTCGTGATTTCTGCTTTACGCTGAAATGTTCTTCGTAACGATTTTCTAATGAAAATATTTTCATTAATCCATTCGGCAATAATGTCGCGAGCGCCTTGTAAAGCTTCATCTTCATTGACAACTTTATCGTTTAAATACTTCGAAGCTAAAAACTCAATATCATCAGATTTTTGACTCATAATGATTTTCGCCAAAGGTTCCAATCCGTTTTCACGAGCGGTGTCGGCTTTGGTTTTTTTCTTCTTTTTATAAGGTAAATAGAAATCTTCCAATTCTTGTAAATCGAAAGAATTATCAATTTTTTGTTTCAATTCTGGCGTAAGTGCATTTTGTTCTTCTATAGATTTTAAGATGCTTTCTTTTCTTTTTACGATTTCGATAAATTGCTTATTTAGTTTGGCAATTTGCTCAATTTGAACCTCATCTAAATTTCCTGTTTGGTCTTTTCGGTAACGAGAAATAAACGGAATCGTACAATCTTCATTTAATAATTGAAGTGTACTTTCAATGCTTTTTACAGCAATGTTGGTTTGAGTTTGTATGAATTGAATTGTAGTCATTTTGTATAAATAAAGATGCTAAAATACTATCTTTGTGCGAATAATTAAATCATAAATGAAACTCTTTTTACTTTATCTTTTATCTATTAATGTCGTCAGTTTTTTTCTTTTTGGGTTTGATAAATTTTTAGCAATAAAAAACAAGAGACGAATTCCTGAAAAAGAGCTTTTTACAGTTTCAACAATTGGTGGTGCAGTTGGAGGAATGTTTGCTGTTTTAGTTTTTAAACATAAAATTTCAAAAGCTACTTTTATGTGGCGTTTTATGTTCATTTTTATTATAAACATTATTGGAATTTATTTTTTATTGAGATAGTATTAAAATCTCTATTTTTGTTTACGTATTAATCCCTTTTATTTTTTGCTGTGGAAATTTTACCGATTTTATCTTACTTAGGAATATTTGTTTTTGCGGTGACTGGCGTTTTAAAAGCGAGAACCCAACGTTTCGATTTAATTGGCGCGGTAATTTTGTCTTTCGTAATGGCGTATGGCGGCGGAACTACACGCGATTTATTAATTGGAATTCGGCCTGTGAGCTGGATTAATGATAATTTTGCCATCATTTTAGTTTTGATTGCAACCATCGTAACTTTTTTCTTCAAGTTAGACTTCAAAGTGATAAAAAAATTACTTTTTTGGACCGATGCGTTTGGAATTGGATTTTTTACAATTGTAGGTTTACAAGTCGCACTTCAAGCTGGAATTAGCGAAGGTTATGCGTTGATAATGGGTGTAATTACGGCAACTTTTGGTGGATTATTGGCCGATATTTTATGTAATTCTGTACCGAATTTATTGAAACCAGGAGAACTTTATGCCACAGCTTGTTTAATTGGTGGTGCTTTATATTTAGCAATGGAATTTTTCAAAATCAATCACGAAATTAGTATGATTATTTGTGTGTTGGTAACGGCTACGATTCGAATTTATTCGATACGAAAGAAGTTACAATTGCCCGTTGTTTAGAGTTGAATTTGGTATTATTGATTATCACTTTTGTAATTTCTTTTCATAAAATTTAAAGCCGCTTCAATAATTTCTCCCATTGATTTTGCTTTTTTAAAATTGATATCCAAAGTGAATTTATACGTGTCCATTTTAAGTTGCTCTAATTTTTCTTTTGGCGATAATTCCATAGATTTCATGGCAGTCAATAAATCATTTAAACGTTCTTCTGAACCCACCAATCGTTTTACTAAAATGGAACGTTCTTCGTTTTGATATTGTTCAATCGAGTTTTCTTTTAATTTGTCGTTTACCAATTGATAAAAAGGAAAATTTTCTTTGAAAAGATGTGGTTTGTATAGCTTGAAATTGCCTTCATAACATTGTTGATCAAAATCGATAGCGCGAATTTTAAACACGATATGATCGTAATCGTAAATAGGAATCACCACAAAATTATAGGAACGCATGTCGCCTAAAAGGCCAATCATACACCTTTCGTTAAACTTCACAAATTCTTTGGCAATTTGAGCTTTTTCAGATTCGGTACAATTTTTTAGGTGTTTATCTAGAAAAACGTCGCCTGGAATTCCAACAATATGTTCTTCAATAAGTGTGTCTTTAAAAACCAGATAATTAATTCTATTTGGCGATAAAATATCTTCTAATTCTAGTCCAAATATTCGCGAAGCGTCGGCTTTTTTGATGTAAAAATGCGTGTAATTATCATTCAGAATATTTCTGATTTTGATTCGGAAAGGTTTCGAATTACCAAAAGTGCAAAAATCAATATGATCGACATTTAAGAATTGTAAATTACGTTCATCACCATCGGAATGTAAAAGCGTGTAGATTCTTTTTAAACTATTGTTTATTTCAATAGTTTCATATTCGTTATAATAGGTTCTTACCCAAAGTGTGTCTTCTCCTTCTTTATCGTACACCACAACCGAACCTTGAAAACGCAACAAATCGTCATAAAAAACATTTGTTTTGGTTAATCTTTTATATTTTTCAAGATAACCGTACAAAATGTCGTTTATGGGATAATATTGTTTTTTGAAAATAGGCGCATTATTATCCATAAAAAGAAATAGCTGTGTTTACAATGGTATAAATGTAAAGAAAAAAGCTGTTTCAACGTTTGAAACAGCTTTTTTTATTCTTAATCAGTCGCCAATTATTTCAATTGAATAATGCAATCGTCTTGTTCTACCATTGATTTTTCGTTCAATAAAATTTTAGAAACCACTCCTTTTTTAGGAGCACAAACCGTAGTTTCCATTTTCATGGCTTCTATGACAAATAAAGGTGTGTCTTTTTCAACTTCTTCACCTTCTTTGACTAGTATTTTAAGCAAACTTCCTTGTAATGGAGCGCCAACATCATTCGGTCCAGAAATTTTGACATGAGCCGCTTTTAATGATTTTACAGCTTTATCTTTAACCACAATATTTCGCGTTTGACCATTGATTTGGAAGAATACTTCTCGGAATCCATCTTCATTTGGTTCGCCCATATATCTGAACTTAACCAAAATGTTTTTACCTGAATCGATATTCACAATGATTTCTTCATTAGGTTTCATCGGATAATAGAAACTTGGTGTAGGTAATTTTTCTACACGACCGAAGTATTTTCTAAACGTATAAAAATCTTCAAAAACTTTTGGAAACATAATGTATGACAACAAATCTTCCGTGGTTAGTTTGTCGTCGAATTTTTCGTGAAGTTTCTTTAATTCTAAATCAAAATCAACTGGTTTTATATGTGTGTTTGGTTTTTCGGTGTACGGTTTTTCGTTTTTCAAAACCATTTTTTGAAGTTCTTTCGGAAAACCACCAAAAGGCTGACCTAAATCGCCTCTAAACAATTGTTTTACCGATTCTGGGAAAGCCAAAGTATCGCCTTTTTCCATCACATCTTGTGCGGTTAAATTGTTGGATGTCATGAACAAAGCCATATCGCCCACCACTTTTGAAGACGGCGTTACTTTTACAATATCTCCGAACAATTCATTCACCACAACATAATTTTCCTTTATTGTTTCGAATTTATCTTCTAGACCTAAACCACGAGCTTGCGGTAAAAGATTAGAATATTGTCCGCCTGGAATTTCATGATCATACACCTCAGCTGTTCCTGCTTTTAGTTCGCTTTCAAAAGGATAATAGAATTCTCTAACGACTTCAAAATAATTAGAATACTCGTTTAATTTTTTCAAATTAATTGGATTTTCTCTTTCCGTTCCTTGTAGCGCCGCAACAAGCGAATTGAAATTTGGTTGCGATGTAAGTCCGCTCATCGAAGCCAACGCCACATCAACCACATCAACACCTGCTTCAATTGCTTTAACGTATGTCGTTGACTGAATCGAAGATGTATCGTGCGTGTGTAAGTGAATTGGAATTGAGATATTTTTCTTCAATTCTTTAATTAAAATTTCGGCAGCATAAGGTTTTAACAATCCAGCCATGTCTTTAATCGCAATCATGTGCGCACCAGCAGCTTCTAGTTCTTTAGCTAAATCAATATAATACTGAAGGTTAAATTTTTGTCGGTTTGGATTTAAAATATCTCCAGTATAACAAATACACGCTTCGGCTATTGAATTGGTTTTTTCTCTAACCACTTTAATACTGTGCGTCATGCCTTCAATCCAGTTTAGAGAATCGAAAATTCTAAAAACATCTATTCCATTTTCGGCACTTTTGATGATAAATTGTTCTAAAACATTATCAGGGTAAGCAGCATAACCAACGGCATTACTTCCTCTAAAAAGCATTTGAAGTAAAACATTTGGAGCGGCTTTTCTAATCATGCGCAAACGTTCCCATGGATCTTCGTGGAGAAAACGCATCGTAACATCAAATGTAGCGCCACCCCAAACTTCCAATGAAAATAATTGAGGAACATTTTTAGCCATACCTTCCACTACTTTTAAAATATCGTGATTACGCAAACGTGTTGCAAAAAGCGACTGGTGTGCATCACGAAGTGTCGTATCAGTATAAAATATTTTCTTTTCGTTTTTGATGTATTCGATAAATTTATCTCTACCTAATTCGTTAAGTAAATCCTTAGTTCCTTTTGGATATTCCGTTGTAGTTTCTGAAGGAATTAATGCTTTTCTAAAAACTTTATCTGCATCATACGTTTTCACATCTGGATGTCCGTTTACTTTTAATTCGGCCAAATATTTCAACAATTTTGTACCTCTATCTTTAGAATATTCGTATTTCGGAACTAATAAATGTGGATTATTAGGAATAAAATTTACGGTTGTTTCACCGCTTCTAAAAATGTCATTTTCCATAACATTAATTAAAAACGGAATATTGGTTTTTACACCTCTAATTTTAAATTCTTGTAAGGTTCTTTTTAATCTGTCAGAAGCGCCTTTTAAAGTTCGACCGCTTGAAGATACTTTTACTAACATCGAATCGAAAAATGGCGAAATCGTTACACCAGAATAACAACTTCCTTCATCTAAACGAATTCCGTAACCGCCAGCATTTCTGTAGGCAATTATGGTTCCGTGATCTGGTTTGAAATCGTTTTCTGGATCTTCTGTGGTGATTCTACATTGAATCGCCCAACCGTTACATTTAATATCTTCTTGTTGGTGAATAAATATCTGACTGTGTGTTAATGGATGTCCGGCCGCGATAATAATTTGAGATCGCACCAAATCAATTCCGGTAATTTCTTCAGTTATAGTGTGTTCTACTTGAATTCTTGGATTAACCTCAATAAAATAGATATTTTCTTCTTTATCCACTAAAAACTCAACCGTTCCTGCGTTATTATAATTGACATATTTCGCAATGTTAATCGCATATTGATAAAGTTTATCTTTTGTTTCTTGTTTTAAAATCGAAGGTGCAATTTCAATTACTTTTTGGAAACGTCTTTGAACAGAACAATCTCTTTCATATAAATGCACTACATTTCCATGGTTATCTCCTAAAATCTGAACTTCAATGTGCTTTGGATTATCTATAAATTTTTCGATAAAAACTGTATCATTTCCAAATGCTTTTAAGGCTTCACTTTTCGCATTAAAAAAAGCCATTTTCATTTGTTCTTCATTTTGAACAACGCGCATTCCTCTTCCGCCTCCGCCAGCTGCTGCTTTTAGCATAATTGGAAAACCAATTTCATTCGCTTGAGATAAGGCGTCTTCAACGGTTTCTAAATTAATTTTTGAATCTTTGATAAGTGGCACTCCAATAGCCATCGCTACTTTTTTAGCGGCAACTTTGTCTCCCAATTGTAGCATTACTTCGGCTCTTGGTCCGACGAAAATAATGTTCTCTTCTTGACATCTTCTAACAAAATCGACGTTTTCAGACAAAAATCCATAACCTGGATGAATGGCGTCCACTTGGTTTTCTTTGGCAACTTTAATAATTGCCTCAATGTCTAGATAAGGTTTTAAGGATTCCGAGTCGTCTCCAATTTGAAAACTTTGATCGGCTTTGTACCTGTGTAAGGAATAACGGTCTTCGTACGTGTAAATGGCTACTGTACTGATTTTTAATTCTGTAGCTGCTCTAAAAACACGGATGGCAATTTCGCCTCGGTTCGCTACAAGTAGTTTTTTAATAGTTAGGTTTTCAGACATTTTGTTTAGTAGATAAAGTTGTGTGTATGTTACCTACCAAAAATACAAAAAAAACAGAAATACGGTAAAAAAATTAAACATTTTACACCAAAAATTAAGTAATCGCAATAATGATGTAATTTTAACTATGATTTTTGCGTTTTTATTAAAAATTTCGCAATTTACTAATCTTGTACGATAAAATCTTTTGGGTCTTCTTTTTTAAATTCAGGTTGAATGTTGGTATGATTGATTCCGAATTGTTCAAATAAAACCATTTCGATGCGATTTAAAACTTCGTCAAATTGGGTTAAAGTAAAATCTTCTGGACAATCTAAATGCGCTTCTAAATGAATTTCTTCTTCATTTAAATACCACACGTGAATGTGGTGTAGTTTCCCAACACCTTCCACTTTATGCACTTCTCTTACGATCTCTTTAATATCAATATGTTCTGGTGTGAAAAGCATCAATATTTTTGTAGATTTTTTCACCAAATCAAATCCAACCGCAATTAAATAAAGGGCAATTAAAATAGTCATTACACTATCTACCCAATACCAACCGTAAAATTTCATTAACAAACCACCAACTAAAACAGCAACGGAAGCCATCATGTCTGTTAATAAGTGTAAGTAAGCCGATTTCATATTCAAATTATGATTGGCATCACTTTTTAATAATAATACCGAAAAACCATTGACAAGAATTCCTAAAATGGCCAACCAAATAACGGTGTTGGATTGAATGGGTTGAGGATGAACGAAACGCTCAATGGCGCCATAAATTAAAATAAGGGCTACTATAATTAATGTTGAAGCATTAATAAAAGCGGCTAATATTTCGGCGCGTTTATATCCGAAAGTTTGTTCAATTGAGGCTTTTTTTCTGGAAAGTTTGTGTGCGAATAAACTAAAAACGAGTGATAATACATCGGAAAAGTTATGTAAGGCATCGGAAATTAAAGCTAAACTTCCTGAGATAATTCCGCCCACAACTTGCGCAAGAGTAATAAGTAAATTCAATAAAATAGAATACACTAAATTGTTTGCTTTTACATTATTTTTAGCAATGTGGACGTGATTATGGCTCATTATTATTTAATAAAATAAGGTTTAATGAAATACTTTGCTATTACTAGCAAAACAACTGTATAAAAGATTATTCCATAAATAAAAAATCTCCAATATTGTTTGTATTCTTTTTTATTTCCGTCACTTAATAATTGTGACGAATTTTTTAAATGTGTTTTGTATAAAAAAGAACTTGTAAAAAGAATTTCAATTTTTGTCTTAAAATCAATTGATTCATTTTTTGGAATTAATTTTTCCAAATCCCTTCTGTCAATTTCATTGATAATTGATTTCTTTAATTCAATATCAATATTTGGGTTTTGAAATAAATTGACCAATTGTTCATCAGTTAATTTTTCAATGTTATTCATTTATTTACAAGCAATTTTATTTACTCTATTTGCATGTCTTCCGCCTTCAAATTCTGTATTTAAAAAAACGTCAACCATTTCAACAGCTTGTTGAATAGAAGTAAAACGTGCCGGAATAGAAATAATATTAGCATCATTATGCTGACGTGCTAATTCTGCAATTTCTTTGGTCCAACATAAAGCCGCACGAATTTCTTGGTGTTTGTTAGCAGACATTGCAATTCCGTTTCCAGAACCACAAATTACGATTCCTAAATGTGCTTTTTTGCTTTCCACATCATAGGCTACAGCGTGTCCGAAATCTGGATAATCTACACTTTCTAAAGAATCTGTTCCGTGGTTAATAACTTCGTATTTGTTGTTTTCTAAATAGTCAACAATTGCTTTTTTGTAGTCTGGACCTGCGTGGTCGTTACCAATTGAGATTGTCATAGTTGTGAATTGTGTTGTTAATATAGTTTTACAAAAATAATCAATATCCACTGTATCAAGAAGTAAATTTGTAATTATTATTACGTTATAATAAATGTAAGAATTCTGAAAAATTTTAACAAAAAAAGTGCATTGTTAATAGAAAATCGCAATTGCTTGATAATCAGTTAATCTTAATTTAACAAAACATGTTAATAACTAAAGATAGAATGTAAGAAGTTTTTTTTGGTTATCTGATTTAAAATTGTAATCCAAATCTTAAACTTCAAATCCTAATTTAGTTGTTACATCTTATTGTTTTTTTATTAATAGTTTTTGAGTGGTTATTAACAAAATTGGAAAACTTAGTTTTATACAAAGGAGAACTACTTTTAGATTTTAACAGTTGTTAATAAGATTTCTTTTTAAAATTCAATCAAATTGAAAACTAAGACTTTACGTAAAATTAACATTGTTTATTACTTTGTATAACTAACTATAAGTTTAAAAAACAACATTTGAAAATAAATTTATAGTACATATTAACACGCTATAATAACCATCAATAATTTAAATTTAATTAAAAAATATTTTTGTTGTTTTTAATATATGTTGAAAACTTTCAGATTTTAGAAAATTAAAAATTTTAAATTCTACATTTGTGAAAAATAAATTTAAAATGAAAAAATTACTTTTTTTAGTACTTATACTAGTAAGTACAATTTCAATGTCTCAAAATTTTACTTATAATGGTATAAATTATACAATTACTGATGCTGTTACTTTTAAAGTAGCCGTTGCTACTCACACCAGTTTTAATGGCGCTGCTAATATACCTGCTACCGTTGTGTATAATAGCCAAAATTATGATGTTTCTTCTATTGGAAGTACTGCTTTTTTTAATTGTTCTGGTTTAACTTCAATTACTATTCCAAATTCTGTAACTTCTATTGGATTTAGTGCTTTGCGTGGTTGTCCTGGTTTAACTTCTATAATTATTCCGAATTCTGTAACTTCTATTGGACAACAAGCTTTTGAAAGCAGTTCTAATTTAACTTCGATAGTTTTTCCAAGTTCTGTAACTTCTATTGGACCACATGCTTTTACTCTTTGTACTAATTTAGCTTCTGTAACTCTTCCAAATTCTATAACTTCAATTGGACAATATGCTTTTCAAAGTTGTGAAAGTTTAACTTCAGTAATTATTCCAAACTCTTTAACTACTATCGAACATGGTACTTTTAGTAATTGTATTAATTTAACTTCAGTAACTATTCCAAATACAATAACTTCTTTTGGAATGTATGCTTTTTATCGTTGTACTAGTTTACCTTCAGTAACTATTCCAAATTCAGTAACTTCTATTGGACTTGAAGCATTTCGTTTATGTACAAGTTTAACATCAATAACTTTACCAAATTCTTTAACTTCTATTGGATCTGATTCCTTTCGTTCATGTACAGCTTTAACATCAGTAACTATTCCAAATTCTTTGACTTCTATTGGTTTTAGATCTTTTCAAGATTGTACTAGTTTAACAACGGTAAATTGTGCTATTTCAATACCTTTAGCAATTCTTGATAATGTTTTTTTAAACGTAAATCAATCAGCATGTGCGTTAAATGTTCCAATTGGTAGTGAAACTGCTTATGAAGCAGCTCCTGTTTGGACAAATTTTAACCCTATTAATGGTGTTTTAGCTTCAGATTCTTTTATTTTAAATAACTTTTCAATTTATCCAAACCCAACTTCTGAAATTTTAAATATTACTTTAGAAAATAATTTAACTTTAGAAAAAGTAAACATTTATAACACTTTAGGTCAATTTATAAAATCAGAAAAAAGTAAAACTATCGATGTTAAATCTTTAGCAAAAGGAAATTATTTTGTAGAAGTAATTACTAATCAAGGTAAAGCTACTAAAACGATTATAGTTGAATAAATAAATATTTCGTTTTTAAAAAAGGTTGTTTGAAATTATTTAGACAACCTTTTTTATTTTATTTTAGATTTTAGAAAAATTAATATTTTATTAAATCTTACTTCTTAATTCTATTTTATTAATACTTCTTTGTACTTTTAATCCATAATAGAATGATAATATGAAAAAGAATTTTAGAAAAATGACAAAAAAAGCCAAAGATTTTTCGGCTCACGTATATAAAATACTATCGAAAGAACCCAATAAAGCCTTTAACTATAAACAAATCGCTGCGATAATTGAAGTCAATGATACACAAAGTAGAAATGAAATTATCAAAGAATTAAAAATTTTAGAAAAAGCAGGAAAAATTGAAGAAACCGAACGCGGTAAATTCAAAATAATTTCAAAAGCAGAATATTACGAAGGAACTGTGGATATGACTTCTCGTAAATCGGGATATTTTGTTTGTAAAGAATTAGAAGACGATGTTTATATTCCTTTTATCAATTTAAATCATGCTTTAGATGGTGATAAAGTCAAATGTTATATCTACAACAGAAGAAGTAGCCGTAAACCAGAAGCGGAAGTTTTAGAAATTTTAGAAAGAGCTAAAACCGAATTTGTTGGCGTTATTGATATTCAGAAAAATTTTGCTTTCGTAACTACAACAAATGCGAAAATGTACACGGATATTTTCATTCCAAAAAATGATATATTTAATGCAGAACATGGTGATGTAGTTTTAGTTTCGATGGTCGATTGGCCTAAAAAAGCTGATTCTCCTTTTGGAAAAGTCATTAAAGTTTTAGGAAAACCTGGAGAACACGATACAGAAATTCATGCGATTTTAGCAGAATATGGTTTACCATACGATTTTCCTGTTGAAGTGGAAGCCTATGCCAATCAAATTGATACTTCTATAACGGAAGAAGAAATTGCGAAACGAAAAGATTTGAGAAAAGTCTTAACGTTTACCATCGATCCAAAAGATGCGAAAGATTTTGATGATGCCTTATCATTTCAAGTTTTACCAAATGGAAATTATGAAATTGGTGTGCATATTGCCGATGTTTCTCATTACCTTCAAGAAGGAACTATTTTAGATGATGAAGCGTATGAAAGAGCCACTTCTGTATATTTAGTTGACCGAGTGGTTCCAATGCTACCAGAAGTGTTATCTAATTTTGCTTGTTCACTTCGACCAAATGAAGAAAAATATACGTTTTCTGCTATTTTCCAATTGAATAATAAAGCAGATGTAATTGATTCTTGGTTTGGAAGAACTGTAATTTATTCGGATCAACGATTTGCGTATGAAGAAGCTCAAGAAATTATAGAAAGTAAATCAGATATTATTCCAGCTCATATTTCATTAACTGGAAAAGAATATCATGCGCCAAAACCAATTGTAGAAGCAACTTTAAAAATGGACGAATTAGCAAAAATTCTTCGTAGAAAAAGAATGAATGCTGGTGCGATTTCTTTCGATAAAGTAGAAGTGAAATTCAATTTAAATGAACATGCAGAACCAGTTGGTGTTTATTTTAAACAAAGTAAAGATGCCAATCATTTGATTGAAGAATTTATGTTGTTAGCAAACAGAAAAGTTGCTGAATTTATCGGAAAACAAAAGAAAACGTTTGTATACAGAATTCACGATGAACTAAATGAAGACAAATTATTTAGTTTACAAAATGTGATTTCGAAATTTGGTTACAATTTAAATTTAAAATCGAAACAAGATATTTCTTTCTCTTTGAATAAATTATTAGAAGAAGTCCAAGGAAAAAAAGAACAAAATATGGTGGATACGCTTACCATTCGTACTATGAGTAAGGCTGCCTATTCAACACATAATATTGGTCATTACGGATTAGCGTTTGATTATTATTCACATTTTACCTCGCCAATTCGTCGTTATCCTGATGTTATGGCACACCGTTTGTTACAATTTTATTTAGATGGTGGAAAAAGTGTAAGTGAAGAATTATTTGAAGAAAAATGTGTTCACTCATCTGATAGAGAAAATTTAGCTGCTAAAGCGGAAAGAGATTCTATTAAATATATGCAAGTGAAATACATGCAAGACCATAAAGATCAAGAGTTTTTAGGAGTTGTTTCTGGAGTTACCGAATGGGGAATTTATGTAGAAATTATCGAAAACAAATGTGAAGGAATGGTTCGTATAAGAGAAATTAAAGACGATTATTACACATTTGACGACAAACAATATGCTTTAGTTGGTGAAGTTTCTAAAAATTTAATACAATTAGGAGACGAAGTTTACGTTAAAGTAAAGAACGCCGATTTAGTGAAGAAACAATTGGATTTTCATTTTGTTAGAGAAAATAAATAAACTGTTTAGTTAAAATAAAAAACATGAAAAAAATAATTTATTCAATACTATTTTTAAGCTCAATAGCTTTTGCACAAACGGAAAAATCTGTTGGAGATTTCAATAAAGTAACCGCTTTTGATAAAATTGATGTGTTGTTACTTCCTGGAACTGAAAACAAAGTTATTTTAAAAGGAGCCAATTCTGAAGAAGTAGAATTAATCAATAATAATGGCGAATTAAAATTACGATTACCTTTAGGAAAAATGTTAAAAGGTGATGATATTTCTGCAACGGTCTATTTTAAAAAATTAGATGCTGTAGAAGCCAACGAAGGAAGTAGAATATCTTCTGAAAAGGAAATTAAAGCCATTGGTTTCGATATTATTACAAAAGAAGGCTCAGAGGTGGTTTTAAAAAATTTAATAGCAGATAAGTTAACCGTTCGTTGCGGAGCTGGAAGTATTGTTACGATTAAAGGAACAGTGAAAAATCAGGATGTTTTATCTAATTCTGGTGCAAAATACGATGGTGAATATTGTATCTCACAACAAACTGTAGTTACAGTAAACGCTGGAGGTTTAGCTAATGTTTATGCTACTGATTTAGTCGAAGCTAAAACAAGAGCTGGTGGAACGATTACTATTTTCGGAAAACCAAAACAAATCAATGAAAAGAAAATTGCTGGCGGAAAAATTGTTCAAGCAAAATAAAGAAGTAATTACATATTTTAAAAACCTATAAGTTCATTCTTGTAGGTTTTTTTTATTTAATTTTTACTAACTTCGTACTTCAAACTTCAAATTTCGTATTTATACATGTTTCAAGATATTTTATCAGCTCTTCCTTGGGGATTTTTATTGGCATTTTCTATTGGTCCAGGTTTTTTTATCTTATTAGAAACCAGTATCACTAAAGGATTTAGAGCCGCTATGATTTTCGATTTAGGAATTGTGGCTAGTGATATCATTTGGATACTAATTGCCTATTTTGCTACGAATCAGATTTTAGCACAATTTAAAGACAATCCCAATTTATACATTATTGGCGGATTAATTATGTCTATTTATGGAATTGTTTCAAACACTTCTTTGAAGAAAAAATATAACGAACAAGAAGATAAAGATGATGAAGAAGATATTAAAAAGAATAATTATTTAGGCTTATTTTTTAAAGGTTTCTTTTTAAATATAATCAACATAGGAATATTAGCTTTTTGGATGATGGTAATCATTACGCAAGCACCACAATTGGAAATGAAACCTTTAAGAATTTTTATATTTTTTACTTCAATACTTGTTTTTTATTTAAGTATAGATGTGTTTAAAATTCTATTAGCGAAACAATTAAAACACAAATTAACACCCACAAATATTTATAAAATTAAAAGAATTATAAATGTAGTTATCTTGATTTTTGGTGTATTTTTAATACTTCAAGGTATTTTTCCAAATGGAAAACAAATGGTAGAAAACAAATTGGGTATTGAAAGAGCAATAGAATAATGTTACAAACTATTCAAATAATTGCGGTGCTTCAAGGAATATTTTTATTATTGTACTTGTTCAAGAATAAAAATAAATATCAAACCTATAATTTTTGGTTTCTTTCAGCTTTATTAGTTTCACTCTTATCTTACATTATTGGCGATGATAATAACAATTTGTTTTTATCAAATTACGACTTCTTTTTCGTAGATAAAACCCTATTTGTAACGCTGTTATTTCTTTTTTTAAAGTATTTTGAGACTTCTAAAAAAATCAATATTTCTGTAATTTGTTATTTTATTCCAACAGCTATTTTTATTTTAATTGAACTATATGAAACGCAATTTATAGAAACTTTTTGGATCGAATTTTTTGAACATTTTATTTATGTAGTTTGTGTAACCTACCTAATTTTTTCATTGTTTTTTCTTAAAAAAATTAAAATTGCTAAGTTTATAAAAACACCTTTTTATTTTTTATTAATTTCATTATTAATAACTTACTCTTTACTTATCATTGATTTTTTATTAGATAAAGAAATAATAGTAACTTTAAATTCTATTTTGATTTTTGAAATTTCTGTACTTTTTTATTACCTAACTTACATATTTGTATTCAATCATAATTTTTTCGATTTACCTATTATCAATTCGAAATATAAAAATTCATCCTTGAATAGTAATGATATTGAAAACTATAAAACAAGAATAATAGCAGCAATGGAAGTGGATAAAATTTTTACTAACGAAAATTTATCTTTACAAACTTTTAGTGATACTATTCATATTCCAAAACATTACATTTCTGAAATTTTAAACATTCATTTACAAACCAATTTTCAAGATTTTATCAATGAATATCGTGTAGATGAATTTATAAAACAATATTCAAATCCAGAAAATGATCATTTCTCTATTTTAGGAATTGCAACTTCTGTAGGCTTTAAAAACAAAGCAACTTTCAATTCAAATTTCAAGAAATTTAAAGGAATTTCTCCAACAGAATATAAACAAACACATTTGTAGTAAAAACGCTGTAATTGCCTGTTTTATAAGTCTATTCTAATTAGGATAGACTTCTTTTTTTAGTAGTAATTTATAGGTAAGGTTATTTTTGTAGTATATTTTTAAAACCTACAAAATCATGAAAATAATCGCTAACAATCGTTTCTCTATTTTATTAAATTTTATTTTAATTTATTGCCTTTTAGGATTTTCAATTCGAATTGTTTTATTCATTTTATCTTATAATTCAATTGATTTTTCTTTTTTAAATTTATTTAAAATATTCGGGCAAGGTTTAGTTTTCGATTTTGGAACTGCTGTATTTTTTAGTCTTATTTATGGATTATATTTATTAATTTTTCCTTCAAAATTTATAGGTTCAATTCTTGATAAATCTCTAACTTACTTCATTTTATTCTTTACTTTTTTTATTACTGTTTTCTCCTTTTTAGCAGAATTTCCTTTTTGGAGCGAGTTCAATACTCGTTTTAATTTCATTGCTGTTGATTATCTAATTTACACGTATGAAGTTATCGAAAACATTAATCAATCGTATCCACTACCAGTTTTAATTTTTTCATTATTACTTTTAACAGGTTTGTTTTTCTTCTATTTTAAGAAAACAAAGAAACTTGAAATGGTATTTTCTGATAAAATGAAGCTTAAAAATAGATTGATTTATATGATAACAATTATTTCAATAAGTTTAGTTTACATTGAGTTTATCACTAATAAACAAGCGGAAACAAGTAAAAATCTATATGTTAATGAATTGTCTAAAAACGGCGTTTATTCCTTTTTTGCAGCTTTTCGTTCTAACGAATTAGATTACGATACGTTCTATAAAAAATTATCAGAAAAAGAAGCATTTGCAATTATTAGAAGTGATATTCAACAAAATGATCAAGTGTATCTTTCTAATGAATTAGCTAATTTAGAAAGAAAAGTAAGTAATACAGGAACTGAAAACAAACCCAACGTTATTTTAATTTGTGTGGAGAGTTTTAGTGCCGAATTTATGACCGCTTTTGGAAACAAACAAAACCTTACCCCAAACTTGGATAAATTAGCAAATGAAAGTGTCTTTTTCACGAATCTTTACGCAACTGGAACTCGAACCATTCGCGGTATGGAAGCTTTAACGCTTTCTGTTCCACCAACTCCAGGAAATAGTATTGTTCGCCGACCAAATAATGCGAATTTATATTCGATTGCGACAGTTTTAAAACAAAAAAAATACAATTTAAACTTCATTTATGGTGGCGATGGATATTTTGATAATATGAACACTTTTTTTGGTGGACAAGGCTTTAATATCGTAGATAGAAACAGAGGAAATCCACTTTCTGATGATGTAAAAACGCAACGAATCAATATTGAAGACAATGAAGTTACTTTTGAAAATGCTTGGGGAATTTGTGATGAAGATATTTATAATAAAACCTTGAAAATTGCCGATGCGAATTATGTTACAAAGCAACCTTTCTTTAATTTTATCATGACCACTTCTAATCACAAACCTTACTCTTTTCCTAAAAATACTATTGATATGCCACAAGGAACAAGAGAATCTGTGGTAAAATATACTGATTTTGCTATTGGAAAATTTATAGAAAAAGCGAAATCAAAACCTTGGTTTAAAAATACAGTTTTTGTAATTGTTGCAGATCATTGTGCAAGTAGCGCTGGAAAATGGGAATTAAATATCGACAAACATCACATTCCAGCCCTGATTTATAATTTAAACACCAAACCAGAAAAAGTTGAAAAATTAGTTTCTCAAATAGATATTATGCCAACACTTTTTGGTTATTTAAATTGGAATTACAACACGTCTTTATACGGAAAAGATATTCGATTAATGCAACCCAATGAAGAACGTGCTTTTCTAGGAAATTATAGAACTTTAGGGTTGCTTAAAAATTCAATTTTCACCGAAATTAATGATAGAAAAGAATTTAATCAATATCTTTGGAAGGCTGACACGAAAGAAATGAAAGCTCTAAAACATCAAAATATTGCGTTAGAAAACTTAACAATTGCAAATTATCAAACCGCAAGTTACCGTTTTAAAACAGGGAAAATGAAAGCCAAATTAAAGGTTTATTCTAATTAATATTAACCCTCCAAGAGTTCAAAACTCTTGGAGGGTTTTCTTTTCTAAAAATTACCGTTAAAAAACCTCAATTTTCATTGAAGGTTTTCATAATCAATTTCCGTCCCGAAACTTCGGGAGAACCTATTTGAAGGTTTTGCAATATATTTTAATTAATTTTTTCTAAAAATTTATCATAAAAAAAACCCTCAATTTTCATTGAAGGTTTTCTGAGGCATCTCCCGGATTCGAACCGGGGTAGACGGTTTTGCAGACCGGTGCCTAGCCGCTCGGCCAAGACGCCATTGTATTAGGGTGCAAATATAATAAAAAGTTTAAAAAATTAAAGTTTAAAGGCTAAAAATTAACGTTTTTTCTTCATTACGATGGTAACTCCCTCAACATCACCTCCAATTGGTGGATTCAATTTCGTTACTTCCACTTCAATTTTTGTCACCATTTGTAATTCTTTTAGAACTCTATCCATAATTCTTTTGGCAACATGCTCTAAAAGTTTAGCTCTAATCGCCATTTCTTCTACCACAATTCGGTTTAAATCTACATAATCCACTGTATCAGTCAATTCATCTGTTTGTGCCGAAGGTTCTAAATTCGTTTTTATGGTTAAATTCACACTATAATCACTTCCAATTTTACTTTCTTCTACTAAACATCCATGAAAAGAAAACGTTCGTATGTTGGTTAATTTTATAATTCCCATTTGTTTAATTTTTGTTTCAGGTTTAACGTTTTTTTTGTTTCAAGTTCAATAACGTTAAACTTGAAACTTGAAACCTTTTTTCTATCTTTGTCAAAATTACAAATTCTTATGTCTACAGAAGAAAAATCTTTAAATTTTATAGAACAAATTATAGAAGACGATTTAAAAAACGGTTTATCTAATGATAAATTACGTTTCCGTTTTCCACCAGAACCAAACGGATATTTACACATTGGTCATGCCAGTGCGATTTGCCTTAATTTTGGTTTAGGAATTGATTATAAAGCACCAGTTAATTTACGTTTCGATGATACCAATCCTTCAAAAGAAGAGCAAGAATTTGTGGATGCGATTAAAAAAGACGTAGAATGGCTAGGTTATTCTTGGGATAAAGAATGTTATGCATCGGATTATTTCCAACAATTATACGATTGGGCAATCGAGCTAATCAAAAAAGATAAAGCCTATGTAGATAGTCAATCTTCTGAAGATATGGCCATTCAAAAAGGAACTCCAACTACTCCAGGAACAGATTCTCCTTATAGAACTCGTTCTATAGAAGAGAATTTAGATTTATTTACACGCATGAAAAACGGTGAATTCGAAAAAGGAACTCATGTTTTACGTGCTAAAATTTCTATGAATGCGAACAATATGTTAATGCGTGATCCTATTATTTATCGTATCATGCATGCGCATCATCATCGTACTGGAAACGATTGGTGTATTTATCCAATGTACGATTGGGCGCATGGCGAAAGTGATTATTTAGAACAAATTTCGCACTCATTTTGTACCTTAGAATTTTTACCTCATAGAGAATTATACGATTGGTTTTTAAATCAAATTTATGATGAAACCAAAGTACGACCAAAACAAAGAGAATTTGCTCGTAGAAATTTATCACACACTGTTGTTTCTAAACGTAAATTGTTACAATTAGTGGAAGAAAAGCACGTTACTTCTTGGGATGATCCTCGTATGAGTACGATTTCTGGAATGAGAAGAAGAGGAATTACAGCAACAGCAATTCGTAATTTTGCGAATACAATTGGTATTGCAAAACGTTCTAATTTAATTGACGTTTCACTTTTAGATTTCTGTGTTCGTGAAGATTTAAACAAAATTGCACCACGTGTTATGGCAGTTTTAAATCCGATCAAATTGGTAATTACAAATTATCCTGAAGGAAAAGAAGAATGGTTAACAGCCGAAAATAATCCGGAAGAAGAAGTAATGACGTATAGAGAAGTGCCTTTTTCTAAAGAATTATATATCGAAAGAGAAGATTTTCAAGAAGAAGCACACAAGAAATTTTTCCGTTTGACTTTAGGAACTGAAGTGCGTTTGAAAAATGCGTACATCATTAAAGGTGAATCAGTTGTAAAAGATGCTGACGGAAATATTACTGAAATTCACTGTACATATGACGTTGATTCTAAATCAGGAAGCGGAACAGAAGCGAGTAACAGAAAAGTAAAAGGTGTGATTCACTGGGTTTCTATTGCGCATGCTAAAGAAGCTGAAGTTCGTATTTATGACCGTTTATTTACTCATGAAAATCCGGATGGAAACAAAGAGGTCGACTTTAAAGAATACATCAATCCTGAGTCGTTAAAAGTGATTACAGGTTATGTGGAACCAAGTTTACAAACTTCAAAAGAATTAGATCATTTCCAATTCCAACGTTTAGGCTATTTCTGTGTAGATAGAGATTCATCAGCTGAAAAATTAGTTTTCAATAAAACAGTTGGACTAAGAGATACTTGGGCTAAAGTAGAAAACAAAGAATAACATATATTTTATATTAAAAATGCGCTATTTGGCGCATTTTTATTTTAAAATTCAAGAATTGTAATATGTTCAGAAAACTTCATTTTTGTTTGTTTTTACTTTTCATTTTTTCGTTTGTTTCCGCTCAGGAAAGCAAACTGGAGAAGTTAATTATTGATGCGAAAGAAACTAAAATTACTCCTAAAAACATTTTAGAAATCGAAACTTTGATTACCAAATCTGAAGTTGATACTATAAACATGAAAGCCTATAAACTTTTGGGCGATACTTATAGAGATCTTGAAGTGTATGACAAAGCCAATCAATTTTATCAAAAAGCACTTTTTATAGCTAAAAAAAATAAGCTTGATAAAAAAATTGGTGGTCGTATTATCGATTTAGGAAATCTTCAGCGGGAACTTGGAAACTTTAAAAAAAGCTTGGAATTGTTTGCTGAGGCAAAAAAACATTATGAAAAATCTAAAAACTACAAAGGATTAGCGTCACTAAATGGGAATATCGCAGCAGTTTATATTTCTATTGGTCGTGAAAAGGAAGCTATTGAAATACTTGTTCCTATTATAAATGATAAGAACATTAAACCCAATATGAAGGCAGCATTGCTTATTAATTTGGGTGCAATTTATTCAGAAGCGCCTACATATAAAACAGCTGTAAAGTATTATCTTGAAGCACTTTCCATAATTAAATCTGAAAAGAATATGGAAAGATATGAATTGATGTTATATCAAAATTTAGCTGAAAGTTTCACTAAAATGAAGCAATTTGATACCGCGCTTTTCTACAACCAAAAAAGTCAAGCGATGCTAAAAAACATAGATAGTAATGAATTGTATGCTAATTTATATATGCTTTATTCTGAAATATATGAAGGGAAATTGATGCCTAAAGAAGCTCTTAAATATCTTCAATTACATCTAAAATATAAGGAATTATCAGACAACGCCAAAGCTATTTTAAAATTTGAAAACATTGAAACACTCAATAAATTAGAAAATCAAAAGTTAGATTTACAAATTAAAGAACAAAAAATCATATTATTAGAAAACGAGAAATTTGCTACTCGAACCAAAATTACTTTTCTGATTTTACTAATAATTGGAATTCTATTTTTATCCTATTATCTGATTAAAAAGCAAAGAAGTAAGGTAAAAAATCTGAGTCATGTTATCCACCAAACGGAGGATAAATTAGAGTTTACTCAAACCAAAACTGAAAAAATGGTGATGAATTTTGTAAAGAATAGTGACTTTATTGAACGTTTTAAAGAAGATTTAAAAAAGGTTCAAAAAAACACAAATGATTCAGAAAGTAAAACAGAATTGGGTAAACTCCTTATAGAATTTCAAAATTTTAAACTGATTAATGATACCAAAGAAGAATTATTCAATGAGGTAGATGCACAATTTTCATATAAATTGAATAAAAAATATCCTTCCTTAACCGAAGAAGAACAAAAAATTTGCATTCTTATTTATCTTGATTTAAAAAATAAAGATATAGCAGTTATTCAAAATTTATCTTTAAGAAGTGTGGAAAACTGCCGTTACCGAATCAGAAAAAAGATGGATTTAGACGCAAATGAAAATCTTTCCGTTGTTTTACAAAACTTGTAACTCATTGATTTTTAATGATTGAGTAGTTTTTGAGTAGTGTTTTTTTATGTTTTATGTCTTGTTACCAATACATTTGGCAAATAAATCATAACAATAAAATACACAAGAATGAAAAAAACAATTACTCTACTAGTTTTATTATTTGCATTTCAAATGAATGCGCAATGTTGGCAAAAAATTTCTGCAGGAAGCGCACATACATTAGGGTTAAAAGCTGACGGAACGTTATGGGCTTGGGGAAATAATACTTATGGACAATTAGGAATAGGTAATACTACTAACAAAACTACACCCACTAGAGTTGGAACTGGATCAAATTGGGCATACGTAAGTGCAAGTTATGATACTTCTTTTGCAATTAAAACTGACGGTACACTTTGGGGTTGGGGAGAAAATACATTTGCTAGAATTGGTGATGGAACTACTACAAACAGAACTGCTCCTGTTCAAATTGGAACAGCAACAAATTGGCTTTCTGTAGATTCAAAAAATCATACTGTTGCGGTTAAAACTGATGGTACATTATGGGTTTGGGGATTCAATTCTACAGGTCAATTGGGTAATGGTACTTCTTCTAATACTGTTTATGGAACAACACCAGGTCAAGTTGGTTCAGATACGAACTGGTCAGCTGCTTGTGCAGGATCTGATGCAACAATTGCTTTAAAAAACAATGGTACTTTATGGGCTTGTGGTGATAATGATTACGGACAATTGGGTAACGGATTGAGTGGAAACAACAGTTTAGTAAATCCTTTAATACTTGCATTAACTCAAATTGGAACAGCTTCCGATTGGCAAAAAATTTCAACAGGAAATTACCATACTCTTGCACAAAAAATAGACGGTACTTTATGGGCTTGGGGAAGTAATGATAAAGGGCAATTAGGTGATGGTACTACGACTTTAAAAAATGTACCAACTCAAATTGGAACAGGAACAGATTGGAATAAAGTTTCTGCTACAACTTCACACAGTTTAGCTATAAAAAGCGATGGTACTTTATGGTCTTGGGGAAATAACAACTATGGTCAAGTAGGTGACGGAACTACTGTTACTAGAACTTCACCAACTCAAATTGGTACTGATACAAACTGGTCAGAAACTTTTTCTAGAGGTCAATTATCTGTTGCAATTAAAACTGATGGAAGTTTTTATGGTTGGGGTTATAATAGTTATGGTCAATTAGGAGACGCAACTACAACACATAAAAACACTCCAACAGCAATTGCTTGTCCAGTAACACTTTCATCGGAAGATTTTTCAGATGTAACTACTTTTTCTGTATATCCAAACCCTGCAAACGATTATATTTCTATAAAAAACGACATGAATTTATCAATTGAATTCATTTCAATTATAGATTTAACAGGAAAGAAAGTTTTCGAACAAAAAGAAAATACTTCTTCAATTAATGTACAACAATTAGAAAGCGGATTATATATTATTCAAATTTCTTCAGAAGGGAAAAATTACCAAAACAAATTCATAAAAAGATAATTTAAGTTTACCAATCAATACTACTATATTTTATAAAACTTTTTTAATGTTTGGTTTTAAGCCCATCTTTTTAGGTGGGTTTTTTTATTTGTCTATTTTTTGTAGAAAACAATCTAAAAATAGTATTTATCAATTAAAAACATAAAAATAATTAATTATGTTTATTATATGATAAATCTATCAAAAAACAAAAATTTATAATTAAAAACTTAAAAAAGTAACCTCCATAAATTAATTCTGTTTAAAAATTATTTTTTCTTAAAGTGTTTTCACATCTCTATTTAAAAAGTTTTCTTAAATCGCTTTATTTTAATTTTTGATGTAATTTAGATACAAATATCATAATTTTGATGTTTAACGACTATTTAACACCACATCAAAATGAATTTTGTAACTTTATAATGATTAAAAAAAAAGTTATGGCAAACAAAAATGGAAGTAACGCATTAGCACTTTTAGTTGGTGCAGCAATTGGAGTTGGAATAGGAATTTTATTTGCTCCAGATAAAGGTTCAAAAACGAGAGAAAAAATAAAAGGCAATTTGGATGATTGGAAAATTGACGTCAATAATAAATTAGCAGATTACGAAGAAGATATTAGAGCCAAACTTTCTGGTTCTAAAGATGAATTAAAAGAAACTGTAGAAAATCTACTTTCTAATTCTAGTTATAAAGCTGAAGAAGCGATTTCGTTTTTGGAAGAAAAATTAGCAGAGTTAAAAAAGCAAAACGCTAAACTTCAAAAATAATGGCTTTTGAAGATTTAAAAGAAAACACTGAAGCAATTCAAGAGAATTCTAAAGCATATTTAGAAAGTAGCATTGCGTACTATAAACTTTGGGGTTTTAAAGTGGCGATGAAATCAACTACTTTAATGCTAAAGTTTTTTTTGATTACCATTTGTCTTTCTATAGTATTGCTTTTCGTTTCTATAGCTGCGGCTTTTACTTTGGGAAATTTATGGGGTAGTTATCCTTTAGGTTTTTTATGTGTGGCTGGTGTGTATTTGGTTTTTGCCTTACTTTTATTTTTAGTAAAAGATAAAATTGTGGAAGGAACCATTTTAGAGAAATTCTCAGAAATATTTTTTAACGATTAAATTATGGAGAAGAAAAAATATTCCTCATATGCTGAGATTGAACGTGATTTAGAAATTCTTAAAGTAGAAAAAGAAATCTATTATCAGAAAATGCTTTTAAGTATTGATAAAACAAAAGAAAGTATTTTACCATCTAAATCAGTTACACTAATTGGTAATGTATATCAAAAAGTGTTTTCTGGAACCTATGGAACGATTTTAAAAATGATTATTCCTTATATATTTAATTGGTATTTAAATAAAAAAAGAGGCAATTAAGCCTCTTTTTTTATTTAAAATATATTGTAAATTATACTCCTGGAGTCGTATCACTTGGATTATAATCCGTTGAAGTATGATCGTCTTTTTTCTTAGCGCGTTTTGGTTGGTTCTTCATGGTTTCACCAATTTGGTTACTTGCAGTAAAACTTGCTACCATATTATTTAACATATCACTTCCAGCTTGTGGCGAGTTTGGCAATAAAATTAAATTAGAATTTGTATCAGCTCCAATCGCTTGTAATGTATCATAATGTTGAGTTACTACAATTAATGCCGAAGCTTCTTGAGAATTAATCCCAACATTATTTAATACTTCTACACTTTCCACTAATCCACGAGCAATTTCACGTCTTTGATCAGCAATACCTTGACCTTGTAGTTTTTTACTTTCTGCTTCCGCTTTGGCTTTAGCTACAATTCTAATACGTTGTGCTTCACTTTCAAATTCTGCAGCAGTTTTTTCTCTATCAGCAGCATTAATACGGTTCATCGCATTTTTCACTTGAATATCTGGATCAATATCTGTCACCAAAGTATTGATAATATCGTAACCATAAGTGGTCATCGATTCGTTCAATTCACGTTTTACAGCAATAGCAATATCGTCTTTTCTTAAAAACACATCATCCAAAATTAATTTCGGAACTTCGGCACGAACCACATCAAATACATATGCTGTAATTTGGTCATGCGGATATTCCAATTTGTAAAATGCTTCGTACACTTTAGTTTGAATTACATTAAACTGAACCGAAACTTTCATTTTAATAAAAACGTTGTCTTTTGTTTTCGTTTCAATAATAACATCTAATTGTTGAATTCTTAAGTTTACTCTTCCAGCAATTCTGTCGATAACAGGAATTTTTAGTTGTAAACCCGAACTTCTAATGCTTGTAAACTTCCCAAAACGCTCAATTACTACAGCAGTTTGTTGTTTTACAGTAAAAAAAGAACTTAATAAAATAAATAATCCTAAGACTAGGACAATGATTAAAAATGGTGACATAGTGAATAATTTTTTAGTTATACTAATTATACGTTTGTTTCTGGTAAAAGTTACAATAATTAAATTATTATACTACTTTTACCCTTTAATTTAAAGTAATGAAAAAAGTTTTAATTGTAGTATGTGCCCTATTTTCAATTGGTATAGTTGCACAAAGAGGACACAAAGACAGTAATAGAATTGGTATTAGTGGTGGATTAACCCAAATGAATATTTTCACTGATAATTTTAATGTGACACCAAAGCAAGGTTGGACAGGTGGATTTCACGTTCGTGGAAACTTTTATAACAATTGGCAAATGAGTTTTGGTATGTTTTTTACCGATAGTAATTTCTCTGTTCAAACCAAAAAAGTTGTTTCTGTTGTTGATACGAATTATAAATTATCTGCGGTTCAAATTTATATTATGCCAGGTTATGTCGTAAGTCAAAATCATTTTAATATTGAATTTGGTCCCGTTATTCAAATCAATGACAAATTAGTAATAGATAAAGAACAAGAAAACAATATTTTAGTTGATCAACCCTTGTTAACAGCAAAAGATATTACTGATGTTTCTAAAATTAATGCGAATATTTATGCAGGTGTAAATTTTGGAATTAAAAACGTCAGATTACGTTTGGGTTACCAATATGGAGTGAATAACTTTTTCGGAAGCCTAAATAATAATGACCAAGTTCCAAATATTGGTGAAAAATTCAAAGGTAATATCGGAATGGCAAGTGCGCATTTGACTTTTTATTTGTAAAAACCTTACAAAAAAACAATAACGAAAGGGTAAATATTCTTATATTTATCCTTTCTTAGTTTAAACCTAACTCATTTATTATGAAGAAGATTGCAATTATTCTCGCTTCGTTTTTATTATTTTCATGTGGTTCAGATGATACAGCAGAAATTATAGAAACACCACAACAAAATGGTTTTAATTATGATGGTAGTTTTTATCAAATTAAAACGGTTTATATAAATGATGAAAATACCTCAGATAGTAATCCAAGCGATATAGGTTTCAGTTTTGTCAATAAGACTAATGCTGAAATTAGTGGATCAACTGATTTAACTCAAATGGCTACAATTAATTTCGATTATACTGCTGTAAATGTTCAACAAGGGACTTTTACAAATGTTGGTGATTATAACGGAAGTATTAATAAAAACAGAGTAAGTGGTGTAACTTCTGCAGGAACACCAATTTTAGATGATAATGTAATTAGTTTACAAGCGTCAAATATTTCTTTTACGATTAACAATATTACATCTACAACAGTAGATATTTCATTTAGTTTCACTAGAACGGATGGAGAAATTATTTCCGGACATTATAATGGAAATTATTTAATTCCTTAAATAATAAACACAAAAAAGCCCTGAATTATCAGGGCTTTTTTTATAAAGTATGTATCGCTTTTTCTATTCTACTCTTCGTTTCTGCTTTACCAATCATTTCAATTATATCAAACAAATGTGGTCCTTTTAAAGCGCCTACCAGACTCAATCGTAACGGCTGCATAACTTTACCCATTCCAATTTCGTTTGTTGTCATCCATTCTTTTAAAAGTGTTTCAATGTTTGCTGAAGTGAAATCTTCAATTCCATTTAAAACTTCTGAAACTTGCTTCATTAATTCTGGTGTTTCGTCTTTCCAGTTTTTAGCCGCTTTTTCATCATAAGACGCTGGCGCTTCAAAAAAGTAATCTGATAAATCCCAAAGTTCTGTTACGAAATTCGCACGTTCTTTTACTAATGAAACTACTTTTTCAATGTCAAGAGAAGTTGAAATTCCTTTTGTATTCAATTCTGCTTTAAACAATTCAGCTAAAGTGGCATCCGTTTGTTTTTGTAAATATTTATGATTGAACCATTTGTTTTTCTCTGGATCAAACTTCGCTCCTGCTTTATGAATTCGTTTTAAATCGAACTTTTCAACCAATTCTGCTAACGAAAAGATTTCTTGTTCTGTTCCATCATTCCAACCTAATAAAGCTAAAAAGTTAATTACCGCTTCTGGGAAAAATCCAGCTTCTTTGTAACCTTTTGAAGTTCCTTCAGCCGTTGTCCATTGTAATGGAAATACTGGGAAACCTAATTTATCGCCATCACGCTTGCTTAATTTCCCGTTTCCAACAGGTTTTAAAATCAATGGTAAATGTGCAAATTCTGGTGCTTCCCAACCAAATGCTCTGTATAACATTACGTGTAATGGCATTGATGGCAACCATTCTTCACCTCTAATCACGTGCGAAGTTTCCATTAAATGATCATCCACAATGTTCGCTAAATGATACGTTGGCATTCCGTCTGATTTGAATAAAACTTTATCGTCTAATAAACTCGTTTCGAAATTTACATCACCACGAATGATATCATGTAAATGTAATGTCTCGTTTACTGGAGTTTTAAAACGAATTACATAATGTTCACCATTCGCAATTCTTGATTCTACAATTTCACGTGAAACATTTAAAGAAGTATCCAATGTTTCTCTTACGGTATGATTGTAAATAAATGTTTTACCATTTGTTTCTGCTTGTTTACGTAATTCATCCAACTTTTCAGAAGAATCAAAAGCATAATACGCCCAACCAGAATTGATTAACTCATCCGCATATTGTTTGTACATCGCTTTTCTATCCGATTGACGATAAGGTCCAAATTTTTCATTTTTTCCAATCGTTTCATCTGGAGAAATTCCTAACCATTCTAAAGCTTCAAAAATATAATCTTCCGCTTCTGCTACAAATCTGGTTTGGTCGGTATCTTCAATTCTAATATAGAAAGTTCCACCGTGTTTTTTGGCAAATAAATAATTAAAAAGTGCGGTTCTTACACCACCAATATGTAATGGTCCTGTCGGACTAGGAGCAAATCTTACTCTAACTGGTTTTGACATTGAAAATTTATTTTATTTATACATTTTGTCACACTGAGCTTGTCGAAGTGTTTGGCAAAGATAAAAGTTAGAAGTCAGAAGTTGGAAGTTTTTTTCTGTTTAATTGCATTATTAACAATATTATACAACTATTAACTTTTTACTCTTGACTAATTGCTTAAAATTTTTGTAATTTTATCAGTTATAAACAATTGATTAACAATTTTGGAAAAGAAAGCACTTATTTACGATAAACTGGAAGGTTTTATCAAGAAGTTTTACACCAATGAGTTGATAAAAGGGATTATTCTTTTTATCGCTATAGGTTTGTTGTATTTTATTTTCACGTTTTTAATTGAATATTTTCTTTGGTTTTCCACTCAAGGACGAACTATTTTGTTTTGGTTGTTTATTGCGGTGCAAGTTTTCTTGCTATCCAAATTCATCCTATTTCCTCTTTTCAAATTATTTAAAATTCAGAAAGGTTTAGATTATACCGAAGCTTCAAAAATTATCGGAACACATTTCGATGAAGTAAAAGATAAATTGCTAAATTTTTTACAATTAGCCAACACGGCAACTCCAACAGAATTGGTTTTAGCTTCTATCGAACAAAAAGCAAATAGTTTACAACCAATTCCGTTTTCGAACGCGATTAATTTCAATAAAAACAAAAAGTATTTACCATTTGCGTTAATTCCGTTATTGTTCATTTTGTTCTTTTTTATCTCTGGAAATTCGGATGTGATTTCTAAAAGTTTTGCACGAGTAGTTCAATACGATAAGAATTTCGAAAAACCAGCCGCTTTTAAATTTGAGATTATTTCGGATAATTTAAACGTGGAACAAAACAAATCGTTTAAACTTGAAGTCAAAACGGTTGGAACTGTGATTCCTGAAAATGCTTCGATAATTATCAATAATGAAGAATATTTTTTAGAAAACACAACTCCAGGAAAATTCACGTACCAATTTGATAATGTTCAAAATGATATTTCTTTTCATTTTAAATCGAATGAAATTACTTCTAATGATTATGTGTTGAATGTGGTAAACGTTCCAACGATTTCTTCATTCACAATGCAATTGAATTTCCCAAAATATTTAGGTAAAAAACCTGAAGTTATTCAAGGAACAGGAAATGCAGTAATTCCTGAAGGAACAATTGTAACATGGAAATTAAATACGTTAGCAACAACTGAAGTGAAATTCAAGAAAGATTCTTTGGCAACTTCATTTTTGAAAAGCGACAATCAGTTTTCTCTTTCTAAACGAATTGTGAATAACACCGATTATCAAATCTCCATTTCAAACAAACAATTAAAGAACCACGAAAACTTACAATATAAACTAACGATTTTAAAAGATCAGTTTCCAAGTATTTCTGCTACAGAAACGCCAGATAGTTTAAAATTAAAACAAAAAGTTATTATCGGACAAGTTTCGGATGATTATGGTTTGTCTAAATTACAAGTCGTGTATTATGATAGAAACAAACCAAATGTAGTGTATAGAAAAGGTTTAGTTTTAAAAAGTAAAGTTGTTGACCAGTTTGTGTATTCGTTTCCTGATGGAATTCCGTTACAACAAGGTATAAATTACGATTTTTACTTCGAAGTGTTTGATAATGATGTAGTTAATGGTTTAAAATCATCAAAATCTTCTGTTTTTTCTCATTCTGAGTTAACTCAGGAACAAAAAGAGCAAAAATCTCTACAAGAACAGCAATCTAATATCAATAGTTTACAAAAAGCATTGGATAATCAAGACAAGCAGTTTGATGAATTGGAGAAATTAAAAAAACTAGATAAACAAAAAGACAACTTAGATTATAAAGACCAAAAGAAGATTCAAGACTTCATTAATCGTCAGAAACAACAAGATGAAATGATGAAGGAATTTTCTGAAAAGATGAAAGAAAATCTGGAGCAATTTAAACCAGAACAAAAAGACGAAATGAAGCAAGAGCTTTTAAATCGTTTAGAAAAAAACGAGAAAGAAGCAGCTAAAAACGAAAAACTTTTAAAAGAATTAGAAGAGCTGACTAAGAAATTAGAGAAAGAAGAATTGTTCGACAAAGCTGATAAATTAAAACAGCAAGCGAAAACGCAACAGAAATCTTTAGAGCAATTGGTAGAATTAACTAAGCGTTATTATGTGGAACAAAAAGCAGAACAACTTGCAGATAAATTAGACAAGCTTGCTGACAAACAAGATAAGCTTTCAGAGAAAGAAAATTCAACTAAAGAAGAACAAGAAAAACTGTCTAAGGAATTCGAAGATTTGAAAAAAGAATTGGATGATTTAGAAAAAGAAAATAAGGAATTAAAATCGCCTATGGATATTCCAAATGACAAAGGTGATCAAAAAGATGTTGATCAGGAACAACAAAAAGCAGAAGATAATTTAGAAAAGAAAGACAGTAAATCTGCTAAAAAGAATCAGAAAGCTGCTGCCCAAAAAATGAAACAAATGAGTCAGAAAATGTCTCAATCGATGTCTTCTGGAGAAAAGGAAGAGAATCAAGAAGACGCTAAGGTGTTACGTCAAATCTTGGATAATTTATTGTCGTTTTCTTTCGATCAAGAAAAATTGATGAAGCAATTTAAAACCGTTGCAAATTCAAAAGCTAATGTTAGTGTATTGTTGAAAAACCAGCAAGATTTAAAAACGCAGTTCAAACATGTGGATGATAGTTTGTTTGCCTTGTCTTTACGACAACCAAAATTATCGGATTTGGTTTTAAAAGAAGTAGAAGAAATACATTATAATCTAGATAAATCTATAGAGAATTTAGTTTCTACCAATCGTGGAAAAGGAATTTCTCATCAACAATTTACGTTATCATCTGCGAATGCTTTAGCCGACTTTTTAAGTAATGTGCAAAACGACATGAACATGAGCATGTCTGCATCTGGCGCTGGTAAACCAAAACCAGGTAAAGGTCAAGGTAAACAATTAGGTGATATCATTTCGAAACAAAAAGGTTTAGGTGATAAAATGAAAGATGGAATGCCGAAACCTGGTGAGGGTAAAAAACCTGGTGAGGTCGATAAACCAGGACAAGGTAAGAAACCAGGTCAAGAAGGCGAAGGTGGTTCGCAAGGAAATGAAGGAAAAGACGGTGAAGGTGATGCTGGTAAATTATTAGAAATTATCAAGGAACAACAAGAGTTACGCGAGTCACTTCAAAATGAATTAGAGAAAAACGGAATGGGTGGAAACGGACAAAATGCCGTGAAGCAAATGAAGGATTTAGAAAAGCAATTAATCAATAAAGGTTTGACACAAGATAATATTAATCGTGCTTTGCAAATCAACCACGAACTATTAAAACTAGAAACAGCATTAAAACAACAAGGTCAAGACACCAAAAGAGAATCAAATACAAATAAAAAAGATTTCCTTGGCACGAACAAACCCTTGCCTCCTGCTCTTTTAAATTATTTAAAAAGTGTTGAAATATTAAACAGACAAAGCCTACCTTTGCAACCCAATTTTAATAACAAAGTGCAACAATATTTCAAAGGCAATGATTAGTTTTAATTACGAATTAGATTTTACTTTAGACCAAGAAGAGGTTTACGCTTCTTGGATAGAAAACATCATTGAATCTGAGAATAAAGTTTTAGGCGAAATTTCTTATATCTTTTGTGACGATGATTTTTTACATAATATCAATATGCAATATTTAAATCACGACACATTAACTGATATAATTAGTTTCGATTATACAGAAGGCAATGTGATTAGCGGTGATATTTTTATATCTGTTGAAAGAGTTGAAGACAACGCTAATGATTTTAATGTGTCTTTTGATGAAGAATTAAAACGCGTTTTAGCTCACGGTATTTTACACTATTGTGGCTATAAAGACAAATCAGATAGTGACGCTTTAATTATGCGCGCTAAAGAAGAAGAAAAAATAAAAATGTTCCACGTGGAACTTTAATACAATAACTTAAGTTTTTTGTTCCACGTGGAACAAAAAATTTTTAAAATTTATCCATGTGTTTCACGTGGAACAAAAAATATGTTTCAAGAAAAATATGATGTAATTGTAGTTGGCGCAGGTCACGCTGGTTGTGAAGCTGCTGCTGCTGCTGCAAACATGGGATGCTCGACTTTATTGGTAACAATGAATCTTCAAAACATTGCGCAGATGTCTTGCAATCCTGCTATGGGAGGAATTGCAAAAGGACAAATTGTGCGTGAAATTGATGCGTTGGGCGGTTATTCTGGAATTGTTTCCGATTTGACGGCAATTCAATTCAAGATGTTGAATCTTTCAAAAGGTCCAGCAATGTGGTCGCCAAGATGTCAATCAGACAGAATGCGTTTCGCTGAAGAATGGAGAATGATGTTAGAAGGAACTCCAAATTTAGATTTTTACCAAGAAATGGTTTCTGGAATTTTGTCAGAAGGAAACGAAATTGTCGGAATCAGGACTTCACTTGGTTTGGAGATTAAAGCTAAAACAGTTGTGTTAACGAATGGAACTTTCTTGAATGGATTAATTCATATTGGTGACAAACAATTTGGTGGTGGTCGTGCTGGTGAAAGTGCTTCTTTTGGAATCACAGAAGATTTATTGAAATTAGGTTTTGAATCAGGAAGAATGAAAACAGGAACACCGCCTCGTGTAGATGGTCGTTCATTAGATTATTCTAAAATGATTGAACAACCTGGCGATGTTAATCCTTCAAAATTTTCTTATTCAGATATCACTAAACCATTAACAGAACAACGTTCTTGTTTTATGACCTACACTTCAGAAACGGTTCACGATTTATTACGTGAAGGTTTCGATAGAAGTCCAATGTTCAACGGTAGAATAAAATCAATCGGTCCAAGATATTGTCCTTCTATTGAAGATAAGATTAATCGTTTCGCAGATAAAGAACGTCATCAATTGTTTATTGAACCTGAAGGTTGGAAAACTTGTGAAGTGTATGTGAATGGATTTTCAACATCGCTACCTGAAGATGTTCAGTTTAAAGCATTGCGTTCTGTAGAAGGATTTGAAAATGTAAAATTCTTCCGTCCTGGATATGCAATTGAATACGATTACTTCCCTCCTACGCAATTGAAACATACTTTAGAAACGAAATTAATTAACGGTTTATATTTCGCTGGACAAATTAATGGAACTACAGGTTATGAAGAAGCTGCTTCTCAAGGTTTGATGGCTGGAATAAATGCTGCGTTAAAAGTGCAAGAAAAAGAACCTCTAATTTTAAAACGTGACGAAGCTTATATTGGAGTTTTAATTGACGATTTAATTACGAAAGGAACAGAAGAACCATATCGTATGTTTACTTCTCGTGCCGAATATAGAACGTTATTGCGACAAGATAATGCCGATTTGCGTTTGACTCCGAAAGGTCATGCAATTGGTTTAGCAAAAGCAGATCGTTTAAAAAGAATGGAATATAAATTAGACGCTTCAGAAAAGTTTGTAAATTTCTTTAAAGAAACAAGTGTAAAAGCCGCAGTAGCGAATCCGATTTTAGAAGCGAAAGGTTCTAGTCCGATGACACAAGGTGATAAAATGTTTAAAGTATTTTCTCGTCCGCAAATTGATTTAGAAGATATTTTAAAATTTGAAGCTGTTACCGATTATATTTCCGAACATGATTTAGATTTAGAAGTTATCGAGCAAGCAGAAATTCAAGTGAAATATTCTGGTTATATCGAAAAAGAAAAAGTACACGCAGATAAAGTGAATCGTTTAGAAGATGTTCGCATTCCAGATAATTACGATTTTGATAGAATTAAAGCAATATCCATTGAAGCGCGTCAGAAACTAACAAAAATACGTCCAACAACAATTGCACAAGCATCACGTATCAGCGGAGTTTCTCCAAGTGATATTTCTGTGTTGTTAATTCATATGGGTCGTTAAAAGTTTGCAGTCACAGTTTTCAGTTTTTTGACCGTGACTGCAAACTGCGACTGAATACTAAAAAAAGTTCCACGTGAAACAACCTTGTCAAAGCCTATAAATAAAGACCAAAATAGAAAATGAATTTTTTAGAAGAAAACCAATTTATTATAGTTAAAGATCATTCGGTTTCAAAAGAAACCTTTTCTTTGTTACATAACAAGGAATATGATTTATTAAAAACAACACCTACTCCATCGTTAGACGTTTTACCAAAATACTACGAAAGCGAAGATTATATATCTCACACTGATGGAAAACGTACATTGTTTGAAAAAATTTATCACATTGTAAAAAGAAATGCGATTAAAGGGAAAGTTTCTTTAATTACTTCTGAGCAAAATCAAAAAGGAAAACTTTTAGACATTGGATCAGGAACCGGAGATTTTTTAGTAGAAGCCAAAAATCAAGGTTGGGATATTTTGGGATACGAACCCAATTCAGATGCAAAAAATCTTGCCCTTAATAAAGGTGTAATTTTCACAGAAGATATTTTTGCATTACCAGAAAATTCTTTTGACGTAGTTACGATGTGGCACGTTTTAGAACACGTTCCGAATTTAGAAGAATACATCGCTAATTTAAAACGAATTGTAAAACCAACTGGAACGATAATTATTGCGGTGCCAAATTATAAATCCTACGATGCGATTTATTACAAACAATTTTGGGCAGCTTATGATGTGCCTCGACATTTATGGCATTTCTCAAAAACCAGTATCAAAAGATTATTTTCAGATGTGGATATGGAATTGAAAAAAGTAAAACCGATGTGGTTTGATAGTTTTTATGTGTCGCTTTTATCTGAAAAATACAAAAACGGAAAAATGAGTTTCGTAAAAGGATTTTTTATAGGATTTGTTTCAAATGTGTCAGGATTGTTCAAAAAAGAGTTTTCTTCGCACATTTACATTATAAAAAACAAGTAAAACGTAAAATAAAGCGATTTTAAAGTCGATTTTGTATAAAAACATCGAAATATATTAGCCAAAAAAGATGTTTTATATAAGTGTTGTTTAAATAAATGGTTTTTAATAGTAATTATTTATCGTTATTTTAAAAAGACATAAGGTTTTATTATAGTTGTTTTTTCTTTCGTTTTTTTCAATATTTAAAGAAAATTTCAAAAAAGAATTAAAATTAAAAAGAAACCTATTATTTTTACCAAAATTAAAAAACCGATTTCCTAAGTGGATTTCATTTCAATAAAAATTAACAAAAGAAAAATGAAAAAATTATTAGTACTAGTTGCATTAGGTGTAGCTATGATTTCTTGCCAAGAAACTGCAACTGCAAAAAAAGACGATTTTAAAACAGGTTATATTGATACTTCTGTTTTATTAGAAAAATATGAAAAATTTACTGATGAAAACGAAAAGTTTAAAGTAAAAACGGAAGAATTAGGTCGTCCAATTGAAGCTAAAGGAAAGCAATTACAAGCGGAAATGGCAAGTTTCGAAAAAGCGGCACAAGCTAACGGTCAAGCATGGGCGCAACAAAAAGCTGCTCAATTACAACAAAGAGAGCAAGTTTTAGTTCAAGAAAGAAACCAAATTATGGCACAAATTGAAACTGAAGGTGGTGCTTTAAAGGATTCATTAGTGAATGATGTTAAAAAATATATTCAAGCTTATGGTAAAAAAGAAGGTTTCGATTATATTTTCACAACTTCAGATGCTGCGCCAAACGTAATTTATGCTAAAGATTCATATAATTTAACAGACAAGTTACTGAAACAATTAAATGAAGAATATAAAGCAACTAAAGAAAAAAAATAATAAGAAAGCCTTGAGAAATCAAGGCTTTTTTTATATTTGCCATCTAAACTATACGCCACGTGGAACATTTATCTAAAGCCGCTCAATACACCCTTCAATTTATCAACCAGACCAACAAATCTGTATTCTTAACAGGTAAAGCAGGAACTGGGAAAACTACCCTTCTTAAAGAAATTATTGCTACATCGCACAAAAACACTATCGTAGTCGCTCCTACTGGAATTGCTGCGCTAAATGCTGGTGGCGTTACGATTCATTCCATGTTTCAATTGCCTTTTTCGGCTTTTATTCCTGATTTTAAAGTGGTTAATGCCGATTCGAATCAATATAAATTTGAAACAAAAAGTACAATTAGCAAGCATTTCCGAATGAATGCTACTAAAAAACAAGTGCTTTTAAATGTAGAATTATTAATCATCGATGAAGTTTCTATGCTTCGCCCAGATGTTTTGGATGCGATCGATTTTATGCTACAAAAAGTTCGTAGAGTTGATGCACCTTTTGGGGGTGTACAAGTTCTTTTTATAGGAGATTTACTACAACTACCACCAGTCATCAAACAAGAAGAATGGTACGAATTGAAGAAATATTATCAAGGCATGTTCTTCTTTCATTCGCAAGTCATTCGTCAGAATCCGCCTTTGTATATCGAATTAGATAAAATTTATCGCCAAGATGATGAAACGTTTATTTCGATTTTAAACAATCTTCGAAACAATAAAATTACGAACGAAAATATCGCGGTTTTAAATCAATACGTAAAACCCGATTTCAATATAAAAAACCATAACGGTTGTATTATCGTTACGACTCACAACGCCAAAGCGGATGAAATCAACAAAGAAGCTTTAGCGGAATTAAAAACCAAAACCTTTTCTTACTTCCCAGAATTGGTAGAAGATTTTCCAGAAAAAATTTACCCGATTGAGCCTAAAATGGATTTAAAAGTCGGTGCGCAAGTGATGTTTATAAAAAACGACTCTTCTTTCGAAAAAAATTACTTCAACGGAAAAATGGGAACAATTACTTCTTTAGCCGAAAAAGAAATTTTAGTGCATTTCGCAGAAGAAAAAAAAACTATTGAAGTCGATTTATACACTTGGGAAAACATAAAATACACCGTAAACCCTGATACGAAAGAGATTGAAGAAACTGTAGTAGGAACTTTTAGTCATTATCCGTTAAAATTAGCGTGGGCGATTACGGTGCATAAGAGTCAAGGTTTAACTTTTGACAACGCTGCGTTGGATGTTTCGCGTGTTTTTGCGCCCGGACAAGCGTATGTGGCTTTATCACGACTTCGTTCGTTAAAAGGGTTAATTTTGCTTTCTCCGATACAATTAAACGGCATTTCTTCCGATACGGAAGTGCTGAATTACGCCAATAACAAAGCCGATGAGACGCTTTTAGAAAAATCATTAGAACTAGAAACCAAGCATTTTTTACGTGTAGAATTGTGTAAAAGTTTTGATTTCAGACAATTGGCTCAAGAATGGCGCAATCATTTGTTTTCGTATAACGATGAAGTTTCGAATTCGACCAAATCGAAATACCGAATTTGGGCTCAACAAAACGAAAGTATCATTGCCGCTTTGTTTGATACATCGCAGAAATTCATCAATCAAATTCAAAAAATTTGTTACCAAGAAACGATAGATATTCCATTTTTGGCCGAAAGATGTGAAGCCGCTTATAATTATTATTTTAAAACCTTAGATTATCAGGTTACGGATTTATTGCTGAAAATTGCAGAAGTCAGCAACTTGAAAAAAGTCAAAACGTTCCACGACGAACTTTTAGAATTGGAAGAAATTCAAGTGAAAACGGTTTTACAATTGAAAAAATCGATGTTGTTGATTAAGAATCTTGTGAACGGAATTGAATTCAATAAAAAAACGATGTCTTCGGACGAAATGAAGTATTATAAAATCAATAAAATTGGTTCATTATCTGAACAATTCAAGCAAATTGATGGATTTGTGGAGAAAGATCATTCGGAAACGTTCAGTAAGAAAACCAAAGCAAAAAAGGCAAAATCTACAGAACCGAAAAAAGCTACGATTGAAATCACTTTAGATCTTTGGAAAGAAAATCTATCGATTGAAGAAATTGCTGCCAAACGAAAATTAACCGTAAGTTCCATTTATTCACACTTTACTAAACTAATTCAAATGGAAGCGTTAACCATTTCTGATATTATGTCCGATGAAAAAATTGCAGCGTTGCAGGAAGTTTTCAAGGATTATAACGGCGAAGGTTTAGGCCTTTTGAAAGAAAAAAACGGCGACGCGTTCTCTTGGGAAGAATTGCGTTTGTTTAAAGTGGGATTGGAAAATTAAATTTTATATAAGTTAATAACGCTTATTTCGTCAACAAACTTTTTTAGTTCCAAATTTTTATTTTGTTTAGTTTCTTTATCTTCATTATACCAATTAAAAACACTAAAAAGACCAACAATAAAAATTATTATTAAAAGAGCAATAGTAAAAAAACAACCAACAAGGATGAATTTATCTTTCCAAGTAATTTTTGGTATTTCTTCTTTTATTAAATCGATTCTATCTTCTTTTTTTAGTTCAATATGATTAATCCAAATGTCGCTTGTTAACCATTTTTCGTTTAAAGAAAATTCTATAACATTATCTTTATATTCATTTAAATTTTCTTCGGATTTGGATGAAGCAATTAATAATTCTCTTGCGAATAATTCAAGACCATATTTGTTTGCTTTTATATATGAAGATTCACCATAATCAGAACTATGTAACCCAAAAAAAGCTTTTTCTACAGGGTTTTCAGATTCAATTTTATCGATTAATTTATTAAGTTCTTCTTTTTCCAAAATAAAAATTTTAAATTGATCTGTATGAGATGCTTACAGCATGACAAACTGTACAGGCAAAGTTTGACATTTTGTACTTCGTAAATCAAAATTCGTAAATCGTTCTTACAACCAATACACGCCAATCAAAGCAGGAATTAAGTAAATCACAATAGTTCTGGCACCATCATAATCTTTTGCAATTCGTTGTCCGAAAAGTAACATCAATAAAGTTACACAAGAAACCACACAAGCATAATTTCCCATGATTGTAGCACCGCTCATAATGTTTTCAGCAATTCCCATAATCGCTAAAACTCCAGCTACAATTTCTAAAGCTAAAACAGTTAACAACGCAAAAGGAACTTGGTTTTTTAGGAAAGTTTGAGAAAAATGACCTTTTAACCAACTTACGTTTCCGTTCCAATCGGCAATTTTATCGTATCCAGATTGTAAAAATGTAATAGCTAAAAAAGCTAGTAAAATAAGGGCAAATGCATTCATAGTTTATTGTTTTTTGGTTTATGTTTTTAGTTCGTAAATCGTAAATTTCAAATCGTACTTTTAAATCTCTTTTTTATGCAACAATCGTGTTAGTTTTATCGATAAATCGGTTAAAATCACATTACTGTTTCCGTTTCTTTCAATATGATAAATCGCATCTTCCAATTCTTTAAAAATATCTACAATGTTATTTCCGTGAATAAAAGGCGCAAATTTTTCTAGTTTAAAATTCTCAAAATTTGGTTCTAAATACACCAAATCTTTCGTTTGATAATTCAACAACAAGGCTTGTCGGAAAAACTGAATACAAAATTGTAAAAAATTCTTCTGCGTTTCTCGTCCTTCTTTGGCAATTGTGGTGCTCCAAGAAATCAAATCGGCAATTACACTTGCGTTTCCTTTCGCTTTAAACGCCGCTCGAACCCAGTTGATAAACCATTCTTCAAAAATGCTATCATCGTCGTCTTTGTGCAATAAATGCAACGCTTTATTATAATTTCCTTCACTTTGATGTGCGATTTTTTTAGCTACATTCGCCTCAACTTGATGTGCAGAAATTAATTTATCAGTAATCACTTGTTCCGGCAACGCTAAAAAATCAACTACTTGACAACGAGAAATAATCGTTTGTAACAAATCGTCAATACTTTCAGAAATTAAAATGAAAACCGTTTTTTCTGGCGGTTCTTCTAGTAATTTCAGTAATTTATTCGCTGCGTCGACTCTCATTTTATCGGCCATCCAAATAATCATCACTTTGTAACCGCCTTCGTAAGCTTTCAAGGATAAATTTTTATTAATCGCCGCCGATTCTTTAACGCTAATAATTCCTTGTTTTTTCGGGATTTCTAATTTTTTATACCAATCGAATAAACTCGCATACGGATTTTCCTTTAAGAAACTTCTCCAATGTTCTAAGAAATTTGCACTTACGACATTATCGCCTTTTACATCATCAGTCGCCGTAATTGGATATACAAAATGCATATCTGGATGCGAATAATGATCGAATTTTAAATTACAAGCCGCATTTCCAGTCGTGTTTTCACCATCAACATTGCCGCACAAAACATATTGCGCATAAGCAATCGCCATTGGCAACGTTCCAGAACCTTCCGGACCAATAAACAATTGGGCATGTGGAATTCTTCCTGCGTTGGCAGTAGTAATTAAAAAGTTTTTAATGTGGTCTTGACCAAGTATGTCGTTAAAAAGCATCGAGCAAATATAAGAGATTTTTATCTTCGTTTAAAATCAAACTTTTATATTTGCAGTTCTTTTTAAGTGAAAAAATAAACAACAACAATAAAAAATAAAATTATGAAAACTATTTTCGACATCAATTTTAACAACAAAAAAGCTTTAATCCGTGTAGATTTTAATGTGCCTTTAGATGAAAATTTTAAAGTTACAGATGCGAATCGTATTGAAGCCGCAAAGCCAACAATTGATAAAATTTTAAACGATGGTGGTTCAGTAATTTTAATGTCGCATTTAGGAAGACCAAAAGGAAAAGAAGAGAAATATTCTTTACAACATATTGTTTCTAAAGTGGAAGAAGTTTTAGGAAAAAAAGTAAAATTTGCATCAGATTGTAGAGGAGAAATCGCGAAAGATGCGGCTTCGAACTTACAAAATGGTGAAATTTTATTATTAGAAAATTTACGTTTTTATGCCGAAGAAGAAGCTGGAGATATTGATTTTTCTAAAGAATTAGCAAGTTTAGGTGATGTGTATGTGAATGACGCTTTCGGAACGGCGCACAGAGCGCATGCTTCAACTACAATTATTGCGAACGAATTCCCGAATGATAAATGTTTTGGAGCTTTATTAGCGAAAGAAATTGAAAGCATCAATAAAGTATTGAAAAACTCTGAAAAACCAGTTACAGCAATACTTGGAGGAAGTAAAGTTTCTTCTAAAATTACGATTATCGAAAACATTTTAGATAAAGTAGATCACATGATTATTGGTGGTGGAATGACGTTTACGTTCATCAAAGCGATGGGCGGAAATATCGGAAATTCTATTTGTGAAGATGATAAAATGGAATTGGCTTTAGACATCATGAAACAAGCAACAGAAAAAGGTGTGAAAATTCACTTACCAATTGATGTTGTAGCAGCCGATGCATTTTCAAATGATGCAAATACGCAAGTGGTGAATGTAGCAGAAATTCCTGCTGGATGGCAAGGTTTAGATGCAGGTCCGAAAACATTAGAACAATTAAAAGACGTGATTTTAAATTCAAAAACAATACTTTGGAACGGACCAATTGGTGTGTTTGAATTACCAGCTTTTGCGAACGGAACAATTACTTTAGGAGATTTCATTGCAGAATCTACTCAAAACGGATGTTTCTCATTAGTTGGTGGTGGTGATAGTGTTGCTGCGGTAAAACAATTTGGTTTAGAAAACAAAATGAGTTACGTTTCTACTGGTGGTGGTGCGATGTTAGAAATGTTAGAAGGAAAAACATTACCAGGAATTGCGGCTATTTTGAAGTAAAAAATAATTCTATTAATAACATTACCCTTCAAGAGCTCAAAACTCTTGAAGGGTTTTTAAATTTATCGCCAAAATTCCAAAAAAAACGTTAAAACGGAAATTTAATCGTTAAAAGTTGGGTTCTAAACAATAAATAAAATATATTTGCGTTTCTACAAGTAATTGTATACTAATGATTTAGAAATAACGCTCCGAAATTTATGGAGAAAAAACATATATAAAGAATGAAGAAATTTGTAATACTAGCTTTTGGTCTTTTCCTGTCGAATGGATTGTTTGCGCAAGATAACCAAGAGATCACACCCACTCTTTTTACTCCAAAAGTATCTTATTTAGATTCGCTTAAAGCGACGTTTAACAATCACGAAACAAGTGCTTGTATCGACCAAAGATGGATGAAAGAATTATCGGATGCGAGTTTGTCAAACGAAATGTTTTTCGATATTGAAAACATGAACATCGACGAAAAAGTGTCTTACGATTTAGATACAGAATTACTTAAAAAACGTTTACACAAATTAGATGTGCAATCGCCTTTCGTAATTGAGTACAATCCAGCATTGGAAAACGTAATCAAATCGTTCTTAAAAAACAGAGCGAAAAGTTTCGAAAGACAAATGGCCATCGCGGAATATTATTTTCCATTATTCGAAGAAAAATTATCAAAATACAATTTACCATTAGAAATCAAATATTTAGCCATTGTTGAATCGGCTTTACAACCAAAAGCAAAATCTAAAGTTGGTGCTGGTGGTTTATGGCAATTTATGCCAGCAACTGGAAAACAATATAAATTAGACATCACAACTTACGTTGATGAGCGTCACGATCCAATCAAATCAACAGAAGCGGCTTGTCATTATATGATGAACATGTATGCTATTTTTGGCGATTGGAGTTTGGTTTTAGCTTCGTACAATTGCGGTCCAGGTAATGTTTCTAAAGCGATCAGACGTTCTGGTGGAAAAACAGATTATTGGGAAATTAGAAAATTCTTACCAAGAGAAACTGCGAATTATTTACCAGCGTTTTTAGCTACGATGTACATTTACGAGTTCAAAAAAGAACACGGTTTAGTGGCGCACAAAGCAGAAATGAAGTATGCGGAAACGGATACTGTTATGGTGAAACATGCGATGACATTCAAACAATTGTCTGATTTATTAGATATTTCTGAAGAACAATTGGAATATTTGAATCCAATTTATAAATCGAAATACATTCCGTCAATTGGAGATGAACATTTTTACTTGCGTTTGCCGAAAAACAAAATCGGAATTTTTGTATCAAACGAAGAAAAGATTTACGGCTATTTAACATATTTAGAGCAAGAGAAAATTAATACGATTCAATTGGCTCAAGTTAGAAAACGTGATAGTATTGCCAAACAAGATTCAATAGCAGTTGCTTCCAATTTCAAAATGAAAAATGACGATACTACAGAATACGAAGAAGTTATCAAAAAACGCACGAAAGAAGTCGTTAGTAAAAACTATCATAAAGTTAAATCAGGTGAATCTCTTGGTGTAATTGCAGATAAAAATAATGTTTCGATTTCTGATTTAAGAAAATGGAATAAAATCAAAGGAAGCAAAATCAATGCCGGTCAAAGTTTAGTAATTCAAACTACGAAAAAAGTTACGGTTAATGAAGTAATCAAGAAACCGAAGAAGAAAACGGAAATATTAGAACCAGTTGTTGAAACTGCTGTTGCTGAAAATACAGAACCAAATACAGGTGAAGTAGCAAAACCAAAAGCAACGGAAAACAAATATGCTTCAGCGAAAAGCAAAATTGAAATTAAAGAAGATTATTACATCGTACAAAAAGGAGATTCTATTTTTTCAATTACTAAAAAGTTTCCGAATTTAACAGCTGAGGATTTAAAAAAGAAAAACGATTTAAAATCAGATAATATTCAACCAGGAATGAAATTGAAAATTCAGGGTTAAAAACAAAAATAAAGTTCTTAAAACCACAATGTTCACATCAATATTGTGGTTTTTTGTTTTAATTTCGCATTATTAAAAACACCCCAATTGAAAAAAATACTTCTATTACTTTTCTCTTTTAGTTTGTTTTCTTGTTTTGATGAAGAACAAGAAAAAAAAGATGTTGTTGAAAAAAACCAATATCTCAATCAGAATTCAGTCACTGTTGTCATTCCTATTTCTCTTTGGAACGGAAAAATTGGCGAAAAAATCAGAGAAAAATTTGCGGCACCAATTACGGGTTTACATGAATGTGAATCGGTTTTTACATTAATGCCAATTCACACGAACTATTTACCTTCAGATGCAAAAGCTTCGAGAAATATTTTGATTGTTTCTTCTAACTTTAAAAACCAAACGACTCTCGTAAAAAATAAATTCGCTAACAATCAGAATGTTTTTACGATTCAAGGAAAAAACGAAGACATGTTGTTAAATCAACTGCAAAATTCTGGTAAAGAAATTATGAATACGTTTTACAATTCGGAGATCAATTTGGTTTTGCAAAAAATCAACGTTAATTCCAATTTAAAAAAACAGGTTGCAAAACAATTTTCGGTTGATATTCAAATTCCATCAGAATATAAAAAAGGCTTACAAGGCGAAAATTTTTTATGGTTGCGAAAAGAAGTAGGCTCAGGTTTTAACAACATGCTAATTTATACCGCTAGTTTTTCAGCTTTATATAACCAAAAAGCTCTAGTAACAAATAGTATGTTTATGCGAAATCAAGTGGCTAAAAAATACGTTTTAGGAAAAACCAACGGAAGTTATATGATTACCGAACAAGCCTATTATCCAAGTTTTCATACGACAGAAATTCAAAAAAATTTAGCATACGAAATGCGTGGAAATTGGGAATTTCATAATGATTTCATGACCGGACCTTATGTGAATTTCGCAATTAGAGATAACAAACGTAAAAGGTTTATCATTATTGATGGTTTTGCCTACAATCCGGTTCATTCCAAAAAGAATTTATTGTTCGAAATGGAAGCGATTATTAAATCAACGAAAATATTATAGATGTTACAATTCAAAATAAAGCGTTTTAACGAACTTTCTACAACAGAACTATATCAAATACTACAATTGCGTTCAGAAGTGTTTGTAGTGGAGCAAAATTGCGTTTATCAAGACGTTGATGGCAAAGACGAGAAAGCAATTCACGTTTTAGGCTATTACGAAGGCGTTTTGGCGGCGTATTCTCGACTTTTTAAACCCAATGATTATTTTACCCAAAGTTCTATTGGTCGGGTGATTGTAAAACCATCTCACCGAGATAAAAAATTAGGTCACGATTTAATGAAAGCTTCAATTGATGCCGTAAAAGACTTATTTCATGAAACTAACATTACCATTTCTGCACAATTGTATTTGCAAAAATTTTACGAAAGTCATGGTTTTGTTATCGTTGGTGAAAGTTATTTAGAAGACGATATTCCGCATATTGAAATGCGAAAAGCATAAAAAAGAAAAACCCAGTCAAATCAAATTGACTGGGTTTTTTATTAAATCTTCGTAATCACTAATTCTACTCTTCGGTCATATTCTGAACCTTTTCCAAGAGGTTGTGTGTTTCCGTAACCTTTGAAAGTTAGTCTGGCTTTACCAATTCCACGGCTTAGCAAATATTTATAAACTCGCTCTGCTCTGTTTTTAGAAAGTTCTCTTTTTCGAGTGCCGCTATCAATCGCTTCTTTATGAAAAGTGGGTGTACAACAAACGTGACCTTGAATTTCAATGTTTATTTTTGGATATCTTTTTAAAAGAATGGTAATTTTATCTAGTTCTTTTTTAGCGCTTTCTTTTAGTTTACTACTTCCAGCATCAAATAAAAGTTTGTCTAAATACACACGATCACCTTCTTGAGCATCTTTTCTAATGGTAGAATATAAACCAGGAATGTTTAAATCTTCCACCACGAAAGGTTTAAAATTTAAAACCACATCTACTCTACGGTTTTTTGAACGCGCTTCTGGAACATTTTCTTCCAAATCTTCGTCGATCATGACTTTTCCTTTTCCTTCAATTTTAACGATGATTTTATATTTTACGCCTTTTTTAACCAACATGTTTTTGACACTATTGGCTCTGTCTTGCGATAATTTGTAGTTGTAATCTACTTTTCCCACATCGTCACAATATCCGTAAATGGAAACACTTTCTAAACGAGTGGTGTCAATTAAGCTTAAAAAATGAACAACTGCATCTGATTGTAGTTGTTTTATTTCGCGAACATCGGTATCGAAATAAATAGAGTGAACAGTTTGCTCTTGAGAAAAACCAAGAAATGTTGAAAGTAATAATAGGGCAAATACTAACTTCTTCATTTTATTTTTTTAGGATTTTATTATATTCAGTTGGGTTGTTTACAATTTGTTGTGCTTTTAAAACATCAGAATATTTTGTTGAAACATAATCGTAAAACGCTGTTCGGTAACCATATCTCAACAATAATTCTTGTAAAAGCAAACGTTTAATTTCTTCTTTATTTTTATCTAATTCTTTGTCTTTTGATTTTTCTATAGCCGTTTCCAGTTGTTTAATTTCGACAGTTAAATCGCCATCAATTTTATCTTTTTTAGCAGCTTCTAACAGGTTTTTTAAAGACTTATCAATATTTGTATTTATTTCCACTTTTTCTTTCTTTAAATACGCTTTAAATTCATTGTAATCCGCATCAGAAACACTAGAAACACTTTTTGCATTCGGATTTCTGTAAAATAGAATGTTCGCAAATTCAAAAACCGCATCAGAATTCGCAATACTTAAACTGATATTGCTTTTTTTCATGTCGGCAATTTCAACATCTGGTAAAACACCGCCACCATCATAAACTGTTCTTCCGCCTTTGGTTTTAAACGCATTAAATTCTTTTTCAGAAGTTTTAATAGCTTTTCCGTTCGCATCTTTTTTGCTATAATCTGTAGCTTGAATACATCTTCCAGAAGGTGTGTAATATTTTGAAATGGTCACTTTTACTTGCGTTCCGTAAGATAAATTAAACGGACGTTGCACCAATCCTTTTCCGAAACTTCTGTTTCCAACAATTACCGCACGGTCTAAATCTTGTAAGGCACCAGAAACAATTTCTGAAGCAGAAGCACTTCTGTCGTTTACTATAATTGCTAAAGGAATTTCCGTATCAACTGGTTCGTTTTTCGTTTTGTAGGTATGATTGTGAGCCGTATTTTTAGATTTTGTAGTTGTAATTACTTCGTCTTTTGCCACAAATAAGTTACAAATATTTACCGCTTCGTGTAATAAACCACCCGGATTATCTCTTAAATCTAAGATGATTTTTGTAGCACCTTGTTCTTTCAAAGTCAATAAAGCCGCTTTAGTTTCAGTAGAAGCTTTTTCGTTAAACTTTTGTAACACGATATAACCTGTTTTATCGCTTAATAATTTAAAATAAGGAACGGCTTTTATTTCCACTTCATCTAAAACAATTTGCCCTTTTTTCTCCACACCTTGTCTGAAATACACGATATCAATTTTGGTGTTTTTTGCGCCTTTTAGTAGTTGAGAAGCATCGTCTTTAAAATCTTTTAAAAGCACATCGCCAATTTGAGTGATAATATCTCCAGCTCGGAAACCCGCTTTGTCGGCAGGCATATTTTGGTACACTTCTTTTAAGATTATTTTATCGTCTTTTCGAGTGATAATGGCTCCGATTCCCGTGTATTCTCCTGTGTTGTTGATTTTAAATTTCAATACATCTTGCTCGTCAAAATAAACCGTGTACGGATCTAACTCCGTTAACATGCTTTTTATGGCCACGTCCATTAAATTTCCAGCGTTAGTTTCGTCTACATAGTTCTGATTTACAGTTTTATATAAACTGGTGAAAATTTCAATTTGTTTCGCTAAGGCAAAAAAATCGTTTTGAAAACTTACTGCGATAAATAAAAATCCAGCCACAAGTGTTGGAATAATTACCTTTTTTTTATTTAGAAAACTCATGAGTTGTTGTTTAATTTTTTACGAATTTAATTAAAATCTTCAAAAACCAATCCAAAGTTATAATTTACTTAACGGTTTCATTAAATTTTTGAAATAGTTGAATGGTTTTTTCTTCAATTTCTTGGTACGAAAGTTTTTCTTTGGTTTGATAAAAAAACATGAATGCATAAGGTTTCTGCAGGTTTTCTTTCAATAAATGTTGGTTTAAACGGTAACATTCTCTTAAAACGCGTTTAAAATAATTTCGGTCAACAGCTTTTTTAAAATATTTCTTTGAAACAGAAACACCCATTACTATTTTTTCCGAATTATTTTCATCGGTATTTTCTACATAAACCAAACGTAACGGATATTTAGACACGGATTTTCCTTCAGAAAACAAGCGGTCTATTGTTTTATGGCTTTTAAGTTTTTCGTTTTTGGGATAAGAAAATTGCATAACGCAAATGTATAAAAAAAAAGCCATCTTGTTTTTAGCAAGACGGCTTTAGATTTTTTACCAAATTTTTACTCTTTTTTCTGGAGCGATATACATTTTGTCTCCTTCTTTAATGCTAAATGCTTTGTAGAAAGATTCAATATTTTGAAGTGGCACATACGCTCTGTATTGTCCAGGTGAATGTGTATCTGTTTTCACTTGATTTTTAATAGCTTCATCACGCATTTTACTTCTCCAAATGGTTGCCCATGAAAGGAAGAAACGTTGTTCTGGAGTAAATCCATCAATTAATCCGGGATTTCCTTTTTCTTTCAAATAGATTTGTAAACCGTCATAAGCTGCGTTTACTCCACCTAAATCACCAATATTTTCTCCTAAAGTAAATTTTCCATCAACATAAATTCCTGGTAAAGGTTGTAAAGCAGAATATTGATCTGCTAAAGCTGTTCCTAAAGTGGTAAATTGTTTTAAATCTTCATCACTCCACCAGTTGATTAAGTTTCCTTCTGCATTATATCTTGAACCTGAATCGTCAAAACCATGAGAAATTTCATGACCAATAACACCACCAATTCCACCATAATTCACCGCTTCATCAGCTCTGTAATCATAAAATGGAGGTTGTAAGATGGCTGCAGGAAATACAATTTCGTTGTTAGTTGGACTATAGTAAGCATTTACCGTTTGAGGCGACATTCCCCATTCTTCTTTATTTACTGGTTTTCCAAGTTTTGCCACGTTTTCTGCATTACTCCATCTGCTAATGGCTAATGAGTTTTCTTGTAAAGTTCCACCTTGTTCTGGGCTTTTAATTTGTAAACCGCTGTAATCTTTCCAAGTATCAGGATATCCAATTTTTACTCTGAATTTTTTTAGTTTCAAAATAGCATTGGCTCTAGTTTCTGGAGTCATCCAAGGTAATTTATTAATACGATTTTCATACGCTTTAAACACATTAGCTATCATAGCTTCTGCTTTTGCTTTTGCTTCTGCTGGAAATTTTTTCTCTACGTATAATTTTCCTAAAGCTTCACCTAAAACACCATTTACGGTTGCTAAAGCTCTTTCTGTTGCAGGTCTTTGTTTTAAAGCGCCTGATAATGTTTTGCTATAAAAATCCCAATCTGTTTTTTCAATATCAGTTGTTAATTCATCGGCATTTGTGCGTAAAAGCGTCCAAGTCATGTAAGCTTTCCAATCCTCAACTTTATTTTCTTTAAGAATTTCATCTAATTTCGTCATGTATTTTGGTTGCGAAACCACAACAGAATCTAAACTTATAAATCCAGATTTTGTAAAATAGTTTGCCCAATTGTTTGAAGGTGCGATTTTTTGTAAATCGGTAACCGACATTGGATTGTAAGTTTTACGACGATCACGTCTTTCCACTCTATCTAAAGTTGGTTCAGATAATGAAGTTTCGAAAGCCAAAACTCTAGCTGCTTTTTCAGAAGCAGTTTTAGCGTCCATTCCCAAATAACCAAACATTTTAGTAATATGTACAACGTATTTTTCTCTTTTTTCTTTAGTGTCTGGTTTGTCAGACATGTAGTAATCCTTATCTGGTAAACCTAAACTTCCAGTTCCTACATAAACTACATTTTTATTACTGTTTTTAGCATCAGCTCCAACAAAAGCTCCAAAGAAACCTAAGCTTGCTTCTGCTTTTACATCTACTAAAAGATTCATTAAATCTGTGCTATTTTTAACCGCGTTTATCTTTGTTAAATAGGGTTGAATAGGAGTAATTCCTAATTTATTTCTAGAAACTGTATCTAAAATAGATTTGTATAAGTTTACGGCTTTTGCTTGATCCGATTTTGGGTCTAATTTTTTGTTCGCAACAGCTTCGTTCAAAATAGCCATTACATCATCGTCTGTGTTTTTTCTTAATTCATCAAAACTTCCCCATCGTGTTCTATCAGCAGGAATTTCAGTGTTGTCTAACCAAGTTCCATTTACATATCTAAAAAAATCTTCATTTGGCTTCACTGAAGTATCCATGTATTCTGGATGAATTCCGTATTTTTTTGTGCTAACTACTTCATTTTTATTTGATGTACTAACCGATTTGGTTTTACAAGAATGGATTAATGTGGATAAAGAAAGCAGCAAGAAACTACCAAGTAGAATGTTTTTTTTCATAATTTTTAATGTTTTTTGAATAAAAAAATCGTTTTATCTTCAAACATACGACAAATATGAATTCAGATAAAACGATTTTATAAATTTAATTTTTGATTATTCTTTTTGTAATGGTATTGTTTTCTGTTGAAATTTTCACAAAATATACACCATTTGAAGCGTTGGATAAATCAATATTAGTTTGATTATCACTCACTTGTAGTTTGTTTTTTTGCATGATTAGTTTTCCGCTAATGTCGTAAACTTCAATTTTATTTGGATTTAAGTTACCAAAGCCAATATTGAAAATTCCAGTTGAAGGATTTGGGAAAACATTTATTTGATTGGCTTCAAAGCTTTCAGCAGATAACACACCGTTAATTACAAAATCATCTACTTTTATTCCTAATTTAGTTACACCACCATCAGAAATGAACACAATTCTGAAAATTACATTTGTTTCTGTATTTAAAGCAGCTAAACTATATGACTTTGTTAAAAATGTTGTATTGATTCCAGTCCATTGCGCTCCAACACAATTATCACAATCTGTTCCACTTGTTAATGGCGTTCTGTTGCTGTTATACCAACCTGTTCCCATTGTTCCCAAAACACTCCAAGTTGCCCCGAAGTTTGTAGAATATTCCACATAAGCAATATCCCAATTTAGTTCTAAATCAAAAGCCATTTTGAAACTAATTTGTGGATTTGAAACGTTTGATAAATTATAACATTGTGAAACTAAATAAGATTGCACAGAATTTGAATAATTACCAGATAAACTGGTTAAATATGCCGAATTTCCAGAAGTTTGTAAGGCATCACCAGTTCTGTTACCTCTTACCCAGCCCGCGCCTATTACTATTAATTCGTCTGAAGCAGCAGTAAAATTATTAACGGATCCAATTGCACCATTATCATTATTGTAAAAAGTAGCTGCTCCAGTATTATTGTCTGAATAAGCATCACCCGTTGTAGTGGTGTTAAAAATTAAAGTATGAGCACCTCTTGAAGCAGTAACAGCTGGTAAATCTATTGTTTGATTTTGTGAAGCTGCGATGTTTCCTGACCAATTGTAAACATATGGAGTGGCGTCAACGGTATAATTTACCGTAACATTTGTTATGGCGTTTATACCACCATTTTTTACAACTATTTGCGGTGTAACTGAAGTGCCACAATTAATGTTAAGTGTAGGATTATTTATAGATACAAATTTTAAATCTGTTGGAGGAATTTGAATTGGAATATCCGATTGCCAAATACCACGACCATAAGTAGCTGCAATAATTTTTGAATCTTCTAAATTGATTTCTAAATCTGAAACAGAAACATTTGGCAAGTTTGTATCAAATGGTTGCCATGTTGTCATCGTATCATCTTTGTAATAAACCCCTAATGATGTTCCAACATATAAAGGATTATCCGTATTTCTACCTTGATGAACAATACAGTTTTTCGAAATCGATGGTAAACCAGATGCAATATTTGTAAATGATGTTCCGCCATTTGTTGAAACCATAGCCTGACCGCTAGTTCCACTTCTAGTAATATAAACAATATTGCTATTTGAAGAATGAACAGTAATACTAGTAATTGTTGATGTTAGTGTTGAAGCCAGAGAAAAAGTTATTCCAGCATCTATACTTTTGTATAAAGAAGTACCATTTCCAACATAAATTATATTATCGTTAGATGGGTCAATAGAAATTAGTTCTAAGTTTCCAGATCCAACAGAATTTGTATTTTGTTGTACCCAAGCTCCATTAACTAACTTATATAATCCATCATAACCTGCATACATATTTCCTTGGCTATCACCTCTTAAAGGCGTTACCCAATTTCCATCTATTGCATTAGGTGAGCCAACACTTCCTGTAATTCCATTTCCTCCATTATTAGAAATATATAATGATGAACCGTTTTGAATAAAACCATAGTATAAATTACTATTTGCTTGACTCACAGCTGCATCCATTCCGTCTGCACCATAATAATTTTTCCAAGCTCCACCACTAAACGCGTGTCCACCATTATCCTGTAATCCACCAACCATTTTACTTGCAGTTGATTTTGAAACAGATATTTTATAAAATTGACTAATTTGAAGTCCTGCAGTTAAATCCGTAAAACTAGCACCGTCGTTCGTGCTCACATAAATTCCTCCGTCACTTAAACAATATAGTTTACCATTAAGATATTGTAAATGATGAATATCTGCATGTGTATAGGCTACAGAAGCTGGACTACTCCAGTTGTTTACTTTTGAAACTGCAGCTCCACCATTTGTAGATTTCCAAACATTTAAACAACCTGTAAAAAGTAAATCTTTATTGGTGTTTGATACAGCAAAAGCCAAATCATACCAGCCTTGTGTAGATTCTAAAAAATCTGTAGTGCCAGAAGTGATGCTAAAACTAGTACCACTATCAGTAGAACGATAAATTCCGTTTAATGCACTACTGTTATTTATACTTAAAACATAAACATAAGTATTATCAGCTGGCGTTACGTCTAAAATCATTCTACTTGTTGATCCAGAAGCTGATAATCCGTCTATAATATTTGAAAATGTATCTCCTGTGTTTGTCGATTTATAAAAACTACTATTTGTGGTTGCGTATACTACTGTTGGGTCATTTGGTTTAAAACGCACTGATCCTTGAGAAAAATCACCAACTAGTTCAACTACCCATGTTGTTCCTCCATTCGTAGTTCGATATAAACCAGATGAAGTAGCACATACTATGATTTGATTATTTGTTGGATGCATGATTAAATCACCAGTCTGATTTCCAGTTCCAGTAAAAGTTAATCCGGTTGTAACCCAATTTAAGCCACCATCTGTAGATTTTAAAACACCAATTGAATAAGAATCAGAAGAATCTTTATCTCCAATTGCAATAAAAATGTTGTTAGAGTTGGTGTGGTCAATGGCAATTCCTGTAACACCAATTTGAGGCAATTGATCGGATAGTGGCGTCCAAGTAGAACCAGAATTGGTAGATTTCCAAATTCCTCCTGCTGGCGTACCCACATAAATAATATTTGTATTGAATGGATCTACAGCAACCGCACTCGTTCTTCCTTGTCCAGATGACCAAGAACCTGTGTTGGTATGTGTAAATGGACCAACGGGTTGCCAGTTACTCGGCGGTAAAGAAAATTGTAAATTGTTTTTGTTGGCTTTGGCATTGTTTTTTTCTTGCCAAGCCGACCAAAGCTGTTGAGGTGTCATAAGAGTTCCATCAGGATTTAACTGATTTTCATATTTGTTTTCCCAACGTTTAAAGGGTTTGTAACCACTTCCTTTTTTGTTTTTGTCATGTGTTCTCCAATACTCGTTAAAAGCATCAACATCATTTTGAAAACTATTGTTTTTTGAATTTGGGTTTTTGCTTTTCCATGGGGAATTATTATTGTATTGTGAAAATCCAATAACAGAAAAAAGCAAAAACAATGATAAGTAGGTGTTTTTCATTGTGTTAGTTATTTGTTTGGTTACACAAACATAGTAATTTTTTCTTATGAATTGTTAAAAACTTTAATTCTAACAGCAAGTTTTTATACTTTTGCAACAAAATTTCCAAGATGTTCAAAAGTAAAATCTTTACCGTTTTCTTTATAAGTTTATTGATAGCTATTTTTTTTTCTATTTATACTTTAATTAATAGAAAAAATTTACCCGTTATTGAGCCAAGAGATGTAAATCCTGAATTGGTTGATACTTTGGTACAACACATTGGTTATAATCATAAGATTGCGCCTTTTTCATTTGTAAATCAGAATGGCAAAACAGTTACGAATAAAGATTATGAAGGTAAAATTTATGTGGTCGATTTCTTTTTTACAACTTGTCAAACGATTTGTCCGAAAATGACCGATAATATGGTTTGGTTACAAGATAAAATTAAAGACAATCCGAAAGTGAAATTACTTTCTCATACTGTTTTTCCTGATGAAGATACGGTTGCCGTTTTGAAAAGATATGCGAAAGAACGCGGAGTTATCGATTCAAAATGGAATTTAGTTACCGGAAATCAGAAGGAGATTTATAAAATTGCACGTCAATCCTATTTGGTAGTGAAAACAGGAAAACCAGAAGAAATGTACGATATGGTGCATACCGAGAATTTTGTTTTAGTCGATCAAAAAGGAAGAATTAGAGGTTTTTACAACGGATTAAACATCGATAAAAATGTGAAAGACGAGAAAAACTTGACGCAATTAGTTGAAGATATTGAGTTTCTTTCTGAAAAAGATTAGTTGTATTTCATCTTCCTCAAAATTCGCAAACTGTCTTTAAAATAAATATACGCCAACGGATTTTTATACGCTTTTAAAACGCTTTTGGCTTCAATAAGTCTGTGTTTGGCGTCTCTAAAATCATTCAAATAGCAAATCATTAAAGTGTGCGGAATTCTCAACACTTCTATTTCTGAAACGTCTTTGTTTTTGTGTAATTTCTGAATCGTAATTAACACCGAATTATAAATATGATGTAGTAATTTCTTATTGTATTGTGGTGGTTCGAACAACATTTGGGTTTCCATTTTATAATAGCCATTATCGTAAAAATAGAAGGTTATTTTTTCTAAAGGATAATAACTGGTTTTGTCATTTAAGCCTAATTTCACATATTCGGTAATCGTAAAACTATCTTCATCAAAGCTTACAATCACTTCATCTTGATTGGAATAAAACAATTTAATTTGTTCGTTTACTAATTCAATATCAACACGAGAATAATAGGTTTCATTTCGAACCATATTCTTTTTTCCAGCCCAACACACCACAAAATTTTCTTTAAAAACTTGGTATTGATTGTCTAAATCTTTGTGTCGAACCGTGATAAAATCCAACACACCATCTAACGTATGTTGAATACTGTTTCTCGAATTATTTTCAATACTAATTACCGTTTCCACATTGGATTTCGAAGCAGAAATTTTTTCTTCTGTAGGCGAAGTATTGCTCCCAATTCGAATAAAAGTGTTTCCCGTGTAAATAGTGTAGATGTTTTTCTTAAAAAAAGAAACCTTGTTTTTAGGTTTTATAGTTACCAAACCAACCACTTTTTCCTTAGGTAAATTAGGAAACGGAATGTTGTCGTAGGTTATTTTTGGTGGATTTTCTAAATAGGCGTTGACTAAATTTTGAATGCGACTATCATCAAAAAAATCATCACCAACAATTTCATTATCATCATCTTCCACACCAACCACAATGTACGAATTGTTAAACGGATTGGAATTGGATAACGCGCAAATATGTTTTAAAAACTTCCCTTTTCCTTCTTTGGAATGCAAATTTAATTGGCGCTTTTTATCATAAAAACTGTTTTCGTTATTATGAGCCAATAAATTTTTAATAAGGAGTCGTTTATTAATCATTTTTAAGGAATTTTAGTTCCAATACTTTCTGTCCAAATCGCAAACCAATCTTCTAAATCTAACTCGAAATTTTCTAGTTTTTGCAAGGTTTTGATGCGTTCCACACTTGTTGTTCCGACTACAGGTTTAATTTGCGCAGGATGTTTTAAAATCCAAGCTAAAAGCAAAATATCTTCAGGTAAATTATATTTTAAAGTTAGTTTTTTTAATAATTCTTTTAACCGAATAGTTTGCGGAACTTCTTCTTTATAAATTGAACCTAACGGATTCCAAGCCATCGGTTTGATGCCGTGTAATTGCATATAATCCAATTCGCCATTCACCATCGGCTGCAAATGTGTAGCCGAAAATTGAATTTGATTATACGTAACCGCTGTAAATTTTCGGATTAAATCGGTTTGTGCTGGTGTGAAGTTCGATAAACCAAAATGTACTATTTTTCCAGAAATTTTAAGTTCTGTTATCGCATCAGCAATGACTTCTGTTTGCATTAACGGACTTGGTCGGTGCAACAATAACACATCAATATATTCTGTTTTTAGATTTTTTAGCGAATCTTCAACGTTCGAAATAATATATTTTTTGCTATAATCGTAATGTTTTATGCCATACTCTTTTTTATCACAAACGTATTTGATGCCGCATTTCGTAATAAATTGAACGCTTTCTCTGTCCACATTCATCGCAGCCCAAGCCTTTCCAAAATCTGCTTCCGTAGTATAACCACCATAAATATCAGCATGATCAAAAGAACAGATTTTTTCTTCCAAACAAGTGGCAATGAGTTGTTGAATTTCCGCTTGATTGAAGCTTTTTCCCCAAACACCCCAATTCATGGTTCCGGCAATAATCGATGATGTTTGAATAGACATAATTATAAATTTTTATTAAAAATAATAAGTATTTCTTAATTATTCACTAAAATTTCACGATTTGCTTATAATTTAACGGACAATTAACAACAAAAAATATTTTTATAAACCATCTTGCATTGTTAAAGTATTTTTTTAAAATTTACACCCAAATAATTCCAAACAAAATGCAAGAAAATAATACAAGCATCGACATTAGTGCTATCAATGAAAAGATTGAAAGAGAAAGTGCTTTTATCGACCTACTAACTTCAGAATTAAGCAAAGTCATCGTTGGTCAAAAATCAATGATTGAAAGATTACTAATTGGTTTATTAGGACAAGGTCACGTTTTGTTAGAAGGAATGCCTGGTTTAGCCAAAACCTTAGTGATTAATACACTTTCAAAAGCGGTTCATGGAAGTTTTCATAGAATTCAGTTTACACCAGATTTACTTCCTGCAGATGTTGTAGGAACAATGGTTTATAATTTCAAAGAAAACGAATTTACCGTAAAAAAAGGACCAATTTTCGCCAATTTTGTTTTAGCAGATGAGATAAACAGAGCGCCAGCCAAAGTGCAATCGGCGTTGTTAGAAGCGATGCAAGAAAAACAAGTTACCATTGGTGAAACGACATACAAATTAGACAATCCATTTTTAGTTTTAGCAACGCAAAATCCTGTAGAGCAGGAGGGAACGTACCCGTTACCAGAAGCGCAAGTGGACAGGTTTATGCTAAAAACTATTGTTGATTATCCGAAAATGGAAGAAGAGCAATTGATTATTCGTAATAGTTTAAAAGGAAGTGCGGAAACCATAAATCCTGTTGTGAGTATTGCTCAAATTATCAAAGCTCAGGAAACGGTAAAAGAAGTTTACATGGATGAGAAGATAGAGAAATATATTTTAGATATTGTTTTTGCCACTCGTTATCCAGAAAAATACCGTTTAGACAGTTTAAAACCCTTAATTAGTTTCGGAGCTTCGCCTCGTGGAAGTATTAATTTAGCGTTAGCAGCGAAATGTTACGCTTTCATAAAACGTAGAGGTTATGTCATTCCTGAAGATGTTCGCGCCGTGGTTCACGATGTGTTGCGTCACAGAATTGGAATTACTTATGAAGCTGAAGCCGAAAATATTACTTCAGAAGACATTATCAATAAAGTTTTAAATCAGGTTCAAGTACCGTAATTCAGTTCTCAGTCTCAGTTCTCAGTTTTTTATGACTGAATACTGCGACTGAATACTGCGACTGAAAGATAAATGGAAACCAAAGAGTTACTTAAGAAAGTCAAGAAAATTGAAATCAAAACCCGAAGATTGAGCAATCATATTTTCTCGGGCCAATATCACACGTCTTTTAAAGGACGCGGTATGACTTTCTCCGAAGTACGACAATACCAATACGGCGACGATTTTAGAGCAATTGATTGGAATGTTTCCGCAAGAAATAACGATGCTTTCGTAAAAATATTTGAAGAAGAACGCGAATTAACCATGATGTTGATGGTGGATTGTTCGGGTTCTCAAAATTTCGGAACTTCGGAACAAAATAAAAAAGATATTGTGACTGAAATTGCTGCAACTTTGGCTTTTTCAGCGACACAAAACAACGATAAAATTGGTTTGATTTTATTTACAGACGAAATCGAATTATTCATTCCGCCTAAAAAAGGAAAATCTCACGTGTTACGAATCATTCGTGAATTGATTGAATTTCAACCGAAAAGTCAAAAAACCAACGTTTCTGGCGCTTTAGAATTCTTATCAAGCGTTATTAAAAAACGCGCCATTGTGTTTTTAATTTCCGATTTCATGACATCCGATTTCCAAAAGCCGTTACAAATCGCATCAAAAAAGCATGATGTTACTGGAATTAGAATTTACGATGCTCGTGAAAAAAACCTTCCAAATGTGGGAATTATTCAAATGCAAGATGCCGAAACAGGTGAATTGGTTTGGATTGATACGCAAACACAATCGACAAGAATGGCATACGAAAGAAACTACAAATCGAAAGTGGAAAACTGCCAAAATATGTTTAGCAAATGCGCCGCAGGATTAGTAGAAACAGAAACGAACGAAAGTTACGTAACGAAATTATTAACCTATTTTAAAAGTAGAACGTAATGAAATTTAGATTCTTATTTCTACTTATTTTTTCGATTTCCGTTGGATTTTCTCAAACGGTTGGAACGACTGTTTCTAAAAATGAAATTAAAATTGGAGAACAAATTCAGTTGACTTTAAAAACAAAAGTGAACGAAAAAGATTTGGTAGTTTTCCCTGATTTAGATTCTATTGGAAAATTAGAAGTTGTGGAATCATTTCCGCCAAAAAAAACAAAAAAAGCCAATCAAATTGAATGGATTAAAAAATATAATTTAACGCAATTTGATGCTGGAAAATATAAAATTCCGTCATTAGAAGTTGTCGTAAACAAAAAGAAAATTAATTCTGAAAGCATAGAAATTTCAGTAGTTGATGTAGCTATTGATACCACGAAACAAAAAATGCACGACATCAAAGAAGATGAGGTTGTCAACTTTAAAAACGAAGAAAAAAGTAATGAATTAACAGATAAAGATGTTATTTTAGGTTTTCTTTTTGCCTTGGTTTTAGGAGCTATATTTTATCTTATTCTAAGACTAAAACATCGCAATAAAAAGAAAGCGGAACAATATATTTCGCCTTATAACAAAGCTTTTTTACGCTTTTCAGAAGTAAACAAGCATTCGAATTCTAAAGAATATTATTCGGGTTTAACCGAAATTATTAAATCGTATTTTGAAAAAACATTAGAATTTTCTGCTTTAGAAAGTACAACAGAACAATTTATTCTCAAGTTGAAAAACGCCGTTGCGGAAAAGAAATTTGAAATTTCAGAAACCACCATTTCTCAAATTGAAAAACTATTTACGAAGGCCGATTTGGTAAAATTTGCGAAGATTTCTGTTTCGGAAGAAGAACAAAATGCTGATAAATTAGTGTCAGAAAACATAATCAGTGTATTTCATAAAACCTTACCAACTTCAGCCGAAGAGCAACGTTTCGCTTTAGCTAAATTAGTCGAAGAACAAAAACAACATAAATATAAAAACATCAGACAAACGGCTTTTATTGTGACGTTTTTAGTCTCAATTGTGTCTGTAGTTTTCTTTTTCGGATGGGAAAATGTAACAAATTATTTCAATGCGAAAATCAACGGAAAAGATGCCGATTATTACTTAAAAAAAGAATGGATGGTTTCCGAATACGGTTTGCCAATTTTACAAATTGAAACGCCTGAAATTTTAGTTCGTGATTCGGTAACATCGAAAAATCCAAACATTAAAAACATTTCTCAATTTTCTTGGCAAAAAGTGTCGGATAAATTGTCAATTTCTATACAAACGGTTGCGTATAAAGATTCTATCAAACCCGATTTAAAAGAAATTTTTAATGACGAATTAGGAAACTTAATGCAATTGCAAGCCAAAAAAATCAAAACAACAGCAAGAAAATTCAAAAACGTAAAAGATCTTTCTGGCGATATTTTAGAAGGAACTTACGAAATCAACGACGGTTCTGAAACCAAACCAATGCGCTTTTTAACCGTGTTTATTTCGGATAGTTATGGTTTGCAAACGATTCGAATTACGCACGAATCCAAAGATAAATTCGCGAAAAATTTCATTGAACGCGTTACCAATAGTCTCGAACAAATAAACCAAGAAGAAGATGAATAGTTCGTTTATGCATCCGCACTTTTTATGGTTGTTATTGGTGATTCCGATAGCGTTGTTTTGGCATTATTTTATCAAAAACCAACAAGATGTCGCTTTAAAAATGAGCACAACAGAAGGTTTGTCAACCAAAAAAACGCTTTTAATTAAGTTACGACCGTTTTTGTATGTCTTGAAATTATTGGCTTTATGTTTTATTATTATTGCTTTAGCTCGACCAAGAAATACGCAAAAATCGAGTTATACCGACAACACAAGTGGAATAGACATTGTGATTGCGACGGATGTTTCGGGAAGTATGTTGGCAACAGATTTTAAACCAAATAGGCTAGAAGCGATAAAAGAAGTAGCGCACTCTTTTATTCAAAAAAGAGTCAACGATAGAATTGGTTTGGTGGTTTACGCTGGTGAAAGTTATACCAGAACACCAGTCACTTCGGATAAAGCGATGTTGTTGAATTCGTTAAAAGAAATACAATATAACGGAATGGTTTTGCAAGACGGAACCGCAATTGGTATAGGTTTGGCCACAGCAATTAACCGATTAAAAGACAGCAAAACGAAATCTAAAATTATTATTTTATTGACTGATGGTGTGAATAATGTGGGAAGTTTAGATCCGATTTCTGCAGCTGAAATTGCCAAAGCGTATGGTATAAAAGTCTATACAGTTGGAGTAGGAACAAACGGAATGGCGAATTTCCCAGTAGCAAAAGATGCCAACGGAAATATCGTTTTTCAACCTCAAAAAGTAGAAATTGACGAAAAATTAATGCAAGAAATCGCGGCAACAACCAACGGAAAATATTTTAGAGCGACTGATAATAAGAAGCTTGAAGCAATTTACGATGAAATTGATAGATTAGAAAAATCTAAAATTACAGAAAACAGATTCATGATGTTCGACGAGCAATTTCGTCCTTGGTTGTTAATTGGTTTGTTTTTATTGGCTTTAGAAATGATTTTAAGCCGCACCATTTTTAAAAGTTTTATTTAATGTTTGAATTTGAGAATCCATATTATTTTATTTTGCTGTTGCTGATTCCAATTGGTTTAGTAGCACAGAATAAGTATGTCAAATGGCAAACGGAAAAACAAGCTGAATTTGGTAACGAAAAAGCCGTTCAAAAACTAATTGTTAACGCTTCCAATAACAAACAAAGGTTGAAATTTATGCTGCAATTAATGGCGGTTTTCTTCATTGTTTTAGCATTAGTGAATCCGAAATTAGGTTCAAAACTAGAAACCGTAAATGCAAAAGGTGTTGAAATTGTTTTCGCTATCGATGTCTCGAAAAGTATGTTGTGTAAAGACGTTGCTCCAAATCGATTAGAAAAAACCAAGCAAATTATCACGCAAATCATCAATTCTATTGGAAGTGATAGAATCGGAATTGTGGCTTATGCTGGAAGTGCTTATCCAGTTTTACCGATGACAACCGATTACGAATTGGCAAAAATGTTCACGCAAAGCGTCAATACCGATTTAATTTCTTCACAAGGAACTGCCATTGAAGGCGCGGTTCAAACGAGTGTGGATTTCTTTGACAATCCAACTTCTGGAAAAGCAATTGTGTTGTTTTCAGACGGTGAAGATCATGAAAATGCCAATTTTGATGTGTCGAAATTAACCAAAGAGAAAAACGTAAAAATTATAACAGTCGGAATTGGAACTCCAAACGGTGGAAACATTGAATTTGTGGACGAATTCGGCTTTCAACAAGTTAAAAAAGACCAAAACGGACAAGTTGTAATTACAAAATTAAACGACGAAGTTTTACAAAAAATAGCTTCAGAATCTAAAGGAACTTATGTTTACGAAAACCAGATTTCAAAAGCGGTTTCTAGTATAAAAAGCGCTTTATCCAACGTGGAACAACAAGAATTTAAAGCCCAACAATTGGCTCAAAAACAATCGCAATTTCAGTGGTTTTTAGGAATTGCCTTTTTGTTGTTGTTGATTGATTTCTTCATGGTGAATCAGAGTTTCAAAGGGTTTCACGCTAAAAAATGGTTGATTTCTAAAAGATTTAACTTGGTTTTAGTATTTCTTTTTGTTTCGGCAACTAATTTTGCACAAGAGAAAACAAGCAATTCTCAGCAAAAAGAAAAGCAGTTACGTATCGTAAAATCTAAAGAAAAAGACCAAAAAGTAAAAGCAGAATATAATTTAGGAAACACGATTTATAAAAACAAGAAATATAGTGAAGCAATTACGAATTATAAAAACGCTTCGCAATTGGCTAAAACAAACGTTGAAAAGCACAAAGCATTCCACAATTTAGGAAATGCATACATGCAAGATAAAAATTATAAATCGGCTGTAGAATCGTATAAAAACGCATTGAAAGCGAATTCTAAAGACGAACAAACAAGATATAATTTAGCTTTAGCGAAAAAAATGTTGGAAAAAAATCCACCAAAACCTAAGCCTAAAAACAAAAATAAAGACAAGAATAAAGACAAAAAAGACGATCAGAAAAACAAAGATCAAGATAATAAAGACAAGAAGAATAAAGATAAAAACGGCGACAAAGAAAAGAAGGATAAAGACAAAAATAAAGAACAACAAAAGAAACCAAATGCGAACAAACAACGAATGGACAATGTGTTAAAAGCCATTGGAAATGACGAGAAGAAAGTTCAAGAAAAAATAAACGCAAACAAAACCAAAACAAATACAAAAGTTACAGAAAAAGACTGGTAAAATGAAAATGATAATTAAAATAGTATTAACCGCTATATTGCTTCCTTTTTTAGCTTTGAGTCAAGTTAAATTAGAAGTTAAAATAGAGAAAACAAACTTAAAATTAGGTGAAGTTACTCAGGTTAATTATGTTTTTAATGAAGAAGGGAAAAACTTTGTGCCACCAAGTTTTGCTGGCTTTAACAAAGGCGGTTCTTATGTTTCGTCTAACGAAGTGTATGATAATGGCGTTTATTCAATTCAACAAGTTTATACTTTTGTAATTCAAGCGGTAAAAGCTGGAAAAGTAACTATTTCACCAGCGAATATTAGATTCGACGGGAAAGTCTATTCTTCCAAACCAGTTTTGGTTTCAGTTTCTAAAGAAAAAGTTTCTGAAGTTATACAACGAAATCAAAATCCACCACCAATTCCAAAGCAAACGGCTACTAGTAAAACAATTGCCGGTTCTAATAATTTATTGTTTGTTGATGTTGAAGTAAATAAAACTTCGGCATTTGTAAACGAACCAGTTGAGGTGTATTACAGAATTTATTTGGCACCAAATTTAGATGTAGAATTGAACAAAAAAATTGCTACAAAATTCAATAATTTCTGGAGTCAAACCGAAGACATACAAGGCGGTTGGGAACGTTCTGTTGTAAATAATCATGTATTTAAATCGAAGGTTTTCAAGAAAGCTATTCTGTATCCACAAAAAACAGGAAAATTAGAAATTACACCTATTACACTCGATTTAAACATCAATTATCCAACAGGTGATTACGATTTTTTTGGACAACCAGAATATAGCATGGCGAGAAGAGAAGTGGTTTCGAACACTAAACACATTCAAGTCAACCCATTGCCTGAAAAAGGAAAACCAGATAATTTCACAGGAGCTGTTGGTAAATTCGAATTCAATGTAAACGTTCAAAAAAGCGAATTGAAATCGGGAGAATCTCTACAATTGGATTTAATTGTTTCTGGAAATGGAAATTTAAAATTATTCGAAATCCCGAAGCCAAGCTTACCATCCAATTTTGAAATTTTCGAACCAAAACACCAAGAATTTATTAGTGAAAACATGAAAGGAATTTCAGGTAAAATTATGGATAGTTATACCGTAATCCCACAAGAAAAAGGCGTTTTCAAACTTAAACCTCAGCAGTTTTCTTTTTTTGATGTGCAATCAAAATCGTATAAAACGATTTCTTCGGATGCTGTTGATTTGAATGTTTTACAAGGCGAAAATCAGGCGAATATTGCAGCTACATCAAAATCAAAATCGGTAGTTGCAGCACAGAAAGAAGAAGCAAAATCTGGTTTTGAATTTACATTTATGCATTTTATTGGTGCTGTATCTTTAGCTGGATTTGCGTTATTATTTTTTGCTTTAAAGAGAAATAAGAAAACTGTAGAAGAAGAAGTTGTAACGGAAGTAAAACCGGTAAAAAAAGATTTTTCTGTAACTGAAATTCAAGATTTTATTTCGAATAAAGAATTGTTTTATCAGAAAATGGAAGTAAAAATAGCGGAATTTTTACAACATAAATTTTCATTGGAAAAAGCCGATTTCAATAAGGAAAATATCATTCAAAAGTTTCAAGAACATAACGTATCTCCTGAAAACACTACGGATTTCATTGGTTTGTTGCAAAGCTGTGAAAAGGCAAGATATATGCCAACTTCTGACGCTAACATGCAATTAGATTTTGAAAAGCTACAACATTTAGTAAAAGTTATTGGTGTGTAAATCCAATATAATTCAGATATTTACGTTTATTGTATATTTGTAGTTCAAATTATTATTAAAAATGAAAAAATTACTTTCCTATTTTTTTTTAAGCGTTACGCTATTTTCTTTTTCACAACAGAAACTATGGAAAGGTTATTTTTCGTATAATGAAATTACAGATGTCTGTATTTCGCCTAGTAAAGTGCATTCTAGTACTAAAAATTCGGTTTTCAACAAAGATGTTTCTACTAATATTTTAACCACTTTTACTTCGGTAAATGATGTAAAACCAGATGAAATTACGGCCGTTTTTCAAACTTCAAACAAGTATACTTTAGTTGGTAATAAAAACGGTTTAATAATTATCATTAAACCGGATGGGACAACTTTAAACAAAGTAGATATTATTTCAGAAGTACAAGTTTCGGCCAACAGTAAAAGAATAAATGATTTTTACGAGTTTAATGGGAAAGTATACGTTTCAACACAGTACGGAATTACCGTGATTAAACTGTCTAATTTCGAAATAGAAGTTAGTTTTTACATTGGTAATACGGGTGAGAATATTGACGTTTTGCAAACCACTATTCTTAACGGCGAAATTTATGCCGTGACTAGAAATCAAGGAATTAAAAAAGCCACTTTGAGCAATCCTTTTTTATATAATTTTTCGCAATGGTCTGTTTTTAACTCATCAAATTGGCTAAGTATTGTTACGTTTAACAATCAATTAGCAGCTATGAATACGGATGGATACACCTACAGATTTTTAGGAAACACGCCACAACAATTTTCAAATCAGGTTGCTTCAGGTTTAAAATTAAGAACGGATAACACTTATTTAACTATTAGTAATCAATGGCAAATTTTGGTTTATAATCAGAGTTTTGCTTTAGTTAGTATTGTGTATCAAATTCCTAATTTCCCTGATTCATTTACTTGTGCTATTACTAAAAACGATAAATTATATATTGGCACAAAAAAAAGCGGATTGTTTGAAACTACTGTTGTTAATCCAACCGTTTTTACAAATATTTCACCAAACGGACCTATTGAAGATTATGCTTTTAAAGTCACAAAAACCTCTAATGATTTGTGGCTAACTCATGGGGCATATGATAGAACTTATGATCCAAATTATAAATTTCAAGGCATTAGTATTTTCAATAAAAACAATGGTTGGGGAAAAATACCAACGACAGAACTTCAAGGTGCTGTTTCTTTAGCAGCTGTTGCCCAAAATCCTAGAAATTTGAATGAAGTTTTTGTAGCTTCTGGTCATAGCGGTATGTTAAAGTTTACAAATAAAGCCAATGCTTTTCTATATAACCAAACTAATTTTTTAGAATCAGTTGGTTGGGCTCCGGGTTATATTTCAGTTCGAATAAACGGAATGAAATATGATAAAGACGGAAATTTATGGCTTACAAACGCCTTAGTCAATAAAGGTATCAAGGTTTTAAAAAGTAATAATACTTGGCAATCGTTTGATTTAAGCACAATTGTACAAAGTCCAGAATATGTTCAATATGGAAATATTGATATCGACAAAAATAGCACAAAATGGGTAGCAACTTATGGTCGTGGTGTCATCGCTTTTAACGAAAAATATAACAATAAGTACATTGTAATTAACCAAGAAGAAAGCAATTTACCAAGTAATGACGTGCGTTGTGTGGCTGTGGATAACAGAAACCAATTATGGATTGGTACTTTTACAGGTTTACGAATTTTAAATAGTGTAGATAGATTTATTTCTGAAAGTGAACTCACAACAACGAATATTGTAATTCAAGAAGGCGATTTAGCTCAAGAATTATTTTATCAGCAAGTAATTCAAGATATTAAAGTGGATGGTTCAAATAATAAATGGGTTTCCATTGCCGATGCTGGAGTGTTTCAAGTGAGTCCAAACGGACAAACTACATTGCGAAGATTTACGAAAGATAATTCGCCATTGCCTAGTAATAATGTTTTAGATATTGAAATTGATGAGGTTTCTGGAGAAGTATTTTTCGCTACAGATAAAGGTTTGGTTTCCTTTTTAGGTACTTCTACAAAAGGGGATGACGATCTACAAAATGTTTATGCTTATCCAAACCCAGTTCGTCCAGGATATTCAGGAACAGTGAAAATATCAGGATTGATGGATAAAGTCAATCTAAAAATCACAGATATTGAGGGAAATTTAGTTTTCGAAACCACTTCTTCTGGCGGAACTGTAGAGTGGGATACAACGGCTTTCGGGAAATATAAAGTGGCTTCTGGTGTCTACATGGTTTTTGTTACTTCTAGTGATGCTGCAGAAACGACCGTGAAAAAAATAATGGTAATTAGATAATGCAAATTAAAACGCAAGCCATTGTTTTAAGCGCGATTAAGTATCAAGAAAAAAGTTTAATTGTAAAATGCTTTACCCAATCTGATGGCTTAAAATCGTACTTCATTCCAAGTGCTTTTTCTTCTAAAAAATCGAATCAAAAAATAGCTTATTTCCAACCTTTAAATATTCTAGAAATAGAAGCCAATCATAAAAATAAAGGCACTTTAGAACATTTTAAAGAAGTTAAACTCGCTTACAATTATCAAAATATAAATACAGATATTGTTAAAAGTTCGATGGTTCTTTTTCTGTCGGAAGTCTTACATAATAGTATTTTTGAAGAAGAGAAAAATGAAAACCTATTCTCTTTCATAGAAACCTCTTTAATGTGGTTAGATACGCACGATACCATTTCAAATTTTCACCTTATTTTTCTGTTGCAATTAACTAAGTTTTTAGGTTTCTATCCTCAAATGCAAGAAACCGAAGCGGCTTATTTTGAAATGATTGATGGTGTTTTTTCACCATTTCAAGGCACAAGTTGTTTAAACGAGCACGAAACGCTTTTATTGAAGAAATTGATCAATTTAAGGTTTGAAGACACACAAAAGAACTTTCATAAAGAAGAAAGACAAGTGCTTTTAAAGATATTATTAGATTACTATTCGATTCATTTACAGGGTTTTAAAAGACCAAATTCATTAGAAGTATTAAAGGAAATTTTCAGTTAAAAACACTCTAAATTCTTAAAATGTTATTTCTTAACAAAAACTTAAAAACTTAAATAAAAATCATATTTTATAGGTTATTTGTGAAATAATTTCAAGTAAACTAAATTTTTGTTGATAAATTAAAAAAAAGAAGTAACTTTATTTCAAAGTTTAAGCTATGGGATTTTTTATAGTTTAAATCAGCCCCGCTTTTCTTCATAAATCCTAAATCTATGAGAAAAATCTACTTCTTTTTATTTGTGTTTGTCACAAGTTACAATTTTGCTCAACCGCCAGTTACTAGTGGTTCAAATTGGTCAGTTTCAAATTTAACACCAAACAATGCTCTGAATTTTCCAACAGAAATTACCTACGGACCAGATGGTTTTTTGTGGATTACGGAAAGAGTTGGAAAAAAAATGGTTCGGGTGAATAAAACTACTGGCGCCATTTTTACTATGATAGATTTGTCGGCTCAAGTATATCAAGCGGGTGGTCAAGATGGGCTTTTAGGTTTTGCTATTCATCCAGAACTCTACACCAATATTGCCACTACAACCAATAACTATGTTTTTATTGCTTACACTTATAACAGTGGTGGAAGAAAATTGCGAATTTCTAGATTTACCTTTAATAATGCGACAAAAACATTGGGAAGTGAATTGACATTATTACAAGGAATGCCAGCCAGTAATGATCATAATTCGGGAAGATTAATTTTTGGACCCGATTTAAAATTATACTACTCTATTGGAGATCAGGGAAACAATCAATTTGCCAATGCATGTTCGCCTATTTTAGCTCAAAACCTACCTACATCTACTACTGATTATGCCAATTATCCGGGTAAAATTTTACGAATAAATACAGATGGAACTATTCCTACAGATAATCCAACTTTAGCAGGTGTTAAAAGTCACGTGTATACTTATGGACATAGAAATCCGCAAGGACTTGTTTTTGCGCAAGACGGAACTTTATTTTCTTCTGAACACGGGGCAAAAGTTGATGACGAATTGAATAAAATTATTCCAGCAAAAAATTATGGATGGCCACAAATTGCAGGTTATTATGATAATATGGCTTATACCTATTGCAATTGGAGCACCGCTTCACCATGTAATGCTGGAAGTTTTTCAGATGATGTTTGTGCGGCTGGTGTCACTCCACTTACGGAATATAATTCCTATCCAAATGGACCGTCAGCTAATTTTATGCCTCCAATTGGAACCTATAATAGCACCGTTTCGGTTGTTCCTACTGGTGGTTTTTTGGGTTGGCCAACTGTTGCACCAGCAAGTATTGATATTTACGAATTAAATAAAATCCCAAATTGGGGAAGATCATTATTAATTCCGACCTTAAAGAAAGGAACAATTTATAGAGCAAAATTAGCACCAGATGGTAATTCTGTTGTTGGTGATACGTATGAAATTTTCCATTCTTCCAATGATAGATACAGAGATGTAGCACTTGATCCAGATGGCGTAACTTTTTATGCAATAACTGATAATTCTGGTAGCACTTCTGGACCTTCCGGCTCAACAGCTGTAACTATTGTAAATCCTGGTGTTATTGTAAAAATTCAGTATACCGGACCAACCGTTACAAGTCCACCAATTGCGAATTGTCAGAATGTAAATGCGGTTTTAGATGTAAACGGTTCGGTTGCAATATTACCAAGTCAAGTCAATAATAATTCTACAGATGATGGTACAATTGTTTCATACACTTTAGATAAAAATACGTTTAATTGTTCGCATGTTGGCTCACCTCAAACGGTCTATTTAACTGTAGTTGACAACCAAGGTGGAGAAAGTTGTTGTTCGGCAACCGTTACCGTAAATAACAATCCTGCATTTATAACGCCAACTGGATTGTCGGTTCCAACAGTAACAAATACAACAGCAACTTTGCAATGGAACAATCCAACTTTAGCTACAGTTGAAATTAGATACAGACCAATTGGAACTTTAAATTGGACACATGTTACAAGTCTTTCTAATACCATTGTTATTACCGATTTATTACCAGGCACAAACTATGAAACCCAAATACGAAGAGTGTGTTTAGAAAATGTTTCGCTTTATTCCTTACTTGTAAATTTTACGACGGCTTCCAATTCCTATTGTGCAGTCAGTGGAATTAGTACAGCCGGACATAATTATATTTCTAATGTTTTATTAAATACAATTAACAACGCTTCAGGAAATAATTCGTATTCCGATTTTACAGGAATTTCAACTTCACTTTCAGCAGGAACTTCATATAATATCACTTTTACAAAACCTTCTATTGGAAATGGGGCAAGAACTTGTGGTTTTTCTGTTTGGATAGATTATAATAGAGATGGTGATTTTGCTGATTCGGGTGAAAGAGTAGCATTTACTTCCTCTTTAATAGCAGCAAGTGCAACAACTTGTGTACTCAATTTTACAGTTCCAAATACCATCACAATTGGGGCTACTAGAATGCGAGTGGAATGTATGCAAACCGGAACTCCAACTGTTTTTTGTGGAGCAATTCATGCTTCAAATCCGTCAGAAGCAGAAGATTATACCATTAATTTGGTTTTACCTTGCGGAAATTTATCAACTACTTGGAACGGAACTACTTGGAGTAACGGATTACCATCAAGCAATAAAGAAGTAAATTTTACAGGTGATTATTCTTCAAACGGAATTGTGGAAGCTTGTAGTGTGAATGTAAGCGGAACCGCTAATGTGGTTTTTAGAACCAATCACACATTGGAAGTCACTAATGCCGTAGTGGTTGCTCCTGGTGCGAGTTTAACTTTTGAAAACAATGCGAGTTTACTTCAAATTAATTCGAGTGCCAATACAGGAAATATTAAAATTAAGAGAAATTCTACACCGCAAATCCGACAAGATTATACCGCTTGGTCATCTCCAGTTATAAACCAACAATTACTAGCGTTTTCTCCAAACACATTGCCAACACGATTTTACGAATATCTTTCAACAGGTATGACCACTGCAACTGCTTATCAATCCATTGTACCAACAAATAATTTTGTGCAAGGAAAAGGCTATATGATTCGTGTAGATAACAATTGGTCGTCAATAATTCCAACTGTTTACAATGGAGAATTTAATGGCGTTCCGTTTAACGGCAATGTTTCACAAACACTTGGAATAGGTTATAATTTATTAGGAAATCCGTATCCTTCACCTTTAAATGCGAGAGTATTTTTATCAAACAATTCAAATATCAATACACTTTACTATTGGACACATACAGCGGCAGCGGTTGGAGGTTTATATTTAGTTAATAATTACGCAGCTTTTACTGTTTTAGGAGGAGTTGCATCAGCAGCTGGAGGCGCCATTCCTTTAGATTATATTCAAGTTGGACAAGGATTTTTTGTAAACACCGCGACTGGTGGAACAGCAAATTTTAATAACAGTCAGCGCACTTTTGGTTCTGCAAGTCCACAATTTTTTAAAACAAATACTGCTGAAGAGAAACATAGAATTTGGTTAAATCTAAACGATGAAAACAATAATTACAACCAAATTTTGTTGGGTTATATTGACGGTGCTACAAACGCCATTGATGCTTCAGATGGTTTGATTTTGGATGCATCTCAGTCGCTACTATATAATCTTATTAATAATCTGAAATATGTTATTCAAGGTCGAGAATTGCCTTTTATAGATACTGATGTGGTTCCTTTAGGTTTGAAAATTAATCAAAGCGGAACATATTCTATATCGTTTGAAAATGCAGATGGAATCTTCACATCCCAAAACATCTACTTAAAAGACAATTATACAGCAACAATTCATGATTTGAAACAAAGCCCTTATAGTTTTACTTCTCAATCTGGAGATTTTTCAGATAGATTTCAAGTTGTTTATAAAAATGACTTATTATCAATTAATGATGAAAGTGATATTTTAGTGTATTCCAATTCAAATGAAACCGTTATAAAATCTTCCCATGAAAACATTAAAGAAATATTGGTATTTGATGTTTTAGGAAGGAAACTATACGATTTTCAAAACATTAACCTAAATACTTTTCAGATCAATAAATTAACTACTCAAACTCAAACCCTACTAATTAGGGTCGTTTTAAGTTCTGGAAAAGTGCTCACAAAAAAACATGTTCAATAATTTTAAATCCCTCAATTACAATTGGGGGATTTTATTTTTATTAAAATACTGTAAAACAGATGATTGTGTGCTATTTGTCGATTTTTTATTAACGTTTAACTCTGTTTGTTGACATTTAACTATTTTAAATGCTTTGTACCGAACAATTAATGTTTTTTTAACATAATATTATTAATTTCATATCATAAACGTTAAAAAATAATGATTATGATAAAAAAACTCCCCCTAACAGCCCCTTGCATCATTTTATTACTTTTCACACAATTCAATTTTGCACAAGTTGGTATTGGAACTACTAATCCTCAAGCAACTTTACACGTACAAGGAAATTTACGTGTCACAAATACTAACAACACCACTACTTCAACTCAGTTATTGGGAAATTGTGCTCAAGGCGATGTCACTTCAATAAAAGTCGGAGACGGATTGTTATTAAAAGACAATGAGTTATCTGCTACTGGAGCTGGATCCCCAACAAGATATAAAATTGCCAACATTCCAATCACAACAACTGCTCCCAATCAAAATTTTGACAACATGAATTATGACTTAAATGGCGCAAATGCTGATGTGGTTATTTTCAGATTAGCCGCTGCTCATAATTTTACGATTTCAGGCATTTCAGGTGGAACAGACGGAAGACATATTATAATTTATAATTCCAACCCCGTAAATCTTACCATCAACAGTATGAGTTCTTCAATACCTGCAAATACTATTGATACCTTAGGTTCTGCAACAGCCACTTCTGGAGTAGGTACATTGGAGTTAGTATATGATGGAACTTTAGCAAAATGGATTGTAATTAACATCAGAAATTAAAATGGAATTAGTCAAGAAGAACTATTTTATCGAACAAATTTTTTAAAAACCATTACTTGTCTCAAAAGTGATGGTTTTTTTTATTCCTGTATAAGCAACTTTTATCGTTTACCTTTTGCCTTTTATCTTTAAATCATTACTTTCGCAGATTGATTTTAGAAAGCGACAAAATGAGCACAAAATTTACTGAATACAAAGGACTTGACTTGCCAACAGTAGCATCAGAAGTTCTTGATTTTTGGAAAAAAAATAACATCTTTGAAAAAAGTGTAACTACTCGTGAAGGAAACCAACCGTATGTGTTTTTTGAAGGACCACCTTCGGCAAACGGATTACCTGGAATTCACCACGTGATGGCGCGTGCGATTAAAGATATTTTTTGTCGTTATAAAACTCAAAAAGGATTCCAAGTAAAGCGTAAAGCAGGTTGGGATACTCACGGTTTACCTGTAGAATTAGGTACCGAAAAAGAATTAGGCATCACCAAAGAAGATATCGGAAAAACCATTTCCATTACAGAATATAACGAAGCGTGTAAAAAAACCGTTATGCGTTATACAGACGTGTGGAATGACTTGACCGAAAAAATGGGTTATTGGGTCGATATGGAAGATCCGTATGTGACTTACAAATCTAAATACATGGAATCGGTTTGGTGGTTGCTAAAACAAATTTATAATAAAGATTTGTTGTACAAAGGTTACACTATCCAACCGTATTCACCAAAAGCAGGAACAGGCTTGTCTTCTCACGAAGTCAATCAACCAGGTTCTTATCGTGATGTTACGGATACGACTGTTGTAGCGCAATTTAAAACCAAAAATGAAACGCTTCCAAGTTTCTTACAGAATTTTGGAGAGGTTCATATCTTAGCTTGGACAACAACACCTTGGACATTGCCAAGTAATACGGCTTTAACGGTTGGACCAAAAATCGATTACGTTTTAGTTGAAACCTTCAATCAATATACATTCCGACCAGTAAAAGTAATTTTAGCGAAGAATTTAATTGGAAAACAATTCGGAAAAGGATTTTTTGCTTCAATTGAAGCTTCTGATTTCGAAAATTTCAAAGAAGGTGATAAAAACATTCCATATCAAATCTTAGCTGAAGCAAAAGGTGCTGATTTAGTTGGAATTCGTTACGAACAATTATTGCCATTAGCGTTACCATATCAAACGCCTGAAAATGCATTTAGAGTAATTTCTGGAGATTTCGTTACTACGGAAGATGGAACTGGAGTAGTTCACACTGCCCCAACTTTCGGAGCTGATGATGCGAAAGTAGCTAAAGAAGCTACACCAGAAGTACCACCAATGTTGGTTTTAGACGAAAATGGAAATGCAGTTCCTTTAGTGGATTTACAAGGAAGATTTATCCAAAATTTAGGTGAATATTCTGGAAAATACGTAAAGAACGAATATTATAATGATGGAGAAGCGCCAGAACGTTCAGTTGATGTTGAAATCGCCATCCAATTAAAAGAAGAAAATAAAGCCTTTAAGGTGGAGAAATATGTGCACAGTTATCCACATTGTTGGAGAACAGACAAGCCAATTTTATATTATCCGTTAGATTCTTGGTTTATTAAAGTAACTGAGGTTAAAGATAGAATGTTCGACTTAAACGAAACCATCAACTGGAAGCCAAAAGCAACTGGTGAAGGTCGTTTCGGAAATTGGTTGAAAAACGCAAACGATTGGAACTTATCTCGTTCAAGATATTGGGGAATTCCATTACCGTTATGGAGAAATGAAGAAGGAACGGAAACTATCTGTGTCGGTTCTGTAGAAGAGTTATATAACGAAATTGAAAAAGCAATTGCCGCTGGTTTCATGACCGAAAATCCATTCAAAGGATTCGAAATTGGAAACATGGCAGAATCAAATTACGATTTGGTTGATTTACATAAAAATGTAGTTGATGAAATCGTATTAGTATCCGCTTCAGGCAAACCAATGAACCGTGAAAGCGACTTAATTGATGTTTGGTTTGATTCTGGTTCGATGCCTTATGCACAATGGCATTATCCTTTCGAAAACAAAGATAAAATTGACGAAAACAAAGATTTTCCTGCCGATTTTATTGCAGAAGGAGTAGACCAAACTCGTGGTTGGTTTTATACGTTACACGCTATTTCGACATTAGTTTTCGATAAAGTAGCGTATAAAAATGTAGTATCTAATGGTTTAGTGTTAGATAAAAACGGACAAAAGATGTCGAAACGTTTAGGTAATGCTGCCGATCCGTTTGATACTTTAGCAGAATATGGTCCAGATGCCACACGTTGGTACATGATTTCAAATGCCAATCCGTGGGATAACTTAAAATTCGATTTAGAAGGAATTGCTGAGGTTCGTAGAAAATTCTTCGGAACTTTGTATAATACGTATTCTTTCTTTGGTTTATATGCGAATATTGACGGTTTTACGTATAGTGAAGCGGAAGTTCCATTAGCAGAAAGACCAGAAATTGACCGTTGGATTTTATCGGAATTACATACTTTAATTCAACTTGTGGATGAAGCGTATGCCGACTATGAACCAACACGTGCAACAAGAGCTATTTCCGACTTCGTACAAGAGAATTTAAGTAACTGGTATGTTCGTTTATGTCGCCGTAGATTCTGGAAAGGTGAGTACGCACAAGACAAGATTGCAGCTTATCAGACGCTTTATACCTGTTTAGAAACGGTTGCTAAATTATCGGCACCAGTTGCGCCATTCTTTATGGATAGGCTATATAAAGACCTGAATGCCACGACTAACAAGGAAAGTTTTGAAAGTATTCACTTGGCAAACTTCCCTATTTCAGTTGAAAACTTTGTTGATAAATCACTAGAAAGCAGAATGCAGAAGGCGCAAACGATTTCTTCATTAGTTTTATCATTACGTAAGAAGGAAATGATTAAAGTACGTCAACCTTTACAAAGAGTAATGATTCCAGTACTTGATGAGACTTTCAAAGCGGAAATTTTAGCGATTGAAGACTTAATTAAGGCGGAAGTTAACGTTAAAGAAATAGAATTATTAGAAGACGCTTCTGGCGTTTTAGTGAAGCAAATTAAGCCAAATTTTAAAGCTTTAGGACCACGTTTTGGTAAAGACATGGGCTTGATTGCCAAAGAGATACAAGCTTTTTCGCAAGAACAGATAAATGAATTAGATAAAACGGGCGAAATAACAATTGTTAGTTCAGAAAAAAGTATTACTTTAACAATCGAAGATGTAGAGATTTCGTCTCAAGATATCCCAGGTTGGTTAGTAGCCAATTCGAACGGAATTACAGTTGCATTAGATATTACAATTTCTGATGAATTACGTAAAGAAGGGATAGCGAGAGAGTTAGTCAATAGAATTCAAAATATCCGTAAGGATTCTGGTTTTGAAGTTACAGATAAGATTAAAGTTCAGATTCAAAATAATGATATCATTGAACAAGCCGTAACCGCAAATTTATCGTACATAAAATCAGAAACACTTACAAATGAACTAATTTTTGTATCAGAAATCAATAATGGTACGGAAATTGAGTTTGATGAGCTAAAAACAATAATATTAATTTCAAAATAATCGAAATTATGGTAGATGAAAAAATACGATTCTCAGATGCAGAATTAGCAGAATTTAGAGAGCTAATCAATTCAAAATTAGATAAAGCTAAAATCGATTTAGATTTGATAAAGAGTGCTTATTTAAATGATTCAAATAATGGAACTGACGATACTTCGCCAACGTTTAAAGCTTTCGAAGAAGGAAGTGAAACAATGAGTAAAGAAGCGAACTCGCAATTAGCTATTCGTCAGGAAAAATTCATTCGCGATTTAAAAAACGCTTTAATACGTATTGAAAACAAAACGTATGGCTTGTGTAAAGTAACAGGAAAATTGATCAATAAAGAAAGATTAAAAATTGTTCCTCACGCCACTATGAGCATCGAAGCCAAAAATTTACAGCGTTAAAAACGTTAATAAATATATAAACGCTCCTTATGGGGCGTTTTTTATTAGTTAAAATTCCTACTTTTGCACAAACCATAAAAAAATGAACTTAAAAAAAGCCTATTTATTTGTATTTCTAATCTTATTAATTGATCAAGTAAGTAAATTATATATAAAAACGAATTTCTATCTTAACGAACAAGTAAAGGTGTTCGATTGGTTCAGAATTTACTTTGTGGAAAACGAAGGTATGGCTTGGGGTGCAGAAATTCCAGGTGAATATGGAAAATTGTTTTTAACTGTTTTTAGAATTTTTGCTGTCGGAGGAATTTCTTGGTGGTTAAATGATTCTATCAAAAAAGGTCTATCTAATTATTTAACTTTCGCGATTACTTTAATTTTAGCGGGAGCTGTTGGAAATATTATCGATTCGGTATTTTACGGAGTAATTTTTAACGATAGTTCTAGTCAAGTTGCGACAATGTTTTCGAACGAACCTTACGGAACTTGGTTTCACGGTGAAGTAGTAGATATGTTATATTTTCCAATTATTAAAGATATTCCAATGCCAGAATGGGTGCCGCTTATTGGAGGAAAACCATTTACTTTTTTCAATGCCATTTTTAACATTGCCGATGTAGCCATTTCAACAGGATTTGGTATTTTGATCGTATTTAATAAAAGATGTTTTAAAGAAGCATAAGAACAATATAATAGTAATAGAACCAGTTAAATTTAAGTGTTTAACTGGTTTTTTTGTTTTTTCATTTCGACTAAGGAGAAATCACACAATCTAAATACTTTATGAGATTTAGCTTCGCTGAACTTACGTTTCTCCTTTACGGCGAAATGACAAACTGTGCGTTTAGTTTGTTTAAGTAAATTCAAAAATTGCATTTTTAACTAGATTTTAATCTTTATTTATTCCTATTTTAAATAATCATATCGTAAATTTGCCACAAATAGTTATGATATGTTCGATGTTCAGAAAATAAGAGCACAATTTCCAATATTGTCACAAACCGTAAACGGAAAACCATTAGTGTATTTTGATAACGGTGCGACTTCGCAAAAACCTCAAGTAGTAATTGATAGTATTGTCGATTATTATTCAAAATATAACGCTAATATTCATCGTGGAGTTCACACGTTGAGTCAATTAGCAACGGATGCTTATGAAGAAGCGCGTTTCAAAATTCAAAGACATTTTAATGCGAAACACTCTTACGAGATTATTTTGACTTCTGGAACAACAGAAAGTATCAATTTAGTTGCGAATGGTTTTGCTTCTTTATTACAAAAAGGAGATGAAATTATTGTTTCGGCATTAGAACATCACAGTAATATTGTGCCTTGGCAAATGTTATGTGAACACACTGGTGCAACTTTAAAAGTAATTCCTATGAGTATTCATGGTGAATTAATTATGGAAGAATACGATAAATTATTATCAAACAAAACCAAATTAGTTTGTTGCAATCATATTTCAAATGCTTTAGGTGTTCTAAATCCTATTGAAGAAATTATTTCAAAAGCGCATGCAGTTGGAGCAGCAGTTCTAATTGATGGTGCGCAATCTTGTCCACATATTAAACCAGATGTTCAAGCATTGGATGTTGATTTTTATGCGACTTCTGCACACAAAATGTGTGGTCCAACTGGAGTTGGAATGTTGTACGGAAAAGAAGAATGGTTACGAAAATTACCACCATACAAAGGCGGTGGAGAAATGATTGCTACTGTGACTTTCGAAAAAACGACGTATGCTGATTTGCCTCATAAATTTGAAGCCGGAACACCAAATATTTGTGGTGGAATTGCTTTCGGAGCGGCGATTGATTATATGAATGAAGTAGGTTTTGATAATATCGCTAAACATGAACACGAATTATTGATTTACGGCACAAAAAGATTACAAGAAATTGAAGGTGTAACGATTTATGGTCCAACGGATTTAAATAAAAAAGCTTCGGTTATTTCTTTCAATATCGAAAATATTCATCCATATGATATTGGCACGATTATAGATAAACTAGGTATAGCGGTGCGTACCGGACATCATTGTGCGCAACCAATTATGGACTTTTTCAAAATTCCTGGTACGATAAGAGCTAGTTTTGCTTTTTATAATACTAAAGAAGAAATTGATATATTTGTAGAAGCCGTTAAAAAAGCAAAAATGATGTTGTCTTAAATGAACTAATCAACACATAACATATACTTTTCGTAAAAGAAAAACTTATATGACTTATATGTTTAAAAAAATTACAGATATGAAAGTATTTACAATATTAGCAACTATCGCCATTACAATTACGAGTTGCAACTGTCAAAAAAAAGCAACAGATTCTTCTGGTGTTGCGACAAATAGCTCAGAGGTAAAAAACGCAGTTATAAACAACAAAACACAAAGCACTGTGCCAACTATTTATTACGAAGCAAACACTAGAGGGTTTTTTATGGCTGTTAAGGTAGAAAATCAATTGTTATACACCTCTAAAGAAAGAGATTTTAAAGCCTATTCAAGTGAAATGAAAATTTCAGATGCAGATTGGAAGGAAATTTCTGCTTTAGCGAATGCTGTTGATTTAGAAAAAGTAAAAGACATGAAATGGCCAACAGAAAAAAGATATTATGATGGTGCGCCACATGCTAATATTATTTTTGAATCTAAAGGTGTAAAATATCCAGCCAATGGTTTTGATCATGGTTATCCGCCAGTAGAAGTGGAGAAGTTAGTTAATAAAATTTTAAGTTTAGTTCAAGATAAGTAATGAATATTAAAGAAATACAAAACGAAATTGTTGACGAATTTTCAATGTTCGACGATTGGATGGAACGTTACGAATACATTATTGAATTAGGTAAGGGCTTACCCATAATTGAAGAGCAGTACAAAACAGAAGATAATATTATTAAAGGTTGTCAATCTAAAGTTTGGGTTCATGCTGAAGAAAAGGATGGAAAGGTTGTTTTTTCAGCTGATAGTGATGCTATTTTAACGAAAGGAATTATTGCGATATTAATTCGTGCTTTTTCCAACCAAACTCCAGCCGCAATTTTAGAAGCAAATACTGATTTCGTGGATGAAATTGGATTAAAAGAACATCTTTCTGCCACTCGTGCCAACGGTTTGGTTTCGATGATTAAAAAAATAAAAATGTACGCTTTGGCATTCGAAGCAAAAAATTAAAACAACAAACACATAGTGCCTTCGTGCCTTTGTGGCAAAATAAAATAAAAATGGAAGAATTTAAAGACGAAATAAACTTAGGCGAAAGCGTTGTACAAGCATTAAAAGGAATCTATGATCCAGAAATTCCTGTTGATATTTACGAACTAGGTTTAATTTATGATGTAATGATTAACGAAGACAATGAAGTTAAAATTTTAATGACATTAACTTCTCCAAATTGCCCTGTTGCCGAATCTTTACCAAAAGAAGTGGAAGAAAAGGTGCAAAAAATTGATACAATTAAATCTTGTGAAGTAGAAATTACTTTTGATCCGCCTTGGAGCAAAGATTTAATGAGTGAAGAAGCAAAATTAGAATTAGGAATGCTTTAAATCAGTTTACGGTAAGCAGTAATTAATTGCAAACTGTAACTGACCCAAGCAAATGCGAACGGAACGAAGTTAAAACTGAGACTAAAATGAGTGAAATAGTAAATAAAGTTGCCAATAGTAAGTTAATAGTTTTCGATTTAGAAGATTATTATCCAGATGATCATGTGATTGCATTAGACATTTCGCAATGGTTGTTTGGTGGTTTTATTTTAAAAGAAACGGAATTTAGAGAACAATTGAAAAATACAGATTGGTCTTTGTACGAAGATAAATATGTAGCTTTATATTGTTCGGAAGATGCGATATTACCAGCTTGGGCATATACTTTAGTTGCGGTTCATTTAGCGCCTTTTGCTTTAAAAGTCATTCATGGTGATAAGAAAATAGCGGTTATCGATTGGTATCAAGACATTTTAAACAAATTAGATTACACAGAATTTTTCGAGAAACCATTAATTTTAAAAGGTTGTTCGAAGAAAGATGTACCAAATGAAATCTACACTTTAGCGATTCAAAAACTAATGAAAGTATCTAAAAGTATTATGTTTGGCGAAGCGTGTTCAGCGGTTCCATTATATAAGAAGAAATAATTCTAAAGGATAAAATAAAGAAACCAGTCAATTTTAGTATTTGACTGGTTTTTTTTATTTTATTCGATATCTTCATTTTCGTCTTCATCGTCTTCATTTTCAATAACATCTTTATAATCTGGATATAAAAATTTATTATAAGGAAAACGACTGATGTGAATTTCTCTTACTGCACTATAAATTTTTTCTCTAAAAGCTTCAAAGTTTAATTTATCTGTTGCAGAAATAAATAATGTATTGTTTTCTCCTAAATTACTCATCCACGTTCTTTCCCAATCTTGAAGTGAGAAATTCTTAGTGGTTTTTTCAATAGTTTCATCGTTTTCATCAATCTTTACATACTTATAAGCATCAATCTTATTGAAAACCATTATCGTTGGCTTGTCGGCGCTTTTTATGTCTAGTAAAATCTTATTTACCGCAGCAATATGATCTTCAAATTCTGGATGTGAAATATCAACCACATGTAATAGTAAATCGGCTTCTCTAACTTCATCTAGTGTACTTTTGAATGAGTCTACCAATTGCGTTGGTAATTTTCTAATGAATCCAACCGTATCCGAAAGTAAGAAAGGTAAATTTTTAATTACCGTTTTTCTAACTGTAGTATCAAGTGTTGCGAAAAGTTTGTTTTCCACAAAAACTTCACTTTTTCCAACGGCATTCATCAAAGTCGATTTTCCAACATTCGTATAACCTACCAAAGCCACACGAACCATAGCACCACGATTGCCTCGTTGCGTTGACATTTGTTTATCGATAACCTTAATTTTTTCTTTTAGTAACGAAATTCGATCACGAACAATACGTCTATCCGTTTCAATTTCCGTTTCCCCAGGTCCACGCATACCAATTCCACCTCGTTGACGTTCTAAGTGAGTCCACATTCCTGTTAATCGAGGTAATAAATACTGACATTGCGCCAATTCTACTTGAGTTCTTGCATAAGAAGTTTCGGCACGTTGTGCAAAAATATCTAAGATTAAATTCGTTCGGTCTAAAACCTTACAATCTAATTCTCTTGTAATGTTTTTTTGTTGTGAAGGCGTTAATTCGTCATCAAAAATCACAGAATTAATATCGTGTTCTTTAATATATGTTTTAATCTCTTCTAATTTTCCGGTTCCAACAAATGTTTTTGGATGAGGTTTATCGGTTTTTTGAGAAAACCGTTTAACGACCTCTCCACCAGCCGTAAATGTCAGAAATTCCAACTCATCCAGGTATTCGTTTAGTTTTTCTTCATTTTGGTTTTGTGTAACAATCCCAACAATAGCGGTCCTTTCAAAGGTATGTTTTTCGATTTCTAACATAGAAAATATAAAATATTAACAAAAATAGTCGATAATTTTCAATAAATAACAATGCTGTTTTTTATCGATTTTTACTGTATTTTATCGATTAATTTAGCTTAGGGACATATACTCATTACATTTGTTAATGAATATATAAACTTAAACAAACACAAATATAATGAAAAAAGTACTACTATTATTATTGTTTATGTTCGCTGGTTTGAATGTTTTCGGTCAAGAAAATTTTGAAGGAGGAACATTCCCGCCAACTGGATGGACATTTTTTGAAACAGGTGCAGGATCACCTACCGGTCCAAGTTGGGCAGAAACAAGTGTAGCAACATTAACTTATGGTGGTGTTGGTAAATCGGCATATCTTAATAGAGAAAATGTTACTGATGGGACATTTGCTATTGACTGGTTGGTTACTAACCTAATTACTGTTCCTGCAAATGGACAATTACGTTTTTTTACAAAAACGGTCCAAAGTGGAAATCAATTAAGTTTATTTGATATAAAAGTATCAACTACTTCTCAAACTAACCCTACAAGTTTTACCAATGTTATTTCTTGGGACGAATCTTCGTTAACTTCAACTGCCAATGTTTATGAGGAAAAAGTTGTTGACTTAGTAGCTTATGCAGGACAACAAATTTATATTGCATTTGTTATGACAAATGACAATGGTGACAGGTGGTTAATTGATAATATGAACATTGTACAAAAATGTAATGCTCCAATTGGGCCATTAACTACAGCGAATGAATCTACTTCAACAGCAAATTTAAGTTGGGGTACACCTCCTGGAATTACACAATGGGAAGTTGAAATCGTTCCTTTTGCAGATACATTTGATAATATTCCGAATCAACCAATAGCAAATACTAACGTTAACTTTTTAGCTACGGGTTTATTACCAAATACATTATATAAATTTCAAGTTCGTTCAGTTTGTACAGGCGCTTTAAATAATTATCCAAGTGATTGGTTCGGACCAAGAAGTTTTCAAACAGCATCTTTTGGAGATACTTGTGCGGGTCCAATTATAGTTGGAGGTCTTACAGATCCACTAGACCCAGCTACATTTGTTCCTGGATTATTACCTTATGCAACAAATGATAACACGGCGAATTATATCGATTCTAATGATATTCAGCAACCACTAACTTGTAGTGGATCGGCACTTAATTTCATGCAAGGAAATGATGTTTTTTATTCATTTACTCCAACATTTACAGGGAATATTGCTATAACATTATCACCAACTAATACCAGTTCAAGTATACATGTTTACAGTGCGTGTCCAGGATCTCCTGGTGCAACTTGTTTAGCTGGAGTTGCAAATAATAATTCTAATCCTAGAACTATTCTTCCATTTCCAGTAGTAGCGAATACTACATATTATATCATTATATCTTCAAGTTCGGCAAATCAAACGGTTGGATATACTTTAAATATCGAACGCGTTTTTTGTAACCAACCAACTGCTTTAACGGCTACAAATATTACTACTACCTCTGCAGATTTGTCATGGGCAAATAACCCAGGGACTATAGCATGGCAAGTAGCATTAGCACCTGCGCCTTATGGTGTACCAACTGGACCTGGAGTACCTGCTGCTAATCCATATTTAGCTACAAGTTTAGTACCAGGTGTTGTTTATCAATACTATGTAAGAGCAGATTGTAATGATGGTAATTTTAGCCCATGGGCTGGACCATTTACTTTTGTTTTACCTCAAGTTGCTACTGCTTTAAACTTTACAGATGGCCTTGAAACATTAACAGGTTGGACATTAAACAACGGAACTCAATCAAATAAATGGGCCGTAGGTACTGGTATTAATAATGGAGGAACACATTCACTATATGTTACTGATACCAATGGAACAACAAACACTTATAATATTACCGCAACATCTACAGCTCATGCTTATAAAGATTTTATAATTCCTGCCGGAGCTACTCAATTAGATTTTACTTTTGATTGGCGTTCAAATGGAGAAACTGGTGCAGATTATTTTAGAGTTTGGACTGTTCCAACTTCTACAGTGATTACTGCCGGAACTCAAATTACAACAGCTCCAGCAACTCCAAATAAAATCAAGGTTGGTAATGATTTTGCTTCATCTTCAACTTTTACAACACAAAACTATACACTTAATGCTGTTCCTTATGCTGGCAGTACGATGCGTGTAGTTTTTGAATGGAGAAATAATAATACACTTGGAAATCAACCTCCAGCTGCAATTGATAATATAAAATTAAATTTAGTTCCTTGTCCGAAACCATTGAATCCGACAATTACTAATATTAATTATAATAACGCCCAAGTTAACTGGGCAAATGGTGCCACAGAAACGCAATGGGAAGTTATAGTTTTACCAACAGGTTCACCAGCACCAACTGCAGGTTCTGTGGGTGTACCAGCCGGAACAAATCCATTTATAATTACAGGATTAACTTCTGTAACATGTTATGATGTTTATGTAAGAGCAGTATGTTCTCCAACAGAAGTTAGTTTCTGGTCTACAGTTGCTACTTTCTGTACAACTCCACACTTTTGTGCAGGAGATCATTTTTATGACAATGGAGGAGCAGCAGGAGATTATACAAACAATCAGAACAACGTTACTACAACAGTTTGTCCTGATAATGCAGGAGATGTTGTAACAGTAATTTTCAATCAGTTTAATGTAGCTGCTGGAGATGTTTTAGTGATCAGAAATGGTAATTTACCAACTTCACCAGTTCTTGGTACTTATACAGGAACTACTTTACCACCTTCATTTACGGCAACTAATGCTAGTGGGTGTTTAACATTTACATTTACGTCAAATGCTACGATAGTTAGTCCTGGATGGGATGCTACAATTTATTGTACACCACCAATCACATGTCCAAAACCAACTACTTTAACAGTAACAAATATTACTACTACATCAGTTCAATTAAACTGGACTGAAGCAGGAACTGCAACACAATGGGAAATATTGGTATTACCATTAGGTTCACCTGTACCAGCTCCAGGAACTCCAGGAACTTTAGTTAGTACGAATCCTTTTACTTGGACACCATTAACACCAGGTACTGCATATACTTTCTTTGTTAGAGCAATTTGTTCTCCAACAGATGCAAGTTTTTGGTCAAATGGAGCCAATTTTTATACTAGACCAACAAATGATAATTGTGCTACACCATTAACTGTGCCAGTAAATGCTGATATGGCTTGTACAGTTGCTACAGCTGGAACAATTACAGGAGCTACAAATTCGGGTTTACCTACTTCAACATGTGGAGGTACTACTGATGATGATACTTGGTTCTCATTTACAGCTACTTCGGCAACACATATCATAAACTTTAATGATATTGTAGGTACAACTACAGATTTAAGTCATGCTGTTTATTCTGGTTCTTGTGGTGCATTGACATTATTCTACTGTGATACAAATAATTTTAGTTATAACAATGCATTTGTTATCGGTCAAACCTATTATATAAGAGTTTGGTCTGAACCAACAGCTCCAAATCAAGTTGTTAATTTCAATGTTTGTATTAATAGAGTGGGACCTCCAATTTTTGCAGAAAATTCATCAACTGTCGCCGCGCCTACAACATATACAGTGGCACAGCTTGTAACGGATGTCTTGGTTACTTCACCATGTGGAATTGTTTCAAACATTACGTCTTCTACAGGTTCAAATTTTGGTCAACAAAATGGTATTGGATATTTTAATAAAAATGGTTCATCATTCGGATTAGATGAGGGTATTATTTTAGCAACACGTGAAGCAAATAAATGTGATGGACCAAATGATGGAAATAATGATGCTCCTGCTGGATGGCCAGGTGACGCTCAGTTACTTTCTTATATGCAATCTTTAGGAATAGATCCAGGGTTAAATAGTTATAACAACTCTTCAATTTTAGAATTTGATTTTGTGCCAATTGCTGATCAAATAAAATTTGATTTCATCTTTGCTTCTGATGAATACGGAACTTACCAATGTTCATTTTCTGATGCTTTTGCGTTCTTCTTGACAAATACAACAACAGGTACAACTACTAATTTAGCTGTTATTCCTGGTACAACTCCACCAGTTCCAGTGGCAGTAACAACAATTAGAAATACGGATTATAACTCAGGTTGTGGTTCTGCTAATCCTACTTATTTTGATAAGTTTTATGGTGATGGAAACCCACAAGATGGTTTACCAGATGTAATTGACCCAACTAACTTTAAAGGTTATACAATACCAATGTCTGCGACAGGAACGGTTATACCAGGTCAAACTTATCATATGAAATTCGTTGTAGGTGATAGAAATGATGGATTATTTGATAGTGCGGTTTTCTTAAGTAAATTTGATATTGGAAGTGTTGATTTAGGAACTGATTTAACAGTTAATGGAAACAGTGCTTTATGTGCTGGTCAATCTTATACTATTAATAGTGGATTAACAGCACCACCATATGGATTTACATGGTATTACATGGCTCCTTCTACTTCAACATTTGTTGAACTTACTGGTCAAACAGGGCCAACATTAAATGTTACGTTACCAGGAGAATACAAATTAGTAGCGCAATACGTAGGGTCATCTTGTGTAGGTGAGGATACAATCGTGGTAGAATTTTACCCAGATTTAGGTCTTTTAACACCAGAACCAAATGACATGACAATTTGTACGGCAAACCCAGTATTTGATTTAACCCAAAATACTGCTGTTGTTACGGCTAATTTTACTACACCGTCAGATTATCAAGTTACTTATTATTTAACTGAAGCAGATGCTGCTGCTGGAACAAACGTAATTCCAAACCCAAGTACATATACTAATGTAACTAACCCACAAACTATTTGGGTGAGAATTTATAACACAATTACGTTTTGTGCTGGAATTAAAAATTTCGAAATTGAAGTTGTTTCACCTCCTACAGTTGATATTACTTACAATAGTGCTCCTTACTGTTTTAATGATGGAGTTGCAAACGTTACACTAACTGGTGCTGCTGGTGGAAGTTTTTCAATAGCTGGAAATCCACTAAATATTTCAATTGATAGTAATGGAACAATAACTTGGACTGACCAAGTTACCCCAGGATCATATACAATTGATTATGCAATTGGTTCTGGAGCATGTTCTGCAAATGATTCATTTACTATAAACATAAATGCTCCAATAACTGCGGCATTTACAAGTAGTGACGTTACTGTTTGTGAAGGTAGTTCTGGTACTATTGCGGTTACATTCTCTGGTACTCCTGGTGCTACTGTAACTTATAATGATGGGACTTCAAATCAAACTATATTTTTAGATGCCACTACTGGTAATGCAACATTTAACCATACTGGTGGAACTAAAACATATTCTTTAGTTAATGTAATTTTAGGAAATTGTACACAAGCTTTAACTGGAACTGTAGTTATTACAATTAATCCACTGCCACAATTTACTATTCCTGCTAATTTAACATTTTGTGCAGGAGCATCAAATACAATTTCTGTTAATCCTATTAACTTTAATTTAAGTGATGTGACTTATGCATGGACATTTAATAACAACCCATTACCAGATATTACTTCTTCAATTGTTGTTAATCAATCGGGTACTTATGGTGTTACTGTAACTACTGCGCAAACTTGTTTTAGTACTCAAACTTGTGTGGTAAATTCTATCGCAATGCCTGTTGCTGATGTTTTATCAGATGTAAATTATTGTGATCAATATGTATTACCAGCATTAAGTCCTGGAAATTCATATCATACTGCTGCAAATGGATTAGGAACTCAATTGAATGCTGGTGATGTTATTACAAGTTCTCAAACTATTTATATCTTTGCTCAAACTGCTACTACACCAAACTGTACAGATCAAAGTGATTTCGATGTAACAATTGTTAATTCTCCTGATTTTGATATAACAGGACAATGTGAAGGAAATGAATATGTTTTATCTGTTAGTATTAGTAATCCTCAAAACTATAGCTTCGTATGGATGAATAGTTCAAACATAGTGGTTGGAACAAATTCAAGCACACTTGCAATAAGTAGTCCTGATACTTATTCTTGTACGATTACTAATTTATCTGGTTTTGTTTGTTCAACACAAGTATCTAAGTTATTTAACAATGTTACTTGCGACATCCAAAAAGGTATTTCACCAAATGGTGATGGTTCTAATGATTATTTAGAGTTAGTTGCTAATAAGGTTGAGATTTTCAACAGATATGGTAAGGAAGTTTATAGTAAAACGAATTACAATAACGATTGGCATGGTCAGTTTATGGGCGGAGGCGAGATGCCAGACGGAACATACTACTATGTTATTGAGTTAGCATCTGGAGATATGAGAACGGGTTGGATTTACATTAATAGAGAGCAAAAATAAGAAAGAGAATAATTCTACTCTTTTATCAAGGCGGTAAAAGAGTAGTTTTTATTAAACAACATCAATATGAGAAAAATATATTTAGGTTTATTGTTGAGCATTGGATTCTTTTCAGAAGTATCTGCGCAGCAAGATCCACATTATACACAATACATGTATAATATGAGTGTAATGAATCCTGCATATGCTGGTAGTAAAGAAAGCTTATCATTAGGGCTTTTACACAGAAAACAATGGATAGAATTAGAGGATGCACCCACAACAAGTACTTTTTTCGGACATAGTCCAGTAGGAAAGAATGTAGGTTTAGGATTGTCTGTAATTTCAGATAAGATTGGACCAGTTGAAGAAAACAATATTTACGGTGATTTCTCTTACACTTTAAAATTAGGAGGCGAGCACAAGTTAGCCTTAGGGATAAAAGCCGGATTAACTTTGCATAATGTTGATTTTCAAACAAAAATTGCAAGTACATTACCAGATCCTGGGGATGATGCTTTTTTATCAAATATTAGCAATAGTTATTTTAATTTTGGTTCAGGAGCTTTTTATTATACTAATAAATACTATTTTGGATTATCAGTTCCTAATATGTTAAAAGCTAGCCATTTAGATTATAAAGGTAGATCATACGGTAATGAAACTAGCCACTACTTTTTCACAGGAGGTTATGTGTTTGACATCAGTCAGAACATAAAATTCAAACCATTTTTTATGGCAAAATCATCGTTTGAAGCGCCAGCTTCTTGGGATGTTTCAACAAACTTTATGTTTTATGATAAATTCGAAATTGGCGCAACTTATAGGTTAGATGACAGTTTTGGAGCTATGGTAAATTATGCCATCACACCATCATTAAAAATTGGTTACGCATACGATCATATCGTTTCAGATTTAAAAGTAACTACACCATCATCTCACGAGGTAATCTTGTTGTTTGATGTTAACTTTAGTAAAAAAGTATCACGTTCACCACGTTATTTTTAATCTATCCAACCAAGAAAAATACATATGAAAAATATATATATACTAGCAGGTGCGTTATTTCTTTCAACAGGATTGATGGCACAAAATAAAGACACTAAAGAAGCGGACAAATTATACGACAGATTGGAGTATGTAGATGCAGCTAAGGCTTATTCGAAATTAGTTGAGAAAGGCAAAGCCGATGGATACATATACAAACAATTAGGAGATAGTTACTTCAATGTTTTTAATACAAAAGAAGCGGTAACGTGGTATGCAAAAGCTGTAGAAACACAACAAGATGCAGAAACACACTTTAGATATGCTCAAATGCTAAAAGCAGAAGGGAACACTAAAGCAGCCGATGCACAAATGGAGCAATTTGCAAAAATGCAACCAAACGATGCTAGAGCGAAAGCGTTTAAAAACAATCCGAACTATTTAGCACAATTAAAAAATCAGAGTAAGCAATACGAGGCTGTGAAATCAGATGTAAGTAGTGATAAAGCTGATTTTGGAGCGGTTTTAACGAATAATAACGAAGTGTTTTTTGCCAGTGCTAGAAACACAGCAAGAAGAGAAAGTGGTATGGACGACCAACCGTATTTAGATTTATACAAAGCAACAAGAAACGCAGACGGAACATTAAGTCAAGCTACAGAAGTTACAGAACTAAATACAAAATGGCATGACGGACCAGCAGCTATCACCTCAGATGGAACAGCAATGTACTACGGAAGCGAAAGTTTTAACGAAAGTGAATTCCAAAAGGACAAAGCAAAAAAGTTAAAATTCGGTCAAATTTATTTGTATAAAGCAACAAAAGCAGAAGGAGATAAATGGGGGAATTCAAAACCATTACCATTTAACAGCAAAGAGTATTCAGTAAGAAACCCAAGTATCAGCAAAGACGGAAAAACATTATATTTTTCTTCTGATATGCCAGGTGGATTAGGAGGAGAAGATATTTGGAAAGTAAGCGTGGATGGTGATACATATGGAACACCAGAAAACTTAGGAGCAAATGTAAACACAGAAGCAAACGAGAGTTTTCCATCGATCCAAGATGATAACATTTTATTCTTCTCATCAAACGGAAGACAAGGTTTTGGTGGATACGATACGTTCAAATACAACACCAATACAAACGAAAAAGCGAGCAATCTTGGTGCGCCAGTTAACTCACAAAAAGATGATTTCGCGTTTTCATATAACTTACAAAAGAATGTAGGTTACTTCTCAAGTAACAGAGATGGAAATGATGATATTTTCCAAGCTAACGCGGTTTGTGGAGTAGATGGAACAGTTGTTGTAAAAGATGCTGAATCAGGAAAATTACTTTCTGGAGCAAGTGTTACTTTAGTAAACAACAAAGGAATCGAAAAAGGAAACCAAGTTTCAAACGAAATGGGAGAAACGAAGTTCGGTATGGATTGTGAGCAAGTTTATAATTTCAATGCTTCAAGATCTGGATATGAAAACGGAACGGCTTCAATGGAGAAATCTCAAAACGGACCAAAAACGATTGTGGTTAGTTTAACACCAATCAAACCAATCATTACAGAAAGAGAAGTTATTTTACAAGCTATTTACTTTGAATACGACAAATCTAACATCACGGCTCAAGGTGCAGAAGAGTTAGATAAATTGGTAAGAGTAATGAACGAACATCCAAACATGGTTATCGATGCGAAATCGCATACGGATAGTCGTGGATCAGATAACTATAACTTAAGATTATCGGACAGAAGAGCAAAATCTACGGTTCAATACATCATTTCAAAAGGAATTGCTAAAAACAGAATTACAGGAAGCGGAATGGGAGAAACGCAACC
>NZ_FNYA01000014.1 GCF_900108955.1 Flavobacterium terrigena | reverse complement strand
TGTGGAAATTCTTATATGATTACAGCAACAAATGCTGCAACATGTAGTTCAACATCAGCTAGTTTTACAGTTCAATGTCAGTTAGCAGCACCAGCCGTTCCAACAATTGCTACAGGAGCAGCTACATGTTCAGCAAACGGAACAGCTACAGTTTCAAATTATTCAGCAGCTTTAACATATACTTCTACACCCGTAGGATTATCAGTTGGTGCAGGAGGAGTTGTTACAGGATTTACCTGTGGAAATTCTTATATGATTACAGCAACAAATGCTGCAACATGTAGTTCAACATCAGCTAGTTTTACAGTTCAATGTCAGTTTCCAAAACCGGTCTTAAATTATACACCTACAAACCCAATCTGTGATGGAAGTACATTAAACTTTATTACACCTCCAGGATCAACATTTACTTGGACAGCTTCTTTAACAGATATCAATACGGGATTATTTAGTACTAATGGAGATCAGAATGATATTAATACTCAATTGGTTCAGTTAATAAATCCAAATTCAACTAGTGGAGCAATTTCAATGGTAATTTTACCTAATAATTCTTTTGGTTGTGTAGGAGATCCAATTTATGTTACCATATTGGTTAATCCAAATCCAAAAGTTCAATCAATTTCAATAGTAGATGATCAACTTTGTTCTGGTGAAACATTACATATGCAAATTACTGGAACATTAAACAACACAACTTATAATTGGACAGCAATTACTAGTAATGTAACAATAGTTGGTGGAGCTAATAATGGAACTACAACAGGTTCATTAAATTTACAATTAGCTACAACAAATCCAACTGCTGGTGGAACTATTCAATTTCAAGTAATACCATTCAGAAATGGTTGCCCAGGACCTGTGTTTTTATCTGATATGATTTATGTGAATCCTATTCCAGGAAACCCAATTGGATTGCCTCACCCAGATATTTGTAGTGGAGAAATAACCAATATAGTTGTGTCTGAAAATTTACATATTACAGGAACACAATTGGAATGGGATGTAATTGCTTCAGCTAATGTAACAGGATTTACACAAACAGGAAGCGGATTAGCTCCGATTAGTATAAATGATGTGTTGATTAACAATTCAAATGTTCAAGGTTTTGTAACCTATAGAATAACTTCTGTTTTAGGAGAATGTAATGGAGGTTATACAGATATTACAGTTTTAGTAAATCCTTTACCAAAACCAGTATTAACTGACGGACATATTTGTGTGAATGCTAATACAGGATTAACTTATCAAGGTTATTTATTAGATACACAATTATCTAATCCTAATTACACTTACGATTGGTTCTTCTTGAATACGGTTACAAATACTTACGAACCAATAGCAGGTGCAAGCGCTTCTACATACATTGCTATGCAAGCAGGGAACTACCAAGTAATTGTAACAAATTCTATTACAAATTGTTCAAGTGATGCTTCAGCAGAGGTAATTGAAGTATTCCCAGCAACGGCATTTACTGCTACAGTATCAGAAGCATTTACAGATAATCCAACAATTACAGTAACTGTAAATCCTATCGGAACTGGTAATTTAGTTTATGCTTTAGATGATGGTGCTTGGCAAGAATCTAATGTGTTTACAGGAGTTGAACCAGGAGTACATACTGTTTTAGTTACAGATTTAGAAGGTTGTACAAATTTATCAATTGAAGTAATCGTAATTGATTATCCTAAGTATTTCACTCCAAACGGAGATGGTATTCACGATACTTGGAATATTATTGGATTAGATCAAACAGATGCAAAACTATATATCTTTGATAGATATGGAAAATTGATTAAACAATTAAGTGCAACTGGTGAAAGTAAAGGTTGGGATGGAACTTATAATGGAGCGCAATTGCCTTCAACAGATTATTGGTTTACCCTTGATTTTACAGAAAACAATCAACAAAAACAATTCAAATCTCACTTCTCTTTAAAACGATAAGTGCAATTTATAAAAACAAAAATGGCTCCGAATTTCGGAGCCATTTTTTTATATTCAAAAAAAAATTAAATCTTTTCTAACCAATTTTTAAAATCCCAAAAGTTTTGTGGTGCTACACCATGTCCAACAGGATATTCTTTATATTCAACTTTTAAACCTAATTTCTCTAAATACGGTTGCGATTTTCTTGCCCATTCCACAGGAATAACTTGATCTTGTGAACCATGAGAAACAAAAAAATCAATATGATTTATTTGGTTTACATCATAACTAGCTGGTAAAATTTGTTCATTCAAATAACCGCTTAATGCTACAACTTTATTAATTTTTTCAGGATAAGTAAAAGCCATTCCGTAACTTAAAATCGCACCTTGACTGAATCCAATTAATGAAATATTCGATTTGTCTAAAGGTAATTTTTCTGAAATTTCATCAATAAAATTTGAAATCACTTGTAAAGATTCTTTAGCTTGTTCGTTGTTTGAAAACTTATTTTCATCGGCATCAAACGTAATTTCATACCAAGCATATCCATAAGGTTGCAAATCGTATGGTGCACGAACAGAAATTACATATACATCTTCTGGTAATTGTGGTGCAAAAGAAAATAAATCTTCTTCGTTACTTCCATAACCGTGTAGTAAAATTAAGGCTCCGTTTTTTTCTTTTATTTCTTTCGGTGCTTTCACCAAATATTCTAAACTCATAGTATTCATTATAAACCTTTAAACCATTTTTGAAATTGTTCTCCTAAAATAGGAACCAATTTCATTTCATTATTCATTAAACCAGCAAAACTGATTAGCCAAAGTATGGCGAAAAATATCCAATAAGCTGAAGAGGCAATCCAGCTATCGAAATTTCCAACAAAATATGCACCCAAGTGAAAACACAAAAATAAACCTAGAGTTTGACGCGTATAAAAACTAACAAATTCGTTCTTTTTTTCAGCATTCATCATTAGTGCTACAATTGTTCCGATGAGTGTAAAATGACTAATCATCGCATTAACTTTATGTTCTTCCATTAGATTTCAATTTTATTGTTTGTAATTATTCCGTACACTTTTCCTTTCATTTTCTTACCAATCATAATCGAATTTTTAGAAAAAGAAAGTATGTTTTCTTTACCGAATATCCATTCTTCATTCGGATTAAAAAGTGTTAGTTCTGCTTTGTTTCCTTCTGAAATTGTTGGGTTTTCTATATTGAAATACGATTTTTTCGATGTGAATTTTTCCACAATCACTTCCGTTGGTAAAACTGTCTGTAAAGCACCAAAAACACTTTCTAAACCAATGGAACCATAATCGGCTAAATCATATTCTAATTGTTTTTGTTCGATGTTGACCGGACAATGGTCAGATGTAATGACAGAAATTACATTATTTAAAACACCTTCAATTAAGGCTTTCCTATCTGTTTCTGTACGAAGTGGTGGATAAATTTTCGTATTCGAATTGAAATCCACTAATTCTTCATCCGTTAAAACCAAATTATTTACTGAAACTCCACAGGTAATTTGTAAACCTTTTGCTTGTGCTTTCGCTATTAAATCTACAGAGTTTTTTGTTGTTATGGTTGGAATATGTAATTTTCCGTTGGTGTATTCTAATAACGCGATGTTTCTTTCTATTTCAATTTCTTCCGCCATAGCTGGAATTCCTTTCAATCCTAATTTCGTAGAAACTTCGCCTTCATTTACAAATCCTTTTCCTTTGATGTCTTTATTCATAGGTTGTACGAATAAAATCCCATCAAAATTATCTACATATTGAAAAGCAATTTTTAGCAAATTCGCATTTGTCATTGATTTTTTATAATCTCCAAAAGCCACAACTCCAGCATTTTTCATATCGAAAAGTTCTGCTAAATCGGTTCCTTCGCTGTTCTTTGTCAAGCAACCTACAATGTGCAAGTTGGAAGCGCTATTTTGCGCTTTACTTTTTATAAATTGAATTATCGCTTGATTATCAATAGCTGGATTCGTATTTGAATGTAAAAAAACTGAAGTAAAACCACTTTTTGCAGCTACTTTTAGTCCGTTTTCGATAGTTTCTGTGGTTTCAAAACCTGGTTCGCCAAAAACTACTGAAGTATCCAACCAACCTTGTGAAACGTGTAAATTGTCTTTTTCAATGACTTCAAAACCATCTTTTACAGCTAGATTTTTTCCAATTTTAGAAATAATTCCGTCCGTAATTTCAATATCAACTTGTTGTTTATGAAATGGATTTTGGTTTTCAAGTATCGTTGCGTTTTTTAGTAAAAGGTTCATTTTACAAATTTTTGGATTAGTAGTTCAAGTAGTAAAAATAATAGCGTTGCTATGATAAAATATTTCCAAACTTCATTGCTCGTTCTCGAAGAATGAATGTCAGAATAAAAGGTGGAAACCGAATTAACTTTGGTACAAGAATCAAAATAATCGGCGTTAATTTGCGATAAATCGCTTTCGTTTCTTGGATAATTGAAACTGATATTTTTTAGCGATTCTTTATCTTTTAAAACTTCGTAATTACCTGAATTTTCTGGATAATTTCCGAAAGTTAGTTTGATTTTATTGTTCAAAATTTGTTGCATCGGAATAAAACTGTTTTCGGTATTTGTCACACTTAAAACATTATCTTTTGCGATGGTTTCGTTAATAATTGTATAGTTGTTGTTACCAATTGTAAAGGCATTCAATCCAGTTTTATTATTGTTTTGGCCCATATTATAAAACGTTGGAACAATTAATGGCGAGTTTTGAAAGTTCGAATTTTCCTTGTTTATCGATGTCGAAAAGAAAAATAAATTCCCAAGTTTATTTGTGATATTTCCTAAGAAAACACTTTTATCTTCGTATTGTAAAATCGGTAAATTACTTCCATTTATTGTGAAAGTTGCATTCGTTTTTGGATATTGAAAATTACTGACTTTCTTCTCAAAAACGTTAGTATATATCGGATGATTGAAACTAATCTGAGTAATTTGTTTCTCTTTGATAGCTTTTTCTGACAAAGAATTGTTGCCAAAATTTTTCAAAAATGAATTATAACTCTCCACTGAACTATTCACATCCGGAATGAAAATAATGTTTCCGCCTTTGCTGTAATAATTTTTCAGAGTGACCGATAAAGCATTTGGAATGTTTGGCAATTCGTTTAAAATTATCGCATCTGCATTTTCAATGGCGTTATAGTTTAACGTATTTAATTCTGTAGAAGTATAATTGAATTCTTCAGTATTATAAATTCGAGATAAAAATTTGTTTTTTTCGATGTTTCCAACCGCAATTACATTCGATTTTTGTGGTTTCGAAATACTGAAATAAAACGTATTGTCGTAACTCAAGCTATTATCTTGAATCGAAACATAGCCGTGAAAATCGGTTTTCGGAATGGTGAATAAAATCTCTTTTTGAGGTTTTTCTTTAGAAATTAACGCCTTTCCAACTAATTTTTTACCATTATACATAGAAATTGGCACATCAGCTTCAAAATCTCCATACGATTTAATACTGATTTTTAATTCGTAAAACTGATCTAAAACTTGACTAATTTGTACGTTTTCAATCGCAATATTGTTGGTTTCGTTGGCTTCAACTGTTTGATAATATAATGAAGAAGCTTCGCTTAAATTCGTTTTCAATTCGTCTTTTAAACCAACTGCGTCAGAAATAAATAAAATATCTTTCGGAACTCCTGGTTTTTTTGCTTCAATTCGAGTGATAATCGCCGCCGGATTAAATGGAGTAGAAGAGTAGTTTAAATTTTGTAACTCTTTTTGAATGTTTCTGATATTCGTATCGTAAAAATTTTCGTCATTCGTAAGAACTGATAATTGTTGGTCTTCCGGCGTGTTTTCTAATAAATCTTGAATCGTTCTTTTTAATAATTCGCCGCTATTTCCTTTGGCTTGCATTGAAAAGGAATTATCGACAACTAAAATCAATTCATTATTCTTTTTATCGAAATCTTTAGCTTTGAAAAAAGGTTGTGCGAAAGCAAAAATTAAGGCAGCTAATAATAATAAACGAGTTGCTAGTAATAGCCATTTCTTAATTGTAGAGCTTTTTCGGGTTTGAATTTCGAGTTCTTTCAGCAATTTAACATTGGTGAATTCTTGTTTTTTAAATCGTCTCAATTGAAAAAGGTGTACCAAAATTGGTATAATCAATAGAAATAAAAAATATAGAATTTCTGGGTTATTAAATTGCATTACTTAAAAAGGTTTTTCAAAAATACTAAAAATTACTTTTTCTTTTTCTTTTCGTCACGTTTTCTTTCAATTCCTCTATTTCTAGAAGCGGTTTTTCTTGGTGTTCTTTTTCCTGGACCACCTAAATTTACTTTACTATTTTTCTCTGATTTTTTCTCAAAAGCATCTCCACCAGTTTTTTTAACACGTTTCAAAAGTGTTTTGACTTTCTTCTGATCTTTTTCGAATTCTAATCGTTGTTGTTCAATTTTTACACCAGCTGGAATTTCGTGAATTTTAATTTCCGTTTGCATTAACATTTCCACTTCCAATTGGAATTCGTCTTCTTTCGGACCAATAAAACTGATAGCAATACCATCTTTATCGGCACGACCAGTACGACCAATTCTGTGCATATATTGTTCTGGAATTTCCGGAAACTGCATGTTAATTACGTGTGTAATATCGGTAATATCCAATCCGCGCGCCATAATATCAGTAGTCACTAAACCTCTAATTTCACCATTTTGAAAATTTTCCATCATGTTCAAACGGTAATTCTGTGTTTTATTCGAGTGCACCGTTCCAAACTGACCAGGGAAATCTTCTTCTAAATGTTCCAATAAGAAATCGGCCATTCTTTTACTGTTTACAAACAATAAAATTCTGCTATATGATTCGTCTGCTAATAAATGTTTTAGTAAATTGACTTTCGTTAAAAAGTTTGGTACGACATAAGCACGTTGTTCGATTTGCTCTAACGGAGTTCCACTAGGCGCTAAAGAAACTTCTTCAGGAAATTCGAAAAATTCATCTAATAAATCATCTACTTCTTCCGTCATGGTTGCCGAAAACAAGATATTTTGTCTTTTCGAACGCATCATCGATAAAATAGAAGTCAACTGAACTCTAAATCCTAAATTTAAGATTTCATCAAATTCATCAATCACTAATTTCTGTAAATCGTCAAATCTCAATACATTATCCAAAGCCAAATCCATGATTCTACCAGGTGTTCCCACCACGATATCAATACCAGAATAAATGTCTTTTTTTTGCGTATTTATATTCACACCACCATATACAGCAAGTGAACGAACGCTCATATATTTGGTTAGTTTTTCAATTTCTTCATGTACTTGAACTACTAATTCACGAGTTGGCACTAAAATTAGCACTCTTGGAATATCAGTATGTACAAATTTCCATTGTTTTAAAATCGGTAGCAAATAGGCAAACGTTTTACCCGTTCCTGTTTGAGCAATTCCCATAACATCTCTACCAGACATGACGATTGGGAAAGCTTTTGCTTGAATTGGAGTTGGAGTAGTGAAACCTAAATCGTCTATAGCTTTTTTTAGCGAAATTGGAAGATTAAGTTGTTCGAATGTAACCATTTGTGTAAAAATTTATGCAAAGATAGTCATTGAGACCTTGTGAAGCAATCTTTTAGATGGTTAGTTGGTTTTGTAGTTTCAGGTTTCAGGTTTCAAGTTGAAATTTGTTAGTACAATTTTAGTTGAATTTTATTTTCGAAAACGTACTTTTGCCTTTTTACTTTTTACTTGGCTCTTCATAAAAATGAAACACGAAATAATCATCACGCAAGACGGCTCGTCGTCTATATATATTCCAGAATTAGATGAAACCTATCATTCTAAATTTGGTGCGATTCAGGAAGCGAAACACGTTTTTATAAAAAATGGATTAGATTTATTTGAGAATGGTTCCGAAATATCTATTTTGGAAATAGGTTTTGGAACGGGTTTGAATGCTCTAATTACGATGTTAGAAGCTGAAAAACGTAATTTAAAAGTCAATTATGTTGGAGTAGAAGCTTACCCAATTGCCTTGGAAGAAATTTCGCAGTTGAATTATGTGGAGCAATTAGAATCACCTGAAAAGCAAGTCGATTTTGAAAAAATGCACGCTGTAAATTGGGAGGAAGAAATTGTTATTAATTCAAATTTTATTTTGACTAAAAGAAAACAATCATTTGTAGATATTACCGATGAAAATATCTTCGATTTAATTTATTTTGATGCGTTCGGATTTACCGTTCAACCGGAATTATGGAACGAAGCTATTTTCGAAATCATGTATAAATCGTTAAAAAATAGAGGCGTATTAACCACTTATGCTTGTAGAACTTCTATAAAAAAGGCGATGCAACAAGCTGGATTTCAGACTTTAAAATTACCCGGAGCACCAGGGAAAAGAGAAATGTTAAGAGCTTTGAAAAATTGGTAAAACTTTAACTAAAATAATAAAATAAAAATATTGTTTGTATCGTTATATTTAGTAAATTTACAATAATGAGTTAACTGTTGTTCAACTTAAAAAAAAATAAAATAATGGGAAGACAAATTTTAGTATATACCAAATCTATTTTAGAACGTGTAAGTTTTGATGTAGTACTTTTTTGCAAAGAGCTTGAAAAAGCTACAAGGGTTTTATTACCTTTTGAACTAGATGAACTAAGAGAATGGTTGCTTAGTTTCACAGAAGAAAAACCAGAATTAAGGCATTGCATAGTTTACATAGAAAACTAAGAGAAAAATCCCGTTTTGATTAATTAAAGCGGGATTTTTTTATGTGCAAAAATGTAAGTGTTTGTAAATGTATAAAAATTCCAACCCATAAAAAAAGCGACTAATTCCTCAGTCGCTTCTAGTGTTTTTTATTTTTTAATTATTCAGCAGTAACTGGGTCAATTATGTTTGCGACTTCACTTACTGAATTTGCTGGAAATCCGCCTTGTTTGGCATGTTCCAAAACCATTTCTTTGTTAGGTGCGTTGTAAATACAATAAATTTTATCTTCTGTTACATAACTATGAACCCATTGAATTTCAGAGCCCATTTTACTTAATACTCCACAAGAAGTTTGTGAAATTGCTTTCAATTGCTCTGGAGTTAATTTTCCTGCTTCAGGAATTTCTCTTTCTATTACATATTTAGGCATAATATGAAAATTTTAATTAACCTATCTTTTGGCATTTAGGTTTGCCCTGTTTTTTTTAGTGGTTACGAGTTTCCACTTTTAAATAATCAATAATTTTTAGGTTAAGTATTTGATGTATAGAAAAGTAACTTCAAATTTACTAATTTTTAGGCAAACTATCTAAAGTCTTCTTATTTTGTTTTTTATTGATTGAATAATAAATGAATTCATAAAAAAAGCGACTAATTTCTTAATCGCTTAGAGTTTTGTGTTTAATATTTTTAAGTACTGTTGCTTTGACATTATGTTTCTGCCTACTAAACCCGCATCAGTTAAAAATGCTATGACGTCTTCTTCAACTGTCCATTCACTTTTGTGATGTTGGATTTCAAATTCGTGGTATTTTTTCTTATTATAAGGGAACGACTAATGATATCGTCAAAGTTATTTTTGCTCATATTATTTTAAATCTGCTTCGACAGTTTCTATTTTTTGATTTTTAAAAGTGAAATCAAATATTCCTTCAATTTTTCTTTCTGGAAATTCGCCAGTAAATTCGACTTCCATTTGAGCATTATTATCTTGAATATCTAATTTTAAAAGTCTTGTCTGAGTTTTATAACCAATAAAATAACTAGTATAATATTCTCGAATTCCTTTATGACCAATAAATTTTTTACCTACAGAAGGATCATTAAGAATTGCGTCTTCAAGATATTTTTCCAAATATTTTTCTGTGTTGTAGCTATTACTAATTTCCAGCCAATCTAATAAAAATGCTCTTATGTCCATTAATTATGATGTTTTATTGTAACATTCTAAACCATTGCAGCTAACGTTTCGTGTAGCCATAAATTTATGATTAATTATTCCAAGTAAAAAAGGCTTTTTTAGGAATCCGTTAGGATTCCGGCAGACACTGATTTAGCTATTACGAGAAACTGCTGTTAAGTACAGTTATTTTTTTACTTGAAACACTTTATTTTCAATTTCAACTTCTTCTATATTAGTAGCTGTATATTTTAATGTAAATCTTGGTGTTTCAAGAGAAAATTTTAAATATGGTCTCTCAGATAATTGATAATATTCATTTAAAAAGAAATCATTATGCTTTTGAAAAAGTTTGTAATCAATTTTTGGCGTTAATAAACTGTAACAATAAGTTATAGTCACAGTTTCATTATGTTTTGTTATTCCAGTATATCTCATACATTCACAATCAAGACCGATTATTTTTTCATTTGCTATTTTATCTTTACTGATTATTACTTCTATTGAATTTAATTTTACATTAGTACTATCAATTTTGTCAGTATCATTTTTTATGTAATAAATTACTCCTTTTTTTGCATTATAAAATTGTGCATCAACTCCCAATTTACCAGAATTTATATTTTTTCTTTTAAAGTCACCATTTTTTGAATAGTACATATATGAACTATCGCCATACTTAGTTAGAAGTTTTTGTTTAAAGTCTTTTGGGCTTAAATCTGTTGTTGATATTTCGGTTTTAAATTTTATTATTCCTTCAAAACTATTTTGTCCATTTGAATAATAGAATATTAAAAGAATACAAAGAGTTAAATATTTTCTCATAGGTTTTATAATTGTGCATAACGTTCCGGCGCTTTGCGCAGTTGCGAACTTCGGAACTGATTATTTTCTATCAAAGATAAAATTTCTTGCGAAACGTAAACGTGAATTCACTACAAAATTCGCAATCTCGCCAAACGCCTGTTGTGCGATCGCTTTTTTATTTATTTTATTGTTTTTATATTAAATTCTATTTTTCCACCTAAACCACAAGAAATCATATTTGCAAAATATTTTCCGTCTCTCAATTCTGTTAGTTCAAAATATGGCGGACATTTTGAGTTTTCTATTTTTATTGTTTTGATTGGCTTAATTTCTCCACTTTTAGTCAAAGTTAAATTGGTAAATGTTCCTCCACAAGGCATAATTAGATACCATTTTCCGCTTTCAGATTTTCTGCTAAAATTTAGAGAATTACATTCATTACCAGTTTCACAATTTTCCCAGTATTTAAAATCAACATAATCAATTTTAGCGTTTTCTATTCCCTTTTTTGCGTCATAATCAGGAAATATATAATAATTTTTGATTTTCTGTAAAGTATAATTTTCTATAGTTAGTAAAACTGTATCTTGATTCTTTTCGTAAACTTTGTAATTATAAAATCCAACCTCAAATGTTTCTGCAATTTCATTTTCGGATAGATTTTTCAATAATTTATATTTAGTTGTTTGAACTTTATCTCCGTCGTTATTTTCTATAAATTTTGCTAAAACCTGAAAACTATTAGTTTTTTTATTATTCTCTTTTATTATTTCAGTCTCTTTTTTTTGTCCGCAAGAAACTAAACTTAAGCTACAAATAATTAGGGTAAATATTTTTCTCATTTTAATTATAGATTTTCGTTTTCAGCGGCTCGAAAGTGTCGCACAACGTTCCGCCTTTAGTTTGCATTATCAAATAAATAACTAATTTTCCGAATAGGAAACAGGTGAACTAAAACGTTCCGTAGGGTAATGACCTATAAGTCGCATAAGACCTGTTTCCCTCTTCGGACTTGCAAGTACTACTTGGAATGTTGGGTTTTTAGACCCGTTAAAGGCGATAGCACAGCAAGGATTTATTTATCTTAAAAACAAATGTATGAAAAAAGTAACAGAAACAATTGGTATTGATGTATCAAAATTAACCTTGGATGTTATGGTAAGAACTACCAATATTCATAAGCAGTTTAGTAATAATACTAAAGGATTTAAACAAATTATTACGTGGCTAATTAAACAAAAAATCAATTTGGATCAAAGTCTATTTTGCTTCGAGCACACTGGTTGGTATTGTTTAATGTTGAGCTATTTTCTTTATGAAAACAACCATGCTTATTGTTGTATTAACGCTATAGAAATCAAACGGTCTATGGGTTTAAAACGAGGCAAGAGCGACAAAGCCGATGCTTGGGAAATAGCTAATTATGCATGGCTTAGACGAGATGAGTTAATTCCATCTGTTCCACCAGCCAAGAAATTAATCGAGCTACAACGCATGATGAGTTTGCGCGAACAATTAGTTAAACAACAAACGGCAAGTAAAAATCTTTTAAAAGGTATGATTGACATTGTTTTAGACCAAGTAAATGATGTTTCAATCGGTATCTTAAAAGAGAATATAGCTTATTTAGAGAAGCAAATTGTATCAACAGAAAAAGCAATGAATGAGCTCATAAAACAAGATAACACAATGATTACCAATTATAAACTTTCTAAAACTGTTAAAGGCGTAGGAATGGTTTTAGCTGTTCAAATGTTATTGCATACGCACAATTACACACGTTTTGAGAGTTCACGACAATTTGCAGCCTATTGTGGTTTGGTTCCTTATCCTTACCAATCAGGAACTAGCATACACGGACGAAATAAAATTCATCCCATAAGTGACCGAAAGATGAAGAGTTTGCTCTCGATGTCAGCAATAAGTGCCATTCAGCACGATAAAGAACTCAAAATATATTACCAAAAAAGAGTAGAAGAAGGAAAACCAAAAATGGTTGTAATAAATATAATTAGAAACAAAATAGTATCAAGAGTATTTGCAACAGTGAACAGAGGAACTCCTTATGTAGAAATGAATAAATTTTTAGCTTAAAAATTTGGATTTGATCTTGGAATGCGGCTACACGCAGTGGCGAACATCGTAACTGCATATTTTCCACTAAGATAAAATTTCTTGCGAAAGATAAACGTGAATTTACCACATTTCTCGCCATTGCGTGTAACTGCTGTTGTATGCTGTTTATTTTTATAATTTTATTTCGGTATTTTTGACTAAGATTATTAAGTTCTTTTTGTCATCGTAAATTTTTAATTCTTTTAAACAATCATTTTTGTCTCTCTCTTCGATTCTCACGCCACCATCGACGTTTTTGATTTTTATACCATAGTTGTAGCCTACACTATCTTCATAATAATAAGTGGTTATAATTGAATCTTTCTTAATTTCTTTATATTTTTTGACAAAGCCCTTTTCATTTACGTATGAAAATTTAGTTGTTATTAGCTCATTTTTTTTATAAACATTTTCATATTTATTATAACCCACTAACTTTCCAAGTTCATTATAAGTTTTTTGCTCAATTTCATTTCCTTCAGAGTCATAATCCCATTCCATACTCAGAAAATATTTATGACTATCTTTATGTTTATTAAATAACTTAGTGTACTTACCTGATTGATTATATATACGTTTTTGTCCGTTTATTGTATCACCATTTCTTATTTGATAATTTTCTGTTCTATTCTTCTTGTCATCATAAACATAGATCAATTTACCTATTGTATCGCCTTTTTCATCAATGTCCGTTGATATATATAACCTGTCTGTATCTACCTCAATTACTGAATGAGATTTGTTGCTGTTTGATTTACTACCTGATATTGAATTTGAAATATTATTTTCAGTTGTAATAATCTTTCTTAAACTGTCAAGATAGGTTACTAATATTTTTTTATTAATAGTGTCATTCTTGTTTATTTCATAAGCAGTAATAGTCTGTTTGTAAAATGGTTTTGATTGACCTTTTGCAAATAATGGAATTATTAAAAGCAATAAAAATTTGATTTTCATTTTAAGTATCTTTTTCGGTTAAATAGCATACAACGTTCCGGCGCTTGGCGAGGTTGCGAACTTCGGAACTGATTATTTTCTGTTAAAGACAAAATTTCTTGCGAAATGTAAACGTGTATTTACTACAAAATTCGCAATCTTGCCAAACGCCTGTTGTATGCAGTATGTTTTTCAAAACCAATTCCATTTATATTCAAATTCTTTCTTTAGTTCATTTGGATAAGTAACAGTTTCATAAAAATACTCTTTTCCATTTGAATCTTTTTCAAGTTGAAACTTTCCGTTATCATTTAATGAATAAATTTTACTAATAAAATGCATTGGAGTTGCACCGTGATAATCACCTGTAAAATCAGATGAAATATAGTTTAGTTTTTTATTGAATGGGAAATTATAAAAATCAGAATCTGCTCTTCTAAAATTTTCAAAAAGATTTAATTGATTGTTCTTCACATCATAAATTAAATAATCAGTTACACTACTTCCAAGACCAGTGCTAGGGTAAGAAGTGAACTCTAATAAAATAACATCGTTCGAATTAAAGTTATACAATTTCACCTTTTGAAGACTGTTACAAAACATTTCTTCGTTATCACCGTCAGTTGGATTGTTTATAGTTTTAAGGTTTTTAATTAAAAGTTTGTTTGAATTTATTTTAATCCAATTAATATTGAAACTATCCTTTTTAAAAATCTGTATATTGTTATTTCCAATTTTATAATTTTCTAGCTGGCTGATGTTATATTCAGTTACCAATGAATCAACTGGTTGAATTTTAAATGTTTTTATTGATTCTAAAAACTCGTTAAAGCGCTTTTCTTTTAAAGAAATTTCTGTAACCTTTTCAGAGTTCATATTCTGATTTTGTACTTTTTGATTTTCTTTTGGAGAATTTACAGCATCACGCTTTTTTGTTATTTCCGAACAAGAAAATATCTGAATGAGAATTAATATGTATAGTGTTTTTTTCATATTGCATACAACGTTTTGCGGCTAACCGCAGTGCTGCCTTTTTGGGCAGGATTGCGGTTAACCGCTGTTGTGCGCTGTTGTTTCTTGTCGGCTAAGATAAGAAATAACAGTTACAGTTGGAATGTTAAGAAAGTTAGATAAATGATTTTAAAATATTGACTCCTATCAGACCGTAATGATAGGCGCAGTTTTTTTAAATCTCAGTCTTAAAAATTTCGCTAAACACTAGAGTTAAAACAGTTACAATAAAAAACATTTGACTTTGTCATTTTTTTCTTATAACTTTGGCAAGCCTTTTAGCGACTTCGCTTTGAAAATACATTTTCAGCAAATTTCTTTTGCAAGGCTTGACGAAAAACAAATCCATTTTTCCGTTTCTTAACTCAAGCTTTTCCACAAAATTTTTCGACTATTTATCAAGTTCCATACTTCCAATTGCGTACAACT
>NZ_FNYA01000002.1 GCF_900108955.1 Flavobacterium terrigena | reverse complement strand
ATTTATGTTTATGCACAAACTGGTACTGTTCCAAATTGTACAGATGAAAATAGTTTTATTGTAACAATTACACCAAACACTAATAATGTAACTACGGCATCAGCTTGTGGTGGTTATCATTGGGCTGTAAACAATACGGATTACACTTCAAGTGGAACTTATACATACGTTACAGGTTGTCATACAGAGACATTGAATTTAACAATCGATACTGCTACAACTCCTACTGGAGCTACAACTCAAGTAATTAATGGAGGAGTAGCCTCAGATGCTACAATTGAAGATATTGTGGTTTCGGGAACTGGAATTATTTGGTATCCAACAGCTTTAGATGCTGCAAATAATACAAATGCTATTCCTGCAGGTACTCAGTTAGTTGATGGTGAAGATTACTTCGCGGTTTCAGTAAATGGAACTTGTACAAGTTCGGCATTACAAGTTACTGTAACAGTAGTTTTAGGACATGCAAGTTTCGATTTATCTCAATTAAATTACTATCCAAATCCAGTGAAAGATATCTTTAATGTGAAATACAGCAAAGAAATTACTTCAGTAGATGTTTATGATTTAACTGGTAGAAAAGTTATCGAAATGAAACCAAATACTTTAGAAGTACAATTGAACATGACAAGCTTGTCTAATGCAATGTACATTGTAAGATTACAATCGGTTGATGGAATCACTGAATTGAAAGTTTACAAAAACTAATACGATTTAAATAAATTTAAAAACCTCTCCTCTTTAATTAGAGTGAGAGGTTTTTTTATATGATTACTTTCGAGAATTCTTTGCAGAAAATGAAGTTGTAGTATTTTATTTAGAAGCAGAAGAAAAAATTTCTTTGACAGCTTGTTCGTAAACTCTGCTGTTTTGTGCTTTCTTAATTTTCTTGAATGTTTTCTGCGTATCTGGAAAGGCTTCTGAAAAGTATTCCCAAAAACCTAACATTTTCATTCGTATTGGAGTTGGACCTTGTAAAAAAGCATCATACGCTTGATAAATCTCATCATGAAACGCATTGAAAATTTTGAATCTATCTTCAGGATATTCCGTCGTATTGTTTTTTATCATGCTTGGTAAAAACGGATCGGCAATTAAACCTCTTCCAATCATAAAATGATCAATACTTGGAAAACGTTCTTGCATTTCTCTAAATTTTTCTACCGATGTAATATCACCATTATAATACAATTTATGTTTCGAAACATCTAAACAACGTTGAAACGAATCTAAATCGACTGGTCCTTTGTATAATTGTTTTCCAATTCTGGCGTGAATGGCAATATTTTTAATTGGATATTTTTCTAAAATAGGGAAGACGTCTAAAATCTCAGAAGCATTTTCATAACCCATTCGCATTTTCATCGAAACAATAATATCAGTTTCACTATGCGCTCGGTCTAAAATGTTATTGATACGTTCGGTATTACTAATTAATCCAGAACCCATTCCGCATTTGGCTACCATCGGATACGGACAACCTAAATTCCAGTTCAATTCTTTATAACCTAATGATTGTACATATTTCGCAACGAATAAAAACTCATCAGCGTCATTTGTAATAATTTGTGGAATGACTTCTAAAGTGGTATTATTTTCTGGAAGAATATCTCTTTCGTACGAAGCTTTAATTTCTAATTTTCCGTTCAATCGAATGTAAGGCGAATAGAACGTGTCGATACCACCAAAATGTTTATGAAACGCATTTCGAAATCTGAAATCAGTAAAACCTTGTAAAGGCGAAGATAATAAAGTAACGCTCATTATAAATTATCAGATGCAAACCATTCTGCAAAAGAAGATTCCGTTTCTTGTAATCGTAAAGAATGTAATAGAATATCTTTTGGTAAACGTGCCATAATTTTATTCGCAAAATCAACTACCATATTTTCGCTAGTTGGCTGATAATCGACTAAAATTACGTGATGACCACGATTTTGAAGCTCTTTTGCCAATTCCACATGAGGTGTGTTTTGGTTAAAAACGGTTGCGTGATCAAACACATCAACAATGTCTTCTTTTACGATTTTTTTCAAATCAGAAAAGTCAATTACCATTCCGAATTTTACATTATTCGAATCTGTAATCGGTTCACCAATAACCGTCACCGAAAGTTTATAACTATGTCCGTGTACGTTTTTACATTTTCCATCATAGCCATAAAGTGCATGGCCTGTTTCGAAATTAAATTGCTTGGTAATTCTAATTTTACTCATTGTCTGATAATTGAAATGCAAAATTACAAAAATAAACGTATATCTTTGCTTTAAATATCATTGCAATGGAATTGAATCCGCTTTACGAAACTATAATTACCGATTTATTAGAAAATCAATATGCAGTTTGTGATGCTTTTTTTTCGGAAGAAGCCGTACAAATTATGCGTACCGAATTGGAAAATAAATTCGAGACTTCCGAGTTTAAGAAATCGGCAATTGGGAATAAATCGGATGAAATTATTAAAGATGAAATTCGTGGTGATTATATTTTTTGGTTGAATGAAGAAGACAAAAACGAAGCTTCGGAAACGTTTTTCAATCAAATAAATGATTTTGTGGCGTACATCAACGCGACTTGTTATTTAGGAATTTCGAACAAAGAATTTCATTATGCCATTTATCCTGAAGGCACATTTTATAAACGTCATTTAGATGTTTTTAAAAACGATACCCGAAGAAAATTATCTATAGTTTGTTATTTAAACGATGAAAATTGGCAACCTGAATTTGGTGGCGAATTAGTCATTTACAAAACAGAAGAGGAAATTAAAATTTACCCATTAAAAGGCAGAGTCGTAATTTTTGAAAGTCAAATCTTAGAACACGAAGTAAAACCAGTTCAGAGAAAAAGATTTAGTATTACGGGTTGGTTGAAAACGAGTTAGGGTTTTATCACTGCTTTGTCATGCTGAACTTGTTTCAGTATCTTTTTTATAAGAAGCAAACATCTAGTATTTCAGTTCGCTTTTTGTCCCGCTATCCGCTATATCTTTTTAAAATTATTGCCTTCGAGAGCCTCAGGCAACAATTTTAAAAAGGATGCCGCTACTATCGCGGCTAGAATACAGTAATTGTTTTTAAAGACTATTTCTTAAAAGCTTCCAACGCCTTTTTCGTAAAATCACTCAACACTAATTTGCCTGATATTTCAGCGCGTTCGTATAATAAAGTGCTCCAATGTGATGTGTTTTGCCACAATACTTTTTTCATTTCTGATAAAGCTTCTGGATTGTAGCTCGCTAATTGTAAAGCGAATTTTTCTAATTCTGAATCTAATTCTTCCGGTTGTAACAATTTGGCAAACAAACCTTTTTCAAATGCCCAAGTTGCGGGTTTCCATTCGTTTCCTGCTAAAGTTAATTCGCTCATGGCAGTTTGTCCAATTTTTCGGCTAACAGCTGGTTCAATTACGAATGGTCCAATTCCAATCGTTAATTCAGAAAGTTTTACATCAGCTTTTGTGGTTGCTAAAGCATAATCGCAAGCAGCCACAATTCCAACGCCACCACCAACGGCTTTACCTTGAACTTTCCCCACAATTAATTTAGAACAGTTTCGCATCGCGTTTATCACATTGGCAAAACCAGAGAAAAATTGTTTTCCGTCGGTTAAGTTATCAATTTGTAATAATTCGTCAAAAGATGCACCTGCACAAAACGTATTGCCTTCGCTTTGTAAGACTATAATTGTAGCGTTTTCATTCTTATCTAAATCTTGAATGGTTTCAACTAATTGTTGTAATTGTGTACTCGGGAACGAATTTCCAGCAGGGTGAAAAAACGTGATATATCCAATATTATTTTTAACTTCTTGTTTTACGAATGCTGTCATTTTTTTAAAATTTTACCGCAGATTAGCAGATAAAAAATTAAAATCTGCGAATCTGCGGTTGTTTCTCTTTTGAGAATTAGATTATCTTTTTAAGCTAAAGTGTGATCTAAATTCTTTTTGAATACCGTTTTCTTTATATTCAATTTTAAACCAGTAATCTGAAGAAATCACATCTATACCATTAAGTTTTCCATCCCAACCATTTCCATAAGCATCAATTTGTTTGATTAGTTTCCCGTAACGGTCAAAAATGTAAATTTTTACTTCAAATTCTTCAGTTAAACCTTCTATTTTCCAGCTATCGTTATATCCATCGCCATTTGGTGTGAAGTAATTTGGAAATGAAATAGTGGCAATTTGATTTGAATTTCCTTCTCCACAACCATTAATATCTCTTACATAGATGGTGTAGGTGTCGTTTTCTAAATTCGCAAAAACTGGACTTGTTTGCCAGTCAATTTGGTTTAAACTATATTCGTAAGTACCAAATCCGCCAATAACTACTGCTTGAATAGTTGATAATCCACTAACGAAAATTTCTGATACTAATTCTGCTTCTACAGCTTGTGGAGCTGAAGAAATAAGTATTTCCGTTTGGTCTTCTCTTGAACATGACGTTGCAGTATTTGTAACCACAACTTTATAAATACCATTTGCTGAAGCATTAAAAACTGCATTTTCTAAACCAGCTGTTGTGTCAGGATTTGTTGGTGTCCAAGTATAGGTGTAGTTTCCTGGAGTTGTTGGAGTGGCATTTATAGCATAATTTCCAATCCCAGTTCCTGGTTGTACACATAAAACTTCTAAAGTTGGAATATCAAAATCGGGTAGCGGATTTACTTTTAAATCTACATATTGACCTAAACCAACACAATCATTGTTTATATTACTATCAATTCTTACCCAAATTTGTTGAAGATTTGGAGTAATGTTTCTATAGCCATCTATATTATTGGTGTCAATTGGATTTAATTCTGCCAAGGCATCAGTTTGACTCTCATAGTAGGTAACAATTAAATTTGTACTATTTGTAAATTGAGCCAAAATACCATTCACTGGGTCATTTGTTGCTAAATTTAAGTCGAAGAAATCAATTCCATCATTGTCAGGATCGTCTGCAATTGGATCAGGGTTGTTTATGAATTCATCACATTGTTCTAATACAATTTTTGGAAAAGTTGCAGGGATTTGTGTAGCTGAAACCGCTAAATTTACTTGCGCAGTTCTAATACATCCATTTTCATTTTCGATACGAGCCCAAACCACTCCGCCATTTGGAGAAGTATAAGCTGTTTCATTTGGAATTCGACTGATGTCTCCTTGAGCATCTGCTTGTGACAAATAATATTTAAAAATTAAATTACTTTGACTAGATATTATACTGTTTGCTTCTGTTAAATTAAAATTAGAAATGGCATCAGTATTATCATCACATTGTCTTAAAGTTACAGGATTGTTTACAACTGGTAAAGGTGTAACAACTAAATTAAAGCTTGTAGTATTAAAACAGTTGGTAAGTGTATTAAACAATCGTACGTAAATTATTTTGTCTGAACCAGTATAAGAAGTAATAGCATTTGTACCTGCAATCGCTTCGTTTTGTAATAAATGGTAAGTAACATTTACATCAGTTTGACTATTTAAAATCTCAGTAGTTTTTGGTGATAAATTGAATGTAGTTTGACCGTTTGTATCGCTTCCATCAATTGCATCATCACAAACTTTTAAATCAGTAATTGCTACTAAAGTTGGAATGTCATAATTCGTTACAATAACAGTAGAAGATAAAGCCGGACAAACACCACTTGCAGGAATCGTATAAGTATAAGTTCCACTTGCATCAACTGCTGGGTTGAAAATTCCTGTTCCACTAGCTAATGCTGGAGACCAAATTCCGCCAGTTGTAACTCCGGTTCCTAATAAAGGAAACAAGTCAAATGAAACCGCATTTTTACATGTATTTTTTGTAGTATTTGTTCCAACATTGTTAGCTTGTTGAATCGTAACATTTACTTTAACGCTAATATTTGTTAACGCTGTATTACATGTTTTTGTAAATGCGTATTGGTATTCACCTGCAATATTAATAGCTGGGTCAAAAACATCTCCAGCTAAAGGGGCTCCGCCGGCCGGAACAGTCCATGTTCCACCTGGTCCAGGATTTCCATTAATACCATCAAATAGGTTTGTAGTTGTTGATGAACAAACAGTTATTGGTGTGTCCTGTGGAGCACTACCAAATCCTGAGTAATAACCAGCATAACCAGCAGCACCACTAGAACCAAAAACACCAACAGCTAAAGGTCCAGTTGAAACTACATTTACATTGCCTGAATATCCAGAAATTCTATAAGTCACCCAATCTGTATTTCCTAACACTGTTTGTGCTTGTGTAGTACTTATTGGTGTACCATTAATTGTTATAGTTGCATTAGAATAAGTTAATATCATTAAATCTGTAGAATAAGTATTTCCTCCAATTTGGTCAATTGCAGGTAAATAAACAGATTCTTGAAAGAAACAACTTAATGGAGGTATGAAGTTTAATCCAGAAGTTGGACTTGAAGGTGCACCTCCAATTAATTGATAAGCAAAAACTGGTTTAGTAGATTTTACATAAATATTTTTATTGGAAGTTCCTTGGTATTCTGAATTCGGAACTAAATAATAATCGCCAGCATTTAATGTAGTCGCAGCAACTGGATTTCCATTGACAAAAATTTGTGTATTGTCTTCATCAGCAATAATTAAAGGTAATTCCATTTGTGGTGTCCCATTACCTTCAATAAATATATATTCTGTTCCAATTTGTGAAGAAGAAACAATTTGATCTAATGTAAAATCGGAACCATTATCGGTAACTCCTCCAGTAGCGTTTCCAGTGCTTACTGCAACTGGTTTTGTAGAAGTCAACGAAGCACCAATAAAGCCAGTCCAGTTATTAGGATTGTCTGCATAACCACTAAAAACAATTGATTCACCGGCGTTTAGAATAAATGTTTGCGTATCGTCAGTTATAAAACCAGCACCAGAAACAAATTCTACATTAGTGTTATAATCAGATAAAGTAATAGAAGTGTTATCTTCTGTTGCCATAACACTAGATACAAAATTTCTAATTGAAACTTCTCCGCCTTGAGGTGTACTTCCCAATCTAAAATCGGTTCCGATACCAGGTCGGCCCTTAGAAATTAATGTCTCAGCATGATTTATATGTCTCATTCTAAAACTTACATAAAAATCTTTTGGACCTTCTAAAATTAATCCTTTATCGCTTTTTACGATGTTAATGTCATTATAATCCAAAAACATATTTGAAGGTTGTCCAACTCCTGCATTTACAACAACCGGATTGGTTTGAGAAATTGTAAAAGGTGAACCAGAAATTGGTACGCCATTTCCAGTCGTTACATTCACTTGAAAAGGTGTAGTTTCTGCCGTAGAAATGTATAAATATTGATCTTGAATGGTGGAATCGTCTCTCGAATGTAAAGGCGGTAACCAGTGCTTATTACTTAGTTGGGCTTGACTAGTAATGAAAGCAAAAAATGTTAATATTAGTAGGTAATTTTTCATTGTGGGTTAATTTTAAAACAAATTTATTCTATTTTTATTAAAATCAAATCTTAAACACCGAAAAAATAAGATTTTATTAGATTTTCTTTAAGAATACAAGGTGTTTTTGAACAATATGTTAAATATTTTAAAAAAATGCTCGTAACTGAACTGTTCCTGTATGAATGGTTTTACTCGTTTCCGATTTTCGTCCGTTATAATTAATGGAAACATCTAAAAATTGCGTGATATTTTTCTGAAATAAGAGTTGCCAAGTGGTGTTTTTTCCGTTTTGCAAACCTTCTAACAACTGAAAACCAACTGGAGAAGAAGCACTTCCAGTAAAATCGTTATTAATATATGTGAAAATTCCATTCATGGAAAATCCTTTTTCCGTATTCCAATTGAAAGAAGTTCCAAACTGATTTTGTTTTAAGCTTTCTAAATTGCCCAACGTATTTTCTTTTTTACTGTTTTCGTAAAAAACGTCCCAACTCGCATTTTTAGAAAAAATATAAGAGACTTTTGGCGCAATTTCTAAACCATCAATGTTGAAATTTCGACTAGCATAACTATTTGAAATACTTTCCGAATTGGAAGTATTCGTTTGCACTTGAAACAACCAAAACTTTTTTACCAAATGCACATATTGCACTTGATGACTTTTGATATAGTTTTCTTGACTACCAAAATTTAATAAGTTTTTCAACGAACTTGAATTGTAGGTATATGTCACCGAATTTCTCTGTTTTCCTTTGTGAAAGAATAAGCTATTTCTGAAATTATTGTTCAATCCAATTAAATCTTCTTCATCTTTTGAAAACGGATTCCATTCGAAAGAATTAGAATTTCTGGCTACTTTTTTATCAATAATTAAGGAAGATTGATTGTAAAAATTGGATATAAATTTCTTGAAACCTGTTTCGTTTTGCCAAGCATTTCCGTTAAAAATCAGCGTTTGACTCAATTTATTTTGATAGGTTCGAATAAATATTTGATTCGGTAAAAATACTTTCACATATTTGGCTAAATCTGGAAAAGTAGCAATTTCAAATTCTTGTAATTCCTGAACGTTGTTGTTGTTATAATCGTTCCACATATAAACGCCTCGTCCCGGATCGACTTCTAAATAGGTAAACTCTTGTTGGGCAATACTTCCCGAATTATTTTCGTAAAAAGTAGTGGTTTGAATTAAATTATTAAAAAACGAATCTGAGTAATTTAATCTCGAATTTATAGATGGTTCTGTGGGACGATTATCGGCAAATTTCAACGTTCTATAATTAATGAAAACGCCTAAATTTCTTCTGTCATTTTTAATCAATTGCGATTTCAAATAGGTAGAAAAAGAAGCATTTACTCGTTTTAAAACATTGTTTTGTAGACTATCATTTTGTCGTGCCAAATAACCAATTTCTGTAAAAACCGCTGTTGAATCGCCACGTCCAATGAAATTTCCATATTCGGTAAATCGCTGACTAAAATTACTTAAAGTTTGGGTTTGGGTTAGAATTTCTTTACTGTTTTCATTTCTAAAACTTCCACCAATATAGTTTTTCTTAAAATGATATTTCGCTACATTCTGATTTCTGAAAAAGTCAGATTTGCTTAAATCACTTTTGCTATTCATCAAACTTGTATTGGTTTGAAAAACGATCGAATTATTCTTCGCTACAGCTTGAAAAACATGTTTGTTTCCAGAAAAATTAACAGAATAATCTAACTTTTCAAATTGATATTTTCCGAAAGTTTTCCACTTTACAGAATCTCTTTGAACCGAATTAAATTGAAATCCGCCAATAATCAAAACCTGATTCCCTAGCGGATTGGTGATGTTCCAATCGCGGTTAAATTCAATATTATACAAACGCTCAATTGGTTTGAAATTTTCTTGAATGTAGTTAACATTCGCAAAAGATTGCACACTAATTACTTTAGAAAACAACTGTTGTTTGATGTTCAATTTAGAAGCAATTCCTTGATTATTGGCGTCATCTATACCAGAAAATAAATTTTTATCGTTGTTAGAAATCGCAAGTTCTGTTTCAATTTCTGTTTTTTCTGTTGGCGAATATTTACTGACAATCGTAGCAATTTGAATTTTTGTTGGCGCAATTAATTTCACAATCGGTTCATAGCTTCCTTGCGGAATTCCAGCGATTGGCGCCACATATTCATAAATTCTACCAATCGTATTGTTACTTGCCAAAACGTAATTTCCTAAATTATTTCCTAAGAATGTAAACTTCACTTGATATAAAGTTTGGGTTTGATCGGTTGAAAACTCAAAAATTTCATCTAAACCAATAATTGTTTTTTTGTACAAAATTTTATTTTCCGAATACGTGTCTTCATAAGCGGAAGGCGCATTCATTTGAGTCATATCATCACCTGCATTTTGTAAAATTTGTACTTGTTCTTCCGATAAACTTTGTTGTAATGGTTGATTTTTCACATCATTTTCAGAATATACATACGCTCCAATACTGAATTTATCGCTTTCGTGACTGAAACCACCATAACTTAAAAATCGCGTAAAATTTCTATCCGAATATTGATATTCCATCACAATTCGCATTTCGGAAGTAATGGGGAAAGTCGCGTTGAAAATAATTTCACCCGCATTATAATCGATAATATAATCTTTGTTTTCGCCGCGTTCTTTTAAAATTCCATTCACGTAAACACGTTCCGAACCGGAAATAATTAAAACATATAATTCGCCGCTATTTCCACGTAATTTATACGGACCTTGATTGCCTTCTTGACCTGTGAAATTACTTTTGGCATATTGTCCACGAACCAAGGAAGCCGCAAAAAACAAATCGTTTTTAGTGGTATTTCCCCAATTAAAATGCGATGATAAGCCTTGGACTTTCTTATTAAAATTTAAAAAAGAAGTTTTCCTGTTTTCTAAAAATAAATCTCCAGCACGAATGTTCCAATTTTTAGAGGAAAGCTCAATAAATATCTGGTCAAATTCATCTATCTTTTGAGAATATCCACCTTCTTGCAACGGAATATTACTATCTTGAATGGAGGCTTTTAAAGTAACGTTATCTGATATTTTCCCTGAAATCTGTAAGTCTAAATTCGAATTTAAAACCGTATTCTGATTGTTTCCAACCGTAATTCCACGAGAAATACTTCCATTCGTTTGCAAACCATTAAATACTGTAATCGGTTTTTTATTGTTTTCGGTAAACGTTAATAATCGGCCATTTTCATTTGGAACAATTTTTTTCTCGTCGTAAATGGTATAGGTTTTAGTTAGGAAATTCGGCAATTGGTAATATTCGACTTTGACCGAATCTTGAAATTCTTTTTTGAAAATTAGTTTTTTGGTTTGATAATTGAAGGAATAAAAAGATGTGTCAATTTCCTGATTATCAAAGTTGTATATTTTGAATGAATTCGGATTTAACGCTAAAGTATCAATTTGAATTTCCGCTTTTGTGTAAACCATTTTTCTAGTTTTAAATGCCTGATTTTTCTCTTGACCAAAGCCAACAGAAATCGTACATAAAATTAAAAAAAGAAATAGCTGTTTAAACATAGGGTAAAAGTACTGATATTTGTATAAACGTGAAAATTTTGGTTTTTGTATGCAATTCTATTTGCTTAATTTCGTTATAGCTAGTAATGTTTCTGAAATCAAATTCTTATTTAAAGTAACATTTTGCATAAAAAATATACAAATTACAAAACATATAAAGACATGAAAAAACAACTTTCTATTTTATTTTTATTTCTTTCAGTAGCCACATTTGCTCAAGAAGCAAGTTTAGCGCGTATTGATAGTCTTTTGAATTATTTGAATGAACATGATAAGTTTATGGGTTCGCTTTGCATTATGCAAGGTGATGAGGTGGTTTTTAAACAAGCCTATGGTTTTTCTGAAGCGACAAAAGGTATTAGAGCAAATGGCGGGACAAAATACAAAATTGGTTCTATCACCAAAACGTTTACGGCTACCATGATTATGCAATTGGTGGAAGAAAAAAAGATTTTACTAACTACAAAATTAAGTCGATTTTTCCCAAAAATTGAAAATGCCGATAAAATTACTATTGAACAGTTATTATACCAGAGAACTGGGATTAAAGATTATGCAAACGCTGATGCGACGTTAACCGATGTTTTGGACAAACCAAATATGAAAGAGTTGATTTTGAAGAAAATTGAAAATTATACTTCTACTTTTGAACCAGATTCGAAACACGAATACAGCAATTCTAACTACTTTGTTTTAGGACTAATTATTGAAAAGGTAACTAAAAAATCATACGCTGATAATTTAAAAATTAGAATAGCAGATAAGTTAGGTTTAAAAAACACCTATTATACCAATGAAAAAACGGATGTTACGAAAAGAGAAAGTTATTCGTACACATTTAATGGTGAATATTGGGATCAAGTTGATGAATGGAATAACGATATCGCTTTTTCATCTGGTGGAATCATCTCTACACCAGAAGATTTAACGAAATTTATTCGTGCACTTTTTAAAGGAAATTTAGTGAGTCCAGCTTCATTTGAATTAATGAAAACATTGAAAGACACTTACGGAATGGCGTTAATTCGTTTCCCTTTCGGAGAAAGAAAGTTTTTTGGTCATAACGGAAGAATTGAAGGTTTTGAATCTACAATGGGTTATTATCAACAAGATGATATGACTATTTCATTCATTTCAAATGGTGTAAATTATAGTCAAAATGATATTATGCTTGGAATTTTGAGTATTTACTACAAATCACCTTATCGTTTTCCTGTTTTTGAAACCCTAAATCCTGAGAAAATTAAAGATTATGTAGGAACTTATGCTTCAAAAGATATTAATTTGAAAGTTACCATTTTCGAAAAAAATGGCGCTTTATACGGACAAGCAACTGGGCAACCGGAATTTCCACTGACTTACGCAAGCGAAGATCTTTTTTATTTTCAAGCTGGTGGAATTGAAATGGATTTTTCAAAAGATGGTTTTGTTTTAAAACAAGGTCAGAAAAAATTTAATTATAAGAAAGAATAGAAATCTTTATCTTAGCAAAATAATTTAGAGATATAATGAAATATTACATAATAGCTGGTGAAGCTTCTGGAGATTTACACGGTTCCAACTTAATGAAGTCCATTTTAGCAAAAGATCCAACTGCCGAAATTCGTTTTTGGGGTGGCGATTTAATGCAAAATGTGGGTGGAACTTTAGTCAAACATTACCGCGATTTAGCTTTTATGGGTTTTGCCGAAGTAATTATGAATTTGCGAACCATTTTAGGTAATATTTCTGTTTGTAAAAAAGACATTCTTCAATTTCAACCCGATACTTTAATTTACATTGATTATCCTGGATTTAATATGCGAATTGCGAAATGGGCTAAGAAATTAGGCATTCAAAATCAATATTATATTTCGCCTCAAATTTGGGCTTGGAAGGAAAATCGTATCAAAGACATCAAACGAGATGTAGATAAAATGTATGTGATTTTACCGTTCGAAAAAGATTTTTATGAGAAAAAGCATAACTTCCCTGTTGAATTTGTTGGTCATCCGCTAATTGATGCGATTTCGAATAGAGAAAAAACTACTTTTGAAAAATTCACAGCTGAAAATAAGTTGTCTCAAAAACCAATTATCGCTTTATTGCCTGGAAGTAGAAAACAAGAAATTGAAAAAATGCTTTCAATCATGCTTTCTGTGGTTGATAAATTTTCGGAGTATCAATTTGTAATTGCTGGCGCGCCAAGTCAGGAATATGAATTTTACAAACAATTTCTAACGACAGAAAACGTGAACTTCGTAAGTAATAAAACCTACGATTTGCTAAGTGTTTCTCATGCAGCGTTAGTCACTTCTGGAACTGCTACTTTAGAAACAGCATTGTTCAAAGTGCCACAAATTGTGTGTTATAAAGCAAATCGAATCTCTTATGAAATCGCCAAACGCATCATTACGTTGAAGTTTATTTCTTTGGTGAATTTGATCATGGATAAAGAAGTCGTAAAAGAATTAATTCAAAAAGAGTTAAACACTAAAAATTTAGAACTTGAATTGAATAAGATAATTTCAGGAAATCAAAGACAAGAAATGTTATCTCAATACGAAGTTTTAGAACAAAAATTAGGAGGAAAAGGCGCAAGTCAAAAAACAGCCGAATTCATTATAAATACCATAAAAAAATAATTTTGTAAATTCGCAGCCATTAAAACATTAAAAATTTGAAAAACTCTATTTATATATTTTTACTTACTATCTTTTTATATAGTTGTAAATCAACGCAAAAACCAATGATTATTACGTCAAAAAATGATGCAGTAAAAATTGGAGCTTATTCTTTTACAGAAAAACAAGGTTTAGATAAACCAGCAAAACCAACTAAAAAAGAGTTGAAAGCTATCGAAAAAGCTAAAAAAATTGCTTTCAATGATAGTGTAGAAAAATCAAAAATCAAAGTTGTTGTTGAAGAAGAAACACCACAAGATTTCACACCTACTTTTGAAGTTTCAGATTATATTAAAACACAAATTTTAAACGTAGCTGCGGAAAATTTAGGCTCACCATATCGTGGTGGAGGTTCAACTCCTGCAGGTTTCGATTGTTCTGGATTTGTAAATTATACAATGAGTCAATTTGATATTGAATTACCAAGAAGTTCTGCAGAAATGTCACATGTTGGAAAACGAATTTTAAAAAGCGAAGCGAAAGCAGGTGATTTAATTTTCTTTAATACTAGCGGTGGTGGCGTAAGTCACGTTGGTATTGTGACTGAAAACTCGGAAGGAATTATAAAATTTATTCATTCTTCAACGAGTAGTGGAGTGATTTATTCTTCTACTTCAGAAAATTATTATGCTAGAACTTTTGTGGGTGTAAATAGGATTCTTGAATAAAACAGCATGAAGTTTTTTAAGTTTCCAATTGTTCCAGTTCTTTTCGGTTTCATTTTTGGAATTTTAACGCAAAATTTCCTATATTTTAATAGTATTTCCATTCTTGTTGGAATATTTTTTAGTGTTATTGGTTTTGGAGTCGCTTACTTTTTGAATGCTAAAAAGAAATTTCAAAGCTATTTTTTAGAAAGTTTTGTATTGATTTTAAGTCTAACTTTCGGAATGCTTTCTTCTTATTTGCATCGAGAAATAAATGCAGAAAGTCATTTTTCTAATTTCCTTTCAGAAAAAAATATCGTTCAAGGAATTGTTTCAGAAAAATTAAAATCGACCATTTATTACGATAAGTTTATACTGAAAACAGATGCTGTAAATCAGCAAAATTGTAGTGGAAAAATCATTTTTTATATTCCGAAAAAGGCTGAAAAAAATGTTGAGGTTGGAAATAAAATCAAGTTGTTTGAAACGCCGAAATTACTTCAAAATTCTTTTAATCCGCATCAGTTTGATTATTCAAAATATTTACAAAATCAGAATGTTTTTCATGAAGTAAAATTGAAAGAAACTGATTTTATTGAAGTTTCTGCTGATCAGAATTTCTATCATTATATCAATTTAATTAAGTCGAAATTATTGAAAAGTTATCAAATTGATAGTTTCAAATCAGACAATTATAATTTATTAATGGCGTTGCTTTTTGGAGAGAAAACCGAATTATCAAAAGAGTTAAGCAACAGTTATACCCAAGCTGGAATCATTCATATTTTGGCAATCTCAGGTTTGCATATTGCGTTAATTTACGGAATCGTACTTTGGCTAACGAAACCTTTACAACGATGGAAAAAAGGGAAAGTGTATATCTTTTTAATTTCATTAAGTGTGTTGTGGTTTTATGCTGTTTTGGCTGGATTTTCCGCTTCGATAGTTCGTGCAGCCGTGATGTTTTCTATTATTGCCTTTGCGAAAATTTTAAACCGACAATCTAATATTTATAATTCGTTGGCATTATCAGCCATGTTTTTATTATTGTATAATCCGAATTATTTGTTTGACGTTGGTTTTCAACTGAGTTTTGCTGCGGTTTTAAGTATTGTTGTTTTTCAACCTTTTGTTCGAAAATATAGTTATTCGAAATATTATGTTTTAAGAGAAACGAAGTCGTTATTATTGATTTCATTGGTCGCACAAATAGGAGTTTTGCCTTTGACTTTGTATTATTTCGGACAATTTCCGTTGTTGTTTTTAGTGGCGAATTTAATTGCGATTCCGCTTTCGAGTGTGATTTTAATTTTAGGATTAGCGTTAATTCCGTTCAATTTTTTACTTCCGAAAGTCGCGGTTTATTTAAGTGTTTTCGTAAATATGTTAATTGATTGGATGAATAATTTCACCGCTTGGATTGTTCAATTTGAATCTTTTATAGTTAAAAACATTGCTTTTCACGAAGTTTTAGTCGTGTTGTTGTATGGTATAATTGGTTGTTTGGTTTACTTCGTTTATCATCCGAAAATTAAGAATTTAAGTCCAATTTTAGTTGCTGTTTTAATTTTTCAAATGGGTTATTTCTTTTTAAATTCTAAAGAAAAAAGCAATCATGAATTTGTGATTTTCAATGTGATGAAGCATAATCTTTTCGTGGAAACTAAAAACAATATTTCTGTTTTTTATACCGATGATAGTACGAAATCTAAACAAACTATTGAATCGTATACTAGAGGAAAATTCGTAAAAAACTATCGTATTGAACCTGTGAAAAACGTATTTGCTTTTAAGAAAAACATACTTTGTATTGATAGCTTAGGCATTTATAATACGAAACAAAAACCAGAAGTTGTGGTGTTGACACAATCTCCAAAAATCAATTTAAAACGTTTGATTGCTGCTATAAAACCACTACAAATTATAGCCGATGGTTCCAATTATAAAAGTTATATCAAACTTTGGAAAGTCACTTGTGAGCAAGAAAAAATCCCTTTTCATGCCACAGCCGAAAAGGGATTTTATAGATTAAATTAATCTTTTATTTTTTACCTAAAAAAGCATTAGCATTTGAAATCCAAGTTGTTGCTGATTTATCATAACCTAATGAGCCTAAACCTGTTAAATTAACTTTATTATCTTCACCTTTTATAGGATTCACAAACCAAACCGTTGGATAACCTTGTATGCCAAAAGTTTGAGCTAATTGTTGGTTTTGCATTTTTAAAGCTTCCTCTTGTGGAGTTCTTCTTGGGAAATCTAATTCTACTAAAATTACATTTTGGGTTGCCCAATTTGCAAATTCAGTTGTTTTTAAAACATCTTTTTGTAATTTAATACACCATCCACACCAGTCAGAACCTGTGAAAAATAAAAGTAAAGGTTTTTTCTCTTTTAAAGAAAGTTCAGTGGCTTTCGCCATATCAGTATGCCAATTTAATTCTTGAGCTTGTGCTATAAATCCGCTTATTAAAAATGCGAATACTAAGATTATTTTTTTCATATGCTTTATCTTAAAATTATTTTACAAATATATACAAATAGTATGCCTAAAAGCAAGTTACTTAACATCTTGCATTAATTTTTTAACTAATGGTGAAATGGTAATTAAAACGATTCCTGCAATTAATGCATAAATGGCTAATTGATAATATCCATCTGCATAGGTATTTAGTTTTTCTAAATTGGTAGCATGTTTTGAAGCTTTTGCAATATTTGCACCTAAAATTCCAGCAAAGTATTGACCATAAGCACTTGCTAAAAACCACATTCCCATAATTACAGCCTGAGTTTTTTGTGGCGATAATTTTGTCATGGCACTCATTCCAATTGGTGATAAACATAATTCTCCAAAAGTGATAATGAACCAACCAAAAGTAAAAACACTTAGTGATGTTCTTCCAGAAGCATCTGCGAAAAACTTAGTGTAATAGAAAATCCAGAATCCACCAGCCAAAAACAAAAAGGCTAAACCAAATTTGATTATGGTATTCGGCTCGATTTTTCTTTTTGCCATCCATAACCAAACTAAACCAACTAATGCCGCAAAACCAATTACAAATAATGAATTTGCCGAATTGTTCACACCATTTGGACTTAAGGTAACTCCACCAATTTGATTGTTTAAGTTGTTTGCGGCAAACAAACTTAAGGAACCACCGCTTTGTTCAAAAAATGCCCAAAAGACAATTGAAAAAAGGATAAATACTAAAGCGGCAAATAATTTTTTATTTTCTACTATAGAGAAATTTCTCATTTCGTAAAATAAATACAAAATTGAAATGGGTCCAATCGCATACATGAAATAATCAGTGTAAACTGTATTTCCAACCATTATAATTACAATTGGAATCACTAAAATAGAACCTAAATAGGTTAAGTTTTCTAATAATTTTTTTCTTGAAACTTCAAGATGTGCTAAAGGCGTAAGCCCGATACTTGCTAAACTTTTTTGTGTTTGAGTAAAAGTCAATAAACTAATAATCATTACTAAAGCAGCAAAACCAAAACCAACATTCCATCTTAAATGTTCTGGAACGATAGATTGCCATAAAGAACCTTCGGCAACAGCAATACAAATATAACCTCCAATTAATGCGCCTAAATTCACACCCATGTAAAAGAATGAAAATCCAGCATCGCGTCTTGGATCATTGTCTTTGTATAATTGTCCAACCATGGATGAAATATTCGGTTTAAAGAAACCTGTTCCAACAATTGTAAATCCAATTCCAACAAAAAACAGACTTTTCGGATCAACTGCTAAAATAACACTTCCAATGATCATTAAAATTCCACCCCAAAACAGCGATTTTCGTAAGCCCAGAATTTTATCGGCAAATAATCCACCAATAAAAGTGAATGCGTATACCCAAGCTTGCGTAGCACCATATTGTAAGTTGGCAACTTCTTCATCCATGGCTAAATGATTCACCATAAATATCACTAACATTCCGCGCATTCCGTAAAAACAGAAGCGTTCCCACATTTCAGAGAAAAATAAATACCACAATTGTTTTGGGTATTTGCCTTTAAAGTTTTGAATTTCTTCTATCGTTTGCATACTAGTTGATTCCATGATCTTTCATTACTTTATTTAAGTTTTTCACTAAGGCAAACATTAGAACTGTTGCAAACATTAGTAATCCGAAGTTTACCCAAAAGAAATTGGCTTTATCGTCATAAGTATCCCACATACTGGCTAAAACACCAGATAATTTATTTCCGATAGAAGTTGCTAAAAACCAACCACCCATCATTAGTGCTGTAATATTTTTTGGAGATAGTTTTGAGACAATGGATAATCCCATCGGACTCAGAAATAGTTCACCAATTGTGATGATTCCGTAATTAGCTACTAACCACCATACTGAAACTTTTTCAGTTCCATTATTTCCAATATGAACTGCGGCCACCATAACTAAAACAGATAAAGCTGAGATTAATAAACCAAATGCAATTTTAGTTGGAGTAGAAGGTTCTTTTTTTCTGCTTCTTAAGAAAGTGAAAAATGCTACAATTAGTGGTGTTAAAATAATCACCCAACCCGGATTAATAGATTGACTTAAATTGGTTGCCCAAATGCTTACTTTGCTTCCTTCTTGAGGTGTTTTTTCTTTTGATGAGTTTCTGAAATAAACAGGATAATCAACTACTTTTTTAACTTCACCATTTTCTTTTTGAAGTCGGAAACTTGAATCATATAATTCAGTAGAATCTTTTTTATATTCTATTTCTTTAGATAATTTCAAACTATTGAAAACCGCTTTAGTTGTTCCACTGATTTCTCTATCGGTATATCTATCAGCCCAAGTTGTTAAAGCAGAACCATTCAATTTAAAAACGGCCCAAAATAAAATTACCACTGCAAAAATAGATAATAAAGCTCCAATTGGTCTTTTGTCTTCGGCTCTAGCTTTGAAATATAAACTCCCGTAAAAATAAACTACAGGAATACAAGCAAATATAAATGCATCCGTACTGTCTGAACCGAAAATAGCGCTATCTAAATTTATATCAGAAGCCACACCTTTTAGTAACCAACCAATAATACCAAATATTACAGAAGGAACTAAAATGTAAAGTACAATTTTAGAAAAAGGCATATCACCTTCTTGAATTCCTTTTTTATCTGTTTTGTTTCCGTAATGTTTCGTTCCTAATAAAAACACAATTACACCAATAAACATTCCTAAACCAGCTGCCATAAAAGCGTATTGCCAACCTAGTAAAATTTGTAAAGCCGCTCCAAAAAAGTTACAAATAAAAGCTCCAACATTAATTCCCATATAGAAAATGTTGTAACCTTCATCTTTCTTGGCTATGTATTTTTCTTCGTTATAAAAGTTACCTAAAAGTGTTGAGATATTTGGTTTGAAGAAACCATTACCTACAATGACTAAAGTCATAGCGACATATAACATTGGTAAATTATGAATTCCCATCATAAAATATCCAACTCCCATCATTAGTCCTCCAATAACAATAGATTTTTTATATCCTAAATATCTATCTGCAATTAAACCACCGATAAAAGGAGTTAAAAACACTAAAGCAATAAAAGTTCCGTATAAATCTGAGGCTTCTTTTTCCGTCATTGCGAATCCAGCTTCAACATCTTTAAGGTACAAAGTAAAAATTCCGATCATTAGATAATAACCGAAACGTTCCCACATTTCAGACAAGAATAAATAAGGTAATGCTTTAGGGTGTGTTTTCCACATAATATTTTTGTTTTTTTGTTAAAAAAAGCCCCGATTACTTCGGGGCTTGAAAGATATAAAAAATATTTTTAATTGTTTAACTAAAGACCATTCATCATTTTCTTTAAACGAGGAGAGATTATGGCTAAGATTACAGCAGCGATACCACAAAGAATAACGAAAACCATGAAAAACTCATATAAATTGTGGATTTCAAATCCAGCAAATGATGTATGAGAAATTGGTAATTGCTCTTTTTCAAATAAAGCAATTTGTTCTGGCGTAAGCGTTATTTTTTTGTCTAATACATCTTGAAGGTTGATTCCTAATTTTTCTGCTTTTTGGAATTTATCACCAGTTGCAGGAATAATTGCTCCTAATGAACCTGCTAAAGCATATCCAGCAGCATTAGAAATAAAGAATACTCCGTATAATAAAGAAGCAAAACGCTTAGGCGCTAATTTACCTACTAAAGATAATCCGATTGGAGATAAACAAAGTTCACCCATAGTTTGGATTAAATATAATAACATTAACCATTTGATAGCTAATAAACCTGAGTTTCCTAAATCTTTTACATTGTGAGCAATGATGAAGTAACTTAAAGCAATTAAAGCTAAACCAATAGCTTGTTTCATTGGAGAAACTGGCTCTCTATCTTTAGCTCTTAATTTATCCCATAATAAACTGAATGGTAATGCTAAAGCAACAACGAATAAACCGTTAAAAATTTGCACCATTGAAGGAGGCATGTTCCATCCAAAAATATGTCTGTCTGTTTGATTATCTGCGATAAATGTTAATGAAGATCCCGCTTGTTCAAAAGCAGCCCAGAAGAAAATAATAAAGAAAGATACGATGTAAATTACCCAAATTCTTTGTCTTTCAACTTTACTTTCAGCAGAACTCATAATTAAGAACGCTAATGAAATACCAGCAGAATAAATAAATGGATAAATAATTCCTTTGATTAATTGTCCCATTTCTACTGAAGTCACACCAAATTCACCAACTAGTAAGAATCTAAATACAAAGAATAAAGCAACAAATAATCCAATGGCAATACCTATTGATTTTCCTGTGAATTTTGCAGTTTGAGTTTCACCATCTTCAAAATCATCATTTGTACTGTTTTTTGGTAATCCACCAATTGGTCGACCTTCAGGTGTAACTACATATTTATTTTTAAGTAAAAAGAACGTTATTGTTCCGATAATCATTGCCATAGAAGCGGCTAAGAATCCCCATTTGAAAGCGAAAATATCTCTTACACCAGTTGTTCTGTCTTCAACATCTCCCAAGTAAGGACAAATAAATTGACCTAAAAAAGCACCGATATTAATTCCCATATAGAAAATAGTAAAGGCAGAATCTAATTTACTTTTTTCTTGTTTTGGATATAAACTTCCAACCATTGAAGAAATATTCGGCTTAAAGAAACCATTTCCAAAAATGATAATAAACAAAGCGATCCACATAAATAGTTTCGCACCTCCTAAATTAGCAGAAAATGTTGAAGCACTTAAGAATAACAAGAACTGACCAATTGCCATTAAAGTTCCCCCAACTAAAATACAATTTCTGTTTCCTAGATATTTATCTGCGATAAAACCTCCTAAAAGAGGTGTTAAATAACATAAAGCTAAAAAACCACCATAAATAATTGCTGCATCTGCTTCTTTTATTAATAGAGAATTTACCATGAATAAAGTAAGTAACGCTCGCATTCCGTAGAAATTGAAACGCTCCCACATCTCTGTTCCAAATAATACCCAAAGTCCTTTTGGATGTCCTTGTTTAACTGTTTCGCTCATTGTTTTAATTTGTTTGTATTAGTTAGTTTATAGTTTTTCTAAAATAAAGTTGGTCATTTTCGTGTACAATTGTAAACGTGTTTTTCCTCCAAAAATTCCGTGATTTTTGTCTGGATAAATAGCCCAATCAAATTGTTTGTTCGCTTGTACTAAAGCTTCTACCATTTTCATAGTGTTTTGTACATGAACATTATCATCAGCCGTTCCGTGAATTAATAAAAAGTTTCCTTTTAATTTACTTACGTGTGTAATTGGCGAATTATTATCGTAACCACTTGCATTTTCTTGCGGTGTTTGCATGTATCTTTCTGTGTAAATACTGTCATAATATCTCCAAGAAGTTACAGGAGCTACAGCAATGGCAGTTTTGAAAGTATCTGCTCCTTGGAAAATACAGTTTGATGCCATGAAACCTCCAAATGACCATCCGAAGATACCAATTCTAGATTTGTCAACATAAGCATATTTTCCAAAAACTTTAGCCGCATCAATTTGATCTTCTACTTCAAATTTTCCTAATTCTTTCTGTGTGCATTTTTTGAATTCTGCACCTTTAAAACCAGTTCCTCTTCCGTCAACGCAAGCAACAATGTAACCTTTTTGTGCTAACATCATAAACCAATAATCATCTGTTCCATTCCAAGCGTTATCTACTTGTTGTGAACCTGGACCAGAATATTGAAACATAAATACTGGATATTTTTTTGTCGCGTCAAAATCTTTTGGTTTAATCATCCAAGTATTTAAAACGTGACCTTTTTCTGTAGTGATAGTTGAGAATTCTTTTGGAGAAACACTGTATTTGGCTAATTTTTCTTCAACAGCTTCGTTAGATTGGATTTTCTTTAATTCTTTTGAAGTTTTAGAATCGTTTAAAGAATAATATGGTGCTGAAGTAGCGCTAGAATACGTATTGATAAAATATTGGAAGTTCGGGCTGAAAGTAGCGTTGTTCGTTCCAGTTTTTAATGATAATCTTTTTTTAGATTTTCCGTCAATAGAAACAGAATAAATATCTCTGTTAATTGAACCGTTTTCTACTGATTGGTAATAAATTGTTTTGTTTTTTTCGTCAAAACCATAATAAGCTGTTACTTCCCATTTTCCTTTAGTAACTTGGTTTTTCAACTTTCCAGTTTTGTCATAATGATAAATATGATTGAAACCGTCTTTTTCTGATGTCCAAATGAAACTGTTATCTTTTAAGAAAGTTAAATTATCTGTAACATCAATGTATGCTTTATCTTTTTCGTTTAAAACTACTTTTTTAGCTCCTGAATTTCCATCAACAAAAAGCAAATCTAAATTGTCTTGGTGACGGTTTAAAACTTGTGCGCTTAAAACGTTAGCGTCATTTGTCCATTCTAAACGAGCAATGTAAAAATCTTTATAATTGCTTAAATCGATTTTTTGTGTTTTAACTGCATTTACATCGTAAATATGTAACGAAACATCAGCGTTTTTTTCACCCGCTTTTGGATATTTGAAAACCGATTGAGTAGGATATAAACCTTGGTTGTACAAATCCATTGAGAATTCAGGAACGTTACTTTCGTCAAAACGAATGAAACCGATTTTTGTTCCAGTAGCATTCCAATCGAAAGCACGAACAAAAGCAAATTCTTCTTCGTAAACCCAGTCTGTAATACCATTAATTACAACGTTTTTCTTTCCGTCAGTTGTAATTTGAGTTTCTTTGTTTGAAAGGAAATCAAAAACAAATAAATTATTTTCGAAAGCATAAGCTACTTTATTTCCATCAGGAGAAAATGTAGGTTCTTGAATGGCTTTTTCAGTAAATTTTGATAATTTTTTAGAAGCGATATCGTACACAAAATAATTTGCAGTGAATGAATGTCTGAAAATTTGATTCGAATTAGTTGCGATTAAAATCTTTTTTTCGGCTTTGTCAAACGTATAACTGTCGATAGATTCTAATTCTTTGTGGTTTTTTGTATCGATTAAAGTCGAAACCTTGTTTAAGGTTGCATAATCAAATAAATCAATTTGTGTGGTTTTAGAATTTCTATCGAAATTTAACACCGTGTATTGATTTGTATTCTTCATGGCGTTCAATTCGTCCATGCCTTTTGTTCTGAATGCGCCACCCCAAATTTCCTCTAAAGTTAGCTTTTGTTGAGCAACAACTGATACTGAAGTTGTTAATAAAAATAATAATAATTGTATAGATTTTTTCATATAAATAATTTGTAAAAAACCCCCAATTTTAGTGAAAATTTACGACATAACCACATAAAAAAACTGACATTTTGAATTTTAACATTTTTTTCATATATTTAACAGTTGAACTTTAACCATATTTGATGCCCAAACATTACAAATATTTTTTTTTAATCATTTTTATTTTTATTGCACAATGTCTTGAAGCGCAACAATTTAAATTTGATGTAATAAATCACGAAAAAGGTTTGTATTCTTCTAGAATTAATAAACTTTATAAAGATAGTCGTGGTTTGTTATGGATTTGTGGTGACGGTGCTGGTTTGTTTAGTTATAATGGTTATGAATTTAAAAATTATAACAAAGTAAACGACTATGAAAATCTTTTTGTTGTTGATGTTATTGAAAACGAAAATAAACAATTGGTTTTGTCTTCAAGATATTTAGGGATACTTTTTTTTCAAGGAAATAGGTTCATTAAACTGACAAAATTACAAGACAAAAAAAACACTCCTCAAACAAATGTTTCTAAGTTCGTAAAAACCAAAAAAGGAATTTTTGGCTTTAGTATTTTACATGCTTATTTCATTGATAATAAAAATGAAGTTAGTTGTATAAAAGATTTAAAAAGCCTTGCCATTTCAAAAATAACTTCTGCAGAAACGGTTAATGATGAGCTAATTCTTTTAGGAACTGATAAAGGTTTATTCGCTTATAATATCAAAAAGAATAGTATTGAAAAAATAAGTAATTTTAGTAATGAAGTTACCATTACTAAAGGAATTAATGCGACAGTTTTAGTTGCAGATATTCAAGGTAAAGTTTTTGAAGCTACTTTTAAAAACTCCAAACTAGATACGAGTAAACTACTTGTAACTATAAAATCTAAAAGTGGTGGCGTTTTCAAGATTACCAATATTTTGCAAAATTTAAACGGAAGTATTTGGTTTACTGGAACAAAAGAAACGGGAATTGGAATTTTATATAATAAAAAAAAATATACCATTTTAGATGGTAAAAATGGAGTGCCAGCTTCAGAATACTTATCCATATTATCTGATAATGGTATCATTAATGTTGGAACAGATTTTCTTGGATTTTTCCAATTTGGAAAGCAAAGTTTTATAAAATATAATGCAACACCAGAGTTAAATTCTCCTTACATTTTTAATATTGCTGATGTTGGCAAAAAACTATATATCACGGTTCCTAAAAAAGGAATTTTAGAATTCGACAATACAGATGTTAATAATTTAAAATATCTTAAAACCATACCAGTTTATGCAGATAAAATTGGTGAACTCTTTAAAAATGCTAATAACAAACTTTTAATAGCTTCAAAAGACGGATTATTAGAATATGATGGAGTAAAATTAAATACCAAATTTAAAATTCCTTCAACCTGTGTTTTTCAGGATTCATTAAGTGAAAAATATCTTGTTGGAACTTCAGGAAATGGAGTGTATGTTCTAGATGAAAACTTTAAAGTTATTGATCAATATGTAAATAAAAATTTTCAAATCACTTACATTAATTCTATTCAACAGTATAAACAAAATTTATATTTGATTTCAACCAATGCGGGTCTTATTTTATTTGAATATAAAAACAGAAAGCTGAGTTATAAAAAAATAATTACAAATAGATTCGCGTTTTTAAAATGTAAAGATCAATTTGGTACGTTTTGGTATAGTTCAGAAAATTCAATTACATCAATTAACAAGAATTTAGAAGCCAAAAAATTCACCACTTCTGATGGTTTGTCATCTACTTTAATTTATACCTTAAATACACATAAACAATATCTTTATGTTGGAACAAACAAAGGAATTGATAAAATTGAGATTACCAATACTGGTGGAATTAAAAAAATTGAAACCTTAAACATTTTTAATGGATTTGATGGCTTAGAAACTAATTTTAATTCGGGTCATGTAGATAAATTTGGTAATTTGTATTTTGGAACTATAAAAGGTTTATATAAATACATCACTTATGAAAATACCAAAAACAACAAAAAAAATAATTTGAAAATTACATCATTATCTATTTTTAATGATGAGTTTGTACCTAATAATTCATGGTATAATGTTCCAAAACAAAATCATCAATTTGAGAGCAATCAAAACTTCTTAACTTTTAAATTAGGACAAACAACCAGCGAGATTAATAAAAAAATATACCATTCCTATAAGTTAGAAAATTATAATAAAGAATGGAGTAAACCAGAAACAAACAATGAAATATCATTTAGCAACTTATCTCCAGGCTATTATATTTTAAAAATTAAAGAAGTTGATTTGTTTTCCAATCAATCTGGTATTATCACAACTTATCCATTTTCTATAAAAGAACCCTTTTATGGAACGTGGTGGTTTTTTTCCATAATAGCTCTTGTTTTTGGCGGAATTTTAAATTTTGCTTTTCAAAAATCTTTAAAATTTAATAAAGAATATGTAAAATCACTTTCAGATAATAACTTCATAGAGTACAAGAAAAATTATTTGCTCTATTTTGGCGTTATTATTATTGTAACGGGTGTGTTTTATGTTTTCTTAAGAATTATAGATGAAGCCCAACTTATAACCCGAATTCTTTTTGGTTCCTCTTGTTTGCTGCTTTATTTTTTATCTAACTTTCCTATAATTTTAAAAAATTTAAAATATATTTTTATTACTTATTTCGGAGTGTTAGTCGCTATTTGTTTTCAAAATTTATCCTTAAATACCATTCCGTTATATGTAGCTGTCGAATTCTTATTAATTCTCTTTTTTGCCTACAATGTATTTGACAAATTCAAGGCTTACATCATATTTTCAGTGCTTATTTTAGTAGCATTATTAATATTGTTTTTTAATATTAAAGGTAATAGAGAAATGTATTTAATTTTGATAATTGCGAATGTTATCATCTTAATTATCAATTTTTCACGACGTTCTTATTTGTTAAATGCGAATGATAAATTAATTTTCACAAACAATATTATCAATCAATCGAATAGTATCACTTTGGCTTGTGATAATTTAGGAAATGTGAAATTTTGTAGCGATTCTATAACCAAAATATTAGGCTATAAACCGCAAGAAATTTTAGATAAGCAATTCTGGAAATTAACAGGTGATGATGATTTTAAAGAACTAGATTACAATGATATTTTCAAACCGAATTCTATTTTTGTTAGAAAAGTAAAAACAAAATCTGGCGACACTAAATACATACAATGGAGTGACACCAAATACGGCGACAATCTTTTTATTGCTTCTGGATATGATATTACCGAAAAAATTGAAGTCGAAAAACAATACCAAAACTTAGTTCAATTTGCTTCTGATATTATCTATGAATTAGACAAATTCGGAAATTATATTTTTATTAATGATTATACTGAAACATTATTAGGTTATACTTCTGAAGAAGTAATTGGAAAAAACTTTAGCTTTTTAATAGTGGAAGAATATGTTGATATGGTTAGAGATCATTATTCTAAAATACCTCATGATAAAAATAATTTTGACGTCATAGAATTTCCAATTTATAAAAAAAATGGAGAAAAATTATGGATTTCTCAAAACACAACAATCAAAAGAGATTTCAATGAAAAAATTGTTGGATTTTCTGCAATTGCCAGAGATATTTCATTAGCTAAAAAAGCAGAATTTCGTGAAACAACAAGACACGATAAAATTAGTCATTTGAATGCTGTTTCTAACAAATTAGCGACTTTAAACTTCTTGAAATTTGGAACAACTACCGAATTAATTGAACACATTACTAAAGAAGCAGCTATAGGTTTGCAAATTGACCGCGTGAGTCTTTGGTACAATTATGAAGACCACATTGATTTAGGAAATACATATGTTCGACATGAAGACAAACATTATAGAGATTTAACCTTACAGAAAAAAGACTTTCCAGTTTGTTTTGGAATTCTTGAAAATCAACCCGTTTTAATTTCTGTAGATGCACAAAATGACCCACAAACTAAAGAGTTTGTAGAACACTATTTCAAATTATACGATATCAGATCGCTTTTAGATTTTCCATTGTATATTTCCGGACAACTCGTAGCAATAACTTCTTTTGAAGCTACAAAAGAAATCAAAAACTGGACAGATGAAGACATCAATTTTGCCAGAACCGTTTCGGATATTATCACTTTAGCATTGGAAACCATTAAAAGAAAAAAAGCAGAAGAACTTATTATTTACAAAAGTGATCTTTTAACCTCAATTACTAAAACGACTGAAATTCTTCTACAAACCACAAATGAAGACAAAGTTTTTGAAGATTCATTAAAATATGTTGGAGAAGCCACAAAAGTAAACCGAGTTTATTATTATAAAAATGATTTAGACACAAATCTATTAAGTAAAATCTACGAATGGACAAGTGATGAAAGTTTAAAAGAAATTGACAATCCAGAATTGCAAAACATTCCACATGATACTTTTCCAGAATTCATTGATGTAATTATTAAAAACAAACCGTATTTGGCTGTTGTTAATGGTATTCCAGAAGGAAATCTTAAAACAATTTTACAAGAACAATGTGTTTTATCAATTTTAATTTTACCCATATTTATCAAAAAAGTATTCTATGGCTTTTTAGGTTTTGATGATTGTACCACCGAACGTGTTTGGAATTCAGATGAAATCAATATTCTTCAAACATTAACGAATAATATTTCGGTTACAATTGACCGTATTCAAAGTGAAAATATTATTAGAGAAAGTGAGGAAAAATTCAAACTTTTAGCCAATAATATTCCAGCAACAGTATATTTAATTAAAGAAGATGAAAAGCGAAATATCATTTTCATTAATGATGAAATTGAAGTGCTAACGGGTTACAAAAAGCAAGAAATCATAAATACCGATTTCCATATTTATAATTTATATCATCCAGACGATAAAAAAAATGCCATAAAAATTATTCAAAAGGCATTGGATGAAAAAAAACCCTATAAAGTCACTTGCAGAATTATAAGAAAAGACGGCGGAATTGTTTGGGTAGAAGAATACGGAGAAGGAATTTTGAAAGACGGAAAAGTAGAATATCTAGAAGGTGTATTAATTGATATCACGGAAAGAAAACAAGCAGAAAAAGCCGTTATTGAAAAAGAATTAGCAGAATCATCCAACAAATCAAAATCAGAATTTTTGGCCAATATGAGTCACGAAATCCGAACGCCTTTAAATGGAATCATCGGATTTAGTCAGTTGTTGTTAAATACGGATATCGACTTGCTACAAAAAGAATATCTACTAACTGTAAATCAATCGGCAGAATCGCTTTTAGATATTGTAAACGACATTTTAGATATTTCAAAAATTGAAGCTGGAAAACTAGTTTTAGATTTAAAGAAAACTAAATTATATCCGATGGTTTATCAAGCAATAGATTTAATTAAGTTTAATGCCAACGTGAAAAATCTGGAAATAATTGTTGATATTAAAAAAGATGTTCCATGCGATGTGGTAGTTGATGACATTCGAATCAAACAAATTCTAATCAATTTATTAAGTAACGCAGTTAAGTTTACACATGAAGGTCAAATTGAATTGATTATATCAAATCAAGGTTCGAAAGGTAAAAAAATAAAATTAAAATTTGAAGTTATCGATACTGGAATTGGAATCAAAAACGAAAATAAACATAAAATTTTAGACGCTTTTTCACAAGAAGATTCTTCAACAACCAGAAATTATGGAGGAACTGGTTTAGGACTTTCTATTACCAATAGATTACTGAATTTAATGGGTTCTAAATTAGTCATTGAAAGCGAAATGGATAAAGGGAGTAACTTTAATTTCGAAATTACTATTGAAGGTAAATTCTGTAAATCACATAATAAAATTGAAAACAATATTATTGAAAACGCTTTAGTGATTGATAAAAACGAAAAAGCTGGAACTATTCTAAATGAATTATTAGTCACTTATAATATTAACAGTGTATATCGAAATAAGTTTCAAGAAATTCATTTAGGTGAAAACGATGCGCTATTTGTAGATTATCATTCGTTGTCTGAAACCCAATGGCAACATATATTAATGACACAAAAAACAAATAATTTCTATTTGTACATCATGCAACCTATCATTTCAAGCAATGTTGAAAATTTATTAAATGAGAAAATTAAAATTTTATTAAAACCATTTAAAATTGATGCTTTACAAAAAGAATTAAGCAATTTAAAAGACACAACAGCTGTTGAAATTATTGAACCTGAAAATAATATTGATTTAGAGAACTCAGACAAAATTAAAATTTTGGTAGTGGAAGACAATAAAATAAACATGCTTTTAACCAAAACCTTAATTCTAAAACAATTTAAAAATGCTATAGTAATTGAATCCGAAAATGGTGAAGATGCTGTTGAAAAATATAAAAAACAAAATCCACATATTACTTTAATGGATATTCAAATGCCTATTAAAAACGGATATGAAGCAGCCGAAGAAATATTACAAATTAATCCGAAAGCCATTGTTATTGCTTTAACTGCTGGAATTTTTACAGGAGAAAGAGAAAAATGTTTAGAAATTGGAATGGTCGATTTCGTAGTGAAACCATTAGACAAAGAGCTTTTTGATTCCAAACTTTTAAAATGGATTCAAACGCTTTAAAAGTAACTTTTATTACCTTTGCAAATCAATACGATACTAATGACTCAAAATAAAGTAGGTTTCTCAAAACTAAGTAAAGAAGAAAAAATAAATTGGATTGCCACAAACCATTTTGCCAATCCAAAAGAAGCTATAGCTGTTTTACATCAATATAAAAATTCAGATGAATCACTTCAAAAGTTGCATGATGAATTTATTGAAAATACGTTAACCAATTTTTATTTGCCTTTAGGTGTTGCGCCAAACTTCACTATCAACGGAAAAAATTATACAATTCCTTTTGCTATTGAAGAAAGTTCGGTTGTTGCAGCAGCGAGTAAAGCAGCAAAATTTTGGGGTGCTCGTGGCGGATTCAAAACCACTATTTTAGGAACAGAAAAAATTGGTCAAGTTCATTTTACTTATGAAGGTGACAAACAAATACTGAACGAATATTTCAATTTCGTAAAACCCTTTTTACTTTCAGAAACGGAAGATATTACCAAAAACATGCAAAAGCGTGGTGGCGGAATTTCCGATATTCAATTGGTTGATAAAACCGAAGCTTTAGAAAATTATTACCAATTGCACGCCACTTTCCAAACGAAAGATAGCATGGGTGCGAATTTCATCAATTCATGTTTAGAGCAATTTGCGAAAACTTTCAAAAATAAATCGGAAGAGTTTGGTATCAATTCGATTCAAATTGTGATGAGTATTTTGAGCAATTTTGTACCGAATTGCGTCGTTCGTGCTGAAGTTTCTTGTTCAGTTTCAGAATTAAATGAAGATAAAAATATCACGTCAAGTGAATTTGCAGAAAAGTTTTTAACAGCGGTGAAAATAGCAGAAGTGGAACCTTATAGAGCCGTAACGCACAACAAAGGTATCATGAACGGAATTGACGCAGTGGTTTTAGCAACTGGAAATGATTTTAGAGCAGTGGAAGCTGGAGTTCATGCTTACGCGAGTAAAGATGGAAAATATACAAGTTTATCTCACGCTAAAATTGAAAACGGAATTTTTACTTTTTGGTTAGATGTGCCTTTAGCTTTAGGAACCGTTGGCGGATTAACCAATTTGCATCCATTAGTGAAATTCTCTTTAGAAATGTTAGGCAATCCTTCTGCGACAGAATTAATGGAAATTGTTGCCGTTGCCGGATTAGCTCAGAATTTCGCAGCGTTACGCTCGCTAACCACATCTGGAATTCAGCAAGGTCACATGAAAATGCACCTGAACAATATTTTAAACCAACATAAAGCCACAAAAGAAGAAAAGCAACTAGTTATCTCCCATTTTGAAAACAAAACCGCTTCGCATAATTTAGTAGTGGATTTTTTAGAAAGTTTGAGGAAATAGTAATCAGTGTTCAGTTTTTAGTGTTCAGTTATACTCATTGTCACATTGAGCGGAGTTGAAGTGTTTTTGAATAAAAAAATCCTTTCAAATCCTTTAAATCTGCGTGCCAAAACAAGCAAACAAAAAAATCAGCGTTGCGAAGCATCTGTTAAATCAGCGTGCCAATTAACACAAACAAAAGCAAAAAAAACTTAGCGCCTTAGTGCCTTCGTGGCAAAATATATGAAAAATACATTCTACTCTAACGGAAAACTCCTAATCACTGGAGAATATTTGGTTTTAAATGGCGCAAAAGCTTTAGCGTTGCCTACAAAATTTGGGCAATCGTTAGAAGTTTCGACAATTGTAGAAAAAAAAATAATTTGGAAAAGTTTGGATGCCGATAAAAGTATTTGGTTTGAAACCGAACTGACTTTTGATGAAATTATTGCTGGAAAAGACTTTGAAGAAGAGCATCCTATAAAACATACTTTAGTTGAAATTTTACATCAAGCGAATATTCAAAACCCTGAGTTTTTGGCTTCGGAAACAGGTTTTAAAATTGAAACAGAATTGACCTTTCCAAGAAATTGGGGTTTAGGAACATCATCGACATTAATCAACAATATTGCACAATGGTTAGAGATTGATGCCTTCGAATTACTACGAAAAAGTTTTGGCGGAAGCGGTTATGACATTGCTTGCGCGCAACATAATTCGGCGATTACGTATCAGTTAGATGCGGAAGAAAAACCAATTGTTGAGGTGGTTGATTTCACTCCAGATTACACAGAAAATATTTATTTTGTTTATTTGAATCAGAAGCAAAATAGCCGACGCGCGATTCAGAATTACATGAACAAACAACAATTTCTAACGAACAAAACCGCAACCATTTCTGAAATTACGAATAGAGTAGTGCTTTCACCAAGTTTACAAACCACAACCGATTTATTACATCATCACGAAATTATTTTAAGCGATATTTTAGAAATAGAAACCATAAAGGAACGTTTATTTCACGATTTCAAAGGCACTATAAAAAGTTTAGGCGCTTGGGGCGGCGATTTTGTAATGGTACTTTCTAAAGAAAATCCAACCCAATATTTCATTTCAAAAGGTTATGAAACTATTTTGACGTATGAGGAAATGATATTAATCTAATTTCGGATTTTTAAAAGCATATCCCAAAACAGTCTCCAATTTTTCACTAGAAACAATTTTTCCAATATTCGCTTCAGTTTCCGAAAATTTTGGTTTGGGTAAATTTAAAGTTATTGCTTTTTGTATGTAATAGTTTTTTCTTGTCGGATGATTGGGTGCTACGGCGTTAAACGTTTCATTCCATGTTTTGTCATGTTTCAGCATCTCACAAATAATTTCAATACAATCTTCTTGATGAATTAAATTTATGGGCGCTTCCGGATTGGCAACATTGGTTTTTCCAGTTAGCATTTTTATTGCATTTCGGTCTTCGCCGATTAAGCCACCAAAACGGATAATGGTTGTTTCAAAATTGCGATTATTTCGGAATATATTTTCAACTTCAACAAGTTGTTTACCACTTTCTGTATCAGGATGTAAAATACTTTCTTCTGTAACTGTAGGAATAGAAACCGAATCACCATAAACAGATGTCGAACTCACAAAAATCACTTTTTCAATATTAGAATTTTCAATAAATGGAAGTAAAGTTTTGATTTTATTTACAAACGTTTTCTCAGAAGTAGTCTCCGAAATTTTTCTTAATCCTGGCGGAATATCTATGATTAGAATTTCGGAATCATTTAAAAATTCGGAAATATTTCCAGTGATTTCATGTTCAGAAAGTGCTATTAAATAAGGTTCGATTTTATTCGATAGTAAAACGTCTAATTTGTTTTCAGAAGTTGTGGAACCTTTTACTTCGTAACCTGATTCAATTAATTTTTTGGCTAACGGAAACCCTAACCAACCACAACCTAATATTGAAATTCTTTTATTTTCTAACATTTATTAATTATCTTTTTTAACCAACACATATCCTTCATTTTCTATCGCCATATAACCTTGGTCGTACACAAAATAATAGGTATTTCCTGTTTTTGTTGTGTAAACGGAAGTCAGTAAATCGAAATCGAAACCTTTACTAATTAATTTATTTTTAGTGGTTTTGGTTTTGCCTTCCGGATTTAATTCGGTTAAAATTCTATAGTTTTTACGCAATTTGTTATTGATGTTGCGCATCAAATTGGTGTGATCTTTATTCATTTTATTATTGTAGGCATTTCTGCAACCGTCGCTACAAAACTTTTTGTCTTCTCGGCCTACAATTTTATCGCCACATTCTAAGCAATTCTTCATAATTAAAATTCTCCTTTATATTCTAATGCTTGTTTGATATGTGCTAAATGATGGTTGCAATGCCAAGCATACAAAGCAATCGCTTCTATTAGCGTGTGTTCTTTTTTGTTTTCTGGATGATAATATTTTCGTCCTAATTGTTCCGTAGTTAAACTATTTAGTAAAAGTGTCCATTTGGTATGAATACCTTTTAAGACTAATATAGAACTTTCAATATCATCGGATTTTCCGTCAATTAATTCGGCCCATAAATGTTCTTGATAAGGTTTAATTGTTGGAATTTCTTCAGTTAAAGCCAATTTAAATCGGATAAAACTATTAATATGACTATCGGCCAAATGATGAATCACTTGTTTGATGCTCCAGCCATTTGGTCGGTACAAATAATTTAATTCTTCAACAGAAATAGAAGATGTAATGGCTTCCAATTTTTCAGGTAATTGCTCAATTTCTATGATCCAATTTTTCAATTGAGGTGCGGAAACTTCTTGAGGCATTTCAAATGGCCCAATCGGAAATTTTAAGTTTTCTAAAGTCATCTTACTTGGTAAATGTAAATTTCACTTCTTCTTTGCTTTCTTCAAAATACACGTAGACATTCATTTCAGTAGCAGAAACATTTTCATAAGTTAAACCATCAAAATAAGCTCTGTTTTTGTCAATTTTAATAAACTTGAAATCTTCGCTAACTTCACCTGTTTCCCACGCTTTCATATCGCCACCGAAATGTTTGATTTGAAGTAATAAGGTTTTGTCTTTTTCAATAATATGACCTAATTCGTAAAAAGAAACTTTGTTGTCGCTTAACATTTTAAAGCAAAACATCATGGTTTTTCCGCTTGGTGTATCCCAGTTTTCTTGACAAATTCCAAATGGAGATGTGCCTTTCCAGTTTCCAGCAAGCCATTTCACGTCTTCTAAAGTCGCGTTTGGCGAACCTTTTTCGTCGTTATATTGTAGTGTATTTTGAGAAAATACTAAAGTCGAAAAAGTTAAAAATAAAAATAGTGTTTTCATTTATTTTAGTTTTTTAAGTTGGTACAAATCATGTCTACGATCTTTCATAGCTCTAACACTTCCATGTTCATGTAACTCCTTTAAAAGATTAATGTCAACGTCTACAATCAATGTCATTTCGGTGTTTGGTGTGGTTTCAGCTTTGATTCCGTTACTTGGAAATGCAAAATCGGATGGTGTAAAAACTGCCGATTGCGCAAACTGAATGTCCATGTTGTTTACTTTTGGTAAATTTCCAACACAGCCTGCAATAGCAACAAAGCATTCGTTTTCAATAGCACGCGCTTGTGCACAATGTCTTACTCGGGTATAACCATTTTGAGTATCTGTTAAGAATGGAACAAATAAGATGTTCATTCCTTCATCCGCCATCAATCTTGAAAGTTCAGGAAATTCTACATCATAACAAATTACAATTCCAATTTTACCACAATCGGTATCAAAAGTTTGAATGGTATCGCCTCCTGTAATTCCCCAATAAAAGATTTCGTTTGGAGTTATATGAATTTTTCGATACATTTCATTGGTTCCATCGCGCTTACACAAGAAGCCTGCATTATATACATGTCCATCTTCTAAATAAGGCATACTACCAGTAATAATATTGATGTTATAGGAGATTGCAAATTCTTGAAATTTCTTTTTTACAGCATCGGTATGTCGGGCCAATTCTTTTATCGCTTCTGCTTCGGAAAGATGGTTGTAATCGGCCATTAACGGCGCTGTAAACAGTTCTGGAAATAAAGCAAAATCACTTCCATAGCCTGATACAGCGTCAATGAAAAATTCCGCTTGTTCAAATAACGCTTCTATATTTCCTAAGGAGCGCATTTGCCACTGAATTAAGCCTAATCGAACAATACTTTTTTCTGTATTAATCAATCTGGGATTGTCTTCGTAATAAACGTTATTCCATTCTAATAAAACAGCATATTCTTGTGATTCGACATCGCCTTCTAAGTAGTTTTTTAACACACGGACTTCATGAAAATTATTACTTAATTGGAATGATAAAACAGGATCATATAGTTCTTTTCGTTTTATTTTTTCGATATATTGTTTTGGATTTAACTCAGAAGCATGTTTTCCATAATTTGGAATTCTTCCTGCAAAAATTATAGATTTTAAGTTTAATTGCTCACTTAATTCTTTTCTAGAGTCATATAATCTTCTGCCTAATCGTAAACCTCTGTATTTTGGATTGATAAAAACATCAATCCCGTATAAAACTTCTCCTTTTGGATTGTGCGTTGAAAACGTATAATTTCCTGTAATTGCTTTGTAGTTTTTGGTTTTGAAAGCAAAATCTTCCGTAACTAAAATAGATAAAGCAGAACCAACAACTACTCCGTCGGCTACAATTACAAGCTGACCTTCAGGAAATACTGCTAATAATTTTTCAATATGTTCTTCTTTCCAATATGAATTTACCATTTCTGGATAAGATTCAATCATGGATTTTTTTAATTCTTTGTAATCTTCAATTTGTAAATTTCGTAATTCTACTTTGTTTATTGTAATTGACATATGTAGTTGGTTTACAACAAATATAGTAAAAATATAGACCAATTACAAACGACAACAAACACTTACAATCGATATTAAATGAATAATAACCGAATAATCTTTTGAAGTCACCACATCTTTGCACTGTCGAAATGAAACAAAGAGTTCATCAAACAAAAAAATAATTATTATAAACATTTAAATTTTAAACGCCATGACATGAGCATTTCCTTGGGCTAAATCTAAGATAAATGCGAATTGCATAATTCAAATTAAAAACAATTAAATAAACGCCATTATGAAAAACAGAGTACAATTAATCGGACACGTAGGGCAGGAGCCAGAAGTTAAAACAGTTAACGACAAAAAAGTAGCCAATGTAACATTAGCCACAAATGATTCTTATACGAATGATAAAGGTGAAAAAATAGAACAAACCGAATGGCACAGATTTACAGCTTGGGGAAAAACAGCAGAAATCATTGAAAAGTATGTGACAAAAGGTAAGGAAATTGCCATTGAAGGAAAATTGTCTTATAGAAATTATGATGACAAAGATGGAATCAAACGATATGTAACCGAAATTATTGCGACAGAAATTCTGTTGTTAGGAGGAAATAAATAAGAAAATTCAAGATAGATACACACAAAATTAAATTTACACGCCATTATGAAAAATTCAGTACAATTAATCGGACACGTTGGTCAGGAACCAGAAATCAAAAATTTAGAGACAGGTAAAAAATTAGCAAATATTTCCATTGCTACAAACGAAGTATATTACAAAGACAATGGTGATAAAGTCGAAAAAACCGAATGGCACCGAGTAACCGCTTGGGGAAAAACGGCTGAGATTATTGAAAAATATGTGACTAAAGGTAAAGAAGTTGCTGTGGAAGGAAAACTTACACACAGAAGTTACGACGATAAAGATGGTGTGAAACGTTACATCACAGAAGTTGTAATTAATGAAATCTTGTTGTTAAGTAAATAATTTCACAATGAAAGTTAAAGTATTTTCTATCGGATTGGAAGCAGATGTGTTGGAAGCAGACCAAAATGTGTTGAACGAATTTTTAGCGACAGTAACTTTTAAGAAATCTAGTACGCAATATGTTGAAGCAGAAAACTATTGGTCTTTGATTGTGCATTATGAAGAAAATGAGACATCACAACCAGCGAGATTGGAACGTAAATCATTTGAAGATTTAAGCGTGAAAGATCAACAAGTTTATGTGTATTTGAAACAATGGCGAACGGAGAAAGCAGAAAAATTACAGCAAAAAAATTATATGATTTGTCACAATTCTGAATTAATAGATTTAGCCATGTATAAGCCAAGTAACCTCGACGAATTACAACAGATTAAAGGTTTTGGACCACAAAAAGCAGATAAATTTGGAGATGATATTTTAGCAATATTGAATGCAGTTTAAACTGTGTTTAAATGAAAAGAGCAACATGAAAAGTTGCTCTTTTTTATTTTTATGCATTCATTAATCTTTCAAATTCTTCAAAAAACAAACCTAAATGATAGCCGTCAACCAATCCGTGATGCACGTGAACCGACATAGACATGAATTTTTTATTGTTTTCAGTTGTCATTTTTCCAAAAGAAAATTTCGGACAACTATCTGGAAAAGTAAAACTTCTTGAATGTGAAATACTTGTAAAATTAATCCAAGGTACGGCTGAAAAATGAATAATATTTTGACCATGTTCTCTTGAGAAAAGTCCTGTGGTATTTTGTACTCGAATTGCTTCGGTATTGTAATTTTCAATAAAAACATTTAAATCTTCATCAAACTCCACTTCTGAAAATCCGAACGTTTTATCGTCACGTAAAATGGTTGATGACACATTTATTTTGTCGTAAATAAATACTTTTCCATCATGAATTCGGTATTTAAAATTTTCTATAGTATTAGCAGCTACTAAAGTTTTGTGTAAGTAATAGGCAAAGAAACTCACTCCTAATTCTTTGGCTTTGGCATGTGCTTTTGTACAATCAAATTGAATGGTTGTGCCAAAAAAAGGTTCCTCAAATTTGCAGAAAAACTCAAAGTGCTTTTTTCTGTTCCAGGTTGATATGTCGAGTTCTTGCTTCATTCTTTTAACTATAAAATCTCAAAAAGTTCCGTTAAGTTCGAAATCGATTTAAAATTTTCGTGTTGAATTTCAAAATCAATTTTTTCGTATTCCCAAGTCGTGTGATACGGAATATGAATTCCAATTCCGCCAATATTTAAAACTGGTAACACATCAGATTTTAATGAATTTCCAATCATGATGAAATCTTTTGGCTCACATTCTAAACGATTTAGCATTTTGGTGTAATCCAAATCTGTTTTATCGCTCATCACTTCAATATGGTGAAAATATGGCCCTAAACCAGAATCGTGTAATTTTCTATGTTGGTCTTTTAAGTCGCCTTTTGTTGCTACAACCAATTTATATTTGCCTTTTAGTTCTTCTAAAGTTTCAGTAACGTTGGGTAATAATTCTACTGGTTTTTGCAATAAATCTTTACCAATAGCAACTATTTTTTCAATTACAGTTCCATTAATTTGATGGTTAGTTAATTCTAACGCCGACTCAATCATGGATAATGTAAATGCTTTAATTCCAAAGCCATACAAAGGTAAATTTCTAACCTGATGATTTAGAATAGTCTGTAAAATCTCTTGTTTAGAAGCAAAATCTTGAAACAATTCGCAAAATTTTGCTTGTGCCTCATCGAAATAAGGTTCGTTGTGCCAAAGCGTGTCGTCTGCATCAAATGCGATTGTTTTTTGATTCATTTGTTTATTTTTTTAACCAATTACCGCTCCATTACCTACACCGTCTGTATCTGGATTTACGAAAACTAATTTTCCTTCTGGTGTGTTTGTTAATAAAAGCATTCCTTCACTTTCTACGCCACGTAGCGCTCTTGGTGCTAAGTTGACTAAAACAGTTACTTTTTTACCAATGACTTCTTCTGGTGTAAAATGTTCTGCAATTCCCGAAACGATTGTTCTTACATCAATTCCAGTATCTACTTTTAAAACCAATAATTTGTTGGCTTTTGGCATTTTTTCTGCTTCGATGATTGTTCCAATTCGCAAATCAATTTTTGCGAAATCTTCAAAAGATGTCGTTTCTTTTTGCGGAGTTACCGTTGCGTTTTCTATTTGATTGGCTGTTTTTGTAGCTTCCAATTTGTCTATTTGTTTTTGAATTTCTGCATCTTCAATTTGTGCGAATAATATTTCGGCTTGACCAATTTTATGATTAGCTTCTAATAAATCTGATTTAGTAGAAACATCATTCCAAGAAGAAACTTTGCTTAGCAATATTTTTCCTAATTTTTCAGAAGTAAATGGTAAAAACGGTTCGCATAAAATTTGTAAGGCTGTAGCAATTTGTAGCGCTACATACATTTGAGTTTTTACACGTTCTGGATTTTCTTTCACCATTTTCCATGGTTCTTCATCCGCTAAATATTTGTTTCCTAAACGTGCTACGTTCATTAATTCACCTAAAGCTTCTCTAAATCTGTATCTTTCAATTGAACTTGAAATTACGGCTGGATACGCTTTTAGTTCAGTTAATGTTTGTAAATCTACTTCTGAATATTCGTTTGGCGTTGGAACAATTCCATCGTAATATTTATTCGTTAAAACGACAACTCTGTTAATGAAATTTCCGAAAATAGCGGCTAATTCATTATTATTTCTCGCTTGAAAATCTTTCCAAGTGAAATCGTTATCTTTTGTTTCTGGAGCATTCGCTGTTAAGGCATAACGTAACGAATCTTGTTTTTCTGGGAAATCCATTAAATATTCGTGTAACCAAACCGCCCAATTTTTAGATGTCGAAAGTTTATTTCCTTCTAAATTTAAGAATTCGTTTGCTGGTACATTATCTGGTAAAATATAACTTCCTTCTGCTTTTAACATCGCAGGGAAAATGATACAATGGAATACAATATTGTCTTTTCCGATAAAGTGAACTAATTTCGTATCTGCATCTTTCCAATACGGTTCCCAATCTTTTCCTTGTTTGGCAGCCCATTCTTTAGTTGACGAAATGTAACCAATTGGCGCATCAAACCAAACGTATAGTTTTTTTCCTTCCGCACCTTCAACTGGAACATCAATTCCCCAATCTAAATCACGTGTTACGGCTCTTGGTTCTAAACCACCATCAACCCACGATTTCACTTGTCCGTAAACATTTGGTTTCCAATCGTTTTTATGACCTTCTAAAATCCATTCTCTTAAGAAAGATTCGTATCTATTTAAGGGTAAAAACCAGTGTTTTGTTGCTTTTAAAATTGGAGTTTCTCCAGTGATAGTACTTTTCGGATTGATTAAGTCCGTTGCATTTAAAGTCGAACCACATTTTTCACATTGGTCGCCGTATGCTTCTTCGTTAGCACATTTTGGACAAGTTCCTGTTACAAATCGGTCAGCTAAAAACTGATCGGCTTTTGCATCGTATAATTGTTCTGTTGTTTCTTCGATAAAATCACCTTTATCGTATAATTTTCTAAAAAATTCCGAAGCAGTTTTATGATGAATTTCAGATGAAGTTCGTGAATAATTATCAAACGAAATTCCGAAATCGATAAACGATTTTCTAATAATCCCGTCATATTTATCTATTACTTCTTGTGGTGTAATTCCTTCTTTTTTGGCTTTCATTGAAATCGCAACACCGTGTTCATCACTTCCACAAATAAAGGCTACATCTTTACCTTGAAGGCGTAAGTATCTAGCATAAATATCAGAAGGAACGTAAACACCTGCTAAATGGCCAATATGAATTGGTCCGTTTGTATATGGCAATGCCGCTGTAATGGTATATCTTTTTGGATTTTGTAACATATTTTTTGTTTTACCGCTAAGACGCAAAGTTTATCGCAAGGCGCCGCAAAGTTTTTATTTTAGTTATTGTGAAAACATTAATCTGTTTAAATCTTCTAAAGAAGATAATTTGAGATAATATTTAATGCAAAAATAAGTTTTTACGTAGTAATAGGCGAATTTATTTTGAATTTGTTTATTTTTGAGTTCAAGATTTTTTAATTCAAAAAATTAATGTTCAAATATTCTCTGATACTTTTAGTATCTTTAATTTCCTATTCGCAAAACAAAATGAAAATTCCACCTTATTTAAAAAAAGGCGACACCGTTGCTATTGTTTGTACAGCTCGTAAATTTTTTCCTGAAGAAGCCAAACCGGCGATAGATTTATTAGAATCTTGGGGATTGAAAGTGAAATTGGGAAAAACGATAGGTTTAGATAGTTGTCAACTTGGTGGAACAGATACAGAAAGAGCAGCAGATTTTCAGGAGCAATTAGACAATGATAATATTAAAGCGATTTGGTGTGCTCGTGGAGGTTATGGAACAGTTCGAATTATTGATATGATTGATTTTTCGAAGTTCAAAAAACATCCAAAATGGATAATGGGTTTTAGCGATGTTACGGTTTTACATAGTCATATTAATACATTAAATGTAGCGACTTTACATTCGATTATGCCTTTTACAGTTCCGAAAGCGCCAGAAGAAGTGAAGGAAACTTTTAAAAATGCACTTTTCGGAATTAAGAATTTTTACACTATTCCTTCAAAATCGTATGATAAAAAAGGTTTGGCAAAAGGAGAATTAGTTGGTGGGAATTTGTCTATTATTTATAGTTTATTAGGTTCGAAATCGTCTATAGAAACCAAAGATAAGATTCTTTTTATTGAAGATTTAGATGAATATTTATATCATATTGACCGAATGTTGTACAATATGAAACGCAATAACTATTTCAAAAACGTAAAAGGAATTATTGTGGGAAGTATGCGAGACATGCATGATAACGAAATTCCATTTGGACAAAATGAAGTACAAATTATTTCAGAGATTGCAAAAGATTTAAATATTCCTATCGCTTTTGAATTTTGTGCCGGACATCAAAAAGATAACAGAACTTTGGTTTTAGGAAGTCAAGTTTCTTTTGAAGTGAATGCTACTGAAATTAAATTAACTTTCGAATAATAATTGTCATATTGACCAATTGATAATTGATATTTTAATAAATGGCAGAACATAACGAATTAGGAAAATTAGGAGAAGAATTAGCTGTAGATTTTTTGACAGAGAAAGGTTATGAAATTTTAGAAACGAATTGGACCTTTCAAAAAGCAGAAGTTGATATCATTGCTCAAAAAGATTGTTTTTTAGCTGTTGTTGAAGTAAAAACAAGAAGTAGTGTCGATTTCGGCTTACCACAAGATTTTGTCAAACCCAAAAAGATAAAATTATTAGTAAAAGCTATAAATGAGTATGTTATAGCCAATGATTTAGATGTGGAAGTTCGCTTTGATATAATTGCGATTCATGTATGTGAAGGAAATGTTAAAATTGAACATCTGGAAGAAGCTTTCTATTATTTTGATAATTAAGTTATAATTATAACATTTTGTTTTATATATTTGCAAACGAAACACATACACAAAACACACAAACACACAAACAAATATGAAAACAGTTGCATCAGTAGTTGAAAAATATTTAAAAACAAAGCCGTTTTTATTAAGTTCTTTATCTGAAGGGATAATAAATTTAACATCATTAGCAAGAATTATCATGCCTGAAATTGAAATGCATTTAGGTAAAGATATTAAGCAAGGTGCTGTTGTAATGGCTTTAAAAAGAATTTCTGAGGAATTAGATTTTAAAATTAGTCACCGAGTTGCGAAAGTATTGCAAAATTTAGGTGAAATTACGGTTCGTTCTTCGCTAACAGATTATACGTATGAGATTTCAGAAACATTATTAGAAAATCAATCTAAATTAATGTTCGAAATTAAGACGAATAAAAACTTATTTTACACTTCTTCTCGTGGAGTAAACGAAACGAACATTGTAGTAAGTTCTGAAGTAAATTCAATTGTTGAAGAATGTTTAAAATCGGAAAAACTTTTAAGTAAAAACGAAAATTTATCTTCAATAACAGTAAAATTACCTCATGAGAACGTTTCAGTTCCTGGAGTATATTATTACATTTTCCAATCGTTAGCTTGGGAAGGTATTACAATTGATGAAGTAATTTCAACAAGTAATGAATTTACAATTATTGTAAATGAAAATCAGATTGATGTTGCTTTCAGTGTGATAAAAGACTTGAAAAAATAAAAAAAAACATAGATATAAAAAAAGCTGATAAAATTTTATCAGCTTTTTTTATATCTAAAGAATAATTATTCTTCTTTTTTAGCATCCATTACCCAAGTGTCCATAAAGGCAGTTGTGTAATTTCCAGCAACATAATCAGGATGATCCATCAATTGTCTGTGGAATGGAATAGTTGTTTTAATTCCTTCAATATGAAACTCATCTAAAGCACGCTTCATTTTATTGATAGCCTCTTGTCTTGTTTGCGCTGTTGTAATCAACTTTGCAATCATTGAATCGTAATTTGGTGGAATTGTATAACCAGCATAAACGTGTGTGTCTAAACGAACACCGTGTCCGCCTGGCGAATGTAAAACCGTAATTTTTCCTGGTGAAGGCCTGAAGTCGTTGTAAGGATCTTCAGCATTAATACGACATTCGATTGAGTGTAATTGTGGTAAATAGTTTTTCCCAGAAATTGGAATACCTGCTGCTACCATAATTTGTTCACGAATTAAATCGTAATCAATTACTTGTTCTGTAATTGGGTGTTCTACTTGGATACGAGTATTCATTTCCATGAAGTAGAAATTTCTATGTTTGTCTACTAAAAACTCAACTGTTCCAGCACCTTCATATTTAATGAATTCAGCAGCTTTAACAGCAGCTAATCCCATTTTATCTCTTAATTCATCTGTCATGAATGGAGAAGGAGTTTCTTCTGTTAATTTTTGGTGACGTCTTTGAACTGAACAATCTCTTTCAGAAAGGTGACAAGCTTTACCAAATGAATCACCAACAATTTGAATTTCAATATGTCTTGGTTCTTCAATTAATTTTTCTAAATACATACCGTCATTACCAAAAGCGGCAGCTGACTCTTGACGAGCACCTTCCCAAGCTTTTAATAAATCTTCTTGTTTCCAAACAGCACGCATTCCTTTTCCACCACCACCAGCAGTTGCTTTCAGCATTACTGGATATCCGAATTCAGCAGCTAATTGTTCTGCTTGTTCGTATGATTCTAAAATCCCAACAGAACCTGGTACACAAGGCACACCAGCTTCAATCATGGTAGATTTTGCCGAAGCTTTATCTCCCATTCTGTCAATCATTTCAGGTGAAGCACCAATAAATTTGATGTTGTGTTCCTGACAAATTTTAGAAAATTTTGCATTTTCAGATAAGAAACCATAACCTGGGTGAATGGCATCTGCATTTGTGATTTCTGCTGCAGCAATAATGTTAGACATTTTCAAGTAAGATAAATTACTTGGTGGAGGTCCGATACAAACTGCTTCGTCAGCAAATTTTACGTGTAAACTTTCGGCGTCTGCAGTAGAATAAACGGCAACTGTTTTAATTCCCATTTCTTTACACGTACGAATAATACGCAAAGCAATTTCACCTCTATTGGCAACTAATATTTTTTTAAACATATTTTTATAATTAGATAATTAGACAATGTGTCAATTTGACAAATAAGAAGTACTAAAAACTTCTAACTTCTTGTCATCCTGAGCTTCGTCGAAGGGCTAACTTCTAACTTTTTATGATGGGTCAACTAAAAATAATGGTTGGTCAAATTCAACTGGAGAAGAATCGTCAACTAAAACTTTTACAATTTTACCTGAAATTTCAGATTCAATTTCGTTGAATAATTTCATAGCTTCAACTACACAAACTACATCTCCTTTGTTGATTGTTGTACCTACTTCAACAAACATTGGTTTGTCTGGAGCTGGTTTTCTGTATAAAGTACCAATCATTGGTGACTTTATAGTAATGTATTTTGAATTATCTTCTGCTGTTGTATCTGCAGCAGGCGTTGCAGCAACTGGTGCAACTGCAGCCGGAGCTACTGGTGCAGCTTGAATAGCTTGTTGCATTGGCGCTTGTTGTACATATGTGATTTCAGGAGAATTACCTTCTAAAGTAGTTCTAATAGTAATTTTTACATCACCAGTTTCTAATTTCACTTCTGCTACTCCAGAATTAGATACAAATTTGATTAGGTTTTGAATTTCTTTTAAATCCATAATTAAGCTGTTTTAGTTATAGTTTGTTATTGTTAATATGCCCATTTTAAGTAGATAGATCCCCATGTGAATCCACCACCAAAAGCGGCAAAAATTAAATTATCTCCTTTTTTAAATTTATCTTCGAAATCTGCTAAAAGTAATGGTAAAGTTGCAGAAGTTGTGTTTCCGTATCTGTGGATATTTACTAATACCTTAGATTCATCAACATTCATTCTGTTCGCAGTTGCGTCAATAATTCTTTTGTTTGCTTGATGTGCGATTAACCAATTAACATCATCGTGAGATAAGTTATTGCGTTCCATAATTTTTTCGCTCACATCAGCCATTCCAGATACGGCATGTTTGAAAACCGTTTTTCCATCCTGGAATACAAAATGTTGTTTGTTTTTAACTGTTTCTTCAGATGCAGGTAAAATAGAACCACCAGCATCGATTTTTAAAAACTCTCTACCAATTCCGTCTGATTTAAGAATTTCATCTTGTAGTCCTAAACCTTCGTAGTTGGGTTCAAACAAAGCACAACCAGCACCATCTCCAAAGATAATACATGTTGCTCTGTCGGTATAATCTATAATTGAAGACATTTTATCGGCTCCAATTAATAATACTTTTTTATATTTTCCAGACTGAATAAAAGCAGCAGCAGTTGACATTCCGAAAAGAAAACTTGAACAAGCTGCTTGCAAATCGTATGCAAAAGCATTCGTTGCGCCAATTTGTGTAGCTACATACACACCAGTTGCTGCCACAGGCATATCCGGAGTGGTAGTCGCCATGATCACCAAGTCTATTTCTTTCGGGTCTAGTTTTGCTTTTTCTAAGAGATTTTGAGCAGCTTTTATGGCAAGGTAAGATGTTCCTTCGCCTTCTTCTTTTAAAAGCCTTCTCTCTTTTATTCCGGTTCTAGATGTTATCCATTCATCATTAGTATCAACCAAAGTTTCTAAAACTTGATTTGATAATACGTATTCTGGTACATACGAGCCAATTGCAGTAATTGCGGCAGTAATTTTATTCATAAATAAATAATTTTCTTTGCAAATTTATGTGCGTAAAGAGGCGAAAATTACGAAATATTTCGGAATTTTCTTAAAATACTATTATATAATTTTACTTAAAATAAAAAAACTCTCACGTGAGTGAGAGTTTCTCATTTATTTTAATGTAATTATGCCATTGCTTCAGTCTTGTCGATAACAACTTGACCTCTGTAATACATTTTACCTTCATGCCAGTAAGCTCTGTGGTATAAGTGAGCTTCACCAGTTACTACGCAAGTTGCAATTTGTTGTGCAGATGCTTTGTAGTGTGTTCTTCTTTTGTCTCTTCTAGTCGATGACTGTCTACGTTTAGGATGTGCCATTTTACTCTATTTTTTATCCGTTAATAGTTTCTTTAAACCTTCCCATCTTGGGTCTATTTCTTTAATCTCTTTTGCTTTTGTTTCAGTAGGAGAAAATTTTTCCAAATTTTGTAATGCTTCTGTTTGTAATGTTCCGTCTTTTATGCCGGTATGAATTCTTTTTGTTGGAACAGATAACACAATCATTTCATAAATGTACTGGGCAACATTTACTTGAAATTCATCATGAGGTAAGATGATAAACTCATCATTCTCATCATTAAATTCTTCTCCAAATCTAACTATCAACTTCATTTTCCCTTTAATAGGTAAATCAAAATCTTCATTGGTTAAATCACATGGAACATTTACAGTTCCACTATGTGAAAAATTTAATTCAAGCATATTGCTTTTTTTCTCTAATATGACTTTCATTTTGATGTCCGAACTGTTAAATTCATCATAGCCAAAATGAGTAAAGAACGTATTGTTTACTTGAAACTCAAACTGGTGTTTACCCAGTTTTAATCCTGAAAATGGGATTAAAAATTCTTTTAATATGTCCATAACATCAGTTTTACCCTTTTTATAAGGGTGTGCAAAGATACAAAAATATTGGAATTACAATAATTTTCTTTGCTTTTTTTTAAATTAAACTTTTCCAGATGCCTTTTTTAATGGATTGTTGGTTAGTTCATTATATTCGATTCTGTTTTTATAGATGTCAATAGCACTATAAACAGCTTCTCTGAACGAACCTTCATCCGCTATATTTTTACCAGCAATATCAAAACCAGTTCCATGATCTGGTGATGTTCTTACCTTATTTAACCCTGCTGTAAAATTCACTCCTTCGCCAAAAGAAAGGGTTTTAAAAGGTATTAATCCTTGATCGTGATACATCGCTACAACAGCATCGTAATTTTTATATTGGTTCGAACCAAAAAAACTATCTGCCGAAAACGGGCCAAAAACTTGAATTCCACTTTTGAAAATTTTCTCCAAACTTGGTTTTACAATTTCATCGTCTTCTTTTCCAATCACACCATTATCACCGCTATGTGGATTTAATCCTAAAACTGCAATTCTTGGTTTGTTGATTTTGAAATCGGCAACTAAACTTTTGTTTATCGTGGTAATTTTTTTCTCAATTAATTTCGAATTGATATGTTTTGGTAAATCTGCAATTGGCACATGATCCGTAATTAAACCAACTTTAATGTCTTCATGAATCATAAACATTAACGCATCACCTTCTAATTGTTCGTTTAAATAATCAGTATGACCAGCGAATTTATAATCCTCTGCTTGAATGTTGTATTTGTTGATTGGCGCCGTAACTAAAACATCAATTTGATTGTTTTTCAAAGCCAATGTAGCTGCTTGAAAAGATTTTATAGCGTATTTTCCAATTTCTTCGTCAAGTTTTCCGTTTTCTAAATTAACGCCTTCACGCCATACATTTAAAACGTTTATTTTCCCTAAAACGATTTGGTCTAATTTGTCAATTCCTTGAATGAATGCGTTTAAATTGTACGATTTCTTTAAAAACGAAACAATTTTAGCATTGGCAAAAATAACAGGCGTACATATTTCTAACATTCGAGTATCTTCAAACGTTTTTAATATTACTTCTGGTCCAATGCCGTTCATGTCTCCAATAGAAACACCAACAATTATATTTTCGGAATGTTTTACCATTTTTATTTCTTAATTTTGATGCAAATTTATAAAAATAAACCGTCATATGTTTACAGGTATCGTAGAAACTCTTGGAATAATTTCAGATATTAAAAAAGATCAGGAAAATATACACTTAACAATTCAAACAAATATTACGAATGAATTGAAAATTGATCAAAGTGTGGCACATAATGGTGTGTGTTTGACAGTTGTGAATTTATTTGACGATAAACATGTGGTAACTGCAATAAAAGAAACGATTGATAAAACGACTTTAGGTTTATGGCAAATTGGTGATAAAGTCAATATTGAAAGAGCCATGAAATTAGGTGACAGATTGGACGGACATATTGTACAAGGACATGTGGATCAAACGGCAATTTGTACAAACATTCAAGATAAAGAAGGTAGTTGGGAATTTACTTTTGAATATGATACCGCTTTAAATAATATTACGATCGAAAAAGGTTCTATTACTATAAACGGTACAAGTTTAACGGTTGTGAATTCTAAAAAAGACAGTTTTAGCGTAGCAATTATTCCATATACATTCGAAAATACCATTTTTCATACTTTTGAAATTGGTACAAAAGTAAATTTAGAATTTGATGTCGTTGGAAAGTATATTGCGAGAATGTACGAACTTCAGAAATAATTAATTTTTTATGATTTTTGTAGATTGTCTTCCAGTGTTAGAGTGAAAGTTGATAAAATATGTTCCTGTTGGATAAGGGAAGTCAAATGAATATTTTTTTATACCAACTGTATTAATGTCATCCTTAACAAGTTTTTTTGCTAATTTTCCAGTGCTATCATATAAGTCAATTATGATATGATCTTCTGCTGGGAAATCAATTTCAATGTTTAGTTTATCTACCACTGGATTAGGCGAAACTTTAACGTTTAAATTAACCCTGTTGTGCTCTTCAAAATCGGGATTAGATAAAAGACTACTCATTTTATATATAGTTCTTCCACTTGCGTAAGCTGTGTTACCTATGAAAAATATTCTATTTAAATTACTGCCAACACCAGTGTTTGTCCAGCTTGCACCGCCGTCTATAGTTTCATAAAATCCGGTGGTATGTCCGCCCATCCATCCGTGATTTTCATCTAAAAAACCAACTGCTTGTATCTCGCTTTCCGGCGCATTTTGTAAGGTCCAAGTTAGTCCACCATCAATACTTTTGGCTAATCTTCCAATGTTTGGTGAAGCAGCTTCAACTGAGCCAAAAAGTACATTGTTATTAGAACTTAAAACTTGTAATTTCCAAACAAAATCTCCATTAGTGCCTGTATTTAATAATTGTGTCCAAGTAGTTCCTCCATCAATAGTTTTTAAAACAACTCCGCCAGTTGCGTTATTTCCTGTTACGAAACCGATATTTTCATTTATAAAATTAATATCTACTAAAGCATTTGCATAAGCAGACATGTCAATATATTGCCAAGTATTTCCGCTGTCTGTTGATTTAATAATTAGAGGAGGACCGTAATAAGTACCACATCCATAAACAGTTGATGTTCCAACACAATCTAAACCGCAAATGGCAACTGGATTTGGGGTAATGTTTGTAACTAGGCTCCAAGTCGTTCCGCCGTCAATAGTTTTATAAAATTTCTGATTTAATGTGCCTAAAAAACCAATATTTTCATCTAAAAATTCTATATTTCTAAAATAATGGTAACTGCCAAGTAACTGCCAAGTGATTTGTGAAGTCCAAGTTGCACCACCATCAGTAGTTTTGAAAACTTCTGCAAAACCTCCATTAGCAGCCCATCCTAAATTCTCATTTAAGAAAAAGACATCATCAAAACGTTGATTACCTCCAACTGTATTGCTTGGAATAGAAGTTAAGGGTTGCCATGTTTGTGATGACAAAAAATTTGAAATGAGTAGGAATAGTAAAGCTGCTTTTTTCATGACAATATGGTTTAATGCAAAAAAAAACTCCTAATTAGGAGTTTTCTTGTTATATATTTTTTGTGTAATAAAGTATCCTGTTATTAGTGCAATAAAAAATAACACAACAACTCCACTATCTATTGGTACACCAATAGGTGGCGGTGCAGGTGGCGGTGGTTGCGGTGGATCTGCAGCGAACATTTGCACAGAACTTAAAGCCGAAACTAAAAGAAAAAAGATTTGGGCGAAATTATTTTTCATGTTATTTTTTTGTTTTTTTTAACAATTGATTTTACGAAAATATAAAATAAAATGTTAAATGCAATTATTTTTTACTTTTTTTTAAAAAAAAGTGGTCCCACCTGGGCTCGAACCAGGGACCACCTGATTATGAGTCTGTGTCATAAGTTATTCATTTACTTGCACTTATTTGCAAGTGATTGAAAACAAAGGTAAATCAAATTTTTGTATTTTCTTTTGTTTTCAAATTTTTGCCTTTTTTAGCAAAAATGTTTGACCTATGTTTGACCCAAATTCTAATAGTCTTTAAAAAAGAATATTTATTTCGAGGTGCAAATATATTCTAAATATCTTATTCTCAAAACTTATTTTTTAAAATTCGCCAAGTATTTTAAAATACTATCAATTTTTAAACTTCTCTTAACCTTAAATTAAGGAGACTTTACTTTTTGTGAAGAATTTATGTTATTAATTATAAATAGCTAAACTTCATTATTTTTAATCCTTCTTTTTAATGTTATTCTCATAATTAGGAAAAGTCTTTATGTAGTTAACATTTGCATCATCAGTTTCAGAAGGTGCAGAAAAAGATGAATCTTTAAATGTTATCAATATATCTTTATTTTGAGATTTGTTAAGCATTATCCATTTAGATTTAAATACCCCAAATGAAGCACTCTTTTTAAGAGTAGCTTTAATATCTCCACTTTTCCATGCTGAACCATTAGCACCAGCAAGGTAAATTATAGTGAATTCATCATTTTGACTGACTACAGCCAATTCATATTGAATACTACCACCTACAACTTCATAGATACCTTCTAATTCTGAAATTCCATTGTTTTTCCAATGTTCTTTCAGTTTTTCTCTAGTCCAATTAGAATTTGATGTAATGTTGGAATTATCATCAATTCCAATATCATTAAGCGATACAAAATACTTACTCTTTAACTCTTCTTTTGAAATAGTATCTTTTATTTGTTCAATTTTCATTTTTCCAAATACTGGAGTTAGCTTAAAATTGTAAACTTTACCTTTTTCTAAACTAATCTTTAATCCATCTTTTCTTTTGACATCTTCTTTGCCATCCATAGTAATGTGTACATTGGTTAATGCAAATGCTTTGTATTCTAAATGCCCTCCATTGTCTATATCACAAACCTTTTTACCATTGAAGTTTATTTTGTGTGTTACAGCAGAACCTAACATCATTTTAGGTCTGTAAATATTTACAATAGCATAGTCGTTTTGAGAATACAATTTTGTTAATCCTAATAGGATAAATAGTAATATTAACTTCTTCATTTTAGTTACATTCTTTTTTATAAGTTACTAATAGTGGTGATGGATTTACTCCATCACAATTTTGCATACTTGTTTCCCCATCTGGGAGCAAATTTCCATTTGATGTTACTCTGTATTTTTTACAAACACAATCTTCTTCTTTGTTGCAAGAAATCAAACAGGCTGATACAACAGCCAAAAGCAAAATTTTTTTCATGTTGTTTTATTTTAATTAAAAAGTAATTTAATCCATTCTGCTACAAATAATAGTATGTGCATGGTAAACACAATTCCAGCTATTGTAAAAAGTGAAATTGAAATACTTCCAAAGTATTTTAAATCTTTTTTTTGTTCTAAATCTCTATCACTAAATTCTGAGTAATAAATATTTATGATAATGATTAATGCCAAAAATGATATAATTAAGTAGTACTTATTAGATATAACTTTCCTTATTTCTTCTGTATAAACAAAGCAAGAAACTATCAGGCTTATAATCATTGTAAATACACTTGCAAATAATATCTGAATTTTATTCATACAGTTGTTTTTTAAATCAATTCTTATCTTTTACGATATGTGGATTTAACAAAAATAGAACAAATTTTGAATATATCTTATAAGATAATAAGTGTTGGAAAATTTGTTGCAAAAAAGAGTAGGTAAAAGAATAAAAGAAATTCGTGTTGAGAAGAATATTTCTCAGCAGGAACTTGCTGACCTATGCGGTATTGAACCTAGTAATATGTCAAGACTAGAGGCTGGTAGAGCTAATGCAACTTTAGCAACTATTGAAATAGTATCTAAAAATCTTGGGATAGAACCAATAGAATTATTTCGCTTTTAAAAAGGCACTTCATCTTCGTCGAAATCATTATCCACATAATCATTTTTTTCTGCTGGTAATTGAAGCTCATCATAATTATTTACATCATCAATCACTGTATCATACAAAAAGAAAATACCAATTGAAGTCTTATTGAAAAATTTCTCTTCAATTAAAAACTTAACCCAATTAGTAAACTTTTCGTGTAAAGGGTTAATATTAGTTGGTCTTAATAAGATGTAATTATAATTAGGAGTACACAATTGGTCTTTATTACAATATTCTAATCTTAATTTACACCTACATTTTATTGGTTTTACATTTACAAGTTCTTTAAAAAACAGACCTATATTACAATATGAATAAACAAAAGGATTGGTCTGAATTGCATTCCAATCCCATTTGTTTCTATAGTGTTCTAATATTTCAATTGACCAATGTACCTGATGATTTTTAGATAAAACCTTGAAATCAATATTGCTTTCATAATCAATCATATCCTGAAGTTCAAAAGGAAATTCTAAGAACAAAATTTCTTTTAAAATTTGTGATTGATATTCAAGTGGATATTCATTCAGATTTTTCTGTATCATATTTAATTAAGTTATCATAAAAGATAAAATTAAGAAAACGCTATTAATATTAATCTGCATTTTGTTACAATTTTTAATTTACCTGTTTAAAGGGGTCTTTTAGTGTAGTTCACACATACATAAATTTAGCAAGTTGATTCATTAGTGAAACTATAATAACCATTTTTTGAAATAATTAGATGGTCTAAAAGTTTAATATCTAAAAGTTCAGAAGCACCTTTAATTTTCTTGGTAATTTCTATGTCTTGAAGACTTGGCTTCAATCTTCCACTTGGGTGATTGTGAGCAACAATTATTGCTGTAGCATTACATTTTAAAGCTACAGCAAATAATATTTTAATATCAACAACAGTTCCAGCAGTACCACCTTTTGAAAGGTTGTATATTCCTAAAACTTGATTTGCTCTATTTAAAAGCAAAACTTTAAATTCTTCTTGTAATTCTATAGTACCAGCAAACCAAGAAGCAAGTAATATTTCGTAGGCATTATGACTTGATTCAATTTTTGGTTTTATACTACTGTTTGTATTATAGCTAACCTGTATTTCTGCTAATAAGTTTTCCATATCTAAAAAAATAAAAAAGTGTCTGAAATAAATATTTAATTAAATTTCAGACACAAATTAATACTAAAAGCTGTTAAGCATGTTCTAACTCTTCTTTTGTTGAGAATGAATTTTCATCAGTCATACTACTAACAAATTCATCAATTGTAGTACTACTTCTTTCTACTTTTTGTGTAATAGCTTTTTCTTGATTTTCAGCTTCATCAACATACTCAAATCTATGAGTAAGTGTTATGACTTCACCTGTATCTTTAATTGTATAATTATAAGGTTCACAATTAACCTTTTCTACTTTGCCTGGCAATTCTGTGCCAATTAATGCTTGACAGGTTAATTCATCAAAAGTTGATGAAATTGAAGCCTTATTTGCTGTTGCATAAAACTTACCTGTTTCTTTTGATTTTACCATTGAAATTCCTGATTGAATCTCTAACACAAAGAAATCTTTTCCTTCCTCTGTAGTTCTCTTTTGATAGTTAACAATTCTTACCATTTTTTAATAATTTTTGAGTTGAATTAATATTTTTAAAACCATTAAAAAGTACCAGCAGTAAAATATCTATAAATCAATATGATATTATTTTCTGCTGGTATAATTTTAGTTTTCCTATAAATGGGTGGGGGTATTGAGTTGATTATAAGGGGGTGCCTATTTTTTTAGAGGGTACTTTGTGAATAAGTTAACTTGGATTTTTTCTTAAAAAAAATTAGCTTTGTAAAAGACACAATATTAAATGAATACAGTAAAAATAGGAAATGATTTTGAGGAAAAGTCATATGCAATTATTGAAAGTGCATTAACTAATAAGGAACTAGGCTTAATACCTGAGTATTGTAAGATTTATAAAAAGAAGGGGTATTATTCTACAAGAAGAAAAAAGGATATTATTTTTGATTTATCTATTGAATTGACACCTCCAAATGCTAATAAGCCTACTTTGCTTTATTTAATTGAATGTAAAAATTATTCATCATCAATTCCAGTAGATGATGTTGCTCTATTTGCTCAATATATTAGTGAAATTCAAGATTATGCAATTAAAGGTGTTTTTGTTACGAATAGCAAGTTACAAAGTGGTGCTACTGAAGAAGTGATTTCACATGGAATGATGTTAATTGAAGTAGATGAAGAAAATTATAATATTGTTTATCATAAAAGCGAGAAAAACACAAACAAGGAAGATGACTTTGATAAAATTATTTTAAATGCAATTCAAGAAGCTTTACTTCCAACAAAAATCGAAGGATTAAAAAAACTATCTACAAAACAAATTGACAATATTGCTACAAATCTCATAAATGAGTTTAAGCCATATATCTTAAATCATGCACTATCAATACCTCTATATGATTTACTTGAATATCTAAAAAGTAAATACGAATTAGAGTTTAAATATTCAAGTATAGAAGATGAATTAAAAAATGAAGTATTAGGTTACTTTGATTCAGAAAAAAATGAAATTATTGTGAATTCTTCAATAAAAGATACCTCTAGAGAACCTTTCATTTTGGCTCACGAAATTGGTCATTTTGTTTTACATAAGAATTTGAAAGTAAACAAATCAATATATAATAACTTTAAAGACACCAGTTTTAGTTTTTTTGAGCAAAGTTATGTTTTGAGAAATCCTAAAAATTGGATTGAATGGCAAGCAAATTGTTTCGCTTCAAGTTTACTAATGCCAGAGCATAGTATTAGAGCAATTTTAATTTTAACACAAAAAGAGTTAGGGATTAGAAATGCGGGGAGGATTTTTTTAGACGAGCAAGAATGTAATAAGTCTGATTTTGACGAGGTAATTAAGAGATTAGCCACTCATTTTAATGTTTCAAAGATAAGTGTTGAATATAGGTTGAATAGTTTAAAATTAATTGAGAAACCTATATATAATTCCAATGCAGAAAATGAAAAAGAGTTATTAAGAAGACTTTCTATTTTGGGCTCAAAAAGGAATTGGTAATATGGGAGTAGAAAGAGCAATTAGATATGCATTCGATAAAAAATCAGGCAAAATAATAGATGCAGAAGAATTATTTGATGACAGATTAACTGGATTTGAAATAAGAAAAAAGTACAATAGAGATGAGATTGACCCTATCTGTTTAGAATGTGAAAATCAATACTCTGTATCTACAAGTATTTATGATAGGCTTTACTTTAAACACTTTCCAAATGATGAATATTGCATTTTAAAAGATGAAAATTTAAGTCCAAAAGTAAAAGAAGAATATTATGAAATATATAAATCTAAAGAATCAGAAAGGCATAAATATTTAAAGAATAGAATAGGTAATTCAGCTTCAAAGATTGAGGGAATTAGTGAAGTCAATATTGACAATAAATTTATTCTTAATGGTAAAGAAAAAAGAAAACCAGATGTTTATTGTAAGTATTATGACAAAGAGATTGTGTTTGAAATTCAACTCTCTAATTTATCTCAAAGGTACATACTAAGTAGATATGATTTTTATAAAGCTAAAGGAATATACTTAATTTGGATTTTAGATGATTTTGATGTTAAAGGTCAGTCTCAAATGGAAAAAGACATAAAGTATTTATCTAAACATCAGAATTTTTTTAAACTGAATGAGGAACAAGAAAATTTTAGTTTAACCTGTACATACAAATTTACTTTTCTATCAAATGAAAATGAATTTAGAGACAAATGGAATGAGGTAAATATTTCAATAGAAAAATTAAAATTTGACAAAGATAACTATGAGGTTTATTTTTATGATTTTGGAAAAGAAAAAGACACAATAATTGAGTTGCAAAAGAGAAATGAGGAAAAAATAAATAAAGAGAAAACATTAAAATTAAAACAAGCAGAAGAACAAAAAAAACTAGATGAAGAGTTAGTAGCAAAAAGAAGATTAGTAATAAAAATAGATGATATACTTAATGAGATTAAAAGATTAAAAGATAGCCAAATTGTAGTATATAATAGTGTTACAGAGGAATTAATGAATTTTAATGAAAATGAGCTAATTGCATTTAACTCAAGATTAAATTTAGATAAAAATCATAAGTTATTTGAATGGATTACTAAAGCTACTAAATATGATTCTCATTTTATAAAATTTATTTTAGAATCAAGTTACATTGAATTTAATGTTAATTTAATGAAGGACAATAATGGAAATAATGTCCTTAACTATTTATTCAATAATAAAAATTTACATTTTGTGTCTTTATTCAAATTAATACTTAAAAAAGGATACAAGTTTACAAAAGAAGATGAAAAATATATAGTTGATTCTTTTCCTAATGAGACTCATAAAGCTGATAGCTTAATTACCATTTCATATTTAGCAAATGGTTTTGAAAACCATAATTTTGTTCAATATTTATTTAACTTTGAAAGAGTAATTTGCATAATAGAAAGTGCCAAACAAAATAGAATAATTGGTTATAAATATAAAGCAGATAAATGGATAGATTTTGCTAATAATGTAATTGAATACTATCCTGAATATTGGGAATATATAGAATTAGCTTTTAAAGAGTTTGGATTGTATGATAAACTAATTGAGCTAGATTTGAAAGAATCCTTTCAAAAAAAGCTGTATTTACATTATTCCAAAGTTGTTAAAACTAATTACAGTATAGATTATTTATTTGGAGCTTTATATCCTGAAATAGGTCAATTAAATAATTTATTATGGAGATAAAAAACACTTTTGATTTCTATTTTTCATTTTTTGAAAAGAAAAAATTATTTCTACTTTTTCCAAATCTTAAAGAAGAGTTACTATTTCAATATAATCAAATAGTTAATGATTCAAAAAAAACAAATCTTCATTATGACTTTATCCAAAGATATTCTCAAATAATAGAAACAGGAATTGGAGGAGATTTTTATGAAATTTCATGGTCAATTAGAAAGATTGAGAATATAATCTCAATAAATAATTTACCTTTAATCGATATTGATATTGACAGGATATATTCTGATGAACTAAATCTTAATCCACAAAAGTTAAGTTTTTATAAAGACAAAAATGAATTGAGTTTTAAGCCAATATATGTTTCATACTATAAACCAATAGAAACTTATATTGTGATTGATGGAAACCACAGGACAAATGAATTAAGGAGAAGAGGTGACAATAAAGTAAGGGGATATGTATTGTCTCCACTTTGTAATAAAGAAGCTATGAATGAGTTAAGTTTCTCATTATACAAATTTCATCATAATTTAGTTTCATTATACATTTTTTGTAAAACTCCTTTTTTTGTTAATATCAAAACTGAAAAAAATTTTAAGAAAAACACTTTTTATGGTGATAGTGTAAAATTCAATTATTTGTTTTTCAAAAAAATCATAATCTTTTTTAGCTAAAGGATATCTCAATTTATCTTATACAAGTAATGGGTTTTAAACCAAAATAGCTATAAAGGTTTAGAGTAAGTAATATAAAACAACACACTATTTTTAAATAATATTTTCTTGTTTTAAATAATTGATTACTTCTTTTTGGGTTTTAATTTCAAAACTTCTATTCTTATACTCAACTAAATATTGAAATTCACCTGAATATGTATCATAAGAAATGTCAATTTTTTCATCTTTGATTTTCGATATATACTTCATATAATCTACAGACTTATTCATTTCATATTTTACATCAACTTTGAATGTTTTTATTAATTCTAAGCATAATGCATAAGAATAGTATTCATAGTGATAGCCAAAAGTTGTGTTGTTTTCTAAAAGTAAAATTGATTTGCCTTCATATCCCCATCTAAAAAATCTATTCTTACCGCAAGCATTTATTAGTTCTGAATGTTTTATAAAATAATACCTCCAACTGTTTTCATTCTTGAAGCTATTGATAATAAATTTTAAATCAGCTTCATAATTTTCTAATGTAACATTGTTCATTAATTCTTTTAGAAAACTGTTTTTGCTATCATTTCTCAAAAATCTTCTCCAACTAATATCCCTGTCATCGTTTTTTAGAAAACTGCTATTTCTCCCTTTATCAATAGTATAATCACCATAAGTTAGTATGGCTCTTTCTATAAGGTTGTCTTTTAATGGAATTAATCCATAACTATTAAAAAACAATTCTGTCTTATTCTTGTAGTTTAAAAAACTATCAAAAAAATCATTAGTTAATTCACTTTTGAAATTTTCACCTGAATTATCATGTAACTCTTTAATACCAGAAAATTTAAGTAAAAAGCTAATTTGACCTTTGAAGTAACCTTGATTTTCTATTTGTTTAATTTCTCTTTCCCAATCTTCATTTATTAAAATTAGTTTGGCTTTTATAACTTCCTCTTCTACTTGTTCATTTAAGAAACCTGTAATTTCATTATTGATAATGTAATTAAGTATGTCACCTGAAAAGGGTAACATTTTTTTAATTGATACTATTGATTTTCTAAAATCATCATCACGATTATAAAAAGTACTTTCAATTAAATTTCTAATAACCCTCATCCAATTTTCAAGACCATCAATATTATCGTTTTCACTTATATACATTGTATAAGCATAAAAATAAAGTCGTTCCTCTCTTGTTAAGCTTCTTGAAAATAAAGTTTTAAAAAGTCCTGCATCACTCAATATTGAAGGATTTAATAATGCAACATACTCTTTGTTGTTGGCTTTTATAACATTTAATATTTTTATAATTCTTAAAATAGTATCAGCATCAAAACAGTCTAATTTTTTATAAATTCCAAAATTCACATTGTAATTACTTGATAACACATTCAGATTTTCTAAATAATCATAATATTTAGTTTCAGAATTATATTTTGATGCGTAATTATTTAGAGCTATGTTTTTAAAGAAATTATAGAATTGTGTATCAATACTATTTTTGCTATCTCTGAACTCCCAAAAAAAGTCAGTCCAAGAGTTATCTATGTTTCTATTAAATTCTGGTAGAAGTGTCGAATGTTCTTTCTCAATATGTTGTTCTAAACGAGCTTTGAAATTTTCAAAATCAGTCAAAATTTTCCCTCTTGCATTCATTTTAATGTATAAGTCATCAGTAAGACCAAAGTCTTTTAATTCAATATATTGAAATATAAAAGGTGGATTTTGTTCATCAATTAATAAAGAAAACACTTCATCATTAATCGAAAATTTTGATTGAATTGTATCAAGCATTACAAGCATTGATTTTATTGTAGGGTCATTTTTCCATGACAAAAAGAACCATGAAGAATCTAAAATAATATTTGACACTTTTTCATTTTCATCATAATCAGAAAAGTCAATACCATTTTTTACTAATTCAACACAAAAGTCTCTGGAAGTATATCGTGTTTTATATGTGAAGTTTAGTAAATGAGTTTTTATTTCTTCTAATCTATCTTCTTTATTTGCTATAAATATGTATAGTAAAAATAGAGTTGTAATTCTTTGCTGTCCATCTAAAGGAATAAAAACGTCACTATTATTAGTGTCTTTTTTTATATAGCCATAAATAAAATCAAAGTCAATAGGCTCTTTTTTTACTACTAAAGCTTCAAAAATATCATCAATGAAAGAGTTTCTAATTTCATCAATTTTGTTGTCTTTTCTGCCTTGAGCATAATCTCTCTGAATAATAGGAATTTCAATTTTAAAATTCTTAATTAGTGCTAAATATGATATTTTATGATTCATTGATGCCTATATAATCAGTTATTGTATTTACTATGTTTGTGAAATAATCTTTTCGATCATTACCTCCCCAAAAATTCATTTGACTAACATTGGTACTGTAATATTTTAAAAAAACATTTTTTGTACATGTTGGTATAAATACACCTTCTAAATCTTTCTTGATGATGGTGTTTCTCTTGATTGGAAAAATTGCATTTTTATAACTCCTATTTGTATTTGCATCAAGTAATGTTAGATTTGATAAACCATTTTTGTTGTATTCATTATCTCCCTCATCTGTAAAAATGGAAATAACTTTGTTATACAACAGTTCAAATTCTTCTGGTGTTTTTTCTAAAAAATCAAAACCTGAAATTTCATCAAAAAGTAATTTAAAATCTTCTTTACTCTCTAAATATTCAGAAAGGGATTTTAACCAATCTTTTTGAACATCTGAAGTGCTAGGCATATTTTCTTTTGTAGAATGTATATGTTCAATGTCCCATTTTTCTTTTTTATATCTATCGAATTGAAACTTGATATTTGATTCTTTATTTTTAACAATAGTTATTATGTTAAATAGAAGAAGTGTTCTTTTTATTTGTGAGTAATCTTTTTTACCATATGATATTTCTGAAAAATCAATTTCTATCATTAGTTTTAAAACCTTTGATTTTAAATAATTAATAAAATCTTTTTTCTTTTTTGATTTGAAGTTTTTTAGAATACTTTCAATATTCTCACCTTCATTGATTAAAAAACCTATCAGATGAAAAATTTCTCTATCATTATACCATTCTTCAAGGGTTAAAAACAATGTTTTAACATCATTCCACAAACTTACCACAGATGTACCTTCATCTTTAATTTTTTCATTGTAAAAATGAAATGATGAATAAGAACTATAACTTACATCAGTATTAATTATGTCAAACAAAAAATCTATTCTTGGATTTATATCATTAAGATTTTGATTTAAAAAGTACCAAAAGTTTTCATTACTTAATTTGTATTCTATATTGTCCCAGTCATTAGAAATTTCAAATTGTTTTTCTTCATTTATGCTATTGTTTGAATTGCTCAAAAATAGAGCTTTGATTAATTCAGCATTTGTAAGAGGAATTTTTCCAATATTTAATTTAGTGAATATGTCAATTGAATTAGCATGTTTTTCAACCTCATACCATATCACTTTTGTGTTGTCTAAAAATGGATTAATAAATATAGTTTTTACATTTCTTATGCCATTATTTGCCTTACTTGCAAACCATTTTTCTATATAATCATTAGCATTAAAAATGTGAAAAAAATCTATATTTACTTCTTTGTCTTTTTCATTAATATTTGATAAAAAATCTTCACTCCCTTTTCTGGTTTGATAGACAATCTCAATGTTGTTAATGTCTCCATCTATTAAATGTTTTAAATGCTTTAGAATTAAAAAAATAGTTGTCATTCTTTGTTGACCATCAATTAATTCCCAAGTATCATCATTCTTTTTAATTACAATTGGTTGAAGGCAATATATCTCATCTTTTGTTCTATCTTGGGTAAAGTCCCATATATCATTTAACAATTCTTCAACTTGAGTTTTACCCCATCTATAACCTCTCTGATAATTAGGAATGTGAAATTTTTCGCCAATTAAGTCATTTATTGATTGTAAAGATTCTTCTGGATTTATCATAAATAAAATTAAGTAACAAATATATCATTAATATAATTAAATGGGATATTTCATCAGATACAAAGCTAAAAATACTATTTCTTAGTAAAGGAATTTGTTTAAATTGTAAGTTTTCAATTCAAAAAGGATTTTCGATACCAGCAGAAGGAATAATACATTTTTTGCTGGTGTTAAGTCAGTATTGAGTATAAATTTTTTTTATTAAAAATAGTTACTATATTTATAAAAAATAGTAATTAAAATTTAAAGAATGACAGCAGTAGTTGGGATTTTAAATAAACAAGCTGTAGCAATTGCAGCAGATAGTGCTGTTACAATAGGTGGCTCTAATGGGAATAAAATTTTTAATAGAGCCAATAAGGTTTTTACATTATCAAAAAAACATCCTGTAGGTATTATGCTTTATAATTCAGCGTCTTTTTTGTCAACACCTTGGGAAGTAATTATAAAAATGTATAGAAAGCAATTGGGGAGCAACTCATTTCCAAGAGTAGAAGATTACAAAATGGATTTCATTAGATATTTGAATTCTAAATCGTATTTTACAGAAGATGGAATTCAAAAAATATATTTGGAATCTTTTTTTAGAACAACATTTGATAAGTTGTTAAATGTTGCACTTTCTGAAAGAAAAGAATTGTTGAATATAATTTCTGATGAAAATAAAGCTGAAATAATTAGATTGATAGAATTAACAATAGATGAGTCTATAACTCAACTTGGTGATAGAACTGATATATGTCCAGAGCTTAAGGATATTACTTTAGAAGAGTTCAGAGAGTTTCTTGCAATTGAATTTCAGCATCATCATGATACTGTTTTTACAGAAAACGGCTATACTATTAGTGCTGAACTTCAAGAAAAATTATTTAGATATTTTTATTTAGTTTTTAAGACACCTGAAAAATATAATAATTACACTGGCTTGATTTTTGTTGGATATGGTGAAGATGAACTCTATCCGCAATTATTCCCAATTAATGTTTCTTTAGTTTTTAAAGATAAATTAAGGTATTATGATGATGAAAGAAATACTGCAAGAATAAATCATTTTAATGCAGGGGCAATTTGTCCTTTTGCCCAGACTGATGTTATAGATACAATATTAACAGGTATAGACCCTACATTAGATTACACATATAAAGAAAATCTAAAAGAGACTTTAACTAAATACAACACATTGATTTTAGAAGAATTAGGGGACACGAATACAGAATTATCAGAAAAATTGCGTAATTTTGATTATGACTTTTTAACTAGAGAGCATCAAGTTAAAATTGATGAAACAAAAACATTAAATTATATTCAGCCTTTAATGAATGCAGTAAATAATCTTTCAAAAGAAGATTTAGCAGAAATGGCAGAAAGTCTAATTTATTTGACATATTTAAAAAGAAGAATTACATTTGCAGAAGAAAGTGTAGGTGGACCCGTAGATGTTGCAATAATTTCCAAAGGTGATGGATTTATTTGGATAAAACGCAAACACTATTTTAAACCTGAATTAAATAAATCCTTTTTTGACAATTATTTTAATTAATCAATTATGAATAACCTAACTTTAGACTCACAGTTTAACACATTAAAGCCAGTAACTACTTGTTCACTAGCAAAGCCTGTTAAGAGCATTGCTAAGGATAAAATAATTGCAGGGATGTCTCCAAAGCAAATCTCTTCTGTAGTTTCTGACCATCTTATAAATGTTGTTAAACAACAATTTGAAAAAAAATAATATAAACCCAGCCTTTAGCTGGGTTTTTTTTAACTCAAAACCAAGAATAGCTGGTAATACTATTACTTAGTACTTTTAATACACCTATGGCAAAACAAAAGGTGTTTTTTCCTCTTTTAAGGAATGTGTTTTAAATAGAATAAATTATTTGTTTCAATTACTCAACTCTGAAAAAGGCTGCTCCATACCAGCAAAGGAAAGATTATCATTTTCTGCTGGTGAATCATAGCTGGGTTTAATTATTTCAAGCTCCATTTCTATTTTGTGTTAAGTTAGAAGTTAGTTCAATAAGTAGTTTTTGTTTGTTTACAAAATCTTGTTCAATTGTCTTAGATAAATCAATGTTCTCATTGTATAGTGTAGTAAGTTCTTTCATTGTGTTACATTCAGAGACCTTTATTTGAAGTTCTCCTTTTGTCATAGTACTATTACTCCAATTAAGTATTTTCTTGCCTGTTTGAGCAGTTATTACAAATTGAGGTTTCCCTTCAAATAGACTAGTTCTGTCTTTTGATACAGAAGCATAGTGTTTATTATCCAATTCAAATAGAATAGTAAAATCATAACTAATTTCATCTCTTTGAATTGCTTTTAAACCAACCTTTTCAGGAACTATTTTACCATTCTTTTCATTTAAAACATAATCTTGCTTTACACGCATTGTGCAAATAATATGCACATTGCTTTGAAGTATTTTATCAATAAATGCTTTTTGTCTTGGAGTTACCTTATTCCAGTTAGTAAATGTATTACCAGCAAGGGAAGAATGATAATCAAGTAAAAAATGCCAACAATGTGATATGCTGTCTAAAATTATTACTTCCATTCCAGCTTTTTCACACACCTCAATAGCTTCTATATATCTTTCAGGTGAATGTGGATTATCCAATGAAAGAACATTGTATTTTCCTAAATGAGAATATAAGTTTGAACTACCATTCTCTGTGTCAATAATGGCAACCTTACTTAGGTTTCCATTTGTTAATCCTTGTGCTATTAGAATTGCACTTGTAGTTTTTCCACTACCACTAGGTCCTTGTAAAGCCATTTTTATCTTGGTTTTACTTCTTTCTGATTTTTTTAATTCCATAATTAGTTAAAATAAAAGCCTACTTAATGATTAGATTAGTAGGCTTAGGGTTAATGTTAGAAATACAATTCTAATGGTTCATTGAGAAGTTTTTCATTTTCTTTGTCAATTACATCATCTTCAAAGTCCTTAAGATAGGCAGAAGTAATTGCTACATTTTGATGTCCCATTGATTGACTAACAATATCAGTAGAAACACCTAATTGTTTTAAATTTGTTGCATAACTATGTCTAGCAACATAACTGCTTAAGGGTTTGTCAATTCCAACAATCACAGCAATTTTTTTTAAATCACTATTAAATTTTTTAAGTTTCTTGTGTTTCCTGTTTTGTATTTGGGTAGGTGTCATGTTTTCACTTAGTAAAATTGGAAAGACATATTTAGTTTTAGAAAAAACATTCTTATAATAATCTAATATATTTTGTGCTGGTTTAAGAATACCAATGTTAAATTTTCCTTTTGTCTTTGACCTGATATATGTTATTCTTCCACCAGAAATGTTAGACCATTCCAATTGCATAATATCAAAGAAGTTGATACCTCTACAATAGTAAGAGAATAAAAATAATCTTTTTGCTTCTGCAAGATTTGGGTATAATGTTTCATCAAAATTCTCAATCAATCTTACTTCATCTCTTGTTAATGCTTTTTTTATATTTCCTATTTTTAGTTTTGAAACTTTATATATCTTAAAAGGATAATGTTTTTCTTCAACTACACCTTTCTTAATTGCTTTGTTGAAAAGAGAACGAAGTTCTCTCATTTTAAAAGCAACACCTCCATCAGCATTTTTATTTTCTCTCAGAAATACTTCATACTTATCTAATAAATAAGGGTTTATTTCCTTAAACATTAAGTTTTTCTTTTTACAAAAAGTAAAAAATGAATTTTTAGTTTCTTTTAAAGCTATAGCATTTCCAGCCTTTCCTGATTTATTTAAATCTGAAATAACTTCTTCCCAAAACTCTAATACAGTAGTTTTATTAGGTTCAATTCCTCTAAACTTCTCTTCAAATTGTTCTAAACTAAAATCAACTTCATCTAGTTCAAACTGATTAATGATTTTAAAAGCCAACTCTCTTTTCTTTGCTAATACTAAATTACTTTGAGTGTGATTTGGGAATGATTTTTTAAATTGATTATTAGTATCATCCCAATCAGATAATGAGCATTTTAGATTCAAGGATATTATTTTAGATTTTCTTTTATTAGTTATTCTTAAAATAACAGGATATAACCCATCATTAGTAGTTTTATCTCTTAATACTATTTTTATACTTGCCATAATGATTTTTGATTAATATTGACAAATTCCAACAATAGGAAGTATGGAATTTGTCAATGTTTTAATTATTTAATAATTGAGTAAATTTTTCAATTAATTGATTTCTTAAATATGTTTTTACTTTCAAAAGTTTGTATTCTTCTAATAGTGAGATGTACTTCTTTTTGTGATTTGACTTAACTTGTCTTTTATTGGTGTTGTTAAGTTTGTCCCAAAAAGTAAAACTTGAATACATGTTTAATTTTTCAAAGTCTTCTTTTGAAATTGACTCCTCTGAAAAATTATCCACAATTAATAATTCATTAAATCGATTTAATAAATATTCAAAAAGGCTTTTCAATATGTCTTTGTTTTTCAAATCACTTAAATTATAAACCCCAAGAGGATTAAATTCTTTAGGGCTTAAAAACTTAATTTCAAATCTTAAGATGTTTTGGTCTTTAAGTTTATATTGTTTAGCCTTATCATAAATTTTTATGATATAATTGCAATGTTCAAAAGCCATCAGATAGCCATTGCTCTTAAATTTATTGATAGTAGTATGTCTATCAAATTTGTGCATCAAAACACTTTTAGAAATCAATTCTTTAGCAGTGATTGGAATATTAATGTTTAATCCAAATTCAAGTTGAGTTAATTTTTGGTTGGTTACATCAATAATGTTACTTCCTAAATAATCAATAGTTGAACAAAGTTGAGAGTATGTAAAATCATTGTGATTATGTTCATCTCCCTCTATTAATAAATTATTTAACTTATGGATTGAATTCTTTACATACCCATTTTTCTCATTAACAACTAATTCCATATTTTCAAGATTAACTTTATATGGGTATAGGACCTCTTTAGAATGATATTCAAAAACAGTATAAGCTCTATTGAAGTTCTCTTGATTCATAACAAAAGATTCAAGTTTGTTTTTGTCTCGGTAGTGTACTCTTATAAAATCTATCATAACTTAGATTTTTGAGTTCTACTTAAATAAGTATCTAAGTTTTCTTCAATTTCAAAAGAAGAATAAACTTTGCTATTAAGTACCCAGCTTTCAAGTTCAGACTTTTTGAAATAAATTTTTTTGCCACCAGGATTGTAGAAGGGAATTTCCTTTTTGCTGGTCATTTTATACAATGCAGACTTAGACAGATTTAAAAAATCTGCTCCCTCTTCAAGAGTTAATATCTCTTTGCTTAAAGCATATTGTCTTTTTAATAATGCTTCAATTTTATCTAATTTTTGTTGGAATAATTCCATAATTTTTAAAAATTATGGATGTGCACATCCGATTTATATGTGCAAATAAAGTGTACAAAAAAACCCTTATTCCAAAAGTGTAATAAGGGTGTAAGTCAAAGTGTAAGATAAAGTGTAAGGCTTTATTCTATATATTTTTTGGTTAGGTATTCTATTAATGAATCAATGTCAATTTTCATTCTTGAATTGTCAATTTTTCCTCTTGATAATGCGGTATATAAATCTGATGATTTTATTAATTTATTTTGTTTATTTAAAAACAACTCACTTTTTTCAATTGCTAATGGGGTCAAATTGTCAAAAAACAATTCTAATGATTTTAAGTAATAAGCAACATAGGGGTTTGGTTTAGTAAATTTTAATTTCTTGACATCTGAGGTATCTTTAAAAACTAAGATATTCAAAAAATCTTCTTCAGATAAATCTTCTATATCAAACATTTCAAGTTTTTCAGACATTTCATATAAGTCAATAAATAAGTCTGCTTTTAAATTATTCTTAGGTTTAAAATCTGATCTATTATTTGTTCCTTCTATTATTATTCTATATAATTTGTGATTCACATTTAATGATTTATATTTCGAATAAAGTGTAGATGTTATACTATTTATGGAGTTGTTTATTAATTCAAATTCAGAGGATTTTAAATCTTCTAGTTTTGTGTAATAGTTGTATAATGTATCAAGTTGCTTAATTAGAAAACTCTTAAAATCAGCATTAGAAGAATTTTTGTTTATTATGTCTAAACCTGCATAAGCATAAAAATTAATGACTATAGAGCTATACTTAGGAAAATCCATTTGGATGCTCAAATCATTTTTCATTACCCAAGATTCAAAAAATATTTTTTCATCTGTGTGGAAAATATATTTGTAGTCTTTTGTATGGATAGTTTTAAACTCATAAGAGTTTCTTAATCTGTAAAACCCATCACTAAATAATAAATCATCTATAAATTTAAAAGGGACTAAATCATCACCATTACTAAAATAAAGAGTTGTATTTTTTTTAATCTCTATGTTTTCAAGAACTTCTTTATAATTTACTTGGATAAACTCTATTATGTATTCAATTTCATTAAGTGCTATCTTACTATACTCTTCTTCTGCTATTAATTGATTGTTTTTTTCTTTATAATTATTAATCTTGTCGTTTAGCTTATAAATATAATCCTCAATTTCAAATTCATTTAAACTTGAAACTTCTTTAAGAATATTATTAACTATTAATTTTCTTATTTCCTTAAAAATAATTTTAATATACTGGCTCTCATTTGAAATGTTTTTATCATCTGAGTTAGATAATAATTCTCCTAAATAAACTCTTTGTGAATTGTAGTCATTTTTTAGATTATTTAAGAAATCTTCAAAGTACAAAAGATGAAAAAAATGAAGAGGATTACTTAACAGGTTTGGTAACATACTTGTCTATTTAAGACTGCAAAATAATAATTAAAATAAATGTTTGACCTATGTTTGACCTAAAAAAAATAAAGCCTCCCAATTATCTTGGAAGGCTTTATTCTACTAGTGGTCCCACCTGGGCTCGAACCAGGGACCACCTGATTATGAGTCAGGTGCTCTAACCAACTGAGCTATAGGACCAGTTTTGAGAGTGCAATATTAGGGCTAATTTATATTAGGTGCAAATTTTTTTTAAAACTATTTCAAAAGTTAACGTTAATTTGTTATAAATCAGGGTTTTCTTGGCATAATTCTATTAAAACGCCGTTTGTGCTTTTCGGATGTAAAAAAGCAACTAGCTTATTATCGGCACCTTTTTTTGGAGTTTCGTTTAAAACAGTAAATCCTTCACCTTTAAGTCTTTCTATTTCTGTGTAAATATTTTCAACGTCAAACGCGATATGGTGAATTCCTTCGCCTTTTTTTTCTAAAAATTTAGCAATTGGACTATTTTCATTCGTAGCTTCTAATAATTCAATTTTATTTGGACCACACATAAAAAAAGAAGTTTTTACGCCTTCACTTTCTACTTCTTCTGTCTTGTATGCCGGTTGTCCAAAAAGTTTCGAAAACAATTCATTTGAATTTTCTAAATCATGAACTGCAATACCAATATGTTCTATTTTTCTCATTTGTTTACGTATTAATATGCAAAAATAATCATTCAAAATTTTAAATCTGCTTATTTTGTTTGTAAAAATTGTATTTTTGCAGCATGGAAACAAATAGACAAAAAAAAATTGGCGCATTATTGCAAACAGACTTGGTTGATATTTTACAAGGTGAGATTAGAAAAAATTCTATTTCTAACTTAATTATTTCAGTATCAAAAGTAAATGTTACGTCAGATTTATCAATAGCGAAGGTTTATTTAAGTGTATTTCCTTCAGAAAAAGGACCAGAATTATTAGCTGCTATTAAAAGTAATGCACCTTTAATTAAACACGATTTATCTCAACGTGTAAAATTACAATTAAGACGAGTGCCAAATTTAATTTTCTTCATTGATGATAGTTTGGATTATATTGAAAAAATTGACAACGCGCTTTCAGGAAAAGAAAATCCAATTGAAAATCCAGATTTATTAGAAAAAAGAAAAAGATCGTAAATTGAATTTTCCGTTTTACATAGCCAAAAGATATGCTTTTAGTTTGTCTAAAACTACCGCTATAAACGTAATTACTTTTATTGCTTCTTTCGGAATTATAGTTGGCGCTATGGCACTTTTTGTAGTGCTTTCTGTTTTTAGTGGCTTGCGCGATTTCAGTTTAAGTTTCACAAATGCCACTGATCCCGATTTACGTATTGAAACCCTAAAAGGAAAAACATTCTTCATTTCCGAAGTTCAAGAAAACAAATTAAAATCAGCTAAAGAATTTGCTAAGTATACTAAAATTGTAGAAGAACGCGCTTTGTTCTACTATAATAATAAGGAACATGTGGCCTATTTAAAAGGTGTCGATAATAATTTCATAGCTGTAAACGGTTTCAATAAATTTTTATATGCTGGAGATTGGTTAGAACCAAATACGAATCAAGTTGTTGTTGGTTCTGGAATTTCTAGAAAATTAGCTTTAGGACTTTTCGACTTTAATAATGTTTTAGAAGTTTATGTACCGAAACCAGGTTCGGGAATGATTGAAAACCCTGAAGATGATTTTAATAAAGCACCATTACAAACTTCTGGAATTTTTCAGGTTAGCGAAGATATTGATGAGAAATATATTTTTTCTTCAATTCCATTAGCGCAAGATTTACTGAATTACAAACCGAATCAGTTAACCTATATTGACTTTAAAATGGCGCCAAACGTTTCAGAATCTGATGCGATTGAAACCATAAATAAGATTTTTCCAAATCAGGTAAAAGTAAAAAACAGAGCGCAATTAAATGACGCTTTGTATAAAATGCTAAATACTGAAAACATTGCCGTTTATCTTATTTTTACTTTAGTTATCATAATTGCTTTATTCAATTTAATTGGTGCGATTATTATGATGATTATCGAAAAGAAAAGCAATTTGAAAACCTTATATAATTTAGGAATTGAAATGAAATACTTGAAAAATATTTTCTTATTTCAAGGAAATATCATTTCCATATTTGGTGGAATATTAGGTTTGGTTTTAGGAATTGTTGTCGTTTTAGCTCAACAACAATTTGAATTAATCATGATCACGCCATCATTAGCATATCCAGTTGTTTTCGAAACAAAAAATATTTTAATTGTATTGTTCACGATTGTAATTTTAGGATTTATAGCTTCTAAAATTGCGAGTAGTACGGTATCTAAAAAATTATTAGAATGAGAAAAGTTATAGTTGTATTATTAGGATTGGTTTTTATTGGATGTAAATCGGCTCAACCAAAAAGTAGTGAAAACGTGAAATCTGAAATTAATTTAATTTTAGATAATTGGCACAAAGCAGCAGGTCAAGCTAATTTCAATGCTTATTTTGACGTGTTGACGGAAGATGCCATTTACATTGGAACGGATCCTACAGAAAACTGGAACAAACAAGAATTTATAAAATTTTCGAAACCATATTTCGATAGAGGTAGAGCCTGGAATTTTACCGCTTTAGAAAGAAATATTTATTTTTCTTTGGATATGAAAACGGTTTGGTTTGATGAATTACTCAATACGCAAATGAAAATTTGTCGTGGTAGCGGTGTTTTAGTTGCTGATGCTAACGGAAATTGGAAAATAAGACATTATGTATTATCCATGACTATTCCAAATGACAATACGGATGAAGTCGTAAAAATAAAATCTCTTATCGAGGATAAGGAAATAGAAAAACTAAAAAAAGGCGAATAAATCGCCTTTTTTTTATTTGTAAATTGTTTCTTTTAAATTCTTAAACATGTCAACCGTCATGTTTTCAATGTTGAAATCATTTTTCCAACCCCAATCTTCTCTTGCTGAACTATCGTCAATACTAGCTGGCCAACTGTCGGCAATTTTCTGACGGAAATCAGGTTCGTAATTAATGGTGAAATTTGGATAATGTTTCGTGATTTCTTCTGCTAATTGTTTCGGAGTAAAACTCATTCCAGATAAATTGTACGAAGAACGAATTTTGATATCCTCAGCATCCGCTTGCATAATACTAATCGTAGCTTTTATTGCATCGTCCATATACATCATCGGTAAAGCAGAATTTTCAGATAAAAAACTTGTAAATTTCCCATCAGTTATCGCTTTGTGATAAATATCAACCGCGTAATCTGTAGTTCCACCACCAGCTTCTGTACTCCAGCTAATTAAACCTGGATATCTGATGCTTCTAATATCTACACCATATTGTTTGTTGTAATATTCTGCCCAACGCTCACCAGTTTGTTTTGAAATTCCGTAAACCGTACTTGGTTCCATAACCGTATATTGTGGTGTGTTTTCTCTTGGAGTTGTTGGTCCGAAAACCGCAATACTTGAAGGCCAAAATATTTTTTTAATTTTTCCTGCTTTCGCTAAATTTAAAACATGAAATAATGAATTCATGTTCAAATCCCAAGCAAATGCTGGATTTTTTTCAGCAGTTGCAGATAATAAAGCAGCCATTAAATACACATCAGTAATCTGATATTTTTCAATTAATTGCTCAATTTGATTGTAATCTAAAGCGTTTACAACCTCAAAAATTCCATTGTTTACAACGTCATTTTCTAATTTTCTAATATCTGAAGCAACCACGTTCTCAACACCATAGGTTTCACGTAGTTTTGCTGTAAGTTCGGTGCCTATTTGTCCACAAGCGCCAATGATTAATATTTTGGTTTGCATAGTTGTATGTTTTGAATCACAAAGATAAAATATTGACAATAATAACTCTTTTTTTTGAACTTTTTTTTTGATTTTTATGAAAAATACCCTTTCGAATTATTAATTATATATTTAACGCAATTTTTTAAATAATCCTATAAACATTTGTAAATTTGCAGTTCATAATTCTAAAGGAAATGAATTTTTTTAAAATACTTATACTTTCTGTTTTTAGCGGTTTTTTGTTTTTTTCTTGTAAAGATAATGAGGAACAACTTCTACTAGTCCAAAAAATGGAGAAAAAAAACAGAGAATCTTTTGATCAAATCAATAAAGCTTGGTTGTTAAATATTCCAAATGCAAGTGTCGAAGTGAGTTCGGTTTTAAACCAATGGAAAGAATGGCAAAGTTTTGAACAAGAAATCAAGCAAAAACCAAAATCATCTATTAGTGCTTTCAAACAGAAGGTTTTAAATTTGGTTTCAAAATCGGATAGTTTACATTTAAGTGTGCCATCAAGATTTAATAAACCTCAAGTACGAAGCAGAATTGTGGCCTTACAAACTAAAATTTTAGCTTTAGATACCTATTTTTCTTTGGACATTGTGCCTCACGAAAAAGTGGAAGATTTGATTAAAGCCATAAATAAAGAAATGACTGCTTTTTACATGCAATGTGAAGAAATTGTAGTGAAAAGTAGAATCCCAACAGAAATTGGTGAACCAAGAATTATCAGCGTAAGCGATACAACTCGAAATGCGAAAGCTATAAATTTCGACGATTTAGAGCAGAAAGAAATATTAGAAAAAGATAAAAAAACCGTTTTAAAAAAGCCTAATAATTAATTTTTTTAATTCCGGTTTACAAAATAAAACACTTTGAGTAAATCAGAAATCATTCAAAAATATCAGCAAAATCCAAAAATTGGACAAATTGCTGAATTTTTTGCGTCTCGTAAAAAAATAAATGCCACTGGATTAGTGGGTTCTTCGCTATCATTTGTTGTTGATGCCTTGTTTAAAAAATCGGAATTGCCTTTTTTATTATTATTCAATGATAAGGAAGAAGCTGCCTATTATTTAAACGATTTAGAAACGTTGATAAACGACCAAGATGTGTTGTTTTATCCGGGTTCTTTCCGTCGACCATATCAAATTGAAGAAACCGATAACGCCAATGTTTTGCTTCGTGCTGAAGTTTTAAACCGAATCAATTCTAGAAAAAAACCAGCCATAATTGTTTCTTATACGGATGCGATTTTCGAAAAAGTGGTTACCCGAAAAGAATTAGATAAAAACACCTTAAAAGTTCATGTAAACGATAAATTATCTATCGATTTTATTAATGAAACGTTGTTTGAGTACAATTTTAAACGTGTCGATTTTGTTTCAGAACCTGGAGAGTTTTCGGTTCGTGGTGGAATTATTGATGTGTTTTCTTTTTCAAATGATATTCCGTACAGAATTGAATTTTTTGGGGATGAAGTTGATAGTATCAGAACATTCGATATTGAAACGCAATTGTCTAAAGAAAAAGTGACTAAAATTGCGATTATTCCCAATGTAGAAAATAAAGTTTTACAAGAAAAACGCGAAAATTTCTTAGATTATATTTCAGAAAAAACAGTCATTGTTCTTCAAAATACGGATTCCTTAGGAAGTAAATTAGACCGATTATACGAAAAAGCAAAAGAAGCCTATTCGAAATTAACGCTTACTATAAATCATTCTAAACCTGAAGAATTATTCGTCAACCAGGAAACATTTTTAAAAAGAGCGTTAGATTTTTCGGTGATCGAATTAGATAAAAGTCCAGTTTTTAAATCGGAAAAAACATTTCAATTTCACACACAACCACAACCTTCGTTCAATAAACAATTCGATTTGTTGATGAATAATTTAAACGATAATTATCATAACGGAATTAAGAATTTCCTGTTTTCTTCGAACGAAAATCAAGCCAAAAGATTCAAAGAAATTTTTAAAGATATCGATGAAGATGCGGCTAAAAATGTAAAAGACAAATACGACAATATTGTTTTTCCTTTATTTTCAGGTTTCATTGATGAAGAATTGCAAATTGCATGTTATACCGATCATCAAATCTTTGAACGTTATCATAAATTTTCCATCAAAAATAACGCTTCGAAAAAGCAAACGGTGACTTTAAAAGAATTAACCGCTTTGTCAATAGGTGATTATGTCACACACATCGATCACGGAATTGGGAAATTCGGAGGTTTGCAAAAAATTCAAGTCGAAGGTAAAACGCAAGAAGCTATTAAGTTAGTTTATGCTGATAATGATATTGTTTATGTAAGTATTCATTCACTTCATAAAATTTCAAAATACACTGGAAAAGATGGCGCGCCACCAAAAATTTACAAATTAGGAAGTGGTGTTTGGAAAGCCCTAAAACAAAAAACCAAAGCTCGAGTTAAACATATTGCGTTCAATTTAATTCAATTGTATGCGAAACGTCGTTTGGATAAAGGTTATGCTTTCGGACCAGATTCTTACATGCAAAAAGAGTTGGAAAGTTCTTTTATTTACGAAGATACGCCAGACCAAATTACGGCGACACAAGATGTAAAAATGGACATGGAAAACGATCGTCCAATGGACCGTTTGGTTTGTGGCGATGTTGGTTTCGGAAAAACAGAAGTCGCGATTCGTGCCGCATTTAAAGCGGTTGATAACGGAAAACAAGTAGCGATTTTAGTGCCAACAACCATCTTAGCGTACCAACATTATCGAACATTTACGGAAAGGCTGAAAGACATGCCAGTTACGGTTAGTTATTTGAACCGATTCCGTTCCGCAAAACAAAAAGCAGATACGTTAAAAGGATTAGAAGAAGGAAAAGTTGATATCGTGATTGGAACACATCAATTGGTGAATAAAAACGTAAAATTCCGCGATTTAGGTTTGCTAATTGTAGATGAAGAACAAAAATTTGGTGTGAACGTAAAAGACAAATTAAAAACGATTGCCGCAAATATTGATACGCTTACTTTAACGGCAACTCCAATCCCGAGAACGTTGCAGTTTTCGTTAATGGCTGCGCGAGATTTATCTGTAATTACAACGCCGCCGCCAAATAGATATCCAATTGAAACCAACGTCATTCGTTTTAGTGAAGAAACCATTCGTGATGCGATTTCGTATGAAATTGAACGTGGCGGACAAGTGTTTTTTATCAATAATCGAATCGAAAATATTAAGGAAGTTGCTGGAATGATTCAGCGTTTGGTGCCAAATGCGAAAGTTGGAATTGGTCACGGACAAATGGATGGAAAAAAACTGGAAGAATTAATGTTGGCTTTTATTGAAGGTGAATTTGATGTCTTGGTGGCAACCACAATTATTGAAAGCGGTTTAGATGTACCAAATGCAAATACGATTTTCATCAATAATGCGAACAATTTCGGACTTTCCGATTTACATCAAATGCGTGGTCGTGTTGGTCGTAGTAATAAAAAAGCTTTTTGTTATTACATCACGCCACCAGATTCTGTGATGACAGATGATGCTAGAAAAAGAATCAATGCTTTGGTACAATTTTCTGATTTAGGAAGCGGTTTCAATATTGCGATGAAAGATTTAGAAATTCGTGGTGCTGGAGATTTATTAGGTGGTGAACAAAGTGGTTTCATCAACGAAATTGGTTTCGATACGTATCAAAAAATCATGAACGAAGCTATTGACGAATTAAAAGAAAATGAATTCGCTAATTTATATCAAGAAGAAAACGATATCGAAACAAAAGAATTTGTAAAAGAATTCCAAATTGATACCGATTTCGAATTGTTGTTTCCAGATGAATATATCAATAATATTTCGGAACGTTTGAGTTTGTATAGCGAATTAGGTTCGGTAAAAAATATTTCAGAATTAGAAGCTTACGAAAAACGACTAATTGACCGATTTGGACCTTTACCAAAAGAAGCAGTTTCGTTATTAAACAGTGTTCGAATCAAATGGAAAGCGAAACAAATTGGTTTAGAAAGATTGATTCTGAAACAAAACAAAATGGTAGGTTATTTTATTGGTGATCAGCAATCTAATTTTTACCAAAGTAACCGTTTTATGAAAGTGATGAAATTCGCACAACAAAACGGAAATTTATGCAAAGTGAAAGAGAAAGAAACCAAAAACGGACTAAGACTTTTAATTACTTTTGAAAATGTAAAAAGCATCAACAAAGCGTTGGAATTAATTGAAATGATATAATCTTTAAAAGTTGTGAAATCTTTCAAAAAAAAAACTTATTTTTACACGTTAGCATACTAAATAACCAAATTTATAGTTATTTATAAAAATTATGACATTGAAAACTATACAATTAAAATATATACTTTCCTTTGGTATTATTACCATTCTTTTGGCTTGTTCTACTAAAAAAGACAATTTCGTAAATAGAAAATGGCATTCTGTTAATACCGAATATAATACTCTTTATAATGGTGATGTGGCTTTACAAAAAGGAATTGAAGATGTAAAAGCAACTTATTCTGATAATTTTTGGGAAGTGCTTCCGTTAGAAAGAATGCAAATTACCGAAGAAGAACAAAAGCCAGGTGATACTAAAAATCCTAATTTTGAACGTGCCGAAACCAAAGCTACAAAAGCAATTCAGAAACATTCAATGAATATTGGTGGTTTCGAAAAAAACAATCAAATTGACGAATCGTATTTAATGTTAGGTAAATCAAGATACTACGAACACAGGTATTTACCAGCAATGGAAGCTTTTAATTATATTTTGTACAAATATCCAAATAGTAACAATGTGTATCAAGCACAAGTTTGGAGAGAAAAAGTAAACTTAAAATTAGAGAACGAGCAATTAGCGATTAAAAATCTTAATAGAACTCTAAATGGACAGAAAAAAATAAAGAGTCAAGATTTAGCAGATATAAATGCAGTTTTAGCGCAAGCTTATATTACAACAAATAAGTTAGATAGTGCTATTGCAGCGGTTAAAATTTCGAAAAAAGAAACAAAACTAAAAGAAGAAAAAGCACGTTATACTTTTATTTTAGCACAATTATACGAAAAATTAGATTACAAAGACAGTGCTTTTGTAGCGTATCAGGAAGTAATTGATATGAAACGTAAATCGCCTCGTAACTATACTATTTACGCACATTTGAAACAGACTACACAATTCGATTTTGAAACTGGTGATACCATTGCTTTCCATAAGAAAATTGATAAATTGTTAGAAAACATCGAAAACAAAAAGTTCAGAGATGCAATTCATCATCAAAGAGCGGTTTTTTACGACAAAAAAGGAAATAATAAATTGGCGATTTTAAACTATAATAAATCGCTAAGAAATATGTCAACCGACAGATATTTAGCAGCTTCGAACTATAAAAACATTTCAAATATCTATTATAGAGAGAAAAATTTTCATTCTTCAAAAATATATTTAGATTCGACATTAGTTCATTTGACGGATAAAAACAGTGAATTTAAACCGTTAAAAAAGAAGTTAGAAATCTTGGCAGATGTTGTGAAATATCAAGACATTATCAGCCAGGCTGATAGTGTTATTAAAGTTTCAAAAATGTCTCCAACTGATAAAATTAAATATTATCAAGATTATATCGATAAATTAAAAATTTCAGATTCAATTACAGCAAAAAAACTAGCAGAAAGTGGTAATGCTTTAAATCAAAATCCGAAATCGGACATGATGCCTTCTGGTAAATCAGACGAAAACATGTTATTGCCACCTGGTGCTGGTGGTTTAAGTCCAGTTAATACGGGATCTGCTAAAAACCCTTTAGCTGAGGCTTCATTTGATAAAAAACAATCGACGGATTTTCCAATAAATACGGGTGGTTTGCAAAGTAGTTTTTACTTTTATAATCCTGCTACTGTGGCACAAGGAAAATTAAATTTCAAGAAAAAATGGGGGGATAGAAAATTAGGAGACAATTGGAAAACAGTTGCAACTTCCAATCAAAATCAGATAGATACAACTAATCCAGATGAAGTAATTGAAGAAATAACTCCAGATGAAAAAACGAAAAGTAGTGTTGTTCCAAAATATACTACCGCATTTTATATTGATAAATTACCAAAAGAAGAAAAAGTTTTAGATAGTTTAAATACCGAAGCTAATCATGCGCGTTTTCAGTTGGGTTCTATTTTTAAAGAAAAACTAAAAGAAAATAAATTAGCGATAACTTCTTTTGAAGATATTTTAGTAAACAAACCAGAAAGCAAATTGATTTTGCCAACATATTATAATTTGTACCAATTATATGATTCTGAGAATCCTGAGAAAGCAATGGCTTATAAACAAAAAATTCTTTCAGAATATCCAGATAGTAGATATGCATCTGCGTTCAATAACACTGCAATAAATGCCGATATCACAGCAGATTCTGAATTTAATAACTTATATGCTAAGGTTGAAAAAGGTTTGTATCGAGAAGCGAATGCCGAAATTGATGCCTTGCTGAAAAAATATGATGGAGACGAGTTAAACGCTAAATTTGATGTGTTAAAAGCAAAAATTTCGGCAAGATTATTTGGACTTTCAGCTTATAAAACAGCGTTGCAAAAAATTGTAAAAAATTATCCTAAAGGAGTAGAAACTAAAAAAATTGAATCGATTTTAGCTACAGATATTCCAGTTTTAGAAAAGTTAGATTTTGGCGCAACTCCAAGAACATTTAATTTGGTTTTTGTAAGCAATTATCCAAACGAAACTTCGCATAAAAACTTAATTGAAAGATTAAATAAATATGCTAAAGAATCGGGGGATACTAAAATAAAAGTGTCGAATGATATTTATAATGTTGACAAAAACATGATTGTTTTACACGGAATTTTAAATAAAATTACTGCAGAATCAGTTTATAATTATCTGAAAGAACACAAAGATTATAGACTAAAAGACACACCAATTATTATCTCAAATGAAGATTATAAAGTGGTTCAAGTCAAGAAAAACTTAGAAGAATATTTGGCGAAAATCAAATAAAAACATGTTAGATAAAAAACAAAAAGCCGACTACGATTTATTAGGTAAAACAAACCGAATTGTAGAACAAACCACAATCACTGGAAATATAGTTTGCGCTGCCGATTTACGCTTAGATGGAGAATTAATTGGCGATATTACTTGCAAAGGAAAAATTGTATTAGGTCCGAAAAGTAAAGTTGAAGGCAATATTATATGTAAAAATATAGATATTGAAGGGAAATTTAACGGAAAATTAGTGGTAGAAGAATTACTAGGAATTAAAAAAACAGCTAAAATTTCTGGAGAAGTTACGGTTGGAAAATTGGCCATCGAACCTGGAGCCATTTTTGAAGCTAGTTGTGAAATGAGAAATTCATAATTTCGAATTCAACGAATCCAAAAAAAAACAATATTAAAGTTGAGTTAGATGAAATCTAAATAAGAGTTAAGTTAAAAGAATCAAGCGAAAACCCTTGGGTTTATCAAAATAATCAAACCAAAATGAAACAAACATTATCTGCATTATTACTACTATTTACTTTATTCTCTTTTTCTCAAAACCAAGAAATCGGTCAAAAATTTGTGGAAACTTTATTAAAAGAAAAGAACTTTGAAAAAGCTGTAACCTTTTTAGACGATTCTATAAAAGACCAAATTACTGTTGATTTATTATCTAAAACTTCAACACAATTAGATGCACAATTGGGAGCATATCAGAATACAATTTCTGTTACTAATAAAGGCGATATTTTATCATATTATACACAATTTAAAAACATGGCTTTAGATTTTGATATAAGCTTTGAAAAAGATAAAATTGTAGGTTTCTTTTTAAAACAACACCAAGAAGCAAATGCAAACGATTATAAAATTAAAAGCGGAACAATTGACTTAAAAGGAACTTTGTTAGAAGTTGAAAATTCTAATGTTTTAGTAGTTTTTTTACACGGTTCTGGTCCAAGTGACAGAGATGAAACTGTATTGCAAAACAAACCTTTTAAAGATATGGCTGAAGCTTTTCAAAAAGAAGGAATTGCTTCGTATCGTTTTGATAAAAGAACAAAATCTAACTCGGAAACTTTTACAAATGAAAGTACTTTTGAAGATGAAGTTACAAATGATGTTGTAAATATTGTGGCGCATTTTAGAATAAATGAAAAATATAAAAATCATAAAATAATTTTAATAAGTCATAGTTTAAGTGCTTATTTAATGCCCAGAATACTGAGTTTGGTTAAAGTAGAAAAAGCAGTAATGATGGCTGGTAACGCACGAGGTTTAGATGAAGTTATTTTGGATCAATATGCGTATTTTAATTCTTTAAACCCATCTGAAGAAATGGCTGAAGAAATAAAAAACATGACCAAAAAAGTAAATTTTTTACGTTCAAAAGCATTTGATTTAAAAGCAACAAATGATCAATTGCCATTGGGTTTGTCTGCTAAATATTGGCAAGCTTTATTAAATTATAAACCTTTGGTAGAAGTTAAGAAAGTGACTATTCCGTTATTAATTCTAAACGGAGAACGCGATTATCAAGTGACAATGAAAGAGTTTAATTTATGGAAAAAGACTTTAGTGAAAACGAAAGCTCAATTTATTAGTTATCCAAAATTAAACCATTTATTTATAGCTGGTGAAGGCACGCCAAGTCCAGAAGAATATGGCGTTAAAGGAGAAGTAGATAAAAAAGTAATTCAAGATATTATTACATTTTCAAAACAATAAAAATATGCCAATTCCAAAAAAAGCAAACAAATGGCTACAACTTATAAGTATTCCTGCGCAAATGGGAATAGTTATCTTTTTGTTTGCCTATTTAGGGCAATATTTGGATGAAAAATACGAGTCTGAAAACTATGTGAAAATTTTTACTGTTGTCGGAGTATTTTTAGCGATGTATAATGTTATTCGTCAAGTCAATCAATTGAATAAAGATGATAAATAATGAAAAATTACCTATTGTTTTTTAAAGAACTTTTCTTTTTTGCTTTTCCATTATACATCATACATAGTTTGGTTTTTCTATTGCCAAGTTTAAACGCTGCTCAAGAAAATTTTTATCTTTCCATTACTGTTTTATATGTGTTGTTTTTTATTTTTTCGAAAACGATACTTTTTATAGTGAAAAAGGTTTCTGAAAAAAGTTTTGATAACACAGGAATGGTTTTTATGTTGGCAACGTTTGTTAAAACTGGAATTGTTTATTTCATTATTAAGCCAATTTTGGATTCTGAGCACAATCAAATCGAAAAATTAAATGTTTTTTTCATTTTTATTTGTTTTTTATTAATCGAAACCATCATAACAGTGCGAATATTGAACAAAAAACAATAAACAAATGTTATTTTATATAATTTGATAAAAAAAGTAAATTAGTGCTATTGTAATTTAAAGAAAAAATATACCTTTGCAAAAATTTTAAGGACAATATTTTTTAGAATATATATCATTATGTTGATTTCAAGAAAAACAATTCAGTTATTTATCGCTACAGTTTTTGCTGTTTTACCAGTTTTTACTTTCGCTAATGCAGATACTACTCACGTTGCAAAAGCTGCTCACGCAGAAGTTGTAAATCATGAAGGTGATGCGCCTAAAGAAGTAGTTTCGGAAGAAGTTAAAGCTCAAGAAGAAAGAGCTGAATTTATTCAACATCACTTATTAGATTCTCACGATTTTCATTTATTCTCTTATGGAAAAGAATCAGGTCATGAAAAACATGTTGGTTTTCCATTGCCGGTAATTTTATGGGAAGATGGATTGCATTTCTTTATGTCATCTGAATTTCACCATGGTGAGGCAGTTGCAGAATCAAACGGAAAATATTTTGCTATAAACCACCACGATGGTATGGTTTATAACACAGATGCAAAAGGAACTTTCAATGTTGATGAAAAGCATCATACTACAAATACAAAGCCTTTAGATTTATCTATTACTAAAAATATAGTTATGATTTTATTTGTAGCTTTATTAATGTTTGTAATGTTTAGAAATCTTGGTAAATCTTACGGTAAAAACGGAGGTATTGCTACTGGTGCTGGTAGATTTTTTGAGCCAATTATTTTGTATGTTAGAGATGAAATTGCAATTCCTAACATTGGAGAAAAACACTATAAAAAATACATGAGTCATTTATTGACAGTATTTTTCTTTATTTGGTTCTTAAATATGTTTGGTTTAACACCACTTGGAGTTAACGTTACTGGAAATATCGCAATTACTGCTGCTTTAGCAATTATTACTTACTTAATCACAACTTTTACAGCTAATAAAAATTATTGGGGTCACATTTTCTGGATGCCAGGTGTACCACCATTAATGAGAATAGTGTTAGCGCCAATTGAATTGTTAGGAACAATTATTAAGCCATTTTCATTAACAATACGTTTGTATGCAAATATGGTTGCTGGTCACATTGTTTTAATGAGTATTATCGCTATGATGTATACATTTAATAATGTTGCAGGAAGTGGTTTTTCATTTATTTTGGCATTTGTACTTTCTATTTTAGAAATTTTAGTAGCTGGATTACAAGCTTATATTTTCACGATGTTAACAGCGCTTTACTTTGGTTCGGCAAATGAAGAACATCACCATGATGAGGAAGCTCATCATTAATAAATTGAATGTTTAATTTTTAATATATATACATTATGACAACTATTCCAAATTTAGTAGGAGCAGGTTTAATCGTTATCGGTGCTGGTTTAGGTATCGGTAAAATTGGTGGTTCAGCAATGGACGCAATTGCACGTCAACCAGAAGCTTCTGGAAAAATTCAAACTGCAATGCTTATTGCAGCTGCATTAATTGAAGGTATTGGTTTTGCCGCATTCTTTATGGGTAAATAATATTTTTTAAAACAATTGTTGTGACGGTTGGTTGCAACAATTGTTTAATTAATAAAAAATTAGATTAATAAATTAAGAAATATATAATGGAACAATTATTAGGTCAATTTTCATTAGGTTTGTTTATTTTACAAATTGTTTTATTTGTAGGACTAATCCTTTTATTGAAGAAGTTTGCTTGGAAACCTATTTTAGATGCGGTAAATGAGCGTGAAGAAGGTATCAAAGATGCTTTATTATCTGCTGAAAATGCGAAAAAAGAAATGATGGCTTTGAAATCTGATAACCAAAAATTATTAGACGAAGCTCGTGCTGAAAGAGATACGATGATTAAAGAAGCAACTGCTATCAAAGAAAAAATGATTGCTGATGCTAAATCTGAAGCGCAAACTCAAGGTGCAAAAATGATTGAACAAGCGAAAGCTACAATCGAAAGCGAAAAAAATAATGCAGTTGCTGAAATCAAAAATCAAGTGTCTTCATTATCTTTAGAAATCGCTGAAAAATTATTAAAAGAAGAATTATCTAACAAAGATTCTCAAACTAAATTAGTTGAGAAAATGTTAGCTGATGTTAAATTAAACTAATCCAAAGTTATGTCAAGAGCTGCGATTAGATACGCAAAAGCAATTTTAGATATCGCTACAGAAAGTAATAATACTACTGCTGTAAATAACGATATGAAAACTATTGTTTCAGCAATTAAAGAAAGTGAAGAGTTAAATGACTTTTTATCTAACCCAATTGTTAATGGTGTGGTAAAAATGAGTGCGTTAAGCGAAATTTTCCCATCTTTGCAAGCTGAAACTAAAGGTTTGTTTCAATTGTTATTAGCAAATAAAAGATTTGAAATTTTGTCTGCTATTGCAACACAATTCAATAAGTTATTCGATATAGCAAGTGGTATTGAGCAAGCGGTTGTTACAACGGCTGTTCCATTAACTGCTGAGTTGGAAGTCTTAGTTAAAAATAAATTGAAAGAGTTTTCTTCAAACACAATTTCGATTACTAACGTAGTTGATGCTTCAATTATTGGAGGTTTTGTTTTAAGAATCGGAGATAAACAATACAATGCATCTGTTGCAAATAAATTACAACAGTTAAAAAGAGAATTTACATATTAAATAAATACCATTAAATATATATAAAATGGCAGAAATTAAACCAGCTGAAATTTCAGCAATATTAAAGAAACAATTATCAGATTTTCAATCTGGTGCTACGTTAGAAGAAGTAGGTACTGTACTACAAGTTGGTGATGGTATTGCTCGTGTATATGGTTTATCAAATGCTCAGTACGGTGAGTTAGTTCAATTCGACAACGGATTAGAAGCTATCGTATTGAACTTAGAAGAAGACAATGTTGGGGTTGTATTATTAGGACCATCAACAGGAATTAAAGAAGGTTCTAATGTAAAAAGAACTAACAGAATTGCTTCTTTAAAAGTTGGTGAACAAATGGTTGGTCGTGTAGTTAATACACTTGGTGAACCAATTGATGGTAAAGGACCAATCGGTGGTGAATTATATGAAATGCCTTTAGAGCGTAAAGCTCCTGGAGTTATTTTCCGTCAACCAGTAACAGAACCATTACAAACTGGTATCAAAGCTATCGATGCGATGATTCCTGTTGGTCGTGGACAACGTGAGTTAGTTATTGGTGACCGTCAAACTGGTAAATCATCAGTTTGTTTAGATACCATCTTAAATCAAAAAGAATTTTACGATGCTGGACAACCAGTATTCTGTATATATGTTGCAATTGGACAAAAAGCTTCAACTGTAGCAAGTATTGCAAAAACATTAGAAGAAAAAGGTGCGATGGCTTATACAGTTATTGTTGCTGCAAATGCTTCTGACCCAGCTCCAATGCAAGTATATGCTCCTATGGCAGGTGCTGCAATTGGTGAGTATTTCCGTGATTCAGGTCGTCCTGCTTTAATTATTTATGACGATTTATCTAAGCAAGCAGTTGCTTACCGTGAAGTATCTTTATTATTAAGAAGACCTCCAGGTCGTGAGGCTTATCCAGGAGACGTTTTCTACTTACACTCTCGTTTATTAGAAAGAGCTTGTAAAGTTATTAACGATGATAATATCGCTAAAGACATGAATGATTTACCAGATTCATTAAAAGGAATCGTTAAAGGTGGTGGTTCATTAACAGCTTTACCAATTATCGAAACGCAAGCGGGTGACGTTTCTGCATATATCCCAACAAACGTAATTTCGATTACTGACGGACAGATTTTCTTAGATGGAGATTTATTCAACTCTGGAGTTCGTCCTGCAATTAACGTAGGTATTTCTGTATCTCGTGTTGGAGGTAATGCACAAATTAAATCAATGAAAAAAGTATCTGGTACTTTAAAATTAGACCAAGCACAATTCCGTGAATTAGAAGCTTTCGCGAAATTTGGATCTGACTTAGATGCAGTTACTTTAAATGTAATTGAAAAAGGTAAACGTAACGTGGAAATCTTAAAACAAGGTTTAAATGATCCGTTTGCTGTTGAAAATCAAGTAGCAATTATTTATGCTGGAACTAAAAACTTATTAAGAAATGTTCCTGTTAATAAAGTAAAAGAATTCGAAAAAGATTACATTCAATTCTTAACTTTAAAACATAGAGATGTTTTAGATGCATTAAAAGCTGGTAAATTTGATGATAACATCACAAATGTATTAGAAGCTGCTGCAAAAGAAATTTCTGCAAAATACTAATTAATTTTCGATTAGCCAATGTGTCTATTATTCAATTAATTGGCACATTGATAATTGTCAAATTGACACATTAATAAAATGGCAAACTTAAAAGAAATACGTAATAGAATTGTATCTGTATCGTCAACGATGCAAATCACTTCTGCTATGAAAATGGTTTCGGCTGCTAAATTAAAAAAAGCACAAGACGCTATTACTGCAATGCGACCTTATTCTGAAAAATTAACGGAGTTAATTCAAAGTTTAAGTGCTTCTTTAGAAGGTGATGTTGCTGCTAATTATACGACTCAAAGAGAAGTAAAAAAAGTTTTAGTAGTTGCTATTACATCAAACAGAGGTTTGTGTGGTGCTTTAAATTCTAATGTATTAAAACAAGTTAAAATTTTAACTGAAAAATACGGTCACGATAATGTTGGTATTTTTGCCATTGGTAAAAAAGCAAATGATGGTTTACACAAAACAAACTATGTAATTGCTAACAGAAGTGATATTTTCGACAATTTAACTTTTGATAATACAGCTGAAATTGCACAATCATTAACACATTTGTTTTTAGATGGTGAGTATGATAAAGTAGAATTAGTGTACAATCAGTTTGTAAATGCAGCTACTCAAATAGTTGTAAACGAACAGTTTTTACCATTAGCACCAATTAAAGGTGGTAATGCTATTTCATCTGATTACATTTTCGAACCATCAAAAGAAGAAATTGTATTAGAATTAATACCAAAATCGTTAAAAACTCAATTGTACAAAGCGGTAAGAGATTCTTTCGCTGCGGAACACGGTGCGCGTATGACTGCAATGCATAAAGCAACAGACAACGCAACTGATTTAAGAAACCAATTGAAATTAACATACAACAAAGCACGTCAAGCTGCAATTACTGGTGAGATTTTAGAGATCGTTGGTGGAGCAGAGGCTTTGAATAACTAAAACACGAATTCTTAAACGAATTATAAGTTAATTTTTATATAATACTTAAAGTCCCAATTTATTGGGACTTTTTTATTTTATATATTTGTGTAAACCAATTTTACATGAAAAACATTTTTACTTCAATTCTTTTTATATTTTCTTCAACTTTATTTTCTCAAAATCTTCAATTAGAAGAAATTATGAAAGGGAATGAATTTATTGGGCAACAACCTTCCAATCAACGTTGGTCGGTAGATGGGAAAACCATTTATTTCGATTGGAATCCAAAAAATGAAATTGGCGATAAAACCTATTATTGGCAACAAGGTTTTTCAGTGCCTAAAATATTACCACAATCAGAATTTAATTTTTCAGATATTCAATTTCAAGGTCAAGAAAAATTTGATGTAATTTATTATACGAATCAAGGCGCTTTGTTTTCGTACAATAAAAAGACTAAAGAAAATAAAATAATTTATCAAACGACTTCAAATATCAATTCGATTCAGAGAAGTGTGAATCCTAATATCATTTATTTTCAACAGAATAGAAATGTTTTTCAATTGAATGTAGTGAATTTTCAATTGTTACAACTGACAAATTTCAAAAGTGGTTCGGCATCTTCAGATAATAATAAAGACAATTTTTTAACCACACAACAAAAGGAATTGTTCCAATTTGTGAATGAAGAAAATGCCAAAACTAAATGGTACGAAAAACAATCGGAAGAAGCAGAATTAAAATTTCCTTCAGAGATTTTTTATAATTCGAATACTTTAGAAGCTGTAAAAATCAATCCAAATGGAAAATTCGTAACCTACAGATTATCGGAATATCCAACTTCAAAAGAAACTAAAGTTGAAAATTTCATTACTTCTGATGGTTTTACAAAAAATAAACCAGCTCGTGAAAAGGTTTCAATAAATAATATTAGTAAACACAAAATGTTTGTTTATAATATTGAGAAAGATACCGTTTTTCAAATTTCATTTTCAAAATTAACAGGAATTAAAACCTTTCCAAAATATTATCAAGAATACGAAAATTTAAAGAATTTAGAACCTGTTGAAAAAGCAATTACCATGCAAGCGCCAGTTTATAATGCCACTGGAACTTTGGCTGTTTTCGAAGCAAGAAGTTTGGATAATAAAGACCGTTGGATTGTTCAATTAAATTTGGAAACGGCTGTAATTACAGAATTGGATTATCAACATGATGAAGCTTGGATTGGTGGTCCTGGAATTCCAGGTTATAATTTTGGTGGGGGAACATTAGGTTTTTTAGCGGATAATAAAACCATATATTTCCAATCGGAAGCTACAGGATTTTCTCATTTGTATACGTTCAATTTAGAAACAAAAAAGAAAACCCAACTAACAAATGGGAAATGGGAAGTTCGTGATGTGGTTTTATCAAAATTGAGTAATTCATTTTACCTTACAACTACAGAAACGCATCCTGGAAATCGTTCGTTTTATAAATTAGATATCAATTCAGGTAAAAAAACTCCAATTCTCACAAATGATGGTGCCTATGAAATTGAATTATCTCCAGATGAAACCAAATTAGCGTTACGCTATTCCTACATCAACAAACCTTGGGAAGTGTATGTTGCTGATAACAAATTGAATCCAACTTTAAAACAAATTACATTTTCTACTTCAGATGCATTCAAAAAATACAATTGGAAAACACCAGAAGTTATTTCGTTTAAAGCAAAAGATGGAACAGATGTTTTTGCTAGAGTTTACAATCCGAAAAGTGAAAATAAAAATAAAGCAGCTATAATTTTCGTTCATGGCGCAGGATATTTACAAAATGCACACAAATATTGGAGCACGTATCACAGAGAATATATGTTTCATAACATGTTAACCGATTTAGGTTATACGGTTTTAGATATTGATTACCGAGCAAGTGATGGTTACGGACGCGATTATCGTACCGGAATTTACCGTCATATGGGCGGTTTAGATTTACAAGATCAATTAGATGGGAAAAAATATTTAGTAGAAAAATTAGGTATCGACGCGAATAAAGTCGGAATTTACGGTGGTTCGTATGGTGGATTTATCACTTTGATGGCTTTATTAACTCAACCTGGCGAATTTAAAGCTGGTGCAGCTTTGCGTTCGGTTACCGATTGGGCACATTACAATCAAGGTTACACGGCAAATATTTTAAATTTCCCTGAAACAGATGTGGAAGCATACAGAAAAAGTTCTCCTATTTATTTTGCGAATAATTTACAAGACAAATTGCTAATGCTTCACGGAATGGTTGATGATAACGTACAGTTTCAAGATATTGTTCGTATGACACAACGTTTTATCGAATTAGGAAAAAAAGATTGGGATTTAGCCGTTTTTCCCGTAGAAGCACACGGATTTCAAAAGTCGTATTCTTGGACAGATGAATACAGAAGAATTTTAGAATTATTTAATGAAACTTTATTAGGTAAAAAGTAATGGAAACTCGCATTTTAACTCAAAAAGAAGGGATGTTACAACAGTTGGAAATTTTGCAACAGTTGTATCCTGATTATACGATTGAAAAATACGGCACGCTTTTAGACGATATTCTAAAAGGGAATTACCAACAAATAATTGTCACAGAAAATAATAAAACAATTGCCTTAACTGGCGTTTGGATTGGTACGAAATTATGGTGTGGAAAATATGTTGAAATTGATAATTTTGTAGTTCACGAAGCTTTTAGAGGTCGAAAAATTGGCGATATTCTAATTGAAGAAGTCAATAAATTAGCGAAAGAAATAGGAGCAAATCAAATTTGTTTAGATGCTTACACGACTAATTTTACAGCAGGTAAATTTTATGTCAATCACGGATTTGTGCCAAAAGGATTTCATTTTGTCAAATTTTTAAATCATTAAGTATGAAGATTTTTGCATTAATTATAGTAGCGTTTTTCAATCTGAATTCATGTTCATCTGAAAAAGTAAGTCAAGAAGGAAAACAATATATTGAAAAAGTAACCTTTCAAAATTGGGTTGGCGGTATGAAAGGCGCTGGTGGCGGAACCAATTTAAATATTACTTTACTAAAAAATTTACCATCAAATATGGAATTGGTTAAAATTCAATTTCAAGATAGAGAAGGAAAAATAGTTAAATCGGATAATTTATCTTATCAAGCAGCTATAAAAACATTTGACAATAGGGAAGAAACTGTTCCAACTCCAACAATTAAAACAGGTTTAAAATCCAATCAAGCTAAAGTTTTTTTTAAAATTGACGGTAAAGAAAGTTTTATAATTTTAGAGGATGTAAAAGAATTACCAATGTTAGCTTATCCAACTGTAAAACCAAGAAATAATTAACTATTTTTGTTCTAACAAAAAAAATAAAAGTTGAGTTCAAACAGAAGCCTTTTCAAACAAACCCTTATTTATGGGATTGCTACCGTATTACCTCGTGTAATTAGTTTTTTATTGGTGGGTTTACACACCGATTTAATGCCAAAAGTAGCTTATGGTGAAATTACTATTCTATTAGCATATATGATATTTTTTAATGTCATTTTATCTTACGGAATGGAAACGGCTTTTTTTAGGTTTTATCATAAAGAAGGTACAAGCGATATCGAACTGGCCAAGCAAAATAAAAAAGAAGTGGTTAGTACGGCTACTGTTTCCATTTTTTGGAGTACGATTTTGTTCTTGTGTATTGCACTTTTATTTCAAAAAACACTGGCAGGATTATTAAATGTAAATAAAGAATATGTAAACTATGCCATTTGGATTTTAGCTTTTGATGCCTTAGTAATAATTCCTTTTTCGAAACTTCGTGCAGATCAAAGACCAATTAGATATTCGGTTTATAAAATTTCAAATGTCATTATTAACATGTTACTTAACGTATTTTTATTGGCAATTTTACCAAAACTAGCACACAATAATCCACAAGGATTTTGGAGTACTTTTTACTTTGAAGACTACCAAATTGGTTATGTTTTCTTAGCGAATTTAATTGCGAGTTTGTTCACGTTTTTATTATTTATGCCACATTATTTTCAACCGAATTGGATGTTCAATAAGGTGCTTTGGAAACAAATGCTTAAATATGGCTGGCCAATATTATTCGCAGGTTTAGCCTTCGGAATTAATGAACATTTAGATAAAATTTTATTGTCAGAATGGTTAGATCCAGCGACAGCAAAAGCAGCGGTTGGAGCTTACTCAGCATGTTATAAAATCGGTTTGTTTATGGTTTTATTTCGTACTGCTTACACGTTGGGAATTGAGCCGTTTTTCTTCAGTCAAGCTGGAAATGCAAATGCACCGCAAACTTATGCGACTGTTACTAAATATTTTGTGATTTTAGGTTCGCTAATTTTATTAGTTGTAGTTGTGTTTGCTGATGTTGTGAAATATTTTTTAGTAAGGCAACCAGAATATTGGGAAGCCATGAATATTGTACCGTTAATCATCATTGCTAATTTCTTTTTAGGGATTTATACGAGTTTGTCCGTTTGGTATAAGTTAATTGATAAAACGATAATCGGAGCCTATATTTCAGCAATTGGAGCGATAATTACACTAAGTTTAAATTATGTTTTAATTGTAATGTTTAACATGAGCTATTTAGGATCGGCTATTGCAACTATTTGTGCTTATGGAAGTATGATGGTTATTTCGTATTATTTAGGAAGAGAAAAATATCCAATTCCTTTCGAAATGAAAAAGATTTTAACCTATCTTTTTGCTTCAATTGCATTAGCTTGTATTTCTTTTTATGTTGATATTTTAAGAGAAACTTTCGTTTTCGGAATACTTGCAATCATTGGGTTTAGTTATTATATTTACAAAAACGAAAAAGAAGTCATTTTAAGAATAATTAAACGAAAATAAACGGCTTTGTGGTCTTAAATAAGTAAACAAAATATTGCGAACTTTGCGAAAAACCTTCGCGACTTCGCGGTTAAAAAAACATAAATAATGCAAATAAAAATTATCAATAAATCACAACATCCATTACCTAATTATGAAACCAATGCTTCAGCTGGAATGGATTTACGTGCGAATTTAACCGAATCAATTACACTAAAACCATTAGAAAGAACGTTAGTGAAAACTGGACTTTTTATTGAATTACCTATTGGATTCGAAGCACAAGTTCGTCCAAGAAGTGGTTTGGCATTCAAAAAAGGGATCACTGTTTTAAATTCTCCAGGAACGGTTGATGCCGATTATCGTGGCGAAATTGGTGTGATTTTAGTGAATTTATCCAATGAAGATTTCGTAATTGAAAACGGAGAAAGAATTGCCCAACTAATCATCGCCAAACACGAACGTGCAGAATGGCAAGAAACTATCGAATTAACTGAAACTTCTCGTGGTGAAGGCGGATTTGGTAGTACTGGCGTTAAGTAAAACTTCAATATTCAAAATTTCAAGTTGGATATTCCAAGTTGAAAAAATATTGAATATTCAATTATGATTAACGAATTTTGAAATATTGTAAAGGGACAAAACCATAATTATATATAAGCCATGAAAAAATTTGATTTACATGAAAGACTAATTGATTTTGCAGTAGAAATAATTAACATAACTGATAATGTAAAAACATCAAAAGCAGGCAATCATTTATCAGGACAACTAGTTCGATCTGGAACAGCACCGTCATTAAATTACAGTGAAGCACAAAGCGCAGAATCTAGAAATGATTTTATTCATAAAATGTCAATTGTTCTGAAAGAATTAAGAGAAACATATTCTAACTTAAAAATAATATTTAGAGCAAAATTATATTTAGGAAAAGAGGTTGAAATGAATTCAGTAATAAAAGAAAATGATGAATTGATATCAATTTTTGTTAAAAGTATAGAAACATCAAGAAGTAAAAACAAATAAAAATGAATGTTGATATTTAGTAAGTTTCAAAACTTCAACATTCAAAATACCAAGTTGAATATTCCAAGTTAAAAATATTGAATATTCAATTATGATTAACGAATTTAGAAATAAAAAACATGAAAATAATCGTACCAATGGCTGGTCGTGGTTCACGTCTTCGCCCACATACTTTAACTATTCCAAAACCATTAATTCCAATTGCGGGAAAACCAATCGTACACCGTTTGGTAGAAGATATTGCCAAAGTTATCAATCAACCTATTGATGAAGTGGCTTTTATCATTCACGAAAGTTTTGGTGAAACAGTAGAAAAAGATTTAATTGCAATTGCGAATAAAATTGGCGCAAAAGGAACTATTTATTATCAAAACGAAGCTTTAGGAACGGGTCACGCGATTATGTGTGCGAAAAATTCTTTAAGCGGACCAGCAGTTATTGCTTATGCCGATACGTTAATTCGTGCCGATTTTGAATTAGATGCGACTGCCGATTCTGTAATTTGGGTAAAACAAGTAGATCAGCCAGAAGCTTTTGGGGTTATCAACTTAAATGAAGCTAACGAAATTGTAGAATTAGTTGAAAAACCAAAAGAGTTTGTATCTGATTTAGCCGTAATCGGAATTTACTATTTCAAAGATATTGCAGTTTTAAAAGATGAATTACAAGCCGTTTTAGATAACAACATCATTCACGGTGGCGAATACCAAATTAACGATGGTATCAAGCAAATGATGGCTAAAGGAATGAAATTCGTTCCAGGAAAAGTAGATGAATGGATGGATTGCGGAAACAAAGATGTAACCGTTGATACCAACAACAGAATGTTAGGATTTTTACATAATGATGGGGAACATTTAGTTGATTATGATGTGAAACTAGAAAATTCTACGATTATTCCACCTTGTTACATTGGAGAAGATGTAGTTTTGATCAATGCAACAGTTGGTCCAAATGTTTCTCTAGGAAAAGGTTGTCATATTGTAGATAGTACAATCAAAAATAGTTTGATTCAAACACACGCACATATTAAAAATGCCAATTTAGATAACGCCATGATTGGAAATCACGTGAACTATAATGGCGATTTCACTAGCGTAAGTTTAGGTGACTATTCAACAATGGAATAATTTTTGATACTTGTCATTGCGAGGAACGAGCACATGAACGTAGCGAACTGACGCAAGCAATAGCATAATCAAAATAAAAAATAAAATCCAATAAATCAGCGTTGCGAAGCATCAGTTAAATCTGCGTGCCAATAACACAAATAACAAATGAAAAAAATAATAGCTTTTCTTTTCCTTTTTCAACTTTCTTTCGGACAAGTAAATCCAGAAGAAGTAGAAACTGCGAGCAATGAATTTGAGAATAATTTTTATGAAGCTTTAAAACAAAAAGCCATTGAAAATTATGACAAAGCTATTGTTTCATTGGAAAAATGCTTGCAAAAAGAACCGAATAATCCAGAAGTTCATTTTCAAATGGGCGTCAATTACCTGGCTTTAAAAAGTTATGCAGATGCTGAAAGTGCGTTTCAAAAAGCAGTGGATTTAGAACCAAAACAACGTTGGTATTGGAACGGTTTATATGACGTATATTATCAAACCAAAGATTTTAATAAATCAATTCCAATTGTGGAGAAATTAGTGACTTTCGATGCGAATATGAAAGAAGATTTAGTTTCGTTATATATGACCACGCAACAATTTGATAAAGCGAAAACAGTAATTGACGATATTGAAAGCAAAGGAACATTAACCAAAGCCATGGAAACGTACCGAATGCAAATTCAAAGTATGCAAAATGGTGTAAAACCAAAGGTTGCCGATTTAGAAGCTGCGATAAAAAACAATCCCAAATCGGAACAAAATTATATCGATTTGATTTATGTTTATTCCACAGCTAATCAAGAAGAAAAAGCATTTGAAACGGCTTTGTTGTTAGAAAAAGAAATTCCAAATTCCGATTTAGCTCACGTGAGTTTAGTGAAATTTTACATCAACGCTAACGATATTCCTAAAGCGACAGAATCATATAAAAGAGTTGTCAAGAGCAGTAAAATCGACTTTAAAATCAAACATCGAGTTTTAAACGAATATTTGATTTTTGCTACCAAAAATCCGCAATTAATGACAGAAATAGACAATACCTTAACCTATTTTGATAACAATGCAGGAATGGATGTCAATAAAGAATTAGGAAAGTTTTTTTATAATCAAAACAATTTCGAATTAGCACAAAAATATATCGAAAAATCAAATGCAAACGATGTAGATGTGGTCGATTTACAACTAAATATTTACGATTTCAATAAGCAATTTGAAAAAATGGCCAAAAAATCAGAAGAATTTATCGACTTATTTCCAACCAAAGCCAATTTGTATTATTATGCAGGAAAAGGAAATAATAATTTAAAAAACTTTAAAAAAGCAAAAGACTTTTTAGAAATGGGAATCGAGTACGTAATTGACGATCCCAAATTAGAATCCGGATTTTGCAAACAATTTATAATTTGTGCCGACGGATTATCGGACGCAAAAATGAAACAAACCTATCAAAAAAGATTAGATGGAATATCTAAAAAATAATATGAAAAAATACATCACATATACTTTAATTTTATTCGTAATCGTTTCGTGTAAAACTAAAAAAACAGTTGCGGAACAAACAGTTTCTCAAGAAGCTGTTGTAGATAATAAAGCCAAAGAAGTCATTCAAAAACATTATCTAAATGGTTTGAATTTTAATACTGCTTCTATTCGTTCTTCTGCGGACTACTCAGACAAAAAACAATCTCTTTCTATTGGCGCTGATATTAGAATTAAAAAAGATGAAATCATTTGGATTAACCTTAAGTTTCTCGGAATCCCGATGGCAAAAGCTCTAATTACGCCAACTCGTGTGAGTTATTATGAAAAAACAAACAACACTTATTTTGACGGAGATTATTCTATTTTAACTAAAATGTTGGGAACCGATTTAGATTTTCAGAAAGTGCAAAATTTATTATTAGGAAGACCAATTGACAATTTAACTAAAGAAGATTTTATTGCAGAAGTTGCCGATAATTTATTTCAATTGAAATCAAAAAGGAAAACAGATGTCGAAAAATTATTCAGTTTTGAAACCGCAAATTATTTATTAAAGAAACAATTTATCAATCAAATTTCTAAAAACAGAAACGTAATGGTAAATTATCCATCTTTTTTCAATCAAGAAAACATGTTCTTGCCAACTGGCGTTTCTATTTTAGCCAATCAGCAAGATCAAGTGAAAATTGACATAGAATATAAAAAAATTACGTTTAATGAGTCATTATCGTATCCTTATTCTATCCCAGATGGTTATTCTCAAATAAAAATAGATTAATTTCGCAAAAAAAAATTCTAGCATGAACAAATTTCTTTTAACCCTATTCGTTGTATTTTTTACCTTATCCGTTTCTGCGCAAATTGATGAGAAAGAAAGGCTAGAACAAAGAAAAGAACAATTACAGAGACAATTGTCTGAAGCCAAATCCAAACTTCAAAACGAAAAGAAAAAGGAAAAATCAGTTTTAAAAGAAATTGCTGGACAAGAAGAGCAAATTAAAATTTCTGAAAAAATCATTTCTACCATTGCCAAGCAAGCTCGAATTTTAGATGACAATATTTATTTAACACAATTAGAAATTAATAAGTTAAATAGAGATTTGAAAATCATGAAAGAAGATTATGCAAAAATGATTGTAAAGTCTTATAAGAGCCGTTCAGAGCAAAGTCGTATTATGTTTGTCTTGTCTTCAAATAGTTTTTTACAAGCCTACAAACGTGTGCAATACATGAAGCAATACGCAGGTTACAGAAAACGTCAAGCGGAAGAAATTAAAATCAAACAAACCCGATTAGGCGTTGCAGTTGCTAGTTTGCAAACTAATAAGAAAGAAAAAGAAGTGGTGATTGTTGAAAAAACAAAAATCAAAGCGGAACATGAAAAACTAAAACAAGAGAAAGAAAAAACCGCTAAACTGATCCAAAAAGACAAGAAAAAAATTGCAGCAGAAATTGCTAAAATGGATAAAGAGCGTAGAGCTATCGATAAGAAAATCAAAAAAATGATTAACGATGCGATTGCTGCAGAAAACAAGAAAAGAAAAGCAGAACAATTGGCAGCAGCTAAAAAATCAGGTTCAACAGTTCCAGTGAAAACAACGCCAGTTTCATCAACAAAAATTGAACTAACACCAGAAGGAAAATTAACTTCTGATAGTTTCAAAGCCAATAAAGGAGAATTGCCTTGGCCAACTGAAAAAGGATATATTTCAACTGGATATGGAGATCAACCACATCCAGATTATAAAAATATCGTCATTCACAACAGTGGAATCGACATAACAACCGATTCTGGTTCTTCTGCAAGAGCCGTTTTTGCGGGTGAAGTTTCTGGTGTGCAAGTGTCTCAAACTACAAATACCTATACTGTGCTAGTACGTCACGGAGATTTCTTCACGGCTTATAGTAATTTAAGTAACGTTTCAGTTTCAGTTGGAAATAAAGTTTCTGCGAAACAAACTTTAGGTAAAATTAAAACCAATGCGAAAGGAAATTCGGTATTAAAATTTGTAATCAATCAAAATACTACTGTTCTTAATCCGAAAAGCTGGTTAAAACCTCGATAATTTTTTTGAAGCAGAACGCTAGTTTTCAAAACACAAAACGTCCCGCTATCCGCTATATTTTTTTAAATTTGTTCCTTTAAATGAAAGGAACAAATTTAAAAAAGATACCGCTCCTATCGGGGCTATAATTCAACAATCCATTTCAGAAGACATTTATAAAAAGCTGTAAAATCAGTTTTATCTGCGTACCTATTACATTCAAAAACTTTCATTATCTTTGCACAAAATTACAACATGCCAAAAATAGGAAACATCATTTTACCCGATTATCCCTTGCTTCTTGCTCCAATGGAAGATGTGAGTGATCCGCCATTTCGCCGTTTGTGCAAAATGCACGGAGCCGATTTGATGTATTCTGAATTTATTTCTTCGGAAGGCTTAATTCGTGATGCCATGAAAAGTCGAATGAAATTGGATATTTTCGATTACGAACGTCCAGTTGGAATTCAAATTTTTGGTGGTGACGAAGAAGCTATGGAAATGTCTGCTAAAATTGTAGACACTGTTCAACCTGATTTAGTAGATATTAATTTTGGTTGCCCAGTAAAAAAAGTGGTTTGTAAAGGCGCTGGCGCTGGAGTTTTAAAAGATGTTGATTTAATGGTTCGTTTAACGAAAGCGGTTATCAAAGGAACAAGTCTTCCAGTTACGGTAAAAACCCGTTTGGGTTGGGACGAAGCTTCCATCAATATTGATGAAGTTGCCGAACGTTTACAAGATATTGGTGTGCAAGCTTTAACCGTTCATGCCAGAACGCGTGCGCAAATGTATAAAGGGCATTCCGATTGGACGCACATTGAACGCATCAAAAACAATCCACGAATTACTATGCCAATTTTCGGAAATGGTGATATCGATTCTCCAGAAAAAGCCTTAGAATATAAAAATAAATTTGGTTTAGATGGAATGATGATCGGTCGTGCTGCGATTGGTTATCCATGGATTTTCAACGAAATCAAACATTTTTTCAAAACGGGCGAAAAATTAGCGCCACCAACTGTTGCAGATCGAGTAGAAGCGGCTCAAAACCACTTAATTTGGTCTATGGAATGGAAAGGTGAACGCGTTGGAATCGTAGAAATGCGTCGTCATTATACCAACTACTTCAAAGGTATTCAAGATTTTAAACAATACAAACAACGTTTAGTAACTACTGACGGACACAATGAATTATTTGATGTATTCAATCAAATTAGAGAAGTGTACGCGAATTATGACAATGCGTCAATTGGGCAATAAGTCAATAAGTCAATTTTTGTCATGCTGAACTTGTTTCAGCATCTATTTTTTCAATTATCCACAAACTTGTCATCCTGAAAGGATCTCACGCAAACTATATATTTAATTAATTGTCCAATATTTTATTGGTACATATAAAGAGAAATTCAAACTTCTAAAATCAAAAGTTTTTTCGTAAAATAGACTTGTATATATTCTAAAAGATTTTTTATCAGTTTTTATTGGAAAAGATTTATAAAATCCAATTTTATAATTAGTTATTTTGTTTTGAAAACAATCTAATTTATAAAAAGGTTCTAAATGAATTGATTCATAATTTTTACTTATTCCTATACTAAAACCATCAGATGTTTTTTCATTTTTTAATTGATTATAGCCTAAATCAAAACTGAAATATTTGTCAATTGTTCCTGCATAAATTATTTTATAATTCTCAAAATTTGAAATGGTTTTAATATAATTAAGTTTATTGAATTCGTATGTTATTCTAAAAGAATCTGTATAGTTTTTTCTGTCTTTAAATATTCCTCTTTTTGTTAAATCAGCTTCAAAATGAATATTGTCTTTGAAATTATTTTGTAAAATAATCCCTGAACCAATATTTAAATATTTCTTTTTAGCTTTTCGTAAATTATAATAAAAAGAAAAACCCATTGGGAGCCTAACATTACTGTAATACCCAAATTGTAAAGATGAATTTGCTATTTTATAAAAGCCATAATGAAACCTTCTGTAAGTAAAGTCGCTTGGTAAATTATTCTTAAAGGTTTTTTCTATATTCTCAGTATCAATTTTTTTATATAAATCATCTATTAGGTTTTTTAGAGTATAATTTTTTGAAATAGTATCTAGGTTTGAATAATGAAATGCTTTTATTGTGTAATTTTCCTTATTTGAAAATTCTAAATAATAATCATCAGTCATTAAAATTCCAGCTTTTCCGGAATCTTTTTTCTTTGCAGGAATGATGTTTTCAATATTCCCTTTTTTAATGTTTTCAAATAACCAAAGTGCAGTTTCTTGATTGTGTTTTATTCGATTTATTATAGTGTCAGTGTCTTTGTTGTTTTTACCTTGAATATAATATTGAATGGATTCTAAGTTTAAAATTCCATTTTTATCTTGAATTAATTCGATTGAAATATTATAATTATTTACTCTGAAGTAAAAATTCTCATCTGTTTTATTTAAGTTTTTTAGTTTTAAAATGCCTTGAATTTGATAAATATATTCCTTTTCAGTTATAGAAATTAAAGAATCATTAACCGTTTTTTGTCCAAAAACAGTCGTAAGAAATAAAAGGAATAAAAAAGTGAAGTTTTGTTTCATATAAATCAATTAACCCAAAAATAATGTATTATTTTATATAGATGTAGTTTTCTATAAAAAGGTTGGGAAGAAAAATTTTATTTTGCGAATCTCTGTGTAAAACCCTAACTTTCCGTTTTAAAACACAGCGCAATGTCAAATTTATCAAAAATTAAAATTCTTCATATTGATTCCAATCATCCCTTACTTTGGGAACAATTAGAAAATGCTGGTTTCACTAACGAAGCGGATTTCATTTCTACAAAAGAAGAAGTAGAAAATAAAATTGAAAACTACCACGGAATTGTCATCAGAAGCCGATTTAAAATTGATAAAACCTTTATCGATAAAGCCAAAAATTTACAATTTATTGCTCGTGTTGGTGCTGGTTTAGAAAGTATCGATTGCGATTATGCAGAAAGTAAAAAAATCCATCTTATTGCCGCACCAGAAGGGAATTGTAATGCCGTTGGTGAACATGCTTTAGGTATGATTTTGTCGCTTTTTAATAAACTAAATAACGCCGATAAAGAAGTCAAATCTGGACATTGGAACCGTGAAAGTAATCGTGGATTCGAATTGGATGGAAAAACAGTTGGGATTATCGGTTACGGAAATATGGGAAAATCTTTTGCTAAGAAATTGAGAGGTTTTGATGTGGAAGTTTTATGTTACGATATTTTACCAAACGTTGGTGATGAAAACGCTAAACAAGTTTCTTTACAAGAATTACAACAAAAAACAGATGTGTTAAGTTTGCATATTCCTTGGACACCAGAAACAGATAAAATGGTCAATTCGGAATTTATCAATCAATTTACGAAACCGTTTTGGTTAATCAATACCGCTAGAGGAAAAAGCGTTGTTACAGCAGATTTAGTTGCAGCGTTGCAATCTGGAAAAATTTTAGGAGCAGGTTTAGATGTTTTAGAATATGAGAAATTATCTTTTGAAACATTGTTTGAAGGTGATAAACCTGAAGCTTTCGAATATTTATTGCAAGCTAATAATGTTTTATTAACGCCACATATTGCAGGTTGGACATTTGAGAGTAAAGAAAAATTAGCTCAAGTAATTGTAAATAAAATTATTAGTATCTATGTGTAACAAATGTTAATAATCCACTACTAACTTTATAACTAGAAACTAAAACTATAAAAATTATGAATGAAGTTACTCATCAAGAAGATTGGAATAAATCAAAACCAAATATTCCTTTTTTCAAAGTAGATCCAGTAATGGTTCTTATTTTCGGAATTTTAACTTGTGGATTGTATTTAATTTACTGGAACGTGAAAGCGGCAGAAGTAATTAATGCAGCCAACGAAAAAGAAGTAGTATCTCCAACAATTGCTTTAATTACTGGATGCTGTGGATTAAACTTATTTTTCTATTGGTTAGTTGGTAGAGATGGTTTACCAAAAGTGTATCAATTAACAGGTCAGCCACAAAAAGACGATTCAGTTTTATTGTTAGTTTTAGGATTTTTCTTTCCTATGATTGCTGCCATGATTGTTCAATCGGAATTAAATAAATTATACAATTAAAAAATTTATTCAATATAGAATTATAGGAATAATTAGTGTGTTACTCGTGCTAATTATTCCTTTTTTTATACTCCTAACCAACAGTGGAAATTTAGAGAGCGAACAATCTTTTTGTCCTTTCAAAATGCTAACAGGATTTCCTTGTCCGGGTTGTGGAATTACAAAATCTTTGGTGTATTTATACGAAGGAGATTTACTTAAAAGTATCGCTTTTCACTTATTTGGGCCAGTAGTTTTGGTCTTAGCGTTTTACTTCTTAATCAAACTAAGTTTAGAATTATATTACAAAAAACCATTTTTTGCAAATACGTTCAACAAAAAAAAGTGGACGTATATTTTCGTCGCACTTTTGATTGTTTATCATACTACTAGAATTATATTTTTTATTAAAGATAATTCTTTTGATGCTATTTTAAAGGAGTCTATTTGGAGGTAATTACCCTTTATGTTTTCTTTCTAATTCTGCTTGAAATTCTTCCATAACTGGTTTTACTGTGCTTTCAGGAATATCAGAAATTTTAATATACATCAATCCGTCAATCGCGTTATTGAACATTGGATCTACGTTAAATGCAACAACTCTCGCATTTTGCTTGATGTATTTCTTAATTAAAACCGGTAATCGTAAAGAACCTGGTTCAATTTCGTCAATGATTTTATCGAACTTATTTAAATCGGCTTCCGCTTCATTAAATACGAAATCTTTATCAGCGTCTTTTAGTTTAACCTTAAATTCTTGTTTTGGCTTAATATATTGCGCTACATACGGATCGTAATAATTAGATTTCATAAATTCAATCATCAACGATTTAGAGAATTCTGAAAACTGATTACTAATACTTACACCACCAATTAAGAATTTATGTTCCGGATAATGTAAAGTGGTATGTACAATTCCTTTCCATAATAAGAATAAAGGCATTGGTTTTTGTTGGTATTCCGAAATAATAAAAGCACGACCCATTTCAATAGATTGAGCCATCATATCATTTAATTCCGGTTCAAATTTAAAAAGTTCATTTAAGTAGAAGCCTGCTAAACCGTATTTTGGAAATATCTTTGAACCAAACCCCATTCTGTAGGCTCCAGCAATCATTTGAGCATCTTCATCCCATAAAAACATATGGTGATAATATTGATCGTATTTGTCTAAGTCGATGGCTTCGTTTGTTCCTTCTCCAACTTCTCTAAAAGTAATTTCACGTAAACGACCAATTTCGTGCAAAATGTTAGGGATTTTTTCAGCTGTAACTAAAAAAACTCTGTAATTTTTACTTTGTAATAATTGATAATCGCCTTCTTTTAAGAAATTAATTTCTTCAATAATTTGTTCGTGATTGGCAGGTTTTACAATTTGTTTCGCAGCTTTTGGGCTACTAGTAAATTTTGGAAAAGTTAATCTGAAGTTTTCTTCTTCTTTTTCTTCAAAAGATTTAGAAAGCATATAAGTTTTCTTTCTTAAAAATTCTCCAAATTCTGGAATCGTTTCGTATTCACTTAATTCGTTTACAGGAATCGGTTTACCAATACGAACTTTAATCACTCGGTTCTTCTGAGTTAATAATTCACTTGGTAATTTTGCCGTACGTAAGGTGTCGTTTAGTTTTGATAAACTATAAAATAATTTACTGTTTTGTGCGTGAAAATAAATAGGAACAACAGGAACTTTTGCTTTTTTAATAATTTTTAAGGCACCTTCTTCCCAAGGTTTATCTACAATTAATTTTCCATCTTTATATGTTGAAACTTCACCAGCAGGGAATATTCCTAATGGTTTTCCATCGCTTAAATGACGTAAAGTTTCTTTAATTCCAACAACGCTAGATTTCGCATCTTTATGATCTTCAAACGGATTTACCGGCATAATATACGGCTTCATCGGTTCAATTCGGTGCAATAAGAAGTTGGCAATTATTTTGAAATTTGGCTCGCGTTCTAGCATTAATTTCAATAATAAAATACCATCAATTCCACCTAAAGGATGATTGGATATGGTAATATAAGCGCCGTCTTTTGGTAAACGTTTCAAATCTTCTTCAGGAATTTCAAATTTAATTTGAAACTCATCTAAAATGGCATTTAAAAATTCTAAATCACTTAAATGCTTGTTTCGATTATAGATTTTATTAAGTGTGGAAATTTTAAGCACTTTCATGAGTAACCACCCAGAAAAAGTTCCTAAAAAACCATATTTGTCCGTATTTATTGCTTTGGCTACTTCTTTTGCAGTAACTAATCCCATTTATTTTTATTTTGAGCAAGTAACAAAGATAACAATTCTATTGAATTTTTAGGTATCAAAAAGACACAATTACAAACAATTTAATAATGAACTTAGTTTATTAAAAATTTTATAAAATACTTGCTCAATAAGAGAATTTATTGAAAAGTTTTTCTATTTTTGAGAATTAGAAAAAACAAAAATGAAGATTATCTCATATAATGTAAATGGCATCAGAGCTGCGATAACTAAAGGATTTATCGAATGGTTAAAAAGTGCTAATCCGGATGTAATTTGCTTGCAAGAAATTAAGGCTACTGAAGATCAAATTCCTAGGGAAGAAATTGCAGCAGCTGGTTATCCGTATCAATATTATTTTTCTGCACAAAAAAAAGGATATAGCGGTGTTGCTATTTTATGTAAAACCGAACCTAATAATGTGGTTTTCGGAACCGGATTAGAATCGATGGATTTTGAAGGTAGAAATTTACGTGTTGATTACGATAATTTGTCAGTGATGAGCATGTATTTACCATCTGGAACGAATAATGACAGATTGGGTTATAAGTTTAAATACATGGACGATATTCAACAATATATTGTAAATCTGCGACAAGAAATTCCGCATTTAGTAATCTGTGGTGATTATAATATTTGCCACGAAGCGATTGATATTCATAATCCGAAAGGCAACGAAAAAACGTCTGGATTTTTACCAGAAGAACGTTCTTGGCTAGATGGATTTATGAAAACAGGAATGGTTGATACCTTCCGTCATTTAAACAAGGATCCGCATCATTACACTTGGTGGAGTTATAGAGCGAATGCTAGAAATAATAATAAAGGTTGGAGAATTGATTATTGCTTAGTAACGGAACAATTAATAGATAATATAAAAAGAGCCTTAATTTTACCAGAAGCCAAACATTCAGATCATTGTCCGATTTTGGTGGAAATTGAATAAATAAATTAGCATACAACCAAATACAAAAAACAAACGTCTAATTATAAAACAAAACTGATATAATGATAAGAAGAGTAGGATTAGCCATAGTAGTATTAGCCATGACAACTTCATGTGTTTCTAAAAAAATCTATCAAGATTTAGAAAATAAGTTCGCCGAACTTAAAAAAGAACGTAACTCTTTAGCAGATGAAAATGAAGGTTTAAAAACCAATAATACTGCTTTACAAACAGATTTAGATAAGTACAAATCGGAATCAGAAAAATTAAGAGCTGAACGTGATAAATTAGCCGCTGATTATGCAGCAACTAAAAAAAGTTTAGATAACTTAAAATCGTCTTATGCGGCACTTGAAAAAGATAGCAACGAAGCTTTAGATGCGAATATTAAGAAAAATCGTGAATTATTAGCGGAGTTAGAAGCGAAGCAAAAAGCGATGGCTGCTGAGCAAGACAAGTTAAACAAATTGAAAGCCGATTTATTAAAATCTTCAACACGTTTGGCAGAATTAGAAAAAATTATGGCTGATAAAGAAGCAGCTATGAAAAAATTAAAAGAAACTTTATCTAAATCGTTAAAAGCGTTTGAAGGAAAAGGATTAACTGTTACGGAAAAAGATGGTAAAGTTTATGTTTCTATGGAAAATAAATTACTTTTCGAATCTGGAAGTTGGACAGTTGGAACTGAAGGTAAAAAAGTTGTTGATTTAGTTGGTAAAGTTTTAGGTGATAATCAGGATTTATCTGTTTTAATTGAAGGACATACGGATAATGATAAAATTACAGGAACTTTAGCTGGTGGTATCGAAAATAACTGGGATTTATCTACAAAACGTGCAACTTCAATTGTAAATATTTTAATTGCGAATCCTAAAGTGAATAAAGCGAATTTAACCGCTGCAGGTAGAAGTGAATTTGCGCCATTATTAAGCAATGATTCTGCAGAAGGGAAAGCCAAAAATCGTAGAATTGAAATTATTTTAGAACCAAAATTAGACGAATTGTCTAAGTTGTTAAACGAAATTTAATTTTCAAATAAAACATTTAAAACCTAACAATTTTCTAGTTGTTAGGTTTTTTTAAATCTAAAAATTATGTCCAAACTTCATAATATACTTCTTCAATTAGAAAATCATATTCCTAATTTAGAAAAAACAAATTCAAAAATTTCAAGTAGCACCATTGGTTGGCAAATTGATCATTGTTTGTTGGTGATAAATGGAGTGATGAGTCAATTAGAAATTTCAAATCCAGCAGAATTCAAATCGAAATTTAATTTGAATAAGCTTATTGTTTTTACAACTGGAAAAATTCCTAGAGGAAAAATTAGAGCGCCAAAAGTGGTTACACCAATAAGTATTGCTACAGTTGAAGAATTAAAATCAAATATTGAAATTGCTAAAAATAAGGTTTCAAAACTAAATAATTTGCCAAAAAATAGTTTTTTTAAACATCCTTTTCTAAGTGATTTGAATGCCAAACAAACGGAAAAATTCTTAGCGATTCATACCAAGCATCATTTGAAAATTATTGAAGATATTTTAAAATAAATAAAATCTATACAACTTCATTCCTTCTTTTTACCAAACTTCGTAACTTCGCCATTCAAAAAATAGTTTACCATAATGAAACTCACAACCCTTCCTAATACCAATTTAAAAGTAAGTAAAGCCTGTTTAGGAACCATGACATTCGGAAATCAAAACTCCGAAGCAGAAGCACATTTTCAATTGGATTATGCTGTGGAACGTGGTATTAATTTTATTGATACCGCTGAAATGTATCCAATTGGTGGAAACGAACATATTTTTGGAAGTACAGAACGTTACATCGGAACTTGGTTAGCGAAAAACAAACACAAACGAGATGATTTGGTTGTGGCGACAAAAATTGCTGGACCGAATAGAGGAATGACTTACATTCGTCAACCACTTGATTTTTCTAAGAAAAGTATCATTGAAGCTGTTGAATTAAGTTTAAAAAATCTCCAAACAGATTATATCGATTTGTACCAAACACATTGGCCAGAACGTGTGATGAATATGTTTCAGAAAAGAGGTTTGGAAAAAATCGACACGCATTGGCAAGAAAATATTTTCGAAGTTTTAACCATTTTTGATGGATTAATCAAAGAAGGAAAAATAAAGCACATTGGTGTTTCCAACGAAAATCCGTGGGGCGTGATGAAGTTTTTAATGGAAAGTGAAAAACACAATTTACCAAAAATTGCTACGATTCAAAATCCGTTTTCTTTATTAAATCGTTTGTACGAAGTGGGCTTGTCTGAAATTGGAATGCGTGAAAATGTAGGTTTGTTAGCCTATTCACCATTAGGTTTTGGATTCTTAACTGGAAAATATTTAAACGGAACTCCAGAAAATTCTCGAATGAAATTGTTTCCAAATTTTGTACGATATACCAATGAAAACTGTTTTAAAGCAACAAAATTATACCAAGATATAGCAAATAGTTTAGGTTTAACCTTAACCGAAATGGCAATTGCTTTTGTCAATCACCAAGAGTTTGTTACTTCAACCATAATTGGTGCAACAACTATTGACCAATTGGAAGAAAATATTAATGCGTTTGATGTGATGTTGACCGATTCGGTTTTAAAAGAAATCGATAAAATTACGGAACTGATTCCTAATCCAGCGCCGTAAATTATTCACCCTTCGAGGGTTTTAAACCCTCGAAGGGTGTTTTTTTTGTTATTCCACAACCAATTTATATTGTGAATTTTCGTCATTATCATTTTTTATGGTAACGAAATAAAAACCTTTTGTAAGTGGACTAATATCAATTTTATTTTGACTTATTTTTCCAGTTTCTTGTTGTAAAACTAATTTTCCGTTGACATCATAAATTTGAATTTCTGTTGGATAATTCGATTGCGATTTATCTATAAAAAGTATGTTTTTCGCTGGATTTGGATATAAAGTAAATAGGTTTTTTTCGAAACTTTCATTACTTAATGAAGTGTCCACAATTTTATAAATAGTTCCACTGCCAATATCTGAAATGTATAATTCGCCAGTAACATCTTCTCCAAAACTTACAAAATTTCCTGAAAAAGTAGTGCTAAATGTGGTCGCTCCAGTTGAAGTTGTAATTCCAATTTTTCCTAAACAATAATCAGAAAATAAATATTTACCCACTAAGTTTGGATACGTCGTACCTCGGTAAACATAACCACCAGTTATAGAACAAGCACCAGTATTGTGATTCGCCACAGCTAACGGAGCAGTTGTTCCAGTAATAGACGCGCAATTTCCAGTACTGTTGTAAACAGCATTTCCTTCGAAACATTTCCAACCATAATTTACATTCGCTAAAGTTGGACTCACTTTATTCACTTCTTCCCAAACACCTTGTCCAACATCTGCAATCCATAAATCGCCAGTAGATTTATCGAAAGAAAATTTCCATGGATTTCTAAGTCCAATCGCCCAAATTTCATCATTTCCTGCAATTCCAACATACGGATTTGTAGGCGGATTGATGTAAAACGGCGCAACAGTTGAATTTACATCTATTCGCAACATTTTACCTAAATTTTCATTGATGTTTTGTGCTCTATTTTCTGGGTCGCCAGCACTTCCACCGTCACCCATTGCTATGTATAAAAAGCCATCTGGACCAAATTTTATACATCCGCCGTTGTGATTGCTATAAGGTTGGGTAATAGTCATTAAAATTTGTCCGGTTGTGTCGGCAATATCTGGATTTCCTGAAACGGAATATCTTGCAATTACTGTGTTTCCTGCAGTATTCGTATAATTTACAAAGAAATAGCCATTTGAGGTGTAATTGGGATGAAAAGCCAGTCCAAGTAAACCACGTTCGCCACCTGAACTAATTATGGTTGAAATATTAAGAAATGGTGTGGCGTTTACCGAACCATTTGTGTTTAGAATTTTAATTCGACCTGTTTGTTCCACAACGAATAAACGTGAATCTCCAGCATGAGCAATTTCTACAGGTGAAGTAAATCCTGTACCAAAAGATTGTAAATTTAAAGATTGAGACCAAGCGAAATTAAAAATACAAAGTAGAATAATTGAAGTAGTAGTTTTCATGATTTTAAATATTTAGGTTACGTAAAAATACAGAAAAATTCTTACAGCTTATTATATAATTATTTTAAAATCATATACTTATCACATGTTTTAAAAATTTATAAATTCAATTTAATATGAATAGCTTGAAGCGATTCATTTCCTATAACACTAGCTTTATGTCCGTGTATTGCTTTATCAAACGGAATATCTTCGGGTAAGTTGTCTTTAGCAATGAAACAATCTCCAGGATTAAAAATTTTAAAATCGCCGTTTTGTAATTCTATTTTTAGACTTCCTTTTTGGATGATGATAAAAGTCGCATCGCCAGCTAAATGAAAATCTGTTGTGTAACCCACATCACTTTTTCGTATTCTGAAATTTTTTGAACCAATTTGTTCCGTTAGAAATAAGCCACCACGTTGTTCTACAGAAAAATCAATGGTTGAAAAAATGGAAATTCCGTTTTCGTTTGTGGTAATGGTTGGAATGATAAAAGGTTGGTTCATGAATTTAATTTTCTCAAAAGTAATAAAAAACCCAACAAGTAATGAAACTTATTGGGTTTGTAGAAACATGCTTAACAATTAACTTAACTAAAGATTTCCAATCACTTTATCTTTCGGATATTTGATTTTGTAACTGATTCTGTATTTTTTGGTTTCGTTGGGTTTTAGTTTAATTTCCCAAGTCATCACACCTGTTTCTTCATTCACTTTCGCGCCATCTTTTTCTAAAAGTTCTACCGTCATTTCTTTATCTGTGCTTAACGGATGTTGGTCTTTTAGCAACATATTGATTTCTTCTTTTTTGTTGTTTCGAACAATAATATCATATGTAAACGTTTGTTCTTTGTATGAAGATAAAAATTTCGTTCCCGATTTATCCACTACTTTTTCACGTTTAATTGAGATTTTTTTATCTCTTCCCATGCTTAAATTTAACGTGTCTTGCGTTTGATTTGGATTAATTTGTGTTTTACCGACATACATGCCTTCGAAAATGATATTCGCTTCACCAGGTAATAAATTATATTTCGAATAATCGTTCAATTCCGCTAATAGGAACGCTTCTTTTTCCACTTTTGGAACGGCGTAATATTTGTAAGTCGCTGGTAATTTTAAATCTTTCAAAGCTACACTGTGTGCTTTTCCGTTAGATAAAATATCGTAAGGAATATCAATATCGAAAGAAACGTTGAGTTCTTGTTCTTCAATAGTTGTGTAATCATCCATGTTTTTTGTCGTTACGACAATTACTCCATTTACTCCTTGCGAACCATATAATGCAGCACCTTGAGCACCTTTAATCACATTAACACTCTTAATGGTTTCAGTTGGCAGTTGAGCTAATATTTCTGATGATGAGATTAAATTATCTATTACAACTAAAGCATTATTTTCTCCTGTAATGCTTCTACCTCCTCTTAAAATAATTTTATGATTTTTTATACCTTCCGCTTCACTGATTTGAAGTCCAGCAACTTTTCCTGATAAGGCTTGTATTGCATTTGGACTAACGTTTTGATTTAATTCAATTTGTTTTTGTAAATAACCATATCTCAAGAACCAAGCTTGTAATAATGGTGCTGTATTATTTTGATTTGGATTACCGCTAGAAAGCGTTAGTTTTACTTTTTTCCAATCGATTCCTGTGCTTTGCATTACTTTCGCTTTGTACATTAAGTTAATTGGCGAGTTAATACTTTCCGCACGTAAATCGTAAAAAGGTTGCCATGATGCCGAATTCGTAATATAAGTCACATCTAAATTTACATTTCCGGCAATTTCATTCATGACTTGTAAAATCAGTTTTCCTTTAGACGATTTGTCTTCTTTTTGGGTGTTAATGACCAATTTGTTGTTCAAATCCGTAAGTGTTTTGTTCCATTTTGTTTCTCTTTCAGATAAAGTCACAATGGCATTATCTAATTCTGTTCTTTTAGCTTTGTAATACTCTACTAATTTCATCAATTCGCTTACATTCAAACCCGTATTTGCGCCACCAACCGCTTTGTTTTGGTCTAACATTTCAATAGTTTGCTGATGCGAATATTTATCGATTTGTATTTTCTTAATTTCTTTTTGAACGTAAGTAATACTATCTCGAACGCGTTTAATTGCTGGATTGCTTTCATCAATTTCATATTCAGAAATATAATTTTGCGTAAACTGAACCGATAAAACTGTTAAACTATTTGGTGCGCCAATTTGTACCGTACTTTCGTTTAAATAATCAGCTACGTTTTTAATCACGATTTCGCTAGTTCCAACTGGTAAATTTACTGATGTAGTTTGAGATAATTCGGCTCCAGAAAAATAAACCGTTACCGCTTTTGTTTTGGCAGAAGTGAAAATTGGTTTTTGTGCAAATGAAATTGCAGTGGCCAATAAGGTTATGGATAAAAGTATTTTTTTCATGGGTTTTATTTTAAATCTACAGTGTATTTTTTTGTTTTTGCTAGCTCGATGATTGAGTTGCTGATGGCATTTCCTAGATCATCTTTTGTATTTTGTTTTTTTGCTTCTGCATCAATATAGTCTTGACGTTTTTTTGCTAATTCTGCAATTTCTTTTTGAATAGCTTCTCTTTCTTTGGTTTTTTCTGCAACAATAACTTTAATTTCTTTTTCTGATTTGCCTTTCAATTCAGCAGGTAATTCTTCTGTTTTTATTTTCGAAAGTGCATCTTTATCATCTTTAACTCGATCTACTAAATCCCAATTCGTATTTGTGTAAACGGCTTTAGATTTACTCACTGCTCTTTCTGTAAAATTAGCTGCCGAAATACTTTCTGCGTTTTTGTCTTGTATGGTTTGGTTCATTTTTTTTGCTTCGCCTTGCGTGCCATATCCGATATAAGTCATGTTGATTTTGATATTTAATTCGTTAATTCTTACATCATAAGGCGTTGCGATATAGTGAATGGTTTCGTTACTGTTGATGTTGAAAAATTTCCCTTGAGCTACATCAGCGCCATTTTTCCAAAACAATCTTATGCCTTCATCTTGATTGCCACAGAAAATGGTATTGATGTAAATGCCTTTTTTTAAAGCATCACTTATAGCTTCTTTGTAGTTAATCGGACCTTGATCGAAACCTTCATTCCCACAGATATAAACCAATTTCATGTTGTTTTTTCCATCGTCCCATTTTAATTCTTTTGTCGCATCACCAATTACAGCACCGCAATATTCTGAACCGCCATTTGTTCGTAGCGAGAATAATTTTTCAGAAATTAAATCTAAATCCGTTGTTAAAGGTGTTACTTGTCGGATGTAATTTTTCTCAGCGGCAATTCCGTCGTTACCATATTCGTACAAAGCAATTTCAATGGTTGGTATTTTTCCCGAATATTTTAAAGTGGTTAAGGTGTTTACAATATTCCACAAACGCGATTTGGCTTGTTCAATTAAGCCGTCCATACTTCCAGAAGTATCTAATAAAATAGCGACTTGAATTTTTGTGTTTTCTTCAGGTTTAATAGCTAAATTTTGAGATGAATTTGCTGTAATATTATTGCAACTCATTGCACTGAATGAAGCCAACAAAAGACTGATGGTTAAAAGTATTTTTTTCATGATAAATATTTTTTAAGATTATGAATTGTAGTTTTTTGAAGTATGATTGTTGATGCCTAAACCGCCCATAATCATATATTTTTGTAATTCTTCTTCAGGATTGATATAAATATTTAAATTCAATTTGTTGTTTTTGATCATTTTTAAATCAATTTGAAACGTATTGTTGTAATTTTTATCATCATTGCTAATGTGGACGCTAATTTCTGTTGCGTTTTCACTTAATACAACTGGAACTTCGAATTTGCCTGTTTTCGCATCAATTTTTAAGTTTTTTTGAGCGCCATTGATATAAATTGATAAGTTAGGATATAACTTTTCTGAAATCGGTTTATTCGTTTTACTGTCTAACAATTTTCCTTGAATTGAGAATGAAACCACTTTATAAGTTCTAAATGGTTGATGCTTAATGGTGTTTACAGGTTCTTTGTAAGCAATTTTCCCCATAATACGTTGAGGCTTACTACCATCTACTTCAATTTTTGCAGGTTCTTTTTCTTGAGCTATCACATTTGATGTCAATAAAACTGAAGCAGCAATAGCTGTCGCGTATTTGAAAGTATTTAATTTTGAAGCTTCGTTATGTTCGAAAACTTGATCTAATTGTGAAGTTTTTAAACGCGCACAAATATTAGAGTCTTTTGAATTGGCTAAAATTTTAGCGACTTCAGAATTTGTTTTTCGACTTAAGTCGATTACGGTTTTCGCACAAGAACTACAAAATGAGCCATTTGCATTGGGAGTCATTTCGCTGAATTTCGCGTCGCACGGATTTTCTATTTTTAGGGAAAATTGCTTTTTCATAACATTTGTAATTTTAAATTAAAACCTCAAAACAGAAGTTCTATTTATATAGATTACAATTATTATAAAAAGGTTGGGAAAGGAATAAATTATTTTTCTAAATTTTTTATAAACTGCTCAATTTCAAGTTTTTGATTGAAATATTTTTTTTGTAATTCGCCGTTTTTTTCCATTCGATTAAAATATTCTAAAGCTTTATTGGCGAAAAATAATCTTTGTTTTTTTGAAGCGTTTGGAACTTTTGGAAAGATTTCGTGGAAACACATTTCGCAATAGGCTTGCCATTCGCGTTCGTTTTTGTCTTGAATTTTATAATCGGGAGATTTCTGAATCACATGAATCATTTCGTGAGCCAAAAGATTGATTACTAATTCAAAAGGAAATTCGAAAGCATTTTCTGGAATTCGTATAATTTGTGAATCACCAATTTCGCCTTCAGCTGTAAAAAGAATAAAACTTGGTTCGGCTTTTTCTCTAAATTCGATGCCTTTAAAGTTTGAATGTTTGATATCGAATTCTTCTAATAGAAACAAGGCTGCAGCTTCCGTTTGTCCTAATTCGTGATAGGATTGTAGAATTTGAACTATTTCTGATTTAGATTTCATGTAAAGATGTTTTACCCAAACAATTGTTCTACTAAATCTTCAATTTTGCTCACCATTCGAACATCAATTTTAAAATCTTTTGGGTTGATTTTATTGTGTTTCGATACGAAAATGGTTGAAAAACCTAATTTTTCTGCTTCATGAATACGTTGTTCGACTTTATTTACTGGACGAATTTCGCCAGTTAAACCGACTTCGCCAGCAAAACAAAAATCTTTATCGATGGTAATGTCTTCGTTTGAAGATAAAATGGCTGCAACAACTGCTAAATCAATCGCAGGATCGTCTACGTTAATTCCGCCAGTAATATTTAAAAATACGTCTTTCGCGCCTAAGCGAAAACCGGCACGTTTTTCTAAAACCGCCAAAATCATGTTTAATCTTTTCAGATTATAACCCGTTGTGCTTCGTTGAGGTGTTCCGTAAACAGCAGTTGAAACTAAGGCTTGAATTTCAATCATTAACGGGCGCATTCCTTCAATAGTGGTAGCGATTGCAGTTCCAGATAAGTAATTGTCTTTGTTAGAAATTAGAATTTCTGAAGGGTTAGAAACTTCTCGTAAACCGTTGCCTAACATTTCATAAATTCCTAATTCGGCTGTAGAACCAAAACGGTTTTTTAACGCACGAAGAATTCTGTACACGTGATTTCGGTCGCCTTCAAATTGTAAAACCGTATCGACCATATGTTCCAAAATTTTCGGACCAGCGATAGTTCCGTCTTTGGTAATATGACCAATTAAAATCACAGGTACGTTAGTTTCTTTGGCGAATTTAATCAGCTCGGCCGTACATTCTCTAATTTGAGAAATACTTCCAGCCGATGATTCAATATATTCTGTATGTAAGGTCTGAATCGAATCGATAATCACCACTTCTGGTTCAATTTCTTCGATTTGACGAAAAATATTTTGCGTTTTAGTTTCGGTTAAAATGAAACAATTATCGGTTTGACCCGTAATTCTTTCCGCACGCATTTTTATTTGTTTCTGACTTTCTTCACCCGAAACATATAACGTTTTGTATGGTAATTTCAATGAAATTTGAAGTAAAAGCGTACTTTTTCCAATTCCAGGTTCACCACCCAAAAGCGTTAGTGAGCCAGGAACTAATCCGCCACCTAAAACACGATTTAATTCGCCGTCAGTGGTGTTCATTCGTACTTCTTCTGAAGTCGAAATTTCATTTATTTTTAAAGGTTTGGCAATTTTTTTAGCTTCTGATGAAGGGCTTCGCCAAGCTTGTTTTTCTTCTTTCTGAATAATTTCTTCTACGATTGTGTTCCATTGTTTACATGAAGTACATTGTCCTAACCATTTTGCATAGTTAGTTCCACAACTTTGACAAAAGAAAGAAGTTTTTAGTTTAGCCATTTATTTATGCTGGATTTATTTTCGGTATTATTCGTCTTTTTTTGGTTCTTCAGTTGGAACTGGTTCAGCTGGAGTATCCGTTGGAACTTCTTCCACTTTCGGTTCATCTTTTTTACCTTTTAAAGCTTCTGCTCTATCCAATAAATAATCTTTAGTTAAATCGCCAATTGGTTCCTGAGTATAAGCTCTCATGTATTCTTTTGCAGCTCTTTTGCTGTCGCCAGTTTTTTCAAAATACATTCCACGTTGGTATGTTCCCAACATTGTTTTAGGATATTGTTTATCTGAATATTCCGCTAATAATTGAAATTCGTCGTACGCTTTGTTTTTTAGAATCGCTGCTTCAATTGCTTTGAAATCAGACATTCTTGGTTGCATTTTTATGCCGATTTTCTTTTCGATATAATCGTATTTGTCAATTAAATATTGTGCATAACCTTTGTCTAATTTTAGAATTTTTTCGTTGAATTCTAATTTTGAAATAGGTTGGTATCCGTTGAAAATAAAATACATCGCACTTGGAATCGCTTCAGCAACTAAAGAATAATGAGATGTGTTTTTGAAAACATCATATCTGTAAATCATGTTTGGATTTTTGATGTCTTTAGCAACATCATCCAATTTTTTTGTTTTTTCTTGAATTTCTTCTAAATCACCTGTTGAAGTAGCGTGATAGTAAAAAATTGGTTTTTGAATTTTAGCTAAACGGTCTGCAATTCTGTCTTCCATAGCTGTTGCCATTTCTGGAGCTAATGAGATAAATGCATTGAAAATTGGGTCGTCTTTGTATAAATAGAAATTTAAAAATCCTGCTGTAGTGTCGTGTCCAGCAATCATTCTGAAAGGTAAAGTTCTGTATTTTTGTTGTACATATGGTAACAATTCGAAACCAATAAATTCAAAAAATTTCGCACCAGAATCTGCTGGTAGACCATCTTCTCCATAGTTACTATCGTTAAAACGTGTTTCACCATAATTTTGATTTACGGCTACAATTATCATTTCTGGTAAATCGTCCCAATAGTTTCCATATTTTAAAATTCCTGAAAAAGGATCTGCTAAATATTCGCCATCTAATAAAACTAAAACTGGGTATTTTTTTGTTGGATTACTTTCGTATGATGCAGGAGTAATTACCGAAAAAGTTCTTTCGTCATTTAGTTTTTTTGACTGAATTTTTTCTTCAATTTTTTGAGAAAAAACAGAGATTGAAACCATTAAAAATAGTAGGACAGATTTAATCTTCATGATAAATTAGTTTAATAAATAATGTAGCAATATACTAATTATTTTTTATTGTAGAGCGGTAAAAAAGCGTAAGATAATAAACCAAGTAAAATGGTTAAAATAGTTTGTGAGGTCCAAACTAACCAACCGAAAGCTGTTCCAATATCGTTTGAAATGCCATACAAAGAAAATATCATTGCTATTGCTAATGGATAAGCTCCTAAGCCACCATTTGTAAAACCAACGGCTAAACTTCCGAAGATGAAGCCCATAATTACAATGTCAAAACTAATATCTGAAGTTTCGGGTAAAGCGAAAATAGTTACGTAAAACATTAGTAAATAGGTAAACCAAATAAAGAAAGAAAAGAAAATATATTTCCATTTGTCTTTCATTTTTAGAATACTTAGCATTCCTTCAATTAAGCCTGATAATTTATTTTTTAATTTTTTGATGATGCTCCATTCGGCATAAATCCAAATTAGAAGAAAAACAACTCCTAAAATTAATCCAGTAATTCCGAATAAAACTATTTTTTCGAAAGCGATTTTTCCTTTGATGAAATTATATAATTTTTCAAATTGCAGTACAAATGCTAATCCTACGAATAAGAAAAAGATAACTAAGTCTACAATTCTTTCGGCTACGATTGTTCCAAAACCTTTGTCGAAAGGAACATTTTCGTATCTTTTTAATAAGGCAGCACGAGTAATTTCACCAGACCTAGGAATGGTTAAATTCATAAAATAGGAAACACAAACCGACATTAAATCGTTTTTAAAATCTGTTTTGTAGCCTAAATGTTGTAAGGAATATTTCCAACGATATGCTCTTGCCCAATAGCCAAATAAGGCAATAAATAATGATAGAAAAATGTAAAAATAATCGGCTTGTTTAAAACACGATTCAATTTTATTTAATTCTTCAACTGATAATGTAGTGTATTGATAATAAATCAGTCCGAAACCTAAGAGTAACGGAACAAATAAAGATGCAATTTTACCTAATTTCGCTTTCAAAACTAAGTTAAAGAATTATCTTTTTCGTTAGGGAAAACTAAGCAAGGTTTAAAGGTTTTAGCTTCTTCAAAGTCAATGATTCCATAGGCAATAATGATAATAATATCGCCACGGTGTACTTTTCTGGCAGCTGGACCATTTAACGTGATTTCACCAGTGTTTCTTGGTCCTTTTATGGCATAAGTTTCTAAACGTTCTCCGTTGTTAATGTTAACAATGGCAACTTTTTCACCTTCCACAATATTGGCAGCTTCAAGCAAAGCTTCGTCAATTGTAATACTTCCAATATAATTTAAATCGGCTCCAGTAACAGAAACTCTGTGTATTTTAGATTTTACTACTTGTATTTGCATTTTGCAAAGTTAATTAATTCGAATAAATTTTATAATTTATTTTAACGAAATATTATCAATTAATCTGATGTTTTCAATAAAAACGGCTATAAAGCCTCTGTATTTTTTATTTTTGACTTTTCTTTTGCAAGTTAAAAGTGTGTCTTCTGCTGCAATTTCGAAATATTCTAGTGTGAAATTTGGATGTTTTTTGAATTCTTTCTCCACAAATAAAACCACATCATTTGCTGATTTTGAAACAAATTTTTCTTTTGCTTGAGAAAGTATTTGATAAATTAATTTAGATTCTGCTCTCGCGCTTTCAGAAAGTCTTTCATTTCTACTACTCATTGCTAAGCCGCTTTCTTCTCTAAAAATTTCGCAACCAATAATATTCACTTGTATTTTGTGTTTCGCAACTAACTTTCTAACAATTTGCAATTGCTGAAAATCTTTTTCTCCAAAATAAGCGTTGGTTGGTTTTACAATTTCGAACAATTTTTTCACAATTGTTCCCACACCATCAAAATGCCCAGGGCGATGTTTACCTTCCATTTGATTTTCTAATCCGTCATAATCGAAAGAAGTAGAAATGGTATTTCCTTCATAAATATCCGATACGCTTGGAGCGTAAACCAGTATTTTTTTGTTTAGTTTTTCAACAAGTTTTACATCTTTTTCTAAAGTTCTTGGGTATTTCTTTAAATCGTCCGCATTATTAAACTGAGTTGGATTTACAAAAATACTTAAAACTGTAATTTCGTTTTCTGCTAAAGATTGCTCCAACAACGACAAGTGTCCTTCGTGTAACGCGCCCATAGTAGGCACAAAACCAATTTTTTTAGATTGATTTTCTGTTTTATTTAATTCAATTTGAAGCTCTTTTTGTGTTTGAAAAACGTGCATGGTATAATATTATAAAATGCAAACTTACTATTTTAGTAGATAAGTCCATAAATTTTTATAATTTTGCATATTAAACAAAAATATAACATTTATTATATGAATGACAAGAGGATATTATATGTATCATCTGAAGTAGTGCCTTATTTAGCTGAAAATGAAGTGTCATTACATTCTTATGAACTGCCAAAAATGATAAATGAAGTAGGAGGGCAGATAAGAATTTTTATGCCAAGATATGGAAATATCAATGAGCGCAGACATCAATTACATGAAGTAATTAGACTTTCTGGGATGAATTTGGTAGTGAATGACATGGATATGCCTTTAATTATTAAGGTGGCATCTATACCTAAAGAAAGAATTCAGGTTTATTTTATTGATAATGACGAATATTTTAAAAGAAAAGCTACTTTTTCTGATGAAGAAGGTGTATTGTATCCAGATAACGACGAAAGAGCGATTTTCTTTGCAAAAGGTGTTGTAGAAACCGTAAAAAAATTAAATTGGGTACCAGATATTATCCACGTTCATGGTTGGATGGCGTCTTTATTGCCTGTTTATTTGAAACATTACTATAAAGATGAAGGTATTTTTGAAGATACAAAAATTATCACTTCTGTTTACAATAACGACTTTGAAGGAACTTTAGATACTGAAATGATGAATAAATTGGCTTTCGATAATTTGCCAGCTGATGCTATTTCAATTTATAAAGACCCAATTTTCAATAATTTAATGAAGGCTACAATTGATCATTCTGATGGAATTATTATTGCGTCAAATGACTTGTCAGCAGATTTAACAAAATATATAGAAACTTCGAAAAAACCTTTTTTACCTTTCACCCCGAAAGAAATTTTCAAAGAAGCGTATTTAGAGTTTATTAAAAATAAAGTACAATAATTATAATGAAAAAGAATCTAGCAGTAGCATTTTTAATATTTTCAATGGTTTTTATCTCTTGTGATCAAGATTTTAATACTATTGGAGCAGATTTAGTTGGTGATGAACATTTTGATTTTGATACTCATGAAGTAAATCTAAAAGCATATTCTCTTAAAACTGGTGAGGTGCAAACTAATAATTTGCCAATAAATCCGCTAGGGTTTTATAATAATCCTTTTTTCGGAGAAACAAAAGCAAATTTTGTAACGCAAGTAGCGCTTACAACTGCACAGCCAAAATTTGGAACAAATGTGCAAATTGAAAATGTTACTTTATATGTACCTTATTTTTGTTCTGTAGATGCTACAAATTCTGATGGTTCGAAAGAATATACTTTAGATTCAATTTATTCGAAAGACGAAGCAAGTAAAGTTAGTAAAATGAAGCTAAGTGTTTATGAAAATGGGTTTGCTTTAAAATCTTTTGGAGGAGCAACTGGGGATGATGATCAAACCGCTTCAAGATATTATTCTAATATGGATGGTGCTATTGATGCTCAGAAAAGAGGTCATAACAACGTTGATGGTACTTCAATACCAAATGGAGTTCGTTTAAATGATAGTTCTGATCCTGCTGAAAACGATCAATTCTTTTTTAATAAAGAAGAAATTATTGTTTATAAGAGAAAACTTAATACAGTAACTGGTGAGTTAGAATATGTAGATGCTAATGGTGCTGTATTACAAGGTGCAGATCAAACTGATCCTACTAAATGGGTAGTAAAAGAACGTTTGTCACCTGGTATTTATTTAACTCTAAACAGAGATTTTTTCGAGAAAAAAATATTTGGTGCTTCAGCAAGTGATTTGTTTAATAACAATAAATTCAGAGAATATTTTAAAGGATTATACTTTAAAATGGAACAAGTTGCAGGTCAAGAAGGTGCAATGGCAATGATAAATTTTAACAATGCTAAATTAAATGTAAATTATACTTCAGTAAATGATGGTGCGCCAGCAGGTACGGCCGCTACTTCTAAAGCATTTGTAATTAATGTAGGTTCTGGTGTAGGTGGAAATACGGTTTCATTACAAGATTTCGCTTATACAGATACATCTTTCGGTAATTACAATACAGGTTTGTCAAGCCCTGCTAATACTTTTGGAAGTCCTACTTTCGGACAAAATGAAAGATTATATGTTAAGGGAGGAAAAGGTTCTGTGGTTTATATTGATGTCTTTGGAGATACTGATGTGTTGAAAATAGTTAACGGACAATTGGTTTCTGGTACAAATGGTGTTTCTGATGAACTTGATGAATTAAGATTGAAAGGTTGGTTAATTAATGATGCTTATTTAGAGTTTTATGTTGATAAATCTGCAATGTCTAATAATTCTAAATATCAAGAAGCTGAAAGATTATATTTATTTGATGCTACAAATCAAAAACCAATAATTGATTATTCTTATGATACAAGTATAAGTTCAAATGCAAAGAGAAATAAGCTTGTTTACGGAGGTATTATTAAAAGAGATGATACTGATGAAAAAGGAGTTAAATATAAAATTAGAGTTACACAACATATTAATAATCTTATTAATAGTGATAATGAAAAATTAAATAAAAATGTTAAATTAGGACTTTCAGTAACAGAAAATATTGCATTAACTGGTAATTATTATTATAAAGATAAATTGACTTTTGATGCTTCTAGAACAGATGACGATATTGAGTATTTTCCAGTTTCATCTATTATAGCACAACAAGGTACTGTTTTACATGGAACTCATAGTACAGAAACGTTTTTAGATAGTGATGGAGTTCTGAAATCAAAAAAATTAAAATTAACAATTCATTTTACAAAACCAAACTAAACTCTTATATATATGTGTGGAATCGTAGGTTATATTGGTCATAGAGATGCATATCCAATTATTATAAAAGGATTAAAAAGATTAGAATATCGTGGTTACGATAGTGCTGGTCTTGTTTTATATGATGGTAAAGATTTAAAACTTTGTAAAACTAAAGGGAAAGTTTCCGATTTAGAAGAGAAAGTAGCGAAAGAAATATCTACAGAAGGGCATATTGGTTTTGGTCATACACGTTGGGCAACTCATGGTGTGCCTAATGATGTAAATTCACATCCACATTTTTCAAATTCTGGAAAATTGGCCATTGTTCATAATGGAATTATTGAAAATTATGAGCCGTTAAAAAAAGAATTAATCAAAAGAGGATATGTTTTTCATTCTGATACAGATACTGAAGTTTTAATTAACTTAATTGAAGATGTTCAGAAAACAGATAATTTAAAATTAGGAAAAGCAGTTCAGGTGGCGCTAAACCAAGTGGTTGGAGCTTACGCGATTGTGGTGTTTGATGTAAATAAGCCAGACGAATTAGTTTGTGCCCGTTTAGGGTCGCCATTAGCAATTGGTATTGGTGAAGACGAATATTTCGTGGCTTCAGATGCTTCTCCATTTATTGAATTTACTTCAAATGCTATTTATTTAGAAGATGAAGAAATGGCAATTATTCGTTTGAATAAACCAATGAAAGTTCGTAAAATTAAAGATGATTCTTTAGTTGATCCTTACGTTCAAGAATTGCAAATGAATTTAGAACAAATTGAAAAAGGTGGTTACGAACATTTCATGTTAAAAGAAATTTACGAACAACCAAACGTAATTAAAGATACATATAGAGGAAGATTATTAGCAAATAAAGGCATTATTCAAATGTCTGGAGTAGAAGATAATTTAGAAAAATTCACGAATGCAAAACGAATTCTAATTATCGCTTGTGGAACTTCTTGGCATGCTGGTTTAGTTGCCGAATATGTTATTGAAGAATTTGCAAGAATCCCTGTTGAAGTTGAATATGCTTCAGAATTCCGATACAGAAATCCGATTATAAATAAAGATGATGTTGTAATTGCTATTTCACAATCTGGTGAAACTGCTGATACATTAGCAGCAATTAAATTAGCGAAAGAAAACGGAGCGTTTGTTTTTGGAGTTTGTAATGTTGTAGGTTCTTCTATTTCTAGAGAAACGGATGCAGGTGCTTATACACATGCCGGACCAGAAATTGGTGTAGCTTCAACAAAAGCATTTACTACTCAAATTACAATTCTTACACTTATAGCTTTACGTTTAGCGAAAGCAAAAGGAACAATGAATCATTCTGATTATCAAAGATATTTGTTAGAATTAGAAATGATTCCAGAAAAAGTTCAAGAAGCTTTACAAACGAATGACGTAGCTAAAACAATTGCTGAGATTTATAAAGATGTACCAAATGCTTTGTATTTAGGTAGAGGATTTAACTTCCCAGTTGCCTTAGAAGGCGCATTAAAATTAAAAGAAATATCATATATTCACGCAGAAGGTTATCCAGCTGCTGAAATGAAACACGGACCGATTGCTTTAATTGATGAACAAATGCCAGTTATTGTAATTGCGCCTAATAAAGGTCATTACGATAAAGTAGTGAGTAATATTCAGGAAATAAAATCAAGAAGTGGAAAAATTATTGCTGTAGTTACTAAAGGTGACACTCAAGTGAAAGCTTTAGCAGACCATGTAATTGAAATTCCAGAAACTTCTGAGGCACTTACACCATTATTAACCACAATTCCATTGCAATTGTTGTCATATCATATTGCAGTTTTAAGAGGTTGTAATGTCGATCAGCCTAGGAATTTGGCAAAATCAGTGACCGTAGAATAGTATAAAAAAGCGAAATAATTAATATTTCGCTTTTTTATTGAAAAAAATTCAAAAAATATATTGCATAATTGCATCTAAAAAAACTATCTTTGCACTCTGAAAAAAGTATGTTTTTTTTCAATAATAAATAGCTATTAAATAAATACATAAGCAATGTCTAAAGTTACAGGAAAAGTTGCACAAATTATTGGACCAGTTGTAGATGTAGTGTTTGACACTACTAACGGTGAACTTCCAAAAATTTATGATTCATTAGAAATTACTAAAAAAGACGGTACTAAATTAGTATTAGAAGTACAATCTCACATTGGAGAAAATACAGTTCGTACGATCTCAATGGACTCTTCTGATGGTTTATCAAGAGGTACTGAAGTGGTTGGAACAGGAAATCCAATCAAAATGCCAATTGGACCAGATGTTTATGGTCGTTTATTCAACGTTATTGGTGATGCTATCGATGGTTTAGGTGAATTACCTAAAGACGGAGATAACGGAATGTCAATTCACCGTGCTGCACCAAGATTTGAAGATTTAGCTACTTCTTCAGAAGTTTTATTTACAGGTATTAAAGTAATTGACTTAATTGAGCCTTACGCAAAAGGAGGTAAAATTGGTTTATTCGGTGGTGCTGGAGTAGGTAAAACTGTATTAATTCAAGAATTAATTAACAATATCGCAAAAGGTCACGGTGGACTTTCAGTATTCGCAGGAGTAGGAGAAAGAACACGTGAAGGAAATGACTTACTTCGTGAGATGTTAGAGTCAGGTATTATTAAATACGGTGATGAATTCATGCACTCTATGGAAAATGGAGGATGGGATTTATCTAAAGTAGATATGCCAGGAATGAGAGAGTCTAAAGCTACTTTCGTTTTCGGACAAATGAATGAGCCTCCTGGTGCTCGTGCTCGTGTAGCATTATCAGGATTATCTATTGCGGAATATTTCCGTGATGGAGCTGGAACTGGACAAGGAAAAGACGTACTTTTCTTCGTAGATAACATTTTCCGTTTTACACAAGCGGGTTCTGAAGTATCTGCACTTTTAGGACGTATGCCTTCTGCAGTAGGTTACCAACCAACTTTGGCAACAGAGATGGGGGTAATGCAAGAGCGTATTACTTCTACAAAAACAGGATCTATTACATCTGTACAAGCGGTTTACGTACCTGCGGATGACTTAACTGACCCTGCTCCAGCAACAACGTTTGCTCACTTAGATGCTACAACAGTATTATCTCGTAAAATTGCTGAGTTAGGTATTTATCCAGCGGTAGATCCATTAGATTCTACTTCTCGTATCTTAACTCCAGATGTTTTAGGTGATGAGCACTACGATTGTGCACAAAGAGTAAAAGAAATTTTACAACGTTACAAACAATTACAAGATATTATCGCGATTTTAGGTATGGAAGAATTATCTGAAGAAGATAAATTAGTCGTATCTCGTGCTCGTAAAGTACAACGTTTCTTATCTCAACCTTTCCACGTAGCGGAACAGTTTACAGGAATTCCAGGTGTTTTAGTAGATATTAAAGATACTATCAAAGGATTTAATATGATTATGGATGGTGAATTAGACCGTTTACCAGAATCAGCTTTCAACCTTAAAGGAAGTATTCAAGAAGCTATTGAAGCTGGAGAAAAAATGTTAGCAGAAGCGTAATAATAAGTGTTCAGTAAACAGTATCAGTTATCAGAAAACTGAGACTAAAAACTGAGACTGAAAACTAATAAAATTATGATTTTAGAAATAGTATCACCAGAAGCAACCTTATTTTCAGGAGAAGTTACATCAGTATCTGTTCCAGGAATAAATGGCGAGTTTCAAATGTTAAACAATCACGCAGCAATTGTTTCTGTTTTACAAAAAGGAAACGTTAAAATTACTGCGCCAAGTTTTAATATTGATAAAGCCAACTTAGCAAAATTTACAAAAGTAAATGAGCAAACATATTGGTTAGCAATTAACTCTGGTACTATAGAAATGAATAACAATAAAGTAATTGTTTTAGCAGACTAATTCAGTTTTTTATTAAAATAGTAATCCCGATAAGAATTTTCTTATCGGGATTTTTTTGTTTCTTTTTTTGAAAAAAGCACATAATTGGAATAGCTTGTAACGAATCTAATTTTTTAATTGAGATTGTTTTATGGTTCTCATTTTTGTATTTTTACAAAATGAATAAAACGAAAACAGAAATAGTAGAATTGTACAACGATAAATTAAATTACTTTGAAATTTTTTTCTCATCATTATTTTACACTATTTCATTAGTTGCGCTTTTAAGTTATTTTTATCTCCTGTTTGATTCTGGTTTCAGTTATGAAATGTTTAAAGCTTCACCAAGTTTTTTATCTTTGGCTTTTATTTTTCTAAATCCTGCAATTATTATTTCTGAAGTCAATATTATTAGAGTCAATATTTCTGAAAACAAGATTTATCACACGATTAAGATTTTTTTATATGAAAAAAATAAAATTATTGAAGCAGAATTTTTTGATTATATAGCAATTAATAAATCAAATTTTGGTTATAAAGTTACTTTGTGGTACGAAGGAAATAGAAGAATGGAACTTGTAGCGTTTTATAAAAAAGAGAAAGTATATAATTACGCTAAAGCTGTAGCAAAAGGACTTAATACTGATTTATTAGATAAAATTGACGATAATAATCCTATTTGGACTGCAAATCAAGATCTATGAGAATCCCAAATTCACTTCAACAAAAATTAAATCTTCGTATTGAAGCAAATGCTTTACGAAAATTACCTATTGCTTCAAATGGAATCGATTTTTCATCCAATGATTATTTGGGTTTTGCTAAAAACGAACAAATCTTTAAAGAAACACATCAATATTTAGTTGATAATAATATTAAAGTAAACGGCGCAACGGGTTCTCGATTAATATCGGGAAACCATAATTTGTATGCTATTACTGAAGATTATATTGCGAATTTTCATCAATCGGAAGCTGCTTTAATTTTTAATTCGGGTTACGATGCAAATGTGGGATTTTTTAGTGCTGTTCCACAACGAAACGATATTATTTTATATGATGAATTATGTCATGCTTCCATTCGTGACGGCATTCAAATGAGTCATGCCAAAGCATATAAATTCCAACACAACGATTACGAAGACTTAGAGAAGTTGTTGGAAAGATGTCAGACTGAACCTGTCGAAGTTTATATCGTTACCGAATCCGTTTTTTCAATGGATGGCGATGCTCCAAACATGGAAACTTTAACGCAACTTTCAGAAAAATATAAAGCACTTTTGGTAGTTGACGAAGCACATGCTTTAGGAGTTTTTGGAGATAAAGGAGAAGCGTTAGTGCAGTTTCAAAATTTAACTGATAAAGTTTTTGCCAGAATTATCACTTTCGGAAAAGGATTAGGTTGTCACGGCGCAGCTATTTTAGGAAGTGCAGATTTAAAAGAGTTTTTAGTCAATTTCGCTCGAAGTTTCATTTACACAACTGGACTTTCACCACATTCGGTAGCGACAATTTTAGTAGCGTATCAAACATTAAATCAAGCGGAAGAACTTCAAAAATTAAAAGATAATATCAATTTTTTCAATCAGCAAAAACAATTATTTGGCATAAAGCCTTTATTTGTATATAGTAAATCGGCTATTCATTCTGCTATTATTCCAGGTAATGAAAAAGTAAAACACATCGCATCTCAATTACAAGAAAAAGGTTTTGAAGTAAAAGCCATTCTTTCACCAACTGTTCCAGAAGGACAAGAAAGACTGCGTTTTTGTTTGCATTCGTACAATACCGAAAAAGAAATGCATGATGTGTTGATAGAATTGAGTAAATTGGTATTCTAATAAATAATTACTTATGGAAAATTCTAAGTTTCGCAAAATTGCCAATTATCAATATACTTCTGAAGCGTATTTATTCAAAGGAAAATTAGAATCAGAAGGTGTAGAAGTTTTTCTTCAAAATGAAAACACCATTAACACTGATCCGTTATTGAGTAATGCTGTTGGTGGTGTAAAGTTATTTGTGAAGTCGGAAGACGTGATGAAAGCGAAACAAATTTTAGATTCTATTCCAGATTATTCAGTTGATGATAATGGCGAATTATTATCTTGCCCGAATTGTGGCGCACAAAAAATAGAATTTCTTACTACAATTAAAGATTTCGTGTCATTAGTTAATTTTATTTTCGGAATTTTGCTAAGTATTTTTCCTTTCTATACGAAATATAAATACCGTTGCGAAAGCTGTAAATTTGAATTTTAAAATATGAAACTATTTATAACAGGAATTGGAACTGATGTTGGTAAAACAATCGCCTCGTCAATTATTGTAGAAGCCTTAGAAGCCGATTATTGGAAACCTATTCAAGCAGGCGATTTAGAGAATTCGGATACGAATAAAGTAGAGAAATATGTATCGAATACCACTTCAAAATTTCATAAAAATGCCTTCGCGTTGCAAACTCCTGCAAGTCCACATTTAGCAGCCGAAATAGATGGAATTACTATCGATATCCATAAAATCATCGAACCTAAAACAAAGAATCATTTAGTCGTTGAAGGTGCTGGAGGAATTTTTGTTCCTTTAAATAATTCAGATTGTGTTATCGATTTAATTCAACCGGATTATAAAGTTGTTGTAGTTTCTCGTCACTATTTAGGAAGTATCAATCATACTTTAATGACGATTGAGATTTTAAAATCGAGAAATTTAAATGTAGCTGGAATTATTTTTTCTGGCAATGAAAATAAAGTTTCAGAAAGCATTATTTTGGAAAAAACTGGCGTTAAAATGATTGGAAGAATTGACAACGAACCCTATTTCGATCAAAATATAATTCGATATTACGCTGATTTGTTTCGAGAAAATCTTTTGATGTTATAAATTGTTAGAAATTAAAAAAAGACATTAGACTTTAATACCTTTGCAGTGTTGACTAAACCTAATTATTAGTCGTAATTATAATGACAATTTCAGAAAAAGATAGTTTATACAACTGGCATCCTTATACTCAACATAAAATATATTCGCATTTTCCAGCCATCGTAAAAGGTAAAGACGAATTTTTATGGGATGAAAACGGTAAAAAATATATTGATGGTATTGCGTCTTGGTGGGTGAATCCATTCGGACATAGTAACACGTTTATTGCCGATGCGATTTACAAACAACTTACCACTTTAGAGCATGTTTTATTTGGCGGTTTCACGCATAATGTTGTGGTGGAATTGGCTGAGAAATTAGTTGAGATTTTACCATCCAATCAAAGAAAGTTTTTCTATTCTGATAATGGTTCTACTGCGGTAGAAGTGGCAATTAAAGCTTCTTTTCAATATCATTATAATAAAGAAGTAAAAAAAAATACCATTATTGCTTTTGAAGATGCCTTTCACGGCGATACTTTCGGAGCGATGGCAGTTAGTGGAATTGGACTATTTACTGAAGCTTTCCAAGATGCCTTGATTAATGTAATCCGAATTCCAGTTCCCACAAAAGGTAACGAAGAAAAATCAAAATTAGCTTTAGAAAAAGCCATTTCTGAAAATAAAGTCGCAGCTTTTATTTTTGAACCTTTGGTATTAGGCGCAGCCGGAATGGTCATGTATGATGCTTCAGAATTAGACGAACTCATTTCCATTTGTAAACAAAATGATGTTTTTACCATTGCTGATGAAGTGATGACAGGTTTCGGAAAAACAGGTAAACTATTCGCTTGTGATTATTTGAAAAATCAACCTGATATGATGTGTTTGTCTAAAGCGCTAACTGGCGGAACTATTCCAATGGCGATTACGACTTTTACACAAGAAATTTTTGATGGTTTTGTGAGTGATAATGTCAATCATGCGTTGTTTCACGGGCATACATTTACTGCAAATCCAACAGGTTGTGCGGCGGCTTTGGCTAGTATTTCGTTATTGAAAAATCCGGAAATTTTCGAAAATATAGGTAAGATTAATGCTTCGCATCTTCAATTTGAAAAACATATTTCGAATCATCCAAAAGTAAAAACCACAAGAGTTTTAGGAGTTATTTTCGCTTTAGAAGTTGAAGTTTCAGAAAAACAAGGCTATTATAGTAATTTACGTAATCAGTTTTACAATTATTTTATAGATAAAGGTGTAATTTTGCGCCCAGTTGGTAATATCATTTATATTTTACCTTCTTATATTATTTCCGAAGAAAGTTTGAAACAAGTTTATTCGGTAATTGAACAAGCTTTAAACGAAATTCCATGTTAAAACAACCAGTTTTTATAAATTCAATTGCTTCTATTTCTGCTTTAGGGACTTCTATGGCTGAAATTTGGACTAATTATTTACATGAAAATTCGTTATTTCAAAAGGTAGATGCAAATCAGAAACACTATTGGGTTTCTAAATTTTCAGAGGAATCTGAGCAATTTTTACAAGATATAATGACTTCCGACTCCAAATACAAACATTTAGATAAGTCGGTAGTTATGGCCATTTTAGTTGCCCGAAAATGTTTTGAGAACAGTCATTTTTCTGATAAAAACATTGGAATTAATTTTGGTTCATCTCGTGGTGCTACAACTTTATTTGAAAAACACCATTCAGACTTTATCAGTGATGGTTTTGTTTCTACATTTACTTCGCCATCTACAACTTTAGGAAACATTTCGAGTTGGGTTTCTCACGATTTACAAACAGATGGTCCAGAAATTTCGCATTCTATAACATGTTCAACAGGTTTACATGCTTTACTAAACGGAATTGCTTGGTTACAATCTGGAATGTCCAATCAATTTTTAGTGGGTGCAAGTGAAGCACCATTAACACCATTTACATTAAGTCAATTATCTGCTTTAAAGGTGTATGCGAAATCACCTAATGAAAATGAACCTGAGGAAATGTATCCGAACAGATGTTTAGATTTTGAAAAAACACTAAACTCTATGGTTTTAGGTGAAGCGGCTTCTTGTTTGTCATTATCACTTTCTTCTGAAAATGCCATTGCTAAAATTACTGGTATTGGTTATGCTACGGAAGTGTTATCAAGCAGTACTTCTATTTCTTCAGATGCGAAATGTTTTCAAAAATCTATGAAAATGGCTATTGGTTCTAATAGTTTAGAAGATATTGATGCGATTGTTATGCATGCGCCTGGTACAATTCAAGGTGATAGCACCGAATTTGAAGCGATAAAAGTCATTTTTGGGAATAATTTACCGATGTTAACTTCTAACAAATGGAAAGTAGGACATACTTTTGCAACTTCTGGTTTGTTAAGCATTGAATTTGCGATTTTAATGTTACAAAAACAACATTTTGTGGCGTCTCCATTTTACAAAAATACCAATTCTAAAAATCTTAAAAAAATACTTGTAAATGCAGTCGGATTTGGCGGAAATGCAGTTAGTATTTTAGTTGAATTGTAGTTTTTATACGCTTTAAATTTTTCTTTTTTTAAACTTTTCTACGTTAAGAATCTATTTCTTACAAAAACCTCTTTCTTTTAATTTTATCAAATTGTTAAGTGTTTTATGTCGATTTTGTCTAACAAATAATCGATAAATTTTAATCGTAAGTTTTTATTTGCGAAAAAAATAACAAAAACAACGTCAATTGTTAAATATATAATAAATACACTCAAATGTTGATTATTTAACATAATTAGCTTTTTTTGTTAGAATATAATTTATACTTTTAACATAATAATTAGATATATTTAAACTAAATTTAACAAAAAATAACCAATTTATTAATATTAAAACAACTCCAAAATGCTTGACTTAAGTTTAACCTTTAACTCCTCATGGATATGGATAAAAAAATTACTCTATTTAAAAGATTACTTACCCCAACCTTAGTTTTCTTATTATTTGCTACGGCAAGTTTCTCTCAAAATGCAAATTTAGTTATCTCTGGTAACGGGACAACAATTGCAAATGGAGACATTACACCAAGTTTACCTGATTTTACAGATTTCGGAAATGTAAATATTGGTTCCACACAAGATAATACATTTGTATTAACAAATACAGGTACTGGAGGCTCAAATAGTTCGCGAAGAATTACTTTTTCAAATCCTTCAGTGACAATAACAGGAACGGGTGCCGCTCAATTTTCTATTGTTTCAGGACCAAACCCTGGAGATATGTTAAATGGTGGAGGAACCGTTTTTTCTCCAAATTTAGTAATCCGATTTACTCCAACGGGCTTAGTTGGAATTAAAAATGCAACAATCACAGTTAGATATACAAATAATGCGGGAACTTTAACGTATGTATACGCGATTAGAGGTAATGCAGTTTCGCAACCAGAAATGGATGTTCAAGGAAGTGGAAATTCTATAGTTGATGGAGATATTACGCCATCAATCATAGATTTTACAGATTTCGGGACTACATCTGTTGGAATAGGCGTAACTAGAACTTATTTTGTATATAACACGGGTAATGTGAATTTAAATTTAGGTCTGATTACGTTTTCTGGAGCAAATGCTGCAGATTTTTCTGTTACTACTCCGCCAGTTGCAATAGTTTTGCCAGGCGGAAGCACTTCTTTTGTGGTAACATTTAATCCAACAGCAATTGGTACAAAAACTGCTACAATTTCAATTGCAAATGATGACTCCAATGAAAATCCATACAATTATAATTTAATAGGTGCTTGTATTCAAACATTTTTTGATAGTGATGGAGATGGAGTTTATGATAATGTGGATATTGATGATGATAATGATGGGATTCGTGATGTTATAGAAGAGACAAACTGTAATAATGCCAACGGTCCTAAAGTAAATTATAAATTTTTAAATGAAAGTTTTGGAGCAGGACCAAGAACCACTATTAATACAACTTATAATGCAATTACTACTTACTGTTATGAAAATGGAGTAGGTGCTCCTAATACTGCTGCTTGTCCAACTTTAAGTTCTGTGGATTTAAATGACGGAGAATATGCTGTATATTCAACACCGCAAATTGCTTCTTGGGCAGCGGCTTATTGGCACATGGGTGGTGATCATACTGGTGATCCAAATGGAAGAATGGCTATTTTTAATGCTTCTTATACTCCTGGAATTTTCTATACCGCTTCTATAACTGGTGCTTTACCAAATATTCCAATTACGTATAGTTTTTGGGTGTTAAATATTGATAGAACAGATGCTCCAGGTATTGCAACCAGATTACGTCCAAATGTAAGAGTGGAGTTCAGAGATACAAGTAATAATCTTTTAACTGCAATTAGTACAGGTAATATTGCACCAACAACTGCTGGGAATTTAGCTGGAGATTGGGTGCAGTTTACAGCAAGTTTAAACTTAAATGTGGATGCTTTCAATGTTATTTTTATCAATAACGAAACAGGTGGTTTAGGAAACGACTTAGCTTTAGATGATATTTTAATTACTCAAGCTTTATGCGATTTAGATCGTGATGGTGTTGCCGATGTTTTCGATTTAGATTCTGATAACGATGGTTTAGAAGATATTATTGAAGTAGGCTTAGGCGCTTTAAGTAATGGTAAAGGAAAAATGGATGTGGCTTGGCTTGATTTAAACAGTAATGGTTTACATGATGCTGCAGAAGGATTGTTATCAGCGCCAGATTTTGATGGTGATGGTGCTCCAAACTATATGGATTTAGATTCTGATAATGATGCTGTTTTTGATGTGGACGAATCTGGTGCAGGAAATATCAATGCGATCCCAGGTTTTGTTAATGGTGATGGAGATATCACTGGTGATGGAAGAGGAGACGGAATTGATTCTGAAACTTTTAGAAGTAAAGACACTAATGGTGATGGTGTTGTTGAAGGCTACGGAGATGGAATCTTAGATGCATACGATTATGGGTTAAATATTTATGGAAACTTAGATCAAGGTTTAAATGTCGCACCATTTTTAGACTATATTTTAGACATTGATTTAGATTTATTACCAAATTATTTAGATGTAATGAGTAATGGAATTACTTTTGATATTTCCAATACACTTTATGCTTCTTTAGATGGAAATAATGATGGAATTATTGATGGAAACACAGATATTGATAAAGACGGAATTTTAGATGCATTTGATACCAATACAGCTTATTTTGGTTCTCCAAGAGATTTGAATAGAAAATTATTATTAGAGTTTGATGGAAGAAATGATTACGCACAAAGTACTGCCATTTTAGGAGGTTTACCTTCAGCAACTTTAATGTCTTGGGTAAATTTAGCTAACGGATATAGTGCGGATGGATTCATTGCCGGACAAAATAATTTCCAATTGAAAGTTTCTAGTCTTAGAAGATTACAAGCTACAGTAAATGGAACTACAATTACATTCAATACGGCATTAAATACCAATCAATGGTTTCATGTAGCTGCCATTTATTCAGGTGGAAGTATAAGATTATATCTAAACGGATTACAAGTAGCTTCTCAAGCTTTAGCGGGTAATATTGCTGCAGATGCTTCTTTATTAACTTTAGGAAAAAACCCTACTAGTAACACCAATTATTTTAGAGGAAAAATGGATGAGGTTCGTGTATTCAATATCGGATTAACAGATGCTCAATTACAAAGAATGGTGTACCAAGAAGTTAGAAATAATGGCACTGAAGTTAGAGGTGAAGTAGTTCCTAAAGATGTGGGAACATTACCATTCGCTAACTTAGTAAGATACTACAGAATGGATGCATACAAAGATGATATTATTGATGATCTATCTACGCCAGCTATTGATTTAGTGGGTACAAAAATATTTAACCATAAAGTGATTAATGTGCAACAAGCTCCAATGCCTTTCTTAACGGAAAGAAATGGTGATTTTGCTACAGCTGTAAATAGTCCTACAAAAGAAATTAGAGGATTAGATATTATGGATTACGATTGGTCAATTGTAGATGTTAGCCATAATATTACTGAAACTTCAAATTCTACAGATTTAGGTTTAATTCTAAATACAGGAGCAACTATTAACATGACTAACGATAATAAATTACAAAACGATTGGTATTTATTATTAGATGGTGCTCTTGATTTAGTTGGACGTTCTCAATTGGTACAAACTACACAAAGTGATTTAGAACCATCTAGTGATGGTTGGATTGAAAGAGATCAACAAGGCGTTTCTAATTTATATAACTACAACTATTGGTCTTCACCAGTTGGTCCAATAAATGGAAGTACAAACAACAATAATTATACGTTGGCAACTGTATTAAGAGACGGAACCAATCCTGCTAGTCCAACTCCTATTAATTGGGTTGCTGGATATGATGGTGCGCCAACTGTTCCTATTAGCGTTGCGCGTTATTGGCTTTGGAAATTCCAAAATGTTACAGGATTATATGCAAATTGGTCTCAAATATTAGAAACTAGTGCTTTAAGCCCATCTCAAGGATACACCATGAAAGGTAGCGGAGCAGCAACTCCAAGACAAAATTATACATTCGTTGGAAAACCATATAACGGAACGATTACGAATCCAATTTCTGCAAATAATTTAAATTTAAGTGGAAACCCATATTCTTCAGCAATTGATGCAGATAAATTTATTGATGATAATGTAAGTTCTTTAGCAGGGCCATCGGGTGCAACTAACGGAACATTATATTTCTGGGAACAATCTGTATTAAATAATACGCATATTTTACAAGCTTATCAAGGTGGTTATGCAGCGTATACAAAAGTGGGTGGTACTCCGCCAATCGCACCTCCTGGAATTGCTGGTTTAGGTGGAAATACTAAAGTTGCACAACGTTTTATTCCAGTTGGACAAGCATTCTTCGTTTTCGGAAGTGCTTCAGGGGGTAACATTACATTTAATAATTCTCAAAGAATATTTGTAAAAGAAAATGATCCATCTTCTTTTGAAATTTTTAAAAGTAGTAATCAAAATGCATCTGCAAATCCGAATGCTGTAAAAAATGCAAATGATTCTTATACATTAAATCAATTTGCTAAAATTCGTTTAGGGTTTAATTCAGTTAATAATTTCCACAGACAAATATTATTAGGATTTATGAATGAGTTTGCTTCTGATGGTTACAATCCTGGTTATGATGGGGTTCATTTAGATGACCAGCCAAATGATATGTATTTTAGAAGTGAAAATACCAATTTAATTATTCAAGGTGTTGGTTTTTTCAATGAAAACAAAATGTACCCAATAAGTATTAAAACAAACCAAATAGGTATGGTTGAAATTGTATTAGATGACATTGAAAATTTTGATGCCAATAGAAAAATATACATTTTTGACAGTAGTACTGGTTTATATCATAATATTAAAAATCAAGCTTTCAAAGTGAAATTAGATGTTGGAGTTCATAATAATAGATTCTTTTTAACTTTTACTAAAAGAAACTCTAATGTTGCCAATGGAAGTAAAACTAATTCTGATGCAGCAAGTATCAATGAAACAATTGATATAAAATACGAAAATACAAATCAAGTGTTACAAATTACAAACGATGATAAAAACACCACAATTAATCAAGTGTATTTGTATAATTTAGTTGGACAATTGATTAATACTTGGGATGTTAGAAATGAAACTCAAGCCAATATTCAAATTCCAATGAATGCAAATGCAACAGGAATTTACATCGTGAAAATTGAAACTACTAATGGAAACATTAGTCAAAATGTAAGTATTAAATAATCATAGATTAATGCTATAAAACAAAAAATCCCAACTTGAAAACAGGTTGGGATTTTGGTTTTATTCCCCTTTTTTAGTGGGGTGCCCGTAGGGTGGGGTGTTTTTTTAGTTTGTTTTCAATTAAATTTAAAACCAAACTTACCCACAATTTTGTCATGCTGAAATCGAAGATTCAACGAAGTTAAAGCATCTCAAGCAATCCACATCACCAATTAAAGTCAATCCTTTCAAATCCTTCAAATCTGTGTGCCCATCAAAACATCATCGCTGCACATCCTATAACCAAAACTTTAACTTTAATTACGGTAAATCCGTACAATACTTCTCCACAACCTTATATTTTTGCGCGCTGCTATAAAAAGTAGTAAAAAACCTATAAAATATAAACATTTAACAAAAAACAAAAAAAAACTATGGCATCAACATCAGAAGTAGGTCACGCAAAAAACATCGCAAATCTTAATGTATTAAACACGAACATCGCAGCATTAGGAGCAATTTACAATCCAAGCAACCCAAAATTAGCTTTAGCAAATTTGCAAAATTTATACACTTCAGCAGTTACACAACAAGAAAATGTAAACAATTTAGTAGCACCTTATTCCATCGCTGTAGACGAAAGAGAACTAATTTTTAAACCTTTAAATTCAGATCTCACAAAACTTAGAAAAGCTTATAAAGCTACAGAAGGAGTTTCGCAACCACAGTTAGAAGATTTTATGACTATTGTTAGAAAACTAAAGGGGGTTAAAAAAACTAAACTAACAACATCATCTAATCCAGAAGAGGAACAACTATCTCACTCTACATCACAAATGAGTTATGACCAACGTACTAATAATATGGATGTGCTAATTTCATTATTACAAAACACACCTAATTACGGTCCAAATGAAACTGAATATAAAATTGAAACTTACCTGGCAAAAAAAACTGCAATGCTTCAAAAAACGCAAGATGTTTTGGATGCTTATATTCCTCTAAATAATGCTCGAAGTTCAAGAAATAATACTTTATATATTTCTGATGATAATTTGGTTGACCTTGCCAATAAAGCGAAAGATTATCTTTATACTATTTTAGATGCGAATTCAGCACAATATAAAGCCATTTCAAAAATAAAATTTAAAAAACAATAGTTGAACTGATGGCTAAATCGAAGTAAGCATCTTCTCAATCGGACAAAGGATGTTCCAAATCGAACAAAGCCTTAGCACGATCGAAGTAAGCATCTTCTCAATCGAACAAAGGATGTTCCAAATCGAGCAAAGCCTTAGCGCGATCGAAGTAAGCATCTTCTCAATCGAATAAAGGATGTTCCAAATCGAACAAAGCTTTAGCGCGATCGAAGTAAGCGTCTTCCAAATCGAACAAAGCATGTTCCAAATCGAAACAAGCAATCTTTAAAAGAAAAATCCCAACCTGTTTTCAAGTTGGGATTTTTGGTTTTATATAGTTAGCGTTAAACCCTTTCAGGGTGACAAGATTGCGGTAAAATTAGTACACACAACGTTTGTCACCATTCACCATTCACCCAAAACCATTCACCAAAAAAAAATCCCAACTTCTAATTTCTAAAAGTTGGGATTTTCAATATATCTTATTTTGTTCTTATAACAAATTCATAATTGCATCTGGAAATAAACCAATAAGTACTAATAATACAGTTGCTACAATTCCAACAATATAATATTCAGAATGGTTAGCATATTCTTTACCGTAAGTTGGTTCTTTTGTGTACATCGCCACCACAACTTTGAAGTAATAAAATACGGCAATCATTGAGTTGATAATCGCTACAATCGCTAAACCAATAAATCCACCTGAAATAATTTGATTCAATAAGAAGAATTTTGCAAAGAAACCAGCTAAAATTGGAATACCTGCCATAGACAATAATGCTATTGTCATTACGAATGCCATTAAAGGATGTTTTTTGCCTAAACCATTGAAGTTATCAATAAAATCGTTGTCTTCGTTTTTAACTACAAATAAAATCACTGAAAACGCTGCTAAACCTGCAATTGCATAAGAAGTAGCGTAAAATAATAAATTGTTTTCTGCAGCATTAATATTTAAAAGCGTCATTAACATAAATCCAGTGTGAGAAATACCAGAATATGCGATAACACGTTTGATTTTTTTCTGACGCAATGCCATTACGTTACCAAATAACATCGTTGCAATAACAACAACCACAATTACTTGTGTATAACTATATAACATTTGACTGTTTAAAATCGTAATCAATTTGAAGAAAGAAGCCATTGCAGCAACCTTTGCTAACGTACTCATGATAGCCGTTACTTGAGTTGGAGCACCTTCGTAAACATCTGGAGCCCAAAAGTGCATTGGAGTAGCTGCTACTTTAAATAACATTCCAATAGTCACTAAAATAACACCAATGTAAAACCAAAATTCTGTACTTGCAGAAATAGACGCTTCGTATAAAGTTCCAACATCAAAAGTTCCAGTTGCTCCGTATAACATCGTAATTCCGAATAATAAAATTCCAGATGCGAATGAACCCATTAGGAAATATTTCATTCCAGCTTCATTACTTTTAATGTTTAATCTATCGCTTCCTGCTAAAACGTATAAACCAATAGATAGCACTTCGATACCTAAAAAGAACATCGCCATATTACTAAAGCTTACCATAGCAACAGCTCCAGAAAGCATAAATATTTTTATAGAAATAAAGTCGGATAATTTTGAACTTTTAGTGTAACTCGGCGCGCTTAATAAAATTAAAAGTGCCGTTAATAATATAAATAAACTTGAAAAAGCAACTGAGAATTTATTCACCTCAATCATTGATTCAAATCCTGTAATTTCAGGTAATTGACCAGTAATGTTTAAACCAAATAATGCCATCAATGACACAATTGACACAGGAATAATAATCTTTTTTAGATTCATTATTTCTGCTAATAAACAAAATATTCCGATTCCTATTATAGCAATTAATGTAGTCATTTTATGATGATTATTATTTAATTTGTGTTAAAATTGATTGTAAACTTGGCGTAATTAAATCGATAATTGGTTGTGGAAATAATCCGAAGAAAATAGTTAAACCTACTACAATTACTAAAACAATACTTTCTTGTTTTGATATTTTATGAAACGTTTTTGTTTGTGAACCTAACATAACTTTTTGGAACATGCGTAACATATAAAACGCTCCTAAAATGATAGTTGTTCCTGCAATTACAGCATACCAAATGTTTACTTTGAATAAACTATATAGTAAATTGAATTCACCAATAAAGTTGAAAGTAGTTGGTAAAGCCACAGAAGCTAACATAATGATCATAAATAATGATGCGAAATATGTGTCTTGAATTCTGATTCCACCCATTTCTTTGATTTCGTACGTGTTGTATCTGCTGTAAATTAATTCTACGATGTAAAATAATCCAACAATTACAATTCCGTGTGAAAGCATTTGTAAAACCGCACCTTGAAATCCTTCAATAGTTAAAGAATATAAACCAGCAGCAATTAATCCAACGTGAGATAAAGAAGAATACGCTAAGAATTTTTTGATGTCTTTTTGTTTTAAAGTAACAATCGCACCATAGATAATTCCAGCAATTGATAATCCCACGATAACTGGAATATGAGCTTTAGCCACTTCATCAGATAACGGTAATTGCCATCTTAAAACACTGTATAATCCCATTTTTAGCATAATTCCAGATAATAACATTGTACCAACTGCTGGTGCTTTGCTATAGGTGTTTGCCTGCCAAGTATGGAATGGAATTAATGGAATTTTAATTGCATACGCTAAAAAGAACGCGAAGAAAATATATGTTTTTTCCGTAGTTGTTAATTGTAAAGCATATAATTTGTTGATGTCAAAACTTCCACCTTTCGTGTACAAGTAAATGAATGCTAAAAGCATAAATAACGAACCTGCAAACGTATAAATGAAGAATTTTAAAATCGCTTTTTTACGTTCTTCTAAATCTCCGTTACCCCAATTTAAGGCAATGAAATAAATCGGAATTAAAGCAATTTCCCAGAAGATATAATATAAAAATCCGTCAGATGCTAAGAATGTTCCTGCCATAGCAAATCCCATGAACAACATTAACGCATAAATCGATTTTGAATTTTCAAATTTTGTAATAAATCCAGATAAAATAATTAATGGTAACAATCCTGTTGTTAATAATAACATCACTAAAGATAAACCATCAACATGTAATGCGAAGTTTATGTTTAGTTGAGTAATCCAAGGTAAATTTACATCTAAATTTTCGCCAGCTTGATATGCGTTTAAAGCCAATGCTGTTGCTCCGAAAGCAGCAATACTTGAAACTAAAGCTATTTTAGAAGCGAACTTGTTTCCAGATAAATAGGTGACTAAAGCGCCAACTAATAATACAATTAAAACGATACTAATGTCCATTATTTTAAATCTCGAATTATAAATACATAAACTAAAAACCCAACCATTCCGAATATGAATGCGAATAAATACACACCAATATTACCATTTTGAATTTTCTTCCCTTTTATAGATAATGCATAAGTTGCACCACCTAAACCAATAACTGCTTTTGAAATGAATTTCTCCACATATTTTTTAGCAAAACTTGAAATCATATAGATTGGTTTCACAATTGTTGCCATATAAATTTCATCTAAATAATATTTGTTAGATAAAACTTTGTGAACGCCTTGTATTTCTGAATCTGCAACTGGAATTTCTTTTTTCTTAAGATACTTTGAATATGCAATACCAATTCCGACTAAAGCTCCAACTGTTGCAATTGCCATTAACATATAGGCTTGACCGTCTAAATGGTGTTCTCCATGAGCTTTATGAGCAAATAATGGAGCTAAATAATGATTTAACCAACTGTTTCCTGGTAAGCTAATTGCTCCACCAATTGCAGCTAATGTTGCTAAAATTACTAATGGAATAGTGATTAAAGCTGGACTTTCATGTAAATGATGTTTTTGTTCTTCTGTTCCTCTAAAGTCGTTGAAGAAAGTTAAATACATCAAACGGAACATGTAAAATGCTGTCATAATAGAAGCAATCGAGCCGATAATCCATAAAGGAATATTTCCGTGGAAAGCTGTCATTAAAATTTCGTCTTTAGACCAGAATCCAGAGAATGGGAAAATTCCTGAAATCGCTAATGTAGAAATCATCATCGTCCAGAAAGTAATTGGCATCACTTTTCTTAAACCACCCATATTTCTCATGTCTTGTTCTCCATGTAACGCATGAATTACAGAACCTGAACCTAAGAATAAACATGCTTTAAAGAAAGCGTGAGTAATTACGTGGAAAACCGCTACTTCATACGCACCTAAACCTAATGCTAAAAACATTAATCCTAATTGCGAAACTGTAGAATAAGCTAATACTTTTTTAATATCGTTTTGAACTAAACCAATTGATGCCGCTACAATTGCAGTGATAGCACCAACAATAGCAATTACGTTTTGAATTTCTGGTGTTAAGTCGAATAAGAAATTCATTCTTGTTACCATAAAAATACCAGCTGTTACCATCGTTGCTGCGTGAATTAATGCAGAAACAGGTGTTGGTCCAGCCATTGCGTCTGGTAGCCAAGTTGCTAAAGGTAATTGTGCCGATTTACCACAAGCTCCAATGAATAAACATAAAGCTGCGATTGATAATAGGCTAGGAGAGATCACATCTTTTCCTAATAACGCTTTTATTTCTAAGAAATCTAAAGTACCAAATAAATGACCTAAGATGAAAATTCCAATTAAGAAACCTAAATCTCCAATACGGTTCATAATGAAAGCTTTTTTCGCTGCATCATTATAGTCTTGGTTTTTATACCAAAATCCGATTAATAAGTAAGAACATAATCCAACGCCTTCCCAACCAATGAACATAATTAATAGGTTACTTCCAGCAACTAAAGTAATCATGAAGAATACGAACAAATTTAAATAAGAGAAAAATTTGTGCATATTTTCGTCTTCATGCATATAGCTGATAGAGTATAAGTGAATTAAAGATCCAATTCCTGTTACGAACAATAACCATAAAACTGATAATTGATCGAATAAGAATGAGAAGTTTACTTTAATACTTCCAATTGAAAACCAATCAGCTAAATGAAAAGTAATCGCTTTTCCGTCAGCGTTAACTTGAGAAAATAAACAAAGTGTACATAAAAATGATAAAACAACAGTAGTTGTTCCAATTGCACCAGAAACTGTTTTTCCTAATGTTTTCCCGAAGAAAAGCGTAGTTAAAAAACCAACAAGTGGCGCAAATAATAAGAGTAATATAGTAGTATTCATTTCAGAATTATCCTTTTAGATTTTTTAAATTATCGATGTCAATATTTCCAATATTTCTAAATACCGAAACTAATATGGCTAAACCTACTGCAACTTCTGCAGCGGCAACTGCCATTGTAAAAAAAACAAAAACTTGCCCTGATGGATCTTCATGATAAGAAGAAAAAGCAACTAAAAGTAAGTTTACGGCATTTAGCATAATTTCAATAGACATAAACATGATTATGGCATTTCTTCTGTATAAAAGACCAAACGCACCAATACAAAACAGCAAAGCTGAAAGCGTAAGGTAGTTTTCAATACCAACGTGTTCTAAAATATTCATAATTATATTTTTTCTTCTTTTTTAGAAATTAAAACTGCACCAATCATAGAAACTAAAAGTAATATCGACGCAAATTCGAAAGGAACTTGGTATTCGTTTAATAAAACTTTCCCTAATACTTTGATAGATTGATAATCAACTCCAGAATTTACATATTCGATGTTTTCTGGTTGTGCTTTACGTAAAGCGGCAATTAATACTAAACCTAAAATTCCAGCTGAAAAAACTGCAGAAAATTTGGCTAATAGTGGTTTTGAAGTCTCGTCTTCCTTGTCTAAATTCATTAACATTAAGGTAAATAATAACAATACCATAATGGCTCCAGCATAAACAATAATATGAACGATAGCTAAAAATTGCGCGTTGAACATTAAGTAATGACCTGCTAATGAGAAAAAGCAAATCACTAAATAAATAGCACTATGAATTGCGTTTTTGCTAATAACAGTTAAAAAAGCAGTTCCTAATGTGATGGCTGATAATATATAAAAAACTATTTCTAACATAATTAATTTGCTGTATTAGATTGGGTGTTTTTAATTGCCATGTCTAAAGGCATAACCAATTTGTCTTTCCCGTAGATAAATTCATCTCTTTCATAACCCGATTTCACAATTTTTTTAGAAGTCGTTAAGTAAATCGCTTCTTTTGGACAAGCTTCTTCACATAAACCACAGAAAATACAACGCAACATATTTATTTCATAAATCTCTGCGTATTTTTCTTCTCTATATAAGTGTTTTTCTTCTGGTTTTCTTTCGCCAGCTTTCATAGTAATAGCTTCGGCTGGGCAAGATAAAGCACATAATCCGCAAGCGGTACATCTTTCTCTTCCTTGGTCGTCGCGCATTAACATATGTTGTAAACGAGCTATTGGACTCATTGCACGTACTTCTTCAGGGTATTTAATGGTCACTTTTCTTCTAAACAAATGTTTTAAAGTGGTCCATAAACCTTTCAGAATTGTCCAAACGTAAATTCGTTCTAAAAATGTCATTTCCTTGTTGGAAACTTCAATTTTTCTTCCTGATAATGATATTTGTTGTACTGACATTTTCTTATTAATTAAATAAAACCATTACAATTCCTGTTACTATAATATTGATAACAGCTAACGGAATTAATATTTTCCAACCTAAATGCATCAATTGATCATATCTGAAACGTGGAATCGTCCATCTTACCCACATGTAGAAAAAGATGAAGAAACATATTTTTGCAAATAAAGCTAAGAAACCAATTAATGCTGTTAAATTCATTCCAATTGCTTCTTTACATTCTGCCATAAAAGGGAAGTGGTAACCACCAAAGAAAATAACTGAAATGATTGTTGCAGATATAAACATATTCGCATATTCAGCAAATAAATAGAATCCCATTTTCATAGAGGAGTATTCAGTATGATATCCACCAATTAATTCTGATTCACATTCTGCTAAATCGAAGGGTGTTCTATTTGTTTCTGCAAACGAACAAATTAAGAAAATTATAAAAGCTAATGGTTGATATAAAACATTCCAACCACCAGTTGTTTGCATTTCTGTAATATCTTTTAAAGATAAAGAACCCGACATCATTAAGATTGAAATGATTGCTAATCCCATCGCAACTTCATAAGAAATCATTTGAGAAGAAGCACGAACGGCAGACATTAATGAATATTTGTTGTTTGATGCCCAAGCACCAATCATAATTCCGTAAACTCCAATTGATAATACGCCAAAAACATACAAAATTGATACATCAATATCTGTTGCTTGAAGGACTACATCTCTTCCGAAAACGTGAATTTTATCTCCCCACGGAATAACAGCACTCGTAATTAATGCGGTACTCATGGCAATGGCTGGACCTAAAATAAATAGAAATCTATTTGGTGTATTTGGGAAAAATTCTTCTTTTGTAAATAATTTGGCTCCATCGGCAAGTGGTTGTAATAATCCACCCCAACCTGCACGGTTTGGTCCAACACGGTCTTGTAAAAATGCGGCAACTTTACGTTCAGCCCAAGTAGAATACATGGCCATAAACATTGTTAATGCAAAAACAGCAACAATTACAACGCTTTTTTCTATGATAAATGCACTATCCATTATTTTTCAGAATTTTTTAATGGAACACCTGACATACTAATTTTCACACGATCTTCATCACGACCTAAAAGTATGTTTTTCTCTGTATCGATAATTACTTTCTCTAAAGTACGAGTGTAATTATTTTGGTTGATAACCGAATCTTTATCGAATTTTTTCGGACCTTCAATTGTCCAATCTGACACTTCTTTTTTATCGAAACGACAGGTATTGCAAATGAATTCTTCTACTTCACCATATTGATCTTTTCTACCAGTAACTCTTTGAATTTCGTTTCCAAACATCCAAACAGTAGTTTTTCCACAACAAGTTGTACATTCTCTATGAGCATTGAAAGGTTTGTTAAACCAAACTCTACTTTTGAAACGGAAAGTTTTGTCTGTTAAAGCTCCAACTGGACAAACATCAATCATATTTCCAGAAAATTCATTGTCAATTGCTGCAGAAACACAAGTTGAAATTTGCGCATGATCTCCACGGTTTAAAACTCCGTGAACTCTTTTATCTGTTAATTGGTCAGCTAAAGTAGTACAACGTTGACATAAAATACAACGGTTCATATGTAATTGAATTTTGTCTCCAATATTTTCTGGTTCGAAAGTTCTTTTTTCTTCAATGAAACGTGTTTCTGATTTTCCGTGTTCGAAACTTAAATTTTGTAAATCACATTCTCCGGCTTGATCACAAACTGGACAATCTAAAGGGTGGTTGATTAATAAAAATTCTGTTACTGATTTTCTTGCTTCAGTTACTCTATCAGAATTTTTACTATTCACTTCCATACCATCCATACATCCTGTAACGCATGAAGCCATTAATTTTGGCATTGGTCTTGGATCGGCTTCGCTACCTTTAGCCACTTCGACTAAACAGCAACGACATTTTCCACCGCTTCCTTTTAATTTAGAATAATAACACATGGCTGGTGGCACTAAATCTCCTCCAATCATACGCGCAGCTTGCAGGATTGTTGTTCCTGGTTCTACTTCAACGCTTTGTCCGTCTATGGTTACTTTCATTTTTTTATTTAGTTTGATTCTTTAGGGAATCTTTTTATGTAATATTTCTATTTAAACAGTTTGTTTGCTTACTAAGTGTTGCACTTTCGAAAAAGGTTCAGCAACAAAATGGTTTCTATCTTTAATTTTTTCTGGGAATCTTACGTGGTATTCAAATTCTTCTCTGAAGTGACGAATAGCAGCAGCTACTGGCCAAGAAGCAGCATCACCTAACGGGCAAATAGTGTTTCCTTCAATTTTAGATTGAATGTTCCATAATAAGTCGATATCTTCTTCACGACCTTGACCGTTTTCAATTCTCCATAAGATTTTTTCTAACCAACCAGTTCCTTCACGACATGGAGTACATTGTCCGCAACTTTCATGGTGGTAGAAACGTGAGAAATTCCAAGTGTTTCTAACAATACAAGATGTATCATTATAAACGATGAAACCTCCAGAACCTAACATCGAACCTGTTGCGAAACCTCCATCTGATAATGATTCGTAAGTCATCAATCTATCAGTTCCAGCAGCAGTTTTGTATATTAAATGTGCTGGTAAAATTGGCACAGATGAACCTCCAGGAACTAAAGCCTTTAAAGGTCTGTCGTCAATCATACCGCCACAGTATTCGTCAGAAGTCATAAATTCTTCTACTGTAATTCCCATTTCAATTTCGTACACACCTGGATTTTTAATATGTCCAGAAGCAGAAATTAATTTGGTGCCTGTAGATCTTTCTAAACCAATTTTTGCATATTCGGCACCAGAATTCATTACAATCCAAGGCACAGCAGCAATTGATTCTACATTATTTACCACAGTTGGGTTAGCCCATAATCCTGAAATTGCAGGAAACGGTGGTTTGATACGAGGATTTCCTCTTTTACCTTCTAAAGATTCAATTAAAGCAGTTTCTTCTCCACAGATATAAGCTCCTGCACCAACATGAACGTATAAATCTAAATCGAAACCAGAACCTTTAATATTTTTTCCTAACCAACCAGCAGCATAAGCTTCTTTAATGGCTTTTTCTAAAATTTTGTAAACCCACATATATTCACCTCTAATATATATGTAAGAAAGATTAGCGCCAAGTGCGAAACTTGAAGTAATCATTCCTTCAATTAAAAGGTGAGGAATAAATTCCATTAAATATCGGTCTTTGAAAGTACCCGGTTCAGATTCGTCTGCATTACAAACTAAATGACGCGGTTTTCCAGATTTCTTATCGATAAAACTCCATTTCATTCCTACTGGGAAACCGGCACCACCACGACCACGAAGTCCTGAAGCTTTTACTTCTTCAGTAATATCGTCTGGTTGCATAGTTAATGCTTTTTCCACTGATTTATATCCGCCATTTTCACGGTAAACCTCATAGGTTTTTATTCCTGGAATATTTATTTTGTCTAATAATATTTTCTTTCCCATGATATTATTTATCGTGTAAAGTTATTTTTTCTGCTTTGCAATCTTCGATTAAATTATCGAAAGATTCCTTAGAAAGTTTTTCGTGATAAAAATCACCTAATTGTAACATTGGAGCATATCCACAAGCACCTAAACATTCTACACCAACCACTTGAAACATGCCGTCTGAAGTAATTTCTCCTTCTTTCACGCCCAATTTAGAACAAGCGTAATCCATTAAATCTTCTACACCACGAGTGACACAACAAGATGTTCTGCAAAATTCGAACATATATTTAGCCACAGGTTTTGTGTTAAACATTGTATAGAAAGTTACTACTTCATACACTTCGATTGGAAGAATTTCTAAAATTTCTGCTACTTTTTGTTGAAGTTCTACACTTAACCAATTGTCATGAGCATCTTGTACTTCATGTAAAACGGGTATTAATGCCGATTTCTTTTTATCTGTAGGATAATGACTGATTAATTCGTTAATACGAGTCATTAACGCTTCAGTTATGTTTATCTCTTGTTTGATATTTGATATTTCCATTTGTCTTATTTTAAATTTTGAATTTTAAGATTTTAAAACTCATCATTTATAATTTTATTAAGCGTCTAATTCGCCAGCAATTACATTTAAACTTGATAAGATTACAATGGCATCTGACAACATTGAACCTTTAATCATTTCAGGATATGCTTGATAATATATAAAACTTGGTCTTCTGAAATGTAATCTATATGGAGTTCTACTTCCGTCTGTAATTAAATAGAATCCTAATTCACCATTACCACCTTCAACAGGATGATAAACTTCAGCAACTGGAACAGGAACTTCACCCATTACAATTTTAAAGTGATAAATTAAGGCTTCCATATTATGGTATACATCTTCTTTTGGAGGAAGGTAATAATCTGGAACATCTGCGTGATATACATTTCCTTCTGGCATTTTATCTAAAGCCTGACGGATAATGCTTAAACTTTCCCAAACTTCAGCGTTTCTTACACAGAATCTGTCGTAAGTATCACCTGATTTTCCAACAGGAATATTAAATTCGAAATCTTCGTAAGAAGAGTATGGTTGTGCCACACGAACGTCATAATCTACACCAGCCGCTCTTAAGTTCGGGCCTGTAAATCCGTAAGACATAGCTTGTTCAGCTGTAATTGGTCCTACGTTAACTGTTCTGTCTATAAAAATTCTATTTCTTGTAAATAAATCTTCAAATTCTTTCCAAGCAACTGGGAAATCTTTTAAAAATACATCTAGTAATTCAAATGCTTTTGGTGTCCAATCTCTTTCGAAACCACCAATTCTTCCCATATTTGTTGTTAAACGAGCACCACAAATTTCTTCGTAAATTTCATAAACCTTTTCACGGAATTGAAATACATAAAGGAAACCTGTATATGCACCAGTATCTACTCCTAAAATAGAGTTACAAATTAAATGGTCGGTAATACGAGCTAATTCCATTACGATAACACGTAAATATTGTGCGCGTTTTGGAACTTCGATATCTAATAATTTTTCTAAAGTCATCCACCAAGCCATGTTATTGATTGGCGATGAACAATAATTCATTCGGTCTGTAAGCGGTGTAATTTGATAAAATGGGCGATTTTCCGCGATTTTCTCAAATGCTCTATGAATGTAACCAATTGTAGGTTCTGCATCTAAAATTCTTTCTCCATCCATTAATAAGATGTTTTGAAAAATTCCGTGAGTGGCAGGGTGAGTTGGTCCTAAGTTTAAAATTGCTAATTCACTTCCGTCTTCATTGTGACGTTCTTCGATATATTTATAATATCTGTGATCTGCAGGTAGTACTACGTTTCCCATGTTAAATTGCTGAATTATTAACGGTTCTGCCAAAGAAACGGTCGTCTTTGTCTGTTCTTCCTGAATCTTCCAATGGGAATTCTTTTCTCATTGGGAAAGATACCATTTCGTCCATATTTAAAATACGAACTAAATTTGGATGCCCTTTGAAAATGATTCCGTAGAAATCGAAAGTTTCTCTTTCCATCCAATCTGCACAATTATATAATGAAGTTACAGATTTTATTTCTGGAGTTGTTCCGTTTAAAAATGTTTTTACTCTAATTCTTTTGTTTTCGTACCAATTGTGTAAATGATACACCACACAAAATTGTTCGTTTACTTCGCTATCTGGATAATGTACACCACAAAGGTCAGTAAGAAAATTAAAGTTCAAAGAAGGCTCTTCTTTTAAAAACTTTATTACGTTATACACTACATCTGCATTCGCTTCTAATACAAACATGTCGTATTCAGTTCTGAAATACTTTACATGCTCACCAAAAGTTTCTTGCAATTTGTTTTGTATGTCTAATGATTCTAAAGCCATTATTATTCTATGTTATATGAAGCTAACAATTCCTTATATTCTGGAGAATGTCTTCTTCTTTGAGATTCACTTTTTACTAACTCTTGTAATTGCATCACGCCATCAACAATTTGTTCCGGACGTGGTGGGCAACCTGGTACATAAACGTCTACAGGAATTACTTTGTCAATTCCTTGTAAAACAGAATACGTATCAAAAATACCACCTGAAGAAGCGCAAGCTCCAACCGCAATAACCCAACGAGGTTCTGACATTTGTTCGTAAACTTGACGTAAAATTGGCGCCATTTTTTTTGAGATTGTCCCCATTACTAACAACATATCCGCCTGACGAGGAGAAAAACTCACACGTTCAGAACCAAAACGAGCTAAATCGTAATGTGAAGCCATTGTTGCCATAAATTCAATACCACAGCATGAAGTGGCAAACGGCAATGGCCATAATGAATTGGCACGAGCTAAACCAACTACTTGGTCTAATTTCGTTGCGAAGAACCCTTCACCAACATGCCCTTCTGGAGCGTCAACCATATTTACTTTATTCTTTTCCATACGTTCCAATTTGTTATTCCCAAACTAATGCTTTCTTCTTAATTACATAGAAGAAACCAATTAGTAATAAAATCATAAAGATACTCATCTTAATCAACCCATCAACGCCCATTTCTTTAAAATTTACGGCCCAAGGATACATGAAAATAACTTCCACGTCAAAAAGAACGAATAAAATAGCTACTAAAAAGTATTTTACAGAAAAAGGAATACGTGCGTTTCCAACAGATTCAATTCCACATTCGAAACTTTTGTCTTTGTTTACAGATGATCTTTTTGGACCTAATAAGTTAGAAATTGCAATAGTTCCAGCAACAAACCCTACAGCAAGCACAACTTGCATTAGAATTGGTATAAAATCGATTTGAGAATTTTGCATTTTTAGTGTTGATTTGAAAATAGCTACAAAAATAATTTGTATTGTGGTATTATCAAAATTTAAACTCTAATAAGAATAGTAATTTCATTAAAATGAATACATTTATAATCATTCTAAATAAAAAATAAGGCACAAAAAAAACGCTCCTTTATGGGGAGCGTTTTTAGACGGTAATAAATTAATCGTTTAATATTACAACATTCGTTGCTACAATTCCTTTTCTTCCTTCTTCTTCTTCGTAACTAACACGGTCTCCTTCGTTTAAGTTTTCAACCTTGATTCCTGTAGCGTGAACAAAAATGTCCTTACCTGTATCTTCGTTAGTGATGAAACCAAAACCTTTAGTTTCATTGAAGAATTTTACTGTTCCTGTTTGCATTATATGCGTATTTAATTATTAATAATGAGCAAATATATAAATTTATTCGACACAAGCAAGAAAATTGTGATTTTATTTTGTGATATTTAACTTGATGCTTAATTCTTCTAATTGTTTGTCGTCAATTGCAGAAGGCGCATCAATCATAACATCTCTTCCAGAATTGTTTTTTGGGAAGGCAATAAAGTCTCTGATAGTCTCTTGTCCGCCTAAGATGGCAACCAATCTGTCCAATCCAAAAGCTAAACCTCCGTGTGGTGGTGCACCGTATTGGAAAGCACTCATTAAGAAACCAAATTGATTTTCTGCTTCTTCTTTTGAGAAACCTAATAATTCGAACATTCTAGCTTGTAAATCTCTATCGTGAATACGAATCGAGCCACCGCCAATTTCATTTCCGTTTAAAACCATATCGTAAGCGTTGGCTCTAATTTTACCTGGATCGGTAGTAATTAAATGCATATCTTCTGGTTTTGGAGAAGTGAATGGGTGGTGCATCGCATGATATCTTTCAGATTCTTCATCCCATTCTAATAAAGGGAAATCTAAAACCCAAAGAGGTGCAAATACATCCGGATTTCTCAATCCTAAACGCGTTGCTAATTCCATACGTAATGCAGAAAGTTGTGTTCTTGTTTTATCTGTATTTCCACATAAAACAAATATCATATCACCAGGTTTTGCACCAGTAATTTCTGCCCATTTTTTTAAGTCTTTTTGATCGAAAAATTTATCTACAGATGATTTTAAACTTCCGTCTAATTCATATTTACAATAAATCATTCCTGTTGCGCCAATTTGAGGGCGTTTTACCCAATCAATTAAAGCATCAATTTCTTTTCTAGTATATGATGCACAACCTGGAGCGGCAATTCCAACTACAAATTCAGCAGCGTTAAATACTGGGAAATCTTTATGTTTTGTTACTTCGTTTAATTCACCAAATTCCATTCCGAAACGAATATCTGGTTTGTCATTACCATACGTTTTCATGGCGTAATCGTAAGTAATACGAGGAAATTTTTCAACTTCAATTCCTTTAACTTCTTTCAATAAATGACGGGTTAATCCTTCAAACTGATTTAAAATATCTTCTTGTTCTACGAAAGCCATTTCGCAGTCAATTTGTGTAAATTCTGGTTGTCTATCGGCACGTAAATCTTCATCACGGAAACATTTCACAATTTGGAAATATTTATCCATTCCACCAACCATCAATAATTGTTTGAAAGTTTGTGGCGATTGTGGTAACGCGTAAAATTGTCCTTCGTTCATTCTACTTGGCACTACGAAATCACGCGCACCTTCTGGAGTAGATTTAATTAAATATGGCGTTTCAACTTCACAAAAACCTTGGTTAGATAAATAGTTTCTTACTTCTTGTGCCACTTTATGACGGAATAATAAACTGTTTTTAACTGGATTTCTACGAATATCTAAATAACGATATTTCATTCTGATGTCTTCACCACCGTCCGTTTCATCTTCAATAGTGAATGGAGGCGTTAATGAATCGTTTAGAATCGTTAATTCAGAAACTAAAATTTCAATATCACCAGTTGGTATGTTTTTGTTTTTAGATTCACGCTCAATTACAGTACCTTTTACTTGAACTACAAATTCACGACCTAAAGATTTTGCTTTATCAAAAATAGCTTTGTCGGTTCTGGTTTCGTCTAAAATTAATTGTGTAATTCCATATCGGTCACGCAAATCAATCCAAATCATAAATCCTTTATCACGTGTTTTTTGAACCCAACCTGCTAATGTAACTTCCTGATTAATATGTGTAGCATTTAATTCGCCACAAGTAAAACTTCTAAACATTGTTTTTTATTTTTTGCAAAAGTATAATAATTTTAAATTTTATTAAGTTTAAAGGCTAATAATCTTAACAATTTTTTAGGTAATTATATTTATAAAACTTTTATATTTACGCTTTATATTTTAAAAATAACTAAAATGACACAAAACAAAACATTTTTAATTGCAGTATTAGCGGGAGTTTTTTCTTTAACAGCAAGCGCTCAAGTAAAATTTTCAGCAAAAATTGCGAACAAGCCAACAGATACCATTTATGTAAAATCAAGAGGTTTTAGTCAAATGATTGTAGCTGATAAAAAAGGGAATTTTAATTCAACTTTTAAAGTTACAGACGGTATGTTTAAGTTGGAAGTAGATGAGCAATATGCGGATTTATATTTAACAAACACAACTGATATTCAAGTTGCTTTAGATTATAAAGATTTTGATAATACGATTAAATTTAAAGGAAAAGGCGCAAATGAAAATACTTTTTTAGCTGCTGAAACTTTAAAACAGGCTGATCAATCTAAGATGGAACCAATGATGAAGGCTGAAAATTTAGACGCGTTAAATGTAGAAGTTGCTAAATATAAAGAAAGCATTTTCGCAGCTATGCCTAAAGATTTAGATGCAGGTTTTGTAACGAAATACAAAACAGATGTAGAAAATGGTATGAAAGGAATGGTTCAATATTTAGCTTCTAGTTTTGAATTAAAAAAATTGAACGGAACAGCTTCGCCTTCATTTAATTTCGAAAATCATAAAGGTGGATTAACTTCTTTAGAAAGTTTAAAAGGGAAATATGTGTATATTGATGTTTGGGCTACATGGTGTGGACCTTGTCGTCAAGAGATTCCTTTTTTACAAAAAACAGAAGAAGCTTATCACGGGAAAAATATCGAATTCGTAAGTATTTCTGTTGATGTAATGAAAGACAAAGAAAAATGGAACAAATTTGTTACAGATAAAAACTTAGGTGGAATTCAATTATTAGCAGATAAAGATTGGAAATCTGATTTCGTTCAAGGATATAAAATTAATGGTATACCAAGATTTATCTTAATTAGTCCAGAAGGAAAAATTGTAAGTGCTGATGCACCAAGACCATCATCACCAGAATTAGTGACTTTATTAGACTCATTAGTAAAGTAATAACTCAAAAATAAAAGAACTGCTTTCGGGCAGTTTTTTTATGATTATTAACTTTTTTAGTTAAAAATGTTAGCGATAAGTTTTATACTTTTGCAGTGCTAAAAAAATAAAATTTAAACAAATGAAAGTAGCCGTTGTTGGAGCCACTGGAATGGTGGGAGAAGTAATGCTTCAAATATTAAAAGAAAGAAATTTTCCAGTTACGGAATTAATTCCTGTTGCCTCAGAAAAATCTGTTGGTAAGGAAATTGAATTCGACGGGAAAAAATATAAAGTTGTTGGTTTGCAGACAGCTGTAGATATGAAAGCAGATATTGCTTTGTTTTCTGCAGGAGGAGAAACTTCTTTAGCTTGGGCGCCAAAATTTGCTGCAGCTGGAACTACAGTTATTGATAATTCTTCAGCTTGGAGAATGGACGAAACTAAGAAATTAGTGGTTCCAGAAATCAATGCGGATATCTTAACGAAAGACGATAAAATTATTCCAAATGCGAATTGTTCTACAATTCAATTAGTGATGGCTTTAGCACCATTACATAAGAAATATAAAATCAAACGTGTAATTGTTTCAACTTACCAATCTATCACTGGAACAGGTGTAAAAGGTGTGCAACAATTAGAAAACGAATATGCAGGTATTAAAGGCGAAATGGCTTACAAATACCAAATTCACAGAAATGCAATTCCACAATGTGATGTTTTTGAAGATAACGATTATACCAAAGAAGAAATGAAATTGGTTCGTGAAACACAAAAAATCTTAAACGATAAAACGATTGGTGTTACGGCAACTGCTGTTAGAATTCCAGTTGTTGGTGGACATAGTGAAGCAGTAAACGTAGAATTTCATAACGATTTTGATGTGAACGAAGTACGTACAATTTTACACAACACACCTGGAATTACAGTTCAAGATAATTTAGATACTTTTACATATCCAATGCCATTTTATGCAGAAGGTAAAGATGATGTTTTCGTTGGAAGAATCCGTAGAGATGGAAGTCAGCCAAATACATTAAATTTATGGATTGTTGCTGATAATTTACGTAAAGGAGCAGCTACAAACACAGTTCAAATTGCTGAATATCTAGTTAAGAATAATTTGGTGTAAGATCAAATAAATGTTTTAAAAAGAGCTTTAATTTTAAAGCTCTTTTTTATGTAATTTTTTTAACATTTTTTAATTAGAAAATGATTATTTTCGCAAAATGAATGTTTCAAAAAATCATGTAAAAACGAATATATTAATGGCTTTGGCAATTCTTTTTGCTATATGCTATCAATCGTTGCACATTTTTACGGATGAAGCACATCAACATCATTCTCATGATGAAATAGCTCATAAAAACACTTCTAAAACACAATTTTCACAAGATAATCATGAAGATTGTCCGGTCTGTGATTTTCAATTCGCAGCGTTTTTAGCGGAAGATATTTATGTAGTTCATTTATTTTCTCCACAACCAAAATTCCATTTTTCTAATACTTACGAATCTATCGTAAAAGAAAAGGAATTTTTATGTTTCTCTCATCGAGGTCCGCCTGTAGTTTAAATTTGTCATTCTGAACTTGATTCAGAATCTTTCTTTTGATTTATTAAAACAAAAAACACTCATTACTCAAATATTTTATTTGTGCTAATCTGTGAAATCTGTGTTTAAAATATTTCTATTACATTAAATTTAAACTTTACAAAAATGAAAAAATATATTTTTCTCATCATTTTGATGGGCTTTACAAGTATGGGCTTTGCTCAAAATTCCATTTCTGGAACCATAAAAAACGAAAATAATGAAGCAATTTATAATGTTGAAATTTCAGTTTCAGATGCTAATATTCATACGAAATCTAACGAAAACGGACAGTTTGAAATCAAGAATCTACCTATTGGAAAATGGACTTTAATTTTCAAAAAAGATAAATTCGAAATTAAATCCGAACAAATTTCAGTCGGAAAAGAAGAACAAAAAACACTTGATATTGTTTTAGAAGAAGAACATCATCATATCGATGAAATTTTAGTTTCTTCTGTTTTCAATAAAACACAAAATGAAAATGTGGTAAAAATTGACCATATTAATCTAAAACAAATCCAAAATTCCGGCGCTATTAATTTATCAGATGCTTTGGCGACAAATCCAGGCGTAAGTGTAGTTTCGACTGGAGTTTCAATCGGAAAACCTGTTATTCGTGGATTAAGCGGAAACAGAGTTTTAACTTACGCACAAGGCATCCGATTGGAAAATCAACAATTTGGAGAAGAACACGGTTTAGGATTAAATGCAAACGGACAAGAAAGTGTGGAAATCATAAAAGGTCCAGCTTCTTTATTATATGGCTCGGATGCGATGGGCGGCGTTTTGTATTTCAATCCAGAAAAATACGCCGCAAATAATAAAACAGAATTGTCCGTAAATCAGGTTGTAAATAGCAATACACAAGGTTCTAATAGTTCGGTAACGTTAAAAACTTCGGAAGATAAATTTAAGTTTTTAGTCCAAAATAATTACACGACTCACGCCGATTATAAAACACCAAATGGGGAATCAGTTGTGAATACACGTTTCATTGAAAAAGATTTTAAAGTTGGAACTTCTTTTGCGACTTCGCGATACGTAGCCGATTTTCGTTACAATTATAACGATTTAAATTTAGGTTTACCCGAAGAAGATATCGAAGATTCTAAATTCAGAACGCCTTTATTTCCAAGTCAGAAAATCGAAAATCATTTGTTGAGTTTCAATCAGAAAGTATTCTTTAAAAATTCGAAATTAGAAGCAACTGCTGGTTATGTTTTTAACGATAGAAAAGAATTAGAAGGTGCTGATGAAATCGCACTTTTTATGAAATTGAAAACCTTCAATTATAACGTGAAATATTATTTACCTCATTTTGGAAATTTTGAAACAATAATTGGTTTTCAAGGAATGAACCAGAAAAACAGAAATTTCGGAGAAGAAAGATTGATTCCAGATGCTAAAATTGCAGATATTGGTTTCTTTGGAACTTCGCAATATAAATTCAATAAAAATCTGTTGCAATTTGGTGTACGATACGATTTTAGAAACGTAAATATCCAAGAATTTGGAGATATTGGCACAGAAGGTTCTTTTCAAAAATTAGATAAAGATTTTGAAAGTATTAATGCTTCATTAGGATTTAAAACACAAATTACCGAAAAAATCACATCTCGAATTAACGTCGCAACAGGTTTCAGAGCGCCAAACTTATCTGAATTATCTTCAAATGGTGTGCACGAAGGAAGTAATCGTTATGAAATTGGAAATGGCAACTTAAAAAACGAGCAAAATTTTCAAGTGGATTTGAATGTCGATTATAATGCGGAACATTTTGATTTTTTTGCGAACGGATTTTATAATAAGATCAACAATTATATTTTTATTTCGCCAAACGGAAATGTAATTGACGATAATTTTGTTTATGATTATTTGCAAAATAATGCGACTTTATATGGTGGTGAAGCTGGAATTCACTTGCATTTACATGAAATGGATTGGTTACACATGACGAGTAGTTATGAAATGGTAATTGGGGAATTAGACAACAAATCGAGTTTGCCTTTAATTCCAGCAAATCAATGGAAAAATAACTTTAGAGCTAATTTCGATGTGTCGAAAAGTATAAAAAATAGCTTTGTTTTCTTGCAAGCAAATTACACGTTTAATCAAAATAAAATTGGCGAATTTGAAACCAAAACCAATGATTATTTATTGCTTTCTTCAGGAATTGGGACAGATATTCAGTTGAAAAAATCGAAATTTAACATATATTTTACAGCTACAAACTTATTAAATAAAGAATATGTAGCACATTTATCTCGTTTAAAAGCAGATGGAATTTACAATATGGGAAGAAATATAATTTTAGGTGTAAATTTTAATTTGTAGAATTATATATTTGTAACACAACAAAAAACTACTAACAGATGAAAAAAACAATCATTTTTGCAACTTTAATTAGTTCAGTCGGAATTATGGCTCAAAATAAAATTACCTATCCAAAAACCAAGAAAATAGACCATAAAGATGTTTATTTTAATACAGAAGTTATTGACGCTTATCATTGGCTTGAAGACGATAGAAGTGCCGAAACAGAAAGTTGGGTAAAAGCAGAAAACGTGGTTACGTATAACTATTTAGACCAAATTCCATTCCGTAAAAACATTAAAACTAGAATGGAAAAGTTATGGAATTACGAAAAAATTTCTGCGCCATTTGTGGAGGGAAAATATACGTATTTCTATAAAAATAACGGACTTCAAAATCAATCTGTTTTATTTAGAAAAGACGCTTCTGGAAAAGAAGAAGTTTTTTTAGATCCGAATACTTTTTCTAAAGATGGTACAACTTCTTTAGCCGGAACTAATTTTACACAAGATGGAAGTTTAGTGGCGTATCAAATTTCAGAAGCCGGTTCAGATTGGAGAAAAGTAATTGTATTAAATGCGGTTACAAAAGAAAAAATTGGTGAAACTATTGTAGATGTTAAGTTCAGCGGTATTTCTTGGTATAAAAATGAAGGTTTTTATTATTCAAGTTACGATAAACCAACGGGAAGCGAATTGTCTGCAAAAACAGATCAACATAAATTATATTATCACAAATTAGGAACGGCTCAATCTGAAGATAAAGTTGTTTTTGGTGCTGATATTAAAAGAAGATATGTTGGTGGCGGTGTAACAGAAGATAATAGATACTTGGTAATTACTGCTGCAAATGCAACAAGTTCAAACGAATTGTATTTGGTAGATTTAACGAAACCAAAGTTTGAAGTACAAATTTTAGTCAACAATATGTTTCATGATTATGATGTTATTGATAATCGCGGAAGTAAATTATATGTGACTACAAATAACAACGCACCAAATAAAAAATTAATGATTATTGATGCAAATAAACCTGAATTAACAAATTGGGTTGATGTAATTCCTGAAACGGAAAATGTTTTATCTATTTCAACTGGTGGCGGATTTATTTTTGCTAATTATATGAAAGATGCTATTTCTGTGGTGAAACAATATAATTATGATGGTGCTTTAATTTCGGAAGTAAAATTACCTGGAATTGGAACGGCGAGTGGTTTCGGAGGAAAAAAAGAAGAAAAAATATTGTACTATACTTTTACAAATTATACGACACCTAGTTCAGTTTATTCTTTTGATGTGAAATCAGGAAAGTCTTCTGTTTATGAAAAACCGAAAGTAGATTTTAATTCTGATGAATACGAGTCGAAGCAAGTGTTTTATACTTCAAAAGATGGAACTAAAATTCCAATGATTATCACACACAAAAAAGGGCTGAAATTAAATGGGAAAAATCCAACTATTTTATATGGTTACGGAGGTTTTAATATCAGTTTAACACCGGCTTTTAGTATTGCAAATGCCGTTTGGTTAGAAAATGGTGGTGTTTATGTTGTAGCTAATTTACGTGGTGGTGGAGAATATGGAAAAAAATGGCATGATGCTGGAACACAATTGAAAAAGCAAAATGTGTTTGATGATTTCATTGTCGCTGCAGAATATTTAATCGCTCAAAAATATACGTCATCTCAATATTTAGCAATCAAAGGTGGTTCGAATGGTGGTTTGTTAGTTGGAGCAACCATGTTACAACGTCCGGATTTATTTAAAGTGGCGTTGCCTGCAGTTGGAGTTTTAGATATGTTACGTTACCATACATTTACAGCAGGTGCTGGTTGGGCATACGATTATGGAACAGCAGAACAAAGTGAAGAAATGTTCAATTATATCAAAAATTATTCACCAGTTCATAACGTAAAAAAAATAGAATATCCAGCAACTTTAGTGACAACTGGTGATCATGATGATAGAGTAGTGCCAGCGCATAGTTTTAAATTTGCTGCAGAATTGCAAGAGAAACAACAAGGAACTAATCCAGTTTTAATTCGAATTGATGTCAATGCTGGTCATGGTGCAGGAAAATCAACGGAAGCAATTATCAACGAACAAGTAGATATTCAAGCATTTACTTTGTTCAATATGGGAATTAAAAGTGTGAAGTAATAATCACTTATAAAGTATAAATTTTAACCCTCCGAGAGTTCAAAACTCTCGGAGGGTTTTTTATAAGTTTGAAGTTTAAAAATTATCTCCGTCTAATAATCTTCCGACTCCGCCAAGTAAACTTCCTTCTTCTTTTCCTCCGCCATTTTGAGGCGCGTTGGCTAAAATTCTACCAGCTAATCGGCTAAACGGTAACGATTGCACAAATACAGTTCCAGGTCCACGAAGTGTTGCATAAAACATTCCTTCACCACCAAAAATGGTATTTTTCACACCGCCAACAAATTCAATATCAAAATCTACATCTTGTGTATAACCCACCACACAACCTGTGTCAATTCGCATCACTTCACCAGGTGCTAATTCTTTTTTGGCTAAAGTTCCACCAGAATGTACAAATGCCATTCCGTCGCCTTCCAATTTTTGCATAATAAAACCTTCGCCGCCAAATAAAGCTCTTCCGATTTTTTTAGAAAATTCAATTCCAACTGAAACACCTTTTGCAGCACACAAGAAAGCATCTTTTTGACAAATAAATTTTCCGTTATACGCTTTTAAATCTATAGCAATTATCTTTCCAGGATAAGGCGAAGCAAAAGATACTTTTTTCTTTCCAGAAGCTTGGTTTTGAAAAGCAGTTATAAACAAACTTTCGCCTGTTAAAACTCTTTTTCCTGCAGAAAGTAATTTGCCAAAAATTCCCGATTGTTGTTGTGTGCTTCCATCACCAAAAATGGTTTCCATTTTTATACCATCTTCCATCATCATAAATCCGCCAGCTTCAGCTACAACAATTTCTTGCGGATCCAATTCGATTTCTACATATTGCATTTCTTCACCATAAATATGGTAATCTATCTCGTGTGCATTCATAATTTTTAAAGTTTAGTTTTTTTAAATTAGTAGAATAATTTGTAAAATGTTACAATTTTAAAACAAGTTTTAAATTATAGTATTCTTTCTATAAATACATTGAATTTTGTTGACTGAAAAACTTTAAAAGAACATATGTTAAATCCTGAAAAAAGTTATTTCAATTTGTTATATTTGGGGGAAATTAACCTAATATAATTCGTTTTGAAGAAGTTTTTATTTTTATTGACTTTTTTGTCAATAACTGCAGTAGCGCAAGAGAAGAAATACCAAAGTTTATTTTGGGAAATATCTGGAAACGGATTAACCAAAAAATCATATATGTATGGAACGATGCACGTTTCCGACAAGGTTTCTTTTCATTTATCTGATACTTTTTTCGAAAAATTATTAGCTTCAGATTTTATAGCAAACGAAAGCGAACCAAATACTTGGACGGAATTATACGATTTATTCAGTTTTTACAGATCTACAAAAACTAGTGGTAATTTTTATTCTAATTTCTATACATCGCCAATAGAAAAGAACAATTTATATTCTCTTTTCAGAGGTTCTAATTATAATTTAATCGGATTATTATCTCGTACGAATCAAGCCAATCAAGAATATCAAGAAGAAACCTATTTGGATATGTTCATTTACAGAACAGGAAGAAAATATGGTAAAAAAACTTTAGGTTTAGAAAACGTAAAAACTACGACTTTAAATATTGAAAAAGCGCAAGCTGAAATGGATAGAAGTGAAGTGGACGAAAACAAGCAGGCGTTTTTAAAAATCTTAAAAAAGCGTTCTTATGCTGAGGTTTTAAGAGATGCGTATAGAGAAAAAGATTTAGATTTAATTGATACTTTAAACATGCTTTCTTCTCCAAAATCGTACAACAAAGCGATGCTTTTTGACAGAAACGAAGTAATGTCTAAAAGCATGGATTCAATCATGAAAACGGGAAGTTTGTTTGCAGCAGTTGGTGCAGCACACTTACCAGGAAAAAATGGAATGATTGAAATGTTACGTAGAAAAGGATATACTGTAACGCCAATTCTTTCTGAATATACAGAAAAAGGAAAAAAATTAAAAAAACAAATTGAAGATTATTTTGTGAAACCGGTTTTTGAAGTAAATACTACTTCAGATGAAATGGTTTCTTTACCACTATTTCCTTTAGTTTTAAGAAATGAAGAAAATTTAGAATCTCCAGATTTAGGTAATGGAGGTTATATCAATGTGAAACGTATGTTGCTAAAAGATTTTATTAGCAAAAAAGACGAAAAATTCAATCATAAAACATTAGATAGTTTATTTTTCGAAAACATACCAGGTGAAATTTTGGAGAAAAAATCGTACCAAGAGAAAGGTAATTTTGTGTACGATATTAAAAGTAAAACGAAAACTGGTAAAAACGAAAGATATAGATATTACATCACACCACTTGAAATTATTGCAGTAATCATGAGCGGCGAAGGTGATTATGTTAGAAAATATGAAGATGAGGTGTATAACAATATTAAAATCAAATCGTACAAACAAGAAGTTGTAAATATTGTTCCAACGAAACAAAATTTTAAAGTAAAAATGCCTTCTTATTATTCGTTTGTAGGTAATAAAAAAGACAATAAAAAACTAGAAGATACAGAAATTTACGCTTTCGATGAGCAAGAAAATGCGCACTATTTCTTAATGGAAAGTACATTAATGGATATTTCTAATTTGGAAGATTCAGAATATGAATTGAAAAGAATGCACTATGAATTTTATAATGCACACGAATTAGATTCTACGCAAACCCATTTTGATAAAAACAAATTCGAATTCATTTCTCAATCTAAATTGAAAGAGAAAAATATTTTCTTGAAATCAGTATTAAAAGGAAATAAATATTATTTATTAGGAACTATAAATGCTTCTAAAAGCAAAGTAGATACGTTCTTCAATTCATTTGAAATTACAAATGCAAAAGAAGAAATAGTGTATAAAACGTTTAAAGATTCTACGGCTCATTTTTCTGTTGATATTCCGAAACAACAGAACGAATATTTAGATTTTAAATTCGAAAGGAAAAACAGATACAAAGAGGATGCGGATAAAGTCAATCATTTTGAAGTGAAATTTAAAACGTTTGAAATTTTCTCACCAAATAAAAATGTTGTTGAAATTACCTATTCTCAGCCACATAGATATGAAAGTTATGCGGTGTTAGATTCGTTATTTAACAGAATTAAGAAAAATATCGCAACAGATTTTGAAGCTAAAAATTATTCAAATAACAATAATGATTATTCAGATCTTGATGTGGTTGCTGTAGTTGATGCTGCTGCGGTTGATGCAACTTTGTCTTCAGTGGTAACTTTAAACGAAGAAAAAAAGGAAGAAAAATTTAATCCGTTAGATTATAAATCGACAACTTGGGATAAAACATTGGCCTTGTCAACAAATCAGAAATTAGATTTAACGAATGAAAAATTCACGAAAGACGAAGCGAATGATTATTATGTGTACGAAGTTTTAGCTACAAAACCAAAAAGCACACAAGCCATAAAATATAAAATTGTACTTAAAAAAGGCGAATATTATACGCTTGCCACTTTAGTAGACAAGAATTATAAAAACGATAATCCGTTTATTGAAAAGGTATTTAACACGTTTAAAGTTGACGATAAAATTACGTCGAGAACTTTTTTCGAAAACAAATTTAGCATTTTTGAAGAAGACTTAAATAGCGAACACGACAGCATTAGATATTCGTCAATAAAATCTTTTCATGATTTAAGAATCGAAGAAGCAGATTTTTCTAAATTGAAAGAATTAATTGAAAATTTCGAATTCCGTAAAGAAGAAATGGAATTTAAAGGTGATTTATACGAAAGTATTGGTTCTTTAAAATCTGCAGAAGTTATTCCGTTTTTAGAGCAAGCCTACAAAGCACAAGATGTTTCTACACAAACTCAATTTGCAATTTTAAGAGCGTTAACGTTTCAAAAAAGTAAAATTGCGTACAAAAAAATCGCAGAATTATTAGAATACGATTTACCCATTTCTGATGAATATGTAATTTCCGGATTGTTTAGTTTATTTACTTCAGATCTTGATAACTCACAAGTTTTATATCCAAATATATTAGAATATTATAGTATTAACGAGTTTCACGAACCAATTGTAGATTTTGTAAAAGTGTTACTAAATTCTGAGAAAGCACAATCGAAAAAATTAAAATCGTATAAAAAAATGTTGTTAACTAATGCGAAATTAGAATACAAACGATTGTTAAGTTGGAAATCAGAAGATGAAGCAAGCGATGAAGATGAATACGATTATAACGATGAAAATGGTGCGCCAGTAGAAGCATTTAATAGTTATTTGTCTATTTTATATCCGTTTAAAAACGAAAAAGATATGAGTCAATTGTATCAAAAAGCGGAAAAATTAAATATTGATGAATTAAATATCGCCATTGCCAACAGAGAATTGGCTAGAAATAAAAAGTTAGACAAGAACAATATTGAAAAATTAATTGAAAATCCGAAAACGAAATATACGGCTTTTCAAATGTTGTATCATAACAAACAAATGGATGAATTGAATAAGTTCAGCAAAGATTCAATTGTGAAAAATGCGATTCATTATTATGAAGATGTTAATGAAGAAAACGATTCAATTGTAATGTTAGATGAAAAAGTAATTACGCTAAAAGATAAAAAAATATCTTATTTCTTCTATAAAAAAATTAATATTGAAGATGATTCTTACGGGAAAAACGCTGAAAAATTAACAGCTATTGCTTTCGTTCATGATGAAAATAACAAGCTAAATTTAAAAGCATTTAGAAGATTCGACGAAGAAAAAATTATCGAAGATAAAGAAATTGAACACTTAATGAAGGTTATGATTAACGAATCGTTAAACGATAATCATTTGCGTGTGAGTTTCTCAAATGGAAGAGGAAATAGTTTTGAAGACGAAGCGTATTACGAAGACTAAATGCTAAGAACCAAAAAGGAAATAGTATACATCATTTTGGCGGGAATTTTTATAACAAACGCCATCACTGCCGAACTTATTGGAGGAAAACTAATTGAAGTTGGTCCTTTCGTATTAAGTATGGGGATTTTGCCGTGGCCAATAGTGTTTATTACAACCGATTTAATCAATGAATATTTTGGTAAAGAAGGCGTAAAAAGACTAAGTTACATTACGGCAGGTTTAATTGCCTATTGTTTTGTGGTTTTGTATTTCTCCATGAAAATTCCCGAAGCCAAAGGGATTAGTCCTGTTAGTAACGAACAATTTATTGCTGTTTTCGGACAAAGTAATTTGATTATTATAGGTTCAATCATTGCGTTTTTAGTGGCGCAGTTTTTAGATGTGACGATTTTTAGTTATTTCAAAAAGAAAACAGGTGAAAAAATGATTTGGTTACGAAGTACAGGTTCTACCGTTATTTCACAACTAATTGACTCTTTTATTGTAGGTGGAATTGCCTTTTACTTACCGGGAATTTGGAATACAAAGCAATATGTAGAATATTCTTTAACGGGCTATTCCTTCAAATTAATCATTGCAATTTGCTTAACACCATTAATATATTTAGGGCATTTCTTGATTGAGAAATACATTCATAAAGACGAAAAACTTATTATAAATGACTAAAAAACGTTGTGCTTGGTGCGAAAAAACCGATTTATATAAAGATTATCACGACAACGAATGGGGAAAACCCGTTTATGATGATCCCACTTTGTTTGAGTTTTTAATTTTAGAAACGTTTCAAGCGGGTTTAAGTTGGTATACGGTTTTAGTAAAACGTGACAATTTCAGAAAAGCATTTGCAGGTTTTGATGTGCAAAAAGTGGCGAAATTTACCGATGCCAAATTGCAAGTTCTAGCCGAAGATGTTGGAATTATCAGAAATAAATTAAAAATCAAAGCAGCAGTTACGAATGCACAAGCTTTTATAAAAGTGCAAGAAGAGTTTGGTAGTTTTTCGAAATACATTTGGGGTTTTGTAGATGGAAAACCAATAGATAATAATCGAAAAACACTAAGAGATGTTCCTGCAACAACAGAAATTTCAGATGCTTTAAGTAAAGATTTAAAAAAACGCGGATTCAAATTCGTAGGCTCAACCGTAGTTTATGCACACATGCAAGCCACTGGAATGGTGAATGATCATGTGGAAGATTGTTGGGTGAGAAATTAGTTTTTAAGCATTATACACTATACAAAATAGATTATACAAAAATGAGCAACGATCCACTTCACGGCATAACTTTAAAAGCAATTCTCGAAAAATTAGTCGATTATTATGGCTTTGATACGCTTGGCGAATTGATAAAAATTAAATGTTTTAATGAAAATCCAACCATTAAATCTAGTTTAACTTTTTTACGAAAAACCGAATGGGCACGAAAAAAAGTAGAAGAGTTATATGTAAGAAGTTTGAAAAAATTTGATGCTAGATAAAGCGTTCTTTATTTTGAAAATTTTAAATTTAGCCAAGAATTTTTGAATTTATTGTTTTAAACTTTCGATTTATTTCGAATTTTCATCGTAGATGAATAAATTTTGACGTAAAATTTTAAGCGCAAACTATAATTCGTGAATTCGTGGTTGTAGAAAATAAATCTTTACGATACTCTGAGTAAAATCTAACCTTTCAAAATCGCTAAAAACTCTTCACGGTCAATTTCAATACAACCTAAACTTTCTAGATGATTGTTATGAACCTGGCAATCTAACAATTTATAATTCGCCATTTCTAATTGTTTTGCCAAATGAATAAAACCAACTTTACTCGCATTTGGAACTTTAGAAAACATACTTTCACCACAAAACACATCGCCTAAATCAATGCCGTATAAACCGCCAACGAGTTTGTTATTTTGCCAAACTTCCACACTTTTAGCATGACCTAATTCGTGCAATTTGCAATAAGCTTCTACAATTTCATCTGAAATCCAAGTGCCATCTTGGTCTTTTCTTGGTGATTGCTGACAATTAGAAATCACCTCTTTAAAAGCAGTATTAAAAGTAACTTGAAATTCCTTTCTGTTTAAAATGTTTCGCATGCTTTTCGTAATTCGTAAATTCTCGAAAAACAACACCATTCTTTCTTCTGGACACCACCATAAAATGGGTTCCTCTTCATTATACCAAGGGAAGATCCCGTTTTGGTAAGCCAATAACAATCTTTCAGGAGACAAATCGCCACCAACAGCAATAATACCTTCTAATGAGGTTTCTGAAGCTGGAGGAAAATAAAGTTCAGGTGTTAAAAAATACATTTTTTAAGTTTCAAAAAATCAATTTCAAATTAGAAATATTAAAAAAAGCCAGAAATTAAGTAAAACCTTAACTCCTGACTTCTATCTTCAGACTTCTAACTTTTAGAAAGGTAAATCGTCGTGCTCTTCTTCTTTAAAGTCAGTTGCAGGAGCAAAAGCTTCAGCAGCTGGCATAGGTGGCATTTCTGGAGCGCCAGCAGGAGCTGCAGCGGCTACTCTTTCAATTCTCCAACCTTGAATTGAGTTAAAATATTTTGTTTCACCTTGAGGATTCACCCATTCTCTACCTCTTAAATTGATAGAAACTTTAACTTGTTCTCCAACTTGGTAAGAATTTAAATCGTCAACTTTTGCTTGCGTAAATTCAATCATAATATGTTGTGGATACTGCTCTTCAGTAGTAACAACTAATTCTCTCTTTTTGAATGAAGCACTAACGTCTTGAGTAGCTCCAATCATTTTAATTTTTCCAATAACTTCCATAATCTCTATAATTTATTTTTCTGCTAATAACAGTTTCCAAGCGTTTAAAACCTGATTGTTGTCTAAATATTCTTTTGCTTTTGTGAATTTTGTATCGAAATCGTCTGAACTTAAAACAGCTTTCACTTCAAAATTTTCTTTTACAAATATAGTAATTTCTTCTTCATTTGGAATAGCTTCTATATTTCCTAATTTTCCTAAATCATTTCCGTTGAAATATCCACTTTCTTTAATAAAATTCGGAATAGAATCTACACCAATTCCTAAAGTTGTTAAGGGTTTCTCTACTTCAAATAATCCAGCATTAGCACGACTGTACCAATTTCCTCCTAAACGTGAAACCACATCAATTTTACGTTGATCAATCATTTGATTTTCGTCTAAAATACTTTCGTGAATATGAATTTTAACCACTTCGCAAATAATCAAATTCCCAGCACCACCTTGGTCACCCAAAGCGATAATATCGTTAATTTTACATTCAAATTGAACCGGACTTTCAGCAACTCTAAATGGTTTTACAATATCCGAAGGAAGCATCGTAAACCCAGCTTTTTCAAATTCATTTACACCATCAGGATATTCTGTACTCGACAAACTCATTTGTTGTACAATATCGTAATTTACAATATTAATAACAACTTCATTCGTGTTTTGAGCATTAATTAAAGTATGTTTTATCGTATTATCTCGAACTCTTCTCGCTGGCGAAAAAATCAATATCGGCGGATTGCTGCTAAACACATTAAAAAAACTAAATGGCGACAAATTCGGGTTTCCGTTCAGGTCTAAAGTACTAGCAAAAGCAATAGGTCTAGGCGCTACAGCACTTTGTAAATACCCTTGTAATTTTGCTGGTGAAATTTCTTTTGGATCAATGCTTAACATAAATTGTAATTTTTTACAAATATACTTGAATTCTTTAATTAGACTTTGTAAAAAAATCAAAAAACTATTCACTAATTACAATTCACTACTCACTTTTTGTTATTTTTACTCAAAATACATTCTATGCAGTTTTCTGAAAAAAGAAATCTTACACGTTGGATCATAATTATTTCCTCGTTTTTAATTGCTTCCTTAATTTTATGGAATACCTATATCTTTTTCCAAATTTTTAAAGAAGAGGAACGTAATAAAGTAGAACTTTGGGCTAAGGCTTTAAAAAATATAAGAAATTCAGATATAGATGCGGATATTTCATTACCAACATTTATAATAGAAAACAATAAAAATATTCCTTTAATTCTTGCGGATAAAAAACTTAACATTATAAACAGTGCAAATATTGATTCTTTGATTACGAAAGATTCTGTAAAAATTAAAAATTATTTTAATAGTTTGAAGAATCAAAATCAGCCTATTAAAATACAATTTGCACCTGATGATTATAATTTGGTGTATTATGGAGATTCTCCAATGCTAAATAAACTAAAATATTATCCAATAGCTTTATTGTTGGTGGCTTTATTATTTGGCGGTGTGGTATATAACTTTTATCGCGCGACTAAAATGGCAACTCAAAATAAACTTTGGGCAGGAATGGCGAAGGAAACGGCGCATCAAATAGGAACGCCTTTGTCTTCATTAATTGGTTGGTTGGAATTGTTGAAATTAGATAATGTAGAAGAATCTACGATTACTGAAATTGAAAAAGACATCAATCGTTTGCAAACCATAACCGATAGATTTTCGAAAATTGGAAGTGAACCTATTTTAGAAAAAAAAGATATTATTGAAGAAACAAAATCATCTTTTGAATATTTACAAGCCAGAACTTCTAAGCAAGTTAGTTTCGATTTTAGAGCACCAAGTAAACCACTTTACGTCTCGTTAAATCCGACATTGCATAGTTGGACTATTGAAAATTTAGTAAAGAATTCTATTGATGCGATGAAAGGAAAAGGTAAACTTTTTATTGAAATTGTAGAAGGTGACACGAATGTTTATATTACTGTTACCGATACTGGAAGTGGTATTCCTAAAAATAAATTTAAAACCGTTTTTGAACCAGGTTACACGTCTAAAAAGCGCGGTTGGGGATTAGGTTTGTCACTTACCAAACGAATTGTACAAGAGTATCACAAAGGAAAAATTAGAGTAGTGAGTTCGGAAATTGGCAAAGGAACTACAATGCAAATGAGTTTTAAAAAAGAGAGTTAATATTTTACATCTATAAGTTTTGGTTTCTGTTTTGTGGTTTTTATTAGTTTAAATGTTTTTCCGTCCCAAGAATAATATTCGGTAGATTTTTTAACTTCATGAATCGTATATGAACCATCTTTAGCTTCGCTAACTTCTTCGTCTTCTTCAATATTCTTAATGATCATATCGGTTTGTCCACCTTTTTCTTTTGGGAAGATAAATTCTTCTGTATGGTAATAAACACCAGCATCTCCAACATCGTATTTCTCTGGAAGAAGTAAAAATTCTTTTCCGTTCCAGCCAAAATAAAAATGGTACGTTGGGATACCGCAAGCTTGCCCGCTAAAAGAAATTCGATATACATCTGAGACTTCTTTTAAACCCCAACTTTTAATTGCTGAATTTTGAAAATAAATACTTTCTGATAATTCTTTAGAAATTGATTTTTCATTTATAATTTGATTTTCAGAATTTATGGCTTTGACAGAAATTCGACAAAATTCTCCATCATATTCGTAATCATTTTGCTTTACTTTTTTACTGTATTTAGAATCGATAGTCGTTAAAAAAGTGGTGTTGCCTTTTGTAGAACTTCCAACGGCTATAAAACCTTTCCAAAGAAAACCCGTTTTCACTTGGTTGTTTTTATGATATTCAATTTCAACCCAAGATAAATTTAAACCTTTAATGTTTAGATATTCTTCGGTGTTTTTTAGAACTTTAATTTTAGTTCCAATTTGTAAAGAATCTAATAATTGACTGTTAGATGTAGAATCTTGCCTGACATAACAATTTTTTGCGCCAATTACAGCTTCAATTCCGTTTTCATTGATGTAATTAAATTCCCAAAAATAATTTTCAGTCGTAATGTCTTGAGAAAAAACAAAATTTGAGAATAATAAAAAAAGGATGATTTTTTTCATGAATAAGATAAAAAAAATCCACAAACTCATTTAAAATTTGTGGAATTTGGTTTTATAAATTTTCACCGATTTGCTTAGCTAATGCTGTAAATTCTTCTGGTGTTAAAGTTGTTTTTCGTTGGAAACGCATATCGTCCATATCGTGAAGTGGAATCAGATGCACATGAGTGTGTGGTACTTCTAAACCAACAACCGCTACGCCAATTCGTTTGCAAGGAACTGTTTTTTCTAAAGCAATGGCTACTTTTCTTGAAAATGCCATTAAACCTAAGTATAATGTTTCTTCCATGTCGAAAATTTTATTAATCTCTTGCTTCGGCACACATAAAGTATGACCTTTTGCATTCGGATTAACATCTAAAAAAGCAATAAAATCTTCGTTTTCTGTAATTTTATAACAAGGGATTTCTCCGTTGATTATTTTTGTGAAAATAGAACTCATAATTAAAACAATTTCGTCAATTCGAGTGTTTTTTGATTTTATTTAATTGAGAAATGAAATCAAAAAATGTATCGAGAATTAGTCGCGTGTAATTTCTAAAACTTCAAATTTCAATACTCCATTTGGCACATTGATTTCTGCAATTTCACCTACTTTTTTACCTAATAAACCTTTTCCAATTGGAGAAGTTACTGATATTTTTCCAGTTTTTAAATCTGCTTCACTTTCTGCAACTAATTTATATGTTAGTTCCATTCCGTTCGTTTGATTTTTAATTTTTACATTAGATAAAACCAATGCTTTTGATAAATCTAAAGTCGATTCATCAATAATTCTTGCGTTAGAGACTACTTCTTCCATTTTAGAAATACGCATTTCTAACAAACCTTGAGCTTCTTTTGCAGCATCGTATTCCGCGTTTTCAGATAAATCTCCTTTATCTCTTGCTTCTGCAATAGCTTGTGATGCTTTTGGGCGCTCTATAGATTTAAGTTGGTCTAACTCGTCTTTTAAATGTTTTAATCCTTCTGCTGTGTAGTAAGATACTGTGCTCATAACTTCATTAATTTATAAAATAGAAAAAATCCCACAACTATGGGATTCCCTTTTTGCAAAGATATAATTTATTTAACTATTTTTCGTTTACTATATTAGTTTGTCAAATATAAATAAATTAAATTTGATAATTCAAATAAATATAAAAAATGAAAAGATTTTTTTACCTAGTTGTTTTGTTTTTAGCTACTTTGTCTTGTGAAAAAGACAAAGAAACGAGTAATAACAATCCGTATTTACCAAATTATTCGTTTGAAGTTAATTTAAATATGAGTTTTCCTCAATATGCTACTTTGCAATATCCTTCTAATGCTGTTTATGTAAATTCTGCAGGTGCGGGAATTAGAGGTTTGATTGTTTTTAATGCGGGTAGTGGAAATTACTTGGCATATGATGCTGCTTGTCCTAATCAAGCTTTGTCAGATTGCTCTACCATGACAATTAATTCAATTAATGCGAAATGTCCTTGCGATGACGCTGAATATAGTTTGTACACAGGTTTATCTGCTGGAAAGAAATATCCTATGAAAGCTTATAGAGTACAAATGGTTGACGCAACAACTATTAAAGTGTATAATTAATGTTTGAAAGTATTTTTTCGTTCTTTAAAAAAGATACAAAAACGTATCCGAAAGGTTCTGTTCATTCTTTTATGGTGAAGAATTTGCAAGGGAATGACTTTGATTTTTCCACTTTAAAAGGAAAGAAAATACTAATTGTAAATACTGCTTCTAAATGCGGATTAACACCTCAGTACGAAAAATTACAGGAAATTTACGAAAAATATAAAACTCAAAATTTCGAAATAATAGGTTTTCCTTCAAATGATTTTTTGTGGCAAGAACCAGGGAATTCAAATGATATTCAAGAGTTTTGTAGTGTAAATTACGGTGTTACTTTTCCTATGATGGAAAAAATTTCTGTAAAAGGAAGAAATAAACATCCGGTTTATGAATTCCTGACTAAGAAATCTGAAAATGGAGTAGAAGATTCCAAAGTAAAATGGAATTTTCAAAAGTATTTATTGAATGAAAATGGTGAGTTAGAAAAAGTAATTCTACCAAAAATTCAACCAGATGATGAAAGTATCACGAATTGGATTGAAGGTAAATAAAAAAGGCTAGAATTTCTTCTAACCTTTTTTGAATGCATAACTATATAAAAATACTTAAAACTTCAAGTTGATTCCTGCTAAGAAATTAATTCCAGCCTGAGGATAATATCCAACACCTTCAATTGTTGTAGTTTCTGGACCACTCCAAGTGTCGTCATACGTATAAAAATAACCGTTTGATTCGTAAACCCTATCGAAAACATTATTTACCATTCCTGAAAACACAATAGATTTGATGCCTTTGTTAATTTTCAATTCGTAAGTAATATTAAAATCTGATGTGGTATAATCAGCTAAAACCGATTTTTCAGCATCGATATTTCCCATATATTGTTCACCAACAAACTTGGTTAAAAATGAAATTTGTAAATCGTTAACTGGTGTAAATGTGATGTTATTTCCAACAATAATGTTTGGAGAATAAGCAATGTTGGTATTTCCTAAATTCGTTAAAACACCATCTCTTTGAAAGTAAAAATCTTTATTTTTATTGGCGCTTAAAGTCAAGTTTGGCGCAACAGTTAACCATTTTAAGGGTTTAATAGCAGATTCAATTTCTAAACCAAAACGGTAGCTTTTTCCGCTATTTTCAAAAATTGGACTTCCTACATCATTTAACGCTCCAGTTGCTACCAATTGGTTTTCATATTGCATGAAAAAAGTATTTACGTTAATTTTTGTTTTACTTGTTGCGTATTTCCAACCCAATTCATAATCTAATAAACGTTCTGGTTTTACAGCACCGTTTTCATAATCATCTCGTCTAGGTTCTTTATTTGCTATACCTGCAAACCAATACATTTGGTTGTGTTGGTTAATTTGAAAATTAGCTCCAATTTTTGGATTAAAAAATCGGAAAGTATCATTAACATCTGCAAATTTTGTGCTATTTGCTTGATAGAAAACCATACGGTATTGTAAATCTAAAAAGAAATTAAATTTCCATACCTGTTGTGATGCTTTTGCATAAAAATTCACATCATTTTTATTTCCGAAATTATCGTAATACTTGTTGTCTGTTGGGACGTAAAATTGCGTCCAAACTACTTCTCCAAAATGCTTTCCTTGGTATTTATTTGCTGCTCCACCAATAATTACATCTGTTTTTTCTGTTTTGTAATTCAATGAGAAAGTAGTTCCAAAAAAGTCGTTATCTAACCAACGTTTTCTAACTAAATCAGTGGTTGTATTTGCTCCAAAATCGGGTAAATAATAATCAGCAAAAGTTTCATCTTCTCTATATTGTTCGAAATATCCTTTTCCTGAAGTATAATGTAATGCAATATTTGATTGCCATTTAGCTGCTAATTTTTGATTCCAATGTAATTGAAAATGATTTTGTCCGTAATTATCGATTTCATTTCCGTAAAATTGAGTATTACCATTGGCATCCGTATATTGTCCAACAGAATTATATGTTCTGTCGTTTCTTAGTTTTTCTTCATCTTCTAAACCATTCCAAGCCTGATATGTTTTTTCTTTTCCTCCAAATGCAATCGCTTTAATGATAGTGTTTTTTGTAATGTAATTGGCATCAAAATAATAACCAAATAAATTAGAAGATGCTCTGTCTATATAACCATCTGAATCAATTTTTGAAATACGTGCATTCATTTCAAAGTTATTGTGTAAACCCGTTCCGAAAGCTAACGTATGCTTTCTTGTTCCAAAACTTCCAGCTGAATTTGCAATTTCTGCATAACCATTTGCCTGAGAGGTTCTAGTTTGTAAATTTAAACTCGCACCAAATGCGCCAGCGCCACTTGTTGAAGTTCCTACACCACGTTGCAACTGAATACTTTCTAAAGACGAAGCAAAATCAGGTAAGTTTACAAAATATGTGCCTTGACTTTCACTATCGTTAAACGGTACACCATTTAAAGTTACATTAATTCGAGAACCATCAGATCCACGAACACGCATGTAGGTGTAACCAACTCCAGCACCAGCATCGGTTGTAGTAACTACAGAAGGTAAATAATTTAATAAAATGGGAATGTCCTGACCTAAGTTTCTTGGCGCAATTTGCGCTTTGGAAACATTGGTAAAGGTAATTGGGCTTTTGTCTTTAGCTCTAACACCAGAGATTAAGACTTCTTCAATTTGTTTAACTGAATCTTTAGGTTGTTCTTGTGCATTTAAGGCATAAGAAAAAAGGCAAAAGGCAGTTAGTGATAAATTTTTTTTAAATAAAAACATAATTCGTAAAAAAATACGAATAAAAGGGGTAATTACTCTTGTTAAATAATTATTATTTGTGAGAATTAAGATGCTGAATCGTGTTCAACATGATAAGAATTTCTCGATTTTCCTTGGCAGCATTACCCGCCCAGGTTCTATGGGTATAATCTCAGCTTCGAATCTGTCATTCTGAAAGAATCTAAGCACCCCTTTGAGATGGGGCAAAGATATGACTCTTTAGTTTAAACTTACAAATTTACAAGTTTAAAAATCTAATTTTTTTCTTCCAGCTTTAATCTCGCCTGCTTTTTTCTTTTCTTGAATGCGTTTTTCGTTGGCTCCTTTTGAGATTTTTGTTGCTTTTCGAACTTTAGGTTTAACTAATGCTTTTTCAAGCATTTCGAAAAAACGTTTGATGATAATTCGTTTGTTTTTGAATTGACTTCGATCTTCATCGCAAGTTAAAATCAATAAATTTTCTTGAGAGATTTTTGTTTTTAATTTGGTTTGAAGTTGTGCTTTTTCCTCATCATCTAAGCCTAATGAAGTCGCCACGTCAAAAATCAAAACCATTTTAGAGGACACTTTATTTACATTTTGTCCGCCAGCACCACTGCTTCGTACCGCTTTAAAATTGAGTTCAGATGTTATAATTTCCGTCTTCATTAGAATGCAGAATTGGTATCTAAATTACTAGGTTGATGTGCAGGTTTCAATAAATCGTTTACTTTTTTTACTGGATTGAACGTTTCAATTGGAACTTCTACAAAAATCGTCGTCCATTTTGCCATAGCACCATTCCATAATCCAGGTAATTCAAAAGCTTTTATTGGTTTTCCGTTTTTGGTTTTTTCCGTAATAAATGCCGCTTTTTCGTCTATGAATTTAGTTAAATCGAATTTTTTTCCTTCGTAATCTTTGATGCTACAAACGATATCAACAGGATTGAAATGAGTAGAATTTTTGAAAATGGTGCGCTGATTTTCATTGTTTAAATCAACTTGAGACGATTCTACAATCTGTAAGTTATATCTGCCTTTTTCGTCTTGGACCCAAAACGGTCCACCACCAGGTTCCCCTTCATTTTTAACCATTCCACAAACACGAATTGGTCTGTTCAAAATCTTAATTAAATACTCTTTTTGATAATTGAATTGAAACATTTTGAATTCATCTGGCAAAGGAAAAGACATTTTTGTTTCTACAAAATCAATAATTTCTTTAATGTTATTTTCGTCAACTTCATTGTTCAATAATTTTTTCAATGAAATTTCAACTTGTCGTTTGGTATAAATAAGAATTCCGCCTAATAATTTTTTGTGATTTAAAATCATCTCACGATTATTTTGCGAAACATTGTCAATATTTTTAATAAAAACCACATCTGATTGTAGTTGATTTAAATTTTCAATCAATGCGCCGTGCCCGCCAGGGCGAAAAAACAATTCGTTTTCAGAAATTCTAAAAGGCGTATTGTCTGCGTTTACTGCAATTGTATCTGAAGTTTCATTTTGGTAAGAAAATGAAATTTCTAAATTATCATATTTATTGGTGATTTCTAAAAAATCTTTTTCAAATTCTTTGGTAACAGTGAAATGAATTTTCGATTTCTGATTTGGATTTTTGTAAAAATCAGTTTCGAAAACATGTTCGTCAATTGGTGTTAAAATTTTATTATTTTGAATATGAAATGGTAAAATTCCTTTTGGTTTATTAGCGAAATTTAAACCTTCTTCCGTTAATAATGTTTTTACAATCGCATACACTTTTTGGTCAGAATTATAACTCGGATAATCTGTAAAAATAGCTTTTGTTTTTTCTTTCAATTCATTGTAAAAAGGAAAACATCTTAAACCTACAATAAATAAATTTAAATCTCTGTCTTTATTAAGGTTTACGTAAGAATTTATAGTGTCTTTCTCTGGATTGAAATTATGTAAAAATTCATTTAACGATTTAAACATTCTTGTTGCAGCGCCACTTGCAGGAACAAATTTTTCAATAGAATACTTGTCTTTGTGTTTATCGAAATACGTGCAAAAATTTTCAACTTCAACTTCAGAAAATTGAAAAATCCCATCATTTATTGATGCAATTTTATATAAGTTAATATTCGGAATTCCGTTTTTAAAATAATGCAATTGTTGCATGATTTTTTCAAGAGAATTTCCGCGTGTAACAATTTGTTGTAAATCTATTTCGCTAAATATTTTTTCCATTCTATATACGCTGAGATGGCTAAAATAGTAAAAATTATGTATTGAACGGCAATAATGTAAAGTTGTCTGTCGAAAAATATATAAACACAAATGGCATCGCCAATAATCCAAAGTGTCCAATTTTCAATTTTTTTGCGAGCCATATACCACATGGCTGTAAAGAATAAAGAAGTAGTAAAAATATCTAAATAATTGTTAGTCTGTAGTTTGTAATCGAAAAATTGATATATAAAAACACAAACAATAGCTGTGATAATAAATAGAATGACACCAATGACTTTCTCTTTATTGTTGGTTCTCGATATGGTAAGTGTTTCGCCGTTTGTTGTTTTTTTCCACTGATACCAACCATAGATGCTCATTATAGAATAATAAATATTTATGCTCATATCGGCAAAATATTTTGCATTGAACATAATATAAATAGATAATACTGTTGCAATTATTCCAGTTGGATACACTAAAATGTTTTCTTTTTTTGCAAAATACACACTTAAAATACCAAATATAAAAACGATAATTTCTATAGCAATTTGCCAATTAGGAATGTCCTTATATTGATTTGTAATAATCTCAATCATGTTAGTTGTTAAAGAAATTACTATCGTTTTCAAATGCGGTTCCAATCACAACAATATCAGCACCAGCTTTAAAAATTTCTTCAATTTTAGATAAGTTTCGAATGCCACCGCCAACAATTAAAGGGATTGAAATATTTTTAGAAACAAATGCAACCATTTCTAATGAAACATGATGATTAGCGCCACTTCCAGCTTCTAAATAAATTAGTTTTTTACCTAAATATTCGCCTGCTTTTGCGGTTTTGTAGGCCAATTCGATATTGGTGTTTTCAATAGGTAAAGTTTGACTTACGCGTTGCACAGCCGTTTCATTTCCGCCATCAATTAAAATGTAACCTGTCGAAATAATTTCCAAAGTCGAATTGGTTAAAATATCCACAGAATTAATATGATGCTCTATTAAATAATCCGGATTTCTGCCAGAAAGTAAACTTAAAAACAAAATTCCGTCGGCTTCATTTGAAATTTGCGATGGATGTCCTGGAAAAATAAGAATAGGTAAGTGGCAATGTTTTTTGATTTCGATAATTAAGCTATCGATGCAAATTTGTTCTACAATACTACCGCCTATAAAAATATGTGTAGCTGGTGATTGATTGATTTTTTGAGATATATTTTCAATTTCCTCGACTTTCGTTTTGTCAGGATCAATCAAAATAGCCAACAATTTTTCGTTTACTTGTTTGGCGACTAAAATATTTTGGTAGATGTTTTTCATTGCTATGCGAAAGTAAGGATTATAAAGTAAAGATTTTAATTTGTTATTACTTTTCGGAACAATTCAAAACACAAACGAAAACATAATCGTCTACAAAATCAAACTCAAATTGAAATTCTTCGGTAATGTTATTAAAATGCAATTGCGCTTTTCCTTTTTTGTCTTCTAATTGAAATGGCGATTCGGAAATGTGATTTGGAAAGCTAATTCCTTTCTCGTTTTTTACTTTAAAAACACTTTCTTTAACTCCCCAAACGACCGTAGATTTTGCAATTTTATCCGATTCAGAAAGGTTTTCTAAATGTGAAATGTTCATAAATCGAGGTGCAATTTTCAAGGTTTTTTCTTTTCGTTTTTCTAAATCAATTCCAATACATTGATTACTGATACAAATACAAGAAAACTCATGAGAATGAGAAATGGAGATGTGTATAGAGTCAGAAGCTGGGAGCTGGGAGCTGGGGTTTTGAAGCTGGGAGTTTGAAGTCTCGTTTTCTTCCACCTTCCATCTTCCATCTTCCATCTTAAGATGTGGTTTTCCAAATTCATCATAAAACAAATCAAAATCAGTAAAACCAACATGTTGCAATAACATTCGAACCGCTAAAAACCCTTTTTTGTGTTCTATTGAACTCATGGTTTCCAAGCGAGAAATTGACTTTTCATTAAGTTGTGCATTCTCAAAAAACCAATCTAAATCTTCGGAAATTTTCCAAAAATAGGCTATGGTATTTGACTTAATGTTAATTTCTTTATAAAAAGGCATGTTTCTTTCAGGTTTGAAAAATTTTATACAATTGTAATTCAGTTGTTTAGCTATTTAAACAAAACATAAATGTCTATAATTTATTTCTAAATTAAAAACTTATGTTGTACCTTTGCGGACTTAAATTTAAATAAATATACAAATTATAATGAGTACAACAACAATTCCTTACGTACCATACAAAGTTAAAGATATTTCTTTAGCAGCATGGGGAAGAAAAGAAATTTTATTAGCTGAAGCTGAAATGCCAGGATTAATGGCGCTTAGAGAAGAGTTTGGTGCAAGCCAACCTTTAAAAGGTGCTCGTATTGCTGGATGTTTACACATGACAATTCAAACTGCTGTTTTAATTGAAACATTAGTAGCTTTAGGTGCAGATGTTACTTGGTCTTCTTGTAATATTTTCTCAACTCAAGATCACGCTGCTGCTGCAATTGCTGCTGCTGGAATTCCAGTTTATGCTTGGAAAGGTATGAATGAAGAAGAATTTGATTGGTGTATTGAGCAAACGTTATTTTTCGGTGAAGAACGTGCGCCATTAAATATGATTTTAGATGATGGTGGAGATTTAACAAACTTAGTGTTTGATAAATACACTGAATTAGTAAAAGGAATCAAAGGTTTATCTGAAGAAACTACAACTGGAGTTCACCGTTTATACGAAAGAATGAAAGCAGGAACTTTATATATGCCAGCTATCAACGTAAATGATTCGGTTACTAAATCTAAATTTGATAACAAATACGGTTGTAAAGAATCTGCAGTAGATGCAGTTCGTAGAGCAACTGACGTAATGTTAGCAGGTAAAAGAGTAGTAGTTTGTGGTTATGGAGATGTTGGTAAAGGTACTGCAGCTTCTTTCCGTGGAGCTGGTTCTATTGTAACTGTAACTGAAATTGACCCAATTTGTGCTTTACAAGCTGCAATGGACGGTTTCGAAGTTAAGAAATTAGATACAGTAGTTTCAAATGCTGATATTATCATCACTACAACTGGTAACAAGGACATCGTTTTAGGTCGTCACTTCGAAGCGATGAAAGATAAAGCTATCGTTTGTAATATCGGTCACTTCGATAATGAAATTGATATGGCTTGGTTAAACACAAACTTTGGTCACACTAAAAACGAAGTTAAACCACAAGTTGATATTTATACAGTAAACGGAAAAGAAGTTATCATTTTAGCTGAAGGACGTTTAGTAAACTTAGGTTGTGCTACAGGTCATCCAAGTTTTGTAATGAGTAACTCGTTTACTAACCAAACTTTAGCACAGTTAGAGTTATGGGCAAACAGTGCAAACTACAAGAATGAAGTTTACATGTTGCCTAAGCATTTAGATGAAAAAGTTGCTGCTTTACACTTAGCGAAATTGGGTGTTGAGTTAGAAACGTTACGTGACGATCAAGCTGCATATATTGGAGTTGAAGTTGCTGGACCATTTAAACCAGAATACTACAGATACTAATTAGTATTTTATATAAGTAACAAAATCCTTACAGAATGTTAAAATAAAATTAACTTTTTGTAGGGATTTTTTGATATATTTTTATTAATTTTAATAAAAATATAAGTTTATGAAAAAGCTACTTCACCTTAGTCTTGTTTTTTTTGTAACAAATGTCTTTAGTCAGGTTGGAGTTGGGACAACTACACCGACTGCTGATTTAGATGTAAATGGCACTTTAAGAGTCAGGACATCAAATACAACTACTAATAATACTGCCGCAAAAGATTCCATTTTAGTAACTGATAATCTTGGAAATGTGAAGCGGATTTCTTCTAAGACAGTTATTGAAAGTCATTTAAAAACTTTTGTTAAAGGTGCTTTTGTTAGCTCTAGCGATGTAAGTTTAACTTTATTAGCTGGTACTAAAATAATTCCATTTGATTTTGAAGAATTTGATTTGAATAATGAATTTAATACTTCAACTTCAGTTTTTACAGTCAAACAGGATGGTATTTATGAAATTAATATTCAAATAAAAGCTACTTCAGCTATTTCAGTTGCTACTGATTTTGGTGTGGTAATTTTAAAAAACGGCACGATTGTAAATCGAAATTCATTTGCAAATATTGGTATTTTAGGAATAAATGCGACACCGCCTTCAAGGAGTATAAATACACTCGTTAGTTTAACTATTGGTGATACTATAAGTTTTAATGTGGTGGCTAGTTTGCTAAGTTTAGGTTTAATTGGAAATAGAGAAGACTGTTATTTTACAATTCACCAAGTGAGATAAAAATATATAATATGAAATCCCTTTTCGAAAGATTAGGGATTTTTTTGTAAAAATACTGCTCTATGTTTGTAGAATCAAAATATTATTCTACATTTGTAGAGTTAATTCTAAATTCGTAGAACAAATGACGTTATCAAACACTGAAGAACAATTGATGGAACATCTATGGAAGCTGGAAAAAGCTTTCATGAAAGATTTGTTAGAAGCTTATCAAGAACCTAAACCAGCAACCACAACAGTAGCCACTCTTTTAAAACGAATGATTGATAAAAAATTTGTGGCTTATAATGAATTTGGTAATTCAAGAGAATATTATCCATTAGTGAAAAAAAACGACTATTTTTCAAAACATGTGAACGGATTAATTAAGAATTTCTTTAATGATTCGTCATCACAATTTGCTTCTTTTTTTACACGAGAAACTAATTTAACGGAATCTGAATTGGAAGAATTGAAAAAAATAATTGACGTTGAACTTCAAAAAAAGAAAAAATGATCGACTTTTTAATAAAATCAACAATCAGTTTAATTGTTTTTCTTGGTTTCTATCATTTGGTTTTAGAACGTGAAAAAATGCATCAATTCAATCGATTTTATCTTTTGATTTCGATTTTTATTTCACTAGCAATTCCGTTTTTTACATTTGAAATAATTGAGGTTATTCCAGTTGTAAAAAATATTGAACCCATTATTGTTAATTCAATTCCTTCAGTATTAGATCAAAATTCTATTCAAGAAAAAGTTATTCCTATACAAGAAACTACAAATTATTTGCCGTTTATAATTTGGGGTATATATGGAATAATAAGTTTTATATTTTTATTGCGATTTGGAAAAAATTGGAAAAAATTAATGATTAAATCAAAAATTAATCCAGTTGTAAAATACAAAAATGCGAATCTGATTTTGGTTGAAGAAAAAACACTTCCGTATACTTTTTTAAACTCCATTTTTATCAATTTCGATGACTATTATAACAGAAATATTGAAAATGAATTATTCACACATGAGCTAGTTCATGTTACTCAAAAACATACACTAGATATTTTATTTATTGAGTTTTTAAAAGTTATTTTTTGGTTCAACCCAATATTAATTTTATACAAAAAAGCTATTCAACTTAATCACGAATTTCTTGCCGATGAAGAAATTGTGAAAACATATAACAATGTTCCGTTTTACCAAAATTTACTTTTACAAAAAGGTAGCTGTAACCAAACGATTTACTTGGCCAGTAATTTGAATTATTTAGTAACCAAAAAAAGATTAATTATGATGACAAAAAACACATCGCAAAAATTAGCCGTTTTGAAAAAAATTGCTGTTGTTCCTATTCTTGCTGGATTAATTTATTTTTTCTGTATAGAAATCATAGCGCAGGAGAAAGTTATCAATGTAAATTCAGAATTAAAAAATACTGAAATAACAGAGAAAGATAAAATTAGAGATCGTTACTATTCTAATGTAAGAGTGATAATTAGAGACGATAGCAAAAAAGTGGTAAAAATTGATAAAATGTATGAAGAGCTAACTTTAGAAGAAAAAAGACTTCATTTAGATTTTATTCCAGAAGCAATTAATGAAAAAAAGGTAACGAATGAATTTTATAATAAATTAGTTTCAAGTAATGATATCGCTGTAAGAATTAATGAAACACCTATAAAAAACTCTGAGTTATCTAAATACAAACCTACAGATTTTAAGCATCACACTTATACAAGAATGTATAGAAGAGGGGATTTAAAGGGAATTAAAAGTGATTATCATTATACTTTATATACCAATGATTATTTCGATAAACATTTAAAAAATAATCACTTAAAGTTTGGTAATGATACTATTAAAATCATTGGAGTGAATTATAAGGATGCAAAATCATACGTGGCTTATGAAACTAAATCAAATACCAAAAACCAAAAAATAATAGTAATTGATGCAGGTCATGGCGGAAAGGATCATGGCGCTAAAATTAATGAAGAACTTGAAAGTAAAATAGTAGAAAGTTTAGCAAAAAAAATTAAAGCATTAAATGTTAACGAAGATTTTAAAATTATTTTACTTCGTGAAGATGATAGTTTTGTTAGCTTAAGCGAAAGAGTGAATAAAATAAATGAAATTAATCCAAGTTTAGTGATTTCATTGCATTTAAATGCATCAACGAACATAAAAGAAAATGGTGTAAATGCATATGTTTCTAGTCAAAATGAGTTTTATGAAAAGTCATTAATAACAGCAAATAAATTAATTGATAATATTTCAAATAGAAATTTAGCAAAAGGTGGAGTGAAAGATGCTAATCTTTATATTATTAAAAATTCTAAATGTCCAGCTGTTTTGTTGGAAGTAGGATATTTATCTAATGAAAATGATAAAGCTTATATTACAAGTGAAAATGGAAAAAATGAAATTGCTAATAAAATATTTGAATTTTTAAAACAATAATAGGTTTTTACTGACTTTCGTTTTTATAAATATAAAATCCCTTTTCGAAAGATTGGGGATTTTTTTATGTCTTAAAACCGTAAAATTGGTTGTTTCTGTTTAGTGTCAAATAATAAATCCAAAAACCTGTAACAAAAAACCATTTTTGGCAACAAATTTGTAATCATCATCATCAATCATCAACTAACCATAAGTGTATGCTTTTGGTTGTAAAACGAATCGTTATGCTAAAATCATTTTTTATCCTTTGTTCTGGAGCGGACAAAGATATAGTTACTTCTTGCTCCAATGGAGAACAGAATAAATATGCCGGAATTGGTGCTACTGTTTTCTTTACTGCTATTATGGCTTTTGTGGCCTGTTCTTACGCTTTATATACTGTTTTTGATAATGTGTATATGGCAACTTCTTTCGGGTTAATTTGGGGTTTATTAATCTTTAATTTAGACCGATTTATTGTTTCAACCATTAAAAAACGTGATAGTTTTATGGATGAATTCATTCAAGCGTCTCCGCGAATTGTGTTGGCCATGATTATTGCTATCGTAATTTCAAAACCGTTAGAAATTAAAATCTTCAAAAAAGAAATTGATACTGTTTTATTAAAAGAGAAAAACGAAATGGCTATCGCGAATAAAAAACAAGTTGCAAATTTCTTTAAAACAGATGTCGATAAAAATCAAGCATCTATTGATAGTCTGAAAAGCCAGTTAAAGACAAAAGAAAAAGAAGTGGCAGCTTTGTATCAATCGTACATTACGGAAGCGGAGGGAACGGCTGGAACGAAAAAAATGGGAAAAGGACCAATTTATAAAGAAAAGCGGGAAGCTTTCGATTTAGTTTCGAAACAATTGGACTCTTTAAAAGTTTCAAACGGGAAGTTAATTGCCGAAAAGGAAACGAAAGGAAAATCGTTACAAGCGGATTTGGATAAGAAAGTAACCGATTCACAACCGGTAATTGATAGTTTCGATGGATTAATGGCGCGAATAAACGCTTTGGATAAATTACCGTTTTTGCCTTCGTTATTTATTATGTTGTTATTCTTGGCGATTGAAACTTCGCCAATTATTGCTAAGTTGTTATCGAGTAAAAGCGAATACGATTTTAAATTGGAAGATGCAGAAATTAGTTATAAAACATTAATTGAACAAAACAGTTACCAACGCGACTTGCAAAAGAAAACAGATGCTGCTATTTACGATGAGGTATATGCGGATATTAAAGCTGATAAAGAGTTATATAATTTGAAGAAGAAAAATGCGACTGAAATAATGAAAATTCAATCGGAGAATTATTTAGCAAAGTTTAAATCGTAATATTTTTTAAATTAATATAATTTGTGTAATTACTAAAAACAAAAAACCCGTCAAGTTTTACAACAAGACGGGTTTTGTATTTGTAATCTTAAGATTATGCTTCGAATGGAAGAATAGAAACCCAAGATTTGTTCTCACCTTTTTTCTGGAATTTTACAATTCCATCAACTTTAGCATGTAAAGTATGATCTTTTCCCATGTAAACATTTTCACCTGGGTTGTGTTTTGAACCTCTTTGTCTAACAATGATATTTCCTGCAATTGCAGCTTGACCACCATAAATCTTTACGCCTAAACGTTTTGATTCTGATTCTCTACCATTTTTCGAACTACCGACACCTTTTTTATGAGCCATGACGTTTTGGTTTTATAAGTTAATACTAAAATTAAACAGCTTTACCACCGTTTAATTCATCTTGTAATTTTTTTAATTCATCCATTTTACCATCAGCAGCTAATTGAGCTTGTTGTGCCCAAGTAGTTGGATCTAAATGTTGTACTTTAGCTTCAGCAGCATCTAAAATTGCATTTACTTTATCAGCAGCAGTAGCAGCTAATTTAGCAAAAGTGTCAATTCCAGCAGCAACTAATACTTCAGCAGCTTTAGGTCCAATACCTTCGATAATTTTTAAATCATCAGCTTTAGCAGCTTTAGCTTTAGTAGCTTTAGGTGCAGCAGCAGGAGCATCAGCTAATTTTTCCGCTTTTGGAGCAGCTTCTTTCTTAGGAGCAGCAGCTTTTTTTACAGAACCAGTAGCAACGATGTTCTCAATGATAATTTGAGTAAACGATTGTCTGTGACCGTTTTTCTTTTTGTAACCTTTTCTTCTTTTCTTTTTGAAGACGATTACTTTATCACCTTTAAGGTGGTTTAATACTTTGGCTTCAACAGAAGCTCCTTCTATAGCTGGGGCGCCTAATGTTAATGCTCCTCCGTTATCAATTAATAAGACTTTGTCAAAAGAAACTTTTGCGTCTACATCACTTGCTAAACGGTGAACAAATAACCTTTGGTCTTTGCTTACTTTGAACTGTTGCCCTGCTATCTCTACGATTGCGTACATAACAATATGTTTAGATTATTATTTTTTCAGTTTGCAAATATACAATTATTTATTAATCACACAACATAACTTTTCTTTTTTCTTTAATTTAAATAAATTGAATAAGTTTTTCGCTTTTTGTGTAACAATTTATATCTTTCGCACACTAATTAACATCATTTATTATTATAAAATTAATTGTGAAATGCGCTACCAAAAATATTTGTGTTAAAGTACAATAAAATAGCGCTTCATATGAGATTTAAAAAACAATAAAACTTACTTATGAAAAAAACTTTAATGGCTTTAGGAACAATGGCAATGTTAGGAAGCACTGCAAATGCGCAAAAAGTGGCATTTGAAGAATTTGATTTAGATAACGGATTACACGTTGTGTTACATCAGGATAATTCTGCGCCAGTAATTATTACTTCAGTAATGTACCATGTTGGTGCAAAAGACGAACAACCAAATCGTACTGGTTTTGCTCACTTTTTTGAACATTTATTGTTTGAAGGAACAAAAAATATTGAAAGAGGAGAGTGGTTTAAAATAGTTACTGCAAATGGTGGTAACAACAATGCAAACACTTCTGATGATAGAACGTATTATTATGAAGTTTTCCCTTCTAATAATTTAGAGTTAGCTATTTGGATGGAATCTGAAAGATTAATGCATCCAGTAATTAACCAAATTGGTGTTGATACTCAAAACGAAGTAGTAAAAGAAGAAAAACGTTTAAGAATTGACAACCAACCTTACGGAAACATTTTCAAAGCAATCAAACAAAGTTTATTTAAAAACCACCCATACCGTTGGACAACAATTGGTGAAATGGAGCATTTAGATTCTGCTACTTTAGATGAGTTTAAAGCATTCAATAAAAAATTCTACATTCCAAATAATGCTGTTTTAGTTGTTGCTGGTCAGTTTGATAATGCTCAAGCTAAAGAATGGATTAAAAAATATTTCGGAGCTATTCCGAAAGGAGAACCAATTAAAAGACAAAAATTTGAAGAAGCTCCAATTACTTCTACAATTAATGCTACTTGGGAAGATCCAAACGTTCAATTACCAATGACTTTAGCAGCATACAGAACGCCATCTATGAAAACTAAAGATGCTCGTGTTTTAGACATGATTTCTTCTTACTTATCAGACGGAAAAAGTTCTAAGTTATACAAAAAAATGGTTGATGATAAGAAAGTAGCGCTTCAAGTTGGTGCTTTCAATAATTCTCAAGAAGACTACGGACAATACATTATTTATAGTTTACCATTAGGTGATGTGTCTTCAGAAAGTTTATTAAAAGAAATTGACGAAGAAATTGTAAACATGCAAAACAATTTAATTTCTGAAAATGATTTTCAAAAACTTCAAAATAAATTTGAAAACAACTATGTGAATTCAAATTCAACTGTTGAAGGTATTGCAGAAAATTTAGCTTCATACTATTTATTATATGGTGATATTAATTTAGTAAATACTGAAATTGACATTTACCGTTCTATTACAAGAGAAGATATTAAAGAAGTTGCAAAAAAATATTTAAACCCAAACCAACGTTTGATTTTAAATTATGGACCTGCAAAAGAAAAAACAGCTAAATAATTTTTAAGATGAAGAAGTATTTATATATCGCAGCCAGTTTATTAGTAACAATAACTATGCAAGCACAAGACAGAAAAATGCCTAAGCAAGGGCCAGCACCATCAATTAACATTAATAAGCCAGAAACTTTCACTTTAGAAAATGGTTTAAAAGTGATGGTTGTTGAAAATCATAAATTACCAAGAGTTTCTTTTAACTTAACTTTAGATAATGCCCCTTTTGCGGAAGGAAGCAAAAAAGGAGTTACAGATTTAGTAAGTGCTATGATTGGTAATGCTACAGAAAAAATTTCTAAAGATAAATTTAACGAAGAAATTGACTTTTTAGGAGCTAATTTTAATTTTAACGAATCAGGTGCTTCTGCAAGTGGTTTGTCTAGATATTCTGCAAGAATTTTAGAATTATTAGCAGACGGAGCTTTAAATCCATTATTTACTCAAGCTGATTTTGATGCGGAAAGAGCAAAAATAATTGAAGGTTTAAAATCTGATGAAAAAAGCGCTTCTGCAATTGCAGGTCGTGTACAAAATGTTTTAACATTCGGAAAAGAGCACTATAATGGAGAATTTACTTCTGAAGAAACATTAAAAAATGTGACTTTACAAGATGTGATCAATCATTATAACACGTATTTCGTACCAGGAAATGCTTATTTAGTAGTTATCGGTGATGTAAAAACAAAAGATGTTAAGAAAAAAGTAGAAGAGTTATTTGGAGCTGATGTTTGGAAAAAAGCTACAGCACCAAATTTAACTTATAACGATCCAAAAGATTTACAATATTCTCAAATTAATTTTGTTGATGTACCAAATGCAGTTCAATCTGAAATTTCGTTAATCAATTTATCAAAATTAAAAATGAATGATAAAGATTATTTTGCTGCTATTTTAGCTAACCAAATTCTTGGTGGTGGTGGAGAAGGTCGTTTGTTTTTAAACTTAAGAGAAAAACACGGTTGGACATACGGTTCGTATTCTAATTTAGGAGCTAGTAAATATATCTCTAAATTTTCTTCTACAGCTTCTGTAAGAAACACAGTTACTGATAGTGCAGTTGTTGAAATTTTCAACGAATTGAAAAAAATTAGAACTGATTTAGTTTCTGCTGAAGATTTAAAAAATGCAAAAGCAAAATACATTGGAAACTTCGTAATGCAAATTGAAAAACCTGCAACTATTGCTCGTTATGCATTAAACATTAAAACATTAGGTTTACCTGAAGATTTCTACGAAAATTATGTAAGAAATATCAATGCGGTAACTCCAGAAGATATTAGAAATGCAGCTAATAAATATTTCTTAGCAAATAATACTAGAGTTGTAATTGTTGGTAAAGCAGCTGATGTATTACCAGGATTAGAAGCAATGAGTGCAAAAGAAAAAATGCCAATTTTCTATTTTGATAAATATGGAAACAAAGTTGAAAAGCCTGTTGTTAAAAAAGAAATTCCTGCTGGTGTAACAGCTCAATCTGTAATTAAGAAACACGTTGATGCAATTGGTGGAGAAAAAGCCTTAAAAGCTGTTAAAACATTGTTTGTGATTTCAAAAGGAACAATTCAAGGTCAAACTTTAGACATGGTTTCTAAAACTTCAAACAAAGGAATGTCTTCAACAGATGTTACGATGAAAGGAATGTCATTAATGAAACAAATTATTGGAGACAAAACAGGTTACCAAACTTCTCAAGGTCAGAAAAAAAATATTGAAGGTGCTGAATTAGTTAAAGAGAAAAAAGAAGCTGTTCCGTTTATTGAATTAGCCTTGTTAGCTGATAAAACAATTGTTTTAAGTGGAATTGAGGCTGTTAATGGTCAAGATGCTTATGTAATTCAAGTGAATACTTCAAAATATTTTTATGATGTAAAAACAGGATTAAGAGTGGCTGCTGAAAATGAAGCAGGTGAAGGAGATCAAAAACGTAAAGTAATGACAACATATGCTGATTATGTAGATGTTAAAGGAGTAAAAGTTCCTTACAAAACTACTTTAGATGTGGGTATGCCATTAGAGTTTATTACACAAGATGTAAAAATTAATGAAGGTGTTACTGATAAAGATTTTGAATAAATTTTATTTTGATATAGAAAAAAGGATTGCGAAAGCAATCCTTTTTTATTTTACATCTATTCATATTAAAAAACACGGGGTTGTTTCTGAAGATGTATTTTGAATTAATAAACAACTTTTTTAGTTATAACCACATCATTTTCAAGTTTGACTTTAACAATTAATACGCCAGTTGTAGCTTTTAATTCAGATAAAATGATTTCTTGTTGGTTAATATTTTTTCTGTCAACTAAATTTTTCCCTAGTATATCATATATCATTATTTCATTAATCGATTGAACTGTTGATTTTACATTGATATTGTTGTTTGTGAAAATAGTTACTTGGTCAGAAAACACATTCTGGTCCGTTGATAATATATTATTTGTAAAACGTAATACAAATCTATCAAGCGTTTCACCTTGTGAGGCTGTAAATGTGTATGGATCTATTCGTAAATTATAAATTATATTTAACAGTTTGTCTTCCAAATATATATTTTGATTACTCAATAATCCATCAATTCCTTTAATAAAGAAAGTGTAACTGCCAGAACTCGGTACTTTAATAGCTAATGGTACTTGATCGTTTTGATCAAACGGCAAGCTTCTACCTTGAATAATGTTTCTGTCATAACCCTCTAATAAAGAATAAATACTAAAAGGGGCTTTTAAATCGACTTGTGCATCATACAGTTGGTCTTTTTGATTGGTTGCCCCGTTAACATAAGCAATAAGTGTTGAGATGCTTGTTGTTGAAGATACTAAATCGATCCAAATTCTTCCTTCAGGATAATCAGCTGTATTTGTGTTTGCAGTTTTGTAAAACTGGTCGTTACGATAACTACTGCTTCTCATAGTGTTATTAAACACTGCTGTTGTTGAAGTTAACGGGCTTAAAGGATTCATTAAAACGAAAAATCCTTGTCCTGCACCAATATAACCATCAAAACCTAATGGGGAAGAAGGTCCAGAAAGATTATATGTTAAATAATCAGACGCGTCATAATTATAAGCATAGTTGCCATAGAAAGGATCTGTAGCACCTGCACTTGGCGCAATTCCATGTCTCCAAATATTAACAAAACCCATAATATTGGTAGCGTTTGCTGTTAAAAAGGCGTCTGCAGAAATTGAGGATGCATATGGATTTCCTAATAAGTTCCAATTATCATCATCTTGTGTAGCATTTGTTGGAGAATACGGTGAAGGATACGTTCCTATAGTATTATAAGTTCCTCTTGAAATTGGAGTTGTAATATTTCCGTTGTTAGGCACGCCTGTAAATGTTGAGGTGAAGTTTACAGGTGAGTTTTGAGGTGCGCCGTTCAAACCTCTTTCAGCATAACCTTTTCCAAGTATCATAGTTTCTGTAGCATATGCCCAATTCCCGAATGCTCCAATACCATTTCCAGGTATAGTTGGAACCCACTTGTAAAGATTCGAATTACTAGAAAAAATTGAAATATTTGCAGAATTAAATCCCGCAACTGGACTTGACCAATACACATAATCACTATGGTCAACAAAAGCTGTTCTTTCCATATTGATATTTCCAATATTACTCACATTGTTTATTTGGATCAAACTTCCGTTATTTCTAATGTTGAAAATACCGTTAGCATTCACATTTATGACATCTGTTACTTGTAAAATACCAGTTGATACTATTTCTAAACTTCCATTACTAGGTACTGTAATTGCATAAGCATAGGCCACAGAAGGTCCTGAAATTACTGGTGAATTTCCAATATTTGTTATTGAAACACAGTCCGTTGCATTTGGGACATTATTTGGTGTCCAATTTGAAGGAGCAAACCAATCGGAACTAATTGAGCCATTCCAAACTTTACTTGAAGAAATAATATTAACAGGACTAGTTGCTACAGAAGTACAGCCTCCACTATTGGTTGCTGTAAAAGAATAACTACCTGGAGTCAAACCACTAACGGTATAACTACTTCCGCTTCCTGCAATAGCTCCCGGATTAATAGTCCAGTTTCCTGCTGGTAAGTTGTTTAATTGAACACTTCCAGTTGGTAAAGCACATGTAGGTTGTGTGATTGTACCAATAGAAATAGTACCAGGACGTGGATTTACAAGAATTGAAATAGCTTCGTAATTATTATACGTATTTCCACTGTAAGTTGTTGTACAAGTAAGTGTAGCTGTATAAGTTCCTACTAAAGCATTAGGTATAACAGGGTTTTGCAAAGCTGAAGAACTGTTTCCACCACCTGGGGCAATTATGGCCCAACTATAAGTTACAGTAGTACCAAAAGTGCCTAAATAACTTCCGGAAAGATTAATTTGACTGCCTTCACAAACTGGGGTGTTTGAACTTGGTGATGAATTCAAGGTTCCATCACCAGCCATCACTTCTTGAAAAGTTAGTGCAGTTGTTCCACCTCCGTTACAATATGCGTAAATGGATGAACCAATATGAATATCTTGGTTGTGATTACAATCTCCGATAAGTCCATAATAATCCGGATTTGGTGTAATGTCATAGGTTACTGAAAGTACAGCATTATTAGGTAATATTAAATCTATCTTATCAATAAATGTAATAGTTCCTAAAAGAGGTGTAACTGAAATTAATTGCGTGTTAAAAACATAATCAGTTCCATTTCCTCCGGTATTAGTTCCTGTAAGTGCTAAGTTTCCTGATATAATAATTGAGCCGATTACTCCTGTGTTTATCCCTGTAGTTCCAATAGAAATGGAGTGTCCTGCTAGAATTGTAACTACACCAGTTCCTGTTGGGTTTTGTCCTGGATAGGTTGAGGCCGCAATCCAGCTACTGCCGTTGTAGTATTCCCAACTACCTAAAGTAGTCCATGGGCCGCCAGGATTTACTGATCTGTAATCGCCAACGGATTGACCTAAAATTTTGACTGAAACCAATAAAAACATCAATAAAAATAAACTGAATTGTTTTTTTCTGATGTTGATTTTTAAGATTTGGTTTGCATTTTGGTGGGGCTGTTTTGGAGTTAAGTAAATTTTGTTCATAAGAATTTCATTTATCTTTTTACAAAGTTAGAACTTATTCTAAAGCTGGGTTGAAATTCATTTATCTTTTAATCTTGAAAATCAAGCAGTTAATCGAATAATTTAATGAAATGCAAAAAAATCAGACCAAATGTAAATGCTTATAGAATTAAAAAAAAAGCCCGATATAATATCGAGCTCATTTTGTTTATTTTATGTTTGTTCTACTTTCTATTCGTAATATAAACTCCAAATAAAATAATTACAGTTCCTGCAACTTGTAACAAGGTGACTCCTTCATTGAAAATTACACTCCAAATAGTTGCAACAACAGGAATTAAGTAGGTTACGTTGGATGCAAAAATAGGTGAGGACATTTGTATCAATCGATAAAAGTAAATATTGGCTAATCCTGTACCAACAATTCCTAAAATTGCGACATAGAACAAAGGATATATATTGTAACCATCAGCTACTTGATGAATCGTTTGAAAATCAAATCCATTATAAAGTAAAATTCCAATTGCAGGTAAAAGTAAAAAAGCAAAATTCCCTACTGTAATAGCTAATGGAGATACATCAGATAAATATTTTTTTACTAAATTAATATTTGAAGCATAACACCAGGAGGCTACAATCACCAAAAGTGCATACCAATAATTTTTAGAAGGATTTCCTGAAGCGCCAGCGTAAACTAATAGTAAGCAACCCGCAATTCCGATTAATAAACCCAAAATTTGTTTTCTGCTAAAGGTTAATCCGAAAAATATACTTCCAATTATTAATGTGTTTAAAGGTGTAAACGAGTTTAAGGTAGAACTAATTGAGCTGCTAATTTGAGTTTGCGCTAATGCGAAAAGAAAAATAGGGAAGAAGTTACCTAGCAATCCAGCTAAAAAAATATATTTAATTTTGGTTGAATTAATTTTAAATAGTTCTTTTCCAGCTATAAGTAGCAAAAATGCTGAGGTGAATATAATTCGGTAAGCGCCTAATTGATAAGCATTCATACCGCCATCTAAACCTTTTTTCATTAGTATAAATGAACTTCCCCAAACTACTGCTAATATTAGCAAGATAAACCATTTTGAATTTTTGTTTCCCATAAAATACAAGTAAAAAATAAGGCTGTCAAATTTGACAGCCTTAAAGGTATAGATATTTTTAAGATATATTATCCTAAAGCAGCTCTTTTGAACCCTGTAACAGTTAAACCTGAATCTACAGATTTAATGTAAGCAGCAACACTCATTGAACTATCTTTAATATAATCTTGGTTTACTAAAGTATTATCTTTAAAGAAACGTCCTAATTTACCTTTAGCGATGTTTTCAATCATAGCTTCTGGTTTACCTTCTTGACGTAACATATCTTTTGCGATTTCAATTTCTTTTGCAATAGTATCAGCATCAACTCCAGACTCATCTAAAGCGATTGGCGCCATTGCAGCAGCTTGCATTGCAACGTTTCTAGCAGCTTCAGCACCACCATCAACATTTGCAGATAAAGCTACTAAAGTAGCAATACCGTTTCCAGCGTGAATGTAAGAATTAACAAAAGCACCTTCTAATCTTTCGAAAGAACCGATTTCAATTTTTTCTCCAATTACACCAGTTTGCTCAATTAATTTTTCAGCAACAGTGATTCCACCGAAGTCAGCAGCTAAGAAAGCGTCTTTATCAGTAAAGTTTAATGCTAAGTTTGCGAAATCATTTGCTAATTTTACGAAACCTTCGTTTTTACCTACGAAGTCAGTTTCACAATTTAAAGAAACAACAACACCAGCAGTATTATCACTATTAACAACAGCAATAACAGCACCTTCTGTAGATTCTCTATCAGAACGGTTAGCAGCAACTTTTTGACCTTTTTTTCTTAAAATTTCAATTGCTAATTCAAAATTACCTTCAGCTTCAACTAAAGCTTTTTTGCAATCCATCATACCAGCACCAGTTGTAGTTCTTAATTTGTTAACTTCAGCAGCAGTTATATTTGACATTTTATTATATTTTAAATTATTAATGTAAAAAAAGAAATTCCAATCGTAAAAATCCAAATTCCAGTTTTATATAATTTACAACAAAAAGTTAATAAATTAATTTGGAATTTGGAATTTTACTTTCGGAATTTATATTATTTATGCTTCAGATGAAGTTTCTTCAGCTTCAGCTACAGGAGCTTCAGTTGCAGTTTCTTCTTTGTCTGATTTTCTCTCAGATAAACCTTCTGTAATAGAAGTAGTTACTAAAGATAAAATTTTATCGATTGATTTAGAAGCATCGTCGTTAGCTGGAATAACGTACTCAACCAAACGAGGGTCAGAGTTTGTATCAACCATTGCGAATACTGGAATGTTTAACTTTTTTGCTTCTTTTACCGCGATATGTTCAGCTTTAATATCTACTACGAATAATGCAGCAGGAATTCTTGACATGTCAGCAATTGAACCTAAGTTCTTGTCTAATTTTGCTCTTAAACGATCAACTTGTAAACGTTCTTTTTTAGAAAGCGTCATAAAAGTACCGTCTTTTTTCATTCTGTCAATAGAAGCCATTTTTTTAATAGCTTTTCTGATAGTGATGAAGTTTGTTAACATACCACCTGGCCATCTTTCAGTGATGTACGGCATGTTACAAGCAGCAGCTTTTTCAGCAACGATATCTTTTGCTTGTTTTTTGGTAGCTACGAAAAGTATTTTTCTACCAGATGCAGCAATTTTTTTCAAAGCTTCATTAGCTTCTTCGATTTTTGCAGCAGTTTTATATAGGTTAATGATATGAATACCATTACGTTCCATATAAATGTAAGGAGCCATGTTTGGATCCCACTTACGAGTCATGTGTCCGAAATGTACACCAGCCTCTAGTAACTCTTTAACGTCAATTTTGTTTGCCATTTTGTAATAGTTTACGTTCCGTGTTCTAGCAATCTTTAAGTAGTAACTTGCGTTTGTCTTAAAAATTTAGATGCTAAACTAATTTCTTTTTCAATAAAAAGAAATATCGACAACTTGTTTTTAAATTCTAATTTAATTGTAAAAATGTATCTGAAAAATAATACAGGAATAAATCCAATATTAACGTTTCGAGAATTGGAATCTCTTACGTGCTTTCTTCTGACCGAATTTTTTACGTTCTACCATTCTTGGATCTCTTGTTAGTAATCCTTCTGGTTTTAAAACCAATCTGTTTTCTGCTTCTACTTCGCACATTGCTCTTGCAATTGCCATTCTTACAGCTTCTGCTTGACCAGTTGCTCCACCACCATAAACATTAATTTTAACGTCGAAATTGTTTTCGTTGTTAGTTAATGTTAAAGCTTGTTTTACTTTGTACTGCAATGTAGCAGTTGGAAAGTAAACAGCGAACTCTCTTTTGTTAACTGTAATGTTACCAGTTCCTTCTGAAACATAAACACGTGCAACTGCACATTTTCTTCTTCCGATTTTGTGAATTACTCCCATTACTTAAGATCGTTTAGGTTAACAGTTTTAGGTGATTGTGCTGCATGTTTATGAGCATCTCCTATGTTAACATTTAAATTACGGAATAATTGAGCCCCTAATTTGTTTTTAGGCAACATTCCTTTAACTGCTTTTTCTACTAATAATGCAGGATTCTTTTGTTGCATTACTTTTGCAGTTAGACTTCTTTGTCCTCCTGGATAACCTGTGTGACGGATGTAAGTTTTCTCATCCAATTTGTTTCCAGTAAGATTGATTTTTTCTGCGTTAATAACAATCACGTTATCTCCACAGTCAACATGCGGCGTATAACTTGGCTTGTACTTACCTCTTAATAGCATAGCTACTTTAGAAGCAAAACGACCTAAGTTATGACCTTCAGCGTCTACAACAATCCACTGCTTGTCTGCAGTAGCCTTGTTTGCCGAAATTGTCTTGTAGCTTAATGTGTTCACAATACTAATTTTTAATTAAACATTCCATTCCTATCCCCGAACTTCGGGTTTAGGGGTGCAAAAGTACAATTAAATATTAAAATTACAAACTCTAACCTAAATTTCTTTTGTATTGATTTTGAAGTCTTTGAATTCTATTCTAAATTTATATTCATTTTAATACAATTATTAGGGTCTGTTTTTATATTTTTGATTTTGATATAGTATGAAAATGAAATCTAAAGCCACATTAAAAGAATTAGCAAAAGAATTGGGTGTTTCTACTTCAACGGTTTCTAAAGCGTTAAGCAATAGTCCTGAAATTAGCGAGCAAACTAAAATTAAAATTAAAGAATTTGCCCAACTTAAAAATTACAAACCCAATAGCATTGCTAAAAACTTAAAAAACCAGCGTTCCTATACTATTGGTGTGGTTTTACCAAATATTTTAAATCCGTTTTTTGCTAAAGTTTTTTCTGGAATTGAATTATATGCCAACGAAAAAGGATATAATTTAATTACGTGTACCTCTAACGAATCTTTGGAAAAAGAAAAACAAATGATTGAAATGTTAGATAATGGTGCGATTGATGGTTTTATTTTAGCTTTGGCCGAAGAGACTCAAAAAGAAAATGATTTTGCACATATATATAATGTAATACGTCACGGAACGCCAGTTGTTTTGTTTGACCGAATTGCAGAAGAATTAAAATGCGATAAAGTAATTGTAGATGATTTCGATTCTGCGGTAAATGCTACTCAATATTTAATTGATACAAATTGTAAAAAAATCGCCTTATTTTCTACCATCAATAATTTAAGTGTGGGCGATTTAAGACAAAACGGTTACAAAGAAGCATTGCTGAAAAACAATATTAATTTTGATGAGAGTATTTCTTTATTAATGGATTCTGATATTGGTTTTGATGAGAAAATGAGCAAACTTATTTTAGATAAAAAACCAGATGCGATTTTTGCTATTGACGAATATGCTGTGGTAACCGCCATGAAATTTTGTTTAAAAAACGGACTTCATGTTCCAGATGATGTGTCAATAATTGGATTTGCCGACGGGTTGTGGTCACGTCGAATGACGCCAAGTTTGTCAACCATAAGTCAGCACGCACCAGAAATCGGGCAAAAAACGGCGGAATTAATCATCAAACGTATTGAAGAAATTCCTGATTCAGAATCAGAAAAAATATTTGAAACGGCCGTAATTAAAACCGAATTACGAAAAAGAGATTCAGTTCGAAAACTATAAATTCCAATTGTTTAATTGCTGAATCGCGTGATAGGCCGTCAAATCAAAATGAACGGGAACTATGGAAATGTAATCATTTGCTAAAGCCCATTCGTCCGTATCTTCACCATTATCATGATTCACAAATTTTCCTGTTAACCAATAGTATTCTTTTCCCATTGGATTAGTGCGTTTGTCAAATTCTTCTTCCCAAGCCGCTTTCGCTTGACGACAAATTTTAATACCTTTAATTTTATCTGTTTTCGGGAAATTTACATTTAAAATAACACCTTCTGGTAAACCTTTTTCTAAAACTTCTAATGCAATTTTTTTGATATAAGGTTTGATGTTTTCGAAATTAGCGTCCCAACTATAATCACACAATGAAAATCCAATCGATGGAATTCCTTCAATTCCGCCTTCAACCGCAGCACTCATCGTACCAGAATAAATCACATTTATAGATGAATTCGAACCATGATTTACTCCAGAAACACATAAATCGGGTCTAGTTTTCATTAGTTCATGAATCCCCATTTTCACACAATCTACCGGTGTTCCAGTGCAACTATAGGCATTTTCGGTTCCTAAAAAACCTGGAATATGCTTCAATTCTAACGTACTGTTTATGGTTATGGCATGACCCATTCCGCTTTGCGCGCTATCAGGTGCAATAATAAAAATTTCACCTAATTCGTGCATCACTTCCGTTAAGGCTTTTATTCCTGGTGCTGCAATACCATCATCATTAGTAATTAGAATTTTTTTCATTTTCGTGAAGTGTTAAATTATTTGCTAAATTATCATATTTTATGATTTTATTGCAGATAAAAATATTAAATTTGTTTTCATCATTTTAAATAATGGTACGATTACACTTTTGGCACGATTTTAGAAATTAGAAATGAAAAATATAGTAGAATTTATGAAAAGAAATTATAGAGTTTTATTGATCGTAGGAATATTATCTGCAGGATTGTGGAGTTTTATTCCGTCTCAAAAAACGTCTGGCGACGAAAAGGATAAAATGTTAATTGAGTTGCTTTCTTTCGTGTTAGAAAAAGGGCATTTTTCACCAATTCAATTGAATGATGATTTTTCGAAGAAAGCCTATGCGTCTTATATTCAGTCGTTAGATCCAACGAAAAGATATTTTATCGAATCGGATATCAATGAATTTCAGAAATATGAAAATTCAATTGATGATATGATTAGAAGTAAAGATTTGTCTTTTTTCGATTTAACATACAAAAGATTAATGTTAAGAATGAAAGAATCTAAAGAAATTTATAGTGAAATTCTTTCTAAACCATTAAACTTAAATGACGAAGAAACCATTAATGTAGATTACGAAAAATTACCATTCGCAACTTCTAAAGCTGATTTAGTGGCAAGATGGAGAAAGCAATTGGAATTCGCTGTGTTAAGTGATATTACGGATAAAGAAGAAATTCAAGATGCTATTGTAAAAAATGCAGACAAAACTATTAGTCAAGTAGTTGATGTTAAAGAAAATAAAGAAGCAGTTAAATCAGCTCCAAAAACTTTTGAACAATTAGAAGAAAAAGCTAGAAAAAACACGGAAAGTAATTTAAATAACAACTTCAGTTTTATTGGAGAATTAACTCGTGAAGATTGGTTCTCAATTTATCTTAATGCGATTGTAACGCAATACGATCCACATACGTATTATTTTTCTCCAGAAGATAAAGAGAAATTTGATGTAAGTATGAGTGGAAAATTCGAAGGAATTGGCGCGCGTTTACAAAAGAAAAATGAAGGAATTGAAGTTTCAGAATTAATCAGTGGTGGTCCAGCTTGGAGAGGAAAATTATTGGAACAAGGCGATATTATTATCAAAGTGGGTCAAGGAAACGAAGAGCCTATTGACATTTCTGGAATGCGTTTAGATGATGTTATTAAAAAGATAAAAGGACCAAAAGGAACTTTAGTAAAACTGACAGTTAAAAAAGTAGATGGAACTATTAAAGTAGTGCCAATTTTTAGAGACGAAGTGGAAACAGAAGAAACTTTTGCAAAATCGACTGTGGTTAATAAAGATGGGAAATTATATGGTGTAATTTATTTGCCGAAATTCTACCAATCTTTTGAAAACAAATCGCAAAGAGATGCTTTTAAAGATGTTGCTCAAGAAATTGAAAGATTAAAAGAATTGAACGTTCAAGGAATTGTAATGGACTTACGTGACAATGGCGGAGGTTCTTTAGAAACGGTTGTGAAAATGACAGGTTTATTTATCGATAAAGGTCCAGTAGTTCAAGTAAAACCAGCAAATGGTAAAGCACAAGTTTTACCTGATACTGATGCAAAAGTACAATGGGACGGTCCGTTAGTTGTAATGATTAACAATTATTCGGCTTCAGCTTCAGAAATTTTTGCAGCTGCAATCCAAGATTATAAAAGAGGAATTGTTGTTGGAAGTAAGCAATCTTACGGAAAAGGAACGGTTCAAAATGTATTTGAATTAAACGAATTTGTTCGTGGTAACCAATACGGAGATTTAGGAGCGTTAAAAACTACGACTCAAAAATTCTACAGAATTAATGGTGGTTCTACGCAATTAGAAGGTGTAAAAAGTGATATTGTAATGCCAGACCGTTTTAGTTTTATGGAAACTGGTGAAAAAGACGAAAAAAGCGCTTTACCATGGGATAAAATTGAACCAGCTGATTACACACCATTAAATGTGAATTTTGATAAAGTAATTGCAAATAGTAAACACAGAATTGCTGCAAATGAAAATTTCAATTTAATTTCTGAAAATGCAAAATGGATCAACAACAGAAAAGAAGACAATACAATTAGTTTAAATTATACTTCTTACAAAAAAGAGTTGGCTGACATTGAAGCACAAACAAAGAAATTTAAAGATATTGAGAAATTCAAAAACAACTTAACGTTTACTTCTTTACCATATGAATTAGAATTAATGGCAAAAGATGAATTGCTAAAAGAAAAACGCGACAGATGGCATAGTGAATTAATTAAAGATGTTTATATGACAGAAACATTAAATGTTTTAACTGATTTAAGCGGAAAAGACGCAAACACAACTTCAATGAAAGGTCAAAAAGCTAAAAAAACTAAAGAGAAAAAATTAGCTTCGAAGTAATTTCAATTTTAAAATATAAAAAAATGCCATTCAAATTGAATGGCATTTTTTGTTTCTATGGAATATGAAAACGCTTATCTTATTTTGTCTAATTTGATAGTAGCTTTTTCTAATTTGTTTTGTAATTCGATGCTTTTATCAAGAAGTTTATCAATTTTTCCTTGACGCTTTAATTCGTCATTTGGAGAAAGTTTTCCTCTTTTTTTATCTTTTTCAAAATCCTTTTTCTCGTCTTCTAGTTTTTCTTTGTTTTTAAGAATATCTTCTTTTAAATCAGCAACTTTATCTCTTGCATCTGCTAATTGTTTTCTTTCTTTTTCAAGTTTTTTTCGGTCTTTTTCTGCTTCTTTTCTTGCTTTTTCAGAGGCTTTAAGTTCTTTTGTTAATGCAAGTTTTTCTTTTTCAATTTCTTTTTGTTGGTCTCTGGCTGCTTTTTCCGCTTTTTCCTTTTCTTTCGCTGCATCCTTATCTGCTTTTTCTTTTGCTTTTAAAGCTTCTTTGTCTGTCTTTTCTTTTTCTAATTTAGTGACTTCAACTTTTTGAATCGAATCAGTTGGTTGAGTTGGAGCAGGTGTTATATCTTGCGCGTTTGCATTTAACGCAAACAAACCAAATGCCATAAAGGTTAATGTTTTTTTCATAATTGTAGGTATTAGATTGAACGTTTTTTGTTTACTTTTACAAAGATAATAAACATAATTATGCGATTTTTTTTTTAAATATATTTATTCTTTCTGTTTTTACTTCTTGTCAAATTAAAAATGAAAAAGTAACAGAAGCAACCGATACAATAAATGTGCCAACTTCAGAAAAGGAAGCAGAAAACATTGAGTTTTCTTATCTGCCAACATCAACTACAAATGCGGTTTATGAACATAAAGGGTATGTGTTTTCATATGTGGAAGCACATGAACAAAGCGAGTGGGTTGCCTATTTACTTGAAGATGGAAAATGGAAATATTCCAATTTAGAACGTCCACTTTTTGAACAAGATCCAATAGTAAAAACGGAATCAGCACATTGGGGAAATTATAAAAAATCAGGTTATACGAAAGGACATTTGTGTCCGGCTGGCGATAGAAAACAAACACAGGAATTATATGACGAAACTTTTTTTACAAGCAATGCTTCGCCACAATTATACGATTTCAATGCTGGAATTTGGAACCGTTTAGAAAACAAAGTACGCTATTGGGCTGGGAAATACGATGGCATTTATGTTGTAACTGGTGGTGTTTTAAGTGATGATTTAGAAACTATTGGTAAAGAAGATGTTTCCGTGCCAAAATACTTCTACAAGGTTTTATTAACGAAAGATAAAACGAGAATGATTGCTTTTTTAGTACCACATGAAAAATCGAATAAACCTTTATATGAATTTGTGGTTTCTGTAGATGAATTAGAAAAGAAAACAGGAATTGACTTTTTTCCTAAATTAGATGATGCAACTGAAAATAAATTAGAAGCGAGTAAAGATTATAAAGGTTGGAGTTTTTAGGAAGTATTACTTCAAAATTTCTGTTGCAAATTCTTGAATTCCATTCCATTCATATTTTTCTATATCAACATCCCAAATCCATTTCGTTTCATAATACATAATTAGTAAATATTTATGGTATAATTTGAAAAATTCTTTTAGTGAAATGTCATGATTATCTGATGCTCTTTTAAAATCAGAATGATTTCTTCTGTTTCTAATATATCTAAAATGTTTAGCAAATTCTTCAGGAAATCTTCTATCATAAAAATCTATTGTTTCTCCTAAATTGTCTTCAAATCCTTTTATAATTCTGTTTTTTCTATTTCTTAATAGTTGTTTTAATTCATTGTTGAGAATTATATCATGCTTTTCATGATCCTTCATTTTATTATTTAAATCATGGATTTCATAAGTTTTTGATTTATTGTGTTTTAATTCATTTTCTATGAAATTTAGATAAAATTCATATAAATGTGAAAGAAAATCTACATAAGAATTGTAGCAATCAATTCGGTCTTTTTTTGTTGGATTTGACTTTAGATAAACAGCTTGATTGCAAAAGTTTTCAAGTGCTTTTGAGCATCTGTAAAATTCATGTGCTAAAGTTATGTTTAGAAGTTTATCCATTCTATTACCACTCATTCACTTTATTCGCATCTAGCTTAATAAAGATAAAAAGCATAATGGTAAACGCCCATAAACTAGAACCACCATAAGAGAAAAAGGGTAGTGGAACTCCAATGGTTGGGAACAAACGAATTAACATCGCAATGTTTACAAAAAAGTGGGTAAATAAATAGGTGGCGACGCAATAGCCATAGACTCTGCTAAATCTAGTTTTTTGCCTTTCAGCTAAGTATAAAATTCTAATGAATAAACACACGAATAAACTCATGACTAATAGGTTTCCTACAAATCCCCATTCTTCACCAACGGTTGTAAAAATATAATCGGTGTGTTGTTCTGGTACGAAACCACCTTTGGTCTGAGTGCCTTCTAAATATCCTTTTCCGAGTAAACCTCCAGAACCAATCGCAATCATAGATTGGTTAAGATTATAACCTTCTTTTTTCATGTTCACATCTTTCCCTAAAAGCACGTTAATACGGTCTTTTTGATGTGGTTCTAGAACTTTATCGTACATATAACTTACCGAAAAAGCAAAACTCGCAATGGCAATAAATATCAAACCGTATACAATTGGATTTCTGGAAATTAATCGGTTGAAAATATAATGAATCACCATAAAAACCCCAATAAATGAAATTAGGAATATCGGTTTTATAATTAAAGCTAAAAGGAATGTGGCGATAGCGATGGCGCCTGTCCATAAATACCAACCCGGTAATCCTTCTCTATATAATACAAAAATTAGAGATAAAAATATCATCGCACTACCAGCATCTGGTTGCATTAATATTAAAACTATCGGCAATCCCATTATGGCAAAAGCAATGTATTGAAAGTTTCTTTTAGCTAAGTTTACTTGGGCATCACTCAAATATTTTGATAATAATAAAGCGACGGCAGTTTTAACAAACTCAGAAGGTTGAAAACCAAATCCGCCAAATTGATACCAGTTAGTTTGTCCTTTTTTTTCAACACCAAAGACAAATAATCCGAGAAGTAGTGCAATTCCAATACCATAAAACACAAAGGAAAACCGTTCAAATATTTTTGAATCTACAAATAATATGGCGAAAATAATTGGGATGGTAATGATCATGAAAATCATTTGTCGTCCATAATTTAAACTAAAATCAAAAGTATATTCTTGATCAGGTGGAACAGTAACAGAATAAATAGTCATCCATCCAAAAATAACAAGGATGATGTATAACAAAATTGTTATCCAATCGATGGAATTACTAATATCTTGATTTTTCATATATGCAAATTTATTTTTAAGAGGTCATATATGGTATCACCTTGTTATTTATAGGTGTTTGTTTGCACAAACTTTTTGTTAGTGGTGATTTCATTTTATTTTTTTACAGAATCTTTTTTCTTACCTGTTGCTTTATTCTTCTTTTCGTCCTCAATTTCCTTTTTAGATTTCAACTTCATACGAAGCGAATCTACTTTAGTTAATTTCGGTTTATTAATAGAATCTTTACTCGGATATAATTTTCGATATTGATAATTTAAATTACCTTCTAACATTCGTTTTTCTAAATCTTTTCGGGTAATTTTTTTGTTCAAATATTTTTCAATCATTAACGTAGCAATTGGTCCAGCCCAAGTATTTCCGTAATGCCCGTTTTCTACGATTACGGCAATAGCAATTTTAGGTTGTATTCTTGGCGCAAAAGCTACAAATTCTGAATGGTCTTCTAATTGTACACGTTTTCCATTTATTTTTGCAAAGTTTTCTGCAGTACCTGTTTTTCCACAAATTTCTAAACCAACAACACCCAAACTATAAGCAGTACCATGATTATATACGTCGAATAAGCCATTAACTATTGGGTCAAAATGTCTCCTTTCAATCGTTGTTACGTGTTTAGTTGTGTATTTAGGGTCAATTTTTCTTCCTTTAATACTTTTTATAATATGTGGTGTGTAATAATAACCTCTATTTGCAATTGTCGCCATCATATTTGCCAATTGAATTGGAGTCATTGAAACTTCACCTTGTCCAATTGAATTAGAAATAATCGTTGTAGAACGCCAACCTCCATTTGGATAAAACCTTTCATAAAATTTTGATGTTGGAATGTGTCCTTTTCTACCAGTTGGTAAATCGTAACCCATAAAATTACCTAATCCGAAACTTTTTAAATGATTTGCCCAAGCATTTACTCCGTCTTTTGGTTTTTTATATTTTTCAATCGTACGCTTATAAGTATTTGCAAAATAGGTATTACACGATTTATAAATTCCGAAATTCAGTTTAATGTGTCCGCCAGGACAGTGGCATTTCATAAAAGCTCCACGACCATAATAAAAACCAGGTCCACAACTAAATGAAGTTTCTTCGTCAATAACACCTTCTTGTAAACCGACTAATCCAGTTAAAATTTTAAAAGGTGAGCCAGGAGGAAATTCTCCTAATAATCCTCTATCGTACAAAGGTTTTGCAATGGAATCGTTATATAATTTGGTATAGTTTTTTGAACGTTGTCTTCCAACTAATAAGGCAGGATCATAAGAAGGAGCAGTTACCAATGCTAAAATTTCACCAGTACTGGGTTCAATGGCTACAATTCCACCACGTTTATTAACCATTAATTCTTCACCATATTTTTGTAAATCTCCATCGATTGAAAGCGTTAAATCACTTCCTTGTTTGGCAATAGTGTCAAATTTTCCTTCTTTATACGAGCCAATTTCACGATTGTGCTTGTCTTTTAAAATATATTTCACACCTTTTACACCACGTAAATCTTCTTCATAGGCTTGTTCTACGCCTTGTTGACCAATTAAATCTCCACTTTTATAATAGGGTTGTTTGGCAATAATGGCGTCGTTAACTTGTGTGATAAATCCAAAAACATTGGCGCCACTTTTGGTTTGATATTCTCTTAAGGCACGTTTTTGAATATAAAATCCGTTGTATTTTCTAATTTTTTCTTGAAAACCAGCAAATTCCATTTTGTTTAATTGCGCAAGAAATAGTGAAGGTAATCTTGGGCTATATACTTTTGCTTTTTCGATTTTTTCTAAAAACTCTGGTTTTGTAATTTGAAGAATTCGGCAAAATTCAAGTGTATCGATTTCTTTAACTTCATTCGGAACAACCATAATATCATAAGATGGCTGATTGGCAACTAAAAGTTTTCCATTTCTGTCATAAATATAACCTCTTTCTGGAAAGTCATATTTGATTTTTATAGCGTTGTTTTCCGACTTAATTTTTAAGGTGTCATCAATAATTTGTAAGTAAAAAAGACGCGCCAATAAAATAACCGAAGTTATAATGATAATGGTTGGTAATAAGGTCTTTCTCATCGTTTATTAGGTTTAATTAAATAAATACTAATGATGCAAATTATAAACGTAAATAAAGTACTTAAAATGGTGCGAGTTATGATTTCGAAAATTAAATCAAAACGATACAATTCTAAACTAAAAAGCACTAAATGATGAAATAAAATTGCAGACATGATAAATGTAAATCGGTCTACAGATAGTTTTTCGGCAATTCTAATGGTTTGATATTCGTAACTTAAACCAAAGGCAAATTTTAAAAATCCAGGCCTAAAATACGCGAGTAGTAAACAAGCTGTTGCGTGAACTCCGCCACTATCGCAAAATAAATCCATTACTAAACCCAAACAAAAACTTGCGGCTATAAACCCAGATTTGTTAGAATTAATTGGGTATAAGATAATGAATAATATATATAAATACGGATTTATCCAACCTCCAAATTTGACTTGTTCTAAAACAACAATTTGTATCGTTAATAAAACAATAAAACGTATTAAATTTAAAATGAAGTTACTGTTCATTATTTTTTAGTTGGATCTTTTTCGGTTTCTGTTTCCAGAGCTTGTTTCTCTAATTTCTTTTTATTTTCAATAATATAAACATAACCTAATGAAGTCATGTCGTTAAATAATCGAATATTGATAACATATTTGTTGGTTGCTTTTTCTTCAAAGATTCTGTCAATTTTTCCAATTGGAATATTTTCAGGAAATATAGCCGATTGTGCTCCAGTAACAATCGTGTCTCCTTTTTTCAGGGTTGCCAATTTTGGAACATCTATCAATTGTACGTAACCAGCATTTCTTCCATCCCAAGTGATAGAACCAAAATGCTCAGAATTTTTTATTTTTCCGTTTAAAGGATTTTTGGTATGTAAGATACTAATCACCGTAGCGAAATTTTTTGATGTTTTTTCAATAATTCCAACAACGCCTCTGTCGCTAATTACAGCCATGTCAGGTTTTAATCCTTCAAATGCGCCTCTATCTAAAGTTAAAAAGTTTTCTTGTTTGCTGTAAGAATTCTTAATTACTTTAGCTTGTCTTACTGTGTAAGTGGATAAAATATCCGGCACTACAATTTTACTTTCTAAAATAGTATCTTTTTTATTGAAAAGAATTTCTTTTAAACGCGCATTTTCTCTGGCTAAATCTTCATTTTTTTGTCTTAAACCAAAATATTCTTTTACGCTATTAATTTGGTTATACGTATAACCAGATACAGCGTTTGAAGAATTAATATACTGGCTTCTGTGGTAAGAATGTGATTTTACCGTAAGTGTTAATGAAACACCCAAAAGCAGCAAAAACAGCAATTTATAGCTGTTTTTTATAAGAAAATTTATAATTTGCTGCATGTATTACGTGCTTATTTAATTAAGATATTTTTATACTTCGCTAAGTTTTTAAGTGCCATTCCAGTTCCTCTAACAACGGCTCTTAAAGGATCTTCAGCGATATAAACTGGTAAATCTGTTTTTAACGAAATTCGTTTGTCTAATCCTCTTAACATAGATCCACCACCAGCTAAGTAAATACCTGTGTTGTAAATATCTGCTGCTAATTCTGGAGGAGTTTGAGAAAGCGTTTCCATAATCGCATCTTTAATTCTTTGTATAGATTTGTCTAATGCTTTTGCGATTTCTCTGTAAGAAACGTCAACTTGTTTTGGTTTTCCAGTTAATAAGTCACGTCCTTGAACCGACATATCTTCTGGAGCACTTTCTAAATCTTCAACAGCGGCACCAATTTGAATTTTAATTTTTTCAGCAGTAGTTTCACCTACAAATAAATTGTGTTGTGTTCTCATGTAGTAAATGATGTCGTTTGTGAAAACGTCACCGGCAATTTTAACCGATTTATCACAAACAATACCTGCTAATGCGATAACAGCAATTTCTGTTGTTCCACCACCGATGTCAACAATCATGTTTCCTTTTGGTTGCATAATATCAATTCCGATACCAATTGCAGCTGCCATAGGTTCGTGAATTAAGTATACTTCTTTTCCATTTACACGTTCTGCAGATTCTTTTACAGCACGCATTTCCACTTCAGTAATTCCAGAAGGAATACAAATTACTAAACGTAGTGCAGGAGTGAATAATTTTTTCTTTAAAGCTGGAATACTTTTGATAAACATTTGAAGCATTTTTTCGGACGCATCAAAGTCGGCAATTACCCCATCTTTCAATGGACGAATTGTTTTAATGTTTTCGTGGGTTTTTCCTTGCATCATGTTGGCTTCTTTTCCAACAGCAATTATTTTTCCAGTTATTCGGTCCCTAGCAACAATTGAAGGGCTATCTATTACAACTTTATCGTTGTGAATTATCAGTGTATTCGCGGTACCAAGGTCAATTGCGATGTCCTCAGTCATGAAGTCAAAAAATCCCATATTTATATCAAGGGTTTAGTATTTTGTATGTTTATATTCAACTAACAAAAGTATAAAATTAAATTGGAATTATTTAAAATAAAAACGCATTAAAAAATAAATTTTTAATGCGTTTTAAAATATGTGTTTTGTAGGTAATTTTTTAGTGTTTGAAATGACGAACTCCTGTCATAACCATCGCTACATTATTGTCGTTGCAATAGTTGATACTTAATTCATCTTTTATAGAACCACCAGGTTGAATAATTGCCGTAATTCCTGCTTTGTTTGCGATTTCAACACAATCTGGGAAAGGGAAAAATGCATCACTTGCCATTACTGCGCCAGTTAAATCAAATTCGAAAGTTTTTGCTTTTTCAATGGCCTGATTTAACGCATCAACTCTAGATGTTTGTCCAGTTCCTGAAGCACATAACTGACGGTTTTTTGCAAATACAATTGTGTTTGATTTTGTATGCTTACAAATTTTTGATGCGAATAATAAATCTTCAATTTCTTCTGCGCTTGGAGCAGTTAAAGTTGCCGTTTTTAAAATGTCAGCTGAATCTGTAATATTATCTTTGTCTTGAACTAAAATTCCGTTTAAACATGTACGAACATTTTTAGCAGGTAACTCAACATCGTTGATAACTAAAATAATTCTGTTCTTTTTCTCTTCTAAAATATCAATAGCTTCTTGATCGTATGAAGGAGCGATTACTACTTCGCAAAATAATTTATTAATTTCTTCTGCAGTAGTCACATCAATATTTCCGTTTGCAATTAAAACACCACCAAAAGCTGAAGTTGGATCGCCAGCTAGAGCGTCTAAATATGCTGCTTTCATGGTTGGTCTTGTTGCTAAACCACAAGCGTTATTGTGTTTTAAAATAGCGAATGTTGGTTCGTTATTTTTGAATTCATTCATTAAATTTACAGCAGCATCAACATCTAATAAGTTGTTGTATGATAGCTCTTTACCGTGTAATTTAGTAAACATTTTATCGAAATCACCAAAGAAAAATCCTTTTTGATGAGGGTTTTCTCCGTAACGTAAAATTTGTCCTTTTTCTTCGCTAATTTTTAAATACGTATCTTCTGTGTTGAAGTAATTAAAAATAGCTGTATCGTAATTTGAAGAAGTATGGAATGCTTTTGTAGCTAATAATTTTCTTTGTTCGATTGAAATTGAGCCATTATTTTCAGTATAAAAACCTAAAAAAGTAGCATATTCATCAACTGAAGCCACAATGGTTGTGTCTTTAAAGTTTTTAGCTGCAGCACGGATTAAAGATATTCCGCCGATATCAATTTTTTCAATAATATCAGCCTCACTTGCGCCAGAAGCAACTGTTTTTTCAAATGGATATAAATCAACAATTACCAAATCAATTTGAGGAATGTCAAATTCTGTCATTTGTGCCACATCACTTTCATTGTCTTGACGGTTTAAAATTCCACCAAAAATTTTCGGATGTAAAGTTTTCACTCTTCCACCAAGAATTTCAGGGAAAGAAGTTACATCTTCAACTGCCACAACAGGAACATTTAAATTCTTAATAAAATCTTGAGTTCCTCCAGTTGAATAAATTGTTACATTGTTTTGGTGAAGTGCTTTAATAATTGGCTCTAAGCCAGTTTTGTCAAATACAGAAATTAGCGCCGATTTGATTTGTTTTGTGTGAGTCATTGTATTGTTGTTTGTTTTCAGGTGCAAAAGTAAGAATTTGAATAAGAAAATGCAATAATTTCATTTTCTAAATTACTTCTTGGAAGCAAAAAAATCTACATCTAAAATTGTAACAAATTCTACTTTTTATCTACATATATCCAGAATATTGATTTTTATGATACTATACTTACGTTTACTAAAAGAAAGTTTTGCTTTTGCACTTAACGCTTTGAGGAATAATAAATTACGAACTTTATTGTCTTTATTAGGCGTTACGGTTGGTATTTTTTCTATTATTGCCGTTTTAGCAGCTGTCGATTCTTTAAAGAAAAATATTGTAGACAGTTTAGATGGGATGGATAAAAATACTATTTATTTGTTTAAATATTCTTTCGGACCAACTGATGTTGAAGAATGGAAACGCGACCAATTTCCACATGTAAAGTATGATGAATTTCAATTTTTACAGAAAAATATGGATGATATTGATAAAATTTCGTTCAACTTTTTCACTGGAGACCAAACTTTAAAATATGATGAAAACACGGTAAATTCTATTCGTGTTAAGCCTTCAACTAGTGATTTTTTTGAAATTGAACCTTTTAAAGTTGAAAAAGGAAGATTGTTTAATGAAGCGGAATCCAATTCGGGAACATCAGTAATTGTTATTGGTAGCGAAGTTGCTGAAGGTTTGTTTAAAGGAGGAGAACCTATCGGAAAACAAATTCGATTGTATGGTCAACGTTATACAGTTATTGGTGTGTTGAAAAAAATGGGAGAGAATGCTTTTGGTGATACGAATGATGTGGCTGTTTTTTTACCCGTAAATAATATTAGAAAATTATATGGTGATAATAGTAATCTTTTTACGCCAGCTATTTTAATTAAGCCAAAAGAAGGAGTTGATATGGAAGAATTTAAGGCTGAAATAGCTAATAAAATGAGAAATTTTAGAGGTTTAAGAGCAGGGGAAATTAATAATTTCTTTGTAAATGTACTTTCAGGTTTTACCGATTTTATAGATGATATTGTCGGTCAAATGAACGTTTTTGGTTGGTTAATTAGTGGTTTTTCTCTTTTAGTAGGTGGATTTGGTATTGCCAATATTATGTTTGTTTCTGTAAAAGAGCGTACCAATTTAATTGGAATTCAGAAAGCCTTAGGAGCTAAAAATAAATTTATTTTATTTCAGTTTTTATTTGAAGCTGTAATTTTAGCCATGTTTGGAGGATTATTTGGAATTATTTTAGTTTGGATAATTGCTATGATTTTAACAAGTGTGTTGGATTTTCAATTTGTACTAAGTGCTGCTAATATTTTATTAGGTTCAAGTTTGTCAATTGCTATTGGTTTGATTTCAGGAATTTTACCTGCAATTTCTGCTTCAAGGTTAGATCCTGTTGAGGCAATTCGTACAGGAATGTAAAAATAAAGTTTTCTCTTGTTTAAAGTTAATTTTATGCTATTTTTGTATTCTTAAACCCCAGTTTAAATGTGCGGAATTTCCGGTTTTATTAATAAAAACCTCTCTGATAATAATAAACAAATCTTGATAAAAGGTTTGAGTGAGCTTCAAGCGCACAGAGGTCCCGATTTTTCCGGTGAGTGGAATAAAGATGGTAATGCACACTTTTTTCACCAAAGATTGTCGTTAATTGATGGAAATAGTCGTTCCAATCAGCCTTTTTTTAATGATGATTTCGTATTGTGTTTTAATGGAGAAATTTATAATTTCTTAGCCTTAAAACAACATTTACCAACCGTTAACTTTATTACAACTTCAGATACGGAAGTGCTTTTTCAATACTTAATTCATTTCGGAATTGAAAAAACGCTTCGTGATATTAAAGGAATGTTTGCTTTTTCTTTTTATAATGTAAAGAAAAAAGAACTTTTTTTAGTTCGCGATCGTTTCGGAATAAAACCGTTGGTCTTTGTAAATAATTCAGAAGTTTTTGCTTTCGCATCTGAATCGAGAACTTTAGCAAAAGCTTTGCAATTAAAACCAGATAGTTATAAAAGCATCATGGCTTTAAATAGCACATTAGAAGGTAGTTCTTCTTATTCGTTATTTAATGATGTGATAAAAGTTAAAGCAGGAGCAGTTGTTAAAATTTCTGAAAACTTAGAAGTTTCTGAAGACTATTACTATAAACTATCTGATCAGGTTGATGCGAATCATTATAAAGAATTGGCAAAAAAACCAAAATCGGAAATTGTAAAAGAATTTGATACTTTAATATCTAAATCTGTTGATGAAATGTTGGTTTCCGACTTTCCAATGGGTTCATTCGTGAGTGGTGGAATTGACTCTTCTCTTTTAACTGCAATTGCCAAACAATACAGACCAGATATTGAAATGTTTACTGCTGATATTGTTGGTAAGCATTCTGAATATTCAGATTCATTAGCTTTAGCGAGTCATTTAGATTTGCCTTTACATAAAACGGAATTTCATCCAGAGGATTTTTTAAAACATTGGATTACAGCTACTGAACATAATGCCGCACCAATTGTGTATTTTACCAATGGTGTGCCAATTTCTAGAGTAGCACATTTAGCCAGACAAAATAATGTGAAAGCTGTAATTTGTGGTGAAGGTTCAGACGAATTGTTTTTAGGATATTCTAAACTAATGGCGGCGCGTTATAAAAATGCTTTATTATTTCCTCATGAAATTTTAAAGAAAATTTACAAAATATATCCAACGTTACATAATTATCTTTTTCCGCCATCTTCTTCAAATTTAGATGCATTTAATATCAGATTGGCCAATTCATACAAAAGTGAAATGTTGTATGAAAAAGGTTCTGAATTGTTTTCATTCGTACCAAAAAACGAACAAAAGTACTATTTGGATTCTTTCGAAATGATGCAAAAACATTTACAAGCATTATTGTACAGAAACGACAGAATGGGAATGATTTCTTCAATTGAAGTGCGTTTTCCATTTTTACATGAAGATGTTGTGAAATTCGGTTTGAATTTACCATTAGAATATAAAACACGTTGGACAACTCAATTACACAATAAGAAACATCCTTTTATTACCGATAAATGGATTGTGAGAGAAGTTGCTAAAAAATATTTACCTCAGAATTTGGTTGCCAAAAAGAAAAATGGATTACCAATTGACGGTTTAAATGGAGTTCGCTTTGCAAAAGAGTTCTTTAAAAACGGATATGTAGCTCAGAATTTACAATTAGACGATGCTACTTTAGATTATATGATACGAAACGAAAATCCGTATTTTATTGGAAAATTAGCTTCAGTAGAATTGTTTGGTTTGTTGTACGATTTTAACGAATCACATCAAGACATTCAACAAAAAATAGATAAGTTTGCGAAAATGAAAGTATAAAAAAATCCTGTTTTAATTAAACAGGATTTTTTGTTTCAGAAATTACTTCTTCATATTATTTAAGGCATTTTCAAACTCTTCATGACTTATTTTCATAGTTTTTGCAAGAGCAACCGCTTTAGTTTGAATTGCAATAGCTTCAGATTTTTTTCCAACAGCAAAATACAATTGTCCTAATGTGTCTAATGAATATGGATTGTCTTTTTCTACAAGGTTTGATAATTCCGACCATTTAATTGCTCTTTCAAAATCTTTAGTTTTGTTTGTTTCAAAAATATCCCAAGCTTGAGCGTTTAACATCGTATTAATTCTGTTTTTAAAACTAGTCCAATCTATTTCGTAATCAATATCAGCACTAATATTGTTAAACTGAGTATCTATGTTTTCAAAAACAGGCTTGTTATTTACCAAAGTATTGTAATATATGTCAACTAGTTTGTTAGCTTCTTCTGATGCCTTTTCTTTTGTGTTAAAATTATTTATGGCATTTTGTATGATTCCTAAATTATTTCCTGAATAAGAAATTAATTTATACGCAATATCATTATAAGTTTGAATGTCAGGATTATTTGCTGCTTTTTCCGAGATAATACTACTTAAAATTGTTGCGATTTTAACTTTTTTTTTTTCGTCTTCGTTATATTTTAAAATATAATTGATGAATTTAATCTCTTGTTTGTTATTAGTGTTGTTTTCGTTTTTAAACAAATCAAAGCTATTATGATTTCCTGAAATTTCCCCTAATAGGATATTCACTAATTCGCTGTTTACGATGTTTTTAGAATTGTAGTATTCGAAAATAGTGTTTAATTTTTCGGTTAAGATTTTCTCAGAAACTTCAGATTTGTAATAGGTGAAATTTTTGTTTTCATAGGCATCTGCAGCAGCTTCTACAACTGCAGCAGCCTCAGTAGTAGCGTCTTCATTTTCATCATATTTTTCTTCAATAATTGGCTCTTCTTCAGTATAACTTGTTAAATTGTAGTAATATTTCGAAGTAAATAAATCTTTATAATTAGTATTCAAAGTTTTTGTTAAATCTGGAATACTTGTTTTTTTATTGGTAACTGTATTTGATAATGTAATAGCGTTTTCAGTTTCTAGAAGTTTATTACTTAAAAAGGCGCTATCATAATTTAAGGTATTGCTAATTTGATCTATTGATTTTGTAGAGGTTGCAATAATTTTTCCATCTTTATTTAAAATTAAAAACGATTTATCTGTTACATTGTTTTTCTTAAAAAAGCCTTCGTCTGATTTTGTAGCCAAATAAAAATTAAATTTATCATAAGCGGCATCATATTCAGAATACATAGTGTTGCTAATATTTATATTGTATTCTTCAATTAAATTCTTGAAATCCTTTTCGGTTCTTTTTCCTTTTGGATTGTAATACACAAATAAATACTTTGCAGGATCTTTCTTAATGTTTACTAAAGCTTCTTTTAAATTTTTTTCCACTTTAGCTTTAAATTGATAATCTGTATCAGAATAAGCCGCAGCAGTATCAACAACTACAGCAGCGCTATCTGCATAAATGTCATTGAAATCTTTTTTGCCAGGATATGTCCAGTTTTTTTCTGTAGTTTTAGTAGCTGGAATTTCATTTTTAGTTTCAATTTTAGCTTTTTTATTAACGAATTTTAAAGGAGAAGTTTTGTTTACATATACTTTTAAAGCATCTTCATTTTCTACCACACCAGTCATTTCAAATTCATCAAAAATACTAGTATTGCTCTCAATTTTAACTTCAGAAACATCAGAAGAAATTATATATTTTTCAATTTTTGCTTTTGATTGTAAGTTTCGTACGACATAAATAGCGTAAGGTTTGTCTAATTCGAAAGACATTTTGGTATTTTCTTCCTCACCTTCTTTTTTATCTGAATAGGATTGTTCATAAAAACGCTCAATTTCATCTCGATCAAAGTATTCATTAAACGTTTTGTAAGTGATTTCTCCGTCTGCTTTATTTTGAATTCCTAAAAAATAACTTGGACGACTATATAAATAAGCTGGTTCAATGAAAATGTTAACTTTTTTATTTGCTGTTTTGCTTTTTTTGAATTGTACATTAAAAGCATTTTTCAATTCATTTGATAAATCGTTTGAGAATTTTATTGAATCGTTTATAACTTCATATGTTCCATTTAAAACAAACATTTGAAACGTTTTGTCGTCGTTTAAGAACAAATTAATTCCTTGATTTGTTTTGTCAATAGAAAGATATTCGCCAGTTGAGGGTTTAGTTTGCGCATTTACAAATTGTAAGGAACAAGCAATGATAAAAAGGATTTTTTTCATTTGGAAGGTGTCTAATTTTGTGTAAATGTATAAAATTTTAGAAAATGAAAACAAAAAATCCCAACTTATTTCAGTTGGGATTTTAAACATTTTCTTACAAATATGATTATGTAATTTCTTATAAATTGTATTTCAAACTTAATATAATATAACGAGGTTGTACATAGTAACTTGAAAAGTTAGTAGAGCCACCAAGCGGAGTAAAAGTATTGTCGTTTAATGATTTTGTGTTTAATAAATTAGTCGCGCTAATTTTATATTCCAGCTTGCTGTCTTTTTTCTGATACGAAAAAGATGCCGTTAAGAAATCATATTCTGTATCAATAGTTTTGGCTTTATTTCTGTTATGATAAAAGTCGTAATCAGCTGTAAATGAAAACGCATCTAAAAAGAAATATTCTAAATTTACAGAAGGATTGTCTACATAAAATGTTTGAACTTGTGAATCACTAATTGAAAAATTATAAGACAACTCAATATTTGGTAATTCTTTTAAATTAGTTGAAAAGCCAACATTATAATTTTGAATGTAATTTTCTGCAGTTTGGATATAATCTGTATCATCTGGTCTTACAAGAATATTGTTGTTTTTGTTCCATGATAAACTTAAGCCTCCATCAGCTTTGAAGTAACGAGCAAATGAACGGCCATAATTAAATGCTCCAGTAATTGATTCTTGTGGAAAGTTTGAATTAAGATTTACAGAACTTGAAACTTGATTAACACTTAAAGGGTCTATAAAAGCTCGATTGGTAATAATATCTGTTTGTTTGGTGTAAGTAAGGTTTGCGAAAACATTTTCCATGTTAAACATACTAAACTTAAAAAAACGTAACGAGTGAACTTGAGAAACAGAATTTTCTAAGAAACGATTTCCACTATATAAACTGTTGTAGTTTGAAAACACGTAACCTTGAGCTAGTTTGTTAATGTCAGTAAAATTGTTAGTCAATGAAAAGTTATATGTTAACGATTGTGATTTTTTCATTTGCCATAACGCATAGAAATCTGGTAAAACTCTATTGAAACTCATTTTATTTGAGCTGTTCAATTGGCTGTCAACGGTGTTAAATTGGTGTACAGAAACTCCTGGATTTAAAGTGAATTTTCCAAATAACATTTTGTAATGTAACCCAACAAAAGCATCGTTAAAAGCATAATTTACATCATTTGTATTAGATGCATCGGTTAAATTGTTTTGTGTTCCATTATCTAAAATTTGAAACATATTTGAGTTAAAATTCTGGTACGAATACGTATTTCCAACAGTTACATTAATATTACTTTTTGGAGTAACCATATAGTAATAATCAAACTTCGCATCAGTTTTATTTGTTTTTACAAATCGGTTTTGATTGACATTATTTCTTGTTTGTGAATTGTCATAATCAACTAAAAAGAAAGGTTGTGTTTCTAAATTAGCATTATAAAATGGATCTTCTTGTTGAAATAAATTTTGCAATTCAAAAGCAAAAACATTTTTATCATTTAAGGTATAATAATAATTTAAATTTTGATTTACAGATAATGGTTTTTGGCTTTTTTCTGTAAAAATATTTCCTTGTAAACTAGAAAGTACACTTTGCTTTTCCAATTGATTCGATGTTTTCAATAAAGCATCATAATCTAAATGCATTTTTGTAGAAGGTACATAGCTAGAACTAATTTTAAATAAACCTAAGTCGGTTTTTTGTTTTGAAATATCCTGACGATTTTCAATAACATTTATTGGTGTTCCTGTTGATCTATCAGTACGATTGTAAATATTGTCCGTTTGTAAATCGGTTTTATTGTACGAATAAATTCCGAATCCACTAATTGTCCATGCTTTTGATGGATTATAAGAGAAGTTTGCTGCACCAAATTTGGAATCAATATTTTTAGCACGATTGTTTCTCATTCCCATAATTCCTAAATCGTTCGTAGAAATATTTATACTAGAACCGCCTTTTTTCATCATGTTTTTAAATCCACCCGTAAACTTGAAATAGTCTTGCATGGTTAAAGGTAATTCTCCAATATTGTTTAAGTTTCCAATTAAATTGACACTGTATTTTGGACTATAATAAAATAATTTCGGATTTAAAATACTTCGGTTTTCTGAATCAGCAACTCCAGCACCAGCCATCATATCACCAAACCAGAAATTCTTTTTACCATCTTTTAGCTTGATGTTTAATGCGACATTGTCTTCGTTGTTTTCTAATCCTTTTAAGTTAGAAACCTCGTTATAATTTCTTAAAACCTGAATTTTATCTAAGGCATCTGCAGGAATGTTTTTGGTAGCAATTTTGGTATCGCCATCAAAAAAATCTTTTCCTTCTACCATTACTTTTTGTACTTTTTTACCTTCTACTTCAATTTCTCCATCTTTATTTACAGTAACTCCAGGTAATTTTTTAAGTACATCTTCTAGCTTTTTCTCCGTTCCATTTGTAAACGAATCAGAATTATAAATAATGGTATCGCCACTAATTCTAACAGGCATTTCTTTTACAATTTCAACCGTTTCAATCGTGTTTGAACCCGATAAAACGATATCGAAAGTCATGTTTTCTTTAGTAGTTGTAATTTTTTTCTCAAAAGGTGCATAACCAATGTAACCCGCTTTAATGGTGTATTCGGTATTGGCTTTTAAGTTTAATGAAAACTCTCCTTTTTCACTAGTAATGTTATAGGCATCCATAGCCTTTGTAGCTTGGTTTATTGCCATAACATTAGCAGTTTCTATAACTAAATTATCGGTATCTTTTAAAATTCCTGTTACTTTAACAGATTGAGCATAAATTGAGCCTGAGATAAAAATGGCTAAGAGTAATAGTATTTTTTTCATGGAAAATTGTAATTGTTGTATAAATTTAAGTCGCCATAAGGCGACTTAGTTTTTGTCTCGTATTTATAATTATAAACTATCTTGTTCTTATATGCATACCACCTCTTGAACCTGGACCACCACCCATTTCACTCATTTCTTTCATTTTTTTCATCATGATGTCGTCAAATTCTTTTTGAGTTACTTTATCGCCACCAGTTGGGGCTTTAATCTCCATTTTGTCTTTCACGTTCATCACTAATTTTGAACACATAATAACAGTCTTTCCGTCGTTAACTTCCATAATTAATCCTGGTAAACCCCAATATTCATCTGGACCTTGATTTACTGGAATTTCTGGGCAATACCAAGCTGTTACTGTTACTTCTTTTGCCATTTCTACTTCGTCGAAAAAGTTAGTTTTCTTTTCGTCTTTCTTTTCTGTAGTTGCGCTTTCGTCTTTTTTAACTTCTTCTGTTTTTACAGCATCTTTTTTCTTTTCTTCTTTTCTTCTATAGTTTCTAAAATCAGATTTACTAGCTGCTTTCACTGCTGTTGCTTTAAAACAAGTATAATCTCCAATTTTTTTAGATTCTTCAGTTAAAACCCATTTTAAGTTTGGTAACGAATCTTTAATTAAAAATTCTTTTCCGAAAACTTCTTTATCAACGGTATATTGTTTTTCTTTTACATTTTTGTAGTACGTTCCGCCGCCGCCCATAAAGCTGGCCATCATTCTTCCTCCACCACCTTGTCCTGGTGCATCTAATTTTTCTTCTTCTTTATAAATTGATGACGATTTATCGAAATTTAAAGTAAACGTTTTTTCAAACATTTTCTTCATTCTTTCCATAATTTGCGTTTTCATTTCTGGAGTAATGTCTTTATTTCCTTCAAAATTTTTCGCAAAATCTGCTGTAGAAGTTTTAGATTCGTAAACAGCCATTCCTTGGAAATCTTTTTGTGCAGATGCTATAAAAGTGGATAAACCAAGTATAGCTAAAAATATTTTTTTCATATGATTTGTTATATTTTTTGTTTTCTTATCTATTTAGACAACAAAAAGCAGAAATAGTTACATGTTAATTTGTTATTTTTGTGTTAATATTATATATATGAAAATTCTACTGTTATTTTTTTTTACCACTTTTTTTGCTACAGCTCAAAACATTGATTTTGAGAAAGTAGGAGTGAAGCCTGCTAAATATGATGTTTTCTGGGGAAATGATATTTATGGGAATAATTATTTTTCTACCAGTAACAATTTGTATAAGATCAATGAAAAAGATACTTTGAATTACACGAATAATAAATACGGAAAAATTACTGGTGTTGAAACATTCAATATGTTGCAAACAGTTGTTTTTTATAAGCAAAATAATGCTTTTGTTTTATTAGATGCACAGTTTAATGAAATTAATTCTACCATTTTTTCAGAAATTAATTGCGAATTTTTAAAACCAGCTTCACAAAATGAATTGTGGTTTTATGATAGTTTAAGTCAGCAAATCGGTTTATATAATTTAAATTCGAAAAATTATAAATTCCTTTCCAATCCGATAAATAAAGCAATTAAATATGCATATTCTGATTATAATTATTTATTTTGGATAGATGTTGAAAACGGAATATATTCCATCAATAAATTTGGAAAAATTGCAAGCTTAGGAAAAGTGAAGCCTTTTGAAAAAGTAATTTTTTCTGACAAAAGCGATTTATTCTATCTTTTTGACGATAAAATGTATTATTATTCCGTTCAAAATCAGGCTTCAATGAAAATTGACATTGATGAAAAAATGATTAAAAATTTCTTCTATAAGGATGGAATTTTGTCTATTTTTACCGACTGTCAAATAAGTACCTATCAAATTAAAAAATAAAATATGCATATAGCTATTGCTGGAAATATTGGAGCTGGAAAAACTACTTTAACCAAAATGTTGGCCAAACATTTTAAATGGGAAGCGCATTTTGAAGACGTAGATGATAATCCGTATTTAGACGATTTTTATCATTCTATGGAAAGATGGAGTTTTAACTTACAAATTTATTTCTTGAATAGTCGTTTCAGACAAATTTTAGAGATTAGAAAAACAGGTAAAAAAACCATACAAGATAGAACCATTTACGAAGATGCTTTCATTTTTGCACCCAATTTGCATGCTATGGGTTTAATGACAAATCGTGATTATACCAATTATAAATTGCTTTTTGATTTGATGGAAGATTTGGTTGGACCGCCAGATTTATTAATTTATTTAAGAAGTTCAATTCCGAATTTAGTAAAGCAAATTCACACACGTGGTCGCGATTATGAAAATACGATTTCGATTGAATATTTAAGTAGATTAAACGAAAGATACGAAGCGTGGATTCAAACTTACGACAAAAGTAAATTGGTAATTATTGATGTAGATAATATTGATTATGTGAATAATCCGGAAGATTTAGGAGCGATTATCCAAAAAATTGACGCCGAAATAAACGGATTGTTTTAAAATATAAAAGCCTTGAGAAATCAAGGCTTTTTTTATTATAATTTTCGTCAGTTCGAGTGATCCCGATGAAATTGGGATTGTATCGAGAATAGAAAATTATTATTAAAAGGTTCTCGATATATTCCGATTCATGCTTCATCGAAACACTCGAACTGACGTTTCGTTTTTATTTCATCGTATCAAACAAAGAAATTACTTTGATGTTTTTTACTGGTTTGGACATTTTTATGATTCTTGTTTCATTCGGTAATAAATCAAAATAATTATCACTAAAAAAAGATTCGTTTTCCGATGATAGAAAAACATTTTTGGCTAAAACATTTGTCGAAATTTCAATTTTAGTTTCATCAATTTTTTTAATTTGAATGTTAGGTTTTTCTAATAACAACTCCTTTGGTTTTTCAAAGAAGTAATTCGTTTCTGCTTTATTAAATCTTAAGTTTAAAACAATTTGTTTCAAATTGAATTTTTCGAATTCTTTCTTGTCGATTTGAAAACAAATTTTACTAGTATTCGCTTCTATTTGAACTTCAGAAGTGGAATTTCTCAATATTTTTCCATCAAAATCTAATAATTGTAATTCGAGTTTTCCTTTTTTCGAATTCAATTCATCATTTACAATATAAACTTTATATTGATTTTCTTCTTCATTTACAGAAATCAAAATGTTTTCAAAACTACGTTTCGCTTGATACTGAAACGCTTTCCAATTTCCGTAATAATCCACCGAACTCCATGATGTCACAGGCCAACAATCGTTCAATTGCCAAAATAATGTTCCCATGCAATACGGTTTCGCTCTTCTGTGCGCTTCAATAGCGGTTTTCATACCTTCTGCTTGAAGTAATTGCGAAACATAAATATAGTCTTCGAACTTAGTTGGAACTTTATAATCGCGTTCCATATACGTTTGAATGGTTTGATAACCTGTATTGTGTTTTTGATGTGCTTTAACGGTTTCAGAATTCAAATTTAAGTTCTCGGAATTCGTGAATTTCGAGAAAGTTTCCAAATTTGGCATACCTTGAAAACCGTATTCACTCATAAATCGCCCGACTTTTTTCTTATAGATTTCAAAAGGTTCCATTCCCCACCAAACGCCCCAATAATGCGAATCGCCTTGTAGTAAACTTTCTTTTCTTCCCCAACCAATTGACGGAGAAGATGGCCAATAGATATTTTTTTCTTTAGATAATAAACTGTCTAAGGTTTCTGGAATAACTTCATGAAATAATTTTTTGTAACCGTTCCAAATGGTCGTGGAATCTGATTCTGTATAGTTGTATTGTTTTTGCCAACCCCAATTTTTCCAGCCTTCATCACTTTCATTATTGCCACACCAAAGCGCAATACTTGGATGATTTTGCAAACGATTTACGTTGTCAATTACTTCATTTTTTACAGTAGAAAGAAATTTTTCATCACTCGGATACATCGCACAAGCAAACATAAAGTCTTGCCAAACTAAAATTCCGTTTTTGTCGCAAGCTTCGTAAAAAGCATCATCAGCATACACGCCACCGCCCCAAACACGAATCATGTTCATATTCGCATCGACAGCATTTTTGACGATAGAATTATAAGTCGAATCGGTAACTCGAGGCAAAAAACTATCTGGCGGAATGTAATTCGCACCTTTCATAAAAACTGGTTTTCCGTTTAATTTGAAATAAAAACTTTTACCAACATCGTCTTTTTCTTGAACTAATTCAATCGTTCGCAAGCCAATATTTAGTTTTTCAGAATCTATTATTTTATTCTTTTTGGAAAGATTGATTTGAAACAAATACAAGTTCGCTTCTCCCAAACCATTACACCACCAACGTTTTGGATTGGTAATTTCGTGAGGAAATTGAATTTTATTTTCGCCTTTCTTTAAATTGAAATTTTTAGATTTATCATTGACTTTCAAATTATAATTTCCAGCTTTTTCGCAATTTAAAGTCACTATAAAATTGAGTTTTGCTAATTCATCCGTTAAGCTAATTTGTTCATAACGCACATTTTCAATTTTCACCACATTCCAAAAATGAAGTTTGATGGGTTTGTAAATGCCGCAAGTCACAAATCGTGGTCCCCAATCCCAGCCATAATGATATTGTGCTTTTCGAGTGAAAACTTTTTCATCTCCAGGTAAAGTATAGGGTAGTTTTTTAGCTTCTTCTTTTCCAAAAAGTGAAGCCGATTTAAAGATAATTTTTAGATAATTTTCACCGATTTGTAATTTATCTTTCACTGATGTATTCCAAGTTCGGAACATATTATCAGTTTCTAAAAGCAATTTTCCGTTTAAATAAATTGTCGCATACGTATCTAAACCTTCAAAAACAAAATCTATATTTTGGTTTTTAAATTCTGCTTTTGAAAGGTTGAATTTTGTTTCATATTCCCAATTTTCATTTTCAATCCATTGTAATTGTTTTTCATTCGTTCCTAAAAATGGATCTGGAATGAGTTTGTTTTCGAATAAATCGGTATGAATTGTTCCAGGAACTTTTGCTCTGTTTTTCTGAGCCTCGTTTTGTTTGTTGAAGGTCCATTTTTCAGTTGATAAATTGCGATACGAATTTTGTGCAGTCAGTAAACTACAATATAAAATCGATAGGAAAAGGAATAACTTCTTATACATGCAATTTACTTTTTAATTGTTTTACTTCTTCTGGATTTGCCATTTCACTTCCATCTGTAATGGCTGAAGAATGATAAAAAGTCGCTTTTGTTTTTTCTTGAATGAAATCAATATTTGTAGAACGTAATCCACCACCAGGCATAATTGAAATTCTGTTTTTCGCTTTTACAACTAATTCTGCTAATCGATTTACGCCTTCCATTACATTTGGTTTTTGCCCAGAAGTTAATATTGTTTGGAAACCGCATTCTATAATTTCTTCTAAAGATTGAAAAGCATCCGAAACTTCATCAAAAGCGCGATGAAAAGTACACGGGAAGGGTTTCGCTAATTCAATTAATTCTGTATTTTGAATTGTGTTTATCAAATTATTTTCGGTTAAAATCCCGAATACAAATCCGTTTACGCCTATTTCTTTGAACTGCACTATTGCATTTTTCATTTGTTGAAATTCGGTATCTGAATACACAAAATTTCCACCTCGAGGTCGAATCATTACATTCAAATCGATAGTGATTAATTTTCTGACTTGTTTGGTGATTTCAAAATCTGGAGTCGTTCCTCCAACTTGCATTTCGGCGCAAAGTTCCACTCGATTAGCTCCATTTTCTTGAGCGATTAGGGCTGAATCTAAATTAAAACAAGCAATTTCTAATTTATTCATTATTTTAAAAAGTAAGCAGCATCTACTAATTTATTTCCAGAATTATCGTTTACTGCATAATTAAAACCGCCTTGAACGCAATATGCGCCATATTCCCCTTTTTTATTCAAAGCTATAAATCCAACTTGAATATCTTTCAATTCTTTCCCTCTGTTTTTGGTCAGTTTTACAATTCTTGAAACGGCTTCTTCACAGGCTTTTTGTGGTGATTTTCCTTGACGCATTAATTCCACAACCAAATGACAACCCGCAATTCGGATAACTTCTTCACCATGACCAGTTGCGGTTGCGGCACCAATTTCGTTATCGACATACAATCCAGCTCCGATAATTGGAGAATCGCCAACGCGTCCGTGCATTTTAAAAGCCATTCCACTCGTAGTGCAGGCTCCAGATAAATTTCCGTGAGCATCCAAAGCAATCATTCCAATTGTATCATGATTTTCAATATTCGCAATCGGTTTATATTGACTGGTTTTTAACCATTCTTTCCATTCTTTTTCCGATTCTTCTACTAGTAAGTTTTCTTTTTTGAATCCTTGCGAAAGAGCAAATTGTAAAGCGCCATCGCCAACTAACATCACGTGAGGCGTTTTTTCCATTACTAATCGCGCTACAGATATGGGATGTTTGATATGTTGCAAACACGCTACCGAACCAATATTAGAAAATTCATCCATAATACAAGCATCAAGTGTGACTTTTCCATCACGATCTGGTCGACCGCCATAACCCACGCTTCGTTCTTTTGGATCGCCTTCTGGAATTTTCACGCCAGCTTCCACAGCATCTAAAGCACGGCCGTTATTTTTTAGAACTTCCCAAGCCGCACCATTAGCTTGAACTCCGAAATTCCAAGTGGAAAGCACAATAGGCTTATTTACTTTTTTGTCTGTGATTATGATTTCTTCTTCCTCTTTCGATTTGAAAGAATTTAGAGCAATGGCTACCGAACCAATTGCCGCTGTTTTTATAAAATTTCTACGATTTGCCATAATGCTATATTTTTATTCGACTCCGATTTCATCAACAAATAACCATGCGTTTGAACCTGCTCCAGGTAAGCCTTCTGGGGTTTTTCCAGCATTATAAGCTATAACTTTAATGAACTTTGCTTGTTGATTATCAAATGTTACAACAATTCTTCCTTTAGAATCTTTGATTTTTTCTGATGAAATGATTGTACCTAATCTGTAATTTTCTCCATCTGATGATATCAAAACACCAATACTTTGTGGGTAATAAATCCAACTGCCTTGACTTTCCAAAACACTAACGGAGACTTTATGAATCGCTTCCGATTTACCTAAATCAATTGTTGCATTCATATCTTTTCCAGAAAAACCTAACCAATCTTTTCCTAGTTTACTACGGTTGGCTAAAACACCATCTACTAAAGTTAAAGCACCGCCAATACTATAATTTTCATGAGGTGGATCTGTTAAAGTTATCTTTTTTCCTGTTGCTTTATTTAATGAGAAGGTTTGTTCTATGTAACCACTTTTTTGTTTTTCGTTTTCGAAATAAGCTGCTTTTATGGTTTGACTTTTTGTAATTTCGATTGGATTTGAATATGGAAAAGAGTTTGCAGTTGGATTAGAACCATCCGTTGTATATCGGATTTTGTTGGAGTTGTTTGCCGATTTTAATTCGAATAAAACACCATTTCCAGTTGTTGAAGGTTTCACTTTTGTAGTCACTTCAAAAATAGATTTACTATAATTAATTCCTTTTGCTTCTAAAGCATCAAAATGTTTGATCATTCTGTTTTGGAAATCTGTATAATTTACAGGATTTGAAGTTCCCCAAAGCACTTCCGATAAGGCTAGCATTCTAGGGAAAATCATATATTCCACATGACTTGGCGTTTCAATATATTCTGTCCAGAGATTCGCTTGCGCGCCCAAAATATATTTTGCTTCTTCCGAAGATAATTCTTTTGGAGTTGGATTAAATGAATACACTTTTTCAACTGTGGTATAACCGCCAATCGCAATCGGTTCGTTTTTCGGTTCACCTTGATAATGATCGAAATAACAATGCGAACCAGGTGTCATCACTACAAAATGTTTTTGTTTCGCTGCTGCAATTCCTCCTTCTGTGCCGCGCCAACTCATAACGGCTGCATTTGGCGCTAATCCGCCTTCTAAGATTTCATCCCAGCCGATAATTTTTCTTCCTTTACTATTTACGAATTTTTCAATTCTTTGAATGAAATAACTTTGTAATTCGTGTTCGTCTTTTAAGTTTTCATCTTTCATTCTTTTTTGACAATGCGGACAAACTTTCCAACGCGTTTTCGGACATTCATCACCACCAATATGAATGTATTTAGATGGAAATAAAGACATAACTTCTGTTAAAACATTTTCTAAAAAAGTAAACGTTTCGTCTTTCGGACAAAAAACATCATCCAAAACACCCCAAATTTTTCCCACTTCAAACGGTCCGCCCGTACAGGAATATTCTGGATAAGCTGCCAATGCTGCGACCGCATGACCTGGCATTTCAATTTCTGGAACAACAGTTATGTGACGTTCTGTAGCGTAGGCGACAATTTCTTTAATTTCTTCTTGTGTGTAAAATCCGCCGTAGCGTTTATCATCAAATTTTTGATCGTTATAATGTCCGATCATAGAACCATTTCGCCATGCGCCAACTTCCGTTAATTTTGGATATTTTTTAATTTCGATTCGCCAACCTTGATCGTCAGTTAAATGCCAGTGAAACGTATTGAATTTGTACATCGCTAAATAATCGATATATTTTTTAATGAATTCTTTTGGAAAGAAATGTCGTGCGCAATCGAGATGCATACCACGCCAAGCGTATTTGGGTTGGTCTTTTATTTCAACTGAAGAAATATTTATGTTGTTGCTTTTTTGAATTGGAAATAGCTGCTGTAACGTTTGAAATGCGTAAAAAATTCCAATATTCCGTTTTGATGCTATTTGGATTTGTGATGGCGAAACATTCAGTATGTACTTGTCTAATGATTCTTTGTCACTGTTGTCTTTTTGAATTTCAATTGTGTTTATAGGGCTTTTTGAATTATTAGTAATCTGTAATTCAAAACCATAACTGCTTTTTAAAAATTGATTGAATAAATCAACTTCATTTTTAAATTCAGGATTTGTAAGTAGAATTTTTGTGTTTTCGTTTAAAACGAAATTACCTTCATTTAATTTTAATTCTGAAGGTTGTGGAATTAAAGCCAATTCTTTTTGAGAATAGGAGAAATTAACAAGTAGTAAAAGTAGTAGTAGACTTTTTTTAAGCATTTTAGTTGTGTTTGTTTGTTGGCTAAAAATACAAAAAAAGCCTCACAATTTGTGAGGCTTTTAAAAAATCTGGTTTTAAGAGATTATTTTTTATCTAGTTCTGCAATTTTTGCATTAACTTCTGCTTCTGTTCCTTCAAAAACTTTAGTATCAACGCTTTCTTTTCCGTCAATTGTAGTTTTCATGTTTACAGTTGCTTTTGTTTTTCCGTCTTTTAAAATTTCTTTTTTAATTTGAATGCTTTGAGTTTCTTTTTGTGTTACTACAGGGCTATTGTCTTTGTGACGCGCATCATAATCAGCATCGTGACCGTGATTACAATTTTGATTATGAACATGTGCATCTCCGATATATTTACCGTTTTCATCGTATTGGGACATACAATTATCTTTACATTCTTGATTACAACCATTTTCTTCACACATTTTAGCACATTCCTCTTTTGTCATAGTAGCACATTTCGATAAATCACATTTACCTTCTTTGCAAACCATTTCTTTTTTGTCTTTAGAACAACAATCTCCCATCTTATGCTCTCCAGCATCGTGACCACTTCCTAAAATTGGAGCAATTACTAATCCAATTAAACACGTTAATTTAATTAAGATGTTCATTGATGGTCCAGAAGTATCTTTAAATGGATCTCCAACTGTATCTCCAGTTACAGCAGCTTTGTGAGCATCTGAACCTTTGTAAGTCATTTCGCCATTAATCATAACTCCAGCTTCGAAAGATTTTTTAGCATTATCCCAAGCACCACCTGCGTTGTTTTGGAAAACTGCCCAAAGTACACCAGAAACCGTAACTCCAGCCATATAACCACCTAACATTTCTGCGATTAGTTGGTTGTTGCCTCCGTAAACTAATTTACCTAATAATACAATTGCGATTGGGAAACCAATTGTCATAATTCCTGGTAACATCATTTCGCGTAAAGCCGCTTTTGTAGAAATGTCCACACATTTTGCATATTCTGGTTTTCCAGTTCCTTCCATAATTCCTGGAATTTCTTTAAACTGACGACGCACTTCGTATACCATATCCATGGCTGCTTTTCCTACAGAATTCATCGCTAAAGCTGAGAATACTACCGGAATCATTCCTCCTACGAATAACATCGCTAAAACTGGCGCTTTGAAAATATTAATTCCGTCAATTCCAGTAAATGTTACATAAGCTGCGAATAATGCTAATGAAGTTAATGCTGCTGAAGCAATTGCGAAACCTTTTCCAGTAGCAGCAGTTGTGTTACCCACTGAATCTAAAATATCTGTACGAGTACGAACTTCTTTTGGTAACTCACTCATTTCAGCGATTCCACCTGCGTTATCAGAAATTGGTCCGAAAGCGTCAATCGCTAATTGCATTGCTGTAGTTGCCATCATTGCTGAAGCGGCTAAAGCCACACCATAAAATCCTGCTAAAGCATACGTTGACCAAATGGCAGCTGCGAATAATAAAACCGTTGGAAAAGTAGAAATCATACCTGTTGCTAAACCAGCAATTACGTTTGTTCCGGCTCCAGTTGATGATTTTTGTACGATTGCCAATACTGGATTTGTACCTAAACCTGTATAATATTCCGTTACTGAAGAAATAGCTCCACCAACAAATAAACCAATTAACGAAGCATAAAACACTCTCATTGAAGAGATTTTTTGAGCACCTTCTCCGAAGAATTCCATTGTCATTACTTCAGGTAACATATATTGAACTAAGAAGAAACAACAAACTGCAGTTAATGCAATAGAAACCCAGTTTCCAATATTTAATGCACCTTGAACTTGTTTTTCTTTTGCATCGTTGCTAGAAATTTTTACTAACATTGTTCCGATAATTGAGAATAAAATTCCGAAACCAGCGATAGCCATTGGTAATAAAATTGGACCAATTCCTCCAAAAGCATCATCAATTTTTCCACCCATATCTTTGATTACATAATTACCTAAAACCATTGCAGCTAAAACAGTTGCTACATATGAACCGAATAAATCGGCCCCCATTCCAGCAACGTCTCCAACGTTATCACCCACGTTATCTGCAATTGTAGCAGGATTACGAGGATCGTCTTCTGGAATTCCAGCTTCAACTTTACCTACTAAATCGGCACCAACATCGGCAGCTTTTGTATAAATTCCACCACCAACTCTTGCAAATAAAGCGATAGATTCAGCTCCAAGTGAAAAACCAGCTAATGTTTCTAAAACAACCGTCATATCTTCGGTGTTTGTCCAAACGCCACCTGGCATAAAATATCTGAATAATATAATAAAGAATCCTGTTAAACCTAAAACGGCTAAGCCAGCAACTCCTAATCCCATTACTGTTCCACCACCAAAAGAAACTTTTAAGGCTTGAGGTAAACTAGTACGAGCGGCTTGAGTAGTACGAACGTTAGTTTTTGTAGCGATTTTCATTCCCATGTTTCCTGCTAAAGCAGAGAAGAAAGCTCCAAAAACAAAGGCAACTACAATTAATAAATGTGTTTTTACACCAGGAAGAAAAGTGATACCTGCTAAAACAACACTTGCTAATAAAACAAATATTGCTAGTAATCTGTATTCTGCTTTTAAGAAAGCTAATGCGCCTTCATAAATGTAATCTGAAATTTCTTTCATTTTACCGTCTCCGGCATCTTGTTTTAAAACCCAAGCACGTTTCATTGCCATAAAAAGCAATCCAATAATTGCCATAACTATTGGCAAATAGATCATAAAATTATTCATAGTTTTAGTAAATAGTTAATGGTTAATTTTAATTCGTTTTAACAAAAATAAACAAAAAAGGCAATTATCCTAATGATAATTGCCTTTTTTAATAAATTTATTGAAATATTTTTATTTAATTCTTTACGATCTTATTTGTAGAAATACCTTTTGATGAACTCACTTTAAAGAAATAAATTCCTGATGATAATTTTTCGATATTAATTGTATTTATTTCTTTGTTTAGACTTTCAGTAAATAAGAATTTTCCAGAAACATCATAAACTTCAAGTGTTGAAATCTCATTTGTCAATAATTCAACAGTTACATTATTTGAAGTTGGATTTGGGTAAATATTTAATTTTGAATTTAGCTCAAAACTATTTGCGTTCAATACAGGCGTGCTCACTTGAATAGAGTTAATGCTATGATTAGTAAAGTTTTGATTGCCTTCATATCCTCCAGCTGAAATATAAAATCTTACCTCATCAACATCATCAAATGCAGTAGTTAGGACAATAGTGTTTGGTAAAAATGGATTATTGTAACCTTGAAAAGTTGTTGAGGCTACTTCGATTCCGTTTTTGAATCCTTTAATTGTGTTTACGGCACCTTCAGCTTGACTTTCTCCCCAATTTAAATATTGAAATTGATTCAATTTGAATTCTGATCCATTTTCTGATTTAATTGCCATTCCTTTTCTACCTGTTGCCATATTTGCTGTTATACCCGTGTATGTTCCTGCTCCGTAATAACTAGCATTTTCCCACGACAAAGGAGTAACTATTGCACCATTTACATCAGAAATAGTATAAATTTGGATGTTAATATCTGAAATATTTACCGAGCCACCATCGCCATCACTAGCAATATTATCGGTTGAAATTCCAGTGTCATTTGTGAATGTTAATGTTGGTGCTGAACTAAGCGTTTGTGCAGAACTGAATTTAAAAACAGAAATTGCTGCTACAAACAAAATGTAATTTTTGCTCATAAAAAAAGATGTTAGAAATTTATTACAAATCTAACACCTTTTAAGTTATTTTTTATGAATGGAAGTTTATTTTATGCTAAATAAGCCTTCTGGTTTGTTTTCAATAGCTTCGAAACGTTCTGTACATGCTTTAATGATGGCGCGAGCTTCGTTTACATCACCCCAACCTTCAACATCAACTTGTTTGTTTTCTAAGTCTTTGTAAACTTGGAAAAAGTGTTCGATTTCTTTAACCAAGTGAGGATTTACATCACTTAAATCGTTTAAAGAATTCCAAATCGGGTCTGAAACCGGTACACAAATTACTTTTTCATCTGGACCTTTATCATCTGCCATGTGGAAAACTCCAATTGGTTTTACTTCGATTACACAACCTGGGAAAGTTGGTTTAGTAACTAATACTAAAACATCTAATGGGTCGCCATCCAAAGCTAAAGTTTCAGGAATGAAACCGTAATCTGCTGGATACATCATTGAAGAGAATAACATTCTATCGAAACGCATTCTTTTTAAATCGAAATCATACTCATATTTGTTTCGGCTTCCTCTAGGAATTTCTACCAAAACATCAAACGTTGTTATTTTATCTGCTGTCATTTTTCTTTTTATTTTCGGGTGCAAAGGTAGTGAAAAAGTAAAAAGTGAAAAGTGAAAAGTGAAAAGTTTTTTTAAAAATTTTATCTGTTTCTTTTTCTAAGATAATGATGCCATAATAAATATGTGGCTAAAGAGCGAAATGGTTTCCAATTATTGGCGTGATTTTCCATTTCTTCCAGCGTTTCTGTTTGGAAAAGTTCGCGCATCGTGTGTTGTACGGCGATATCTCCAATTGGGAAAACGTCTTTTTTTTGTAGGCAAAACATCAAATATACTTGAGCGGTCCATTTGCCAATTCCTTTTAATTGAATTAATTCGGAATAGACTTCTATTTCGGTTTTGGAATGAAAACTTTCTAAATCGATTTTATTTTCTTCAATGCAAAGTGCTAAGTTTTTGATATAACTTATTTTTTGTCGAGATACGCCGCACGCTTTTAATTCCTCATCAGAAACTTCGAGCAATAATTTTGGGGTGAAGCCATTTAAATGCTTTTCAATTTTATCATAACAGGCTTTTGCCGAAGCAATGGAAACTTGTTGTTCTAAAATTAATTGCGAAAGTGCTACAAATCCGGATGGGCGAGTGGTGATAATCGGATGTCCGTAAGTATCAATAATTACTTGAAATTTAGGTTCGATTTCTATTAGTGGCTCTAAAAAACTTAACATAAATGTTGAATTTTGGATGACGAATGTTGGACTTTGAACAAGTTAGAAATAGAAACCAAAACCTACTTTTATAGTAAATTTACGAGCTTCAGGAATGTCAAAATAACTTCCGCGCCAAGCTGCATCTACACGCATTACTTTAAAGATATTTCCAATTCCGGCTGAATATTCATAATAACCACTAACAGGTGCAATGTAATTTTGTCCAGAAGCATTGATAGCTTTGTTTTCATCTGAAACCGAACCATAAACGGCTTTCATGCCAATAATTTCTCTCCAATTTAACTTACGTAATAACGGAATTCTTGAAAATAATTTTCCGTTGAAATTGTGTTCTAAATGTAGTGAAGTATATTGATCGGCTACGAAATCGTAATAATTTAGTAAGTTATATGTGTTATCTATGATGAAATACGATTGATTTCCAGGAATTACACCCATTAATGATAAAGGAACTGCTCCGAAAGTTTTTCCAATTTCTAAAGTAGAGAATAATCTTCCAAAACCACCAATTAGCAAGGGTTGACGGTAATAAAATTGTAATTTCGAGTAATTAAAATCGCTATCAAAAACTCCTTTTAAACCTTGAGAATAACTTACGAAAATTCGAGGATAATTTAGATCGACATCAATTCTATCCACACCATAACCTACCATTTTACGTTTTGGCGTATAGTTTACAAGTAAATTAACTTCCGATTGTGTGATTTTATTTGCTGTAGTTGTAAACGTATTATCTGTGAAATAATCGATATTAAATTCAGGTGAAGCTGAAGATAAAGTTCGGTAAGAAAAACTACTTTCTAAAACTAGGTTTTTTACAGGTTCGATTTCGAAACCTAAATTCGTCAGATTTACATTCGTCAGTTTGTTGTTAGTTCCGCTTGAGAAAAACGATGACGAAGCAAAACTTCTTCCTAAAACATCGTTAGAAGTTGTTAAACTCACTCCAATTTGCTCTACATCACGTCGATTTCCAAATGAAACAATGAATCGGTTTTTTTTGTTCAACATCACTCGGGCATTGATTCCGTACTTCATTTTATCGTCTTTGAAACCATATGCGGTGTATCCTTGAATTCTCCATGGATCGTTTGGACCAAAATAGGTTCTTCCTCCAAAACGAAGACGTTGTCCTTCCACATCATTATATCCGAAAGTAGAGAAAATCGGACCAATATCAAATTTTCCGACTTGAATATAGCCACTTCCTAAAATAGAAACTAAATTGTAGAAACGCTTAATTTTCGGAATGGTTTTTAACGTGTCGAGCATTTCGTAAATGCCTTTTTCGTTGGAATTTAAACTCTCGAAACGATTTTCATCCCAATATTCATCGGTTTTGGTGAATACTTCTTTATCGAAATTATTTACATCTTCTCTATAAAATTTGTCGTCTTTTGGTTGATTGAATTCATGGTTTTTGAACATTGTAGTTCTTTTTCCATACATACCTTTAGCGCCTTCTTTTTTGGTCATGGCGAAATCCGTCATCATATGATCACGTTTTAATAAGAAAACAGAATCGTTTAATACGTCAAATTCTTGTTCGATATAAATGTCTCGAACCCAGTTAATATTAGCACTTTTGCTGGCTTCCATGTTGATGCTTTTGATAGCAAACGTAGAATCATTTACCCAAAAATCACCTTTAAAAGTTAACTCGTTTTTTCTTCTAGGATAATATACAATATTGTAACACCATTTTTTGTCTATGAAAGTACTATCGGCCAAAACATAATTATATACTTGAATTCCAGTTCTAGATAATGGACTGACAAAATCCTTATCGAAAAATTTTAAATAATTGTTATAAATATCGTAGTCCGCATACAAATCTTTTAAGAAGGCATTTACACCGTCGTTATTCGCATTTCCAAAACCTGAATATTTATTCGCTTGTAATACATCTTTAGTTCTGTTTTTCACATTGTCGCCATACACTTTACTCATGGTTTCATTGATGAAAATAGGTAGGAAATTTTTACCAGTAATAGCTGAAGTATCAACATGTTGAAAGATAAACTCTACATTCTTGAAAATTTTACCTTTCATAAAGGTGCTATCAATAGAGTTTAGGTCAAATTCAATTTTTTCATATTTATCGTATTGATAATGATTGAATTGACGTAGGCCGTTTTTCTTTTTTCTTTCCCAAATTTTACGTAAAATATCTATGGCAGGATTGTTCTTTTTTGAAGTTTTTCCACCATATACTTTTACCTCAGCAATTTCATTGGAGTTGGCTAAAACAATTTTTAAATCGTAATTGTGTTCTCCAGTAAGTTCAACATCTTTGTCTTTGTAGCCTACGAATGAAACGGCTAAAGTGGTATAAACTTTTTTCGATTCTAAATAAAATTTTCCATTCTCATCGGCAATAACTCCCTCAGCAGAATTTTTAAAAGCTACTGTTGCGTATGATATTGGTTGGTTGGCATCGTCTAAAATTACACCGCTTACTTTTGTTTGAGAGAAAGCAATTGTTGAAATTAAAAATATTAAGGCAAATAGGTTTTTCATTGTCATTATTTTAAAAAAAAATCCCGATACTACTATCGGGATTCAAATATACTTTTTTTAGATTAATTAACGAATCTAAAAATATACAATCTTATTTATACATTACTTTTTTAACAGCTTTAACCACATCATTACTGTTTGGTAACCATTCTTTTAATAAAGTTGGAGAATATGGAGCAGGTGTATCAGCTGTTGTAATTCTTTGAATTGGTGCATCTAAATAATCAAAAGCACGTTCTTGAACCATATATGTAATTTCAGAAGCAACTGAAGCGAATGGCCAAGCTTCTTCTAAAACGACTAATCTATTTGTTTTTTTAACCGAATTAATAATACAGTCGTAATCCATTGGACGTACCGTTCTTAAATCGATAATTTCACAAGAAATACCTTCTTTGGCTAATTCTTCAGCAGCAGCATAAGCTTCTTTGATAATTTTTCCAAAAGAAACAATAGTTACATCAGTTCCTTCACGTTTTACATCGGCAACACCTAAAGGAATAATATAATCTCCTTCTGGAACTTCACCTTTGTCACCATACATTTGTTCCGATTCCATGAAAATAACTGGATCGTTATCTCTAATAGCTGCTTTTAATAAGCCTTTTGCATCGTAAACATTACTTGGAACCACTACTTTTAAACCTGGAGTGTTTGCAAACCAGTTTTCAAAAGCTTGAGAGTGTGTTGCTCCTAATTGTCCAGCAGAAGCTGTTGGTCCACGAAAAACCATTGGCATAGGAAATTGTCCAGCCGACATTTGACGCATTTTCGCAGCATTATTTATAATTTGGTCAATTCCTACTAATGAGAAATTGAACGTCATGTATTCTACAATTGGTCTGCATCCATTCATAGCTGAACCTACTGCAATACCTGCAAAACCAAGTTCTGCAATTGGAGTGTCAATTACTCTTTTTGGACCGAATTCATCTAACATTCCTTTTGAAGCTTTGTAAGCTCCATTATATTCAGCAACTTCTTCACCCATTAAGTACACAGATTCATCTCTGCGCATTTCTTCGCTCATTGCTTCACAAATTGCTTCTCTAAACTGTATTGTTCTCATAAATTAATTCTAAAACTTAGTGAAGGCAAAAATAATAAAATTTAATGAGTACTATCATTATTATTAAATAATTTTACTTAAACGATTTCTTTACTGATTAAGCAATGAATAAGTGTTTTATGATTAAAAAAATACATAATTCACAAAAATCATATATTTTGTGTAAAAAAACAGCATTTTATATGCGTGCATAGTATTTTTTTAAAACATTTTTTGTATTTTCGTCCCATCAATATAAATTATTTAAAAATGAAAATATTAGTTTGCATCAGTCACGTTCCTGATACTACTTCAAAAATTAATTTTGTTAATAACGATACAGAATTTGATACAAATGGTGTACAATATGTTATTAACCCGAATGATGAATTTGGTTTAACCAAAGCAATTGTATTAAAAGAGCAAAATGGTGCTCATGTAACAGTTGTAAATGTTGGTGGTGCAGATGCCGAAGCTACATTAAGAAAAGCACTAGCAATTGGTGCTGATGAAGCAATTCGTGTAAACACAAACCCAACTGATGGTTTATTTGTTGCCAAACAATTAGAAAATGTTGTAAAACAAGGTGGTTACGATTTAATTATTGCAGGTACTGAATCTATTGATTATAATGGAGGAATGGTTCCTGGAATGTTAGCCGGATTATTAGGTTTTAACTTTGTAAATTCTTGTATTGGATTAGAAGTTTCAGGCACTGAAGCAACTACAATTAGAGAAATTGACGGTGGAAAAGAAACTGCTTCGGCAAGTTTACCATTAATTGTAGCAGGTAAAAAAGGTTTAGTTGAAGAGAAAGACTTAAGAATTCCGAATATGAGAGGAATTATGACAGCTAGAACTAAAGCTTTAAATATTGTTGAGCCTTCTAGTGATGCTAATGCAACTTCAACTGTGAAATTTGAAAAACCAGCTGCTAAATCTGCAGTAAAATTAATTAGTCCAGATAATTTAGACGAATTAATTAATTTATTACACAACGAAGCTAAAGTAATCTAATTCATAAATCGAAATTCGTAAATCGTAAATAAAAACATATGTCAGTTTTAATATATACAGAATCAAACGATGGTAAATTCAAAAAAGTAGCTTTTGAAATTGCCTCATACGCAAAAAAAGTAGCCGATATGTTAGGAACAACAGTAACTGCTGTTTCAATTAACGCTACAGAAAATGCAGCTTTATCTGCTTATGGAGTAAGTAAAGTGTTAAAAGTAAATAACGATAAATTAAATACATTTAGTGCAAAAGCTTACGCTGATGTGATTAAGCAAGCGGCTGAAAAAGAAGGTGCTAAAGTAGTAATTTTAGCTTCAACTACAGATAGTTTACACGTAGCGCCATTAGTAGCAGTAAACTTAAACGCTGGTTTTGCTTCAAACGTTATCGAAGCACCAATTAGTGTTGCTCCATTTCAAGTAAAAAGAAATGCTTTTTCAAACAAAGCATTCAATATATCAGAAATTGCTACAGACGTAAAAGTTTTAGGAATTTCTAAAAACTCATTCGGATTAGTTGAAAATGCTACTTCATTAACAGAAGAAGATTTTTCACCTTCATTATCTGATGCAGATTTTGGTGTAAAAGTTACCAATTCAGAAAAAACAACAGGGAAAGTAACTATCGCTGATGCTGAAGTTGTTGTTTCTGCGGGACGTGGATTAAAAGGTCCTGAAAATTGGGGGATGATTGAAGAATTAGCTTCAGTATTAGGTGCTGCAACTGCTTGTTCTAAACCAGTTTCTGATATCGGATGGAGACCACACGCTGAGCACGTAGGACAAACAGGAAAACCAGTAGCGGCAAATTTATATATTGCTGTAGGTATTTCTGGAGCGATTCAACATATTGCAGGAATCAACTCATCTAAAGTAAAAGTAGTAATCAACTCTGATCCTGAAGCGCCTTTCTTTAAAGTTGCTGATTATGGTGTGGTTGGTGATGCTTTTGATGTTGTTCCTAAATTGATTGAAAAATTAAAAGCTTTTAAAGCGGCAAACGCATAATTTTTTATATATTGTGCCTCCTAAAAAAGGCTATCTAAATACGATAGAAATATCTAATTTAGATAGCCTTTTATTTTATAGAAAATATTTTTATAGTACATTTGAATAAAGTTTAAGTACAAAATGAGTTTAGTAAAATTAACCATTAAAGGGATATCTTATAGTCAAACACAAAATGGGGCATATGCTCTGATTTTGAATGAAGTGGATGGAGATAGAAAATTGCCAATTGTAATCGGTGCTTTTGAAGCGCAATCAATTGCTATTGCCCTAGAAAAAGAAATAAAACCACCTCGCCCTTTAACACACGATTTATTTAAAACCTTTGCGGATAAATATGATATTGTAATCAAACAAGTTATCATTCATAAATTGGTTGATGGTGTTTTTTATTCAAGTATCATTTGCGAAAGAGAAGGAATTGAAGAAATTATTGACGCCCGAACTTCTGATGCTATTGCTTTAGCCTTACGATTTAATGCGCCAATTTTCACGTATAAAAATATCTTAGATAAAGCAGGTGTGTTTTTAAATTTAAATCCAACTGAAGGAAATCCAGATGATACAAATAATGATAATATTTTAACAGAGCCTGAAACTTTTGGTGACGATAGTGATGATACTAATGCGTATTCGAAGAATACCTTAGAAGAATTACATATGCTTTTAGACGAAGCAATTCAAAACGAAGACTACGAAAAAGCAGCAATCATAAAAGAAGAAATAGACAAAAAAGAAAGTTAAGACTACAACAAAACAAACACGCAACCAACAACTAAACTTGACTAATTAAAAGCTAATCAAAATTATGAACATTAAACTAAAATTAACGATTGTAAGTTTTTTACAATTATTTGTTTGGGGTGCGTGGCTAACAACTCTTGCGAGTTATGGATTCGGATTTAAACAATGGTCTGGAGCCGAATTTGGAATTGTATTTTCAACTTTAGGATTGGGTTCTATCATTATGCCACCCATTTCTGGAATAATCGCAGATAAATATTTAAACTTAGAAAAATTATACGGAATTCATCATATTTTATATGGAGTAATTTTACTTTTCTTACCAGCAATTGATAGCCCTTCAACTTTCTTTTGGGTATTACTTATCGGAATGATGTTTTATATGCCAACTTTGTCGTTGTCAAATTCTCTTTCTTACGCAGTTTTAAAGAAATTCAACTTTAATGTTATTAAAGATTATCCGCCAATTCGAGTTTGGGGAACTATCGGTTTTATTGTGGCCATGTGGTGTACGAATATTTTTAGTAATGTAAATCCACCTTTTTCTTTCGGAATTGGAATTGGAAAAACAATTGCATCTATCACTAACATGCCAGTTGAATGTAATCAGTTTTATATTGCTTCATTCTTCGCTTTTGCATTGGGAATTTTCTCTTTCACGTTACCGAAAATTGAGCCAACTAAAGATGAAAGCACAAATAAAACATTATCACAAATTTTTGGTTTAGATGCGTTTAAATTGTTCAAACAATCTAAAATGGCAATGTTTTTTGTGTTTAGTATGTTCTTAGGTGCAGCTTTACAATTAACAAATATGTATGGTGAAACGTATATTCACGATTTTAAAAATGTTCCAGAATACGCAAACACATTTGTAGTAAAATCGGCAAATATTGTTTTGTCAATTTCTCAAATTTCTGAAACAATATTCATATTAGCGATTCCGTTTTTCTTGAGAAGATATGGAATTAAGAAAGTAATGCTTTTCAGTTTAATTGCTTGGGTTTTCCGTTTCGGATTCTTTGCTTATGGTGATCCAATTGGAAGTTTATGGATGATTATTATGTCGAATATCGTTTACGGATTAGCATTTGATTTCTTTAATATTTCAGGTTCACTTTTCGTAGAAACAACAACCGATTCTAAAATTCGTTCTTCCGCACAAGGTTTATTTATGATGATGACCAACGGATTTGGAGCTATCTTAGGAAGTTTAGGAAGTGGTTTCTTAATTGATACCTATTTTACAACACCTGAAGGTAAAGATTGGCACAACATTTGGCTAACTTTTGCTATTTATGCATTAATTATAACTGTAGCTTTTGCAGTTTTATTCAAACACAAACACGATCCAAAAGACGTTGAAGCTTTTAATCATTAAATATAAAAAACCTGACAGGTTTTAGAAACCTGTCAGGTTTGAAACTAACTTTGTATGAAACAATACCACGATTTAGTAAAACACGTAATTGAAAACGGAACTCAAAAAGGAGACCGCACAGGAACTGGAACCATTAGTGTTTTTGGTTACCAAATGCGTTTCGATTTAAGTGAAGGTTTTCCAATGGTAACCACCAAAAAATTACATTTAAAATCGATTATTCACGAATTATTGTGGTTTTTAAAAGGAGATACCAATATTGCGTATTTACAAGAAAATGGCGTAAAAATTTGGGATGCTTGGGCAGATGAAAATGGGAATTTAGGACCAGTTTATGGCCACCAATGGAGAAATTGGAACAGTGAAGAAATTGATCAAATTACAGAATTAATTGAAACACTAAAAACCAATCCAAATAGCCGTAGAATGTTAATTTCGGCTTGGAATCCTTCGGTTTTACCAGATACAACGGTTTCGTTTTCAGAAAATGTTGCGAATGGAAAAGCTGCTTTACCACCTTGTCACGCTTTCTTTCAGTTTTATGTTTCTGACGGAAAATTATCTTGTCAATTGTACCAACGTAGTGCCGATATTTTCTTAGGTGTTCCATTCAATATTGCTTCTTACGCTTTATTTACGATGATGGTGGCGCAAGTTTGCGGATTTGAAGCAGGTGAATTTATTCACACTTTTGGTGACGCGCACATTTACAACAATCATATTGAACAAGTAAATTTACAGTTGAGTCGTGAACCAAGAAAATTACCAATAATGAAATTGAACCCAAATGTGACTAATATTTTCGATTTCACTTTTGACGATTTCACTTTAGAAGGCTACGAACCACACGAACACATTAAAGGAGCAGTTTCTGTTTAAAATAATCCCATGCTAACACTAATCGCAGCCACATCAACCAACAATGCTTTAGGAAAAGACAACCAATTGGTTTGGCATTTACCTGACGATTTTAAACGATTTAAAAGTTTAACTTCTGGACATTATATCATTATGGGAAGGAAAACATTTGAAAGTTTTCCAAAACCCTTACCAAATAGAACACACGTAATTATTACACGCCAAAAAAACTATGAAGTGCCTGAAGGTTGCGTTGTAGTACCAAGTTTAGAAAAAGCGATTGAAGTTTGCCCTAAAAATGATGAGGTTTATATTATTGGTGGTGGAGAAATTTACAAACAATCCATTGATATTGCAGATAAAGTAGAACTAACTCGTGTGCATACCAATGTAGAAGCCGATACTTTTTTTCCTGAAATTGACCCTAAAAAATGGAATGTCGTTTTTGAAGAACATCATGAAAAAGATGAAAAACACGCTTTCGATTTTACTTTTATAACTTATTTAAGAGCTAATTAAATTTAAAATTCATAATCTAAAACTTATAATTTTAAATTACTTTTGTAGCACAAATAAACAATCATGTCTGAAACCATAAAACCATACCAAGATTCTGAAAAAGGCAAAAAAGAACAAGTTGCAGAAATGTTTGACAATATTTCAGGAAATTATGATGGATTGAATAAAATAATTTCTTTAGGAACTGACGCAAAATGGAAAAAGAAGATTTTACAAATGGTAAAACTTCAAAATCCAACTACTATTTTAGATATTGCAACAGGAACAGGAGATTTAGCGATATTATTTGCTGAAACATCGGCAACCGAAATTATTGGTTTAGATATTTCTCAAGGTATGTTAGATATTGGAAAGAAAAAGATTGTAGCTAAAAATTTAGAATCAAAAATTCAAATGGTTTTAGGTGATGGGGAAAGTATTCCTTATCCAGAAAATTATTTTGATGTAATTACAGTAGCTTACGGGGTTCGTAATTTTGAAAACTTAGAAAAAGGCTTATCGGAAATATTACGCGTTTTAAAACCAAACGGCAACTTTATAATCTTAGAAACTTCGGTGCCAACAAAATTTCCTTTTAAACAAGGATACTATATTTATACGAATTTCATCATGCCAACAATAGGGAAATTGTTCTCTAAAGATAAAAAAGCCTATACTTATCTTTCAAATTCGGCACAAAATTTTCCATTTGGTGAAGCTTTGAACAATATTTTACGAAAAATTGGGTTTATAGATGTTAAGGATCTTCCTCAAACGATGGGAGTGGCTACAATTTATAAAGCATCAAAAAAGTAAAACATGCAATTTAGATATTTCTTTTTAATAGTATTATTTTCACTGAACTCCTTTGGTCAGGGGGGAACCTTTGGTAAAAATCCAATTATTAATAATGAAAACCACGATAAACAAAGAGTGCATTGGGGGTATTTTTTAGGTTTTAGTAGTTACGATTACCAATTTAAATATTTAACCGTAGGAAAAGATATTGAATTGCAAAAAACAACTGGTTTTAATGTGGGTTTAGTCGGGAATTTAAGATTAACCGAGTATTTTGATTTGCGTTTTGAACCAGGATTTTATGCCACACAAAGAAATTTAGTGTATCCAGATATTGAAGATAGTGTTGACCAATTAAGAGAAGTAAAAGCAGCTAATTTGCATTTTCCATTATTGTTAAAATATTCGGCTTTACGAACTGGGAATATCAGACCGTTTTTATTAGGTGGAGTTTCAGCTACATTAAATTTAGGCAGCAACGAAAAAGCACCAGACGATAATTCCTCAGATAGATTTAGAGTAAAAACGTGGACACAAAATTATGAAGTTGGTTTTGGAATCGATTTGTATTTAGAATATTTCAAATTCTCGCCATCTATTCGTGGGGTTTTCGGAATGAATGACGAATTAATTCGTGATAAAGACCCAAATTCTCCTTGGACAGGAGATATTCAATCTATGAAAACGAGAGCAATTTTTGTGAACTTTACGTTCCATTAATCTAAGTAACTTATAGACTTCTCTTAAACTCCGATAAAATCACAGCTGTTGCAGTCGCAACATTTAAACTTTCGGTTTGTTGTAAATTCCCAAATCTTGGAATTGAAATTTTTTGAGTCACCAAATTTTCTATTTCTTTAGAAATTCCATTAGCTTCATTACCCATTACAATAATTCCTTTTGTTGGTAATTCTTGTTTATAGATATTTTTTCCTTCCATAAAAGTGCCGAAAATTTCTACATCAGCCGTTTTTAAATAATCAGGCAAATCCGTGTATAAAACTTCTACTCGAGCCAAACTTCCCATCGTAGCTTGAACTACTTTCGGATTGTAAATATCAACGGTTTCTTCTGTGCAAATAATTTTAGAAATTCCAAACCAATCACACAATCTAATAATCGTGCCCATATTTCCTGGATCTTTTATGTTGTCCAGTGCTAATTCTAAGTCAGAACTTGTTTTTGAATTTACTTCCTTAATTTTAAAAACAGCCAAACAATCATTCGCAGTAGTTAAGGCTGATATTTTTTTAAGTTCCGCATCCGAAATGAATTCGGAATTATACTTTTTATCAAACAAATTTTCTTTGGTTACAAATAAATGTTCCAAACTAAAATTAGCATCAATAAGTTCCTGAATTACTTTTTTTCCTTCTGCTATAAAAAGATTGTGTAACTTACGGTACTTTTTTTGCTGTAAACTATTAATTAGTTTAATTTGGTTTTTGCTAACCATAAAAAATTGTATTTTTGAATAAAATTAAGTGCTTGAAAAATCTCACATCAAAAATAGTACTATTTTTTCTTTTTGGAATACTTTTTTACTCTTGTTCTGAAGTAAGAAAGCTCCAGAAGAAACAATTGCTAATTCATGACAACGAAATTATTGTAAATGACAAATCTACCAATTCGGAAGATTTGCACAATCAGTTATATCAAAAACCCAACAGTAAATTATTAGGTTTCAAACCGCGTTTACAATTGTATAACTTAAGTAAAAAAAATGCGGATTCTTCTTATAATGCTTGGTTGCATAAAAAACCAAACCGAATTGAGAGAATGACTAAGCTGTATTCTAAGAAGCAAGTAAACCGTTTAGGGAAATCGTTCTTTGTTTCTGGATATAGTAATTTTTTAAAGGAAATTGGTGAAGCGCCATCAATTTTAGATACTTCAAAAGTTAAAAAATCGGAGAAAAGATTATATGCTTATCATTTTAATAGAGGTTTTTTTGATGCAAAAGTGTCTTCTAAAATTGATTCGTTAAAAAATCAAAAAGTAAAAATTTCGTATAAAGTAAACACGGGTAATGCTTATGTAATTGACAGTATTTTTAGAAATATTGAATCGCCAATTGTAGATTCGTTGTATGTTCGAATTTCTGATAAATCACTAATTAAAACAGGTGAGGCATATAGCAAAGAAAATATTGAAAATGAGAAAAGACGAATTGCTACGGAATTTAGAAATCGTGGCTTATATTTTTTCCAAGAGAACTATATAAAACCACCTGATGTTGATACAATTGACAAGCCAGATAATAAATTAAATATCACTTTTAATATTGGAAATAGGGTTGTAAAAAAAGGAGATTCAAGTTATACAGAACCATTTAAATTGTATAGAATCTCAAAAGTAAATGTTTTTACAGATAAACAAGTTAAAGAAAAAGCGGTAGGAATTGATAGTATTACTTATAAAAAAACCAATTTTTATAGTTCTGGAAAATTAAAATACAAACCAAAAGCGTTAACAAACGCCATCTTTATTGAAGAAGGTCAATTGTTTAGTGATAAAGATAAAACCTTAACCACAAGAGCATTAACGAATTTAAGAATATTCTCGTTTCCACGAATTCAATATGTTGAAGATGCTAGCGGAAATGGATTAATCGCAAATATTGTATTAACTCCATTAAAAAAATATCAATATAATATAAAGGGTGATTTAACGCATTCTAATATTCAACAATTTGGTATTTCTGGATTCACAGGTATTACATTTAGGAATGTGTTTAAAGGTGCTGAAATTTTAGATTTTGCTATACGAGGAAATCTAGGAACATCAACAGATCCAAGTATAAAAAACAGTACTAATGCCTTTTTTAATATTTTGGAATATGGAGGTGATGTGAAATTATCTTTACCTCGAATTTTCTTCCCGATTAATACCAAAAAAATAATTAAGAAAGAATCTTTTCCGAGCACAGCAATTACGTTAGGACTTTCTAAACAAACCAATATTGGTTTGGATAAAGAAAATTATAATGGAAGTTTTTATTATGATTGGGGATTAAATAAAGATGAAACTAAAAAGTTTAGATTCGATTTGTTCAATTTGCAATTTGTTAGAAATTTAAATGTTGGCAATTATTTTAATGTGTATAATTATTCTTATAACACATTAAATGAATTGGCTCATGTATATAACAATAATCCTAATTTAACTGTTGATGGAGCTTTAACAGGAGATTTGTCTTTGCCAGGCGCAGTTGAATTTTTAAATCAAGTTTCTTATGGTGGAATACCAGTTAATAACGAAGCAGATTTTAAAACCATCAATACTATTGGGGAAAGAAGAAAAAGATTAATTGAAAACAACTTAATTTTATCTTCAAGTTTCTCTTATAATTTAAGTACAAAAAGAGACATTAACGATGTGGAGTTTTATAATATTAAGGCAAAAGTTGAAAGTGCTGGAAATGTTTTAAATTTAATTGCTAAACAAAAAAATGAACCTTTTAGTGATAGTAATAACCGAACTTTATTTGGTGTAGAATACGCACAATATATAAAAACGGAATTTGAATATATTAAGCATTTGCATTTGTATAAAAAGAGCTCATTAGCCTTTAGATTTTTTGGTGGAATTGCTATTCCTTATGGAAACTCCAATTCTGTTCCGTTTTCACGAAGTTATTTTGCTGGTGGAAGCAATGATAATAGGGGTTGGCAAGCGTATTCATTAGGGCCAGGAGCTAGTAAAAGTGTCAATGATTTTAATGAAGCTAACTTTAAATTATCAGTTAATTTAGAATACCGATTTAATATTTTCAATAGTTTAAACGGTGCTTTATTCGCAGATGCTGGAAATATTTGGAATGTTTTTGATAATGTAGAAGATGAAAAATTAGTTTTTAAAGGCTTTAAATCGCTTAATGATACTGCTATAGGAACAGGTTTTGGTCTCCGTTATGACTTTGGTTTCTTCGTAGTTCGAGGTGATTTCGGATATAAATTATACAATCCAGCAAAAGAATATTCAGAAAGATGGTTCAGAGATATGAATTTATCTAAAACAGTTTTTAATATAGGTATCAATTATCCTTTTTAAAATTAATAAAATTGTTACTTTTGTAAATCGAAACAACAACACACATAAATTATCAAATAAAAAAGAATATGAGTCATAATATTAAGCCCGGAGTAGCTACAGGAGATCAAGTTCAAGAAATTTTTAGATACGCAAAAGAAAAAGGTTTTGCTTTGCCAGCAGTAAATGTTACTGGAAATAGTACTGTAAATGGTGTTCTAGAAACAGCTGCAAAACTTAATTCTCCAGTTATTATTCAGTTTTCAAACGGTGGTGGGCAATTTAATGCAGGAAAAGGATTATCTAATGCAAATGAAAAGGCAGCAATTTTAGGTTCAATAGCAGGTGCAATTCACGTGCATACTTTAGCTGAAGCTTATGGTGCTACTGTGATTTTACATACAGATCATTGTGCTAAAAAAATATTACCTTGGATTGATGGTTTGTTAGATGCTTCTGAAAAACATTTCGCAGCAACAGGAAAGCCATTATATTCTTCTCATATGATTGATTTGTCAGAAGAACCAATTGAAGAAAATATCGAACTTTGTAAACAATATCTTGCTCGTATGAGTAAAATGGGTATGACTTTAGAAATTGAATTAGGTATTACTGGTGGAGAAGAAGATGGTGTAGATAATACTGATGTAGATAGTTCTAAATTATACACTCAACCAGAAGAAGTTTCTTACGCTTACGAAGAATTAATGAAAATTAGTCCGCGTTTCACAATTGCAGCTTCTTTCGGAAATGTTCACGGTGTTTACAAACCTGGAAACGTAAAATTAACTCCGAAAATCTTAAAAAATTCTCAAGAATTCGTTCAAAATAAATTCAATACAGGTCCAAATCCTGTTGATTTTGTTTTCCACGGTGGTTCTGGTTCAACTTTAGAAGAAATTAGAGAAGCTATTTCTTACGGAGTAATTAAAATGAATATTGATACCGATTTACAATTTGCTTTCACAGAAGGAGCTAGAGATTATATAGCAACTAATATGGAATATTTAAAAACTCAAATTGGAAATCCAGAAGGAAGTGAACTTCCTAATAAAAAATATTACGATCCAAGAAAATGGATTCGTGAAGGTGAATTGACTTTCAACAAAAGATTAGAACAGGCTTTCGCCGATTTAAATAACGTAAATACATTATAAGCAAGAAGTTTGAAGTTTGAAGTTGGATGTAAATTTCCATCTTCAAACTTTTGTCTTCTAACCAAAATTTAAAATTATGGCTTGGTTTAAAAGAAAAGAAAAAGGAATTACAACTGCAACTGAAGATAAAAAAGATGTTCCTAAAGGATTGTGGTATAAATCGCCTACAGGTAAAATTGTTGATTCTGAAGAATTAGAAAGAAATTTATGGGTTAGTCCAGAAGACGATTATCATGTTAGAATTGGTAGTGCGGAATATTTTCAAATACTTTTTGATAATAATGAATTTGAAGAATTGGATGCAAATTTAACTTCTGTAGATTCATTAAACTTTGTAGATACAAAAAAATATAGCGATCGTTTAAAAGAAGTTACTGAAAAAACAAAACTTAAAGATGCTGTAAGAACTGCTGTTGGTAAATCTAAAGGAAACGACATCGTTGTTTGTTGTATGGATTTTGCTTTCATCGGTGGGTCTATGGGTGCTGTTGTAGGTGAAAAAATTGCTCGTGGAATTAATTATTCTATGAAACATAAATTGCCGTTTGTAATGATTTCAAAATCGGGTGGAGCTCGTATGATGGAAGCAGCACAATCGTTAATGCAATTAGCAAAAACATCAGCAAAATTAGCACAATTAGCAGAAGCGCAATTGCCATACATTTCATTATGTACAGATCCAACAACTGGTGGAACTACGGCTTCTTATGCGATGCTAGGAGATATTAATATCGCTGAACCAGGAGCTTTAGTAGCTTTCGCTGGACCTCGTGTAGTTAGAGATACAACTGGTAAAGATTTACCAGAAGGATTTCAAACTTCTGAATTTTTATTAGATCACGGTTTCTTAGATTTCATTTCGCACAGAAAAGAATTAAAAGACAAAATTAATTTATACGTTGATTTAATTTTAAATCAAGATATTAGATAAAAATAAAAAATCCCGATTTGAATTTCAAATCGGGATTTTTTTATAATGTTTAGAAAATATTAGATTCCAAAAGCAGTTTTAATATCTGCAACTCTATCTAATTTTTCCCATGTGAATAATTCAACTTCTAACGTTTTAACGTCGCCATTTGGAGATTTAAACGTTTTAGTAACTACTTCATTTTTACGTCCCATGTGTCCGTAAGCAGCAGTTTCACTATAAATTGGTGTTCTTAATTTTAAGTTTTGCTCAATTGCGTATGGTCTTAAATCAAACAATTGCGCTACTTTATCAGAAATTTGAGAATCTAATAAACCATTTTTAGCAGTTCCGTAAGTGTTTACATAAATGTTACATGGTTTAGCTACACCAATAGCATATGAAACTTGTACTAAAACTTCACTAGCTACACCTGCAGCTACTAAGTTTTTAGCAATATGACGCGCAGCATAAGCAGCACTTCTATCTACTTTACTTGGGTCTTTTCCTGAGAAAGCTCCACCACCGTGAGCACCTTTTCCGCCGTAAGTATCAACAATAATTTTTCTACCTGTTAATCCAGTATCTCCGTGTGGTCCTCCAATTACGAATTTTCCAGTTGGATTAATGTGGTACTCAATTTTATCATTAAATAAATGTGCGTATTGAGGGAATTTAGCTAAGATTCTAGGAATTAAAATTTCAATAATATCTTTCTTAATTTTAGCTAACATTGTAGTTTCTTCGTCGAAATCATCATGCTGAGTTGAAACTACAATAGAATCAATTCTTACTGGTTGATTTTCGTCGTTGTATTCTAATGTTACTTGAGATTTTGCATCTGGACGTAAATAAGTAATAGCTGAATTTTCTCTTCTTAATTCTGCTAATTCTTGTAATAATTTATGAGCTAAATCTAATGCTAATGGCATTAAATCTACTGTTTCGTTTGTAGCGTAACCAAACATAATTCCTTGGTCACCTGCCCCTTGTGCGTTTGCTTTAGATTCGAAATCAGTAGCAGCTGCTCTGTCAACTCCTCTATTAATATCGTCTGATTGATCGTGAATTGCTGATAAAACACCACAAGAATTCGCTTCAAACATATATTCACTTTTAGTGTAACCAATTTTTCTAATTACATCACGAGCAATAGTTTGTACGTCTAAATAAGTAGAAGACTTTACTTCACCAGCCAAAATTACTTGCCCCGTTGTTACTAAAGTTTCACAAGCTACTTTTGACGATGGGTCAAATGCTAAAAAGTTGTCAATTAATGCATCACTAATTTGATCTGCAATTTTGTCTGGATGTCCTTCACTTACAGATTCCGACGTAAATAAATATGCCATAATTATAAAAATAAATTATATAAATAATAAACGAAAAAATTGCAGGGAAATACTAAAGGAGGGTTTCTGCTTTAGCATTTTTTTAACGAGGTTGCAATCAGTTCAAATTTTTCCTCTTTTTAATTCTGGTGCAAATGTATGAAATGTATTTGAATTCCAAATAGTTGTTTTGTTTTTTTTGATAAAAAATGTGTTTTGTCGATTAATAATTGTTTTTCAACGGGTTAACGTTGTTTAATTGTTGAGTTTGAGTACATTCAATAATAATTTTAAAAATAATAATTATGAGAAAAATTCTACTTTTACTTTTATTGCCAATTTTTGGTATGTCACAAAATCAGTTTGCTTTTGGATTTGACGGAACTACGGCTGCTATGGTTACTGCAGGATGGCAAGTTACTAACCAAAGTTCTCCAGCAACTACTGCAACATGGAATAATGCAACTTATACCACGCCATTAGCTGGTGCTTTATTTGGAAGTGGAAATATTAATACTGTTCCTGTAGGACAAGCGGGAGGTAATAACTCTTTTGCTGTAGTGAATTTTAATAGTACAACCGGTACAGGAATAATTAGTAACTGGTTAATTACTCCAGATATTTCCGTTCAAAATGGGGATGTTGTTACGTTTTATTCTCGTAAAGGGACTGATGGGGCAACGGATTATCCAGATAGATTGGAATTAAGAATGAGTTCTGTTGCTACTGTTCTTCCTTCGGGAGGTTCTTCAGGGGTTGGTTCGTTTACAACTGTATGTTTAACTATTAATCCAACTTTAGTAGGTGGGTTTGTGTATCCAAAAACATGGACGCAATATTCATACACGGTTTCTGGATTGTCTGGATTAACGCCTGTTAAATTTGCATTTAGGTATTTTGTTACAAATGGTGGGCCTACTGGTGCTAATTCTGATCTTATTGGAATTGATACTTTTTCAGTTGACAGGCCATTAAGTACGGATAGTTTCTTTAAAAATAATTTTTCAGTATATCCAAATCCTGTAATTGACATGGTTAATATTTCAAATTTAAATGATTCTGAAATTACTAAAGTTTCAATTACCGATATTAACGGAAGAGTGGTTAAAGAAATTAATTCTAATGTATCAAGTGTTTCTGTAGGTGATTTGAATCCTGGTATTTATTTCTTAAGGATAAATACTTTAGAAGGTTCTGGAACGTCTAAATTTGTGAAAAACTAGTAGGTTCTAGAAAATATAAACTTTAAAAATCGGAATAATGAATTGGTCGTCAATTTGTTATTCCGATTTTTTTGTTAGATAAAATAATTTTAAAGGCTTAATTTTAAATTTTGTAGATAAAAAAACTAAATAAATGTTTTAAAGTAGTAAAATTTAGATAATTTAACTATAAAATTTATTTTATTAGAAAATTATTCTATTTTTGCCTCGTTAAAAAACAACAACATGCAATTAGGAAATAATAAAATGATGATGCAAATGATGATGTGGAAAATTTCCGCGGGGTACTCTATTTGTTAAATCTAAAAAATAATATAAATAGACCTCTGCTTTTGTAGAGGTTTTTTTTTGACACAACTTTAAACATATATAACATGCAACTTGAAACTTTATTAGCTAATATATCACAACATTCCAATTTAGTAGACGCTTATGGCGCTACGCATTTGCCTATTTACAACACGGCAACATTTGATCAAAAAAGACAATTTCCAAATAATAAAAACTACGATTATTCTAGAACAGATAACCCAACTAGAAATGCTTTAGAAGATATTTTCACTTTAGCAGAAAACGGTGCAGGTTGTGTTTGTACGAATACTGGTGTTTCAGCTTTGGCTTTATTATTCGATACCGTTTTGAAATCTGGTGATACAATTTTAGTAGAAAGAGATTGCTATGGTGGAACATACAGATTGTTGTCAATTTTACTTGAAAAATATGATGTAAGAACCTGTTATGCAGATTTTACAGAATTATCTGAAGTAGAAAATGCCTTAGAACAAAATGATGTAAAATTGATTTTATGTGAGTCGCCAACCAATCCAAGTTTGAAAATTGTTGATTTAAAATCGGTTGCCGATTTAAGTCAAAAATACAATACATTATTTGCGGTTGATAATAGTATGGCAACATTCGCATCACAAAAACCATTAGATTTAGGTGCAGATTTCTCTTTGTTTTCAGCAACAAAATTTATTTCTGGACATGGAAGTGTGGTAGCAGGAGCAATCGTTGCAAAAACGGAACATTGGTCGGAACGTTTGAATTATTTTTCAAATGCACATGGAAGAGCGCAAAGTCCGTTTGATGTGTTTTTAGTCTCATTAGGCTTACCAACATTGGTATACAGAATGAAAACTCAAGAACAAAGTGCTATTCAGCTTTCGGAGTTTTTAAATACACTTTCTGATGTGATTGATGTGAAATTTCCAGGATTGCCATCACATCCACAATATGAGTTAGCGAAAAGTCAAATGAAAATTATTCCTTCTGTATTAACAATAACATTGAAATCAGCGGAAAAAGCAGAACAATTAATTCAGAATACGAAATTATTTGGCGAAAAAGTTTCTTTCGGAACATCAGATTCTCGTTTAGAAATTCCTTCAAAAATGAGTCATGCCACGTATTCTGAAGAAGATTTGAAAAAGATTGGATTGACGCATGCTACAGTTCGAATATCGGTTGGATTAGAAAATATCGACGATTTAATTGCGGATATTCAACAAGCATTAAAAGTAGAAACGAATAAATACGTAAAGTTATGACTAGTGAAGTAATCAGTGAATATTTTTGTAAAATTCCTTGCGGAGAAAACATTCCTTTAGATAATCCGCACTCGGTTTCAGTGAGTTTACCAAAAATTCAAGATGTGATTGATTATGAAGAAGGGAAATCTAGTGTAATTGATAAAATGAAATCAGGATATCCGCGCTTTTTTCGCAATCCGTTTGTGACACAATTGACGCAATTTATAAAGAAAAAATATAAAATTTCTGATGCCGAAAAATTAATTCCAATTACTTCAATTCATGCTAAAATTATAATTGAAAAAGCTTTAAATGTTTCTTTTGAATGTATCGAAGATAAATATAAAAACGCATTTTTAATTATCAATTCAGAAGATGAAAACGAAAAAAAATACGCCGATTTTATCCGAAATGCAGGTTTAATTATCAGTTCTAGAAAAGCGGAAGAAACTTTATATAATTACAATTTAATTAAAACTGTTTTTGTTGAAGAAACGGTAAATGAAAAAAAAGCGATTTCCAATATAAAAAATACGTTGAGTGAAGCATACGGAACATCTTCAAATAAAGTTGTTTTGTCTAATTGCGGTATGAATGCTTTGTTTACGGCAACTGAAGTGTTGGTTTCTGTTCAGAAAAAATTCTGGAAAACTGAAATTGTACAATTGGGTTGGTTGTATGTCGATACGATGGAAATTATCGAAAGAAAAGAGAATTCTCACGTTCAAATTAATATTTTCGATTTAAATCAACTGGAAAATTGGTTAGAAAGAAATCATCAAAAAGTTGCTGTTCTAATAACAGAGGTGGTGAGTAATCCGCTTTTACAATGTGTAGATTTGCCAAGATTGCACGAATTGTGTTCCCGTTTTTCAATCAAACTAATTATAGATAATACGTTGGCAACACCTTATTGCGTAGATGTTTTACCTTATTGCGATGTGGTTGTGGAAAGTTTAACCAAATTCGCTTGCGGAAATGCCGATTTGCTTTTCGGTGCAATTATTGCTAAAAATAATGCTCTAGTTTCTTTGCTTTCTGAAAACGTAATTCCTCCTTTTGAAGGTGAAGTTAAAAGATTAGGTTTTGAAATTTTAGATTACGAAAATCGTGTAAATAGAATTTCTGAAAACACGATTTTACTTCATGATTATTTAAAAACACAATCAAAAGTTGTTGAAATTAAAAGTGTTTTTCATGAAGATAGTTTGGGTAATTTTTCGAAAATCCAAAAAGGAAATTTAGTTCCAGGATTGTTGTCAGTAGTTTTTGATGAAGATTTAGCTCATTATTACGATAAGTTAGAATTGGCTAAAGGCCCAAGTTTAGGAACGGAATTTACGCTAGCCATGCCATATGTGTATTTAGCACATTACGATTATTTAAAGTCGGAAAGTGGCTTAAGTAAATTGAATGAATTAGGTATAAATCCGAATTTATTGCGAATCTCAGTTGGTGCAGAACCAATCGAAGATATTATCAACGTATTTCAATTGGTATTAGAATAATTTAAAAATTGGATTCGAATAATTAAAAAGAAAAATAATCTATTAAAATGATTTATTTAAAACTAATATTCATTTTAAAGATAAAATAATAATAAAATTTAGAAAATTAATCTAAAAAAATTGGTTTAAAAGAAAATTAATCTATCTTTGCCACATAAATAATAAGAAAATGATATTTACAGTTAGCAATATGTGTTGTTGTATGGGGAAAATTTCCGCAGAGATGACTATTGCCTAATTTTAAATTTTTAAAATAGCTAAAAGCCTCTGTTTTGCAGAGGCTTTTTTTATATCCAATAATTAAATAAATACAAAAATAAAATGATTTCAAATTCAATAACATATACAGTTTCAACTTCAGTTTGTTGTGCGTGCTTTCTCAAAAAGGAGCCGTAACACTGTATTTGTATATATCACAAACAATAGTATTAAGCTCCTTCAATTTGAAGGAGCTTTTTTTATTTAAACCAAAATCAAAGATGAAAGATAATTTATTAAAAAAAGTTGTAGAAAGTAAAACGCTAGAAGAAAAGCTAAAACAAATCGCCAAAATAATCCAAGGTAAAATAGTTTTTTCAACCAGTTTCGGAATTGAAGACCAAGTGATTTCTCATGCTATTTTTTCGCAAAACATTAAAAATGTTGAGGTGTTTACATTAGATACAGGCCGACTTTTTCCAGAAACCTATGCTGTTTGGGACAAAACACAATTACAATACAATGCAAAAATTAAGGCTTTCTATCCGAATTCAAACACCATTGAAAATTATATCAATGAAAATGGAATTAATGCTTTTTATAATTCGGTGGACTTAAGAAAAGAATGCTGTTTCATTCGAAAAGTAGAACCCTTAAACAGAGCTTTAGTCGGTGCAACAGTTTGGATTACAGGTTTACGAGCGGAACAATCGAACAATCGAAATTCGGTAAAAGAAATTGAATGGGACGAAGAAAAACAACTATACAAATTCAATCCATTATTAAACTGGACAACCGATGAAGTTGTGGAATATTTAAAGAAAAATGCAGTTCCATATAATCTTTTACACAATGAAGGATTTGTAAGTATTGGCTGCGCACCATGTACAAGAGCTATAAAACCAGGTGACGATTTCAGAGCGGGTCGTTGGTGGTGGGAAGATCAATCCAAAAAAGAATGTGGTTTACATAAATAAAATCAGGTAAAAACAACTTGAAACCTGAAACAAAAATAACTTGAAACTTGAAACAAAACAAAATGAGTCAAAAACATAACTATCTAGAACAATTAGAAAACGAAGCAATTTATATTCTTCGTGAAACTGCCGCACAATTTGAAAAACCAGCTTTGCTTTTTTCTGGCGGAAAAGATTCTATCGTTTTGGTGCATCTAGCTTTAAAAGCCTTTCGTCCAGGGAAATTTCCTTTTCCATTGGTACATATTGATACCGGTCATAATTTCCCAGAAGCCATTGAATTCAGAGATTATTTAGCGAATCAAATTGGCGAAAAATTAATCGTAGCTTCAGTAGAAGATAGCATTAAAAAATACAATTTGAAAGAAACTGCTGGTCGTTTTCCTTCAAGAAATGCTCTACAAACCTATGCGCTTTTAGATGCGATTGAGGAAAATGAATTTGATGCGTGTATTGGTGGTGCTCGACGCGATGAAGAAAAAGCCAGGGCGAAAGAAAGAATTTTTTCCGTTCGAGACGATTTCGGACAATGGGATCCAAAATTACAACGTCCAGAATTATGGGATATTTTAAACGGAAAAGTGAAAAAAGGTCATAATGTTCGAGTTTTCCCAATTAGCAATTGGACAGAATTAGACGTGTGGAACTACATTCAGAAACACAACATCGAATTACCCAACTTGTATTTTGCTCATGAAAGAGAATGTATTGTGCACCAAGATAAATTGGTGGCGACATCAAAACTCATTCAACCTTTAGAAAATGATAAAGTTGTGGTTGAAAAAGTACGATACAGAACGGTTGGAGATATGACGTGTACAGCAGCAGTTCCTTCCGAAGCGGCAACCATACAAGATATAATTGAAGATATCATTCAAACCAGAGTGAGTGAAAGAGGACAAACGCGATTAGATGATCAACTATCTGAAGCAGCCATGGAGGACAGAAAAAAACAAGGGTATTTCTAAACTTGAAACTTGAAACCTGAAACAAAAACAACTTGAAACAAAAAAAACAATGAACACATTACGATTTATAACAGCAGGAAATGTAGATGATGGTAAAAGCACTTTAATCGGACGTCTTTTATATGATTCTGATAGTATTCACACCGATCAATTAGGTGTTTTGAAAAAACAAACGAAACAAGAAGGTGTGGATATCGATTTGTCACTAATTACAGACGGACTTCGAGCAGAACGCGAACAAGGAATTACAATTGATGTAGCCTATAAATATTTTTCGACTAAGAAAAGAAAATTTATCATCGCCGATGCACCAGGTCACGAACAATACACGAGAAATATGATCACTGGAGCTTCTAATTCCGATTTGATTATCATTTTAGTAGATGCTCGAAAAGGAATTACAGAACAAACAAAACGTCACGCCAGTATTGGTTCGTTGATGGGAATTAAAAAAGCAATTATCGCCATAAATAAAATCGATTTACTGAATTATTCTGAAACAATTTTCAATCAAATTAAAGCTGATTTTGAAACGATTAAGTCTGAGTTGAATTTCAATGAAATTCATTACATCCCAGTAAGCGCTTTGGTTGGTGATAATATTGTGACGAAGTCTGAAAATACAGCTTGGTACGAAGGAAAAGCATTGTTAGAAACTTTAGAATCTATTGAATTGGAAACAACAGAAGATTTAGCATCTCGATTTCAAGTACAATGGGTAATTCGTCCAAAAGATGAAGCCAATCACGATTATCGTGGTTACGCTGGTTTGGTATTGAGTGGTAGTTATAAAGTTGGCGATACAGCAATTATTTTACCAGCGAATATTGCCACTAAAATTGTAAAAATTGAGAAGAATTTAGAAAGTATTCAAGTGGCGAAAGCTGGCGATAATGTCGTTTTACATTTTGAGAACAACATTGATATTAGTCGTGGTGATACTGTCGTTTTATACCATCAATTACCAATAGAATCTACTCAAATTAATTCTTGGGTTTCTTGGTTAGATAACACGCCATTACAATTAGGGAAAACGTATTTGTTGCAACACCGATTTAAAAATGTTCGCGTGAAAATTCAAGAAGTAAATCAAAAATGGAATATCAACGATTGGGAATTCACCAACGAAACGGAAATCAAACTAAATGACATCGCTCAAATTAGTTTAAGAACAAATCAGCCGTTGTTTTATGATGCTTTCGATAAAAATCCGAAATCAGGAAATGCCATTCTGATTGATGAAACTAGTAATAATACGGTTGGCGCCTTAATGTTTTTATAATATGTCGTACTCAATATACATCAGAAATCAGGAAAGGACGAAAAGTCCAATCAATAAAAAACAAGTGGAAAAATGGGTGGATGAATTGATTAATTGGCTTTTCGATATTAGTCAAGAATATTCTAATTATAGGTTTTTCCAAAATAAAGAAAAGCTGATTCAGTTAAAACTTCAAGATATTTTGGCAAATGTTGCAGATGATACGAATCAAATTATAGTGAATTCAAATTATTTTTTTGATAGTCTAGAGCAAATTCATTTTGTTTTGATTAACGATTTAGAAACGATTATAAATTTTGATCCAGCTGCAAAATCTAAAGAAGAAGTTTTAATTGCTTATCCAGGTTTTTTTGCGATTACAGCCTACAGAATTGCTAATATTTTTTGGAAATTAAATATTCCAATTGTTCCAAGAATAATAACGGAATATGTGCATAGTAAAACAGGGATCGACATTCATCCAGGAGCAGAAATCGGAGAAAATTTCTTTATAGATCACGGCACTGGAATTGTAATTGGCGAAACCACTAAAATAGGAAACAATGTTAAAATTTATCAAGGTGTCACATTAGGAGCTTTGTCGGTTTCAAAAGATAATGCTTCAGATAAAAGACATCCAACCATTGAAAATAATGTGACTATTTATGCGAATGCCACCATTTTGGGAGGAAATACAACAATCGGAGTGAGTTCAGTAATAGGCGGAAATGTTTGGTTAACCCATTCAGTTCCAGAAAATTCTTTGGTTTATCATAAAAGTGAAATCGAAATTAAAAAGAAAAGTGAGTTTCCAGAAGCATTGAATTATGTGATTTAGGAAATCAAAACAAATAAAAATACAAATAAAATCAAACGAGATGAAAGCAAATAATATATTAGAAACGATAGGAAATACACCAGTAGTAAAAATCAATAATTTATACGGTGCGAATAAAAATGTGTGGATTAAATTAGAAAGAACCAATCCAGGAAATAGTATTAAAGACAGAATTGCTTTAGCAATGATTGAAGATGCGGAAGCTAAAAATTTACTAAACCCGAATAGTGTAATTATCGAACCAACTTCTGGTAATACGGGAATTGGATTGGCGTTGGTGGCAGCTGTAAAAGGCTATAAAGTAATTTTGGTAATGCCGGAATCGATGAGTGTGGAACGCAGAAAATTAATGGAAATCTATGGTGCAGAATTCGATTTAACACCACGCGAAAAAGGAATGAAAGGAGCTATTGAAAGAGCTGCCGAATTAGTTTTACAAACTCCAAATGCTTGGTCGCCATCACAGTTTAAAAATCCAGCAAATGTTGCGATACATCAAAGAACCACAGCACAAGAAATTTTAGCAGATTTCCCAAATGGTTTAGATTATATCATCACTGGTGTTGGAACTGGCGGACATATTTCGGGCATTGCATCGGTCGTAAAAGCTAAATTTCCGAATGTTAAAGTTATTGCAGTGGAACCAGAATTGTCTCCAGTTTTAAGTGGTGGTAGTCCATCTCCACATCCAATTCAAGGAATCGGTGCTGGTTTTGTTCCAGAAAATTACCACGGAAATTTAATTGATGAGGTCATTCAAGTTTCAAAAGACGAAGCTTTCGAATACACCAGAAATATTGCTAAAAAAGAAGGGATTTTAGTCGGAATTTCAACGGGTGCTTCATTAGCTGCCGTAGCAAAAAAAGTAGCGTCATTACCTGATGATGCTGTAGTATTAACCTTTAATTACGATACCGGAGAACGTTATCTTTCGATAGAAGGATTGTTCTAGAAATCAGTGATTTATTGTAGAAATTGTACTTCGTTATTAACGCGGAGCAGCTATTTCTACGCCTAATTTCAAAAATAATTATGATACAAATAGCAAAAAAAGGGAGAGTTATTTTGGCTGGAGCTGGTCCTGGAGATCCCGATTTAATCAGCCTAAAAGCATTAAAATATTTGCAAACTGCCGATGTGGTTTTAACAGACAGATTGGTCTCACCAATACTAATTGAAGAATATGCCAGAAAAGATGCAGAAGTAATTTATGTGGGTAAACAATGTTCAAAAGGCATTTGGACACCACAAAAAGATATTAACGAACTTATAGTGGAATTCGCTTTGCAAGGGAAATTGGTATTGCGATTAAAAGGTGGCGATGCTACTTTATTTTCTAATGTGTTAGATGAATTACAAACGGTTAAGAAACATGAAATTCCTTATGAAATCATTCCAGGAATCTCAGCGGCTTTTGGCGCTGCAGCTTATACGGGAATTCCTCTAACGGCTAGAGGTTTTTCAAGAGGTGTGCGATTTTTAACGCTTTACGATTTAGATAAAGTGCAGTACGACCAATGGAAAGACTGGGCGACAACAGAAGATACTTTGGTTTTTTACATGAGCGGACAACGTCTTGATTTTTTAACGCAACAACTTTTAAATCTTGGTATTGATTTAGAAAAAGGTTTGGCTGTGGTGCAACAAGCAACTACGCCCAATCAAAAAACAAACGTGTTTTCTTTTGAAAATATCCAATCAAAATCTTTGCCTGAATTTGAATTTGTGCCAACACTATTAATCATAGGAAAAGTGGTGAATTTACATGAACAATATTCATGGTTCACTGAAAAAAATACAACAGAATCTTATTTCGATAATCATAAAAATATATTCCAAAATGCTGTCTGAAACTAAACTATCGTTATTACAACAATTAGCACAAAATGCTTCAAAAGAAGAAATTATCTGGACCAAAGGTTATTTATCTGGGTTTTTAGATCGAGTGGAGTTGTTAGGTGGAATCACTGAAAACAATACAATTCCTTCGGTAACTGTAAAACCTCTAATTGTGTATGGAACTGAAACTGGAAATTCTAAAAAAGTAGCTTCTAATTTATTGGCGGCTTTCAAAAAGAATAAAATTCAAGCAAAAGCTATTGATGTTTTTCAATATGATGTGGCTAAACTTGAAAAAGAAAGTCTGGTCTTATTTGTAATGAGTACACAAGGTGAAGGAGAATTTCCTCAAAATGCCATACCATTTTACGAAAAATTAAAAGCGTCAAATGCGAATTTTAGCAAAGTTTCTTTTGCCGTTTTAGGACTTGGAGATTCTTCGTATCCGTTGTTTTCTAATGCAGGAATTTTGTTAGATGAGGTTCTAGAAGAAAAAGGAGCAAAACGTTTGTTACCATTAGTAAAAGCAGATGTTGATTTTGCAGAAACTGTTTCAATTTGGGAAAGTGATTTACAAAAAGCTTTTCAAAATATTGACTCAAATGTAACGAATGAAGTAAAACCAACAAGTTCAATTGTTTCTTCTGGTAAGAAAAATTATTTAGGAAAAATTAGTCATAAAGTCGTATTGAATGACAAAGGTTCGGACAAAGAAACCTATCATATCGAAATTGAATCTGATGATGAAATTAGTTACGAACCTGGTGATGCTTTAGGTGTTTTTCCAAAAAATAAAGAAGCAGAAATTCAAGCCATTGCAACGTATTTTGAAGAAGAAGATTATTCAATTCTTGCAGATAAAAATGTGAGAGGTTTGTCTAAAAAATCATTGGAAGCTTTTTCAAAGTTGTTTGAAATTGAAATTATTGAAGAGAAAGCTAATTTGTTAGATATCATTCAAAAACACCAACCTAAAAAAGTAAAATTAGAAGAAGTGATTGCTTTGCTTTTGCCAATTGCTCCAAGATTATATTCTATTTCGTCATCTTCGGAAGCGCATGAGGGACAAGTGCATTTAACGGTTAATTTGAATAAATTCAACGTGGATGATGAAATCAAAACAGGTTTAACATCAGAATTTTTAGCCGATTTTCCTTTAGAAGAACAACTGGAATTTTATATACATAAAAATCAAAATTTCCGATTGCCAAACGAAGAAACGGATATTATTATGATTGGCCCAGGAACTGGAATTGCACCTTTCAGAAGTTTCTTGGCAGAAAGAGATGTGACCGGAGCCGAAGGTAAAAACTGGTTGTTTTTTGGTGAACAACATTTCGTGTTAGATTTTTACTATCAAACCGAAATTCAAGAATGGCTAACAACTGGTGTGTTGACGAAATTAGATACGGCTTTTTCAAGAGATCAAGAACGTAAAATTTATGTGCAAGACAGAATTCGAGAAAAAGCAAAGGAATTTAATTCTTGGTTAGAAAACGGCGCCAGTATTTACATCTGCGGACAAAAAAATCCAATGAGTCAAGATGTAGAACAAGCCATTGTTGAGGTTATTTCAAAAGAGCGAAATATCTCAGAAAGCGATGCTAAACAAGTTTTGGAAGAATTAGAGAATCAAGGAAAATATCAAAAAGACGTGTATTAAGTGATTAGGCAATAGTAAAAAGGGATAAGATAATGAGAGTTAAAACTTTTGCCTTTTGCCTTTTTGCTTATGCCTTAAAAAAATAAATAAAATGAGCAAAAAATTATCAGCAGTAGAACATATCAAGACCAAAAGTGATGGTCTTAGAGGAACATTAAAGGAAAGTATCGATTTAGATAATCATACAGGAAATGTGCGTCCGGACGACGAAACTTTAGTGAAATTTCACGGAATGTATGTGCAAGACGACCGCGACAGAAGAGTAGAAAGAGCAGCCAAAAAATTAGACAAATTATATTCATTTATGATTCGTTTGAGAATTCCTGGTGGTGTAATTAACGCCAATCAGTGGATTGCAACGCATGAAATTTCAGAACAATTTGGAACAGGAACTTTAAAAATCACAACAAGACAAACGGTGCAATTACATGGATTGCTAAAACATCAATTACGACCAACCATTCAAGCGTTTAACACCGCAAAATTAGATTCAATTGCGGCGTGTGGCGATGTAAACCGAAATGTGATTGTGAGTTCGCATCCGCAAATTTCAGCCATTCATCAACAAATTTACGAGTATGCCGATAAAATTTCAACCTTGCTTTTGCCTAAAACGCAATCGTATTACGAGGTTTTTATCGATGGTGAAAAAATTTACGAACGTTCATCTGAAGCCGATCCATTGTATGAAGATCGCTATTTGCCGAGAAAATTTAAAATCGCAATCGCCATTCCACCAAGTAATGATGTAGATGTGTTTACCAACGATATTGGATTAATTGCTATTATCGAAAACAATGTATTGAAAGGTTTCAATATCGCAATCGGCGGTGGTTTGGCTACAACTCACGGAAATCCAAATACGTATTCTCGTTTAGGAAGTATTATTGGTTTCACGGATACAGAAGAAAAAACGCTAAAAGCCGTGTATGAAATTTTAACGGTGCAACGTGATTTTGGAAATCGTGTCGATAGAAAATTATCTCGATTGAAATATACAGTTGATAAATTAACGGTGGAAGGTTTCAAAAAAGAATTAGAAAGTCGCATCGGATTTGAATTCGAACCTGAAAGAAAATACACGTTTACAGAAAGAAGTGACCGTTTTGGTTGGGAAAAAAATCATCAAGGGAAATGGTTTTATACGTTGTTTGTAGAACATGGTGTGATTAAACCTGATCAAAAGCAGTTTTTGTTCGAATTGGCGCAATTGGGCATCAGTAATTTCATTTTTTCAGGAAATCAAAATCTGATTTTAGGAGAAATTGAAGAAAGTAATAAATCAAAAGTAGAAGCTTTGTTATCGCAACATGATATCGAAAAACTAGAAAGTGCTTTACGAAAAAATTCGATGGCGTGTGTGGCGTTGCCAACTTGTCCGTTAGCCTTGGCGGAAGCACAACGTTATTTACCAGAATTGGTAACAAAAATTGAACCAATTCTAGCCAAATACGAATTAACAAATGATGAAATTTCCATTCGTATGACGGGTTGTCCAAATGGCTGTGGTCGTCCGTATGTTGCGGAACTTGGTTTCGTTGGAACAGGTCCAGAACAATATAATTTCATGTTAGGCGGCGACCGTTTAGGAACGCGTTTGAATACAATTTATAAAGAGAAACAAACTGAATCACAAATTTTAGAAGATGTAGATGTTTTATTAGGAAAGTATGTCATAGAGAAGTTAGAAAATGAAACTTTCGGAGATTATACTTACCGAGCAATTTTGAACTAATGAAGAAGATAGTTTTAGTAATTATTTTATTGATTCCTGAGTTTTTATTAGCGCAAAAAAAGGTAGAAAATCAACAATTGATTTGGTATGGATATTACAACAGTTTAAAGTTTAACGAGAATTGGAGTTTGAATAGCGAAATTCAAGAACGACAGTTTTATAATCCAACAGCCCAACATCAATTGGTGTTTAGGTTAAATTTAGAAAGGAAATTAATTGAAGACTGGAAGGCTTCTTCGGGAATGACATTGTTTTTACAAAACCCGAATAACCCGAATTCTGAAAGTAATTTAACGGTTCCGGAATTGCGTCCAGATATCGGTTTTAGTAACAAGCAAAAACTAAGATTTATAACAATTAATCATCGTTATAAAGCGGAAGCACGTTTTTTTCATGATGTAGAAAATGGCAAATTAGTTGGTGGTTATCACTTTTCAAATTTCCGATTGCGTTATCAATTAGGATTAGATTTTCCGATTTGGAAAAAAGAAGGAAATGAAAAATTACTTCTTAAAATTAAAGATGAAATAATGTTTAATCTAGGAAAAAAGATTGTCAAAAATACGTTCGACCAAAATAGAGTTTATCTCGCACTAAATTATAAAGTGAATAAATCGTATGCTTTTGAAATTGGTTATATGAATTGGTTTCAGCAACAAAAATCAGGAACCGATTTTTATAATAGAGATATTTTAAGATTGTCCATTTTTCACAGTATTGATTTAAAAAAGAAAAAAAATGAGTAATACATTATTTCCAGTTTTCCTAAAAACAGAAACCGCCCGCTTTTTAATTGTGGGCGGTGGAAATGTTGGTTTGGAAAAAGCAGAAACCTTATTAAGGCAAAACCCTAAGATTAATTTAATCTTGGTTGCGACTTATTTTCATCCGAAGTTGAAGGAAATTATTCGTCAAAATTCAACTATTTCTTTTTACGAAAGAGCTTTTGAAGCAACTGATTTAGAAAACAAAGATTTTGTAATTATTGCAACTGATAAACCAGAAGTAAATCGAAACGTTAGAGAGTTAGCCAAAGGAAAAGGAATTAAAGTAAATGCGGCGGATCAACCCGATTTATGTGATTTTTATTTGGGTTCGATTGTGAACAAAGGAAATTTAAAAATTGCGATTTCTACTAACGGAAAATCGCCAGTTTTAGCCAAGCGATTGCGAGAATATTTTACAGAAGTAATTCCAAATGAAATTGAAGAAAATATCACACAACTAAACGAATTTAGAAACCAACATAAGGGAGATTTTAATCAAAAATTAGCCGATTTAAATAAAGCAACGGAAGTTTTTTCGTCAAAGAAAAAAGAAAAACAAGAGGCTAAAAAATATAAAAGATTGGTGTTGCAAATCACGTTGTTATTTATGTTTTTTTTCTTAGGATTTGGACTTTCTGAATTTATTTCTTTTAAAGAATTATGGCATCAAACTCAATATATTCCAAATGCATTTTATGGAATGTTATTAATTGGTTTTTTTGCTCAATTAGTAGATGGTGCTTTAGGTTTAGGCTATGGAGTAACGTGTTCTACTAGTATGATGTTGCTAGGAATAAAACTTCCCGCAATCAGTGGAAGTATCCATACGGCGGAAATGTTTTCCAGCGGAATTAGTGGTTTTTCACATTATAAATTCGGAAATGTAAATAAGAAATTATTTTTCTGGATTGCCATTCCGGGTGTAATTGGAGCAGTTGCTGGAGCTTTGTTATTGATTTATCTAGGAAATAAATATGAAGTCATTACGTACGGAATTCTGGCAAGTTATACGTTATTAATCGGAATTCGATTGATCATTTTAGCGTGCAAAAAGAGAATCGAAAAGAAACAACTTAAAAACACGAGTTTGTTAGGGTTTGTTGGTGGCTTTTTCGATGCTTTTGGAGGCGGTGGCTGGGGTCCAATTGTAACTTCAACACTTTTATCGAAAGGAAGAAAGTCAAGTTATGTTGTTGGAACAGTAAGTTTGGCGGAATTTTTTGTCACATTAGCTGCTTCAATCACTTTTTTCACTTCATTAGGAATTAGTCATTGGTATATAATTTTAGGTTTAATTATTGGTGGCTCAATTGCAGCGCCTTTAAGTGCAAGGCTTGCAGGAAGATTACCTCAGAAAATTGCTTTATTATTAGTAGCGTTTTTAGTTATTGTTTTTAGTATCAGAATGTTACTGAAAATAGTTTAAGTTAAATATTTCTAATCACTAGATTTTTTTTGACGATTAAATGATTTATATAGAATAAAAATCTATTTTAATGATTTAAAATAACAAAATTTAGAAAATTTATCTATAAAGTTTTTTTATGGAGAAATATTTCTCTAAGTTTGCCCCATCAAAAACAACAACGATAGATGAGATTTATAACATATAATATTCGAATGACAATGTGTGGATTTCCACACAGAGGATAGTATTGCATAAATTTAACCTACTAAACACAATGCAACATTTAGCCTCTGCCAACGCAGAGGCTTTTTTTTAAAATCAACTTAAATAAAAACATGAAAGCATTAAACAATTATATGATGATGAGACGAATGATGATGTGCATGTATGTGCCAAATAAGTATTGCCAAAAGTGAAAGAGTAAAATTTAGTTTTAGTTCAACTAAAAAACCCTTTTGGTAAATGTTCCAAGAGGGTTTTTTAATTCTGAACCAGTTTCAGAATCTCATAAAATAATAGCAGTTTAAAAATAAATGAAAGCATTACAAAATATTAAAATATCAAATTTTTTACTTCAATCTGGTGAAGTGAGTAAAATAAATTTATCGTTTCAAACTTTTGGTTTACCTATAGGAATGGCGCCAATTGTGTTGGTCAATCATGCTTTAACTGGGAATTCAAATGTAGAAGGTCAAAACGGCTGGTGGAATGATGTAGTTGGAGAAAACAAAGTAATCGATACAAAAAAAAACACCATAATCGCATTTAATATTCCAGGAAATGGGTACGATAATGAAGTGGAGAATTTAATTGAAAATTATAAAAGTTTCACCACAAAAGATGTCGCTTCTTTGTTTTGGAAAGGATTAGAATATTTAAAAATAAACCAACTTTTCGCCGTAATTGGTGGAAGTTTAGGTGGAGCAATTGCATGGGAAATGGCGCTTTTAAAGCCAAAAGCTATTCAGAATTTAATTCCAATAGCAACAAACTGGAAAGCAAATGATTGGCTTATCGGAAATGTTTTGGTGCAAGATGTGATTCTGAATAATTCGAAAAATCCAATTCACGATGCCAGATTGCACGCCATGTTATTGTACAGAACGCCACAATCATTATCGGCGAAATTTAATTCGGAAAGAAATGACAATCAAAATAGTTATAAAGTCGAATCTTGGTTGTTGCATCACGGTGAAAAATTAACCGGAAGATTTGAATTAAGTGCCTACAAATTAATGAATCATTTGTTAAAGACGATTGGAGAAAGTAGCACGGAAAACGATTTACAAGATTTTGCAAAAATTTCCACAACAAAAATACATCAAATAGCCATTAATAGCGATTATTTTTTCGCGCCAAATGAAAATATCAAAACGCATAATTTATTAAGCAGCACAACAAAAAACTTAACCTATCACGAAATAAATTCCATTCACGGACACGATGCATTCTTGATAGAATATGAAAGATTAAACAACATTTTAAAAACAATTTTTAACACTAAACACACAATTTAATTATGTCAATTTTAAAATCAGAAGAAAAAGGATTTAAGTACAAAGGAATTAAGGAATTATCAGTTTTAGATAATGTTTCTTTAGTCAATTTAGAAGGGAAAGGTTTACTTGGTAAAGCTGGTGTCGATGCACGAATTTTTAGTGTAATGGCAAATCATAAAATTAGTGTTAGTATCATTTCTCAAGGTTCATCAGAAAGAGGAATTGGAATTGTTGTGAGTACGGATAGAGCTTCAGAAGCGCTTCAAGGCTTGGAAAAAGAATTTTCAAATGAGTTGCTTTTTGGAGATGTTAGTAGGGTTTCTGTGGATAATAATATTGCAGCAATCTCAATTACTGGTCAAGATTTAAGTACGTTTCACAAATTATATTCGTCTTTAATTCGAAATAAAATTACGCCAATCTTGTTCAATAATATTATAACTGGAAACAGTGTGAGTTTGGTAGTGAAGAAAACCGATTTAAAACGTGCACTAAATGTGATTAATGTAGAAATTTTCGGATTAACCAAAAAGATAAATATTGCTATTTTCGGACATGGTTTAGTAGGTTCAACTTTAATTAATCAGGTTTTATCTTCAGCAAAAAACATTGAAATCAAAAAAGGAATTAAGCTAAATATTTTCGCCATTGCGAATTCAACCAAATTAGTGATTGATGAAGCTGGGTTAAATGAAAATTGGAAAGCTGAAATTGCTGAAAATGGTGAAGCTTATGATGTTAAAGATATTATTAAATACGCAAAAGAAAATCATTTAGAAAATTTAATCGCAGTAGATAATACTGCAAGTAGCGGTTTTGTGGAAAATTATGTAGAACTAATTGAAAGCGGTTTCGATGTGGTTTCATCTAACAAAATTGCCAATACGTTAAGTTATGGTTTTTACAGAGAAATTCGTCATGCATTAGAAGATAATCAGAAAAATTATTTATACGAAACGAATGTTGGTGCGGGTTTGCCGTTAATTGATACCATTAAATTATTACACCTTTCTGGAGAAAATATCACAAAAATTAAAGGTGTGTTTTCAGGAACGTTGAGTTATATTTTCAATCATTTTTCTGTGGAAGAAAAACCGTTTAGTGAAGTGTTGAAAGAAGCGATTGCTTTAGGTTTTACGGAGCCAGATCCTCGTGAAGATTTATGCGGAAATGACGTAGCAAGAAAATTGTTGATTTTAGCTCGTGAATTAGATTTACAAAACGAATTCAATGAAATTAATATTCAGAATTTAATTCCAGCTGAGTTGAGATCTTTAACAACTGCAAATTTCTTAGATAATTTACAACTTTTAGATTTCCATTATAAAACCATTAAAGGCAATCAAGAACCAGGAAATGTACTGCGTTATATTGGTGAATTGTCTGGGGATTTACAGCAAGATAAAGGAAATTTAGATGTGAAATTGGTTTCTGTTTCTGAAAATTCAGCTTTAGGACAATTAAAAGGTTCGGATTCGATTTTTGAAATTTATACAGAATCGTATGGAGAAAGACCAATCGTAATTCAAGGAGCAGGAGCAGGAGCGTCGGTAACAGCTCGTGGTGTTTTTGGAGATATATTAAGAATTATTGATAAAATATAACTCAAAAGAAATTTTAATAGTTTTTTGTTCGTAATTTTAATGTTTTAAAAGAATAAAAATCTATTTATATTCTTTTTTTAATTAAAATTTAGAAAATATTTCTTTTTTATAATTTTTTATTACCTTTGCAGCGTTCATAAACATAATGATTGTTATCACGAAAGGTGGAGGGATTAGACCCAGCGAAACCTTAGCAACCCTACGCTTGTAGAAGGTGCTACATTCTATTCCGATTTTTTCGGAAGCAGATAACCAGAAAATTTTCACCACTTTTCGCTGATATCAATATTAAGTTTACACGCGTTTCATTTTTAACGGGTGTAAAAGTGTATGAATAATATATAAAAACATAATATCATTGAAAATGTCAAACACAAGCAAAAAATCAACTTTAGAAGTTAAAAGTAACATCTATCAAGCCATTAACGAAAAAATTTTAATTCTTGACGGAGCTATGGGTACGATGTTACAACGCAATAAATTTGAAGAAGAAGATTTTCGTGGAGAACGTTTCAAAGATTTTCCGCATCCATTAAAAGGAAACAACGATTTACTTTCAATTACACAACCAGAAGCGGTAAAAGAAGTACATCGTTTGTATTTTCAAGCGGGAGCAGATATTGTGGAAACCAATACATTTTCTGGAACAACCATCGGAATGGCCGATTATTATATGGAAGATTTGGTATACGAATTGAATTATCAATCTGCCAAAATTGCTCGTGAAGTTGCCGATGAGTTTACTGACAAACCTCGTTTTGTTGCAGGTTCCATCGGACCAACAAACAGAACGGCATCTATGTCGCCTGATGTGAATGATCCAGGTTATCGCGCCGTAACTTTTGACGATTTACGAATTGCGTATAAACAACAAGTAAACGCTTTAATTGATGGTGGTTCAGATGTACTTTTAGTAGAAACCATTTTCGATACGTTAAACGCTAAAGCAGCACTTTTTGCCATTGAAGAAGTCAAAGAAGAAAGAAATTTAGATATTCCAATCATGGTTTCAGGAACAATTACGGATGCTTCAGGAAGAACATTATCAGGACAAACGGTAGAAGCCTTTTTAATTTCGATTCAACATATTCCGCTGTTAAGTGTTGGATTCAATTGCGCGTTAGGTGCAGATCAATTGAAACCGTATTTAAAACGATTAGCGCATAACACACAATTAAACATTTCGGCACATCCAAATGCTGGTTTGCCAAATGCTTTCGGAGAATATGATCAAACACCAGAAGAAATGCAAGCTCTAATTAGGGAATATTTACAAGATAATTTGATAAATATTATTGGCGGTTGCTGCGGAACAACACCAGAACACATCAAATTAATTGCAGAAGTTTCTGCAGAATTTGAACCCAGAAAATTAGAGAGTAATCAGCCTATTTAGAGTTTTTAAACCCTAAACGGGTTTAAAAAAAGCAAGTAGGACTTGTAAAAGAAATGAAAAACAATAGCATAAAAATAAAATTAGAAAGTTTTATACAATCGAAAAAAAATAGATTCAATCAATATATAAGTCAAAGCAAAATCTTTTGGAGAGATGTTGCGAAAAATTATAAAAGAATAAATAGCGTGTTATAAAATTTAAGCCGCGAGATTATAAAAAAGATGTCAAGAAACAATAAAATAAATTTACAACTTTCAGGATTAGAACCACTTTTCATTACCGAAGAATCAATTTTCGTTAATGTTGGTGAAAGAACGAATGTAACAGGTTCTCGTAAATTTCTTCGATTAATTAAAGAAGAAAAATACGATGAAGCACTTTCTGTTGCGCGTGAACAAGTGGAAGGTGGTGCCCAAATTATTGATATTAATATGGATGAAGGAATGTTAGATGGCGTGTATGCTATGACAAAATTCCTAAATTTAATTGCCGCCGAACCAGATATTGCTCGTGTTCCTGTGATGATTGATAGCTCGAAATGGGAAATCATCGAAGCTGGATTAAAAGTCGTGCAAGGAAAAGCCGTTGTAAATTCTATTTCATTAAAAGAAGGTGAAGAAACGTTTATTCATCACGCAAAATTAATTAAACGATATGGTGCGGCTGTAATTGTGATGGCTTTTGATGAAGTCGGACAAGCAGATAATTACCAAAGAAGAATTGAAATTTGTAAAAGAAGTTATGATATTTTGGTGGACCAAGTTGGTTTTCCTGTCGAAGATATCATTTTCGACCCTAATATTTTTCCAGTCGCAACTGGAATGGACGAACATAAATTAAACGCTTTAGATTTTTTCCAAGCGACAAAATGGATTCGTGAAAACTTACCGTATGCCAATATTTCGGGCGGAGTAAGTAATGTTTCGTTTTCTTTCCGTGGAAACGATAAAGTTCGTGAAGCGATGCATTCTGCGTTCTTATATCACGCCATTCAAAATGGTATGACAATGGGAATCGTAAATCCGGAAATGTTAGAAATTTACGATGAAATTGACAAGATTTTACTAGAACATGTTGAAGATGTTCTTTTAAATAGAAGAGAAGATGCAACGGAAAGACTTCTAGATTTAGCGGAAAGTTTTAAAGGCGATTATAAAGTAAACGAAAAAGCAATTGCCGAATGGCGAAATGATCCAGTTCAAGAAAGATTAACGCATTCTTTAGTAAAAGGAATAGACGAATTTATAGAAATTGATGTTGAAGAAGCCCGATTAAACGCTAAAAAAGCAATCGAAGTTATCGAAATCAGCTTAATGAACGGAATGAATGTGGTGGGAGATTTATTCGGAAGCGGAAAAATGTTCTTGCCTCAAGTAGTAAAATCGGCGCGTGTGATGAAAAAAGCCGTGGCGTATTTATTACCGTTTATTGAAGCTGAAAAAGATTCTACAGCTTCGTCATCTGCTGGAAAAGTATTGATGGCGACAGTAAAAGGTGACGTTCACGATATTGGTAAAAATATTGTTTCAGTAGTTTTAGCCTGTAATAATTTCGAAATTATCGATTTAGGTGTGATGGTTCCGCCAGAAAAAATTATTGAAGCGGCTGTAAAAGAAAACGTTGATATTATCGGTTTAAGCGGATTAATTACGCCTTCGTTAGATGAAATGGTTTATTTAGCCAAAGAAATGGATAAGTTGAACATCAAAATCCCAGTGATGATTGGTGGTGCAACAACTTCTCGTGCGCATACGGCTGTGAAAATTGCTCCAGAATATTCTGCGACTGTAATTCACGTAAATGATGCTTCTCGAGCTGTAACTGTTGCTTCGAATTTATTAAATACGGAAACAAATGCTAATTTTTCTATCGCTTTGCGCGAAGAATATGACACGTTACGTGAAGGTTATTTGAATAGGGCAAGAGAGAAAAATTTCTTAACGATTGAAGAAGCGCGTAAGAATAAATTCAAGATAGATTGGGATGCTTTCGAACCTGTTCAACCGAATTTTATCGGAACAAAAATTGTAGAAGTCGAACTTTCAGAATTAGTTGATTTTATCGATTGGACGCCATTTTTTCAATCGTGGGAATTGTTCGGAAAATATCCAGCGATTTTAACGGATGAGGTTGTGGGTGAACAAGCAACAGATTTGTTCAAAGATGCACAAATTATGTTAGCTAAAATTGTTTCTGAAAAATGGTTTCAAGCTAAAGGTATTTTAGGAATTTACCCTGCTAATACAGTTAATGATGATGATATCGAAGTGAGTCTTCCAGATTCTAGTTACCAATTTCTAACTCTTAGACAACAATCTCAAAAAACAGTTGGTGCGCCAAATATCGCATTATCTGATTTTATTGCTCCAAAAGAATCGAATAAACAAGATTATATGGGTTGTTTTTGTGTCACAACAGGATTTGGTGTCGATGAAAAAGCTGCTGAATTTGAAAGCCAATTAGACGATTATAATTCGATTTTAACCAAAGCATTGGGCGATAGATTAGCGGAAGCTTTCGCCGAATATTTACACTTAAAAGTGCGTAAAGAAATTTGGGGTTATGCATCAGATGAAAACTTAACAAACAACGAATTAATTAAAGAAAATTATAAAGGAATTCGTCCAGCGCCAGGTTATCCAGCTTGTCCAGACCATTTAGAAAAACCAACAATTTGGAATATTCTAAATGTAGAAGAAAATATCGGAGTGAAATTAACGGAAAGTATGGCAATGTGGCCCGCTTCTTCGGTTTCAGGATATTATTTTGCGAATTCGGAAAGTAAATATTTCGGATTAGGAAAAATTAAAAACGATCAAGTAGAAAATTACTCGAAAAGAAGAGGAATTTCAACAGAAATAGCAACCAAATGGTTAGCGCCAAACATTGCAGACTAATAGTAAAGAGGGAAAAGGCACAAGGCATAAGTATAGGAATAATCCAAAACTTATCCCTTATCCCTTGTCCCTAATAACTCAAAACTTAACATGAAAGTAACCGAACATATAGAAAAAGCCAACGGAAAACCCTTGTTTTCTTTCGAAATTTTACCGCCATTAAAAGGACAAAATATTCAATCGATTTATGATAGTATCGATCCGTTAATGGAATTTAATCCTCCATTTATTGACGTAACGTATCATCGTGAAGAATACGAATTTAAAGAATTACCAAACGGATTATTACAAAAGAAAATTGTAAAAAAACGTCCTGGAACTGTTGGTATTTGTGCTGGAATTCAGAATAAATATAATGTAGATGCTATTCCGCATATTTTGTGTGGTGGATTTACAAAAGAAGACACGGAAAATTTATTAATCGATTTAGATTTCTTAGGAATCAATAATGTGGTAGCACTTCGTGGTGATGCGGTTAAAAGTGAAATTTATTTCAAGCCAGAAAAGGAAGGTCATGCTTTTGCATCAGAATTGGTTTCGCAAATTAATGATTTAAATAACGGAATTTATTTAGATGCCGATTTACAAAATTCTTCTAAGACTGATTTCTGTATTGGAGTTGCGGGTTATCCCGAAAAACATATGGAAGCGCCGAGTTTAGATAGCGACATTCATTTCTTAAAACAAAAAATTAAAAACGGAGCCGATTACATTATTACTCAAATGTTTTTCGACAATCAGAAGTTTTTCGATTTTGTTGCGAAATGCAGAGCAGCCGGAATTACAGTTCCAATTATTCCAGGATTGAAACCTATCGCAACGAAAAAACAATTGAATTTAATTCCACACCGTTTTAGTTTAGAATTACCTGACGATTTAATTATGGCAGTTGTAAAAGCAAAAGATAATGAAGCGGTAAAACAAATTGGTATCGAATGGTGTATCCAACAAAGTACCGAATTAGTGGCTGCAGGAATTCCGGTGTTGCATTATTATTCAATGGGTAAAGCGGATAATATTAAAGCCATCGCTAGCAAAATATTTTAAAAACATTTAAAAACTATTAATATTTTAAAACCTCATTAAGTTTGTAAGAATTTAATGAGGCTTTTTGTTTTTTTAAATTAAAGTAAATTTTTATCATATTGTTGCAATTTTATTAGTTATGCTGATTTTTGTTTAATATCAGAAAATTTATTGTAGCAATATTGCCGAATAGTTAGAATATGCTTCAAAAAACAATTTCTGAATAAGTAAAAACGTGACTTTGCAAGGGTTTCACGTTTGGTGAATTAAAATTATATTTTTAACTTTAAGAATATAACCCAAAATTCTCGTGTATTATGAAAAAAATTATCTTCCTATTCGTTATGTTGTTTGTGGGTCAAATAACTTTTGCAAAAGATAAAGATTTACTTTTGAAAGAAGCGAGGCAATTTGCTCTAGATAAAGATTATAATGCAGCAATTCAATCGTATAAAGCGTATGTTAAAATAGCTAAAAACGACGATTTAAAAGACGTGTATTTTGAATTTGCTAATTGTTATTACAAAAATAACGATAGCAAAATGGCGGTAAAAACATTAAAAAAGTCAATTAAAAGATACGGATTAACCGAAGAAGACTTAATATATAATAAAGTATTGGATTCTAAATTGTCCGATATTACAATTGCAGAATTATATAATGATTTTACTCGGCTAAGAAATAAATACGTTACGTATCAAGAAAAAAACTAATCAATTAATGCGTTAATTGATATTTAAATCTCTTCATAAAACTATATTATGAAGAGATTTTTTTGTGTTTTATAAATTAATTGAAGTGAAAAATTGTAAATAGTTTAGTCTGATTTTTTCTTCTAATATGTTTTAAAATAATTGTAATTGTTGTATTTATAACAAATTTGTTATATTTTAATATCTTTAATCTTGTAGATTTGTGAACTAACATTAATCTAAATTTACAAAATTATGAGAAACAAATACTTTAAAAGCATTTTTGCTATTATTCTATTTTCAACAACTGTTTTTTCACAAACTTTTGATATCAAGCCATCTGGAACGAGTTATATTTTATATGATATAACGATTCCTACTGGACAAAATCTTGTGGCTTATGCAACTGGTTCTCAATACACAACCAACAATAATGGTGTTGTTATCAAAACTGTTGATGGTGGTGAAACTTGGTCAACGATTTACACTTTAAACAAAGGTCTAACAAAAATTAAGTTTGTTTCTCCAACAAGAGGTTTTTTAGTCGGATATGATAACACACTTTTAAAAACTATTGATGGTGGTGCAACTTGGACGAATGTGACTGTGCAAAGTGATATTTATTACTACAATCAAATAGATTTTTTTGATGCAAATAATGGAATTTTATCTGCCATTACAAATGGCGATCAATTAGTGTCGTATAAGACAGTAGATTCTGGTGAAACATGGACTCCTGTTACAAGTACCACTAATCTTCAAACTATGGAAATAGGTTATGCATCGGAGAATATTTTATATTCTGTTGGTTATGATCAAAAAATTTCAAAATCTATTAATGCTGGAAATAATTGGACAACCATTAAAAACGGAATCCCTCAGATGGTTTATTTCAGTACAAGTTTTAAAGATGATTTAAACGGAGTAGTTAGTGGTGAAGATGGTGAAATTTTAAAGACTATTGATGGTGGTGCAACTTGGACACAGGCTTTATCTACTTCTTATGAAAACTTCTATGCTTTAAAATACTATAATAATGACAAAATAATTACTGCAGGTACGGATAGTAATATTTACTATTCGTCAGATGCTGGAAGTACATGGACACCATTGAATACTTCTAGTTCTTCTACAAGCACATTATATGATATAGAGTTTTTTGCTAATGGTGATGCTTTACTTTGTGGCTCTCAAGGGACAATTTTAAAATCGTTAAGTTTATTATCAACAGCTGATGTCAATTTAAATAATAATTTTATTAATCAATTTTATAACTCATTTGATAATACATTAAGTATTGAAACGAATGCAGAAAATTCAATTAAAAATGTAACTTTTATTTCTGTTGAAGGAAAACAAGTGTATAGCGAAAATGTATCAGGAAATTCTGTTGCATTTGATTTAAATTTCATGAGTGATGGAGTTTATTTTGCTAACGTAGAAATGAATAACGGATTCAAGCAAATCTTTAAGTTTGTTAAGAACTAATGCTTTTTTAAGCTTAAATTTAATAAAGAAAATATAAAAAAAATCTCTTCATAAACTTTATGAAGAGATTTTTTTATGAAGTATTATAGAGGTTAAACCTACTTCGTTTTCTCTCTAAAAACTTTTTCTAAATTGTTTCCTAAGTCCGAAATTTGAGCGTCTTCTACAATTTTTCCTTTGTGAATAATGATAATTCTGTCGCAAATAGCTTCCACTTCTTGCATAATATGTGTAGATAAAAATACGGTTTTGTCTTTCCCGATATTCTTAATTAATTCTCTAATTTCAACCAATTGATTCGGATCTAAACCTGTTGTTGGTTCGTCTAAAATCAAAACATCTGGATTGTGAAGTAAAGCTGTTGCTAAACCCACACGTTGACGATATCCTTTAGAAAGTTCGCCAATTTTTTTATGACATTCTGGAGTTAAACCTGTCAATTCAATCACTTCTTGAATACGAGATTTATCTGTTTTATGTACATCAGCACTAAACTCTAAATACTCACGAACATATAAATCTAAATACAACGGATTATGTTCTGGTAAATAACCAACCGATTGTTGTACGCTTTTTTGAGCTGAAGTCACATCAAAACCATTTACAGTCGCTTCACCTTCATCTGCAGTTAAATACGTAGTCAATATTTTCATTAAAGTCGATTTTCCAGCTCCATTCGGACCTAAAAAACCTACAATTTCGCCTTTCTTTACAGAAAAATTTACGTTATCTAACGCTTTTTGTGTTCCGTATGTTTTGGTAATGTTTTTTACTTCTATTGACATGTTCTTGTTTTCCACAAAAATAATAAATAAATGTAATACAACGATAGATAAATATAAGTTAATGTTTATTTTGTTGTTGAGTTTTTCTGTAAATTTGTTGAACAAAATTAACGACTTATGGCTGCACCAAAAAAAAAGAAAGTGATTACTGAAGATGTAATTGTTTCTGCATATACTGATTATTGTTTAACGCATGGTAAAAAACCAAATTCGGTTTATGAATTTGCCAAACAAAACAATATGGAGGAAAGTGAATTTTATCAATTTTTTGCTTCTTTTGAATTTTTAGAAAAACAATATTTTGTTTCTATGTTTGCTTATACTTTAGAATTGTTAGAAAAAAATGAAGCATATCAGTCGTATGAAAGTGCAGATAAATTATCAGCATTTTATTTTACTTTTTTCGAAATGGCAACTGCAAACAGAAGCTTTGTCATTTACTTACTTAAAGAAGATAAAAACCCAATGAAAAACTTAGGCAAATTGTCAAAACTTCGTGAAGTGTATTTGGAATATGCCTTAACTATTTTAGAAAAACCAATCAAAATTGAACAAGAAACGGTTGTAAAAATTCAAGACAAAGTCTTACAAGAAGCTTCTTGGTTGCAATTCCTTTCCATTTTCAATTTTTGGATGCATGACGAATCTCCAAATTTCGAAAAAACAGATGTTTTTATTGAAAAATCAATAAAAGCTAGTTTCGATTTAGCCTATAACATTCCAACACAAAGTGTAATTGATTTTGGAAAATTTTTATGGAAAGAACAAATGAATGGCATGTTTTCTAAATCATAAATTCAAAATAAAATAATGAAAAAAATAGACAGTATTCCAACAGGAAAGATTGAGCGTGTAACGAAATTAGTTACAACTGGTGTGAAAGTTGGAGGAAATTACCTAAAATATTATGGAGAAAAAGTTGTAAATCCGTCTTTAACTAAAGATAAATTACACGAAAATAATGCTGCGGATATTTATGATGGATTAAAAGAATTGAAAGGAAGTGCTTTAAAAGTAGCTCAAATGCTAAGTATGGAAAAAAATTTGCTACCGCAATCTTATGTAGATAAGTTTTCGTTGTCGCAGTTTTCTGTTCCACCTTTGTCGGCGCCTTTGGTTCGAAAAACATTTAAAACATATTTTAAACAATATCCAGAAGAATTATTTGATAGTTTTTCTCCAGATTCCATAAATGCGGCAAGTATAGGTCAAGTTCATAAAGCGAAGAAAAACGGAAAAGAACTTGCAGTAAAAATCCAATATCCTGGCATTCGTGAAAGTATTAGTTCTGATATTGCTTTGGTAAAACCAATTGCGATTAGAATGTTCAATTTACAAGGAACTTCGGATGAATATTTCCAAGAAGTAGAAGATAAATTAACAGAAGAAACAGATTATAAATTAGAAATTTCGCAATCGATGAAAGTCATTGAAGATTGTGAGAAAATCGAAAATTTACTATTTCCACATTACTATCCAGAATTTTCTTCAGACAAAATCATCACAATGGATTGGATGAACGGCATTCATTTATCTGAATTTTGTTCGAGCAATGCTTCTCAAGAACAACGCAATAAAGTGGGACAAACGTTGTGGAATTTTTATATGTATCAAATTCACCAATTGAAAAAATTTCACGCAGATCCACATCCAGGGAACTTTTTAGTAGATACAAACGACAATTTAATTGCGATTGATTTTGGCTGTATGAAGGAAATTCCAAATGATTTTTATGTGCCTTATTTTGAAGTTTCTACACCGGATTCTTTAAATGATATGGAATATTTTACAAAAAAACTGTATGAATTAGAAATTTTAAAAACTACGGATAAGCCCAAAGAATTAGAATTTTTCACGGATATGTTTCACGAATTATTAAGTGTTTTTACACAACCAATTCAATCTGATGTCTTTGATTTTGCACAACCCGAATTTCAAAATCAAATTGCAGCTTTGAGTGAGAAATTCGCAAGCGACAAAACACTAAGAAAAATGAATGGGAACAGAGGCTCTAAACATTTTATTTATGTGAACCGCACCTTTTTTGGTTTATACAGTTTAATGTTCGACATCAAAGCAAAAGTGAAAATTAACGATTTTAAAAAATATTTATCTAATTAATGGTAAATCAATTAAGTGATCTTGAAATAGATAGAATTATTGAAATGGCTTGGGAAGACCGAACTACTTTTGAAGCTATTAAAATTCAATTTGGCTTGTCTGAAAAAGAAGTTATTGATTTAATGCGAATGGAATTGAAACCTTCAAGTTTTAAATTATGGCGCGCTCGAGTTCAAGGTAGAAAAACGAAACATTTAAAATTAAGAGAATTTGTAACTGGAAATTTTAAATGTAATTTGCAAAGAACTATTACTCAGAATAAAATTAGTAAACGATGAAAAATTATTTGGTAATTGGTGGAAGTAAAGGTGTTGGTGAGCAAATTGTAAAAGAATTATCCGAAAAAGGTAATTTTTGTCACGTAATTTCTCGTTCAGAACCATCTTATTCATTTAATGGGAATTGGTATGAATTGGATGCTTTGTCAGGTGAATTACCAACAATCGAATTTCTTGATGGTTTGGTGTATTGTTTAGGAAGTATCAATTTGAAACCTTTTAATCGCTTAAGTTTAGAAGATTTTAATACCGATTTAAACGTGAATTTTTTTGGAGCTTTAAAAGTGTTTCAACATTATTTGCCAACTTTAAAAAAATCGGAACAAGCTAGTGTTGTCATGTTTAGTACAGTTGCGGTTCAATCTGGAATGCCTTATCATGCTAGTATTGCTGCAGCAAAAGGAGCAGTTGAAGGTTTAGTAAAAAGTTTAGCTGCAGAATTTGCTCCGAAAATTAGAGTCAATGCTATTGCGCCATCTATCATCGATACGACATTAGCTTCTGGGATTTTACGTTCAGATCAAATAAAAGAAAATATGATTGCGAAACACCCGCTAAAACGGATTTTAAATCCAATAGATGTCTCAAAAACCACTTGTTTTTTGCTTTCTTCAGATTCTAACGGAATAACTGGACAAATAATTGTACAAGATAATGGCTTAGTAAGTTTAAGTTATTAAAATTTTTTTAGGTTATATCAATTTTTTTTCTACATTTGCTCTTTCGACAACAAAATAATGAACACAAATTCTACATATTATAACAATTCATTTTATTTCTTCTGGAACGAGGACAGGGATTGTTATGGTATTATTTGATGTAAAAATTTAAAAAGATAATTAACTATATATAAACAATCCCGATGTAAATCGGGATTTTTTTTTGCCCATATGGAAACAAAAATTGCAATTCAAGGTATCAAAGGTTCATTTCACCATCAAGTCGCACAAAACTATTTCCAATCTAATATTGAGTTAGATGAGTGTTTGTCGTTTCCTGATTTAGTGAAAAGCCTGAAACAAAACAAAGTACATAAAGGAGTAATGGCTTTAGAAAATTCTATTGCAGGCACAATTATTCCAAATTATGCACTAATTGACCAAAACAATTTGCACATTATTGGGGAGTATTATCTTGATATTCATATGAATTTAATGGTGTTGAAAGGGCAAAAAATTGAAGATATTACAGAAGTGCATTCGCATCCGATTGCGCTTTTACAGTGTGCTGTTTTTTTTAATCAATATCCACATATAAAACTAGTTGAAAGTGTTGATACGGCCGAAACTGCTCAACGAATTCAAGAACAACAATTAAAAGGAATTGGAGCTGTTGCCGCACCAATTGCTGCAGAAATGTACGATTTAGAAATTATTGCGGCAGGAATTCATACGGTAAAAAGCAATAAAACCCGATTCGTGATTTTAAAGAATGAAAACAAAGTGTTTCTGAAAGAAAAAATCAATAAAGCTTCTATAAAATTTGAATTGGACGACTTGCAAGGTGGCTTGGCAACGGTTTTAAACGCATTGAATGTTTGCCAACTCAACCTAACAAAAATTCAATCATTGCCTATTATTGATACGCCTTTTCAGTATTCGTTTTTTATAGATGTGGTTTTTGAAAAGTATAAATATTATGAAAGAGCAAAAGAGATTTTGGAATTAATGACCAAAAATTTAAAAGTTTTAGGCGAATACACGAAAGGAGACCAATGATAGTAACAGCAAATCGATTACATAGTGTTCAGGAATACTATTTTTCAAGAAAATTAAAAGAAGTTAGTCAGTTGGTTAGCGAAGGTAAACCGATTCTTAATATGGGAATTGGTAGTCCAGATTGCGCGCCTTCAGACAGAGTAATGTTAGCGATTCAGAAAGCACTATTTGATGTGAAAGCACATGAATATCAAAGCTATCAAGGTTTACCAGAATTGCGAAAAGAAATGGCTAATTTTTATCAAACACAATTTGAAGTTACATTAAATTCCGATTCGGAAATCTTACCATTAATGGGTTCTAAAGAAGGAATTATGCATATTTCTATGGCTTTTTTAAATGTGGGTGACGAAGTGTTAATTCCCAATCCAGGCTATCCAACTTACGAATCGGTAACCGAATTAGTAGGAGCAAAGGCAGTTTTTTATGATTTAAAAGAAGCAACGAATTGGGAACCTGATTTTGAAGCTTTGGAACAACAAGATTTGTCAAAAGTGAAACTAATGTGGGTAAGTTATCCACACATGCCAACAGGCGCAAAAGGAAGTGTTGATTTGTTTGAAAGATTAGTGAAATTTGCTAAAAGACATCAAATTTTATTAGTAAATGACAATCCATATAGCTTTGTTTTAAACGATAATCCGATTTCATTATTACAAATTAAAGACGCAAAAGAAGTGGTTTTAGAATTGAATTCATTGAGTAAAACGTTCAACATGGCAGGCTGGCGTGTCGGAATGGTGAGCGGAGATGCGACATTAATTTCGGCAATTTTAAAAGTGAAAAGCAATATGGATAGCGGTATGTTTTATGCGATTCAAAAAGGCGCCATTGAAGCTTTAAAATCTGGAAAAGATTGGTTTAATGATTTAAATAAAATGTATAGCAAAAGACGTGAATTGGTTTTTCAATTAGCAGATAAATTAGGCTGTACGTATGATGCCAAAAGTGTTGGATTATTTGTTTGGGCGAAAATTCCAAATAGAGAAAAATCTGCAGAAAATTTTGTCAATATATTATTGAGAGAGAAAAATTTATTTGTGGTGCCAGGAACAATTTTTGGAACAAATGGAGAAAATTACATTCGTTTTTCGCTTTGCGTTTCGGAAGAAAAAATTAAAGAAATATTAAATAAAATATAAAAGGAGTTACCTTTGTAAAACAATTATACTATGGAAATTACAAAAGAAAATAAACAATGGTTGGTCGATTTTAATTTAAATCATCCACTAGTAATTGCTGGTCCGTGCAGCGCTGAAACCGAAGAACAAGTGTTGAAAATTGCACACGAATTGAAAAATTCTGATGTATCGATTTTTCGTGCGGGAATTTGGAAACCAAGAACACGTCCGGGTGGATTTGAAGGTGTGGGTGAAATTGGACTAAAATGGTTGCAAAAAGCAAAAGCCGAAACGGGTTTATTAATGGCAACTGAAGTCGCTAATGCGCATCACGTTAAGTTAGCTTTGGAACATGATATTGATGTGTTGTGGATTGGAGCAAGAACGACTGTAAATCCATTCGCGGTTCAAGAAATTGCGGATGCTTTACAAAATACAGATAAAATTGTTTTAGTAAAAAATCCAGTAAATCCCGATTTATCTTTATGGATTGGTGGTGTGGAACGTTTATATAATGCTGGAATTAAGAAATTAGGTGTGATTCATAGAGGGTTTTCAACTTACGAAAAAACGAAATTCAGAAACAATCCAGAATGGCAAATTGCAATTGATTTGCAAAATAAATTTCCCGATTTACCACTAATTTGTGATCCTTCACACATCACTGGAAAAAGAGATATGATTCAGGAAGTTTCGCAACAAGCGTTAGATTTAAATTACGATGGCTTAATTATTGAAACACATATTGATCCAGATAATGCTTGGAGCGATGCGTCACAACAAATAACTCCTGATACTTTGAAACAAATTTTCGTCGATTTGAAAATGAGAAAAGAAACAGATGAAAATGCAGAATGGAACAAAGCCATGGCTTTACAACGTGCTTATATTGATGAATTAGACACGAAATTACTTGAGATTTTAGGAAAACGTATGAAGTTAGCCGAAAAAATCGGACAACTTAAAAAAGAGAAAAACGTGGCGATTTTACAAAACAAACGTTGGAACGAAATTTTAGGGCGTATGATTTTGGATGGAGAAGATAAAGGTTTAACAGAAGAGTTTGTATTAAAAATTTACAAAGCCATTCACCAAGAAAGTATTGCACATCAGGAAAAAATAATTAACAAATAAAAGAAGAAATACTATCTTTGTTCTAACTTACGATAAATCAGAATCAATTATCGTAAATCAAAATTAAAAATGACAGGAACCGTTTATAAATCTACCGGAAGTTGGTATTACGTAAAATCTACCGAAAATAAATTTTACAATTGTCGTATCAAAGGTAAATTCCGCATGAAAGGTATTAAAAGTACCAATCCAATTGCGGTGGGCGATGTGGTGGATTTTGATTTAGATGAAACAGTGGATGAAGTAAACGGAATCATTACAAATATTCATGATCGTAAGAATTATATCGTTCGTAAATCGGTGAATTTATCGAAACAAACACATATTATTGCTTCCAATATCGATATTGGCTTCTTAATTGTAACAATTAATAATCCAATTACAACAACAAGTTTTATCGATAGGTTTTTAGTAACTGCAAAAGCGTACGGAATTGAAGCTATCTTGATTTTTAATAAGATTGATACTTTTGACGATGCTACTTTAGATGAGCAATTGTATTTGCAACATACTTATGAGCAAATTGGTTATAAATGTTTGCGAGTTTCGGCTACTGATAATAAAGGAGTTGCTGAATTAATGGATTTAATGAAAGGAAAAGTTTCGATGTTTTCTGGACATTCTGGTGTTGGAAAATCGACATTAGTCAACGCTATTGAACCAACTTTAAATCTAAAAACTAAAGAAATTTCAAATACGCACTCGCAAGGACAACATACCACCACTTTTGCCGAAATGTTTGATTTGTCTAACGATATTCGAATTATTGACACACCTGGAATTAGAGGTTTCGGAATGGTAGATATGGAAAAACAAGAAGTTTCCGATTATTTTCCTGAGTTTTTTGCATTAAAAGAAGATTGTAAATTCAATAATTGTTTACATAAAGAAGAACCACATTGTGCAGTTAAAAAAGCACTAGATGAAGATAGGATTGCTTGGAGCAGATACCAAAGTTATTTAAAAATATTAGAAGGCGACGAAGAGCATTATCGTAATGATATTTATGGTGAAGACCGTATTGCCAGCGATGAAACTAGAAAAAGTTAGCTAGATTTTGTCATTTTGTCTCGTTTTTTAACGAGATCAGAATCTAATAAATAAATTTTTTACTTACAAATGAGAATAGTTATTCAACGTGTTTCTGAAGCTTCAGTTGAAATTGAACAAAAAATAGTTGCACAAATAAATCAAGGTTTATTGGTTTTAGTCGGAATCGAAGAGGAAGATAATTTAGAAGACATCAATTGGTTGGTTTCGAAAATTATAAATCTTCGCATTTTTGCTGATGAAAATGAGGTCATGAATCTTTCTGTTAAAGATATTGATGGTGAAATTATTGCGGTGAGTCAATTCACACTTCATGCTTTAACCAAAAAAGGAAACAGACCAAGTTATATCAAAGCAGCAAAACCAGATATTGCCATTCCCATGTATGAGAAATTCGTACAACAATTAGAAGCAGAATTAGGTAAAAAAATCCAAACCGGACAATTCGGTGCAGATATGAAAGTGGCTTTAGTCAATGATGGGCCAGTCACTATAATTATCGATAGTAAAAATAAAGAGTAATATGAGAATCGTTTTTTTAATTGTTTTTTTAGGGATCAATTTTGCGTTTAGTCAAAATATAAAAATTCCAGTAATTACACCTGAACAAAAAGAAAATGCCAATACAATTAAAATTTCCGACTTTCAAATTATTGAATATAAAAGCTATAACAAAGTAAATATTTCAAGGAAGTATGTTGTTTTAGTTTTAAATGAAATTGGTTTTAATAGTATAGATTTATCTGAAGATTATAATAAATCGAATAAAATTAAAAAGCTGAGTGTAACTATTTATAACACTTTTGGTGGAAAAGTAAAACAGTTTGGGAGAACAGATTTTAAAGATAGAAGTCTATTAGATGGTTCCACAATGTTTTCAGATAATAGAATGTTGTATTTAGATTACACGCCAACTGTTTACCCTTTTGTGTTAGAATATGAATGTGAAACAGAATCTGTAAATACAGCTTTTTTAAATGCATGGACACCTATTTCAAATTTACACGAAACAGTTTTGGAAGCTACATTGGAAATTGTTAAAAATCCAGAATTTGAAGTTAGTTTAAAGCTTCAAAAATTGGATGAGTTTAATGTTGAAAAATTGGAATCAGATACTAAAACTATTTTTATCGCTAAAAATATAATGGCTATCAAACCAGAAAATTATACAAACTATTCCAATGAATTTCCATTGGTTAAAATGTATTTACGTAAAGCTTCTTTGGAGGGTTATGAATTAAATATGAGTTCTTGGGCTGAATTTGGTAAAATTTATTATGATTATTTCATAAAAGATAATAGTACGATTTCAGAAAATACAAAGCTAAAATTAGATAATATTATTTCTGTAAATGATTCAAAACTGGATAAGATAAAAAAGATTTACAAATACGTTCAAGATAATACCAGATATGTAAGTGTTCAAGTTGGTGTTGGTGGTTGGAAACCAATGGAAGTATCCGACGTTGAGAAATATGGCTATGGAGATTGTAAAGCATTAAGTAATTTCACGCGTTCAATTCTTAAAGCATATGATATTGAATCTTATTATACCGTTTTATATGGTGGCGATAAGAGGAAGCTTGATGAAGAAGTTGTTTCTATGCAAGGTAATCATGCGATTTTATCGGTGCCTAATGATGAAAATTATATTTTTTTGGAATGTACTAGTCAAACTAATCCCTTTGGATATTTAGGCGATTTTACGTCAAACAGAAATGCATTAATCATAAAGCCTACAGGTGCAGAAATTGTAAAAACATCCGAGTATAAAACTGAAAATAATACCCAGGCAACAAAATCTAAAATTGTTGTATTAGAAAATGGAACTATTTCTGGGAATGCTGAAATTGTTTCAAAAAACTTACAATACAAAAACGTTTCTCTTTTAGAAACAAAGAGTGCAAAAGATCAGATGGATTATTATAAAAATCACTTTGGTCATTTAAATAATTTAGAAATTTCAAATCTTAAGTTAAATAATATTAAACAGCATTTTTCGTTTTCGGAGATATTCAATTTTAAAGCTGAAAATTATTATGAAAAAGGATTAAATTCAATTGTATTACCTTTAAATGTGTTAAATAGGTATTCTCGCATACCATTTAAATACAGAAATAAAAAGTTTTCATTTGAAATAGAATATGGATTTATAGATTCTGATGAAATTGAAATAGTTTTGCCTCAAAATTATTCAATTACACAATTACCTGGAAAAATTAATTTAAAAGAAAAATTTGGAGAGTATGATGCAAATATTGTATTCGAAGATAATAAGTTAATTTATAAAAGAAAGCTAACAATCAATGATGGAGTTTATGCCAAAGAGGATTATGAAACTTACAGAAAATTTATTGAGCAAATTAGTAAATCAGATAACATAAAAATAATAATAGACGTAAAACAATAATAACACAACTTATGAAAAAATTAATTTTAGCCTTACTATTTCCAATTTTATCATTAGCCCAAGATTATGAATTGGGAAAAGTAACTATTCAAGAATTAAGTCAAAAACAGCACCCAACCGATACTTCTGCAGTTGCTGCAATTTTATTTAATAAAGGGAAAACTTATTTTGATTTTGTTGAAAATAGTCATTTTGTTTTGGTAACAGAAGTAGAAGTAAAAATTAAAATTTATAAAAAAGAGGGTTTAAATTGGGCAAATAAAGAAATTGCCTACTATGTTGGTGGTGAAGCTGATGAAAACGTAATTGTCAATAAAGCCATTACTTACAATTTAGTAAATGGTAAAATTGAAAAAACAAAATTAAATAGTGACGGTGAGTTTAAAGAGAATGTAAATAAATTTTGGGTAAGTAAAAAAATCACTATGCCTAATGTAAAAGAAGGTTCTATAATTGAATACAAATATACAATTAAGTCGCCTTATTTTTCTAATTTACAAGATTGGAAATTTCAACAAACAATACCAGTTGATTATTCAGTTTATGAAACAATTATACCTGAATATTATAATTATAATTTTTATAATAGAGGTAGTTTAGTGTTAAATACCAAAAAAGAAACAAAAAACAGAACTGTCGAGATTAGTAATAAAGAATTGGTTAGAAAAGGAAGAGTAACATCATATGAAAAGTCGGTTGATAGAATTAGTTTAATTGAAAATGTTACAATTATTGATGCGAAAAATGTTCCAGCATTAATTGAAGAAGATTATGCAAATAATATTGAAAACTATCTTTCCAGTATTCAATATCAATTAGCGTCAACACATTATCCAAATGAATTGGTTAAGGTTTTTTCAAAAACTTGGGAAGACGTTGCGAAAAATATAAATGAGAATAATAGTTTTGGTGAAGAATTAAAGAAGGATAATTATTTTGAAAATGATTATGCGACTTTAGTTAACGGTAAAGATTTAACGAATGAAGATAAAATAAATAAAATTTATGATTTCGTTAAAAATCATTATAAGTGGAATGAAATGACAGGTATTTATACAGATGTTGGTGTTAATAAAGCTTATAAAGATAAAGTCGGAAATGTTGCTGAAATTAATTTCACCTTAATTGCCATGTTACGAAAAGCAGGTTTAAATGCAAATCCAATTGTATTAACAACACGTAGTCAGGCTATCAATTTATTCCCTACTACAACTGCTTTTAATTATGTGATTTGTGGTGTTGAAATTGGAGATAAAGTAATGTTTCTTGATGCTACAGATAAATTGTTAAAACCAGATGTGCTTCCAACTAGAGCGTTAAATTATATTGGAAGATTAGTAAGACAAAATAGTACTTCATTGGAAATAGATTTGTCTCCAAAATTACATGCCAAAAGCTCGGTTATGATTTTTGCTTCTATAGATAATCAAACTATTAAAGGAAATATAAAGGAAACTTTAACAGAAAACAGAGCTTATAATTTCAGAACTAAAAATAGTTCAATTTCTGAAGATACTTATTTAGAAAATATTGAAAAAAATATGACAGGTTTTGAAATAACTGAATATAAAATTGAAAACAAAACTAATGAAAAAGAACCTTTAAAAGAAGATTATTATTTTACTGCAACGAACGAAATTGAAGTAATTAATGATAAACTATTTTTTAAACCATTGATGTTTTTTGCAATTGACGAAAACCCTTTTAAGCAAGATAAAAGAGATTATCCTATCGATTTTAAATATCCAATGCATGATAGTTATACCATTACTTATAATTTGCCTCAAGGTTATGTTGTAGAGTCGATGCCAGAAAAAATAAATATTACTACGGAAGATAATTTAGCTTCATTCTCGTTCTTAACTGGAAATATGGGAAATAAAGTACAGATTGTTTCTAATTTTTATATTAATTCGGCTTTAATTTCTTCAGAATATTATGATTCATTAAAAGGTTTTTTTAATCATGTGTATTTAAAAATGAATGAAAAAATTGTATTGAAAAAACAATAGTAATGATGAATAATCTTAAAAAACCATTTCTAGAATTTTTACTAAACGCTACAATTTGTACTGTATTAATTAATTTTTTACAATATCACGATTGGATAAAATCATTAAAATTTGGAGCCGCTTTCGGATTAGCGATGTCTATTTTTTATACTTTTATCTTACCAAAATTCAAAAAAAAGCAATAAAATGGACATACAAAACGCACAACTAGAAGTTGATAATTGGATAAAAAATCACGGTGTTCGTTATTTTAACGAATTAACTAATATGGCGCAACTTACAGAAGAAGTAGGTGAAGTTGCCCGAATTATCGCACGTCGTTATGGAGAACAATCTGAAAAAGAATCAGATAAGAATAAAGATTTAGGTGAAGAATTAGCAGATGTGGTTTTTGTGGTTTTATGTTTGGCCAATCAAACAGGAATCAATTTACAAGAAGCATTTGATAAAAAACTAGATTTAAAAACCAATCGCGATCACGATCGTCATCAGAATAACGAAAAACTAAAATAATATGAACTGGATTTTACTAATAATTGCTGGTTTATTTGAAGTGGGTTTCGCTACTTGTTTAGGGAAAGCTAAAGAAACTTCAGGCAATACTTCTTTACTTTGGTATGGCGGATTTTTAATTTGCTTAACTATAAGTATGATTTTATTAGTGAAAGCTACCAAAGAATTACCTATCGGAACGGCATATGCAGTTTGGACAGGAATTGGCGCCATTGGAAGTGCCATTATTGGGATTTTGATATTTAATGAACCAGCTACTTTTTGGAGAATATTCTTTATGTTCACCTTAATTGCTTCTATTGTAGGATTAAAATTTGTATCTCACTAATGGACTTACAACTTAAAAAATCTCAAATCTCAAGGCTGAAATCTGAAATTTCAATAACAGGTTCTAAATCAGAAACTAATCGTTTGTTGTTGTTACAAGCTTTATATCCAAACTTGGTTTTAGAAAACAGTTCCAATTCAGATGATTCGGAAGTAATGTTGGATGTGTTAAATAGTTTCCAGCTTCTAGCTTCCAACTCCCAGCTTTTTGATGTGCATCATGCTGGAACAACTATGCGATTTCTTACAGCATATTTCGCCATTCAAGAAGGAAATGAAGTGGTTTTAACCGGTTCTTCTCGAATGAAAGAACGCCCAATTCAAATTTTAGTAGAATCCTTAAATCAATTGGGAGCGGAAATTTCGTATGTAGAAAATGAAGGTTTTCCACCTATAAGAATCAAAGGAAAAAAGATTGCTAAAAATAAAATTTCGCTACCAGCAAATGTGAGTAGTCAATATATTTCGGCCTTATTATTAATTGCTCCGAAATTGGAAAACGGATTAGAATTAACCCTTGAAGGTGAAATTACATCTGTTCCATACATCAAAATGACATTAGCTTTATTGAACGAAATTGGTGTAAAAACTTCATTCGAAGGAAATATAATAAATGTTAGTCACACAGTCTCGTTAGATGAAACGAGATCAACATCTCAATTAGTTGTAGAATCAGATTGGAGCTCGGCATCTTACTGGTATTCCATCGTAGCTTTATCAGAAATCGGTACAGAAATTACATTGTCAAGCTATAAAAAAAATAGTTTACAAGGCGATGCTGTTTTGGTTGAAATTTATAAAGAATTCGGAGTTGAAACTACTTTTGAAAATAATAACATCTTATTAAAAAAGGTTGAACCACATAACCTAAAACAGATAATCTATAACCTAAAAAATTCACCAGATATTGCTCAAACTATTGCAGTTACTTGTTTCGGATTAGGAATGGGTTGTCATTTAACAGGTTTACATACATTAAAAATTAAAGAGACAGATAGATTAGAAGCTTTAAAAACAGAACTAACTAAACTTGGTGCTGATATTTCCGTAACAAATGATTCACTAACACTTCAGTCGTCTGGAGAAATAAATAAAAACATCAACATTACAACATACCAAGATCACAGAATGGCTATGGCATTTGCGCCTTTAGCATTAAAAGTTCCAATTATTATCAAAAATGCAGAGGTGGTTTCAAAATCATATCCTGCATTTTGGGATGATTTAAAGCAAGTTGGGTTTTTGTTTTAAAAAACAATTATTCTCCTTTTTTTTGTTAAAAAAGTTAAAGCTTTACGCAACTATTTCAGTATTTCAGTATCTTGTAAGAAATTATTACAATGAAGAAATTTTACATACTTATATTATTAGGGTTTTTCCAATTAGGTTTTTCCCAATTACCAGATTTTAATTTACAAGTTACAACCACTAATGAAACTTGTTCAGGTAATGGTGCTCTTAGCTTTTCAGTAACAAATACTACTGTTGGCGCGTCAATAGTATATAGTGTTTATTTATTACCAAATACAACTACTCCAATTGCAATAACTCCAAATTCTACATTAACAGGCTTGAGTGCAGGGAATTATCAAGTTGTTGCTACTCAATCTTTAGGAGCAGATACTAATTCGCAACAACAAAATGTTTCAATTTCTAATCAAATTCAAAATTTAACATTCACTATTTCTCATCAAAAAGTTAAATGTGGCAATGATGGAATTCTTACAGCAAATGTTACTTCTGGAACAGCAGTTAGCTATCAATTATTAACTGGACCTGTTACTACGCCTGTTCAAAGTTCAAATGTTTTTAATAATTTGCCAATTGGAAACTACTCTATACGAGTATTTGATACTTGTGGAAATGCAGTTGTTAATAGTTTTACATTGACTGGAAACTATACACCTTTTTCGATTCAAGGAGTTAGTGAGGAAGATTTAACTTGTAGTACAATTAACTTAATAGCAAGTACAAATTACTCCAATGGAGGAGTTGCATATCCTTTGAATGTTGAATTTAAAGTGTATCCGCCAAATAACGCAACTCCGATAATTTATTCGCAAACCTTAACGTCATATAACAATCAAGGTATTGAACAAATTGTTCCAAGATATGATGGTGATTATTATTACGATGTTAAAATTATTGACGCATGTGGAAATGTTACTACAAAAAATAACAACTTAATTAATATAGTTTTTAGTTTTTCTGTAGCTAATTTACAAGGTTGTTCTCCGAAAATTAATATTTCTACAGTAAATGCAATATATCCTTATACTGTAGAATTTCTAATCGCACCTGCAGGTTATAACCCTGCGGCAGTAAATCCTGGTTTTCCAGGCCCATATTCTGTACCTGATTTAGTATTAAATGTAATGTTAGGAAATTTTACTATTAAATTAACCGATGCATGTTTAAAAACACATATTGTTAATTTTCAAGTATCAAACCCTGAAACACCAATATTGGCTGTTGCTGCAAATAATGGATGTGGAGGAATTTCATTTTCAGTTGATGAAATTCACGAGGTTACCATTGAAAACGTAACTTTAGTTTCTGCACCACCTGCTTATTCGGGTAATTTACCACAAGATTTATCTGTTTATATTAATATGAATGGTTACAACTGGTTTCATTCTGGTTTTCCACCTGGTAATTATGTTTTTCATATACTTGATTCTTGTGGTGTTTTGCATGTGAAAAATATCACTGTTGGACCAGGTCAATCGGTTAGTGTTTCGACTGTGTACTATCCTGAGTGTGAATTAGGTAGAGGTTCGCTTTATGTGTCATATTCAGGTGTAACAATTACCGATTTAAAAGTTTTAAATGCACCAAGTGGCTTTCCGTTTCCTTTACCATATACGATTACCAATGCTACTACCACGGCTTTTACTTTAGAAAATATGCCAGAAGGTAGTTATACGATTCAAATGACAACGGATTGTGGAAATGTGCAAACCAATATTTTTAATGTTGTAGGTTTTGTTAATACTAGTACAACATTAGAAATTCAACAGTTTTGTAGTTCTTTTAATTTAAGATTTAGTCATCAAGGAAATGGATTTCAAGTTGCATATGGACTTCAAAAATTAAATGAAGTAACAGGTAATTGGGAACATCCAATTACTGGTTTTCAAATTATAAACAATCAAATTGACGCAAGTAATTTTTACTCTTTAAGTCATAATCAATGGAATATAAATTTAAGTTTTTTAGGTAAATTCAGAATTATAAAATCGTACAGAAAATTAAATTTAGATTTTTGTATTCAATCAATTAAAGAATTTGAAGTGTTAGGACAACCAAAAGTTCTAAATCATAATGTTGTAAATTGCGGAAGTGGTGTGTCTGTAGTGCAGTTAAATGCAGTTGGAATTGGGCAATTAATTTATAGAATTACTCTAAAAGATAATCAGCCATTTCTTGTAAATAATGGTACAAATAATGTGTTTGTTAATTTGCAACCTGCGATTTATAATTTCCAAATTGAAGATAGTTGCGGTAATATTTTAAACCATCAAATTCAAATTAATACCAGTTTTCCAATTCAAATTACGCCTAATTTATGTGAAAATCAATTATCTAATTTGTCAGCTGATAATTATTCTTTTTTACAATATGAATGGTGGAAAGATGGAAGTCCTTCAACTATCTTAAGTTCAACAAATATTTTAACTTTCAATCCATTTTTGTCTTCAACTCATAGTGGAATTTATCATTTAAAAATAACTCATATTGGAAATCCAACTTCGTGTTTAAATAACATTATGACTTATACTATTTCAGGACAAGCTTCTCCAATGGCCGGATTAGATAATACTGTTAATTTTTGTGGTTTGCAAAGTTCAATAAATTTGAATTCGCATTTATCTGGAACATTTGATTTAAATGGAACTTGGGAAGAAATAACAACTTCAAATGGAATATTAAGTAACGGAATTTGGGATGTTACTGCCGTTAGTTACGGGGTTTATAAATTTAAATATACAGTTACTGGTTTTTGTAATAGTACAGATGAAGCTATTATTACGATAAATATTAATGAAAAACCTATTATTAGCGCTTTATTACCTTCTTATTCAGTTTGTAGTGGTGACGATTTACTAGTTAATCCAGGATTGAATAATTTGAATTATTCTTACCAATGGACAGGTCCAAATAGTTTTTCATCAACCAATAGTTTTTTACAGTTTAATGTTATTCAAAGTATTTCAAATGGACAATATAGCTTAGTAGTAGGTAATAATGGTTGTTTTTCAGATCCGTTTAGTTTTGTCATTGAAGTTACAAGCTTACCTGAATTTTATATTAGCGAAACCTGTGAAAACAATATAAAAACATTAGCTGCAATTCCTTTAACTGGAACTTTTGATTCAAGTATCAATTTTAATTGGACAGGACCAAATGGTTTTACGAGTTCATTAAATCCAGTTCAAATAGAAGATGAAGGTAATTATTTGCTAACTATTGATAAAAATAGTTGTGATATTTCAGAGGATATTACAGTTGCAACTATGGCTTGTGAAATTCCAAAAGGAATTTCTCCAAATGGTGATGGATTAAATGAGTATTTCGATTTGTCAGGATTTGATGTAAATGCGATTAAAATTTACAACAGATATGGTAAAATAGTGTATTCAAAAGATAATGGTTATGCTAAAGAATGGTATGGTCAGGCTGATAATGGTAATATTTTGCCAGATGCTACTTATTTTTACGCTATAACATTGGACTCAGGAGAATCAAAAACGGGTTGGGTTTATGTAACAAGATAAGCGATTTTAAATATCATCTTCTAAATACATTTTTCGTACACGTTTGAATAATTCACTTGAATAAACAAAGTCAGTAACGGCTTCATTATCCGTTTTGAAAATTTCTTTATTTGTACCTTCCCATTCTAATAAACCGTTTTTTAAAAAAACAATTTTCTCGCCAATTTCCATTACCGAGTTCATATCGTGGGTGTTAATTACGGTTGTAATATTGTATTCTTTAGTGATTTCCTGAATTAAATTATCAATAACAATAGCTGTTTTCGGGTCTAAACCAGAATTCGGTTCATCGCAGAATAAATATTTTGGATTGTTTACAATTGCTCTGGCAATCGCTACACGTTTTTGCATTCCGCCCGAAATTTCAGATGGTTTTTTATGATTAGCGTTAATTAGATTAACTCTGTCAATTACAAAATTTACACGTTCTTTAACTTCTGCTGGGGTTTTATTGGTAAACATTTTCAATGGAAAACCGATATTTTCTTCCACAGTCATGCTATCAAACAAAGCACTTCCTTGAAAAACCATACCAATTTCTGTACGGATATCACGTTTTTCATCTTTGTTCATTTCTTCATAAATTCTGCCGTCAAAAGAAATATGTCCGCTATCGATATGATGAACACCAAGTAATGATTTGATGAAAACCGTTTTTCCAGAGCCACTTTGACCAATTACTAAGCTAGTTTTACCAGCTTCAAAACTTGTAGAAATACCTTTTAAAACCATTTGGTCTCCAAAGCTTTTTTTAATGTCGTGTACTTCAATCATTAGCTTAAAAGTAATTGGGTTAAAATATAATTCATCAAAATAATCACTACAGATGTCCAAACAAAGGCAACTGTACTGGCTTTACCAACTTCCAAAGCGCCACCTTTCATAAAGAAACCGTGAAAAGAAGGAATTGTTGCTAATAAAAAGGCAAATACTAATGTTTTTATGAAAGCATAGGCAATATGAAAAGGAATGAATTCATTTTGCAAACCTGTAATAAATTCTTGACTTGTAGTAAAACCGCCATAAACACCCGCTAAATAACCACCAAATATTCCTAAAAACATGGCAATTCCAATCACAAACGGATAAAGCGTTGCGGCAACCATTTTAGGGAAAACTAAATAATTTAAAGCATTTACACCCATTACTTCTAACGCTTCAATTTGCTCGGTAACACGCATAGAACCAATACTTGATGTAATAAACGAACCCATTTTTCCTGCCATAATGATAGAAATAAATGTCGGAGCGAATTCTAAAACTATCGATTGACGCGTAGCAAAACCGATTAAATATTTTGGGATTAAAGGATTGGTTAAATTCAATGCGGTTTGAATAGCTACAACTCCACCAACGAAAAACGAAATGAAACACACAATTCCTAATGAATCAATAATTAAATCATCAATTTCTTTAAAGATAAGTTGTTTCATCACGCTCCATTTCACGGGACGATTGAAAACGTCTTTCAGCATAATGAAATAGCGACCAATTTGCGATAAATATCTAATCAACATCATTTGTTTGTGTTCAGTTTTCAGATTATAGTATGCAGTAAAAATACTATTTTTTGTTTGAATTTTACCTTAAAAGTTTAAAACAACTTTTCTTTCATTTTTTTCCAACGGTAGTTTCGTATCCATTTGGCTTGTTCAGGTGTGACAAATAATTGTTTTCCAGAAGTTTTGGCTTTCCAAAAACCCATGATGTAATCGATAAACAAGAAAGGTTTTCCTTTTCTACTAGCTAATTTTAAAGAAGCAATTGCAGTAATGAAAAATCCGTAACCTAAACTATAAAAAGCTTCACCCTGTTTGTAGCGTGCTGCTTTGTTATAACTTGCTCCAGTTGGTTTTAGGTGTTTTACGTGTAAACTTTCATCAGTAACCACTTTCCAATTATAGAATTTACATAATAATTCGTCAACCGTGTCCCAACCCATAGCAGGTTTTAAACCACCAATTTGTTTATACGTTTCTTTTCTGTAGGCTTTTAAAGCGCCACGAATATGGTCTTTGTCGGTTAAGTTTTCTAAAATCCAATCGCCATTTTTTTCGATATAACAAAATCCACCAGCCATTCCGATTTTTGCATCAGATTGGAAATGCTTTATAATCGTTTCGAAATAATTGTTAGGAAAAATTAAATCAGCATCGACTTTTACGATAATGTCGTAATTGTCATCAATATGTTTTTCGCCTTCGTGAAAAGCTTGAATTACCTTACTTCCTGGAAGATGAATTGCATCAGATTTTTTATTTACCAAAGTAATAAATGGATATTTTTCTGAAAAAGAAGTCACAATTTCAGCTGTGCTATCCGTAGAACTATCATTCACCACAATAATTTTCGATGGCAAAACAGTTTGTTCTACCAAAGATTGTAAGGTTAAAGCCATAAAAGCTTCTTCGTTATAGGCGGGAATGATAATGTAATATTTCATCAGACTGATTACTATTTGTTAGTCACTCTTTCAGCGTAAACCAAATAATATCTCGGTGTAAACCATCTCAAAAGCGGACGGAAACCAATTTTTTTAACCGGATGTGTAAATTTAACGCGATCCATAATTTTGAATCCTGTTTTTTCTAACAACCAATCCAATTGCCAATCTTCAAATTCATGATAATGTCTGTCCCATTTGTCGGTTTTACTTCTATATGCCGATGAAAACCATAAACGTAATGGAATAGAAATTAAAACTTTATCACATTTTACGTTTTCTAAAACAGTATACGGATTTAATAAGTGTTCGAAAATTTCAAAACCAGTAAAAACATCGTAATTTTCTTCACGTAAAGCGTTTTGATTTGCATCTAAATCTTCCCCTTTCGTATTAATAACTTTATAGTTGTTTTCTACCATAATTTTCGAAAACGGATTAGGAACACCTAAATCGAAAATGGTTTCTGAAGTGGAAATATGTTTTTTTAGAAATTCTAAAGTGATATTGAAGCGCTTGCTTGGATATGTTTTTTCGTACATTTTAATATTGTTTCAAGTTTAATGTTTCAAGTTTAAAACAAAAGTGTAAAAATAGTAAATAAACCTGAAACTTCGAACCTGAAACTTTAAACAAAAATAATTAAACCTTATAAACAATCGCATTAATATTCATTCCAGCTCCAACAGAAGCAAAAATGATAACATCGCCTTTGTTTAATTCTTGATTTTCTATTTTTCCATTTATGATTAAATCATATAAAGTTGGAACAGTCGCCACGCTTGAATTTCCTAATTTGTGAATACTCATTGGCATCACACCTTCTGGAGGAGTTTGGTTGTATAATTTGAAGAAACGATGAATAATAGCTTCATCCATTTTTTCATTTGCCTGATGAATTAATACTTTTTTAATATCTGTAATTTTGTAACCGCTTTTTTCTAAACATAATTTCATAGCATTTGGAACATTGTTTAGTGCGAATTCGTAAATTTTTCGACCGTGCATTTTGATGTATCTCACATCTTCATCTAAATCTTTATTAAAGGAATTTCCGAAATATAAATAGTCGGCTTCGTCAGTTGCGTAAGTCGCAGAAGCATGACTAATTATTCCACCTTCTTCTTCGGTAGCTTCAATTACTGTTGCGCCTGCTCCGTCAGAATAAATCATCGAATCTCTGTCGTGAATATCAACAACTCTAGACAAGGTTTCAGCACCAATGACCAAGCATTTTTTTGCCATTCCTGCTTTTATGTAGGCTTGTGCTTGAATGACACCTTCCACCCAACCTGGACAACCGAAAAGCATATCATAAGCCACACAGTATGGGTTTTTTATACGTAATTTTTGTTTGACACGAGAAGCCAAAGTTGGCACCGCATCCGCTTGAATTGCGCCGTGTTTAACATTTCCGAAATTATGTGCGAAAATAATATAATCTAAAGTTTCAGGATCAACTTTTGCATCTTCAATAGCGCGTTGAGCGGCAATTAAGGCAATATCTGAAGTTAGTAAATTGTCGCTAACATATCTGCGTTCTTGAATTCCAGTAATTTCTAAGAATTTTTCTGCAACCACTTCGTTTGAATATGGGAAAAGAGATCCGTCTTCGTTTAAAAAAGAATGCTTTGCGAAATCTAAATTGGTAACTTTTTCTGTAGGTATATAGCTTCCTGAGCCAGTAATTTTAATATTCATTTCGGGAAATTTTAATCTAAAATACTAAAATGATAAACATAAATGGTTTAACATGTTGTAAATTAAAAAATTATTACGGAATTGTTAATATTTCTCTATTTTTTTATTGATATCCAAATTTATGTAAACTTTATTTGCATAACAGTTGCCATGTTTAATGCCATAGTTTTCATTTGATCCGCTTTATTACCATCGAAATTTTCTGTGATAGAAGTGTAAAGGTGATCTAACCAAATTTCAAAATGTTCGTGAGTAAAAGGATGTCTGTCGTGAATGTTTTTATGAATTTGAAACATGTTGTTACTATATCCACCTTTTAAAAACAATCCTTGTTCCCAAAATGTGGCTAAAGTTTCAAAGTGTTCTTCTAAATGTTGGTCGACGTGAGTGGCTTGTGTAAAGAAGAAATTGATAGATTGATCTTTTAGTAATCTATCGTAAAAGTTTCTAATGATTAAAAGTATATCCTCTCGAGTTTCTATATCTCTCATTGTATTGATTTTTCAATATTCAAATTTACAACAATACTTTTGGAAGAAATTGATATTTATCATGTTTCATAAAAAAATCCCAAATTCAATTTAATGAACTTGGGATTTTTAGTATTATGAATTTCGAAATCTTAAATCGTATTTCTTAAATCGTAAATCAATATTACATGTAAGCTTCAATAGGAGCACAGCTACAAACTAAATTTCTATCTCCATACGCTTCATCAACACGACGAACTGATGGCCAAAATTTGTTTTCAGCGATATACTCTAATGGGAAAGCTGCATTTTCTCTTGTGTATGGGAAAACCCATTCGTCAGAAGTAACCATTGCTAAAGTATGGGGTGCATTTTTCAAAATATTTTGAACGTCATCTTTAGTTGAAGCTTCAATTTCTTTACGAATTGAAATCATAGCATCACAGAAACGGTCTAATTCTGGTAAGTCTTCTGATTCAGTTGGTTCAACCATTAAAGTTCCAGCAACTGGGAAAGAAACCGTTGGTGCGTGGAAACCATAATCCATTAAACGTTTTGCGATATCTGTAACTTTAATTCCATTGTCTTCAAAAGCACGGCAATCTAAAATCATTTCGTGTGCCGCACGTCCCATTTCTCCAGAATATAAAATTGGATAATGTGCTTCTAAACGCGCCTTCATATAATTCGCATTTAAAATCGCATGTTTAGTTGAATTGGTTAAACCTTCAGCACCTAACATACAAATGTATCCGTAAGAAATTAAACATACTAAAGCAGAACCATAAGGAGCAGATGAAATAGCAGTAATTGCTTGCTCTCCACCAACGTGAATTACAGGATTTGATGGTAAAAATGGAACTAATTTATCGTTCACGCAAATTGGTCCAACACCTGGTCCACCACCACCATGAGGAATTGCGAACGTTTTGTGTAAGTTTAAGTGACAAACATCAGCACCAATTGTAGCCGGATTTGTTAATCCAACTTGCGCATTCATATTTGCACCATCCATATATACTAATCCACCATTATCGTGAATTAATTGTGTAATTTCGATAATTGACGATTCGTAAACACCATGAGTTGATGGATAAGTTACCATTAAACATGATAATCTATCTTTAAATTCAATCGCTCTTGCTCTTAAATCTTCCACATCAATATTTCCTTCTGGAGTTGTTTTTGTAACGATAATGTCCATTCCAGCCATAGCTGCAGAAGCTGGATTCGTTCCGTGAGCAGAAGAAGGAATTAAACAAACTGTTCTGTGTTCGTCTCCACGAGAGGCGTGATAAGCACGAATTGCCATTAAACCAGCGTATTCACCTTGCGCACCAGAATTTGGTTGTAAAGTTGTACCTGTAAAACCAGTAACAACATTTAATTGTTGTTCTAATTTTTTAAGCATTGTAATATATCCTTCTGCTTGTTCGATTGGAGCAAAAGGGTGAATGCTGTTCCAATTTGCCATAGATAAAGGCAACATTTCGGCAGCAGCATTTAATTTCATTGTACAAGAACCTAAAGAAATCATCGAATGGTTTAACGATAAATCTTTGCGCTCTAATTTTTTGATATAACGCATCAATTGACTTTCAGAATGATGATTGTTGAAAACATCATGTTGTAAGAAAGTTGATGTTCTTACTGAACTTTCCGCAATTCTACCAGAAGGTAAAAGGATTTTAACTGGTGTAAATTCCTTACCAACCGCTTCAGCGAAAATTCCAATAATTTGATTGACATCAGCAATTGAAGTCGTTTCGTTGAATGAAATTGAAATCGTTTCAGCATCTACATAGTAGAAATTCACTTCATTTCTTTCAGCAATCGCTTTTACTTTAGCAGCATCCGCTTTTACTAAAATCGTATCAAAGAAAGAAGTATTTGTTTGGTAAATACCTAATTTATTTAATTCTTCAGCAGTTGTATTTGCAGAAGCATGAACTTTATCAGCAATATATTGTAAACCTTTTGGCCCGTGATACACCGCATACATTCCAGCCATAACCGCTAATAAAACTTGAGCTGTACAAATGTTTGAAGTTGCTTTTTCACGTTTAATATGTTGTTCACGAGTTCCTAATGCCATACGTAAAGCACGGTTTCCATTAACATCGATTGAAACACCAATAATTCTTCCTGGCATTGAACGTTTGTATTCGTCTTTTGTTGCGAAGAAAGCGGCGTGTGGCCCACCGTAACCCATTGGAATACCAAAACGTTGAGAAGTTCCAACAACAACTGCAGCGCCCATTTCTCCTGGAGAAGTTAATTTCACTAAAGATAAAATATCTGCAGCAACACCAACTTTAATGTCATTTTCTGCCGCTTTAGCTATAAATGCAGTATAGTCATGAACTTGACCATATTTTCCAGGATATTGTAACATCGCTCCGAAAAATTCTTTAGAAAAATCGAATGTTTCGTGGTTTCCAATTACTAATTCTATTCCAATTGGTGTAGAACGTGTTTGAAGAACAGAAAGTGTTTGTGGTAAAATTTCTTCTGAAACGAAGAATTTATTTACGTTATTTTTCTTTTGGTCACGAGAACGAACATCAAATAATAATGCCATTGCTTCTGCAGCAGCTGTTCCTTCATCTAATAAAGAAGCATTAGCGATTTCCATTCCAGTTAATTCGATAACTGTAGTTTGGAAATTTAAAATCGCTTCTAAACGACCTTGTGCAATTTCTGCTTGGTAAGGTGTGTAAGCAGTATACCAACCTGGGTTTTCAAAAACATTTCTTTGAATAACTGCTGGTACGATTGCAGGATGATATCCTAAACCGATATATGATTTGAAAACTTTATTTTTTTTGCCTAATTCTTGAATATGAGTTAAGTATTCATATTCCGACATAGGTTCATCTAAATTCAATTCTTTTTTTAAACGAATTCCATCAGGAAACGTTTCGTAAAGTAATTGATCTACTGATTCAACTCCAATAGTTTTTAACATGTGACTTAGGTCGTTTTCACCAGTTCCAATGTGTCTTAAAGCAAAAGCATCTGTTCTCATTATATATAAAAATATGTTGTGTTATAATTTGGATACAAAAGTAATTATTAATCTGATAAAAATAATGGCTTTTGAGTTGAAATTTTATGATTTTTATCAACTTATAAGTCTTCTTATTAACAGTTTGATTAATTTTGTTAAATGATGCTATTGAAGAAAATATTAGATTTTTATATTAAAAGCAGTTTACACGTTGCTTTATCGGCTTATGCATTGGTTTGTATGACAATGTATTTTTTCAATATCTCAGAGAATTTTGAAGTCAAAGCCTTTGCGTTTTTCGGAACTATTGTAGGTTATAATTTTGTGAAATATGATGCATTAGCGCGATTAAACAAAATCAACATCAAAAAAGAATTAAGACTGATTATCATTTTAAGTATTTTTAGTGCATTAGCCTGTTTATATTATTTTCTGAAATTGCAATGGATAACAAAATCTTTAGGGATGGTGTTTTTTGTATTGGTATTGCTTTATACTTTGCCCTTTTTTCCGAATAAACAAAATGCCAGAAATTGGAAAGGCATTAAAATTTATATAGTGAGTTTATGTTGGGTTGGCGTTACGGTAATACTTCCGTTGATAAATGCTAAAGTCGGATTTACGCTCGATGTTTTATTAATGAGTATCCAAAGATTTATCCTGATTTTCGTGTTGGTTTTAATTTTTGAAATTATTGATATTAATACCGATGATCCACATTTACAAACAGTTCCACAACAAATAGGTGTTGAAAAAACTAAATTTTTAGGCTACATGCTTTTGATGGTTCTACTTCTTTTAGAATTTTTGTATCACACCAATCAGCATTATATTCCACTGGCTTTTAAATTTATAGTTTCGGGTTCCATTGCGATATTTTTATATTTTGCGAATCAAAACAGATCGAGATATTATGCGAGTTTTTGGGTGGAAGCGATACCGATTTTTTGGTGGCTTTTATTGATATTTTTAAGTTGATAATCGGCACAGATTCGAGGATTTTTTTATCTTTTTAATAATTTGCGACACAAGAACAAAGTTCGATTCGACGAAGTAATCTGCGGTTAATTTTTCTCAGCTAAATCTTTCAAAACGGCATTTCTCTGAACGATGAAATTAGTTAAATGTTTTTTTAAAAATAATTTATCGAAAAGTTTTCCGAAAACTCCAAACGGCGTTTCATATTCTAAAAGATCTCTGACTTCCACATAATTTTCTTTTTGTTCGAAAAAATGCTGATGTTTGAATTTTTTAAATTTTCCTTTTAGTTGTTCATCCACAAAATAAGTGGGAAAAATCATTTCAGAAATAACACTTTGATGCGTAATATAAACCCCGAAATGTTTGCCTTTCCAAGTCACGGTTTCATTTTTATTAATTAATCCAGATGTAATTCCAGCAATGGCAATTTCTTTGGTTTTACTCGCCGATTGTTGGTGAATACTAATATCTCTATTCGTGTCAAAAACTTTTTCAATCGGTGCGAAGTAATGCGTTGTGATTTTTATAGTTGTCATTTTGTTTATGTTTTTAATCCTGACAGGTTTTAGAAACCTGTCAGGATTATTTATTTTATCCGTTAATTTCTTTTCTGCATTTATAAAATATAAACATAAAGAGAGTTGCTGTTAGCATTGGAACAATAAAATAAATTATAATTCCTATAGTTGTATGCATTTTTTCATTAAATGTTAAAGCAATGAAAATTAATATAGTCAATAACCAATATGTTTTTAATAAATTTCTTAAAAAATTCGACACTTTTTTATAAAAGTTTATTGTCAAATAAATCGCACTGACTAATTGAGTTATTCCTAAAATTATTTGAAATGCCATTCCAGGAGTTATTGCTAAATATAGTAATAGGTTAATTACATATATAACTCTATTTATTTGAAAGACTGGATTTAGACTATTCATTTTAAATTACCCGTTAGTTACAACTCTTTGTTCTACTTGTGCTTGGTTGGCTTTGCGTTTTCCTCTGAAAAAGAAATATAAGTTTATGAATAACATAATTCCTAAATAAATGTCAAATCCACCAATTTTATAACTTAAGGCTTCAATTAAACTTTGATAATCGTCTTTGTAGATGGTCATTTCTAAAATCATCAAAGCAAAACCCAAATTAAGTAAATAAAACCCAGTTTCAAATAATTTATTAGTTGCAAAAGCAATTTCTTCTCGACCTTTAAAAATGTCTAACATGAATATTTTACTGTTTTTGAATAATGTTTTGCTTACGTAATAAGTTAAAAATAAAGCAATTGGTAAGTAAATTGCATATCCGACTAGAATTTTTGTAGTTTCCATAATGTTGAATGTTTAAATTAATTTTTTAATGTATTTAGTTAATAATATTATGTTGATGTAATGCATAATGCCGATGGTAAGAATGATTATTGCCGATTTGGTTGCTATGATTTCAATAAGCTGATTTATGGTTTGAATTTTTTCCCAGGAAATGATGGTCATGGCGCAATAACCTAAATTCAATAAATAGTACCCAATTAAAAGCATTTTGTTTATTTGGAGACACAATTCTTCATGATTCGGAATCAATTGCGACACAAATATGTTTCCGTTATCGTAGCATAATTTCCCAACTTTGATGATGATTATGCTGGTGAGACTTAGATAAATAATATATCCGATGATGTTGAGGTTCATAAATAAAGTTTTTTATAGATTATTAATGATAAGTAAGTTGCTAAAATCAACGGAATTGGAAATAAGATAAATGTTATAATGTTCAAATAATTGATTTGTGCATTTATAAACCATAAAAGAAAAAACAGAATTACGGAAATGATATATATTCTTAAATGTTTGTTTTTTGGATTTTTGTATAAAAGAAACAATCCTAATAGTACTTGAATTAATCCTGTTAACATTGTTGAGAATAATGCAAACCCAATCCAGTTTCCTGCGGCATCATTTATTATAATTCCTATAAGTAGTAATGTTATTGGGAAACCAATTGCGAAAGTGTTTATATATTTTAAGGTTTTCACGATTCTTTTTATTTTTAAACTTTCAGAAAAAAATGAAAGTTCTGATTAAATTTTTTTAATTCAAGTTATTACTTCATAAACTTAACTAAAATCTGCGCCAACCAATTGTCTTTGTATTCTGTAATTTTATCTAAAACGTTATCGGCTTTTAAAACGAAATCGTATAATTTTTTGGTTTGATCTACGAAATGTTTTTCTTCTGAAGTTGCGTTCGCATTAATTGAAGAAACTTCTTTTAAGACTTTTAAAGCTGGTTTAATTTCTCTTTTACTTCTTTCTTTGGAGATTTTTACGGCTAATTCGTCCAAATCTTTTTCAGCTGTGAAAAATTCACGTCTTTCGCCCACTTTGTATTCTTTATATACAATTCCCCAATCCATTAATGCACGAATATTCATACTGGCATTTCCACGAGAAATTTGTAATTCTTCCATAATGTCTTCCATAGAAACTGCTTCGCTAGAAACCATTAACAAAGCGTGGATTTGCGCCATCGTTTTGTTAATTCCCCATTGAGAACCTAACGCTCCCCAAGTTTGTACGAATTTATTTTTAGCTTCTTTGAATTCCATTTTTGAAAGTAATTTCATTTTGATACCACAAAGATATATAAAAGTTTTTAAACTTTCAAAAATAAATGAAAGTTTATTGTGAATTTTTTTATTTAAATTAAATTAATTAATATTGTAAACCAAATTTACTAAAATTATGAAAATTAACTACTTAAAAGCCTTTGGATTGGCATTATTGCTATCTTCATCTGCGTATTCTCAAAAGAATGAGAAATACAATGGAGATCAAGCCTTCCAAAAAACAATCAACTTAAATGGGTTTTACTCAAGTGAAACTGCCATTAAAGAATTCTCTAAGTTATATTCTTTAAATAACTTGAATTCGTTCGTGCCAAAAAAATCAACTTCAGATGAAGCGGGTTTTACACACCAAAGATTTCAACAATTCTATAATGGAATAAAGGTTGAATTCGGAACATTAATAACTCATATGAAAGATGGAAATATCGTTTCTGTAAATGGTGAGTTGTATAATGCCGAGGGATTGAATTTAAATTCAACACTTTTAGCTACAGAAGCTTTTAATAAAGCACTAACTTTCGTAAACGCACAAACTTATTTGTGGGAAGATTCAGTTTCTGCTGAAGCAATGAACTATACAAAACCTAAAGGTGAGTTAGTTGTTTTTCCTATAGTTAATAGTGGGGAAGTTAGGCTAGCGTATAAGTTTGACATTTATGCAAAAACACCAATTTCTAGAGATGAAATTTTTGTAGATGCTAATACTGGGGAAATTCTTTATAAGAATCCAATTATTAAGCATGCAACTCATTTGGTTTCTGAATATGAGGTGGAACAAAATGCAAAAAAATTCGAAAAAATTGCATTGAATAAAGAAAATGCTCTTTTTACTCCTTTTGTTGCGGCTAGTGCTGCAACAAGATATAGCGGAACAAGAACAATTGAGACAACACAAACTGGTCCGAATTCTTATGTTTTAAACGAAGCTACAAGAGGAAATGGTAACGGAATAGTGACATATAACTGTGAGAAAACAGACACGTATCCAACAACAAATTTTGTTGATAATGATAATAATTGGATAGAACATAACAATACAAATAAAGACAATGCAGCTTTAGATGCACATTGGGGAGCTGAAAAAACATATGATTTTTGGAAAGAAATTTTTAACAGAAATAGTTTTGATGATGAAGGTGCTCAAATAAAAAGTTACGTACACTATGACAATACTCCAGCAACTACAGCTGGTTACCAAAATGCATTTTGGAATGGAAGTGTTATGACATACGGAGACGGTAGTACTTGGAATGTATTAACAGCTATTGATGTTTGTGGTCACGAAATTGGACATGCCGTTTGTTCTTACACAGCTAATTTAGCATACCAAAATCAATCAGGAGCAATGAATGAAGGTTTATCTGATATTTGGGGAGTTTGTATTGAACAATATGGTAGAAATGGAAATCTAAATTCTCCAGTTGATACAGCAAATCCAGGAACTTCAGCTATTTGGAAAATTGGAGAAGATATAACTTCAACCGCATTACGTTCTGTAAGTTATCCAAGATCAAAAGGAAATCCAGATACTTTTAAAGGAACATCTTATTCAGCTACAGCTGATGATGGAACTTGTACTCCATCTCAAGCAAATGATAATTGTGGTGTTCATAATAATAGTGGTGTATTAAACCATTGGTTTTATATAGTAACAGCAGGAAAAGCGGGAACAAACAATGCTCCAGCTTCATCTGGTGGTCCATTTGCTTATAATGTAAGTGGTATTGGAATGGCAAAATCTTCTCAAATTACATATTATGCAGAAAGAGATTATTTGACTTCTAACGCAACTTTTATGGATATGAGAAATGCTACAATTGCTGTTGCAAGTTCACTATATTGTGCTACAAGTCCTGAAGTTCAATCTGTAACTAAAGCTTGGAAAGCAGTAAATGTAGGTGCTAATTATGTTGGTTACGCAAATGATGTTGCATTAAAATCGATTTCTGGTGGAAATGTAAATGTAGCTTGTGGTGCAACTTATAGTCCAGCTATTATTTTTGAAAATTCAGGAACTGCAGTTATAAATAGTGTTTCTATTTCATATAATATTGACGGTGGTGCAAATACTACTGCAAATTGGACAGGAACATTGTCAAATTGTGCAGTACAAAGTTATACAATTCCTGTTTCAGGGTTAACAAGAGGAACTCATGTTTTAAATGTTACAACAACTGTTACAAGTGATGGAAATGCAGCCAATAATACAAAATCAATTTTAATTGTTGTCAATGACGCAGGAACAATAAATGTTACCAATACATTTAATTCAGCTTCAGATGTTTTAGTTTCAATTGATCAAAATGGGAAAACAAATTCTGTTTGGCAACGTGGTGCTGTAAACAAGACTTTATTGACAAATACAGTTGCTGGATCAAATGTTTATGCAACTAAATTAACTGGGAATTATCCTGATGCGACAACTTCTTATTTAGTTTCTCAATGCTATAATTTAACAAACTTATCTAGCCCTACTGTTAGTTTTGACATGGCTTTCGATTTAGAATCTAATTGGGATATTATTTATTTTGAATATTCTACAGATTCAGGTGCAACTTGGAATGTGTTAGGGACTTCTAATGATGCTAGTTGGTACAATAGTTCAAGATTACCAGATGGAACAGATTGTTTCAACTGTATCGGAAAACAATGGACAGGTAATTATGCAACTGCACCTACAGGTGGAACAGGTGTTAATGGTAATAAGCGAACTTATACACATTCATTAACAGATTTGGGAAGCACTTCTAATGCTATCTTTAGATTTACTTTTGTTTCTGATGATGCAGCAAATCAAGAAGGTGTAATGATTGATAATTTTATAATTCAAGGTGCATTATCTTCTCAATCTAATCAAATTGATGGTTTTGCATTGTATCCAAATCCAACAAAAGGTAAATTAAATATTTCATTGCCAACTTCTGATAAAGTTGCTGTTGAATTATTCGATTTAAGAGGAAGATCAATTTATCAAAATAATTTTGAAGCTCAAGGCGCTTTATTTACAAAAGAACTTGATTTTTCTGCGACTCAAGCTGGAGTTTATATATTAAATGTGAAAACAGAAGGAAAACAAGTTTCAAAAAGAATTATTATAGAATAATTAGAATAAATATTTTTAAAGTTTAATAAAAAAATCCTGTTTCGAATTTCGAAACAGGATTTTTTATTTGGGATTGTAAATTATATTAAACCGGCTCGTTTTAACAATGCATCTGGTTTTGGTTCCTGACCTCTAAATTGTTTGTACAATGTCATTGGATGATCCGTTCCTCCTTTAGATAATACGTTGTCTTTAAATTTGGTTGCGATTTCTTTATTGAAAATTCCGTTTTCTTGGAAATACGCAAACGCATCGGCATCCAAAACTTCCGCCCATTTATAACTGTAATATCCTGAAGAATAACCTCCCTGAAAAATATGCGAAAAAGAAACACTCATACAGTTTTCAGCAACATCTGGATATAAAGACGTATCGCCCATCGCTTGTTTTTCAAAAGCTTTTACATTTTCAATAGTTTGATTTTTTCCATGATATTCCATGTCTAATAATCCAAAACTCAATTGACGTAAAGTGGCCATTCCTTCTAAAAAACTCGCCGATTCTTTAATTTTTTCCACATATTCTTGTGGAATGATTTCGCCAGTTTCGTAATGTTTCGCAAATAAAGCCAACGCTTCAGGTTCGTAACACCAGTTTTCCATCACTTGAGAAGGTAATTCTACAAAATCCCAAAAAACTGAAGTTCCAGATAGGCTAGGGTAGGTAGTATTCGCTAACATACCATGTAAACCATGACCGAACTCGTGAAACAAAGTTGTGACTTCATTAAACGTTAATAAAGAGGGTTTCGTAGCGGTAGGCGGTGTGAAATTACACACATTAGAAACATGTGGTCTTTCGTTATTTCCTCCTTTAATATATTGTGGTTTGAATGACGTCATCCAAGCTCCATTTCGTTTGCCTTTTCTTGGAAAGAAATCGGTATAAAATATCGCTACTAAATTCTTGTTCTCATCTAAAACTTCAAAAGTTTGTACATCTGGATGGTATTTGTCAATATCAAAAACTTCATTGAATGTAATTCCAAAAAGTTTTTCTGCTACTGTAAAAGCACCATTTAAAACATTTTCTAATTTGAAATATGGTTTCAATACTTCATCATCTAAATTGAATAATTTTTGTTTCAATTTTTCCGAATAATACGCACCATCCCATTTTTCTAATTGCTCAATTCCGTCTAATTCCTTCGCAAAAGCCGATAATTGTTCGAATTCTCTTTTAGCAGCTGGTTTCGCTTTTTCTAAAATATCATTTAAAAAAGATAATACTTTTGTCGGATTTTGAGCCATTCGTTCTTCTAAAACAAAATGAGCATGTGTTTCATATCCTAACAAATTCGCACGTTCATGACGAAGTTCGACAATTTTTTTGGTAATTTCTTCGTTGTTGTATTCGTTATTTTGAAAGGCTTTTTTACCATACGAAATCGCCATATTTTTTCGTAATTCTCTATTCTCAATATAAGTTAGAAACGGCATATAACTTGGAAAGTCTAATGTAAAAATCCAACCTGTTTCATTTTTCGATTTCGCTAAATCGGCCGCAGCTTCTTTCGCGCCATCAGGCAAACCTTTTAAATCGGCTTCGTTGGTAATGTGTAATTGGAAATTGTTAGTTTCCGCTAAAGTGTTTTCGCCAAAGGTCAGTTGTAATTTGGCTAATTCTGTATCAATTTCACGTAAACGTGTTTTTTTATCTTCGGAAAGTAAGGCTCCATTTCGAGTAAAACCTTTATATTTTTTGTCTAATAAAGTCGCTTGTTCTGTGGTCAGATTCAAGTTTTCCTTATCTTCATAAACGGCTTTGACTTTTTTAAATAAATTCTCATTTAAAGCAATGTCATTTCCGAATTCAGTAATTAACGGCGTAACTTCTTGAGCAATTTTTTGCATTTCATCTGAAGTTTCAGCCGAATTCAAATTGAAAAACACACTTGATAAACGATCCAATTGTTCTCCAGCGAAATCTAAAGCTTCAATCGTATTTGCGAAAGTTGGCTTCTCAGTCGAATGAATAATTGCATCGATTTCAGTTCTTGCTTTTTCAATGTTTTTTTCGAAAGCAGGCAAATATTCTTCAATTTTTATTTTTGAGAATGGAGCCGTATTGTGTTTTGTATCAAAAACTTGAGTTAAAATTGACATATTTTTTAGAATTATTGCTTTTTATTATATTTTTTTGAAAATTTCATAAATTATGAAAGCCCTTATTTTATTAGTGTTTCGGTAGATTCATTGAATTATCTTGAATAATTTTTGAAAAAATCCGATGAAATGCTTGTTTTTACCGATTAAGTGTGTATATTTGTAAAAGAAATGAGCGAAAAACAATCGCCCTTTTTGCCCCAAGTAAGAATTTTTTTTATAGTTGTCACTTAATTGTGAATAGATTTTTGGCTCCGACTTAGTGATAAGTCGGAGTTTTTTATTTATTCAAGTTTTCAGAAGCTTTTAAAACTGCATCACGTAAACCTTCTTTATAAGTAACAATTTTGTTTAATACGTTTTTATCAGCACTTCCGATAATTTGCGCTGCTAAAATTCCAGCGTTTTTCGCACCATTTAAAGCTACAGTTGCAACCGGAACTCCGCCTGGCATTTGTAGAATTGACAAAACTGAATCCCAACCATCAATAGAATTACTAGATTTTACAGGAACTCCAATGACTGGAAGTGGACTCATTGATGCTACCATTCCTGGTAAATGCGCCGCACCACCAGCTCCAGCAATAATTACTGAAATACCACGATTGTGGGCGTTTTTACTAAAATCGAATAATTTTTCTGGCGTTCTATGTGCCGAAACAATATCAACTTCCGTTTCAATATTAAATTCTTTTAAAATGTCTATGGCTTCTTGCATGACCGGCATATCCGAAATGCTTCCCATTATTATGGCTACTTTGCTCATTTTGTTGTTTTGAATTTTGAATTCTAAATTTTAGATTATCTCAAACGGATTACATTCAAAATTTAAAATTCATAATTTATAATTATTTTTAACTAATCACTCTAATATTATTCTTTACTTCTTCAGCAATTTTTCTGGCTTCTGTCATATCTTCGTTTACGATAGTCACATGTCCCATTTTTCTAAATGGTCGTGTTTCTTTTTTGCCGTAAATATGAGGTGTCACACCATCAATTGCCATTATTTTTTCAATATTTTCATAAATAACTGGACCAGAAAAACCTTCTGCACCAACCAAATTTACCATAATTCCAGCGACTTTGCTATCAGTATTTCCTAAAGGTAAGTTTAAAACCGAACGCAAATGATTTTCAAATTGCGAAGTATAACTTGCTTCAATCGTGTGATGTCCTGAATTATGAGGTCTTGGTGCGACTTCATTCACTAAAATATCGTCGTTTTCTGTTTGAAACATTTCTACAGCTAATAATCCAACATGATCAAAAGCTTTCGAAACTTGTAAAGCTGTTTCAATTGCTAATTGTGCTACTTTTTCATCAATTCTGGCAGGGCAAATTACATATTCCACCTGATTCGCTTCTGGATGAAATTCCATTTCCACAACAGGATAGGTTTTCACATCACCTTTTGCATTTCGGGCAACAATAACGGCTAATTCATTTTTGAAAGGAACCATTTCTTCCGCAATACATTCCACTTCCGGTAAATGCATTAAATCCATGGTAGAACGACAAATTTTCACGCCATTTCCATCGTAACCAAATTGGGCACATTTCCAAACGAATGGAAATTCTAATTCGTCTTTTTCTAAAGATTTTTTCAAATCATTTAAATCAACAAATCTTTGATGTTTTGAAGTCGGAATGTTATTTTCTACATAAAAATCTTTCTGTTTTCCTTTGTTTTGAATTAATCGCAATGTTTTTGGCGAAGGAAAAACAATATGGCCTTCTTCTTCTAATTTATCTAAAGCGTCTAAATTTACATTTTCAATTTCAATAGTTATGGCATGACACATTTTACCAAATTGATAAACCGTTTCATAATCTAAAAGACTTCCTGTGTAAAATTTATTTGCACCAAATTGTGCTGGCGCTTCATTACTTGGGTCTAAAACAAGAGTTGTAATGTCGAATTTTCGGGTTTCAGTCAAAAGCATTTTGCCTAATTGTCCACCGCCTAAAATTCCTAATTTAAAATCTGAAGAAAAATAATTCATTTCGTCGTTGTTGTTTTTATTTGTCTCATGCAGTCGCTTCGCTCGAGTCATTAGTTGTTATTGTTGTGTTTGCGCAAAGATACTAATTTGAAATTGTTTCGCCAATTGACAATTATTTTAGTTTTCGTAAAATATCTTTTGCCGCCGCTTTGTAAGCTGCAGAATGATTGGGGTAATCTTGTGAAAGTATCATTTTCAATTCTTCATTAATCCACTGATGTTTTTTGCCAAAATTGTGCAAAGCTCTCATGGAATACGCTTTTGCGGCTACTTTCTCATCTTGAATTAACCAATCTAAACAGGTTTCAATGATTTTTGTTTCCTGAATTTCGGTTAATTTTATGGTTTTCGATTTAGATAAAAATAAGCATATTTTTGAAATTGGTCTAATTGCAGAATCATTTTTATAAAACGGAATTTTTGCAATAAAATCATCTAAAAATGGGAGAATAAGTTCTAGTTTTAGTTCGAAAATTAATTCTAAAATCCAACATGCTTTAAAATGAATTTTGTCGTTTTCGTTCAATCCAATTTGCATTAGAAATTGTAGTTTATCAGGATTTTGAAATACATAATCACGAATAAATTCTCTATTTAATCGATGAGCGGTACTTTCTTCTATAAGTTTATAAAATGCTTTATTCATATGTGTAAAAATAATCATTTTTTAAAAAAAGCAATATTTATATTTTTATATGTTCATTAGTTTGTAAATTTGCCGTTTATTTTAACTACAACAACATAATGATTAATATTGTTTTATTCGGGAAACCGGGCGCTGGTAAAGGAACACAGGCAGAATTTTTAAAAGAAAAATACACTTTAACACATTTGTCAACTGGTGATATTTTTAGATTTAACATCAAAAATGAAACAGAATTAGGGCTTTTAGCAAAAACCTACATGGATAAAGGTGATTTAGTTCCAGATTCTGTAACGATTCAAATGTTACAAAGTGAAGTGGAAAAAAATCCTGAATCTAAAGGGTTTTTGTTCGATGGATTTCCAAGAACTATTGCACAAGCAGAAGCTTTGGATGCGTTTTTAGAATCTAAAAATGATAAAATTACAGCAACTGTTGCTTTGGAAGCAGATGATGAAATTTTAGTAAAACGTTTGTTAGAGAGAGGAAAAACTTCTGGAAGACCAGACGATCAAGATGAAGAAAAAATAAGAAACAGATACCAAGAATATAACGAAAAAACGGCACCTTTAATGGACTATTATAAGTCACAAGGTAAGTTTTATGCTGTTAACGGAATTGGTACAATTGAAGAAATTACAGAGCGATTAAGCACAATAATCGATAAATTTTAATTATATTGCATTTAATTCAACTATATAAAAATTGGAAATAGTCATAATATTCTTGTTGATACTGCTCAATGGAATTTTCTCCATGTCAGAGATCGCACTCATATCAGCAAGAAAAAACAGGTTAGAAACCGCCGCCAAAAAAGGCAACACGAGTGCAAAAACCGCATTAGATTTAGCTAATTCACCAAACAAATTTTTGTCTACGGTGCAAATTGGTATTACCTTAATTGGTATTTTAACTGGTATTTATTCTGGTGCAAAAATCACAACAGATGTGGAAACTTTTTTTACATCTTATGAATTAACTTTTCCATACGCACATTCTTTAGCAGTAAGTGTGGTGGTAGTTATTTTAACTTTCTTTTCTCTTGTTTTTGGAGAATTATTACCGAAAAGAATTGGTTTAAATTATCCGGAAGCTATTGCGAAATCAGTAGCGGTTCCAATGAAAGTGATGTCAATTGTCACAGCGCCTTTTATTTGGTTATTAACGACTTCTACAGAATTTATCCTAAAAGTTTTTAAAATCAAACCAACGGCTGACGGTAAAGTTACCGAAGAAGAAATTAAAGCGATTATTAAAGAAGGAACAGAAGTAGGGGAAGTTCAAGAAATTGAACAAGATATTGTGGAACGTGTTTTCCATATTGGTGATAGAAAAGTGAATTCTTTAATGACACACAGAAGTGAAATTGTTTATCTATTACTTTCAGATTCTGTTACAGAAATCAAAGAAAAAGTACTTGTAGATCTGCACTCTTTTTATCCCGTTTGCAGTGAAAATTTAGATAATATTGTTGGTGTTGTTTCCTTAAAAGATTTGTTTTCAAATTTTGAAAAAAACAATTTTAATTTATCAGATTTTTGTAAGCAACCTGATTATTTAATTGAACAAACTTCTGCTTATAAAGCATTAGAAAACTTCAAGAAAACCAAAATGCATAATTCATTTATTGTAGATGAACATGCCATTTTTCAAGGTATTATCACTTTGAATGATATTCTTGAAGCATTAGTTGGTGAAGCATCAGATTTTGATGAAGATGAATATCAAATTAGTGTTAATGAGGATGAAACATGGACTGTTGATGGCCAGTATTCATTACACGATTTTTTAACTTATTTTGATATGGACGACTTAACTAATGATTATGAAGTTACTACAGTTAGTGGATTCGTAGCAACAGAATTAGGTAAAATCCCTAAGCAAGGCGAAAAACTAATTTGGAATAAGCTAGAATTTGAAGTGCTAAAAATGGAAGGCACAATAATAGATAAAGTCTTAGTTAAGCCTTATAAGGAATAATTTTATCGTAAAATAAAAAATAAATTAGGACAGCTTAAAATGTTAATTCATTAGTAAGCTGTTCTTTATTTTATAGATACACTAAAAATTGTATCTTTGCAAATTGAAAAAAAATATAAACAGAGATTGATTGTATTAAGAATTACATCTTAATTTTTAATTACAAAATTACAAAATGACAGAAGATTTGAAATTAAAAGGAGAACAGCCATTGGCTGTTAGGTATTTTAAATCGGAGTCAATAATACTTAAAATAAAATATAATGACAGAGGGTAACTTCGTAGACTACGTAAAAATATATGTTGCATCTGGTAAAGGCGGGAAAGGTTCTTCTCACTTACACAGAGAAAAATTTATTGAAAAAGGTGGTCCAGATGGTGGAGATGGTGGTCGTGGTGGTCATGTAATTATTAGAGGAAGTAAAAATTTGTGGACCTTATTCCACTTAAAATTCTTGCGTCATGTTAAATCTGGTCATGGTGGAGATGGTGGAAGCAGTAGAAGTACTGGTCATGATGGAGAAGATAAATTCATTGAGGTTCCATTAGGAACTGTTGTAAAAGATAAAGAAACAGGTGAAATTTTATTCGAAATCACAGAAGATGGAGAAACTAAAATTTTAGCTCGTGGAGGTAAAGGTGGTTTAGGGAACTGGAATTTTAGAAGTTCTACCAACCAAACACCTCGTTATGCACAACCTGGAATTCCTGGTGAAGAAGTGGACGTAATTTTAGAATTAAAAGTATTAGCAGATGTTGGTTTAGTTGGATTTCCAAATGCTGGAAAATCGACTTTATTATCTGTGTTAACTTCTGCAAAACCAAAAATTGCTGATTATGCTTTTACCACTTTAAAACCAAATTTAGGAATTGTAGCGTATCGTGATTTTCAATCATTCGTAATTGCTGATATTCCTGGAATTATTGAAGGTGCAGCTGAAGGAAAAGGTTTAGGTCATTATTTTTTACGTCATATCGAAAGAAATTCAACTTTATTGTTTTTAGTTCCAGCTGATGCTGACGATATTAAAAAAGAATATGAAATTCTTTTAGATGAATTAAGACGATACAATCCTGAAATGTTAGACAAAGATAGATTGTTAGTAATTTCTAAATGTGATATGTTAGATGAAGAATTGCAAAATGAAATGAAACAACAATTAGATAAAGAACTTAAAGGTCTTGATTATATGTTTATCTCTTCAGTTGCCCAACAAGGTTTAACAGAATTGAAAGACAAATTGTGGAAAATGTTAAACATTTAACAAATAATAACAATTTTTTTATATTTTTGGGGATTAACTTTAATTAATCCCCAAAAATGAAAACAAAATTACTACTATTATTCTTTGTTGTTTCCCAAATAAGTTTTGGACAACAAAGAACTTGCGGTATGCAAGAACACATGGACAAAATTATGTTCAATCCAGTACTTAAAAAACAGTACGAGGAAAAACAAGCTAAATTTGAAGTTGAGTATCAAAAATTATTGAACAAAAAAGCTTCAGAAAATAGTTTATTGAGTCCAAATGCTACAATTTATATTCCCGTAGCAGTGCATTTCCCTTCAGTTTCAAATGCTAGTGATGCAGCTACTAAAACTTGTTTTAGAAATTTAGCTCAATCTCAAATTGATGTAATTAATGCAGATTATAATGCTGCTAACACAGATATTTCAAATTGGACTGCAGCAAGCGCCTTTTATCCAGGTGTAAATGTTGGAGATTTAGATGTGCAATTTGTTATTGCAACTCAAAATCATCCTGCCGGAACTGGTATTGCAAATGGTACAGTTGCTGTAACTTTTGGTACTGATTTTTTAGGCGGAGCTGATAGTGATACTACTTGGGTTGGTTACATGAATTTTGTAGTCAGAGATGAAGGAAATCAAATTTTAGGATATTCTCCACTTGGTGGTTCTCCAGCAGCAGGAAATACTGTTGTTATGAATACTATTTGTTTTGGAAGTGGTGCTGGTTGTACAGGTTATGTGCCTCAATCACCTTATCATTTAGGAAGAACTGTTACGCATGAATTAGGACATTTTTTTAATTTAGATCATACTTTTGCATCAAATGGTTGTAACCCTGCAAATGCAAATTGTGCTACTGAAGGTGATAGAGTTTGTGATACGCCTAGATTAACATTTGAATCTTATGGTTGTCCTGCTGCTGGTTCTCTTAATGCTTGTGGAACTTTGAAATCCTTAACTATGAATTATATGGATTATGTGAATGATCCTTGTATGTACATGTTTACAGCTGGTCAAGCAACAAGAGCTTTGGCTTATATCAATACAATTCTTCCAGAATTTAAACCAAATGTTTTAAGTAATACTTCGTTTTTAGAATCAAATTTTGCGTTTTATCCAAATCCAAATAAAGGAACTTTCAACTTACAATTTAAAGAAGTGGTTTCAGATTTTAATGTAGAGATTTTTGATGTAACAGGTAAAATGGTTTACATTAATGAGTTTTACCAAAATTCAGATTTAGTAAAAGAAATTAAGATTCAAGAGGAAATTAGCAAAGGAATTTATTTCATGAATATTAAAACTAATGATGGTTTGATCACTAAAAAAATAATTATAGAATAGGTAATTTTTTATATATTTAAAAGCGTTCTTGTTATAAGGACGCTTTTTTTATAACTAAAAGTTAAAATTTAGGTAACTGCCTCTATTGATTACTGAAATTTTAGATTTTTTTTTAAAAATAAAGTATATTCGCATCGCAAATAACAAACTATTTTATGAAATCTGTAGACACAGGTTTTTAAATTTAAATTAACTAATTATGAAAAAATTTATTGTATCCTTAGTGGCTGCATTTATGCTAATTCCATTTAGTGTAAAGGCTGACGAAGGAATGTGGTTTTTAATGTTTATCGAAAGATTAAACCACCGCGATATGCAAAAAATGGGGTTACAATTAACGCCACAAGAAATTTACAGTATTAACAATCACAGTTTAAAAGATGCCATCGTGCAATTTAATGGAGGTTGTACAGCTGAATTAATTTCTAAAGACGGATTAGTATTAACAAATCACCACTGTGGTTATGATGCTATTGCCGAATTATCTACTGCACAAAAAAACTATTTAAAAGATGGTTATTGGGCGGCAAACAGAAAAGAAGAATTAAAACCTTCTAGTTTATTTGTACGTTTCTTCGTTCGTATGGACGATTGTTCAAAAAGAATTTTATCAGTGGTTAACCCAAGTATGAGTGAAGCTGATAGAGAAAAAGCAATCAATCAAGAAATTGCAAAAATTGAAAAAGAAAATAACGAAGGTGGAAAATATACCGTTTCTGTTCGTCCATTTTTCCAAGGTAATGAATATTACTATTTCGTTTACCAAGATTATAAAGATGTACGTTTAGTAGGAACTCCTCCTGAAAGTTTAGGAAAATTTGGTGGAGATACTGATAACTGGGAATGGCCTCGTCATACTGCAGATTTCTCTATGTTCAGAATTTATGCAGATGCTAACGGTAATCCAGCAGAATATTCAGCTAACAATGTACCATTAAAACCAAAACACCACTTACCAGTTAATTTAAGTGGAGTAAAAGAAAATGATTTCGCTATGATTTTAGGTTATCCAGGTAGAACAAACCGTTGGATGCCAGCAGGTGGAATTGAGCAAAACGTAAAATTTGCTTACCCAGCTTGGGTGGAAGGTTCTAAAACAGGAATGGACAACATGAAAAAATACATGGTTCAATCTGATGCTTTAAACTTAATTTATGCTTCAAAATTTGCAGGTGTTGCGAATTACTGGAAAAACCGTCAAGGTATGATTGATGCTTTAACTAAATTTGGAACTGCTAAATCTAAAGCAGCTCAAGAAGCTAAATTCCATAAATGGGCTAATCAATCAGCTAACAAAGCAAAATATGGTAATGTAGTTCCTACAATTAACAAGTTTTACGCAATGACGAATGAAAAATCTCGTCATGATAACTACTTAACTCAATTATTCAGAACGTCTGCTTTCGGTGCTGTAAGCAGAACTTTAGGAAAACAATTAGAGAACTATACAAAAGCTGATGCTGCAAAACGTACTGAAATGGCTCCAGCTATTTTAGAACAAGCTGATGAAATGTTTAAAGAATTACACATTCCTGCAGAAAAAGATATCTTAGCTGCACAGTTAAGTTTATATGCTAAAAAAGCAGGTTATACTTTAGCGCCAATGGTTGAAAAATTAGCTAAGGAAAATAACGGTGACTTCACTAAATATGTAAACGCTGCTTTCGATTTAAGTATTTTTACTTCTAAAGACAGAATTAAAGCTTTCTTAGATTTACCAAGCGAGTCAATGTTAACTAGCGATCCATTATATGTTTTATCTAACGATTTAATTGCTCACATGGGTAAAAGAAGCGATGAGTTAATGAAAGCTCAAAACGATTTCGGTGCTTCATTCCGTTTATTAGTAGAAGGTTTAAGAGAATCTAAAATTGGTACAACTTTATATCCAGATGCTAACTCAACGTTACGTTTAACTTACGGAAAAGTTCGTTCTTTACCAGCTGACAAAAGAAATGACGCAAAAGTTAACAATTATACTACTTTAGCTGGACAAGTTAAAAAATACAAAAAAGGTGATTTAGAATTTGATTTACCTGCAAAAGTAATAGACATGAACGCTAAAAAAGAATACGGTCGTTATGCAGATAAAGATGGTTCTTTACACGTTTGTTTCTTAACTGATAATGATATTACAGGTGGAAATTCTGGTTCTCCAGTATTAAACGGAAAAGGAGAATTAATCGGTTTAGCTTTTGATGGAAACATCGAAGCAATGGCTGGTGACGTTATTTTCGATAAAAACTTACAAAGAACAATTAACGTAGATATTCGTTACGTACTTTGGGTAATTGAAAATTTCTCTGGTGCAAAACACATCGTTGATGAAATGACTTTAGTGAAATAATTCATTCAAGTTTTAAGAATAAAAAAAGAGTCTCGAGAAATCGGGACTCTTTTTTGTTTTACGAGGTTTTTATTTTTTGGGCGTTTCCCTTTGGGCCGTGCTGTCCACTATATCTTTTTTGCTTTCTTGCCTTCGAGAGCCTCAGGCAATAAAACAAAAAAGGATGCCGTTCCCATCACTAACGCAAATCTGGTTTTCAAAACTTAATTGTCTTGTAATTGATAATCCAGCAATGTTTTTTTTAACCTTGTAAGTATTTATAGTAACACCTACAAGGTTAAAAAAAACATTGCTGGTGAATCACGTCATCCAAATTCAACATTCAAAATTCACCACAATTCTCACATACTGACGTAAGGAAGTATACTTCAAATCGAACAAGACATCTTCTCAATCGAACAAGACATCTTCCAAATCGAACAAGACATCTTCCAAATCGAACAAAGCATCTTCTCAATCGAACAAGACATCTTCCAAATCGAACAAAGCATGTTCCAAATCGAACAAAGCATCTTCTCAATCGAACAAAGCATGTTCTCAATCGAAATAAGCATCTTCCAAACCGAAACAAACCATCCTCAAAAAAAAATCCCAAACAATTGTTTGGGATTTTTTTTAATGCTAAAATAATTTCTACAAATTATCTATTTCTTCCTGAACTACTTCCCAGTCTTCTAATAACTTGTCTAATTCTGCTTTTTTCTTGTTGTAGGCAGTAAAAAAAGCGGCATTTTCAGCGTGTTTATCGTAATTAGAAGCCAATTCTTTATCGTCATTCTGAATGTCAATTTCTAATTGCTTAATTTGACTTTCAATTTTTGATAATCTATTTAATAACGATTTGTTTTTCTTCTGATCTTCGTAAGAAGCTTTAGAATTATTGTTTGCAGAAACTTCTTTTTTCTCAATATCTTTTTTCTCCACTTCACGCATATTTTCCAAGTTGCGTTGTTCTAAGAAATAATTAATATCGCCTAAATATTCTTTAATTTTTTGGTCTTTAAATTCGTATACCAAATTCGACATATCTTGTAAAAAATCTCTATCGTGAGAAACGAGTAGGAGGGTACCTTCATATTTTTGAAGTGCGGCTTTTAATACATTTTTCGATTTAATATCCAAGTGATTTGTTGGCTCATCCATCACCAAAACGTTGATAGGTTGCAACAACAACTTACATAAAGCCAAACGATTTCGCTCGCCTCCAGAAAGTACTTTTACTTTTTTCTCCACATCATCACCACGGAATAAAAACGAACCTAACATGTCACGAACTTTCGCACGATTCGTATCAGTTGCCGCATCTTCCATAGTTTGAAGTAAGGTAATTTCTCCATCTAAATATTCCGCCTGATTTTGAGCGAAATAGCCAACTTGTACATTATGACCTAATTTAATTTCACCTTCATATTCAAATTCGTTCACAATCGCTTTAATAAAAGTCGATTTTCCTTGACCATTCTGACCCACAAAAGCAATTTTACTTCCACGTTCTACTAAAAGAGAAATGTCTTTTAAAATGGTTTTGTCGCCATAGGCTTTGGTTACATGTTCCGCTTCAATAACTACTCTTCCTGGAACTTTTGAAACAGGAAACGAAATATTCATTACCGAATTATCGTCTTCATCAACTTCAATTCGTTCTACTTTATCTAATTTTTTAATTAAAGATTGTGCCATCGATGCTTTGGAAGCTTTGGCACGGAATTTCTCAATTAATTTTTCTGTTTCTTCAATTTTCTTGGCTTGATTTTTCTGTGTTGCCAATTGTTTCTCACGAATTTCATGACGTAATTCTAAATATTGAGAATATGGTTTGTTGAAATCATACGCTTTTCCTAAAGAAATTTCAATTGTACGATTCGTAACATTATCCAAAAACATTTTATCGTGCGATACAATCACCACAACTCCAGGATAATTTCGTAAAAAACTTTCTAACCAAATGATACTTTCAATATCCAAGTGATTGGTTGGCTCATCCAGAAGTAAAATATCGTTGTTTTGAAGTAACAGTTTTGCTAATTCAATACGCATACGCCATCCACCAGAAAAAGTTTCCGTCTGATTTTCGAAAACGTCACGTTTAAAACCTAAACCTAATAATATTTTTTCGGTATCACCCACATAATTATAACCACCATGAATTTCATATTGGTGTTGGTAATCACTTAATTGCTGAATTAATTCTGAATACGCTTCACTTTCATAATCCGTTCTGGTAACTAATTGATGGTTGATTTCTTCAATCTTCGCTTCATAAAGTTTAATTTCTTTGAAAGCTTGGTACGCTTCTTCTAAAACAGTTCTTCCGCCTTCGAAGTCAATATCTTGACGTAAAAATCCAATACGAACTTCTTTTTCAGTCGCAATTTGTCCAGAATCTGGTTTGAAATCGCCTGCCAATATTTTTAGCATTGTCGATTTTCCAGCACCATTTTTCCCAACCAAACCGACTCTGTCTCCAGCGCCCATTCTAAAAGTTACTTCTTCAAATAAATATGTTCCACCAAAGGAAACAGAAAGATTATGTATATTCAGCATGTTTTTTTTCTAATATTCTGCAAAAGTACTACTCTTATCTTACCTTTACATCAAAATTATTGAAATGTTTGGTAAAGGTTCTAAAATTTATGCGATGATAACTGGTTGTTGTCCAAAATGTCACGAGGAAAGTATGTATTTAGATGGAAATCCGTTTAACGTGATGAAAATTTATGCCATGCATGAAAAATGTTCGCATTGTGGTCAAGTGTATAAAATTGAACCTTCTTTCTTTTTCGGTGCTATGTTTGTAAGTTATGGTTTGGGAGTTGGGATTGGAATTATAGCTTTTTTGATTGCACATTATGGATTTCATGCGACTTTAAAAACTTCTTTTATTTCAATAATCGTAGCTTTGGTTTTATGTAATACCATTATTATGCGTTTATCGAGAAATATCTGGATCAATATTTTTATTGATTTCGATAAGAATTGGAAAGATAAATTACTTAAATAATTTTTTGTAAATTCTATTGATAGAAATTTCGTTGTCTAACTCGATTCCATTTTCAATAAAATCATATAATTTATCAGATAAATATGGTGCGAAAAGCACACCTCTTGTTCCAAATCCGTTTAGAATATATACATTTTTATGCGAATGATGTCTTCCCAAAAGTGGTCGTCGGTCTTTTACAGTTGGTCTGATTCCGGCTAAATGTTCTATTACTTCAAATTCACAAGAAATTAATTCTTTTAAATTGGAAAGTAATTCATTTTTACCAGCTTCTGTTTTATTTGTGGTTTTGTCTTCCCAATTGTAAGTGGCACCAACTTTATATAAATCATTTCCGATTGGTAAAATCCAAATACTTGAATTTATGATTTCTTCTAAATTTAAGTTTTGAGCCTTTATAATTAAAAGTTCACCCTTTGTTCCGTCTAATGGAAAATTATTGAAATATGGATTATTGTGTATGCCAAAACCTTCTGCAAACACAATTTGTTTGGCTTTGATGTTTTGATAATGAATGAAGTTGTCTTCAATAACTAATTGCGAATAATCAAAAGTGTCTTCGAGATAACTGTTTTCTGAAATTAAGAAGTTGGTGTAAGCGTCTTTTAATTTTTTAGTATCTAAAAAACCGGTATGATTTACTTTTCCAAATTTATACTCCTGAGTTATAAATTTATTTTGTAAAGTTTCTAAAGTAGTATTTAGATAATTGGATAGAGTAGGTTTGTCTGAAGCGGTAAACCAGTTATTTTGTTCCTCAATAGAATTTAATTTCCTAAGTAGTGGGATTTCAAACAGAAATTTTTGGTTTAGCTTTTCTTCTAAAGTTTTATAAAATGGGATGGAGATTTTAAGTTGCGCTTCGGCTTCCCAAATTTTTGTGAATCTTTTTAAAACTACCGGATTGTATAATCCGCCAGCAATGGTTGTTGAATTTTGAGAAGTATCATTGATTACCATTATTGTTTTATGGTTTAGCAGACAGGTTTCTGCAAAAGAAATTCCGGCTAAACCAGAACCAATAATAAGATAATCGACTTTCATTTGTGTTTTATAAAGCTTAAAGAATAAAATTCTCAATATTGTCATTTCGAACAAAGTGAGAAATCACATAAAGAGATTCAGATTATGCGATTTCTCACTTTGTTCGAAATGACATAAAAATGTTTTTTTTTTGTTGGCTACAAATTTAAACAAAAAAAAACTCTTACCGAAGTAAGAGTTTTTTTAGTATTATGATTGGAGAAATATTTTAATTAGTAATTCCACATATCTAATTCGAAATTACGTATTTTTTCTTTTACTCTTTCAGATTCTAATAATTGCATTTGAGAATTTTCTTTCATGTAATCTTTAATTAATCTGTCTCCGTAAACATTTTCCTCTAAGTAAATTACTGCGCCAAAACGACGAGAATTTAATAAGTGGTCAAAAGAGAATGGCATAGCTGAGTTTTTTTCATTGAAAGCTTTTGCTCCATGTAAAACATCTCTTGCTGCTGGGAAATAAACCCAGAATAATTCAATTGGAGCTTCGTTTTTACCAGCTTCAGTGTTCATTGTATAAACATCTGGAACTAATGGACAAATTCCCATTAATCTGTATTTTAATTCACCTTGACGTTTGTCGAAATACCAAAATCCTTTGATTTTGTATCCTTGAACATCGATAGCTTTAATTTCAGTTTTTACAATGTATTCTTCTGAAACTGATTTTGCACCTGAATTTAACTCTTCAATACCTTGGTCAGTAGTATCAGTAAATACTAAAGATTTTTCAATATCTTCTAAAGTTTTTTTAGCTGTAAAGTATCCAGAATCATATACTTCAGTGATTTTTTTGTCTCTCATTGCTTGAGTCAAAACATCGTATAATGGTTTTCTATCTGGACCTAAATCCCCTTCAATAGGATAATACATTGGGAAGTTAACTCTTTGATTTACATCAATAATTTCCCATACTGTTTTACCCATTAGGATATCTCTATCACCTACGTAACCGTAAGGTAATGGTTTGTCATTATCTGCATTTAACTCTGCTTCAGTTTTTTTACCGATTTCAGCAGGAGTTTTTGCGTTTAGTAAGTTAGATTGAGCAAACGAAAACGTGCCTACACTAAATACTGCTACTAATAAAAAATTTCTCCAATTCATTTTTTTATTTTTATTTAAATTATTTTATTTCGTATGTACAAGGCGAAATAGATTTTACTCCTTGATCAATTCCTACGAATTTAGCTTTAATTTCTGAGATAATAACTACATCACCTCTTCCAGCTTTCTTAATTGCTGCTTTTGCTCTTGCGTCCATTTTGTTTCCAGAAACCACAATTGTTGGTTGTCCAGGAACTTTAATGTTAAATTGTGTTACATTAACTTGAACTGGGAAATCAAAATCAACCATTTCAGCTGAAATAGAAACTACTTCTAAATTTGAAGCTGGTCCACTAGCAGCTACCATACCTCTAACTTTTCCAGTTGGAGAAGGTAAACCTTTAATACGGAATTCTTTTTTGTCAGAAACTACTTTTCCATCAGGTAAAGTTGCACTTACATTAATCATTACAGAAGTTCCAGAACCAGGTTTTAAAACGTATTTTCCGTTAGATCCAGTCATTCCAACTGCATTAGCTTTTACTTTGTCGTTAGAAACTCCTGCAAAAGATATTGTCATTGGGTTAGGAACACCTCTGTATACAACGTTCATTTTATCTGCAGAAATAGTTGCAGAGTTTGGACGAGGAACAACTACATAAGTACCTTCGAATTTTAATGGAATTTGTTTTCCATCTTCTAAGAAACCAAATTCTCCAGAGATTGTTTGTTCTCCAATACCACCAGCAGTCATAGATATAACAGCTTGTCCGTTTTGAATTTTACCAGGTCCTTTAAAAGAAGTTGGTTGAGTGTTTGCGTCATAACGACCTAAAACTACTTTACCAGTAACTTGCTCTCCTTGGAAATATGCATTTTTATCTAAAACAACAATCGCTTGGAAGTTTTTCATAGAAGCTGCAGATTTTAATGCATTTCCTAAGAATAAGTTGTAAGCTCCAGCTTCAGTGTTTTTAACATCATTCTGCATAGCAGTTAAGAATGTTAATGTAGATACAGCAGGAAAACCTTTAGTTTTATAATCTAAAAATTTAACTTTAACATTTTCTCTGTTTGTAATATCAGCAGTTGAAAATTTCTTTTCAATTTCTTTGATAAAAGGAATGTATTTAACGTCATTACCTAATACTTTTTTGATATCTACAACATATTTATCAATTTTAGAAACAATTTCAGTTCCTCTTGCGCTATATCCATCACCAGCAAACCATTTTTCATCGATTGTTGATTTATCCATAGCTTCGAAAGGTAATTTACCATTTTCGTCTGGCTCAATTCCTTCTGTTACTTCAGCTTTTACTGTCTCAATAAAAGCAGCAAACGCTTTTGAAATTTTAGCAACTTCTACAGCTTTTTTAGCTGACTCTGCATACTTAGCTGGTTCATCACTAGCTTTTGTATTTAATGCAGATAATAAATTACCATTTGCTTCTTCAGTTAATTTATTTGACTCAGTAAATTTATCGTTAAAATTACCGAAAGCTGTTAATACTTCTTTTGACATATTTAATGCCAACATTGCGATGAAAACCAAGTACATCAGGTTAATCATCTTCTGTCTAGGGGTTAATTTTCCTCCTGCCATTTCGTAATAATTAGTTTAGTTAATTAAATTGTAATTTATTTGATAAAACTAATTATCCTTTGTTTTGCATTGCAGATAACATTCCGCCATATACAGCATTTAATGAAGATATGTTAGAAGTCATAGATTGCATTTGTTGTTTTAATTTGTCTGCATTTTCAGCGATTTGTGCGTTTGCTTCAGCATTTTTCTGAGCTGCATCAACTTGTGCAGTATATAAGTTGTTTAATGCTTCTAATGAACTAGATGCTTTAACCATTTCTTCTGCATATTTCTTTTGTGAAGCCATTGCATCAACTGTAGGAGCGATACCTTTAGCAGCACCTTCGAAGTTTTTAATGCTATTTCCTAAGCTTGCCATTAATTCACCATCAATTTTAGCTTCTTTTAATAAGTTGTCTAATTTTTGAGATAATAAACCTTGTGCTTCAGCTGGATCTTCTTTTTTTAATGATTTTGGTTTAGCATCACCACCTGCTAATTCTGGGTAAACTAATGCCCAATCTAATTCTTTTTCTACTGGTTCAAATGCTGATAATGCGAAAATAGCCGCTTCCGTTAATAAACCTACAACAAGCATTGGTCCCGCTCCTGGCCAGTGCATCAATTTGAATAATGCTCCTACGATTACTACTGCTGCTCCCATTCCGTAAAGGAATCCCATTACTTTTTTGCTGATTAATGCCATAATTTTAAATTTTTAGTTAGTTAAGTATAATTAATTAGTTAAGTTAATTCTTGTTTAAATTTTCTTTTGTTTATTATTTTGGTCTGGTTGCAGTTGCATCAGTACCCATGTAATCTTGTACTGTTCTGAAACCGATGTAACTTCTTGCAGAATCTGCATATTCGAAATCACGAGTTGATACTTGTAAGAAGAAAGCAACATCTTTCCAAGATCCTCCACGAACCACTTTTCTTTGATTTTTAGCGTCAGCTACGTTTGGATTCATAGTAGATACGAATTCATAAGCTCCAGCATCATAAGATGTTTCAGTCCATTCAGAAACGTTACCAGCCATGTTGTATAAATGGAAATCATTTGGCTCGTAAGATTTAGCTTCAACAGTGTATAAAGCACCATCTGCTGCGTAATCTCCTCTGTTTGGCTTGAAGTTAGCTAAGAAACATCCTCTGTCGTTTTTAGCATAAGGACCGCCCCATGGGTAAGTTCCTGATTCAATTCCACCTCTTGCAGCATATTCCCATTCTGCTTCAGTTGGTAAACGGAAAGAGTTTACTTGATCTCTACCTTTTTGTTTTTTAACATAAGAGTTTTTGTATAATGTTCTCCAAGCACAGAATGCTTTTGCTTGTTTCCAAGAAACTCCAACTACTGGATATTCTCCGTAAGCTTGGTGCCAAAAGTAATCGTTATGCATTGGTTCATTGTAAGAATATGCAAAATCTTTAATCCAAGCAGCAGTATCTGGATATATTTCTAAAGGTGGTGCATCTTCATAGAAGTTTTTACGACCTTTTTTCTTTACAGCTTTATTTAAATCTACTTGATTGTATTTGAATTTTAATTTACTCACATCAATCGTTTTTAACCCATTAAACGATTCTGATTCTGGTAAATACATAGAATCCATTACTTCAACATAATCCGCATCTGGATATTTTGCAGTTTCAGTAATTAATTTTACTTTTTTATTCGTTTTTCTATTAGCATAAGGATCTTTATCAGTTCCAACACTATAATAGTTTTCGTACATATATTTGTCATATGCAGTCATTTTTTCTGGATCTGTATCAGCAAAAGCGAAATCACCAATGCTTCCAGCATTTTTTCCACCTTTACCTTCAGCTGGTTTTGCACCAGATTCTTCAGCTTGGATAGCTAATCTTGTTCTAATAGTTGAATCTTTCACCCATTCTACGAACTGGCGGTATTCACTATTTGTAATTTCTGTTTCATCCATGTAGAATGAACGAACAGTAACAGTCTTAGTTGGAGCATCTTGTACATTGGCAACGTCATCATCTGACTTACCCATTATAAAAGAACCTCCAGGTATAAGTGACATACCAAATGGCTTTTCAGAAAACCACTTCTTGCCTTTAACTCCTACCAGTTCACCTTTATCGCCTTTTCCACAGCTTGTAAATAAAGCTAATGCTGCCGATAATACTAAAAACTTTTTCATATTAATTGGGTTATATAAATTTATTTTATTTTAGGGTTCAAACCTATCTATTTATTTTGACATATACAATAGCTATCTTAAAAAAAACTAAAAAAAATGTTTTTTATCGATAAATATTGCACTTTTAACGATGTTTTAATAGCTTTTTTTATGCGCTTTCCACCATCTTTCTGGTATTTCTGCATTGCATGCCGCTATATAATCATCGTTTGTGCATGGTAATAACGTTTTTTTAACACTTTTATTGTATATAGTATTATAATTTATTTCCATCCACCATCTTTCTGATCGATTACTTTTGTAAAAAACCAACTCTTCGTCCTCAGCTAAAACAATATATCTGTTATAATTTGTTTTCTCTTCGAACGGATATTCGTAACTTCTTAGATGATATCCTTCCATAAAATACCATACAATTTGTGCAATTAATTCGTTTTCATTTTTGGTATAAAACTGATTGAATATACCAAATACACTTACCTTATCGCTAATTCCGGCGTATCTTGCTAAAGCGCAAATTTCTCTTCCGTCAAATCCGTTTGGATAAAATTCAATTGTGTTTCCAGAATCTGAAGATTTTACCGATTTCAAATCTAAACTGATAATGTCAGCGTCTCTGAAAATAGGTTCAACTATTGCTGGATTCTTAGTAATTTCGCCTAATCGGTAGGTGTCAAAATATAATTTCTCTATTAAATCTATTTCTTCTTGTGAGGTGTAGTATGTTTGATATCCCACACTGCTGAAGTTATACAGATTATTAGGCTCTTCAATTATTATTCTTGATAAATACGAATCAGATTCTAATTTTTCTTCTTTAGCAAAATCGAATTTATTATCGATAGCGACTAAATTAACCATTTGATCTAAATTATCAAATGCACGATACATCGCATAAGTTAAATCTTGTGAGCCACCAATTACCAAAGGTATAATTTTTTGTTTAATTAATTCGGCACAAATGGTTTTTAACACAAAATAAGTGTCACTTGTTTCATTTCCAACTAAAATATCACCTAAATCGGCTATTCCTTTATTCCAGTTTCCTGGAAATAAGCTATATAGTGTTTTTCTAAAATTGTCAAAATCATAATCTTCATTATATAAATCAGCAGCTCTATTTTCATTAGCACAAATGATGGCTATTGAAATATTTTCTAAATTTGGATAATCGGTTTCAGTATGCATCACAACCTTTTTACCTAATGTTTGATTAGATAAACTTTCTGTAAATTTCTGAATTTCTTCCGATACAGGTTGTAAATATTCGAATATCATAATTTTCTCTTTCTATTAGATTAGTAATGTATAAATACTAAAATATTATTTCTTTTTAGCTACAGTTTTTTTAGCAGGAGCTTTTTTTGCCGCTGTTTTTTTTGCTGGAGATTTCTTTTCAATCATCTCTTTAACTTCTTCCAAAGTTAGTTTGGTAGCATCAATGTCTTTACTTAATTCGATTTTTATTTTTCCTTTCGTAATTACTGATCTTCCCCAACGTGCTTTTTCAACTTTGATACCTTCTTCTGTCCAATTATGAAGTACTTTGTCGATATCTTTTTGTTGCTTGTCTTCAATTAATTCGTTAATATCAGCTTGAGATAAATTATCGAAATTATATTTTTTATTGACATTAATAAAAATACCATTCCATTTTAAGAAAGGTCCAAAACGACCCACGCCTTTTTGAACTGGTAAGTTATCATAAGTTGCAATTGGTGCGTCTGCTTTTGTTTTTTCTTCGATTAATTCGATAGCTCTGTCCATTGTAACGTCTAATGGCTCTTCACCTTTTGCTAAAGAAATAAATTGCGTACCAAACTTTACATAAGGCCCAAAACGACCGTTATTCACTTCAATTTCTTCTCCTTCGTATGTTCCTAAAGATTTTGGTAATAAAAATAAATTTAAAACTTCTTCTAGAGTAATATTACTTAAATTTTGTTCTGCTCTTAAACTTGCAAATTGTTTTACTTCATCGTCAATAGCGCCAATTTGAGCCATCGCACCATATTTTCCTAAACGAACTGAAACTGGTTTTCCAGATTTTGGATCCGTACCTAAAATACGTTCTCCAGATTCGCGTTCTGCAGTTGTTTCCACTTTAGTTACAATTGGGTGAAAATGATTGTAAAAAGTACTCATCATTTTATGCCAATCTTCATTTCCAGCTGCAATTTCATCGAAATCTTGTTCCACTTTCGCAGTGAAATTATAATCTAAAATGGTTTCGAAGTTTTTTACTAAGAAATCGGTAACAATTCCTCCAATATCAGTTGGAACTAACTTTCCTTTATCTGAACCAGAATTTTCTTTTAAAGTTTGCGATTTGATCTCGTTAGCAATTAAAGTCAATTGTTCGTATTTTCTTTCCGCACCTTCAAAACTACCTTTTTCAACATAGTTTCTATTGATAATTGTAGAAATAGTTGGTGCATATGTTGATGGACGACCAATTCCTAATTCTTCTAATTTCTTTACTAAAGATGCTTCTGTATATCTGCTTGCTGGTCTGGTAAAACGTTCCGTTGCAGCAATGAATTTATTATTAAGTTTTTCGTTAACTTTTAAAGCTGGTAACATGCCTTCTTGTTCTTCTTCATCGTCATCATTACCTTCTAAATATACTTTTAGGAAACCATCAAACTTGATTACTTCACCCGTTGCAGAAAAATATTCATTATGTGTATTTGCAGAAATTTTCACATTCGTACGTTCCAATTCTGCATCACTCATTTGTGAAGCTAAAGTTCGTTTCCAAATTAAATCGTATAAACGTGCTTGGTCTCTATCTATATCAACTGTATGACGACTCATGTCTGTCGGACGAATAGCCTCGTGAGCTTCTTGAGCGCCTTTTGATTTGTTGTTGTAGTTTCTTGGTTTGCTGTATTCTTTTCCGTAGTAAGAAGTAATTTCAGCTTGTGCCGCTGACATGGCTTCTTCAGAAAGATTTACACTATCCGTTCTCATGTAAGTAATCAAACCGGCTTCGTACAAACGTTGTGCAATTTGCATGGTAATTCCAACAGGTAAATACAATTTACGAGCAGCTTCTTGTTGTAAAGTAGAAGTTGTAAATGGCGCTGTTGGTGATTTTTTAGTTGGTTTAGTTTCTAAATCGGCAACTTTAAAATCAGCTTTTATATTTTTTTCTAAAAAGGCTTTCGCTTCTTCTTTCGTATTGAAATTTTTACTCAGTTTCGCTTTAACCGTTTTTCCAGCTTCGTTTGTGAACTCGGCACTAATAGAATAACTCGCAACTGCATTAAAATTTTGAATTTCGCGTTCACGTTCTACAATTAAACGAACTGAAACCGATTGTACACGACCAGCAGATAAACCACCTTTTACTTTTTTCCAAAGTACTGGTGATAATTCGTAACCTACTAAACGGTCTAAAACTCTACGAGCTTGTTGTGCATTTACTAAATTATAATTGATATCTCTCGGATTTTCAATCGCTTTTAAAATGGCAGTTTTTGTAATCTCGTGAAAAACAATACGTTTTGTTTTTGCAGGATCTAATTTTAATTCTTCAGCTAAATGCCAAGAAATTGCTTCTCCCTCGCGGTCCTCATCGGAAGCTAGCCAAACCATGTCGGCTTTCTTTGATAAGTCTTTTAATTTTTTTACTAGTGCTTTTTTATCCGGAGAAACCTCATATTTAGGTTTGAAGTTATCGTTCACATCTACACCAATTTCCTTTGAAGGTAAATCTGCAATATGTCCGTAACTTGATTCCACTTGGAAATCTGTTCCTAAAAATTTTTCTATGGTTTTTGCCTTTGCAGGTGACTCCACGATAACTAAATTCTTCGCCATTTTCATTTATTTGATTTGGCAAAAGTATATTTTTTTTTTGATTAATATATATAGGTGTAGTTTTTTTGATTTTTTTAGTTTTTTGTATACGCGAAGATTTTTTAAAATATTTTGTTAAACTGATGCTGACAATTTGGCAGATAGTAAAATTTAGTACTATCTTTGCAGACTGAATTTTCGAAAGAATAGTTTTCGAAAATAAAATTATAATACTGGTTATGGAAGAAAAGGTTATAGAAGAAAGCAAACAAGGAACTTCAATGGTTTTGGAAACGAAAAAAGAAAACCAAAAAAAGTTATTTATAGAAAGCTATGGTTGTCAAATGAACTTTGCGGATAGTGAAGTTGTGGCCTCTATTTTGGCAAATGAAGGATATAATACTACTCAAGTTTTAGAAGAAGCAGATTTGGTTTTGGTTAATACTTGTTCAATTAGAGATAAAGCAGAAGTAACCGTTCGTAAGCGATTACAAATGTATAATGCCGTAAAACGTGATATTAACCCGAAAATGAAGGTTGGCGTTTTAGGTTGTATGGCAGAACGTTTAAAAGAAAAATTTTTAGACGAAGAAAAAATTGTAGATATGGTTGTAGGACCAGATGCTTACAAAGATATTCCGAATTTATTGAAAGAAGTTGAAGATGGTCGTGATGCGATAAACGTAATTCTTTCTCGTGAAGAAACGTATGCAGATATTTCTCCAGTACGTTTAAGTAGCAACGGAATTACAGCATTTGTATCGATAACTCGTGGTTGCGATAATATGTGTACGTTTTGCGTAGTGCCTTTTACTCGTGGTCGTGAGCGTAGTCGTGAACCAGAAAGTATCGTAGAAGAAATTGCAGATTTATGGAGTAAAGGTTTTAAAGAAGTTACTTTATTAGGTCAGAATGTAGACAGTTACCTTTGGTATGGTGGCGGATTGAAAAAAGATTTCGAAAAAGCTAGTGAAATGCAAAAAGCAACTTCAGTAGATTTTGCTCAATTATTAGACAGATGTGCGACGCAATTTCCAAAAATGCGTTTTCGTTTCTCCACTTCAAATCCACAAGATATGCATATTGAAGTGATTGAAGTCATGGCAAAACACCATAACATTTGTAATTATATTCACTTACCAGTTCAAAGTGGAAGTACCAGAATTCTTAAAGAAATGAATCGCCAACATACTCGTGAAGAATACATGACGTTGGTTGATAATATTTACAGAATTATTCCAGATATTACTTTATCGCAAGATATTATTGCTGGTTTTCCAACAGAAACAGAAGAAGATCATCAAGATACATTAAGCTTATTAGAATATGTTCGATACGATTTCGGATTTATGTTCTCTTATTCGGAAAGACCAGGAACTTTAGCTGCCAGAAAAATGGAAGATGATGTTCCTGAAGAAGTGAAAAAACGTCGTTTAAACGAAATTATTGAGGTACAACAACGCATCGCTTTAGAACGTACAAAACGTTTTATTGGTCAAACTGTTGAAGTATTAGTAGAAAAAGATTCTAAACGTTCAGATAAACAATGGAGTGGAAGAAACTCACAAAGTACGGTGGTGGTTTTTCCAAAAGAAAATTATAAACCAGGAGATTTCGTAATGGTTAAAATATCTGATTGTACAAGTGGAACCTTAATTGGTGAAGCAGTTGGATATTCTGAAATTATGAATTAAATTTTTTGTTTCAAGTTTAATTTTTAAAACTGAAACTTGAAACCTGAAACAATATATATGGAATCAGTTCAAAATATAAAACAACGCTTTGAGATTATTGGAAACGATCCAAAACTCAATCGTGCGGTAGAAAAAGCCATTCAGGTTGCTCCTACAGATATTTCTGTATTGGTAACTGGTGAAAGTGGTGTGGGAAAAGAAAGTATTCCTAAAATCATTCATTCGTTATCACACAGAAAACACGGGAAATACATTGCAGTAAACTGTGGTGCGATTCCGGAAGGGACAATTGATTCGGAACTTTTCGGGCATGAAAAAGGTTCGTTTACTGGTGCAACAGGAACTCGTGAAGGGTATTTTGAAGTGGCTGATGGTGGAACAATTTTCTTAGATGAAGTTGGAGAATTACCTCTAACGACACAAGTTCGTCTACTACGTGTTTTAGAAAATGGCGAATTTATAAAAGTAGGTTCATCACAAGTACAAAAAACGAATGTTCGTATTGTAGCGGCCACTAATGTAAATATGTTAGAAGCCATTGAAAAAGGAAAATTCCGTGAAGATTTGTATTACCGATTAAGCACTGTCGAAATTAATTTACCTGCTTTACGCGAAAGAAAAGAAGATATTCATTTGTTGTTTCGAAAATTCGCGGCCGATTTCGCACACAAATACAAAATGCCTCCGATTAAATTGTCGGATGATGCAGTAAATTATTTAATGCATTATCGCTGGAGCGGAAATATCCGACAATTGAGAAATTCGGCGGAACAAATTTCGGTTTTAGAAGCAAATAGAGATATTTCTCTCGCTGCTTTAAAATCGTATTTACCAAGTTCTGATAGTAATTCGTTACAAGTAGTTGGTGAGAAAAAAGGCACTTCCGATTTTAGTAACGAACGCGAAATTTTGTATAAAGTTTTGTTCGATATGAAAAGCGATTTAACCGATTTGAAAAAATTAACGTTAGAACTAATGCAAAATGGAAACGCAAAAGTTCAAGAAAATAATAAATCGCTGATTCAGAAAATTTATGGAGGTTCTGAAGAAAAAAATACTATTTTTGAACAAGAATCGAAAATTAAGGTTTTACCTGAAGAAGAGGAAATAGAACAAGAAGAATTTGATGATGACGATGACGATTTCAATAATAATTACTTGTATGCTGAAACAATAGACGAAACGGAAACGTTAAGTTTAGAAGCGAAAGAAATAGAATTAATTAAAAAATCGTTAGAAAAAAATAAAGGAAAAAGAAAAGCTGCGGCTGACGAATTAGGAATTTCTGAAAGAACTTTATACAGAAAAATTAAACAATTTGATTTGTAAGATAAATGAAGAAATTAAACATAAAAATTATTGCAATTTTAGCCTTGTTTACGCTTGTAAGTTGTAATGTGAAATATAACTTTACAGGAACTGGTAAAATTAACGCCAAAACCTTTCAGGTAAATTATTTTACAAATAATGCCGAAATTGTGGAAGTTGGAATTGAAAGAACTTTTACACAAAAATTACAAAACACCATATTAAATCAAACAAATTTAGATTTGGTGACATCTGGTGGCGATTTGTTATACGAAGGTGAAATTGTTGAATATCGTATCACGCCAATGTCGGCCAATGCGGCTCAAGAATCTTCGCAAAATAGAATGACAATTACTATTAATGTAAGATATTCCAGTAAAAATACGGAAGATGATAATTTTGAAAGACGTTTCTCATTTTATTACGATTACCCGGCTAATCAGTTGCCATCTTCCGTTTTAAGTGCTGCATTAGATGTGATTTACGAACGTATTACTCAAGATATTTTTAATGAATCTTTAGCAAAATGGTAGACTAGTAATTAGTAAAGAAACTATTTGCAAATTACTATTCACCAATCACTAAATAAAAAATGAATACAAACGATTATATCAATTTACTCAATAATTCTAAAGCTATTAACGACAAACAAACGTTAGTGTTAGAGACTATTGTGCAAGAATTTCCTTTTTATCAAAGTGCTCGCGCTTTGTACTTAAAAGGATTGTATAATCAGGAAAGTTTTAGATACAATTACGAATTAAAGAAAACGGCTGCGCATACAACAGATAGAGGTGTGTTGTTCGATTTCATTACTTCCGACGATTTTAAAATTTTTCAACAAGAAGTGTATGATAAATACCAAGCTGAAATTCAGAATATAATTGTTGCCGATTTTGAATTGGTTCAGGTAGAAGGCTTGGATGTCGATTTAAATTCAATTTCTACTGTTGGAAAAACAATTCGTTCAGAATTTGTTCCAAGTACAGAACCAAAATCTCAAAATGAAATGGTGGAAGCTGAATTACAAATTGGAAAGCCATTACAATTCGAAAAAAATGAAACACATTCCTTTTCAGAATGGTTACAATTGTCTAAAATTTCACCAATTGTCCGTGATGAAGAAGAAAAGAAGCCTGAAGTATCGTCAGAGTTAGAAAAAAAATTCGATTTAATTGAAAAATTTATTGAATTAAATCCGAAAATACCTCAAGCTAAAGATAGTACGTCAATACCAGCAAATATTGCCAAAAGCAACGAAATGCCTTCGTCGATTATGACGGAAACTTTGGCTCAGATTTATCTTGAACAAAAAAAATATACCAAAGCCATACAAGCTTATGATATTTTAATTTTGAAATATCCAGAAAAAAGTAGTTTCTTTGCAGACCGAATAAAAAATATAAAAATTTTACAACAAAATAATTAATACAGAAGTTATGTCATTTACAATTTTTTTAGCATTAATCATCATCGTATGTTTCTTATTAATCTTAACTATTATGGTTCAGAATCCTAAGAGTGGAGGTTTATCTTCATCTTTTGGTGGTGGTGGTCAAATGGGAGGTGTGAAAAACACAACCGACTTTTTAGAAAAAACAACTTGGGTTTTAGGAGGTTCATTAATCTTGTTAATCTTATTATCTAGTTTAAGTTTCAACGGAAGTACAGGTGGTTCTAAATTAGTAGATGAGAATGCTACTCCTGCAACTGAGAAATCAGCTGTTCCAGCACCAGCAAAAACTCCTGCTGCAAAACCAGTAGATTCTGCAAAATAATATTTTGCTATTTATATCATAAAATGCCAGCCTGTCAGTGCTGGCATTTTTATTTAAGTAAATTTGTCAAAAATGGCGTTTGGCATAATTTCTGACAGCAACAAAAGCGAAAAATAAACTAATAATTCATAATAATTATGGCATTAAATATTAAACCTATTGCAGACAGAGTTGTCATTGAACCTTCTGCTGCAGAAACAACTACTGCATCAGGAATTATTATTCCAGATACAGCTAAAGAAAAACCTCAAAAAGGAACTGTTGTTGCCGTTGGGTCTGGCAAAGCTGATTATACAATGACTGTAAAAGTTGGCGATACTGTTTTATATGGTAAATATGCAGGAACCGAATTAAAATACGAAGGTAAAGATTACCTAATTATGCGCGAAGACGAAATTTATGCGATTCTTTAATCTGTAAGTAGAAAAAAGAATTAAGTATAAAGTTTAAAAATTAAAACAAAAAATTACAATGGCAAAAGATATAAAATTTGATATAGAAGCACGTGACGGATTAAAACGTGGTGTGGATGCATTAGCAAACGCAGTAAAAGTAACATTAGGACCAAAAGGTAGAAATGTAATTATTTCAAAATCATTTGGTGGACCAACAGTAACTAAAGACGGAGTTTCTGTAGCGAAAGAAATTGAATTAGCAGATCCATTAGAAAATATGGGTGCGCAAATGGTAAAAGAAGTTGCTTCAAAAACAAACGATTTAGCTGGAGATGGAACTACAACTGCAACTGTTTTAGCACAAGCTATCGTAAAAGAAGGTTTGAAAAACGTAGCTGCTGGAGCAAATCCAATGGACTTAAAACGTGGAATTGATAAAGCGGTGGAAGCAATTGTTGCCGATTTAGCGAAACAAACTCAATCTGTTGGAGATTCTTCTGAGAAAATCAAACAAGTAGCTTCGATTTCTGCAAATAACGATGAAACTATTGGTGATTTAATCGCTAAAGCTTTCACGAAAGTTGGAAAAGAAGGTGTGATTACTGTAGAAGAAGCGAAAGGAACAGATACTTACGTTGACGTTGTTGAAGGAATGCAATTTGACAGAGGTTATTTATCTCCTTATTTTGTGACTGATGCGGATAAAATGGTTGCTGAATTAAGTAACCCTTATGTTTTATTATACGATAAAAAAATCTCAAACTTACAAGAGTTATTACCAATTTTAGAACCAGTAGCGCAATCTAGTCGTCCGTTGTTAATTATCGCGGAAGATGTTGATGGACAAGCTTTGGCAACTTTAGTGGTTAATAAATTACGTGGTGGATTAAAAATTGCTGCTGTGAAAGCCCCAGGATTTGGAGACAGAAGAAAAGCAATGTTAGAAGACATCGCTATTTTAACTGGTGGAACTGTAATTGCAGAAGAAAGTGGTTATTCATTAGAAAATACAACTTTAGAGATGTTAGGTACTGCTGAAACAATTTCTATTGATAAAGATAATACAACTATTGTAAATGGTGCTGGTGAAGCCGACTTAATTAAAGGTCGTGTGAACCAAATTAAAGCACAAATGGAAACTTCAACTTCAGATTACGACAAAGAAAAGTTACAAGAACGTTTGGCTAAATTAGCTGGTGGAGTAGCTGTATTGTATGTTGGTGCTGCATCTGAAGTAGAAATGAAAGAGAAAAAAGACAGAGTAGACGATGCGTTACACGCGACTCGTGCAGCTGTTGAAGAAGGAATTGTTGCTGGTGGTGGAGTGGCTTTAGTGAGAGCTAAAAATGCTTTAGAAAATTTAAAAGCAGATAATGCTGATGAAGCAACTGGAATTCAAATTATAAACAAAGCAATCGAATCTCCATTACGTACAATTGTTGAAAATGCTGGCGGAGAAGGTTCTGTAGTAATTGCAAAAGTAATGGATGGTAAAGGTGATTTCGGATTTAATGCTAAAACAGGTGAATATGTTCAAATGTTAGCGGCTGGAATTATCGATCCGAAAAAAGTAACTCGTGTAGCTTTAGAAAATGCAGCTTCTGTTGCAGGAATGATTTTAACTACAGAATGTGCCTTAATTGAGATTAAAGAAGATGCAGGTCCAAGCCCAATGGGCGGAGGAATGCCAGGAATGATGTAATCGCGTTGCCTGAGGCTCTCGAAGGCAAAAGCAAATAAATATAAAATCCGTCTTGAAAATGTTTCTTGACGGATTTTTGTTTTTTATAACTTCAATTACTTTTTATTCGTATAATTTAAATTATGTGTAATACTCATAGAAACATTATGATTCATAATGTCATTTCCTGTTCTTGGAGTTACTAAATGGTTTAAATAACCAATCTCTAATCGAATGGTGTTTTCATAATTAATTCCGAAACCAAGGAAAAATCTATTTTGATCGAAGAAATTCGCATTCACTTTATTGTCTCCTAAATTAAAAAATAGCTCGTCTTGTAAAATCGCATACGCTTTATTTCTATCATCATTAAAATTGAATAAATGAAGTAAATTTCGGTTCAAATATCTCAATCGGTTTTGATAATTGGTTGCTTCAATTATCACTATATCATCACTATTTAAAACAATATTATCTACAAAACGCTGTTCTAAACGAAAACGATGTGTCATTGTATTTTTGTTTTCATTCCAATTGTGATTGTATTGAATTTGTTCCCAAGCTCGGTTTTCTGTAAAAAATTCATTTAAAGAAGATTTGTAGGTTTTGATCAATCCGTAGCCAGCACTTAGTGTAGTTTGGTTGTTTAAATAATACATCCCGCCAATTCGGAATAAGTTTTGTCTGTTTTGCTCAAAATTAGCGTCGCCACGCCATTGTACTTCTAAATGCGCGCCGAACTTCTCTGTTAATTTATATTGTCCTGTATAAGCCACCCAAACTGCTTGACCATGAATTGTTTTTTGTGCAAATACTGTTGATAGCATAAAAGTCAATCCGAAAATAATTTTATATTTGAAATGCATTTTTAAAATTTTATGATATAAAAGTAAGACTTAAAATTTGATTAATTCAAATTTAGAATCATACTTGTGCTATTTTATTTGTAAGATAATCTCTTGTTTGTAGATTTGTAAATTGTTGAAGATAATACGAATACAAAATAATTAAATATTTTTTCATGTTTTACTTGTCAGAATCAAAATAGGTTGTATATTTGCACTCGAATTAAGAAGGAGTTTTCTTTATTAGTTCTGAAAAATTGAAAAATTGATTTTACCATATATCGCGGGATAGAGCAGTAGGCAGCTCGTCGGGCTCATAACCCGAAGGTCACAGGTTCGAGTCCTGTTCCCGCTACTAAATTAGAAAAGCTTGTAAAGCTAGAAAACAAAAGGTTTTGAATACTTTCAAAGCCTTTTTTTTATGTCCAAAATTCTTCATATCTTGGCATCAGTAAACGAAACAGTAAACGTTTTTGAATTGAAGCCTAAAAGAAAATATACCGAACCTAAAATTTATACTGGTGGCATTGATGTGTCAAAATGGTCTAAATATTCTAATGATCAAAAAGAAAAAGCGTTAAAGAAACAATGGTTTGTTTATTTTTCTTATCGTAACCCTAAAACAGATTTATTAGAAAAACAATCTTTTATAAAAGGTGGCGTTAATCATTATAAAACCAAAGAAGAACGATTAGAGATTTTAGAAACCTACAAAAGAAATTTATCAAGGATTTTAAAGGATGGTTATAATCCTTACGACTCAGAAGATGTCAAATCAGAGATTATGTCTGTAAAAGACGCATTTGCTTTTGGATTGGATTTAAAAAAGAATATGATGAATGATAATTCGTTTATTAGATTTAAATCTAGAATTAAACGTTTTGAAGTTTATTTAGAAAGTAAAGGTTTTACTCATAGGTTTATAACTTCAGTTGATAAAAAGGTAGTAATAGATTATTTAAATCAAGTCTTAGATACTTCTAGTCCGAGAAATAGAAATAATACCAGAACAGATATTCGAACTATGTTTCAACTTTTTGAAGATAATGATATTATTCCTTCAAATTTTGTTTCTAAATTAAAACTATTAAAAGCTCCTCCAAAAAGAAATAAAAGTTATTCTGAAGAGAAGTTAGAATTCATTTATGAATATCTTAAAAATAATGATCCGAATTTATTGTTGTTTGTCAAATTTGTATCTTATAATTTCTTGCGTCCTATTGAAGTTTGTCGTTTAAAAGTTGAAGATATAAATTTCAAAGAACAAACATTAAATGTTAAAGCTAAAAATAAATTAGTAAAAGTTAAAATCATTCCAAATATCTTAATGGAAGAATTGTCTTTTTTAGCAAATTATAATCCAGCCGATTTTATTTTTACACCAAAAGGAGGACCCTCAGATTGGGAAGCAACTGATGATAATAGAAGAGATTACTTTACAAAGAGATTTAAAGCTTTAAAAGACTTTTTTAATAAAAAAGTAAAAGATGGCGATAAAGCCTATTTTGTTTTAGGAAAGGAATATGGTATTTATTCTTTCCGACATACTTTTATTACGAAGATTTATCGTGAAATGCGAAAAACATTATCTCCATTCGAAACGAAAAGTAAGCTAATGCTAATTACAGGTCATGATACAATGGTTGCTTTAGAAAAGTATTTAAGGGATATTGATGCGGAGTTACCAGAAGATTATAGTGTTTTGATAAAATGATGTCAAGAAAAAATCAAACAATATCGTACGTTTAAAACAACTTTATTTATGGAAAGAATAACAAAGATTACAATAATGACACTTTTTTAGAATGCACTCGACAGAAGATAAGAACCCGTCAATTAAACCTGCTTTAAAAATACAAAAAAAAGCCTCCAATTGAGGCTTTTTTATATTATGCTTTTCATTGATTAAATTGTTTACTTGTAATCTTTATATCAAATATGTTGATGTTATTTAACAAATAATGTTACTTTTGATTTTTACAAAAATTTTCTGACGTGCATATATCAAAAGTAACCCTCGTTAATTATCGAAATTTCGCAAAATCTAATTTTTATTTTAAAAAAGGTATTAATACTATAATAGGTGAAAATGGCTCAGGAAAAACTAATCTTTTCAGAGCAATAAGATTATTACTTGATGATAGTATTTATTCTTCTGCTTATAAACTTGATGAAGGCGATTTTAATAGAAGTTTGCAATCATGGAAAGGACATTGGATTATAATTTCTATTGAATTTGAAGAAATCTCGAAAGATGAAGCTATACAAGCTCTATTTGCTCATGGTACAGCTGTTTTGGAAGAAGGAGAAGAAGATAGTAAAGCAACATATAATTTATACTTTCGTCCTAAAGCTGACATTAGACTTAGACTTGCTGAACTTGCCGAAGGTGATGCAAGTGGTTTACAAACTTTATTAGACAGTATTGATATTCGCGAAAATTATGAAACAGTTTTTTTCGGGAAAAGTACAGTTGACTTTAGTGATCCTGAAGTATATAAAAACTTAGTTGGCGACTTTGATAACGTTAAGTTTCCTTCAATATTTGATTCATCTTTATATGGCGTAAGAGTTCCTAATCAATTATCCGTGGCAAAAGAAATATCTTTTACATTCATTCAAGCACTACGTGATGTTGTAAGTGATTTTCACAATAATAGAACAAATCCATTACTAGCACTGCTCAAAAGTAAAAGTGGGGATATTGAAGAAAGTGAATTTGAGCCGATAAGTAAAATGGTTAAGGATCTAAATAATGGTATAGAAACTCTTAAAGATGTTGAAATTATTAGGGATGATATAAAAAGTACTATCCGCGATGCCGTAGGAGAAACTTATTCACCATCAAAATTATCCATTAAATCTAATCTGTCGGAAGAAGCCGATAAGCTATTACAATCATTAAAGTTATTTGTCGGTGAACCCGAAGAAGATTATGAAGGTGGAATACATGAATTAAGTCTTGGTGGCGCTAACCTAATTTTTTTAACTTTGAAATTATTGGAGTATAGATATCGTAAGACAAAAGGAACATTTGCAAATTTTCTGATTATAGAAGAACCGGAGGCTCACATTCACACTCACATTCAAAAAACTTTATTTGATAAGCTCGACTATAGTGATACGCAAATAATTTATTCGACTCATTCAACCTACATATCCGAGGTTAGCGACGTTTCAAGTATCAATATTTTAGCCAAAAAGAGAAATTTCGCGGAAGTTTATCAACCCTCTACAGGTCTTTCAACAAAGAAAATCACACAAATACAACGTTATCTTGATGCAGTTAGAAGCAATTTACTTTTCGCTAAAGGGGTAATACTTGTGGAAGGTGATGCTGAAGAAATACTTATTCCTCTATTAGTAAAAAAAGTTTTAGGCCTAAGTTTGGATGAACTGGGAATTAGTCTTATAAATATAGGAAGTACTGGATTTACAAATGTAGCTCAACTTTTCCATGATTCGAGAATCAGACGAAAATGCAGTATCATAACCGATTTAGATAAAGCTTTTATCGATACTACAATTTTAGACGGAGACGGAGATAAACTAAAGCAATTTAAAACTAAAGCTAAAAACTCCCAAGTATCTGGCGCAAATAGAAAAGTAATCTTGGATGAATTTGTTGATGAGAATGATTGGATTTCAGTTTTTTATGCTGAAAATACGTTCGAAGTCGATTTTGTAACCGCAGGTAACTCACCTGAAGTTGACAATCTTGTAAATATTATATATTCGCAAGCCGCAAAGCGTACTCAAGCCAGTGCAGATTTAGCTTCTGAGGATATAGCATTGTATGGCAAGAGAATTTTAACAATGGCTAATAATGAAGGCAAAGGATGGTTTGCAATTATGCTCGGTGGATATATCACTGATCAAACTATAATTCCTGATTATATTCTTGATGCCATAATATTTGCCAAACAATCATTTTCAAGATCACTAATTGCAACTGTGGTAGAATACCGTATAAAAGCAAATTCTGAATCAATTCCTGTAGCAGATTTTGCTGAAACGAGGAAAGAGCTACGTGATTATGTTGACGGAAAAATAGAAATAGATAGAATGATGGTACTCATAGCTGCTATCATTCCTGATGATCAGATTATGGACTTCTTAGACTATATGTAATATGTTTATTTGGGAAAAAGACGAGCTTAATACAGAGCAAGAAAATGCTATTTACGAAAAGGATAATAATACCTTACTTATTGCCTGTCCAGGCAGCGGTAAAACTCGTACGTTAACTTATAAAATTGCCTACGAATTATCTCGTTTAAAATCTGAAAAAGAATATATAATAGCAATTACATACACAAATGCTGCGGCAGACGAAATTAAGGATCGAGTAGAACTATTAGGTGTTGATACATCACGTTTATGGATAGGTACAATTCATGCTTTCTGTACTGAGTGGATATTGAGACCATATTCACTTCATATAGACGAATTAAAAAATGGGTTTAAAATTTTGAATTCTCACGATGCTGAAGAATTGATTACAGAATTATGTCAAGCTGAAACAAATCCAAGAATTACCTACTATGACTGTCAATTTATAGCAACAACTACAGAATATAAGATTGCGAGTTTGGAAACGGAAAAGCACCGATCCATAGGAAATGTTTTAAGCAAGTATTTAACGAAATTAAAACAAAACCATCAGATTGATTATGAGCAAATACTTTACTATTCCTATCTAATTTTAAAGGAACAGCCTGCAATTTGTAAAATTTTATCAAATATTTTCCCTTTCCTATTAGTAGATGAATTTCAGGACACTAAAGATATTCAGTACCACATTATATTTTCTATTATAAAGGCGGGTAAAGGGCATAGCAAACTTTTTATAGTTGGTGATCCAAACCAATCCATTTTTGATACTTTAGGTGGATATTCAATGCCAAAAGTCAAAATGGAACAGCTAACAACTCTACCTTTCGCAGAGTACCATCTAGAAAATAATTATAGATCATCTGCGATAATTATAGCATACTTTGATCACTATAAAACTTTTCCCAATAAAATAGTAGCAAAAGGAAAATTATCAGATTTTGCTAGTGTTATTACTTTTAACGATGTAGTTAATCACACTCTTATTGTAGATGAAATTACCCGATTAATACTTTACAATATTACAGAAAAAGGGATTTCGCCAAATGAAATATGTATTGCTGCTCCACAGTGGATTCCGTTAGCCAGCCTTACAAGAAAACTAATGGTAAGATTGCCAGACTATAGTTTTGATGGACCGGGTATGGCTCCGTTTGCAAGAGATATAGATAATTTTTGGTTTAAACTATCAAGAATTGTGCTCACCGAACCTTCGCCAAATATGTATATTCGCCGACTACGATGGGCAAAAGAAATTCTACATGACCTATCAGCGGCTGGTGTCAACGTAGATGAAATTACACAAAAGGAATTCCTAAAATTTTGTAACTCACTTGAAATTCAAGAAAATGAGGGAGTAACGTATTTGGTAAAAGCTTTCAATAAAATAATGGAATTTTTAAAATTAAAAATTTCATATTATCCTTCACTTCAAGAACATTATGATTCTTTTTTTGAAAGTTCAGCAAAAAGGATGAAAAAATTGATTGATGCAGGCAATGATTCAGTTAATACTATCTCCAATTTCAAGAAGGTTTTTAAGCAAAGGGAAGGAATTAAAATCTCTACAATTCATGGAGTAAAGGGAACTGAATATGATACTGTGATTGGATTTGGATTAATACAAAGTTGGGTACCACATTTTCAAGACCTTAACGGTTTAGTAAATTCAAAAAAAATGCTTTATGTATTGGCTTCGAGAGCTAGAAAACACCTTCATATAATATCTGAAACTGGCAGAAATATTAATAGACATAATCCTTCAGGTTTGCTCCCGACATCACATTTAAGAGAATATCAGTTTGATTATTCGCAAGTATAAATGAAATGATAAAAGTAATAGGGCTTTCGGTATCATAACTTCACTAATAAAAGATGGTGTATATTAAATATACTTTGTATCTGCATTATCAGATTTAATTTATCAATAATAGTTTGATATTATAATTCTATCTCTATTAAATCAGCTTCCCGCTAAATGCCTTTTTTAATCTACTTTGATGCTATAACTAATCCAGTAGTAAGGGTTAAGCTTCTTCTGTTTTGTAAAATCGATACCAAGCGATTATCTACTTGTCAATATTATCATGTAAAATTTGTATTGGTTTTAATACTTACTATGTTAAAACTTTTAATTCAAACTTATTAAATAAAAACATCTTAATTTGTTGGTAATTATACTTAATAAGTTAAATGTATTTCCCCTCTTTTTTTTAAAAGTTATTCCGTAGCCTCGGCATCAGAAATTAAAGTTTTCATTTTATGAATTAAAATCTAAATACACAAATATATTTTTGTATTAATATATATAATATTATAATTCAAATTATAGAGTAATTCAATATCACTATCCAAAATATAGGAAAATTACATAATTCTTAAAATACGTAAATATTTTTGAATATTAAATTTTTTATTTTTATAAATTCAGCTTTTGTTTGCATGAAATTTAAAAAATTAACATTATGCCGTTAGTGAAATTTGAGATACTATCTCCAAAAAAAACAACATATATTTTATATGAAAATCTTCAGAAAAAGCATTTAAATAGTGAGTCTATTTTCTTTACTGAACAAGAATTAAAGTCTTTAATGGCTAGGTCTTTTGCTATGGTGTTACATAGTTCTGATTCTCAGAAATTATCAGAATCAGATAGAAAGAACTTTATTTTAGATTCAAACATTTACTTTAAAATTTCTATTGATTTCGGTTTAATCTTATTGGATAATTTAATGGATTTCAATAGAGATTGGTTTGATAAATTACATTCTAAAGCATTCATAAAGAATAATAGTTCATCAAATTCTGATGTCTTTGAGTTTATAAATGAAGCCTTAATTGATCAAATGAATGTGAGAAGGTGGGAATATGGTAAATGCTTTTTAGAATCATTTTCTCATATCATGGATAAAACCTTATTGAATCAGTCTATAAAATCGCTTCAAAGTCAAGAGAATTTTTGGGACATCATGTATCAAAAAATGGATAAAATAAAAGAGCCAATAGATAATTACGAAGCTGTTTTATTGGCTTATTATATTAAAAATCACATTGAAAAACAAGATTTAAACATGCGAGACTATTTTCTCTTGGGAAGTATTGCTTGTCAAAAAATGCCTTTTATTTTTAAAAGGGAGCAAAATTTAAATCAAGCTGTTAAACAGATTATTTCATTAGACCAGAATTTAAAGAAAAATAAAGGAAAAAGAATATGATAAAAACTAATCTAAAAAACGTATTTAATGAATTAAAACGTAATGATATTTCAAAAGAGAAGATAACAGTTAGTGGAGAATTATTTAATGTAAAACAATTAAAAGTATTATATGATTTGGTTGCTAAAAACAAAGAAATGCTTAATTATATTGAAGTAGAAATTAGATGTTTTTTATCAAGAAGAAAAGCTTTGATAGTTCTTTTGGAAGAAGATTATTGGGATAAAATATCTTATAATTTTACGAATTTGAATAAGTATGAATATTTAGCTTCTCAACGTTTTGAGTTAACAAATAAAGAAAAAAGGGATTTAGATACACCAGAAAAAGTGCATCCAAAAAATCCTTGTATATATTTTAACAAAGAGGGAATGAGTCTTAAGAAACATCAATACAAAAAAGCATTAAATGGAATATTAGATACACCATTTTATTTTTTTGAAGTAGAAAAAGCTATTGAAACTTTAAGAGCTACAAGAAAAAAAATGGAAGACAATGATTGCTAATTTTATAACTTTTAATGTTAAACCTTCACCAATTGTGAAGGTTTTTTTATGCTTATTTTTTCCCCTTAAGAGTAAACTTAAAAATATGTGGTTGTCATGAAGCAAGCCATGTTTTTGATAGCAAAAACCTCCCTTTGGTCGAATGGCTTGGCAGGGTTTCACCCCACACCCCGTTTGAGATTGATTAGCTGGCAGAGCCAAATTTTTGTTTGAATTTTATTTGATTAAAGTTTTGAAATTTATTTAAGTCTGAGATTTTTAAGTTACTTAATTTTTTTAATCCACCTGTTTATAGAAAATAGATTATTGCAAAATTTGCCGTATCATTTTTTGCATACGGCAAAGCTTTTTTGCTAGCAATAACCCTAATAAATTTGTCATCAGATAAACGAATAAATAAGGTTTTTATTTATTCAAAAATTTGGAAAAGATGACACGACCAAGGAAGCAAATTCAAGATTTAAAAATGTTACAAATAAATATAAGAGTGACACTTGAAGAACAACTTCAAATTGAAGAGTATTCAAAATGTTTTGGTTTGTCAGTAACTCAATTTATAAGAATTAGATCTTTAAAAAAACAATTACCAAAACATTCGATGCCAAGTATCAACAGGGAGCTTTTTATTGAGTTAAGTCGTATTGGAAATAATTTGAATCAACTAACCAAAAAAGCAAATCAGAACCATTCAGATGTAAAAGGATTATATGTCGAATTATTGGATTTGAATACGAAATTAAACGAAATTAAAATAGCTTTCTTATTATGATTAGCAAGCAGATAAAAGGAAAGGATTTTTATGGAGTATTGATGTATAATGAAAAGAAGATAAATGCTGGCGTTGGTACTATAATAGATACAAATATTAATATGGGAACAGTTATTCAACAAACTAAAGAATTCAATTTGGTTAGACAGCTGAAACCAAATCTTTCAAAGGCTGTTTATCATACCTCTCTGAATTTACCTTATTCCGATAAACTATCAGACGAAGAATTTTCAAATTTAGCAAGAGACTATTTAGAAGGTATGGGATTTGACGATAATCAATACGTTGTTTACAGGCATACAGATCAAGATCATGCTCACATTCATTTAGTTGCCAATCGTGTTAAATTTTCTGGTGATGTGGTATCTGATAGCCAAGACTATAAAAGAAGTGAAGCATTAGTTAGAAAATTAGAGGAAAAATTCAATTTAACCCAACTTATACCAAAGCAAGAAAGTAATGTATTAAGTAAAGGCGAAATAGAAAAATGTTTACGAACAGGAAATGTTCCTGAAAGATTAGAATTTCAAAATATCATTTTTGAGATTTTAAATCAGAATGTCAATCTCAAAGATTTCGTTAAGAAATTAAAAGGAAAAGGTGTTCAAGTAAAACTAAATCAAAGTAGTACAGGGTATATATCTGGAATTTCCTTTGAATTTAAAGCTATCAATTATAAAGGTAGTGATGTGCACAAAAAATTATCATGGAATAACATAAAAATCAAACTTAATAATTATGAACAAATCAGAGACCATTCTATTGTTCCAGAAGTTACTACTGGAAATAGAGCAAATGAGAAAAGATCAACTGGAGTTGAAAAATCTACTATTGAAATCGCACAAGATTATAACAGACACTCAAGTGATATTAGACAAGAAGATAGACAGATTAATAAAATAACAAACAAACCAAAATTTAGACAATAAACAGAATGTTAGCAGAAACTGCATATCAAGTAATAGAAGCGTTAAACGAGAAAGAAAAATCTCGCTTATACACTATGCTTGGTGTGCAATCTGCATTAAACAATAAAACTAAGACTTCAACTAAGAAGAAATCACTACTTTCAGATGCAGAAGCAACCGAATATCTGCTAAGAAAATTAAAAAAATACTCCTAGAAAATAAACTTTTATTTTAATAAAACAATAAGAATATTTAAAAAGAATATTTTAATTTTACATCTAGTAAAATATTATTAATCGCGTAAGCTATTAATTTGGAAATAGAAAACTAGGAAGCTTCTTAAAAACCAAAATTAATAGACTTACGCCTGTGCAAAATACTTGCGTGGGCGTAGTCTTCTGGTTTTTGGGTCTCCTAGTACCTCTATTTCGGTTGGCTATTGCTTCACGCATTTTTTTTTGACACTTATGAAAAACAAGAAAGCAAACCAGAGAGTTAAGTACAAAGCATTTATTCCATTAGTTAATCTATTATTATTTAATAGAGCTGAAAATCCCCAATTTGATACTGAAATTGGGAATTTAAGTATCAAATTTATTGAGGCCAACCACTACTTTAAAAATATAGATTCAGAAGATGAAACATATTTTGAAAAGTGTATCAATGACTTTTTAAAAGATTTAGATAGAAAAAAACGTGCAGTTTTAAGCGAAATAGTTATGGATAGTGACTTTGTATCAAGTATGTTAATGTTAAATAATATTTTAAATATAGATAACAGCAAAATAAGTCCAACGGAAGATTTTTATATTGAACTTAATACTTTTTTGATTGAAGGTAAAATTGGTTTTTATTTTTGTTATTTTATAAAATATCAAATTGAAGATGTCTTTGGTTATGATTTTTCAGATAATAAAGTAATTTCCAAAGAGCAATATGATAATTTAATAGCTGTTTTATGTAATCCAAAAAAGCCAACTTTTAATTCAAGACATTTATGAAAACAGAGAAAAACGAAGTAAAGGAATGGTTTAGAAAATTTAGGCCAGATTTAGAGATTAATGAAACTTTTATAGGAGATTTATTTAACGAATATATAAGTAGAAAAGAAAGTTTATCATTAGATGAAAAGAATTCATTTTATAGCTATGTCGTTTTCAATTACAAATCTGAAATGATTAATTTAATTTATTCAATCCTTGAAGGAAATGAGAATTATAATGCAATGATAGAAAGTTGGGTAGAGGAGAACTGCGATGTTTTTCATATTGGAAATATCTTAGAGCTTATAGATAAAAATGACCCGATTGAAAATCAAGAAAATTATCCTCACCTTGATTTTAATAAAGATGAGGATATTAAAGTTGAATATTTAAAAATAGTTGGAAGATATATTGAAGAAATGAGTTAATTTAATTGTTCAATACAAGTAACAACACAAGCCAAACTTTTTTCTTGCCCAATCATATTATTTCTAAATCTTTAGCCGTTAAATAACAACTAGTAATATATAATATTTTTTGCATAACCTCCTGGGTAAACATTATTATCTTTAGACATAATAGCATCAGTAGCTTCAAAACGCATTAATTTTTCTCTTTTGCCAGGACCATCTAACCAAATTATACAATGTACACCATCCTTTTCTACACCAAAGATTAAATGGTTATAATTAGTGAGTTTATTGTTTTTAGGATTAATGTATGGGGTGGTATAAAGTTTTACAAAATTCTTTGGTAATGGAACATTAGTATATTTATATATTTGACTTTTTCCAATTTCTTTATACCAATAAGTTTGGATCAAAACGGGGAGTTGAAATTTATTAGATTTAGAATCCAAATCTTGTATGGTCAAATAGCTATTTCCATAAGTGATTATTTTACCACCATAAATTTCGTCTTCTTTAGATTTGTATAAATTATCATTTCTAGTTAAAATACCTTCTTTTGATATAAGATGTGCCCAACCGAAAACCATGTTAGTGTCCACAGTATAATATCCTAATCCTAAATCATATCGTGGATCTGATTTTTCCCAATTTTTGAAATCTAAACCAACTTTATTATAATACTCTGTTGAAATTTTACTTATACCATCTTGTGCAACACAATTAGAGTCAATTTCAGTAAAATTTGCAACACCTCTTTTTATTTCAATATCATTTAAAAAAACACAAAAATTACCTCCAGGCGCAAAGTTCACTTTAAAACCAAAATTATAATAACTTAGATTTTTTTTAAGTTCTTTATTTATTATGCTGTTTATAATGGACGAAGGAAGTTTTACACCTTTTTCAAACCTTTTACAGTTCAATTTATCTGTCCATTCCAAATGTAAACTGTCTGGATAATCACCATCACTTTCAATAGTTTGAAATGAATCACATGATGTCCAACCTTCATTATCTCCAACATTACTATCTGAAATACCACCAATAATACCACCATTTTTACAGGCTGTAACAATTGGATAATGAGCAGTAAAAAATTTAGGCGCACCAAGACAAATACCTATATCAATTTCTCGATTGATTTTTTTTTGGTTTTTATCTTCACAACTAAAAAAAAATATTGTTAAGAATAAAACATTAAGGAGATAATATTTCCCTTTCATAAGGTTTAGATATTTTGTTAGACATTCTAGGATGGTTGATGTAAGCCATTTTGTTTATAAATTCCTCTTCATTTGGATTGTAAACTACCTCATAATTATATTTTTTTACTATAACAGGTAATTTAAATGCCGGTTTGTTAAAATTTGAAGATAAATGTACAAACTCATGTCGAATTTTATGAACTATTTCTGTTGTTAATTTGCTTTTAGCTTTTATAATCTTTTTATTGTATAATTTTTCATAATCTTCATTAGCATTTTCAGAAACAATTTTTAAGTAATTTTTTAAATCTTTTGGGACTTCATACTCAAATGGCTTAGGCTTAGTTTCAGATTCTTTATTTTTAATTTCACCTATATCTTTTACAAATGGAACTCCAGCTTTTTGACTGATTTCTTTCATAATTGATAGAGGAACAGTTGAATATCTAGGTTTTATGATTTTTTCAGATTCTAATCGTAAAACAACTCCATTAACTACACTTGTTTCTAAATTATTAATTTTAACTTTTTTTGTAATTTCTCCAATTTTTTTAAATTTAATTTCATTTTGTTTGCAGAAACCATTTTTAATAAAAAATTTTTGAAGCTCTATTTCTTTTTTACCAATTTTAGGGTTATTAATCTCATCTTCATTAGTTCCAGTTTCAACTTTAAATAAATGTATTTTAGTATTTTCTTTTTGTAAAGCTGCATAACCGCCTCCAATATCTGAATGTGCTCCAAGAACCCTTATTGTTATCCCTTTATTAGCAGAGGTAGATGGGAAGTTTTCTCTCCATTCATCATCTGCAGTTAGGTGTAAAACTCTTTTTATGTCTAGTTTAGAAATGTCAACATTTGCTTTTTGTAGATTTTTAACTTTAACCAATTCATTATATTCTTTTAATTTATCTAAGTTAAAATCACCATAATATTTGCTTATAAATTGAGATACAACCGTATCAAACAATCCTAAAAATCGGATTTTGACTTTTTCATTATCCTCTGATGATGAAAAACTATCTGTGTATTTATAATAAATCTTTTTCTTTTTAAATTCATCACCAAGCATTCCCAAAGTATAAGTTTGAGAAATTGGAAGTTTATTATTTTTTAAACTAACTCTAGTGTTATCAATTTTTACGATTTTTTTTATTGAATTAGAGTCTTTTTGATTACCAAAATTTGTTATTTTTGAATCTATGCCAATTACTTCATTACAAAAATGTCTAGCCGATGCCGCACCTCTGCTAAATCCATAAACGTCAAAAGTAAGACTGCCTATAGTATAATTTTTATTTGTATTAAAAATATCGGATAATTGATTTGAAATTTTTTCACAAGCCTCTTGCACTTTACCAATAACTCCTCTGTTATGAACTCCAAATCCAGACCCTAAAGTGTCATCTTCCTCTTCTTCTAAAGTTCCTATACCCTGAACATATTGCCTGATATAATAAGTTTTTTTTGTATTACTATTTTTAGTTTCATCAAGACCTATTTTGTATAAATCATGTAATAATACTATATTACTATATGGATTCCAATAGCTAGAGTCAGTATCAACCATAAAATCCTTTTTTTTACCTTTTACTTTAGTTTTTTTGTATTGATTTTCTATTACATTATTATTTTTGTCTAAGTGCTTGTAATAAACTAAATCAGAATTAAAGCGATTATTTCCAGTTCCATCAAAAAATACTCCAATAATAAAATCAACTTTTGTTTTGTTTTTTGTTTCGTGATCTATTTTATCTATTTCTTTGTCATTGCCCAAACCCAATCTGTTTACAGTATGTAATTTTTCTGAAGGATTTATTTTTTGCATAATAATTTTATATTTAATTTAAATATTTGGTGGTGGTGTCAATCACCACCACCAAATTGGATATTAATTAGATGGGTATAATGTTGTAGATCTTTCACTCCCAACCATTTGAACATCATCTGCAATAAATGCTGTTTGTGTTTCTAATTCCGTTGGATTTTCACATTTTTCAGGTTCGCTTTCAGGGAAAATTGGTAATGGTTGATCTACTTCTAAACCTGTTGATTTAGCTTGTAAGATTGTCAATGTTGTTGGGATTCTAGTTATCCAATAATTTCCTTGGGGAATACCAGTTGGATCTTGCATTTCTTGCATGATACTTACATATAATGGGTCACCAATAATAGGAGTTTCACCACCCATCCAAACTTTTCCAGTAGTTAAGAAGTATTGAACTGCTTCTTCAAATCCAGGTTTTACAGTAACAATAACTCGAGCTAAACCAGCTTGTAAGAAGCCCCTGAAAAGAGTGTCGATATTCTCAGTTAAATACATTTCTTGCCACATTTTACGGTCTGCCCAGTAGTATGGATAGAATGTGTAATCCATAATAGACCATTCAAATGCTTGTTCTAAAAACTTGGCTGTTGCAGTATATTTATCTAAATCATCACTTAAGTTTACTTTGAAGTTTAGCATTTTATCACCTTCAGTAAATGATTGTCCTAGAGTTATTAGATAATTTTGTAATAGATAAGCTATACAGTTATGTTTTAAAACATCATTTTCTATAATTCTGTAAAAATTGGCTTGTGCTTCTTTTTGATTTTCTTCGTTAGCTTTTCTTTCTGCATCTATTCTTGCTTTTTCTGCTTTGTATTCTTCAAGTTCAACTTTATAAGCTGCAATAATTGCATTGAAGTTTTCAAGTTTCCAAGCATTAAAAAAAGATACTTTTGGTTGACATTGTAGTTTGATTTCCACACTAAAATCACCAATATTTTGTCCGTGTACCTTATAGTTAAAAGTTTCAGATAAATTTAATCCAGCTATGGTGTTACTACCACTTCTTGAAGAACCTTGAGTATTATAGTAAATATATTGTCCTTTTAAGTTTGATATATTGAAATGAGCTGTTAAAGTATAATTTCCTTCAAACCAACCTGAACGATTTCTTTGTTTTGTGAAATACCAATTTAATACAGCTGATTTTGCTTCATAGTTTTCTAAAATTTCTAAATTAGAATCATAAAATACTCCACCTCCTTCACTATGAGGTGAACCATTTGCTTTTAATATTTGTTCTTTATTTTGAGGTTCCTCTGTTAAAGAAACACCATAAACATTTGCCCAATATTCTAATAATGCTTTTGTAGAACTATTTGAATTCGGCATTGTATGAGGTGCTGGAGCCTTTCTTGGGTCAACTGGAGCTTTTAGAGTATCAACATTTGCATATGCTAGTCTGTGTAGTTTTGCAGGTTCTGGAATCATAAATTCAAACATAGTACGTTTACCATAGTTGAAAATTTGATTTTTCATTTTTTTATCAACCCAACGATAAACTCCTGTGATATGTTGAGGTCTTGTTTCTGACAAGCCTCCTCTATTATCAAATTCGTGTACATTGGTTAGAGAAACTTCTTGAATAATTTTTAAAATTCTTTCTTCTGTAATTTTTGACTGAACTCTTTCCATAGCTCTTTCTGTAACTTCTTGAGCTTTGGTTACTGCTTGTCTATTGCTTATAAATTGAGAATTATTTGTAGCAAATGCGGTTCCAATATCTAGTTTGTATGCTTTTGCATCATAAGTGAAATTTGCATGAGCTTGAAAACTTTGTTGTTTCTCTAGTTCTCTTGCAACTTCTGTTTGCATTTCTGCACGATTAGTTTTAGTTGTGTCTGAAATTTTTTCTACTTCTTGAGATTTAGAAGTTGTTGTAGTATCTTCTATGCGAGTTAGTTCATTAATCGATTTATGACGTAATTCACTCGCCATAACATTTTCAATATTTGAAACTTCTCCTGGTACATATGCATGTACTGTTTGTACCACTTTCATGTACTCAGCAACCCCTAATCTTTTAAGTCCAAAATGTTTTCCAGAAACTGGATTTGGTTCTGTTGGATTCGTGTCAATAGGTAATTCTTCTTTAATTGGTTTTAAAGTTAAAATACCTTTGATGTCTTGATTTACAACTATATTATTAAGTTGTAAAACAGACTCTCTACCATTCGCAAAGAAAATTTGAATTGATAAATTACTAATTGTTCTAAACTTATTAATTAAAAATTGTGGAAAAGTTAAGGTGTTGTTTACTACATTTAGATTGCTGAATGTTTCATTTTGAGCACCTAAGTTAGTCTGTGCTGAAATAGTTGCATGACTAATATTCCATGATGAATTTTCTAATTGAATTTGAAACGTAACAAAACCTCTATTAGTTATAAAAAGGGTTCTAGTATTTGTTGCTCTTAATATATATGATAGATGTGTAAAAGAGGTTATTATTGGGTCACTTGAAACAGGTATTAATACATTTCCAATGTTAATAAATTCATCTTGTGATAATACACTATCTGACAACACACTTGTGTTTAATGCTTGTGTCATAGTATCAATTTCATTATGAATTTCAGAAAAATCATCATAATTTATAGATATAATAGAATCATCAATACTAATCTCATCATTTGATACAATTGAAATTTCGGCATTTGAAAAATCAATAGGTTCTTTAATTACTGTTTTTGCATTTGTAAAATTTTCTAAAAATAAAGCAAATGATTCTTCAGTTAGATTTGAATACAAATCATCCCAATTTAGAGGTTTTTTATTTTCAAATTCAAATGTTGGATATTCATAAGTTTTTAATAATTCATAAGCTTTTTTAATTTCTTCATCAGATGCTTTGTTTTCCTCTAATTCTTGGATAATTTCTAATTGATTTTGATACTTAGCAATTTTTCCACCATTTTCTTTTTGATATTTTGAGTATGATTGATTATATAGTTTGTCAGAAATTCTGCCCTCGCTATTTTCTATGTTTTTTAACTCTTCTTTTAAAACTTTTAAGTTTTGATTATCAAGTTCTCTACTGTATAAACTTTCTTGTTTTTCTAAATTTATTTGCAATAACTGATTGTCACTTTCACTTAACTCTTTAGTAGATGAAGCTCTTTTAGAAATTAGAATATTATTTTCTTGAAATAAAAATTGTGGTAAAACAATTTTTGAGTTATATGCAGGTGTTAAATAATTCTCTCCATTAATTCTACTTAATTCTTCATTAGAAGTTTGTGTTTGCACAAAACCAATATGATAAGCTTTTAAAATATGTGCAATTGCTTCTTTAATATAAAAATTATTTTGAGTAATGTATTGGTAAATAAGATTGTCCCAAAGTTTTTTTAAAGCTTCGTTATTAGACTTAAGTTTAGTATGAAAATCTTTTGCTAATTTTAATTCTGTACTAGATAATTTATTGTTTGAATATAGCGATTTTCCTATTTTTAGTAATGCTGAAAATTCTTCTTTATCTAATTCGTCTACTGTTTTTATAGCATTTGCTGAAAATGAATTTGCAAGATTAATTAAAGCTTTAAATTTAGCATCTGAAGAGTTAGAAGTTACTTGGTCAAAAAAACCAGTAATTGATAAAGGTCTAAAAATAAATTTAAAGTTTTTTTCGCTGTTTTCAGCTAGATTTGGGTTTCTTAAACTTACAAATCTAAATAATGTTTGTGGACTGTTACTTGTTGACATAATTTAGTATTAATTATTGTATTTGATTTTATTCTTAGGTTAAATATTTTAATGGATTGATACTACTTAATATTTTTTGGAAGTAAATATTATTCGGATTTATTAAATATTAATTAGTAATTTTATATAACAATCAACTAGTTAATTTCGTTTTTTTATAACAATTTTGAAGTATCAAATATATTTACTTTTGTTTTTCTATGCATTACGTATAAACACGTAATTTTTAGTGTTTATTTAAATAAAAAAGCAGCTACTAAACATTATGTTTAGTAGCTGCGTAAGAATTTAGATTTTAATCGGGATTTAGTAAATAAACATTTATTTATTATGGTTTACAGCAGATATAACCTTTAATTCCTTGTTCTGCACAAACAGAAAGAAAAGATGACAGAAACCACAAAATCTGTATGACTTCATTTCGTTCAGAAAATGCTTCACCATCTCTGAGTTTTTCTAATCGATCACGTAATCCTTCTTTGGATATGAAATTAACAACTAAATAAATTTCTCTATTGAAGTTTGGGTTTTTAATTGTGTTCTTATAAGTTTCCAATAAATCATCTATATTAGACCCATTTCGTAATCTAGAAATATTAGTTGTGGTTCCAGGAGGGTTATAAAAATTTGACCAAATATTTTGTTTTGAATCAAGTTGATAATCTCTAGGACTTAAATTTGAAATATTTTTTAAGCCTTGCCCGACAATATCTTGAAAAGCAGAAGCTGAAAAACCAACATTTTTATATTTAGAATGATAAAACGAAATAGTGTCTGTTGAAATACCAATATGATCTGCCCATTCTTTATTTAAATCATCACAAACAAAGAAATCATGCCTTCCAATAAATTTAGACTCAACAAAATTAAAGCAACTATTTACGCTAAAACTTATTGAAGCTGTTGTAAATATTCCTTTTTCGCTATTTACATTTGAAAGTTCTTCAAAAGGTAAGAATGCATTTAAAAAATAATTTATATTGCCTAATAACCTGTTATCACGGAATAATTTTTTATTTGTATAAACCAATTCTAATCTGTCAAAATTTATAATGAACTGATTTGAACTATTAATATATTCGGTTATGCTTCTTGAATATCCACTATTAGTAATTAATTTTACTTTATTTAGTTTATTTGAATGAATGGTTATTGATTTTTCATTTATACGTATTTGTAAGTCATCTGTTAAAGTGGTTCTAGCAAAATACTGAACTATTTCACCGTCAATTGTTTGACTTTCAATCTGTAGCAATCTCTGAAATTGGTCTAAATAATTAAATAAATTTATTTTTTTTATTCCATTATCTGATTCAATAACACAATCAGTTAGGATATTATTTTCAAAATCGTCGTAAATTTTATTAAATAAAAATAAAATTGCTACTGGTATTAAATCATTTTTTTGAGTTTCATATTTTACTGGTTGAGCAAAAACATTTAAAAAAGTATTATTCGGTGAATAAGTTTCTAATTTTTGAACTACATTTTGTGCCCAATTAAAGAATGACTCTAAATTGTCTTTTGTGCCAAATTTATTTACTCTTGATGTATTTAGAGACAAGGCAATCTTTGAGCCATCTGTGCTTAATCTTAAATTATCTACTATATAATTGCTAGACCCAACTGTTGAAAAATTTTCTTGTAAATCATTAGATTCCATTGTTTTACTTCTGATGGCTTTGTCTGATAAACTCATGTTTTTTAAACCTAGTTTTTCATATTGAGTACTAATGTCAATAAACAATGTTGATAGAACTTCATAATCTATTGTATCAAGATTTTTCGTAAATTCATTTAAGCCAGAAATATTTTTTTTAGTAATCACTACATAATTTTCAAACTCAACTAATACAAAATAAGCTATTTTTGTTTCCATCCATTCTTCAAAAGCTTGATCTACAAAACTTGGCTTAGATTTGAATTTAAAAACGCAAATGGAATAATTAATGGGAATATTGTTTACAATTTTTGAAGAATGCCTTATATCAATTAAAAACCGACCTTCTTTTTCTGTTTTCTTTGAAATTTGACTAAAAAGTTTAGATATAATAACTTTATTTAATTTGAATTTTTTTGGTTTTTCATATAAATAAGCATTTTCATTAAGCAATAAATGTTCTTCCATAAAATTATTGGTTTTAAATTAATCCTAATTTTTTAATTAAATCTAAGAGATGTTCCGCTTTTAATTCATTTGCTAGTTTATGAGAATGTGAAGTTTCATAGGTGGAAGTCCAAATTTTGTCATATTTATGTAAATCAGCCACATTATTGATTGCCCAAATTGTTTCACCTCTTGTTCTTGATGAGGTAATAATAAGATACGGCTTGTGTAAAGTAATAATATTATTTAATCTTTTTTCCAAACCAGTTCCTGGATCACCTTGACTTTCTAAAGCAATTATTTTTCCATTTATTTCAATAATTAACCTAAAGTCAACAGATAATTTGAAAATATCTTTTGAAGTATAAATTATTGTATGCTTTGGAAATGTTCTCAATAATAAATTTGCCAATTCTAAAATTGTTGAAGATTTTCCTTTATTGCTTGTATTCCAAATTGTAAGTATTGTTTTCATTTTTATTCGACCTTTAAATTTGTAAATTTATCTCTAAAGTGAACCATTAAAATTTCTACGAATCTCCCTGAAATATACCCTTTTGTTTCTTCGTTTGGTTCATCATCATTCCACCATCTTATTTCAAACTCAATTTTATCTTTTGAAATTTCAGGTTTTGGCATTGCTTTTTCTTTCCATTGTTCGGGAGTATGACTATATAAAACTTCATTTTGGTTATTTTGTAAAATTTCCCATGTTTTAAGTTCTTTGTCTCTTATTTTTTTATCAATTGCATCTTTAAGTGCAGATGGATTGTTCGTGTATGCTGTTATTTTCATATTTCTCTTATTTTTTTGTGAATTATGTTATGCTTGGTTTTTTTTGGTATTGGATTATGGATTAGTCCGTCATTTTGCTTTGTATGTTTGAGCTATGTTTTTATTTGCTAATCACTGGATATTTAATTGTTGTTATTACTGGTTCTGAAAAGGTTTTCTTTTCATATCTTGGAGATAAATTTGTTTCTGTAAATTGTTGGTCATTATAGATGTTTGTTTCAACAATTGCAACTACTTTGACTGTTGTATCAATGCCTTGCATTATATTGTCATTGGATAGTAAAACAAAATAAGTTCCTTGACAAATACTCTCATTAATAAACTTTCTATAACCTGCGACTCCTTTACCTTGGTCAAAAATTTTGTATTGCTTTCCAGTTAGAAACAAATCTCTATTAATCTGGTCTGATATAGCATAAAAAACATCTTCACCAGTTTTCGGAATCATTAAGTCAGTTACAGCTCCAACGGCTAATGCTCCTAGTGGAGTAGTGTAGAATGAGGCTACACCTTTTGCTAAATTACTTATTGTTTGTGAGTTTTGTTTCCAAGCTATATTAGCTTCATTTCCAACTCCTGTCCAATATGCCCAAGAAATTACTTTTGTCGTTTTGTATGGTGTCGTTAGATTTTCTGGTAAAGTAAAGAAAATTGATGTTTTATTTCCATTGTCATTCGTAGTAGAATGTACGCGTTGTGTTTTATCACAAATTAGTTCTTCTTTTAGTTCCGTTTTTATTAAAATCTTTTTTGTTTTTTGGGTGTAAGTTGTATCATAGCCTACTAAAACATCTTTTGTATATGAGTTGTAAGTAGTTTCTTGTTTTGTAGCCCAAGTTACCGTTGAATTGAAATTTATGGTTTCATTAGATACTGGAATTCGTTGAATTTTTATTTTTGCAATTCGACCACCAATTGCTGTGTTTTTGAAACGGAATACATAAACTCCTTGTTTGGTTACATTAATAATTTTATTATCTATTTGTGTTGATTTGTAATCAGAAAATTTTGAATTATTTGGATATTCTAAAATTTCAATTTCTTTTACTTCTTTACTATTCACTTCTTTGAAATTGAAGATGATTTTGTCTCCAGTTGCAAAACCAAAATAGAGTTCGATTTCATTTAAACCACTGATTTTAATGGTTTGTTCTGTTACGTCAATTGGAGTTTGTGCAAATAATAGTTTAGAACAAAAGATTAGTATAATAATTAGGCTTTTTGTTGACATGTTTTCTTGATTAAAGTTCTTTTATTTCTTTAAGAGTTAAATCAATCAGAAAAGGTATTTCTCCTTTTAATAATTCATTGTAACTTAATTTTTGTGCATTAAATGTATCAATAGCAATGCAATATTCTGGAGCTATTTGATATTCATCGGCATAATTTTTAATTAAGAATCTATATAATATTTCACAGAAAAGTCCCAATTCTGATTTTTCAAATCCATCTATTTGTGCAACTAGCCAAACTGCACCAATTTCTATTTTATCTTTTCTTTTAAAAGTAAAAATTGTTGTTGGAGTTATATATAATGGGAAATTATCTATTTTAAGTATTTTGTCTTCTTTGGTTATACTTTCGAAATTTTTTATTTTTTCGGGTCTAATATCTTTAAAATCAAATTCTTTGAAGTTGGACATAATGTCAATATTCTTTTTGTACATTCCAATTGTATTGCTTTTAAGATCTTTGTTTTTTAGTTTTTCTTGAAATTCATTTATTTTCAAATCAAGCAATTCATTATTCTCTAATTTAAAGACCTTGTTGATGCACTTCGTGCTAATAGACCAGTAGTCACCTCCTCCTTTTCCTTTCTTTTCTTTGCTCTCTTTTGGTTTTCTTGTTTTTAAATTTAGAGCATAGTTTTTCTTTCTAACTGCTGAGTTTTTTCTTCTAAACTTAACTAAATCGTGAATTTTTATTTTTTCCATAATGTTTATAAATTTAATTTTTGTTTATAAATGAAGAATGTTAATAGTTTAGCTGTCTTTTTTTAATAGCTTGTTTTGGATTAATAAGCATCAAATCAATCAATTAATTGTTTCAGTATATAGTATTTTTCCCCATTGTTGAATGTCTCTCTCAGGTAATCCAGAATGATGAAATAAATTATTGAATTCATTTAAAATTGTTGTTATAGCTGCTGGGTCGGTTGTTCTTATACGGGTTTCATAATTGTCTTCAGTTCCACTTTTTGTAAAGTTTAAAGAACCCATATAAACAATTTCATCATCTATAATGTAAATTTTCCCATGGATAAATCGATTTTTATAAGCATTATTATTTCTTGGAGATATAAAAACCTTAAAAGGAAACAATTGAGAGTAGTGGTAGTTATAAATTCTTTTCTGTTTTATTTTATTTTGGTAAAACTTAAATACTAAGATTGCTAAGATTATAGGGATAATTCCATACAATAGTTTCAGTTCTCTATAAAAGTAGGTAGTAAGTAAAAGTGTTAGTGAAAAACCTATAATCCCAAATAAAATAAATTTTGTCGAGTCTATCCATTTATTTCTAATTTTTTCAGCCGCTTCATCTTTTATTTGATGCTGTTTAATTAGCTCATGTATATTCTTTCTATATGAGTTTTCATAATCTTCAATTGTATCTGTAGTTATTAAATGAATGTTTTTTTTTTCTGAATTTAATTCAATTAAATGTTTTACTAAAGATGGAGATAAATATGGTGAAGTAATTTTTATGGAGTGTTTGGCATTTTTAATATCATCAAGTAGTTTTTTCCCTGCTCCTTTACCTATATAAATATCACAATTAACTCCATTAATAAATGTTCCCATATTTTATTGAATTTGATGTTTAAGATTATTTATTTTGAAAATGTGTTTTTTTCTAAATCAAATCCCCAGTTAATTCCCAGAAAGCTTACAAGGTTTTCATTATTTTCAAAGTTTTTCCCAAAGCCCCCATTTAATATGATGTCTTTATTTAGTTTGTATTTAATAGTTCCTACAGATCTGTAGTTGTCATTTTCATTTATCCTACTAACATATTCATAACCAAATAATAATTTTCCGAAATCAATTTCAATTTTTCCTCCAAAATCAATAAAATTCCTTGTTATTATTTGATTGTTTATTTCATCAAAAAATCTATTATCTTGAATATATCTCCCAATACTATAAAAACTTAAATATGAAGAATTACCATCTGCTTTGGTGCTAAGTTCTTTGTTATAACTAAGAGTTATCCAAGAAGCAACTTTTCCTTTGTTTCCTGAGTTATAATTATTATTACTATAAAATTGTGTATAAGCACCAGCAACATCTACTGAGAATAAGGGTTTTGTGTTTAAACTTGCTACACTATCTAATAATTTGTTGAACTGCCTATTTAGTCTTATGTATTCGCGATTTGTTCTTAAAGAATCAGGATCCACTTTTATCATTAAAATTCTCATTTCCTTTTCGTATATACTATCAGCTTCCATGAAAATAATTTTTCTTTTTGGATTTTGAACAGTCAATAAATTAGTTCTAAATCCTAAAGCAATATTGCTAATGGTGTCTTTTCTGACAGACGCAATTGAGACGGATAAGTTTGTTGAGGCTTGCCCTAGAATGCCCTTTTCAGTAATTTTTTTGTTTTTTACTTTAAAACCATTATAGTCATAAAAATTTTTGTTTGTACTGAAGAGTAAATATGGTGAAAATTCAACAGCTACATTATTTCCAATTCCATTTGATAAACTTGTAGTTAATGCTTTTATGTTTTTAGGTGTTTCAATTATTGTTGCTGTTTCGTCTAATATTGATAACGCAGGAGCAGTCGGAATTTCTAAATTTTTAATAGTTACATCACTTTGTGCAAATGTATAATTAGCAGTAAATAAAAAAAACAGGGTCAATATTTTTATGTAATTTTTCATTTTATTTTTATTTTTTTATAGATTATACCTGTTCTTTCAATAAATAATTCTATTCTGTCATCTTCGTCTAAATCATACTCGTTTGCATTATCACCGTCATTTATTCTGTATTTGATATTAACGTTTTCTAAGATATATTTTTTTGCTTTTTCATTTGAATTGCAATCAGATGGAAGATTTTCAATAAAAGTTATAAATTCCAATTCGTGACCAATGAATTTACCAGCAATATCAATATGCTTCCACTTGATATTATTATTTGAGTCCAAATCAATAGAGCCATTTTCATATTCTTCTGAAACTGCTAGGTGAGGTTTGACTCTTTCGTCTCTAACTATATAGTAAACTTTTGAAAAAGCCTTCTTTATTGTATCAACTTTAAGTTGAATAAAAAGATGAGAATCACTATTAGTAACATTAAATGTTTTCATAAAAAATATTTTAGGTTTTTGTAAAATTAGGTTTAATGATTTTGATGTGAAATACGTATTTATACCTCATTTGTAATTAGATTAAAACTTTTGATTGTGAATATTATTCATTAAAATCATTGACTTGTTTCTTGAATTCGTTTTTGCGAAGTTTTAGTACGTAAAAACACTTATTTTGTAATTATTAATCTCTTTATTTTTTTAAATGAACTCTATTTTTAAATGTTTTAGTGTGTTTGTAGGTGTAAATACGTAATAAAAAATAGTAAAAACACGTATTTTAGAGCGTCATTCTAGCCGATACTTTTGGTCCCTTAACCTTAATAAAATATTTATGGCACTAGATGCAAACATTGGCAGTATTATTACAGAATTAGAGGCAAAAGCATTAATTCAATCATTTGAAACTAAGTTTCCAGGTGAAATAACATCATCATTTATTGGAGCTAATAACATTGAGAATATCTTAGCTCAAGAAAATTGTATTGGATTAAGAATATATAATGGGTATGATGATGAAAATGAAAAGATTAGCTTAGTTTTAGTTGGGGTAGATGGTGATGAAAAAGATATGTTAAATGATGGAATTATTTATGATAGGATTGCAACTTGTCCTCCACTATGTCCAACTGAAGGTTTATATGTGAAATAAATTTGATACATTTGAAAACAAAACCTACTTGTTGAGTGGGTTTTGTTAATTAAATGCTTAGATGATTTATATAATATCACTTACCATTTTATATGGTTTATTTCCTTTCTTAGTTTTTTTATTTAATAGAAACAAAATTGCTAATAATGCAAATGCAATTCTTCCATTTGTACTGTTAGTTTTCTTTTCTGCTATTTATGAATTTGTTTTTACAGTTTTGCTGAGATGGGATGTTGGTAATTGGTACCTTACTTATTGTGTTGTTTCTTTTTTGACGTTATTCTATTTTTACAAGGAAATATTAAGTAATGCAAAAAGCAAGCTAAAAATTACTAGCTTTATCTTTTTTCTTATTATATTATTTTATTTGTTTTATCGATTTGATGTACAAGATTTTTTGAAAATTTGTTATAATATTGATACATACATTACAGTTTTTATTTTTATCTTTTCAATAATCTGGTTTAGAAAAATTTTTAGAGAATTAGAATATGAAAGTTTGTGGGATATTCCTTATTTTTATGTTGTTTCAGGATTGATTTTATATTATTTTGGAAACTTTTTCCTTTTTTTAATGACTGAATTAATATACAAAAATGACAGTAATTTGTTTCAGTATTATTGGTTATTAAATGTTGTTTTAAACTTAGTTTTACGCACATTATTAATTGTAGGAATATGGAAGGCTCGAGTGAGATAAAATTAGTTTTTTGGATTGGGACTTCTGTGATGCTATTTTTAGCTTTTGGACTTATATTCATGGTATTGTTTTACCAACGACATTTTGCCAAGATGAAACAAAAAGAAATTGAATTACTTTTGAAAACATCTTTGGAAAGTGAAAAGAAAGAGCGTCAAAGAATAGCTAAAGATTTACATGATAGTGTGCAAGGTGATTTGAACGCAATAAGAAATTACTTATTGTTATTATCTCGAAAAATTCATGATGATCAAAATCGGGAATTACTTGAAGAAACCAAAAACGCTTTAGAACAAACTATTGAGAATACTAGATTGATTTCATTTAAGTTAATACCTCCTTTATTGGAAACTAGAGGGTTAGCAGTGGCTGTTGAAGATTACTTTGAGACTTTAAGTAAATCATCTGACAAGAAATTTACTTTTCAACAAAATTTATCTGAATTAGTTGTACCAATTGAGATTGGTTATGAATTATTTAGAGTGGTGCAAGAGTTTACTTCTAATATGCTTAAATATGGGAATATAACCAAATGCATATTATCTTTAGACAAAAATAATGATGGAGTTACTTTAGAAATTGTTGATGATGGGGTTGCTTTTGATTTTAAATCATGTTATGCCCAATCCAAAGGTTCCGGACTTTATAATATACAGTCTCGTTTGAATAGTATAAACTCAAAACTTGTTCAAAGAGAAGTTATGAGTGGAAACCATTTTATTATTTATTTACCCCAAAAATATGATCAAAGTAGCCCTGGTTGATGACCATCAACTTTTTAGAAAAAGTTTATCTATGTTATTGTCTTCGTTTGAAGGTGTAGATGTAATTTATGATACTAATGATGGTTTAGCATTTTTGAAGTATGCTGAATCAGAAGTTATTGATGTTTTACTATTAGATATTCAGATGCCAATATTAGATGGTTTCGAAGTATGTAAACGGTTGAAGTTAATAAATCCAGATGTTAAAATATTAATTATTTCTCAACTTACTTCTAGAGAGGCAATACATCAAATTATGGAATGTGGTGCCAATGGATTTTTTACCAAGAATTCTTCTCCAGAACTTTTAGAAAGCGCTATGCGAAAAGTTATGGAACGTGATTATTATTTTGATGTTGAGTTAGGAGCTGTTATTAGAGAAGCTATTTTATGGGATAAAAAAGTACATTATAACACAGATTTGACAGTGTTAGTTACTTTGACTTCTAGAGAATTAGAGATCATTAGAATGGCTTGTAAGGAGTTGAGTAGTAAAGAAATTGGGGACAAACTATGTATAAGTACAAGAACTGTGGAAAAACATAGAAAGCGTATCATGGAAAAAACAAATTCTAAGAATTTTATTGGAGTTGTTTTATATGCTCTGAAAACTAATGCTATTAGTTTGAGTAATATTTAATTACCTAATACTAAACCAGTTTTTCCTTTTTAGAATCCCAATTTTTAGTTGTGTCTTTTTATAAATGTCAATATTATAATTGACAAGATTTCCTTTATTCTACTATAAATAAAGTTTGATATCTGTACTCATTCTTCTGACAGGTATAAAACTTTTAGTATTTGTAAAATTAATTTAAAGTGTTTTTTTTCTTTACAATAATTACGTGTTTTCACGTATTGATAGAGAAGATCTACTCCATTACTTTTATTTTCTAAATTTTAGTTTATGGAAACAAAGAATGGTTTTACAAAACTTTCTCCAAAAGAGTTCGAATTATGGTTGTCTAATATTCGATTAGGGAGAACTATATTAAAAATACAACAACATCATACCTTCATACCAAGTTATGTTCATTTCAATGGTTCTAATCATTTTGAACGTCAGTTAGCGATGAAACAATATCATACAGTACAGAATGGTTGGCAAGATATAGGACAGCATTTTACAATTTTTCCAGATGGTAGTATTGTTACCGGAAGAAGTTTAGAAAAGTCACCTGCTTGTATTACGAATCAAAATGTTCATTCAATTTGCATAGAGAATTTTGGAAATTTTGACATTAATGGTGATGAAATGACAGTAGAACAAAGGGAAAGTATTTTGACCGTAACTGCTGCGTTATGTAAACGTTTTAATTTGCAAGTAGATTCTAATTCTATAGTTTACCATCATTGGTTTCGATTAGATAATGGGTTGCGAACAAATGGTGGTGTTAATACGAAGTCTTGTCCAGGGACGGCCTTTTTTGGTGGAAACAAAGTTGTTGACTTTGATAAAAACTTTAAACCCTTAGTAATTGAGCGGTTGAAAGGTGATGTAAAGACGAACTTAAATGCTGTGCTTTATTTCGTTTGCGTTACATCATCAACTTTAAACATACGTAGTTTGCCAACTGCAAATAGCTCAAAAGTTACTGATCGACCTAGTTTGGTTATGGGAGCTATATTAAGGATATATGAAGAAAAAGACGGATGGTACAAAATATCGTCATCACAATCTCATTGGATATCTTCTAAATTCACAAAACAAGTTAAAAGAGCAGAAGTTAACGCGGATACTTTGAATGTTAGAACTGGACCAGATGTAAAATTCAGTAAATCTTATAGTATTCAAAAAGGAGAAATCGTTTTTTTGTTTGAAGAAAAGAATGGCTGGTGTAGAATTGGTATGGAGGAAAAATGGGTTAGTGCTAAGTTTTTGAATTTTTAATGAACATATGAAGAAAAATATAGGGATTTACATATCCGGTTTAGGTCAGTCATTTCATCAAGAGAATGTATTAAAGTATGCTGAACGTTTTAAAAATGAATTATTATTTATAGAAAAAGGCACTTCCTATGATTTGAGGAGTGAGATAATTACTTATTCAGGAAAAAACACTTCAAAGGTTGTGAAGGTTGTGAAGTTGGGCCAAGAAAATGAAGAAGTAGTATATACCTTTTATGAATTTGAGTATCATGAATTATTGACAGAACGCTTCAAGAAGCGAAATATGTTATTAAAAAATTCACTTCTTTTTTTGTTAGTATTAAAAAAATTACCTCAGCTTTTAAAGCGTGTTTTTATTCATGATAATTATAATCGACCTTATTTAACATTTTATGCTTTCTTTATTTTGGTTCTAGTATCATTAGCGGTATTGTTTTTAATACCTGCTTCGATTGATATGGTAAATGATTTTCAAGTGGCAAAAAAAATATTAACTTTCATAGAAGGTTTAACGGGTGATTTTCCCGCATATCTAAAGCAAACTTACAAATGGACAGTTCCATTAACAACTTTTATACTACTTGTAATTCCTGAGTCAAAAACTATAGTCACATCAATTGCAACTGAATTTGCATGTGCTGATCAATATTTGAATGATGGAATGCAAAGTCAATTAATTTCAGGGAATTTAGATTTACTAGTTGAGTATATTTCGGAGCATGAACATGAATCGAAAATTCATTTTCATTGTTATAGTTTTGGATGTTTAATAGCAACAGATTATTTATTTCCATTAGGAACAATGCCTTCTAAAAATGCTAAATTATTAACAGAACTCTTGATAACAATTGGTAATCCATACGAATTTATTAATTCATACTATAGTTCTTATTTTAAGAACAGAAATTTAGTTATGGAACAAAAGCTAAAGTGGATTAATGTTTATTCTATTTCCGATGCATTATCTTCAAATTTTAGAAAGAATTCTACTAGAGGAGAAGCTTTAAATGGAATTCGTGATTCCTCATTAAAGCCAATTAATCTTAATTATGAAGTCTCACCAGATAAGTCACAAAATTTTTTCAATTTTATAACTATGGATGGAATACGAATGCATAAACTTTATTGGGATATGGAAACCAATGGTCAGAGTTGTATTAGAATAATATTGGATAAAATGGTTGAATTAGAAATTATTAAGAATGAATAGTAGAGCATTAAATGACAGATTAAGTACTAATTTAAGTATTTTAAAAAATAAAATTGAAATAGAGAATGCGTCAAATAATTTGAGTTTGAACCTGTTACTTGAAACTACATTTTTAGAAATATTGAATTTAATATTTGGATACAATTGTTCAAATACTAATAAGCGAAAAACCAATTTTCCGGGAATAGATGGGATTGATGATGAAAATAAATTAATGATACAAGTTACTTCTACAACTAGTTTAGAAAAGATTGAGAGTACAATTAAGAAAATCATTGAAAAATCATATTATGAGTCATACGATAGATTAATTTTTGTTTTTTTAAAAGATAAAGGAACTATTAAAAAGGAATCAAAAGAAAGGCTGCAAAAACTCATTAATAATAAATTTATTTTAGATTTTGAAAATGGTTTTATTGGAATTAGTGATGTATATCGTTTACTTACAAATGAAAATAATTATCATAAAATCAATGAAGTAAATGAATTGTTAGAGAGTGTTTTTCTAGATGTTAATTTTAACGATAATTCAGATTTGATTGGAATCTCATTTGATGAAGAAGAAATTGTTAATGCAAGTTATTTGTCACAAATTATTATCAATTTGGGGCATAAAGTTGTAGTTGATTCTAATGAATTGCATCAAAAATTAATTGAGATGAATTCTGAATTTATATCTTCGATTGTTATTTTTAATCCAAGTATTGTAAGAGATAATTTCAAGAAATTTATTTTAATAGCATCAAATTCGCATATTGAATTCACTATTGATAGTTCAGATCCAAAATCCAAAATTTTCAGCTATTTTGACGAAAAGGGATTAAGGCCATTACTTTTATTATTTGATGAATTTATTAATTCAATAGCAAATAAGAATTATAAAACCCCAAGATTAGTTACTTCCACTAATCTTAATAAAATAGAACATCTAATTAAAGAATATTTAAAACCAGTTTCTGTACTCAAGTATAATTTTGAGCTTATTAAGAAGGTTCTACAATCTTTATTTCCAGCTCATAGTTTTCGTGCAATTACTAATGAAGATGAAAAGTATTTTTGCATTTGTAATCTGTCTTATAAGAATTCAGTGATAAATTTTTTAATATTTAGCCATGAATACAAGAGAAGTGAAGTTTTAAAGCAATTTGATGAAAAATATTTAAAGGGATATTCTTCAAACTTAACAATTTTAGTTCCAAAGGATTATAATCAACCAACTAATTTACGTTTAAAATATATTAAAGATAAGTTTAAGAATCGCAATGAAGTTCATTTTTTGGATGAGTTTTTATATGAAGAAAGTTTAAAAAACATTAGACAGGATTCATTTTTTACAAACGAGGTTTTTATTTCACCATATTTTAAAATTGATAATGATTTTGAGAAATTAGAAGATATTTTTGAATGGTTAAAAAACGACGAGACATCTGTAGCATTTATTATTGGACCTGGAGGAGATGGTAAAACAACTGTATGTCAAAAGATTCATGATGTTATTATTAATGATTTCGATAATAATATCGTTATTTTTTTAGATGCTCAATCTTATATTGAACAAATTAAGCAAAGAGATAGAGTAGATAATTGGCGTTTTGATTTGCAAACTGTATTTGAAATATCTAATACTGAAGTTGGTAATTTAGATATTAATACTTTTAAATCCAACTTTGCATTTGGAAATATAACTGTAATCATTGATGGTATTGACGAAATAATTTCCACATTACCCAATTTTAGTTTGGCTGATTTTTTAGCTGATTTTACAACTCTTGAGGAAACAATAGGTAAAGGAAAGTTAATTATTAATTGTAGAGATATTTATATTAATGAATTGTTATTAGCTGATAGTGAGTTTCAAAAGAAACATAAAATTTTTAATCTTTTAAAATTCAATAGAGATTTAGTAAGGAAATATTTTAAAAAGTATTTTAATAATGATGTAAAAAAATTAAATGATTCAATAAAGTTGTTAGATTATTTTTACGAGGATATTAACGGTGAAGAATTTATTTATTCTCCTTTTCTATTAGAAATTATTTCTAACATTGTTGAAAATAATTTTGATTACGATGAAATTGAAGTATGTTTTGATTCTAATATACTAGTGAAAAAAAACAGCAATGATTATTTAATTTATAAAATTTGTAAAAGAGAAATTGCAAAAAAAGAGAATCACGGTTTTACTATTGATGTAGATGATTATGTTAGGTTATTAGGATTAATAGCTGTTGAGAAGAATGGTATTTTCAATGATGATGATTTTTGTTATTTGTTAAAAAAATTGAATATTGATTTGAGTTCTGAACGTGTAAAAAATAGCTTGAGAGATAATCCTTTTTTTTATTTAAAAGATAAAAATTATCATTTTAGGTTTGATTTTTATAAGCTGTTTTTTAAGAATAATGTACTTTATTCAAAATTAATTTCAAATAATTCTTTCGATTTGACAGATACTTTTATAACAGTAATTTCAAAAGAATTAAAATACAATTCATTATTGTTTGAAGGACTAAAGAATAAAATTAAAGACTCAGAGCATAGTTTTGAAATTCTATTATTAAAGTTTAAGGATTTGATAATTGAAATCAAAACATATAATGATAAAAAACCAAATCAAGGTTATGAGTACATCAAGCAAAAAGCAATAAGTAATATTATTATTTTTTTAAATGAAATTAAAAGTAAAGATTATTCTGCAACAGATATTATTTTAAAATTATTTTCAGACGAAGAATTTAATCGTGAATCAATTATTTCTATAAATAATTTATATTTAATTGAAATTCCATCAAGTTTAAAAATAGAAATCGACTTTCGAAATATGTATTTGACAAATTCAGTTATTGAAGGTTTTTCTGGTTTTTTAAATTGTTCATTTAATGAAGACACTTTTTTTGATAATACTTGTAAGATTAGTAACATACAACATAGTGATTTTGATATAAAAAAGTGTTCTGCCTCAAAAGATAATTTTGATGATTATATTACATTAAGTGATAATTCTCTATACGCTGCATTGAAACTTGCTCAATCGGGTGGTGATGATGTATTAGGGTTTTTAAGAAAGTACTTCAGAACTTTTTTGAAGGGAGGTAGGTTGGTTGATAACATTAGCATAAGTAATTTACCTAAAAATATTTTGCATTCTGTAGATATTAATGAGTTAAATACAATTTTGTTGAATCACTCCATCTTAACTTCGTTTGATAAATCCAATGTGTCTATAGATCCTACAAAAAAGACGAAAGTTTTAAAATTTATAAATCAAAATTTGACTTTTTTAGAATTAAACAGAGTAATAAAGCAAATTCAAAAGAGTGAATTACATGGAAAAGCATAAAATATTTAATACTCACACTCATATTTTTACCATAGATCATGTGCCAAATAAGTTTGGAAAAAGATTGATGCCATTAGGTTTGCATCATGTCATAACCATGCGTTTTGTGAAATGGTATTATAAAAATTTTACATCAAGAGGTAATCATAAATTTAAAGTGTTTAAAAATAGATTAAACTCTCTTAAATATACCATCAAAGATTTTTTTAGAAAGACTATAATTTTACACTTATTACTTTCAATTATTTTTTTCTTTATTAATTGGTTTTTTAAAATTATAATCTATTTTTTTAGAGTAGAAGTTATTTTTAGTAAATCAACAAGAGAGACAGTAAATAGGTTTTTGACATTAGGGAGATATTCGTTGTATCAGGATCAATCTAAAATTTTTGATTTATTGTCAAAAAGTTATGATACAGATACTCGGTTTGTTGTCCTTTCTATGGATATGGATTATATGGAAGCTGGGCAGCCTACTAGACCTTATTTACAACAACTAGAGGAGTTACGTTGTTTGAAAATTCGTAAAAAAGAGCGTTTACTTCCTTTCTTGTTTTTAGACCCAAGAAGAATTGCAGCAACTAAACATGCACCAAAACAGAAAAATTATGAGAATTATGCTAAACATTTGTTGCAATCTCAACAATTTGATGGTATTAAGCTATATCCTGCTTTAGGTTATTATCCTTTTGATAAGAATTTGATTGAAATGTATCTTTTTGCACAAGAGAATGAAATTCCAATTATTACTCATTGTATTGCAGGAACTGTTTTTTATAGAGGCAAAAAACAACAGGAATGGAATCAACATCCTGTACTTAAATATCATAAGAAAGAAGGGGTTTATGAATCTATACCTTTACCACAAAGGGAAGGGTATCAGTATTCGACTAATTTCACTCATCCTCTAAATTATCATTGTCTATTAAACAAGGAATTGTTAAATGAGTTTTTAGGAAATTCTCCTGATAAAGCAATTGATTTAAGTAAATTAAAAATTTGTTTGGCACATTTTGGTGGAGAGGATGAATGGAAGAAGTATCTTAATGATTGTTGGAATAATTACAATAAAAATATTTCGCATGATAGTAAAACAGATTATAGTAAAAGGAAAAACACTTTGAATCATGGTAATCCTAGAACAATTTGGTGGGATGCTAGTTGGTTATCTGTAATTTATGATTTAATGATTGAGTATGAGAATGTTTATGCTGATATTAGTTTTATACTTCATGATGAGAGTTTATTTCCTTTGCTAAAATTTATTCTTGAAGATGATAAAGTTAAAAATAAAGTTCTTTTTGGCTCCGATTATTATGTTGTTAGTCAGAAAGATACTGAAAAAGATTTGCACCTTAATTTGAGAGGTTATCTTGGAGATACTTTATTTCAACTAATAGCTAATGAAAATCCAAGAAAATTTTTGACTACCAAGTTCAACCAATATTGATAAAAACATCTTGTATATAATTTCTTTTTTTAATTTTTTACAAATTTGATTTGAAAAACACATAACAAATTAAGTATAAATACGTATTGTTTCGTTTGATTACAATTTTTAAGTTTAATTTTTTTATTAAATCATTTAACTAACCCATAAAATTATGCCAGCAGAAATTAAAAACACACTCTTTAGATTCACATCATTCAGAGCACCTGAATTAACGAATGACAACGAACTTTATAACAAATTTATTTATTGCCCAGAAGAAGCTAATGGAACTATTTTTGCTGCTAATATAACTTCTGAAGATACTACCGCAGTAAAATGGCAAAAATTAAAAACTGCGGCTATTGGATTTGACTCATTAAATGCAGAAGAAATAAAAGAGCTTAACGCAAATTTGTATAATTTTTCTATTTGGGTAGCTAAAAATAAAAATTATTATAGTGAAGCGGATTTATTAATCCAAATAGATAAAGTAAATGCATTATCCTCTAGTGATGAATTGTTGTTATGGGATAATTTAATTTATCATGTAGTTACCCAAAAAGACTTTTATATAAAAGAAGTTATCATGCAATTGATTATTGCTAACAATTATATTAATAAAGGAGGTTATGATAATAATGAATTAAATAAGCAAATACTTTTATCAAAAATAGTATTGCCAAAATTACTTTTTACTGACGGTATTGATGTAGAGGTAAACTCAGGTGGAGGTGAAACAAGTCCTCCAGTAATAGTAATGCCAGTTCCACCATTACAATTACAAAAACAACAAGTTATTGCAAACGCAGAGGAACAAAATACTGGATTATTAAAACTAAAAAAAGAATTAAAAAGAGTTGAGTTAACACATAGTAAAGAATACTCGGTGGCATATGAAGCAGCTCAGAAAGATTATAAACTAACAATTGATCCAATATTACAACAATATAATGCCGATTTAGATGCAGCAAAACAAGATTGGTGTAGTGTTAGAAATAATGAACAACCTTATAATTCAGAGGACCCATGTAATCAGCCTCCAAAAATAACGGAACCTATATTGCCAGAATTTGAATTTACACATCCAAAACCAATTGATGCTGCATATTTAAGAACTAATCTATCTGAAGAATCATTTACTTACTTGTCATTATTGACTTCAAATGAAACAAATGAAAATGCAAAAATTGCAGACGATTCAGGTATAGGGTTTTATGATTCTTTTGATGATTTACATGTGTTAATTGATGATTCTATTGGTACAGGAAATGATATAATTATTGGGAATTTAGATTCTGGAAATGATATAGTTGTTAGTGTTGGAGGCATATTAATACCTGTGGATAACACTACATTATTGCAAGATTTTCAATATCATTTAGCCCCAAGAAGATTACCGACTGGAGTTTATAATGCTGATATATTATTAAAAGTGCCTAATTCTACTTGGGATGTACTTGCAATAACTTATAATATAGTTAAAACTATTAATAGCGTGAGTAATTTTACTTTTACAAAAACACGTACAAACGATCTTATCACCTTAAGAAATATATCTTTAGGAGGAGCAGTTTTAGCAGATGAACCAAATATTGAAGAAATTAATGGAGAAATTACTTTTACAAATGGTTGTAAAAAGACGTTCAGTATAGAAGCATTTAATTTACATCAATCTTTTTCGGGATTTTTAATTGGTGAATGTTTGCCAGAATATGTGGATGATGAAATTCCAAACAATACGACTATAAACCCAGAAAAACCGTTTATTCCATCAGGTTTTGGTATGAAACAAATTGGTATTGCTGACTACAAAAAGGTAGAACAAACCGTTCAGTCATATATTGAAGGAGAAGTAGCACATATTGAAAACGTAATGGCTAAAGAATATCGAGAGAAAGCAACTCGTAGATTAAGAAGAAGTGAAATTACTGAAACCAGCTCTACTGAAAGCGAGCATGAACAATTGACCGACACTACTTCTACTTCACGATTTGAAATGCAATCGGAAATAGCAAAAGTTTTACAACAAACTAAAGATTTAAGCGGATATGCAAATGTTTCTTATCAGCCAACAGGTACATCGTTGAAACTTGATGCTGGTGCAAATTTTGCCACACATAATTCAAAAGAGGAAAGTACACTTCAAGCTGTAACTCAAGCAAAAGAAATTACAGAAAGAGCCCTTGAAAGAGTTGTTACAAAGGTAAAGCAAGAGCGTATTGAAAAAATAATTGAAGAATTTGAAGAAACCAATAAGCATGGTTTTGACAATACTAAAGGAGACAAACATGTAGTTGGAGTATATCGATGGGTAGACAAATTATACAAAAATCAAATTTACAATTATGGTAAAAGATTAATGTATGAATTTATGATTCCACAACCTGCCAAATTGCATACTTTGGGTATGGTAGCAATGGCAAACCAAAACAACTTATTAATTAAGCCTGAAGACCCAAGAAAAGTAACAAATTATAAATTAGAAGATTTTTCACAATTAGATGATGTGAAATTAAAATATTGGACAAGTAAATTTAATGTAGAATTTGAGACATTGCCTGATAATGAAATTGTAATTGGTAAGTCTTTTTCTCAAAACAAAAACACAAGAGAAGCTTTTACAGAATCTAAAACAGATGATATAGAAATACCTGACGGTTATTCATCATTTAGCGTTAAGTTCCACTTAGCATTATCTCTTACATATGGACCTGGGAATGGTTATGGTGTTGGAGTTCATGCGGTATTAGGAGGTTCTAATAGTAAATATGCTCATGGCCCAAATCCAAATACGGTTTCGTACCCTGCTTTAAACTACACAAAAAAATTCCCAATTTCATACTATGCAACGGCATTACATTCATCTATTGCTTCAGTAGAGTTAGTATGTCGTTTGTCATCTGAAACAAAACAAAAATGGCAGCAAAAAACTTTTAAAGCTATAATTGATGCCTATGAAGATGCGCTTACTGACTATAACCAAAAAGTTGCAGAGGAAAATGCGAAAGCAGTACAAATTAAAGGTACTAACCCTGGATTTTATCGTCAAATAGAAAACATGGTATTACGTAAAAATTGTATTTCTTATATTATTGACCAATCTCCAACGGCTAAAAATACATATGGGAAAAATGACTTAACTAGAGGAGGTAGTTTTGGGGCTTATGAGGTAAACGTTAATAAGAGTTTAGATGAATATGCTGCTTTCGTAAAATTTATTGAGCAAGCATTTGAATGGGACATTATGTCTTATCATTTTTATCCATTTTATTGGGGTAACAGAAGTGACTGGGCAAGTACTTATCAATATAATGAAACTAATGACCCGTTATTCAGAAGCTTTATGCAAAGCGGAATGGCTAGAGTTGTAGTAACAGTTCGTCCAGGATTTGAAGCTGCAGTAAATTATTATATGCAAACCGGACAAATTTGGAACGGAGGAGAAGTACCAATAATTGACAATGAATTATTTGTGTCAATTGCAGACGAACTAAGAAATACTAAAGCAACAAAAGATGGTAAAGCTTGGTGGAATATTGTGCCAACTTCCTTAACAATTTTGCAAGCTCAATCTATTGGTTTAGAAGTAGAAAAAGCATTACCTGAAAATGAAGATTATTCAGATTTTGAAAACCCAGATGATGTGCCACGTCCAGAAAATTTCAATATTTCAAATTCACAATTAGGTGGTGCTTCTGTAGAAAAATCAGCAAGTATTGTTGGAAGAATTCTTGGTGCAGATAATGTTCCTTGTAAAATAGTTCTTAAACAATTTAATGGTGAAATTAAAGCAATTGATTATAAAGATAGTACTGGAAAGTATGAACTTTTAAATTTAGAGCCGGGTAATTATGAACTTTTATTAGATGCTGATAATAATTTGCGAAGTGATCAATATGAAATTATTGATGGAGCTAAAGCAATTACTTTAGAACTTGAAGAAAATCAAACTCTTGAGGTAAATCTTGAGGTCCATGGTGTCTAGCAAATTAAAAGCAACTAATTATTAAAAAAAAAACTGCCTCTTATAAGAGGCAGTTTTAATAAATTTCTATAAAATGGACAACGAAATAAAAGAATTGCTTTACTTCTTAAAATTCCATCAATTTACTGAGGCAGAAAATGAGAAAGCCAAAGAATTAAGTATAATTCTTATTGATGGCGATACAAATGACACATCATTATCAATAACTAAAGAGCAACTAAATAATATTCATTGGGAAAGTAATTATGACACCTATTTTCAAGAAGCTAATTTTATTTACATATTAAAGAATAACAACACATACAGTTATTTTGTAAAAACTGAAATTGACAATCAGTTAAGATGGTATAATGTTTTTATTCAAGAACCACAATGGTTAACAGTGCAAGAAGTACTACAATTAAAAATATACACTAAAAATAACGGTGAAATTTTTTATTTCAACAACCAAACTAATACATTATATAGTACTTCAGGAGAGCCGATAGGAACGTCACTTATCCAAGATTTTACAACAAAATTTGATCCAGATGAACTTGCTATACAACATAATGAAAACTATGAATTTGATTTTGAAAGTCTAATAAACAATTCTTATAATTTATTTTCAAGCTTTAATACGTTGCTTCCAGTTTCTGTTTCTTTGTTGAGTATTTTGTATAAAATTTTCAAGTCTGACAAGAAAATTAAAATAACACAAAAAGGAAAACGTAAAGGTAATATTGTATTAGTACCAAAGATTACATATAATTCAAATTATAAATTAACATACTATTACAAACAATCTGTTAAAGATAGAAATGTAAATGAACAACCAGAAATTGCATTACAAATAGAATTTAAAGTTGCCGAAGCCATAATGCAATTTTTAAACGAATCAATTTTTAATTATTACGAATTTGATTTAACTGGTGATTATGGTAACGAATCTATAAACCAATTATTAGAGCAATACAAAGAACTATTTGTAGGGAAAATTGAAACAAACTTAAAAAGCAAGGATTTTGATAAAAAAAGGGATGGGTTATCTTTGATGTATTGTTTGCCAGAGCAGTTCTTACAACAAAATATACTTACTAAAAATATATTATATGCCTTTTTCGATTGGATTATACAAGATGGACAATTATATAATTTTCAAGACACAAAGATTGAAGATGCCTTCATATTTTTATTGCAAACTATTGAAAAATCGTTAGTAACGTTACAAGATTATCAATCGTTTTTAAATAAATTTTTATTAGATAGAAAGAAAGAGCCTATTTTACGTTTCCTAATTAATGCAATTGATGGAGAAAATTATAATAGCTTCTGTGAAATACTTAACAATATTTGGTTAAAAACTAATTACATAAACTTTGATAATGAGATTTATGATAAATATGATGGTCCATTATTTTTACCATACGAATCGGAAAAAACTGTTGGGTTTTATTTCACAAATGCTGAAATTAATTATTTAAACAGCAAGCTTAATGTTAAGATTGGAACTGGGGAATATGATTATGTAACTTCTGATATTAAGGAAGGACAAAGATTAGAAGAAGTTACAGAAAGTTTTATTTATCATCCTTTTCAACCAGTTTTTTTAAAAAATATAAGTTCTAAAGATGCTCCTTTAAAGCTAAACAACATTGTTCCTGCATTTTTACTTTTTGCTAACGAAGAAAAAGTGTTTTGGAGCAATATTATTACTGGAACAGAATATGCTTTGGACGTAATTACAACATTTTCTGGAGTTGGTAATTTAGCTAAATTTAGATATTTAAGTAAAGTTGTTTCTGGCGCAGGTAAGCTAAGGAAAGTAGTTACTGGTACTGCAGCAGCAGTAGAAATAACAAGTGGAACTGTAAGTGCTTTGTTTAAGCTAACAGGTGTGAAAGACACGGCATTTGGTGCTTTAATTTTAGAATATTTATTTTGGTTAGAATTGTTATCTTTGAGTGGCGAGTTAACAAATGCATTAAGAAACGGACTTAAAAGAACTGCAACAAAAATTGTAGCCAATGAAGAAGAGTTTGCAAAACTCCAAACATATTTAGATGAATTACTAGAAGAAGGAAAACTCACTAAAGCAGATGCTGATGAGGTGGTAAGACATTTAGGTGAGGTGGCTGAAGTTGAAAGAAGATTAGGTAACTTTATTATTAATAACAATGATGATATCTCAGAAAGTTACATTAAAAGCCTTGTAAAGCAAGTTAGAGAAAGTACGGGATTGAAAAATTTCGATATTAATTTAATCGATCGAAATAATGAAAAATATCAAAAACTTTTTGAACAATGGCAAAAAGGTGGTGGTTATGGATTTTTTAAACCAACATCAGGTGAATTTGGAATACCTTTATACAAAGGTTTAAAAGGTGAAGGCCCACAAATTTATATGTTTGCAGGTAGAGTGTTTGATGATTTAGGAAAAATTAGAGATATTAGTTTTACAAGATACACTATCCAACACGAACTGTTTCATGTAGAAATGTACATGTATTTAAAAAATAAAACGCCTAACTACATGAAATATTGGGGAGAAATTCCTACTTATATACATGAGCAATATGTATTGAATAGGTTACTTAAAACCAAAAATTGGAAAAGAGAAGATTTATTAAGTGATTTAGAAAATATTAATCAAATTAGAAAAGATTTTAATCCAAGATTAGGTGATGTAACTTTGAAAGAGTTAGAAACTTGGAAATTTGAAATAGAATTAGAAAAAATAGGTATTAAAATTAAATAATCATGATAACGAAAGAAGAGATAAAAGCGACAATGGAAGTGTTATTAGATACCTTTCCAAAGTTGAAAAAAGATATAATCGAAGATAGAACATTTGATATTCGCAAAGAAAAAAATGGCTGGATTTGTTTTATTAGAACTAAACATAGTCAATTTGGAGAACAACCGGGTTTAATTACGACAGTATTTGATTCAGAAGGAAATCCAACAGAAATATCAGTATTTGATTTTGGAAGAGCAAGAAAATATTATTTAACAAAGGATGGGAATGGTAATATAATATCAAAAGATTAATTTTCAAACCACTCCCTAAGGGTGTTTTTTTGAGGTAATTAGAATTGTTATCTTTGAGTGGTGAGTATATGCAAGTTAGACAACATTTTACCGAAAATCCACAAAAAAATTGATAATGAAAAAAGTAACACTAAATAATCTTACAATGTTTGTGATGTTTATTACATCATACATTCCATTATTTGGTTTACTTGTAATTAGACAAATAAAACAGAATTTCGAGTATTTAAATTTTAGTAAAATAAATAGTCCAAATATATTAACTGCATTAGAAAAATTTGGTTTAAGTTATTTCTTTATTATAATCTCAATTTTTGGTTTTTTTGGCTTAAAAATGCTTTTAAAAAATCTTGACAGTAAAAAAAATAATGGAGAACTAGTAAAAATTACTGGAATTGAAAATAAAAATAGTGAAAGTATAAGTTATATTTCAACGTATATTGTGCCATTCATCTTTCAAGATACAAATAATTTATTTGATATTTTATCAATATTTATTGTTCTAATAATAATTTTCTTCATTTATACTAAATCAAATATGATTGTTATTAATCCTATTTTAACAATAACTCATACATTGTATCAAATTGATTTTAGCAAAAAAGGACAAAGCAAAAAAGGACTATTTATCACTCAAAATGAAGATGTTGAAATAGATCAAGAAATAAAAATTAATCTAATAACGAAAAACATATATTATGGATAAAACAATACTTATTGACATAATAAACAAGGCGAGTGAAGAAAATCTTAAAATGTATTTTATTACAAGAATTTTAAAGGAAGGAATAAAATCTAATGCAAGAGTACTTGAAAAATTTGATTTTAAAGTTTATGAAATCGAAATTACTAACGAAGTTAGAAAATATCTATATAACTTATCGCTAAAACAATTTACTAAAATAGAAGAAAATGAAGAACTCCATTTTATGGATTATGATGTAATTGCAGATGAAACTGAACATTTGTTTACATATCAAATGGAAAATAAGGTTGGTTCATTTTCTGATGTAGTTTACAATCAATTAAATCATAGTCCGCAAAAAATAACTGACTTGAATGATATATTACAAGATGAAACATTATGGGCTTACTCTGTTGAATTTGAAATTGATAGTGAAAAGTCATTTTATACTTTTAGAAAAATTTCACCTGGAAAAGTTGGAATTGACAAAGAAAATGATGGAAATAAAAAAAGTATTAGTCAACAAATTAGAACTTATTTTGATACAAATACTAATACTTTGTCATTACTAAAAAGTGACACTGTTTATCTTGATAAACAAATTGATTGTATTTTTTATGAAGAAACTTTTTATGTTCTAAAAAAGTACTTTTTTGAGCAACTTGTTGGATTACAAGAAGAATATAAGAAAAGAGCGGAAGAAATAGCAACCACAATGTCTAACCACGAATGTTTTGGAGATATAACACAACTTAAAGTAAAAATAGAAAATAAAGCTGAAATACATAAAAAACTAATGAAACTAGAGAAACTTGGAAATCTTTCTTCTCTTAATCCAAAAAAATTAAAACAATTGGAAAAATTAGGAATAAAAAAGAAAGCTCCAATCAACGTAAAAGATGGAAAAATACAGTTTGAAAAACCCGAAGATATAGACAATGTAATAAAATTATTGTGTGATTTCTTTAAAACGGGAGATTATTCAGGAAAGCCATATGGAACTTATGCGGGTAAAATACAAACAGAATAAAAACATCGCCTAACAGGCGTTTGGCGAGATTGCGAATTTTGTAGTGAATTCACGTTTACATTTCGCAAGGAATTTTATCTTTAAAAGAAAACAACTAGTTCCGAAGTTCGCAACCTCGCCAAGCGCCGGAACGTTCCTACGATATTATCAACATTCCACTAAAAATAAAGTCAGATGTCGCAAGAAAAAATTTTAGATTGGAAAACCTACGAATCAATTACAAAGTATATCTATGAAACTTTAGGAAAAGAGTTTGGAGTAAAAATAAAAGGTCATGGCGTCACTTGTAAAGTTGTTGGTAAATCAGGAGTTGAACATCAAATTGATGTTTTAACTTCACTTTCTGATGGAGTTCATACTTACTTAACCGCTATCGAATGTAAGTATTGGAAACAAAAAGTAAACAAAGACATTGTAATGAAGCTGGCGGAAATTATTCAAGACAGTGGCATCAATAAAGGAATTATTGTTTGTAAAAATGGATTTACACAAGACGGAATTGAGTATGCGAAACATAAACATATTGAATTAGTTGAACTAAGAGAAATAGAAGAAAAAGACCTAAATGAGAATCCTAAAATAATAGATCTTGGAGATATGGAACTTCATGTTAAGTCGTCAATTCGGCGAACTGAAATCTTAAATATTGACATTGGTAACAATCGAAAGATAGATTTTAAAAGTGAATTCGAACTTTTCAATTTCTTAGTAATTAGAGAAGATGAAAGTTATAAGCCTTTGATTACTTATATGACGGAATTCCGAAAGGAAGAAAACCCAGAAAACAAAAAAACTGAAAAGCTTACTAAATATTATGAAATTCCAAACGGAATTTTATATAATAGAGAGACTAAGGAATCTTTAAAAATAAATGGAATAACTTTCACTGGACAATTAAGAGAAATTGATAACAGTAAAAACTTAAAAATCACACTAGTTGACGAAGTTTGGTTAATTATGAAATCAATTTTTAATGAACGAACATTTACATTTTCTGAGAGCGGTTTAATCAAAGAAAATAAGAAATAAATCGTTCGCGCAGCTGATACTGCGCAAAGCCGCTGAACGTTTGCGATAATATGACACAACTATAGTTTTAATATAACATTCAATAATTAAGATATGTTTCCAATCTACATTGACAGACTCAGAACAGGTGAAGGAATTTCCGTAGAAAGTTTTGTGAAAACATTTAAAGAAATTTGCACTGAACATCAGAAAAATGGAAACGCAAGTTCATTTGTATTTATAATTCATGATTTTACAAATCCTGAAATTACAAAAGTACTTGAAGACAGAAATTATTTCAATGCTTTAGACGAAATATCAGGTAACAATCTAACAATTTTTTATCTTCATCTTACTCCTGAAAAAAACAAGAGAGTTAAATTTCTTGGAGAGGAACGGTTGGTAAGAGACATGACAAGAGAAATGAATGATTTTCTAATTCAAGAATTCAAACTTGAAGAAACAATTTCAACGCCAGCGATTTTGTTTTTTCAAATAAAAAATAAAGAAATAATTGATTTCTTTTTTTGTTCTTTAACAGAAAGAACAACTGAAAAAGCATTTCTTGAAATTGAAAACTTAGTACAAAAAAATGTCTCTGTAATTAAGCAAATAGCTACGGAAAACAAGCAAAACTATCCAGAGATTTTTACACTTATAAAAAATGAAATTGACTCTGTAAAAACTATAAAAACTGTAAAATCAAGAGCCGAACAAGTGTACAATTTTGGAAAAGTGATTGTTTTTATAGAAAAGTTCATTTCATCATTTGTTTAACATTCTGCCTTAACATCAGTTTACCACAATAGCTACAATTTCATAAAAAAATCACATTATATTTCCCGATGGAAAATCTTTATTAACAAGAATATAATATTTCACGCAGTCGCTATTGCACCAGGTCACGAAACTTTAGCAACAATACAAAAAAAAAACATGGATAAATATACGTTACCAATATACTTAAATCAAAAATATGTATTTGATTTACTAGCAATAATTGAAGATGGTTTTAGTCAAGTTGAAACAATAAAAACTGGACAATCTGAAATTAATTCAGACAAAGATAATCTAAAGGGAGAAATTGGAATAAGTAATGTGTTTGCATTTTTAAAGTTTGGTCTTTCTGCAGATACCAGTTTAGAAAACACTAATAACTCAAACCATGAAACTTCAAAAGAAAAAATTCATACACCTAATTCATTATTTTCAAAAATGAGAACTTTTCTTCATTCAGAAAATATGATTGTTAAAGAAGATTTTCTAAATGCGGAAACAGGAAAATTTATAGAGATACAATTATCTCTAAGAAAAAATCCTATAATTGACGTATTAGAAGGATTTCATTCATTAATGAAAATTGCAATTTCGTTCGAGGAAAAGAAAACAACACCAGTCAATAAAAATCATGGTAAAATAGAAGAAAGTCCTAATCAAAAAATACTAAACCAAATTGATTCATTACTGAATCAATTAAAAGATGAAGGTAGTTTAGATTTAGTTGGAGTTTATACTTCCGATGAAAATTTACAAGTAGTTTTAACACTTGATAAAGGTTTTATGGGAGAACTTTCTTTGGCAGATATTGCAGATGGTCATTTTTCAGTTCTTGGAAAGATTACAAGAATAATTAAAACTAAGGATGAAGGTGATGTAAATTTATTAAGGAAAACAAGCCTTAGTAAACTAAATCAAGATATGATAGACCAAATGTTCTCAGGTTTTGCTCAATTGGAAGAATTTGGATTACAAAATCAACTTATTGAAACAAAAATTGAAGGTCCAGTAATTCAATTAATTCCTATAGCAATTTTTACTTAAATGATATAAATACAGTTGCTCACAACAATTTTGAGCAAGTGAGGTTTCGGCTTATAATAGGACTAGCTTTTTGTGTGTTTGACTGAGTAACAAAATAAATAAGTAATAAAAAATCCTCACAGCTCACAGCTGGTTGGATGTTTGAAGTAATTTTTAAGAGATACAATTTATGAAAGAAAATGATCCTATCATATTTTTACAGTCCAAAGATTTTAAGTTTATTAGAGAACTTGGACAAGGAGGAACTGGAAGAACTATTTTAATGAAAGATGAAAATATCGAAGAAATTTTTGTTTGTAAAAAATATTCACCGTTCTATGAAAATGATAAGGATTTATATTTTGATAACTTTAAGAATGAAATTAAGCTACTTTTTTTAATAAATCACAGGAATATTGTTCGTGTCTTTAATTACTATTTGTATTCTGAAGATGTTACGGGTTACATTTTAATGGAGTTTATTGATGGAATTGCAATTGATAAGTATCTTCAACAAAATCCTGACAAATTAGTAGTTGTTTTTTTGCAGGTAATAACAGGATTTAGATATTTGGAGGAGAAGCATATTTTGCATCGTGATATCAGACCGGAAAATATAATAGTAACAAACGATGGTGTTGTGAAAATTATTGACTTTGGTTTTGGAAAAAAGATTAACTTCGATGATGGAGAGAAAAGTATTACGCTTAACTGGCGTTATTCAACACCAAATGAATTCAATGAAGAAAAGTATGACCATAAAACTGACTTGTATTTTGTTGGAAAGTTGTTTGATGACATAATTAATTCAATTGGTAATATCAATTTTAGATTTAAGCCAACATTAGATAAAATGATAATTTCTGAATATCATAATAGAATAAATTCTTTTTTTGATGTTTATCGTGAAATTATAAGTAGTTCCTCATCGGATTTAAATTTTTTACCCCGAGAAATAAAGGTATACCAAACTTTTGCAGATGCTTTTTTGCCATTGATTGACACAATAGAATCTAGTACAGATTACGACGACGATGTTGATTTAATTGTCAAAAAACTTGAAGAACTTTATAAAAACTCTATGTTAGAAGATGTGCTTCAAGATAATTCAAAATTATCTAAGATATTCTTAAAAGGACCTTTTCGTATTTATAGAAAAAAAGCATTTAAGATTACTGTTTTAAATAGTTTCGTAAAATTACTTAAGTTGTCTTCAGAAGATAAACGCAAAGTAATTTTGAATAATCTTTGGCAAAGGTTAGACAATATTGAAAGATATGAGGATTTGCCTTTTTAATTATAACTATGTCCAACAATGTTTAAAATACCTTAAATCACATTCCGATTTTCCGTTGGAAAATCGTATATTAAAAAAAAAATAATCGTTCAGGCTGCCGCTATTGTACCAAGTCGTGGAACGTTTCTGTAATTATTTCCAAACCAACTTTATATAAAACCAATTTATGGAAGAAAAAGTATTTTCCGAGATTAAAATATTTCAAATAGATAAATCTCAATATGAGTTACGCGGTAAATCTAATAAAAATGTTATTGATTATATAGTTGATGCACATCGAGTAAAAGTTGAGAAATATGCAGACCGAGGTAAAGCATTACCAAGTTTAAGTAAAGGTGACGCAGTTTATCAAACTTATACTTATAACGAATCAATAAAGGATTCGTATTGGAGAAGATTTCTTCCAAAACAAATAGCTCAAGGAGATTTTGACATTCAACAACTCTCATTTGTTTTATTTGCTTCAATTGGAAAAAATGTATATGCAGTTGTTGGTGGAACTGGAATACGTGTTATAAAAAGATTTATCAATGATCGCTTTGGCATTGAAATGTATGAATACATGGCGATAAAAAGTGAAGATATTGTTATTTCTTTGACAGTTAGAGGTATAACTGGAAATTTAACCGAACAAAAAGAAATTTACCGAAAAGAACAAACACTATTAGATGTTTTAGATTTAACAGAAATACCAACTAAAATAGTTGTGATTTTAGGTACTCATTTAAAAGATACGTTGTTTCCTTATCTAGTATTTAAAAAGGACTTAAACTATCTTGAAATTGGTTCGTATTTTTTTTTGAAAATTAAAATAGACTTTGAAAATTTACATGAAATTTTAACGACTCTTGAGGACATTCAACAGACTTCTGTTCCAGTTTCATTAACTTCATTTGTAAAAATTAAAGATGTCAATCTTATTGAAACAAATTTCGAAGATATACTGTTTGAAAATATTAGAAAAGAAGTAAATGACAGGTTTTCGGCTTCAAGAGGTGCGAATCCTTACAAAGTAGATATTGATTTTGTCCACCCAACAAGACTTCAGGAATTTTATGAATGTGATAAATTTGAAATGAAGTCACGAGGAAGTAAAAAGCCTTTTTCAGTAGTTTCAGATCGAAATAAAATTTATGATGAATGTTTAGAGCATATTTATAAAAATGTCGATGACATAACCGATTTGGTAAAGTTTAAAAATTTTGCCAGAGGAATTAGAATTATTGGCTATCGCAACGGAATTGAAAAAACGCAAGCGATGTTTTTTAATCATCTTACAACAGAAATTGATTATCAAGCTAGACCAATTTTCAAAATAGACAATGGTTGGTATAGAGTTGATGATACTTTCATTGACCAGATAAATAGTTTATGTTTAGAAAATGTAGAAAAAAATCTTATTGCTAACGTTTTGACAAAAAAGTGGGATTCAACAATTCCTGATGAAGACACATACAACAAGTTATATTTGAATGAACCTGGTTATTTAGTTTTTGATAAATCTCTTGGTGAAAATATTGAATTATGTGATATTATGTTTGAAGATAATGATAAAATATATCTTGTTCATGTAAAAGATGGTTTTGATGCAAAGATGAGAGATTTGGCTAATCAAGTTACGATTTCGGCCGACCGTCTTTGGCACGATTTAAATAACTTTAAAAAATCAAACTTCATAAACAAAGTTACTGATGAATTTAATAAAAAAGCAACAGTTCCAATTGCTCCGGACTTTTTACTTAATAAATTTAAAAGTAAGAAAGAAATTGTATTTGTTATGGCGTTCCGAACAAAAAGAAAACACTTGACTTTAGAGCAAAGAATATTACAAAGTCGTTCAAATATTGCAAAATATTCGGTTTTGCAGTGTGTGAAAGATATAAAAAAATACAACCTAAGAATTATTGATATAACCGGTATATAGATAACTGCTGTTAATAACATTTGGCACAATAGATAAATTCACCTTAAATCAGATGTCGATTTTCTGCTTGAAATTCTTATGTCAATATGAGAGGAAGCGTTAACGCAACAGATACTATATATCTCAAATGTAAAAGAAAATGATAAATTTTTTATATATATTAACAACAGGTTCATATATTAATAAGTTCGTTACAATATTAAAAAAATCCTGCAAATTTGGAAGTATGATTGAAACTCTAAAAGAAATATGGAATAAATTAGATATCAATGAAAAAAGATATTTAAAAACTGGAATACAACTACTAATTTACTGCACACTTTTTTTCGTCATTATTATCCCTTGGATTTTTACTAGAGAAACTATTTCAGTTGTAGATTATAAAAATACTGGGGCAATTGGTGATACTATTAATGGGATAGCTGGTCCGTTTATTGCTTTATTGGCCGCTATCCTCACATTCCTTGCGTTTTACATACAATATAAAGCAAATATTGAACAGAGAACTCAGTTCAATAAAACTATCTTAAGACAAGATAAAGAATCTTCTAAGCAAGAAATAGAGTTAATAAGAGATAGAATTGAGAGTAGGTTTTTCGAACTATTGAAACTTCACCGAGCTAATATAAACGAATTTAAATCTAAAGGTAATTCAGGTAAGAGCGTTGTTATTGCAATGTATGATGAGTTTAATAAGCTATTCGATAGTATCAAAGAATGGTACACTTTTGAAAAATCAAATCTATATTTTCAACATGAATGGCACAGAAAAGTAGCGCAAATTGCATATGATATAATGTTTTTTGGTTTAGCAAATAATTCAACTCAAGATTTAATGATGAGAATTCAAGATATTGTTGCGAATGATAAGTTTTATAAAGAAGAATTTTTCCCGATGGTCTTGAAGGATGCTATTAATCAACATGAGAAAATTAAAAAAGAAAATATTGGTAAACCAAAACTACAACGAACTTATTTACCAAATGATGGGCATCAATCGCGATTAGGACATTATTTTCGTCATTTATACCAAACAGTAAAATTTATTGACGAGCAACCATCCAATATTTTAAATTATGATGAAAAATATTTTTATATAAAAACGTTACGAGCACAAATGACAACTCACGAACAAGCATTGTTTTTTTACAATTCTCTTACTATTATGGGGCAATCATGGGAACTTTCAGTTGAATCCACAAATAAAAAACTTATAACAAAATATAATTTAATCAAAAATATTCCGAATGGCTTTACTGGAGATTTGATTCCTGGGCAATTTTATCCCAATGTAAGTTATGAATTTATTGTAATGCCTACATTTGATAGAAAAGAAATAGAAAAACACTACAGTTAAAATTGATTTTGTAAAATTTGGGATTGATTTTGTATTAAAAAAACTGGTTTTTGCAGTTCATGTATAAATATTCAAGTTTTTCTTTCAAACTTTTAGGTACATTTGTGAATGTCAGTGGTGAATCCACACGCTATTTAAATCGGCTGGGATGATTTGAGAAATGACCAGCCATAACTTTCATCTTAGAAAACAATATGAATAAAACAAGACACAGATTATTAGGCATTTTGTCTAAAGAATATGCGGACGGATATCATCAAGAGGGAACTATTTTAGATGTGGTTGTAACAGTTCCGACAATCCTTAAAAAATTAGATATTAATTATGATGATTTCGTTTTCATGATTCAGGAATTGTTGGCAAAAGATGAAATTAAATATTTGGAAGTTGACAATTATTTTGACCAGCCGGTCTTATATGCTCAGTCTAGCGGGGTAACCGCTTATGCAAATAAAAAATATTTGAGAGCCGATATGGAAAGACAAAGAGAAGATATTAAATTTTGGGCACAATTAATTTTACCTGTTTTGTCTTTTCTTATAGCTGCAATTGCTTTATTTCTAAATATGAAAACCCAAACAGAAATTAATACTGTAAAAGAGTCACAGAAAATCCAAATACCAAAATAACTAAAAAAAGAAAGAAGGCCTTCTCAAAACTGTGGTTTTAAATAGTGGTTAAGTTTCGTCTTTGTCTGGAAGACTCTGTGATTATTTTCTTCTTAATTTTAAAGTTATCTCTTTTAGTCGGTTAATAATGTTAAAAAAATATCTAATACTATTATCAGATTCTTTTTTGACTTGCTTTTAAATGTTTGTTTTCTATGTAAATTTTCTAATTTTCTTCTTTAAAAAGAAAAAACAGATTTTTTAAAAGAAAAAAATTTCGTTAAAAATGTTTTACATTATAATAAATTTTATACATTTGTACCCAACAAAAAGTAAACGAAACAGTAAACGTTTTTTGCTTTCTCATTTTGAAATGCTATTTTTAATTAGTTGATATATAAGTGTTTATGTTTTTAAAAAGTTAAGTTTTTAAACTCATAACCCGAAGGTCACAGGTTCGAGTCCTGTTCCCGCTACTAAGAACCCTTTCAGAAATGAGAGGGTTTTTTTTATGCGCAAAAATGTCAGTAAAATCAATACTTCTACATTTTCTACATTTCTATTACTCTTCAATTTTTATAAAAAATAGGCATACAATTAGGCATACAACTTTTTATATAGGCATACATCTTTTTTTAAATAAAATCAAGTAAAAATTACTTGTAAGAAAGAACAAAGGTATATCAAACATATATAGTGCTGGAGATGTTTATGCTAAGAATTACAAGTGTCAACTAAATACAAAATAAGTGGTTGGAATAACTAATAAAGTTTAGTATAGTGCTATGTTTTATTAAAATGAAAAGTCTGTTAATTGTAGGCTTTTTGTTATATTTGAAGCTGTAGACAATAATAACTAATCAACTGCATAAACAGGTCTCTCTATTTATGGGTTAACATAATACTTGAGACTATGAGATTAAATAATAACGAATTGTATGAGTTCTTCATAGAAAAAAACATTTTAGTTTTATATCATGCAAATACAGTCAGTACTAGTGTGACTTATTTTCAACAGAATGGTCTTTTATCAAGAGGGGCTGTTGAAAATCTTGGTCTAAATCAAACACCACAATCTTCTGATGAAGCAGATAAAATATTAGATGTTTGGAATGATGTTTTTTTAGATTCAACAGATTTACATGCATTTTTTTCAAGACAAAATCACTATGGTCCAATATTGTTTGAATTTGATGTAAATTTAATTCAAGACGAAAATTATGAGATTTGGATAACAAAAGACAATCCAATTTATTGGGACTCAAACTTTACTGATCATCAAAAATATTTTCTGTCAGTTCAAGAATTAAGAGAGACATGGGATAATTATGCTAGACAAAAAAAGATGATAACTATAAGAAATAATTCAACACCAATACTTTTTGATAAAGTTAGAAGAGTTATAGTTGATGACCCTAGAGTTATAATTACAAATGGAGACATACATTTGCATAATGAAGCTGTTAATAAGATTAAATCAGTTGTTGGTGACAAACATACTCTAAAAGGTAAATTTACTACTAGAATTTGCTCAAATTGTTGGTGTAGAGAAAACTATTTAAATGAAGTTCATGTATCTGATTTAAAAAAAATATTTTTATAACATAAAATGTAAAAAGCGTAATGAAACAAGAAACTGAATGTGAAAATTGCAACGAAGAGATAATAATTACAGAAAATAATTTGTTTTTTTCTGAAGAAAGTAAAGAAGAAAATATTTACTGTCCAGAATGTGATAACAAAGTTATTACCTTGAAAACAGATGGATGGTATTTTGTTAGAACAAAGTCTGAATATAAAAAGGATATTGAAATAGAACAATCCAAACAAAGGTTTTTTAATGTAATTCCTTAACAAGGATTCTGTTAATAATGATTTTGCTGAAGCTTAATCATAATCTTCTCATGTGATAATTGTTCTTAATAGCAAAATTCAATGATAAGATTAAGAAATTGCAAGAAAAGTTGTAAGAATTTAGTATTTTTTAATATATTTGAGAATTAATACTTAGATTTAGTATATAGCTAATAAGTAAGGGATTTTTTTAAACTTCAAGTAAGACAGAACATTTATGTATTCTAATTTCATTAAATTTGTTTTATCTTTTACTGGTTTGTCCCCGATATTGTTATCATATTGGATTGTAAAGACTTTACAGAATTTCAAGAATCTTAATGTTTATATAACAATAGATTCATGGCAAAATATAGTTGAAGGCTTGAAGAATATAATAATCAACCATTATTTTCTTTTTCTTTTCATTTTAATATTCATATTGTGTAGATTTTTATTTTTACAAGGTCTTAAAAATTTATCAAAAGGATCTATTGTATTAAAATCAATTAAATCTGTAGATATAAATTTTAACCCAATACTGTTTAGTTATATTTTACCTTGGTCAAAATTTTTTTTTAAAGATAATGAAGATTTAATTTTTGTAATTGGATTTAGTTTTGTCTATCTTTTATATACTTATATAGGAAAAAATTCATATCATTATAATCTAATTTTAAGACTTCTAGGTTACAAAAACTATGAAGTTCAGACAAAGAAAGAGATGAGCTACCTTTTATTATCTAAGGAGACTCTAATCAATGTTAATCAAGTAACAGAATATATACAAGTTTCAGATTATATGATAGTCAATGTTTCTAATAAAAATCTAAATGACAAATAACTTTTTTGCAATTCTTACTGATGGTACAGTTAGAAAAATACTTTTGACACAGGTTCTAACACCTACTATTCGAACAGTATTCATTAATTATGGTATTTATTTATTAAATGATGATACAGAGCAAATTGAATTTACTGGGAATTATAAACTTGATGATGAAGAAATCTTATTCATTAAAATGGATTTACCAGAATCATTAAATGATGTTGCAACAAATTCCATTGGAATTCCTAATCTAAATTTAGAGATTGATAATATAAAAACTCTATTTTGGTTTGAAGGGGATAAATATTATTTTCAAAATTTTGATTCAAGAAAATTACTCTCTAATAAAAATGTATTGTTTTATAGTAATAATACTTATTCAAAATTAGAAAGTGATGCTTTTGTTGTTGATAATATCGTTAATGCAATATATGAAAATGGTAATTTTTACTTTCGTTCATATGCAAATGCTAACAAAATTTTTTCATTAATTGAATATTTTGAAGAAGCCACAAATGATGAGATAATTGCATTCGTTGGTAATGATAAAGTTTCAGTTGATCAACAATGGTTAATTGATAATTCAAATACATTAATTAGAAAGCATATAACTCTACTACAAAAAAGTAATGTTTTAAGTACAGCAAATACTAAAAAAATAAAGACTTCTGCTAATAGATTCAATTTAAAAATAGAACTAGATGGTACAGGAAGAATTGTATTTCCCACGGACAAAAAATCTTGCAAAGACATATTGACTTTCTTAAATGAGCAATTTTATATTGGTTTAATAAGTGGAAATAAATATAGGACTAATTCTAAAAGAACTGCATAAAAACAGTAGCCCGTTCTGTAGAAATCCTTATGTTTTAAAAACATACAAACTTAGACCCAGCTATTGCTGGGTTTTTTTATGCCTAAAAGTCAAAATAACTGCATTCATCGACTCTAAAAAATCTTATTAATAACTAATAAACTATCTAATGACAACACAATCAATTAAAATATTGTTTGTGATTTCTGCTATAAGAATAAATAAAAAGGGATTAGTTCCATTAGTTTGCAGAATCACATATTTAAGAAAAAGGAAGCCTTTTGCAACAGGATTATTTATTAATCCTAATAATTGGAATAATGCATTACAAGAAGCCATTCCAATTGATATAGAGCATACACAAATAAATACTAAACTAAGTCTGATTAAACAAGAAATTAATCAGGCTTTTTTATTTTTACAAGTTCAAAAAAATGAGTTTGATGTTGATGATATTTACCTTAAATACAAGGGTGAAGATATAAAACCAGCTAAATCATTAATGGAAGTATTTGAATTGCATAACTCCAGAATGAAAATGCTAATAGGTAAAGAGTATACTAAATCTACACATTCAAAATTCATTGAAGCCAAACTGCATACAGAAGAATTTCTTTATCACACTACAAAAAAACGAAACATTAAGTTAGATGATTTGAGTCTAAAGTTTTTACAAGATTTTGATTTTTACCTAAAGACACAAAATAACTTTAAACAGATTACTATCAATAAAAGTATTCAAAGATTATCTAAAATCATTAAACTAGCTATTGCTGAAGGATTTTTAGTTACAAATCCATTTCTATTGTATAAACCCAAGAAAGTAATTAATAACATCACTTATCTTACTCCAGAAGAGCTATACAGCTTAGAGAGTCATGTTTTTTCTCAAAAGAGGCTAGAGCAAGTTAGAGATATGTTTGTGTTTTGTTGTTATACAGGTTTACCTTATCAAGAAATGGCAAGTTTAGAATCTAAACATATTGTAAAGAAATTTGATGATAAACTTTGGATTGATATGTTTAGACAAAAGACTAAAAAACAATTCTCGTTGCCATTACTTCCTAAAGCTATAGAGATTTTAGATAAATACAAAAATGATAAGATGTTGCTACCTATAATATCCAATCAGAAGTTTAATTCTTATATAAAGGAAGTAGCTGAGATAATTGGTATTGAAAAGAAACTCACTCATCATATTGCAAGAAAAACATTCGCAACAACCATACTTTTGTATAATGATGTACCTATTGAGGTTGTATCAGAGTTGTTGGGGCATTCTAAAATATCTACAACGCAAGATCATTATGCTAAAGTTGTGCAAAGGAAAGTTAGTGAACAAGTCTCTAGTTTAAGTAATAAATTAAGTAAATAGATTTGAAAAATAATTGTGTTGTAGTATATTTACAACACAGTTATTTATATTTTATGGCTTTACCAAATTCGCATTTTCAAGATTTTCCCATTGAGTTTAAAGAAATAAATCCTGAGGATTTTCCATTTTTTCAAGTAGATGAAAAAACTATTATTGAACCTGATAATAGAGGGTATATTGATAAACAACTTCAATCCAATATAAAATTAGGAGATAAAAACACTGTAGTTATAAATGCTGCTGTAGGTCAAGGTAAAACTTATTCAATTATTGAAATTGCAAAAAGATACTACTTGGATAGAAGCCAAGAGTATTTAGTTTTTATTGCTTCTCCATTTGTAAGTTTAGTTGAGCAGTATTGTAATGATATTGTTTGTGAACAAATACCAAAAGAAAAAATTTACAGATATGAATCTATAGGTCAAGAAAGCATAAGTTATATTGATAAAAAGATTCATATAATAACTGTAAATGGGTTATTGGGTAATCCAGGAGAAGATGCTTTTATTAATTCTCAAGCTAAAAGAAAATACCTTAATGATTTAGCTAAACATTGTAATGATAAAAATAAAAAAGTTGTATTTATTTATGATGAAATTCATGATGCAATTCATAATTTTAAGGAAGAATTTATTTTTAATTTATGGAAATGGAAATCTGTAATACACAAAAATTTTATAATTAGTGCTACATTCAATGAAGCTTCAAAAATTGTAATTGAGTATTTAGCTGAGTTGACAGATAAAAAAATACAAATTATTGAATCCAAAAGAAATAGAATTCCTAAAAATCAAAGCGCATTGTATTTGCATTATAACCCTGCTAAATACTTCAGGCATGATAATGAACAAATAAGGGCTGTTGTAGAGGATGTTTTAGAAAGAGGTAAACAAGTTGATATTTTGTCATATTCAAAAAATTTAGCTGATGACATTGTAAACCCAAAAAATGATGGTATTGGTAGAGAACTTTATAAATACTATACCAAAATTCAAAATTGTACTTCTGATTTAAATTCAAATCAAAGAATTGGGAAGTTAGATGTTGCAAATAGGTTTAGCAAAACAGATTGTAATGTTGGTACAAATTTTAAAACCGGTGTAAGCATAACAAAATCTAATCATGCTTTCATTATTATTATGCCCCAAAGAGGAGAAGGAATGCCATTTAAAAATCTAAATGGAATATTTAGTAATGGTATAATATCTGTAATTCAAGCTCTAGCTAGACAAAGAAAAAAAGGTGGTGAAATACACATTATATTACCACCCCCAGAAAGTTTTGATTATTTAACATTACCATTTAATGACGAACTAAAACTAGAGTTTGCTAAATTCTATGAAATAATTAAAGACCATTCTGTAACAAAAGAATTAGTTAAGTATATACCTTTGAACAATCAAAATGAAATCCTTAAAGAATTTTATGAAGAGGAATACAAAGGAAATCTTCTTAATGAAATAGAAGAAGTTGAAAATTCTGAAAGAAATAATTTGGTTAGATTAATTTTTCCAGAGTTCAAATTATTTCAATTAGACTATGGAGAGGATTATCTTGCTAATAATTTCAAGTTTTTTGGAAAGGATTTATCTGCATATATTACTTATTGTGCTATTACCAATCAGTTTATTAATTGTAATTTAAAAGGGGTTACCTATAAACCTATTATTGTATTTAAAGAAAATAAAATTCAAAAGAGATTACAGCATTTTTATAAAATGTATATGGATGCAGATACTTATCAAATGCTCTATAGAAATAATTCTGACTTAGGTTTTTATTTTGAATTTAGAAACAATTTATTTAAAAACTACAGATTAAAGCTGAATGTGAATGATGATAAATATGATACAATAAAAGAATATAAAAACAGAAATTTTGAAGTTCAATTAATAGGATTTATTCAAAGAATTTTATATCCAAATTATTCTTTTTCTGCATCTTCAAGAGGGTTTAGGGATTATGAATTTTCAAGAAAAGATTACTTTTTATTTAGTATTGCACATGCTGAAAGATTAGATTTAGATGAATTTACTTCTGATGAGTATACCTCTAAAAGAATAAATGCATTTAGAACTTTAAATTATTTTAGAAATAAAATGATTCAAGGAATTCAAACAAGTTCTTCCTTAACTAGAGGTGATTATAGATATGTTTTTGCTACACCACCAAGTGGTTTTGTTAATGAACATGAAAAAATTAGATTTGAAAGTATGATTGACTATTTTGTTACACAAGATAGATTAACCAAGAATAATATTTTTGAATTTAAACAAAGATTTAAACCTACTCATACATTTAAACAAAAAGTAAAATCTTTTTATACTAAACTGATTGAAGATTTTTTTGAAACTGAAAATTATAAAAAATCTACTCCACCAAGAAGAGTTGTAAAAGTGATTAATTCAATTCATGAACTACCAAATCAAGAAGAGGTATTAGACTTTGTAAGTCCAGCAGATATTCTCTTTTCTGATGAATATTTGGAATATAATAGTTATGAAATTGTAGATGGAAAATTAATCCATACTCCAATATAATTTTAACTCGTCCATTTTTGATATAGTCCTATATACAGATGTGTCAAAAGTGGACGTGTTAAAATTCCCCTATCACTGGAGACTTATAGATATATTCCCTGAAAATTTCAAAATATTATTACGCATAGGGTTTCTTTTAAAATCTTCCCATCCTGAAAAAATTAATTGATTTTTCAACGCACGAAAAAAGAGGAGGACTACTCTGTTGTGGGTTTGAGTATGCACAAAGCTACTAAATTTCTATCACTTTTTCAAGTAAAAACCCTATTTCAAAAACATTTTATAGCTAATAGCCAAAAGTAATTTTGGCTATTTTTTTATCTAATTATTAACCATTAAAGTTTAAAAATTATGCAATTAAAACAATCAGAAAGAAAACAAGTTAAGTTACGTTTAGGAATAAGCGGAGCTTCTGGCTTTGGTAAAACCAAGTCAGCATTATTATTAGCCTTTGGTATGACTAATGATTGGAGTAAGATAGCAGTTATAGATTCTGAAAATTCCTCTGCATCATTATACTCAGATTTAGGTAGCTTCAATGTAATTGATATTTCAGCACCCTATTCACCAGAAAGGTATATTGAAGCAATTACATTATGTGAAAAATCAGGTATTTTAGTAGTTATTGTAGATTCAATAACACATGAATGGAATGGTTCAGGTGGATGCTTAGATATTCACGAAAAGTTAGGTGGTAGATTCCAAGATTGGGCAATTGTTACACCAAGACATCAAGCTTTTATTGATAAAATTCTACAGTCTAGTTGTCATATCATAACTACTGCGAGAAGAAAAATTGAGTATGATATTGATAAGGATGTTAATGGTAGGTTGAAAGTTCAAAAGTTTGGAACTAAAGAAATAACTAGAGAAGGATTTGAATATGAATTAACTGTCAATTTTGAATTAATCAATGATAATCATTTAGCTAGAGCAAGTAAAGATAGAACAGGTTTATTTATGAATAAACCCGAATTTGTTATTAATTCTGCTACAGGTAGTAAAATACTTGAATGGTGTAATTCTGGAACTAATTTACAAGATGCTAGAGAGAAAATAAAAGCTACTAAAACTATTGATGAGTTAAAGGTTCTTTATAATCAGTATAGTGGATGGAGAGAGTTATTGGAGTATGATTTCAAACTTCAGAAAGACACTATCAATACAAAAGAATTATTGTTAAATCCTAAATCATTTTCTTCAAATGGACACACTACAACTCACTAATGAATCTACTACCATAATAGAGAATAATGGTAGTAATGAAGAATCTACATTGGTATTACAAAGAGTTAATTGCCCTAGTAATGATAATGTTATTAATGAAATAATATTACCTAGTAAAATTAATGGTATGATTCCAAATGAAGTTGTTTCTAAACCTTTATTTATACCAAAACCATTTATTGAAGCTAATACTTCTGAAATAGGTTTGCATACACTAAAGAATGAGTGTGTAATCCCTGTTTTTAGCAAGGATAATGAAAGAACTATAGCTCATCAAGAATTTATTGATATTGCGTTAGAATCAGCTTTAAAAGTGTTTCCACATCATAGTTTTGATGCTCCAGAAATTAGAGTGAGTCATCAAATTAAAGGTAGGACACCTGATGCAATACAAAAGAATGTAAAAGATTTGTTAGACCACGAGAGAACACAATATTTTGAAAGAATGGCATTTATTATTAGAATCCCAAGTATTGTAGAAACTATCAATGGTAATGAAATTGCATTATGTTTAGGTGGAGTAAGAAGCTATAATTTGGAAAACTTATATAATAAGAAGACTATAGAAAAATTTAAGTTTTTTATTGGTTTTCAAGTTAAAGTATGTTGTAATCTAGCTGTAAGTTCAGATGGATTTGTAGAAGAAATGCGTGTAAGTTCTTATCAAGAATTAGAAAGTAAGATTTTAGAAGTTTTACAAAATTTCAATGCAGAAAAGCAACTTGCACAAATGAAACAACTTTCAGAGTATTCTCTAACTGAACATCAATTTGCAACTTTACTAGGCAGAACTAGATTATATCAACACTTACCTAAAAAGGATAAAGTGGATGTTCCATTTTTAAGTTTTAATGATGGGCAACTTAATTCTATAGCTAAAGATTATTATGAAGATACTAGTTTCAGTAGAAATGAAAATGGAGATATAAATCTATGGAATGTATATAATCTCTTTACTCAAGCTAATAAATCAAGCTATATTGACACATTTCTGGATAGAAATGTAAATGCTTTTAATTTTTCAAATAGCTTGTTAAAAACACTAAATGGTAGTTCTAACTATCATTGGTTTTTGAGTTGAGAAGAATCCAGCTTCTTAATTGAAGCTGGGTTTATATTAGTGAAATTCTCTTTTTAAAATGTACTCTATAGACATTACTAATTAACTTATGAATCTTTCTATTTCAAATCTTTTAAAATCATTCAGTGTTTTGAGATATGTTTTGAATGATGCATTAGCCTTAAGATTGTTGTTAGCATCAAAACTTAGGTTTTGCAACTGATTTTTAGCTTTTATTCTATTAATTAGACTTATATTTAAACCAAATTTTGTAAAACTAATTATTTTCTTATCATTTGTACCATATACATATTGATGGTATATATCTTCTGATATTAGGTTATAATCATACAAAAACACTATAAACTTATTTAGTTTAAAACTAATAAAATCATCTTCAATTTTCAATTTAACAATAGCGTAATTAATTAATTGCTTGTCTGTTAATTTAGTTAAATCTATTGCAACATTTTTATTATGTATATCTTTAAAATATTTATCAGATTTATATGGAATTTCTCCATAAGTTGTTCCAATATAATATATATGATGTTTTTTATCTGTAGATTCTTTTCTTCCTTTTAAATATTTAAAAAGGTGATTAACATTTTCTCTTAATGAATATTTTCTATTTTCAATATATTTTTCATAAAAATCTCTTGCTATCTGTTGTTCAAGTCTCCCAAATTCAAAATCAACTAAAAATTTCTCTTCTTTAGTAAAATCTTCAATAAAAACTTTATAAATTTTATCCAATAGTTTAACATCGTTCCAATCTGAACTTTTAAATTTATTTGAATTGAGTTTTTTACTTAACAGTTTGGCTAGTTTATCTGTATCAGAATAAAATAGATTAATTCCATTTTCTATTAGATACTGCTTTAATTTTTGAAGCTCATCTACTGGAGTTGTAACCAAAAATTCTTCATCATTTACTAATTTAGCAATCACTTTAGGGTCTGCTTTTTCTTTTTTAATATCATAGTTTTCTAAAGTAGGATTTTCAATTTTATCATCAAAAACCCTGCTTCTTAATTCCTGTATTTTTGTAAACATATTAGTATTTGATTTATCATCAAATTCATTGTTTATAAAATGTACTTTAGGGAGTAGCTTATTTAAATTATTTCCATTTTTGAAAATGTCATTTAATCTATTAACTCTTCCTATTAAATTTGTTAGCTCTTTTCCATGTAATCCATATGTGTTGAGTATGAACAAAGTGTCAATAGGCAAATTTATACCCTCTAATATTACAGAATTGGCTATTATATAATTTAGTTCTGGCAGTTCTTTAAATTTTGTTTCTAGATATTCTTTAATTAAGTCAGGCAGTTTACCATGAAGATATATGATGCCATGTTTTAATAAATCTACACCATAAAAGCTATCATGCACTTCTTCTTTTAGATTATTAATAGTCTCTATGATTTTATCATTTAAGTCAGTAGACTTCTCAATGTTTTTAGCCAGTTCAATAGCTAATTTTTCAATAACTTTAGGTGAATTATAATAAAGGAAGTTTTTTTTACCTGAATTGGTGATTAAATATTCAATAAAGTTTTTATAACTACCTATCTCAAATCCTGTATTTAATTTATTTATAAAATATTTATTGTGCTTAACTACTGTATTGTCAATCTTATACTCGTAAATTTCAGGAGCTTTAATGTTAAACTCAATGGTGTGAGAATGTATAATCTGATTATCCTCAATTTTTATGTTTTTAATTTCATTTATTAATGGAGATAAATATGCAACTTTTTGATTTTCATTTAAGTTTTTATTTAGTCTTAAAAGTCTGGTTAACAACAAACTTCTATTATCTCCACTTTTAACTTTTTTTAAAATATTATGAGCTTCATCAATTATTAAAACATCAAAAAATATGTCTTTTTTCCTTTTCAAGAGCCTTAAAGCTCTTTCTTGGGTAAAAACAGCAATAAATTTAGTTTCATTTGAATACATTTCCTCGTGAATCAAAATTTTATAATCTAAATCAGCATCCCTTATCATTTTATAAGTTTGCATTAAAAGTGATTTTGTTGGTACAATTATTACAATCTTAGAATTGTTTTGAAGCTTTTCTATATAGTCAATTATAACTGAACTCTTCCCATAAGATGTTGGGGCTAAAAAACCTTTCTCATTAGAATCATCATTTAGAAAACTATTTCTTTCCTTATGTTGCTCATAGGTTTCAATGTAGAATTTATTTATATCAATTTCTTTTTGAAATTTTTGTAATTGAATTGTTGTGAAAAAATTATCAAGGCTATTATTTGAAAGTAAATTATTCTCTAATATTGTGTTAGAAATTGGATAAAACCCAAAGATTGTTGAGAAGTCATATAAAGGCTTATAGTCTGAATATTTTATAGAATATTTTAGTATCAAAAAATATGATATTTCAGCATAACTCTTATATTTCTTATCATTAGCATATTCTTTTAAAAACATTAATGCACAGCTAAGCACATAGGTCTTTTCATTCTCATTTAAATCTTCATCTATTGTGAGTTTAGTAATTACATCCTTAAATGCAGAATTTTTTTTAATTATTTCAGTCAGTACTCTTTTTTCTTCTGTTAGCATATATAGAATATTATGAATTTAAATAATCAAGGACATTCTTGATAGCTCTTTTATTTATACAAATGACCATAATCTTTTTATAGTTCTTCTTTTTAAGATATTTTTCAATTGCTAGCTTTAATTCTTTTTTATTAATATTTTCCCAAGCAGCATCCATAAATATAGTAGAACATGGTATAATATTAAAATCTTTAATATCAAAGTAATTGCCTCTTATATAATTTATTGATAAGTCATTCAACTTATCTTTAATAGTTTTTTTAGTTTTTGTATCACTTAGATTCGCGTGTTTATAAGCATTTTCCCATGGATTGTTGTCTTTGTCTTTTCCTTCAACTTTATTTTTCAAACCTGAATAAGCTTCAGCAATTTTACTTTTATGAGAAATATCAATTGTAGTTATATTTCCAGATTTACTCTCTAAAATCCATTCTTCATTTTTTTTAGAATAATAACCATCAAATCCCTTTTTTAATGAATTCTCTTCAAGATTAGTAAATAAAAATTCAGCCTTGAATTTTTTAGTACTTATGAAAAGATGAATTATAAGTTCAGCAATTGCTCCCATTTCTAGGTCAGAGTCTTTTTTAGAATGAAAAAAACTAGATAGTTTCGTTTTGACATCTTTTAGATCTATATTTCTAGAGCCTTCACAAATTTTTGATAGTTTTTCATCAAAATATTTTATTAAACTACTATCTAAAGTATCTATATCAATAGTATAAAGAATGTTTCCACACTCAAGAGTTTGTTTTTTGGGATTGAAAGGATTCTTCATTACTACTTATAAGTGTTTTAAAATTATAATAATATTATGAAAATATTTACAATTAATCTACGAAAAAGTAAAAAAATGTAAGTTATTACTTTAAATTATAGATAATTATTTGATTCGAATTTATTTTCTATATTGTATTGTATATTCGTTAAAACTTATAAGATATGACTAGCCAAGAAAAAGGAGCAAAATTTGAGAAAAATGCAAATGATTTTTTTGTTTGGTTATTTGAAGAAATAGGGTTTACTGTAGCAAAAGATAGGTTGCAGTTTTCAGGAACTCAAGATGGCTTTGATATTCACATAATAGCAACTTTTAATAATTTTGAGAGACAAATTCATATTGAGTGCAAGGACTACAAAAATGATTTAGATGTAGGGAATATATTTAAAAAACTAATAGATTTAGAAAAAAATTATGACCTAACTGAGAATGATTTATTTATCGCAATATCACCTAGGGCAAATTTCAAAAATGCAGACAACTCTGAAAAAACTAGTCCAGTCATAAATGATAAATTTTCATTTAAGACTTATCTACTTGATAAGTCAAATTATATAAATGAATTGTTTGCTTTAAATGATGAATTTTATAGAGATATATATAATAAGGATGTTAATTTCCCTTTAGATAGAGCAAAGGAAATAGAAAGATTTAAAGCTATTATATTTTCTAGAAAACCATTCAAAAAAATATTTTTAACTGAAAAAAATAAAACTGATTTTATTGGGGTAATAAATTCTAATACTAATTATCTTCCTAGATTTTTGAGCACTAGTTTAAATAGTGAAGATCTTTATTTATTCAATAGATTAAGCAATAATTTACAATCTTTAGATGATATTTTACAAGTTGAGAATAAAGTATTACTTCTTGGCAATCCTGGTCTAGGCAAGTCTACAGAATTAAAAGAGTTTGCTCTTTCAAAATGGAAATTAGGTGAACAAATTACTTTTATCCCAATTTTTAGAAATCTCAAAAATTTTACAGCCAATAATAAGATTGAGGACTTTTTACCAAATAACTTCGATGAAATCACAAATTGCTATATAATTTTTGATGGATTAGATGAAATAAAAGATTCCCAAGATTTTATTTCAAAACTTGAAGTATTCATTGAAGCTTGTGATAATAATAAACTTAAATCAATTAAATTTCTACTTAGTTGTAGAACTAATATCTATGAAAGTATTGTTAAGAATATAAGTGATTTTAAAGTTTTTTATTTGAACAACTTATCAAATGATGAGGCTTTTAAACTATTAAAGAAGCAATTAATTGACAGTAGCTTGATAGAAAAACTACCTTTTCAAAGAATTCACTTTGACTTTCTTAAAAACCCCTTTCTAATAGAAATTTTATCAGAATATATTAATAGAAATAATAATTTACCAAATAACTCAATTCAACTTTGGGGAAATTATATCAATAAAAGATTAGAATTTGACAATAAAAATAAACTCTTAAAATTAAAAATAAATATCCCTTTAATAGTAAACTTTTCTAGGAAAATCTCATTAATATCAGAATTAATGAAAACTAATTCAATAAAAGAAACTGAAATATTTGAATTAATTTCTGAACAAACAAATGAATATTTAAAGAACCCATTAATTGAAAAAGATTTAAATAATGATAGTTGGAATTTTGAACATAGAAATATTCAAGAATTTTTTGCATCAAAGTATCTTTCAGAATTATCATATGAAAATATTATTGATTTTATTAGTATTTCTGAAAAGAAAAAAAGAAAGAATGCACTTGAAAGATTTATAAATTGGATTTCTTGTTCTGAAAAAAACTCAATTAATAAAACACACCCTTCACTTTTTAACACTATTACTTTCCTTATAAATATACTTGATGACAATAAAAGTCAACAAGTTATTAAATGGTTAGAAAAAAATGAACCAGAAATATTATTTACAGCTGATTCTGATAGAATAAATTTGGATGTTAAGAAAATTGTCTTTCAAAATTATTTTAAAAAAGTATGTATTGAAAATACTTTTTGGATATCTCATAATAAAAGTTTTAACCCTGAAACAATTGCTAAATTTGGTGATTGTGAAGATAATTTTAATTATCTAGTTTCTATTGTTGAGAACACAAATAATCATTTTAGAGTTATAATATCTGCAATAGAATTATTATCATATATGACTCTGCCTACTTCTCAAAATCAGAAAGTTCAAGACTTTTTACTTTTAAAATTAAGAAGCAGAAATATTGACTCAACAAATTCAAAAGAGAATGATTTAAAAATTAAATCATATGTAATAACTTATATTAAAAAATTTAAATTTCACAAAGAAAGCACTGTGTATCTAACTGATATTCTGGACTTTTTTAAGGATGAAGACAATAAAGAAATCAATAGTAGTTTACTTCATTTAATTAATAGTTTAGATAATGATATTGATAAGTATTTTGAGTTTATTCTTGCTGAATTTTTAAGAATATTCAAAATTATTAATAGAACTGAAGAAGACGAATATTTACATAGTAAGTTAGTAATTCAAGATTTAATTTTGAGAATAAATGACTCTGATAACTTTATAAAAATATTAAAATATATCATTAGTAATGAAAGTAATTTTAGTATAAACTTCGATGATAGTTTTATTTTACAAATTTTTGAAAAATCTAGAATTATAGCATCTTTTGATGTCTTTTTTATTGATAAAAAAATTGAATTATTAAAAGAAAGAAAACATTGGTTTGAGAGAGAAAATGAACTTGCTGCCTTTTTTGTATCAACTAACTCAAGTACTAAATTAATAGATAAGGTTTTAAGTAATGAAATTTCTTTAAAAGAAAGTAGACATTTAGTTGCAAGATTACTTTCAGATGATAATATTCATTTAATGATTGATAAATTTATAAAAGAGGATTTTCCTACTAATGAAGTAGAAGTTTTTAGAAATATTATCGGAAATACTAATTCAATAAAATTAGCAAAATCTTTTGAAAAAGTAATGAATGATAATGGTTATGTTTTTGATAAAGAATATATTAGTGATGAAGAGATTGAAGAAATTAATAAAAAAAGAGAAATAAAAAAACAAGATAATTTTGATATTCTTTTTGATGTTAAAAAGATTGAATTAGAAATTAAAAAAATTTTTAATGAAATTAATATAGAAAAAATTACGTGGAAATTAATCTGTAAGTATCAAAGCCAATGGTACACTAAAAATAATCACTCTTCAGAAATTGATTCTTCATTAACATTATTAATAAATTTAATTAGAGAAAATGGAATTTTATCATTCAATGAAGTTGTTAATTTAATTCAAAATGAAGATGTTTTAATGACAGAAATAAGAAGATATTTTAACAAAAAGATTAGATTTAATATAGATTCATCTCATGAAAAAGCTATATATGATTGGTGCTTAAAATCAGTTGAAAAAATTAATTATAATGAAATAATATTAATAAAAAATAATAGATACTCACTTACCTCAAACTATTATATTTCTAAAAATATTTATTTCTTTCAAAAGAAATTTGGCTATACATTACCCCAAAAATTTTATAGATCGCTATTAAAATATTCTGATTTTGAAACTTTGGGTAATGAAGAATATCAGTTTAATTATTTAATTGAAAAAATTAATTGTAAACCTGTTTCAGATGCTATAATTATTGATAATATAAATAATATAGAAAGTTTACATTTTAATTCACGTAGAAATCATGTTTTTTATGCAATTGAGAATAATTTAATTGATTCTTTTGAAAAAATAAAAGAGACTTTATTAAATGATGAGTACCTATATTATCAAGACAATATTCTCGAAAGATTTTTTGAAAAGACTAAAGGTTCTGAATTTCTAAAGAAATGTTGTGTTGATATCACTTCTATTTTGTGTTGGGAAGCAATAAAAATACTTGTAAAAAATGATTTAGAAAAAGAGTTTGTAATTGAAAAATCAAAAGAATATTTAAATCTTAATGAGAAAAATTATAGAATGGAAGCACTTGGAATTTTATTTAAATATAATCTTCCAGAATCAATAGGAATGTTTTTTAATTTTATAAAAGGAGAAATTGGGGAGTCAATAAAATTAGAATATTATTTAGGTTATAATAATGATGCTGGTTTAGAATTAATAGAAAGATTTTATTATCTTTTATATGGACAAAATGATAACAAAGATGTTTTTAAACATCATGATGCTAGGGAATTTTTTAGGCATTATCTGAATAATATGTCTAGTAAAAATGATGATATTTTTAAGAGAATTCAAAGTATACTTAAAAAAATACAAAAAAAGACAAAGAAGAAAAATGCAGAATTATTCTATATAAATATGTTAATTGAGAATTCTGTTGACAGTTTTGTGAATTTTAAATCAAAACCTCTAGAATTTAATGAAGCAAAAATTAAAGTTGAGAGTTTTTAAATATTTATGTCTTTTTCAATTGCAAAAGGAAATATTAATTTATTCATAAATATCACTTTTTTTATTCCAAATTATTAAGCAATTTTTATTGTTTTCTTTTGTCCCAAACATTGGAACTATGTTACTTATTTTATTAGTAAGATTTACATGTAACATTCCTATGAAATTTTCATCTTTTTGTTTATTATAAAATGTTCTTTTTCTATAATCTTTATTGTAGATGTAAATTTGAAGATATTTATCACTTAAAATTATTTGTTTTAAATTAGATGAATGCTTTTTTCTCTTTTCCTTTTTCACATAAGAAATTATCTTCTTTGTGTTGTTTCTAATAAATTCTTCTATTTTTTCTTTGTTGGTACTTTCATAATCTAAATATATTCCAGCTTTTTCAATAACATTGTAATTAGATTTACTATGATGTTTTATATAACGTAAGTTTATTGTTTTATTTTCATTTTTTAAATTCCCAAAAATAAAACTTTTGTTAATTCTTAAATAGTCCCTCTTTTCTCCCAAAATCTTTTCATCAAAAAACATAGTTCCCTCAGTAATATTTACTTTTTCACCTTTATAGAATTCTCTTAATTTTTCTAAATCAACACTTTGCCAACAAGGCATTTTGTATTTAGTTTTTATTTGAAAAAACACATTGTTATACTTTTTTGGAAGTAATTTTTCCAGAGTTATAGCTGTATAAGCAGCAGAAAAGTTCATGAATTTTCTACTATTTAAAGTTGTCTTTATTAAAATATTATATTGATTTCCTTTTGAAATAGTATTATCATAACTATGGATAATTTCCCATCCATAATGACTTGTTTTAAATCTTAATTCAATTTCCATTATTGAGGATGGAATGGAAATGTTATAACCATTTAAAACATCTAAATATTGAAATAATATCTTTTTATATGCTAGAACAATAGCATTTGAAATATCAACCAAATCATCAAATTTATTTATAAAATCCCAAGAGTAATACTCTTGAGTCTCTTTTTTATCTTTAAATTTAATTCTAGATGATTCAAATGTAACACCGCCATGTGCTATAGAATTTCTTAAAGTATTATTGTAGTTTTTTGTTAGATTATTAAAATCTTTAACTGTTTTAAGAGTTTCAATACAATTGTATATGTCAAGTTTTTCAGTCCCTTTATTGTTCTTTACTCTTAAATAAAATGCAATAGGTTTCAAAATTCCAAGCAATACAACATCATTTAATTTTAAGTATTCATAAATGATTTTATCACTAAAAAAATACATTAATTCTGCATCATTATTTGGCAATAATTCTGTATGAATATCTTTTTTATTAATTGTATTTAAAGTTTTTATAGCATGATTAAATTCATAAGAACTCTCATTTAATATTTTAAAAAAGTCAGTAATATCCTTTTTTGAAGTAAATATATCTTCAAGAAAACTATCCATAACTTGATGGATATCTCTGTTGTAGAATTTGCTTGGAGAATCATAAATATACTCACTTAAAGAATAGAAATTGTCATGGTCACATTTTATTAAATCCGGGAATCTTTCAAGTATTGATTTTTTCTTTTTATCTAAATCTTTAAAAGTAAAAAAGTTTATATCTATCATAAAATGTTATTTTATCAAATTTATAAATTATAAATGCAAAATAGAATACTTATTACGCAATTATTTTGCGTAGATTTTTTAAAAAAAAAATAATAGGAACAATTTTACACACATGTAATCCTCCTCACAAACAGCCCGTGCCTCTCTTTGAAAAAGGAAACTCCCCCTGCCAATTATATAGTGTTTTGTTTTTTTGTGCCTAGATAAATCATCTTGGTTTAAAACAATTGCTTTGTTATGCTTTGAGAGCTTTCAGGAATGTTGTTCTTAATTTTGGTATGGCTACTTTGTTTAACTTTTTTAGTTGTAGTTCTGATAGTTTTGTAGTTTTTAATTTTGTTTAAAGATAACTTTAGCTAGAGAAATTATAAATCTAAATAGCAAACACTTCTTTATTTTTAAAATCCCACCTCACTAAATACCCTCACTTATTGGTGCAGTCTGTAAAGTCTGTGTTTATTTCTATTTCATAATTCTGCATTTTAATAAATTCAAGTTGATAGCTGTTAATTTATTAAGTGTACTTGTGTATTTAGATTAAGCAAAGTTCAACTCAAAAACTCAAAAAAAATGGTAAGAATTGTAAATTACTTAAAAAGACAAGCAGAGGATGGTAGAGAATTCTTTGTGCTAGAAATTTCTGGAGGTATTGAAATGATTAAAAGTCAAACCTCAAATCAGTTTTATGCTACAGCTAAAAAAGCATTTATTTCATCAACTTTTGATGAGCAAACTTGTAAAGCTCTTATTGGTACTGAAATGCAAGGTAATGTTGTGAAGCAAGATTGTGAATCTTATGAGTATGTGAATAAAGACTCTGGAGAAATTATGTTATTGAACTTCAGATATGTTTATGCTCAAGAAGAAGTTATCTCTAATGAAGATAAATCTATTCAAAAACTTCTTGCAGAGGAAAATACATTTTCAACTAATGGACATCACAAAGAAGAGTTTGTAATGTAAAATCTTAACTCGTCCACTTTTGATATAACTCTATATAGGGTATAGTCATTTTTGGACGGGTTTTTTATTTTTTTAATTTATGGAAGTAGCTGAAATTAAAGTTTCTTATTCAAATACTAATTCTGAGAAAGTGAAAGTCACTAATAGCCAAATTGCTTATGATGTGATTTTGAAACATTGGGATTTAAACATTCTTGAGTTTCAAGAAGAAGTCAAAGTAATGTTGTTTAATAGAGCAAACATATTGTTAGGTATATATGAAATGTCTAAAGGTGGTATTTCAGGCACAGTTGTAGATATTAGGATTATTCTTAGTGTAGCTTTAAAATGTAATTCTTCTAGTATTATCTTAGTGCATAATCATCCAAGTGGTAGGTTAGTTCCAAGTGAACCTGATAAAGCTATTACTAAAAGATTGAAAGAGGCTTGTAGTATTCTAGATATAGAATTGCTGGATCATTTGATAATATCTAGAGATGGTTTTTATAGTTTTGATAAGGATAAAGTTTTTAATACAAATCTTTTGGAGCTCTAGTGATGATGCATGCGAATAGGTGTGTCAAGAAGGGTGTTTTTTGGGGTATTGTTGATTAGTTTAAAAATAATAAGATATAATAATATAGCTTTTTTATTAAATTAACTCAGTTAATTTTTTTATTTCTTCTTCATTGTAGGAGCCCCAAATGCCTTTGTTTTTAGAAAACAATTCTTGTTGAATATTTTCAAAATATAAGTTTTCGAATAAAGCTATTAATTCATCAAGTGAGTTGATTTTACCAAGCGAGTTGTCTAATATAATCAATCCGCTAATGTTTTTATATAATTTGATTTCATTATTTGATTCATTAATAAATATTCCAAAAACAAATTCATCAATTCTATCACACTTCTGGATAGAAATATTGTTTGTTTCAGACATACTAGTTATTAATTCTCTGATACAAATCTCATTTTTAGTATAAAGACCTACTAAAAAAGGAATAGTTAATCCATTATTGACATAACCCTTATTTAAAAAATAATCTAAAGTTTTAAACCATTTGTTACTTTTCATTGGTTTCAAAATTTAATAATTCATGCAAAGTTACATCTAAAGCTTTACTTATTCTGAAAAGCATATAAATAGTTGGATTAGTTCTGCCTGATTCTATTCTTGAAATATTTGTTGTGTCAATGTTTCCATCAATTTTACCAACCAAATCTACTTGAGTTAAGCCTTTACTAACTCTTAAATTTTGGATTTTTTTACCTACACTTTTTAATAATTCTTGCTTATCCATTTGTTGACATATTTGGCAAGTCAAGGAAAGATTATTATGTTTGTAAGTAAATGCCATATATGGCAAGTTTTAATATTTTTAAAAATGCTAAGAGTGATTAAAAAGTTCGTTACTTCAATTTTAGGATACATACCATTAATTCTAATTTTTATTATCTTTTTTGGTGTTCTTGCTCTGTTAGGAAAACTTGGTTTAGAGATAATAAGGGCTGTAGTTGGAGTACTAAAAGAATATTGGTACATCACAATTTTACTAGCATTGATAATTATCTTTTTAACAGGAAAGTCAAATGATAAAAAGTAACACAAGCATAAGAGAATCTATGGATTATGAATTAATGCAAGAACTTCAAAATTACAAACCTCTAAAAGTTAAATCTATTAAAACTTGGTTAGTTAAAAATGAAACTCATTTCAACTTTTTAATTAATGAAACTAGTTGTAATATTTGGAGAAAATGGTTGAAGAATAAATCAAAGATACTACCACCTTTTTTGTGTTCAGATAGAACAGAAGACTGTAGGCTAATTGAAGTTTATTATAATATGTTTAGACTAATTGAAGCTTATAAAAAACAAGATTATGTTACAGAGGTACTAGCTGAATATGAACAAATCAAAAATAATCACGATGCAGTTTATAATTGGGTAGAAAAATATTTTGGAATTAATGATTTTATAGGTCTAGAAATAAATACAAAAATTAAAAATGAATCTGGTGAAGAAATAACTTTTCAGCTAGATACAAAAGAATTTGAAACTGCATTGAAATTTGATGATGTAGTATTTGAAATATATTGCTCAAAAGAATATCAATTAAGAGATGAGTTAAATAAAAACTCTAATAAAAATTAATCATTTAATAAGAAATCAAATGAAACAAATATTAAAAATAGTAGGAATAATTATTTTAATTTATTTAGCTATTTATTCATTTAATAAGTTACTTACTAAAAGTTTAGATAGCAAAATAAAAGAAGATAGTAAAGAAATTTTTGAAAAAGAAAATTCAATTTCTGATGTTGAAAGTACAATCAAAACTATGAATGAAAAAACTCCAATTGATACAGGTGGAGGGATGCAATTAAATAAAGTTGAATTTTTAAAAAATAAAAAAGAAGTTATTTATAATTATCAAACATTAGATAAATCAATTGATGATTTGACTGAGGAAGAAATTTCAAGTTATAAAACAGAATGGAAAGGTAATGTTTTGAAAACAATCAATAATAATCCTAATAATGTTTCATTTGTAAAAGCAAAAGTAAGTTTTGTATACAAGCTAGGAGATAAAAATGGTGTCTCAATATTAGATTTTAAAATTGAACATTCTGAATACAAATAATTAAAACTTAGCCACAATAATAAGGTGGTTTTTTAACCCAAAAAGTTATGAAACAATTAAATATACCTTTCAAATTAGGTATGCTATATGATAATTGGGAGTTTGATTTAGAGATTGTAAATGATAGAGTAGTAGGTTGTGATATTTATATTGGGGAAAAGTTTAATAAGTTTCTGAATTATTCTACAGATAAAACCAAATTAATTTTCAGTCTAGATATTTTAGAAGTAGTAGTGTTAAGTTTTACTAATAGAAATATTAAATTTTATTATGAACTAATTAAAGTTGTAGAGAAATACAAAAAGAAAAAAATAAATTACCATAATAATTACTTATCTTTTTTAATATCTAATAATTTAATTGAGATTAATTATGACTCTAAAACTAAAAATATTACAATAATTTATGGAAAAATTAGATTTATTAAAAAATGTTTTTTAGTTCTGCACCATAATTAAAGCAAAAGTTTAGAGGTATTGAAATTTTGGTCAAGGCATACTTTTAGGCACACATAAAAAAGAAGTTTTTATAACTCTCTGATTATAAGCTAAGAAGTGTCACAGGTTCGAGTCCTGTTCCCGCTACTAAGAACCCTTTCAGAAATGAGAGGGTTTTTTTGTGCGTAAAATTCTCGGTGCTTTAGAAGTTATTAACGATTCATATTAAAAAAAAACCTCTGCTTGATTGTTTATACTAAAAGTGTCGATATCTATAAATAGTTAAGATTATAAAATAAGTCTGTTAAATATAATTATCCCATATATCTTATTGGGATATTTTTTGTCTTAATATAATCCATCAAATTTTATTTTTAAATTAAAAGGAGTGCTGTCAAATTTGTCAGCACAAACTCGTGCAGAGCTAATTTTGATTTTTAATACTTGAGTTTAATAAAATTAGATTTTTAATTGAATTTTAAGACTTATTCCTAAAATATTACAGTTTATATGTTAGTTATTTTAGGAATATCATATTATTAATATTTATATAACATTATTGCATAATATTGTTTTTTTTATAATTTTCGTCATTAATATGTAAGATAAATACCATAAAAAATTATGTATTTTGTAAAAATAAAATTATTATTGGCTAAAATCTTGTTAATTTTTGTTAAATAATTATTTTTGTAAAAAAATACTTATTATGTTGTTCAAAAAAATAAATTATCTTCTTTTATTGATTCTTTGTGGATTCAATGGTTATAGTCAAACTAGAACTTCTTCAGAAAATAGTAGTCCAATTGATGCAAAAGGTGTCGTAGTTGTAGATAGTATTACTCCTACAGAATTAAAACCTAAAGGTTTTGTTCAAACTGGTGGAATTGGAACAGTAAACTCATCGTTTCTTGATTCAAGTGAATTTTGGTCGCTTACAGGAAATACCCTTGCAACAGGAAATGAATTTATTGGTACAATTAATTCTTTGCCTTTAAAATTCAGAGTAAATAATTTTGAAAGATTACAAATTACAAATACTGGTAGGTTTCATGTTAGTAATACATCTGCATTTGGAGGAAATACATGTTTGTATTTTGGTCAAAATGCTGGAAATGAAACTTCGAGCGGTCAATGGAATATAGGATTTGGTCCACAAGTATTAACAAATATCACAACAGGAGGTGCTAATACAGCAATTGGGGATCAGGCGTTAACAGTGAACACTACAGGAACTGGTAATCATGGAATTGGGTATAGAACGCTTGTGAATAATACTACTGGTAATAATAATACTGCTCTTGGATATTCTGCTGGAAGTGGAAACGTAATTGGAAATGAAAATGTTTTTTTAGGTTCTGGATCTGGTTTTTCTTCAACAGGAAATAGAAATATATTTCTTGGTTTTTGGGCTGGTCATACTTTGACGGCTGGTAATAATAATGTATTTATAGGTGATTATGCAAATCCAAATATTAGTACAACGGGAAGTGATCAATTAAATATAGCGAATAAGATTTATGGTAGTGGTGTGTCTGGAAGTGCTTTTATTGGGATAGGTGTTCCAAATCCGCAAGCTAGATTACATACTAATGGAACTTTGAGATTTGAAAATTTAGCTACTAGTAGTAATCCGAATTCAATTTTGGGAACAGATAGTAATGGAAATGTATTTAAATTTAGCCCTAATCTTTTCGATGGTTTTTGGTCTCTTAATGGAAATTCTCTTACAACAGGAAATGAATTCATTGGGACCACATCAAATCATGATGTAATATTTAAAAGAGCAAATACTTTTTCAGGAAGATTAGGTCAAAATAATACTTCAATGGGTTTTAATTCATTAACAAATTTAGCTCCAAACTATGATTTTAATACAGCTTTCGGAGTTAATAATTTAACAGCTCCATTATCTGGAAACAATAACGTAGCTATTGGAAGTAACAATTTACAAAGTAATACTTCAGGACATTCTAATATTGCCGTAGGTACTAATTCATTATCAAGTAATACAATTGGTTACCAAAATATTGGAATTGGGTATAGCGCTTTGAATAAAAATATTAATGGAAATACGAATACTGCTGTTGGTAATTTTGCTTTACAGGCTAATACAACAGGTAGCTCTAATGTGGCATTCGGAGATCAGGTTTTGTCAAAAAATACTACAGGAACATTAAATAGTGGGGTTGGACATACGGCTTTAGCCTCAAATACTATTGGTGATCGAAACGTAGCCTTAGGAACAAATGCTCTATATAGTAACGTTTCTGGAAACAATAATAATGCTTCTGGATTTAATTCATTAGCAAATAATATTTCAGGGAATAATAATAATGCATCTGGAGACCATTCTTTGGCAGGTTTGTCAACTGGTAATGGTAATGCTGCTTACGGGTTTTCTTCATTAGGAACTCTTTCAAATGGTAATAATAACGTTGCCTTAGGAAATAATAGTGGTTATAATTTAAATAACGGAAACAATAATATATTTATAGGTAACAATATTCAACCTTTGACAAATAATGTTGATGACTACTTAAATATTGGTAATAAAATACATGGTACGGGAACTGCAGGTAATACTAAAATTGGTTTAGGTATTATTTCAGACCCTCAAGCGAATTTCCATACAAATGGTACAGTTAGGTTACAAAACATGCCGTATTCTTCAACTATTCCAACTAATATTTTAGGAACGGATGGTGTTGGAAATGTGTATAATTTTAATCCTAGTCTTATTGGTTCAGGTAATAATATCTATAATATTGATGGGGTTTTAACCGGTAATAGACAATTAAGTCTTAATGATAAAAGATTAATTTTTGATGGTGCAGGATGTGGAACTAGATTTAATCCAAGACCATACGATACAAATAATAAAAGTGTAGTGGAAGTTTATACTGGAAACGTTCCTATGAAACCAAACTTACTTGGGAATGGTTTTTTTAAATTACATCAAGAAAAAGCAGAAAGATATTTAACTCAAGGTATTAATGATACTGCTTCATGGCTTCAATCAAGTCGTAATCCAAATAATGTTTCAAGTACTTACCCTTTAATTATTAATCCATTAGGAGGTAATGTTGGTTTAGGTTTAGATGTTTCAAGTCCGCTTGGAACATCAACAAGTCCAACAGCAGTTCTTCACACGAAAGGAACATTAAGATTTGAAGGCTTAGGAGATACTACTGAAAATAATGAACTATTAACTGTTGATAGTGATGGTAATGTATTAAAGAGAGATATAAATAGCTTTAATCTGAATTCAAACAATATCTATAACTCAAATGGTAGTTTAACAGATAACAGATATTTGGGACTAGATCGAAAAATTTTGAATTTTTATGGAGATATGTTTAGTCAAATTTTTAATCCTAACTTGGATTCAGGATTTTGCCCAAAAGGTTCTGGTGAAAGTTTTAGTACTATACATGCGGAAAGTTCTTACGGTGAATCTCTGATAGCGCCAAACTATAATAAAGGTTATTTCAAATTAAGAGCCAATCAAAGTGGTAGAAATGGTGCATCTGGAACCCAATTAAATTTCGGAATCGCATCTGACAATTCTTGGATGCAATCTTCATCACATTTTACTAACTACAGAGATAATAATTGTGGTAATGCAATCAGTAAATTACACTTAAATCCATTAGGAGGATATGTTGGTATTGGGGTTCAAAGTGCTACTGCACAATTACATACTATAGAATCTGTTCGTTTTGAAAATCTTCCATTAAATGAAAAAGCACCAAATGCGATACTTGGGACTGATGTTGATGGTAATGTTTTTAACTATGATCCAAGTATGTTTGGAACTGGAGCTAGTTCAGATGCTTGGTTGTTAAACGGAAATTTAGCAACAAATCCAGGTACTGGAGCAGGTCAGAATTTTGTAGGAACTATTGATGCTAAAGATTTAGTTTTTGGAGTGAACTCAAATGAAATGCTAAGAATAACACAAACTGGAAGATTTAAAGTACGCAATATTGATGGATCTAATTATACTGCAAACCTTTATATTGGTGGTGGTAATGAAAATTTTCAAGTAGCTGGGATAAATGCAAATTTAGCAGTTGGATTAGGAAGTTTGTCACTTAATACAACAGGTAGTTCAAATACGGCATTAGGATTTAATTCACTAGTTGAAAATACTGTAGGAAGTCTTAACTGTTCTGTGGGAATAAATAGTATGTTTAAAAATGTTGATGGTTCTTCAAATGTAAGTGTTGGTCATAATACCATGTATTCAAATATTTCAGGAGGTAATAATACTGCACTTGGTAATCAAGTTTTCGAAAATAAACAATTAGGTTCGTTTAATACAGCAATAGGATCATTTGCAGGATTTAGTTTAACAGACGGAACAAACAATGTTCTTATTGGAGCAAATACTAATACAATGAATACAGTCGCTTCTAATGAGTTAAACATCGGAAACTGGATTTTTGGTAAAAGTGGACAAATTGCAATTGGAAGTTTTAACGATTTACCTCAATCATTTATTACCAATGCAGATTATCAATTAATTGTAAAAAAAGGTATAAGAACAGAGAAAGTTCGTGTTGATATTGCTAGTGTGAAAAACTGGGCAGATTATGTTTTCGAAGATGATTACAAGTTAATGTCTTTAAAAGAACTTGATCAATACATCAAAACAAATGGTCATTTGCCAAATATTCCTACTTCAGAAGAAGTAGTAAAACATGGTGTTGATTTAGGTGAGATGAATTCTAAACTTTTAGAAAAAGTGGAAGAACTTACTTTATATACTATTGATCTTAACAAAAAGAATGAATCACAACAAAAAGTTATTGATGATTTAATTTCTAGATTAGAAAAATTAGAAAAAAACAATAAACAATAATTGTAAAAATTACAGAAGATGAAAATGAAATGTAATTTTTATAATAATAAGTATTCACTTTACTTAACAGGTTTTTTATGTTTTGCGACATTCAATTCTTATAGTCAGACGGACACGTTAAGTAACCTGAAAAATCGAGATTCTAAAATTGTTTTAGAAAAAAGAGTTAATGATTATAATAAAAAGCAAGAAATTGCTATTGAGAAATTATTAAAACAAGGTTACAAAAAGATTGTTGAAACCAAAGAAGGTGAATATAGTGAGCTTGTTGGTGAAAATAACTTTGGAAAACCGCAATATTTTATTACGCATAACTCTAATTTAGTTAATGGATTACATGCTAATGTTTTGCATTCTGGATTTGATGGTTTAAATTTAGAAGGAGAAGGAATCAAAATTGGATTATGGGAAAATGGGCAACCAAGACGAGCTCATGAAATGTTCCGAACATCAATTCCTCCAGCAACACTTCTAAGTAGAATAGAATATGTTGCAGGACAAAATGCAACTTTACAAAGACATGCAACTCATATTGCAGGTACAATAATTGGAAATCAATATGCGCCAAGTACGAGCTCTCCATCAAATAATTTAGTAAGAGGAGTAGCCTATAAAGGGACGATTAAAGCATGGGATTGGCTTAATGTTCCAACAGAAATGTTGACAGCAAGTACAACAGATAACATCAAAATAGCTAATACTAGTTTTGGTTTGAATCCGATTTATATGCACGCTTCTGAATTTGGAAGGTATAGTGAAATTGCTCAGCAATGGGATGGTGTAATGTGTAGTAGTCCAGAATTTCAAATTGTAAAATCAGTTGGTAATGCCAGAGACGATTTAAATACAACTGGATTCCCTCAATATCCTCAGGTAAATACCTTAGGAGGTTATGATTTATTAGAAGGAGCTGGTGTGGCAAAAAACGTACTAGTTGTTGGTTCAGTAAATTTATCCAATGCATCACAAACAAATGGCAGCTATAATGGGAATTCTATTGGTGAACTTTACAGCAGTTGGGGAGCTACAGATGACGGAAGAATAAAGCCTGATTTTGTAACTCACGGAAATGCTATTTTCTCAAGTATTGAAACACAAAATAATACTTATGGAATATATAGTGGTACTTCACAAGCAGCAGCTGGAGTTACAGGAGGTATTGCCTTACTTCATAATTATTGGAATTCGAAATTTACGAATACGATGTGGTCTTCAACTGTTAGAGCTTTATTGATTCACAATGTTGAGGAAATTGATCAAAGAGGTCCAGATTATAGAAATGGATGGGGAGTTGTTAATTTAGAAAAATCTGCAAATACAATTAAACAAAGAGGTAAAAATGTAATCATCAGAGAAGATGTTTTACAGAATGGTGAAATCATTAAAATAAATTTGGCAGCCACTGGACAAGAAGATTTAAAAGTGACACTTGCTTGGACAGATCCTGCTGGAAATGTTGTGCCAATAGATATCAACAATCCAAATGCATCTATAAATGAAACTGCTGCAAAATTAATCAATGATTTAGATATTAAATTAATTAGAAAGGACAGTAACGGGAATGATGATTTGACGTTAGTTGATCCTAATTTACCAACTCCAAGTTTGGATACACCTTTATCTTTAAACGCAAATTCTAATAATGTCTTATACCCTTGGTTATTAAAACAAAAAATACAAGGAAATACTACTTCTACTTTATCACAGAAAGCACAAAGAGGAATTAACGACCGAGACAATGTTGAAAAAATTGAGGTGTATAAAAATTTAATTCCTACAACTGGTGGAATGTTTCAATTGCAAATAACTCATAAGAGAATTTTAGTTGACTCTTGTCAAGTAGGTCAACCTTTTAGTTTAATAGTTTCTGGAGTTAGTTTTTGTCAAGATAATTTGGTCTTTTTACAACATCAAGATAATGAACTTACTGATTTTACTGGAACTAAAGTTTTAGCGAATACGATTAAAGCAAGTAATATAATTAAATTTATCCCTACTTTTTTACCAGTAAATGCTGATTTTGTTGAATACAAAGCGGCTGATTTTATAGAGCTTTTACCACAATCGGTAAATGGAGGAGCAGGAGATGAAGGTTTTACTGCAGAATTTGGTTCGGACTTTTTAGCACATATTGGTTGTTCTGATGAAGATTATAATCAAAGAATTTCTTTCAATGAAACAGAAATTGCAAATGTTTTAAATGACGAAACTATTGACGAAACTATTCAAGTTGAAAAAGGAGAAATAGTTATTTATCCAAATCCATTAATTAACGACATCCTGCATATTCAATTTTCACTAATTGAAAGTTCAACAATTGAAATTTCAGTTTATGATTTAACAGGTAAATTAGTTTTCCAAGATAATAGCGGAAAAAGTTATGATAAAGGAACAAACAAAAAAAGTATTGATTTGCAAAAATTATCATCGGGTACTTATATTTTGTTAGTTAAGACTGGAAATGAAAATCATCAATTAAAGTTTATTAAACAATAAATATGAAAAACATTATTTCATTAATCTTTATTTTCAATGTTGCAATTCTTTTTGGACAAAGTCCAGGCGGAGTGTCAGGTAGCGAAATTTGGAGTAAAGTCAACAAAGTAACTCCAACTGGTACTACTTTTGTATATAAGGATTTTAGCTCTAGAAATAAAGCTATCACAAGCGGAGCTGGTACGGTATTGGTTCCTAGTTTTTTTAATTATAACTATTCTTTTTCTTACGACAATACGGATTATGTATCTTATTTGAGTAAGCTGGAAAGTTTAAAAGAAGCGACAATATTTATTGTCAACTTGCCAACAGCACAATCAGATCCTACGATAAAGTATGGATTAATGAATACAGATTGGAATGTTGCTGTTTCTTCGGGAGATATAAATGGGCAATCTTTTCAATTTAGTACATCAACTTTTGAAAGAGATGCTGTTTCATTAACTTATCCTTCTGGATCATCTGTTAGACCAAATGGAAGAATTAACACGTTGCTTTGGCATAATTTCAATACTAAAAAAATAGTTAATTCATTTGGTTCAACTGGAGAAAGTAATATTTTGGTTGGAAAAGCATTTACTGGAACTGTCAATTTTATTGGTCAGATTCCAGAATTTATTGTTTACAGAAAAGCCTTAAATGATAAGGAAAAATTAAGAGTCGAAAGTTATTTGGCATTAAAGTATGGGATTACGCTTCAACCTGAGGTAAATTATTACACATCTAAAAACGAAATTTTTTGGCATAAAGAAAACAATGCAATCTTTAAAAATAGAATATTTGGTTTAGGAAAAGATTCGAATTCAGCTTTAAATCAAAAACAATCTACTTCTATTCATGACCCTTCAATTTTGAAAAGAATGATATTTTGGACAGGTACTCTTCAAACAGATAATAATTTAAATATTGGACATATTGAAGACCAAAATTTTTTAACAATTGGTGATAATAGTAATACTGAAATTCCAAATACTGTATTAGATAATGGTATAAAGAAAATTGACAGAACATGGCTTGTTGAAAAGTTTGGTTTGTCAGCTCATACTGTAAATACAAATCTTAAATACAAACCAGATCCAAGTATTGTTTTACAACCAAATGAAGCGTTTTGGCTATTAACAGATAAGAATACAAATAATACAACTACTTCAAATTTTAATGGTTCAAATATTAGTATCTATCCAGTTACTAATTTTGATTCAGATGGATACGCTGTTTATAATAATTTAAAATGGGCAAGTGACACCACAACTTACAATCAATTTACTTTTGGAGTTGGGCCACGAATGCTGATTTTTCCTACTGTAGATCCATTAGCTTGTAGTGCATCACAAGGTACAGTGAATATTGCAATAAAAGGAGGCCAACCAGTTTTTACAATTAATGTTCACGGAACTGATAATAGCTACAATTTACAATTAAATCAACCAACATTTGATTTAGCACTATCATTAAATACAGGTAATTATCAAGTAACAGTTACAGATGCAACGGGCTATACTCAAACAGCACTTTTTGAAGTTTCAGCAACTCCTGGAATAAATTTAGAATTAGGTCCTGATCAACTTTTACTTACTGGAGATACTGTTGTCTTAGATGCTTCTTCACAAGTAACATCATCTAATGCTACATACCAATGGTATAAAGACGGAAGCGCAATTGATACTACACCTAGTATTTCAGTAACTGAATCAGGAAATTACCAATGTGTAATTACGGATACAAATTCGGGATGTACTGTAGAAGATTCAGTTAATATTACAGTTGTACAACCTTTAGATAAAGGTAAAGGAAGTTATAGTAGTGTTTACCCTAATCCTGCGAAAATATCTAGTGAATTTCATGTAGTGGTTAATTTACAAGAAGTTACACCAGTTACAATTTCAATAAGTGATGTATCTGGAAAAAAACTATCAGTAACGACTTTTGAAGGTGATAAAAATTACGATCAAACCTTCGTTTTAAACACAGTAGGAATGTACTTTATAAAAGTAGAATCTTCAGAATTCTCAACTACTCACAAAATCATAATAAACTAAAACCCAAAACATATAATGCACACTAACATATTTTCTTGGATAAGAAAACGTCAATTTTCATTGCAATTATTTATTGCAATAATGGCAAACATGATGGTTTTCTCTCAGCCTTTAAGCTATGCTTTAAATAATCGAGTTTCTAAACAAGTTATTCCAAATAATTTCAGAACTATTGTTGGTTATTCAAATCAGACTACTCAAAATAATGAAAGTAATGGTTTGGTAGAACATCAATCTCAAAATAATAGTAAGATTCAAGTTATTGAGAATAAAAGCGTTGAGGTATTGAAAGATGTCAATACAATACTGGCATTTGAAAAACAAGGTATTATTGGAAAGAGTGAAAACTTACCAATTGATGAGCTTACAGACAATATTTTTAGTTTTGAATTGAAAGAAGATTTCAAACAAAATAAAGATGCCTATTTAGAATATGAAATTTTCGGATTAGAAGATGCGAGTCAAACAACGAAAAGTGTTAATGATCAATTAGCAACGGGTGGAAGTATAATTAAGATAAATAAAGCTTGGTCAAAAGTTAGAGAAAAGCTTAATCCAGAAAGTATTCAAAAAGGAAAAAACTTTGTCAAATTTACCACATTAGAAAATGCGAACTACCAATATATGGTTCGTAATTTAAAAATGGTTTATGAAGATAAAACTATAAATGAACCTATTGTTTTCAATCAGTCAAGTACTAATTCTTATAATGGAAAAATTGCCTTTAGCGGATTTGTTCCAGATAAAACGGTTACTAAAGTTTCAGTTTTAGGTACAGAATATCCAGTTATCAATGGTGTCTTTGAAGTTTTGGTTCAAGAAAAAGAACCTAATGCTTTTTTAACCGTTTCTTATCTAGATAATAAAGGGAATAGAAAAGAAAACAATATTAAAATTAAGCAATTAATTGAGCAACCAGATGTAGTTAATAGTAATAAAACAAATTTCACTCAAACAAATAAATCATTTGAGAAAAATGTAAAAAACACGTTAACTCTAGCTGGAGCAAAATTAGAAGTAGAAGATTTAAGTTTAGCAAATAATACAACTTTTTCTATTGCCGGACTACGTTACACAGATGTGCCAACACTTTCTCCAGAAATGGTGAATGTTACGGCTGATTTTCATGGGTATAGAATGTTACCACATGGCGAACATTTTACAGCGAAACCGGCAAAAATTCATTTAAAATACGACGAGAAAAAGTTACCTACAGGTTATACAGCTAAAGACATTAAAACCTTTTATTTTGATAACGAACAGAGAAAATGGTTGGCTTTAGATAAAGATACTTTATTATCAACGACTCAAGAAATTGTTTCAAAAACATCTCATTTTACTGATTTCATTAATGGAATTATCAAAGTTCCTGAATCTCCTGAAACAGGAAGTTATACGCCAACTTCTATTAAAGATATCAAAGCGGCTGATCCAACTGTGGGTGTAGTAAGTATTGCTCCTCCAAGTCCAAATAATATGGGAACAATGAATACAAGTTTCCCTATTAAACTTCCAGCAGGTCGTAGTGGTATGGAGCCAGAACTTTCTGTAAGCTATAGTTCAGAAGCTGGTAACGGCTGGATGGGATTAGGATGGGATTTATCTATTCCAGGTGTTTCTTTAGATACTCGTTGGGGAGCACCACGATATGATGCTTCAAAAGAAACAGAAATCTACTCAATGGGAGGCGGAATGTTAACTTTAAAAGACGGAGCTGATTATACCAACCCACATAGAAAAAGTGATATTTCTAGACAATATCAAGATCTAGATAATGATGGGGTTTTTAAAGAAAGACAATTCTATCCTCGTATAGAAGGCAGTTATGCTAAAGTCATTCGTCATGGAGATAGTCCTAGCAATTATTGGTGGGAAGTAACAGATAAAACAGGTAACAAAAGTTTTTATGGAGGTTATGCTGGTGCTGTAGTGAATAATTCAGTTGTTAAAACTAACGCTGGAAATATTGCTTACTGGGGTCTTTATAGAACGGAAGACACTAATGGTAACTATGTAGAGTATATTTATGAAAATCAATCAGTATCACTTCCTGGTCAACCTGGTGATAACGGTAATGAGTTTTTTATCAAAGAAATTAAATACACACTTCACAATAGTGCTCAAAATAATTATTATAAAGTTTCCTTTAATAAATCTAATAATTACAATGTTGGAACGCCTAATATTTCTTCTCAAAGAGCAGATATACAAGTTAACGCTAGAAACGGTGTTGTTCAAGTTACAAAAGATTTATTAAAAGAAATTAAAGTAAGTTTTGAACAATCGGGTAATTCTCAAACTATTAGAACTTACCGTTTTGACTATGAACAACATACTTTTGTTAAATCGCAATTAGTTAAAATTGCCGAGTATGATGCCAATGGAGAGTTGTTTTATTCTAACACGATGGAATATCATAACAAAGATGAAAGTGGTAATGCAATTAATGAAACCAATTTTATGGATTCAAATGAATCTACAATGTGGAATCATAATGATGATGATATTAAAGGAGATTTATTATTAGGAAGCTTAGCCGCAGGTATATCAAATGAGTTTACTAATAAAGGAAGTGCTTTAGGTTCAACCAAAGGTTGGGGATTAAATGGAGGTTTATATGTTGGTTTCGGTATACCTTGTTCTGGAAGTAATTTATTTACTGCAGGTGTTAATGGTGGATATAGCTATTCAGAAAGTAAAGGTTTAATTTCTTTTATGGACGTTAATGGTGATGGTTTACCTGATAAAATATACAGAAAAGATGGACAAATAAAGTTTAGACCTAATTTAGGTTTACCGGGTTCTACTGTTGGATTTGGGTCGCCACAGGATATTACAGGAATAAATCAGTTGTCTGAAACAACTTCTGACTCAAAAAGTGTTGGTTTTCAGGCAAGTTTTGGAGTTTTTGCTGGCTATACTTACAATACTTCAAAAAGTGTAACTAAAACTTATTTCTCTGATGTAAATGGGGATGGTTTAGTTGATTTAGTAGACAACGGAAGTGTTAAATTTAATCATACTTTAAACTCAAGTTATTTGAATTTGGCTAGTTTTTCTCCTGATAATAGTCAAACACATAATCCAGTTGGTTCGGGTGCAATTAGCACAATTATTACTAATAATGTAACGGTTGAAACAAAAGATCAATTAAGAGATGAAAATCCGCAGCATGATATTGTAAAAATATGGACTGCACCAAAAGCGGGAACTATTTCTATAACTGGAGATGATGTTGTTTTAGATCCAATAGTTCCATCACCAAGTGGTGTTTTTCCTAGCAGTAGTACAGATCAGTATTTTAATGATTATGATGGTGTAAGATTGTCTATTCAACAAAATATTACTCCAACTTTTAATAATTCAGGTATAATAATTAAAGAAGGAGCTATCTCTCCAACATTTAGTGGAAGTGCAACAGTAAACGTTACTCCAGTAGATATGGATTATTCTTCTTTAACAGTTGCTAAAGGTGATCGTTTATATTTTAGAGTACAAGCAAAAGAAGAAGGTACTTTTGATAGAGTAAAATGGAATCCAATAATTACCTATTCAGATACTAACGAAACTAACGTTGATGGAATATCTTATTATTCTTCTGCGGCTAGTGAAGGTTTTATATTATCAGCTAAGGATGTTGTTACAATTTCTCAAAATGGGACAATATCAATGGATTGGAATACCTCATTAAGTAATATTCCAGCTTACACTTTTAGTGACGATTTAATTTTTGCCATTGAAAAAGGAAATATTGATGCTACAACAGGAATTTTTAGTACGACAAATACATATTACGCAGATGTCAAACAATCAATAAACAATAATTTAGCATTATCTAGTTTTGAAGATGTTTCTGGAAATCCTATTCCGCTAAATGTAGTAACTAATAATGGGTTTAGATTTTCTGTATCTTCAAAATCAAATGTAAACTGGAAAGATATAAAATGGGAACCTAGAGTAATTTTAACACCTTCAGCTGGAGGAAATAATATAATCAGTTACCCTGTAGTAGAATATGGGATTTATAATAAGAAAATAAATGAAGTACTTTCTAAAGTAAATGGTTTAAATTCTTCGTCAATTGTAGTCAGACCAGTTTTTATAGCTGGTGCTTTTACCTCTTTACCTGATAATGATTATAAATTTCAATTGGTTGTAAAAAATAATAATAAAAAGGTATTAGCCTCGCAAAATATTATTGTTACTGTAGATTCTGGAAATATTCCAATTGTAACTTTTACTGGTTTAAATGATATCGTTGTAGAAAATGATATTACAAGTACTATTTATGCAGAATATTTCACTTCTAGTATAGAGGCAGCAAATATTGGAGCACTAGCTTCAAACCCAATTACAGTACAAATCTATCAATCTACAAATACCACTCCGGTTACAGCATTATCAGTTCCGACTGGTACATGTTCTACAAGATGGATTGCAGGAATTTTATTTAATGGACTTACATCTACAGGTAATACTTGTACTCCTTATTATCAACAAATAGCTACACCTATAAGAAGTGTAGTAAGAAATACAACATATCCTTTACAAATTAATTTAAATTTAATTTCGAATGCGGGAGCATGGTTTGATTGGAATAAAAACGGAGTTGCTGAAGCAGGTGAAGTTTATGGTTCAAGCGGTTTAGCATCACATACTATTAATGTGGTTGTCCCTGCAACTGCAGTAGAAGGAGAAATTAATGTAAGAGTTCGAGGGGGAGGAGCTGTAGCATATAACTTTGGTAACTTTGAAAGTAATTCTAATGGGTCAGTTAGAGATTTTAAAATCAACGTAGCTTCTTTACATAGTACTTTAAAAGATATTTATTGTAAAGTTGGTAATAATGAATTCGGTCCAAATTATAGAAATTGGGGGCATTTTGCTTATCATGGAGGTATTGTAATTCAAAGAGGAAAAGATTTAAATGGTGATGGTCTTGTTACTACAGAACAAGAAAAAAGAGCAGTAGTGTTAACTCCTGGTGGACAACCTATCATCATTTATAATTATGGAATAGATCTAGTAACTAACGCAATAATTCCAATAGATGAAAATGTTCTTATAACAAATACATCTAATCCAATGGGTTCATGTAATGGTCTTTCTGGTCAAGCATTAATTGATTGTTTACAAACAAACAATAATCAAACTGCGACAAGTACGAGGTTTATTAGCCTTACTCCTAACGAAGAATTCAATATTTGGTTAGGTTCTTCTAAAGAAGTGAGCGTAGATGAAAATCATTTTTCTACTTCAAGAATGGGTGTGAAAAATATTAATACTATTTATGTTGAGTTACCTACAGGTGGCTCAATATCAGCCTCTAATTGTGATTTTCCTGCTATTAATGGAATATCTTTAATCAATAAGGGAGAGGGTGATTCTGTTTCTATTGGTGGATCAGTAGGTGGTGTTGGTGGTAGTTTGAATACGAGTACAAGTTTTAATTGGGCGGAGCTAAATTATATGGACTTGAATGGTGATAGATATCCAGATATTTTAACTAAAGACAATGTTCAATTTACTAATTCAATAGGGGCTTTATCTGAAACTAGAAACCTTGGTTTTGGTCGTGTTTCTACTGGGGAAACGACATCAAGTGGGGCTGGAGCTTCAGGTTCATTCACTGTAGCCACAACTCCAGGAACTTACTTGGCATTCAATTTACCAATTTTTGGAGGAATTGGACCTATTATTATCCCAATTACTGCGCCTAAAGTTAAAGCATCAGTAGGTATTAACGCTAATGTTGGAACAGGTGGTAATACAGAAGAATTACTATGGGCTGATATGAATGGGGATGGATTGTCAGACAGAATTAATATGGATGGTGGTATTAAAGTATCATTAAATTTAGGTTATGGATTAGATGCAGAAAAAATTTGGGTTAATGGTACTAATGAATTAAGTGGAACACAAACTAATTTTTCAGGTGGTGCAGGTTATACTTATGGTGATTATGCTTGGGGAGGCGGTGTTTCTCTTTCTGCTTCAAGAGCTTATACACAAAGTAATCTCGCAGATATTAATGGTGATGGATTACCTGATTTGATATTAAATAATGATAGTGCTAATTTAAGCTATAGAATAAACACAGGTAATGGTTTTGATGGGAATACTTATTTTAATAGTGGATATATTAGTTTTAATAGAAGTACAGCAGAAGGTTTAAATCTTGCTTTTTCAATACCAATTACTATCGGAATACCTCCAGCTTTTTGTTTTCAAATAATTATCAATCCAAGTTTTGGGGGAGAACAAACCATAAATAGAACTGAAAATTCATTAGATGACATTAACGGTGATGGATTTATGGATATTCTAAATGGAGGTAATGGAAGTACAAACGATGGCTTTCTAAAAGCACGTTTATCAAAAATTGGAAAAACTAACTTACTAAGAAAAGTAAATACACCAACAGGTGGTTCATGGGAAGTAGCTTATGAAAGAGTAGGAAATACTTTCGAGTTTGCTCAAAGTAAATATGTGCTTAGTAAAGTGAAAGTATTTGATGCTTTTACTGCGGACAACAACTGGTCAAGCGATAGAAATATTACATCTATTGAATACGGAAATCCATATTATGACCGTAGAGACCGTGAGTTTTTTGGATTTGATAAAGTTAAAGTGAACCAACATGGAGGCTTTAATACAGATGTTGACATTCAGGCAGCTAGTGTTACTTTACCAGCTGTATATAGATATAGTGTACAAGAATTCCATAATAAAAATTACTATCTTAAAGGGGCTGTGAAAAAAGAAACTCTTTTTGATGCTAACCATGTTGCCTGGACAGAAAGCAAAACCACTTATGGTATTTATAAGCCTGAAACTGCATTGTCAGAAACTGAAACTCGTCCTTCAGGATTTGATAATGATAGCTATTCAACAGCTGTTGATGTTGATGCTATTATTTATGGCTCTGGTGTTATACATGTGTCTGTTGATAATGTTGGCTTTGTTTGTACTCATTTAGATAACTCTCGATTATTTGTAACGCCTTTAGTGTCTGTTAAAACGTTCACGGAAGGGCAAACTTTAGGAAGTAATAACAAATATGAGGTTACTATAATGGAAGGTATTGATGCGCATGGAAATGTAACACAATTTCGCGATTATGGAGAACAAGGTGCGGATGTATACGTATCAAAAATGGAATACAATCAAGTTACTATAGATGGTGAGCCGTATTTTGGTTTTGCTACAAAAATTCAAGTTTTTGATGAAGATGGGACTACTCTTAAAAGAGAGCGTAGAGCTCAATATAATGCAAATGGTGATTTAGAAAGAGTATTTACTAAACTAAATGCTACAGAAGAAGCATCGGTTAAAATGGAATATGATCCTATATATGGAAATCTTTCTAAAGTAACACATGAAAACAGTGTGGATTCTTCTGGTAGCCAATTCTTCACAGAATATACTTATGATGATGTTTTACATGCCTTTCCTATTAATGTAAAGGATGCTTTTGGGTATACGTCAAGTAGTATGTACAATTATTTATTTGGAATTCCAGTTTATACTACAGATATGAACATGCAACCTATGCGTACACGTATAGACGATCGTGGAAGACCTATAGAAATTACGGGTCCTCATGAATTATTTGTTGAAGGTATAACAGGTGGTAGTGAAATAGGTTGGACTATTCGTTTTGAATACCAAGACGAAACACCAGTTGCTACAAAAGTTAGTGGAACAAGTATCGATGATGACAATTACACGAAAATCTATAATGCGGCTGGTAATTTTCAAGCCATTGTGCCTGATAATATAGATACTAATGATCCAACTAATAAGTTACATCATGCGTTAACCCGTCATTTTGATCCAGAGTATCGTAATGCAGATGATAGCGTTTTAACAACTAACCAAATTTTAACGAGTACGCTAATAGATGGTTATGGTAAACCTGTTCAGGTTAAAAAAATGTTTGCGCGTCATTTAGCTGCCGATACGGCACCAGGCGGAAACACTCCAAATGATACGAATAACAAATTAGAATGGTTATTAGCAGGAAAAGCAAAACAAGATGCTTTTGGTAGAGCGATTGAAAGTTATTATCCAACTACACAAACTGATAATTTTTCAGGATTATCATCTAATGTTAGCTTTGTGCCAACCAATGCGTATGTATACGACAATACGGCTGATGCTATTGAGCCAACAATCGCAACATATGATGTGTTAGATAGAAGTTTAACAACTAAGTTAGCTGGAGAGACTGAACAAAAGAGTATGTCTTTTGCAATTGAAAATAATCAATTTGTAACTACAGTAACTAATGAATTAGGTCAAATACAAAAGACATTTACAGATGTTCGTGATAAAACCTTATTAACCCTACAAGAGTCGGTTTCTGGCAATATTACAGTTGCATTTGAATACAATAACATTGGAGAATTATTAAAAGTCACCGATGTCGCCAATAATGAAACCTCTAGTAGTTATGATTTAGCAGGTAGAAGAATTGAATTTCGTCATCCTGATAATGGTATTACTCAATTAAAATATGATCAAGCAAGTAATGTGATTGAACGCAAAACGGCTAATTTATTATTGGCAGGTCAAAAGATAGAATACAAATACACTTATAATCGTTTAGACGAAATTAAATATCCACAAAACCCAGAGAATAATGTACATTATTATTATGGAACGGCGGGTAATTCTGATGCAGCTAATGATAATGCGGTGGGAAGATTGTGGTACCATGTAGATGCTACAGGTACTCAATATATGAAATACGGAAAACTCGGAGAATTGACCCTTAATCGTCGTTCTGTTGCAGTGCCAGGTGATAGAGTATATTGGTTTCAAACGGAATGGACATTCGATACTTGGAACAGGGTAAAAACTATTAAATACCCTGATGAGGAATTGGTTACGTACAAGTATAACAAAGGTGGTGAGTTACATGCCATGACTAGTGAGAAAAATGGAACGCCAAATAAAGACATCATTAGTCAATTGGGGTATAATAAGTTTGGGCAACGTGCCTATTTACGTTATGGTAATGGAACAGAAACTACTTATGAGTACCAAGCAGAACGCAGGCGTTTAGATAGAATGAAAGTAGGTTTTAACAGTGCCTATGTTGTATCGACACCAGGTTCAATACCACCTAATAGACAATTTGTAAACAATAAATACAATTATGACGTATTGAGCAATATATTGTCTATTCAAAATAATACAGTTGCTATGCCAACTACAACGCAAATCGGAGGAAGAAGTTGGCAAGAATATACGTATGATGATTTAAATAGAGTAACTACAGCGTCAGGTAATTTTGTAGGACGTAATGATAATGGTGTAGGTTTTAATCATAGTAAATACACATTGGCTATGAGTTATGATAGCCAGCACAACATTACTAGCAAGTTACAAAATCATGAAACTGCAGTTAGTACAAGTGCTTCTTCAGTGGCAGGTACTTGGACACAAGTAGAACAAACTTCATATAACTTAAACTATCAGGATTATAATACGGCAGATTATAATGTGGCCGGTTATAATTACTCGCAACCTCATGCACCACGTAAAATAGTGGACCAGCCTAATTTACCAGGTTGTTGTGATGCGGCTACAGACGTGAGAGTGAAAACAAAAACGTTTGATTATGATGCGAACGGAAACCAAACTAAGATAACTCAAAAAATATGTACGGCTCCTGAAGCAGATATTTTAAGAGAAAATCTTTGGGACGAAGAAAATCATTTACGTGCCATTGACTTAAATCCAGAGGCAAATACAGTACACCCAATAGCCATATATACGTATGACGATGGAGGTGATCGTATTGTCAAACAAAGCGCAACTAGTGTTGCGGTTTATGAAAATGCCTTACAAGTTGGAACAGCTATTAAAAACGATTTTATGCTGTATCCTAGTGGAATGTTGGTTGCAAGACCGGCAGCCGATGGTACAGGTGCATTAAGTTATACCAAACATTATTTTGCGGGTACACAAAGAGTATCATCAAAAATTGGTACAACAACTAATTTAGGTAAATTTTTACAGGATTGGACACTTATTGAAAATAGTTCTGGTGGAGCGCCAATCAACTTGGTAAGCACAAGTCATGATCAATTGACAACTGCTGAAACAGGAGTGACAAAAGTGTATACAAAATTTGCGATAACACCAATGCCAACGTTCAGTAGTAATACTGCATTTTTACCTGTTTCGAGCTTTACTGAGACTGGGACTGAAACTGAAGCCTACTGGTTTCATCCAGATCATTTGGGAAGTTCTAATTATGTTACTAATTTTAGTGGTGAAGTGTCTCAACACATGGAATACTTTGCATTTGGAGAAACGTTCATTGAAGAGCATAAAAATTCACATAACGCACCGTATAAGTTCAATGGAAAAGAGTTAGATGAAGAAAGTGGACTATATTATTATGGCGCTAGGTATTACGATCCAAGAATTTCTATATGGTCATCTACTGACCCTCTTAGTGGTTTTAACCCAATTTTTGAAGAAGAACATTACTTTGATTTCGAACACAATGGTGGTGTTTCAAATTCATTCAATCATGCTACATATAGTTATTGTTATCAAAATCCAATTATTTTACTTGACCCCAACGGGAAACAAGTTAAGTCTAAATATTTAGATGATACTTGGTTGGGTGATTATGGATTTGGCAATTCTTTTGCTAATGGAATTGCAGATGGTCTTGTTGATGCTTCTCCAATTGGTGTGATCGCTTTTGTTAAGGATATCATAACTAAACCTGAGGTGTTAAGTGCTTTAAAAGAAGGGATCATGAAGTTTGTTGATGATCCAAGTGGTTCGGTTCAAAAAATGTTTGATAAAAAAGTTGACGCTTGGACTAAGGTGTTAAATGGTGGAGGGACTGAACAAGAGAGGTATGATGTAGGAAATGATATTGGAAATACATTGGGCGGACTACTAACAGGAGGTGGTTTGGTAAAATTGTTTAAAACTTTAAAAAGTCAAGGTGTTAAAAATACGGCTAAACAAGCAGTTACTCAAATGAAAAAGATGTGTTTTGTTGCTGGTACTTTAGTAGTTACATCTAATGGTTTAAAGAAAATAGAAGAAATAGAAGTTGGAGATAAAGTTTGGTCATTTAATGAGCTAACTGGCAAAATAGAAATTAAAGAAGTTGTTTCACTATTACAAAATACTTCTGAAGAATTAATTGAGTTTTCTATTGGAAATGAAAAAATTGTTTGCACCCCAGAACATCCGTTTTATGTAGGTAATGTTTGGATTGAGGCAAGATATTTAAAGGTAAACGACAAACTTACTTTAAAAAATGGTAATTTTGTCATAATTTCTAATGTACAAAAACTTTATAAAACGGTAATAGTTTATAATTTTGAAGTTGCTGAAAATCATAATTACTACGTTTCAGAACTTGGAGTGTTAGTGCATAATAATTGTGACTTCAAATTAAAATCTTCTGATTTTGGAGCAAAAATTGCAAATCCTACATTAGATTTTTCAAAAATAAAAAGAATGTCTCAAGATACTTTAGAAGATACAATTGATATGTTTAAGGAAAGTATTAAAAATAGAAAAGCTGAATATAATTATTTTAGTAGCAGAGGTAAAGGAACTAAGAGAGAGTTATCTGGTCACGCAAAAAGAATTACTTTAGAAGAAAACTATTTAAGATCATTGCAAAAACAGCTTAAACCAAGTAAATAATTGATTATGATTATAGATGAAATAATTGAAATAATTGAAAATTCAAGAACTGAAAATATTTTAGGAAGAAAGTTAAATAATTTATATGATGAGTTTAGGTCAGGTAGAGATTCAAATGATATTTTAAAATTATTGACGCATTCTAATGATTCGTTAGTATGGCATGGATGTAGTATCTGTTGTGAAGTAATTGTAGAGAATTCAAAAAATAGAAACACATTAATTAATGAATTGTATAATATTTTAAAAAAAAGCAAAAGTTCGAAAAATAGAGAGAGGGCGTTTAGTGCTTTATATGGATTTTATATGGACGTTAAAGATATTGGAGGATTTAATAAGATTTGTAATGAATTTAGTGAAGATGACTTAAATGAAATTGGTTCTTTTGCAAAAAATTTCTTAAAAGACAGTAATTTTAAAAGACACTAGCCTACGTCTGATAGGATAAATTTACAATCATTCCTCTACTCCCATAAAAATCCTTTTGAGTAACAATCCATAAAACAAAAACCAGCCTAATCAGGCTGGTTTTTTGTTTAAAAAAATAAGTATGCTGAAGAAATAAGATATATATTATGCCATAACAAGCATCGAAAAAAGATTGATTTTTCCGCAATTAATTCATTAACAAATGATTAAGTTTTATTTTTGTTTCTTTTTTTCTTGCTTAATTAAAGAATAAATCACTACTTTTGCACTTTTATTTTGAAAATCATATGACTACACAGAAAATTATTGGGTACAGAAAGTTACTTAATGTTACCAGAGAAGCAACATTAAAAGAATTAAAAACAATATATAGAAATAGTATGAAGGAAGATCATCCTGATACTATTGCAGATCCAGTTGAACGTTTAGCAGCTGAAGAAAGAAGTAAGAACATTATTGAAGCCTACCACTTTTTAGTAAGTATAGCTCCAGAAACTAGAGAAAAAGTAAAAGCAGAATACACGGCTACTACTACAACTTCTCAAATTTCTGACTTTTATATGGATAAAGGCGTTTTATACATCAGCTTTGTAGATGGAAGTAAATTCGAATATTTTGGTGTACCAAGAAACACGTATGTGAAAATGGTAAACGCAGAATCACCAGGTCGTTTTGCTCGTCGTCACATTTATAACGAATTCACATACCGTAGCGCTAGTAAATTAGTAGCTGCAGAATAATTAAAACAGTATTTCGAGTATTTCGAGAAACAGTTTTAATCAGATTATAGCAAAAAGCCATTCTGAAACGAGTGGCTTTTTTTATGTACCTTTGCAAAAAAATAAATATATGTCGCATAAAGCAGGTTTTGTAAATATAATAGATTTGATATTAAGAGGAGAATGTCCAGTGGACATTAGGTAAGACATATATAATTTAAAAAATTAAACATGACACATAAAGCAGGTTTTGTAAATATTATCGGAAACCCGAACGTAGGGAAATCAACCTTAATGAATGCCATGGTAGGCGAGAAGTTGTCTATTATCACAAGTAAGGCACAAACTACTCGTCACAGAATTTTCGGAATCGTGAATGATGAAGATTATCAGATTGTGTTTTCTGATACGCCAGGGATTATCAAACCAGCTTACGATTTACAAACCAGTATGATGGATTTTGTAAAAAGTGCTTTTTCTGATGCCGATATTTTAATCTATATGGTTGAAATTGGGGAGAAAGAATTAAAAGACGAAGAGTTTTTCAATAAAATCATTCACGCTAAAATTCCGGTTTTACTTTTGTTGAATAAAATCGACAAGTCAAATCAGGATATGCTAGAAGAACAAGTACAAACTTGGCAAGCAAAAGTTCCAAATGCAGAGATTTTTCCAATCTCAGCATTAGAAAACTTCAATGTGAAAGAAGTTTTGAACAGAATTGTTGAGTTGTTACCAGTTTCTCCTCCATATTATCCAAAAGATGCTTTAACAGACAAACCAGAGCGTTTTTTCGTAAATGAAACCATTCGTGAGAAGATTTTATTAAATTACGATAAGGAAATTCCATACGCTGTTGAGGTGGAAACGGAAGAGTTTTTAGAAGAGGAGAAAATTATAAGAATCCGTTCTGTTATTATGGTGGAACGCGATACGCAGAAAGGAATTATTATCGGTCACAAAGGTGCTGCACTGAAAAAAGTAGGAATGCAGGCTCGTGCCGATTTAGAATTGTTTTTCGACAAACAAATACACATTGAAATTTTCGTGAAAGTGAATAAAGATTGGCGAAGTAACGCTTATCAATTACGAAGATTCGGATATAACCAAAAATAATGAATGACTAATCAATAGTGATTAGTGAATAGTATAAAGTCGTTCTATTTTAGCCCCGATTGTAGCAAGCTACCATGTAGCGCGAAAAGCGGGAAAGCAAGTGTTTTGAAATTCAAAATGTCTGCTTCTAAAATAAAAAAACGTACTTTTGCACAAAATATAAGAAGAATGAATAATATTGTAGCCATAGTAGGAAGACCAAATGTAGGAAAATCTACTCTTTTTAATCGTTTAATCCAACGTAGAGACGCCATTGTTGACTCTGTGAGCGGAGTTACGCGTGATAGAAATTATGGAAAAAGTGAGTGGAATGGAAAAGAATTTTCTGTAATTGATACAGGTGGATACATTAAAGGTTCTGATGATATTTTTGAAGGCGAAATTAGAAAACAAGTAGAATTAGCTATTGACGAATGCGACGCTATCATTTTTATGGTAGATGTGGAAGAAGGTATTACGCCAATGGATGATGAAGTTGCGAAATTACTACGTAAAGTTACTAAGCCAGTTATATTAGCAGTAAACAAAGTAGATAATTCAAAACGTGTGACTGATGCGTTAGAGTTTTACAATTTAGGATTGGGCGAATATTTTACTATTGGTGCCATGAATGGAAGTGGAACTGGTGAATTATTAGATAAATTAGTGGAAGTTTTACCAGAATTGCCAGAAGCAGTTGAGGATGAAAATCCATTACCACGTTTTGCAGTTGTTGGTCGTCCTAACGCTGGAAAATCGTCAATTATTAATGCTTTAATTGGTGAAGATAGATTTGTAGTTACTGATATTGCAGGAACAACTCGTGATGCAATTGATACCACATATAACCGTTTTGGTTTCGAATTTAATTTGGTAGATACTGCCGGAATTAGAAGAAAAGCGAAAGTAAAAGAAGATTTAGAATTCTATTCTGTAATGCGTTCGGTTCGTGCAATTGAGCATTCAGATGTTTGTATCTTAGTTATTGACGCCACTCGTGGTTTCGAAGGACAAGATCAAAGTATTTTTTGGTTAGCCGAAAAAAACAGAAAAGGAATTGTAATTTTAGTTAACAAGTGGGATTTAGTTGAAAAAGATACGATGACTGCTAGAGATTACGAACGTAAAATTCGTGAGCAAATTCAACCATTTACTGATGTGCCAATTTTATTCGTATCAGCATTAGAAAAACAACGTTTATTAAAAGGTTTAGAAACAGCAGTAGAAGTTTTCGAAAACAGAAAACAAAAAGTGTCGACATCTAAATTTAACGATTTAATGTTGCCAATTATTGAAAACCAACCGCCACCAGCGTTAAAAGGGAAGTATGTGAAAATTAAATATTGCATGCAATTACCAACTCCGGTGCCACAGTTTGTGTTTTTCGCTAACTTACCGCAATATGTAAAAGATCCGTACAAACGTTTTATTGAAAATAAATTGCGTGAAAACTATAATTTTAGTGGTGTGCCAATTGATATTTACTTTAGACAGAAATAATAATAACATAAAAAAACCCGATAATCACTTATCGGGTTTTTTTATGTTATTATTTATAATTATGTTTCAAAAACATAATTATAAATACACTTAAAGATAAAATAGTTTGAAGTAAAAAATCTAACGCATTGGCTTTTTTTGATTCTTCACATTCAATAAAGCTATTGCTACAGGAAAAATATAAATCTCGTTTTTGTATTAATAATGATAACTTATTTAGTAGCTTGAACAGAATTAAAAATACTAAAAAAGTAAATTCATAATAGGATTCTGCTTTTGAATCTTTATATAAACCTGTAAAATCTAAAAATCTAAAAATTAATAATAATAATAATTATACTGAAAACAATTAAGCTGCTATAAAGGTTTTTATCTCTTAGATTTTTGAATATTGGTGCAAAACTCCAAAGTGGAATTAATGTTGTAAAAAGTGCTAAAAATAACATAAGTTAAATCTTACCAGCTTCCACTAGCACCGCCACCACCGAAACTTCCTCCACCGCCGAATCCTCCAAATCCTCCACCAGATGAACCGCCACCGAAACCTCCGCTACCAAATCCGCCACTGCGACCCATGCTGCTTAAAATAATAACGTCCATTAAATCTGGAGCGCCAAATCCACCTGAATTCCCTCTGTTTCCTTTGTTTTTAGAAGCGATTATTAAAAATATAATCACAAATGCGATTACAATTAAGATTGGTATAATGCTTCCTTCTTTATCAGATTTATCGTTTTTAAATTCACCTTTTAAAACTCTAAAAATAGCGTTGGTTCCTTCGTCAATTCCTTGGTAATATTGATCTTGCTTAAAACTAGGTTTAATTACAGTTTCAATTATTCTTCTAGATAAAGCATCCGTTAATAAATGTTCTACACCATAACCAGTTTGTATTGCCATTTTTCGGTCATCTTTGGCAATCAATAAAATAATTCCATTGTCTTTCCCTTTTTGACCAATTTGCCACTTCTGACCTAAATCTGTAGCATATCGTTTGATTTCTTCTCCTTGAGTGGTAGAAACAATCATCACAAACATTTCTGTTGAGGTACTGTCGGAATAAATAGCCAATTTTTTATATAAATCCTCTTTTTCTTGACTAGACAACGTATTTGTACTATCAATTACTGGAGGAATAAAAGATGGTTTTTCAGGGATGTTTAGTTGTGCTTGCGACACAAAACCCAAAAATAATGCAATGAATAGGACTAATTTTCTCATCTTAATTTCTTGATATTTCATTAGATAATTCATTGGTATCGTCTTCGTGATTATATGGAAAGTACTTTTTTAGTTGTTCTCCAGCTTCAATAATTCCTCTCACTAAACCTTCTTTATATTTGCCTTCTTTGAATTTTTCAATTACATGGTCTTTTGTAGAATTCCAAAAATTAGAATCCACTAAGTCATTGATGCCTTTATCGCCAATAACAGCAAAACTTTTGGAAAGCATACATATGTAGAATAACACACCATTTTTCAATTCGGTTTCATCCATTTTTAGAAGATGAAAAACCTCCTGTGCTCTTTCAACAGGAGGTTTTGTATTATTTTCTTCAATATGCACACGAATTTCTCCCGAAGTGTTTTTTTCGGCAACAACAATAGCTTCAACAATTTCTTTTTCTTCCGCTTTGCTTAAAAATTCTTCGGTTTTAGACATATTAATTATTTTTTATCGAAATCAAATTCTACACTAGGAGCTTTTTCAGCACCAGCATCAGCTTTAAAACGAGCTATTTCATTAAATCCAAATATCTTTGCGAAAATTACAGAAGGAAATGATTTAATTTTTTTGTCATAAATATTTACAGAATCATTAAAACGATCTCTTTCAACGTTAATCCTGTTTTCAGTTCCTTCAATTTGAGATTGTAATTCTAAGAAATTCTGATTTGCTTTTAAATCAGGATATTGCTCAACTGTCACTAATAATCTACTTAGAGATGATGACAAGCCTGACTGAGCTTGTTGAAATTGAGCCATTTGTTCTGGTGTAATGTTTGTTGGGTCAATTGTTACCGCAGTTGCTTTTGCACGAGCTTCAATTACAGCAGTTAAAGTTCCTTTTTCAAAATCTGCAGCACCTTGAACCGTCTTTACAAGGTTACCGATTAAATCACTTCTTCTTTGGTATGAACTTTCTACTTTTGACCAAGCTGTTTTTGCATCTGCTTGTACACCAACTAATCCGTTGTATGAACTAATTGCTAATAATACTAATACACCAATAATTGCTACTGGAATTATCCACTTTCTCATAATTTTATTGTTTAAGTTAATTTATTTAGTTGTTGATTTTTTTCTTTTTTCTGAAAACTGCGACTGTGTCTAAATCAAAGTCCTTTTTTTAGTTCTAGTAATTGATTTTTTATGCCTTCTAACTTACTAATGATTTCAAAATTGTCTAAGGTTTTCTTTTTTCCTTCTTTTAAATGAATTTTTGCACCTTCCAATGTGAAACCGCGTTCTTTTACTAAATGGTAAATCATTTGTAATACTTTAACATCGTCCGGACGAAACATTCTGTCGCCTTTGGCATTTTTTTTGGGATTAATTTCATCAAATTCTTTATCCCAAAAACGGATTAACGACGCGTTCACATCAAATGCTTTCGCTAATTCGCCAATTCCATAATATCTTTTTTCTGGTAAGTTTAATTGCATTGTTTTTTTGTTTGTTTTGTTTTCTTTGTTTCAAGTTTCAGGTTATTGTGCTAACTTGAAACTTGAAACCTGAAACAAAATTAATCTAATGATTGATTTTCCTGATTCGCTAATTTAGTAATTAAAACATATTCTTTAGCAGAAATACTGCCATAATAAAAATTTAAAGGATTCACTACCTCACCATTTTTATGTACTTCATAATGTAAGTGTGGTGCCTCGCTTCGTCCTGTACTTCCTACATATCCAATAATATCGCCACGTTTTACATTTTGCCCTGGTCTGACTTTATACTTACTCAAATGCGCATACAAAGTCAAATATCCATAACCGTGAGATATTTCAATGTGATTTCCATAACCTGATAAACTTGCATCTGCTTTTCTCACCACACCATCTCCAGTAGCATAAATTGGAGTTCCTGTTTTGGCAGTAAAATCCATTCCTTTATGAAACTTTCTAATTTTGGTAAACGGATCACTTCTGTATCCAAAACCAGAAGCCATGTGTTTTAATTCTTCATTTTTCACAGGCTGAATGGCTGGAATCGCTTTTAATAAATTGGCTTTCTGCTTGGCTAATTTTGTAACTTCGTCCAATGAAACCGATTGAATTGCCATGGCTTTCATAATTTCATCTACTTTTTTTGACGAACCAATTATCAAATCGCTATTATTAAAATCTTCTAAATCCTTATATCTGTTTACACCACCTAAACCTGCACGTCTTTCTTCGTTTGAAATGGCAGCACTATTAAAATATACGCGATACAAATTATTATCACGTTCTTCAATCGCAGCTAAACCTTCGTCCATTAACGCAATTTTTCTGTTCAATAAATTGTAATTCAATTTCATCGTTTCTAATTCTCGCGCTTGTAATTTAGATTTTGGTGTTTCAAAAAAACTCGTATTACTTAGAATAAAAAAACATAAAAATCCAAACAACGCACTCGCTAGTAAAAACAACATCACATATCCGATTTTGGTACTATTTTTAGTAACAATTCGTTTGAATGCTAATTTCTCTGCGTCGTAATAATATTTTACTCTCTTCATATTTGAAAAAGTTCCCTTTTAGAAACTTTTTGTTGTTAACGATTTCATTAAAATTTACTATTTTTGTGCTCGTTATCACAAAGTAACAATTATTATACGAAAGAACTTAAAATTTGTTTCATATTTGGAAACATTTTTTTTAAAATTTCAGTCAATTATATTATTCGATTCAATACCATAAAAATGAAATCACAAGACATAAGAAAAGCTTATTTACAATTTTTTGAAAGCAAAGGACATACTATTGTTCCTTCTGCGCCAATTGTTTTAAAAGATGATCCAACACTGATGTTTAACAACTCGGGAATGGCTCAATTTAAAGAGTTTTTCTTAGGAAATGGTACGCCAAAAAGTCCACGAATTACTGATACACAAAAATGTTTACGTGTTTCTGGAAAACATAACGATTTAGAAGATGTAGGTTTTGATACGTATCACCACACCATGTTCGAAATGTTAGGAAACTGGTCATTTGGTGATTATTTCAAAAAAGAGGCGTTGCCTTGGGCTTGGGAATTTCTAACTGAAGTGTTGAAATTAGACAAAGACCGTTTATATGTTTCTGTTTTCGAAGGAAGCAAAGAAGATAATGTGCCTTTCGATCAAGAGGCTTGGGATATTTGGAAACAATTCGTACCAGAAGACCGAATCATTTTAGGAAATAAAAAAGATAATTTCTGGGAAATGGGCGATCAAGGTCCTTGTGGTCCATGTTCAGAAATTCATATCGATTTGCGTACTGATGCCGAAAGAACAGCTGTTTCTGGAAGAAGTTTAGTGAACGCAGATCATCCGCAAGTTGTGGAAATTTGGAACAACGTTTTCATGGAATTCAACCGTAAAGCGGATGGTTCTTTAGAAAAATTACCTGCACAACATGTAGATACTGGAATGGGATTTGAGCGTTTGTGTATGGCAATGCAAAATGTTACTTCAAATTACGATACAGATGTTTTCACGCCGCTTATCGCGAAAGTGGAAGAAATTACAGGATTAAAATATACTTCAAACGAAGTAAAAAATATATCAGAAGAGCAAAACAAAACGAATATTGCCATTCGTGTAATTGTAGATCACGTTCGTGCGGTGGCTTTTGCTATTGCGGACGGACAATTGCCATCCAATACAGGAGCTGGTTATGTAATTCGTAGAATTTTACGTCGTGCGATTCGTTACGGGTTTACTTTCTTAGATACAAAAGAACCTTTTATCAATAAATTAGTTGCTGTTTTAGCGAATCAAATGGGTGAATTTTTCCCAGAAATTAAATCGCAACAACAATTGGTTACGAATGTAATTCGTGAAGAAGAAGCTTCTTTCTTAAGAACTTTAGAACAGGGAATTCAGTTGTTAGAAAACGTAATGGTAAATACTTCAGGAAAAGAAGTTTCTGGAGAAAAAGCATTCGAATTATACGATACTTTCGGATTTCCAATCGATTTAACAGCCTTGATTCTTAGAGAAAGAGGCTTTAGTTTAGACGAAGCAGGTTTCGAAACAGAATTACAAAAACAAAAAGCGCGTTCTCGTGCCGCTTCAGAAGTTTCTACAGAAGATTGGAATGTTTTAATTGAAGGAAATGTGGAAACGTTTGTTGGTTATGATCAAACAGAAAATGAAGCAAAAATAACTCGTATCAGAAAAGTAGATTCTAAAAAAGACGGAATTTTATACCAAATCGTTTTAGATAATACGCCTTTTTATCCAGAAGGTGGTGGACAAGTAGGAGATAAAGGAACTTTAGTTTCAGCAAATGAAACGATTGATATCATCGATACGAAAAAAGAAAACAACTTGATTTTACATTTCGCGAAGCAATTGCCAGAAAATGTAAATGCGGTTTTCACAGCAAAAGTAAATACAGATTTAAGAAGTGCTTCTTCAAAAAATCACTCAGCAACGCATTTAATGCATTTGGCTTTAAGAACGATTTTAGGAACACACGTAGAACAAAAAGGTTCATTAGTGAATCCGACTTATTTACGTTTCGATTTCTCTCATTTTTCGAAAGTTTCTGATGAAGAATTACGTCAAGTAGAAGATTTCGTAAATACAAGAATTGCGGCTCAATTGCCATTAATCGAAAGAAGGAGTATTCCAATCCAACAAGCTTTAGACGAAGGTGCGATGGCATTATTTGGTGAGAAATACGGAGACAATGTTCGTGCGATTAAGTTTGGTGAAAGTATGGAATTGTGTGGAGGAATTCACGTGAACAATACGGCTGATATTTGGCAATTCAAAATAGTTTCAGAAGGTGCAGTTGCAGCTGGAATTAGAAGAATTGAAGCTATTACTGGTGATGCAGTAAAAGATTTCTATACAAATCAAGAAAATACATTAGCAGAAATTAAGGAAACATTGAAAAATCCTCAAGATATTTTAAAATCTGTGGTTTCTTTACAAGATGATAATGCGAAATTGAAAAAACAAATTGAGCAATTATTAAAAGAAAAAATCGACGGATTATCTGCGAGTTTAGTTTCTGAATTTACGGATGTAAACGGAATTAATTTCTTAGTGAAACAAGTTGATTTGTCAATGAGTTCTACTAAAGATTTAACGCAAGCCATCGGAACTTCAAAACCAAATTCATTTGTAGTTTTAGCTTCAATTGAAGATGGTTTACCAAATATTCACTGTTATATTGCTAAAGAATTAGTCGCAGAAAAAGGTTTAAACGCTGGAAATGTCATTCGTGAATTAGGAAAACACATCGATGGTAATGGTGGAGGACAACCGTTTTTTGCATCAGGAAAAGGTAAAAACACGAACGGAATTGCTGCAGTTTTAGAGAATGCAATTAATTTTGTGAAATAAGTAATGAAGAATTTTTTTATTGTTTTTTTATCACTTGTTTTATTGTTGTTATCCTATTTTGGTTATAAACATTTTAGTAGTAAAAATTTAGAGTTTGATTCGGTTAGTCATTACGCTATCGCCGATGAAGACGTTCGAGATGAGAATTTACTTAATGATAATTATTCTCATTTACAAAGTGCAATAATATATGATGATTATCCTTATAATCTAGATTTTAAATTTCATGAAGAGCTAACTGAAGTTGGATTCAAAAAAAGTGAAATTGACAAAGCAAAATTTTCTAAATTAAAGGATATTTTAAAATATGAATTTAATATTAAGATTGGAACATCAAGGTGTTTAACTACTTATAGAGATATTTTAGTTTTTCAAAGAAATAATAAAATTGTAGGTGTTGTTAAAATCTGTTTTGGTTGCCATCAATATTGTTCAATAGGAGAAAATTTGCCTGATTTTAATTTTGAAAAATATACAGAATTGGAAACTTTACTAAAAAAATAAAAAATGTTTAAAAAACTATTGCAGTCTCTTGTTATTTCACTTGTTTTCACAACGCTTGGCTATTCACAAAGATTTAAAGAACTTGAAGGTAAATTTGAAAACTTAAGTGCTATCAATTCATTTAAAGTTGAATTTAACTATAAAAACATCGAAGTTCATGGTTTTGATTCTGAAGAAGCTTTTTTGAAAGAAAAAATGGAAAAAAGAAAAGCTAATCCTGAAAAAGCAGAAAATTTCAAGAAAGATTGGTTTTTAAATAGAGAAAAATATTACAATCCAGCTTTTATTAATTTTTTTAATACGTATTTCAAAAAAGGAGAATGCAAAATTGTTGATGATTCACCTTATTTAATGAAAGTGAATTTAACTTGGATTTATCCTGGATATGCAGTAGAACCTGCTAAGTTATCTACAACAATTGAATTTATTGACACAACGACTTCGAAAAAATTACTTGTCGTTCATTTTGATAAAGTGATTGGTTTTGAGAAAAATGTAGTTGTTGTGGTTAATGAACATGAAAGAGTCGTTGGTGCTTTTGAAAAACTGGCCAAAAATTTAGCGATTCAATTAAAAAGAATTTATTAATTTAAAAACCTCCAAAAGTTTCAAACTCTTGGAGGTTTTCTTTTAAACAGCTTTTTTATCAATCACCGCCGTAGCTTCAATCTCAATTAGCCAATTTCTATTTCCTAAAACGCTAACACCAACTAAAGTACTTGCTGGATAATTTTCAGAGCCTAAAAATGTTTTTCGGACTTTTCTGAAAATGGGTAAATCGACTTCTGGATTAAAATTTACGATATACGTATTCGTTTTTACCACATCTTGAAAGCTTGAATTACATTCTTTCAAAAGCGTTTCTAAATTTTTAAACGTGGCAATAGTTTGAGTTTCTAAATCGTTTCCTTCGCCAATTTGACCTGAAATATATAAAGTTTTGGTTTCTTCAGTTTCTATAACTACAACTTGTGAAAAGCCTTCGTTTGTGTGTAAATAGTCTTTTTGAAACATAAAATCAAAATTTAAGTATTCCTAAGATATACATTGTAATAGCAATGAATGAAGTAAATAAAACCAAAAATAACAAATGACTTAAAATTGATTTCAGAATCACTTTGGGTTTACTTAATTTGTCAAAAAATTGAATATTCGTCCAAAAAATTAAAGCTACATCCAAAAGATATAAAATCAATCTGACTTTATTTATTTGTGGCGTTTCGTTATAGTAATAAATTGCTGGAAAAAGCAATATGTGTACAAATAAACGTTGACTTGCTTTAAACGTATTTTGTATTAAAAGCTCAATGAAATTATAACCCTGGTTTTTGAAAAATACGAAAGTTCCAATTGTGTAAAACGGAATGGTTAATAAAGTTATCCAAGCAAAATGAGAAGTTGACCATTCATTATAAAGATTTGCTTTTTCAATGTTATTCTCAGCAACAATTAAATGAATACCAAATAAATGGCACAAAAGACCATAAATGGTTGCTAAAACAATGACTAACGAAATAGGTTTAAAATGATGAATTCTTTTTCCTTCTATATATTCTCGGATGGTTATTCCGGGTTCTGTAAAAAGTTTTTTAGCAGAATACAAAATACCTTTATCAAAATGCAATAAGCCATGTTGAATGTCGTGCCACAAAAAGTGAACATCCAATTTATGTGTTTCAGCAGATTGTCCGCAATTATTACAATAATGACCTTTGAAAGTTTGATTGCAATTTTTACAAGTTATTTGCATATTGTGAGTTTCGGTTTCATCACAAATATAATAAAAAAGAACAAACGCAAAATGTTAGCTTATTTTGAGTGCGAAATTACTTTCTTTCTCCAATTTGTTGTCGCCACATTGCATAATACAAGCCTTTCTCATCAAGTAAATCGTTGTGTTTTCCTTGTTCAATAATTTTTCCTTGTTCTAACACAAATATTTTATCTGCGTGCATGATGGTTGACAATCGGTGTGCGATTAGAACTGTAATTCTATGTTCATCCGAAATATTTCTAATCGTACTATTAATTTCTTCTTCGGTAATTGAATCTAAAGCAGAAGTTGCTTCGTCAAAAATTAATAAATTCGGATTTCTCAAAATAGCTCTAGCAATAGATAAACGTTGTTTTTCTCCACCAGAAATTTTAATTCCACCTTCACCAATTGTAGAATCTAAACCATTTTCGGCTCTAGCCAATAAATTATTACAACTCGCTCTTCGTAAAGCGTTTAATATTTCTTCGTCGGTTGCTTCTGGTTTTACGAACAATAAATTTTCTCTAATTGTTCCTGAAAACAATTGTGCATCTTGAGTTACGAATCCTAATTGTTTTCGCAATTCTAAAATATCTATGGCTTTAGAATCAATTCCGTTGTATAAAACGTTTCCAATAGCAGGCTGATATAAACCCACTAATAATTTTACTAAAGTTGTTTTTCCTGCGCCAGACGGACCAACAAAAGCAACGGTTTCACCTTGTTTTATATTGAAATTAATATTTTCAACAGCAGGTTGTTTCGCCGATTTATGTTGGAAACTCACATTAGAAAACACTAAAGAGTTAATTTTTCCAAAATGTTCTGGAGTTTCTGGTTTGTGTTCCGATTTGGCATTTAATAATTGTTCAAAATTTTCCATTGAAACTTTGGTTTCGTTTTTTGCAATTATAAATGCACTTAATTCTTGCAATGGATTGAAGATAAAGAACGTGAAGAATACCATTGTTAATAAATCACCCACGACAATTTTTTCGCTAAATAAGAAATAATACAAAGCAAAAACCACGCAAGTTCTCATAAAATGAACGGTTGTTCCTTGGATAAAACTCAAACTTCTGATGAAACGGATTTTTTGAATTTCTAATTGTAAAATTTTATGTGTGTTCGAATTTAATCGTCCTTCTTCTTGAGCCGTTAAGCCTAAGCTTTTTACTAATTCGATGTTTCGTAAACTTTCTGTTGTGGAACCTGCTAATGAATTGGTTTGTGTAACAATGGTTCGAGAAACGACTTTGATTTTTTTACCTAAAAACGAACTAATATACGCAATAATTGGCGCTGTAATTACAAATACGAAAGCAATTCTGTAATCGATTCTTGAGATGTAAACAATCACAAAAATAAACCCAATTATGGTTTGAAAGATTAATGAAATAGAAAGCGTAATTAGTTTTTCAGAATCGGTTCTGGCTTTTTGTAATTTGCTTAAGGTTTGCCCACTACTTTGGTCTTCAAAATCAACATAAGGTAAATCTAACGATTTTTTAATTCCGTCAGTATACATTTCTGCACCTGTTCTTTGAATGACGATATTGGTAAAATAATCTTGAAAATTTTTAGTAATTCGCGAAATCATCGCAGCACCAAGCGAAAGTCCTAACCAGAAACCAACGGCTTTGATAAAACCAATTTCGTTTCCTTTATATTTGGCAATTCCCACACCACAATCTTGCATTAATTTACCCGTAATAATGGAGTCGGATAAACTAAAACAGATATTGATAGTTGCCATTAATAAGGCGAAAAATAGGAGTAATTTATGTTTTTGTAGATAAGAATACAGTAGTTTCATTTCGAAAATTTTATCGTACAAAAATACGGAATAAAAAGTCTTACTATAAATTTTAGCAACTATTTAACTTGTTTTTGTATTTTTGGTTTAAGATAAAAAAAACGATGAAATTTCAAACGCAAATACCTATTCAAAAAGCTGATTTTCCGATGGATTATCAATCGAAAATTATGTTGTTAGGTTCCTGTTTTGCTGAAAATATGGCGGAGAAATTCGAATATTTTAAATTTCAAACTACTGTAAATCCGTTTGGAATTATTTTTAATTCTGTTTCTTTAGAAAAATTAATTCTTAGAAGTATTCATAAAAAGTATTTTTCGGGAAAAGACATTTTCTTTCATAATGAAGCTTGGCATTGTTATGAAGTGCATTCGGAGCTTTCAAATTCTAATAAAGAAGAATTTCTGGAAGCATTAAATCAATTAGTAGATTCCACAAATGAAGAACTTAAAAATTCTACACACATTATTACTACTTTAGGAACTTCGTGGGTTTACAGACATATTGAAAGTAATGAAATTGTAGCAAATTGCCATAAAGTGCCGCAAAAACAATTTGTTAAAGAAATCCTTTCGATTGCTCAAATTGAAACAAGTTTAGAGAATATAATTTCAGAAATTCATGTGGTGAATCCGAATTGTAACTTCATTTTTACCGTTTCGCCAGTGCGACATATTAAAGATGGTTTTGTGGAAAATAATGTAAGTAAAGCGCATTTGATTTCCGCTTTGTATTCTTCTAACTTCCAATTTCCAGTTTCGAACTATTTTCCGAGCTATGAAATCATGATGGACGAATTACGCGATTATCGTTTTTATGCGGAAGATATGTTGCATCCGAATCAAACCGCAATTGATTACATTTGGATTAAGTTTTTCGAAAATTATGTGGACGAAAAAGAATTTGAAACCATGCAACAAGTTTGTGATATTCAGAAAGCGTTACATCATAGACCTTTCAATCCAAATTCTGAAAGTCATTTAAAATTTTTAGCCAATTTGAATCAGAAAATGAATATATTAGTAAAAAAACAACCACACATTCAATTTTAATTTATGAGTTTATCAGTACAAAAAACTACTTTTTTCGGAATAATTACTGAATTTAGAAAATGGATCATGCTCATTCTTGTAGCATTAGTATTGTTTTTCGGATACAAGTATTTTTCTTCAAAAGGTGATACTTTGGTTGTAGAATATGACACGGCTTTAATTCAGGAACAAATTAAAAATGTTGGAAAATTAGTTGTTACAGAAGGACATTTTGCTGAGGTGATTACGTATAAAGATTCCAAAAAATATTTAGGTGATTTTATTTCTTTCGAGAAAAAAGCCATTGTGGTAATTAATGCAGATGTTACCGTGAGTTTCGATTTGAGTAAAATGAAATACGATATTGATTCGATAAATAAAGTCATTACGGTTGTTGAAATTCCAAAAGAAGAAATAAAAATCGCGCCAGATTTTAAATATTATAATACCGAGTCGAGTACTTTTAATGAATTTACAGGTCAAGATTATAATAAGATCAATAAAATTGCTAGAGCGAATTTGTCTAAAAAAATTCAAGCTTCGACATTAAAAACAAATGCTAAAAACAGATTATTATCAGAATTAAATAGTTTGTTTATAGTGACCAAAAACTTGGGTTGGACGTTGAAATATAAAGATGAAATAATTACTTCGGATAAAGAAGTGAAACAGAAGTTTTTGGATTAAAAAAGAAAACCATCTCAATAAAATAATTGAGATGGATTCGATTTCCTCAAGTTTTGTTGTGTTGTCTGAGGTTCTATAACTTTAATTGTAAACTTTGCCAACCGCCACCATTCATTGTTTCAATTCCGTTGCGTTTTAAAATTGAAGCAGCTTGACTGCTTCGCATCCCACTTTTGCAACAAACAATAACTGGTTTGTTTAGCTTTTTAATATCGTTAATCTTTGTTTCGATAATTTGTAAAGGAATATTTTTTGAATTTTTAATGTGTCCGCCAGCAAATTCTTCATACGTTCTCACATCAATAATTACGGCTTCTTTTTCAATAAATTCTGCAATTTGTTTCGATTTATCATCAAAACCTAAAAAATCTAAAATTCCCATATTCGTTTGTTTTCGCAAATATATGGGAATGATAGATTTTAGTTTGTAACAAATGTTACTAGTATCATATTTTTTTTAAAAATGATGATTATTATAAATTTGTAGCTTTTTCGAAAATTAATTCTAAACCGCCATCAATTAAATGAGCCACTTCTGGACGATTAATTTTTACTTTTTCTAAATGATTTAACACTTTGTCAATTAAGTCGGTATTGTTTTCTTTTTTAGCTAATTCGGCAATTTCTACAGAAAGTAACCAATCGTTTTTATGATTTGCGGTTACAGCTCCAAATGCTTCTTTTAAAGTAATTTCTGCAGCTTTTCCTTCTCTTAAATTTCTAACATTTCTGTATAAACCTTCTAACTCTTCTCTTTCTGCTGATTTTTTTTGTTTGATAGTATGACTTGAAGGTACGTGACTAATCATATCAAAACTATTTACATCTGCTGGTCCTGAAAAGGCTGAAGTTATTTTTTTACCAACAGCCATATCATAAATCCCCCATTCTGGAGCAAATAATATGGTTTCACCTTGAGTAACGGTGCAATTTTTGAATTTAATCAATAAAATTTCACCTTGTAAGTTTCTAGTTCCTGTTACAATTTCTCCAGAAACTTTGATGTTTCCTTCAAATTCTAAAGTAATTTGTTCGCCTTCGTAAATGTCATAAGCGCGCAAATCTCTTGGTCCCATATCTTCAATAGCCAAATTGATTCCTTTTAGCTTTCCAACAGGTGAGCCAAATCCTTCTGCGTGTGCATCTGTTCCGTGACTTACTAATTCTTTTTCTCTATATGATAAAGCTGTTTTTCCAGTCGTTTGAATGTAAACTGGTTTTCCTTCGTTTTCAATAACATTGGTGAAAACCCCAGAAATTTGTAAACCCGTGCTTAATTCTACAGTTCCTAAATTTTTTGAAGTGATTAATTTTTGAATTCCAGATAACCCTCCAGTACGTAAGGCCATTTTACTTGCAAATTCTTCTAAAACAGAACTTAATTGTGCGAAATCTGGTGTTACATATAATTGTGGTTGTGGTTTTGTGATGTCGAAACTTTGATCTGCAGCTGAAATATCATAAGGTATTTTCTTTACATTATCTGTCATACACCAAGCGCTTTCACCAATCGATGATAGTAAACCTGCACCATATATTTTCGGATTTTCAACAGTTCCAATTAAACCATATTCAACAGTCCACCAATGTAAATTTCTAATTTTAGACATTTCAGATAGTTCTCCCATGTTGTTTTGTAGGAAATCAACTTGGTCTTCAGCAGCTTTAATTTCTTCAGCAGGAGTGCCTTCAGCTTCTTTTACAATCGATAATAAACGAACCGCTTCATATAATTCATAATCACGAGCCGAAGAAATAGCTTTGCAACCAATTTCTCCAAAACGACGTAAATATTCTGCATATTCTGGATTTGCAATAATAGGAGCATGGCCAGCACCTTCGTGAATAATATCTGGAGCTGGTGTGTATTCAATATGTTCTAACTGACGAATGTCGCAAGCAATTACTAAAACATTATAGGCTTGAAACTCCATAAATGCACTTGGTGGGATAAACCCATCAACAGCAACGGCAGCCCAGCCAATTTCCTTTAAAATACGGTTCATACCATACATATTCGGAATATTGTCTATTTCTAAACCCGTTTTATCTAAACCTTCTAAATAAGAATTATGAGCGACTTTTGATAAGTAATCTACGTTTTTACGCATTACATATCTCCAAACCGCTTGGTTTATAGGCGTATAATCGTTATAATCTTGTGGGATTATGAATTGTTTTAAATGTTTAGGTAACCTGTCTATCAGTGGATTACTTTCAAAATTTGATTCCATAATTGTGTTTACGTTGTTTGATGTAAAATTACAATAAATTTTATATCAAATAATGATTTTTATCATGCAAAATAAAAATCCTGATATGTTTTAAAAACGTATCAGGATTATAATGTATTTATTTTAAGGTAACTTTATTTTATTACTGGCGGATATTTCTCTAAAATTTTTGCTACGAATTCTGCAATTCTTTCATCTTTCTTTTCAGAATCGGTTGTTAAATAGCCAGTTCCAATACCTTGCCATACTAATTCCTTGGTTTTAGCATCAATGATGTCAATGTATAAAGTTCCTTCAGGAGTTGTTGAGGTTCTAGTGTAACCCATTCCCCAACTTGGTCCCCAGCCATAGCCAAATCCCCAACCCATATTGTTGTACACATTAACTCGTTCTCTTTCTTTAGTGAAAATGCTAATTAAAACATCTGGATTGTCAGATTTTGAAAATCCTTTTGCTGGCATCGCATCATCAATAGCGTATAAGATTCGTTTTTTGTCTAAATCTGAAATTTCAAGCTTATCCACACTAGCTTTGCTATATGCATATGTTTTGTATGACGCAAAATTTGCTTTTTTGTCATAATCAGTATTCACGGACACAGATGAACATGAGGCTAGGATAAAAAATCCTAAAAGTGATAGTAATTTAATAGTCTTCATAGCGGTATATTTAAGTTAATAAATTCTCGTCAACTAAATTTGGAAGGGTTACTTTTAATAAAGGTTGTGTTGCCATAGCGCGTTTTATTGCGAAAATAGCTCCTTCATTTCGTGCCCAATTTCTTCTTGAAATTCCGTTATTTACATCCCAGAACAACATCATTTCCAAACGTTTAGACGCTTCTTTAGTTCCATCAAGAAGCATGCCAAAACCTCCGTTTATAACTTCTCCCCAGCCAACACCGCCACCATTGTGAATAGAAACCCAAGTAGCACCTCGGAAACTATCTCCAATTACGTTTTGAATGGCCATATCCGCAGTAAAACGAGATCCATCATAAATGTTTGAAGTTTCTCTATAAGGTGAATCTGTTCCAGAAACATCATGATGATCACGACCTAAAACAACCATACCAATTTCTCCACGAGCAATCGCTTGGTTGAAGGCTTCGGCAATTTTAATACGACCTTCAGCATCGGCATATAAAATACGAGCTTGAGAACCAACTACTAATTTGTTCTCTTGAGCGCCTTTAATCCATTGAATATTATCTGCCATTTGTTGTTGAATTTCAACTGGCGAATTTTTCATCATTTCTTCTAAAACATCACAAGCAATTTTATCTGTCTTAGCTAAATCTTCTGGATTTCCAGAAGCACAAACCCAACGGAATGGTCCAAATCCATAATCGAAACACATTGGTCCCATAATGTCTTGCACGTAACTTGGGTATTTGAAATCGATATTGTTTTCTGCCATAATATCCGCTCCAGCTCGTGAAGCTTCTAATAAGAAAGCATTTCCATAATCAAAGAAATACGTTCCTTTTGCAGTATGTTTATTTATTGCTGCCGCATGACGACGCAATGTTTTCTGAACTTCCTCTTTAAATTTATCTGGATTATTAGCCATCATTTCATTTGATTCTTCAAATGAAAATCCAGTAGGGTAGTAGCCTCCAGCCCATGGATTATGAAGCGAAGTTTGATCTGAACCTAAATCGATATGTAAATTTTCTTGGTCAAAACGTTCCCAAACATCTACGACATTTCCTAAATAAGCAATTGAAACAACTTCTTTGTTGTCTAAAGCTTTACGAACTCTAGCTACTAAAAGTGTAATGTCTTCTACAATTTCGTTAATCCAACCTTGAGAATGGCGAATGTGTGTAATTTTTGGGTTGACTTCGGCACAAACCGTTACACAGCCTGCGATATTTCCTGCTTTTGGTTGCGCGCCAGACATTCCACCTAGACCTGAAGTTACGAATAAACCGCCAGTTGTTGATTTTTTAATTTTTCTGAAACCATTTAAAACAGTGATAGTAGTTCCGTGTACAATTCCTTGCGGACCAATATACATATAACTTCCAGCAGTCATTTGTCCGTATTGAGAAACTCCTAAAGCATTCATTTTTTCCCAATCATCTGGTTGCGAATAATTTGGGATAGTCATTCCATTTGTTACAACTACTCTTGGTGCTTCTTTATGAGAAGGAAATAATCCCATTGGATGTCCAGAATACATTGACAAAGTTTGTTCGTCTGTCATTTCAGACAAATATTTCATCGTCAATAGATATTGAGCCCAGTTTGAGAAAACGGCACCATTTCCACCATAAGTAATTAATTCGTGAGGATGTTGCGCTACAGCATAATCTAAATTATTCTGAATCATTAACATAATTGCTTTAGCTTGTTCAGAATTTCCTGGATAATCAGAAATTGGTCTGGCTTTCATTTCATAATCTGGACGAAAACGGTACATATAAATTCGACCATAGCTTTCTAATTCCGCTTTAAATTCTGGAAGTAATTCCGCATGATGTTTCGCATCGAAATAACGCAATGCATTTTTTAATGCTAATTTTTTTTCTTCGGTAGATAATATTTCTTTGCGTTTTGGCGCGTGATTTATTGAGGTTTCGTATACTTTTGGTTGTGGTAAAACCGAAGGAATACCTTGTTGTATTTGTTCTTTGAAAGTCATCTTTGTTGTTTTTAATTCGTTTGGTTTATTTTTCTGAATTTTGAATATATAGAAAAACTAAGGGTAACGAATGTCAGACCTATGATAGGATTTGTGAATTTTGATTCGATATTTGAATAATTGAATGTCCATTTTTTATTTTTTGTTGGTGCCGGTTTTTTTATCAAATCCGTATGGGCAATGACGGCATCCGCTTTTACAGCAATAACCACGTTTTAAGTGATATTTTTCAGTAAAACATTTATATCCTTCAGGTGTGTAATAAAAATCTTCACCTTCTTTTAAATTATTTGGATTTAATTCATTGTTCATAAGGGCAAATTTAGCAACTTTGTATCAAATGATTGTAATAGTTTTTAAATATTTAACGCCAAAATGGGTGAGAGGAATAACTTTGTTTCCTTTTATTGTTTTATCTGAGAAATCGGATAGGAATAATGCTGTTTTGTTGAATCATGAAAGAATACATATCAGACAACAATTAGAAATGTTAGTATTGCCTTTTTTTGTTGTTTATGTTACAGAATTTTTAATTGGTTATTTAAAATATAAAAACTGGCAATTAGCATATAGAAATATTTCTTTCGAGCGTGAAGCTTATGCTAATGAAAAAGACCTTTACTATTTAAAGCAAAGGTCTTTTTGGAGATTTTTGAAGTATTTTTGATTAGCGATACCAATTAACACCATCCGACCAAAATTGAATATTGATACCAGCTCCGGCTGCGGAATGTGCTGGGAGCGAAGTGGTGCTGGTAATTGTACCATCTAAGTTTTGTATATTATTTGCACCTACAGGATCAATGGTTATGGTTTTTGTACCAGTTCCTCTTGAAACACTTATCAATCGACCCGTACATGTAGTTGGGTCAGGCAGTTCAACGGTTAAGGTGCTTCCACCACTAGCATCGAGGATTAATTTGCTGATGGTGCTTGGTACTGTGTAAGTTACGTTTCCTGCACCAACAGTTACTCTAATAACTCCAACTGCGACAGATCCGTTTACCTGTAAATTGGATGTTGGTTGTATAGTTGCCGATAAGTTTGTTGGGTTTGTATTGATACCGACTCTTCCGTCTTGTGCTATAATCATTCGTTCCAAATATGTTTCAGCTCCCGAGTTTGTGCTGAATAGCATATGTCGATTTCCTGAGGCCAGCTGATAAGATCCTTTACCTCCAAAGGTTGAGACACCTCCTGTGTTTACATATCCGATGTGACCTCTGTAACTTGTTCCTTGAAGAAGATAAATGCCTGAAAATCCTCCAGCTGTGGCGTTGTCAACAGACATTACTCCATATCCGTCTTGATCGTGTCGTACTGAAAGTTTGTAAGCTGCTGATGAAGTTCCAATACCTACATCACCATCGGATTCAATTCTCATTCTTTCATTACTGTTTGTTGAGAATCCTAATATGCTTATCCCAGGGCTAAAAATTCCTGTATTTGGATCTGTTTGCCAAGAATAGGTTGGCACAGCTGCAGTTCCTATAGAATAGGATTGCAATTGACCATTATTGGTATTTGAAATATTCCAGCGATCAATGCCACCCACACCAGTTTTAATTCTGAAATCTTGTGCATCTGTTGTGCCTATAAAATTGGTGCCAGGGCTTGTACCTGAATTTCCAGTAATTGACCAATTACTACCAGTTGCGACTAAACGTATCCATCTGTCTGAAGCTACAGTTGGTGTGGTTTCCCAATAATAATAACCTGGAGTAACATCGCCAACGGTTGCAGTATTATATACTAATTCTGATTTTATAGGTGTTGTAATTGTTGCTGTTGATGTGTTTGTTAACGCTACTCTTGGAATTAGTAAACCATCATTTGTAGAAATAATATCTAATGCTCCTTCTGGAGTTGTAGTGCCAATACCTACTTGTGAGTATGATATTTGTATTAGGAATAGTAAACATCCTAGTTGTTGAAGTAATTTTGTCTGATTCATATTGTTTTCTTTTAAATGATTAAAATTTTAAACCAAAAAAATGAAGCTTTGGGGCCAATATGTTATAAAGTTATTTTATATTTTTTGTATAAATTTATGATTGAATTAATAATTGTTGAATGGAATTATATTGTCGATAAAATACATTTAATCAGTTGTTTAGCTGTTAAAAAGTATTTTTGAACTTTCACGATTTATTTTTTATAAAAAAGATAAAAAAAAAGACCTTTACTATTTAAAGCAAAGGTCTTTTTTGGAATTTTTTAAAATAGTATTAGTAAATAATTTTTCTTACTTCTTCTGTGTTATCTTCTAAAGTAACTTTTACAATTAACATACTATTTGTTCTGTTTAAGTTAGTAATTTGAAAGTTTTTACTATTTACATTGTTTTTGTTTAATAATAATTTTCCTAAAGTATCAAAAACTATAATGTCTTTTATTTTCAATTTACCTGATTCTACAGTTAATACATTGTTGTCATAAACGGTTAATTGGTTTGCAACTTCTGTTATATTATCTGATTTAGTATATCTTAAAACAAATCGATCTTTAATTATTCCTTTTTTATCCATAAATGAATATGGAGCCTGTTTTAAATTGAAAATTACGTTTAATAATTTATCTTCTAAAAAGATGTTTTGTTTCGGATCTTTGAATAGTCCATCAACCTCACTTAAAGCAATTTTGTATAATCCATCTTGAGGAAGGCTTACTCCGATACTAACTTTGTCATTAACATCAAAAGGAAGTGTTCTACCTTGAATTAGCATTTGCTCATCTCCAATTAATGAGAAAATATTGAATGACAGTTTTTCGTTAGAAAATGCATCGAATAATCTATCATTTTGATTTGTTGCATTTTCAACATATCCTAATAAAGATCTAATATTAGTTCCTGAAGGGGTAACTAAATCGAACCAAATTCTGTGTTTTTCTAATTCGTCAGCGTTTTTATTTTCCTTAGAATTTTTGTAAAACACAGTGTTGTCATACGTATTGCTTCTCAGTGTGTTATTGAAATTTAAATTTTCCGTTGTTGCGGCTGATGTATGAAGCATTGATACGAAAAATCCTTGTCCTCCTGCGATTCTACCATTAAATGTACCTGCACCACTAGATGCGCCTACAGAATTATAGGTGATATAATCAGTTGGAGTATAGTTATAAGCATAATCATTATAAAATGGATCTGCTGTTGCGCTAGAAGGTAATGAGCCATGTGTCCAAATATTAACAAAACCTGCAATGTTTGGGTTTAATGTTAAGAAATTAACAGCGTGAATTGCAGAAGGGTATGGGTTTCCAACTAAATTCCAGTTGTCGTCATCCTTAGTTCCAGGTGTTGTAGAAACTCCAGTTGAGTAATTGGCTCCATTAAAAGTTCCTCTACTAATTGGAATTGATATGTTCCCGTTATTTGGAACCCCAACAAATGTAGCAGTATAATTGGCAAAAGCTGAAAGTGAATAGGAGTTTGGAGCTCTTAAACAGTATCCTTTACCATTAACCATGGTTTCGTTAGCAAATGCCCAATTTCCAAATTGATTTATATTTCCTGCTATAGTAGGTGTCCATTTATATTGGAATCCTAAACTTGTTCCAGGAGAAACTGCAGTACTTGCAAAATTAGATACTGGTGATGACCAATATACATAATCTTGTCTTCTAACATTTGCAGCTCTTTGATATTGAATGTTTCCAATATTAGTAACATTGTTAGTCTGTACGATACTTGCATCATCTTGAACAATTATTGTTCCAGTTGCATTTACATTAATTATGTCAGTTATTTTTAAAGTATTTGTAGCAGTGATATTTAAAACTGCATTTGTATTTACAGCTAAGTTTAAACCTAAACCACTGAAGCTTGTTCCGCCAATAATTGGATCATTTGCAGTATCTGGTACTACAACACAGTCTAAAGCTGTTGGAACTCCAGTTGGTGTCCAGTTGTTAGCAACATTCCAGTTTGTACTTACAGAGCCATTCCAAACTTTTGCACCATTAATAGTAACAGTAGTTTGATCTGCTTGTTTAATTGTTCTTCCATCACAAAGCGTGTAAGTGATTTCTGCAGTGTAAGTTGTTGTTGAGGTAGGGCAAACAGTTACTGTTGGTGTAGTTCCTACCACTGGACCCGTAGTTCCAGCACCTTCATACCATTTTATTGAAGCGATTGAATTTCCATTTGGTACAAAACGCCAAGCTTCATTTGTTGCAGTCCAGTTGGCATCAAGCCCATTTCTTCCTGGTGGAACAGACGCTAATGTTCCGGTTGCATTTTGAATACCAACAATGGCATTACCATCATTCCAAGTTCCAGCTCCAAAGTTGTCGATATTTTTTTCTTTAATATAAACCTCAATAATGTTTGAATTTTCATAAAGAACCATCATTCCAGTATATAGAATAGCATTTTCGTCGAACATAGGCACATTTGACCATGATGCAACTAAAGCTCTACATCCAGTAGGTAATGTGATTAATTCCCAACCTACTTGTTTTAAAGTTCCAACTCCTGGGTCTATATCGTGAAATACTCCAAAAATTGAATTCTCTTTTAATTGTGAATGTCCACTGATTGGAATATTATCACTAAAGCTATATCCACTGGCTGTACCAGCTAGAGTAGTGTTAAAACTTAAAATTCCATTAGATCCAATAACACATTTGTTGAAAGTGTTTCCATAGAAGCAAAAATCAAAAGGTAGGTTTACAACAGGTGACCAAACATCATCTGTGTTAACACTTACAGGGTTAGCTAATCCTGTAAAACTGCGAGGAGGATTGTAAGCAATTGGTTCAACAATATAATCAGTTGTTTCTCCTAAATCTAAATAAGTAGCTTCAAGATCCACACAAGTTGAAGAAGCTGTACAGTTAATTGCAGCTGGATCTGCTCCATTTAGTCCTAAACCACCAGACACTACGTTTGGACATCCAGTTACTACATTACTAACAGCCATTACAGTAAAAACACCATTTGAAGAAGTAGCGGTTTGACTACTGTTTGTACAAGTAACAACCAAATGCCAATAAACTAATCCACTTGCAGGTGCAATTGCACTGTAATTTGCATAAGAACTTGTAGCAGCACCTGCATTTGTCCAAGGCCCTCCAGCACTTGAGCTATATTGCCATTGGTAAGTCATGTTTAATGCCTGTGTGTAACCAGATGCGACAACTGAATAAGATGAACCTGGCCATCCTGTATTAGGATTAGCTAAAACAGTTCCTGCTGTTGGAGTTCCTGCGCAAGCTGGATAGCAAACACCACTATAAGATACGGATAAACTGAAACCAGAATAAACGGATGAACTGTCAGAGTAAAATTGAACAGTTAAAGTTTGTCCTGCAGTTCCTGTGTAATTAATTGTTCCTGTTCCTGTATATGAAGCCAATAAAGTTCCACCAATTCCAGTTCCGTTGTAAATTCTAATATAGTCAAGACCATTTTCAGTAGTATAGTTTCCTGAAATTGTTACTGTTGCTGCAAGTCCTGCTTCTATAACAGAATAACCAGATGAGCTATTTGCATAGTCACCTGAAACACCACCATTGTCATATAAAACTATATTGGTTCCACAAGTAATTGTAGTATTTCCTGTTGTTGGAATATTTTGTGTTGAAACCGAATTGAAAGTACCATTAGAAGAAGTTGCACTTTGGCCACTAGCTGTACAAGTTACAATTAAGTGCCATAATACTGTTGTTCCTAAAGCAGGAGCAGTTGCAGTATAGTTAGCATAAGTTCCAGTAGCAGCACCTTGATTTGTCCAAGTCCCACCACCATTTGTACTATATTGCCATTGAAATGTTAGTCCTGTTGCTCCTGTATATCCAGTTGCAGAAACAGTATAACTTGATCCTGGTGAAGAAGACGCTGGTGTTGCTACTGCGGTTCCTCCAGTTGGTGTTCCACTACATGCAGGGTAACAAACTCCACTATAAGTTACAGAAAGAGAAAAGCCTGAATAAACAACAGAGCTATCTGATGTAAATTGAACTGTTAAAGTTTGTCCGACAGTACCAGTATAATTTATTGAACCAGTTCCTGAATAAGTCCCTAGTAATGTGCCACCTGTTCCAGATCCACTGTAAATTTTAATATAATCAACACTTTCAGTAGTGTAGTTTCCTGAAATGTTAATTGTTGCGCCAAGACCTGCGTCTAAAATCGTATATCCATTCGAACTATTAACATAGTCGCTTGAAGCTCCACCATTGTCATATAAAACTATGTTGGTTCCACAAGTAACGGAGTTATTTCCTGTAGCAGGAATGTTTTGTGTAGAAACTGATGTAAATGTTCCATTAGATGATGTTCCACTTTGACCACTACTTGTACATGTTACAATTAAATGCCATAATACAGTTGTTCCTAAAGCAGGAGCGGTTGCAGTATAGTTAGCGTATGTTCCAGTAGCAGCACCTTGATTTGTCCAAGTTCCGCCTCCATTTGTACTATATTGCCATTGAAAAGTAAGTCCTGTAGCATTAGTAAATCCAGTTGCAGAAACAATATAAGTTGATCCTGGGTTACCAGATACTGGTGAAGCTGAAGCTGTTCCAGCAGTTGGAGTTCCAGAACAAGCAGCAGGAGCAATAACTCTTACTGTATAGTCTTCTGCTTCTCCATAATCAAATGAACCACAAGCTGGTGCTGGATTGCTTAAATAAGCATTTCTAATTCGCATTCTGTAATCTCCAGCTGCTTGTCCTACTGGGATAGTTATAGTCCCTAAACTTGCTGGTGTAGAAAGATAACCTGTTGAAATTACATTTTCTCCAGCGTCATTAAAATCTGTATCATTGTTCCAATCTACCCAAACATTGTACCCATAAGTACTACTTGGATGAGTTGCAGTAAGTGAAAAATTATTTCCTGCTATTTGACTAACAAATAGTGAAGAGTAATTTGTATATGCTGAAAATGCTGTAGGAGTATTGTTGAAATTGGCAATACCTCCTGTAGAAGTTACGCCACTAATATAGTAAGATGTTGAAGAGGTATTCGTTGGTGTGCAATAGCTACCAGGAATTATATATGTAAAACGTATTTCTCCACGTGCTCCTGCACCTCCGGTTTGATTTCCACCACCTCGTTCACCACCACCACCACCACCACCAGGTGTGCTTCCAGCTGTTCCGGCACCATCAGAATTTCCAGTACCTCCAGTACCACCGTTAGGTGCGCTTCCTCCGTTACCACCAGATCCTCCTCCGGCTTGTCCTGGATTACCATTTGTATTTGTTGATCCTCCACTTGCTGTTCCTCCTGTTCCAATAGCTCCAGCATTACCAACACCACCGGTTCCGCCATTCGCAGCAAGAGTAAATCCACCAATTGTTATTGTTGAATTTCCTCCAGCACCTCCAGTACCTCCGGCATTAGTGCCTGCTGTACCTGCTGTGCCTATTGTAAATGGATACGTTCCTGGAGTTACTGTTACAGTTCGTGTGACATAAGCCCCAGAACCTCCTCCAGAACCTCCGTTGTTGTTAGAGTTTGACCCGCCGCCGCCGCCGCCAGCGCCCCATATTTGTACTGTTACTGAGGTAACTCCAGCAGGTACAACCCAACTGCCTGAAGCTGTATAAGTGTCAGTAGTTTGAGCGGATAATTGATTTGTAAATAATGTAAAAAAAGTAATTAGTAATAAATAAGTATTATTAATGATTTGTTTTTTTAAATTTAATAATAGCTTGGTGTTTGGTTTGTAAGCCTTGTAGTTCATTTTGTAGTAGTTTTGTAGTAGTTTTTTGGTTTTATTGTAATAATTGTTTGAAAATTGCCGTGTTAATTTCACATTATTAAACGAATATGTGATATTGTTGAGCAATATATAAATTTTAAACAAATTCCATACGAAATGTTCAAAATATTCGATGCAAAACATTAATAATCGATGAAAAGCATCCTTATTCGATAAAAAACACAAAAGTTTAATTTCTTCGCAGACATTATTTTTTTGTTAAATAATTGTTTTTTGAAGCTTTTAAACAAAAAAAAGCCTCACAAATTTGTGAGGCTTTTTGAAGATATTAAATTTATCAAAAACACCTAAATGTTTTTAATAAATTTTTAAAAATCGTCGTATTTATAATTATTTTCTTTTTTCTGATTTTGAAGTTCCAGGCTTAGGAAAATTTATTTTTTCTGGACCTATTGGGAATCTAACATCATCAAATTCTGAAGTAACTTTTCCTGTGTTGTCAACTGAATCTGCTCTATTTCCGATAATTTGCCAAGAAAATTTTGTATTTGATTTTCCTTTGTTTAATTCAGTTACAGTAAATCCTTTATTTGATTTATTAGTAATGTATACTCCATTACAATCACCTTCTAATTGAATAAAAACTTTTACTGGTTTTTTATCAGAGATGTTTTTACTTAATACATCTTCTAATACTATCGTAGCTTTTCCGTTTTTTAGTTCCGCTTCACCAAAGTCTTGGAATAAAACTTCTGGAGCCTCTGTACAATACATAACTCTATTTTTACCTTCATCATCTTTTACCATTGTTGACTTTGTACCTGCTGATAAAATACCATAGTCTGTACCTCCACCTGACCTATATCCAACATAAGCATAATCATTTGTTCCTTGATTTGCATCAAAATAACCACCATAGTAGCGAGTTGAATTTGGTCCTGAACCGAACCCAGCTATACTAGCAATCGATTGTGTTGTATTTCCTGTGTCTGTTATTGAAAACAATCCACCTTGTCGAGCATCGCTATTACTTGTTGGGTTAGTGGCTGTTCCGTAGATACCTGCTTGTAATCCAGTACCAACAGCACCAATATTCCATCCTGCTTGTGACGAAAAACCATTTCCTGCACCATCAAATGACCCACCTGTATTCATATTCGCTCCTGTGGCAGTTGTGTTAGATCTTCCGTAAATTCCTGCATTATTTTGACCAGTTGCATATCCATTTATTGGATAATCGCCAGCTACACCAACAGATGTAAACATGTCAATTGTTGGGAATGGGGAAGCTGCTCTAATGTGTACGTGATTGTTTGCCGCATCAACATAAAACATTTGTGATTCACCAGTTCCTTCAACTCTGAAATTATAATTTTGTGCGTCTTCATTAACTACAGTTTCTGTAGTACCCATTCTAATTCTTTCAATACTGTTAGCTCTCAAAATTAATGGCACATTATCTGTTGTTCCAACATAATTTGTTGCAGGATTTGTTCCCGTATTTCCTGATAAAGACCAATCTAATCCTCCTGGAGAACCAGCAAGTGATATCCATTTTGATCCTTCCCAGTAGTACATTCCTGGAACAACATTATTTGGGATTGAACCAGCTGTGGCAGTATTCCAAATTAAAGTTCCAACAACTAATCCGCCACCTTGAGGGTTAACAACGGGCGCTGCTACATTTAATGCGGTTAATGCAACTCTAGGTAATATTAATCCATTTGTACTTGAATTAATATCTAATGCACCTGCAGGTGAAGTAGTACCAACTCCAACTTGTGCGTTTATACTAATTGATGAGAAAATTAGTAGTAGGCTGAATGTTAAGTTTTTAATCATAATAATGTGTAATTTTTTGCAAATATATACTTAAAATGTTATAATTCTACAAAAAAGACTAATATTTCAAATATTATAACATTTTTTTGTTGGTGAAATTTGATTTGTATCTTGTTTTATTGCTATATCAAGGGGTGTTTAATCTGAAATGCCATATTGATAATTAAAAAAAAGACCTTTACTAATTAAAGTAAAGGTCTTTTTTGGGTTTTTATTTCGTATTGTTGCTAGTACATAACTTTTTTTACTTCTTCAGTATTGTCTTCTAAAGTTACTTTTACAATCATTAAACTATTTGTTCTGTCTAAATTATTAGCTATGTAAGTCGTGTTATTTACATTGTTTTTGCTTAATAACTCTTTACCTAATAAATCAAAAATTTGAATGTTTTTAATTTTTAACTTACCAGATTCTACAGTTAAAACATTATTGTCATAAACAGTTAATTGATTTGTTAATTCAATAGTGTTTTTAATGTCTTTTGCAAATTTTAAAACAAATCTATCTTTTATGATTCCTTTGTTACCCATAAATGAATATGGCGCATCTTTTAAATTAAAAGTTATATTTAATAATTTATCTTCTAAATAAATGTTCTGATTTTTATTTAAAAATAGCCCGTCAACAGATCCGATAGCGATTCTGTATAAACCATCTTGAGGAATACTTACTCCAATATTAACTTTATCATTAGTATCAAACGGTAGTTTTCTACCTTGAATTAACATTTGTTCGTCATTAACTAATGAGAAAATATTGAATGATAATTTTTCGTTTGAAAAAGCGTCGAATAATCTGTCTTTATCATTTGTTGCGTTTTCAATATAGCCTATTAATGATCTTGCACTTGTTCCAGAAGGTGTTACTATGTCAAGCCAAATTCTGTGTCTTTCTAAATCGTTAACATCTTTATTGGCATCGGTACTCTTAAAAAATTGACCATTGTTGTATGTGTTACCAGTTGGAATATCTCTTCTTAAATCGTTGTTAAAGATTAAGTTTTCAGTTGTAGCTGCTGTTCCATGAAGCATTGAAACAAAGAAGCCTTGTCCTGCACCAATAAATCCATTAAACACACCTGGTCCGCTTGATACTCCAGAAGAATTATAAGTTATATAATCAGTTGCAGTGTAATTATATGCATAATCATTGTAAAATGGGTCTATAACTGCATTTGATGGTAAATTACCATGTGTCCAAATATTTACAAAACCAGCAATATTTGTATTTAATGTTAAGAATTTAATAGCATTAATTGCTGAAGGGTAAGGGTTTCCGACTAAATTCCAGTTATCATCTGCATTTGTTCCTGGTGTAGTTGAAACTCCTGTTGAATATGTACCACCATTCCAAGAACCTCTACTTATTGGAATTGAAATATCTCCATTATTTGGTACACCTACAAATGATGCTGTATAATTTGTTAAAGCAGAAAGTGAGAAAGAATCTGGAGCTCTTAAACAATATCCTTTTCCAAGTACCATTGTTTCATTTGCAAATGCCCAATTTCCAAATCCATTTGTACCACCGGTTGTTGGAAGCCATTTGTATTGGTATCCTAAACTTGTCCCTGGTGATACTGCGCTATTCCCAAAACCTGCAACAGGAGAAGACCAATACACGTAGTCTTGTCTTCTGATATTTGCAGTACGTTTCATGTTAATGTTACCAGTATTTGCAATGTTTGCAATTTGAACTAAATTAGAACTGTTTTGCACGTCTATTAATCCAGAACCAGCTACAGTTATTGCATTGGTAATTGTTAAATTATTGCTTGGGTATAATTTTAATACTCCATTGTTTTTTACATTTAGGCTTTTCCCGAATGCACTAGAACCTACCGTGTTTATTTCTGAAGGTCTGTTTGCTGTTGTTGCAATGTCTGGAATAATTACACAACTGTTAGCGTCAGGAATTCCTATTGGGTTCCAGTTGTTAGCATTATACCAGTTATTATCAACGGCACCTTTCCATATTTTTGATTTATTTAATATTGTAACATCTTGACTTGCAGTACATCCATTTGATAATACTGCAGTAGCAGTAAATGTATAGCTATCCATTTCTAATTGAGCTAATGTTGGTTTTACATAAACAGTTACAACAGGAGTTCCTGCTATATAAGGAGTTGTAGCTGCAGGGTTGGTGTAAACATCTGGTAATGAAGCACCGCTCCAAACAAATGCTGTATTTAATGGTAAATCTCCAAAAATTCTAATATCATCTACAGCAACACCATCAGGTAAATATCCTGTTACTGTTCCAAGTGAATGGTGTAAAACTCTAACTTTTAGGTTTGTTTGGTTGATATATCCATTTAGATTGTATGATAAATTTACAAATTTTGTTCCAATACCTGTATCAGCTGTAAATGTTTGTAAAGTTGTCCATGCACCTCCACCATTAGTTGAAATATCAATTGTAACAAATTCATCTGCATTATTTGTGTTGTCTGGATAATAACGAGAATAATAAAAATTCATTGTCATAGTTAAATTCAAATAAGTTGCTGAATTTAATGTTGCTGAAACCAATGAGTTTTCTACTAATACATCTGGAGGTGTTCCAGCATCTGAAGTAGCTAAAGCGAATAGGTTAGGTGCTAGGCCACTTGAAATAGCTGGTTTCCATGATAATCCAACTGTAGGGACAAAAGTACTAGCTCTGTTAGTAAATTTTGTATCATTTTTAATTGCAGCTGGAGTTGTGTCTGAATTAACATTTGTAAAAGTTCCTAATGCTCCGCCTTCAAATCTTTCGTATAATAAATCTGTTAATTGTTTATCTCCGCCTGCAGTTAAAGCAACAATGGCATTTTCTCCACAAACGTCTGGTGATGATTGTGTGAAAGTTAATGTTGGAGTAGGGTTTACTCTAGCTACAACAGGAGTTCTTACAAATGACTCGCAAGTTCCATTCCATGCAGTACAATAAAAAGTTGTAGTGCTTGATATTGATGGAGTTTCAAATGTTCCTCCGCTTGTTGAAGTTCCTTGTAAAGTTCCACCTGTAAGTGCATCATACCATCTGATTTGAGTTGTTCCAGCAGTTCCGTTAGCAACTAAATCTACGATTCCAGATCCACAAACACTTCCGTCTGTTACTGAAGTAATATTCGCATCACATCTTTGAATTACAGTAAATAAATAATCTTCGGCTTCTCCGTATTGAGTATAAGTTAATCCACCAATTAAAATCGTGTTAAATAATTCACAGGCATCATAATTATAACTAAAATTTTCTGTGACTCCTCTATATGCGTTGTAAGTTCTAAATCTGATTCTGTAATCACCAGGAACTGTTCCAGTTGGTATAACAAAACCAAATGTGCTTGAAATACCTGCAGCAGGAGGTCCATACACTTTTTCACTTGTTTCAAATGTTCCGTTTTTATTCCAGTCCACCCAAGCAAAAAGTTTTGTTCTTCCTCCAATAGATTCTACAATCATATTTACTCCTTCTCCTTGAGCTTGTTGTGCTTTTAAAGCTAAGCCAGTAAAATCTTGATAACCTGGAGTAATTTCTGAATAAGTACTCGTATTGTTGGTTTCAACTAAAGTACCAATAAAGGCAACTCTACTAATATATCTATCTTGATTTACAGCTGTATTAGTTTGTGGGATACAAGGTGCGGGAGCTGCGCCAACTGTTGTAGCGTTTCCAATTAATACAGTTGGGTTTGTGTTGTATAATGGCCCTCCACTACATAATGCATTCATTGAATAAATGAAGAAATAGTAAGTAGAAGTCGTATTTAAACCAGTTGCCGTAAATGTTGTATTTATATCTGTGTCTATAACGGTATTACCTACACCTATACTTGTTCCTATAGCATAAGTAGTTCCGTCCATAATTAATCCTGTTGGCGCTGTGCCTGTTGTGTTCATTACTACTAAGTAGTTTTGAGGTACAGGTGCTGCAGCAGTAAATGAACCAGCTATAGATGTAGCTCCTGGAGTTAATACCAATGTGGTTGGTTGTCCTGTAGGTTCAGTACATGCAGGTGCGGCTAAAATAGTTACACTATAATCTTCAACTTCACCATCAAATCCATTAGCACATGGAGTTGAAACTGTTGTAAAACGTGAGGCAACTCTCATTCTTGTAGTTCCAATTGCTGAAGTTACAGGAATTAATATTGAATAAGGACATGCTGAACTTAATCCGTTAGCATTGTTTGTAACAGTTCCCAAATCATAGCCTTCTCCTGAATCGTCAAAATCACCATCTCTATTCCAGTCAAACCATACTATTTGCGCCATAGTAAAAGCACCATCTGTGTTTACTCTAACATTAATATTGTGAAATTGACCTTGAGTAACTGTTGTGCTTTGAGTAGCAGTGTAATCTGTATATGGAATAGCAGCTGTTGTTGCTGTTGTGTTATTAATAGTATTGAATTGAACATTAGTGATACCGTCAGGAAAGTTGGTATTTGGTACTGATGCACAATATACTAATGAAATATTTAAAATCGCATTTGCAGAATAAGTAGATGTTCCGCAACTGTTTGTTGCTGAAGCTTGGTATAAATATCCGTCCATACCCATAGTCACACCAGTGATGTTTAATGTTGCGGTTGTAGCATTACTATAAATACCTCCATTTGTAATGGTAGTCCAGATTCCACCACCATTGGTACTCACTTGCCAAGTATAACTTGTTGGTGAGTTAGATCCTACAACAGTGAACGAAGCATTTGCTCCAGCTGCCACACTTGTGTTTGATGGGTTTGTTGTGATACTAGGTGTTGTAATAATGGTTATTGCTGTTGATGTGGAACAGGTTCCGATAGTGTAAACTACAGTTGCATTACCTGGTGTAACTCCTGTAACCACTCCTGCGCCAGAAATTGTCGCTGATCCTGTTCCGTTTGTGATAGACCATGTTCCGCCACCGACTGCATTTGCGAATGCCGGAGTAGTAGCTCCAGTACAAACTGATGCTGCTCCACCAGTAATTGCTGCAGGTGTAATGGAAACTGTTAATGCTCTATTTGATACACATCCATTTAAAGTATAAACAACTGTAACTGTACCAGGTGATGTTCCTGTAGCAACACCTCCTGCAGAAATTGTTGCGGTTCCTGTACCAGGTGTGATAGACCATGTTCCTCCTGCTGTTGCATTTGTAAATGCAGGAGTAGTGGCACCAACACATACCGAAGCGGCGCCACCACCATTAGCTCCAAGTGGATTATTTGTAGATGTTAATGTTCCGTATGAAGGACCTGCAATAGCTGCTCCATTGATAACCCCGGTTCCGCCAGTTCTTGTCATGTTTCCAGATGAAGGAGCGGTTATACCTCTAAATTGAATACCGCTTATCGTTAAACGGTCATCGTCATTAGTTCTGTTACCATCACTACTTCTGTAGGTTGCAGTAATTGTAGTCGCGGTTACATTAATTGATGCTGCTGTAATATCACCAGTTGCTCTAAATGCCACTGAGCCAACACCAGGATTAAATTCAAAATTTGTTGGAGCAGTAATAATTAACGTATAATCAGTGTTTACGTTAGTGATGCTAAAATTAGCATTTTGATTTTCCTCTAAAAAAATATTTCCTAAAGTAACATAGTTAGTTGGGTAAACACAACTATTAATATTTCCATTAGCAGTATTAATAGTTACTTGCCCAAAAGCATCAGAAAAACCTAAAAAGGTGAAAAGAAAAGCAAATACCAAATTGGTTTTACTTTTGCGAGAAAATAAATTCCACGCACTAAGTGTGTAATCAACATAAGTTGATAGATTGTAATTTTGCTTCATAAAACAGGGGTTGTTTATTTTTAACTATTTGTTATATTATTGTTTATTTCATGTTTGTTTTTAATGATAAAATCAAATTTAATAAAATAAAATCAAAAAATGAGTATTAATTGTTAGAAATTTTGTTAAATTTATGAAAAATTAGAAAAGTTAAATTGAAATATTATCGATAAAACGCAGGTTTTTTTGTTAAAATAGCTAAAATCACATAAAAAAATGTTATTTATCTAGTTTTCAAGCTTTTTGTGTGGTATTTTTTTGAAGTTTGCTTTTTTTTTGTACCTTTGTTTTTTTAACAAATAAGTCTAAAAAACGTTTTTTTTTAACAAAAAAACGCATTAACTTTGGTTGTCGATTTTCTTAGACTATAAAATCTTGTTTTTATGAAAAAAATATTACTTGCCAATTTATTAATTGTTTTTACAGGGATTGTAAATGCACAATTATTTGTAAAAGATGGTTCTTATGTCTTTATGACAAATCAGTATATGACTGTCACAAATGACGTCAACCTAAATAATACAGGTAATTTCTATTTAAGAAATACGTCACAGTTATTACAAAAAGGTTCTGGATCTTCTGTTAATACGGGAACAGGAAAATTATCTGTTTTTCAAGAAGGAACTGTAAATAATTTTCAATATAACTATTGGTGTTCACCAGTTGGTTCTGGTGCTGCAGGGAATCCTTTTGGGATTACAATGTTAAACAGACCGTCAGGTTTAATCAGTTCTACTGCTGCTGAAATTTTACCAACAAGTAGTTATAATGGTACTACTACAGGTGGTGTTGGTGGTACAATGCAAATTGCACCATATTGGATTTGGAAATTTGTTTCTCTATCTCCAGTTTATGCTAACTGGCAATATGTTGGTTCAGCTTCTACTTTAAATCCTGGTGAAGGATTTTCAATGAAAGGAACTTCTGGAACTGATGGAACTGTTGCAGATGCAGCAGAAGCAGTTGCTAATAAAACTGGTTTAGCGCAACGTTACGATTTTAGAGGAAGACCAAATGATGGGAATATTTCCGTACCTGTTTCAAATGGAAATTTAACGCTAGTTGGTAATCCATATTCTAGTGCAATTAATTTAAATATGTATTTAGTAGAGCATACTGGAAGATCTTATGATGGCGCTGGTAATGTTTCTGCTGGAGGTAATCCAAATGTTATTGATGGTTCTGCTTATTTTTGGGAACACAGTAAAACAGCTAATACACACGTTTTAGCTGGATATGTTGGAGGTTATGGAACTTATGTTGCTAACGGAGCAACTGTAGGTACACCTGGTACATGGGTTGCTGCAACTTGGAATACATATTATCCTGATGGTACTTTAAATTCTACAGGAGGTTCGTCAGGTTCTACTTTTAAAAGACAGTTTTCTCCAATTGGACAAGGTTTTATGGTTAAAGGTATCGCGGCTGGTTCTTCTGTAATGAGAAATAAATATAGAGTTTTCGTTAGAGAAGGTGTTGCTAATAATTCAACTTTTGAGAAAAATTCTGCTCCTAGTCAAAATTTAGGAGGGTCAAATTGGGATGAAATTCCTAATGTTGCTGGTGTTGATTATACACAATTATCAAAATTACCAGTACCTCAAATAAAATTATTGACAATAATGAATAATGCAAAATCTCTTGAAGTTGCTATGGCTTTTAATCCTAATACAACTGATGATTATGATTTAGGCTACGATGGTGTTTCACCAGATGTTTATGTAAATGCTCCAGATATGGTGTATTTCGGTCAAAATAATAATGACAAAAAATGTGTGATTACTACTTTGCCATTTGCAATGGAAAAAAGAATTCCAATTGCTTTTAAATGTGGTGCAGCGTCTACTTTTAAAGTTAAAGTTTCTGATGTTATCAACTTTACTGGTTCTGAAAATGTATATATTTTCGATAAAGAAACAGGAATATATCATGATATTAAAAATGGAGACTTCAATACAAGTTTACCAGCAGGAGAAAACGCTTCTCGTTTTGAAGTAACATTTAAAAACTTTGATGTGTTGTCTAATGACAATAACAATTTAGTAGCTAATTCATTTAATGTTTTTCAAAACAATGAAAATGCAATGTTAACTATTGTGAACACTTTAGGAAAAGAAATTTCAAATTGTTCAGTTTATGATGTAACTGGGAAATTAGTAATTACTAAGAAAAATTTAGGAAGCAACAATTTAATTGAATTACCAACAAATGCTTTAAGTGATGGTGTTTACATTGTAAAATTAAATACTGCCGATAACGTTTCTGTTGAAAAGAAAATTATTGTAGGAAACTAATAAAATAAATAATTATATTTAATCCCGAATAGGTAAATCTTATTCGGGATTTTTTATGTCTGCTAATCAACTTATAAATATAGTTTTTCCAAATAGTATTTCTCTTCATATTAAAAGAGAAGATTTACTGCATCCTATAATTTCAGGGAATAAATTTAGAAAACTAAAATATAACCTTGAAGAAGCTAAAAATAAAAATCAGAAAGTATTATTAACTTTTGGTGGCGCATTTTCTAATCACATTGTTGCGGTTGCTGGTGCAGGAGCTGAGTATGGTTTTCAAACTATCGGGATTATAAGAGGAGAAGAGTTACAAAACAAAATTGCAGACAATCCTACTTTAGTACAAGCACAACAATTTGGAATGAAATTCGTTTTTATCTCTAGAGAACAATATCGTAAAAAAGAGAATTCAGATTTCATCAAAAATTTGAAAACTGAATTTGGCGAATTTTATTTAATTCCGGAAGGCGGAACCAATGAATTGGCAATAAAAGGTTGTGAAGAAATTTTATCTAATTCCGATTCAGAATTTACACACATTTGTTCTTCTGTAGGAACGGGAGGAACAATTTCAGGAATAATAAATAGTTCATCTATAACTCAAAAAATTATTGGATTTTCTTCCTTAAAAGGTGATTTTTTACAAAATGATATTGCTAAATTTGCAAACAAACAAAATTGGTCCATAAATTGTGATTACCATTTTGGAGGTTATGGAAAAGTAACAGAGGAATTAATCCATTTTATAAATGATTTTTATTTGAAATATGATATTCATTTAGATCCAATTTATACCGGAAAAATGATGTTTGGGATTCTGAATTTAATTGAGAGTAATTATTTTCCAGCCAATTCAAAAATATTAGCCATTCATACTGGTGGTTTGCAAGGCATTGCAGGAATGAATAACGCATTAGAAAAAAAAGGAAAAACGAAGATAATAATATGATAAAGAAGATTTTAATAGTATTTATTTCTCTACTTTTTATAAGTTGTGGAAGTTCAAAAATAAGAACGGCTAAAAGAACTCCAAGTACCAAAAGTTATCCAGTAACTAAAAGGTATCCTGTGAAAACAGCTCCAACTGTAAAACCTAATGTTTCAACTGTTCCAAAAGAAACCAAACCTTCTTCTGGAAGTGAAGTTTTGGTAGCTACTTCAAAAGTAAAAGCCACAACGGAAGATGTAAAAAAATACATTGCTGATTTTAAAGAAACGGCTAAAAGCAATATGAAAGTACACGGCGTTCCTGCAAGTATAACTATGGCGCAAGGAATTTTAGAATCTGGTGCTGGTTTTGGAGATTTAGCAAAACAAGCTAATAATCACTTCGGAATTAAATGTCATACGGGTTGGATGGGTGAATCAATAAAATATGATGATGACGCCGCACAAGAATGTTTTAGAAAATACAAAGATCCTGCAGAATCTTATAAAGATCATTCGGCATTTTTATCTTCAAGAAAAAGATATGAAGGTTTGTTTAAGCTTGATAAAGGTGATTATGAAGCTTGGGCAAATGGTTTAAAAAAAGCGGGTTATGCAACAGATAGTTTATATCCATCAAAATTAATTGGAATTATCGAACGTTATGAATTGTATAAAATTGATAACGAAGTTTTAGGAAGAAATTTTGTTCCTAAAGTCAGAGTGATAACTCAACTCGATGGTGAACATACTGTACAACAAGGTGATACGTTGTATTCGTTATCAAAAAAATATAATTTGTCAGTTGATGAATTGAAAAATTTAAATAATATTCCAGATTCTGGAATCTCAATAGGTCAAAAATTAAAAGTAAAAAAATAATGTTATATCAAAGAAGTAGTCAGTTATTTATTGAAGCTAATGAAGTAATTCCTGGTGGTGTAAATTCGCCAGTAAGAGCATTTAAAGGAGTTGGTGGATTTCCAATTTTTATAAAAGAAGCAAAAGGAGCTTATTTATATGACGAAGACGGAAATAAATATATTGATTATATCAACTCGTGGGGACCAATGATTTTAGGTCACGCACACGAACCTGTAATTAACGCCATTATTGAAAAAGCCAAAAAAGGAACTTCATTTGGAACACCAACAGAATTGGAAACAAAAATTGCTGAATTAGCAGTTTCAATGGTGCCAAATATAGATAAAATTCGTTTTGTAAATTCGGGTACAGAAGCTTGTATGAGTGCGATTCGTTTAGCACGTGGTTATACAAAACGAGATAAAATTATTAAGTTTTCAGGTTGTTATCACGGTCATTCCGATTCGTTTCTAATTGCAGCTGGAAGCGGTTTAAGTACTTTTGGTGTGCCTAATAGTCCTGGAGTTACAGAAGGAACTGCAAAAGACACATTATTAGCAAAATATAATGATCTCGAAAATGTGAAAGCACTTTTTGAAGCGAACAAAAATGAAATTGCTGCCATTATTGTAGAACCAGTTGCAGGAAACATGGGTTGTATTCCTCCAAAGAGTGGATTTTTATCTGGTTTAAAGCAACTTTGTTCAGAAAACGGCGCAGTGTTAGTGTTTGATGAAGTTATGACTGGATTTCGCTTAGCAAAAGGTGGTGTTCAGGAATTATTTGATGTAGATGCAGATATTGTTTGTTTTGGAAAAGTAATTGGTGGAGGTTTACCAGTTGGTGCTTTTGCTGCAAGAAATGAAATTATGAATATGTTGTCGCCACTTGGTCCAGTGTATCAAGCGGGAACATTGTCAGGAAATCCTTTAGCAATGGCTGCAGGATACCAAATGTTATTAGAATTAAATTCTGATCAAGAAATTTTTAAACGATTAGAAGAAAAAACAGCTTACTTAGAAAAAGGAATCGACAAAGTTTTATCTGAAAATAATATCGCGTTTACTATAAATAGAGTAGGGTCAATGATTTCAGTGCATTTTGATAAAAACGAAGTGTACGATTTTGAAACAGCGAAAAATGGCGATAATGATACCTTTAAAAAATTCTTTCATGAATTATTAAAACGAGGAATTTATATTGCGCCATCTGCTTATGAAACGTGGTTTATTACTGATGCGTTAACGTATGAAGATTTAGATTATACTATAAAATGTATCAACGAAGTGGCTAAGATATTATAGTGAGAAAATATTAGTAAAAAAAAATCCCGTCTAGTTTAACTGACGGGATTTTTTTATTTTTAGTTTGTTAATTTTTTCAACAAACCTGGTTTACTTTCAATGCTTTGCATTTGTTCTTGAGAAAGTGTAGCTCTTAACTTTAATTCAATAATTTTAGCTAATTCCGCTTTTCTTTCTGCAGAAAGATTTCCATTTAAATTTCTGTGTTTGTATTCAAATAATCTGAATAAATCCTCGCTTAAAGTACCTTGAACAGGAACAACTTCAGAAAGAGCTGCTAAATTACTTTTTGCTTCAACTTTTTCGTCCACTTTTTTAAATGTCTCTTGAGCACTAGCATTTACTGTGAAAGCTAAGAATAATACAAGAGCGCCTAATAAATTTTTCATTGTAATTTGTTTAATAGTTTTATCAAAAATAAAAAATATTTTCAATATTGAAGCTTTTTTTATGAATAATTATTCTTTTTTGTGTTTTCTTCCCTCTTTTCTTTTTTCCATATTTTCATTTTGCATCGCTTCCCATTTTTTAAATTGCTCGTCTGTAAGTATTGGTTTTAGCTTTGCTTTCAATTCTTCGTGTTGTTTTTTCATCGTAGCTTTTTTCTCAGCTAGCATTTTTTCTCTTTCGGCTTTCATTTTTTCTCTTTCGGCTTTCATTTCTTCTCTAGCCGCCATGTTTTCTTTTTGTTCCGCTGCAAAAATTTCTTTGACTTTCCTTTTCTGATTTTCGTCTAAACTTAATTTTTCAGAAAGTTTTTCGGTTCTCATCGCTACACGTTCTTCTGGAGAGGCATTTTTTAGTTTTTCTTTTCTATCTTGAGCCGAAACTCCGAATGTAACTAATAACGTCATTACGAATACTAATTTCTTTACCACATTTTTCATAATATAAAATTTTAAAGTTTAGTATTGGACAGTATAATTTCGAAAAGGTTTAATGAATTGGGATTTATTTAACTTCTTAGTTTTCAAGTTGAGGCAAGATGTAATTTTCAAAAATCATTTCTGGCTGTTGGGTTTTTCCATTTCGATAATTTCCAGATGTTATAACAACGACGGTTTTCAATTGAGGAATAATGAAAATATATTGTCCACCAGCTCCTCTAGCTTCAATAGATGCAATATTTTTGCCATTAATTTGATAGGTATGATGCCACCATAAATAACCATATCCATTTTTATCTTTGGTGTTTTCTAAAGCACGATAATTTGTAAATGAATTTTCTATCCAACTTTTAGATAAAATACGTTTTGAGTTCCATTTTCCCTTGTTAAGATATAGCTCTCCAAATTTCAGCATATCTTTAGGTGTAAGATACATTCCTCCACCAAAATAAGGGTTTCCATTCAAATCAGCCTGAATAATGTAATTTGAAATCTCTAGTTTTTGAAATAAATTCGTATCCATAAATAATTCTAAAGGTTCAGAAACTAAAGAATCCATCGCAATTCCAAGTAAATACGGATTTGCAGAACCATAATTCGCTTTTGTATTTGGACTGTTAATCATTGGAACAGCCAAAATGGTTTGTATCCAATCCTTCGCTCTTTGAAAATTTTCTTCCGTTGCTGGAGATTTTGGATTCGCATTTATACCATAATCAATCGCATCTAATCCGGAACTCATTGTTAAGAGACTTTGAATATTTATTTTCGATTTTAAACTGTCTTTTAAAGGTTGATATTTTGCTGGTAAAAAATCAAAAATGGATTGTTCTACACTCTTAAATAAGGATTTATCTTTTGCAATTCCAACTATAGCTGATGAAATACTTTTTGCAGATGAACGCATATCGTGTGGGACATTTGCGTTATAACCATCAAAATAATTTTCATAAATGAGTTTGCCATTTCTCGAAATTAAAACAGAATGTGTGTTAGGTAATGAATCCTTTGAAATAAGATTTTCCATTTTGATAAGTGGAAGAATGGAAGTTGAATTTTCTGTTTTAAAACCACCAATTTTCCAATCAGTTTTCGATTTTTTTAAATCTACTTTTGTGATTGAGTGATTTCCTAAAAGTATTTCTAATTCAATTTTATTTGATTCTAATTTTCCTTTAAATTGCAATCCTGTTTTAAAGTCGGAAAATGTTATGATGTTATTTTCTTTTTGAAAATTGTCACACCAAGTTCCAGTAAAACGATTATCAGCTAAAAACGGATACGCTTGATAGTCATTATTTGAACCATTTTCTACACTTAAATAAAAATCTTGTGATTTGAGTTCGTCCACCATTAAAACATTCCAATTGCCAATAAAAGAATTGTTTTTTGATTTAGATAATTTTACATGATAAAGTAGTAAGCCAGATTTTATAAAACCATTAATTTCCTTCCCGTTTTTGGAGAGATTTCCTTCAAAAAATAAATTTTCAGAAATGGGGATTGTTATCTGCTGAGCATTTTTAGCATTAAAAGATTGATTGATTATGCTTTTGTTGTTATAAATTTTGAAAATCGCTTTTTCAAGTCCGAAGTTTTCAATTGCTACTTTCAGACAGAATGTTTTAGAATTTTCAATTTTTCCTTCCCAATTGTCAGTATATTCAGCCATATCTTGTGCATTGACTGAGAACGAAAAAAGAATTAAGAATAAGGATAGATTGTTTAGAAATCTCATTTTTTGATTAATTTAATAGTAAGATGTAAAGATGAGATTTTTAAAATCGTCAAAATTGTATAAAATTAACATCATCAAATTTTTCTAAATAATTTTGTTGGTGTTGTATTGTAAATTCGTTTGAAACTTGAAATAAAATGACTTTGGTCGTAAAATCCGCATTGATAACAAATCTCTGTCATTGAAAATTTATTGGATGCGATTAAATGAAAGGCTTTATTGACTTTTAATAACCGAATGTAGTTTCCCAAACTTGTGCCGAAATATCTGGTAAACTCTCTTGATAGGTGAATGGGGTGAATTCCTAAAATTGAACTTAAATTGTGTAAGGAATAATCCATTTGTTCTTCTAAAAAAAGTTCTTGAAGTTTGTTTACCCATTCTGGTTTTTTAGAACTTGTTTTTCGATTTTCTTTTATGGTGCTAAAAAGTTCAATCATTAATGACTCGATACTTAAATTTGAATATAAGTCGTTAATTTTTGACTCAACATATACTTTATTCATTAAGTTTTTTGTCAACGGATTTTTTATGTTGATGCTTCCTTCAAAATCTGCGATTTGAATGTCGTAATTTGAAAACCAATTTTCATTTAGTTCAATATGGAATCCTCTTGTAAATACAGGCGGTTTTATGTTATAATGTGCGTCTTACCAATTGTGAAATAGTAAATTCCCAGGTTCTAAATAATATGATTCTTTTTTGTTAGATTCGAAGAGTTTCCCTTCAAGTAAATAGGTGAAATAAGGGTTTTCGTGATAATGCCAATCCACTTTACTATGTGTGTATTCCGTATCAGTAATGATGATATTTTCAAAAGTAGACTTTTGGTAATGTGTTCCGTAAAATTCTCCTTTTTTTAGTTGGTTCATTTGATTTTAATTATCACAGTAAATATAAAAAAATCCTACAAAAAATCCTCAGATTAGTTTTAAAATGAGGATTTTAGACTTTATAATACTTTAAATTCTCTGGAGATTTTTAAAAATTAAATTTGATGTAAAATAAAATGTTGAAATTAAGACAAATAGAATTCCCATCATTCCAAAAAATTCTACAAATCGCATTAACATACTTGGTTCTTTAATGTCGCCATCCATTAGGAAAGCAATTGTTGTAAGAATTGCAGCAGTAGCTAAGATGTTCAAAAATATTCTTTTCATAAATTAAAGTTTTTTTAGATTCTTAGAATAAGAACGAATTTTGGCATCTTTTATTGTGATTCATGCTGTTTTGATGTTTCTGTTTATTTAAGACTGTCTGGACTCATAATGTCAACTGCGTTTTTCCAAGATCCATCTTTTTGTTTTTTCCAGATATTAACTACTTGAAAGGTCATAATCTTTTCCTTTCCGGTTGAATCTTTCTCAATAATTTTTGATTTTTCTATTATGTAGCCCATATCGCCACTTTCTGAAACTTCAGCGCTAATTGGTTCCCAACTTATACTAAAGCCAGGATTTTTCAAAGAAGCTTCAACCATCTCACGAATGGCTTTTTTCCCTTTTAATTCTGGTTCTCCTGCAGAAATTAGTATGGCATCATCTGTCCAATAACTTAGGATCTTTTCAATATCTCTCGAATTTGCTGCTGCAGACCAATCGCGACTTGCTTGCATTAGTTTTTCGCTTTCTTCTTTTGTGTCAACTTTCTTCTCTTGACAGCTAAAAGTAATTAGTAGTAAAGTCAAAATGAATAGACTTTTAAAAAATGTAATTGCTTTCATTATTATCTAATTTTTATAGTTACAGATTAAAATATTTATCAAGATCAAGACTTGTTCTCTTGTAAAGTTAATTAATTCCTGTAAAAAAACCCTCAAATTAGTTCAAAATGAGGGTTTTAGATGTTGTATGGTAAGATTGTGTTATTTAATAATCTGTATTTTTAATAGTTCAAAGTCGGGAGTCTTTGTATAGTTGTGTTTCTATTCTTTTATAATTTTAGTATTTGTTATTCCTTTTTCTGTATAAAGTTTAAGGAAATAATTTCCAGTTTTTAATTCACTTAAATTCACTTTGTTTTCAAGTATTGCTTTTGAACTTACTATTCTACCGGCAACATCATAAACCTCTATTTTCAAGACATTTTCTTTTGTTTGAAAATGTAGCATATCTTTTACTGGATTTGGATAAATTGAAATCGTATTTATTACCTCGTTTTCTTGAAAACCTAATAGGTTTTGAATAGTTGTAATGTAATTGTTTGTATCTATTTGCGAATTATAATCAAAATAAATGGACGCCAAATTACTGAAAGTATCACCTGCAACTAGCGTTGATTTTGTTTTGATTTTAAAAACAACATAACCGTCATTATTAGCGTCATCAAAAGGTAAATTAATATTATCAAAATGATATTCTAAATTATTAGTTGATGTAATTAGTTTTCTATAGTTATGACTTGCATCTAAAGTTATAATGCTTTCGATATCGAATTTATTAGGGTTGATATAGTCTTTGACAACGATATTTTGAGCTTTTGAAGTTCCATTATTTTCAAATCTGATTTTATAAGTAACATAATTTCCAATGCTATTTGCTTCTACCAAATTACCTTGTAAACATATTTTATCATTTGGGTCAAATGAATTTACTACTAATTGACTTAATGCAAAAGTATTATCATTAGAGTTTTCATCTCCTGATAAAGGCAAAATTGTACCTGTGAAATTGATTAAATCGCCGCCATTAACTGCTGGTGTTTCTATTGGCGTGTTTAGATTTAAAGTTACCATAATACTTCTACTTTCAAAAGGAACTAGATTGTTATAAGTCCATTCTAATGATCCAAAACTTTGTAATGTTGGAGGAACAGAAGAACTAATGTAATCATTTATATTATCGTTATAATTGAATTGTAAAGATCCAGAGATTGTTGCATTTCCTTTGTTCTTATAGATGATTTTATATTGGTTGTTGAATCCTGGACGCGCATCACTGATTGGAATTATAATTATTTCCACATCATTATGTAAACCGTTTGGAGAAACACAGAAGTTTTGAATTTGAGTGTTATTAAATCCAGAAAAATTTATTGTTGCTGTAGTTGGGTTTACATTATAATAACTACTGTTTTCACCGAAACCTACAACCTCTAATGTGTTGTTTTGTAACGGAGTATATATTTTGTAGTAACCATTTAAATCTGTGTAAAACTGATTTTCAGTTGAATTATTTATCTTAAGTTTTAAATTTGGTGCTGTGATATCATTTAAATCGCAATTATTATTATTGTCGAATCTTGCAACACCTTCAATACTATTATAATCTTTTTGATATGAATTAAAATCAATCTCGAACAAGCCGTCAGATGCTAAATAGTATTTTCCATTTCCTTTATAAGCAACAGAATAGTTGTTTACTGTTTTGGGTAAATTGTAGTTATTGGCATCGAATAAAGGATCATAAGCGACTGGTTGATTGTTTAATCCATCCATCCAAATCCAAAGATTTAATGAAAGATCATATTTCCAAAAATCAAATAAAAAGCCTTGAGAATTTCCAGAAGTTCCTCTTCCAAATCCGCCATACAACCATAAATTACCGTAATTGTCTGACCATGTTACAAAATCTTTTCGTGAACCGGGAACATTAGTAATAAATCCATATTCCTTTACTCCATAATTTCCATTAATGTCAATTTTTCTATTACCAAGTACTTTTGTCCAAACGTTATTTGTGGTTGAATATTTCCAAATATCACTTAATAACCCAGCTGTAAATAGTGTGTTTGCTTTGCCTAAACCATTACCTCCATAAAAATACAAATCATTTCCTTTTGACCAAGCAGCTGCGCTATGGACAAATGGTGGGTAAGTATCTAAAAAATAGGTTGTACTATTTGTGCAGTTATTTTGATTTCCACCCATTAATATCCACTGATTAATAGTAGTATCAAATTTCCAAAAATCATTTAAATAATAACCTTGATCATTCACACCAGAGAATAGCCAAAGATTGCCTTGAGCATCTACCCAAGTTTGAGCATTTGCGCGACTTCTAGGGTAATTGTTTGAATTTGCTTCTCCGATATTTGAGTAAAAAGAATAGGGTGTGTCATTGTTTTTTGAACCACCAATCCAAGTCCAATTTTTTGTAGCTTTATCAAATACCCAAAAATCATTATAATAATAAGTATTACCTGTCATACCGAAGCCACCCATTAAATATAATTTAGTATCAGTTTCCCATAAACTTCCATTTTCTCTATATGGTGGGATGTTTGAAGCGTCAGTTACATTTATTTGACCATAAACACCATAATTGTATGGGGTTGAACTAAACTCTTTTATTTTATAACAAGTTGAAGTTGCAATATCGTATTCAAACATTCCGCCCAAAAAAGAGCTTCCAAGAAAAGGCTGATTGTTTAATGTGCTGAAAAACCAAAGTTTATTTCCTTTTTCTGCCCATTTTAATTCTGTTGCTCCAACAATATTATAAACAGAAGGATTACTTAAATTTTCAAAATAATAACCTTTACCAATACTACTTAAGCCTTCTGTCCAAATGAAATTGTTTGATGAAATGTTGTATTCCCAAAATTCTTGCGTAGGAATTATTCCATCATCTTTATATGAATGTCCTCCATATAAATTAATAGTATTACTGTTATCTATCCATAAAAAAGAATGTACTCTTGATGAAGGTAAATTTTCACTTCGCTCAACGCCTTTTTTTCCATAAAAACCTGGATGTTTTGTTAGTTGTTTTCCTTTTAGCCAAGTCCATTGATTTGTGAGCATATTATACTTCCAAAGACTACCGTGATATTCTCTATTTAATTCATCAGTAGTATTTCCGCCTAATTCATAGCCACCAATAAAATAAGCTTCGTTATTGTAAACTATTGAGTTTGACATATGGATTAAGGATGGAGGAGTATTAACAATATCACTTGTGTTTTGTATACCATATATAGCATCAACTGTACTTGGATTTTTTACACAAGTCCATTTTTGAGTTAATAAATTAAATTTCCAAACTTTTTTCTGAACTGAAGTTTCAGCTGTGTTGTTTTCAGATGAACCTCCATAGTACCATAAGCTATTATCAAAAAACCATGAAGTATAACCTAATAAACAACCAGGTCGATTGTTTATGTCTTCAACACCAACTGTTCCGATGTTTTGCGAATTATTTGTAGGTTTATAAAGTAAAGTCCATGAGTTGTTGTTAGGGTTATATTTCCACAAATCATATTTATCATAACCATCATATGTTGGAGCATGACCACCATAAATGTATATCATTCCGTCATTTGATACTAGTGGATTTGAAAAAATTCTTGAAGAAGGATAATAATTTTGTGATTCAACTCCAATTGGACCGTAATTACCTGCAATTCCAGCAGCATGAGTGTTATATCCGCCAATCCAAGCCCATTGTTGTAAAGTGATATCATATTTCCATAAATCATTATATTCAACACTATTTGAAACATAGGTAATATAAGTTCCACCCATAAGATATAAATTTCCACTATTGTCAACAAATGTTATACTTTGAGATCTTTTACCAGGGGTATTAGTGTTGTTAAATACTCCTTTTGTGCCAAAATTTGCGGTAATATTATTGTCTTGTAAACATTTCCATTGTTTAATAGCTAAATTGTAAACCCAAAAAGATGAATTCCCATAATTATTGCTTTGGCTGTCATTGCCATATAAATAAATGTTGTCTTGTGATTTCCAAACCATTTGCTTTTTTGTGCCAGAACCAGGATGATTTTTTGGGCTGAACTGATTCATTACTTCAATAAATTGGTTTGAAGATTCTTGACCAATATTTATATGTTGAACTTGAGCAAATAATAAATGATTTGTTATTAAGATAAGTACGAGTACTATTTTTTTCATTTTTGGTATTTTAAATTTGGTTTGTAGCTGATGTTTGTCAACTCCTAAAGATGTAAACTTTTCAGTTATAAAACAGTAGTTTTATAACATTTGCTTGTAAATATATTAAATTCCTACAAAAAAATCCTCAAATTAATTTAAAATGAGGATTTTTGGTATTGTTTTATAAAATGAGGTTATCTAATAATCTCTATTTTTAGTGATTCATCTATGTTTTCAATATCTAAAAAACCTTGTTCTTGCATCCATTCATCGCTATAAATTTTACTCATATAACGAGAACCATGATCAGGGAAAATAACTACTACATTGCTGTTTTCGTCAAATTCACCTTGTTCAGCATATTGTTTTACTGCTTGAAAAGCAGCTCCTGATGTATAACCAACAAATAAACCTTCAGTTCTTGAAATTTCTCTTGCCATAATAGCACTTTCCTTATCTGTTACTTTTACATATTGGTCAATAATATCAAAATCGGTTGCTGTAGGAATTAGGTTTTTGCCCAAACCTTCAATTTTGTATGGAAATATTTCTTTTTCGTCAAATTCTTTAGTTTCATGGTATTTTTTCAAAACAGATCCAAAAGCATCCACTCCTAAAACTTTTATCGTCGGATTTTGCTCTTTTAAATAACGTCCAATTCCAGAAATAGTTCCGCCAGTTCCGCTACAAACTACTACATGAGTTACCAATCCGTCGGTTTGTTCCCAAATTTCTTTTCCCGTACTGCAATAATGTGCGTCAATATTTAACTCGTTAAAATACTGATTGATGTAAATAGAATTTGGCGTTTCTTCATGAACTCTTTTTGCCACTTCATAATAACTTCTTGGGTCGTCTGCAGCTACACTTGCAGGGCAAACATACACTTTTGCGCCCATACTTTTTAGCATGTCAATTTTATCTTGCGACGATTTATCACTTACTGCTAAAATACATTTGTAACCTTTAATAATGCTTATCATAGCCAAACTAAAACCGGTATTTCCAGATGTAGTTTCCACAATGGTCGCACCAGGTTTTAAAATGCCTTTTTCTTCCGCGCTATTGATAATGTGCAATGCAATTCTGTCTTTTGCTGAATGTCCAGGATTGAAAGCTTCTACTTTAGCGTAAAAATTTCCTTTTAATCCTTCTGAAACTTTATTTAATTTAATAATTGGTGTGTTTCCAACTAATTCTAAAACAGAGTTATATGCTGTTATTTCCTTCTTCATGTTCAATATCATATCTTTAAATATTGTATCTGTCAATCTGTCCCGAAATTTCGGGACAGATTGACAAATCATTCTTTAATTTATTTTTTAATTTTCTCTAAATCAAATAAGAAAGCAAATTCTTTAGCTAATTCTTTCAAAGCTTCAAATCTACCTGATGCACCTCCGTGACCCGCTTCCATATTTGTATCTAAAAATAATTGTTTGTTGTTTGTTTTTATCACTCTTAATTTCGCAACCCATTTTGCTGGTTCAAAATATTGTACTTGAGAATCGTGTAAGCCTGTTGAAACATACATATTTGGGTAATCTTGAGCTTTTACTTGATCGTAAGGAGAATAAGATAACATATAATCATAATATTTCTTTTCGTTCGGATTTCCCCATTCGTCATATTCCCCAGTTGTTAAAGGAATTGAATCGTCTAACATCGTTGTAACAACGTCTACGAAAGGAACTTGTGCAATGACACCATTGTATAATTCTGGAGCCATATTTACAATCGCACCCATTAATAATCCACCAGCAGAACCACCTTCAGCATATAAATGTTCTGCAGAAGTATATTTTTCAGCGATTAAGTATTTACTACAATCGATAAAATCAGTAAATGTATTTTTCTTTTTTAATAGCTTTCCGTTTTCGTACCATTCTCTTCCTAAATCTTCTCCACCACGAATGTGTGCTATTACATATATAAATCCTCTGTCCATTAAACTCAAACGAGTGCTAGAAAAATAAGGATCCATTGAAGAACCATAAGAACCGTAAGCATATTGTAATAATGGATTTTTGCCATCTTTTTTGATGCCTTTTCTGTAAACAATACTCATTGGAATTTTTGTTCCATCTGCTGCTGTAGCCCAAATTCTTTCTTCTGTGTAGTTATTTTTGTCGAATTTTCCACCTAAAACTTCTTGCTCTTTTAAAACCGTTTTTTCTTTGGTTTTCATGTTGAAATCAATCACAGAAGACGGAGTTGCCATAGATTGATATCCGTAACGCAAAATATCTGTGTTGAAATCTACGTTTGAAGTTGTGTAACATGTGTATGTTTCAATGTTAAATGGTAAGTAATAATCACCAGAACCATCCCAAGGTTTAATTTGAATTTTGTTTAATCCGTTTGAACGTTCTTCCACTACTAAATAGTTTTTGAAAATTTCAATTCCTTCTAATAAAACGTCTTTTCTATGTGGAATTAAATCTACCCAATTTTCTTTTGATGTCGCATATTCAGGTGTTGTCATTAATTTGAAATTGGTTGCTTTGTCGGCATTGGTTAAGATGTAAAAACTATCTTTATAGAAAGAAATTGAATATTCTAAACCACGTGTTCTTGGTTGAAAAATTCTGAATTTTCCATCAGGATTATTCGCCTCCAAAATTTGATATTCAGTTGTAAGCGTACTTCCAGAACCAACTATAATATATTTTTTTGATTTTTCTTTGTAAACAAACGTGTTGTACGTGTCATCTTTTTCATGGAAAACTAAAACATCTTCTGACGCATTTGTCCCTAATTTATGTTTGAAAACTTTATCTGAACGTAAGGTTTGTGCGTCTTTTCCAGTATAAAAAATGGTTTTATTGTCTGTTGACCAGCATGAACCACCAGTTGTGTTTTCAATTTTATCAGAAAGGATTTCTCCGGTTTCTAAATTTTTGATTTGAATGGTATACTGTCTTCTTGAAACTAAATCTAAACCAAAAGCGACCAATTTATTGTCGCCACTCACGCTCATTCCGCTTAAATTGAAGTAGGCGTGACCTTTTGCCATTTCGTTACAATCGAATAAAATTTCTTCCTTTGCGTCTAAACTTCCTTTTTTTCTGGCATAAATTGGATAATCTTTTCCTGTTTCAAAACGTGTGATGTACCAATATTCGTTGTAAAAATAAGGAACAGAACTGTCGTCTTCCTTAATTCTAGCTTTCATTTCTAAGAATAAATCATCTTGAAATTTTTTGGTATGTGCGGTTGATTGGTTGTAATAGTCGTTTTCTTTATTCAAATAATCAATAACTTCTGGATTTTCTCTTTCATTTAACCAATAGTAATTATCGGTTCTTACATTTCCGTGTTTTTCCAGTTTTTTTGGAATTATTTTCGCAACTGGCGGTTGAATAGTATTCATTTTCTTCTTTTTGTTTTGTGAATGTATTTGTATGCTAAACATCAGAAATACTGACGCAATTATAATTTTTTTCATAGTAGTAGTTTTGATTGTTTAAATAATTTCAGGAAAATTATTTCAATTTAATTTCGAACATTTTATCCCAATCTTTTCCAGTAATAAAAACGGTTTTTGTAGCAGGATTGTAGGCGATTCCGTTTAAAACTTCATCTCCATCTGTTAATATTTTTTTATTTTTTGTTTTCAATGCTGAAAAATTAATTACAGCTTCAACAGCACCATTTTCGGGATTAATAATAACTACAACATCTTTTTGATAAATGTTAGCCCAAATTTTTCCATCAATCCATTCTAATTCGTTTATTTCTGGAATGGCATTTGTGTCAGAATACACATTTATAGAACGCACCATTTTTTGAGTTTGTGGATCTAAAAAGTAAATTTTATTTGTTCCGTCGCTCATTATCAAATGTTTGTCGTTGTGAGTTAATCCCCAGCCTTCAATATCTGCAAAATAATTAAACGTTTTTTCTTGAACTAAAGTTTCTGCATTATAAATAAATCCGACTTTATTTCGCCAAGTCAATTGGTAAATTTTGCCATTAAAAACAGTAATTCCTTCTCCGAAATATTCTTGAGAAAGTGGAATTGATTTTGAAACGGTTCCTGATTTATAATCGGTTTTTCTTAAAGTTGATTCGCCATTTTGACCTGTCCCTTCTAATAAAATACCTTTATAAAATTCTAAACCTTGAGTGTAAGCATTAGCATCGTGATTATAGGTGTTTAAAATCGTATAATCTTTAGTTTCGTATAATTTCGGTGTAATGTTAGATACCAATTCAAAAGAAGTTATGCATTCTGCTTTTTGACCTTCGTAAAACACGACTGCTTTTATATCCTGAATGCCAAATTGTAAGTTGTCTAATTTGAAGTTTAACACTTTATTGTTTGCAGATGTTCCTAATTTAACATCGTTTGAATAATAAACCACAGAATCTATTGTGGTATTTTCTGCGTTTTCAACACTTAAATTGACACTCTCATTTGGTTTATATACTTGTTTTAAGTCTTTTGAAGCGATAGAAAACAAATCTTTTGATTCTCCACAATTTAATAAAAACGCGCTTAATGATGTGATTATAAGTAAGTTAATTTTTTTCATTTCAGTAATAATTAATACTACAATAATACAATTTATTTTAAACTAATTTTTGATTTGTAAAAATAATAAAAGATTGTATATTTGCACCGGCAAGTCCTACACGACCAGCTCCCTCAAAATCCTCCAGGGTGGGAACGCAGCAAAGGTATGTGGTTGTAGCGGTGCGATGTAGGTCGCTTGCCATTTTTTATTTCACTTTCCTTCTTAAAATTCTTATAAAATTTATTGGTATAAAACTTTTTTAGTTAGATTTGTAATGTTTTTAACAATTACAGATGAAATCGCTATTGGTTAAAGTTTGCGAAGCAAAGCCAATATTTAAATAGCGATAGCATATATGACAACAAAAAAACAAATTATCCATATATGAAAAAGTTATTACTACTACTTACAACAGCAGCATTTTTGCTTAGTTGTTCTCCGAAAAAAACAGTTGTTAGTTCGAGAAAAGTTGTTGATGTTGCAAAATACATGAACACCATTAACGAGGCTAGTTTATCTAAAAATCTTCATGTTATTGCTTCCGACGAAATGAAAGGAAGAAATACTGGTGAAGAAGGTCAGAAAAAAGCTGGTTTGTACATCATTGAACAATATAAAGCTTTAGGGATTAAAAACCCTCCAGGTTCAACTGATTATTATCAAAAAGTTCCTTCAGAATTTATGAAAAAAGGATTTTCTCCAAAATTAGGTGATTCTGAAAATATTTGGGCTTTTATTCCAGGTGCTGAAAAACCAGAAGAAGTAGTGATTATTTCTGCTCATTATGATCATATTGGTATGAAAAATGGTGAAGTATTTAATGGAGCTGATGATGATGGTTCTGGAACAGTTACTTTAATTGAAATCGCTAAAGCTTTCGCTGAAGCTAAAAAAGAAGGTCATGGGCCAAAACGTTCTATCTTATTCTTACACGTAACAGGTGAAGAGCATGGTTTACATGGTTCTAGATATTATTCTGAAAATCCATTATTCCCAATTAAAAATACGGTAGCCGATATTAATATTGATATGGTGGGTCGTAGAGATACAATTGGAAGTCACAAAACAGACGGAAAATACGTGTATGTAATTGGTTCTGATAGATTAAGCTCTGAATTGCATTCTATAAACGAAGAAATGAATACTAAATATGTTGGATTAAATTTAGATTATACTTTTAATGCTAGAAACGATCCAAATCAATTTTATTTCCGTTCTGATCATTACAACTTTGCTAAAAAAGGAATTCCTTCTATTTTCTTTTTCAATGGTGTGCATGAAGACTATCATGGACCAAACGATACAGCTGATAAAATAGAATACGATTTGTTAGCTATGAGAGGAAAATTAGCCTTTACTTTAGCTTGGGAATTAGCAAACAGAGATAATAAAATTGTAGTTGACAAAGACGGAAAATAATGCAGTTATTAATTCTGAATGGGCCTAATTTAAACTTATTAGGACAAAGAGAAACTTCAATATACGGAAATCAAGATTTCAATTCGTTTTTTAATGAATTGAAATCTCAATTTCCAACGCTACAATTAGAGTATTTTCAATCTAATGTAGAAGGAGAAATTATCAATAAACTACAAGAAGTAGGTTTTTCTTATGACGGCATAATTTTAAATGCAGGAGCTTATACGCACACTTCTGTGGCTATTGGCGATTGTATAAAAGCCATAACTTCACCCGTAATTGAAGTACATATTTCAAATACTTTTTCAAGAGAAACTTTTCGTCACCAATCTTATATTTCGCCAAATGCAAAAGGTGTAATTATTGGTTTTGGTTTACAAAGTTATACTTTGGCTTTGCAAAGTTTTTTATAACTGATGCAACTCTTTTGATTTAAAAATCGTCTATAAAATTACAATCTAAAACTATAAAAAAATGAAGAAAATTCACGTATTTATTATTGCTTTTTTTGCAATGATTGGCACTTCTTATGCCCAAGTTAAAGAAACTAGAGTAGTTGGTAATTTTACTGCTATTAAGGCTTCAACAAGTGTAAATGTAGTGTATACGCAAGGAACAACACAAAGTGTTGTGGTAAGTTGGGAAAAAGATTTAATGAAATATTTAAAGGTAGAAGCAAAAAATAATATTCTAAGAATTTATATAGATAACGACAAATATTTTAAAAATATCGACACGAGTAAACTACTTGTCTCTGTTACAAATAAAGGAATTGGAAGTGTTACAGTAAGTTCATCTGCTACTTTTTCAATCAAAAATAATTTGAACGTGAGTTTATTGAAAATTAATACATCATCAAGTGCAGATTTTTCTGGAACCGTGACTTGTAACTCTATTTTTATTGATGCTTCATCGAGTTCAAATGTAGCTTTAAATATGTCAACACAAGATGTAGCTGTGAATTTAAGTAGTAGTTCTACTGTAGATTTAAAAGGGAAGACAAACAATTTGGCTATTGATGCTTCAAGTTCATCTGATTGTGATGCAAAAGAGTTAATCTCAAATGTGGCACAAGTTTCTGCAAGTACTTCTTCAGATGTAAATGTGGTAGCTGTAAAAAGTTTAGATGCAACAGCTTCTACGAGTGCATCTGTAAAATACTACGGGAAATTAGAAAAAGTAAAAATTACTGAAAGTACTTCAGGTTCAGTAGAACAAGTTAAATAAAGCATAAATTATAAGAAATTTCTGTAATAAATAATAATATTTGCAAACCAATAATATAAAAATCAAATTAACAATTAAAGCCACTTATGAAATTTAAATTATTATTTGCCTTAGCATTATTTTCAAGTTTTACAATTGCTCAAATTAGAGGAAAGGTTACAGATTCAAAAGGAAATGCTTTACCTTACGCTAGTGTTACTGTTGAAAAAACATATAACGGAACTTCTTCAAATGAAAATGGAGAATACGAGTTGAACGTTAAAAAAACAGGAAAATATACTTTAGTTTTTAAAATTTTAGGGTATAAAACCCAAACGGTTACACAAGAAATCAACTCTTTTCCAGCTGTTATTAATGCAACTTTATCAGATGAAGAATATTCTATTGAAGAAGTTGTTGTGAAAAGTGGCGAAAATCCAGCCATCGGGATTATAAAAAACGCAATTGCAAATCGTACAAAAAATACCGAAAAAACAGATAAATTTGAAGCCGATTTTTATTCTAGAGGAATTTTTAGAGTGAAAGATATTCCTAAGAAATTTATGGGTATTGAAATAGGTGATTTAGATGGAAATGTTGATTCTACAGGTGCTGGAATTATTTATCAATCGGAAACGGTTTCTAAAATTAAGTTCGAAAAACCAAACAATTTAAAAGAAGAAATTATCGCAAGTAAAATTGCTGGTGATGATAACGGATTTAGTTTTAACACGGCGATAAATACCAATTACGATTTCTATCAGAATACAATTGATTTTAATATTCCAATGATTTCGCCAATTGCTTCAAATGCTTTTACGTATTACAAATATAAATTAGAAGATACTTTTACAGATAGTTATAATAATTATATCTATAAAATTAAAGTCACACCAAAACGTGATAAAGAACCTGTTTTTGAAGGTTATATTTATATTGTTGATGAAACGTATGCGATTTATGCTGTAGATTTAGATATTCAAGGCTATAGAGCGCAACAAGAGTTTTTAGAATCATTAAAATTAGTGCAGAATTTCAACTTTAATCCCGATAATAAAATGTGGGTAAAAAGTTTGCAATCGTTCGATTTTAAAGCGGGAATTTTCATGATGAAATTCAATGGGAAATATACACATGTTTTTAGTAATTATAATTTTGTGGATAGTTTTGAGAAGAAAACCTTTGGAAGCGAAGTAGTTACTTTTGCAGAAAAATCGAATAAAAAAGAAGATTCTTATTGGTTAGAAAATCGTCCTGTACCTTTAACAGAAGAGGAAACAACCAATTATGTAAAAAAAGATAGTGTTTATAAAGTTCGAAATTCTCAAGTTTATATGGATTCTGTTGATGCTAAATCTAACAAATTCAAGTTAACTAAAATTATCACTGGATATTCGTATAAAAACAGTTTTAAAAACAAACGTTTTAATTATCAAGGTTTGTTTAATTTGTCTTCTTTAAATTTTAATACGGTTCAAGGTTACCGAATTGGTTCTGGATTTTCGTATTCTAATTTTAATGAAGAAAAAAGAAAATATACGACAATTAATTCCGATTTTCAATACGGATTTTCAGATAAAAGATTAAGACCAACTGCTGCTTTTTATCATAAATTCAACAATACTAATGATGCGTTTATTCGTATTGCTGGAGGAAATAAAGTCAACCAATTTAATAGTTCAGAACCTATTTCTGGAATTGTAAATTCTGTAAGTTCGTTAGTTTTTAAAAATAATTTCATGAAATTATACGAAAAAGAATTTGTAGAAATTGGAACAGGTAGAGAAGTGGTAAACGGATTGTTTTTAAATGCTAATTTAGCTTACGAAAACAGAAAGCCATTATTTAACACAACGGATCAATCTTGGGTAAAAACAGATGATGTTTACAGTTCAAATAATCCGTTAAATCCAAGTTCTGATGAGTTTGCAGCAATTGAAGAACATCATTTAACGAAGTTTAGTTTAAGTTCACGAATTGTTTTCGGTCAAAAATACATTACCAGACCAGATGGAAAAATGAACATGAACGAAGGAAAATATCCAACACTTGGTTTTACGTACACAAAAGCGTTTTTAGCGACTGCTAAAGGCTATGAATATGACTTTTTGGAAGCTAGGTTGAATTACAGTAAAACATTGGCTAATAAAGGCGATTTAGACTTAAATATAAAAGCAGGTAAATTCTTTAATGCCAACAATATTTCATTTGCAGATTACAAACATTTTAATGGAAATCAAACGCACGTTAAAATTGACGGTCAGTACAATTCAAGTTTTAATTTATTGCCATATTATACGCAATCGACCAATAATCAATATTTTGAAACACACGTAAATTATAACGATAATGGTTATTTCATGAATAAAATTCCATTGTTGAATAAATTAGGTTGGAATTTAGTTGGAGGATTTCATCAATTAGCTACTTCAGATAACAAACCCTATCAAGAAGTTACTGTTGGTTTTGATAGAATTGGTTTTGGTAAGTTTAAAATTTTCCGTATTGATTATATTCGTAGCTACCAAGGCGGATTTGTTGGTGATGGCTTAATGTTCGGATTGAAATTTTAAGAAATTAAACAGAAAATAATAGATATAAAAAAACCTCGAAACTTAATTGCTTCGAGGTTTTTTGTTTTTTGTCTTTTCGAACGAAGTGAGAAATCTCATAATCAAAATCTTTATGTGATTTCTCCTAACGTCGAAATGACAATATGATGTCATATTGTTTTGTTATTTCTAAGGATTTTTATCCTAAAACAACTAATTTATTATCACCATCAACTACAACTGTAGTTAAGCCGTGTTTTGCTAAACCTTTCATCGCGGCATCCCATTTTTTTCCGCTTAACGCCGATTTGTCTTTCAATGCTCCAATTGGTTGACTGTTTTCTTTTTCTAATAATGAAACAATGAATTTTTCATCTTCAGTTAATTCATAAGTCACTTTTTTCTCTGGACGCATTTGTGGGAAGAATAAAACTTCTTGAATTGATGCGTTGTTCGTTAAAAACATAATCAAACGGTCCATTCCAATTCCTAGACCAGAAGTTGGAGGCATTCCGTATTCTAAAGCACGTAAGAAGTCTTCGTCGATAATTCCGTTCGCTTCATCGTCACCTTTTTCGGCTAAAGCCATTTGTGCTTCAAAACGCTCACGTTGATCAATTGGATCGTTTAATTCAGAATATGCATTTGCTATTTCTTTTCCACAAACCATTAATTCAAAACGCTCCGTTAATTCAGGATTATCACGGTGTTCTTTACATAAAGGCGACATTTCTTTTGGATAGTCTGTAATGAATGTAGGTTGAATATAATTCCCTTCACATTTTGCTCCGAAAATTTCATCAATCAATTTCCCTTTACCCATCGTTTCATCCACATCAATTCCCATTCCTTTTGCCGCTGCAAATAATTCAGCTTCTGTTTTTCCAGAAATATCAAAACCAGTGAAATCAATAATAGATTGCGTCATCGTAACTCTTGCGTATGGCGCTTTAAAACTAATTTTGTTTTCTCCAAAAGTAGTATCTGGAGTTCCATTTACTTTTGTAGCACAATATTCCAAAAGGTTTTCGGTAAATTCCATCATCCAATTGTAATCTTTGTACGCTACATATATTTCCATTGCTGTAAATTCTGGATTGTGCGTTCTGTCCATTCCTTCGTTACGGAAGTTTTTAGAAAATTCGTACACTCCATCAAATCCACCAACAATTAATCTTTTTAAGTATAATTCGTTCGCAATTCTCATGTATAAAGGAATATCCAAACTATTATGATGCGTCATAAACGGACGAGCCGCAGCTCCACCAGGAATCGATTGTAAAATTGGTGTTTCCACTTCCATGTAACCACTTTCGTTAAAGAAAGTTCTCATGGCAGAGAATAATTTTGTTCTTTTTACGAAAACTTCTTTCACTTGTGGGTTCACAACTAAATCTACATAACGCATACGGTAACGTAATTCTGCATCGTTAAATTCATCGTACACTTTTCCAGATTCATCCGTTTTTGGAAATGGTAATGGACGTAATGTTTTACTTAAAAAAGTAAAGTTGGAAACACGAATACATTTTGCACCAACTTGCGTAGTGAATAATTCACCTTCAATTCCAATAAAATCACCTAAATCGGTAAGTTTTTTGAAAACTTGGTTGTATAAAGTTTTGTCGTCACCTTCGCAAATAACATCTCTGTTAAAATACGCTTGAATACGACCTTCGCTATCTTGAATTTCTGCAAAACATGCTTTTCCTTGGTCACGATTACTCATTAATCGACCAGCAATTACCACCTTCTTACCTTCTTCAAAGTTTTCCTTTATGGTTTTTGAAGTGTCTTTTACAGGATATAAATCTGCAGGATAAGGGTTTATGCCTAAATTTCTTAAGGCTTGTAATTTCTCTCTTCTAATGATTTCTTGTTCGGAAAGTTGCATAATGTTTTATATTTTTAAGAGTGCAAAGATAGGTAATTGAAATAAAGTTTCAAAGTGGGAATTTGTTAGCAGAATTAATTCAAAATTGTATCTTTGAAATCGCAATAAATAAATTTTACAAAAATGAAAAAAACACTACTTGCTTTTGTTGTTGGATTTTCTTTGATTGGTTGCTCCATTTCTGAGCAAATTATCTTTAATGCAGATGGTTCGGGTAAATTAGCTTACACAGTTGATATGTCAAAAATGCTGGTTATCACTAAAGATTTAGATAAGTCTAATAAAATGACTAAAGAATTAACTGAAGGTACTGATAAAGATATGGACAGCACAATCGTTTTTAAAGATATGGCTGCGAAATATGAAAAGGAAGGAAAAAAAGCAACTGCAGAGCAATTAGCTCATTATGAGCAAATGAAGAATTATTCGATGCGAATAGTTGTTAATAAAGCTAAAAGTGAAATGAAGTACATTATGTATACCGATTTTAAAACGATTTCTGAAGCTGGAAATGTTGGTTCTGTACTTTCAACTATGAAAGATTTATCAGGAAAAAAAACAGGTGCATTAGACGCAGCAAATCCTGGAGGAAACACAGAAGTAAAATATGTATTTGATGCGAAAAGTTTTTCTAGAACTGTAGTTGAAAAACCTTATGTAGAATCACAATATGATGAAGAAGTAATTGATTCTGCTGCTGAGATTGTAGATTTTGATTATGAGTCAATGGATACTTTAAATTTGAAAGATAAAGAAATAGAAAGCAGTGAAGTTTCTCAAAGTGATGAAGTTAATGATATGGAATACGATGAAGAGGTTTCTGAGGAAGAAGAGGAAATGTCTAAGGAAGAAATTAAGAAAATGAATAAAGAATTTGAGAAAATGGGAGAAATGATGAAGGAAGGATTGGAAGATTCTACTTTTGATTTTCAATATACATTTGCTAAAAAAATAAAAAAAGTTTCTTTACCAAAATCGAATTATAAATTGAGCGACGATAAAAAAACAATTTTTATTAAATATAAATTTGATGAGTTTACTAAAAAAATCAAAGAGTTGAATTTAAATATTGAATTCGAATAAATGAAAACAACTTCCATTTTTTTAACTTCAGTTGAATTATTAGTGGGATGAAAATAAATTTTGTGACTTCGTGTCTTCGTGGCGAAAAATAACGCCTTTAAATTATGAACAAAAAAATTCAACTTCTCGATCTAGGGAATAAAGATTATAAAGATACTTGGGATTATCAAGAAGAATTATTTGCGGCTATAGTCGATTTAAAAATTCAGAAAAGAAATGCTCCAGAAATTGTTACGCCAAATTATTTTTTATATGTAGAACATCCACATGTTTATACATTAGGTAAAAGTGGTGATTTTTCGAATTTATTACTTTCGGAAAAACAATTGACAGAAAAAGGCGCGACTTTTTACAAAATAAATAGAGGAGGAGATATTACCTATCACGGTCCTGGACAAATTGTAGGTTATCCAATTTTAGATTTGGAAAATTTTTTTACAGATATTCATAAATACCTTCGTTTTTTAGAAGAAGCAATTATTTTAACTTTAGCGGAATATGGATTGAAAACAGAACGCAGTCCTGGTGAAACAGGTGTGTGGTTTGATGTTGGAACTCCCTTTGCTAGAAAAATTTGTGCGATGGGAGTTCGAGCTTCACGTTGGGTAACTATGCATGGTTTCGCACTAAATGTCAATGCCGATTTAGGATATTTTGATAATATTATTCCATGCGGTATTCGAGGAAAAGCCGTTACTTCAATGCATGTGGAATTAGGAAAGCCAGTTGATGAGCAAGAAGTAAAAGAAAAAATTCTAAAACATTTTTCGGTTTTATTCGAAAATTCTTTCGTTTAGATTTTTATAGTTCTAAAGTTAGCTGTTCTGGTAACAGTCTGAATGTTTTTCGATGGTATTTTGTTATCCCATGTTTTCTAATAGCATCTCTGTGTTCTTTTGTAGGATAGCCTTTATTTTTCTTCCAATTGTACATTGGAAACTCGTCATGGATTTTATCCATAAAATCATCTCTATATGTTTTTGCTAAAATAGAAGCTGCGGCGATGCTTAAATATTTTGCATCACCTTTTATTATTGAAGTATTTGGAATAGATTTTAAAATTTCAATTTCTTCAGATGTGAAAATCTTTCCTTTAGTCTGTTTCATGCCCAGTTTTCCATTTAAAGGTCTGTTTCCGTCTACAATAATATATTCTGGTTGTGTTTTTAGGTTCAAAATACTTTCTTGCATTGCTTTCATGGAAGCGTTAAGGATGTTTATTTCGTCAATTTCATCATTATTGATATGAATAAAAGCAAAATCAAACAATTCTTCGATAATTGGTCTTAACTCAAAACGCTTTTTTTCAGTCAGTTGTTTGGAATCATTTATAGATTTAAATAATAATTGTTCTAACTTTTTCTTTTCTTTTGTTAAGACAAGGTTAGGGTTGTGTAAAATAATTGCTCCTGCTGTAACAGGCCCAGCTAAACAGCCTCTACCAGCTTCGTCAGTACCACACTCAATTAAAAATTCACTATAACATTTCTTTAACATAATTTGTTTTTTGCAAAAATAAATTATTTTCACGCAACCTTTAACACTTTTTTGCATCTATTATATAGTTGTTTCGGCAATCTATTTTTTTTAGCTAAAAAAATTTAACACAAATAAATTGATAATATTCCGAAGTATTATTTGTTTATTTAAGAAATTATTAAGAAGTTTGCGGAATAACTAACTCAAATAAAATTAATATGAGATCGAAGTTCAAATGGATTTTTACGCTTTTAGTAGCGTTTACAATGCAGTTTTCTTTCGCACAACAGAAAACTGTTACAGGTACAGTAAAAAGTGATGGCGCAAATTTGCCAGGTGCTACTGTAAGTATTGCGGGTACACAACAAGGTACTCAAACTGATGAGAATGGTAAATTCTCAATCAAAGCTAGTGAAGGTGATGTTTTAGAAATTTCTTTCTTAGGAAAAGATACTAAAACTGTTACTGTTGGTGCTAGTAATGTTGTTAATGTGGTTTTGGCTACTAGTTCTACAAGTATTGAAGTAGTTCAAATTGTAGGAGCAATGGGTATTAAACGTAAACCTGATGCAGTTACAAATCAACAACAAACAGTTACTAATAAGGAGTTAACACAAGCTGCTCAGCCAAATGCAATTATTGCATTAACTGGAAAAGTTTCTGGTTTACAAATTAATACAACTTCAAATGGTGTTCCAGCTGGTACTCGTATTGTGTTAAGAGGGGCTAGAACAATTACTGGTAATAACCAGGCTTTAGTAGTTATTGATAACGCAATATCTTCTGCAGCAATATTAGGTCAACTTGCACCAAGTGAAATTGAAAACATGAACGTTTTAAAAGGTGCTCAAGGGGGTGCTCTTTATGGTGCTCAAGGTGTGAATGGAGTTATTATTGTTACTACTAAAAAAGGTTCTAAATCTGACAAATTATCAGTAAGTATCAATTCATCAGTGGATTTTGAAACTGTTTCATTTGTTCCAGATAGACAAACTAAATATGGTCAAGGTTGGATTTATGACCCTACGTTTAACGCTTCAGGGCATGTGCCGTGGGAAAATGGTGCATGGGGTCCTGCTTTTGATGATCCTGCGTATGCTGGTCAATTAGTTGAAACTGGTTTACCGCAAGCTGATGGAAATTTCCAAATGTTAGAGTGGAAAGGTGATAAAGATAATATTAAGAAATTCTTCAGAACAGGAACTATTTTCCAAAATGGTATTTCTGTTAATGCTGGTGGTGCTGATTCTTATGCTGGTGTGTCTTTCAGTAGACAAAATACTAGCTTCATGGTTCAGGATGATGAGTTAAAAAGAAATAACTTTAATATTAAATTCGGTAAAAAGTTAGGTAAGTTCCGTGCTGATGGTAACGTAAGTTATATTAACCAAAGAACTTCTACAACTAGTTCTGAATTGTATGATGATTTAATGCAAATTGCATCAAACATTCCTGTTAGAAACTTTAACAATGCTCAAATTCAACATGGTTGGTCTGTTTATATTGATAATCCATACTGGACTATTAAAAACAATAGAAATGATTCTGCTTCTGATTTTGTTAATGGTAACATTAGTTTAGGTTATGAATTAAACAAAAATATCAATGTAACTTATAATGGTAACATTCAATTAAGATCTACTGAGGCTCAATCTCATGTTAATGGTTTTGAAGATTATTATTATGATATTATGGGTGGTTCTTATGTTGATTACGGTGGGCATGGAATTACATCTAGTTTCTATGGTAATCAATCAAGACAAAGAAATTTCTATGGAGATTTAATGTTTAACTTTGATTATGAGTTAACTGATAATATTGGTATGAAAGCTAATATTGGTAACAATATTCAAGATTCTTACTTCAAAGTAATTACTCAAGGTGGTACTAATTTAGATGTTGACGGTTGGTATCATATCAATAATGTTTTAAATCCAGATCCAGCTTATTCATTAGCTAACACTGAAACAAGAACAAGAGATTTTGCTTTATTTAGTAACTTTGACTTTAACTATAAAGATTATTTATTCTTAAACGTTACGGCTAGAGAAGAAAGAAGATCAACTATTGCAAAATGGTTCTTCTACCCATCTGTAGGTATGTCATTTATTCCTACTAAAGCTTTTGATGCATTAAAAGATAATAAAGTATTAAATTTCGCTAAATTATCTGCGAATTATACTAAAGTGGGTAATGCTTCTGCTGTTGCTGCTTATGCTACTGATGAAATTGGAGTATTTCCAACTGGTTTCCCTTTCGGGTCATTAAGTTCTTATATTTCAAATCAACGTCAAGTTAATAAAAATATTAACCCTGAGATCGCTACAACTTTTGAAGTTTCTGCAGCATTAGGTTTCTTTAATGATAGAATTACTTTAGATGGATCTCTTTACAGAACGAATACTAAAAACTTAATCACGTTTGCTACAACATCTTCTGCTACTGGTATGTCGGCTTTCCAAGACAATACAGGTAGATTACATACTGATGGTTTCGAAATTGATTTAGGGTTAACGCCTGTAAGAACAGAATCATTCAAATGGAATATTAAAGCTTCATACTCAACGTATAAAACTATTATTGACAAAGTTACTGATGATTCAAAATCTGTTACTTTATTATCTAATGCTAACGTTTCTATTGTTGCTGAAGAAGGTGAAGAGTTTCCTTTAATTAAAGGTACTACTTATGAAAGAGATCCAAACGGAAATATTGTTGTTAATCCTGCAACTGGTACACCATTAAAAACAGGTTTAGTTAATATTGGAAAATCTACTCCAGATTATATTTTAGGTTTAACTAACTCATTTGAGTACAAAGGATTAAGATTAGCAGTTGTTGCTGATTATAGAACAGGTCATTCTTTCTATTCTGAAACTAAATCAACTTTAGGTTTTGCTGGACACTTAGAAGAGTCTGCTGAGTTTGACCGTTATGAATCATTTGTAATTCCTGGTTCTGTTTACGAATCTGCTCCAGGTGTTTACACTGCTAATACTACTCCGGTTGGTACTGGTAATGGATCTAATGGTGGTGCTTTAGGATTGTATCCTGGGGTTGTTGATTACTATGGTGGTACATCTTACCGTTCAGGTGAAGCTTTCTTAATTGATGCTACCTCTTTAAAAATTAGAGAGTTATCATTATCTTATACTTTACCTAAAAAGATGTTAAAAAATTCTGGAATCAACAGCTTTACATTTGGTGTAAATGCTCGTAATCCATTTATTTTCTTAGCTGATGGTAAATTCTTAAAAGCTAAAAACGGTGGTGAAAACCAACATTTTGCTGATCCTGAAGCTAGTATTTCTTCTACAAGTAATGCTCAAGGTTTTGCTAATGCTGGTCAATATCCTTCAAGTAGAACAATTGGAGGAAGTATTAATATAACTTTTTAATTAAATAACTATGAAAAATATTAAATTTATTTTATCATTTGTTGCTTTAGGTTTTTTATCATCTTGTGATAATTACTTCGAGATAAATGATGTTAATCCAAACGCTGTTCAACTCGAAGATGTTCCACCGCGTTTAATGTTGCCAGGAGCTATGGCTCAAACATTCAGAACTCAGGCGACTACAATGAATGCATTAGGTAGTATTTTAACAAATGCTTGGGCTGGTAACGTGAATTCATTCGCTTCTCCATATTCTCGTGAATATAAATTGCAAGTTGATAATTCATTTTATTCTGGTATTTGGGATGGTTTATACCGTTCAATGGCAAATTTTGAATTAATTACGAAATATCCAAATGCGGATCATTCTCAAGATCAGTTTGTAGCGGTTGCTAAAATTATGAAATCATATTATATGCAGTATATTGTGGATTTATATGGTAAAGCGCCTTATTCTGAAGCATTTCAATATCAAGAAAATTTGTATCCTAAATATGATAATGATTTTGAAATTTACAAAGCACTTGTTCAAAATTTAGATGATGCTAGAGCTATTATGAATGGCTTAACTGGTACTGAACTAGGTTTAGGTTCATCTGATATTATGATGGGTGGAGACTTAAATGAGTGGTATAACTTTGCTAATACTTTAGAATTAAGAATGTTATTAAGAATGCGTTCTTCTAACTATCCTGGAGTTGCTGCTTATGTTGCTTCAAGAGTTCCTGGTTTAGTTGGTCAATCATTTATTAGTACTGACGTAACTATTAATCCTGGTTATGATGGTTCAGCTGATGACAAGCAAAATCCATTCTTTAATGCTTATGTATTCTCTCCAACTCTAGCTGCTCAAAACAGAACTTTAGTTGTTGCTTCTGGTCACATTGCTAGAATTTTAAATGGTGGTAATACTCCTGTTAATAATGTGGTAACTGCAGATCCTGCATATGCTAAATATACTCCTTTAAATAGTACTGGAGCTGCTGTAGATCAACGTGGTGCAAGAATGTTCTTTAGAATTGGTACTCCTGCTAAAGTAAGAGGTGTTCTTCAAGGTTCTTCAACTTCTGATACTCAAGGTGCTGGTACTACTCAAGTTTCTAGATTAGGTTTTGGTATTACTAAATACCCTTATACTTCTAATTCATTAACTGCTAACCCTGTTTACAAACCATCTATGGAATGGGCTTCTGCTCAATCTGGAGTTATTATGTTAGCTGCTGAGAGTTATTTCTTACAAGCTGAAGCTGCTGTATTCTTGGATGCTGGTTTTGGTTTTGCTCAAGGATTATTTGATCAAGGTATTACTGCATCTTATGATTATTACAGTACAGTTGGTAACCCTTTTGGTATTGCTGCTATCAATCCTGCAGCTTATATTGCTGCTGCTAACACTATTGTTGGTGTTGGATTTGGAGCTGCTACTAATGATGCTGAAAGATTAGAAGCTATTATGTATCAAAAATGGATGGCTTTACATTCTCTTCATGGAATTGAACCATTTATTGAATACACAAGAACTGGTTATCCTTCAACTCCTTTAGCAATTGGTGCTGAACAAGCAAACAAACCAAAACGTTTAAATTACCCAGTTTCTGAATATGTTGCGAATTCTGCTAATGTTCCTGCATTATCAACTTCTCAATTATTCACAGTGAATTCAACTTCACCATTCTGGTTACAATAATTAAAAATTTAATTTTTAATAAATTAAAACCCCGATTTTATCGGGGTTTTTTTATTTCCACAAATTCTCATTACATTTGCCTTTTAAATTGTAAAAATGAGAAACCTTATAGTGTTGCTTTTCTTTTTGTCATTTTCCCTAAATGCACAAGAATCAGATTCAACAAAAGTTGTAGAACTAAAAGCAGATATTAAATTATATAAAACTTTCAATTCTGAGAAAGACACCATTTATATAGATACATCATTAACAATTCAAGACGAATACAAATACAATTATTTGAAAAAAGATAATTTCGGATTATTTTCTTTTTCAAATGAAGGCTATCTTTTCAATCAATTAGATTTTTCGCGTAAAAGAACAACTACTTTGCCACAATTTGGTTTTAACGCCAAGCATAGTACTTATTTAGATAACAGCGATATTTTTTACTATTCTGTTCCAACACCATTAACCGATTTGTATTTTAAAACAGTTATGCGTCAAGGACAAAGTTTAGACGCCTTAATTTCTGTTAACACGAAACCCAATTTAAATTTCACTGTTGCTTATAAATCTATTCGTTCAATTGGAGATTATTTCAATAACTTAACCAGCTCAGGACATTTTAGGTTTATAACGAATTACAATTCCATCAATAAAAAATATTTCCTAAAAGTTAATTTTGTCGGACAAGATATTTATAACCAAGAAAATGGTGGAGTTAAATTTATTGAGCAATTAGACGGAACAAATCCTTCTTTTAGTCAGCGGGAAAGAGTTGATGTGTATTTCAACGATGCTTCTTCTAAATTAAAAGGGAATCGTTATTTTTTAGATCATTCGTATCAATTTTCTACTGGAAATTCTTTAGTGTTAAAGCATCAGGCATATTACGAGAATAAATTTTATGAATATATTCAGGCAACTGAAAGTCCTAGATTAGGTGATTCACCGAACTCATCTATTAATAACAAAACGCGTTTTGATGTGTTTTATAATAAAGTAGGTGTTAGTTTCAAAACTAAAAATTTAGGCGAGATTAATTTCTTTATCGATAATTATTCGTACAATCAATTTTATAATGTTCCAGAGGATGCATCTTTCAATCCAAGTATTAATTACAGTTTGCATAACCGAATTAACAATGTTGGTGGGCAATATGAATTCAATCAAAATAAATGGAACTTTAATATCTTACTTCAAAATGCGATTTCAAATCAACCGACTTCAAATTACGAAGCCTTTGCAAAATATAAATTTTCAGAAGATAATTTCGTAAAAATTTCGGCTCAACAAATCAGTAAACTTCCAGATAATATTTTTATTTTCAATCAGAGCGATTATGTAAATTATAATTGGAACACAAGTTTTAAAAATGAAAAAATCAGTATTTTAAAAGCAGAAACCAAAAACAAATGGTTTGAAGCATATGTTCAATTGACAAATTTAAATGACCACTTATACTTTTTTAATACAGAAGAAAGAATTGATAGTTTAGTGGTGAAACCTTTTCAATACGATAAATCAATTCAGTATATAAGTGCTGAAATCGCTAAAGAAATTAAATATAAAAATTGGGCTCTTGACAATAGAATTAAAGTTCAAGAAGTACAACAAGATGAGAAAATTTTAAACTTACCTTATCTTGTGCTGAGAAACACACTGTACTATACAAAGCCTGTTTTCAAGAAAGCAATGTTGTTACAAACTGGGATCACTGTAAATTATTTCAGTAATTATTACGCAGATGATTACGTAGGGGTTTTAGGTGAGTTTTTTGTACAAGACCAAACTAAAGTTGGTGGTTTTCCAGTGTTAGATTTCTTCGTGAATGCTCGTGTGAAACAATGTAGAATTTATTTGAAAGCAGAGCATTTTAACGCATTGTTTACCAATAAAGTCGATTATTATAATGCTCCAAACTCACCATTCCGCGACTTTCACGTTCGTTTTGGTTTAGAATGGAATTTCTTTAAATAAAATTTGGGCGTGCCCTTACAGGTCGTGCTGTCCGCTATATCTTTTTATTTCGTTCTTAAAAACGAGATAAAAAGGATGCCGCTACCATCACTCACGCATTCGCATTTCAAAAGTATATTTTCATTTAAAATGTAATTTAACTTAACTTTTTACAAGGAAAGTTTAAACCTGAAACAAAAAAAACTAACTTTGCAATCAATAATAGATTAAGAAATGAACTACGCAAAAGACATATTAGGAACTATCGGTAATACACCATTAGTACGATTAAATAAAATTACAGCAGAAATCCCTTGTTTAGTTTTAGGAAAACTTGAAACTTTTAATCCAGGAAATTCAGTAAAAGACCGTATGGCGGTTAAAATGATCGAAGATGCAGAAGCAGGCGGACGTTTAAAACCAGGCGGAACAATCATTGAAGGAACTTCTGGAAACACAGGAATGGGATTAGCTTTAGCAGCTATCGTGAAAGGTTACAAATGTATTTTTGTTATTTCGGATAAGCAATCTAAAGAAAAATCAGATATTCTTCGTGCCGTTGGTGCAAAAGTAATTGTTTGTCCAACAGATGTTGAACCAACAGATCCACGTTCTTATTATTCAGTTTCTAAAAGATTAGGAGAAGAAATTCCAAATTCTTGGTACGTAAATCAATACGACAATCCAAGTAACGCTATAGCACATTACGAACAAACTGGTCCAGAAATTTGGGAACAAACAGAAGGAAAAATTACGCATTTCGTAGTTGGAGTAGGAACTGGTGGAACTATTTCTGGTGTAGCTAAATATTTAAAAGAAAAAAATCCAAACGTAAAAATTTGGGGAATTGACACATACGGTTCAGTATTTAAAAAATATCATGAAACAGGTATTTTCGACGAGAACGAAATTTATTCGTACATCACAGAAGGAATTGGAGAAGATATTTTGCCATTAAACGTTGATTTTTCTCTAATCGATGGTTTTACAAAAGTAACTGATAAAGATGCTGCGGTTTACACACGTAAATTAGCATTAGAAGAAGGGATTTTCTGTGGAAATTCTGCTGGTGCAGCGGTTAAAGGATTGTTACAATTAAAAGAACACTTCAAGCCAGAAGATGTTGTAGTGGTTTTATTCCACGATTCTGGAAGTAGATATGTAGGTAAAATGTACAACGACGAATGGATGCGTGAGCGTGGATTCTTAGATGAAGAATTAACAAAAGCAGAAGATTTAATCAAAGATCATAAAGACAAACCATTAGTAATTGTTCGTACAGAAGAATTGGTTTCACACGCAATTGAAAGATTAAAAAAATATAAAATTTCTCAAATTCCTGTAATCGACACAACAGGTTTCGTAGGAAGTTTAGACGAGTCAGATTTGTTTAGAAGCTATTTCGAAAACAAAGACATCGCCGATTTACCAATCAAAGACGTAATGGGGAAACCATTTCCAATCGTTGCAGCTTCAGCTTCAATTGATGAAGTTTCTAAATTAATTAGCAAAGACAATCAAGCAGTTTTAGTTGATTTAGGAAACGGAACACACCATATCATTACCAAACACGATATTATTAGTTCTATTAAATAGAAAAAAATAAATATTAAATTTTAAAAACGGATAGCAAAATGTTATCCGTTTTTTTTATATTTGTTTTTATTAAACGCCGAATTAAATTTTACACGCCATGCAAGAAGAATTTCTCCATTATTTATGGGTAAATAAGAAACTGCCATTTACCCAACTCAAAACACATCTCAACGAGAATTTAGAAATCAATCATTTCGGACAGTATTTACAAAATGCTGGACCAGACATTTTTAATGCTCAAATTTCTATCAACCAGCAAAAATGGGCTGGAAATATTGAAATTCATATCAAATCTTCCGATTGGTATTTGCACAATCATGAAAAAGACGCCAATTACGACAACGTAATTCTACATGTAGTTTGGGAAAACGACACGCCAATTTTCAGAAAAGACAATTCGGAAATTCCAACTTTGGAATTAAAAAAGTACGTCTCACTTTCTGAAATCAATAAATACAAATCATTAATTACTTCTAAATCGTGGATCAATTGCGAAAATCAGATCACGGAAATTGATGATTTCATCTGGAACAATTGGTTAGAAAGTCTGTTTTTAAACCGATTAGAAAGAAAATCGGAAGTAATTGATAAAAGATTACAAGAAACCAATTATAATTGGGAAGCCGTATTTTTCGAAATGTTAGCCAAAAACTTCGGACTCAACACAAACGGAGATTGTTTTCTACAATTGGCACAATCTATTCCGTTTTCGATTATTAGAAAAGAAAGTTTTAATACTGAAAACTTAGAAGCTTTACTTTTTGGAAAATTAAATTTGTTAGATGAAGATTTAGAAGACGAATATTATTCCAAATTAAAAAGCAATTGGAAATACCTCAAACTAAAATACAATTTACAAGAAGAATTCGGTTTGCAACCACAATTTTTTAAACTCCGACCAGATAATTTTCCAACAATAAGATTATCTCAATTAGTTCACTTGATTTCAAATAAACAGAATATGTTTTCACAACTCATTTTAGCAAATTCCTATTCAGAAATTAAGGACTTGTTGAAAAGTGAGACTTCAAAGTATTGGAAAAGCCATTATAATTTTTCAAAAACCTGCAAAACGAAAAGTAAAATTTTGACTTCTCAATTTATTGATTTACTGATTATAAATACAGTGATTCCAATCAAGTTTTGTTATGAGAAAAATCTCGGAAAATTAAACTTTGAAGAGTTGGTTTTACTTTTAGAAGCCATTCCTCCTGAGAAAAATTCCATTCTGGAAAAATTTTCAGAATTCAAAGTAAAATCTGAAAATGCTTTTCATTCGCAATCGTTGTTAGAGCTCAAAAATGAATATTGTAAAACAAATAAATGTCTCAAATGCGCTGTGGGTTTGCAGTTGTTAAAAAACTAAGTATCTTTACCCTTTATAAATTAGAAATGTACAACTTACTTCATTTTTTCGAAAAAAACGGCTTTTATGTAGCTTCTCGTCTGGCGGACAGATTGGGAATGCGAGCTACGCAAGTTCGTTTGTTTTTCGTGTACATTTCGTTTATCACAGTGGGTTTGGGATTCGGATTTTATTTAACATTGGCTTTTTTGTTAAAATTAAAAGATATGATTTACACCAAACGCAGTTCTGTGTTTGATTTATAAAAATAGTTCCATGCTAAAATTTTCTAAAGGGCATTATTTCGGTATTGCCATATTGCTAGCCCTAATTGGGTTAATGCAATTAAGTTTCTATTGGTTTAATAAGGAGTCTTCTTCCGATGAAGTTAAGTTGTCTTCAAGTGAAAAAAAATGGTTATTGCAACAAAACAATGTTGATAGTATTAAAGAAGTCAATAAAGAAAACGCAAATAAAATTTACCCATTCAATCCTAATTTTATTACCGATTATAAAGGGTATAAACTCGGAATGACGATTGAGCAAATTGATAGACTTCATAATTTAAGAAAGCAAAATAAATATGTGAATTCTAAAGCCGAGTTTCAAAAGCTAACCGGTGTTTCAAACGATTGGATGAAGAAATATGCAATTTATTTTAAGTTTCCAGATTGGGTTACGAATAAAACTGCAAATAAATTTCAATCGAATTTCGAAAATAAATATAAAAAATTCGAGAAAAAAGAAACTAAAATTGTAGTTCAAGATATCAATACGACCAATCAAGTCGAGTTGGAAAAAGTATATATGATTGGCGAAAAATTAGCGCTTAAAATTATTGCAGAAAGAGAAAAATTTGGAGGTTTTGTTAATATGGAACAACTTGGTTTTATTTGGGGAATTTCACCAGAAGCTATTGCCGATTTGAATAAAAGATTCCAAATTAAATCTGCAGGAATTTTGAAGAGAATAAAAATTAATGAACTGCCAATTAAGGAGTTACAGCAATTTCCTTACTTCAATTATTATATTGCTAAAAACATTGTAACCTACAGAAGTATGAATGGAGAAATTAAAAATATTGATGATTTAACAAAAATTAAGCAGTTTCCTGTTGAAAAATTAAAAATAATCGCCGTATATTTGGAATTTTAAATTAAATCAATAAAAACCAAACAAAACATAGCCCTAGTTATATGAATTCATTATATTTTACAGAAGAACACGAATTGTTCAGAGAAAGTTTACGCAGTTTTTTGCATAAAGAAGTTGTACCACACATTGAAAAATGGGAAAAAACAGGTACAATTGAACGTTTTATTTGGGAAAAATTCGGTGAAATGGGCTTTTTTGGATTAAAATATCCAGAAGCTTATGGCGGATTAGGTTTAGATCTGTTTTATACTGTTGTTTTTTTAGAAGAACTTCAAAAAATTAAATCTTCTGGTTTTGCTGCTGCTATGTGGGCTCACGCATATTTAGCGATGACACATTTAAATGCTGAAGGAGATGAAAGAATCAAACAAGATTATTTAGCACCAAGTATTTTAGGTCAAAAAATTGGAGCTTTATGTATTACTGAACCTTTTGGTGGTAGTGATGTGGCTGGAATGAGAACTACAGCTGTTAAACAAGGAGATAAATATATTATTAATGGTTCTAAAACATTTATTACTAATGGTGTTTATGCCGATTACTATGTAGTAGCTGCGAAAACAAGTCCAGAACTTGGAAATAAAGGAATCAGTATGTTTTTGATGGATTCAAATCTTAAAGGAATATCTGCTACAAAATTAGATAAATTAGGTTGGAGAGCTTCGGATACTGCTGAAATCGCATTCGATAATGTAGAAATTCCTGCAGAAAATTTAATGGGTGAAGAAGGAAAAGGATTTCCTTATATTATGCAACATTTTGCTTTCGAAAGATTAATTATGGCTATCAATGCGCATGCTAGAGCAGAATATGCACTTGATTATACAATTGAATATATGTCTCAACGTGAAGCTTTTGGAGCTACAATTAATAAGTTTCAAGCCTTAAGACATACAATGGTAGAGCACGCTACGGAAATGGAGCACTGTAAATTGTTCAATTACGCTGCGGCTGCCAGATTAGATAAAGGTGAATATGTAGTGAAAGAAGCTACAATGGCGAAATTGAAATCTACAAAAATGGCTGATTTAGCTATTTACGATTGTTTACAAATGCTTGGCGGTTACGGTTATATGGAAGAATATCCATTAGCTCGTTTATTAAGAGATAGTCGTTTAGGGCCAATTGGTGGTGGAACTTCTGAAATTTTAAAAGAAATCTTATCAAAAATGATTATCGATAATCAAAATTACAAACCAGCGGTTAAATAATAGTTTTGTCAGACTGAGCTTGACTAAGTCTTTATTAATATGTAAAACCAAGATATGAGAAATTGTATCTTGGTTTTTTGTTTTGAACAATATTGTAAGTAATTTTTCGTTATTAAATAAAAAATAAATTTTTATGAAATACGTGTTTTCAATTGTGGTGTTGTTTTTATTTTCTTGTTCATCTGATAATGAAACAGAAAATACGAATGCAGAAATTCAAATCAGCGGTTATAAGGTAACCATAAATAGTCAGTCAACCGATTCAAGTTTCCCTTATGTAGGGCAAACTATCATAAATGGTGTTGTTCAGAATGGTAAATTAATGGAGGTAAATGAAGAATTTCTCCTTAATGGGGTTAGCCAAGGTGTGAGTGTGAATTCGAGCCTAACTTATCAAGGTAGCTTGTTGGTTTCGCATATGGATCATAATTCTGTAGATGGATCACCTAGAGTTCGAAATTATTATTACGATTCAAATTCAAAATTAATTGGAGCGACAAGGATTGTCAGTGCTGAGGAGTTGTATTATAGATTTGTATATGTTTCAAACGATTTAATTTATTTTGAAAAAATTTCATTACCTTATAATGATCCTAATACTCAAATATTAAGAAGATATATTGCTGTTTTTGAAGGCGATGATATTGTTCAGGCGGGTAGGGATTATGATTTAGATGGTATAATGGATAATGTGAATCATTTTCAATACAATAATGGAAATTTAGTAGCAGTGAATAATGCTACTCAATCCTTGTCTTTTAATCACTCTGATGTGATTAATAATATGAATGTTTTAAATGATAATTCATATGGTAAAAAAAATAGAAGAATTGTAGGTATAGAAGCTTTTCCTTTTGATGATTTTCAAGGGGTTTTAGAGTATTCTAAAAACTTAACTAATGATGAATTGCTGGAAGCTACTTATGAAGTTTATCCTTCTAATTATTATCATTTAAAATCTAACTCTTATGTTAATGGTCCGCCAGCACTTAATTTTAATGCAACAATAACTCGAACGACTGAGTTTTTTTTTAATTAAAATTAGTTTAAAAAATAATTCATCATTTATAATTCATAATTGAAAATAAAAATATACTTTTGCACACTTAACGAGAGGAGGTGTCAATATTATGTTAATTATACCAATTAAAGACGGAGAAAATATCGATAGAGCATTAAAGCGCTATAAAAGAAAATTTGATAAAACAGGAACTGTTCGTCAGTTACGTGCACGTCAAGCTTTCATTAAGCCTTCTGTGACAAACAGAATTAAAATTCAAAAAGCGGCTTACATCCAAAACATGAGAGATCAATTAGAAAGTTAATCTATCATTTTTTGATTAAATACTATAACCGTTAGATTATAAATTATAAATTTGTGTCTAACGGTTTTTTTATGCGCAATAATTTACAGTCACATACAGAATATCTCGAAAAAGAGAAAAAATATTCACCACTTACTGTGAAGGCCTATTACAACGATATTGTGTCGTTTCAACTCTTTTTAAATGAAAGTCACGATTCGTGTAAACTAGAAGAAGTAAATTATCCTTTAATTAGAAGTTGGATTGTGCAATTGTCAGATTCTGAAATGTCTCCTTCTTCTATAAATAGAAAAATGGCATCCTTAAAATCGTTTTACAAATTTCTATTGAAAACCAAACAAATAGAAATTAATCCTTTTGTAAAACACAAATCTTTAAAAACTCCAAAGCAAGTTCAAATTCCTTTTTCTGAAAAAGAAATCAATCAATTGTTCGAAACTCAATTTCTAGAAACAGATTTTGAAAGTGTTAGAAATAGGTTGGTGGTTGAGTTGTTGTATTCTACAGGAATGCGTCGTGCCGAATTAATTAATTTAGAATTAAACGCAATTGATTTTTATGGAAAAACAATTAAGATTTTAGGAAAAAGAAATAAAGAAAGAATTGTTCCCTTGTTAACTTCAACTTTAGAAATTGTTACCTTATATTTAAGTAAAAGAAAAGAAATTGAAATTAACGTTAATAATGAAAAGTTAATATTGTCTAAAAAAGGAAATAAAATAAGTGAAACGTTTGTGTATCGATTAATAAATGATTACTTTAGTACTGTATCCGAAAAGGTAAAAAAAAGCCCTCACGTTCTTAGGCATTCGTTTGCGACACATTTGTTAAATAACGGTGCAGATTTAAATTCAGTTAAAGAGTTGCTTGGTCATGCAAGTTTGTCATCTACTCAGATTTATACACATAGTAGTTTGTCTGAGTTAAAGAAAGTGTATAATAACGCACATCCAAGAAACAAATAAGTAATGTTTAATTTAATACCAATTATTATTATGAAAGTTAATGTTCACGCGGTTAATTTTAATATCGACAAAAAACTAGTTGATTTTATAGATGAGAGAATGACGAAATTAGAAAAATATTACGATAAGGTAGTTTCTTCTGATGCTTTTTTAAAGGTTGAAAATATTAGTGAAAAAGAGAATAAAATTGTTGAATTAAAAGTGTTGGTTCCTGGTGATGATTTTATTGTAAAAAAACAAAGTAAAACTTTTGAAGAAGCGGCGGATTTGGCTGTAGAATCTTTAGAGCGTTTGTTAGTAAAAAGAAAAGAAAAGTTAAGAGCACATAGTTAATTGAAAAAAAGATTTAAAAAAGTTTTGATTAATAAATAAATTACATACATTTGCAGTCCGTTAGAAATAGCGGACTTTTTCTATATATAGAAATGCCGGTGTAGCTCAGCTGGCTAGAGCAGCTGATTTGTAATCAGCAGGTCGTGGGTTCGAGTCCCTCCACTGGCTCTTTGAAATTTTGAAAGTTCTAATTTTTAAGAAATATTCTGATATTTTTATCGGAATTAATTTATTAAATTTTAGACTTAAAAGTAAGGTTAGGGGAGATACTCAAGCGGCCAACGAGGGCAGACTGTAAATCTGCTGTGAAAACTTCGCAGGTTCGAATCCTGCTCTCCCCACAAACTTTTTTCAAGAATTTATCTGGAAATTTATTTTCAAGTAAATTCATTAAAAAAGAAGAATAATGAGAATTGAAAACAAATTTAGGTTTGTTTTTGACTTCTGAACTCACAACAGCCGGTGTAGCTCAGGGGTAGAGTGCTTCCTTGGTAAGGAAGAGGTCTCGGGTTCAATTCCCGACATTGGCTCAAAATAGAAATAATTTTTGAACACTAATAATAAATAACTAAGATTAAATTTTAAAATCATGGCAAAGGAAACATTCGACCGTTCGAAGCCCCATTTGAATATTGGTACTATCGGACACGTAGATCACGGTAAAACTACGTTAACAGCTGCAATTACAAAAGTATTGTCAGATGCAGGTTTATCAGAAGCAAAATCATTTGATCAAATTGATAATGCACCTGAAGAAAAAGAAAGAGGTATTACAATTAACACGTCGCACGTTGAGTATTCAACTGCTAACCGTCACTACGCTCACGTTGACTGTCCAGGTCACGCGGATTACGTTAAGAACATGGTTACAGGTGCTGCGCAAATGGATGGTGCTATCTTAGTAGTTGCTGCTACAGATGGTCCAATGCCACAAACTCGTGAGCATATCCTTTTAGGTCGTCAAGTAGGTGTGCCTAGAATGGTTGTATTCATGAACAAAGTGGATATGGTTGATGATGCTGAGTTGTTAGAGTTAGTTGAAATGGAAATCAGAGATTTATTATCTTTCTACCAATATGATGGAGATAATGGTCCAGTTATTCAAGGTTCTGCTTTAGGAGGTTTGAATGGAGATCCAAAATGGGTAGCTACTATCATGGAATTAATGGATGCTGTTGATAACTGGATTGAATTACCAGTTCGTGACGTTGAAAAACCATTCTTAATGCCAGTTGAGGATTCATTTACAATTACTGGTCGTGGAACTGTTGCTACAGGTCGTATCGAAACAGGTATTGCAAACACTGGAGATCCAGTTGAAATCATCGGTATGGGTGCTGAAAAATTAACTTCTACTATTACTGGAGTTGAGATGTTCCGTAAAATCTTAGATAGAGGTGAAGCTGGAGATAACGTAGGTTTATTGTTAAGAGGTATTGATAAAGCTGATATCAAAAGAGGTATGGTTATTATTAAGCCAGGTTCAGTAAAACCACACGCTAAATTCAAAGCAGAGGTTTATATCTTGAAAAAAGAAGAAGGTGGACGTCATACTCCATTCCATAATAACTACCGTCCTCAGTTCTATGTACGTACAACTGACGTAACTGGTACTATTATGTTACCAGAAGGAAGAGAAATGGTAATGCCAGGTGATAACTTAACTATTGATGTTGAATTATTATCTCCAATTGCATTGTCTTTAGGTTTACGTTTTGCTATCCGTGAAGGTGGTAGAACAGTAGGTGCTGGACAGGTAACTGAAATTTTAGACTAATTATAAGTCAATAATATTTTAAATCAGTACCAGTTAATCGGTACTGATTTTAACTTACGAGCGTAGTTCAAGGGCAGAATAGTGGTCTCCAAAACCATTGATGGGGGTTCGAATCCCTCCGCTCGTGCAAAATAAAGTAAATATCATGTTAAAATATTTCTCTGAAGCATTCGAAGAATTAAAATCAAACGTAACTTGGCCAGCTTGGGCTGAAGTTCAAAAATATACTATTATTGTGGCTTTGTTTTCAGTAATATTTGCTTTAGCAACTTGGGGTGTTGATTTAACGTTCACTAAGGTGTTAACTGGATTCTTTAATTTGTTAAAAGGTTAATACAAAATGGCTGATAATAACGTAAAGAAGTGGTATGTCGTTAGAGCGGTAAGCGGGCAGGAAAACAAGATTAAAGCTTATATTGAGCAAGAAGTTAATCGTGTTGGAATGGGTGATTACATTTCTCAAGTGCTTGTGCCTACTGAAAAAGTAGTGCAAGTAAAAGACGGTAAAAAAATATCAAAAGAAAGAGTATATTTCCCTGGTTATGTTATGATTGAAGCTAACTTAACAGGTGAGATTCCTCACATTATTAAATCGATTACAGGTGTTATCGGATTTTTAGGTGAAACTAAAGGTGGTGACGCAGTTCCATTAAGAATGGCTGAAGTAAATAGAATGTTAGGTAAAGTTGATGAATTATCTGTGAAAACAGAAAATGTGAACATTCCTTTCTCTATTGACGAAACGGTTAAAGTTATTGATGGTCCTTTCAATGGTTTCAACGGAACTATTGAAAAAATCAACGAAGAAAAGCGTAAACTTGAAGTAATGGTTAAAATTTTCGGAAGAAAAACGCCATTAGAATTGAGTTTTATGCAAGTTGAAAAAGTATAATTTTTGTTACATATATATAAACCCGCATTAATCGCTTCCAATGATTAATGTAAAATTTTAAAAAATGGCTAAAGAAGTTAGTAAAGTAGTTAAACTACAAGTTAAGGGAGGTGCTGCGAACCCGTCGCCACCGGTTGGACCTGCTTTGGGAGCTGCTGGGGTTAACATCATGGAGTTCTGTAAGCAATTTAATGCTAGAACACAAGATAAACCTGGCAAAATATGTCCAGTACAAATTACTGTATATAAAGACAAGTCTTTTGACTTCGTTGTAAAAACTCCACCTGCTGCAGTTCAATTAATGGATGCTGCAAAATTAAAGTCTGGTTCAGGAGAGCCTAATCGTAAAAAAGTGGCTAGTGTTACTTGGGATCAGATTAAGGCAATTGCTGAAGATAAAATGGCAGATTTAAATGCATTCACAATGGAAGCTGCAATGAGTATGATTGCTGGAACAGCTAGATCTATGGGTATAACTGTAACTGGAGATTCTCCTCTAAAATAAGAGATATGGCAAAATTGACAAAAAAGCAAAAAGAAGCTGCTGCAAAAATTGAAAAGAATAAATTATATTCTTTAAAAGATGCGTCAGTATTAATCAAACAAATTGCTTCTGCAAAGTTTGATGAATCAGTTGATATCTCTGTTAGACTTGGAGTTGATCCAAGAAAAGCAAATCAAATGGTAAGAGGTGTGGTTGCATTACCACACGGTACAGGTAAAGATGTAAGAGTTCTAGCTCTTGTTACTCCAGATAAAGAAGCGGAAGCTAAAGCAGCAGGTGCAGACCACGTTGGTTTAGATGACTACCTTCAAAAAATCAAAGATGGTTGGACTGATATTGATGTAATTATCACTATGCCAGCTGTTATGGGTAAATTAGGTCCATTAGGACGTGTTTTAGGACCAAGAGGTTTAATGCCAAACCCTAAAACAGGTACTGTAACTATGGATGTTGCTAAAGCAATTCAAGAAGTTAAAGCTGGTAAAATTGACTTTAAAGTTGATAAAACTGGTATCGTTCATGCAGGAATAGGTAGAGTATCTTTTGATGCTGATAAAATCTATGACAACGCACACGAAATTGTTCAAACATTAATCAAATTAAAACCAACTGCAGCGAAAGGTACTTACATTAAGTCTATTCACTTAACAAGTACTATGAGCCCTGCTATCGCTTTAGATCCTAAAGCAGTATAATTGGTAGTTAAATATATTTAGTATGACTAGAGAAGAAAAATCAATTGCTATTGAAAATTTGACTGCACAGTTAGCAGATGTGAATGTTGTGTATTTAGCAGACATTTCTGGACTTGATGCAGGAACTACTTCAGACTTAAGAAGAGCTTGTTTTAAAGCAGGAATCAAATTAGAAGTTGTAAAGAATACTTTATTAGCAAAAGCTATGGAAGTTTCTCCAAACGACTACGGAGATTTATCAACTACTTTACAAGGAAATACTTCTATAATGATCGCAGATACAGCTAATGGACCTGCAAAAATTATTAAAGAATTCCGTAAAAAAGGTAAAAAACCTGTATTAAAAGGAGCTTATATTAATGAAGAAGTTTACATTGGTGACGAACTTTTAGATAGCTTAGTAGCTATTAAATCTAGAGAAGAAGTTATCGGTGAAATCATCGGATTATTACAATCTCCAGCTAAACGTATTATTTCAGCTTTATTAAACAACGCTGAAACTAAAGGTGAAGCTGCAGAATAACAAAACAAAACGCACTTAATAAATTACATATTTTAAACACATTAAAGATAGAAAAAATGGCAGATTTAAAAAATTTCGCAGAACAATTAGTTAACTTAACAGTAAAAGAAGTTAACGAATTAGCAACAATATTAAAAGACGAGTATGGTATCGAGCCTGCTGCTGCAGCTGTTGTAGTTGCTGCTGGTGGTGGTGATGCTGGTGCTGCTGCTGAACAAACTGAGTTCACAGTTGTATTAAAAGAAGCTGGTGCTTCTAAATTAGGAGTTGTTAAAGCGGTTAAAGAATTAACTGGTTTAGGTCTTAAAGAAGCAAAAGATTTAGTAGATTCTGCTCCAACTAATGTTAAAGAAGGAGTTTCTAAAGATGAAGCTGAAGGTCTTAAGAAAGCTTTAGAAGAAGCTGGAGCTGTTGTTGAGTTAAAATAATCTCACCCAGTTTATAATACAGGTTTAGGTCTTGGAAGTCATTTCCACGACCTAAACCATTTTTCGTATAATAAAATTCTACTATTTTTTAATAGTTTTACGAGAAATATTTTTTTAAATCAATACGAAGAAAAAAAGTGATTTTATATTGTTTTTAAAGATGTATTGGTTGTAAAAAAAAAGTATAAAATATTTTAAATGTTGTGTAATACACAAAGAATTACTTTTTTTTAATCATAATATTATCCATTGATGATTGCTAATCAAACAGAAAGAATCAATTTTGCCTCGACAAAAAATATTCCTAATTATCCGGATTTTCTAGATATTCAGGTAAAGTCATTTCAAGATTTTTTTCAATTAGAAACCAAATCAGACGAAAGAGGTAACGAAGGTCTTTATAATACCTTCATGGAAAATTTTCCAATAACTGATACTAGAAATCAATTCGTTCTTGAATTTCTTGATTATTTTATTGACCCACCAAGATATACTATCGAAGAATGTATCGATAGAGGTTTAACATACAGTGTTCCTCTAAAAGCGCGTTTAAAGTTATATTGTACAGATCCTGAGCACGAGGATTTTGAAACTATCGTGCAAGATGTTTATTTAGGAACAATCCCATACATGGCACCAAGCGGAACTTTCGTTATCAATGGAGCTGAACGTGTTGTTGTTTCTCAATTACATAGATCACCAGGGGTTTTCTTTGGTCAATCTTTCCACGCAAATGGAACTAAATTATATTCTGCCAGAGTAATTCCTTTCAAAGGTTCTTGGATAGAATTTGCAACTGATATCAATAATGTAATGTATGCATACATTGATAGAAAGAAAAAATTACCAGTTACTACACTTTTCCGTGCTATTGGTTTCGAAAGAGATAAGGATATCCTTGAAATTTTCGACCTTGCTGAAGAAATTAAAGTTTCTAAAACTGGTATTAAAAAATACATTGGTAGAAGACTTGCTGCACGTGTTCTTAACACTTGGCATGAAGATTTCGTAGATGAAGATACTGGCGAAGTTGTTTCTATCGAACGTAATGAAATTATTTTAGATCGTGATACTATCTTAGATAAAGATAATGTTGAGGAAATTATTGAAGCTGATGTAAAAGTAATTTTATTACACAAAGAGGATAGTAATCAAGCAGATTTTGCTATTATCCACAATACATTGCAGAAAGACCCTACTAACTCTGAAAAAGAAGCAGTAGAACATATATATAGACAATTACGTAATGCAGAACCGCCAGATGAGGAAACTGCACGTGGTATTATCGATAAATTATTCTTCTCTGATCAACGTTACAACTTAGGTGATGTAGGTCGTTACAGAATGAATAAAAAGTTAGGCTTAGATATTCCTATGGATAAACAAGTTTTAACTAAAGAGGATATCATTACGATTGTAAAATACTTAATTGAATTAATTAATTCAAAAGCAGAGATTGATGATATTGACCACTTATCTAACCGTCGTGTTAGAACGGTTGGTGAACAATTATCAGCTCAGTTTGGTGTTGGTTTAGCTCGTATGGCTCGTACAATTCGTGAAAGAATGAATGTACGTGATAATGAAGTCTTTACTCCAATCGATTTGATTAACGCGAAAACGTTATCATCTGTAATTAATTCGTTCTTTGGTACAAACCAGTTATCTCAGTTCATGGACCAAACGAATCCATTAGCAGAGATTACTCACAAACGTCGTTTATCAGCACTTGGACCTGGAGGTTTATCTAGAGAAAGAGCAGGATTCGAGGTTCGTGACGTTCACTATACACACTACGGACGTTTATGTCCTATTGAAACTCCTGAGGGACCAAACATTGGTTTGATTTCTTCACTTGGAGTATATGCAAAAGTAAACGGAATGGGATTCATCGAAACACCTTACCGTAAGGTAACTGATGGTGTGGTTGATTTAACTTCAACTCCAGTTTATTTAAGCGCTGAAGAAGAAGAAGGAAAAATGATTGCGCAAGCAAACATTGAAATGGATGAAAACGGTAAAATTCTTGCTGATAATGTAATTGCTCGTGAAGAGGGAGATTTCCCAGTTGTTTCACCATCTGCAGTTCATTACACAGACGTTGCACCAAATCAAATTGCTTCTATTTCTGCTTCATTAATTCCTTTCTTAGAGCATGATGATGCGAATAGAGCCTTGATGGGATCTAACATGATGCGTCAGGCTGTACCTTTATTAAGACCAGAAGCACCAATTGTTGGTACTGGTTTAGAAAGACAAGTTGCGTCTGATTCTCGTGTCCTTATTAATGCTGAAGGTTCTGGAGTTGTAACTTACGTTGATGCCGATATGGTAACAATTAAGTACGACAGAACTGAAGAACAAAGAATGGTAAGTTTTGAAGAAGATGAAAAAACTTATAATTTAATTAAATTCAGAAAAACGAATCAAAGTACAACTATCAACTTAAAACCTATCGTAAGAAAAGGAACTAGAGTGGAGAAAGGTCAAGTACTTTGTGAAGGATATGCAACGCAAAACGGAGAGTTAGCTTTAGGTAGAAACCTACAAGTTGCCTTCATGCCTTGGAAAGGGTATAACTTCGAGGATGCAATTGTAATTTCTGAAAAAGTTGTTAGAGATGATATTTTTACATCTATCCACGTTGATGATTATTCATTAGAAGTTAGAGATACGAAATTAGGTAACGAAGAGTTAACTAACGATATTCCTAACGTTTCTGAAGAAGCAACGAAAGATTTAGATGAAAATGGAATGATAAGAATTGGAGCTGAAGTGAAACCTGGTGATATCCTTATCGGAAAAATCACACCAAAAGGGGAATCAGATCCAACTCCAGAAGAAAAATTATTACGTGCTATCTTTGGTGATAAAGCGGGTGATGTAAAAGATGCTTCTTTAAAAGCTTCTCCATCATTACACGGTGTAGTTTTAGACAAAAAATTATTTGCTAAAGCCGTTAAAGATAAACGTAAGCGCTCTAAAGATAAAGAAGATTTAGACAAACTTGAAATGGAATTCGAAGTGAAATTCGTCGAATTAAAAGACAGGTTAATTGACAAATTATTCTTAATCGTAGACGGAAAAACATCTCAAGGTGTAATCAATGATTTAGGTGAAGAAGTATTACCAAAAGGTAAAAAATTCACTAAAAAAATGTTACAATCTGTAGACGATTTTGCTCACTTAACAAAAGGACAATGGACAACAGACGAACATACAAATTCATTAATTAACGATTTAGTACACAACTATAAAATCAAATTAAACGATTTACAAGGTGTATTAAGAAGAGAGAAATTTACAATTTCTGTAGGTGATGAATTACCAGCTGGAATTTTAAAATTAGCTAAAGTTTATATCGCTAAGAAACGTAAGTTGAAAGTAGGGGATAAAATGGCAGGACGTCACGGTAACAAAGGTATTGTTGCTAAAATCGTTCGTCAGGAAGACATGCCTTTCTTAGAAGACGGAACGCCAGTAGATATCGTATTAAATCCACTTGGAGTACCTTCGCGTATGAACATTGGACAGATTTATGAAACTGTATTAGGTTGGGCAGGTTTAAAAACTGGTAAAAAGTTTGCAACTCCTATCTTTGATGGTGCTTCATTAGATCAAATTAATGGATACACTGACGAAGCTGGAATTCCAAGATTCGGTCATACTTACTTATACGACGGTGGAACAGGTGAACGTTTCCATCAACCAGCAACTGTAGGTGTAATTTACATGCTTAAGTTAGGACATATGGTTGATGATAAAATGCACGCTCGTTCAATCGGACCATACTCATTAATTACGCAACAACCTTTAGGAGGTAAAGCGCAATTTGGAGGTCAACGTTTTGGAGAGATGGAGGTTTGGGCACTTGAAGCATACGGTGCATCAAGTACTTTAAGAGAAATCTTGACTGTTAAATCGGATGACGTTAATGGTAGAGCCAAAACTTACGAGGCAATCGTAAAAGGTGAAACTATGCCAGAACCAGGATTACCTGAATCATTCAATGTATTAATGCATGAATTAAAAGGTCTTGGTTTAGATATCAGATTAGAAGAATAAATAAATAAAATTTATCAATGTAGAGACGTTTTTAACGTTCTCTACTTTGGTATTTTAAAGAGTTTTTAGGATTTAGTCCCGTAATCCGTTCCGATTTTTTATAGAAATTTTAATTTTTATAATTAGCACTTCAATATTGAGATTGAAGTTTAGAGAAGTAATCCGTGGTCCTAGTTTTATAAATAATAAAACTAAAATCAATTTTAAATTGCACATAAATCAATAGTAAAAACTATGATGAATAATAGAAATAATAAAGACAAAAGTACTGGAGTTAAAAGATTTAACAGAATAACAATTGGTTTGGCTTCGCCAGAATCAATGTTAGGTGAATCTAGAGGTGAGGTTTTAAAACCAGAAACAATCAACTACCGTACACACAAACCAGAAAGAGATGGTCTTTTCTGTGAACGAATTTTCGGTCCAGTTAAAGATTTCGAATGTGCTTGTGGAAAATATAAAAGAATTCGCTACAAAGGAATCGTTTGTGACCGATGTGGAGTTGAAGTTACAGAGAAAAAAGTACGTAGAGATAGAGTAGGACACATTAACCTTGTTGTGCCAATCGCTCACATCTGGTATTTCCGTTCTCTTCCAAACAAAATTGGTTACGTTTTAGGATTACCATCTAAGAAATTAGATATGATTATCTACTACGAAAGATATGTAGTTATTCAAGCAGGTATCGCTAAAGGTCCTGAGGGTGAAACTTTAAATAGACTTGACTTCTTAACGGAAGAAGAATATTTAAATATTGTGGATACCTTACCAATGGAAAACCAATATTTAGATGATACAGATCCAAATAAATTCATCGCCAAAATGGGTGCTGAATGTATTATGGATTTATTAGCTCGTACAGATTTAGATGAATTATCATATAAATTACGTCACGCTGCAAATAATGAAACTTCTAAACAAAGAAAAACAGAAGCATTAAAAAGATTGAATGTTGTTGAATCTTTCCGTGAATCTAACAAAAACAGAGAAAACCGTCCAGAATGGATGATTTTAAAAGTAATCCCGGTTATTCCACCAGAATTACGTCCTCTTGTGCCTTTAGATGGTGGTCGTTTCGCAACTTCAGATTTAAATGATTTATACAGAAGAGTAATCATCCGTAACAATCGTTTAAAAAGATTAGTGGAAATTAAAGCGCCAGAAGTAATCTTACGTAATGAAAAACGTATGTTACAAGAAGCGGTAGATTCACTTTTTGATAATACAAGAAAAGCTTCTGCAGTTAAAACAGAATCAAACAGACCATTAAAATCTTTATCAGATTCATTAAAAGGAAAACAAGGTCGTTTCCGTCAAAACTTATTAGGAAAACGTGTTGATTATTCTGCGCGTTCAGTAATTGTTGTTGGACCAGAAATGAAATTGTTCGAATGTGGTCTTCCAAAAGATATGGCTGCTGAATTGTACAAACCATTCGTTATTCGTAAATTAATCGAAAGAGGAATCGTTAAAACAGTGAAGTCGGCTAAGAAAATTATCGACAAAAAAGAACCAGTAGTATGGGATATCTTAGAAAATGTTATCAAAGGACATCCAGTATTACTAAACCGTGCTCCTACACTTCACCGTTTAGGTATCCAAGCATTCCAACCGAAGTTAATTGAAGGAAAAGCAATCCAGTTACACCCATTAGTATGTACGGCATTCAACGCCGATTTCGATGGTGACCAGATGGCAGTTCACTTGCCTTTAGGTCCAGAAGCAATTTTGGAAGCACAATTATTAATGTTAGCGTCTCACAATATCTTGAACCCTGCGAATGGTGCGCCAATTACGGTTCCTTCTCAAGACATGGTATTAGGTCTTTACTATATGACCAAAGAACGTTTAACAACTCCAGAAATGAAAATTTTAGGAGAAGGATTAACTTTCTATTCTGCGGAAGAAGTAAATATTGCTTTAAACGAAGGAAGATTAGAATTAAATGCTAGAGTGAAAATTAGAGCAAAAGATTTTAACGAAAACGGAGAGTTAGTTAACCAAATTATTCAAACTACAGCAGGTAGAGTATTATTTAATGAAGTAGTACCTGAAGCTGCAGGATATATAAATGAAGTTTTAACAAAAAAATCTTTAAGAGATATTATTGGTAAAATTTTAGCGGTAACTGATGTACCTACTACAGCAGCTTTCTTAGATGATATGAAAGATATGGGTTACAAATTCGCTTTCAAAGGTGGATTGTCATTCAGTTTAGGTGATATTAGAATTCCAGAACAAAAAACGCAATTAATTGCTGATGCTCGTGTACAAGTAGAAGGTATTTCTATGAACTATAACATGGGACTTATCACAAATAATGAGCGTTACAATCAGGTAATTGATATTTGGACTTCTGCCAATGCACAATTAACAGAATTAGCAATGAAAAATATCCGTGAAGACCAACAAGGTTTCAACTCGGTATATATGATGCTTGACTCTGGTGCAAGGGGTTCTAAAGAACAAATTCGTCAGTTAACTGGTATGCGTGGATTAATGGCTAAGCCGAAAAAATCAACTGCAGGTGGTGGTGAAATTATTGAAAACCCGATTCTTTCTAACTTTAAGGAAGGTTTATCGATTTTAGAATACTTCATTTCTACTCACGGTGCGCGTAAAGGATTAGCGGATACGGCTCTTAAAACTGCCGATGCAGGATATTTAACAAGAAGGTTACATGATGTATCTCAAGATGTTATTATCAATTCTGTAGATTGTGGAACATTAAGAGGTGTAGAAGTTTCTGCATTAAAGAAAAACGAAGAAATTGTTGAAACATTAGGAGAAAGAATCTTAGGACGTGTTGCATTGCAAGATGTTGTAAATCCATTCAACTCTGAAGTTTTAGTTCACGCTGGAGAACATATTACGGAAGCAATTGTTAAAGCTATTGACGCTTCGCCAATTGAAAAAGTAGAAGTTCGTTCACCATTAACTTGTGAAGCTAAAAAAGGAATCTGTACAAAATGTTACGGAAGAAACTTAGCAACAGGTAAAATGGCACAAAGAGGTGAAGCTGTCGGTGTAATTGCTGCACAGTCAATTGGAGAGCCAGGTACACAGTTAACACTTCGTACTTTCCACGTTGGAGGGGTTGCCGGAGGTATTTCTGAAGAAGCTGGAATTTCTGCTCGTTTTGCTGGTAGACTTGAAATCGAAGATTTAAAAACAGTTAAAGGAGAAGATGGTGAAGGTAATACTGCTGATATCGTAATTTCTCGTTCTACTGAATTAAAATTAGTTGATGTTAATACAGGTATTTTATTAAGTACTCATAATATTCCTTACGGTTCTACAATTTCTGTTAAAGACGGAGATGTAGTTGAAAAAGGTGCAACAATCTGTAAGTGGGATCCTTATAATGGTGTAATTGTATCTGAATTTACAGGTAAAATTGCTTATGAAGATTTAGAACAAGGTCAATCATTCATGGTTGAAATTGATGAGCAAACAGGTTTCCAAGAGAAAGTAATTTCTGAAGGACGTAACAAAAAATTAATTCCAACTTTACATATTTATGGTAAAGATGGTGAGTTAATTAGATCATACAATTTACCTGTAGGTGCTCACCTTATGGTTGATGATGGTGAGAAAATTAAAGCAGGAAAAATTCTTGTAAAAATCCCTCGTCGTTCATCTAAAGCTAGTGATATTACTGGAGGTTTACCAAGAATTACTGAGTTGTTAGAAGCTCGTAATCCTTCAAACCCTGCAGTTGTTACTGAAATTGATGGTGTTGTTACTTTCGGAAAAGTGAAAAGAGGTAACCGTGAGTTATCAATTGAATCTAAATTCGGAGATGTTAAGAAATATTTAGTGAAGCTTTCAGCTCAAATCTTAGTTCAAGAAAATGACTTCGTAAGAGCAGGAACTCCATTATCAGACGGAGCAATTACTCCAGAAGATATCTTAAGAATTCAAGGACCATCTGCTGTTCAACAATACTTAGTAAACGAAATTCAAGAAGTTTACCGTTTACAAGGGGTGAAAATCAATGACAAACACTTCGAAGTTGTGATTCGTCAAATGATGAGAAAAGTAAGAATCCAAGATCCAGGTGATACATTATTCTTAGAAGATCAATTAGCGCATACTTCAGACTTTATCCTAGAAAACGATAAGTTGTACGGAATGAAAGTTGTAGAAGATGCTGGAGATTCAACTAATTTAAAACCAGGGCAAATTATTTCTCCAAGAGACTTAAGAGATGAAAATTCATTATTAAAACGTGAAGATAAAAACTTAGTTTCTGCAAGAGACGTAATTACTGCGACTGCAACACCTGTATTACAAGGTATTACAAGAGCATCGTTACAAACGAAATCATTCATTTCTGCAGCATCGTTCCAGGAAACTACTAAAGTATTAAACGAAGCAGCTGTTGCTGGTAAAATAGATACATTAGAAGGATTGAAAGAAAATGTAATTGTTGGTCACAGAATTCCTGCTGGAACTGGTATGAGAGATTATGATAATATTCTTGTAGGTTCTAAAGAAGAATACAGTGAGTTAATGGCTGGAAAAGAAGAATTCAGCTACTAATTTCAATAAGCATATATAATTATAAAAACCTAACAGATTTTTTTCTGTTAGGTTTTTTTTTAATCAAAATTATACTTAATCTTGTAGTATAGTTAACAACACGATATGGGTTTGTAAATAGTTCAAAAACTGATAGGGCTTATATATTAAAAAAAATAAAAATGGAAAATAACAATCAAGAAGGTCAAATCAATATCGAATTAGACGAAAAAGTTGCAGAAGGAACGTATTCTAATTTAGCGATAATTAATCATTCTAATACAGAATTTGTGTTAGATTTTATTTCGTTAATGCCAGGTGTGCCAAAAGCTAAAGTAAAATCAAGAATTATTTTAACGCCACAACACGCTAAAAGATTATTAAAAGCTTTAAACGAAAATATTCACAGATTTGAAAGTACACACGGACAAATTAAAGAAGAAGAACACCCGCCAATTCCATTAAATTTTGGGCCAACCGGACAAGCATGATTTAAGAAAAACCTTCAAAAACTGAAGGTTTTTTCTTTTATATTAAGGTTTTTTAAATAAAAAATCTAACAATATTCTTATAAATAGAATTAATATTTAACACAAAAAAACCATTATTTAAAAGATATTATTTTTACTTTTATTAAAGCAAATGTTTATAAGAGTTGAGATCGAAACTCTAATTTATTTAGTAATATTCAAGTAATATTATAATTTAAATTAGTTAGTTTTTGAAATGTTTGAATGTGCTATTACGAGATAAACAACAAAAAGCATGGTAAAAAAATTTTTGATTATAGACGATCATTTAGTTGTGCGTACAGGTGTTTCTATACTTTTAAAGGAAAAGATTGAGGACCTACAAATATTCAATGCGGAAAATTTCTTTGAAGCTATTAATATGTTACGAAAACAAGTTTTTGACTTGGTTATTTTGGATATTAATATTCCTGGTGGTAAGAATACTGAGATGATTCAAGAAATAAAGATTATTCAACCTACCGTTAAAGTATTAGTTTTTTCTGCCTATGAAGAAGAGCAATATGCATCCAGATATATTATTTCTGGTGCTAATGGCTATCTAAATAAATTGTGTAGTGAAGAAAAAATGATAACAGTTGTAACTTCTATTTTAGAAACTGGAAAATATATTCCTACCGAAATAGCTCTTCAAATTGCGAATGCAGGTTTGAATAAAAAAGTTGTGAATCCTTTAGTAAATTTGTCTAAAAGAGAATTTGAGATTGTAGAATTACTGGTAAATGGCAATGGGAATCTAGAAATTTGTAACAAACTCAATATTCATATGTCAACAGTAAGCACATATAAAGTAAGGGTTTTCGAAAAGCTTAAAATCAATAATCTAGTTGAGTTAATCGATATTTATAAAAGTTATAATTAAAATTTTAAATGTAATCTGTTATTATTTCAATAGTTGTTCCTACATTGATTTCGCTAGTTATTTTAATATCTCCATTAATAATAGTCAAAAGTTCTATTATCATATGCAATCCTTGATGGTAGTTTTTTAATGTTGGATTTTTAGAAAAATTCAAATAATACTCAACAACATCCTGATTCATACCTTTTCCAGTATCTTTTACAGTTAAGAAAAGTTGTTTTTCTGTTGTTTTAGAACGTAGCTCAATTGTACCGTTTTTAGTGTTTTTTACAGCATTATCTATCAGGTTGTGAATAATTATAGATAATACCTTGTTGTTGGTTTTGATGTGTTTTTCAGCATAAGTATTATTAATAATTACTGTTTTTTCAGACGCTGCTATTTTTTCAAAAATTAAGATTTTTTCCTGTATCAGATCATGTAATGAATAAGGATTGTCTTCCAGTTTTTTTCCTTCAATAAATATGGTAGAATATCTAACCAAATTGTCTACATATTCGTATAATTGACTAGAAGAAATATGTAAAGATTCAACCTTCTGTTTTAGTTTCTCATCCTGTTGTATTTCTTTAGAATCAAATAAATGACGAACCGTGTAAGATAAAAATTTTAAAGGACTTTTGATATCATGACTAATGCTTTTTACCAAGCGCTCTTGTTGACCTACTTCTTGTTTTAAATTGTCTTTAGCTTTTTTTAGTTTATCAATAGTTTTTGCTAGTTTTTGTGTTTTCTGAATGACAAGTTCTTTTAATTGTCTGTTCTTCATTTTTAGATAATACAAACGCATGTACCATAAAAAGATGATACAGGCAATGAATAAAAGAAAACATAAGATTTGAAACCATAAGGTTTGGTAAAAAAGAGGTGGAACAATTAGAGTCATTGTTTTGTATCTATAAACAGAATCAAAACCGGAAAGACTTCTTACGGTTAATGTGTAATTTCCTGGAGGAAGAGTAGTAAAAGAGATGGATCTGTCATCTCCTATTTTTTCCCAACTACCAATAGTTGTACCCGTTAATCTAGCTTCAATATTTAAATTATTCGAATTTCCATAATAGGCATAATCAATAAAAAATTGTATCCTTTGAAAATTATTTTCCAACATAATAGTGTCTTTCGGATGTATAGTTTTCTGATCCGTAATAACGTTATCGATGAACAATTCTTTATTAGGGATTAAAGGTTTGATTTTGTTAGGGTTAAAAAACACCATACCATTCATGGATGGTAAAGCGATGTTGCCATTTTTTAGATAGTTTCCAACGGGTTGACAACCCCCATTAAACTCATTAGTTAAAAAACCATTTTCTTTATTATAATGATGGTAATATATTGTGTTCTTGCTCTTTTTATCTGTACAGCACATTAGTAACATTTTTCTTGATACTTGAAAAAGTCCTTTGTTTGTAGGTATCCAAAAAAAGCCCTTTTTATCTTCTAATATACAATGAGAAGAATTAAGGTAACCATTTTTATCTTTTGGAAAAGAATATATAGTATTATCTGAATACAGAAAAAAACCTTTATCATAAGTTGTTATCCATATTTTTTTACCACTATCAATAAAAATACCACGTATATTTATTTTCTCTGTGTTCTTAATGAAAGTTAACTTCTTTGTAATTATGTTATATTTATACAATCCTTTCTCACTTCCAAGATAGAATGTTTTCGTGTCATATTGTGCAATATAACTTATATTTGTATTTAAGTTTGTGGCTAGTTTTGGTTTTTCATTGTATTTGGTTATATAATAAAGTTTCGCCTTATAATAGCGTTTTTTCATATGGTCTTCATGTTGGTCTAAATTAATCCAAATCACATTATTTTGGTCTTTAAATAAAGTTCTGATAAATTGGTTAAAATTATACTCAACATGTTTTTTATAGCCTGTTTCTTTCAAATAACACATGAGCTTCATTCTTCTGACAATCCATAAGTTCTGATAGTTATCTTTTGTCATAGTTATCCTTTCATTATAGGTAATCTTCTCAAAAGCAATACTGTCAATAATCTTTTTGTCATTCATAATCAATCCATCAGAAGTGATGATTGAACTATCATTAAAAGGAGATGAAGCATAGAAAACATCCATTTTTAACGAATTTTTTTTCACTGTTTTAAATGAAGGGAAAGTAATAATACACAAACCATTTGTGTCGCTACCTAAATACAGTTTTTGGTTTGTGTCATCATAAAAAACAGTAGTGATATTGCTTTTGTCAAAATCTTTGAAGTCAATAATTAGCGTCGCAGATAAACTATAATCTTGAGCTTTTATGAGATATAATTTATTTTTAATATTTAAAAAAACCTGATTGCTAGGAATATTCCAATGCAATTTATACTTGTCTTTAAACAATGAAGAGTCGAGTTTTCCAAATGATTTTTTATTTTGTGAAAAACAAAAATATTCCCCTTTTTCATTTAAGTAATAAAGCGTGTCATTAATGGTGAAAAAATTAAAAACGCTATTATTTTTAAATGCAATCTTATAGATGCTTCTCATTTTGGCATCACAAAAATCTATTCCTTCCGTGCTAACAAAATAAAAATTTCCATTAGTTAATCTAATACAGTATCTGTCGTTTGGGTTTATGGATAAAATTGAAGGTAGCCCATCATGAAAATAAAAACGTTTCTTATTTCTTGTAAGGTAATAAGGAAGTTTTCTTTTGGTTGTTTTTTGTATTTTTCTTTGATTAATTAAGACTAATTCGTTTTCTTTTTCTGTATTAGAATATAAACTATCTTTTTCTATGTTTCCTAAAATTTTTCCAAAACGATTTCCGATTAAGTTTACGGTTGAAGAGTTAAATACTTGAAAATTATTTCCGTCATATCTCACCAATCCATTTTGGGTAGTCATCCATATAAAATTGTATTTGTCTTTTACAATGGAACTTATACTACTTTGTGGGAGTTCATTATTATCTGACGTATACCAACGAGCAGAATGGTTATCCTGTCCAATCCCTTTGTTTATAAATAACAAAAGTAAAATGAAATAGTAATAAAAGGACGGGTATATCTTCATTTTTATTGCCTAATTGTTTCTCCAAAATTACAAAGATTTATACTATTGTTTATAGTCTTGTAGTATTAATTCTACATCAATGTAGGTTTATTACTACACCATATTACTAATTGCCGATATTTTATCCTGCTATATTTGTAGTAGACGTTCTTTAAAACACTATAAATAAATTAGATAGTCTTCTTGCTATTGGAATACAGTATGAAATATCTACTGAATTTAGATAGAGAATGTAAAGTACCAACCTCAAATAATGTCAATTTTTAATACCACTAAACACAACTATTTTTCAGTAACCCAATTAAAACAAATAGACTTATGAAGGAAAACTACAATTCGTTAGGTAAAAACCAAAGGGTATTATCTTCAGGTACAGAGAGTAATGTGAGTTTTATGACAAGTACAGATTTTAAACATACTAATGTTAAAAGACCAAATAGGTTTTTTAGTTTAGTAATGTTAATTATGTTGTTAATGGCTGTGTGGAGTAGTGCGCAAGTAACCACGAATGGAGGTTCGGGTTTAGCGCCTACATACACCAGTTTAGCTAATGCGGTAGCGGCCCTAAACGCAGCTACGATTTCAAGTCCGGTGGTGATTACCTTAACAGGAAACGAAACAGCTCCTGCAGGTGGGTATCGTATTACTGCTCAAGGTGATGCTACGAATACTATTATTGTTGAGGGATCTGGAAGTATAATTACGGCTGCATTGATAGGTGTAAATGGTAATTTGTATGATGCCATCTTCAAATTAGTTGGAGCAGATTATGTAACCATTCGTAATTTTACCATGCAGGAAAATGCAGGAAATACTTCATTAACAACTTCTGCAACTAATAGAATGACAGAATGGGGTGTTGCTTTATTGTATTTAACAACAACTAATGGGGCACAAAATAATACTATTCAAGGAAATACCATTTCTTTAAACAGATTATATCGTGGCAGTTTTGGTATTTACAGTAATTCAACACATGCTGAAACTACACAAGGAACAAATGCTACAGCAACTGGTGCTACAGGAAGTAATACAGGTTTGAGGATTTTATCTAACATAATCTCTAATGTAAATATGGGAATTGCAGTAGTTGGACCAACGGCTGCTGCTGATCACAATCAATCACTAACAATTGGTGGTGCAGGTTTTGGAAATACAATTACTAATTTTGGTACTGATGTTCCCTTTGGTACTCCAGTAAATGTATCTGGTTCAAGTTATGGCGTTTTAGTAAGAAATACGGCTAATTATACAATTTCACATAATACAATCAATAGTTCTGATGGGGGATATATTGCAACAACTGGTGCTCAATTCAAGGCAATTTATATACCAACATTTTCTAATGCTCCTATTGGTACTTTGACTCAAGTAATCGATCATAATACGTTTTCTATGCGTCCGGCCTCAATTTTGACGTATGTTATTCATGTAGAAACTGGTACAGGAAGTACTGACACTAGTTTGAGTATTTCCAATAATAATTTTACGAATTCAACATTTACGACAGCAAGTAGTAATGCAGCGTTTTACTGTGTTGTAAATAGAATGGGGAATTTGACTGAAAATATGAATTCTAATACTTTTACCAACTTAAATATTGATACAACAGGTACTGTTGTTTTTTTTGATCATTTAGTAGTTAGGCCTGCAAATGCCATTTGTAATGTGAATAATAATAGTATTGTAGGGACATTTACCAAGTCAGCAGGAGGGGCATTAACATTTTACTTAAGTGGTGGAGTTTCACCAGCTTCAGTAACTGAAACTTTTAGTGATAATAATTTTTCTAATATTACATTATCTGGAGCAACAGCTATTACTGGCATGCGATGTATTGATGGTAGTGCAGCTTCAGGTTCCACTAAAACAATAACTAATAATATTTTTTCTAACATTATAGGTGGTACTGGTGCTACAACATTGCTATTTGTAAATGGGTCTTCTAATTCAACAACCAGTATGGTTGCTAATAATACCATTACTAATATAACAGGAGGTGGGGCTATAACTGGAATTGAAAGTTTGTTTTATGGTAGTCAAATATTTGAAAATAATAAGATTAATGGGTTAACTTCTTCTGGAGGGGCTGCTGTTAATGGAATGAATATTGGTGGCTCTGGAACACAAAAAATTTTCAAGAATAAAATCTATAATTTAGAAAACACAAATGCTGCAGGAAGTATAAATGGAATTAATTTAATTGGCGGAACAATTGATGTTCAAAATAATATGATTGGCGATTTAAGAACACCTAATGCAGATGGATTCAATCCATTAAACGGTATTAATATCGCAGTTACAACAGGTAGTGTAGATGTTTCTCATAATACAGTAATGTTAAGTGGAGGAAGTACAGGAACAAACTTTGGTACTAGTGCTGTTTCTGTAACTACTGGAACTATTACGATGCGAAATAATATTTTTGTCAATAAAACCACATCTAACGGTACTGGTTTAGCTGCTGCATACCGTCGTTCTTCTACAGATTTGAGTACATATGCAGTCGCTTCAAATAACAACTTATTCTTCGGAAGTACCATTTTTACAGATGGTACAAATACAGATGCTACTTTAGTGGCATACAAAGCCAGAGTAACACCAAGAGATGCTTGCTCTGTAACAGAAGATCCAACATTTCTTTCAACAGTAGGTGCGAATGCTAACTTTTTACATATTGATACAACTATACCTACATTAATTGAAAGCTGGGGAGCACCTATTGCTAGTATTACTACTGATTTTGATGGAGATGCAAGAAATGTTGCTACTCCAGATATTGGCGCGGATGAATTTAACGGAACGTATATTCCTCCTACTACTAATTCGACTACAGTGTCAGCATGTGATAATTATACTTGGTCAGTAAATGGCATCAACTATACTACATCAGGGATATACAATTATTCTGCAGATTGTCATTATACCGAAATCTTAAATTTAACTATCAATACTACACCAGTTGCGGATGCTCCAGCAAATGTCACAGCTTGTGATAGTTATACACTTCCAGTTTTAACAGTTGGTAACTATTTCACAGGTGCTGGTGGAACAGGAACAGCTTTGAGTGCAGGAAACAATATTACTGCTACACAAACTATTTATGTGTATTCAGAAACAGGAACAACGCCAAACTGTACAGATGAGAATTCTTTCCTAGTAACAATCAATACTACGCCAGTTGCGGATGCTCCAGCAAATGTAACAGCTTGTGATAGTTATACACTTCCAGCTTTAACAGTTGGTAACTATTTCACAGCTCCTGGTGGAACAGGAACAGCTTTGAGTGCAGGAAACAATATTACTGCTACACAAACTATTTATGTGTATTCAGAAACAGGAACAACGCCAAACTGTACGGATGAGAATAGTTTTACAATAACTATCACTACAAGTTCATCATTGCCAACAGAAGTTGTTTCAGTTTGTGATTCGTATACTTGGTCAGCAAATGGATCAGTTTACACAACTAGTGGAATTTATACTTCAACTACAAACTGTGTAACAAGAACATTAGATTTAACAATTACTTCAAGTTCATCATTACCAACGGAAGTGGTTTCAGCTTGTGATTCATACACTTGGTCAGCAAATGGAACTATTTATACAACTGGAGGAACATATACTTCAATAACAAACTGTTTAACTAGAACGTTAGACTTAACTATTAATACGGCTACAACGCCAACAGGAGCTTCAACTCAAGTGATTAATGGAGGTGTTGCTTCTGATGTAACAATTGAAGATATCATAGTTTCTGGAACTGGAATTATTTGGTATCCAACGGCGTTAGATGCTGCAAATGGAACAAATCCTATTGCGCCTAGTACGCAATTAGTTGATGGTGAAGATTACTTCGCGGTTTCAGTAAATGGGAGTTGTGTAAGTTCTGCATTTCAAGTTACCGTAACAGTAGTTTTAGGAAATGCGAGTTTTGACTTAGCAGAATTAAATTACTATCCAAACCCAGTTGTTGAAACATTTAATGTGAGACATAATAGAAACATTACTAGTGTTCAAATATTTGATGTGTCTGGAAGAATGGTTAAATCAATTCAACCTAATACTGAAATGGTTGAAATTAATTTAAGAGAATTGTCAACTGCAATGTATATTGTGAAATTACAATCAGAAGATAATAAGCAAGCTGAAATTAAAATCTTTAAAAAATAATTTCAAGTAAAATAATCTTAAAAATGGGCTAATCGAAAGGTTAGTCCATTTTTTGTTAGGATATCTATGTTATAAGTGGGTTTATGTTATAAATCAGTGCGTTTGTAGTGTTATTTCTACATCAATGTAGATTTATTACTACATATTATTGATGGTAACAAATATTTTATCCAGCTATATTTGTAACAGACATTATTTAAATACTTAAGGAAATTATTAGGAGTGTTTTACTTCTGTTATAGTTAAGTGAAAGGTAAATATAGTTTTTATAAAAATCAAAAAAGTTAAATCAGGCGGAAGGCTTTTCTGTTTCCATTTGTTATGAAGAATGGAAAACTAGTTAGGGTTATAAGAGGTTATTTCTTCCGCCAGATTAACAATAAATAAAAATATCATTCTATTTAATTCATTTAAATAAAACATCAAAAGAAAAATCTAAAGAATGATTTTAAAATAATCATATTAAAAAAAACGAAAAGACTTTAATTTCTTTTGTTTAGTAAACTTAAATATGGCTCTTGCGGGAGAATTTTGTATTGCAGCTCTGGGGGGATGCTGTATTATAATTATTATCCAAGATGTTGAAAATGTTATTACTGCAAGTAATGCAAGGTGTTTAGTAATGCCTTCCTCATATTGGTAGGGGCCTATTTAGTTACTATTTGAAATTTTGTTTGTGTTCTCACTTTATGGATGTTTTTACTCAAAATTTATCCTTATGTAGTGGTAATGCCATATGGTTGTAGTTTTATTGCTCCTTTTTATTGGTAGCTAGTATATTTTAATCATTCTTAATTGTAATGTAAGTTCTTTTAATGTTTAGAAGTTTAAATGATTTCTTGTTTTTTGTATTACAGTTCCATTGGAATAAAAATAAATGTTGAATCAGGCGGGAGGCTTTTCTGTATTGGTGGTTAATTATAGTTGAGTTAAAAGTTGTAGTAGGCTATCTTCCGCCAGATTAACAATAAATAAAATAGCATTTTATTTAAGATAAAGTGTAAAAAAAATGTAAATCATCAACATAAAAATAAGATTTAACTTTTGATAAAAAAAATCGACTATTTTTTAAAATCCCAATTGAATAAAAAGAGGTTTAGATTGAATGGCCCTAATATCTGTTCTGGTTTATATTAAGAGGTAATGAAATGGCTCCTGCTGAAGGTATGGTATTATAGCTGAGGGGTTGCTTTAATACGATTTTATTTTAGGTATTACAATACTTTGCTGCAAAGGTTATTAACGCCAACGTTGTAAGAGTATTTAGTGATGTAATCTTCAAATTGTCGGGAGTCAATTTCATTATCCTTCATTTTTTTATTTGTTTACCTCTTATCATATGTTTACTCTATAACACATCTGTTTGTAGTCTTAATTCTACATCAATGTAGTTTTATTACTACGTATAATTAAGAATTATTTATTATTATGCTATTATATTTGTGATATATGTATTATTAGTTCATTAAAATAGATTATTTGATATTTTTATAACAAAAAAATAGAATTATCTTAAAAAAACAAAAAAGTAAATAAACACTCAATACAAACTCAAATCTGAAACCAATTAAATAGAATAAACTTATGAATGAAAACTACAATTCGTTAGGTAAAGTCCAAGGGGAGTTGCCTTCAGGTGAGAAGCGTGTTCGAAATCTTAAAAATAAAGTTTCTACACAGAAAAGTATTAAAAAATCAAATTGGTTTTTCTGTTTATTATTTTTGATGACTGCGTGGAGTAATGCGCAAGTAACTACAAACAGTGGTTCTGGTTTGGCGCCTACTTACACCAGTTTAGCAAATGCAATAACCGCATTAAATGCGGCTACGATTTCAAGTCCAGTTGTGATTACTTTAACAGGTAATGAAACTGCTCCAGCAGGAGGTTTTCGTATTACGGCTCAGGGCGATGCCACAAATACGATTATTATTGAAGGGGTTACAAGTACTATTACAGCTTCTCTCCAGACAGCAGGTCAATTGAATAATGCCATTTTCAAATTAGTTGGGGCTGATTATATAACGATTCGTAATTTTACGATGCAGGAAAATGGAGGTAATACTGTACTTACTCCTGCGGCATCCAATACTATGACAGAATGGGGTGTCGCTTTGTTGTATTTAACAACAACAAATGGCGCACAGAATAACACCATACAAGGGAATACCATTTCTTTAAACAGAACGTATCGTAATAGTTATGGTATTTACAGTAATTCCACGCATACTGACGCTGCGCCTTTAACAGATGTTACCGCTACAACTGGTAGTAATACGGGTTTGAGTATCTTATCCAATAACATTTCTAATGTGAATATGGGTATTGTTGTAGTTGGGCCAAAAGCAGCTATAGATCATAACCAAACACTAACTATTGGAGGTGTAGGTTTTGGAAATACTATTACTGATTTCGGAACCAATATTTCATTATCAACTTTTGCAAATGTTTCTGGTACATGTTATGGTATTTTAGTGCGAAATACGGCTAATTTTACGGTTTCTCATAATAGTATTACCAGCTCTGTTGGTGGGTATGCTTTTGCAGGTACTTTTAGAGGAATTTATGTGCAATCATTTTCTAATGCACCAACTGGTACTTTAACACAAGTGATTGATTATAATAGCATCTCCATGAAGGCTGGTTTTGCTAGTACTGTATTACATGGGGTTTCTGTTGAAAATACAACAGGGAGTGCTACTACGAGTTTGAGTATCTCTCATAATGATTTTCATGATTTTGGACATACTGTTGCAGGTACAGGTCAAGTTTTCTTTATCAATAATGTTGTGGGAAATTTGACGGAAAATATGAATTCCAACACTTTTACCAATATGACTATGAATACAACTGGTAGTGTTACTTTTTTTAATCATAATGTGGTACGTCCTGCTAATGCCATTTGTAATGTAAACAATAATGCCATTGTAACAGGATTTACAAAGACAGGTGCTGGAGGTAATCTAATTTTTTACCAAGCTACCCTAAATTCGCCATCTTCAGTAATGGATATCAATACAGGGAATAATTTTTCCAATATTACATTAACTGGTGCAACGACTGTTTATGGTTGGCGTAATTATGATGGTGGTCAATTTGGTTCAGTAGCGCCCTATGGATCTATGAAAAATGTGTCTAATAATACCTTTACCAATATTGTGGGAGGTACTAATTATATTGCCATAATGCAGGTGTTTGGGTCTAATATGAATACGATTAACAATGTGTCGAATAACACGATTACAAACGTTACTGGTGGAGGAGCCATAAGAGGAATTGAATCTGCTGCTTGTGGTAGTCAGCGATTTGAAAATAATACGATTAGTGGTTTAAGTTCTACAGGAGCAAGCCAAGTTACTGGTTTGTACCTTTCTATAACTTCGTCAAATAGTGGTGTTTTGGATATATTCAAAAATAAAATTTATAATTTAGAGGCTACAAATGTTGGAGGATCAGTTTCGGGGATTTATGCAGAAACAGCATCAACAATTAATCTTCAAAATAATTTTGTTGGAGATTTAAGAGCAACTAATGCGGATGGGGCTAATCCATTAGTAGGTATTAATGTAGCAGCTACTGCAGGAGGAGTTATTGATGTTTCTCATAATACGGTATGGTTAAGTGGAGGGAGTGCAGGATCAAACTTTGGTTCTAGTGCTGTTTATGATTCTGCTTCTGCAGGAACCGTTACCATGCGAAATAATATTTTCGTAAATAAAACCACACCTAATGGTACGGGTTTAGCAGCAGCATACCGTCGTTCTACTACAGATTTAACAAATTATAATGCGGCTTCTAATACTAATTTATTTTTCGGAAGTACCATTTTTACAGATGGTACCAATACAGATATTACTTTAAAAGCATATAAAGCGAGAGTAACGCCAAGAGATGTTTGCTCTGTAACTGAAGACCCAACATTTCTTTCAACAGTAGGTACGAACCCAAACTTTTTACATATTGATACAACTGTTCCTATGTTAATTGAAAGCGGAGGAACACCTATTGCTGGTATTACTACTGATTTTGATGGCGATGCAAGAAATATTACTACTCCAGATATTGGCGCGGATGAATTTAACGGAACGTATATTGCTCCTACTAATACTACAACTACAGTGTCAGCATGTGATAATTATACTTGGTCAGTAGATGGTGTCAACTATACTGCAACAGGGGTATACAATTATACGGAAGATTGTCGCCATACTGAAACGTTAGATGTAAGAATAAATAAAGTTTGGAATGGTACTACAAGTGCAGATTGGAACGATCCGTCTAATTGGACACCAGCTGGAGTTCCAGTAAGTACAGACTGCGTTGTAATTCCAGATACTGCTAATGAACCAGTTGTTGGAGGAACAAATTATAGTGCATTAGGGTTAAATTTAGCCGTAAATGCCGATGCAAGTTTAAATGTTACGGCAACAAATACTTTAAAAATAACTGATGTAATTAATGTAAATCCTACCGGAACTTTAATTGTGGAAGATGATGCAAGTATCGTACAAATAAACAATGTAACAAACGTTGGAAATATTCAATACAAAAGAACGGCAAACGTTAGAAAACATGATTATGTATACTGGTCTTCTCCAGTTGCTGGTTTTGCCAGTACTGCTGTTTCTCCAGGAACTAGTTTAGGTTATCAGTATGATTGGATACCTGCAATTACAGGAAATACAAATGAATTTGGAAATTGGAGATTAACAAATGAAACGATGGTTTTAGGAAAAGGATATTGTGTAAGAGCTCCAGATTCTTATTCGCTTTCAGCTTTAACAGATTATACAGCCACATTTACTGGAGTTCCTAATAATGGAGATATTACTATTCCAATTAGTAGAGGAAGTTATGATGGTGTAAATTATGCTACTGGAGCATCAACAACTCCTGGAACTAAAGACGACGATAACTGGAATTTGGTTGGAAACCCATATCCATCTGCAATTAATGCTATTGATTTCTTAATCTTGAACACTAATATTGCTGGTTTTGTTAATATTTGGACACACGGTTCATTACCTTCTAATGCTACAAATGACCCGTTTTATGGTGATTATTCTTATAACTATACACCAACTGATTATATCACATATAACTCATTAGGTGCATCTAGTGGTAATGGAGTATTTAATGGACGAATTGCTGCTGGTCAAGGATTCTTTGTTTCTATGTTACATACATCTGCTGGTGCAACTGAAAACTTAATTTTCAATAATACTTTGAGAAGCGAAACGTATAATAATTCACAGTTTTATAAAAATGCTAAAGAATTAGAAAAACACAGAATTTGGTTCGATTTAGTTTCGTCATCAGGAACTAACGTAAGATCATTGTTAGGTTATGTTGAAAATGCTACAAATGAAAAAGATAGATTGTTCGATGCTTTCTCAAATGAAAAACTTTCTTTTAATATCTTCTCTTTAATTGATGAAGAACATATGTTAATTCAAGGTAGAAAATTACCATTCGATAATAATGATAAAATTAATATTGGTGTAACTATTCCTCAAGAAGGAGTATACAAAATTGCTTTGAGTAGCGTGGATGGATTATTTTTAGATACGAATCAAAACATTTATTTAGAAGATAAATTATTAAATGTGATTTTCAATTTAAAAGAAGCGCCTTATTCATTTACCGGTAATAAAGGAACAACTAAAGATAGGTTTGTTTTAAGGTATACTAAAAATGATGATGTAAACCATATTTCTGAAGTTACGAATCAATTAACCATTTATGACAACAATGTATTAACTGTTGAATCTGGGAAATTAAAAATAAAAGACATTGTAGTTTTTGATGTTTTGGGAAAATTATTATTAAATAAAAACAATGTAAATGATAAAAACTGTCAAATTACTAATTTGAACAGAACCAGTAGTATGTTGGTTGTAAAAGTCACTTTAGAAGATAATTCAGAAGAAGTAAGAAAAATTATTTATTAATATTATTTTTTACCAATCTTAACTTTAATATGAGATCTAGTTAAAAGCAAAATATAAAAATTTTAATAAATGGCTAAAATCACAAAAGGTAAACTATTCAAAGAAGGAGTTGAATATGTAATCATAGATAATACGGTGTATTTTTCTATAAAAAGTGTTAAAGAAAAGATTCTAGATGTAAATTTAGATTTTTATAACATTAAGATAATACTTGGTAAGGAGTGTGTAAAGTTTAAAGATATTAAAGCGTATACAAATTTTGGCAGAAATATAAGGCTGTCTTTAAGTTTTAAAAATCATGCAAAATATATATCTGCAATAGAAAGTAGATAAAACATTTGGACTCACAAGAGTGCAGAAATAAATTTGACAATAGAATTTTACATCAGTATAAAAAAACAATGTAAATAACCAAGACTATCAAATTACGCCTTTGAACAGAACAAATAGATGTTGATTGTAAAAGTTACTTTAAAAGATAATACAGAAGAAGTAAGAAAAATTATTTACTAATACGGTTTTAAAAATCTCCAAATCAGGCCTTTGCTTTAAATAGTGAGGGTCTTTTTTTATTGTATATATTTCACATAATTTGGATGCTTTAATTTTTAAAATGGGCTGGCCTTTTGATTAGTCCTTTTTTTCTTACATTTGATTCGATTTAAAATGGATTTCCAAATGATACATTTAGAAAAAATAAACAAAAACCAATTGCCAATTATTAAAGATTTGGCTTATGCGATTTGGCCGTCCGCTTATGGCGAAATATTATCTGTTGAGCAATTAAATTACATGTTAGATAACTTTTATTCTATTGAAAGTTTAGAAAATCAAATGGATAAAGGGCAAATTATAGAATTGCTTTTTGAAGATAATAATATTGTTGGATTTGTGGCCTACGAATTCAATTGTAAAGAAACAGGTTTGTTGAAAATCCATAAAATTTATCTATTACCAGAAACCCAAGGAAAAGGCTTTGGAAAATTTATGATTGATGAGGTGATTAAAATCGCCAAAAGTAATCATCAAAAAGGCGTGTTTTTAAATGTAAATAAATACAATAAAGCACAATTTTTCTATCAAAAATTAGGGTTTTCAATCACAATAGAAGAAGTAATTGATATCGGAAATAACTACATTATGGACGATTATCAAATGGAATTGAAATTTTAATTTATTTATGAAGAAGATAATATTTCTAATTGCTTTTTTAGTCATTTCATGTAAATCGCGTAAAGTTGTATCAAGTTTTGATTTAAGCAGTTTGTCTGATAGTGTAAACATAGAGTACGATTCACATATTTATATAAAATCAAATATAGCAAATGTTAATGCCAATTTTCTTTTCGATACTGGAGCAGACGGACTGTATTTAGATAGTGTGTTTATAGCAAAAAGTAAAGTGAAATTTGGAGCATTAGCTTATGGGAAAACTAGTGGAGTAGGTATTAAAGAAGAAAGAATTCGAGTTATTAGAGATAGTATTTATTACAAAATAAATAATTTTAATTTAAAATCTCCAATGACACCTATTTTACAATTACGACCAATTATTGGAAAAAAAATAGATGGAATCATTGGAAATGCAACGTTTACAAATAAAACGATTCTGATAGATTATATTAATCAAAAACTATTTGTTTTTAAATCATTTAATGAAGAAATGGTAAAAGATTTTAAAAAGATTTCTATAAGGAAAGTTAATAATAGATATTTTGTAAATGCCTCAATAAATGCTATTAAAGACACAACTATTGAAGGAGATTTTATGATAGATTTAGGTGCTGGATGCGTAATAGATATCACAAATGAAACGGCTGTGCAAAACGCTTTGGATGATAAAATTGTGAATCAAGTAATTTGTAATTCAAGTAATGCAGGTATTGGTGGTTTTGCTTCGTTTTCTTTTTTTACAACGAAATCAATTTCATTAAGTGATTTTGGTATTAAGAAAGAAATAATATGTTATTCAAATAATAAGACTGGAGCTTTGTCAGATAGAAGCTATGTTGGGTTAATAGGAAATGGTTTTTTTGAACGTTTTGACGTTATCTTAGATTTTGAAAATAAGTACATGTATTTAAGACCAAATGCTAATTATCACAAAAAACCAATTAATTATAATCTAGGCTTTAGTTATATAGATAGAACAGATATAGGAGTTGGGTTTATTGTCACTTCATTATTTGAAGGCTCTGATGTAGAAAAAAAGGGATTAAAACTAGGTGATATTATCACTCATGTTAACGACGTTAGTATGAATGATATAAAAGACTTTTCTATTCTTAATAAAGCAAAAAATAATCAAAAAATAAAACTAAAATTTAGCAGAAACAATATTTCTCATGAAATTTACTTTATTACAAATGACTTGTTTTAATTATGTCAACAATTGAATAAAACCAGAAATGATCTGGTTAGAAATAATCTAGGAATATCAAATGGGATTAAAGTTTTAATTTAAAAATAATTTATGAAGTATCAAGGTTTATTAGCTTTCTTTATTACCTACCTTGTTCTGGTTAGTTGTTCTAGTGATAAAAAACTTTTTTTAAAAACTGGGGAAGTTTATTATACTGAATCTTGGAATTATTGCAGTGATAGTTTAGGTATTTATAACAATATGTTCAATAGTTACAATGTAACTAACGAAAGTTTTTTCAAGCAAAAATTAAAAAGATTTGAAAAACGACTTTTGAAGCAGATGCAATTTTCAATATTGACGGATAAAATTCTATTTCATTCCATTAATTCTAGTGGAAAGAATTCTTCTACCATAGGGTCGTTAAGAAAAAATGTGCCATTAGATAAATTTGAAAAAATGGAAACTCCTGATGGTTTTGCTTATTTTAAGTTTGACCCAAAATATAAGACAAGAGAAATAGTTTATCCCTTAAATAGCGGAAATTATTTTAGTACATTGGAATATGGTTTTGTAAAAATGACAGCAGCAGAAATCGAAAAATTTGATTTTAAAATTGGTGCACTTAATACAATTAAACCGAATCTGTTAGCCATTAAAAATAAAATTTGCGATAAAGAAAATTATTTTAAATTGACGAAATCTTACTTTGATGAAGATTCTTTAAGAAATTATTTAACCTACAAACCGTTAGAAAAAAGATTAAATAAAACGTCTAAAAATGAAAAATGGAGTTTGACACAGTTTTTAGCGACTTATCAAAGTTTTGCTCAAAAAGAAGTTGAAGCAAATGAAACTTGGAATTCGATTGCTAGTGATGGCTTTAAAAATTTAGTGTACAAGAATGAACCTCTTTCCCGAAATTTGATTTTAGATAAAGTTAAAAACGAAAAATTAATAATGATCAATGAAGCGCATCATTCTGCTAGACACAGGTATTTAACGGGTTCATTATTGCAAGGTTTGTACGATAATGGTTTTAGGTATTTTGGTTTAGAAGCTATAAATAATATTTCAGATATTGAAAAATTTTCTTTTCCAACACAGGCTTCAGGATTTTATACAGCTGAACCAAATATGGCAAATCTTATTAGAGAAGCAAAACGAATTGGTTTTGTTGTTTTCGAATATGATGAATTTGAAGGTGATAGAGAAACAAATCAAACGAATAATATTTATAATAAAACCTTTAAAATTGATGAAAAGGCAAAGGTTTTAATTCATTGCGGTTTCAGTCATAACTCGGAAAATTCAGAATTTAAAAGCACTATGCTTGGTTATAAAATGAATGAATTGTATAAGATAAATCCTTATACAATTAATCAAGCTGGTTTTAGAAAATTAGATAAGAAAATGAAATTAGCATCAGTAGTTTCTGAAAAACATATTTCAAAAAATGATTTATATATTAATAATTCGTTACCTATTGAAAACAATTGTTTCTCGTTAAGAACTTCAAAAAATATTAATTTGAGTATTAAAAATACTGATGAAATTAAACCAAGTGTTTTATTAGTTTACGATAAAATCGAATTTGAAAAAGTTAATAATCCTGTTCCAGTTTTTTTAAAAGTCATAGAAAACAAATTGAATTTGGTTAATACGAATCTTTGCTTAGGTAGTTATGTTGTTGTAACAAAAGACAACCAAAACGAGATTATTGAAAAATACGAAGTAGTTGTTGACTAAATTGTTCTAATAAAAACGGTTTTACAATCACAAAAGAAGAAGTTGTAGATGTCTCGAACAACTACATTATGAGCGATTATCTAATGGAATTGAAGTTTTAGAATTTGAAGCTTTTATAATAATTTTTAACTGAAATTAGTATCAGTATTGAAATGGATATTACAAATAGTGTACTAAATATATTTGTAAATGAATTAAATAAATCCAAAATCAAAAAAAGTACAGAACATAAAATTGCAAAACCTGCAAACAATATAGAAAATTTATCTCCTTTATAATAAAAATAAATTAATGGAATTGAGAGTAGAAATCCAATGAATGAAATGGTGTTGTAACTATTTTCTTCTGAGGAAATTCCTTTAGTCAATAAAAAAAATGATAATAAAAGAAGATAAAGAAATCCTGGAACAAACATATAACTCATAGTGTTGTTTTTGTCTACTATGTCTAATTTGTAAATATGTTCGTTAATTTCGCTTTCAGAAAAACCATCTCTTCTTAAAAGTTCAGTAGCAATGTTTTTAGGATAATTTCCTTTGACATAATTATCAATTTCATTATTGATGTCTTTTCCTCTGCTCATTTATCTATTTCTCTTATCGTAGTTTCTACTTCCGTAATTGGTTTTCTTATCACGCAAAATACTCGCGTCTTCGGTTTTACTTGAAGGTTCAATAAGTGTATTTAATTCAATAATTTCTTTTTCCGTTAACGGTCGGTATTTTCCAACAGGAACATCTAAAGTGATATTGATAATTCGGATTCTTTTTAGCGAAGTCACTTCGTAATCTAAATATTCGCACATACGACGAATTTGTCTGTTTAAACCTTGAGTTAAAACAATTTTAAACACAAACTGACTCATTTTTTCTACTTTACATTTTTTTGTAATCGTGTCTAAAATAGGCAAACCATTGCTCATTTGCTTAATGAAAACATCTGTAATTGGCTTGTCAACAGTAACAATATATTCTTTTTCGTGATTGTTTCTAGCGCGTAAAATTTTGTTTACGATATCACCGTCATTCGTCATGAAAATCAGTCCTTCACTGGCTTTGTCTAATCTTCCAATTGGAAAGACACGTTCTGGATAATTGATATAATCAACAATATTGTCTGGAATGTTTAAATTAGTCGTACACTCAATCCCAGCAGGTTTGTGGAACGATAAATAAATAGGCTTTTTATTCGCATTGGTTACTAATTCACCATTGACACGAACTTCGTCACCAGGTGCAACTTTTGTTCCCAATTCTGGACTATTACCGTTAATCGTAATTCTACCTTCTTCTAATAATCGGTCGGCTTCTCTACGAGAACAAAATCCCGATTCAGACAAATATTTATTAATGCGTACTAATTGCTCTTCCATTTGGCAAAGGTAGTATTTTTAGTTTAGAGTTTCAAGGTTCAAAATTCGTTATTCAAAATTCGTTGTTTATTAAGAAACCCTTCAAGAGTTCTGAACTCTTGAAGGGTTGATAAAATTAAAAAATCCCGATTTTCATCGGGATTTTTTTTTATTACATTTTGGCGAAAATTTTCTCCATTTTTTCTCTTTCTTCATCAGCTAAAACACTGTCAACTAAAATACGTCCACTGTGCTCATCTGTTAAGATTTTCTTTCTACCAGCAATTTCCATTTGAGTTTGTGGTGGAATAGTAAAGAATGAACCTGCAGAAGCACCACGCTCAATTGAAACAACTGCTAAACCATTGATAACACTATTTCTAATTCTGTCGTAAGCTGCTAATAAACGCTCTTCAATTTTACCTCTAAATTCGTTAGATTTTTCAATTAAGAAATTTTCGTCTTTTTCAGTTTCAGCCATAATATCACTTAATTCCGCTTTTTTGTGCTTCAAGTGATTTTGCTTTCCTTCTAATTTTTCTTTAGTTTGAGCAACAATTTCTTTTTTGTTTTCTAAAGTAACTTTCATTTCTTTAATGTGCTTTTCAGTCAATTGAATTTCTAATTCTTGAAACTCAATTTCTTTAGATAAAGAATTAAATTCTCTATTGTTACGCACATTTTTTTGTTGCTCAGTATATTTTTTTATAGATGCTTTGAACTCATCAATATTATTCTTTTTTTCTTTTGCCTGATGATCGATAGTATTTAAATCTTCGTTTAATTTTTCTAAACGCTTAGATAATCCTGCCACTTCATCTTCTAAATCTTCCACTTCTAAAGGTAATTCACCTCTAACGTTTCTAATTTCGTCAATTTTAGAATCAATTAATTGTAAAGCATAAACTGCTCTTAACTTTTCTTCTACGCTTAGTTCTTTTGTATTTGCCATATTGTTAAAAATATTTAACGGGATTTGTATTTAATTCTGATAAAATGATTGCAAAATTAGTGATTTTTTCTTTAAGAAAGTCAACAATATAGTTTTTTGTATATCTTTCACTTTCAAAATGTCCAATATCTGCCAAAAGAAGCTTGTTTTCGGCTTCATAAAACTGATGATATTTCAAATCAGCCGTTAAAAAAGCATCAGCACCAGCTGAAATGGCATTTTTTATAGCGAAACTTCCACTTCCACCTAAAACGGCAACTTTCTTAATTTCAGCAGATAAAAATTGACTATGTCTAATTCCGCCACATTCCATTTTGTCTTTTACAAATTTTAAAAACTCTGCAGGTTTCATTGGTTTTTCTATTTCGCCAATCATTCCTAAACCAATATTTTGATGTTCGTTTTCGGTTTTGTAAATTTCATACGCCACTTCTTCATACACATGATTTGAAAAAAGCGCTTTTAAAACTTTATTTTGTAGGTGTTTTTCAAAAGTAACTTCAATTTTAATCTCTTTTGATTCTACAAATTCGAAACGATCACCATATTCAGGATTGCTGTTTTCATTTCCCATATAGGTTCCAATACCTTGACTATTGAAACTGCAATTTTCATAATTACCAATGTTTCCAGCGCCAGCATCAAATAAGGCGTTTCTTAACTTTTCAGCATTATCTAGTTGTGTATAAGTTACGAGTTTATGAATGAAATTTTGTTTAGGAATTAAAACCTTCGTATTTGTTAAACCTAATGCATCACAGAAAATTTTATTTACTCCATTTTGATGATTATCTAAAGCCGTATGAACAGAATAAATAGCAATATCATTTTTAATCGCTTTGATGACAGCTCTTTCTACATAATTTTTTCCAGTGATTTTTTTCAAACCAGAAAATAAAATAGGATGGAAGCAAACCACCAAATTGCATTTCTTCGCAATGGCTTCATCCATAACTTCTTCCAAAGCATCGTGACAAACCAGAATTCCTGTGATTTCGTTGGTGTGACTTGTCAAAAGTCCTACATTGTCGAAATCTTCGGCGTAAGCTAATGGTGCTAATTGCTCCAAATATTTTGTTATTTCAGATAATTGCATGAGTTTTTTATAATTTTATATTTTCAAAGATAAAAAAACTTATTTTCGTACTATGAAATAGCCACAAAAAAAGCGTTTGCTTGCAATTGAAAATCATCGAAAACAAATGAAAATAAAATTGTTGAGATAAACACCTATTAATGATAAAGCTATACGATATGACAAATATAAAATAATAATTAGCTTCATATGAAATTATTAAGAAAAATACTTTTTCCCATTGCGTTTATATATTGGCTAGTGACTTTTATTAGAAATTGGCTTTATGACATTAATTTCTTCAAAAGCAAAAGTTATAATTTACCCATAATCGCTATCGGAAATTTAAGTGCTGGTGGAACTGGGAAAACACCACATACCGAATATTTAATCAGATTATTAAAAGACAGTCATAAAGTTGCGGTTTTAAGTCGTGGTTATAAAAGAAGTACAAAAGGTTTTGTTTTAGCAAATGAAGCTGTTTCTGCTGGCGAATTAGGTGACGAATCGTATCAAATTCATACCAAATTTCCAGATGTTTCTGTTGCGGTTTGTGAAGACCGACAAACTGGTATTGAAAACTTAATTTCGAATATAAATCCAGATGTAATTTTGTTAGACGATGCTTTTCAACACAGAAAAGTAAATGCTCAATATTATATTTTATTAACGGCTTACGACGATTTGTTTTCGGATGATTATATTTTACCTTTCGGAAATTTGCGTGAAAGTGCCATAGGAAAAAAGAGAGCGAATTTGGTAATTGTAACAAAATGTCCAGCAACTCTTTCTGAGCAAGAACAGGCAAAAGTAAAACAAAAACTGAAAGTTAAAGGGTCAGTTTTCTTTACTTCAATTGATTACGATACAGAAGTCTTTGGTGCTGATAATTCGATGAATGTTTCTGAAATTATTGCTAAAGAAAAAGTAATTGTTGCGGGAATTGCAAAACCTAAATATTTTGTAGATTATTTGAATTCTGGTAATGATAAGGTTATGATTTATTCAGATCATCATAATTTTTCAGAACAAGAAATTTCGGAATTAAATAGTTTAGCTCAAGATAAAATTATCGTTACAACCGAAAAAGATTTCGTGCGTTTAAATGGAAAAATTAAAACCAAAAAATTATTTTATTTGCCTATTAAAGTGAAGTTTTTAAATTCGGAAAATGAATTTCAATCAATTCTGACTAAAGCAATTAATCCCCAACATAAGAGCTAATAACATTGTAAAAATGTTCAGGCGCAAAAGGTTTTGTTACTACATCATTCATTCCGAAAGAAAGTAACATTTCTCTATTTTCGTTTAAAGAAATTGCAGTTAAGGCAACAATTGGTGTAGTATTATCAAATTTTCTAATTTCCGCAGTCGCTTCAGTTCCGTTAATTCCCGGTAAGTGAACATCCATTAAAACGATATCGAATTTATTATCTTGCATCGCAATAATAGAATCTTCTCCGTTATCAATAATGGTGCAAATCATACCTTTGTTTTCTACCATTTTTTTGGTAATCATTTGGTTGATTTTGTTGTCTTCAACCAATAAAACTTTTTTGCCTTTTAAGTTTTCGTGAGAAATAGCGTGACTCATTTCAATGCTTGAAATGGTTTTTAAATCTGATTTTTCAAAATCTAAATCAAAATAAAACTTAGTTCCTTCATTTACTTTACTTTCTAAATGAATTTCGCTATCTAATAATTCAATGATTTTTTTAACAATGGAAAGTCCTAAACCAGTTCCTCCATACGTTCTGTTTATTTCAACTGAACCTTGTGAAAAACTGTCGAAAATATTTTCAATTTTATCTTCTGGAATACCAATTCCGTTATCTTCAACAATGAAATTTAAAGTTACTTTGTTGTCAATTTCTTTAACGGTTTTTATTATTAAACTAACATTTCCGTTTTTGGTAAATTTGATAGAGTTGTTAATTAAATTGATTAGAATTTGTGACAGTTTTGTTGGGTCGCCAATCAAGTTTTCATTACTTTGTATGTCTAACTCCAATTTGAAATTAATGTTGTTTTGACTGATAAATCCACTAAAAGATTGATTAATGTTGTTGACCAAATCCACTAAATTAAATTTAATTTTTTCGATATGAATACTATTCGATTCTAAACGGTTAATCTCTAAAATGTCATTAATGAAACTTAGTAAATAATTTCCCGAAAACTCTAAAGATTTCAAATAATTTAACTGACTCGCTTTTGGTTTTTCCTGAAGCAATAAATAGGTAATTCCGTTTATGGCATTCAGAGGTGTTCTTAACTCATGACTCACAGTTGATAAGAATTCCGATCTCGCATTAGAAGCGAATTCTGCTTTTTCTTTTTGTTCAGTTAATTCTTTATTTTTAGCTTGTAAAAGTTTGTATGTGAAGGTTCTAATTTTGTTGTTTTTGTATAATGAAAAACTCAGTAATGATAAAATGGCAATCAATACAATACTCATGATACTGATTAATCTCGAAAAACGAATAGATTTTAATTGATCACTTTTTTCTTTTTCAAGCTTTTCTACAATTTCTAATTGATTGTCGTGCTCTTTTTTATTGATAAGTAATTCTGTATTTTCTTGACTTGAATTATTTTTAATTTCGTTTAAAGTTAAATATTCCTTTAAATACTGATTGGATAATTTATAATCTTCAAGCTTTTCACTGATTAAAATAAGGTTGTTTAGGATCTTCTTTTTTGAAATTCCAACCGAGTTATTTTCAACTAATTCTAAGGCTTTCTTAGAATAATCTAAGGCTTTTTGATAGTCTTGTTGTAAATAATAGATTTTACTTAATTGATAAATCGCTTCAATTTTACTGGTTTCAATGTCTTTGTTAGTATTTGCAATTTTCTTAAAAACGATAATTGCGTCATCTAATTTATTATTGGCTTTTAAAGTCAATCCCTTTTGAAGTTCTAATAAAGGAAACGCATCACTTGAGTTTATTTTGCTGTAAATCGCATAGGATTTATCGAAATACATTTTAGCAATAGTGAAATTTTTTTTTTCTAAATATAAAGTTCCTAACGCATAATTTGTTTTGGCAACTTTTGAAGAGGAAATTTTGTTTAATTCGTAATAATTAGAACACTTAATAAAGTTAATTATGGCATCATTATAATTATTGTTTTCCAAGTATAAACTACCTAAAAAGTAATAGCAATCGTATAATTTGTCGTTATTGTTATTGGCTTTCGAATATTGTATTGCTTTTTGGACGTATTTTATGGCGTCTTTAGAGTTGTATTTTTCTTCGAAGGAATAGTTGGCTAATTCTAAAAAATAATTAATGCTGTCAAGTTTGTTTTTCTTACTTTGAGAAAAGGAGAATAGGGTGAAAAAGGTAAGTAAGAATAGAATTTTTTTCATTATTTTGCTTTCAAAACTTGAAATTATTTTGGCTAAAATTAATGATTTTTTTTCGATAAAAAAAGAATTAAGTCCACAAGACGAGACGAATAGCCAATTTCATTATCGTACCATCCTACAATTTTTACCATTTTATCGATAACTGATGTTAGTTGTGCGTCAAAAACGCAAGAATTGGTGTTTCCTATAATATCTACAGAAACAATTGGATCTTCGGTGTAAGCTAATATGTTTTTAAATTCATTTTCAGAAGCTTTTTTAAATGCTAAATTGATTTCTTCAATTGAAACTTTTCGGTTGACATTGAATGTAATATCAGTCAAAGAACCATCTGGAACCGGAACACGAATTCCACAGCCACCAATTTTACCATCTAATTCTGGAAAAATTTTAGTTATAGCTTTCGCAGCACCAGTTGTAGTTGGAATTATAGATTGCGATGCACCGCGAGCGCGTCTTAAATCTTTATGTGGTTGATCATGTAAACTTTGATCAGTAGTGTAGGAGTGAACCGTTGTAATATATGCTTGTTCAATACCGCATAATTCTTGAATAATTTTCAGCATTGGCGCCGCATTATTAGTCGTACAACTTGCATTGGAAATAATAGTTTCCGAACCGTCTAAAATATGTTCGTTAACACCTAAAACAACTGTTTTTATTTTTTCATCTTCAGGTGGTGCAGATAAAATTACTTTTTTGGCTCCTGCCGAAATATGTAATTGTGCGGTTTCTGTAGTCTTGAATTTTCCTGTAGCTTCAATAACAAAATCGATATTTAAAGCTTTCCAAGGCAATTTTGAAATATCACTTTCGTGGAAAAATTGAAATTTTAAATCGTCTATAATTAAAGTTTCGTTTTCAACTGAAATTGAACGCTGTAAAACACCATGAATACTGTCGTATTTTACTAAATGACTCATGGTTTTTATATCCGCAATATCATTAATAGCAACAACTTCTATGTTGGGATGATTCAGTAATAATCGGAATAAATTTCTTCCAATTCTTCCAAAACCATTAATAGCGACACGTATTTTCAAATTTTTATTTTATTTATTTGATAAGATTAAATCTTAGTGAATATGTTTTTCTGCATGATAAGATGAACGAACTAACGGACCGCTTTCTACATGAATGAAACCTAATTCTTTACCAATTTTTTCATATTTTTCAAATTGCTCAGGCGTAATGAATTCTTTAACTGGTAAATGTTTTTTACTTGGTTGTAAATATTGACCAATCGTAACTACATCAACTTTTGCGTCTTTTAAATCGTGTAAAGTCTGAATTACTTCTTCTTCAGTTTCACCTAAACCTAACATGATTCCCGATTTCGTACGGTTTAATCCTTGTTCTTTTAAGTATTTTAAAACCGCTAAACTTTTATCGTATTTTGCTTGAATTCGCACTTCACGAGTAAGTCTTCTTACGGTTTCAATATTGTGAGAAACGACTTCTGGAGCCACTTCGATAATTTTATCTAGATGTTTTTCGCTTCCTTGAAAATCAGGAATCAAAGTTTCTAAAGTTGTTTTTGGGTTCATTCTTCGGATAGCTTTCACAGTTTCTGCCCAAATAATGGTTCCCATATCTTTTAAATCATCTCTATCCACACTTGTAATTACGGCGTGTTTGATATTCATGATTTTGATTGAACGCGCTACTTTTTCTGGTTCTTCCCAATCTACATTTTCAGGACGACCAGTTTTTACACCACAAAATCCACAAGAACGCGTACAAATATTTCCTAAAATCATAAACGTTGCGGTTCCTTCACCCCAACATTCACCCATGTTCGGGCAACTACCAGAAGCACAAATGGTATTTAATTTGTATTTGTCTACTAAACCTCTAAGTTCAGTATATTTTTGTCCAACGGGTAATTTTACACGTAACCATTTTGGTTTTGGAGTAGGAGGAAATACGCTTTCTGTTGCCATAATTTTAATCTAAAATCTGTTGCAAATATACAAAACGTAATAAAGAATATTCATAAAAAAACCACAAAATAAAATGCATTTTGTGGTTTCAAAAATTAAGATGTAGTTGTAATATTAATCTTCAGTTTCAACAAGGCTAATTTGTATTGGAAGTCTTTTTTCGCTTCGAACAATTTCACCATTTACTTTTCCTGGTGTCCATTTTTTATTCATGGCTTTTAATACTCTAATCGCTTCTTTTTCTAATGCTTTGTCGCCTTTGCTTACCATTCTAATATCGGTCATTGAACCGTCTTTTTCAATGATAAAAACCAATTCAATTGATAAAACATCTTTGTTAAAAGAGCTTGGCACTTTATAGTTTTCGGCAATAAAAGTTCTGAACTTGTTAATTCCTCCAGGGAAACTTGCTTCTACACCAAATGTACCTCTGTAAATTGTTGTAGTTGATGTTCCTGTTTCTGTTCCAGGATTTGCTGGTAATGGAATTTCTATTCCTTTTGGATCTCCAATCGGACCAGGATTTCCATTTACGTCTCCGTTTGGATTGAATGGAGTTGAATTATCTGGTTTTTCTGGTTCTTCAATTGGTTTAACATTTGGTCTGTCTACTACAACTGGCGGAACTTTATCAGGAGTTAAATTTAACCTTGGATTATCTGTTCCTTTTCTTATGATTGGATTTGGTTCGGCAACTGGAGTTAATTCTACAATCCTTACGAAATCTGGTAGCTCATTTGGTTTAGGTTCAATAATTGGTTTTGGTTCTGGAGTGGTAAATGAAAACAATCCAATTCCAAAAGCAAGAGCTCCGAAAGTGATAAGCATCGCTTTAATTGTTGTAGCGTCACTTTCTTTTCTTAATTGATAAGCACCGTAAGCTTTGTTTCTGTTTTCGAAGGCAATTTCTAGCCATTTTTCGTCTTGTACGTTGAAGTTTGACATAATATATAGTTTTTAAGGTTGGTACTTGTGTATAATTTAAACCTTATGAAATAATCGTGCCAAAAATTCAATAAAATGATAATTTTGTTAAATTATTCTGTATAATTCATGTCGATGTCGTGCGTTTCTGCAATGGTTAAAGTGGCGTAAATAGCTAGAATAAAAACAATTATTCCAACAATGATGGCGCTATTAATCACGCCAGAAGTTGGCTTGAAAAAATCAAAACCAATTAACATTACAGGTAATAATCCTCGAACCATATTCGGAATTGTAGTTGCAGCTGTGCTTCGAATATTTGTTCCAAATTGCTCTGCGCCAACTGTAACAAACATCGCCCAATAACCCGTTCCTAATCCAAACCAAGCGCAGAAAAAGTAATAAGAATTTTCTGTTTTTGCAAAGCCTGAAAGTAATAAACCTACACCAATAATGGTGAAAAGTAGCATATAAAAAATAGCTTTTTTTCTCGATTTTAAATAATGTGAAATAATTCCACTAGCAAAATCACCTACAGAAATTCCAATGTATCCCCACATAATTGCTTTTCCTGGAACTAAGTTTTCAATTCCCATGGCTGCTGCAAATTGATTCGCCATTAAAGCTAAAATTCCAATGCAATACCAAGTGGGTAAACCAATTAAAATGCATTTTAAATATTTTATAAAACGTGTTTTTGAGTTGAAAAGCATGAAAAAATTTCCTTTTTTTACGGAAGAATCGTGCTCAATATCTTTATAAATTCCAGATTCGGAAACACTAACTCTTAAAACTAGTAAAGCCAAGCCTAATGCGCCACCAATAAAATAAGAAGTTGTCCATTCTGAAGTCATTTGAACGGTTAATTGCGCGACAACGGCTCCTAATAATCCAAATCCAGCCACAATTGAAGTTCCAATGGCGCGTAAACTTTTTGGTAACGATTCGGAAACTAATGTGATTCCAGCTCCTAATTCGCCAGCTAAACCAATTCCCGCAATAAAACGTAATGCAGCGTAAATGGTTACGATATTTTCTTGAGGAAATTGTGGTAAAAATCCGCAAGCAATATTCGCTAAGGAATACACTAAAATAGATCCAAATAATACAGAAAGTCGTCCTTTTTTATCGCCTAATATTCCCCAAAGAATTCCACCAATTAATAAACCAGTCATTTGCCAATTGATGATGGTTGTGCCAACTTCGTCCGCATTTAATCCCAAGGAGTTTAAACTCGGCACGCGAACAATTCCGAAAAGTAATAAATCGTAAATATCTACAAAATAACCTAAAGCGGCAATGATAACAGGAATTGAAAAAAGATGTTTTAGTTTTTCAGAAAAAGTAAAGTTTTCCATTTGGTTTTTAAGTTTTGCCAAACCTAATGAAAATTTTTATGAAGTGAAAATCTATTTCTCACTAATAATTTCGGCTAATAATTTTTTAGCACGAAGTAGTTTAATTTTGATATTATTCAATGGTTCATTCAATTGTTCTGCCATGTCTTGATAAGTCATTTCTTGGAAATAACGCAGTTGAATAACTTCTTGATATGCAGGTTTTAGCTGTTTAATTTGTTGTAGTAATTTTGATAAATTTTGTTCGGTAATTAATTTATCTTCAACGGTTGGTGTTTCATCTAAAACTTGATTCGCTAAACTATCTTCTTCATCCGTGATTTCTAAAAATAACGTCGATTTTTTCTTGCGAAGCATATCAATATGTACGTTTTTAGCAATCGTAATTAACCAAGTATTAAAACCAAATTCTGGATTATAAGTCCCGATTTTATCAAATGCTTTCGCGAAAGTTTCAATTACGATATCATCTGTATCGGTTTCGTTTTCCGTGCGTTTTAGCATATAACCGTACACTTCATTCCAATAAAAATCGAGAAGAAAAGTAAAAGCAACTTGATCGCCCAGTTTTGCTTTTTGTATATTTTTAAGTATTTTTTCTTGTTTTACTTCCAATGTACTGGTTTAAAAATCAGATTGGTAAATGCCACTCTGATTTGTGTAATAATTAAAATAATTTCAAAAATCGGATACCAAACAATAACATCTTTTTCGTTTAATTTTGCGGCTCCGTAACCGAAAACAATCCAATTAAAAATATATCGGAATCCTAAAACGCTGGCTACAATAATCCAATTGTATTGGAAAGATAATAAAATTATTGCCAATGTAATACAAAGTACTTGTGAAATAAAAAATAAAGCCAATTGAAATTTATCAAAGCCTTTGTATAATTTCGCTGTAGAAACGTGTCTTCTTTTCTGATTAAACCAATCTTTGTAAGTGGTTTTTGGTTTTGAATACGTGAAACTTTCAGGATTATAACAAATTGCTGTATTCGATTTATTTGCGGCTTCGTTAATAAATAAATCATCATCACCAGAACGTACTCTAATGTGATTGATAAATCCGTTTACGTTGAAAAACTCTGATTTTTTATACGCTAAATTTCGACCAACGCCCATATAAGGTTTACCTATTTTTGCCCAAGAAAAATATTGAATGGCTGTTAAAACGGTTTCGTAACGAATGATTTTATTTAAGAATGAACCTTTAATTTTATCGTAAGCGCCATAACCTAAAACGATAGTTCTTTTGAATGAAAAATGGGATGTCATTTCCGAAATCCAGTTTTCTGAGGTTGGGCAACAATCAGCATCTGTGAATAATAAGTATTCGTTTTTTGCGGCTTTAATTCCTAAGGTTAAGGCGAATTTTTTATTTCCCCAAAATGCTTCATTGTTTTTGACTTTGACTAATTTAATAAACGAATATTGTTTTTCATATTCTTCTAATAAATCTAAAGTTTCATCGTTTGAAGCATCGTCAATTAGTACCAATTCGTAGTTTGGATAGTTTTGAGAAACTAAAACAGGAAGATGTTTTTTTAAGTTTTCAAATTCATTTTTAGCGCAAACAATTACCGAAACCGGAATGCTTTTTGGTGTGTCTTTTTTCGATTGTACAAACGAAAAACGAGTAAAAACAAACGATTGATAAACGAATTGAATGACAAAAAAAACTAAAAATGCAATAAAAAGTATAAGTAAAGTTGTTTCCATGTTCCTTTTAAAAGTTGTGCAAATTTAGGCTTATTTGTTTAGAATTTCAAGTTTAATTTTAAAGGTTTAAAAGAGTTTGGGTTTAGTTTGTGATAATTTCTGAATTGTAAATTTTCATAATTAATTTTCCAAGTTCATAATTGTCGCAAAATGCTGATATACTTGAGTGTATTTCTAATTTGGACAAATTAATGAAATTAGTTTCTAAATTAAATATAATATTATATTCATTTGCTCCAGAGACTGATATTCTTGTGTAATTTTTTTCAAAAGAAACTTTAGTTTTTTCTTTGCTTGCTTCAAAAGCTGACCAATATTTTTTTAAAGTTCTGTTTTTTATAATTTTAAATAGATGAAATTGAGTTTTTACTTTTTCACCAATTTCTTCAAAAGAACTATTAAATGGAATTATAATGCAGTTTTCTTGTTCGAAAATTATTCCATTTATACCTTCTTGATATAGAGGCGCAATTATTATTTCAGAATTTTTTTCAGAAATATAAATCGCAACATTTTTTTGAAACTTTTTTGAACAAAATATTTTAAATATGCTCATCGAATATTTTTCATTTCGTTTGCAATACTTTTCGCACCTTCATTTTCTGATTTCTCTAAATGCGAAATGATACTTTTTTTATTGTTCTCGCTTTTATTTTGAGACAATTTTTTCACAGCATCTATGTTTTGTACAATGATATTAAATGCCAATATTCCGTTAGCTTGACTCATTGTTTCTTTAGAAAGTGATTTCGTCGAAATTGGTTTTTCGCTGTTTTTCTCGTATTTATTGACTAAATTTTCTAAATGTAAAAGCTTTTGTTCTTCGTTTAGTATTTCGATTTTTCCTTCCACATGAACGGCTAGGTAATTCCAAGTTGGCACTTCTTCATAATCATACCAAGAAGAAGAAATATAAGAATGTGCACCAGAAAAAATGGCTAAAACATTTCCGTTTTCTGCGAAATTTTCACTTTGTGGATTTAATTTAGAAATATGTCCAGATAAAATAAGTTGATTGTTATTGCTTTCTTCAATAAACAAAGGAATATGCGTCGCGTTTATTTTATCATTTGATTGATTGACAAGAATGGCAAAACTATTTTCTTCAATAAAACGTAAAATTTCACTTCGATTTTCGTTTAGATAAATATCTGGTATGTACATTTTATTTATAGTTTAAGTTGACTTCGTAAATCGTAAATCACAAATCGTAAATTAAATGACATTCACTTCCGCTTCAATACTAATTCCGTATTTTTCTAAAATAGTTTTCTGAATATTTTGTGCTACGGTCCAAATTTCGTTTCCAGTCGCATTTCCGTAATTCACTAAAACTAAAGCTTGTTTGGTGTGAATTCCTGCATCGCCAAAACGTTTGCCCTTAAATCCAGCTTGTTCAATTAGCCAACCTGCAGGAACTTTTACATGCGTTTCTGAAACAGGATAATGTGGAATTTCTGGATATTCTGCTTTCGCTTTTTCGTAAACTTCAATCGGAACAATTGGGTTTTTAAAGAAACTTCCGCTATTTCCTAATTCTTTCGGATTTGGTAATTTGCTTTCGCGAATCGCAATTACAGCTTTGCTTACCTCTTGAATAGTTGGGTTTTCAATACCCATATTTTCTAATTCTGTGTCAATCGCACCGTAAGAAGTATTTAGTTTGTGATTGTTTTTCGTTAGTTTGAAAACAACTGATAAAATCACATATTGGTTTTTCAATTCGGCTTTAAAAACACTTTCTCTATAGCCAAATTTACAAGCCGTTTTATCGAAAGTTGTAATTTCTTGTGTGTCAATTTTCATAGCTTCACAAGAAACAAAAGTGTCTTTAATTTCTACACCATACGCACCAATATTCTGAATTGGAGTTGCACCTACATTCCCCGGAATTAGAGATAAATTCTCAATTCCACCGTAATTTTTCTGGATACAAAACTGAACAAATTCGTGCCAAACTTCACCAGCATTTCCTTTTACCCAAACAAAATCGTCGTTTTCATCAATAACTTCAATGCCTTTGTTGTTAATATGTAATACTAAAGCATCAATATTTTGAGTCAAAAGCATGTTGCTTCCACCGCCTAAAATAAAGAGTTTTTTATGCTTATTTTCTTGTAAAACTTCAGCTAAATCTGGAACCGAATTCACTTCGCAAAATTCAGTTGCAAAAGCTTCAATACCAAATGTGTTATATTTTTTTAACGATTGTTGTTGTACGATATTCATGTTTTTATTTTTTGAAGCTTTCTGAAAAACTGAAAACTGAGACTGAAAACTTTTTACTATAATGCTTTTCTTAAATCTTCTTCGCTAACAAATTCGTTTTTAAAGAAGGTTTGTTTTCCGTTTTTAATCACAATTATAACTGGTAAACCTTGGTAACCTAACGCGTTAAATAACGATTTGTTTTTATCAGCATCAATTCTGTGAATGATTACTTTATCAGCCATTTCTTTACTCATTTTATCTAAATAAGGCGCCATTTTTTTACATGGTCCACACCATTCTGCATAAAAATCAATCACAACTGTTTTGTCTGAAACCATTAGTTTGTTGTATTCTTCTTGTGTCATTCCAGACCAAACGGCATTAGTTTTCGGATTCGCTTTTTCCCAAGCCATATAACCACCATCTAATTCGATAACGTTTTTAAAACCTAAATCGACTAAATGATTAGCTGCTTTTTTGCTTCTTCCACCACTTAAACAATATACGAAAACTGGTTTTGTTTTGTCTAAATTAGCGACTTGAGTATCAAAAGAATCTCCGTTCCAATCTACGTTTTTAGCATCTGCAATTTTTCCATTCGCGTATTCACTAGGCGTTCTTACGTCTAAAATTTGGGCATCATCCGTTTTTGTAATAGTTGCTTTAAATTCTGTAGCATTAACACTTTTGTAACTTTGACTGTTTGTGCAACTTATTGATAATGTAATAATTGCAGTTGCGATAATTGATTTTAAGTTTTTCATTTTTTTAAATATTAAATATTTTATAACTTTTATGTGTTTGTTTTATGATGTTTTCTGTTCGTTCTGGATGTGTGTCGGAAATGAAAATTTGTCCAAATATATCATCATTTACCATATTGACAATTTGTTGTACTCGAAAAGCGTCTAATTTATCAAAAATATCATCAAAAAGCAAAATAGGTAAGGTTTTCGTGTGTTTTTTGATGAAATCGAATTGTGCTAATTTCAAGGCAATTAAAAACGATTTCTGCTGGCCTTGCGAACCAAATTTCTTCACTGGAAAATCGGAAATATTAAATAAAATATCATCTTTATGAATGCCGACAGTCGTGTATTGCGTAATTCTGTCTTTTTGGAGATTTTGATGTAATAAATTATCTAAAGATTCATGATGCAACTGACTTTCGTATTCAATAGAAACTTTCTCTGCATTTTCCGAAATGACTTCATACAATTCTTGAAAAACAGGTACGAATTGTTCTAAAAATTCTTTTCTTTTCTTGAAAATAATTTGTCCGAATTCCGATAATTGTTCGTTATAAATACTCAAATTATCCGCATCAAAAACCTGATTTAAAGCAAAATATTTCAATAAAGCATTTCGTTGTTGTAACGTTTTTTGATAATTGATTAGCGTATTCAAATACGTAACATCGAAAGTTGAAATGACGTTATCGATAAATTTTCGCCTGGTTTCGCTTCCTTCGATAATTAAATCGGTATCGCTTGGAGAAATAATCACAATCGGAATTAATCCAATATGTTCTGAAAATTTCTCATAAATTTTACCATTTCGTTTTAAAACCTTTTTTTGCGCTTTTTTATAACTGCAAATAATTTGTTCGGTTCGGTTTTCCTTTTCGAAAACGCCATCAATGACAAAAAATTCTTCGCCATGTTTGATGTTTTGCGTGGAAAGTGGATTAAAATAACTTTTTCCAACAGCTAAATGATAAATTGCATCAAGAATTGTTGTCTTTCCGATGCCGTTTTTTCCCACAATAGCATTAATCTTACTTTCAAACTCAAAAGAATTCTCAGTAATATTTTTATAATTGAGTAAAGTTAGTTTTTTTAAAATCACGATTTTTCAGTAAAAAGTGGCAAAAATTACACTTTCGAGTACAAATGTAAGTTCAAATTTTAAAAATATAAATAAAAGCACTTTTAAATTTAAATAAAAAGTATATTTTTGCACCTCTAATAAAATTTTAGTTAAATGGCAACATATAATAAAAGAGGTTATAAATCACCAAAACCTGAAGTAGAAAAAGATCCTGCATTTGATACAACTGTAGAAGAAGTTAATGTAAACGAAAGCGAAAGTACAACAGCTGGCGTATTTAATACATTAGACGAAACTGCAAACAAAACAGAAGAGTGGGTAATTAGAAACCAAAAAGCAATTTTAGGTGTAATTGCAGCAGTTGCAATTGGTACTTTAGGATATATTTTATTCAATAAATTTATTGCGACTCCAAAACAAGAAGAAGCATTTAGAGATATGAATCAAGCGCAAATGTATTTTCAACAAGCTGTTGATGCTACAGAAAAACAAGATTCATTATTTAAATTATCTTTAAAAGGTGGTGAAGGTAAATTAGGTTTCGAAGGAATTATTTCTGAGTATTCAGGAACAAAAGCGGCAAACTTAGCAGAATATTATGCAGGTATGGCGTATTTAAATACAAAACAATTTGATAAAGCTATTGAGCATTTAGATAATTTTTCTTCTAGTGAGAAAGTTTTATCAGCTTTAGCAATTGGAGCAAAAGGTGATGCAAATGCAGAATTAAACAAAAACGAAGAAGCTTTAAAATTATATGTTGAAGCAGCTAACGTTGATGATAATGATTTTGTAACGCCAAGATATTTATTAAAAGCAGCTAATATTGCGATTGTTTTAAATAAAAACGAAGAAGCTTTAGGTTATTTAAAAACGATCAAAGAAAAATACGAAACTTCTCAAGAAGGAAGTTCAGTTGATATTTTAATTGCTTCATTGGAAAAATAATGGCAACCGAAAATAAAAATTTATCTCAATACGATAAAAACACAATCCCAAACGCGAAAGATTTTCGGTTTGGGATTGTTGTTTCAGAATGGAACGAGAACGTAACGGAAGGTTTATATAATGGTGTTTTTTCTGCATTGACCGATTGTGGTGCTTTACCAGAAAATATTAACCGTTGGAATGTGCCAGGAAGTTTCGAATTAATTTTTGGTGCGCGTCAAATGCACGAAAAATTAGAATTAGACGCTGTAATAGTTATTGGTTGTGTTATTAAAGGAGAAACGATGCATTTTGAGTTTGTTTGCGAAGGCGTAACTCAAGGTGTGAAAGATTTGAATTTGCTTTACGATATTCCAACAATATTTTGCGTGTTAACTGATAATACGATGCAACAATCAATTGATAGAAGCGGAGGAAAGCACGGAAATAAAGGCATTGAAGCGGCAATTGCTGCTATTAAAATGATTGATTTGAATAGAAAATAAAATAGAAAATATATTTTAGAAAGCTGGATAGAAATATTCAGCTTTTTTTATTTGACCCAACCCATTTTCTTACGCCATTCTTCAAATTTCAATTGTTTTTCAAACCAATCGCTTGGCGGATTTTCGTTTTCCATTTTGGCTTCTGTTCTTAAATGAGCGGTTTGATGTTCTAAAGTGTTTAGTTTGAGTTTTTTTCTTCTTTCATTCACTTTTTCCAAATCATCAAAAGGAGCAGGAATTAAAATTCCGTTTTCATCCCAGTCAAATTGTGTTCCGTATAGTTGAGGTTTGCCTTCAAAAAAACAAATTCGGTCTTCTAAATAAGCAATATCAATTGGGTTTATGTCTTTTTTTTCTTTCTTCATTAATCGTAAACAGGATTTCATGAAAATAGGTAAACTTATCGAGTGCTGAATAATCAACCAAGCGGCTTCATAGGCTTCTTGTCCGACTTTTTGAATCGTAGGAAAGCCAATTTCTTTTATAATGTGTTTCAGTTTTATAGCATTATCAATATGAATTTTTTCCATTTCGGCATGATAATCTTCAGAAAGTAAATTTTCTTGAAGAAGATGCACTCTAAATTTTAAATCTTTTTCTTTTAATCGAACTATAGAATCGCTATAATTTTTCATATTTCTGAAATTTTCTACAAATTACAAAAATATGTTTGTAATTTTATAGAAGAAGCTCATTTTAATAACTTTTATTCTTCTTAATTTCATTAAATTTGTCGTTTAACTATAAAAAATCAAAACAGATTAATGTCTGGAATTATTCAATTATTACCTGATCACGTAGCCAATCAAATTGCGGCAGGAGAAGTCGTACAACGACCAGCTTCAGTTGTAAAAGAATTGGTTGAAAACGCCGTTGATGCCAAAGCAACCGAAATTAAACTAATCGTAAAAGACGCTGGAAAAACACTGATTCAAGTTATTGATAATGGCTTAGGAATGAATGTAACCGATGCGCGTTTGTGTTTTGAACGTCATGCAACTTCAAAAATTCGTCATGCAGAAGATTTATTTGCTTTACACACAAAAGGATTTCGCGGCGAAGCATTAGCCTCAATTGCTGCTGTTGCTCACGTAGAATTGAAAACCAAACAGGATCAGGAAGAGTTAGGAATTCATATCATAATTGAAGGCAGTAAATTAGTCACTCAAGAAGTGGCGGTTTTACCTAAAGGGACTTCATTTTTGGTTAAAAATTTATTTTTCAATATTCCAGCTCGACGTAATTTTTTAAAATCGGATAATGTCGAATTAAAACACATTATTGACGAATTTGAACGTGTGGCTTTAGCACATCCAAATATTAGTTTTACAATGATTAGCAATGGAAGTGAAGTGTTTAACTTGCCAAGTTCAAATTATCGTCAACGAATTGTAAATATTTTTGGAGGAAAAACGAATGAAAAATTAGTTCCCGTTGCTGAAGAAACCGAAATTTTAAAAATTAGCGGATTTGTTGGGAAACCTGAATTCGCAAAGAAAAACAGATCGGAACAATTCTTTTTAGTGAATAACAGATTTATACGAAGTCCATTTTTGCATCATGCAATTATGAATGCGTACGACGGTTTACTAAGAGACAATAATCAGCCAAGTTATTTTTTATATTTAGAAGTGCCACCGCACACGATAGATATTAATATTCATCCGACTAAAACAGAAGTTAAGTTTGATGATGAACAAGCGTTGTATGCGATTTTACGTTCGACAGTGAAACATAGTTTAGGAATGTTTAATGTTGCTCCAGTTCTAGATTTTGAACGCGATGCGACTTTAGATGTTCCGTATGATTATAAAGATAAAACGATGTCTACACCACTTATTCAGGTTGATAGCACGTTTAATCCGTTTGCCACAGAAACGGAAACCAAGAAATATTCTGGTTCATCTGTTTCCTATGCGAAAAGTACACCAGCACAACCACATTGGGAAAGTTTGTATACCGATTTAAAACAAGATACTTTTGAAGTTTCAACTACGAATTTTGAAAATGAAGTGGTTGCAAGTAAACTTTTTGATGAAACAATTGTGGAAAGTCAGACTTTAATGTACCAATTCAATAGAAAGTATATTATTAAAAGTATGAAATCAGGATTGTTGGTAATTCATCAAAACAGAGCACATCAACGAATTTTGTACGAACAATTTCTGACGAATATTACGGTGCATCAAGCGTCGAGTCAGCAATTATTATTTCCGTTAGAAATTCAATTTTCTAGAGATGAAATGATGTATTTGAAAGAAATCCAACCTAATTTAGAAGGAATTGGTTTTGCTTTTGAGAAAATGGGATTAGATGAAGTAGTAATTTCAGGCTTACCATCGCAAATTGCTGATACGGAAGTCACCCAAATTTTACACGATTTAATTTATAACTTACAAGAAAGTTTACCAGAAGATAGTTTTTCATTATGTGATAGCATTTCAAAATTTATGGCGAAAAGTGTAGCTGTAAAATCAGGTAAATATTTAAATACCATAGAATTAGAAAACCTTGTTAATGGATTGTTTGCTTGTAAAGACCCAAATGTTTCGCCATTTAACAAACAAATATTTATTACATTAACCACAGAAGATTTAGATAAAAGATTTTAAGTATGTTCAACAATATGACACCGGTTGTAAAGCAACTATTGATAATTAATGTTTTGGTTTTTTTATTGAGTCAGGTTTTGCCTCAAAATTATGAAAGCTTATCATTATACTATTTTGAAAGTGAAAAATTTAGATTTTGGCAACCGTTTACACATATGTTTATGCACGCGCCAATGCCAAATTTTATGCATATTTTATTCAATATGTTTGCTTTGGTTTCTTTTGGTTCCGCTTTGGAACATTATTGGGGCGGAAAAAAGTTTTTATTCTTTTACATCGCTTGTGGTTTAGGAGCAGCATTGGTTCAAACCGGAATGAATTACTATGAAATTCATCAAGTTGTAAATCAATTAGGAATATCTCCTCAAGATATGCAAGTTATTTTTGACACACCATTAAGTGAGGTGTTTGATGCTACGGGAAGATCAACTGGAAAAGTGAATGAGATTTTAGAAAAAGTACATTGTACACAAGCAGATTTTGATAAATTATCTCAAATTTATGGTAGTTGCGTTGGTGCTTCTGGAGCAATTTACGGGTTATTAGTAGCATTTGCTTTTATGTTCCCAATGGCAGAATTAATGATGATATTTGTTCCAATACCAATAAAAGCAAAGTATTTTGTGCCGATTATCGTTGGTTTAGATTTATTTTCTGGAACAACAGGATTCTCTATATTTTCTGGTGGTGGGAATATTGCCCATTTTGCCCACGTTGGTGGTGCTTTAACAGGTTTTATTTTAATGATGCTTTGGCGAAATAATAAGTTTACGCATACAAGGTGGAATTAGGTTTTTAAAGAGCCAAGTAAAAAGTAAAAAGAATTAAGTAAAAAGTAAAGAATTTAAATGAATATCTTAAACGAAATAAAACAGCAATATAAAAGTGGTGATGTGTCTCAAAAATTAATTTTTATTAATATTTTGGTATTCATTCTAAGTGCTTTCTTTTTCGATTTTATTTCCAATCAGTTTCAATATCCAAATTGGTTGGCATTGTCTTCCAATTATAAAGAGGTGATGTGGTTTCCTTGGACATTGCTTACGTATGGTTTTCTACATTCTGAACCGATTCATCTAATTTTCAATTTGATTTTTTTGTACTACATCAGTACCTTATTTTATACATTTTTTAATACCAGACAATTTTTAACGGTTTACTTTTTTGGAAGTTTTTTTGCCGGATTAATTTTTGTTGCCTACGGATTTTTCTTCAATTACAACAACTTAATTGTAGGAGCAAGTGCTTCTATTATGGCGATTTTCATTGCTGTTGCGACATATGCACCATATTATTCACTTCGATTGCCCTTAATTGGTTATGTGAAAATTTGGCATTTGGCCGTTTTGTATATTTTTATTGATGTAGCTCAATTATTATCTGAAAATACGGGCGGACATATTGCACATTTATCTGGAAGTGTAGTTGGTTTTGCTTTTGCGATGTTGATGAAAAAAGGAATTAATATTAGTGAAATATTTCTCTTTAAAAAGAAAAAAAACACTACATTTAAAAAAGTTTACAAAAATAAGCCTGCAAAAAAGTACCAATCTGTTCGTGTGGCAGATGTCAATTTTATTCAAAGACAAATTGATGAAATACTAGATAAAATTAGTAAATCGGGATATGATAGTTTAACAAAAGAGGAAAAAGAATTTCTTTTTAAAGAAAATAAATAGCGTGTTCAAAGGGTTGTCATTTATTTCTAAAACCATGTTGTTTTTTAATGTAGTTCTTGCGATTACTACATTGATGGCTTATCTATTACCTTTTTTGGCACCAAAATGGTTTCCTTTTTTAAGCGTCTTAACCTTGTTTTTGCCTTTCTTTTTAGTGTTGAATTTGATGTTTTTCTTGTTTTGGTTAATTCAATTTAAGAAATACATTTTCGTCTCTGGTTTGGTGTTATTGTTAGGAATTACTTTTATCAATAAATTTTACAATTTACAAGCAACGGAATTACCAAAATCTGACAAAGATTTTACCATTATGAGCTATAACGTACGTTTGTTTAACAAATTCAATTGGTATCAAAAAGCAAATATTCCAGCACAAATTGCACAATTCGTAGCAGATAAAAATCCAGATATTTTATGCATTCAAGAATATTCAGATTTAGAAAAGACGAAGTTTTCGGATTATAAATACCAACAAATTTTTAAAGAAGGAGAAAATATTATTGTTGGAAATGCTATTTTTTCGAAATATAAAATTATTGATAAAGGTGTAATAAACTTTCCTAATTCTACAAATAATGCAGTTTATGCAGATATTATTAAAGAAAAAGATACGCTTCGCGTGTATAGTATGCACTTGCAATCTATAAAAATTAGTACCGATATTGAGGATGAGAAAATTCAGAAAATAAATGAATCTAAAACAAAATATATTTTTAGAAAAATAAGCGATGCGTTTACCAAACAACAAGAGCAAGCTTTATTGTTAAAAGCGCATTACAGCGATTGTAAGTTCAAAAAAATTATTTGTGGCGATATGAATAATAGCGCTTTTTCTTTTGTGTACAGAACCATAAAAGGTTCAATGCAAGATACTTTTGAAGCAAGCGGTGCTGGATTCGGGAAAACCTATAATTTTAAATATTATCCTGCTCGAATTGATTATATTTTTGCTGATAAAACCATTCAAGTTAAAAGTTTTGAAACTTTAAATGAGTTTTATAATAGTGATCATTTTCCTTTAATTTCGAGGTTAGAAATTAAATAATATCCAAATCATATTTATCTAAAAGCCCACTTAAATTATCGTTTGAAAACTTCGTTTTACTTAATTTGTTGTTTTCTGGATTGATGGAGAAATGAATGGCTGTAGTGAAATCTGTTTTTTCTAAATTAGTGTTTTCGAAAATAGATTTCGATAAATCACAAGAATAAAATTTTACAGAAGTTAAGTTGCAACTTGAAAAATCAACATCTATAATTTTAGAATTATTGAATTTTGAATTTTTCAAATTCATTTTGAAAAACGAACAGACTTGTAAAACGCAAGATTCAAAAGAAACTTCAAATAAAAAATCGTTACAATATTCAAATTGCATTCCTAATAAAGTACATTCTTGAAATACAACTTCTTTAAATGAAGTATTACTAATTATTGGCGATTCGAAGTTGCAATTAATAAATTCGCAGTTTACAAAATTACTTTTTGAAAGTGTAGTTCTGCTAAAGTTACAAGAATTAAAAACACAAGTGTCATATTCAGCAATTTCAAATGGCTCGTTTGAATAATTTACTTTATTGAAAGTGGAATCGATAATTAGTTGCATACGTATAATTATAAAAAAAAAAATCCAAAATCTGTCATTCTGAACTTGTTTCAGAATCTCAAAAATTGGATTTTTTGATTATTCAGATTCTGAATCAAGTTCAGAATGACAAATAATTCAGTTAATTTTGTTCTCTTGTTTTTCTTTCTTTAATCCATTCTCCTAAACGTTTTCCGTATTTCGACTTAGCAACTTTTGGACTTAATGTTTTATTAATAGTGTCCAATAGTTTTAAATTCGCATCTGGAATTTCAGTTAAAGCAATATATGGTGAAACTTCATATTTCGGATTTACTAAAGCGAAATTAGCCGTAAACAAATATTTTCTTATAGTTAATTTGTCACGTTTATTATTGATTTCTTCAGTAATAGCCGCATTTTTAGTGGTGTTGTTTTTAAGCTCTTTTTCTAATAAAACTAAATTCTCATCATTTAAATTTGTTTTAATTTTTAAGTATTTTTCATATACTTTTTGATTTTCAGAACCTGAAACTTTTGCATTTGTAAAAAAACCATTTAAGGTAGTTTCAATTTTCATTTTACCAGGTTCAGCAAAAAAGAGTATACTATTGTCGTTAGATTCAGTTGTTCCACGATCTAAAGATAAATATAACATTTGTGGCTCGTCAATTTGAAATTTAGTTTCAAAATTAGATTCACCAGCAATAATAATACTATCTAAAATAACTAAATTTGTATCTTTAAGTTGATGAATGTATAATTTACCTTGTTTTAAACCTTCTACATTTCCTGTTAATTCTACATTTCCAGTTTTGTTATCCGATTTGCTACAAGCAAAAAGTAAAACTATAGTTGCTAATGCAATAATTTTTTTCATATTCAAATTTTAAGAACTGCAAAGAAAATAAAAAAATCCTCAAATTAATAGTAATTTGAGGATTTTATATTTTTATATTTTAAATTTAATTAACCTTTTAACCAAGCATTTTTAACAGCTTCTTTTGTTTTATCGGTTGCAATAAATCCAGCTTTTATTTCTTTTGGTAAGTTAACTTTACCTTTTAAAATTTGGTCTTTTCCGTCTCTAGTTACAGTAACTGAAATAGCATCACCATCTTTCCAAGATTCACTAACAGAAATTAAATCGTAAATGTTTTCTACAGTGTATTCTTTATCATTAATAGATTTTATAACATCATTACCTTTAATTCCTAAACTTGTCATAAAAATGTTATTACTAACATCTTCTAAGGCTTTAATTTGTTTAGTGGTTTTGTCAAATGTAATTAATGGAACTCTTCCGTCTTTTAAGAATGGATTTCCTGAAACAGAAGTTTTTGCTTTAATAACTCCCATTTTTGCGAAATAGTCATCATAAGGAATTGGTGTTTCACCAGCTACATATTTATTTAAAAATTCACCAATTTGTGGATATGTAATTCTTGTAATTGTAGCAAATAAATCTTCATCATTAAATGGTTTGTTATTTCCATATTCATTAGATAAATCTTTCATTAAGCTTAAAATTCCTCTTTGCCCATTGCTTAATTCTCTCAACTGAATATCAATACACATTGCAATTAAAGCACCTTTTTGATATACATTTAAGTATTGGTCTTTATATGGTTGTTGCAAAACGTTTTTACTCATTTTTGTAAAACTCATTTTGTCGTTCATTGAATTCGCTTCTTCAATTTTTCCAGCCATTCTTTTGTAGAAATCTTCTTCTGAGATTAAACCTTGATTTACTTGGAATAAGTTAGCAAAATATTCTGTAATTCCTTCATACATCCATAAATGCTCAGACATTTGTGGTTTGTTGAAGTCGAAATAATGAATTTCTCTTGAATGAACACTTAAAGGCGTTACAATATGGAAGAATTCGTGAGAAACTACATCTTTTAATTGTTCTTGTAATGCTTCTAATGGCATCATTTCTGGCATAACAACTGTTGTAGAAGTCATGTGCTCTAAAGCTCCGAAACCTTTAGCGTCTTTCGCTTTTACATCAGATAAATACAATAAAACGGTGTATTTTTTGTTTGCATTAAACTTTCCTAAGAATTTTTTTTGCGCTCTCATGAACTTTTCAGTTTCTGGAGTAATATCTGCCGCTTTAAATTTTCCAGTTGGAGAATATACACTGATTACAATGTCCATTCCTTCAACATTAAATTCTGTATAGTCTGGTTTAGTATACATCATTGGGTTATCAACCAATTCTCCATATCTTGAAGCATTGTAAACATCAACTTCATTACTTGGATTTGTATCAACTAAAGAAGTTGCTCCCCATAATGTGGCAGGGTGTTTTACTTCAACTGTATACGGAACTTCAGATTTTCCTTCAAAATACCCTATAAAACCGTGTGTATTTAACATAAAGTTTTCACCCGCTTTAATGTTTGTTCCTGCTGGTGAGAAAATATCTTCGCTTTCGCCAAAACCTGCGCCACCTTCAGTGTCATAAGTATCGCTTACATTATAAGTTACTTTCGCTAATTTTGTTGCATCGTAAATGGTATATGAATTTTCATCCATTTTCGCAATTTTTAAAGGATTTCCTTTTTTGTCGAAAGCTTTTACATTATCTACAAATCTTCCGTAATTGTCTTCAGAATAAGTTCCTGGAACAATTTTTGGAATATTGAAAGTTGTAGTTTCAGTAGTTATTGTTGGATTTGTAATTGTAACTTTTACTTTATCGTCGATTACATTTACTAAATCGATACTAACGGCAACATTATTATTTGTTGTGTTTGCTGCGGTTGTAACATTTGAAGTTTTACAACTCATCAAGAAAATTGCGCAACTTAGTGTGATTAATACTTTTTTCATTTTTATTTTATATTTTTCAATTGATTCATAGAATTAGTATATGTTCAGTCGAAATTGTTACAAAAAAAAAGAATCCCGTTCCAAATTTCAGAACGGGATTCTTTTAATCAAATTTATTTTTAAAATAGTATTTACTATCTAAGTCGTCAATGTCATCTTCTAAAGCATTTGGTTTGAACGTTTTTGGTTTGGGTTTTCCAGCCGCAACCTTCTTTTTCCAAAGCTCAAAATTGTCTTTAGAAAGTTTTTTGCGCATAATCTCAGTTACTTCACTTTCTGTAATGCCAAATTCTTCTTTAATTACTTCAAAAGGTTTTTTTTCCTCTTGAGCCATGCTAATTACGCGTTCTGTTTCTTCGTAACTTAGTTCAATCTTTTTACTTTTTCTCATTAGTGAAAAGCATAATTTATTAGTTATAATTTTTTAGTATCAAATGATGTTCCAATATTAATAAAAAAATATATTTTGGAACAAAAAAATATGTGTTTTTTTTAAATAATTTTTCTGAAAGTCAGATTAATCCTAGGATTTTTAGATTTTGATGCTTTTGGGATTTGATGTTTGTAATGAATTTGAGCTCCATTTTTCATTACTAATAAACTACCATGTTGTAAAACTATAGATTGTTTGACTTCTTTATTTGTATTGTGTTTAATTTGAAAAACTCTTTCTTCACCTAAGCTTAATGATGCAATTATAGGATCTCGTCCTAATTCTTTCTCATTATCGGCATGCCAACCGTTACTGTCTTTTTCATTTCTATACAAATTTAATAAAATTGTTGTAAAATGTTCTTCAATTGTATTCTCAATTTCATCTTTAATGAAGGTTAAAGTACTATTAAACGGATGTGGATGCATCACAATGTTAGAATAACCATATGATTTTCCATCGTTTCCATAAAGAGAAGTCAAGCGCGGTTGCAATATTTTTTTTCCGAAAATGGTAATTTCATCATGTTGCCAAGATGTATCTTTCAGTAAAGTTTCGAAAAATAAATCAGCTTTTTCTTTCGAGAAAAAATTCGGGTAATAAATAAACTCGGCATCGGGTAAATTTAATTGGATGGGTTCTTCGTTAAATAAATTAAGCATAAAAAAAGCGATGAAAGTTTCACCGCTAATTTATTTATTATTTGTTAGATTATGATTTATCTTGAAGTAAATTTTTATAAACAAAACCAGCAACTATGGCTCCTAAAATTGGTGCTGCCCAAAATAACCAAACTTGAGAAAGTGGTTCTCCGCCAGTAAATACGGCTTGAGATAATGAACGTGCTGGGTTTACAGATGTATTTGTAATTGGAATACTAATTAAATGAATTAAGGTTAAACCTAATCCAATAGCCACTCCAGCGAATTTTCCGTTTGCGAATTTGTCCGTTGCACCTAAAATAATTAATAAGAAAAACAGCGTTAGTACAAATTCTGCAGTGAATGCTGCTGACATAGAATAACCTTGAGGCGAAAAAGCTCCAAAACCATTGGAAGCAAATGCACCGGCTTTTGTGTTATCAATTGCAAAGCCATCTTTTCCAGATAAAATAAAAAATAATGTTCCAGCAGCGGCAATAGCACCAACACATTGTGAAATAATATAAGGTAAGATGTCTTTGGCTTCAAATCTTCCGCCAGCCCATAGACCTAAGGTTACAGCTGGATTAAAATGTCCGCCCGAAATATGCCCAACAGCATAAGCCATTGTTAATACTGTTAATCCAAATGCTAAAGAAACTCCTGCGAAACCAATGCCTAAGTCGGGAATTCCAGCGGCAAATAATGCACTACCACAACCTCCAAAAACAAGCCAATACGTTCCAAAAAACTCTGCTAATAATTTTCTCATAGTAAATAGTTTAATTTTACAAAAAATGTAAAATGGTTAGTATAACTAAATTACTGAAAAAATTGTGATGAGTAATTCTTTGAAAATAAACTTATTAACAAGAAATTTTAGATTTTCTTTTTAGAAAAGTTAATGTTCATAATAACAATTGCTAATATAATTAACAAAATACCGAACCATTGCCAGATTACCACTTCTTCTTTTAAAATTAAATAGGCCATCATTACAGAAACCGGTAATTCTAAAGAAGCCACAATACTTCCTAACCCTAACCCTGTTTTGGGGAAACCAGCATTAAGTAACATTGGAGGAATTATAGTTCCGAAAAGTGCTAAGAATAATCCGTAATTTTTGAAAATCTCAAAATTTAATGAACCAGTTTGAGTGAAAGCAGAAAAAGTAAATACAATTACAGCGCCACCCAAAAGCATATATAAACTTCTTTGTGCAGAAGAAATTCCTAAAGCGACTTTGTTTGCAGTGAACATAGTAGTAGTGAAAGAGGCTGCGGCTAAAATTCCCCAGAAAATTCCTCTCCAATCTAATTCGATATTGAATTCATATAATTTTGTGGCTAAGAAAGTACCAAAAAGTACAATTACAACAGAAACTATTTTTTGAGTTGAAGGTAGTTTTTTATCTAAAAACCATTCTAATAAAACACCCATCCAAACGGTTTGCATTAATAAAACAATGGCAATTGAAACATCAATATATCGTACACATAAATAGTAAAATACACTTGTCATCCCTAATGAAGTTCCAGCAATCATTAATTGAGCGATGTTTTTTGTACTTGCTTGAACTGCTTTTTCTTTGTTGTTGAATTTCTGAAATAAATTAATGATTAACACACCAATTATTCCATATATAAATTGTGAAGAAGTTACTTCAGCTGTTGTAAAACCATCTTTATATGCCAATTTAACAAAAGTGGCTAGCATTCCGTAGCTCGTTGCACCTAAAGCCACTAAAAAAACTCCTTTTAATATATCATTTCTCATTTTCTCATTTTTAAAAAGCCGACAAAGATATGATTTTAAACTAGAACAGACTCAAGTCGTTTAGTTTTCTTCCATTAAATCTTTTAAATGCACACGTAAAGCATTCACAGAAATGCTGACTTCCCAAAATGAAATGCCTAATGAAATAAGTAACGATAATAAACTCACGCCAAAAACATAAATTCCAATTGTTTCATAATTTAAGAAGAGTAAAAACATGGCAAAAACGGATAAAAACAAACATAAAACACCAAAAAGTTGCATGTATCTAATTAATGTAATTCGTTTGTTTAAATTTTTAATTTCTATTAAAATCGATTTGTTATGATCTTGGTCGTAATTTTTCTTTAAACTTCTCACAATTTGAGCAATGGTTAAAAACCGATTGGTGTAGGCTAATAAAATTAGTGAAGTAGCTGAAAATAAAAGCGCTGGAGTTTCAATAGATAGATTCATTTGTTAGAATTTAGTAGTGCAGAGTTACAATGTTTAAAGATAATTATTTTAACTGAGACTTTTAGTGTAACTAATTTAGGAATTTTACTACTAACTGATGAAATCATTTTAGATTTTTATTTAAAATTTATGAAAAAAATAGTTCAAGGTTTCTTATTTTCCTTGTGTTTTGTGCCATTTGTTCAAGCTCAAGATTCTACAAAAGTTAAAAAGGAAGAAGCTCCAAAAGAAAATCAAATTGAAGAAGTAAAGATTGTCAAGTACAAAAAAGCCATTGAGCAAAAACCTGACAGAACTATTTTTAATATTGCCGATCAGCCTAATTTAAATACCGGAACTTTGATGGAAACTATCAAGCAATTACCAGGTTTGATTGCTTCAGATGTTGCCGGAATGATGTATCAAGGAAAGCAATTGGAAGTGTTTTTAGATGGTCGGCCGTTAAATATTTCAAGTAACGAATTGAATTCTTTTTTAGAAGGAATGCCTGCAAATTCAGTCGATAAAATTGAAGTCATTACGCAACCTGGAGCTGAATTTCCAGCTACTTCTGGTGGAGCTATTTTGAACATTATCACTAATAAAAATGCAAAAAAATACTTAAGCGCAACATACACAAGTAGTTCTGCATTTAATTCTTATGATAAGATACGTTACAGAACTTACAATAGTGTGTTGTTAAATGCGAAAAATAAATATTTTGGATGGCAATTAAATTTCGGACAAAATTATAGAGAAAATGCGGTTTGGACAGCGTTTTCGAATACAAATAATAATGCAATTTTGTCCAAAACACAAAGTGATAGAATCAATAGAACACAGTTTTTAAAATCGGGTTTAACTTTTGATATTAAGAAAGACAGATTGTTACTAAATTACGATGTAAATTACGGAAATAGTAATAGTGAAACGGAAGGTTATGGATTAGGATTTACGACTTCCGACAAAGGGAAATCTCATAATACAAGACAAGATGCAACAATAACATATCAGAAAAGATTTGATAACAAAAATCAAAAATTAGATTTCGTTTTCAATTATAACAATAATAAAAACGATTTTAATTTATTTTCTGATGTTTTAGGAAATACAGTTTTAGACAACTATTCAAATCAAAATTATTATAACGGAAAATTCGATTATTCCCAAGGTTTAAAAATTTTAGATGAAGGAAAAGTGAGTTTTGGAGCTTTGTACGAAAAACTACTTTTTGAAGCTAAAAACTTCAATGCTACAAATTTAGAATATCAAAGAGTAACAGCTGCAACCTACTTAGAATTTCAAGCGAAATACAATAAATTCGATTTTATTTTAGGTTCACGTGCTGAAAAATATGAAATTGGAGGAAAAACACCAACAGCAGATTTAATTCCATTTGAACAATTTCGATGGTTCCCGAATGCAACGATTCAGTATAATTTAACGCCGCAGATTTTCTTCAATGTGAATTATAATAAGAAAATTACATTGCCATCAACTTCTGCTTTAAATCCGAATAATACCACGTATCAAAATCAAAACATCAATACATTTGGTAATCCGAATTTACAACCCACCATTTTTGATAATTTTGAAGTCAAGTTAAGTGCATTTGATTACGCTTATATTGGTTATAATTTGAGTAGTGCAAAAAACCAAGTGGTACAACAAGTTAGTTTAAATGGGAATGTAGTTGAAAACACTAATTTTAATGTTTCAGAAGTTAAAATTCATAATTTCACTTTTGCATTTCCTTTGCCATATATGCTTTTTACAAAGGGTTTGAAAGAAACGATGAAATTTGATGTAAATCCGGATACACTTAATTTTATCTATTTTTATATGGGTTATCAATTACATCAAGTCCCAAATTTGGACACTAAAGGATTTTGGAATTTCAATTTAATGTCGCAAATTTTATTGCCAAAAAAGATAAAATTTGTCACGGAGTTTGGTCTTGTTACTTCAGGTGGAAATTATTTCTATTTTGTTGCTGACAAGCCTTTTAATAATTATGTTGATATGACTTTTAGCAAGAAATTCTTAAATGATCAATTGACAGTTTCTATTTTTGGTGATGATATTTTTAACATGAACAGAAGTTATTTCAGACCAGTAAATGATCCTTTATTATCTTACAGTAAAAGTGATACTCGTAAATTTGGTTTTACTCTTAACTACAAATTGCCAACAAAAAATAAAGCAGCAAAAGTGGATCAAAATATGCTAAAAGAAGAGAAAAAAGATGACGGCGGAACCGTTATTGGAAATTAAAAAAAAAAGCCATTTGTCATGATAACAAATGGCTTTTTTTATAGTTTAACTATTCTTATAAATTCACATTATAAGTTTGTCCGTTAGGATTATGAAAATAAGTTGCTAAATTATCACATTCGTTATTTCCATAGTCTAAAATTCCATCTAACACAGTTCCTTGTAAGTTCAATTGACCTTGAGAAATATAATTACAAGCGTATTTTTTAATTAATGGTTGTAATACTGTTGAAGTTAAAGTAGATCCATTTGGTCTGTTTATAGTATGAGTTCCTGAAATTACTTCGTAGATATTATCACCTAGTGTTATTGTACCAACACCAGCAGTTTGTTTAACAGTTCTTGTGCCATAATGTGTAAATACAGCTCCATTTAGTAAAGTAATTTTTCCGTTTGTAACTGTTCTTGTCCATTGAGGAATAGAAGCATTTGTTGTTTGATTTGTGTAAACAACTGTTCCTTCAATTTTTCTTAAATTCACATAGTAATTGTTTCGTTCAATGGTCATTGTTGAACCATTATTCATTACATAACCAGAAAGTGTAATCGTTAAAATTCCAGAACGCGTAATACCATTTTGTGTACAACCTGTTCCGAAATCAATTGTAAAAATTTTTGGAAAAACACCTGGAGTTGTATTGTTTACTGTAACTGTTGCACAAGCTGGAGTTGTAGGAGCTTCATTTGCAGTTTTATTTGAATAACTAGAATTGTTACTTGCTGCGTCAATACCGGTGTTAAAATCTAATTCACTCGTGAAATCTGCAGTCATATTTACACCAACCATTTCACTATCAACTTTTCCATTTGGTTTTTCATCTTCTTTACTACAAGAAAAAAAAGATACAACTAGAAGTGCAAAAAAACACATTTTTAAATTTTTCATAGTATTAGTTTTTTAAAGGTTTACTACTTAGACGAGTAAAAACATAAAAGGTTTAATGTGTTATTAATTTATCTAATAATAAAGATAGTCTTTTTGCGCCAATTTCATTCAAATGATCTGCATCATAAAAATCTTCTGAAGTAAATTTATCTGATTTTAAAAGATTGAAATACTTACAGTTGGAATTATTTTTAACTAAATTAGAAATTGTTTTAGTAGTTTTTTCTAACTGAATTTTATTTAAATCTTGATAATATGATTTATGTGTTGGCGTTGTTATGAAAACTATGTTGATGTTGTTTTTTTTAGATAATGCAATTATTTTTTCTAGATTTTTTAAATTTTCACTGTATAAGTTAAAGTTTTTTGCAGTGTGTTTTTTTGCGGTAAATGCTCCTTCAAAAGTTTTTTTATTTTCCGAATTAAAATTGGTTCCCCAACCTAAATTGGATGCCGTTATGAAAGATTTATCTAAAACATAGTACTTAACTGCTTTTTTTACATTTTGTGTAATATGGTTATTTAGTGATTCGAAATTATCCGTAAATTGGTATTTGTTTTTAAAACCATAATACATCACGTAATTCTTAATTCGCCATTTTTCAACATCAGTTTCTAAAGTTTCAAATAAACTAAAATAAGAAATCGGAATAATAACAGTTTTTAAATTTTTAAATTTCGATTGGTATGCATTTAAAATTTCATAATCCAAATCTAAAGATTGTGAAACATACGCCGCATTAAACGTTTTTGTAGAAAAATATTCAGGATTTAAACCATAAAAAGTATGCGAACTTCCTAAAATTAAAGTATTGATTTTAGTCGCGTTCTTGTCTAAATATTCTTTTTTTAATTGATAATCGTTCGGAATTTTTCTAATAGCAATTTCTAAAACCAAAAAGAAAAAAAGAATTGGAAATATAATTTTAGATAAATGAATTAGAAACTTTTTCATAGTGTTATTTCCAATTCTCTTTGGTTAAAGAAAAGGTAAAATGTGTTTTGCCAGTTTCTTTGTTTAAAAAGGTTTCCGAAAGAATAGCGCCTAATTTTTCGACAGCTTTTTGCGAACGAAAATTCGTATCGCCAACATGGAAAATAATTCGCTCAACAAATTGAAAAGCATAATTAATCATCAAGTTCTTTAAGGCTCGATTGTAAGGTGTTGCCCAATATTTTCTGTCAATATAAGTGTAACCAATGGCTACGGATTTTTCTTTTTCATTATATTCATAATATCGAGTAGAACCAATTGTATTTCCCGTCTTTACATCAATTACTTTGAAAGCAGTTCCTGATTGAATGGCTTCTTGAAAAAGCTTTAAAAAAACCTCTTTTTTATATCTATCTTTTTCAGGATGTTGCTCCCAAAGTAATTCGTCTGATGCAATGGCGAATAGTTCGTCAAAATCAGCTTCTTTTAAAGGAATAATTTGAACTAATTCGTTAGCTAATGTAGGTTGAAGATTCATTATAATTTCAAAATATATTTATAAATTCGACTTAAACCATTTTCATATTTATTAATTTCTTTTTCAAAATCATCTATAGTTTTAAAGCCTAAATTTGAAGTAGAATTTCGTTTACTCGTAAAGTATAAAGTTTCGGTTTTTGCATCGTAAAACGGACAATAATCCATCGATGGTGAATTGACTTCCGATCCCATATTTTTCGCTTTTTCCCATTCTCCATTTTTATCTTTATGGCTAATATATAAATCGCCACTTCCTAAACCTTCAGCTCTGTTGTATCCTGTGAAAATTAAGAATTTTTCATCTGGTGAAACAAAGGCGTTAAATTCATAACCTGGAGAATTAATATTTAATCCTAATGTGATAGGTTCAGAATATTTATTCTTTTCCCATTTACTGAAAAATATATCATCTTTTCCTAATGATTTCGAACCATCTGAAGTGAAATATATGTTTCCAGATTTAGTTAATGATGGATAAAATTCATTGTTTGTTGTATTCACTGGTGCACCTAAATTTTTTGGAGCAGACCATTCGCTTTTTAAATTTGCTCTTTCCACAAACCAAATATCGTAATCTTTTGATGCTGAAATTGAATCGTGTATTGGTCGGTTCGAAGAAAAGTAAAGTTTTAATCCGTCTGAAGATAAAAATGGTTCGATATCCCTGTGTTTTCCAGTGAAAGAAATCAATTTTGGTTCCGTCCATTTTTTGTTTTCCTTTTTAGAGAAGGCAATTACAGAAATTTCTTCGTTCGTATTTTGAATGGTAAAATACACTTCATCTTGAGTTGAAGAAAGTGCTAAATCTCTCGCGTTGATATATTTTTTTAGAAAATCAAAAGCAGCAATTGGTTGGGTTTTTTCTTGGGAAAATCCAATTACAGAAATAAATAATAAGATTAGAAAGGAATTCTTTTTGGGCATTTTATCTCGATTTTATGTTTTTTTCGCAAAGCGAAATGATTTCTATAATTCTATTTTGTCTGGTTTCGGGTCTTTTTGCTTGATTAAGCCAATATAAGTAGCTTTTTTTATAAGTTTTACTGAAATTAGTATAGTTCTCCTGAGCCATTTTATTCTTGTTGAATTCAGTTTGTAAATCTTCTGGAATTTCTAAATTTTCAACGGCATCTAAACTTTCCCAAGAGCCATTTTGCTTGGCAATTTCAATTTTTTTTAAGCCCTTTTCGTGCATTAAATTATTAGCAATCAATTCGTCAATGTAATTTTTATTGACTTTGCTCCAAACGCTTTTGTCTTTTCTAGGTGTAAAGGTTTGTTTTCTGCGCTCATCGTCTAATTTTCGAACTGTAGAATCAATCCAACCATAGCAAATAGCAACTTTTACGGCTTCTTCCCAACGCATACTTTCAAATTCGCTATCCACTCTGTAGAAAACTAATTCCACTGCCGTGTGGGTTTCATGATTTTCATGCAACCAATTGCGCCATTCGGTATGGTTTTTAAAGTAGAGTAGTGGTTTATTAGACATTTGAATTTTTTTCTCAAATATAAAAAAAAATCCTGCAAGAGTTTTAAATTCTTGCAGGATTATCGGTGATTTTAAATTATCTAATTATTGCCGAACAAGCCACTCTTCCACCAGCATTTCCAGTAGGTTGTGTTACAAAATCATCGGCATTTTGATGAACAATTAAACCTTTTCCTAAAATATCTTTGGTTTGATCGCCGCAGCTAATACACCATTCGTCAGTTTCGAAAGAAATTATGGCAAAACCATTTTTATCGGCTTCAAAATTTCCAATATCACCTTTATGACATTCGCCTGAACCCCATTTTCCATGACTTTTGAATGTCGGATTCCAATGTCCGCCTGCTGAAGCGGCATCTGCACTAGAACAATCTGCTTTTTCATGGATGTGAATGGCGTGTGTTCCAGGAGTTAATCCAGAAATATTAGCTTGAAATTTTACTTTACCATTCTTTTCTATAAAAGTCGCATAGCCAGAAACTTTACTACCACTTTTTGGTTCTAAAATGATTTTTAATTCGTTAGCAATGGTTTTTGTTGAAGGTTTACAACTATTAACTGCAACAAATAATAATCCTAGATATATAAATGTACTTTTCATAATAAGTCAATTAAAATTGAAGTTAAAGATAATAAAAAATCCTGCAAGAGTTTTAAATTCTTACAGGATTCTTTGTTGTTATGCTGAACTAATTATTTCAGTGTTTCAAAACTTCTTTTTACGAAAGCAGTCAATTCTTCACCTTTTAATAAACCTTGAGATAATTTGGCTAAATCTAAAGCGTTTTTCACTAATTCTTTTTGGGCATCATCTTTAGCTTGTAAAATTGAAGTTGCTAATTCAGAATTGGCATTGACCACTAAATTATACATTTCTGGCATATTGCTCATTCCGAACATTCCGCCACCGCCACTTTGACTCATTTCTTTCATACGACGCATAAATTCTGGTTGCGTAATAATAAATGGAGTCGCATCACTATCTAAAGATTCTAATTGTACAGAATATGCTTTCGGAATTACAGCTTCTAAAGATGTTTTTAAAGTTTCTTTTTCGCTATCCGATAATTTAGAAATTTGAGTTTCTTCTTTGTTAATTAATTTGTCAATATGATCCGCATCAACACGAGCAAAAGTCAAATTCTCGTTATCTGATTCTAATTTCTGAATTAAATGTGAAACAATTGGCGAATCTAACAATAAAACTTCGTAGCCTTTTTCTTTGGCAATGTCGATATAACTGTGTTGTGCATCTTTGTTAGACGCATATAAAACAACTAATTTTCCATCTTTGTCTGTTTGTAAATCCTTCGTAGCTTCTTTTAATTCGGCTAAAGTATAATGTTTGTTTTCTGTTGTTGGATACAAAACAAAATCACCAGCTTTTTCATAAAATTTTGGTTCAGAAAGCATTCCGTATTCTAAAACAATTTTGATATCGTTCCATTTTGCTTCGAAATCTTCACGGTTTTCATTGAATAACGATTTTAATTTATCGGCTACTTTTCGAGTAATGTAGTTTGAGATTTTCTTTACATTACTATCCGATTGTAAGCCAGAACGCGAAACGTTTAATGGAATATCCGGAGAATCGACCACACCTTTTAGCATCAATAAAAATTCAGGAACAATTCCTTCCACATTATCAGTCACAAATACTTGATTTTGATACAATTGAATTTTGTCTTTCTGAATTTGTAAATCTGAACCTAATTTCGGGAAATATAAAATTCCAGTTAAGTTGAATGGATAATCAACATTTAAATGAATGTGGAATAAAGGTTCTTCAAATTGAGAAGGATATAATTCTCTGTAGAAACTTTTATAATCTTCGTCTTTTAATTCCGTTGGTTGTTTTGTCCAAGCTGGATTCGGATTATTGATAAAATTATCTACCTCAATATATTCTGGTTTGTAATCATCGCCAGCATCTTCTGGTTTTGGAAGCGTTTCTTTTTTCGTACCAAATTTAATCGGCACAGGCATAAACTTGTTATACTTTGTAAGCAATTCACGAATTTTAAATTCTTCTAAAAACTCTAATGAATCTTCGGCGATATGTAAAACAATCTCTGTTCCTCTATCAGTTTTTGAATGGGGTTCTAAAGTAAATTCTGGACTTCCATCACATGTCCAATGTGCAGCTGGTTCATCTTTGAAAGATTTGGTGAAAATCTCCACTTTTGAAGCCACCATAAAGGCAGAATAAAAACCTAAACCAAAATGACCAATTATTCCAGAATCTTTAGCAGATTCTTCATATTTATTTAAAAATTCTTCCGCTCCAGAGAAAGCCAGTTGATTGATGTATTTTTCTACTTCGTCTGAAGTCATACCAATCCCTTGGTCGATAATATGAAGTTTTTTACCTTCCTTGTCAATCTTAATTTCAATAATTGGATTGCCGTATTCGGTTTTTGCTTCGCCGATGCTGGTAAGGTGTTTTAGCTTTAAAGTTGCGTCGGTTCCATTTGAAATTAATTCCCTCAAGAAAATTTCGTGATCACTATATAAAAACTTCTTGATTAAGGGAAATATGTTTTCAACCGAAACATTAATTTTTCCTGATGTCATAGTATTTGTGTTTTAAAATTATAGTTTCGAAGAGTCAAAATAAGTACCAAGTTTTTAAAAGTGACAAATTGACATAATTAATTTTGTAAGTTTATTTTGTAATTATATAATCTATATTGATTAAATTATTTTTAAATTTGTTAAAATTTAAATTAACTAAATATGAAAAAAATTGTATTCATTGTTGTAATGTCAGTTTTTGCATTGGCATGTAAACCTAAACAAACGGTTACAAACACCAAATTAGACAATAAGTCTGAAAGGTTTTTAAAAGGAGATTGGATAGTTTCTTCGGTAAATTATGTTGGTTCTGATGTTTTTAAAGTTACTTCATTTAATATTGCTGATGCAAAATGTTTTGAAGGAAGTTTATGGACTTTTGTTTCAAACAATAATACAGGTGAAATGGTATTAAATAAAACAAATTGTGCTGCTTTTGGAAGTCAAATCACATGGTTTATTAATAAAGACGGTAAATTTGTTATGAAATTTTTAAGCGAAGGTGTAAAGGCCAAACATACAGTTGGTGGTTATGTATTAAAAATTGCGAATCAAACGGAAACATCTTTTCAATTAATTGACAGAGCATCAGTTGGAAGCAATAGTGCAGAAGTAGTATATCAATTCGATAAAATATAATAAGTTTAATTATGAGAAAGAAAATAGCTATAGGACTAAGTGTATTGATCTTAAGTTCTTCTGCGTTTACTAGTTGTAAAGCAGTTAAAAATTCAAATAAAACTCAAAGAGGTGCTGCTATTGGAGCGGCTGGTGGAGCAGTTTTAGGAGCCGTACTTGGAAATAATTTGGGTAAAGGTGGTAAAGGTGCTTTAGGAGCTGTAATTGGTGGTGTTGTTGGTGGTGTTGCTGGTGGATTAATTGGAAGAAAGATGGACAAACAAGCCCGTGAAATTCAAGAACAATTACCAGGAGCAGAAGTAGAAAGAGTAGGAGAAGGAATACATTTAGTTTTAGGAGAAAATGCAGTGCGTTTTGATTTTAATAAAGCTACTTTAACTTCAGCTGCAAAAGCTAATTTAGATAAATTAGTTCCAGTATTTAAAAACTATCCTGATACTGATATCAAAATTTACGGATATACTGATAGTAAAGGTGCAGATGATTATAATTTAAATTTATCTGAACAACGTGCAGGTGCTGTGAAAAATTATTTAGCAGGTAAAGGTTTGTCTAGTTCTCGTTTTTCAATACTTGGAATGGGTGAAGCTGATCCAATTGATACAAATGACACAGATGCAGGAAGAGGTAAAAATAGACGTGTTGAATTCGCTATTTTAGCCAATGACAAAATGATTGAAGACGCTAAAAACGGAAATTAATTCGTAGAATTTAAGTATAAAAAAAAGAGGAACAATGTTCCTCTTTTTTTTATACTATTTTTTAAAATTATCTTTCTCCGAATTTATAAGCAATACCAAAAGTTGCATTATACATTAAACCAGTAAAAGAATTTACAGTATCAGTATATGCATATTCTCCATTAAATAAATAATGTTGCGAAACATTTGCTATAGCAGAAAAATCTGCAGTTAAAAAAAAGTTTCTACCAACTTCAAATCTAGGAGTAACTCCTAAAACTATATTTAATAAATGGTCTGTTTTTTGATGATCAGGAATATCTGAGTTTAGAAAAGATACTCCAGCACCACCATGGGCTAAAATATTAAACTTATTGAAAATCGCACGAGAATTAGCTAAATTGGTTAAATTCACAATTCCCTGAGCAGTAACTCGTAAATTAGTTACTCCAGTTTTTTGTCCTCTTAAATCGTTTTGAATTGAAAATTCATCCATTCCGAAATCTAATTTCGTACCAAATGTTTCGTCAATATCATAAGATATACCTGCTCCGTAATGTGTAAAGGCGTTATAACTTGGGTCGTAACAACCATTCATACCGTAATTTGCTTCAATTCCAATTTGTGCGCTTGCTATAAATGAACTAGAAACTAGTAGTAGCGTAAATATTTTTTTAATCATTGTTGGTTTATTTTTAATAATTTTGGGTGCTGCAAGATAAAAAAAAATATAAATAAATAATGCTAAAAATAAACTTAAATAATTTTTCTTATTTAAACGATTCAGTCCTTGAAAACATTGACTTTAAAGTTGAAAAAGGCATACAATTGTCATTAATTGGGGAAAGCGGTTGTGGAAAAAGTTCGTTGTTAAAAATTATTTATGGTCTTTTAGATTGCGATAACGGAACGTTCTTTTGGAACGATATTCAGATTTTAGGACCGAAATTTCATTTAGTGCCAGGAATGCCATTTATGAAGTATTTAGCACAAGATTTTGATTTGATGCCATTTATAACTGTCGGTGAGAATGTGGGTAAATTTCTTTCAAATTTTTATCCGAAAGAAAAGCAAAATCGTATTGATGAATTATTAGATTTGGTTGAAATGGCTGAATTTAAACACATTAAAGCAAAATTTTTAAGTGGTGGACAAATGCAGCGTGTGGCTTTAGCGAGAGTTTTAGCTCAAGAACCAGAAGTATTACTTTTAGATGAACCTTTTTCGCACATTGATAATTTTAGGAAAAACGATTTAAGAAGAAAAATATTTGCCTATTTAAAAGAAAAACAAATCACTACTATTGTTGCCAGTCATGATATAAACGATGTGTTGTCCTTTTCAGATGAGGTTATTGTTTTAAAAGACAAAACAATTTTAGAAAAAGCTACGCCAAAAGATTTATATTTTCATCCGAAACATAAATATACAGCCGCATTATTTGGTGAAGTGAATGAAATCGAAATAGAAGGGAAACTTCAATTAATATATCCACATCAATTTCAAATGGTAGAAACTTCAAATTTGAAAGTTGAGGTTGTTGCTTCTTATTTTAAAGGGAAAAATTATTTAATTGAAACGAAATCGGAAAATCAAATTGTGTTTTTTGAAAATGAAAAAGAGCTTTCGAAAACTTCAATTGTTTACTTAAAAAAAATAGACTTGTAAATTTCTACAAGTCTATTTTTTTTAAATTATTTAGTTTTTTAGATACTTTTCTAAGAACTGATCTTGTTCCCATAATAAGTGTAAAATATTATCTTTGGCTGCGTAACCATGTGCTTCTTTTGGTAATAAAACCAATCTTACTGGAGCTCCTAAACCTTTTAAAGCTTGAAAATAACGCTCAGATTGTAAAGTAAAAGTTCCTGGATTGTTATCGGCATCACCATGAACTAATAATAATGGTGTTTTCATTTTGTCAGCCGTGTTAAATGGCGACATTCCTGCATAAACTTCAGGAACATCCCAAAAATTACGTTGCTCACTTTGGAATCCAAACGGCGTTAATGTTCTGTTGTAAGCACCACTTCGCGCAATTCCACAAGCAAATAAATTAGAATGGGTTAATAAATTCGCAGTCATAAATGCACCATAACTGTGTCCGCCAACAGCCACTTTTTTTCTATTGATAAAGCCTAATTTGTCAACTGCATCAATTGCTGCTTCTGCATTCGAAACCAATTGTGGAATAAAAGTATCATTTGGTTCTGTAGTTCCTTCACCAATAATTGGGAAAGAAGCATCATCTAAAACGGCATAACCTTTAGTTACCCAATATACAAATGAACCGTAGTTTGGAAAGGTAAATTCATTAGGGTTTTTATCACTTTGACCTGCCGAGTTTTTATCTTTAAATTCTGCTGGATAAGCCCAAATTAATAATGGTAACTTCTCTTTTTTTGCAGTTCTATCATAATTTGCTGGTAAATATAATGTTCCTGAAAGTTCAACACCATCTTTTCTTTTATACTTAATAACTTCTTTATATACATTTTTAATGCTCACAAACGGATTCGCGAAAGCTGTAATTTGTGTTAAACTATTTTTAGATTTAATGTTTCTCATAAAATAGTTTGGATATTCATTTTTCGATTGAATCATCACTAAAACTTCGCCTTTTTTGAAATCTTCAACAGATAATAAATCTTCTTTTTTATCTGTATAAGTTGAAGTATATAAACGTTTTGTTTTTTGTGTTTTTAAATTAAATTCATCAATAAAAGGGAATTGTCCGTTTTTAGTGAAACCATTTCCAATTAAGTAGGCATTATCATTTTCAATAGCTAAAACATATTTGTTGAATTCATTTCTTTTCGTTTCAAAATCTCCTGGATCTGAATAAATATCTTGCGAATTTCTGTCTGAAATAATTTTCGCTTCAGCTGATGTATTTGACGGATTTACTAAATACGTTTTTGAATTTCTAGTATCGTACCAACTGTCGTAAACAATAGCATAATTGTCATTTCCCCACATAATTCCGCCATAACGTTGTTTCGTTTTAAAGAAAGAAGTTGCTGCGTTTGTAAAAGGCGCTTCCCAAACAAAAATTTCATCTCTAAAAGGAACTGCTTTTGCTTGATCTCCTTCGTCTAATGCTTCAACATATGATAAAGTTGCAGCTTTGTCAGCTCTCCAACCCATATTTCTTTTTCCTTTTCGTACAGAAGAAAAACCTTTTGGCATAATTTCGTTTAAAGGAACTTCGTTTACAGTTTTAATTTCTTTTCCAGAAACATCATAAATTGTTGTTTTTTGTGGAAATCTGCTTAATGGAACAATGTATGAGAAAGGTTTTTGAATTGTAGTTAACATTAAATATTTTCCATCTGGCGAAAAACTTTCTCCAGCATAAATATCTGCAGCTTTGAATAATTCTGATTTTCCAGAAATTGAAATTTTATATAATTCAGAAGTCACTAACGATTCGAAATTAGCTTCGTCTGTTTTGTTTTTTAATAAATCTTGAAAAGTTCTGTTTTGCGATTTTGAACCATCAGCAGTAGAAACCGTTGGTCCTTTTGGTAAACTTTTTTTATCGTCAATTAAAGCTTTTCTGTTTTTTGGTAACAATTTAACCAATAATGTTTCATTGTCATTCATCCAATTGAACGGACTTCCTAAATTCGCATTCAAATTATCAGAAGTAATTTTGTTTGCAGTTGCAGAAACCACATCTATAATCCATAATTCTACACCAGAATTTGTGGTATTTGTGAATGCAATTTTCTTTTCGTTTGGCGACCAACTTACATTTGTAATTCTTGCATTTTCAGGTAAACCTTTTACTTGAATTTCGTTTTTATCTTTTACTTTTCTTAATTTCAAATTATTAATATAAGTAACAGTGCTCGAAATATTCGTAATCGGATTAATTCGTAAACCACCTAAACGCATTTCTTCTTGATTTAAATCGTCAAGTGTTTTATACGTATTTCTGTAACTTAATAATAGGTATTCTTTTTTAGAATCCATGTTTACAGAAGGCGCTCGTTGATAATCTGCTAATTCTAAAATTTCCTTGGGTGGTTTTTGGTAAGTTACGTTTTCTTGAGCCTTGACAGCTGAAAAACTCATGCCTAAAAACAAGAATGTAAGTAGTTTTTTCATTTATTTTAATGTTAGTTTTCTAAGCTACTAAAATAAGCTTTAATGTAAAGTAGTCAAATTTTTTCACGTTATTTTAACATATTTGTAATTATCGAGTGCTTAAACTCGTTTTAATGATAAATTTCTTAAATTTGTTCTTTAAATTATAACTTATGTATCATTCAAAAATATCAGGTTTAGGCTATTATGTGCCAGAAAATATTGTAACCAACGATGATTTATCGAAATTAATGGATACTAATGACGAGTGGATTCAAGAAAGAACAGGAATAAAAGAAAGACGTCACGTAATTAGAGGAGAAGACACAACCACTTCAATGGGTGTAAAAGCTGCAGAAATTGCGATTCAACGTGCGAATGTGGCTAAAGAAGATATCGATTTTGTAATTTTTGCCACACTTTCACCAGATTATTATTTTCCAGGACCTGGAGTTTTAGTACAACGCGATTTAGGCTTAAAAACGGTTGGAGCATTAGATGTTAGAAATCAATGTTCCGGATTTGTTTATGCAATTTCAATTGCCGATCAATATATTAAAACGGGAATGTATAAAAATATTTTAGTTATTGGTTCTGAAGTGCATTCTACAGGTTTAGATATGACAGATAGAGGTCGTGGTGTATCTGTGATTTTTGGAGATGGAGCAGGAGCGGCGGTTTTGTCAAGAGAAGAAGATGTAACGAAAGGAATTTTATCTACACATTTGCATTCGGAAGGACAACACGCAGAAGAATTAGTACTTAAAGCACCAGGAATGGGAAAACGTTGGGTAACAGATATTATTGCTGATAACGATCCAAATGACGAAAGTTATTATCCATATATGAACGGACAATTTGTGTTTAAAAATGCAGTAGTTCGTTTTAGCGAAGTAATTAACGAAGGCTTGCAAGCGAATAATTTACAAGTTTCTGATATTAATATGTTAGTACCGCATCAAGCGAATTTGAGAATTTCACAGTTTATTCAACAGAAATTCAAATTGTCAGATGATCAAGTGTATAACAACATTATGAATTACGGAAATACAACAGCAGCATCTATTCCAATTGCTTTAACGGAAGCTTGGGAAAAAGGAAAAATTAAAAGTGGCGATTTAGTTGTTTTAGCAGCTTTTGGTTCTGGTTTTACTTGGGGAAGTGTGATAATTCGTTGGTAAATGAAAGATTTTTACAAAGATAAATTCAAATATAATTTGAATATTAATCAAAAAATAATTCAAAATCTTCTTGAAAACAAAGAAAAATTAAATGATAGGATTTTAACTTTGATTTCGCATACCTTAAATGCACATCATATTTGGAATTCAAGAATGTTGAATACGCAAATTGTGCATAAAGTTTGGGATATTTATGATTATGAAAAAATGATAAGCATAGATATTGAAAACAATGATAATTCATTAAAAGCAATTGAAAATTTTGATTTAGATGAAAGCATCGATTATGTTACGATGATAAACGAGCCATTTTGTAATACTCGACAAGATATTTTATATCATATTCTTAATCATTCTAATTATCACAGAGCACAAATTAATACAGAATTGAAAAACTTAGGATTAAATTCAATTACAACCGACTATATTTTTTATAAAAGACAATAAAAAAAGCGTTCAGAATTTCTGAACGCTTTTTTGCTTTTATTATTTGATGTTTGATTAAAACATTCCACCACTATTTTGAGTTTCTTGTTTATCTCTTTGTTTTCTTTGTAATTCACGGTTTTTACCACCACCAAAGTTGTAGTTTAATCCTAAGTAGAACGTTCTACTTTCCCAGTGGAATTCTCCATAACTTTTGTAAGGAATACTTCCGTCAAATCCAAAATGCATTGTATTGAAAACATCATTTAAACGAGCAGAAAGTGTTCCTTTTCCTTTTAAAATAGAGTAATTTGCACCTAAATCCATTTTGTACATCGCTTTTCTTTCAAATTGAAGTCCCAAATCTCTTCCTCTGTACATTCCAAATAAATTGAATTTCAAGTTTTTACTAGCTGTAAAAGTATTGTTCATTCTAGCATTGAAAGTAGCAACGTCAACTTCTCCATTTTCCATAACTCCGGTGTCTAGGTTTGAAACTGTTCCTCTTACTGTTTTGAAATAAACATCAGCACTAGTATTTGTTGACCACCATTTTGTTAATTTTAAATTCGCATTAACTTCTGCACCTAATTGATTGTTGTCTTTGAAATTAGCAAAAGACATAATGTTAAAGTTAGTATCGTTAGGATCTGTAAAAATAACTCTTGTAATTTCTGCATTAATTAATCTGTAAAATACTGCAGAAGTTATTGAACCAATTTTCATAGTTCTTGTGTAATTTAACTCAAATGAGTTGGTGAATTGTGGTTCTAAAGCTGGATTTCCTCTAGATTCCATGTTTACAGTTCTCCATTCTCTAATTGGATTAATTTGTCCGTTACTTGGTCTGTCAACACGTCTTGTATAGTTTACGTTGAAAGTGTTGTTGTCATCCATTTTATAAGACAAATAAGTAGAAGGATAAACAGTGAAAATTTCATCTTCAATTACAATATTTGAGTTTTCTGCAGGATCAGTTGAGTCTTTTAAAGGATGCGCATATAAGTTATATAATTCGGCTCTTGCTCCAACTTGAGCACTAAATTTCCCAAAAGTTTTGCTGTAATTGGTATAAATAGCGTGAATGTTTCTGTTGTAATCAAAACTATTTGTTGTGTTTTCAGTCGTTTGAATGTCGTAAAATTTGTTTTGCCCAGCTTGAATTCTACTTTCGTAACCAATTTCTAATTTTGCTTTTTCTGAAAGTGGATTTACATAATCAATATTAAATTGAGAATAACTTGATTTTCCATTAATATCATTCAAACTGTAATTTCCATTGTTTACAAAATGAGATAAATCTTCACTATCTGTAATAGAATGATTTACTTGGAAATCAATAGTTTCACCTTTTTTCTCAAAATTATGTTTAAATGCTAAATCATACGTTTTAGTCGTATTTCCGCTATTGTTCCAGTTTTCCTGAATAGCGTCCGGCATACTTAAATAATCAGAAGACGTTCTCGATTTTCCTTTTCCATCAAAGAAATTTAAATTGGTGAAAAAAGACAAAGTATTGTTGTCATTGATATAATAATCAGCACCTAATTTCACTAAATGTGAGGTGTTTACATTTGAAAAAGTAAAATCTTGATCGTTTTCATAACCTACTCTTTCACTATGAACAAATCCAAAATTGCTATTTTTTCCATGATTGAAGCCATAAGTAGTATAGAAATTTACTTTACCAACTTTATAATTTAAGTTTAAGGATTGATTTGTTTTTGGAGTTACACCAAAAGTTACACCTGAAGTAATGCTTCCGTTAAAACCTGTTTGCGTGTTTTTATTCAAAATGATATTGATAATTCCACTATTTCCTTCTGGATTGTATTTTGAAGAAGGATTTGTAATTAATTCAACTTGCTTAATTGAAGCTGAAGGAATTTGTTGTAATAATTGACCAGCATCAATATTTGTAGGTTTTCCATCAATTAAAACCCTAACATTACTATTTCCACGTAAGCTTAATTCTTTAGTTTGTGGATCAATACTTACTGTTGGAATGTTATTGAAAATTTCAGAAGCTGTTGTTCCAGAAGCAATTAAGTCTTTTCCAACTGTAATTACTTTTCTGTCTGCTTTTTGTTCAATTGTAGAACGTTCTTTAACAATAGAAACAGTTTCAATCATCTTTGAATCGGTTTCTAAAGTAATATTTCCTAAATTTATTTCTTTATTTTCTTCAGATAAATTGATAGTTCTTGAAGCATCAACATATCCAATGAAATTTACTTTTAAAGTTAAGTTTTTTAATTCTAAGTTTTTAATTTCAAAACTTCCATCTTCTTTAGTTGAAACTCCAGCAACTGGTTTGTTTCCGTCTAAAACACTTACCGTTGAAAAACCAACAGGTTCATTTGTTGCTTTATCAATAATTTTCCCTGAAACTACTCCAGGTTTTGTTTCTTGTGCCAACATTGTTGTGGCGACAAATAGCAATAAAATGCTAAAAATTTTACTTAATTTCATTAGATTTTTTTTTTTGATTATTAATGATGATTGATGATTTTTAAAAGCGGTGCAAAACTATTTAACTATTGTTTATTCTTTGTTAATAATTTCATAATAATATTCGCATTTTTATGGTTAGACAAAATTTGTACATTTTTGTTACAAATCGACTTTTCAATTCGTTAAAAATTCTATCTTTGCACGCTATTAAAAATACGATTATGTCTTTACAAGAAATGCTGCACGCACCCATACAAAATGCCGTTGAACAACTGTTTCAAATTTCAATTGAACGAGTTGAATTTCAATCGACAAAAAAAGATTTTGAAGGTGATATCACTATGGTGGTTTTTCCATTAGTAAAACAGATTAAAGGAAATCCTGTAGAAATAGGAACAAAAATCGGTGAATATTTAGTAGAAAATGTGGCTGAGGTATCTAAATTTAACGTGGTTGCAGGGTTTTTAAATCTTGTAATTTCAGATAAATATTATTTAGAATATTTCAATAGCATAAAAAATATAGAAAAATTCGGTTTTGTTGCTCCAACAGAAGGTGAAAAGGCAGTCATGGTGGAATATTCTTCGCCAAACACAAATAAACCGTTGCATTTAGGACACGTTAGAAATAACTTATTGGGTTATTCGGTTGCCGAAATCATCAAAGCTTCGGGAAAAAAAGTATACAAAACGCAAATTATCAACGACAGAGGAATTCATATTTGTAAATCAATGTTGGCTTGGCAGAAATTCGGAAACGGACAAACTCCAGCTTCAACAGGTTTAAAAGGTGATAAATTGGTTGGTAATTTTTATGTAGAATTTGATAAAGCATATAAAGTTGAAATTGCTGCTTTAATGGCGCAAGGAAAAACAGAAGAAGAAGCCAAAAAACAAGCACCACTTATTTTAGAAGCACAACAAATGCTTTTAGATTGGGAAAATGGAAAACCAGAAGTAATTGAACTTTGGAAAACGATGAACCAATGGGTATATGACGGGTTTTCTGTGACTTACAATAATTTAGGTGTTGATTTTGATAGTTATTACTACGAAAGCAATACGTATTTATTAGGAAAAGATGTTGTGGAAGATGGTTTAAGCCGTGGTGTTTTCTTTAGAAAAGAAGACGGTTCGGTTTGGATTGATTTAACTGCTGATGGTTTAGATGAAAAAATCGTTTTGCGTTCAGATGGAACTTCGGTATATATGACGCAAGATATCGGAACGGCCATTCAACGTGTTAGAGATTTTTCTGATATTGGTGGAATGGTTTATACAGTTGGAAACGAACAAGATTACCATTTTAAAGTTTTATTCTTAATTCTGAAAAAATTAGGTTACGATTGGGCCAAACATTTATTCCATTTATCATACGGAATGGTAGAATTACCAACTGGAAAAATGAAATCTCGTGAAGGAACAGTCGTAGATGCGGATGATTTAATGGCAGAAATGACAGCGACTGCGCAACAAATTTCTGAAGATTTAGGAAAATTAGACGGTTATTCTGATGAAGAAAAAGCAAGTTTATACAACACAATCGGTTTAGGAGCTTTAAAATATTACATGTTAAAGGTGGATCCGAAGAAACAAATGATGTTCAATCCTGAAGAATCTGTAGATTTTAATGGAAATACTGGGCCATTCATTCAATATACTTACGCTCGTATTCAATCGATTTTAAGAAAAGCAACTTTCGAATATAGTAATGAAACAGCACTTACTGAATTACACGAAAAAGAAAAAGAATTAATCAAACAAGTACAATTATTCCCTGAAGTAATTCAAAGTGCGGCGGAAAATCATAGTCCAGCTTTAGTGGCGAATTACACTTACGATTTAGTAAAAGAATTCAATTCATTCTATCAAAATGTATCCATTTTAGGTGAAGACAATTTAGATAAAAAAATATTCAGAGTGCAATTGTCAAATTCGGTAAGCAACGTAATTAAAAACGCTTTCGGATTATTAGGAATTAGCGTTCCTGAGAGAATGTAATCATATTTCAACATTCAAAATTCCAAGTTGAGTGTTCCAAGTTTAAAAATGTTGAACAATGAATTTTGATTAACGAATTTTGAAATTATAAAATAATAAACGTGAACCAAAACAAATCATATTTCTTTCAATCGTGGCTAATTGTATTAATTGCAATTGTCTCTTTTATTGGATTTAAATCGTTTTTACCAAAAAAACTATTTCCAGATGCGACTGCAAACAGTAAAAATGTGGTGGTAGATAGTTTAATGTTAGAAGCTGTTGCCGAAGGAGGAAATCTTTCAGAAGAAGATACGTTAACAAACAAAACCATTTCATTTGTTTCGAATCCTCTTGGAATTAAATTTTCTAGCGAAAAATTCGAACAATACAAGGGCTATCAATATTTGATTCCGTTTTACGAAAAATTATACCAATTAGAAACCAATAAAAAAGGAAAAGCTCGTATTGCCTATTTTGGAGATTCTATGACAGATGGCGATATGATTGTTCAGGATGTTCGTACACAATTTCAAAGTATTTTCGGTGGAGAAGGTGTTGGTTTTGTAAATATCACATCGGAATCTGCTGGTTCACGAGGTTCAATTGTTCACGAATTTTCTCCAAACTGGAAAGCCCAATCGTATTTAAAAACAAAAAGTCCATTGCGTTCTTTTGGTGTAAATGGTTCGGTGTTTTTTGCACGTGATACAACCAATCCAACATGGGTAAAATATAAAGCAGGAAGAAATCGTTTTTCAACAACTTTAAATAATCCGACCTTATTTTACGGAAGTTCCAAAAACAAAAAAGGAAGTTTACGTCAAATCTTCGGGAAAGATACGGTTTATAAAAAACTGAATCCAAATTCGACATTAAATAGCACGCAAGTTGCTGGAGATGTCAAAAATGTAAAAGTAAATTTCATTAATGCAGATTCTATTCCGTTTTACGGATTTAATTTTGATAACGGAAAAGGAATTCATGTAGATAATTTTTCATCTCGTGGAAATTCTGGTTTGCCTTTAGGTTCATTGAATGTTGACTTAATGAATGCATTCCAACAAAAATTAGGTTACGATTTAATCATTCTACAATTCGGAACCAACGTTTTAAATTATGGTTCGTTAAATTATTCTTGGTACGAAAGAAAAATGGCTTCTGTTGTGAATCACGCCAAAGAATGTTTTCCTGGTGCTGCGATTCTAATTATAACAACTGCTGATAAATCTACAAAATACGACATGCAAATGAAATCTGATTCGGCTGTTTCACCTTTAGTAATGGCGCAAAAACGTTATGCAGTGAAATCGGAAGCTGGTTTGGTAAATTTATATACGCTAATGGGTGGCGATGGCTCTATGGTAAAATGGGTAGAAAATGTTCCTGCTAGAGCGAATAAAGATTACACGCATTTTAATCATAGAGGCGCGAAAGAAATCGCACAACTAATTTATAAACAAATAGATACAGGATATCAAGAATATAAAAGATTACGAGCTTTGGCTAAGAAAAAAGCGAAACCAAAAGCGGTTGTAAGTGATACTGTTCCTGTAATTAACGATACTTTAGATGAATAAGTTTTTATATATATTGCTTTTTTCTGTAATTGGTTTTTCACAAACTGATTCACTAAAAGTAGAAGAAGATAGTATTTCAGTTGCTATTGATACGGCAAATTTTGAAGCGTTTGGTAACGTAATTATTAATGAAAAAGCATTAGCTAATGTTTTTGAAAAATTGTATTTATTAGAAGAAAATCAAGATAGAAAAGTACGAATTGTTCATATTGGCGATTCGCATATTCAAGCCGATTTGTACACGGCAAAAATCCGTAGAAGAATGCAACAAGTATTCGGAAATGCGGGTTTCGGATTCACTTTTCCATATAGTTTAGCAGGAACAAATAATAGTTCACCAATACGTTTTACAGGTTCTGGCGGATTTTCTGCTACAAGAAATTTATATGCTGATGCTTCAAAACCTGTTGGGTTAAGCGGAATTTCTTTCGAACCAAAACAAAAAAGTTTCCATATCGACATGTTGGTGAAAGATGCACAATTCGATTTTACAAAATTGAAAGTCATTTCTCCAAAAAACGAAAATATTTTCAATGTCGCATTTGCTAAAAAGAGTTATACCACTCAAGAAAAAGTTGCGGTAAAAACACCTGCAACAAGTTCGCATAAAGTAAAGCCAGGTGAAGTTTTAGGTGGAATTGCAGATAAATACAACATTTCATTAAAACAGTTGAAATCAGCTAACGGATTGAAATCAGACAATATTCGCGATGGAAAAATTTTAAAAATTCCTGGTGGAAAATCGGTTACAACTTACAAAACGGTTTCTACAGTAAAATATGTTTACGAACCAATTGCTTTAGAAAACACACCAATTTCTAATAATTACACTTCAGCAAAACCAATTGATAAAATAACAATTATCGGAGATGAAAATGCTTCTGATTTTGCTTTAAATGGTTTGATTTTAGAAAATGAAAAACCTGGAGTAACTTATAGTGCTATTGGTGTTAACGGTGCGAAAAGTAACGATTACAATAAATTCCCGTTATTTTTCGAACAATTACCAGCTTTAGAAGCCGATTTATATGTGATTTCTTTAGGAACAAACGAAAGTTTCGATAAACAAGATATTGCAACCTATTTCGGAAATTTAAAAACAATGATTGACGGAATTAAGCAAAAATGTCCAGAAGCTTCAATTTTGGTTACAACTTCGCCACCATCTGTTTTACATAGAAAACATAAAAACATTTACATCGAAAAATATGCTGAAAAAATCATTGAAATGGCACCAACTGAAAACTATGCCGTTTGGGATTTATTAGACGTTTTTGGTGGAAATAAAAACATAAATATCAATTCGAGAATGGGATTAATGGCTAGAGATAAAGTCCATTATTCAAATGCAGGATATGAAAAACAAGGTGAATTGTTTTTCGATGCCTTTATTCAATCTTACGAATTTTATAAATCTGAAAAATAAAGAAGCGTGTTACAAGAATGGTTTTATAAAAATATCGGAAAAGTTACTCCTGAAGTAGTTGAAAAATGGTTCGTTTATAACGAAAAAGAACCGTTGCTTTTTAATACGGGCTTATTTTTAGGTTTGTTTTTGGTGTTTTACTTTTGGTATATTTTACTAAGAAAAGCAGACACGTTACGAATGGTTTATGTGATCTTATTTTCGTTGTTTTTCTATTACAAATCAAGCGGAATCTACTTTTTATTACTTTTAGGTTCTGCCGTTGTCGATTATAATTTAGCTGGTTTAGTTCATCGAACATCAAGTGTTGTTAATAAGAAATTATATTTGACTTTTAGTGTTATCCTGAATTTAGGATTTTTAGGGTATTTCAAATACAGTAACTTTTTAGTTGATATTACGAACAACTTAACTGGCGGGAAAATGTCATTTTTTGATGTGATTTTACCTGTTGGAATTTCGTTTTATACATTCCAGTCAATCAGTTATATTATTGAAGTGTATCGAAAAGAAATTGAACCTACAAAACGTTTTATTGATTATTTGTTTTTCGTTTCGTTTTTCCCACAATTAGTAGCTGGACCAATCGTTAGAGCGAAAGATTTCTTACCGCAAATTTACCAGAAATTAAATGTAACGCAAGACGATATCAATCGCGCATTTCTATTAATTATTGGTGGATTAATTAAGAAAACAGTAATTTCCGATTATATTTCACTAAACTTCGTTGATCGTGTTTTCGACTTGCCAAATAGTTACACACCTTTCGAAAATTTAATGGCTTCTTACGGATATACCATTCAAATTTATTGTGATTTTTCGGGATATTCTGACATGGCAATTGGTGTGGCATTATTGTTAGGTTTCAAATTACCGACCAATTTCCGAACTCCTTATAAATCGACTTCTATTACCGATTTCTGGCGTCGTTGGCATATTTCATTATCCACTTGGTTAAAAGATTTCTTATACATTTCAGTTGGAGGAAACCGTTACGGAACAATTGCTGGGTTTTTATTCCCAGGATTGTTTTTCTTCGGATTAATTGTTTGGGGAATTTCGTATTCTCAAACGAGTAATATTCCTTTAATTATCGCTATTGCTTCAACTGTAATTTTTGCATTTACGTTCTTATTTTCAAAGGAAAAAGAAAAAACAATGTATACCAATGTCAACTTAATGACCACGATGTTATTAGGAGGATTATGGCATGGAGCAAGTTTACGATTTATAATTTGGGGAGCTTTACACGGAATGGCTTTAGCAGTTCATAAAATATTTTTAGAATATTATCCAGAATCAAAACGTAAAATATTCTTTTTGACGCCATTTTTAAAGTTTTTCGCTATTCTTGTGACGTTTCATTTTGTGGCTTTTTGTTGGATTTTCTTCCGTGCAAAAGATTTCACAACAGCATTGCAAATAATTGAAAATATTGGAAAAGTTACTTTCGACTTCAATCAATGGTTAACAATTATTCAAGGCTATCAAAACGTATTTATCCTAATGTTTTTGGGCTATTTTTGGCATTATATTCCAGAAAAAGTTACCATTGCAATTCAAAATGTGTTTAAAGCAATGCCTTTAATTACAAGAGCAATTGTTTTAGGATTGATATTCTGGTTGGTTTATGCAACAGCATCAGCTGGGCCACAACCTTTTATTTATTTTCAGTTTTAGTTTGTAATCTTTGTTACAAATAGTTATTTAAAGTTTCTTACATTTACTTAAATATTTTACATGATGAAGAAGTTGTTGTTTGCTAACTGGCATTTTATGCGTTATTTCAGAATAGCCATAGCCTTGTTTTGTTTTTACACAGCTTACGAGCAAAATCAATGGGTTTTTATTGCTTTTGGAATATTCTTTTTGTTTCAAGCTATTTTTAATTTAGGATGTGGACCAAGAGGTTGTAATTTACCTACTAAAAAAAATGAAGATGAGTAAGTTTCAAGAATTAATTAATGGAAATAAACCTGTTTTAATTGACTTTTTTGCAACTTGGTGTGGGCCATGTCAAGCTTTAGCGCCTATTTTAGTAGATGCAAAAGAAGAACTAGGTGAAGCAGTAAGTATCATCAAAATTGATGTAGATAAGAATCAAGAAATTGCTGCTCAATTTCAGGTTAAGGGTGTGCCTACAATGATGTTATTTCAAAACGGAAAAATGTTGTGGAGGCAATCTGGGGTTGTTTCTAAAAATGAAATTGTAAGTATTGTTAAACAGAAATGCAATGTTTAGAGAATAGGCGTTCAAGTATTGTATTATGAGTTAAATATTAGTTGATTAATAAACTAATGATTCTTCTGTTTTTTTCGTTATCTTTATAATGTTTTTTAAACTTAAATAATTATGAAAAAAATCAAAATAATTTCAGCTTTTGTGTTTTTATTGCTGTTAAGTGTAGTTTCATCATGTACAGATGAAGACGATGATGTTGTTGTAAATGCTAGTGTAGATCCTACACCAGTTATAAATACTGTTAATAATGGTACTTGGAGAATTACTTTATTTAACGATTCTGGTGTCAATGAAACCTCGAATTTTACAGGATATAATTTTTCATTTGGTGCTGGAAGTGTATTATCTGCAACAAATGGTGTCGATACTTATTTAGGAACTTGGTCAGTAACTTCAGATAATAGTAATGATGATAGTCCGAGTAACGATTTAGATTTTAATATCGCTTTTTCTACACCAGCAAATTTTGCAGAATTAACCGAAGATTGGAATATAGTTTCTTATAATTCAACAAAGATTCAATTAATTCACGTTAGTGGTGGAGGAGGAGGAACTGATTATGTTACTTTCGAAAAAAATTAAGAAAAATTTATCATTTTGGTATTTAAAATTTTATATATTTGAATTCTTGAAACGAATTTATAACATTAATTTAAAAATAAATAACATGAAAAAAGTATTATCAATCGTTGCTTTAATGGCATTTATGGTTTCTTCTGCTTCTGTAGTTGATTTCAAAGAAAAAGAAAAAGAAAAGAAAAAAGCTAAAACTGAAAAAGCTTGTACTGATAAAAAAGATGCAAAATCTTGCTCAACTTCAGCTAAAAAATCTTGTTGTTCAAAAAAATAATAAGTTTTTATTTAAAAATTTAACCGTTTATGAAAATAAGCGGTTTTTTTTATTTCAATAATTTGATATCTTAAAAATCAAATTACTAAATTTGCACTTCATTAAAAAGCTCAATAATTATGTTTGATAATCTTACCGATAAGTTAGATAAAGCATTCCATATACTAAAAGGACACGGAAAAATTACCGATGTAAATGTTGCCGATACGTTAAAAGAAGTGCGTCGTGCGTTGTTAGATGCCGATGTTAACTTTAAAATTGCTAAAGATTTTACGACTCGTGTAAAAGATAAAGCAATTGGAGAAAACGTATTAACTACATTACAACCAGGTCAATTATTGGTGAAATTAGTTAAGGATGAATTGACTGAATTAATGGGTGGTGATGTTGCTGGTGTGAATTTATCAGGAAATCCTACTGTGATTTTGATGTCAGGTTTACAAGGTTCTGGTAAAACTACCTTTTCTGGTAAATTAGCCAACTTTTTAAAAACTAAGAAAAACAAAAAACCTTTATTGGTTGCTTGTGATATTTATCGTCCTGCGGCAATTAATCAATTGCATGTTGTTGGAGATCAAATTGGTGTAGAAGTTTATTCTGAGCCAGAAAATAAAAATGCGGTTTCTATCGCTGAAAATGCAATTAAGCACGCAAAAGCAAACGGTTTCAATGTTGTAATTATTGATACTGCTGGTCGTTTAGCTGTTGATGAAGAAATGATGAACGAAATTGCAAACGTTCATAAAGCTATTACACCACACGAAACTTTATTTGTTGTGGATGCCATGACAGGTCAAGATGCTGTAAATACAGCAAAAGCCTTCAATGATAGGTTAAACTTCGACGGAGTTATCTTAACTAAATTAGATGGAGATACTCGTGGTGGAGCAGCAATTTCTATTAAATCTGTTGTAAATAAACCTATAAAATTCATTGGTACTGGAGAAAAAATGGACGCAATTGATGTGTTCTATCCTTCTCGTATGGCGGAAAGAATTTTAGGAATGGGTGATGTTGTGTCTTTAGTAGAAAGAGCACAAGAGCAATATGATGAAGAAGAAGCAAGAAAAATTCAGAAGAAAATCGCTAAAAACGAATTTGGTTTTGATGATTTCTTAGCGCAAATTCAGCAAATTAAAAAAATGGGAAGCATGAAAGACCTTGTCGGAATGATTCCTGGAGCTGGAAAAGCTTTAAAAGATGTGGAAATTGAAGATGATGCTTTCAAACATGTTGAAGCAATCATTCAATCGATGACGCCAAAAGAAAGAAGTAAGCCATCTATAATTGATGTAAAAAGAAAAACACGTATTGCTAAAGGTGCTGGTAGAAAAATTGAAGAAGTGAATCAATTGATGAAACAGTTTGACCAAATGAGCAAAATGATGAAAATGATGCAAGGTGGTGGCGGAAAAAAATTGATGCAAATGATGGGCGGTAAAGGAATGCCAAATATGCCTGGAATGAAATAAAAAATTTAAAGACGCGACTATTTGCGTCTTTTTTTATACGATTACAACAACTCACAATACAAAGAAAATGCAACTACTCGACGGAAAAAAAGTATCGGAAGACATTAAAAATGAAATTGCTGCTGAAGTAGCAAAAATGAAAGCCAAAGGGGAAAAAGTACCACATTTAGCTGCAATTATTGTAGGAAATGATGGGGCGAGTTTAACCTATGTTGGTAGTAAAGTAAAGGCATGTGAAAGAGTAGGCTTCGAATCGACTTTGATAAAAATGCCAAGTACTACTTCTGAAACAGAATTACTTAAAAAAATTAAGGAACTTAACGAAGATTCAAATATTGATGGATTTATTGTGCAATTACCTTTGCCTCCACAAATTGATACTCAAGAAGTAATTATGGCTATTCATCCTTCAAAAGATGTTGATGGATTTCATCCTGAAAACTTCGGAAAAATGGCGTTGGATATGAGTACATTTATTCCAGCTACACCTTTCGGAATTTTAGAATTGTTAGAAAGATACAACGTTCAAACTCAAGGAAAACACACTGTTGTTATTGGAAGAAGTCATATTGTGGGTCGTCCAATGAGTATTTTAATGGGAAGAAAAGGTTTTCCTGGAAATTCAACGGTAACTGTTACGCATACACATACTAAAAATATCACTCAAATTACTTCACAAGCAGATATTATTATTTCAGCTCTTGGGGTTCCAAATTACTTAAAAGCAGAAATGATTAAAGATGATGCGGTAATTATTGATGTGGGTATTACTCGTGTTGCTGATGATACAACTGAAAAAGGATATAAAATTGTTGGAGATGTAGATTTTGAAAATGTTTCTAAAAAAGCATCATACATTACGCCGGTTCCTGGTGGAGTTGGTCCAATGACAATTGCGATGTTATTAAAAAACACTTTAATAGCAAGAGCGAATAAAAAGTAAAAAATAGAATTATAATAAAAAGTCCCAATTTTAAATAATTGGGACTTTTTTATTTAAGTTGAAACATTAAATCTTTCTTGTTCTTTTAATATCATAAACTTGTAAAAAGTAAAATGTGATAAACCATAAAAAAAGATTACCATCTGGTAAATAGCTTCACTTTTAATATAAAACTTATTGATGAAAAATGCTCCAATTTGAATGATAAAGAGTATAGAACTAATTAGTAACCAATAACCTTTCAAATCGTAGTTGTTGATGTAGTGTATAATTGCAATTCCTCCGATAATAGAGGTAATTAACGCATTTAATATCCAAATAAATAACGATTCGCCTAACGAGTGTAAAACCAATTCAATAATATAAAGAAATAATACGAAAAAAGGTAAGCAAGCTAAACTTATGGCTAAGCGATTTTCTTTTGTAATTAATGGTAGCAGAATTAATAATAATAAGAATTTATATCCAACTGAAGATATGCTACCGTATATAAATAAGTCTTGATTTCCAGTTGAAAACAGAATAGAAGCTGTTTGGTATAATAATAAGGAAGTTATGTAAATAATGCTTTTTCTTCCAGTAATTAAGTAGAGAATTAAAAGTAAGGGAATTCTGGAAAACCAAAAAACAGTTTCAGCTGAAGTGAATTTTAAAAAAGAACAAATACTATAAAACACTAAGTTTAAGAAGTAAACTAGTATTAGGGTTTTAACTACGTCTTTGTTTTTTAGAAAAGCTTTAATCATTTAAGTATGTTTTATTAACTTCCTAATTCAAATGTGTTGTATATTTTATAAAGATAGTTTTTTTTTCAGAATTAATAAAGTGCTATAAATTAAATGATAATTTTTTATAATAAAAAACCCCTAAATAATGTAGGTTATTTAAGGGTGTTGTTTTTTATTTTCTTTTGACTTTTTATTTTGAAAAAGCAATTTTCTTTTTGTTTATAATGTAGTAAGCAAAAGCAATTCCTACAATTACTAGCCAGATAATTTGGCTGTCAATTGGCGCAGGGATTGGGTCAGGGTCTGCAGGTGGGTCAACAGGTTGGGCTGTTGCTAAGAAACTCATGAATGTTATAAAAACAGTCATGTGTACTTTTAGTAGGTTATTTTTCATTTTATATTTGGATTATGAGGTTCTCTTAATAGAATAACAAAAATATAAAAAAAAACCAAAAAAGAAAGTTTTATTTCAAAAACTAAAAAAAAATGCACATTTCTTCAAAATATAGCCGCTCAATTTCTAAAATTTTAGTTAATATATCTTCAATTAGTTGTTTAATTGTAATCATTTCATATTTTTGCTTGTTGCAAACAAAACCTAATAAAAACGATGAAAATACAAAACATTTTTTTAGCATTATTTTTAACTTTTTGCTTTAATTCATTTGGTCAAAATTCTAAAGATGTACTTTTTACGATTGATGATAATCAGTATTTTACAGATGAGTTTAAAAGAATTTATCTAAAAAATTTAGATTTAGTAAAAGACGATTCTCAAAAAGATTTAAATCAATATTTAGATTTGTTTATTGGATACAAACTAAAAGTGAGTAAGGCTTATAAATTAGGACTGCAAAATAATTCTAAATATCAAAATGAGTTGAGTTCATATAGAAATCAGCTTTCAAAAACCTATTTAAACGATTCTAAAGTTACGAATCAATTAGTTGAAGAAGCTTATAATAGAAGTTTAAAAGAAGTGAAAGCTTCACATATTTTAATCTCATTTGACGAAAATATTAAAGGTGCTGATACTTTAGCGTTTTATAATAAAGCTTTAGATTTAAAGAAAAGAATAGAAAAAGGAGAAAATTTTGAAACTGTAGCAGTTGCTAATTCTCAAGATCCATCTGTGGCTGATAACAAAGGGAATTTAGGTTATTTTTCTGCTTTTAGAATGGTTTATCCTTTTGAATGTGCTGCATATAAAACAAAAATTGGTCAAATTTCAAATCCTGTAAGAACACGTTTTGGGTATCATATCATCAAAGTTACGGATGTTAGAGACAATAAAGGTGAAGTTACAGTGGCGCATATTATGATTTTGAATCCAACTGATGCAACAGCAGAAGCAAAAGCAAAAGCGAAACAAACAATTGATGATATTTATAAAAAAATTCAACAAGGTGAAAATTTCGAAGCTTTAGCAGGTCAGTTTTCTGAAGATAAATCTAGCGCAGTAAAAGGCGGTGTTTTGCAACGTTTTGGGACAGGTCAATTAAGTTCTGAAGAATTTGAAAGAGTAGCTTTTTCATTGAGTAAAAATGGAGAAATTTCTCAACCATTTGAATCTGGTTTTGGATGGCATATTGTGAAATTAATTGAAAATCATCCAATAAAAACATTAGCAGAATCTAAAGTTGATTTAGAAGCTAAAATCAAAAGAGACGAACGTTCTATTATTATTACAAATACTTTAGCAAGTAAGTTAAAAGCAAAATATACATTTGAAACAAACAAAGCTCAATATCAAAACGTTGAAAAAATTGTAACGGATGAGATTTATAGCCAAACTTGGGAACTTCCTAAAAATAAAGATGTTATAAAAGGTGATGTTGCTACAATTAATAAAACTAAAAAAATTGGAACACCTTCTTTTGTAAATTATATTTACTCACAACAAAAAAATAAATTAACAACAAAACCGGTTAAAAAGTTAGTTGCAGAATTATATGAATCTTGGAAAGGTGAAGAATTAATTGCTTTTTATAATGACAATTTAGAAAACGAATTTCCAGAATTTAAAAACGTTATGGATGAATACAGAGATGGTTTGCTGTTGTTCGATTTAATGGAAAAGGAAATTTGGAACAAATCTAAAAATGATACTATCGGATTGCAAAAATATTACGATTCAAACAAATCAAAATATAGCTGGAAAGAAAGATATGATGTAGATATTTTATCTTCAACAGATGGAAAAGTTATTGAAGGAGCTCAAAAAATGCTTTTAAAAGGAAAATCAATTGAAGATATCAAAGCTAAATTCAACAAAAATGACAAAGTTGCCATTATGGTAAAATCTGGTTTGTTTGAAAAAAATTATGATATTTTAGATAAAATGTCAACAATTACTCAAGGAGCTAATAATACATATAAAGACGCGAATTATAGTTTTGTTGTAAATGTTAAAAAAATGAAATCTGCAGAAACTAAATCTTTCGAAGAATGTAAGAGCAGAGTAATTAACGATTATCAACAATATCTAGAATCAACTTGGGTTGACGATTTGAAAAAAGAATTTTCTGTAAAAGTAAATCAGAATATTTTCGAAAAAACCAAAGAACAATTAAAATAAAATTAGAATGAAAATATTCGGTAGCATATGTAGTTTGCTGTTATTGTTTTCTTGTGGTAAAGAAAGTAATGACAATAAAGCAGAAGCCATAGCCCGAGTAGACGATCAATATTTGTATCCGTCGGATCTAGAAAATTTAGTTCCTTCAGGTACACCAAAAAAAGATAGTATTGCGATTGTAAAAGATTTTATTAACAGATGGGCAACGCAACAATTGCTCATGAATAATGCCAATAAAAACATTAGCAAAAGCAAACAAATTGAGCTAGACGGATTAATAAATCAATACAAAATGGATTTATACTCCAAAGCTTATTTGGAACAATTGGTAGTTACGAAAATTGATACCGCAATCACCAAGGAAGAAATTGAAAAGTATTATAACACGAACAAAAACAATTTTAAAGCAAATAGCCCGTTAGTGAAGTTGAGATATATCAACTTAGTAAAAGGAAATAATAAATTAGCTAGTATAAGCGCAAAGTTTTCAAGTTTTAAATCAAAAGATAAAAAAGACTTAAAAAATTTAGCCATTCAGTTTAAAGATTACGCATTTAATGATAGTATTTGGGTTGATATTGATCAAGTATACGAAAGATTGCCTTTTGTAAATCAAGATAATATTGCCAAATTTATTGATGTTGGAATATCGTATCAATATGCCGATTCTACCTCAATTTGGTTAGTAAAGGTAAGAGATATGGTCCAGAAAAATAATGTGGTGCCTTTGTCATACATTTCACCAACTATCAAACAAATAATTTTAAATAAAAGAAAAACAGATTTAATAAATAAAATTCAAACAGAAATAACAAATGACGCCATTAAAGACAATGATTTCGAAATTTTCAAATAAAACAAGCATTTTAGCATTAGCATTCTTCCTGTTTTCGGTAGTAACTTTTGCGCAAAAGAAACAAAAAGTAGATGGTGTTGCAGCTGTTGTTGGTAATTATATCGTATTAGATTCTGATATTGATTTAATGTATTTAGAATTAAAATCTCAAGGTATAGATGTTGAGAAAATTACACGTTGCGAATTATTAGGAAAGCAATTAGAGGACAAATTATACGCTCATCAAGCTATTCAAGATAGTATTGTGGTTACAGACGAAGAGATTAATACTTTTATGGATAATCAAATGAACACAATGGTTGAGCAAATTGGTTCAAAAGAAAAATTGTTTGAATACTACAAGAAAAAAGACGAAGAAGATTTTAGAAGTTATTTTTTCGAAATCATCAAAATGAACAAGTTAACGCAACAAATGCAACGTAAAATTGTTGATGATATTACAGTTACTCCTGATGAAGTGAAACAGTTTTTTAATAAAATTCCAGCAGATCAGGTTCCTATAATTGGAGCAGAAATTGAATTATCTCAAATTGTTGTAAAACCTGTTGTTACTAAAGAAGACAAACAAAAAGTAATTGATAAATTGAACGAAATAAGAAACGATGTTCTTAATAATGGTGCAAGTTTTTATAGCAAAGCTGTAATTTATTCTGAAGATGAAGCGTCTATTTCGAGTGGTGGATATTATAAAATTAATAAAAAAACACAGTTCGTAAAAGAATTTAAAGATGTCGCTTTCCGTTTAAATGAAGGTGAAATTTCTGAACCTTTTGAAACTGAATTTGGATATCACATTATCTTCGTAGAGAAAATTATTGGTCAAGAAATTGAATTACGTCATATTGTAATGAGTCCTAAAGTGAGCTCAAAAGCAACAAGTGATGCGTTAGAAGAAATTGAAAATATTAAAGCAAAAATTGAAAAAGGAGAAATTACTTTCGAAGATGCAGCAAAAGCATCATCTGATGATAAAGATACTAAAACAAATGGTGGACTTTTATTAAATCCTCGTACATCTGAACCACTTTTCGAAATTTCAAAATTAGATCCAGCTTTATACAATCAAGTTAAAGATTTGAAGCAAGGTGAGGTTTCTAAAGTGTTTTTAGATCAAGAAAGAAAAGGAGCAAAATTCTTTAAAATTCTTAAAGTAAATAAGAAAACGGAAGAACATAAAGCAGATTATGGTACTGACTATATGAAAATTAAAGAATTGGCACTTTCAGATAAGCAATTTAATGAAGTTATAAAATGGAGAACTGAAAATATAGAAAAAAACTATATTAAAGTTAACAATGAATATAAAGATTGTGCTTTCGAAAGCAATTGGTTAAAAAAATAGTTTAGATTAAAATTTTACCTTATACCTTTAACCCTTTACCTTAAAATATGTCAGACGTAGCAGCAATTGAAAAATTAGTACAAAAACAAAAGCAATTGAAACAAGAAATTGCTAAAGTTATTGTAGGTCAAGATGAAGTAGTTAATCAAATTGTTTTAAGTATTTTTTCTGGCGGACACGCACTTTTAGTTGGTGTGCCTGGTTTAGCAAAAACCTTAATGGTTAATACTATTTCGGAAGCATTAGGTTTAAACTTTAAACGTATTCAGTTTACACCAGATTTAATGCCTTCTGATATTTTAGGAAGTGAAATTTTAGATGAAAATAGAAGTTTTAAATTCATAAAAGGACCTATTTTTTCAAATATTATTTTGGCAGATGAGATCAACAGAACGCCACCAAAAACCCAAGCGGCTTTATTAGAAGCCATGCAAGAAAAATCGGTTACTGTTGCCGGGCAAACTTTTAAATTAGATTTACCATTTTTTGTATTAGCGACTCAAAACCCTATTGAGCAAGAAGGAACATATCCGTTACCAGAAGCACAATTAGACCGTTTTATGTTTGCGATAAATTTAGATTATCCTTCATTTGAAGAAGAAGTTCAAGTGGTTAAAGCGACAACTTCAGATATAAAAGTTACAATTAATCCATTATTTTCTGCTGAAGAAATTATTGAATATCAAAATCTAATAAGAAAAATTCCAGTTACCGATAACGTAATTGAATATGCCGTGACTTTGGTTTCTAAAACACGTCCAAATAATCCGTTAGCAACTGATTTTGTTAAAAATTATTTAGATTGGGGTGCTGGTCCACGTGCTTCGCAAAGTTTAATTTTAGCTGCAAAAACTAATGCGGCTATTAATGGAAAATTCTCTCCAGATATTGAAGATGTTCAAGCAGTTGCCTTCGGAATTTTACGTCACAGAATTGTAAAAAACTACAAAGCGGATGCGGAAGGAATTTCTGAAGAAGACATCATTAGAAAATTATTTTAATTGATTTAAAATCAAAATAAATTTTAAAAGCTCTGATTTTCAGAGCTTTTTTATTTTTTTTATTATATTTGTTTTACCTACTAAAACTAATATTATGAAAAAAAACTACCTACTACTATTATTGTTTGCTGCATTGTTTTCCAAAGCACAAGTAAAAACCCCAGCTCAAAAATCGCATAGACAAGCAGCATACAAACATATGATGTATGATATGTCAATTAATTTTTATACAGTTTGTGATTCGGCAGAAGCTTTTTTTAGAACTATTGATAAAGACAAAAAAGGCTTTGGCTATAAACCCTTTTTACGTTGGAAATACGATAACGAATCAAAATATTATCCTTCTGGAAATAGAATGATTGACCATTATTTACCATACAAAGAATTCGAACGATTAAAAAAAGAAAATAATAGCCAAAAAACTACCACAAATACTTCAGATTGGACACTTGAAGGTCCTGCTTTAGTTGGCGCAATTACTGGGCATTATTCTCCTGGTTTAGGAAGAATGGAATATGTTGAAGTGAATAGAAATAATGCACAACAAATTTATATGGGTTCTCGTAGTGGTGGACTTTGGCGTACTAACAACGAAGGAACAACTTGGTCACAAAATACAGACTTTTTACCTGCTTCAGGTGTAGATGCAATTGCGGCAAAACCAACCAATTTCGATTCTGTTCTGATTAATGTTAGAATGTCTAGTACCGGAAATAGTTTCGGGATTTATCGTTCAATTGATGGTGGAGCGACTTTTCAAGAAACTAATTTTAAACCAAGTATACTAGGTTTTGGTGGATTAGGTTCCAACTTAAAAATCAATGTTATAAGATATCATCCCACAGTAGCTAATTTGGTTTTTGTTGGTACAGATAGAGGTGTTTTTAGATCAACAGATGATTTGTTAACTTTTACAAGGTTAAACAATTCTTGGGATGTTAAAGACATCGAGTTTCATCCTACAAATAACAATATCATTTATCTATATGAAAATTATTATTGGGGAAGTAATAAAAATAAAATACACAAATCTATAAATCAAGGGGTAAGTTATACTGCTTTAGCTGACGTTGCTGGTAATTCAAATGCTGAAATTAACATTTCAGTTTCATCAACATGCCCAGAATGTATTTATTTAATTTCTGATAGTGGAATTTGGAATTCTACAGATACAGGTGCTAATTTCACAACTATTCAGAACCCTGCACCAGCAGGTGTAAGTCTTTGGTACGGAGTTCCGAATGATACTGATCCAACAAAAATTGTAAGTGGTTATTTAGACATGTACAGAAGTTCAGATAGTGGAGCTACTTTTTCTCAAGCAACTTGGTGGTCATTAGGAAGTGCGCAACATGGTGCAGGAAGTATGCAAACCAGATTCAATAATAGTCAAGTATATGTTCATGCAGATATGGATTATTTGACTTGTGTAAATGGTGTGTATTATGCTTGCACTGATGGTTTTTTAAGTAAATCTGCTGATAATGGTTTAACATGGAGCAGATTAAATGCCGATACGTGTTTGAGAGAAAATTATTGTTTAGGAATATCACAATCAAATAACGAAAGAGTAATAACTGGTGCTCAAGATAATGGAACTAACGTTAAAACTGAAAATGGCTGGATTGAGTATTATGGCGCTGATGGTATGGAAGGTTTAATTCATCCCTTAAACGATGATTGGATGATTGGAAGTTTACAATATGGAGGCAGACAGCGATCTTTTGATGGTGGTCTTTCAAATTCTGGTTGTTCTCAACCGCAATCTGGTTCAGGAAATGCGGGCTGGGTAGCACCTATTCTTTATGATCCGAATAATCAAATGACTGTTTATTCTTTTGCCAAAAATGTGTATAGAAGTACAGAGTTTGGTAACAATTGGGTCGCTCTAGCTGCTCCAGCAACTTTTGGTAATGCTACTATTGATAATGCAGCTATAGCATTTAATAATAGTAATAGATTAGTGGCGTCAAGAGGTGCTAATATTGAAATGTCTAACGATGCAGGTGTTACTTTTTCATCTATACGTAGCACATTACCAAATTTTGGAATTTCAGATATTGCCTTTGATCCTAATAATGATGATAGAATTATAGTAACCTATTCCGATTGGCAAAATAATAATCAAAAAGTATTTATAACTAACGACGCAGGTGTTACTTGGCAAAATATTACTTATAACTTAGGAAATATGCCTGTAAGAGCTGTTGTGATTGAAGGTTCGGCCGATGCAACTATTTATGTTGGAACCGAAATAGGAGTGTATAAAAAAACACTTTTAGCTACAGCTTGGACAATGTATAATGCTAGTTTACCAAATGTATCTATTGAAGAATTAGAAATCAATTGCGGAGCAAATACTATTAAAGCCGCAACTTGGGGAAGAGGAATTTGGGAAGCAAAATTAGCAGGTAAAGAAAATTACCCTGAAATTGTTAAAACAGATATTACTTCACCTGTAACTTTTGATTCACCTAAAGTTGGAGTAGCACAATATGTAACATCAAATATTAATTATGATGGGACGATATCAAATGCAAAGGTGGCTTGGGCAATTGATAATCCTGCTTTTAATGCTACAGATGTCATTCCAATGTATTTAGTAACTGGAAATACTTGGAAATCAAACGCTGCAATTCCTGATTTTCCAATCGGTACAAAAGTGTATTTTAAAGTAATTGTTACAGGTTCTAATAATGATACTTCAGAAACATTTAAATTCATGTATGAAGTAAAACCATTCGACTATTGTGCTGCTAGCGGTGAAAATACAAATGGTAGTTTAAGAATTAATAGTTTCTTATGTGCAAATCTTACTAATACAACAAATGCTTATGGAGGTTATACATATTATAGTGCAACTCCAATTCAATTAGACAAAGGAAGTAATTATACAGCTACAGGTAATTTTAATACAGGTTGGGGTGATAATGACTTTTTGGTATGGATTGATTACAATAACGATGGAGCATTTTCAATATCTGAAAAGGTGGTTTCGGATCTTAATACTGGACTACAAGGAACGGGTAACTTTACAGTTCCATTTGATGCTGTAACTGGAAATGTTAGAATGAGAGTTCGTTTAGGGTATTGGGGCGATTATAGTAATGCTTGCGGAACAACTCTAGGTGAAGTGGAAGATTATTTAGTTCAAATAAGTGATAGTGGTTCGCCAACATTAACTATTCAAAGTAATCCAAATTATTGTGAAAACACACCATTTCAATTAACATATACGGGAAGTGCAGTTGATGAATTAAAATGGACCATTCAAAGAGGAACAAACGTATATACTTATAGTGGAACGACAATAAATGTAAGCGGATTGCCAATGGGACAATATTCAATTGCCATATCTGCAAAAAAGAATGGCGTGTTTTATAACCAATTATTCAACTCGATTTTTGAAATAAAAAGTACAACATGGAACGGATCAACTTGGTCAAACGGTTTACCAAATGATAGTGCTGTAGTGTTTACAGGAAATTACACATTAAGTTCAGATCTAAATGTGTGTTCCGTATTGGTAACAAATAATGCGGTAGTAACCATACAACAAGGCGCGAATTTACAAGTTACTGGTAAAATTCAAGTGGATAATGGAGCTACTTTAAGGGTTGAAAACAAGGCTGCTATTCTTCAAATTAAAGATGATGCGAATATTGGAAATAGTATTGTAAAAAGTAACTCTGCACCAATGATACGTTTAGATTATACGGCGTGGACTTCACCAGTGACCGGACAACAATTACAAGCTTTTTCGCCAAATACTTTAGCAAATCGTTTCTACGAATATTTATATACAGGAACCACAACAGCAACGGCTTATCAAACAATTACTCCAACTAATAATTTTAGCTTAGGAAAAGGTTATATGATTCGTTCAGCAAATGATTGGCCAACTTCAACTCCAACCATTTTCAATGGACAATTTACAGGCGTGCCAAATAACGGACCAATTACTGTTCCAATCGGAATTGGGTATAATTTAGTTGGAAATCCGTATCCTTCTCCAATAAATGGTAATGAGGTGTTAATGCTAAATCCATCAGTTGGGACTTTATATTTCTGGACACATAACGTTCCTCAAAATGGAGCGTATGTTGCGCAATCAAACTATGCTTCTTACACCACTTTAGGCGGAACGGCTGCAGTTGCTGGCGGAAATATTCCAAATGGAAAAATAGGTGTAGGACAAGGATTTTTCGTAAGAACAACAACAGGTGGAAGCTTTGCATTGAACAATTCTACAAGAAGAAAAGCAGAAAGTGATACGCAGTTTTTCAAAAACAATACTAATCCAGAAATAAATAGATATTGGTTAAATCTGACTTCTGAAAGTATGCCGTTTAATCAAATCTTAATTGGTTATACAGAAAATTCTTCATTGAATTTTGATCAAAGTATCGATGGTAAAGTTCTAGAAACAGACAAAACGATTATGTATTCGGTTTTAAATAATGAAGCGCTTGTAATTCAAGGAAGAGGAAATTTCAATGTAAATGATGAGGTTCCAATTGGTTTTAATGTATTAGAAAGTGGAGATTATAAAATTTCGATTCATCAAAAAGAAGGAATTTTTAATTCAAACGGAATTTACTTAAAAGATACTTTAACAGGAACGGTTCAAAGTTTAGAAAACCCAATTACTTTAAATTTGTTAGCAGGAACTTATAATGATAGATTTAAAATTGTGTACAATCAATTGCTTTCAAATGAAGATATAATTAATGATTTTGAAACTAGTTTGTTTCCAAATCCAATTAAAAACGGAGAAAAACTGAATTTAACCAATATCAAAGGGAAATTTACAATCGCATTATATGATGTTACTGGAAAAATGGTTTTAGAAAAAGAAAGTGATGTACCACAAATTGCATTACCACATTTAAATCAAGGTACATATTTAGTTAAAATTAATGCCGAAAATAAAACTTGGAACGAAAAGTTATTAGTTAAGTAATTTTTTTAAGTTAATTTTTTTAAAAAGCTCTGATTTTCAGGGCTTTTTTATTTTTTTTATTATATTTGTCACGCCCTCAAACCTAATTTTTATGAAAAATAACTACCTACTAGTATTATTATTTGCTGTGTTGTTTTCTAATGCACAAGCTCAGAAAAAAATTTTATTTATCGGAAATAGTATGACCTATTTTAACGATATGCCTATTTTATTCGAATCCATTGCTAACGAAAAAGGAAAAAATGTTGATGTTGATTTTTATGCTCCTGGCGGAACAGGTTTTGTTAATCACCATGTTGATAATAACGTTTACGACCTTTTTGAAAACAATGTTTGGGATGTTGTGGTTTTACAACCTGGAACATCAGAATCAGCTGGAGTGTCTTGGCCAGTGTCAACAACAGCAGAAAGAGGAAATCAAATGCAAGATTCTATTAAAAAATACAGTCCTTGTGCCAAAGTATTGCTTTATCAAATTCCTTACGGAGTACCTTCTGCTGATAATTATGCCAATTATTTTCAGATTCAAACAAAAATAAAAGATTCAATTACAAAATTGGCAGACAATATGGAAGTTTCTTTTGCTGCGGCTGGAGAATGTGCTAGACAACATTATTTAGCACAACAAGATTTACTTTTACATGGTTCTTACAATGATGTGCATCCAAATTTAAATGGCTCTTATTTAGTAGCTTGCGCGATGTTTTGTACCATTTTTCAAGAACCAGTCTCTGGAGTCGCTTTTAATGGAGGAGTTACTCCAGCTAATGCAACATATTTCCAAGGAATTGCAGATAATATTGTCTTAAATAACAAAGCATTATGGCGGATAAATACCTTTGATCTCCATCCCGAGTTTAGTACAGCGCAAACTGATAATTTGGTCAATTTCACTAATTTATCCACGAATTTCACATCGTTACTTTGGGATTTTGGTGACGGAACAACTTCTACAGATACGAATCCAGAACATTTTTACACCTCATTAGGTACAAAAACAGTCACATTGACCGTGACTAAAAATGGATGTTCTGAAGTTTTTACGAAAAATATTGTGGTGAATGTGTTAAATTCAGATGTATTTGTTCAAGATAATATTGCTATATTTCCAACTATAACAGATTCTGTATTTTATATTAATAGTAAATTTTCATTTGATGGAGTTGTTTATGATTCTGTTGGTCAGCAAATTACGAAATTTGAAAAGACTGAAAACAATATAATTGTTGATTTAAGTGGTTTCGCTTCGGGTGTATATATTGTTAAAATTGATAATGATAGTTACAAAGTGATTAAAAAATAAATTAATTTTTAACTTTGTGAAATCAGGTTAGCAACATTTCTGTTGTTAGAAATTCACCATAAATGAAAAAATTAAGTGCACTGTTTTTACTAGTTATATTTGCTTTCCAACAACCAGAAGAAAAATTACATACCGTTATTGGGAAAACAACCTATCCGTTTTGGTTGCAAATTCCAAAAGTTGTAAGTGTTGACGAAAAGCCTCCAGTTTTAATTTTTCTTCACGGGAAAAGCCTTTCTGGTACTGATTTAAATAGAGTAAAACGTTACGGTGTGTTGCGTGCTATGGAAAAAGGACGAAAGATAAACGCTATTGTCATTGCACCACAAATTGCTTCAGGAAATTGGAATCCAGATAAAGTCTTAGAAGTGCTAACGTATGTCCAAAACACCTATCAAACCGATTTGAAACGCGTGTATGTTTGCGGAATGAGTTTAGGAGGTTATGGAACCATGCATTTTGTGGGTAAATATCCAGACAGAGTAACAGCAGCTGTTGCCATTTGTGGTGGCGGAAATGTTTCTGATGGTTGTAATTTATCTAAAGTTCCTATGTGGATTCAACATGGCGATAAAGATTATATCGTAAAAATGTCAGAATCTCAAAAAGTTTATAATGCAATAAAAAAATGCAACCCAAATGCAGACGCAACTCTAACAATTATTAAAGGTGGAAATCATGGAAATGTGGAAAATTTATTTCACCAAAACGCCATGTACGATTGGATGTTTAAATATGTGAAGTAATTTTTAAAAATTATTTCTAGCTTTTTTGCCAGAAAACAGTGTTTGAAACACCAGTAAATATTGTCAATTTATTAAAATTTTATATTCTTTTTTTCGAAATTCGTAGTTTAAAATCTTAAAATTAAGAATTCCTAAAAAAACACTCGTTTTCGCTACTATTATTGAATTATATTCAGTAAAATAGAATAATTACAAATAATAATTTCTTGATTATCGTTTTTTATTAAAAATTTTTTAATTTGAAAAGAATTAGCTAAATTTGTGCAACTTTTGAAAAATAGTACAATCAAATTAATAAATTTATAGAATAACTTTTGATATGGAAATGAATATTTATAAAGAATACATCAAAGAAATTGAAGAGCGAAAAGGCCAAGGTCTTCATCCAAAACCAATTGATAGCGCCGACTTATTAACCGAAATCGTTGCGCAAATCAAAGATGTAAATAACGAAAATAGAGAAGATTCTCTTAAGTTTTTTATTTACAATACATTACCAGGAACTACAAGTGCAGCTAGTGAAAAAGCAAAATTCTTAAAGGAAATTATTCTAGGAGAATCTGTAGTAAATGAAATTACTCCTGCATTCGCTTTTGAATTATTATCACACATGAAAGGTGGTCCTTCAATTGAAGTATTACTTGATTTAGCTTTAGGAAATGATATCGCTATCGCGAAAGAAGCTGCAAAAGTTCTTAAAACTCAAGTGTATCTTTATGATGCTGATATGGATCGTTTAAAAGATGCATTTCAAAATGGTAATGAAGTAGCTAGAGAAATTTTAGAAAGTTATGCTAAAGCAGAATTTTTTACAAAACTTCCAGAAGTAGCTGAAGAAATTAAAGTTGTTACTTTTATCGCTGGTGAAGGAGATATCTCAACAGATTTACTTTCTCCAGGTAATCAAGCACACTCACGTTCAGATCGTGAATTGCATGGTAAATGTATGATTACACCTCAAGCTCAAGACGAAATCAAAGCTTTGCAAGCACAACATCCAGATAAATCTGTAATGTTAATTGCAGAAAGAGGTACAATGGGTGTAGGTTCATCTCGTATGTCAGGTGTGAATAACGTAGCGCTTTGGACAGGTAAACAAGCAAGTCCATATGTGCCATTCGTAAACTTTATGCCAATCGTTGCAGGAACAAACGGAATCTCTCCAATTTTCTTAACAACTGTTGATGTAACTGGTGGTATTGGTCTAGATTTGAAAAACTGGGTAAAAAAGACAGATGCTAACGGCGAAGTAGTTCGTAATGAAAGTGGTGATCCAGTTTTAGAAGAAACGTATTCTGTTGCTACAGGAACAGTTCTTACAATCAATACAAAAACAAAAAAATTATATAACGGAGACAAAGAATTAATTGACATTTCTAAAGCATTCACGCCTCAGAAAATGGAATTCATCAAAGCTGGTGGTTCTTATGCAATTGTTTTCGGTAAAAAAATTCAAACTTTTGCTGCTAAAACTTTAGGGATTGAAGCGCCTCTAGTTTATGCACCTTCAAAAGAAGTTTCAATTGAAGGACAAGGACTTACTGCTGTTGAAAAAATCTTCAATAGAAATTCTGTAGGTACAATTTCTAAAAAAGCATTACACGCTGGTTCTGATGTTCGTGTTGAAGTAAATATCGTTGGTTCTCAAGATACAACAGGATTGATGACTGCTCAGGAATTAGAATCTATGGCAGCTACAGTTATTTCTCCAATCGTTGATGGAGCTTATCAATCGGGTTGTCATACAGCTTCGGTTTGGGATAAAAAAGCGCAAGCTAATATTCCTAAATTGATGAAATTTATGAACGACTTCGGATTAATTACAGCTCGTGACCCGAAAGGTGTTTATCATGCCATGACGGATGTAATTCATAAAGTACTTAACGACATTACAATTGACGAATGGGCTATCATTATTGGTGGTGACTCTCATACAAGAATGTCGAAAGGTGTAGCATTTGGTGCCGATTCTGGTACAGTTGCTTTAGCTCTTGCTACAGGAGAAGCTTCAATGCCAATTCCAGAATCTGTAAAAGTGACTTTCAAAGGACAAATGGCAAGTTACATGGATTTCCGTGATGTGGTTCACGCTACTCAAGCGCAAATGTTACACAAATTTGGTGGAGAAAATGTATTCCAAGGAAGAATTATTGAAGTGCATTTAGGAACGCTTACTGCGGATCAAGCCTTTACATTTACAGATTGGACGGCTGAAATGAAAGCAAAAGCTTCAATTTGTATTTCTGAAGATGATACTTTGGTAGAATCTTTAGAAATTGCGAAAGGAAGAATCCAAATTATGATTGATAAAGGAATGGACAACAAAACACAAGTTCTTCAAGGATTAATCAATAAAGCAAATAAGAGAATCGCTGAGATTAAATCAGGTGAAAAACCAGCTTTAACTCCAGATGCAAATGCAAAATATTACGCTGAGGTTGAAGTAGATTTAGATCTAATTGCAGAACCAATGATTGCTGATCCAGATGTAAATAACAAAGACGTTTCTAAAAGATATACTCACGATACAATCCGTCCACTTTCTTTCTACGGAGGTGATAAAAAAGTAGATTTAGGATTTATCGGTTCTTGTATGGTTCACAAAGGAGATATGAAAATCTTAGCTCAAATGCTTAAAAATGTGGAAGCTCAAAATGGTGAAGTTAAATTTAACGCGCCATTAGTAGTAGCACCACCAACATATAACATCGTAGATGAATTAAAAGCGGAAGGCGACTGGGAAGTTTTACAAAGATATTCTGGTTTCGAATTTGACGATAACGCTCCAAAAGGTGCAGCTCGTACAGAATACGAAAACATGTTGTATTTAGAGCGTCCAGGATGTAATTTATGTATGGGTAACCAAGAAAAAGCTTCAAAAGGAGATACAGTTATGGCAACTTCTACACGTCTTTTCCAAGGAAGAGTAGTAGAAGATACAGAAGGTAAAAAAGGAGAATCATTACTTTCTTCTACACCAGTTGTAGTGTTGTCAACTATTCTTGGTAGAACGCCAACAATTGAAGAATATAAAACTGCTGTTGAAGGTATCAACTTAACTAAATTTGCACCTTCTCATAAACTTTTAGTAAACTAATAAATTGATTTACTGAAATATAATTTAAAAGCCCGAGTCATAAACTCGGGCTTTTTCTTTTATGACAACTATAATTTTCGTAATTTGGTAAGTTGAAAAATAGAATAACACACAAAAAATAAATCTTATGGCATTTGATATTGAAATGATTGAAAAAGTGTACGCAAATATGGCAGCTCGTGTAGATAAAGCACGCGAGTTAGTTGGTCGTCCACTTACCCTAACAGAAAAGATTTTATATTCTCACTTATGGGAAAAAACACCTACCGAAACTTTTAAAAGAGGTGCAGATTATGTGGATTTCGCTCCAGATAGAGTAGCGTGTCAGGATGCAACAGCACAAATGGCATTATTGCAATTTATGCACGCTGGTAAAAAAACAGTTGCTGTTCCTACAACAGTGCATTGTGATCACTTAATTCAAGCCAAAGAAGGCGCTGCAACAGATTTAGCTTTCGCTAATAAGCAATCTAAAGAAGTTTTCGACTTCCTTTCATCCGTTTCCAATAAATACGGAATTGGGTTTTGGAAACCTGGTTCAGGAATTATTCATCAAATTGTTTTAGAAAATTATGCTTTCCCTGGTGGAATGATGATTGGTACCGATTCTCATACAGTAAATGCTGGTGGTTTAGGTATGTTAGCGATAGGAGTTGGTGGTGCTGATGCGGTTGATGTAATGTCTGGAATGTCTTGGGAATTGAAATTTCCGAAATTAATCGGAGTAAAATTAACGGGTAAATTAAACGGTTGGACTTCGCCAAAAGATGTCATTTTAAAAGTTGCCGATATCTTAACTGTAAAAGGTGGAACTGGAGCAGTTGTAGAATATTTTGGTGAAGGCGCCACTTCAATGTCTTGTACAGGAAAAGGTACGATTTGTAATATGGGTGCAGAAATTGGTGCAACCACTTCAACTTTCGGTTATGATGATTCGATGAGAAGATATTTAGCAGCAACTGGTCGTCAAGATGTAGTAAATGCAGCAGATAAAGTGGCGGATTATTTAACAGGTGATGCAGAAGTATATGCCAATCCAGAAAATTATTTCGATCAATTAATTGAAATTAACTTATCAGAATTAGAACCACATATCAACGGACCATTCACACCAGATAGAGGAACGCCAGTTTCTAAAATGAAACAAGAAGCGGCTCAAAACGGATGGCCTATAAAAGTCGAATGGGGTTTAATTGGTTCTTGTACGAACTCTTCTTACGAAGATATGAGTAGAGCAGCATCTATTGTAGAACAAGCTGTAGCACATGGAATTACACCTAAAGCAGAATTCGGAATCAATCCAGGTTCTGAACAAATTAGATATACGATTGAAAGAGACGGAATTATCGCCACTTTCGAAAAAATGGGAACAAAAGTCTTTACCAATGCGTGCGGACCTTGTATCGGGCAATGGGATAGAGCAGGAGCAGACAAAGGTGAGAAAAATACAATTATTCACTCTTTTAACCGTAATTTCTCTAAAAGAGCCGACGGAAATCCAAATACGCACGCGTTTGTAACCTCGCCAGAAATGGTAGCAGCAATTGCAATTTCTGGAAGATTAGATTTTAATCCATTAACCGATACTTTATTGAGTGATACAGGTATGGAAATCAAATTAAACCCACCAAAAGGAGACGAATTACCAACTAAAGGTTTCGATGTGAAAGATGCAGGTTTTCAAGCACCAGCTGCTGATGGTTCTTCGGTTGAGGTTGTGGTTTCGCCAACTTCTGATAGATTACAATTGTTAGCGCCATTTGCACCTTGGAACGGGAAAAATATTGAAGGTGCGAAGTTGTTAATTAAAGCGTTTGGAAAATGCACAACTGATCATATTTCTATGGCTGGACCATGGTTACGTTTCCGTGGACATTTAGATAATATTTCCAATAATATGTTAATTGGTGCTGTTAATGCATTTAATCAAGCTACTAATAAAGTTAAAAATCAATTAACTGGTGAATATGGTGAAGTTCCTGCAGTAGCAAGAGCGTACAAAGCTGTCGGAATCCCTTCAATTGTTGTGGGAGATCACAATTATGGAGAAGGTTCTTCACGTGAGCACGCTGCGATGGAACCACGTTTCTTAGGAGTTGTGGCTGTGTTAGTGAAATCGTTTGCTCGTATTCACGAAACCAACTTGAAAAAACAAGGAATGTTAGGATTAACCTTTGCAAACGAAGCAGATTACGAAAAAATTAAAGAAGACGATACTATCAATTTCTTAGATTTAACAGAATTTTCTCCAGGAAAACCTTTAACCTTAGAGCTTGTTCACGCAGATGGTACAAAAGATATTATTTTAGCGAATCACACCTACAACGAAAGCCAAATTGGTTGGTTCGTAGCAGGTTCAGCTTTAAATTTAATTGCTGCTGGAAAAGCGTAATTTAATTTCGTTAATTAGCTTCGCTCTGTTCGGCTTAGCCTTGAGTCGAGTGTTCCGATGAAGCATGAGTCGGAATGTATCGAGAATAAAAAACAAAAAACTCCAAGCTTTCACTTGGAGTTTTTTGTTTTAACTGTATTTCAAATACTAATCAATTTTAGTATCAACAAATTCATAATTTTCGTTTTCAAAATCATCTTCAGATGATTTTAGTTTGAAGTAAATTGTTTTGGCGTCAAGTACTTTGTATGTATAAACAGTTGGAGTTTCATTTCCTTCATATTGCTCATAAAATTGATTTCCTGAAGTCCACCATTTTCCTTTTTCAGATGAAGTTGTTATTTTTCCTTCATCGTCTTTAGCTGAAAATTCAATTTTATAAGTTCCATTCCCTTTTCTTGTCATAATCCAAGATTTTTGCATTCCTGCGACTTGACCGCTTTTTTCAGAACCTTTCCACGTGCCAATTAATCTTGTGTCTGTTTTTGATTGAATTGTAAATCCAAATGAAAACAGGATTACAGATGCTACTAAAAGAAATTTTTTCATAATATTAATTTAAGTTTTGTTGTTTTTTCTTCTCCTTCATCACAATTCTAATCAACCAAAACAAATGCAATGCAACAATTGGAAGTACAATTAGTAATTGCACTTTGCTTAGAATATATGCCAAGTAAATTAGTGTGAAAGCAATGCAGATTTGTCCAAATAAAATTATTTTTCGGATATTGTTTTTCCAATAGAAAAAGGCAAAAACCAGTAATAATGGATTAAATAATAAGATGTTGTAATTCCATAAAATTTCTTCGTGTAGCGAATAAAATCCGACTAAAAAGAAAAACAAACCTAACAATCCTGCGAAAATGAAATAGGTAATTTGTATGCCTTTTTTGTTTAACAAAATCAAAATTATAATCGCGGCTAATAAAGAATAGATAGAATTTACCCAAGAAAACGGAACAGTAACCGCTTGTTTATTTAAGACTTTGGTTGGCTGTGCAATTTTTTGTCCGTTTTGTGTAGCAGTATTCAAAACTTTCTCTAATTCTAAAGGTAAAAATAGGCGAGTAGCAGGTTGGTCAACTTTGGTTCCAAAAATAATTTGAATGCCCAATTTCATATAAAAATCCGTCATATACGGATATAAAATTTCTCTATATGATTGTTCTGATTTTGGTTGTTTTAAGACTTCTGAGCCTAAAATTTTATTGATTTTATCGACAACCATAGTCGTGCAATTTTTATCAATAAATTTATAAGTATAAAAACGCTCATCAGAAGTCAAGCTGTTGTTGAGTTCGTTTAAAAGTTGTTGTTTTTGTTGCGGTGATAAATTTAATTCTTGTTCTACAATACTTCTGCCGTCTTGTAAATAACCTAATTCAAAATTGTAGTAATTATCACTTGTCACAAAATATTGCAAATCACCTTTTACGAATTTCATCATGAAATTTGGCGTGCTAAAATCGAACGCACCATAATTATATACCACATCAATTTGGTTAACAAAATCGGTAATTCGAATTCCAGTATGACCATACATCGCGTAAGAAACTGGCGCCGTTCCGCAAGTTAAAATACTCACTTTGGCATTGTCAGATAAAATAATGTTTTGTGAAAAACTAAGAATAGGAAGTAATAAGAAAAGTAATTTTTTTAGCATAATAGGTACGCAGATTTTGCGGATTTAACTGATTTTATTTAACTGAATACTGTTGAGACTGAATACTTATAATTTATCTTCTAAAAATACCTAAATCCACTTTTACAGAAAACACATTCGAATATAAAGCCGCACTTTGATTTCCTAAATCGGTTAAAGCATAATCCACTTGAATACCTTTGTATTTGAATCCTAAACCAATATTCGGTTGAAAACTCACTTTACTTGTATTGTCAATTTGTGTAATTTGTTGAAAATTCCCAACACCCGCACGTAAGAAAGCCAAATCGATATAGCCAAATTCAAATCCAACAGCTGGATTTATACTTACCACACTTGTTGAAATAATATCGTTCGTTTGTGCAAATTCCATATTCAAATTTGCTGCAGTTGTTAAGGTATAATCGTAATGAAATTCGAATTTTTTCGATAATCCAAATTGTGCTTTTGGTAAGGTAAGTTCACTTGTTTCAGGTAATTCCTGATTTTCACCTGGAACCGCATTTTTAATTTTCTCGTATTCTTCTTCGTTAATACTCCACGTGTTGTAAGTCGTAGTAATATCTCGTAACATTAAACCAAATTTCCAATCGCTTTTGTTTTGAAATTGTAATCCTAAATCAAATCCAAATCCCCAAGAAGAAGCGAAATCTCCAATAATTCTTCGGATTACTTTCGCATTCACGCCATAATTAAAGCCTTCTAAAGGCAATTTTCTCGCGTAAGAAAAAGTCACACCATAATCGGCAGTAGAAAAAAGCGAAACCCTATTGTAATCGATATTTCCTTCGCTATCAATTAATTGTGTTGTGTTTAAAATATCATCTACTCCAAAACGGATTAGGGAAAGTCCCCAAGCACTTCTGTCGTCAATAGGCATCGCAAAAGCTGCGTAATCATATTGCGCAATATTGGCAAAATAATTTGCGTGCATCAAGGCAATTTGTTTATCTTCTAATTGCAAAATTCCAGCCGGATTCCAATATCCAGAATTCACATCGGCAGTTTGTGCGGTTACGGCATTACTCATCCCTAACGCAGCAGCATCAACCCCAATGTTTAAAAATTCGTTGGAATATTTACGAATAGTTTGTGCCGAAATTGACGTGGAAGCCAAAATGACAATTAATAGTAATATCTTTTTCATTTATGCAAAGTAGACTTTTTTAGCGGTCATAAATGTTATCGCTTTTTTTTAAAAGGTGTTTGTTTACAACAAACTCGTTATTAGTGGCGAGTTCAAAGCAAATTTAATTCTAACACAAATATCATAATTTCTTACTTAATAAACTCAAATTCTTTCATTTTATTGTTTACATTTGTTGTAGAATTTATCACATTTAAGAAATTTTTAAGAAGATGAGCATAAAAAAACACATTCCTAACGTTATTACCTTATTGAATTTATTTGCTGGTTTATGCGCTTTAATTCACGCATTTAACGGAAGTTACAGAGAAGCTTTTTCTCTGGTTTGTTTAGGGATTTTCTTCGATTTTTGGGATGGTTTCTTTGCTAGAATTTGGAAAGTTCAAAGTCCAATTGGTTTACAATTAGATTCTTTGGCAGATATGGTTACCAGTGGTGTTGTGCCAGGTTTGGTTATGTATAAAATGCTTGGTGATATTCAAGAAAATCAATCACAATATAATTTAACGGAAGACACTTATTTTATGGGTGTAGTTCCTTATTTAGGTTTCCTAATTACGTTAGCTTCTTGCTACAGATTAGCGAAATTTAATGTAGATACGCGTCAAACAGATTCATTTATTGGTTTGCCAACTCCAGCAAATGCCTTATTGATTATGAGTATCCCAATGATTCAGTTTCAATATACTGATGTAGATTTTGTGATTGATACATTAAGTAATCCATACGTTTTAGTTGGAATTACAGCTTTAAGTGCTTATTTATTAAATGCAGAAATTCCTTTGTTCTCTTTAAAAGTGAAGAGTTTTAGCTGGGAAAAATATAAAATGCAAGTGGTGTTTTTGATTCTTTCTGTAGTTTTAATTGGACTTTTAGAATTTATTGCGATTCCGATTATCATTTTATTATATGTGATTTTATCGGTTGTAAATAATACGCTTCTTAAGAAAGTTTAATGGCAGCAACCAGAAGAAAATATCCTTCTAAAAGTAAAAAACAATCTATAATTAGTCCGAAATCCGTAAAATGGATTGTTGGACTTTTTTTGTTATTGTGTACGATTATTTTTGTGTATCAAAAAAAAGATGCGGTTTTATATTATTTAGGGTTTAAAATCAAAAATAATGAACTAACTGCGAATCAACGAAAATTAGAAGATAAGCGTATTAACGATATTGTTGATAAGCACAAAGGAAAAATTTTCGGAATTGATGTTTCGCAGTATCAAGGAACAGTAGATTGGGATAATATTGAAGCCATTGAAGAACAATTTGAACTGAAATTTGTTATCGTTCGTGCCACAGCTGGAAGTAATAAAATCGATTTGAAATTCAAGAAAAACTGGAGAAATTTAACGGAATCCATGTACATTCAAGGTGCTTATCATTATTATCGACCGGATGAAAATTCTACAGATCAAGCGAATAATTTTATCGCAACCGTAAAATTACGAAAAGGTCATTTACCTCCGATTTTAGATATCGAAAAAATGCCAAAAGGACAATCAATGGACAAACTGAAAGAAGGTTTGCAAAATTGGTTATCTATTGTAGAAAAACATTATGGAGTGAAACCGATAATTTACACAGGAGAAAAATACTATGAAGATTTTTTACAAGAAGATTTTCCAAGTTACCAATTTTGGATAGCGAATTACAATCCGTGGAAAGAAAAAATTGAAGACGATTATTTGATGTGGCAATTTACAGAAAAAGCCCAACTTCATGGCGTTGACGAATTAGTTGATGTCAATGTTTTCAACGGAAATGTAGACGATTTAAAGAAAGTCTGTTTGAAATAAACTTAATTCTTGTGTAGTATCATTGAAATTACAAAAGAGAAAAAACCTAAAGAAAGAATAAGTAATCCAATAGATTTCCAATTCGCGAAATTTACAGTAAAACCCATCCAAGCTTCTCTTTTTGGTGGTAATAAACTTTCGTCTTCGGGATTATAATAAAACACACCAAATTTCCAATTATTAGAATCTTTACGCCATGCTTCTATTTGTTCTTTTGATGGATTTTTCACTTTTGTTATGCAGATTTGAATTGATATGAAGTAACTAAATAACCCATTTTTTTGGCAAAAGTGCCATTAGAAATACAATTAGAAAAATAATCGCAACTAATAATGCAACAGATTTTGAATTTGCAAAGTTAGTTGTCCAGCCCATCCAAGCAGCTCTTTTAGGTGGTAATAATCTTTCGTCTTCTGGGTTATAATAAAATACGCCAAATTTCCAATTGTTTGGATCTTTGTGCCATGCTTCTAATTGTTCTTTTGATGGATTTTTCATATTATATGATATTTATGAAATTTACTTTCGATTTAGTTAATTTGTTTAATTCGAATACGTTTAATCTTTGACATAGTAAATCTGTAAAAACATACTCTTTGTCATTTAAAAGTTTAATTGTATAATAATTATAAAAAGAAAACGGTAGTGCTTTAGGATCACTTGAAGCGTTAATATGACCTTTTTGAATAAGAATCGATTTAACATCATTGAAACTAAAAGATTCCTTAATGTTATTTTTCTTTATTGTAATAATTCTGTCAGAAAAGTTTATTTCAATTTCTTTATTTCTATCATTTATGTAATAATCTAAATGAATAATAAATTGGATTAAAATTGGAATAAAAATTACTAAAGTAAAATATATGCAAAATTTAATGTCTGTAAAAAAACACGAAAAAGGACTGGCAAAAAATAGAAGATAATATAATCTCGATTTTTTTATAACATTAATTTGGTTCTGTTTTGAAACTTTATAAACAGTTATTAAATCTGACATATTAAAAATCTATTTCTGCATCAGTTTTAGGTGTATTGAAATCAATTTTTGTTTTTCTTAATTCGAAATTCTGACCTAAATACACTCTTCTAACCATTTCATCTTCTACCAATTCTTCTGGTTTTCCAGCTTTTAAAATTCCACCTTCAAACATTAAATACGTTTTGTCAGTAATCGCTAAAGTTTCTTGTACGTTATGGTCGGTAATTAAAATTCCAATGTTTTTGTTTTTCAATTGGGCTACAATTCGCTGAATATCTTCTACTGCAACTGGGTCAACTCCAGCAAAAGGTTCATCTAATAAAATGAATTTTGGATCGGTTGCTAAACAACGTGCAATTTCCGTTCTTCTTCGTTCACCACCTGATAATAAATCACCACGGTTTGTACGAATATGTCCTAAAGAAAACTCTTCAATTAAGCTTTCCATTTTGGCTTCTTGTTCTTTTTTGGTCAGATTTGTCAATTGTAAAACCGACAAAATATTGTCTTCAATACTCAATTTTCTAAAAACCGAAGCTTCTTGTGCCAAATACCCAATTCCGTTTTGTGCACGTTTGTACATCGGAAAATCGGTAATATTCATATCGTCTAAATAAATATTTCCGCTATTTGGTTTAACTAAACCTACAATCATGTAAAAAGAAGTTGTTTTTCCGGCTCCATTCGGACCTAATAAACCAACAATTTCTCCCTGATTTACTTCTACTGAAATCCCTTTTACAACACTTCTTTTCTTGTACGTTTTAACTAAATTTTCGGCTCTTAATTTCATCGTTTTTAATATGTCAATTGTCAATTTGGCAATATGCCAATGTTTCAATATTTTGTAAAAATATTAAATTTATTTGAAGTTGAAATTTTATTATTACTAGTTTAACTTTTCGGATAATTGGCACATAGGCTAATTATTTAATTGCCTTGTTTTCTAAAGCTTCCCAAAATTCATAGGCTCTACGCAAATGCGGAATTACAATTGTACCACCAACTAAAGTCGCAATACTCATGGCTTCCATCATTTCTGTACGATTTACTCCATTTTTGTAAGCGGTTTCTAAATGGTATTTAATGCAATCATCACAACGTAAAACAGCTGAAGCTACTAAACCTAACAATTCTTTTGTTTTCACATCTAGCGCGCCTTCCATATAGGTGTTGGTGTCTAAATTGAAAATTCTTTTAATCACTTTATTATCATCAGCTAATAATTTTTCATTCATTTTAGCACGATAATCGTTGAATTCTTTAATTAAATCGCTCATTATGTAGTGGTTATTTTTTTGTTGTTTTTGTTATTTATGAAAGCACTAATGAAAATACTTATTTCAAATAAAATCACTAATGGAATCGTAACTATAATTTGACTGATTACATCTGGCGGTGTTACAATCGCTGCAATAATTAAGATAATTACATACGCCCATTTTCTGTATTCTCTTAAAAACGATGGAGTTACTAATCCTAAAGAAGACAAAAAATAAATAATTATTGGTAATTCGAAAACCAATCCAGTCGCTAATGTTGTGGTTTTTACCGTTCCGATATACGAATTCACATTAATATCATTTTTTATGACATCAGAAACTGAGAAAGTAGATAAAAAGTTTAACGATAACGGTGTTAATACGAAATAACCAAAAGCTACTCCTAAAAAGAATAACAATGATGAAATCACGATGAATTTTACAGCGTTTTTCTTTTCTTTTTTATACAAAGCTGGACTGATGAAATTCCAAAATTGCAATAAAATATAAGGAAAACTAATGATTAATCCAGCCGTAATACACGTCCAAACTAACAAAGATATTTGACCTTCAATTTCTGTATTTTGTATGCTGAAATTTAATGTAGCATCGCAAAAACTTTTGTCTAAATCGTATTTATGAGCCAAATCACAGAAAAACTGATAGGTAATAAAATCACCTTCCATTGGTCCGAAAATAATAGTTTTAAAAATGAAATCACTAAAGTACCAAGCAATTGTTGCTCCAATTAATATAGCTGCCGAACTTCTTACTAATAACCATCTTAATTCTTCAAGATGATCTAAAAAAGTCATTTCGTTAATGTTCTTTTTATTCTTTTTTGCCATTATACAATTCCTTCTTTTAAAATATCGTGTAAATGCAACACACCTTTGTAAGTTCCATTATCAATAACCATCAATTGTGTAATTTTATAATCTTCCAAAACATCTAAAGCTTCTGAAACTAAAACAGTTGAAGCAATTGATTTTGGATTTTTTGTCATAATATCTTGTGCTGTTAAATCAGAAAAAGTTTCTCTATCTGTCAACATTCTTCTAATATCACCATCGGTAATAATTCCAATAACTACACCGTTTTCAATTACGGCTGTAACACCTAAACGTTTTTCGGAAATTTCCATAATAACTTTCTTAATCGAAGCATCTGGAGCAACTTGTGGTGCGTGTGTATTGTCTAACATGTCTTTTACACGCAACAATAATTTTTTACCTAAAGCACCACCTGGATGGTATTTAGCAAAATCTTCCGCTTGAAAATTTCTCAATTTCATCAAACAAACGGCAATCGCATCACCTAAAACCAATTGAGCAGTTGTACTGTTTGTTGGTGCTAAACCAATTGGACAACATTCGGCATCTACGTGTGCATGTAAAACTAAATCAGATGAAGTCGCTAAAAACGAAGTAGTGTTTGCCGTCATTCCAATTAACGTCGTACCGAAACTTTTGATAATTGGTGCTAAAACCTTAATTTCTGGACTGTTTCCACTTTTCGAAATACAAAGTACCAAATCGCCATTTTGAATCATACCTAAATCGCCGTGAATCGCTTCAGCAGCATGTAAAAATATCGAAGGTGTTCCAGTTGAATTTAAAGTAGCAACAATTTTTTGAGCAATTATGGCACTTTTTCCAATTCCTGTAACGACTAATCTTCCTTTTGATTCGAAGATAAGTTGCACGGTTTTGGCAAAATCATCAGTAAGATAATTTGTTAGTTTTTGGATACTTTCGCTCTGTGAAAGTATAGATTGCTTTGCGTTTTCTAGGATAGATTGTGTTGTATTCAAAATTAAATGAATTATATTTTTGTTTTTAAAGAATAGTTGTATCTTTATAATTGCAAATTTAGACAAAATTCAAATAATAATTGGCTAAAAATATTTGTTTATAAGTTCAACCCATTTTTTATGACAGAACAAAATATAGATTTATACAAAGAATTAAAAAAATACTTTGGATTTTCTCAATTTAAAGGATTACAAGAAAAAGTAGTTACGAGTATTATATCTGGTAATAACACGTTTGTTATTATGCCAACTGGTGGTGGTAAATCTTTATGTTACCAATTGCCTGCTTTGGTTTTGGAAGGAACTGCAATTGTGGTTTCTCCGCTTATTGCGTTAATGAAAAATCAAGTGGATGCCATTAGAAGTATGGGTTCAGATATTGGTGTGGCGCATGTTCTAAATTCTTCATTAAATAAAACAGAAGTCAATCAGGTAAAAGCAGATATTTTATCTGGAAAAACCAAAATGCTTTACGTAGCTCCAGAATCTTTAACGAAAGAAGATTATATTCAGTTTCTACAAACAGTGAAAATTTCTTTTGTGGCGATTGATGAAGCGCATTGTATTTCAGAATGGGGTCACGATTTCCGCCCAGAATACAGAAACTTAAGAAGCATTATCAAACAATTAGGTGATGTGCCAATTATTGGGCTTACCGCAACGGCTACTCCAAAAGTGCAAGAAGATATCTTGAAAAACTTAGATATGCCGAATGCCAATACGTTTAAAGCTTCATTCAATAGACCAAATTTATATTACGAAATACGCCCAAAAACGAAAAACGTTCAAGGCGATTTAATACGATTTATTAAGCAGCACAAAGGAAAATCGGGTGTGATTTATTGCTTAAGTCGAAAAAAAGTAGAAGAAATTGCACAAGTTTTACAAGTAAATGGAATTTCTGCCGTTCCTTATCACGCTGGTTTAGATGCAAAAACACGTGCCAAACATCAAGATATGTTCCTTATGGAAGATGTAGATGTGGTAGTGGCAACTATTGCTTTCGGTATGGGAATTGATAAACCAGATGTTCGTTTCGTAATTCATCACGATATTCCAAAATCACTTGAAAGTTATTATCAAGAAACGGGTAGAGCTGGTAGAGATGATGGCGAAGGAATTTGCTTGGCTTATTATTCATACAAAGACATCGAAAAGTTAGAAAAATTCATGTCGGGTAAACCAATTGCTGAGCAAGAAATTGGATATGCTTTGTTACAAGAAGTGGTGGCTTACGCCGAAACTTCAATGTCTAGAAGAAAGTATTTATTGCATTATTTCGGTGAAGAATTTGATGAAGTAAATGGCGATGGTGCAGATATGGATGACAATGTTAGAAATCCGAAGAAAAAAACCGAAGCACAAGATCAAATTGTTACGTTGTTAGAAGTTATTAACGATACGAAACAATTATTCAAACCAAAAGAAGTTATATTGGCTTTAGTGGGTAAAATTAACGCCATTATTAAAGCTCAAAAAATAGATACGCTTAAAACTTTCGGAAGTGGAAAAGAACACGACGAGAAATATTGGATGGCTTTAATCCGTCAGATTTTAGTGGCGGGATTAATCTCAAAAGATATTGAAAGTTATGGGGTTTTAAAAGTTACGAAAGCTGGAAACGATTTTATCAAAAAACCATATTCATTTATGGTGGCGGAAGATCATGAGTTTAGCGAAGAAGAAGATGAAAACATCATTGCCGCAGCCAAATCTACAGGAACAGCAGACGAAGCTTTAATGGCAATGTTGAAAGATTTACGTAAAAAAGAAGCTAAGAAACATAGTGTGCCACCGTTTGTAGTTTTCCAAGATCCATCTTTGGAAGATATGGCGCTGAAATATCCAATTTCTATTGATGAATTAAGCAATGTTCACGGAGTTGGAGAAGGAAAAGCGAAGAAATTTGGGAAGCCTTTTGTGGAATTGATTTCAAGATATGTTGACGATAATGATATCATTCGTCCAGATGATTTAGTAGTGAAATCTACAGGTGCGAATTCGGCGAACAAATTATATATTATTCAAAATATTGATAGAAAATTAGCTTTAGATGATATTGCTTCTGCAAAAGGTTTGAAATTCGATGATTTGTTGAAAGAAATGGAACAAATTGTTTTTTCTGGAACAAAATTGAATATAAAATATTGGATTGATGATATTTTAGACGAAGATCAACAAGAAGAAATTCACGAATATTTTATGGAATCCGAATCGGATAGTATCGAAAAAGCTCTAAAAGAATTTGACGGCGATTACGATACGGAAGAATTACGATTAATGAGAATTAAATTTATAAGCGAAGTCGCAAACTAAAATAATAATTATAAACCCAAACTAAAAATCCAAATTCCAGTTGTACGATAAACTAGAATTTGGATTTTTTTTATTCTGATTTTTCTTCAAAAACTTCACCTCTGTGTGGTCGCAAAGCATCTCTAAAAGTAATCATATCAGCTTCTTCAACAACTAAATACGCAATGGCATACATTTCGTTTAAAATTTCAAAACCCGTAATTTTTATCGCATAATTTTCTTTTTCTAAAAATTCTTTCAGGTGAATTTCATGATGCTCGGCAGTTTTAGGAGCAGCTTGACCTCTAAAATCCCAGATTAATTTTATTTTCCTAGACATTTTGTTATAGATTTTATAATTTTGACTCCAATCAAAAAAATATGTTGTAACGTTGCAAAAATAGTATTAAAATGAAGTATTACCTACTAAAATTTTTCGTGTTTTTTTCCTTAGTTTCATTCGCTCAAGAAACTTCTTATGAAATTTCTTATCAAAGAAGTTTCAATGGAAAAATTATCGAAAACCAAGATTTACTAAAAGTTTTTGCAACTCACAATCAAGTTGTGTTATCCACTGAAAAAATAGAAGCCAATCAAGCGACTTTACCATTTGAGAAAACGTTGATTGACACCGAAAACTTAAGTTTTTATCAAGTTGCGACTTTGTCTTCCAATAAAGTGATTAGTTATAAAGACAATGAAGCTATCAAAAATCAAAAATTAGAATTTTTACCAGAAACCAAAAAAATATTGGGTTATCTGTGTAAAAAAGCTAAGACTGTAATTAATTCTAATGCGATTGAAATTTGGTATACGAATGAATTAAATTTAAAAGCGAGTCCAACAGTTTTAGGAATAAATTTAGGTTTGGTTTTGGAAATTACTAGAAATGGTAATAGTACAACTCAAGCCATCAAAATTCAAAAGAGAAAATCGAAAAACACTTCTAATACTAAAATTGATAACACAGTTGATGTATTAACCTATAAGGATTTGTTGTGGAAAAGCCGATTTACAACTATCCCAGTGTTTAAAGATGAAATTATTAATTTTTCGTCTGAAGCAAAATCAAATGATTCAATTATAAGATTTGCTAACGGAACTATTATTTTAAAGAAAATTAAAGTTCCTAATCAAACCAAATCAAATCTTGCCTTTTTAGATGTAATTGAACAATCTAACGGCGATGCTTATGATAGAACAGGTTCGGTTTTTATCATTCCAATTTCGAACTCGAAACAAACCTTTTTATCTGGTTTAGAGAAAGGAAAAGAAGCTTTGCCAATTTATGAAAATGGTAATGGAAAAAAATATCAGGGTGTTGTTGCCACTTCAACTTATGAGCCATTAACCGAATTAATGCGATTTTTTACACCCTTCGGAATCAAACAATATAATCATATTGAATTAAAAGATAAAACATGGGAAAATCAGGTTTCTTATCGTCAGGAAATTACAGATGTATTCCAACAATTTGCTGGTAGAGAAGTGTGGATTGGTACTTTTATTGGAAATTACGATAAAGGCGGTCATAAAATTACCATGAATATTACTTTACATTCTGAAGATGTAACATTTAAACCTACTAAATTATTTCCGTTGTTTAATACCACAAATATTATGGAAATGGCCGGACAAGATTACGGAACTATGTTTGATGTAGAAAAGGGTTTAGAAACAAAAATTAACTTATCACAACCTTTAAAAAACGCTAAAATTCGTTACATCACTACTGGTCACGGTGGTTGGGAAAATGGTGATGAGTTTGTTCCGAAAAAGAATACCATTTTAGTCAATGGAAAAGAAGTATTCCAATTCACGCCATGGCGTCAAGATTGTGGTTCTTATCGATTGTATAATCCCGCTTCAGGAAATTTCCCTAACGGATTGTCATCTTCAGATTATAGTAGAGCCAATTGGTGTCCAGGAATGGTAACCACACCAACGTATATTGATTTAGGAGATTTACCTGCAGGAGAATACACAATTCAAGTGAAAATTCCTCAAGGAAAACCAGAAGGCGAAAGCTTTAGTGCTTGGAATGTTTCTGGAATTTTAATTGGAGAATAAATAAAGCCTTTTACAAATTAGAAAAATAATAGGTTTACTAACTAAACAAACTATTTTGACTATTTTTGCAGGATAAATTTTTATTGTATGCCACGCGAATTACTCATTCAAGTTTCTCCAGAAATGGCGAATAACGAAGAAATGTTATACCAACATGTTTCTAAATTAGTACACACTTCTGTTGCTGATTTACAAAAAATTGTGGTGGTAAAACGCTCTATTGATGCCCGCCAAAAAGCTATAAAATTCAATTTAAAATTAAATATTTACTTTAAAGATGAGGTGTTTACAGATTCTAAAATTGAATTACCAAATTACCCAAACGTTACCAATAAACAAGAAGTTATTGTAGTTGGAGCTGGTCCAGCCGGATTATTCGCTGCTTTACAATTAATCGAATTAGGTTTAAAACCGATAGTTTTAGAACGCGGAAAAGACGTTCGTGGCAGAAGAAGAGATTTAAAAGCGATAAATGTTGACGGAATTGTAAATTCAGATTCGAATTATTGTTTTGGAGAAGGCGGAGCAGGAACGTATTCTGACGGAAAATTATATACACGTTCTAAAAAACGTGGTGATGTAGATAGAATTTTACAATTATTAGTAGCTTTTGGTGCTACGGAAGAAATTTTAGTAGAAGCTCATCCGCACATTGGAACGAATAAATTACCACAAATTATTCAAGATATTCGAGATAAAATTATCGAATGTGGCGGACAAGTTTTGTTCGAAACGCGTGTGACGGATATTTTAGTGAAAAATAATGAAGTAGACGGAATTGTGACTCAAAACGGAGAAACAATTCATTCTAAAAAAATCATTTTAGCAACCGGACATTCAGCTCGTGATATTTTCGAATTATTACATAGAAAAGATATTTTCATCGAGGCGAAACCTTTTGCATTAGGTGTTCGAGCGGAACATCCTCAAGAATTAATTGATAAAATTCAGTATTCTTGCGATTTCCGTGGCGAATTTTTGCCGCCATCACCATATTCAATCGTAAAACAAGTCAATGGTCGTGGAATGTACTCATTTTGTATGTGTCCAGGTGGCGTAATTGCACCTTGTGCCACAGCTGATGGAGAAGTGGTTACGAATGGTTGGAGTCCAAGTAAACGTGATCAAGCAACAGCCAATTCTGGAATTGTTGTCGAATTACGATTAGAAGATTTTAAACCTTTTGAAAAATTCGGACCTTTAGCAGGAATGGAATTTCAAAAACAAATTGAGCAAAAAGCATGGAATTTAGCGGGTAAAACGCAAAAAGTTCCAGCACAAAGAATGATTGATTTTACACAAACCAAAGTTTCTGGATTTATTCCAAAAACATCTTACGTTCCAGGAACAACTTCGGTAGAATTAGGTGAAGTTTTTCCTTCGTTTTTAACACAAACCATGCGTGAAGGTTTTTCGGCTTTCGGAAAAGCCATGCGAGGTTATTTAACTAATGAGGCCATTTTGCATGCTCCAGAAAGTAGAACTTCATCTCCAGTTCGTATTCCAAGAGATAATTTCACTTTGGAACACGTTCAAATTAAAGGTTTATATCCTTGCGGAGAAGGAGCTGGTTACGCTGGTGGAATTATTTCTGCAGCCATCGATGGTGAAAAATGTGCTTTAAAAATTGCAGAAGCATTAGGTAATTAAAAAAATAAAAATGACATTAAAAGGACAAAATATCCATTTGCGAGCACTCGAACCCGAAGATTTAGATTTTCTATACGAATTAGAAAATAACGAATCGGTTTGGGAAGTGAGCAACACGCAAACGCCTTATAGTAAATGGGTTTTGAAGCAATATTTAGAAAATGCTCATCAAGATATTTTTGAAGCCAAGCAATTGCGATTGATGATTGTTTTGTCTGCAACCAATGAAAAAGTGGGATTAATAGATTTATTCGATTTTGATGCAAAAAATAGTCGTGCTGGAATTGGAATTATTATTTCTGAAAACTTTAGAAATCAAGGAATTGGAAAAGAATCCTTACAGTTGATCTCTAATTACGCTTTCACACATTTAAGTTTGTACCAATTATTTGCAAATATTACTACAAATAATGAAGCTAGTTTATTGCTTTTTAGTAATTTTGGTTTTCAAAAAATCGGCATAAAAAAAGACTGGAATAAAATAAATGGTACTTTTGTAGATGAAGTACTTTTTCAACTAATACATAAAAAATAAAAATTTTGGGAGCAAAAAAATTATTCGGAAGAATTATCGTTATTGGAGCTATATTCATAATGATTTGTGGTGGATATGTAATATATAAAGCCTTTACTGGAAACACAAAATTTGAAGAAGAGGAAGTGTTTGTATACGTGCCAACTGATTCTAAATACGAAGATGTAAAGAAAATTTTAGCACCATATGTAAAAAATCAGGATAAAATTGATTGGGTGGCTTCAAAAAGAGAATACGATACGAATGTAAAAGCGGGTAAATTTCTATTGAAAAAAGGAATGAGCAGTTTCAGTATTGTTCGTGCGTTACGATTAAATGTTCCTGTGAAATTAGCTTTTAACAATCAGGAAAAAGTGCAAGATTTATTTGTGAGATTGGCTTCGCAAATTGAACCAGATACTACAAAATTGAAAGAAATTTTCACAAACGATACTTTTTTACAAGAAAATGGTTTGAATAAAGACAACGTAATGTCGTTTTTCATTCCGAATAGCTACGAATTTTATTGGAACATTTCTCCTGAAGAATTATCTGAAAAGTTAACAAAAGAATACAAGAGATTTTGGAATGACGGCAGATTAGCTAATGCCAAAGCTTTGAATTTAACACCAGCTCAAGTATATACTTTAGCTTCAATCGTACATAAAGAAACAGCAAAAGCAGACGAAAGACCAAAAGTTGCTGGTGTATATTTAAATCGTTTGAACAAAAATATGCCATTACAAGCGGATCCGACGGTAATTTATGCTTTAAAACAAAAATCAAACAATTGGGATTTAGTCGTAAAACGTGTGATGCACAACGATTTAATGACAAGTTCTCCTTATAACACTTACAGAAATACAGGATTGCCTCCAGGACCAATTTTTATGCCAGATGTTTCGGCTATTGATGCGGTTTTAAGTCCAGAAAAACATAATTATTTATATTTCTGTGCAAGTGTAGAAAGATTCGGTTACCATGAATTTGCAACAGACTATAGCGAACATTTAAAAGTTGCAGCAAAATATGCTGATTGGGTTGCTAAACAGAATTACAAAAGATAAGTTTTTAAAATAATTTAAATCAGGTGTAAGTGTTAAAATTAATGCTTACACCTGATTTTTTATACTATTTGTCGATTTTTTACGTTACTATAAAATGAAATTTTTTATAACTGTCCTTTTTTCTCTTTTTATAAGTTTGGGTTTTTCTCAGGAAAACCTAACGCATACTGTACAAAAAGGTGAAACGCTTTATAGTATTTCAAAGAAATATAAGGTTTCGGTTTCTCAATTGGAACAACTTAATCCAGCTTCAAAAAAAGGTTTATCGGTCAATTCCATTTTACAAATTTCTGTAAATAATAAATCAGAAGTTGGAGTGGAAATGCATAAAGTTATGCCAAAAGAAACGTTATTCGGATTATCGAAAAAATACAATATTAGTATTGATAAATTGAAGCAATTGAATCCAAGTATTGAATCGGAAGGTTTGAAAGTTGGTCAAGTTTTGCAACTTTCTAACTCGAAAAATTATTCAATTTCTGAAGAAGTGATAGTTGAAAAACCAAAATGGAAAAAAGAAAAAAATCAGGAACTTCAAGAAGTATATCATACGGTTTTACCAAAGGAAACCAAATATGGACTTTCAAAAAAATATAAAATCAGCATTGCCGATTTAGAACAACTAAATCCTCAAATCAAAAACGAATTATCAGTTGGAACGCGATTAGTGATTCAAACTTCTCAAAAGAGTGATAGAATTGAACAGCAAGTTATGATTCCAAAAGAAATTAAAATAGTTTCAGCAGAAGGTTTATCTAAAGCAGAATCGGTAATTTCAACAGCTTCAAATAATATTGGTACAAAATATAGAACTGGTGGAACAGATTCAGATGGTTTTGATTGTTCTGGTTTGATGTTTTCTTCTTTTAAAGCTATTGATATTACACTGCCAAGAACTTCTTCGGAACAATCAAATTACGGAATTAAAATTGATAAAAATTCCGCTCAAAAAGGCGATTTAATCTTTTTTGCAACAAATGGTTCTTCTCATATTAATCATGTGGGTTTAATCACAGAAGTTTCAGAAAATGATATCAAATTTGTTCATTCTTCAACAAGTTTGGGTGTTGTAATTTCTTCCATCACAGAAGAATATTACGACAAGCGATTCGTTCAAATTAACCGAGTTATTCCTCAATAATACACAAGTTTATATTCTTCATTGAAAATCGTTTTCTTTTTTTATCTTTAGCAAAACTATAATTTTACTATGAAATCGCATTAAGTAAAGTTTGCGTAAGCAAATCCAATTTATAAAGCGATTGCATTTGACAATTTAAAACAATAAAAAACACAAATGAAAGAGAAAACTGAGTTTAAAAAAGAATTAGGATTGTTAAATGCAACCAGTTTAGTCGCTGGTTCAATGATAGGTTCCGGAATATTTATTGTAACTGCCGCAATGGCGCGAGATGTTGGTTCAGCAGCTTGGATATTAGTTATTTGGTTAGTTACAGGTTTGTTAACGATGTCGGCCGCATTAAGTTATGGCGAATTAGCCGGAATGATGCCAAATGCTGGTGGACAATACGTTTACATTCAAAGAGCTTATGGTAAATTAATGTCTTTTTTATACGGCTGGACCGTTTTCTCAGTAATTCAAACAGGTGTAATTGCTGCCGTTGCTGTAGCTTTTGCCAATTATACCGCCGTTTTTATTCCAGAATTAGATAAAACACTTCTTGAAGTTGGTTCGTACACAATCAATTTAAAACAAGTTTTAGCCATTGTTAGTATTGTTTTGCTGACTTTCATCAACACAAAAGGGGTGAATAGTGGTAAGAAAATTCAATTGTTATTTACAGTTGCGAAGTTATTTGCTTTGTTCGCTTTAATTATTTTGGGATTATACGTGGGTTTACAAACCGATATTTTAAGTCACAATTTTGAAAATATGTGGGAAGCTTCTAAAACCGTTTTAAAAGAAGATGGAAGTTTAACCGTAACTAAATTAAGCGGAATTGCCTTATTAGGTGCGATGGGAGCAACGATAATTAATTCGTTATTTTCTAGTGATGCTTGGAATAATGTAACGTTTATTGCTGCGGAAATTAAAGATCCAAAAAAGAACATTCCAAGAAGTTTGTTTTTAGGGACTTTGATTGTAACCGTAATTTATATTTTAGCGAATTTAGCTTATTTGGCTTTGTTACCAGTAGGCGGAAGTCCAGAAGATGCTAGTGTTTTAGGAAAAGGAATCATGTTTGCCACAGATGATAGAGTAGGTGCTGCAGCAGCGAATATCATTTTAGGAAATGTGGGTGTTTTTGTAATGGCGGGTTTAATTATGGTTTCGACTTTTGGTTGCAATAGCGGAATTATTTTAGCGGGTGGCCGTTTGTTTTATGCGATGAGTCAAGATGGTTTGTTTTTTAAACAAGCTGGTGAATTAAACAAAAATAATGTTCCTGAAAAAGCCTTATGGTTTCAATGTTTATGGGCTTCAGTATTGTGTTTATCGGGAAAATATGGTGATTTGTTAACGTACGCGACTTTCGCATCATTGTTGTTTTATATCTTAACCATTTACGGAATTTTCATTCTTCGTAAAAAAGAACCAAATGCAGAAAGACCATATAAAGCTTTTGGTTATCCATTTGTTCCAATTTTATATATCGTAATGACATCTTTAATTTGTATTACTTTATTGATTTACGATACAAGAAATACAGGTTTAGGCTTAGGAATTGTGTTATTAGGAATTCCGATTTATTATTTCACACAAAGAAAATCAGAATAGATAAAAAAAAACCTGTCAGGTTTTTGAAACCTGACAGGTTTAATAATTATTTCTCTAAAATTTTCTTTACATTTTCACCATTTTTAGTGAAAGCATCTTTAATGAAATATTTTCCAACGAAAGATAAAGCGTTCATTGGATACGGATCGTTTCCGTAAAACTCTTCGGTAACTGTACAAGAATTAGCATCAATTGCTTTTACGATTGTAGCACCTTTTTGATCACCTTCCATTGGTCTGATAAAATGTAAATCGATATCCATTCGGTCATTGGTGATTTTTGTGATGGTTTGAGAACCTGCTCCAACATCATCATTTCCATCCCAAGAAACTTTAGCGCCAACCGTTCCGTCTTCACCTTCATATTTTAATTTGATATTTGGATCGGCCATTACCCAAACACTATATTTTTCTTGATTTTTGAACATTTTCATATAATTGAAAACTTCTTCTTGTGGTTTGTTAATGGTTAGCGTATGTGATACGGTATATTGTTTATCCATAACCAAGCCTGCTAGCAAGAACAATCCCACTAATGCCAGAATAAAAATCAGTAATTTTTTTAAAATTCTCATATGTAATAGTTTTAGTTAGTAAAGTAAAGTTACAAAATATTTTATAAAAAAAATCCGTCCCAATTTATATCGAGACGGATTCTTAAATTTGATGTTGCTATCTACTAGTAGTACATGTAACGTCTTACTTTAGCAATATATTTTGCTAAACGAATTACTTGGTGACTGTAACCATATTCGTTATCATACCAAATGTATAAAACGATATTTTTACCATCTCCAGAAACGATTGTAGCATTACTATCATAAATTGAAGGTTGTGCTGTTCCAACAATATCTGAAGAAACTAATTCGTTGTTCATTGAATATTTAATTTGCTCTACTAAATTTCCTTCTAAAGCATATTTTTTCATGATTTCGTTTAATTCTTGAACAGATGTTTCTCTACCAACTTCTAAATTTAAAACTACTAATGAACCATTTGGAACAGGAACACGAATAGCGTTTGAAGTTAATTTACCTGCTAAACTTGGTAAAGCTTTTGCAACCGCACTACCAGCACCAGTTTCAGTAATTACCATATTTAAACCAGCTGCTCTTCCACGACGGTATTTTTTATGCATGTTATCAACCAAGTTTTGGTCGTTAGTATAAGCATGGATAGTTTCTAAATGTCCTTTAACAACACCTAAAGTTTCTTCAACAACAGCTAAAATTGGAGTAATAGCGTTAGTTGTACAAGATGCTGCAGAGAAAATATTTACGGTATCTGGATTGTAATCTTCGTGGTTTACACCATAAACAATATTTGGAACACCTTTTCCTGGAGCAGTTAATAAAACTTTATCTGCACCTTTAGAAGTTAAATGTCTTGCTAAAGCTTCTTCAGATGTAAAAGCACCAGTGTTGTCAATTACTAAAGCATCGTTAATTCCGTATGCTGTATAGTCAATTTCTTCTGGAGAATTCGCTGTAATAATATGAACCGTAGTTCCGTTGATAATTAAAGCATTGTTTTCTGGATCTGCAGAAACAGAGCCTTCAAAATCACCATGAACTGAATCGTAACGTAATAAAGAAGCACGTTTTTCTAGTAAAACCGCATCATTTTTATCACGAGTTACAATCGCTCGTAAACGTAATTGTTGTCCTTTACCAATTTTACTCATCATTTCACGAGCTAATAAACGCCCAATACGTCCGAATCCGTAAAGAACTACATCTTTAGGAACAATTTCAGAAGTATCTTTTGCATTTTTCAATTTGTCAATTACAAAAGCAGTTGCATCGTTATATTTATCGTCTTCTAAGTGAAATTCGTAAGTTAATTTTCCAATATCGATACGAGATGGTGGTAAATCTAAATTTTCAATAGCTCTAGCAATTTCAACCGAATCAAAAATATTAATTGGTTTCTCTACAAAAGCACCAGCATATTCGTGTAAGTTGATGATGTCACTAACATTTCTATCAATCAATTGATTTCTAAATAATACTAGTTCAATAGATTTGTCGAACCATAAATCGCTTATAATTCTAACAAATTCTACACATGCTTTTCTTCTGTCTGCTTGAAAAGCTAATTCTTTTTCGTAAATAGTGTTGTTGTTCATGAAAATATAGATTGTGTTACTAATTTGATGCAAAAGTAGATATTTCAATTGTTTTCATAAAACTTTTTTCTATTTTTTAACTATTAGTTTTGTAAAATAGACAATTAGATATGCTTCTACATAAATTTACTTTTTCTAATTTTGCCGAAAATTTATCAAAAAATAAAAATGAAATTAAAATATCTAATCATTATTAGTTTGCTTTTCTCAGTATTCGCCTATTCTCAAGATACAATTTCTAAATTTAAATGGCTACGAACTGGTGTCGTTATTGGTTATGCTTCTCAAAATACATTTATAAAACAAGAATCTGATTATACTTATGAAAATCAGATTGTTAAATTTACCAATCACTTTAATTGGTCGAAAAAAAGAAAACACAGCTGGGAAATTTTAGTAGAACCAAGTTATTACCAATCCAAACATCAAATGATAAATTATTGGTTTATTAGTCATACTGAAGAAAATGGTGATGAACTTAGAGCAAAATATATGCGTTTAAAAACAATTAATGAGTATGCTTTACATTTAGGATTGGTTTATAGAAGATATTTCAACTTGAATTCATCGATTTTTGCCACATTAAATACAGGTCCGATGTATATTGATACCGATACAGAACGACTTAAAAAAGGATTTGCTTTTAGTGATGTGCTTTCTGTTGGATATAATTATAGAATCAAAAAACTTTCTTTTGATGCGAAATTTATGTTCAGACATGCTTCAAATGCCAATTTACAAAAACCAAACTATGGCTTAAATTCATCTGGTTTTGAAATTGGTGCATATTATGAATTGAATTAAAATAAAAATTCGCAAAACATAATATTATGCTTTGCGAATTTTTCGGTTAAGTAAATATGACTTAGATTAATTATAAAAAGATACGATACATTTGACCGTTTTTGGCAATGATTTGATATCTTGTTTTTTCAGTAGCTTCTTTTTTAGCTAAATACGCCGAAACGCTTTCCATATCTGTTGCTCTCATGTTATCAACTTGTGTTACAATAGAACCTTTCAAATCGTTCGCATATTCCGCATAATCAGCATTAGTTACTTCTTTGATTTTTATACCGCTTTTCAAATTGAAACGTTTTTTGTCGTTGGCATCTAAATCTTCAAATTCAATACCATTAAATTCATAAGTAATTAATTCTTTTTTAGTTAACGGCACATTTAAAGCCATGTTTTTTCCATCTCTAATAAGCGAAACTTTTACAATATCATTTGGTCTTTTCGTGTTGATAACTGTTGCCATTTCTGCAGATGAAGCAATGTTTTTATCATCTAATTTTACAATAATATCACCTTTTTCAATTCCTACTTTTTCTGCTCCAGAATTTCTGTTGACTTTACTCACATAAAATCCTTCTGTTTGTTTAATTCCGTATTTTTTAGCAGCTTCGGCATTTAATTCGCCACCTTCAACGCCTAAAATTCCACGTTGTACGTTTCCAAATTTCATTAAATCTTCAATGATTTTCTTAGTAATGTTTGAAGGAACTGCGAAAGAATATCCCGCATAACTTCCTGTTGGCGAAGAAATCATCGTGTTAATTCCAATTAATTCTCCATTTGTGTTCACCAATGCACCACCACTATTTCCAGGGTTTACAGCTGCATCTGTTTGTATAAAAGATTGAATACTTGCTTTATCTAAATTTCTAGCTTTCGCCGAAATAATTCCAGCAGTAACCGTAGAATTCAATTGATATGGATTACCAACAGCTAAAACCCATTCGCCGACTTTAATATTATCTGAATTTCCAAAAACTATAAATGGCAATTTTTCATCAGCATCAATTTTTAGTAACGCGATATCCATTTTGCTGTCGGTTCCAATCAATTTGGCTTTGTATGCTTTGTTGTTATTTAATGTCACTTCTAATTCTGTTGCATCCTGAATTACGTGATTATTGGTCACAATGTAACCATCTTCCGAAACAATTACTCCAGAACCCGTTCCAATTTGCTCTTGTTGCTGACTACCACTTTGCCCGTAGAAAAAACTCGCAAACGGATCATAAACGGTTCGTACCGAAACATTTTTTACGTGCACCACACTGTGAATGGCTTTGTCGGCACCAGTTGTAAAATCTACATTTTCCGCACCGTTATAATTCACGGCTTTGGCATAATTTGGGGATGTTGTGATAAATGAATCCGAATCGCTTTTTCTGCTTTCAATGAATTTATAGGCACCCAAAGTAACGGCACCACTCATTAATGATACAATAAATAGACTTCCTAAATTTTTCATTTTGTTCATTTTTTAATTTGTTTATAATGTAAATATAACTAGGTTTTTTAAAATTCAAATTCCGTTTAACGCACGATTAACAATGTTTAACACCTTTTTAGCATTTGGGCATTTCCTTACAGGTCGGGCTTTCCACTATATCTTTTTTACAAGTTACCTTCGCGAGCTTCAGTCAACTTGTAAAAAAGGATGCCGCTGCAATCCCTAATGCAATTTTGTGCAAAAAAATAAATATCTTTGTACTATGCAAATAAATTTTTTCAAATACCAAGGAACCGGAAACGATTTTGTTATGATTGATAATCGTAACAACACATTTCCCAAAAATAATACCAAACTAATTGAATTCTTATGCGACCGACGTTTTGGCATTGGTGGCGATGGTTTAATATTGCTTGAAAATCATGATAAGTACGATTTTACAATGGTGTATTATAATTCCGATGGTAGCACAAGCACGATGTGTGGTAATGGCGGACGTTGTTTAGTAGCTTTTGCAAAACAATTAGGTATAATTGACAATGAAGCCCATTTTGAAGCTTCAGATGGTTATCATTATGCAAAAATTGAAAATAATTTAATTGCTTTACAAATGATTGATGTGACGGATGTGAAGCATTTTGACACGCACGAATTTGTATACACAGGTTCACCACATCACGTGCAAATGGTGAAAGATATACAGCAGTTTGATGTAAAAAATATTGGTGCCAAATTAAGATATTCCGATTTATACGATGAAAGTGGTTGCAACATTAATTTTGTAGAACAATTAGATGCTGACACTTTTTCAGTTCGTACTTACGAACGTGGCGTAGAAGATGAAACTTTTTCTTGTGGAACTGGTGCGACTGGAGTAGCAATTGCGATGCATTCGACTTATAAAACAGATGCCAAACGAGTTAATATTAATGTTTTAGGCGGAAAATTAACCATTAGTTTTGATGTGGAAAATAATACCTATAAAAACGTGTTTTTAACTGGTCCTGCGGAATTGGTTTTTGGTGGAAGTTTAGAGGTTTAATTCTCCAAATTCAATAAACTTTTTTTTATAATCTCATAATGTGTCCAAGGAATAAAATGATCGGCCTTTTCTATTGGAATGGTCTCGATATTCTTTGCGTTTATAAATTCTTTTTTCATAAAACCCACATTAGAATAAGGTACTAACGAATCTTCTGTACCATGAATAATAATTACGTTGGAGGTGATTTTTCCTAACTGAGGTTTCATAATTTTTAAATCCTCTTTCAACCACCAAAGTTCATCATTAGAAATCCTAAATGCGCCTGGAATTAAATATCTAATGGGTTTCGAAAGTAAAATTGGTCGCCAATTTTCAGGATTTTCTGCTTTTGGGTCAATTGCACCCGATAAAATGACTAAGTTTTTAAATAATTTTGGGTTTTTTGTCGCCAATTTCACAGCGACTGGTCCGCCCATAGAATGCCCAATTAATGTAATTGGTTGGTTGTTGTTTTTAGATAGTATAAACGGTAAAATTAAATTGGCTTGTGTTTCTAAATCTTCCGCTTCGCCAAAATTACTATATCCAAAACCCGGTCTGTCAATCGCAATTAAGCGGTATTTTTTCTGTAAGTCTAAGTCGGATAAATAAGTTTTATAGGCATCCCAACTTCATGGTGAACCGTGTAAGAAAAAAAGTGTGGATTTGGAAGAATCGCCCGTTTCTATATAATGGATTTGATGTGCTTCAGAAATTTTAAAGGTGTCATCTTTAAAAGCAGTATTGGATTGAGAGAAAAATTCATTCGTTTTTTTAACAGACAATCGCATTCGCATGCAAGACTGAGAAAACAATAAGTAGCCACAAAATAATATGAAGACAATCCATTTCTTAGAAATTTTTCTTTTCATATTGCTGTAATGTTTTGATTAGTAGATTATCAATCAAATTTAACCAAATAATTTTAAAAATAAACCGCACAATTAGGCAATTCTTTTTTTATACGTAATAACTCTTCTTGTGAAATTGGATTTCCAGTTAAAATTAAGGTTTTCAAATTTTTTAGTTTGCCAATTTCTTTCGGTAAAAATTGAATCTGATTTTGCGCAATAGTAAGCGTGTTTAGGTTTTGTAAATTCACAATCGATTCTGGTAATTCTTTTAAATTATTAAAATTGATTTGAAGCACTTCTAACTTTTTCAAGTTATATACTTCTGCAGGAATCGTACTTAATTTATTATAATCTAAATTGAAATGTTTCAGTTTCGGAAAATGAAGCCAATTTTCATCCAATTCATTAAATTGATTGTATGAAATATCTAAAAAACTCAGTTTTTTTAATTTAGAAATGGTTGCTGGTAAAAAACTCAGTTGGTTATTATCCATTTCAATGACTTCAATATTTTTGCAGCTTCCCAAATCTTCAGGTAAAATAGAAATATTATTTACTGAAAAAGTAAGATGTTTTAATTTTTTTAGTTTGGTGAAATTTTCAGGTAATTCATTCAGTTTATTGGCAGATAAATCAATTTTTCGAAGATTTTGACATAGATCAATGGAATTTGGAATCTGTTTCAATTCATTTTCATTGAATAATAGTACTTCTAATTTTGGAAAATTCGTAGCCGAATCTGACCAAAACTCAATATTGTTTTTCATGACATTCAAATGTCTAAGATTCCTAAAATTTTGAATTTCGGAAGGCATTTCAAACAAATTATTCGCTCTTAAATTTAAATTTTTGACTTCATCAGGAGTTTGAGATGAAACAACTAAATCTTGAAAAATTTTTTCTTTCTTAGGATTTATATTTTGAGAAAATACTAGAATCGGAAAAAGGAAAATGAAAAGTAAATATTTGTTCATAAGTGAAAATATAAAAAGGTCGGAGTATTTCATCCGACCTTAATTACTTGATATTTTTATTATTTTGATTTTAAAACTTTGATAGTTTGTTTTTGATTTTCTGAAATAATTTCAAAAAAGTAAACGTTTGAACCATTGAAATTTGTTAAATCAATTTCTGTTGTTTTTGATAATGAAGAATTTACTTTTTTATCAATTAATTTTCTTCCAACGAAGTCGTAAACGTTAATTTGAATTTCTGAAGTATTCAATTCATTAAAATCTAAAGTTACAATTCCATTTGTTGGATTTGGGTAAATTTTAATGTTATTATTATTTGTAAATGATTCGTTAGAAAGAGGTTGTTGTCCTAAATAATCTTCATGTGAAAATACTAAAGCAGCAGATTTGTCAAATTTAACGTTTAAGCCAGTTGCATCAGCTTGAAAAGCATTTGAACCACTTGGATGTTGAATTGAAAAGAATCCGTATTTAAAATCTGGTGTAAAAGTTAATCCAGTTGGTTCAGAACCTGCTGGCGCAGAACTATGAATTAAAACTTGTGGGCTAGTTTGTCTGTGGTTTGGTCTTACTACCCAGATGTAGTTTCTTCCACCATCTTGAACTACCCAAAGGTTTCCTTTATCATCAAAAGCTAAATTGTCATTTCCGTCAGACCATGCTTCGTTTACAGTTCCTGAAGCCGTTTGAATTGGGTAAGTCATTGCACCTACAAAAGTTTCAAAGTTTGAAATTGTAGTTCCATTATCTTTAAATCTGTAAACTCTATCTTTACCTTTTGAAGCAAAATAAACCATTCCGTCAGGACCAATTTCACAATCTTCAACACCATTAAAGTTTGTTCCTCCTAATGCTCCTGCATTTGATGCCAAGTTGTTTCTATCTGCTTGAGTTGTATTTGGAACTTGAATCCAAGTTGCTGTTGCAGAAGTTGGTTCGTCATCAGATAAAGCTGTATCTAATTTTAAAACATAAACATTTCCAGCAGATAAATTATTAGCTATAGTTGGTACAAATTTATAAACACAGTGTGTTCCACCATCTTCACCATAATATGCTACGGTTCCATCGTTACTTACTACAACGTTTTCGTGGTTCATTCTTCCCATGGCAAATAATTTGTCTTTAGTACCATTGCTGTCATAATCTACAACACTTGCTGTAGTTGGATTAATTTCAACTAACCAGCCCACATCTTGATATCCATCACTATTCGCATCACCAGCAGTTGTGTTTTCTTCTGCTGTAACAATTGTTCTCCATGGTGTTACACCTCCAGAACAGTTTCTAATAGTAGTAACTAAATTAGTGTTGTATAAATCTACTTTTTTAGAATTAGTAGCATCCCATAATGGATTACTCGTGTTTGTATTTAAATTTAAATCAAGTATAGAAACGCCACCAGGATTGTTTTCATGGTTTACAGATAAATGTCCAATTGTACTTGCGTTTACACCTAATGAAGGAATATATCCAGTAAAATCATGTGTTCCAGGAACTGCTCCAGAACCATCTCCATAAGTACTTCCTTCTTTAAATAACATTTGGAAACGTTGTTCTGTTGGCATAATTAACACATTTGTTTGTGTTGTTGGGTTGATTGAAGTAAAACATCCGATATGTCCATCTTCACAAACATAACTTGGATCTTTTTCTTTTAAAAATAAATCGAAACCTAAGTCAGAACTAGATAAATCACTTTGGTGCATTTCTACAGAAATTCTGTTTACACCAGTTGTAAAGTATGATTTTGGAATGAAGAACGTTTGATATCTTTTTTCATCAGCTGTACTAATTGCTGTACTTGCAAAAGTAGCAGAAGTAATAGTTCCAGCTGGCATATTGTTTCTAACAACTTCTACGCCATTTACATAAAGTACAAAACCATCATCTCTTCTAATTCCAAATTCTAAATCAGTAGTTAAAGAAGTAATATCAGCAATATTGATGTCTTTAGTAAAATAAGTAGTTGTGTACTTACTTGCAGCATTTCCTCCAAAAGAAACAGTTGTTTTACATGGATCACCATATCCAAATGGAGCTAAGTTTGAAACCCAAGTTGTATTGTCAAATGCATTGTCTTTCCAAGTTGTACCTTGGTCTGAACCATTGTCAAGGAATTTCCAAGACGAACCTTTTTCGATTAATACAGTTGGTGGAACTGTAACCGGATTTTTAGAATTTAATTTGCTCTCGTTTTTCGAAAAACCTAAAAGAGAAATTAAAAGAGTACTTAAAAGTAAACCTTTTTTCATTTGTGTGTTGTTTTAATTATTTGAAGCAAAACTAACACGGTTATGTAATGAAATTTGGCGTTTGAAGTTATAATATGTTTATAAAAAAGTTACCAGTTTTAAGTAAATGTTATCTTGTGTGTTTATTATCCGATAACGATTTAATAAACGCAACGATATCATTTTTTTCTTCAGTTGTTAAGTTTAATTTGTCACTTCCTAAAGTCTGATTTCTGGTTGCAACTCCCATTCCTTCGCCACCGCCTTGGTTGTAAAATTCTAATACATCATCTAAATTTGTATAAGCGCCATTATGAAAATAAGGTGCGGTTTCATTTGCATTTCGTACGGTTACGGTTTTAAATGATTTTTCATAAATCCACGATTTTTCATATAAAACGCCATTATTGTTTCTGCCTTCATCTTCATCTAATTCTTTTGAAGTGGGTTTCGAAAAAACACCTAAAATTTCACTTTCGTTTTCTACATATAAAGGCGGAACCAATCCGCTAAATGTTGGTGAAAAATGACATGTAGCGCAATTCGCTTTTCCTGTAAATAAGTTGAAACCATTTGCAACTGAAGCATCAATTTTTGAAGTTTCTCCTCTAACATATTGATCGAAAGAGCTGTTATACGATTTTAAAGACAAAACATAAGAAGCCAATGCTTTTGTGAAATCTTCTCGAGTAATTGATTTTTTCTTAAAGATTGTTTTAAATTTTTCACGGTATGTTTTATTTGAATTCAATTTGTTAAGAATTTCAGCATACGAAGTATTAAATTCTAAATTGTTAAAAATAACGTGTTCCACTTGTTGTTCTAAAGTATACGCTCGTAAATCGTAAAAAAATCTATCGGCATATGCGCTATTTAATAAAGTAGGTGAGTTTCTAAAAACAGTAATTCCATTTTTATTACTCATCGATTTTGGAGTTCCATCTGCAAAACCTTTTTCTGGTTGGTGACAACTGGCGCAATTCATTTTATTATCGTGACTCAACATCGAATCGAAAAAAAGTGATTTCCCTAAACTTCTCAATCCCTCTGAATCCTCTTCTTTTTTTAAATTGGTAAACTGATACGGATTTAAAAATTCGCTATCAAATAAAGATGTGCTATTTGGATTCCAAGAAGTGACAAATTTTAATGCTTGATTTTTTTGAAATGGTAATAATTCCGCATAAATTGGGTCTAAATGATTTTTAACTAATGTTAATCGATTTAAATTTTCGAAATTGGATTGTTTTAAAAACGCAATTGTGTTGTTAATTTTATTTAGGATTGAGTTTTTGTCTTTTTCAGGCATTAAATTCGAACTGTTTTCAAGATAGTTTTTAATCCCGATTAACGAATTGCAGGAATCGTCAATGGCATTTAGTGAACCTGGCGTGTCAAAGCCAGTGATTCCTAATGTGAAAATTCTAATAAGTTGAATTCGGATAGCCAAAATGGCATCAGTAGCATTTAAAGGTGCAACGCTAACTTTGTTGTAAATAGTTTTGTAATTGTTGTTTAATCTAATTGCTAAGTTGGCAATTTCGTTTTTGTTTTCAGCGCTTTCATCAGAAAAAATAAGTTCGTCTAAAACTTGTAAACCTTCCGGATTGGTAAGAATTGGTCGGGAGTTTTCCTTTTCGATATGCAATAAAGGCGCACCATTAATTTTTGAAGAAACATATTCTGGAAATTGAAAGGCCAGTTGAAATTCGACTTTTTTATACGCTTTTCTACAGTTTAAAAAGACTTTTTGTAGCGAATCAATTGTGATTTTATTTTCTCTAAATGCTTTCGAATTGAATTCTAATTCATCAATTTCGTTTTTTAATTCTAAAGCAAAATTAGATTCAAATTCAGAGGAAGTTCCTTGTAATTTAGATTTGAAACTAAACAGCAATAAAACGCTGAATAAGAATAGAATAAAGTAGATTTTTTTCGATTTCATCTGGGTGTAATATTTAAAAGCAATATTACACTTCAATAAATAGTTGCGTGTTATTTCATTATTAAGAAATAGTTACAAATCGGCATCAAATTCAAGTCTATTTGTAAATTAATTAATAAGAAACGATATTTTCGTTTTTGAAATCATTTTCAATAACTCCGTCACGTAAACGAATAATTCTGTGGGCGTGATCAGCAATATCTTCTTCGTGAGTTACTAAAATCACTGTGTTTCCATTCGCATGAATTTCGCCAAATAATTTCATGATTTCAACAGAAGTTTTACTGTCTAAGTTTCCTGTTGGCTCATCGGCTAAAATAATAGAAGGTTTGTTAACCAAAGCTCTACCAACTGCCACACGCTGACGTTGTCCTCCAGAAAGTTGATTTGGTTTGTGATCCATTCTGTCTGCTAAACCAACTTGAGTCAAAACTTCAGTAGCACGTTCGATTCTTTCACTTTTAGAGAAACCTGCATAAACCATTGGCAAGGCTACGTTATCTAATGCCGTTGTACGCGGCATTAAGTTGAACGTTTGAAATACGAATCCGATTTCTTTATTACGAATTGCAGCTAATTCATCATCGTGCATTTCGCTAACTTGCTTTCCGTTTAAGATGTAACTTCCAGAAGTTGGTGTGTCTAAACAACCTAAAATATTCATTAAAGTCGACTTTCCAGAACCAGATGGTCCCATTAGCGCTACGTATTCACCTTTGTTAATTAGTAAATCAATTCCTTTTAATACGTTTACCGTTTCACTTCCTAATTGGAAATCACGTGTAATGGCTTTAATGTCAATTATTGGAGTACTCATTTTAGTAAACAGTTTTCAGTTAAATGTTTCTAATAAGTAGCGGAAAAGATAGATTTGTTACAGTAGACTTTAAAAATTGTTAAATTTCAGTATATTTGAAAAAAAATCAAAAAAATGAAATATCATTTATTACTATTTACTTTCTTTTTCTCTTTTTTATTAAATGCACAAAACGGTGCAACTATAGAAAACACCTTTAATATCAATAATATATCTAATGTAAGCGGAGGTTCATTTTCTGTGACAAAGTGTTTTTCTCAACTAGATGGAAAGATAATTTTGAATTTTGATTATCCTAGTGATTGGTTAAATGATGTGCTAGTTAGAAGAGTGGAAAGATTAAATATTGATGGAACTTTAGATACAACTTATAATATTGGAGGTTCAGGATTTAATAATAAAATTTCTGATATACATTTTTTTTCCGATGGTAAAGCTTTAGTTTCAGGGAGTTTTACTCAATATAATGGCGTGAGTGTTACTGGTTTAGTGATGCTAAATAGTGACGCGTCTATTGATACATCTTTTTCAACAAATCTTAACGGAAGTGTTTCCGAAATTTTAGTACAAACAGATGGGAAAATTCTTATTGGTGGAGTTTTTACTGTTAATGATGGAGTTACTTTTAACAGAATTTTGAGATTGAATACTGATGGATCTGTAGATTCTTCATTTAATATAGGTACAGGTTTTAATGGAATTGTGGCTTCAATTTTACAATTACCAAATAATAAAATTATAATTGGTGGAAGCTTTACGAGCTATAATGCTATTACTGCAAACAGAATAGTTTCGTTGAATTCTGATGGAACTATTGATTCTAGTTTTGTATCTGGTTCTGGGTTTGATACAAATGTTAATACATTATGTGTTTCATCTGATAATAAATTATATGTTGGTGGATATTTTACTAGTTATAATGGAGTAGCAAACAATAGAATAGTAAAAATTAATCTTGATGGGAGTATAGATAATTCTTTTGTTAGTGGTTCGGGGTTTGATTCTGAAGTCAGTAAAATTCTTTTGTTGCCTGATGGAAATATTGCTGTATTAGGTTTTTTTTACGAATATAATGGTAGCACATTTCTATTTAATATCAAATTAGATAATCTTGGACAGGTTCAATCAAATTCAGTTATTACATCTACTTATCATATAAATGATATTTCTATTCAAAATGATAATAAAATGATACTAGTTGGTGGATTTCCATCAGTTGGAAATACAGTAGTTAATGGTATTGCAAAATTAAATAGTGACGAAACCGTAAATACATCATTTGCAATGGGTGTCGGGTTTAATTTTATTGTAAATAAAGTAAAAGAAACAAGTGGAGGTAAAATACTTGTATGTGGAAGTTTTACTCTTTACAATAATGTTCCTTTTAAATTTTTTGGAAGACTTAATCAAGATGGTACTATCGATAGCTCATTTAATATCGGGAGTGGTTTCAATAAGATTGTTTATAGTTTTGAAATACAGCCAGATGGTAAAATCATTGTAGTTGGAGAATTTACTGAGTTTAATGGAGTTCCTGCAAATAGAATAATAAGATTAAATGAAGATGGAACTATAGATTCTTCATTTATCATTGGTACGGGACTAAATAATTATGCAAAAAATGTTTTAATTCAGCCAGATGGTAAAATAATTGTTTCAGGTAAATTTACTACATATAATAACCATCCTTCTGCAATTAGAGTTGTGAGGTTAAATGCAGATGGAACTTTTAACTCTACATTTTCAGGAATAAATTATCCGCCAACTGCAATTGCTTTACAGCAAGACGGGAAATTATTAGTGGCTTATAATGACACTAGTAATAATACTTCCTATATTAAAAGATTTAATGCAAATGGTTCTTTTTCGGCATTTAACTGCATTCATAGTAATAGTTATATAAACTCATATTTAGGTAATGAAGTGGGGTTTATAAAAATTATTCCATTTGCTGATGGAAAAATCTTAGTAGGTGGTAATTTTAATACACTTTCAAAAAATTTCATGAGATTAACATCAACAGGAACTGTTGATGCAACTTTTAATGTAGGTACAGGTTTTAATGGAATTGTAAATACCATTTATATACAACCAGATAATAAATTATTGGTTGGTGGAACATTTAGTGCTTTTAATTCTTCTGATGTATCACCAGGTCTTATTAAATTGAATGTTGATTATAGTATTGATAACTCATTTAATACTGGAGAGGGTATTGGAGTTGTATATGATGTTAGTTTACAGTCTGATGGTAAAATTTTAGTTGGGGGTTCAATGGTTAATTATGCGACTTATACTGTTGGTAGATTAGTAAGATTATTGGGTAGCGGATTTTATAATCTTTCAGGTCAAAATAAAATTGATACCAATTTAAATGGTTGTGAGAGTAGTGATTTCCCTTTTTCAAATTTAAAAATGAATTTTAACGATGGCTTTTCTAATTATGATTTTTTTGTAAATAATTCAGGAGATTATTCGTTTTTATTAGCTCAAGGTAGTTATACTATTACACCAATTGTAAATCCGAATTTTTCTATACTTCCAACAAGTATTTCTGCAATATTTCCTTCACAATTTACATCGTTAGTACAAAATTATTGTATTACACCACTAAATAGTAATTATTCGGATTTAGATGTACAAATTATACCACTTAATACAGCAAGACCTGGATTTAATGCCAAATATAAAATAGTTTATAAAAACAAAGGTATTATTACTCAATCTGGAAATATTAATTTAAGTTTTCAAGACGACGTTATAGACTTGGTAAATTCAACCCCTAATTTTTCAAATCAAAGTGCAAATTCTTTATCTTGGGATTTTACAAATTTAAACCCACAAGAAGTTAGAACAATTGTCGTGGAATTTAATTTGAATTCTCCAGTTGAAACTCCGCCACTAAATATAGGAAGTTTATTAAGTTTTGAAGCGAATATAATTAATGTTCTATCTGATAATACTCCAAATGACAATATTTTCACATTAAATCAAAATGTTGTAAACTCATATGATCCTAATGATAAGACTTGTCTAGAAGGTGATGTTGTAGGTGTTGATAAAATTGGTGATTTTGTACATTATTTAATTCGCTTTGAAAATAACGGAACTGCAAATGCAGAATTTATTAGAATTGAAGATTTTATAGATTTGTCTAAGTATGATATTTCTACATTAGAACCATTAAATGGGAGCCATTCGTTTATTACTAAAATATCAAATGGTAATAAAGTTGAATTTTATTTTAATAATATAAACTTACCGTTTGATGATGCTAATAATGATGGTTATGTTATGTATAAGATTAAATTAAAATCTACACTACAAGTTGGAGATTCTTTTAGTAATACTGCAAATATCTATTTTGATTTTAATTCAGCAATAGTAACTAATACTGCTACTTCAACAATTGCTACACTTGCTTCTGAAGATTTTTCAAGAAGTACTATTTTTAGTATATATCCAAATCCAGTCAAAAATTTGTTGTCAATCTATTCAAAAGATGATGTAAATATTAAAGGTGTTTATATTTATAATAGTTTAGGGCAATTAGTTTTAACTAATTCAAATTTTAAAAATAATGAACCTGTTGATGTGTCAATGCTAAGTTCAGGACATTATTTTATGAAGTTGGAAACAGATTCAAATATTTTAAATTGTAAGTTTATTAAAGAATAATTTTTCGAATTTTTTTTTAAAAACCTCGTAATAATTTTGAATTGTTATATTTGTATAAAAAAATAATGAAAAGAAATTTCCTACTTTTAATTGGTTTCTTATTTACTAACTTAATTTGTGCTCAATTTGCAGCTAGTGTAGATAACACATTTAATATCAATAATGTTATTAATCCTTCGGGAGGATTGGCAACAACCCAAAATAATTTTGGGACTTCATTTCCAGAATCGGTATTTCTTCAAAGTAATGGGAAAGTAATTGTTTCTAGACAGCTTTCGCCTAACAATTTTAGATATAATGAGTTTCATGATTTAAAGATTTTAAGATTAAATACAGACGGTAGTGTTGACCAAAGTTTTCACCAAAATTTTGATGTTTTTTCAAGTATTTCGGTAACAAAAATTATCGAATACAATAATAAATTAATAATGATTGGTAGTTTTACCTTTTCAGATATTAATATTGATATAAAAAAAATATTAGTATTCAACGAAGATGGTACTTTAGATCAAAATTTTGTTTCTCCAGATTTATCAAATGCAATTTCTGATGTTGAAGTTTTGTCTAATGGAAAGATAATTATTTCAGGATTTATTTCTTATGATATTAATGATCAGTTGGTTAATGGTATCGTTAAATTGAATTTAGACGGATCAATAGATTCAAGTTTTTCAGTAAATTCAGGTTTTAATTTAGCAATTTATTGTCTTGAAGTTCAATCAGATGATAAAATAATTGTAGGAGGAAATTTTACTACTTTTAATGGACAAACTTTCAATAGGTTAGTACGATTAAATACAGACGGTTCTTTAGATACATCTTTTAACATTGGTACAGGATGTAATAATATTATTTATGATATTGAAATTGATAACAATGGTTTAATTTTAGTTGGAGGTAAGTTTACTAGTTATAATTCTATTACTACTAATAATTCAAAATTAATAAGGTTAACAAATACAGGAAGTAGAGATTTGGATTTTGTCGTAGAAACTACTTTATTCAATAGTTCTTCCAATTATATAAGAAAAATTTTATCTCAACCAAATGGAGATATAAATATTATATATTCTGCAGATAATTCTATTACTAGCTTTAATAATAATCCAAAAGGATTGTTTTATTTGACAAATACTGGTGCAACAAATACTACAAAACTAACACCAGATATTTTAAAAATAAATAATATAGCTTTAGACTCATCTAATAATATTTATTTAGTAGGTAGTTTCGATTATTTAAGGGATGCAGCAAATACGTATAAACAAATAAATCATATTGCTAAGATAGATTCTAACGGGGCATTAACTAATGATTTTAACAGAAAAATGTTAGGGCTTAATTATTATGCTTTGGTTAATGTAATAGAACAGCAAACAGATGGGAAGTTATTAATTGGAGGAGATTATTTTCAGTTTTATAATGAAAATGCTGTTAAGGATTTAATTCGACTTAATTTAGACGGAACAATTGATACAAGTTTTAATGTTGGGGATTTTAGTGGATTTGTTTATGTTATTAAACTATTGCAAGATGGGAAAATATTAATTGGAGGAAAATTTACAATAACTTCAAATTCTATTGTCTATAAAGATTTAGTGCTTTTAAACTCAGATGGAAGTGTAGACCCAACATTTGTACATACGATTAATTATACTGGTCAAGTTATTACTGCTTTAGATATACAATCAACAAATAATTTTGTAATAGGTGTTTCTTATCAAAGTTCATCTACAACAGGTTCTTCTGGAAAAGGAACAATAATTAGAATTCTACCAAATGGTCAAACCGATTCTTCTTTTTCTGTAATTAATGTTTCAACAAATAATGTAACTAAAATTAAAGTATTACCAAATGATAAGTTTATATATTCATGCGGATTTCTTATAGATTTATTTATGAGTAATTTAAGTAATGAAAGTGGCGGAATATTTAAAAGAAATGAAAACGGAACAACTGATGCAACTTTTACAAGTCCATTTTTTTCATATACTACAACTACGTCAACTCATAATGAATCAGTATATGATTTAGATATTACTGAAGATAATAAGATAGTTGCAATTGGTGCTTTTGGAAAAGTAAATTCCATAGTTTCTAATAAAGTTATTAGATTAACTGAAAATGGAATAGTTGATAATTCTTTATCTGTTGGTACAGGATTTAATGGTGCGCCCTACACATTAAAATGTTTAAGTGGTGGAAAAATTTTAATTGGAGGTAATTTTTTATCATATAATAATTTAAACTCAAAAGGTTTATTACGATTAAATCAAGACGGATCATTAGATTATTCATTTAATGTTGGTAAAGGCTTTTCTAATAAAGGTGTAAATAAAATTTTTATACAAGCTGATAATAAAATTTTATTAGGAGGATTTCAATTTTCATATTATAATAATTATGTAGCTTCTGGTTTAATTCGCTTAATTGGTGGTGGAAATTATTCAGTTACAGGAAGCACAAAATTAGATGTAAATAACAATGGTGGATGTGATGTGAATGATGTTGTATTTCCTAATATGAAGTTTAATATTAATAATGGTATTGAAAACTTTGATTTTTTTGCAGATTATTCAGGTAATTATAAATTAGATTTAAATGCAGGTAATTATACAATTTCACCAATAGTTACTTCTCAATTTACTGTTTCTCCTCCAAGTATTACTGTTCAATTCCCAACTCAAAATACATATTTCAATCAAGACTATTGTTTGAGTAGTGTAAATGGACTTATTAATGATTTAAATATTGTAATTATCCCTTTAAATAATGCAATTCCAGGATTTCAAGCTCGTTATAGAATAGTTTTTAAGAATGAGGGTACAATTCCTAGAACTGGTGAAATTATGTTGAATTTTAATGGTAACTTAATGAGTTTTAGTTCAACAAATTTTCTTCAAACTGCAATCCTTCCAAATCAAATTAAATGGAATTTTGTTAATTTATTACCACAAGAACAAAGAACAATTGATGTTATGTTTTTGCTAAATACACCAACAGCTAATCCTCCATTAAATTCAAATGATGTTTTAACTTTTGTTTCTAATATTACAAATGACGTTGATTTCACTCCGAATAATAATGAATTTAGTTTAAATCAAGTGGTTGTTAATTCTTACGATCCAAATGATAAAACTTGTTTAGAGGGAAGTGTTGTTGGTCCTGAAAAAATTGGCGACTACGTGAATTACTTAATACGTTTTGAAAACACGGGTACTTTTCCTGCTCAAACAGTAAGAGTGTTAGATTATATTGATACAAATAAGTTTGATATTTCAACATTAAAACCTGTGAATTCAAGTCATCCTATGGTTGTGAAAATTTCAGAAGTTAATAAAGTTGAATTTATTTTTAACGGAATTAATTTACCATTTGATGATGCTAATAATGATGGTTATTTTGTATATAAAATTAAATTGAAAAATGATTTAAATATTGGCGATACATTTTCAAATACGGCAAACATATTTTTTGATTATAATTCTCCAATAGTAACTAATACAGCAGTTTCAACGATTGCAGTTTTAAGTCTTGAAAGCACAGATGGGTTGTCAGATATTAGTCTTTATCCTAATCCAACAAATGATTATATTACTATTTCTAGACTTAATAATAATCTTATAAATTCTATTGAAGTTTATAATGTTAGTGGTCAAAAAATGAAAATTTCAGATGCTAAAAATAATAGTATTGATTTATCAGATTTTATGTCTGGAATTTATTTTATTAAAATTAAAACAGAGAATGCTACTAAAACATATAAAGTTTTAAAAAAATAAATAATAAGTAATAAATTAAAAGCTCGATTTTATTCGAGCTTTTAATTTATTTACAACCTACAAAATTCGTAGAATCTAGATAAAAAGGATTTGTCAGGATTTATTACGAAATGTTCTTTTTCTTGTTCGGCTCTAAAAAACACAATTCCCCATTGGAAGGTATCAATAGTAACTTTTACTTTGGGATGTTTTTTTATGGTTTCCCAAGTGTTTTCCATTTCTTCCGACCAATGAATATCGTCAAAAATCCAAACAGAATCATTTGTAATTGTTGGTAATAATAATTCAAAATACTCTAAAGTAGCTTTTTGAGAATGGTTTCCATCGAAGTAAATCAAATCGAAGATTTGTGGTTTGTTTAAAGTTTCAGGTTTCAGGTTTTTGAAATAGCTTGAAAATTCTGTATTTACAAATTGAATCGTATTTTTTGGTAACTTGAAACTTGAAACTTGAAACATTTTTTCGGCGATAGCCAATGTATTCGGACAACCTTCTAAAGTAATTATTTTAGAATTTTTTTTTCCTAAAGATAGAGCAGAAGTCGCCAATCCTAAAGATGTGCCAATTTCTAAAATACTTTCTGGTTGAAAATACTTGACAATTCTGAATAATAATTCGGCATTTTTTGGAGAAATTCCAGCGTTTTTTGCAATTTTTGATATTTCTCTAGTATTCGATTTAAAAACGCGTGAACCTGCTCCAAAATCGGTGACTTCAATCGTGTTTTTGTTTGCTAAAAGCGCATTTCTATAATTTTTTAATGTTGAATATTCAGGAAATTTTACTTTATCGTAAAAGCATTTCGTAATCAAATTAAACACAAATGGCGAATGCACGCCGTGTTCGTTTTTGGAGTGATAAAGGAATTTTATGTAGGATTTAATTTGTTGTAACATTTTCAACATAATATAAAAATAGTTTTGTCATTTCGACGTTAGGAGAAATCCCATATTCTGAATTTCTTTATGAGATTTCTCCTAACGTCGAAATGACAACTAACTACTCAATTTTACTTGATAATTCAAACCAACGTTCTTCTTTCTCTTCCAAAGTTTGAATCACTTTTTGCAATTCATTCGCTTTCGCTTCAATTTTATCATCGGCCACTTTTCCGTCAGCGAATTCTAGTTCAATTTGTTTCTTTTGGTATTCTAAATCTTTAATTTCTTTTTCAATTTTATTGAATTCTTTTTGCTCGTTGAAGTTTAAACCCGCTTTAACCGTTTTTTCTTTCCAACTTCCTTTATCTGTGCTAACGCTATTTAAAACCTTCGGTTCTGCAGAATCTTCATAACTTCTGAAATCAGAGTAATTTCCTGGGAAATCTTCAATTTCACCTTGACCTCTAAATACAAATAAGTGATCTACAATTTTATCCATAAAATACCTGTCATGACTCACAACAAGTAAGCATCCAGGGAAATCAAGTAAGAAACTTTCTAATACATTTAACGTAACAATATCTAAATCGTTAGTTGGTTCATCCAAAATTAAGAAATTCGGATTCTGAATTAAAACTGTACATAAATACAAACGTTTTAATTCACCACCACTCAATTTTTCAACGAAATCATATTGTTTTTTTGCATCAAATAAGAAACGCTCTAACAATTGAGAAGCCGAAATAATTTTTCCTTTCGTTAACGGAATATATTCTCCGTATTCTTTAATAATATCAATAACTTTTTGTCCCGGTTTTGGATTAATTCCACTTTGTGTGTAATACCCAATTTTAATCGTATCACCAATAATTACTTTACCAGAATCTGGTTCCATAGTTTTGGTTAATATGTTTAAGAAAGTTGATTTTCCAGTTCCATTTTTACCAATAATTCCAATACGTTCACCACGTTGAAAAGCGTATGTAAAGTCTTTTAAAATGGTTCTGTCAGGGAAATTTTTGTTCAATTTTACCATTTCGATAATCTTGCTTCCCATTCGTTCCATATTAATCTCAAGCTCCACCACATTTTCCTTACGACGACTTTCCGCTTTTTCCTTAATCACGTAAAAATCATCTTGACGCGATTTCGATTTGGTAGTTCTTGCTTTTGGTTGACGGCGCATCCAAGCTAATTCCTTAATGAAAAGGTTTTGAGCCTTATCAATACTAGAGTTTTCAGAAATTTGACGTTCTTCTTTTTTCTCTAAATAATACGAATAATTTCCTTTGTATTGGTATAGTTTTCCGTTATCTAATTCAATAATTTCGTTACAAACACGCTCTAAAAAGAAACGGTCGTGCGTAACCATAAATAACGTAATATTTTCTTTGGCGAAATAATCTTCTAACCATTCAATCATCTCTAAATCCAAGTGATTGGTTGGCTCATCTAAGATTAATAAATCGGGTCTATTAATTAAAATGATCGCTAATGACAAACGCTTTTTTTGTCCACCTGAAAGTTTTTTTACTTTCAGTTTTAAATCCTCTAACTTTAATTTCGATAAAATTTGTTTGTATTGTGTTTCGAAATCCCAAGCATTAAAACGATCCATATCATCAAAAGCTTTCTGATATTTTTCTTCGTCTTCCGGATTTTCTAACGCTTTTTCGTAGTTTCTAATAACTTGTAAAACTTCATTATCCGATGCAAAAATGCTTTCTTCAATTGTTAATTCATCTTGTAAATTAAAATTCTGACTCAAAAATGCCATTTTAATTCCTTTACGAATTACAACTTGCCCAGTATCTGGTTCATCAAAACCATTAATAATATTCATAATGGTGGTTTTACCCGAACCATTTTTCGCTATAAAAGCAATTTTTTGGTCTTTATTAATTCCGAAAGAAATGTCTTTAAAAAGTACACGTTCTCCGTATGATTTTGATATGTTTTCTACTGAAAGGTAATTCATTTTCTTAATGCTAAACTCGAAGTTCATTTTTCGAATTGCAAAAATAGGTTATTGAATAGAACGAAGCAATCTTTTACAAGTAAATAAAAAGCCGTCGATTAGGACGGCTTTTGTATTATTTTACTATTTCTACTTCAATGAAACTCTCATTTAAAACTTTTATGAATGATTTTGTATAGTCTTCTTTATTAGCTAAATAAGGGTTTTCTAGAAATTTTTGAGGATTAACTGCAAATAACGGATAACAAGTACTTTGAATTTGTATTTGAATTTTATGTCCTTTTTTAAAAGTATGTAAAACATCTTGTAATCTGAAATTTACATCAGTAGCTGTATTTGGAGTTAATGCTACTGGTGTTTCAAAGCTGTTTCTAAAACGAGCTGGCATTACTTCACTTCTAACCATTTGATGGTAATTAGCGTACAAAACATTTGGTTTGTCTTTGTTTTGAGGTTCATCTGAAGGATAAATATCAATTACTTTCACAATAAAATCAGCATCTGAAGAAGTTGATTCAATTTTTAATTTAGCCATAATTTCTCCAGCAAGCGTGATGTCTTCCGTTAGGTATTCAGTTGTGAAAGTTAAAACATCTGGTCTGTTTAAAGCAAATCTTTGATCCTCAGACATATAATTTCGTGGTGTAAAACCAGTCATATCACTGTAATTGATACTGCTTGGAACAGGTTTGTTTGGATCGCTATAATATTCAGAGTATGATGAATTTGTAGGTTTTTGATTCGCTATTTTTCCGTCTGAGTTTAGATAAAAATTTAATTTAGTATTGTTTTTTGGTGGCCAATTTGAAAATTCTGCCCATTCTTTTTTTCCAGTGTCAAACATATAAGCTTCTGGAAGAGCTACCGCATTTTTTGAGTTTCCTTTTAAATAATGATTAAAGAATTTAGCTTCGATGTTTTTTTGATAAAAAGTAGCAATACTGTCACCAAAATAAATATTATTATGGAAATGTTTACCAGACTCTCTAGACCATCCACCATGAGAAAATGGCCCCATTACTATTGTGTTTTTAGCTTTAAGATTATTTTTTTCTATCGTTTTATAAATGTTTAACGGACCCGCTAAATCTTCTGCGTCAAACCAACCACCCACAGTCATTACAGCATGGTTAATGTCTTTTAAATGTGGAAGTAAATTTCTAGATTTCCAAAATTCATCATAATTTGGATGATTCACTATTTCTTGCATGAAAAAGTTATTCTTATAATATTTATCAACACCTTCTTTTAATGTGCCGATTTCATTATAAAAAACAGATCCATCTTTTGATGTCGTTTTTATGGATTGGTCAGAATACCATGCTTTATCTTCAGCTTTGGTTTTTTGAACGCCAAATACAGGAAAAGTTTTAAAATAACCCATTACGAAAGCTCCATTATGATGAAAATCATCAAAAAAGAAATCGGAAATTGGCGCTTGAGGCGAAGACGCAACTAAGGCTGGATGTTTTGCTAAAGTACCAACTGCTGAGTAAAAACCAGGATATGATATTCCATATTGACCAACTTTACCATTATTAAAATCGATGTTTTTTATTAACCAATCTACCGTGTCGTATGTGTCAGTACTTTCGTCAATATCTTTCTTGGTTTTATGAACTACTTGCGGTGTCATGTTGGTAAAAACACCTTCACTCATATATCGTCCTCTAACATCTTGATAAACAAAAATGTATTTGTCTTTAGATAAAAATGTATTTGGTCCTAAAGTTTTTTTATAGTTTTCTACTCCATATGGCGCAATACTATAACATGTTCTTTGCATCAAAATTGGGTATTTTTTATTTTTAGAAATGTCTTTAGGAGTGTAAATTGCTGTAAATAGTTTAGCGCCATCTCTCATGGTTATGTAAACTTCTTTTTTGTCATAATTGGTCTTAATGTCTTCCTGAGAAAACATGGAAAACGACAATAAAAGTAAAACGGTATTTAAAATAAACTTCATCTTGTTTTTGGTTAGAATAATTAAAATTTTCAATTCACTAAGATATTAAGTTTTTTTTTAATTATTTTGTTAAGGTTTTATTAAAAACAAAGTTTCTTTATCTTCGCACAATGCAACTATCCGTAATCATCCTCAACTATAACGTTCGCTACTTTTTAGAACAATGTGTTTTAAGTGTTCAAAAAGCACTTACGAATCTTGATGCTGAAATTATTGTAGTCGATAATAATTCTTCGGATGATAGTTGCGAAATGATGAAACAATTGTTTCCAATGATTAAATTGATTGAAAATCCAGTAAATGTTGGTTTTCCGAAAGGAAACAATATTGCGGTTGCTGAAGCGAAAGGCGAATATATTTGCATTTTAAATCCTGATACTATTGTTGCAGAAGATGCTTTTGAGAAAATCCTGAATTCACAATTCGCAACTCACAATTCACAACTTGGAATTATCGGATGTAAACTTATCGACGGAACTGGAAATTTTCTTCCAGAAAGCAAACGTGGCGTTCCAACTCCTTGGGTTGCCTTTACCAAAATTTTCGGATTGTATAAAATTTCGAATTCTTTTGGAAAATATTATGCGCAACATCTTACCGAAAATCAATCTGGGAAAGTGGATATTTTAGTTGGTGCTTTTATGGTTTTGAAACGCGATTTGTATTTGCAAGTGGGCGGTTTTGATGAAAATTGCTTTATGTATTCGGATGATATCGATTTGAGTTATATGATTCAGAAACTAGGAAAAGAGAATTTCTATTTTCATGAAACATCGGTGATTCATTATAAAGGAGAAAGCACCGTTCGTGATGAGAAATATTTAAAACGTTTTCGTGAAGCGATGCAATTTTTCTATAAAAAACATTTTAAAAAGTCGGTAGTTTTTGATGTGATGATGCAAGTTGGAAGCTTCGTTTTTACGATTTTTAAACAAAAACAACAAAAAAATACGGTTAGAAATATTGATAAATATATCGTTTTTTCAAAAGAAATTCTTCAATTGAATTTAAATAAACCACAAGAATATTTAACTGATTTTAAGCAATTTGCAACTATCGAAAATTTAAATATTGAAGTGGTTTTTGATGTGAATTCTTTTTCTTTTTCAGAAATTATCGATTTTATGGAAAAAAATAAATCGAAGAATATTACTTTTAAGAACTATATTTCGCAATCAAATTACCTAATTGGTAGTAATAATGCAAATGATAGAGGTCAAGTTATAAATTTTTGATTTTTTGATTATTTCGTGATAAAACATCAAAATATTTATTAATTTTGTATTCCAAAGATTAAAACACAACATTACAATAATAATATGGCAAGATTTGAATTGAAACTTCCTAAAATGGGAGAGAGTGTTGCGGAAGCAACCATTACAAATTGGTTAAAAAAAGTTGGCGAAACCATTGAAATGGACGAAGCGGTTTTAGAAATTGCTACAGACAAAGTAGATAGCGAAGTGCCTTCTGAAGTTTCTGGAACTTTAGTTGAAATTTTGTTTAATGTGGATGATGTGGTTCAAGTTGGACAAACAATTGCCATTATTGAAACAGAAGGTGGTGCAGTTTCTACTCCTGCAGCTACAACTGAAGCAGTAGCAACGCCAGTTGCAGAAGTTGTTAAAACAGTTGAAGTAGCAAAAGAAGTTGCAGCTCCAGCAGATTTTTCAAGTTCAGATAAATTCTTTTCACCATTAGTAAAAAACATGGCAAAAGAAGAAGGGATTTCTTTAGCAGAATTAGAATCTATTGCAGGTTCTGGTAAAGATGGTCGTGTAAACAAAGAAGATATTTTAAAATATATTGCGAATAGAGGTAATCAACCTGTTGCAGCAAAAGTAGCAACTCCAGTTGCTTCAGCTCCAGTTCCTACTGAAAAAGTAGCTCCGTCAGTAAATGGTGGAGACGAAATTGTGGAAATGGACAGAATGCGTAAATTAATTTCTGGTTACATGGTAGCTTCGGTACAAACTTCAGCACACGTGCAGTCGTTTATTGAAGTAGATGTAACAAACATTGTAAAATGGAGAGATAAAGTGAAAACTGCTTTCGAAAAACGCGAAGGTGAAAAGTTAACATTCACTCCAATTATGATGGAAGCGGTTGCAAAAGCGTTAAAAGATTTCCCAGGAATGAATATTTCTGTTGATGGTGATTACATTATCAAACGTAAAAACATCAATTTAGGAATGGCAGCAGCTTTACCAAACGGAAACTTAATTGTTCCTGTAATTAAAAATGCAGATCAATTAAATTTAGTTGGAATGGCAAAAGCGGTTAACGATTTAGGAAGTCGTGCTAAAGCTGGAAAATTAAAACCAGACGATACGCAAGGTGGAACTTATACAGTTACTAATGTTGGTACATTTGGTTCAGTTTTTGGTACGCCAATTATCAATCAACCACAAGTTGGTATTTTAGCTTTAGGAGCGATTAGAAAAGTACCAGCAGTTATTGAAACTCCAGAAGGTGACTTCATTGGAATCCGTCAGAAAATGTTCTTATCTCACTCTTATGACCATAGAGTTGTAGATGGTGCTTTAGGTGGAAGTTTCGTAAAACGTGTAGCAGATTATTTAGAAGCATTTGATATCAATAGAGATTTCTAAGCATCTAAAAAACATATTTTTAAAATGCCTGATAAGAAATTATCGGGTATTTTTTTTATCCAATAAATTATGTTAATTTTAGTTAATATAATTGGTACGATGTTTGATATTCTCCATTCAACCAATTTAACTCACAGAATTATGAAAAAAATCATCTATTTCGCATTGGCAATTTCCTTGTTTGGTTGCAAAGACGCGATTAAAACAGAAGTGAATAACGATTTTTTAATTGCAGAAAACATCAAGTTTGATGAACCTACAATTAATACTAATTTGACCATTACCACAAAAGCAGATTTGCTAGGATATTGGGTTGGTCAATTTACAGATGATATGCCACAAAATGAAAACGAAGAAGAATATATTGATGAAGATTTTTTTGGAATAGATTATGAATACAATAAAAAAATAACCTTTTCGATTGATAAAATAAAAGGAACTGAAATTATTGGGCATTCAATTGTAAGTGGAAATATTCAAAAGTTTAAAGGAAAAGTTACTGAAACGCCTTTTACTTTCGAAATCAATGTTAAAGAGCCAGGAAATGAAAAATCCGACGGTGAATTTGTATTGACAATCAAGAAGAAAGACACACTGCTTTCTGGAAAATGGAATGCATTCAAGGTAAAAGAAAACAAAATCAATAAGAGAAAATTAGAACTATCTAAAAAAATATTTGAATACAATCCGAATAATAAAATTGAAGACAGATTTGTAGATTTTCATAAATCTGCAATCAAAAAAGTAGAATATGATTCTGAAGATAGCGTGGGAAATCCAATTAAGCAATCTTATGATGATGAACAATATTTTACGACTACAGATACTATTTTTAAAATAAATCCTTCTACAGAAATCTTAAAAAAAGAATTGGTCGAAAACTTATCTAAAGGCGATGTTTTCATCTTAAGAAACTTAATTTTTGCGCGTCATGGTTTTGCTTTCCGAGATAAAACACTACGTGGTTTCTTTGATTATCATTCTTGGTATATGCCTGTTTTTTCAGATGTTACTAAAGATTTGACTAAGATTGAAAAAGAAAACGTAGCATTATTATTGCGCTACGAAGAAAATGCGAAAGAATATTATGATCATTTCGGAAGATAATGTTTGCTAGAATTTCTAAATATATAATCTGGGGAAGTTATTTTTACTTCTCCTTTTTATTGTTGTTAATTACGCTTCAATATATTCCATATAACACTGATGTGGCATTTTTACGAATCAAACAAGATGAAATTGCTTTAGATTATTATAAAATTGCGTTTTTCACTCACGTTTACACTAGTATTTTTTTAATGATTTTGGGCTTTTTTCAGTTTTCTAAAACCATAAAAAGAAAGTATATAAATGTGCATCGTTGGTCGGGTAGAGTATATGCTGTGATCATCTTATTTCTTTCAGGACCAAGTGGTTTGGTAATGTCCTATCATGCCAATGGAGGAATTTTTTCAAAAACCGCCTTTGTAATTTTGTCTGTTTTATGGATGAGTTTTACGTTTCTTTCCGTTTATTTCATACTGAAAAAAGACATTATAAACCATCAGAAATTTGCCATCAGAAGCTTTGCTTTAACACTTTCTGCAATATCATTACGATTGTTTAAATACATCATTGTATTTCTATTTCATCCACAACAAATGGAGGCTTACCGAATTGTAGCTTGGTTAGGTTGGACGTTCAATCTTTTAGTCGCAGAAATTATCATCATTTATTTTATTTCGAATAAGATGAAAACGCGTAAAATAAATCAATAAGGTTTTATTTGTTCAAATACTGATTCATTAAATCGAAAAGCTTTTCTCGATCTATTGGTTTTAAAATATAATCTGTAAAACCCGTTTTGGTAATCATTTTGACATCATCACTTGAAGAAAATGCCGTTTGTGCAATAATTGGAATGGTAGTTTTCGTTTTAGAGATCTGTTCAAAAGCTTCAAAACCATTCATAATAGGCATTTTAATATCTAAAAGTATTAAATCAAAAGCATTGTCGTTGGTGAAAATATCTACAGCTTCCTTGCCGTTTTTTGCTCTAACAAGTTCTAAGTTTTTATAAGGAGCTAGCATTTTGGTTAAAAGCAAATAATTTATTTCGTCATCTTCAGCAATTAAAATTCGCTTGTTTGAAGTGATTTGAGTTGAAATTACTGAAAGTGTATCTATATCTATGTTTTTATTTTTAGGTTTTTTTGTTGCTAATTCTAACGGTATTGAAAAGTAAAAAGTTGAACCATTTCCAACAGAAGAAGTCAAACGAATACTGCCCTGCATCATGTCTAAATAAGCTTTTGTGATTGATAATCCCAAACCTAAACCTGATGATTTTGTGGTGTAATCATTATCAATCCTTTTAAACCTGTCGAAAATTAAAGCTTGGTCTTCATTGCTAATTCCATAGCCAGTATCATGTACAAAAAAATGTATTTCTTGTTGTTCGGAATTGATTTCAAATCCAAATGAAATTTCTCCACTGTCTGTATATTTGATGGCATTGGTAATTAAATTCACCAAAATTTGTTTCACTTTAGTTTCGTCAATTTTTACATAAATGTTATTGTGTTGTTTGTCTTTTTTAAATGTAAAAACAATATTTTTCTCTTCTGGAATGGTTACTTTTATGGTTTCGTAAATTTCAGTCAAGCTCTTATTTAAATCTACTGATGTGTAATTTGGAATAATTTGTTTCGCATCAATTTTCGACATTTCAATTAAATCGTTAATAATCAAAACTAAATTATTCCCGCTTTTTTCAATCGTATCTAAATACTCTTTTATTTCGTCTGAATTTAATTTGTCGTTTTTCAATAAGTGTGTAAAACCTAAAATAGCATTCATTGGTGTTCTAATTTCGTGCGATAAATTGGCTAAAAACACCGATTTTAATTTGTCGTTTTGCTCGGCTTTTAGTTTGGCTTTTTTTAATAATTTCTCATGTTCTTTATTGTTTTTGAAAAGCTTACCAATGTATCCAAACTCTCCTTTATATTCCACTAAACGATTTATTGCCTTAGTGTTATTGTTTTCAAGTATTTTTCGAACTAAATTTAAAGGATTATTTACCCATTTTTTTATAAATAAGAAGTAAATCAACAAGTTGAGAAACGAAAGTAAAGTAATACAATAGATAAAATGATTTAAAATATTAAAATTATTGTGGTAATCTCTGATAAATAAAAAGTTGGCTATTTTGGCTCTGTGTTCGTTTAACATCGCAATTTCAATGCTAACTTTCGAATCGTTTTCAGGATAAGATGTATTTGTGATTTGACATTTAGAACTACTAATGATGTTTAATTTCTCAAAAAAAGCATCATTTAAAAGCCTAACAACAAAGAAATAAGCATAAGGAGTCCCAAATTTTTTATTGGCATTGGTAGAATTATAAATTCCAGAACCAATTATTTCAATATATCCCACATTGGTTTTTTTGTAAAACCTATACATATCGTGTAGTTTAATATTTTTGATAGCTGCTGCAGCAGTGGCATTTAAATCAGGTAAAACATTTGGATTTTTAGTTCTTTTAGTAATTAACGCTCCATTTTTATCTAATACAATCACTTGTTCAAAGTTAAGTGTGTTGATAGAAGTCGCAACAGAAGTGTTAAACCAAGCTTCATTTCTTGTACTAATGTATTTTGCAAAATCATCCCAATACACAATGTCATTTACATACGATTCATTTTGCAGAACTTCCATTTTGTAAATGGCTAAAACGTCTTTTTTAAATTGATTTTTCGTTTCGATATAATCGATATGTTGCTGTTTTTTGACATAAAAAAGTAATCCAGCAAACAACACCAAACTAATACTACTTAATATAAATATTAAAATAATAATTTTAGAATAAGTATTTGTGGTTTTTAATTTCATGTAAAACACTGATTTACTTTTTGTTACTATACAATATTAAGCATTTTTTTAATGGTATTTTTCTTGTTTTAAATAAAGTTTGTCAAAAAAATTGTAGATTTAATTATTGAAAAAGTCATTATGCTTTATCTTTGTCGCCTAAAATGTAAAAATGGAACTTAAACTTACAAGACCAATTTGTTTCTTTGATTTAGAAACCACAGGAATTGATGTTGGAAAAGACAGAATTGTTGAAATCGCCATATTTAAAGTGTTTCCAAACGGAAATAAAGAAAGTAAAACGTGGTTAGTAAATCCTACAATTCCAATTCCACCACAATCTACGGCTGTTCATGGGATTACAGATGAAAAAGTAGCCAATGAACCAACTTTTGTAGAATTATCTTCTCAAATTTACAATATGATTAAAGATTCAGATTTAGCAGGATATAATTCTGATAGATTTGATATTCCGTTATTAGCGGAAGAAATGATTCGTGCTGGCGTTGATTTCGATATGAAAAATCGCGTTTCAGTTGATGTGCAAACCATTTTTCATAAAAAAGAAGAAAGAACACTTTCTGCAGCTTTAAAATTTTATTGTGGCAAAACATTAGAAAATGCACATTCTGCAGAAGCTGATACGATGGCAACTTATGAAATTTTATTAGGGCAATTGGAAAGATATCCAGATTTGCAAAATGATATGAAAGCGTTGTCTGAATATACAACTAGAAAAAAATCTGTCGATTTTGCGGGTATGATTGTTTTAAATGATAAAGGTCAGGAAATGTTCAGTTTTGGAAAATACAAGAATGTTTTAGTAGATGATGTTTTTGATAAAGATCCAGGTTATTTTGGTTGGATTCAAGGTGCCGATTTTCCACTATACACTAAAAAAGTATTAACAGGTTTGAAATTAAGACGTTTAAACACGAAATAAGTTTATGAAAATTATTTGTATTGGCCGAAATTACGCCGACCATATTTCAGAATTAAATAACGAGCGTCCAGATGAACCCGTTATTTTCATGAAACCAGATACGGCAATTTTACCGAAGAAAACACCTTTTACAATTCCAGAATTCAGTAATGATGTGCATCATGAAGTAGAAGTTTTGGTAAAAATTTGTAAAGTCGGAAAGTATATTAGTCCAAAATTTGCTCATAAATATTATGATGAAATTGGTTTAGGAATTGATTTTACCGCTCGCGATTTGCAAACTATGTTAAAAGAAAAAGGGTTACCTTGGGAAAAATCTAAGGCTTTTGACCATTCGGCGATTATCGGAGACTTTTTGCCGAAAAAGAATTATAGTTCATTAGAAAATATTAACTTTGAATTAAGAAAAAACTCAGAAATCGTTCAAAAAGGCTCAACTTCTATGATGCTGTGGAACATAGACGAAATTGTTTCGTATGTTTCTCAATTTTTCACTTTAAAAAAAGGAGATATTATTTTTACAGGTACACCAAAAGGTGTTGCAGCTGTAAAGGAAAATGATATTTTAGAAGGGTTTTTAGAAGGTAAACAAATGTTTAAAATACAAGTAAAATAATGGCTTTACAATACAATTTATCTAAAGTTTATGAAATTTCTGAAAACGATAATGATTTTGCCTTGCAAATTGTGTCATTATTCTTAGATGAAGTTCCTGTCGAAATTCAGTCGATGAAAAATGCTATTGAATTAAAAGATTACACTCAAGCGTATGCATCTGCTCATAAAATTAAGCCAACCTTAGATTTATTAGGTATGGATATTGCTTATGAAGATAATATGCTGATTATGAATTGGACAAAAGCAGAAGGAAAACGAAAAGAAATTAAAGACGTTTTCAAATCTCTTAAAACAAGAATAGGTGAAGCAACGGACGAAATCAAAAAAGATTTTAAGTTGTAAATTCATACTTTTATAAAAAAATTAACCACGCTTTTGGCGTGGTTTTCTTATTTTTACACAAATTTATAAAATGAGAGCAGCAGTAATTACTATTGGAGATGAAATATTAATTGGTCAAATTGTCGATACAAATTCTTCTTACATATCAAAAGCATTAGATAAAATCGGAATTGCAACTTATGAGATGCTTTCCATTTCCGACGATAAAAATCATATTTTAAAAGCACTTAACGATGTTCAGAATAATTTCGATGTAGTAATTATTACTGGTGGTTTAGGACCAACGAAAGACGATATTACTAAAAAAACTTTTTGTGAATACTTTGATGATGTTTTGGTACAAAATGATGCTGTTTTAGCACATGTGAAAGAAATGATTGAAGGGTTTTATAAAAGACCAATCACACAAGTAAATATTGAACAAGCTTTAGTGCCATCAAAATCAAAAGTACTTTTTAATAAAGTAGGAACGGCGCCTGGAATGTTAGTAGAGCATGAAGACACAGTGTTTGTTTCTTTACCTGGTGTGCCTTTTGAGATGAAATATTTAGTTGATAATGAATTGATTCCGTATTTAATTGAAAAATTCGATAGACCTTTCATTGTTCATAAAACACTAATGACTTACGGTCGTGGGGAGAGTTTAATTGCAGAACAAATTGAAGATTGGGAAAATAATTTACCGAGTTTTATAAAATTAGCGTATTTGCCAAGTCCAGGAAGAGTTCGATTGAGATTGACTGCTCGTGGTGAAAGTGAAGTCGTCTTAAGCCAGGCAATCTTACATGAAGTAGAAAAATTACAGCCTATTATTGGTGAAATTATTGTGGGTTATGACGAAGATGAAACCATTGAAGTCATTGTTGGAAGAGCATTAGTAAAAAAAGAATTAACTTTGTCTGCTGCAGAAAGTTGCACTGGCGGAAAAATTTCAGAATTAATTACATCAGTATCAGGAGCTTCTGCATATTTTCAGGGAGGAATTGTTGCCTATTCGAACCAGGTTAAAATTGATTTATTGAAAGTAAATTCGGAAACGATAAATCAGTATTCTGTTGTGAGTGCTGACGTTGCGAAGGAAATGGCTTTGAATTGTAAAACTATTTTTAACACAGATTATGCGATTGCTACAACTGGAAACGCCGGACCAACAAAAGGAGAAAGTGATGCTGAAATTGGCACTGTTTTTATCGCAATTGCCACTCCAGAAGAAGTTTTTGTAGAAGAATTTAATTTTGGTCAACCGCGCGAAAAGGTTATAGATAGGGCGGTTAACAAAGCATTTGAAATGATATATAAAGAAATTTCAAAAAACTAATAAAAAATAGTTGCATAGTAAATGAAAAATCCTTTTCTTTGCACCCTTATTTAGAATAACGATATAAAAGTTTAGAATAATGTCAAGAGTTTGTGAACTAACAGGAAAAAGAGCAATGGTTGGAAACAACGTTTCTCACGCGATGAATAAAACTAAGAGAAAATTCTCTGTGAACTTAGTGAAAAAACGTTTTTACATTGCTGAAGAAGATAGATGGGTGAGCCTAAAAATATCTACAGCAGTATTAAAAACAATTAACAAAAATGGTATTGCCGCGGTTTTGAAAAAAGCTAAAGCTGATGGATTTGTAAAATCTGTTTAATCATTTAAAAATATATCAAAATGGCAAAGAAAGGTAATAGAATCCAAGTAATTTTAGAGTGTACTGAGCACAAAGAATCTGGTCAACCAGGAACTTCTCGTTATATCACGACTAAAAACAAGAAAAACACACCAGATAGAATGGAAATCAAAAAATTCAATCCTATCTTGAAAAGAGTAACTGTTCACAAAGAAATTAAATAATTAGAAATTTTTAATTTTCAAATATCGTATTTGAAATTTTTAAATTCAATAAAACATTAAGTCATGGCAAAGAAAACCGTAGCAACTTTACAAACAGCTTCTAAAAGATTGACTAAAGCAATCAAAATGGTGAAGTCTCCTAAAACTGGAGCTTATACATTTGTGGAATCAGTAATGAGTCCAGAAGAAGTAGATGAGTTCTTAAAAAAGAAATAATCTGTACAATATAGATACTAAAAAAGCTATTTTCATTTGAAAGTAGCTTTTTTTATTTTATTTTTGTTCCATAATAATGAAAATCATATCATTACTTACTTAATACAATGAGTTTTTTTAAAAAAATATTTTCTTCTAACAAAAGTGAACCTGTAATTACTGAGCAGGAAAAGCAAATTTTAGATAAAGGTTTAGAGAAAACTAAAACGTCTTTCTTTTCTAAATTAACTAAAGCAGTTGCTGGAAAATCTAAAGTTGACGATGAAGTTTTAGATAATTTAGAAGAAGTACTTATTTCTTCAGATGTTGGTGTAAATACCACGTTGAAAATTATTCAACGCATTGAAAAAAGAGTTTCTCAAGATAAATATTTAGGTACAGATGAACTTAATTTAATTTTAAGAGAAGAAATCGGTGCGCTTTTATCTGAAACAAATACCGGAAACGATTCTGAATTTACCATTCCAAAAGATACTAAACCATACGTAATTATGGTGGTTGGTGTAAATGGTGTTGGTAAAACTACAACTATTGGAAAATTAGCATATCAGTTTAAAAAAGCGGGTTACAACGTAGTATTAGGTGCTGCTGATACATTCAGAGCTGCTGCAATTGATCAATTACAAATTTGGGCGGATAGAGTAGGTGTGCCAATGGTGAGACAACAAATGGGTTCGGATCCAGCTTCTGTTGCTTTTGATACCTTGCAATCTGCTGTAGCACAAAATGCTGATGTGGTTATTATTGATACAGCTGGTCGTTTACACAATAAAGTTGGTTTAATGAACGAGTTAACCAAAGTGAAAAATGTAATGCAAAAAGTGGTTCCAAATACGCCAAACGACGTCATGTTGGTGCTTGATGGTTCAACAGGGCAAAATGCTTTTGAACAAGCTAAACAATTTACAGCAGCTACAGAAGTTTCTTGTTTAGCAGTAACTAAATTAGACGGAACTGCAAAAGGTGGTGTCGTAATTGGAATTTCAGATCAATTTCAAATTCCAGTGAAATATATTGGAGTAGGTGAAGGAATTGAAGACTTACAGGTGTTTAATAAATCAGAGTTTGTTGATTCTTTCTTTAATTAATTTTATAAAGTATGATGGGTTTTTTTAAAAATATGACCAATTCAAAATTGTTATTAATTGCAGTTATTTCTGCTTTCTTGGCTTTGCCTTTTGATTTGAAATTTTTAGGATTTATGCAAAGCGAAAGCATATTTATGTTCTTGCGATTAATCTCTTTTATATTGTTTATGTATGTTGCGATTAAAGTAATTAACGGAAAAACGAAGAAAACGGCAAAAAAAAATAAGTAGATTAAAAAATATATAAAACCCAATAAAAAAGTCCGTCCCGATGAAATCGGGACGGACTTTTTTATATAATTCAAAATGAGATTAAAATCTAAAACCTCCTCCAATTTGGAACACAGAATTTTTACTATTTGAATCTTTAATAATTTCATTTAAACTATAGGTGTATCTTCCAGATAAGAAGAATTTATCAAAATTTAAAGAAACTCCACCTGCTAATGCGGTATCAAACGAATTGATATCATTTTCTTCCACTTCAGAATCGTTTCGCACTATTTTTTCATTAACTTTTAATCCAAATTGAGGTCCAAATTCAAATGAAAGTGTATTCCCAGCATAAAGTTTTAATAATACTGGAATATTGATATAATCTACTTGATATACATCGTTGTAATTTTCACCTAAAAAAGAGTAATTGCTTTCAAAACCTTGTCTTGAATATATCATTTCAGGTTGAAGATGTAGTATTCTTCCAACTAATGGAATTTCACTAACAAATCCAATATAAAAACTGGTTCTCGGATCTAATCCTTCTTCAAAATCGCCTTTAGTAACAGTGGAATAATTTAATCCACCTTTGATTCCAAATCTAGCGTCGCTTGAGCTTTTTACTTCTTCCTGCGAAAAAGCTGTTACTGAAATAAAACTCGTAAGTAATAAAATGACATTTTTCATAATAATAAATTTTGGTTAAAAAAACTAGATTTTTAAATCTCCTTAATATCGATTACTTATGTTTTATGTAATTTCGATGTTGTAAAGTTAGATTTGTTCCAAGTGTTATTTGTTATATTATTATTACAAATCATTACATTATTATGGAGCAAAAAAAATCCGACTTCAATTGAAATCGGATTTTTTAATTTATTGATCTTAGAGATTATTTTGCAATATTAACCGCTCTTGTTTCTCTAATTACTGTTACTTTAACTTGGCCTGGATACGTCATTTCAGTTTGAATTTTGTGTGAAATTTCAAAAGATAAAGTTGCAGCTAAATCGTCTGAAACTTTTTCGCTTTCTACTAACACACGTAATTCTCTACCAGCTTGAATCGCATAAGCATTTTTAACTCCAGGGAAACTATAGGCTACTTCTTCAAGATCTTTTAAACGTTGGATGTAAGAATCTAATACTTGACGACGTGCACCTGGTCTTGCTCCTGAAATCGCATCACATACTTGAATAATTGGAGAAATTAAATATTTCATTTCAATTTCATCGTGGTGAGCTCCAATTGCATTACAAACTTCTTCTTTTTCACCGTATTTCTCTGCCCATTGCATACCTAAAATTGCGTGTGGCAATTCGCTTTCTGTATCTGGAACTTTTCCAATATCGTGTAATAAACCAGCTCTTTTTGCTAATTTGACGTTCAATCCTAATTCTGCAGCCATTAAACCACATAATTTAGAAACTTCTCTTGAGTGTTGTAATAAGTTTTGTCCGTATGAAGAACGGTATTTCATTCTACCTACAATTTTAATCAGTTCTGGGTGTAAACCGTGAATTCCTAAATCGATAACCGTACGTTTACCAACTTCGATGATTTCTTCTTCAATCTGTTTTTTCGTTTTTTCAACAACTTCTTCAATACGAGCTGGGTGAATACGACCATCAGTAACTAATTTATGAAGTGCTAAACGAGCAATTTCTCTTCTAACAGGATCGAAACATGATAAGATAATCGCTTCAGGTGTATCATCTACAATGATTTCAACTCCAGTTGCTGCTTCAATAGCTCTAATGTTTCTTCCTTCTCTACCAATAATTCTTCCTTTTACATCGTCAGATTCAATGTTGAATACAGAAACGCAATTTTCAACAGCTTCTTCAGTACCAACACGTTGAATTGTGCTGATAATGATTTTCTTAGCTTCTTGTTGCGCTTGCATTTTAGCTTCTTCAATAGTTTCTTGAATATGCGCCATTGCGTTTGTTTTCGCTTCAGCTTTTAAACTTTCAACTAATTGATTTTTAGCTTCATCTGCAGATAAACCAGAAATTACTTCTAATTGCTCAATCTGACTTTTATGTAATTTGTCAACTTCTTGAGATTTTTTCTCTAAGTTTTCAATTTTGTTGTTGTACTCAACGATTTTTGCTTCTGCTTCGTCGTTAACTTTCTTTGCTTTGGCTAATTCATTAGAAATTTGAGATTCTTTATCTCTTGTTCTTTTTTCGGCTTCAGCCATTTTTTTGTCTTTTGACAAAATTTCCTTTTCGTGTTCCGATTTTAATTCTAAAAATTTTTCTTTGGCTTGTAATAGCTTATTTTTCTTTTCAGCTTCGGCTTCTGATTTAGCATCTCTTAAAATTGAACCCGCTTCTTTTTTAGCATTTTTGATTAGGTTTGATACATTGCTTTTTTCTAAAAATTTAGCAATTGCAAATCCTATAGCCAATCCGACAACGATTCCAATTATTATACTTGTTAATTCCATAGTTTAATTTAGTTTAATAAAAAAGCCCACATCAGGTGTTTGAATAAACTCGATTCAGACAGGATTTGAGCTAAAACAATGATCAAGGATTCCCGTGAAGGACGTGCTTTACTATTGCAAATTCACTCATTTAATAGTTAGTGTTGAGTTTATCAAATATTTACTAATGTGGGCAGTACTTTAGTGTTTTTGTATGAACGTAATTTCTTATTTTGAAAGTAAACCTTCAATTTTTTCGTCGAGTTTTTTCAATCTTTCAAATGCTTCTACGGTATCTGTAGAAGTATCTATTTGTGTTTGTTCTATTTGAGAAGCGAATTGTAAAGCGCACATGGCTAATACATCTTGCTTGTCTCTTACAGCATAGCTAGCTTCAAATTTTTTAATAGTAGCATCAATTTTTTTAGACGCCGTTCTTAGACCTTCTTCCTGAGTAGTTTCCACTGTTAATGGATAGACTCGGTCTGCAATTGAAATTTTTATTTTTAACTTTTCTGCCATAATTATTATTCAGAAAGTTGAGCTATACAATAGTCGATTTCTCTAATCAACGAATTTATTTTCAGTTTTGTTTCTTTCTTGTATTCTTCACTGCCTAGAAGAGAATTTGTGATTCGTAAGCTTTCCAACTCGTTTTTCAATGAGTTTACTTTCTCATTTTCGTGTTGGGCTGTCTGTTTTATTTCTCTCAATTCTTTAGATAAACTTTCGTTCAATTTCTCTAAATTTTCTATTTTTTTAGATAATTTAAAGAACTTTACTTCTAAAGAATCAATAACTTTTGACAATTCGCTCATTACAACTTAATTCTTTTCTTGATTTTACAAATTTAAAACTTCAATCTCGAAATCCAATACTTTTTTTCAAAAATTATAAAGTTTTTTTCTCGAGTGTTTATTTCTTAATTTTCGTTTGGCTTTTTACTCTTTATGAAGTCTAAAATTAATGTCGCGATTAATTTTCCGGTTAAATGATTATTGTTTGATAAATCCAAATCTGGTGCGCCTTCACAAATGTGAAAATAACTTGCATTTTCTTCTTTTCCAACTAAATGGATGAAATTACGAGCTTTTTCTACACTAAAACCACTTAATGTCATCGCACTACTATGAATGTTTGGTAAGGCATCTAGATCTAATTCTAAACCAAAAGGTGTGTTGGAAATAAATTTTAAAGCATTTGTTATTTCTGTTGAAAAACTTCTCGATTTTCTAACTGCAATTTCTTCATATGTTACGTATTTAACACGTTCTTCAATGTTTTTTAAGGTGTTGAAAACGCTTTTTGATACGAAATTTTCATGTAATCCGAAGATGAAATACTTTTTTAAGAAACCTTCTTCAAAAGCATAAGTAAAACCATTTCCGCTATGACGACCTTCCATAATTCGGAAATCGGTATGTGCATCAAAATTTATAGCATTTACTGGCATTCCTTTTGCTAAAGCCAATCCTTTTATATTTCCGTAAGCATTGTTATGTCCGCCACCAATAATAATCGGAATTTTATTCGCTTTAATAATCGTGCTAATTACGAAAGAAACATCTTTGTCAATATTCTCAACCAAACTAAAAAGTTTTTTTCGATCTTCTTTGTTTGTTGTGTCTAAAGTTTTTGAAATTTCCATTTCTTTAGAAAAATCAATTTCACCTAAAGCAATCAATTCGCTTCCTTTACAAAATTTATTATGTTGAAAGTTGACAAGGCTTTTTAAGGTACTTTCAAAAGCGGTTGCAGCGCCAGTTCGACCTAAATTTGCTTTTACACCAATATCTTCAGGTAAACCAAGTAAAACAAATTTTGCTTCGCAATTTGTTATAAATTCTATCCAATTTTCATCACTTGGAACGGTTATTATCTTCTCGCCAAACTTTATTTCGCCACTTCTGTGTTGCGTGATTTTAGCTAAATCTTTAGAGCTGAATACGTTTAATTTATCCATTTTGAAATTTAAATGTGTATCAAATATAATATTTTCAACATACATTACGTTATATAGTAATAGAAATAAATAAAATTTTATTTTTGTGTTGAATAATTAACCTAAATCAAACTAAGTATGGAATTAAATCAATCAAATCCTAGAAATTCAGGATTAAAAGCGGCTATTGTAGTTTTAGCCTTACTTCTAATGGGAAGTTTAGCGTATGTGTATAAATTGAATCAAGACAAAAGTGATGTTGATTCAAGCTTGTCTAAAACGATGACTGAGAAAGAAAAATTTCAGGCAGAATTAGAAGCGAAAATTACAGAATACGATGCTGCTATTGCTGACAACACTGCTTTAAAAGGAGAATTAGAAGAAGAACAAGCGAAAATTGTTGAATTATTAGAAAAAATTAAAAAATCAGATGGTAGTATCGCAGAACTTTCTAAGTACAAAAATGAGTACGTGAAATTGAAACGTGAAATGGACAATCTGATTGCTGAAAATAATACATTAAAAGAAGCAAATGTAGGATTGACTAAAAATTTAGATAGTACTACTGTATTATTATCTAATGCAAAAACTGCAAATGATACTTTGGCAGCAAAAAACGAAAATTTGTCTAAAACGGTTGAAAAAGCTCAGAAATTATCAGTTTTAAACTTAACTACTTTAGCAGTAAAACAAAGAAGTTCAGGTAAGCAAGTTGATACTGACAAAGCAACTAGAGCAGATGTTTTAAAAATTAGCTTTACAATTGCAGAAAATCAAGTAGCTAAAACTGGAGACAGATTATATTATGTTCAAGTAATTGATAGTAAAAACAACGTTTTAGGTGAGAAAAAAACAGAAACGTTTGGTTCTACTTATTTACCATATAGTTTCCAAAAAACAGTTAAATACGAAAACAAAACAGTACAAGTACAAGAAGATTTACCAGTTAAAAACATTACTGCAGGTTCTTACTTTGTAAATGTGTTTGACAAAAATGGAGAATTAGTTTCTAAAAACAGTTTCCAATTAAGATAAAAATTACTTTCAAGTATAAAAAAAGTCCCGATTTATTGGGACTTTTTTTGTTTCTGTTATTCTGTAACAGCAGCTGCTTTAAATTTTTCATTAACTTTTTTCCAGTTAATCACATTAAAATAAGCATCTATGTAATCTTTACGTTTGTTTTGATATTTTAAATAATAAGCGTGTTCCCAAACATCTAAAGCTAAAATTGGCGTTCCTTTTACTTCGGCTTTTGACATTAAAGGATTGTCTTGATTAGAAGTAGTTGAAATCACTAATTTTCCAGTTCTGTCTTTTATTAACCAAACCCAACCTGAACCAAATAATTTTGTAGCGCTTTCTGAAAATTGTTTTTTGAATTCATCGTAAGAACCAAAATCGGTATTAATAGCTTCTAAAACTTCATCAGTAGCTTCACCGCCGTTTGCGTTTAAGGTTTCGAAAAAGAAATTATGATTATAGTATCCACCAGCATTATTTCTAACGTCAGCTTTACTCATGTCTAATTTTTTAAGAATTTCTTCAATTGATTTAGATTCTAAATCGGTTCCTTTTACGGCTGCGTTCAATTTGTTGCAATATCCAACATGATGTTTAGAATAATGAGTTTCCATTGTTTTAGCATCAATAAAAGGCTCTAAACCATTATATGTATAAGGTAAACCTTTCATTTGAAAAGCACCTTCAGCATCATCAGCTTTTACATCTGCAGGATTTCCCATTGCAGTTTTTTCAATTTTTTCTGGTTCTGGAATGGTAACTTCTACCAATTCTTTGTCTTTTCCACAGCTTGTAAAACCAATTATTGTGGCGAATGTTAATACTAGTATTCTATTTTTCATTTATTTTATAATTTAGATTTCTGCAAAAATAAAAAAAGATAAACATTACTGTCTATCTTTTAGCATTTGATTTATAATTTCAATATATTTTTCTTTGGCTTCGTCGGCACTAAGATGTCTTACTTGCATCCAAGCGTTTTGTTTAAAAGCGGTAATTACTTCATCCGATTCATAACCGTGATGACTGTAACTTATGTTTTCAGAAAGAGCTTGTTTGTAATAGGCATAAAGCACTAGCTGTACATCTTGCGGTACAGAAGTTTTAGGAATTTTTTCGTTGGCATTACGAATAGCTTCCTGGAATCTTTCATCTAACGACAATTTACTCATTTATTTTTTACTAATTATAGTTTTGTTTCCAATCGCTTTATCTCCTAATTTCACATTGATTTCTGTTCCAATTGGAAAATATAAATCAACACGAGAACCAAATTTAATAAAACCAGCATCTTTACCTTGAACTACTCTCATGCCTTCTACTGCATAATTTACAATTCTTTTTGCTAATGCACCAGCGATTTGTCGGTACATAATTTCGCCATACACTCTGTTTTCAATAACCACAGTAGTACGTTCGTTTTCTTCACTCGCTTTTGGGTGCCAAGCGACTAAAAATTTACCAGGATGATATTTGCTATATTTTACGATTCCATTAACTGCATATCTTGTTACGTGAACGTTTATTGGCGACATAAAAATAGAAACCATTAATCTTTTGTCTTTGAAATATTCTGGTTCAAAAACTTCTTCAATAACCACAACTTTTCCATCAACTGGAGCTAATACATGATTGTCGCTGTTATCTGCAACTCGAGTTGGGTCTCTAAAAAACTGAAGAATCATGATTAATAGAAATAGTAAAATACATTGAACTATTATGCGTATAACTGTGTTGTCGTGCAACAAATAGTCTACACCAAAAATACCTAAAACGGTAATTAAAGCTGAAATTAAAATAATTTTAGATCCTTCTGGATGAAACTTAAGCATAATAAAAGTAAATTAAAAATAAAACATATAAAAACGGAACTACAAATATAACACTATCTAGTCGGTCTAAAATACCACCATGACCAGGCATGATGTTTCCGCTATCTTTTACGCCAGCTTCTCTTTTGAATTTAGATTCTACTAAATCGCCAAGAGTACCAAATAATGCAATTACAATTGCTGTAATAATCCACAAAGTTACACTAAAAAAAGTATAAAATTGACTTATTATTAAAGAAGCAAGTATGGTAAAAACAATTCCGCCAAGAAAACCTTCAATGGTTTTTTTAGGAGAAACTCTTTCTAATAGTTTGTGTTTTCCAATTGATTTCCCAACTAAATAGGCAAATGTGTCATTACACCAAATCATTATAAATACTGCTAAAACGATTTCGTATTTCGCAGGCGCAATGAAGTTTGGTATTGATAATAATAAAATAAATGGTAAAGTAATGTATAGAAACAAATGGCTATACGTTTTGTGGTATTTATGAAACGATTTATTGTTGAATAAGTTGAACAACAGTAAAATGTTAAAAACAACACATCCAAAAGCAATATATATTAAATTTACTGGTGGAAGTTGGCTTATGAAAAACAACACAGAAATTAATATTCCTCCAATTGCAAATAAATAATAGTATTTGTAATTGGTCATTTTTGAAAATTCATAAATACTTAAACACATAAAAACCGTGAATAAAATATGAAAGGTTATTGGCGAAAAAAGTGTGCAAAATATAAGTAATGCAATATAAACTGCACCACTACTTGCTCTTATAACATTTTCACTCATTTTATAAATCTTCTAGTAGTATTAAGTATAAGTTTTTGTGGCAACTACCATAATGAAGAAAATCTTCTTCTTTAGTTTTTTCAAAATACTTAATTGCAGTAATATTTGTTGGGTATTCTTTGTCGTATTTGTTTTTGATATTTCTTAAACTGTCACCTTTAGTCATAGTTAATTGACTTGTTGAAGCAAATACTATAATGTTTGTAGGTAATTCGTCTATTTTATATTGTTTTAATTGTTTTGAAGAGAATAGGATAGAACCTTCATCAGCAATTAAGTTTTCGCAAGGTGTAAAAAAGAATGTAGGATTTGTAACGTTTTTGTATTCTAATCTGTTTTCATCTAAAAAGTGAAATAATCTCGAATCAAAACATTTTACTTCATTTTCAAACCAATCATTTTCTTCTAAAATATTTTCAAAGTTATCGTGAACCTCATTCATACTAGAACAATAAATGAATTTTCCACCATTATTTTTAAAGTTAATGGTAAATAATTCGTCTACTGGCGTATTTATGTCTGGTGTATATTGGCTTTTAGAAACGTTTTTTTCTTGATCTTCTGCGTCGTCTTGATGGCCAAATATTTTTTTGAAAATATTCATTTTAAATCTGTAAATATTCGTAAGCATCAAATATAAAAAAATCTTAACTTAAAATTACTTCTAGGTTAAGATTTTTTATACAATAGATTGTTAATAACTTATTCGGTAATGCTTTCTGAATCTGATTTAGAAATAATCTCCGTCATTGTTTCAGGTTTTACTTCTTCAATATCAAAAGGTCTCTTTCCGAAAATCGTTTCTAAGTCGTCTTTAAAAATAACTTCTTTCTCGATTAAAATATCCGCTAAAGCTTCTAATTTTGTTCTGTTTTCAGTTAAAATTGTAATCGCTCTTTGGTATTGTTTTTCAATTAATCCAGAAATCTCCGCATCAATTATTTTTGCAGTATCATCTGAATATGGTTTTGAAAAATTATAATCAGATTGCCCTGAAGAATCGTAATATGTAATATTTCCGATTTTATCGTTTAAACCATAAACTGTAACCATCGCACGAGCTTGTTTGGTAACTTTTTCTAAATCTGAAAGTGCTCCCGTTGAAATCTTATCGAAAACTACTTTTTCAGCAGCTCTACCGCCCATTGTAGCACACATTTCGTCTAACATTTGTTCGGTTCTTACGATTTGTCTTTCTTCCGGTAAATACCATGCAGCACCTAAGCTTTGTCCACGAGGAACGATGGTAACTTTTACTAAAGGAGCCGCGTGTTTCAACATCCAACTTACAGTCGCGTGACCAGCTTCGTGAATCGCAATAGCGTGTTTTTCTTCTTTAGTGATAATTTTATTTTTCTTTTCTAAACCACCAACAATTCTGTCAACAGCGTCTAAAAAGTCTTGTTTATCTACTGCTTTTTTGTCTTTTCTTGCAGCAACTAAAGCGGCTTCATTACAAACATTGGCAATATCTGCTCCAGAAAAACCAGGTGTTTGTTTCGCTAAAAATTCAACATCTAATGTTTCCGATTTTGTAATTGGTTTTAAGTGTACTTCAAAAATAGCAGCACGTTCTCTAATGTCCGGTAGGTCTACATAAATTTGTCTGTCGAAACGACCAGCACGCATTAATGCTTTATCTAAAACATCAGCTCTGTTGGTTGCTGCTAATACAATTACGTTAGAGTTAGTTCCAAATCCGTCCATTTCAGTTAATAACTGATTTAACGTATTTTCTCTTTCGTCATTACTTCCAGACATGTTGTTTTTTCCACGAGCTCTTCCTACAGCATCAATTTCATCAATGAAAATAATAGCTGGCGCCTTGTCTTTGGCTTGTTTGAATAAATCTCTTACACGAGAAGCTCCAACACCAACGAACATTTCTACAAAATCAGATCCTGATAAAGAGAAGAAGGGTACGTTAGCTTCACCTGCAACAGCTTTGGCTAATAAGGTTTTTCCTGTTCCTGGAGGTCCAACTAATAAGGCTCCTTTTGGGATTTTACCACCAATACTTGTATATTTTTCAGGCGTTTTTAAGAATTCTACAATTTCTTGTATTTCTTCTTTGGCACCTTCTAATCCAGCAACATTTTCAAAAGTAACTTTTACGTCATTTTTTTCGTCGAATAATTTAGCTTTCGATTTTCCGATACTAAATATTTGACCACCACCACCAGCGCCACCAGACATTCTTTTCGATATGAAATAGAAAAATCCAATAAAAATTAGTGTTGGCAATAATAATCCGATCCATTCACCCCAGTTGCTTGTTGGTTTTAAATCGTACACAGAAATTAGATTTTTGCCTTTAGCTTCTTCTAATCTTTTCTGAAACAATTCTAAACTTCCTACATCTTTTACTAGATAGTGTGGACCTTTTTCTTTAGTTAACTTTTTTAATTCTTCGTCTTTTGAAGATTTATAAGCAGCTTTTTTTAATGTAATTTCAGCGGTATTCCCAGAAGTACTTGTTAAAATGTCTACTTTTTCAATTTGATTCTTATTCAATAAATCATAAAAAGAAGAAATAGAAGTCGATTTCGGATAATTCATATCGAAACCACCATTAAAAAAGTTGATTAATAAAATTATTGAAACGGCTAATATTGGAAAAAACCAAGGACCAAGTTTAACTACCTTAATAACTGGCTTGTTTTTGTTTTCGTTTTCTTTTTCTGACATAATTTGGTTTAGAATTTATTGGCGATTGAGGTAATTTTTGCGTCACCCCAAAGGCTTTCAATGTTATAATACTCTCTAATGTGTTTTTGAAATACGTGTACTACTATGCTCACATAATCCATTAATACCCATTCTCCAACGTCTGTTCCTTCAACATGCCAAGGTTTGTCTTTTAATTCTTTTGACACACCTTTTTGTACAGAACCTACAATTGCATTTACTTGGGTATTTGAATTACCATTGCAAATTACAAAATAATCACAAACGCTATTGTCAATCCCTCTTAAATCAAGAATATCAATATCTAATCCTTTTACATCTTCTATTCCTTTGATGATACTTGCTAGTAAATCATCTGTGCTAATATTTTTCGTCATCTATTATTTATTCGTTTTGTGCAAAGGTATCATTTTTTGTCTTTATTTTTGTAACTTCAATTAAGTAATAACAAAATTTCTTATATGCATATTATCAAACTCCCTGCCATTGATTCAACAAACAGCTATTTAAAAGAATTAACTACAAAACAAACCGTAGATAATTTCACAGTTGTGGTGGCTGAAAACCAAACGAATGGGAGAGGGCAACGCGGTGCGAATTGGGAAGTAGAAAATGGTAAAAACCTTACTTTCAGTGTCTTGATAAAAGATGTGTTGCTTAATTTTGAGGAAGTTTTTAATTTAAATGTGGTCGTTGCTGTTAGCTTATTTCAAACGTTTTCTAATTTAAAAATTCCGAATTTAGCTATCAAATGGGCAAACGACATTTTGGCAGATAAAAAGAAAATTTGTGGCATTTTAATTGAAAATCAGTTTAAAAGCAATTCAGAAATACTTTCAATCATTGGAATTGGCATAAATGTGAACCAAGAAAACTTTTCAAATCTGCCACAAGCGAGTTCTTTAAAAAATATTTCCGGACAAGAATGGAGTAAAGAAGAAGTGTTATTGACTTTTTTAAACCAATTTCAAAACAATATCAATTTGTATAAAAATGAAGGGGCGAAATATTTTTGGGAAGTATATCACGAAAATTTATTCAAAAAAAATGTACCAATGGCTTTTGAAAATGCTTCAGAAACAAAATTTATGGGAATTATCAAGCAAGTTTTGCCAAATGGTTTGTTGCAAATTGAACTTGAAGATGATAGTTTACAATTGTTTGATATTAAAGAGGTTAAAATGTTATATTAAATTCTGAGCTTCTAATTTTTGGTTTCCTGTTACATTTCATTTATTAAATTTTGTTAAAATAGTTACTCTTTATTTTCAATTCTGTACATTTGCACTACTTTAAAAAAAGACAACATTTTATGTTACAGAAATTACTTTCCGCACTATATTCTACACGCTTAATGGCACTTTTATTTATCGGTTTTGCAGCTGCAATGGCGGCAGGAACTTTCATAGAAGATGCATATAATACAGAAACTGCTCGAATTTTAGTTTACAACACTTGGTGGTTTGAAGCCATTATGGTATTTTTTGTGATTAATTTTTTCGGAAACATCAAACGTTACCAATTGTATAAAAGAGAAAAATGGGCAACTTTGTTATTGCACTTGTCTTTTATTTTTATAATTATTGGAGCTTTTGTTACGAGATATATTAGTTACGAAGGATTAATGCCAATTCGTGAAGGTGCAACAGCTAATATGGTGTATTCAGATATGCCGCATCTTACAGCATTTGTTGATGGAGATTATAAAGGTGAAATGAAACGTAAAACAATTGAGAAACAATTATTACTTTCTCAAGCTGTAAATAATTCATTTTCGTATTCTGATGATTTTTCAGATGTTCCATATAAAATTGAATTACAGGAATTTATCATGAATGCTTCTGAAACATTCAAACCAAATGCAAAAGGTGATTTATATATTAAACTTGTTGAAGCAAGTGGTGGAAGTAGAAAAGAACATTTTTTACGTGATGGTGAAGTGAAAAACATTAGTAATGTGTTATTTGCATTCAATAAATTCACACAAGGAGCTGTAAATATTACTAAAATTGCTGAAGCTTATACCATTCAAACCCCTTTTGATGGTAATTTTATGCGAATGGCAGATAAAATGCAAGGTACAATTGCAAAAGATCAACCTAGTCCGTTAATGTTCCGTTCATTATATAATGCAGGTGGAATTCAGTTTGTTCTTCCTGAATTAGCTCAAAATGGAGAAGTGGTTTTAGCTTCTAACGACAATTATAAAGATAAAAAAACAGATGATGCCATTGTGGTAAAAGTGACTTCTCAGAACAAAGAAGAAATTGTTACTTTAATGGGATCTAAAGGAAAACAAGGTGAGCCTAAAAGTTTTAAAATTGGAAAATTAGATTTCACTTTAATGTACGGAAGTAAAGTTCATACGTTGCCTTTTTCTATAAAATTGAATGATTTTATTGCGGACAAACAACCGGGAACGGAAAAAAGTTATTCGGCATTTAAAAGTAAAATTGATGTTATTGATGGAAAAGAAAGTTTTAAATATGATATTTTCATGAATCATGTCTTAGATTATAAAGGTTTCCGACTTTTTCAAGCGAGTTTTGATGAAGACGAAAAAGGAACAGTACTTTCTGTAAATCATGATTTTTGGGGAACTTGGATTACATATATCGGTTACTTTTTATTATACTTTGCTTTAATGGCTATTTTGTTTGATAAAAACACCAGATTTAATGATTTGATTATAAAACTTGATAAAATTCGTGCGAAAAAAGCGGCTTTAACAGTATTGTTGTTTTTCTTCGGATTAGTTGGATTTGCTCAAGACAATCATACCAATCACGACGGACATAATCACGGAACAGAACCACATCAGCATGACACTTCGGTTCAAAAACCAAAAATGCCAACAGTTGCGGAATCTTTAAAAGAGATTAAAAAATATATGGTTTCTGCAGATCACGCAGAAAAATTCGGAAGATTAGTTATTCAAGATTATAGTGGAAGAATGAAACCGGTAAATACGTTTTCATCTGAATTATTACGAAAAGTTTCTAAAAGTGATACATTCGAAGGGTATACTTCAGATCAGGTTTTAATTTCAATGAATCAATTTCCTGAATTTTGGTACCAAATTCCAATTATTTATTTAAAAAGAGGAAACGACAGTATTCGTAAAATTATTGGTGTTGATAAAGAAGCAAAATATGCACCGTTAATTAGTTTTTTCGATGATTTCGGAAATTATAAATTGCAAAAACAAACGGACGAAGCGTATAAAGTTGCCGTCCCAGATCAGTTTCAGAAAGATTTTTTGGATGCAGATAAAAAAGTAAACTTATTGTATTCAGCAATAAGCGGACAAATTTTAAGGTTTTTTCCTCTTCCAAAGGATACCAACAACAAATGGGCTTCTTATTTAGAATTGCAACATCCAACCAAAACAAATTTAGATGTTGTTAAAAATATCATTCCATTTTATTTTAGTGAAGCAGCAAGAGCATCACAATCTAAAAATTACAAAAACGCAGAAAGTTTATTAAAAGGATTATCAGATTATCAAAAGAAATTTGGTGGAAAAATAATGCTTTCTGATGATAAATTAGAAGCGGAAATACAATACAATAAATACGATATTTTCAAAAAGTTATTTTCTTGGTATATGTACGCCGGAACTTTAATGTTCGTATTTGTAATTGTTCAAATTTTCAACAAAAAGAAATGGGTAAATTATGTAGTGAAGTTTTTCCACGGAACTATTATTTTATTATTCATTTTACATTTAGCAGGATTAATTGTTCGTTGGTATATTTCAGGACATGCGCCTTGGTCTGATGCCTATGAAAGTATGATTTATGTGGCTTGGGCAACTATGTTGTTTACATTGTTACTTGGAGTAACGCCATTATGGTTATTTATCGTAACTGGTAAAATTTGGATAAAATCACCTTTAACAGTTGCAGCTGGTGCCTTTGTAACTTCTATTATTTTGATGGTGGCACATTGGAACTGGATGGATCCAAGTATTGCAAATTTACAACCTGTGTTAGATTCATACTGGTTAATGATTCACGTAGCGGTTATTGTAGCGAGTTACGGACCGTTTACGTTGGCCATGATTTTAGGATTAGTTTCTTTGTTTTTGATAATATTTACAAACAAGAAGAATAAAGCCAAAATGGAATTAAACATCAAAGAAATAACATATATTAATGAGATGGCTTTAACTGTAGGTTTAGTTATGCTTACTATTGGTAACTTCCTTGGTGGACAATGGGCTAACGAAAGTTGGGGTCGCTACTGGGGTTGGGATCCAAAAGAAACATGGGCATTAATTAGTATTATGGTGTACGCTTTTGTAATTCATGCACGATTTGTGCCAGCTTTACGCGGATTATTTGCCTATAATTTTATGTCAGTTTTAGCTTTTGCAAGTATTTTAATGACATATTTTGGAGTAAATTTTCACTTAAGTGGATTGCATTCTTACGCTTCTGGAGAACAACAAAATGTAATTTATTACGCTTATGCTCTGTCAATTGTTCTTGCAATTTCAGCAGTAGCATATGTTCAGTATAGAAGATTTTATAAGAAGAAAAAGTAATTGTTAAAATATCAAATAAAAAGACCTGACAATTTTTAAACTTGTCAGGTTTTTTTATATACTAAATCAATTTTTTTGTCGTTTATTTCTTAATAAACAATTTTACTATGAAGCAAAAAGTAATCATCGTTTTATCGGTTTTAGGAATAGCGCTTTTGTGTAATTTCTATTTAAAGAACACTTCTTCGGATAATAATATCTCGAAAAATGTTGTTGATAAAACTTTAAGTAAAGCTGAAGAAATAAAATCATTTCTAAAGAAAAATTCTAAATACAATAAGGATGTTTTTTTTCTTTTAGACATGAGAATTCCATCAAATAAATTTCGATTTTTTGTTTACGATACGAAAAAAAATAAAATTACCGATTCGGGTTTAGTCGCACATGGTTCGGGTTCTGCAACTGCTACGGGTGAATTACAATTTAGCAATACTGATGGTTCTTTAATGACATCTTTAGGAAAATATTATATTGGAAATTCCTATAATGGAACTTTCGGGAAAGCTTATAAAATGTATGGTTTAGATACTACAAACAGTAATGCTTATCTGCGAAATATTGTATTGCATTCTCATAAAAAGATGCCTTATGCAGAACAAATTTCTCCCATTGTTTTAAGTTGGGGCTGTCCAATGCTAAACGAAAAATTCTATTTGCGAATTCAAGATATTTTAGATAAATCGGATAAAAATATATTGATGTATATTTATTATTAATTTTTGTCATTTCGACCAAGGGGAGAAATCACATAATCTGAATTACTTTACAAGATTTCTCCTGCGTCGAAATGACAGAATAATGGTTTTTTAATACAACATTAACTCTTGTTTGCTATATCTTTTCTTACATTTGAGAATAAAATAAATTAAGGATGAAACTATTTCACACATTTACGGCAATTTTAGCGCTTTCATTGGCTTGTAATCAAACTAGTAAAAGTAATTTATCACCAAATAATTCAACAACAAAAACTATGGAAAAAGGTTCAATATATACTTTTAAAGTAAAGGATTTATCTGGAAACGAATTTGATTTCGCATCCTTAAAAGGAAAAAAAATACTGATTGTAAATACGGCTTCAGAATGTGGATTAACACCTCAATATGAACAATTACAAGCGATTTACGAAAAATATAAAGATAAAAATTTTGTAATTGTTGGTTTTCCAGCTAATAATTTTGGCGCACAAGAACCAGGAACAAATGCAGAAATTGGTGCGTTTTGTAAAAAGAATTATGGGGTGACTTTTCCAATGATGGAAAAAATATCTGTAAAAGGAAGTGATATGCATGAAGTGTATCAATTCTTAACTCAAAAATCTAAAAACGGATTGGAAGACAGCGAAGTGGAATGGAATTTTCAGAAATATTTAATTGATGAAAACGGACATTTATTCGATGTGATTTCACCAAGAGTTCTACCAAACGACAAATCAATTACAAATTGGATTGAAGGAAAATAGTTTTAAGTTTTAAGTCTCAGTTTTCAGTGTTTGTTAACTGAGACTGGAAACTGAGACTGATTTCTATAACATTTTCTGCATAAAAACAGAATGCAACCAACGGTCAAATTTGTATCCAGTTTCTTTTAAAAAACCTGCTTTTTCGAATCCGAATTTTTCGTGGAAAGCAATACTACTTTCGTTTTCCGAATCGATAACGCCAATCATCGTGTGTAAACCTTGATCTTTTGCTAAAGTAATTAATTCGGTTAATAATAAATTACCAATTCCTTTTCCAATGTAGTTTTTATTAGCATAAACGGAATGTTCAACGGTGAATTTATACGCTTCTCTAAATCGGAATTCGCTATAATATCCAAAACCAATCACTTCATTATTTATTTCTGCGACAATAATCGGGAAATCTTTTTTCAATTTATCATCAAAAATAGCCAATTGTTGCACTAAACTTCTCTGTTGATAATCGTACAAAGCCACACCATTTAAAATTTGGTCGTTAATGATTTCTAAAATTGATGAGCAATCTTCGGGATTGTAATTTCGAATTATCGGATTCATTTTGAAGGATTTATTTATCAGATAAAAGTATAAAAAATGTGGGTAAATTTGTAAGTTTGTAATTGAAAATTTAATTTCATATCTAATAAATTGAAAGCCAACTTATACCCAAAAATACCATTAGCGCAAGCTGTCATTGAAATTTTTCGCCAAAAGGAAATTCAACATATTGTAATTTCTCCAGGTTCACGAAATACACCTTTAACTATCGGATTTACTAATCAAGATAGTTTTACGTGTTATAGCATTGCCGACGAGCGTTGTGCGGCTTTTTTTGCTTTAGGTTTGGCGCAACAATTACAAAAACCTGTCGCGGTAGTTTGTACATCTGGTTCAGCATTATTGAATTATTATCCAGCTGTTGCCGAAGCGTTTTACAGTCAAATTCCTTTATTGGTTGTTTCTGCGGACAGACCACAAAATAAAATCGACATTGGAGACGGACAAACGATTCGTCAAGAAAATGTATATGCGAATCATATTGTTTTTTCTGCCAATTTAACTGAAAATGCTTCAGAAATAAATGACAGTTTAATTGTTTCAGCGATTGAAACGGTCATTTCTCAAAAAGGTCCAGCGCATATCAACGTTCCATTTGAAGAACCTTTGTATGAAACACTTTTAGAGCCAACTTATGTTCCGCAAATTCCTGTTTCAAATGTTGAAAAAGCGGCATTTAATTTAGATACTAAGTTCGTTTCAGAATGGCAATCAGCGAAAAAGAAATTGATTTTAGTAGGCGAGTTGTTGCCTAATTCCATTGAACAAAAATATATTGAAATTTTAGCGCAAGACGAAAGTGTTTTGGTGTTATTAGAGAAAACTTCCAATTTACATCATCCAAGTTTTATTGATCGAATTGATACTTTAGTGACCACTTTTTCTGAAGAAGATAAATTGAATTTTCAACCAGAAATTCTGTTAACTTTTGGCGGAATGGTAGTTTCTAAACGTATAAAAGCTTTGTTGAGAAGCTATCAACCGAAACAGCATTGGCATGTTGATGAAATTCGTGCTTATGATACATATGGTTGTTTATCGGAACATTTTCAAACCAATATTTCAACTTTTTTTAATCAGTTATTAATAGAAAATAATACAATTTCTTTAGATTATAAATCGACTTTTCAAACCATTTGGAAAAACAGATTAGCGAAACACGACAGCTATATGTCGGAAATTCCGTTTTCTGATTTTAAAGTTTTCGATTTTTTAAGTCAGAATTTACCGGAAAATATTCAGTTACAAGTCAGTAATAGTTCGCCAATTCGTTACATTCAATTGGTTCATATTAATAAAACCATTGAAGTGTTTTGTAATCGTGGTACAAGTGGTATTGATGGAAGCACATCAACGGCAATTGGAGCGGCTTTAGCAAACAAAAAAGCAACAATCTTAATAACTGGTGACATTAGTTTTCTGTACGATAGTAATGCGTTATGGAATAATTATATTCCTAAAAGCTTCAAAATTATTTTGATTAACAATAATGGTGGCGGTATTTTCAGAATTTTACCAGGTCATCAAGAAAACGAAACTTTTAATACTTTTTTCGAAACAACGCATCAATTTACGGCAGAGCATTTGGCTAAAATGTACAAGTTTAATTATACTTCCGTTCAAGATGAGAAGGAATTGCAATCAGTTTGGAATTCGTTTATTTCAGATGAAAATACTCCATCTATTTTAGAAATTTTCACTCCAGAAAAATTGAATAATAGTATTTTGTTGGATTATTTTAAGAATTTATAGTTTTTAAACTTCATTATTTGTTCTTTTTTATGTATTATTTTTATTATTAAAATGTTAAATTTAGTATCAAATTCTTTATTTTTTAAGTAAATTATTGTAAGTTTGAGAAGTAACTAATAAAAAACATATGTAATTATGAGTAAAAGAGATGAATTAATAGTAAAGTATGCTGCAGATTTAAAAGACAAATGTGGTGTAACTGCTAATATGGATTTATTAACTAAAGTAGTTATTGGTTGTGGTCCATCGATTTATAATAATGATTCTTCAACTGTTTCTGGAACAGATGAAAAAGAATTAGCAACGGTAAAAAATAATTTCTTAATTAAGAAATTAGGTTTAAAAGATGGCGCAGATTTAGATAGAGGTATTGATGCCGTAATTGAGAAATACGGTCGTTCGAACAAAAGTAAATACAGAGCTGTAGTATATTATTTATTAGCGGTTCACTTCAAAAAAGAGTCGGTTTACAAATAAAAAGTATAAAAAAATCCTGAATGAAAGTTCAGGATTTTTTGTATTATTAAATTTCATATAATTCGATTGGTAATTGATCAGGATCTTCGAAAAAAGTAAATCTTTTTTGGGTGAATTCATCAATTCTTATGGGTTCTGTTTTGATGTTGTGTTTTGATAATGTTTCTATTGCACTTTCGATATTGTCTACTTCAAAGGCAATATGACGTAAGCCTCGAGCTTCTGGTCTGGAAACTCTTTCTGGCGGATTTGGAAAAGAAAACAATTCGATACAATAATTCCCATTTAAAGATAAATCTAGTTTGTAGGATTGTCTTTCTTCACGATAGACTTCTTGAGTGATTTCGAATCCTAAAATCTCCGTATAAAATTGCTTTGATTTTTCGTAATTCGAACAAATAATGGCAATATGATGAATTTTTTTAAGCATTTTTGAGTTGTAATTATTGAGTCAATCCTTTTTTAATCAAAACAATTTGACCTAAATGATAATAAGCATGTTCAATCATCGCGTCAATATTTCTTTGATACGTTCCGTATTTTGCATCAACAAAAACGGCTTCTAATTTTTCATCAGACATTTGTTCTATTAAGCCGGCAAACTCTTCGGAATCTTTCCAAAATTTAGTTAGAAAAATATCCCAATCTTGTTGTGATTTGATAACAGGGAAATCAAAACTAAATTGGTCTTTGATATCGAGTGTTCCGCCATTCAAAACATTTAAAATCCCAGAAATATAATAGTGAATGTGTTGAGAAAGCACGGAAATCGTATTAAAAGAATGAAATTTTTTTGTTGTGATTTCCCAATCTAAATTGGTTAATTGGTCTTTGTAATTGGTGTTGGCAATCCAAGTTCCATTTAAAATGACTTCTCTAAAACGGGAAGCGATTTGTTGTGTGTTTTTCATGCTTATGTGTAACTGTGTTATTCTCTCATTCGTAAATATAAAAAAATCCTCAATATCAATTGAGGATTTCGTTTTATTTTTTACCGTCTTTAAACTTGAATTTTTCTACTGGGTTTTGTTTAGCTGGTTTTTTGTCGTTACCAAATTTGTTCTTTCCAAAAGCTGGTTTTTTATCTGAACTTTCACCAGTTTTCGGCTTGAATTCTTTTTTATCACCATCTTTTGCGAAAGGTTTTTTATCGCCTGTTCTTGGTTTAAATTGCGTTTTACTATCCGTTTTGTTGTAAGGTTTCTTCGGTTCGTAAATGGTTTTGTCTGTTCTTTCCGTTTGTGTTTCGTAATCTTTGTGTGATTTGATTACATCACGAGGATTTTTCGGATTTTCCTTCGTACCACGTAAATGAATGATTAATCCGTTTAAGAAATTACGTAAAACTTGATCGCCACATTCCATAAAATTAGCATGATCTTCCGCACGGAAAATATCACCTAATTCACCTTTCGACATTTTAAAATCGACAAGGTTTAAAATTTCAACTATTTGGTCGTCACGTAATTGTAAGGCAACACGTAGTTTTTTGAAGATATCGTTATTGTTCATTTTTTTAGGTTTTATTTGTTTCCTCTTTACTTTCGCTCAGAGTAACATTCGTAATTATTCTTAGAAAAGCCAAAGATACGCTTTTGCAAACGCATTTCGCCATAATTTTTCGTTATGTTCACCACCTTTTACAATTACAGATTTATTGAGTTTCTTACATTCACATCGTTTCGAATTAATAAGTGTTTCCATTTGTTCCATATTCGTAACCATGTCTTCCTTACCTTCATTGTCGCCACAGAGCAAATAAATTTTGGTATTGAAGTTTGGCGTGTTTTCCATTTTCTGAAAAATTTCTTCTTTATTAATCCAAAAAGCAGGCGAGAAGCAACCTACTTTTCCAAACACATCTGGATATTTCAAAGCGGCATAAAAAGAAACCAATCCGCCAAGCGAACTTCCCCAGATACAAGTATTTCTAGCATTTGTTTTGGTTCTGTAAGTCAAATCAATTTGTGGTTTTAAGGTTTTTACGATAAATTCTAAATAAGCATCTGCATTTCCACCACCACGTTTTTCGTTTTTATAAGGTGTTAGTTCTCCAAAACGTTTTTCATTTCCGTGTTCGATGCCAATTACAATGACTTTAGCTTTTAAACTATCTAAGGTTTCGTCAATTTTCCATTCACCACCAAAAGAAGCAATCGTATCAAACAAATTTTGCGCATCATGCATGTAAATTACAGGGTATTTTTTGGTTGATTTTTCGTAATTTAAGGGTAAATACACCCAAATTTTCTTTTTAGTTTGTAGTTGTGGTGCATCTATCTCAAAGGTAGAATAGCGGTTTTGTGCTTCGATTTGGTTTACAGAAAACAAAAAAAGTGGTAATAATAGGCTTAAAAATCGTATCATTTTTTATATTTGAAGAATATTATAAAAGTAAGAATTTTGATGGAAACTACTCAAGAAAAAATAAGTTTGTTAAAAGAAATGATTGCGTTTGCTTTAATTGATGGCGAATTGCACGACAGAGAATATGATTTTATTGAGATTGTTGCTTATGAATTAGGTGTTGATAAAGAAACGTTGCATAAACTTTATGAAAATAAAAGTGAAGTAAGTGTGATTAAAGACGAATTAAATAGAATTTGTCAGTTTTATCGTTTGGCTTTATTGATGCGTTCTGACGACGTTTTACACGAAAGAGAACGAGTGAAAATCAACGAAATCGGAATTAATATGGGTTTAGATCCGTATGCAATGAAACGCGTTTTAAGGTTAATTGAAGATTCTCCAAATCATATGGTTGATGGTGAGACTTTAATTAGACTGTTTAGTGAGCAATTGAATTAGGTTAAGGCAAAAGTGAAAAGGGATAAGTTAAAAGTTTTAGGATTATTTTACTGAATACTTATTTAATTGGTACCCAAATTTCCTCTTCACTTTCCGGGTTTTCGTGGCCTAAATAATTATCTCCCATAATTTCAAAATGAGGTCTGTTATCTAATTGAAAACCTGAATTTGGTAGCCATTCTCCATAAATATATTGTGCAGTTTTTGGAAACATTTCAGATGTACCTTTATATAAAAAAACAGCGTATTTTTCACCAGTTAATTCTAGTTTTTCAAATCCTTCAGGAATGTTGTCAAAGTCTTTAACTTCCACAGCAGCCCATTTTGTAAAAAGGGTTTCTGGAGTGAAATTGGTAAAATAATCTGGTTGATAAACTTGAACACAAAAAATGTCAGCACTTTTTGGATTTTTGATTTCTTTTAAACGAGGCATTAATTGACTGAAAATACTAAATGTTTTATTATCTATTAAAGACATTTCAACAGAATATCCGATTAGTTTTTTTGGTGCTATAGTTAGGATTTTTGGTGTCATAGTGTATGAATAAAAATCAAATATATAAAAAAATCCCTGCAAAAAATAGGCTTGCAGAGATTCTATCAAAATAAAAAAGGGGAGATTAATTATTCGTTAAAAACTGGTAAATTTCATCTTTTAAATGCACTCTTTTTTTTCTTAAATCGTTCAAAGTATCGTCTGAAGCGGGTTCTGAATCGCTTTCAACTCTGTAGATTTCATGGTCTAATTCGTCAAACTCGTGAAATAACTTTTTGAAATGTGGATTTTCAATTTTTAAATTGTTAATTTTTGTTTCGTACTCTGGAAATTCTTGGGTTAAATTGTGTTTGGTTATCATAATCTTTGTTTTAATTTTCTATATCAAAGTTCTGAAAATTAAAACGCAATAAATATGATATTTGTCATACAGTTATTTACCCTGAATTCTAATCCAAAGTTTACTGAAAATTTCACTGTAATTATTAGGTTGCTTGTCTACAGAACTATAAGTTCCGTTCGCATTGAAAACTAAAGGAAAAAAGAATTCCGCTTTATTGTTTTGAATATCAATTGGACCAAATTTTGTACCGTAAATATTCATTTTTCCGTTTTCCATTCGTGCTAATTCATAACCTTCTGTGAAATTAAAAAACGGTTCTAAAGCTTTAATTTTTTTCTTTTCAGCAATGAAATTAATATCGTTTTTTTCAAAATGAAATTGTGTTGGTAAATGTTTGTCTAATAAACTATAATCGCTATAATATAAGCCATCTTTTGTTTTTATAATGGCTTCCCAAAGTATGGTGTTAAAAGGTGTTGGTACAATTTTTATTTTCTCGTAAGTGATGTTTTTTTCTTTTAATTGATTCACGAAAATATTTTTCACATATAAATTTATTACTAAACCAAAAAGTAAGTATCCTGTAGAAAGAATTAAGGAATAATGAATAACTTTTTGTCGATTGGGATTCGTATTTTTCATAATCCATAAAGTAATGCAACCTATAAGTAGCCAAGTTGTATATAATGGATCAATTACAAAAACATTATCTAAAGAATAGAAATCCATACTTAAAGGATATAAAATTCTAGTTCCGTATGTGGTACAAATGTCGAGTAATGGATGAGTAAATAAAGCTAAGAAACTTGCCAAAAACCATGATTTAAATGGGGAATTGTATTTTTTAGCAAACCATTTTCCAAAGAGCCAACTTAAAATTAAGGAGAAAAATATGGAATGCGAAAACGCTCTATGAATAGAAAGTTGTTCAATTTTGTTAAAAAAAGGATTTATTAATACATCTAAATCGGGAATAGTACCTAAAATAGCACCATAAAGCAAAGCTTTTTTACCGATTTCTTTGTCTTTTATTAATGCAAAAGTCGCAGCTCCTAAGACAATTTGCGATAATGAATCCATTGATTAGTTTTGTTTTACTGGAATTAGAAATTGATGTGTAAATAATTTTCCTTTTTTACCTCTAAAAGAAATAGATAAGGAATACTTTTCGTCTTTAAGACCTTCTTTAATAATGGTTAAAGACCAATTAGTGATGTTCTTATCTGTTGATAATTCGCCTCTTTTTAAATTTCGTCCCGAACACATCAGATTTACAGGATCAATATTTTTAGTTACTATTTGAAATTTGTTTTCCTTATCTAATTTTAAATAGTCTTTTCCGTTTTCAATTTGAATTTCTACAGAATATATACCATCTTCAAAAACTAAATTACTTTTATTTTGAGCAAGTAAAACGTTTGAAAACAGTACTAATAACCAAATAATATAATTCTTCATTGTTGTTAAGATGATTATTTTGAACTAACCTCTACCGGTTCTGCATATAAATCAAATTCTGTTGCGTCGATGATTTTTAAATCTACAAAATCACCCGTTTTTAAATAGAATTTTGAAGCGTCAATCAATACTTCATTATCTACATCTGGACTATCAAATTCTGTTCTTCCTACAAAATGTTCACCTTCTTTTCTATCAATAACACATTTGAACGTTTGTCCGATTTTTTCTTGATTTAAATCCCAAGAAATTTGTGCTTGAATATCCATAATTTGAGCGGCTCTATCTTGTTTTACTTCTTCTGGAACATCATCTTCTAATAAATAAGCATGTGTGTTTTCTTCGTGAGAATAAGTAAAACATCCTAAACGTTCGAAACGCATTTCTTCCACCCAATTTTTAAGAGTATTGAAATCTTCTTCCGTTTCACCAGGATAACCAACGATTAAAGTCGTTCTTATTGTCATTTCTGGAACTAAGGCTCTAAATTCTTGAATTAATTTAGTCGTTTTTTCTTGAGTAGTTCCACGACGCATCGATTTTAAGACACTATCAGAAATATGTTGTAATGGAATATCTAAGTAATTACAAATTTTTGGTTCACGTTTCATTAATTCTAAAACGTCCATCGGGAAACCAGTAGGGAAGGCGTAATGCAAACGAATCCATTCAATTCCTTCAATCTTAACTAAAGCTTCTAAAAGTTCCGCTAAATTTCTTTTTTTGTATAAATCTAAACCGTAATACGTTAAATCTTGTGCGATTAAAATTAATTCTTTTACACCGTTTTTAGCTAATTTTTCGGCTTCAATCACTAAATGTTCAATTGGAGTCGACTTATGTTTTCCTCTCATTAATGGAATTGCACAAAAACTACAAGGTCTGTCGCAACCTTCGGCAATTTTTAAATACGCGTAATTTTTTGGAGTTGTAGTTAAACGTTCTCCAATTAATTCGTGTTTATAATCGGCACCTAATGCTTTTAATAATAAAGGCAATTCTGTTGTTCCGAAAAATTGATCAATATTTGGAATTTCTTTTTCTAAATCTGGTCTGTAACGTTCAGACAAACAACCGGTAACAAAAACTTTGTCTACTAAACCTTGTTCTTTTTTTTCGGCATATTCCAAAATCGTATTTACCGATTCTTCTTTGGCGTTATCAATAAAACCACATGTATTAATTACAATAATGTTTCCTTCGTCTTTAGTGGCTTCGTGTGTTACTTCTTTTCCGTTGGCACGAAGTTGTCCCATTAAAACTTCACTATCATATACGTTTTTAGAACAACCTAATGTAATGACGTTAATTTTATTTTTCTTTAAAGACTTGGTTCTCATAGTATTTGTTTTATTTCAGGGTGCAAAATTAATAAAAAAATGTCGCTTAACTTGAAGTAAAGCGACATTTGTGAAATATTTGTATTTTATTTAAAAATTTATCACGTATGATAAAGTAACATTGTTGTTGTAATTTTTAATTCTAGCAGTGTCGTTTAATCCAGAAGTTAATAAAGCTTCTGTTCTTGCGCGGTGTTCGTTAGTGTATGAAATATCAATTTTAGATTTTCCGAAATTATAACCTAAACCACCAGAATAACTCATTAAATCACCAAAAGCGTAATCTGTTTTATATGGACTTTGTTCAAAACGGTAACCACCTCTAACACTCCATTTTTGAATTTTGTATTCTCCACCAACACGTAACTCATAGCTATCTTGAAGCTGGTCTTTCATTTGAGTGTTTAACCTGCTATAAATGGTTTCGTTATTTGGTTTAAATTCTGTTTTTGCGTAGTTTTTTGTTGAATAATCAACACTTAATAAACCTTTTTTACCGAATAAAACTGTTGCACTACCCGTTAATTTACTTGGAGTTTGAATTTTGTAGGTTGGATAAACATTTACTATGCCTGGATTAACATAAGATTGATTCATTGAATCTGTTGTGGCGTCATAAAAATTTGATGAAATGCTTTGTGTTAGTTCGTCGTTTAAACGGTACCAAGTTGGAGTTTCATATGCTAAACCCACACGAACATTTTCTGTCGCTTTGTAAATAGCTCCTAAGTTTAAAGAGAATCCTGAACCATAAGTGTATAATTCATTATTAAATCTTACAGCATCAATGCTATAACCATCATCGTAAAAATCATTTAAGTTACTTTCATATAAAGAAGAAGTTCTTACATAATCTGTAAAATGGAAATTCATATTCATACCCACATATAATTTGTCTTGGTAAGCTCCAGAAAAGTTAGCGGTGAATTTTCCGTTATAACCTTTGGCTTGGATAGTATTTTTATGATAGTAATTTCCACCAGTAGGTACATTTGTGAAATAATCTGTATTATGCTCATCACTTTCGTCTAATGGACTTAATACATAGGATTGATAACCTAAAAATGCTTGTTGTGCATCGAAACCTAAATTTTGATTTTCTCCTAGGTATTGATATAAACTTCCGATAGATTCTCCGGGTTGTGTTTGTAAATATTGAAGTTCAAAACCTTGCGCTCTGTTTAGAAAATAATTATCCATTGAATTGTATGGATTAACACCTTCACTAACAATATAATCGTCAAGATTATTGGCGTTTTCATAGTTTAGACCTAAAGCAAATTTTTTCCAGCCACTTTTTGAAGCTTTATCATTAAAAACAAAAACAGCACCTAATTGATTGATGTCTAAAGTGTTTTCTTTTGTTGTGCTACTTGTGCCAAAATAACTAGCATTATTGCTTCTATTAATGCTAGATAATGAAATAGCTGCTTGGTTGAAATTGAAAATTGAAGAACCAGCAGGGTTGATATTTATAGCAGACATATCTCCACCAATTGCTCCAAAAGCACCACCCATTGCTCTAAAGCGAGCTGTTCCATTTAAATTTTGTACACCATATCGTAAAGCATCTGATATGGCAGGTTCTTGTGCGTTAGCCATAAAAGAGCCACCTATTAATAAGGAAAGTAATATCTTTTTCATATGTTTTTATATAGTTTGAAAAAACCTGCCTGTAGTTACAAACAGGTTTTTGAAATTATTTTTTTATTATCTTCCACCACGACCTCCGCCGCCAGATCTTCCACCGCCCATTGAACCGCCACCAGAACTTCTTCCGCCACCGAAGTCTGAACTTCTTGGTGTAGATATTGTTCTTGGAGAGTCGTTTCTTGGAGAATCATTTCTTGGTGTATCCATTCTAGGAGTTGAAGTAGATCTTGGTTCAGAAGTCTGATTTCTTGGTGTTCCAGAGTTGTTGTTTCCTCTTGGTTGAGAGATAATAACTCTTGGTTGAGAAGTTTGATTTCTAGGCGTACCAACATTTGTATTTCCTCTTGGAGTAGAAATTCCTCTTGGTTGAGAAGTTTGATTTCTAGGATTACCAATAGCGTTCCCTCTCGGTTGAGAAGTTTGATTTCTTGGGTTTCCAATTACATTTCCGTTTCTTCCTGAAGAATATCTACCAGCATTTCCATTGCTTCTGTATCCATTTCCACCACGCGGACTGCTATTGTATGCTATATTTCCTCGTCCGTACCATCCATTTGCATAGTAGCTATTGTACCATCCATTTCCGTAATATCCGCCATAGTAGCCTCCATAATATCCATTACCCCAATATGGTCCGTAATACCCACCATACCAGCCATTTCCATACCAACCGTTGTTCCAGCCCCAGCTATTGCCATACCATCCATTTCCGTACCAACCCCAATTGTTTCCGTACCATCCGTTATTCCAACCCCAGTTGTTGCCATACCAACCGTTTCCGTACCAACCAGAATTACCATAAACGTTTACGGTAACATTGTTAGTTTGGTTTTCGCCCCAACCAGCATATCTGGTTTCGGATTCTTGAACGTATACAGTGTCTTGTGTTGATTTGTAGTTGTCTACATCGGTTAAAACCTCTGTTGGGCCAAAATCGGCCTCCATATCTTTAAACTGTTGTGCATATTTGTTATCTGTTGCAACCGTGTTATTGTCTTGAGTTGTTCTCTCATATGTAACAGTTTTGTCAGGTCCATAAACGCCATCATTGTCATAATATGACGAATTTTGATACGAACCACAAGCTGTCACTGTGATTGCACCAACAAATAGACTTAAAAATCTAAGTGTTTTTAGCTGAAAAATGTAATTTGTTTTCATATATGGTAAATTTTATTGTTGGTCTTTACAAAATTAAGTAGTTTTGTACCACTAAATTAATACAAATAAAACAAATTTTGTGCCAATATTATAAAAATGAGTAAAAATTTAACAACTAGAAGCGAAGATTATTCTGCATGGTATAATGAATTAGTCGTAAAGGCTGATTTAGCAGAGAATTCTGGAGTAAGAGGTTGTATGGTGATTAAGCCATACGGTTATGCAATTTGGGAAAAAATGCAGGCGGAACTTGATAAAATGTTTAAAGAAACAGGTCATAGTAATGCGTATTTCCCCTTATTTGTTCCGAAAAGCATGTTTGAAGCAGAAGAAAAAAATGCGGAAGGTTTTGCAAAGGAATGTGCAATTGTAACTCATTATAGATTGAAAAACGATCCAGATAAACCTGGGAAATTAATGGTAGATCCAAATGCTAAATTAGAGGAAGAATTAATCGTTCGTCCAACTTCTGAAGCGATTATTTGGAGTACTTATAAAGGATGGGTGCAATCGTATAGAGATTTACCTTTATTGATTAACCAATGGGCGAATGTTGTGCGTTGGGAAATGAGAACGCGTTTGTTTTTAAGAACAGCTGAGTTTTTATGGCAAGAAGGACATACAGCTCACGCAACTAAAGCAGAAGCAATTGAAGAATCTGAAAAAATGATGCATGTTTATGCTGATTTTGCTGAAAATTTCATGGCAATTCCGGTTGTTAAAGGTTTGAAAACTGAAACAGAACGTTTTGCTGGAGCAGATGAAACATATTGTATTGAAGCATTAATGCAAGACGGAAAAGCGTTACAAGCAGGAACGTCTCACTTTTTAGGTCAAAATTTTGCTAAAGCATTTGATGTGAAATTTACGAATCAAGAAGGAAAACAAGAATTTGTTTGGGGAACTTCTTGGGGAGTTTCAACTCGTTTAATGGGTGCGTTAGTGATGACACATTCAGACGATAACGGATTAGTGTTGCCTCCAAATGTAGCACCAATTCAAGTAGTTATTGTGCCGATTTTTAAAACGGATGAAGAATTTGATAGGATTTCTGAAGTAGCAAATGGTTTGGTAGCTCAATTTAAGAAATTAAACATTTCTGTGAAATTTGATAATAGAACGACGCAAAAGCCAGGTTTCAAATTTGCGGAATGGGAATTGAAAGGAGTTCCGGTTCGTTTAGCGGTTGGTCCGAAAGATTTAGAAAACGGAACTTTTGAAGTAGCTCGTAGAGATACGTTAACTAAAGAAGTAAAACCAGCGGAAGGAATTGTAAGTTATATCCAAGATTTATTAGTACAAATTCAAAGGGATTTATTTAATAAAGCGGTGGATTACAGAGCAGCTCATACAACGGAAGTAAATTCATTTGAAGAGTTTAAAGATGTTTTAGAGAATAAAACTGGTTTTGTGTCGGCTCATTGGGATGGAACGGCAGAAACAGAAGAGAAAATAAAAGATTTAACGAAAGCGACTATTAGATGTATTCCTTTGGATAGAGTAGAAGAAGCTGGAGATTGTGTTTTAACAGGAGCGCCTTCAAAAGGAAGAGTTCTTTTCGCAAAAGCATATTAGGGAATTTACGATTTACAATTTGTGATTTACGATTTGATATTTGAGATTTTGAAAAATTAATTTTTTTTGAAATAGCTAAATATCTTATAAATAAGGGCTTAAGCTGAGGTTTTGAAAAAAAATACAAAATTTTTACCTCAGGTATTGCACAAATAAAAAATAGTTGTATTTTTGCACTCGCATTACAGCAAATGCAATGGTCCGTTCGTCTATCGGTTAGGACGCCAGGTTTTCATCCTGGTAAGAGGGGTTCGATTCCCCTACGGACTACAATGTTTTTACTGAAACAATAAATCAGTTAATGGTCCGTTCGTCTATCGGTTAGGACGCCAGGTTTTCATCCTGGTAAGAGGGGTTCGATTCCCCTACGGACTACAAATTAGTTTTGAAATAGTTTTATAAAACAAGAAATGGTGTCTCCTTTTTTGTTTTGTTAGTTAAAACTGAAGTGATTGATTGAAAGATCAATTGTGGGAGGTTTTTCTTGTTTTTACTAATAAGTAAATAAAGTTATTACAATTTAAAAATTAAGAAAATGGCAAATCATAAGTCAGCTTTAAAAAGAATTAGAAGCAACGAAAAAAGAAGAGTATTAAACAAATACCAACACAAAACTACGCGTAATGCTATTAAAGCAATTCGTTTAGCAACTGTAAAAGCAGAAGCTGCTGCAAAATTACCTACAGTTATTTCAATGATCGACAAGTTAGCTAAGAAAAACATTATCCACGCTAACAAAGCTTCAAACTTAAAATCTAAGTTAACAAAATTAGTTGCTAGTTTATAATTAGTAATTTAAGATAAATTAAAAGTCCTGATGAAAATCAGGACTTTTTTTGTTTTAGAATTTTTGATTTTTGCTCTGAAACCCTAATTTTCTTCTCTAGCCGTGGGTGAAGCGGCATCCTTTTGTTTAATTGTGTTCAAGACAATTAAACAAAAGATATAGCGGAACACACGACTGTTAGTGTGTTGAAAATGAATAGTTTTGCTTCAAATGTTATCAAATAAAAAACAAAACAAATAGTTGTTTGATTATCAAGATAATAAACGTACCTTTGCACTTTCAAAAAAAGAATATATGTCATCTATTAGAAACATTGCAATTATTGCCCACGTTGACCACGGTAAAACTACATTGGTTGATAAAATTATGTATCACTGTCAATTATTCCGTGATAACGAAAATACTGGAGATTTAATCTTAGATAATAACGACTTAGAACGTGAAAGAGGAATTACTATTACTTCTAAAAACGTTTCTGTTTCTTATAAAGGAACTAAAATTAATATTATTGACACTCCTGGTCACGCCGATTTTGGTGGTGAAGTAGAGCGTGTATTAAACATGGCCGATGGTGTATGTTTGTTAGTAGATGCTTTTGAAGGACCAATGCCACAAACTCGTTTCGTATTACAAAAAGCTATCGATTTAGGTTTAAAACCTTGCGTAGTTATTAATAAAGTGGACAAAGAAAACTGTACTCCAGAAGAAGTTCACGAAAAAGTATTCGACTTAATGTTCGAATTAGGTGCTACTGAAGCTCAATTAGATTTCCCTGCTGTTTATGGTTCTGCTAAAAACAACTGGATGTCTGACCATTGGGAAAACGTAACTGATAATGTGGAAGCATTATTAGATATGGTTATTGAGCACGTACCAGCTCCAAATGTTGGACAAGGAACGCCTCAAATGTTAATTACATCTTTAGATTTCTCTGCATTTACAGGTCGTATCGCTATTGGTAGATTAGAAAGAGGAGAATTAAAAGAAGGTATGAACATTTCGTTAGTAAAACGTGATGGTTCTATTACAAAATCAAAAATTAAAGAATTACACACTTTTGAAGGTTTAGGTCGTAAGAAAGTAGAAAGTGTAATTGCTGGAGATATTTGTGCAATTATTGGTGTAGATGGTTTTGAAATTGGTGATACTATTGCTGATTTTGAAAATCCTGAAGCGTTAACTTCAATTGCTATTGATGAGCCAACAATGAGTATGTTGTTTACAATTAACGATTCTCCGTTTTTTGGTAAAGAAGGTAAATTTGTAACGTCTCGTCATATTAGAGAAAGATTAGAAAAAGAATTAGAGAAAAACTTAGCTATGAGAATGGGTGAGACTGATTCTGCTGATAAATTCATGGTTTTTGGTCGTGGTGTATTACACTTATCGGTTTTAATTGAAACTATGAGAAGAGAAGGTTACGAATTACAAATTGGTCAACCACAAGTTATCATTAAAGAAGTTGATGGTGTTAAATGTGAGCCAATTGAAGAATTAACTATCGATTTGCCAGAAAGTTTATCAGGTAGAGCTGTAGAGTTTGTTACTTTACGTAAAGGTGAAATGTTAAGCATGGAAACTAAAGGGGAACGTATGATTATTAAATTCAATATTCCATCTCGTGGAATTATTGGATTACGTAACCAATTACTTACTGCTACTGCTGGTGAAGCTATTATGGCACACCGTTTTATTGGATACGAACCATACAAAGGTGAAATTTCTGGACGTAACAAAGGTTCGTTAATTTCTATGGAAAAAGGTAAAGCTATTCCTTATTCTATTGATAAATTACAAGATAGAGGTAAATTCTTCGTGGAGCCAAATGCTAAAATCTATGAAGGTCAAGTTATTGGTGAAAACTCTCGTGGTGATGATATGTGTGTAAACGTAACGAAAGAGAAAAAACAATCTAACGTACGTTCGTCTGGAAATGATGAAAAAGCAAGAATTATTCCTCCAGTTATTTTCTCTCTTGAAGAAGCTTTAGAGTACATTCAAAAAGATGAATATGTGGAGTGTACACCAAAATCTATCCGTTTAAGAAAAATTTATTTAACGGAAACAGAAAGAAAACGTTTTAAAATCTAATTAGATTTTTTATAAATATATTAAACCACGAATTTCACTTGATTTTCGTGGTTTTTTTATGTCCAGTCATTGCGAGGAACGAAGCAATAACAGCATTGCTAATTCCAAAATATTAAAACTAATAATTCACACAAAAAATAGGTTAAGTGTTTTTTTTATTTTTAATTTGTAGGAATTTAACTTTTCTTACAAATGAAAAAAATACTACTTTTCTTCTTATTTTCCATTATTGCCAAAGCACAAAGTTTAGACACAACTTTTGATAGCGATGGTTTGATAAATAATCCAATATCTAATACTCCTTCAATACAAAATGCCTATGATGGTATTTTACAGCCCGATGGTAAAATGATATATGTTGGACGTTATTTCGAAAATGGCATTACCTATGGATTAATTGTAAGATATAATTCTGATGGAACAAAAGATACTACATTTAGCAATGTTGGTTTTAGTAATTTATTTGGTAAAATAGGACAAACTGTATCTTTACAAAATGATGGTAAAATAATTGTAGCAGGATTAAACAACGTAACCCGATTAACAAGCGAAGGTGCTTTGGATACTTCATTTAATACTATAGGTACAAAAGCAATTAGTTTGTCTGGACAAAACATGAATATTAAATGTGCTTCTGTACAATCTGATAATAAAATTGTGGTTTCGGGTTATATCAGTAACGGGACGAATAACGATTTAGCGGTTGCTCGATTAAATACAGATGGTACTTTAGATACTACTTTTGATTCGGATGGTATTTTTACTTATAATTCCACTTCTATAGATCAAGGATTTTCTCATAAAATACAAACAGATGGTAAAATTGTGGTGGTTGGTGATACTGGAGCAACAGGTGCAAAAAAAATCTTGTTAGTACGATTAGAAGCCACCGGAGCATTAGACACGGCTTTTGGTTCTAATGGTGTAGTAATTAATGTTTGGCATAATTATGGTAGAGATGTACAAATTTTATCAGACGGGAAAATAGTAGTTTTAGGAAAGTCGGGTTCTAGTATAGTTTTAATAAAACATACTAGTTCAGGTGCATATGATACTTCGTTTAACGATACAGGAGATAGAATGTTAGGTATAGCGATGTCTTTAGAAACAACTGGTGCTGCTACAAATTTGCACCACATACCAAAGCTAAAAGTGTTAGCCACAGGTGGCTTTTTAATAGCATGTTCGAGTAATTTAGATTATTCGGTTGTAAAAACTGATGCAACTGGTAATTTAGATACTACTTTTGGTACAAATGGTGCTTTTACAAGTAATTTTGAAACGGATTTACCTTCAGTGTCACAAATAAAAACAAATGGAAATATTATTATTAGTGGTAATAGTTTTACATCAGGAATGAATAGCGATGCGAAAATTAAAGAAATTGAATTGAGTTCTAATGGAACTTTAATAGCTACAAATACAAAAAATGTATATTTAGGTGTTGATAAACATATTCTTTTGAGAAAAAATGCTACTGGTGATTTTTTTGTTTTGGTTAAAACTCCTATTAGTACTTTATATAAGTATGATGCTTTTGGTCAATTAGATACTTCTTTTGGAGCCTTAGGAAAAGTTGTTTTGAATGACTACTATTCTGATTTTATATTTGATAATTCGGGAAAAATTATTTTAGGAGGTAATTCTTCTATTAAACTTGGTCTTTTAAATTCTGCTGGAACATTTGATTCAGGTTTTAATGGTGGGGTTGCTGTTGATTTAACAAATTTTAATTTTTACCATGCTGATGCGTTGTTGTATACTCCAAATAATAAAATTTTAATTTCTTGTGAAGAGCTTATGCCTAATGGAAGTCATAATTTAGGATTTAGACAGTTTAATTTAGATGGAACATTAGATTTGTCTTTTGGAACAAATGGAATATTTAATTTTAGAATAAGCCCAAATTTAATTTATGATTACTTAGAAGTTCCTATTTCAATTAACTTGCAAAGTGACGGTAAATATTTAATTTCTGGATTTTCTAAAGAAAGTAATGTTTCGGGTTTTTCAGATATGAGTTATTTTGTGGTTAGAATTTTACCTAATGGAACAGTTGATACTACTTATGGTAATAATGGAATTGTTTACTTTCCTAGCGCAAATAATATTAAAATTGTAAATTCATTAATATTGCCTGATAATAAATTATTAATTAATTTTTATTCGACTTCTACACCAATGAATATTTATAAAACTTTAAAATTAAGTAGTGATGGTTCTGTTGATTCCACTTTTGGTATCAATGGTGTTTCAGACGATATTGTAGGGACAAAAAACAATAACTTTTGTTTACAATCGGACGGGAAATATCTTAAAGCAGGTTCTAGAAACGATCATTTTTCAATAAGCCGCTATAACGCGGATGGTTCTGTTGATACTACTTTTGGTACAAACGGAGAATTAACTACTGTTTTAGGATTAAGTTCCGCAATTGATGATATTTTGTTACAAGCTGATGGTAAAATTGTAGTTGGTGGTAGTGAAATCACCTCTGATTATAAATTAGCAGTTTTAGCACGTTTTACGAATACTGTTTTAGGAACTTTAGAATTTTCTACATCAGAAAATGTTTTGTCTATTTATCCAAACCCAATAGAAACAAACGCTACTTTTGAGTTTACTTTAAACAACTCAGAAACTCTTACTGTTGAAATTTATGACGTGCAAGGTAAATTGGTACAAACAATTGCCACAAACAAAACTTTTTTAGCAGGTAAACATGATTTGCCAATTGAATTGCAATCTAATTTAAATTCGGGTAACTATTTCTTAAAATTAACTACTGCAACAGGCAGTCAATCCATTCAAATTATTAAAAAGTAATTTTTATAAATAGTTTAAGAACCACGAATTTCACTTGATTTTCGTGGTTTTTTTATGCCTATAATTAATATTTTGTAAGAATTTGCACAATCAATATTTAAAAGCCCTAACTTTGTTATACAAAAACCTTGAATCATGGAAATTAAATTAAAAAACGGAATTGATAGATTAGAGTTTGGTATGACTCCGAAATATGTGGAAGCATTATGTGGTAAGCCAAATAAGACGTTTACAGACGACGAGAACAACACAATTTACGTATACAATAAAGAACGTATGAAGTTGACGTTTTATGTAGAGGAAGATATGAAGTTGGGTTATATCACAACAACAAATCCAGCAGTTAAATTGTTTGGTTCTTCTATTATTAATCAGCCTTGGGATTTAGTAAATGGCGATTTAGCTTTAAATAAAATTACCAAATTTGAGAAAGATTCAGAAGAAGGAATCGATATTTATTTTAACGAAGACAATTGGTTGTTTTTCCACGTGGATTATGACGAAGTGGTTGAGGTTGAAATTGGCGCTATCATCAATGATAATGACGAATTTGAATGGAAGTTCAGAGGATAAAACATAAAAAAACGGCAAAATCTACTTTAGAGTTTGCCGTTTTTATTTTAATTCAGAATTTATTTTAAATTGAATTTTTCTTTCAAAAATTTCAAAGCCATTGCATTGGCTTCAGTTGAAGCTTTTTCATCAAATTTAGGATTGCTCGGATTCGCAAAAGCGTGAGCAGCTTCAAAAATTTTATAGTTTAACGATTTATTGGCTAATTTCATATTGGCTGCAAATTCTTCAATGACTTTTTTAGAAATCCATTCTTCTGTGGCGAATAAACCTAAAACCTCACAATTTAAAGTTTTCAATTTTTCTACATCTTGAACCGGCATTCCATAATACATAACCGAGCCTATGGCTTGTTTCTTAGATAAAATTGCCGATTTCAAAGACCAACCTCCACCAAAACACCAGCCAATACTTGCTACTTTTGCTTTTTTACCCACATAACCTAAAGCGCCATTTACAATGTTTTCTAAACGTTTTTCATCAGCGCCTTGCATGTATTTAGCAGCATCTTCACGAGTTGTTGCGACTTTTCCATCATACATGTCAATAGCTAAAATATTTACATTTCCACCCATTTCATTGTATAAAATATCCGCTTGTCTTTTGATGTAATCGTTCAATCCCCACCATTCTTGATATACAAAAAGCCATTTTTTAGATTTGGTTTTCGATTTCACTAAATACGCATTTCCATCAGTCACATCAATAGTTTTGAAAGTTATCATTTCACCACCAACTACAGAATTGTGTTTATAATCTAAAGGGATTTGATGAGAAGCTATAAAGTTTTCATCAGTAGTAAATTTCGCCATATTTCCTTCATTGGAAGCAAATGTCAATTGGCAACAACTTTGCGAAAAAGACGATATAGAAAATAATAAAACGGAAAGTAGTGCGACTATTTTTTTCATGATTTATGAATTTTGTATTGGTTTACTCAAAATTACGAATAAAAAAAACACGCCTAAGCGTGTTTCGTGTTTTTTAACTGTTGTTATACTGTTTTCTTTTGTGAGGCATAAATGAAATAAAATCCGATAATGATAAAAGGAATACTTAACCATTGTCCAGTTGATAAGGCATTGAACATTGGATATTCTTCAAAGCCACCTTGACTGTCTTTTACAAATTCTACAAAGAAACGAACCGACCAAAGTAATACTAAAAACGTTCCAAATAATAATCCCGATTTGTTTCTAGCATCCGTTCTCCAATACATGTAAAATAAGATGAAGAAAACAGGAACGTATAATATAGCCTCAAACAATTGCGCTGGATATCTGTATGGAATCTTTTCTAAAATTTCTTTAAACTGAACATCTTTTGCAATCGCGTTATACGCTTGAGTTCCGTCAGGAATATTTGTTAATTGTGAAGCCAATTGCGGAGGTAAATTATCTTCTCCTTTGATGAATTTCATAGCCATGAAACTATCTTTAGAAGTCACTTTTCCGAAAATTTCAGAATTAATAAAGTTTCCTAAACGAATAAAAATTGCGCCAGAAGAAACTGGAATTACAATTCTATCTAGAATCCATAATAACGGACGTTGTAAAACTTTTGTTTTGATGTAATACATTGTGATGATGATGGCAATTGCCGCACCATGACTCGCTAATCCGCTAAAACCTGTAAAATGAAATTCTGGTTTTGTGCTAAAGGGTAATAAAACACTTAAAGGATCTTGTGTGAATAATTCTGGTTGATAAAAAATAACATGACCTAAACGTGCACCAATCATTGTAGCAACAATCGTATAAACAAATAAATTGTCTAATTTTTGAACCGATTCACCTTCTCTTTCAAAGATGAATTTTGTAATGTACCAGCCAATTGCAAAGGCTAAAACCCATGTTAAGCTGTAAAAACGAATCATGAAAAAACCTAAATCGATACCTTCTGTTGGATTCCAAATCATATTTTATATTATTATTTTAGTATTTAAACTTTTTACTTAAAACTTATCCCTTTTGCCTTTTTGCTTAACTCAAGGAACCGGATCGTAACCACTTCTTCCCCAAGGATGACAACTTGCTATTCTTTTAATGGCAAGCCAACTTCCTTTTAAAATTCCGTGTTTTTCTAATGCTTCTTTGCTGTAACTTGAACAAGTAGGTTCAAACCTGCAAGCTGCTGGCGTTAACGGTGAAATTACGATTTGATAAAATCGAATAATTACGATGAACGGAAAAATTAAAATCTTCTTCATATTTTATATTTCGTAAATCGTAAATCCAAAATCCTAAATTAAAGAGTAAAACTCGTTCCGTCTTTTCCGTCTTTCAACTGAATGTCTAAAACGGCTAATTTATCTCTAATTTCATCAGATAAGGCCCAGTTTTTATTCGCTCTGGCTTCCATTCTCATTTCGATAAGCATTTCAATAACGCTTCCTAATTTATTATTATCGCCTTCTGCTTTTTTGTTTGTTAATCCTAAAACATCAAAAACAAAAATGTCTAAAGTCGCTTTTAATTCTGCTAAATCTGCTGCAGAAATCGTTTCTTTTTTATCATTCAATACATTGATAATTCTAACCGCTTCAAATAATTGCGCAATTAAAATAGTCGTATTAAAATCGTCATTCATCGCATCATAACACTCTTTTTTCCATGACGCAATATCAACAGTAGAAGTAGAGCTAGTTTCAATTTTTGTTAAAACATCCATAGCTTCCATCAAACGATTATAGCCTTTTTCACTCGCTACCATCGCTTCATTAGAAATATCTAAAACACCACGATAATGCGCTTGCATAAAACAAAAACGAACTACGCTAGGATCAAATGCTTTTTCAAAGAAATCATTTTCACCATTAATTAATTCCATTGGTAAAATATAATTACCAGTACTTTTACTCATTCGTAAACCATTCATGGTAAGCATGTTGGTGTGCATCCAATAATTTACTGGACTTGCGCCATTACAAGCTGTTCCTTGTGCAATTTCACATTCGTGATGTGGGAATTTTAAATCTAAACCACCACCGTGAATATCGAAAGTTTCACCTAAGTATTTCGTACTCATGGCTGTACATTCTAAATGCCAACCTGGAAAACCAGCTCCCCAAGGCGAATTCCAACGCATAATATGTGCTGGAGAAGCATTTTTCCAAAGAGCAAAATCTTGTGGGTTTTTCTTTTCCGATTGTCCGTCTAAATCTCTTGTATTGGCTAGTAAATCTTCAATATTTCTATTGTTTAATTCGCCGTAATTTAAACCACGTTTATTGTATTCTAACACATCAAAATAAACGGAACCCTGACTTTCATAAGCAAAACCAGTTTCAATTAATTTTTGAGTTAATTCTATTTGTTCTAAAATATGACCAGTTGCCGTTGGTTCAATAGTAGGAGGTAGGAAGTTGAAAGTTTCTAAAACTCTATGAAAATCAACAGTATATTTCTGCACAATTTCCATCGGTTCTAATTTTTCTAAACGAGATTGTTTTACAAATCTGTCATTTTCTACATCACCATCATCTGTTAAATGCCCGGCATCTGTAATATTTCGTACATAACGCACTTTGTAACCTAAATGCAATAAATAACGATAAATCATGTCAAAACTCATAAAAGTTCTCACATTTCCTAAATGCACATTGCTGTAAACCGTTGGTCCACAAACATACATACCAATTTGACCTTCGTGAATCGATTTAAAATTTTCTTTTTTTCCCGATAAAGAATTATACACTTGAAGTGGATTGGTTTTGTAAAGCTGCATTTTACCTAATTTATTGTTTTGTAATTTTTTTTTGAAGCTATTTCCTGCTTTCCGTTACAATCTTTTTATTTGCTGGTTTTGATAACCATCAAATAAAAAGGATTTTCACTGCAATCAGGGCTAGGATTTAGAATCTAGTATCTAATTTAATATAATCTAAGAATTCTCTTTTTGTTTTTTCGTCTTTGAATTTTCCTCCAAATTCTGAAGTAACGGTGCTACTTTCGATATCTTTAATTCCACGAGAGTTTACACACATGTGTTTCGCATCAATTACACATGCAACGTCTTCAGTATTTAAAACACTTTGTAATTCTTTTACAATTTGAATCGTTAAACGCTCTTGAACTTGTGGTCTTTTCGCATAATATTCAACAATTCTGTTCATTTTAGATAAACCTACAACTGTTCCGTTTGAAATATAAGCAATATGAGCTCTACCATATATAGGTAATAAATGGTGTTCACAAGTAGAATAAACTACAATGTTTTTTTCCACCAACATCTCACCATATTTGTACTTATTGTCAAAAGTAGAAGCACTTGGTTTTTTATTAGGGTGTAATCCTCCAAAAATTTCCTTAACAAACATTTTTGCTACTCTGTTAGGTGTGCCTTTTAAACTGTCGTCAGTTAAGTCCATACCTAATGTTAATAAAATGTTTTCAACGTCTTTTTTAATTCTTGTTATTTTCTCTTCGTCAGAAATATCGAAAGCGTCCTCTCTTATTGGGTTGTGAGTGTTTGTGGCAATATGATTATTACCTATTTCGTCGTTATGTTCCTCGTTATTAATCATTATACCTATAATTTGCAAATTACTGCAAATATATACATTTCTAAATAAATTAGTTTTATAATTTTTTGAAAGTAAATTATAAAATATTTTTCGATAATTGTTATAATTCTACAAAATACAAAATCGACAAAATGCAGATTAATTCGACGAAAAGCATATGGTATTGTTAAAAAAACGTTTTATTAATGAAAAGTTAAATTTTTTCATATTTTTGCTATTAACAATCAACTAATATTTTACTAATTTAATATAAAAAATGAAAAATTTTCTACTATTAATTTTTACTTTTTTAAGTTTTAATTCCATTTTTTCCCAGACAACTTGTTCGGATACTTCTCCAATTTGTTCTGGAAACATTACTCCTCGACCAAGTTTAGCTGGTCCTAACTTAGGTTCTCCAGGCTGTTTGGGCTCTGCTCCAAATGGAAACTGGTATACTTTTCAAGTTGGATTTGCGGGAGATTTAATTTTTAATTTACATCAAGGGAATAATCCTCCAGCACTTAATAATTTAGATATTGATTATATCTGTTGGGGACCGTTTACTAACGCTCAAATGGCTACTACTGCTTGTAATAGTTTAGCTGATTTAACAGCGCCTGCTTCTCCTAATAATATTGTTGCCTGTAGTTATTCTGGTGCCGCTACTGAAACCATTACAATTACAAATGCAAATCCTGGTTCAAACTATATTTTATTAATTACAAATTTTTCTGGACAAGCTGGTCAGTTTGTAATGGAACAAACAAATGCATCTGTACCTGGTTCTGGTTCAACTAACTGTGATGTTGTTTGTGGAGTAGATTTAGGACCTACATCAACTACTATATTCCCAAAACCACCTGCAATTAATACGGTTTCAATTTGTGATGCCGCTACAACTTCATATACTTTACATTGTAATTTTCAAAACCCTCCTGTTAACCAAGCTACTTTAGCATATCAATGGTATTTGGGTCCAGTTTTACAACCAGGTTTAACTACAAAATCCATCACGGTTACTCAATCTGGTTTATGGAGAGTTGTGGTTACACATCCTGATTGTGGAACTCCATCTGAGGATTCTGTAAATATTTATTTTGGTTCAACACCAGTTTTAACTTCACCTGGAATTCAGGCTGGTCCAGTAGGAGATTGTAATCCTACTTTTGATCTAACAGCTTTAATACCGGGAATGTTAGCGCCTTTAAATCCAGCGGATTATACGGTTAGTTTTTATACTGATTTAGGAGCTTCAATTGTTTATGATTATCCAGTTACTGGTAATATTACAAATCCTTCTGCTTTTCAAGTGAGTGCAGATACAGTTATTTATGTAAGAGCAAGAAATAATACTTCACCTGAATGTGTGGATTCTGATGATGTCTCATTTTTATTAGACGTTAATTGTACTAATAATGCTACTGCAGTTGGAAATACAATTTGTGTTGGAAATACTGGGCAATTAACTTTTTCTGGTCCACCTAATGCAGTTGTTACCTATACCGACGGAACTACTACTTATAATATAACTTTAAATAGTTCTGGTTCGAATGTATGGACAACCCCATCAGCGTTTATGACAGCAGGAACATATAATTATACTGTAACTAACGTTGCTGCAGGAACACCAGTAGTAAATACACCACTTAATAATTTAGCTACAATTACTGTTGTTGCAAATAATACAGTTACTGCTGCATCTGCTACACCAACATTATGTGTAATTACTCCATTAACACCAGCAATCACGCATACAACTACAGGTGCTACTGGTATTGGAACACCAACAGATTTACCTCCTGGAGTTACAGCTTCGTGGTCAGGTAATACAATTACTATTAGTGGTACTCCAACTACTGCAGTTGGAAGTCCATTTAATTATACAATTCCATTAACAGGAGGTTGTGGAACAGTTAGTGCAACAGGTACAATTACAGTTACACCAAATAATACAGTTACAGCTGCTTCATCAACTCCAACATTATGTGTGAATACTGCATTAGCAACTTCAATTACACATACAACTACTGGGGCTTCTGGTATTGGGACTCCAACAAATTTACCACCAGGAGTTACAGCTTCTTGGTCTGGAAATATAATTACAATTACTGGTACACCAACTACAGCAGTTGGAAGTCCATTTAATTATACAATCCCATTAACTGGAGGTTGTGGAACAGTTGACGCAACAGGAACAATTTCTGTTACGCCAGAAAATACAGTTACAGCTGCTTCATCAACTCCAACATTATGTGTGAATTCTGCATTAACAACTTCAATTACACATACAACTGCAGGGGCTACTGGTATTGGAACTCCAATAAATTTACCTCCAGGAGTTACAGCTTCATGGTCGGGTAATACAATCACAATTACTGGTACTCCAAGTACAGCAGTTGGTAGTCCATTTAATTATACAATTCCATTAACTGGAGGTTGTGGAGCGGTTAATGCTACAGGAACGATTACAGTTAACTTGAATAATACTGTTAGTGCAGCTTCAACAACACCAACATTATGTGTAAATACTCCGTTAACTTTGTCAATTACCCACAATACAACAGGAGCAACAGGGATTGGAACTCCAACCGATTTACCTCCTGGAGTTACAGCTTCATGGTCAGGTGATGTAATTACAATTTCAGGAACACCAACTACTGCAGTTGGTAGTCCATTTAATTATTCAATTCCATTAACTGGAGGTTGTGGAACATTCAATGCAACAGGAACTATTACTGTTACGCCAGATAATACGGTTACAGCAGCATCTTCGTCTCCAACATTATGTGTAAATACACCATTAACTCTGGCAATTACACATACTACAACAGGAGCAACAGGAATAGGAACACCAACAAATTTACCAGCAGGAGTTACGGCTTCATGGTCTGGAAATACGATTACTATAACTGGTACTCCAAGTACAGCAGTTGGTAGTCCATTTAATTATACAATTCCATTAACTGGAGGTTGTGGAACGGTTGATGCTACAGGAACAATTACAGTTAATCCAGATAATACAGTTACAGCTGCATCATCAACTCCAACATTATGTGTGAATACTTTATTAACACCTATAACACATACTACAACAGGAGCAACAGGAATTGGAACTCCAATAAATTTACCTGCAGGAGTTTTTGCTTCATTGTCTGGTAATACGATTACAATTAGTGGTACTCCATCAACAGCAGTTGGTAGTCCGTTTAATTATTCAATTCCATTAACTGGAGGTTGTGGGGTGTTTAATGCTACTGGAACAATTACGGTTAACCCTGATATTACAGTTACAGCTGCATCGTCAACTCCAACATTATGTGAAAATACGGTATTAACACCTATTACACATACTACAACAGGAGCAACAGGAATTGGAACTCCAACGAATTTACCACCTGGAGTAATAGCTTCATGGTCTGGAAACGTGGTTACTATTAGTGGAACACCATCTACAGCAGTTGGAAGTCCATTTAATTATACAATTCCATTAACTGGAGGTTGTGGAGGAAATGCAACAGGAACAATTACTGTTAATCCAACTAATACGGTTACAGCAGCTTCATCAACTCCAACATTATGTGAGAATACTTTGTTAACACCTATTACTCATACTACAACAGGAGCAACAGGAATTGGAACGCCAACAGATTTACCACCAGGAGTTATAGCTTCATGGTCTGGAAATACGATTACTATAACTGGTACTCCAAGTACAGCAGTTGGTAGTCCATTTAATTATACAATTCCATTAACTGGAGGTTG
>NZ_FNYA01000017.1 GCF_900108955.1 Flavobacterium terrigena | reverse complement strand
TTCAAATCAATTTAATTACTACAACGAGGTCGTGTGTTTCGCTATATCTTTTATTTTGTTGTAGCGTTTTGTCTTGAGGAAGCTAAAATAGATAAGCAACAAAATAAAAGGATGCCGCTTCACCCACTAACGCGTAGGTTTTCATAAGATACAAACTGCTATAAACAAAAATATCGTCTCGTTATTCTAACGAGACGATATATAGGTAAAAAAAAAGCCTCAATCTAAAAGATTGAGGCTTTAATAAAAGAAGGCGGCGACATACTCTCCCACATAACTGCAGTACCATCTGCGCAGTTGGGCTTAACTTCTCTGTTCGGAAAGGTAAGAGGTGAGCCCCAACGCAATAACCACCTTAATGGTTTGTTACATTCAATGCATTTTCTGCATTAATCATAACAGCTCCGATAAATCGGAAGCAAATATCTTAACATACTGAGATAAAAATAATAAAAGTATAAAAACGATTCTTTCTGTGAAAGAATTTCGCTCCTCCCGATTGCTCGGGAGGAACATTACAATAAGCTTACGGGTTATTAGTACTACTCGACTATGACATTACTGCCTTTACATCTATAGCCTATCAACGTAGTCATCTCCTACGACCCTTAAAAGAAATCTCATCTTGTGGTGGGTTTCGCGCTTATATGCTTTCAGCGCTTATCCCTTCCAAACGTAGCTACTCTGCGGTGCTCCTGGCGGAACAACAGATACACCAGAGGTTTGTCCAACTCGGTCCTCTCGTACTAGAGTCAGATCCACTCAAATTTCTAACGCCCACAGTAGATAGAGACCGAACTGTCTCACGACGTTCTGAACCCAGCTCGCGTGCCACTTTAATGGGCGAACAGCCCAACCCTTGGGACCTTCTCCAGCCCCAGGATGTGACGAGCCGACATCGAGGTGCCAAACCCCCCCGTCGATATGAGCTCTTGGGGGAGATCAGCCTGTTATCCCCGGCGTACCTTTTATCCTTTGAGCGATGGCCCTTCCATGCGGAACCACCGGATCACTATGCTCTACTTTCGTACCTGATCGACCTGTATGTCTCTCAGTCAAGCTCCCTTATGCCATTGCACTCTACGCACGGTTACCAAGCGTGCTGAGGGAACCTTTAGAAGCCTCCGTTACTCTTTTGGAGGCGACCACCCCAGTCAAACTACCCACCAAACAATGTCCCCCCATTGGGGGTTAGGCCTCAGACAAGTAAAGGGTGGTATTTCAACAATGACTCCACAACGCCTAGCGACGCCGCTTCAAAGTCTCCCACCTATCCTACACATCACGTGTCCAAGGTCAATATTAAGCTATAGTAAAGGTGCACAGGGTCTTTTCGTCCCACTGCGGGTAAGCGGCATCTTCACCGCTACTACAATTTCACCGAGCTCATGGCTGAGACAGTGTCCAGATCGTTACACCATTCGTGCAGGTCGGAACTTACCCGACAAGGAATTTCGCTACCTTAGGACCGTTATAGTTACGGCCGCCGTTTACTGGGGCTTCATTTCAATGCTTCTGATTGCTCATAACATCTCCACTTAACCTTCCAGCACCGGGCAGGTGTCAGGCCCTATACTTCATCTTACGATTTTGCAGAGCCCTGTGTTTTTGATAAACAGTCGCCTGGACCTCTTCACTGCGGCCCTCATTACTGAGGGCGACCCTTCTCCCGAAGTTACGGGTCTATTTTGCCTAATTCCTTAGCCATGAATCTCTCGAGCACCTTAGGATTCTCTCCTCAACTACCTGTGTCGGTTTACGGTACTGGTACTTATAATCTAAGTTTAGAAGTTTTTCTTGGAAGCCCTTAGGCGCACTATCCCATTGTCCGAAGACTCCGAGTACTATCGTATTTCCCCAAAACCCGCGCATTTGACTACGGGTCCTATAGGTAGGTACTTCAACGAACTATTCCGTCAGTTCGCGGCGCTTTCATCACTCCGTCACTCCATCACAATTATAAGTAGTACGGGAATATTAACCCGTTAGCCATCGACTGTCCCTTTCGGGTTCGCCTTAGGACCAGACTAACCCGCAGCTGATTAGCATAGCTGCGGAAACCTTAGTTTTTCGGTGTGCGGGTTTCTCGCCCGCATTATCGTTACTTATGCCTACATTTTCTTTTCTAAACAGTCCAGCATGACTCACATCACACCTTCGACCCAGTTTAGAATGCTCCCCTACCACTTGACTCAAAAGTCAAATCCATAGCTTCGGTAATACACTTATGCCCGATTATTATCCATGCTCGTCCGCTCGACTAGTGAGCTGTTACGCACTCTTTAAATGAATGGCTGCTTCCAAGCCAACATCCTAGCTGTCTGGGCAGACAAACCTCGTTATTTCAACTTAGCGTATATTTGGGGACCTTAGCTGATGGTCTGGGTTCTTTCCCTCTCGGACTTGGACCTTAGCACCCAAGCCCTCACTGCTGGTAAACATTATATAGCATTCGGAGTTTGTCAGGAATTGGTAGGCGATGAAGCCCCCGCATCCAATCAGTAGCTCTACCTCTATATAACTATAACCCAGCGCTGCACCTAAATGCATTTCGGGGAGTACGAGCTATTTCCGAGTTTGATTGGCCTTTCACCCCTACCCACAAGTCATCCGAAGACTTTTCAACGTCAACCGGTTCGGACCTCCACTGTGTGTTACCACAGCTTCATCCTGCCCATGGGTAGATCACACGGTTTCGCGTCTACCATTACTGACTAAAGCGCCCTATTCAGACTCGCTTTCGCTACGGATCCGTGACTTAATCACTTATCCTCGCCAGCAACGGTAACTCGTAGGCTCATTATGCAAAAGGCACGCCGTCACACCACTTGGATGCTCCGACCGCTTGTAGGCGTATGGTTTCAGGATCTATTTCACTCCGTTATTCACGGTTCTTTTCACCTTTCCCTCACGGTACTGGTTCACTATCGGTCTCTCAGGAGTATTTAGCCTTAGCGGATGGTCCCGCCAGATTCACACAGGGTTTCACGTGCCCCGCGCTACTCAGGATACCACTATCGTTATCTTCTCTTACTTATACGGGACTATCACCCTCTTTGGTTAACCTTTCCAGGTTATTCTAATTCAATCCGCAACAAATGTCGTGGTCCTACAACCCCAATATTGCCGTAACAACATTGGTTTGGGCTAATCCGCGTTCGCTCGCCACTACTTACGGAATCACTTTTGTTTTCTTCTCCTCCGCCTACTTAGATGTTTCAGTTCAGCGGGTTCACTCTCCTATCGGAGTAACATGTCTTCAACATGTTGGGTTGCCCCATTCGGATATCTACGGATCAATTCGTGTGTGCCGATCCCCGTAGCTTTTCGCAGCTTATCACGTCCTTCATCGCCTCTGAGAGCCAAGGCATCCCCCATACGCCCTTATTTTGCTTATTGTATTCTTATAATGAGCAAATTGTTTATTAATAAACAATTTATTATATGTTTTTTTTTGCCAGTTTAGTGCTGTGCGCAACTAAACTAACGTGTTTTTCTACTTTTTGTATTTTATCTCAATATGTCAATGAACTTTTATGCTAAAATAGCATTCGTGGAGAATATCGGAGTCGAACCGATGGCCTCCTGCGTGCAAGGCAGGCGCTCTAGCCAGCTGAGCTAATCCCCCATTTATTCAGTAAGCAGTTAACAGTTCTCAGTTAACAATACTTAAAACGTGGTAACCCAACTTCTAAAATTTCCTTTAAAAACAAAATTTGTAGTCCCGCCCAGACTCGAACTGGGGACCCCTACATTATCAGTGTAGTACTCTAACCAGCTGAGCTACGAGACTCTGTTTTGTTTTTTTATTATTTGAACTAACAGCAAGAGTAAATTCTCTTATTTTATATTATAAATTGAAACCTAAATGACTATCTTTTGTCTCTAGAAAGGAGGTGTTCCAGCCGCACCTTCCGGTACGGCTACCTTGTTACGACTTAGCCCTAGTTACCAGTTTTACCCTAGGCAGCTCCTTGCGGCGACCGACTTCAGGTACCCCCAGCTTCCATGGCTTGACGGGCGGTGTGTACAAGGCCCGGGAACGTATTCACCGGATCATGGCTGATATCCGATTACTAGCGATTCCAGCTTCACGGAGTCGAGTTGCAGACTCCGATCCGAACTGAGACCAGTTTTGAAGATTCGCTCCTTATCACTAAGTGGCTGCTCTCTGTACTGGCCATTGTAGCACGTGTGTGGCCCAAGGCGTAAGGGCCGTGATGATTTGACGTCATCCCCACCTTCCTCACAGTTTACACTGGCAGTCTCGTTAGAGTTCCCGACATGACTCGCTGGCAACTAACGACAGGGGTTGCGCTCGTTATAGGACTTAACCTGACACCTCACGGCACGAGCTGACGACAACCATGCAGCACCTTGAAAAACGTCCGAAGAAAAGTCTGTTTCCAAACCTGTCGTTTCCCATTTAAGCCTTGGTAAGGTTCCTCGCGTATCATCGAATTAAACCACATGCTCCACCGCTTGTGCGGGCCCCCGTCAATTCCTTTGAGTTTCATTCTTGCGAACGTACTCCCCAGGTGGGATACTTATCACTTTCGCTTAGCCACTCAGATTGCTCCGAACAGCTAGTATCCATCGTTTACGGCGTGGACTACCAGGGTATCTAATCCTGTTCGCTCCCCACGCTTTCGTCCATCAGCGTCAATATATTAGTAGTAACCTGCCTTCGCAATTGGTATTCCATGTAATCTCTAAGCATTTCACCGCTACACTACATATTCTAGTTACTTCCTAATAATTCAAGTTTAACAGTATCAATGGCCGTTCCATCGTTGAGCGATGGGCTTTCACCACTGACTTATTAAACCGCCTACGGACCCTTTAAACCCAATGATTCCGGATAACGCTTGCATCCTCCGTATTACCGCGGCTGCTGGCACGGAGTTAGCCGATGCTTATTCATACAGTACCGTCAAGTTCCCTCACGAGGGAGTGTTTCTTCCTGTATAAAAGCAGTTTACAATCCATAGGACCGTCTTCCTGCACGCGGCATGGCTGGATCAGGCTTGCGCCCATTGTCCAATATTCCTCACTGCTGCCTCCCGTAGGAGTCTGGTCCGTGTCTCAGTACCAGTGTGGGGGATCTCCCTCTCAGGACCCCTACCCATCGTTGCCATGGTAAGCCGTTACCTTACCATCTAGCTAATGGGACGCATACTCATCTTTTACCGTTGGAACTTTAATAATCAAATGATGCCATTCGAAAATACTATGAGGTATTAATCCAAATTTCTCTGGGCTATCCCTCTGTAAAAGGTAGATTGTATACGCGTTACGCACCCGTGCGCCGGTCTCAGTTACCGAAGTAACCTACCCCTCGACTTGCATGTGTTAAGCCTGCCGCTAGCGTTCATCCTGAGCCAGGATCAAACTCTTCATCGTAGATTTTTTAAGATATCGCTATCTAATTTATTTTATCGACGATAATCATTTTGCTAGGTATTCAATTCTTTATAATACTCGAAAAAGATTTACTCTTATTCTTATATGCTGTCAATCCAATATGTCTATGAACTTGTTCTCTTATCTTAATTTGTTCGCCTTAACTTCGAGCGTTGCTCTCTGTGTTAGCGGGTGCAAAAGTAGAACCTTTTTTTTAATTACCAAAACTTTTTGAAACTTTTTTTTGAGAAAATTTTCATCCCGTTTTAATCAATCATTATTTGTAAGAACTCCCTCTCTTGCGGGGTGCAAAGATAACATCTTTATATTTTAATTTCCAAATCTTTTTTTATCTTTTTTCAAAAATATTTTTTCCGATTTGCTTATCATTATATAAAGAACTTCTCTCTCATTGCGGGTGCAAAACTAGCACTTTAATTCGAAATTCCTAACATAAACTTAATCTTTTTTTAAAGTATTTTGTTATCTTTTGTTTTACAGGAAGTTACAA
>NZ_FNYA01000001.1:737421-742471 GCF_900108955.1 Flavobacterium terrigena | reverse complement strand
TGGATTACAACCTAAATCACCACTTTGATTTTGTGTTGTGATTACCGGTGCTTCAGTGTCTCCAATTACAGTATAAATACCTTGACAATCACCGCTTTGTGAGCAATCGTCAGAATATGTAACTGTAGCAGTATAAATTTCGCCACATTTATTTGGAGAAAAAACGCCATCATCATCAACAACATTACCTTGGCTGTCTGTAACACTAATACTAAATTGTAAATTAGTACCACCTGTAGGAGCTAAACTAAGATACCAAGCTAAGTAATCTTGATCAATAGCTTGTTGAGATAGACCACAAGCAGCTAATTGATCATTAGAACAATTTTCTGTAACAGGTGGGGGATTATCTCTCGTTACTTCGATACTACATGCTGTTGCGTTAGCAATAGAGTTTTGTACTTGATCTAACATTAGTACTGTATAATTCCCTGCTGCTAGATTTGTAAAAACTACTTCAGCAAAATTGTTTTCACCCTGTGGATTTTGATTCAAAAATGATTGAAGTGGGTTTGTGAAATTTGTGTCGGTTGATAAATATAAATAGAAGTTATAAGAAGGGAAACCATTTTCTGCTCTGGCAGTAATTGAACCAGCTACATTACAAGGTGTCGGAATACTGGATAATGTACAGTTGATATTACAACCACCAATACTGAATATCCCGCTAGTTGTGTCAATTTTACCACAAGCATCTGTAATTGTCCAAATAACTTCAACTTCTCCGCCGTTAATAGCTGGTGGAGTTGGGTTTGTTGGGTTGGTTGTGATAGTGTATGGTTCAGTTCCAGATGCTAAAATCTGCAATGAATTTAACCAAGCATTAAAATCGATATTTAATTGAGCCTGAGCTTGTGATAGAGATAATCCACAATAGATTCCAAATCCAGGTCCGATATTAATATCTGGTTGATTTGGGTTTGGTTCTGAAATACTAACTTGATATTGCCCTTTACATCCTTTTGAATCTTGTACATAAACGGTATAAGGTCCTGCTAGAACTGTAAAAGTGTTTTCAGCTTGATAAGTTATATCATCAATAGAATAGGTATACGGAGGAGTTCCTCCACTTGCACTAACTGTTATTGTAGAATTACCGCCATTACAAATTATTGGAGTGAAACTTGCTCCTGCATTAGGAGGAGGGTTTATTGTGGCTATAACTGGCGCTCTTGATCCTTCACAACCATCTGATGTACATGAAACATAAAAAGTAGTTGTTTGTGAAATTGACGGTGTGTTAAATGATGGGCCGCTTCCAATTGGTGATCCGCCTGTGGCATTAGCATACCAATTTAATGTTCCAGTACAACCAGAAGCGCTTAAGGTTACACTTCCTGTACCACATCGACTACTAGCAACAGCACTTGGTGCTGGAGGAACCCCAGAGAAACCACCTGCAGCTAAATCTTGTAATGATGCAGTTAAAGATTGTGAATTTCTTGTTTCTAAAAGGAATCTTTTAAAACATGGGCTAATTCCTTGAATGGTAGCCAAATCTAAACTTCCTTCAAAAAATAATGGTACTGGATAAGTATTTGCTGGCCCAGATTTTGGACTAAAAATCCATGTGTCACCATTAAACATTGGTGTGCCACTTGCTCCGCCTGGTACATTGTATGAAACGCTATTTGATGCTAATGTTGCAGATACAACGTTTGCATTAATTAATACTAATGCTCCAGGATTATTGGCTGTTTTTCCAGCCCATACATAAACTATTGGCTGAACAATTCCACCACCATTTGTGAAATTACTAATAATAAGTATATCACCATTAGCGTGTTCACCTACAAATGGACTAGCTGAATCACCTGTTCCTGTAGGCATAACATCATTAAGGAAAAACCAAAATCCAATTTGAGCATCTCCATTAAAAGCAGCTCTGTCACCAAAAAAGTAAAGTTTAGTTCCTAATAATACAGCACCTGCATTTCCAATGTCTCCTTTGTCATTGGAATTACCTTTAACCCATTTCCAATTTAATGTTGGTGAAGGGTCGGTATCTTTTGAACCTTGTGTCCATTGATCATCAGTTCCGATTACGTTAAATGGATCATGTTTAAATGCCTTTTTAGTATTTGCGGCATTATTTAATACACCAGGCCACTCCGATGGATTTCCATCAATTGTAATTTGGCTATATGCTAAATTATTGTTTAAAAGTATAAATGTAAATAAACTAAAAATTATTAAATATTTATTTAAGCTATTAACTTGTAAATGGCTTTGATATAAATAGTTTAAATAAACCTTCGTCAAATGGTAAATGTCACCTATTGAATGAGGGATTTTTTTTAGATGAAATAAAATATTTTTTTTCATGATAGCATGTTTTGTGAATATCACTTTAGTAATATTCCGTTTAAAATAAATGAGTTGATTATTATTTCAATGAATATTGAAATTTTTTAAAAAAAATAAAAGAGAGAAGGAATGAAAACTTTATTTAAGTAATAAATAAAGTCTAATAAATAATTAATTGTTTTTCAATATTAATAAAAACCAATTAATAGTATGTCAAACAGGGGCAGTCAAATAATTAATACAAATTTAACACTATTTTAAGGTGCTGAAATAGTCAATTTTTACTTTATATTATTATTAACATTTCGATGTAATTAATTGACGATGAAAAACATATAATGATGTGTGATGTGTTTTTTTATCGATTAAAAAATGCTGGTTTTTTTGTTTTTAATACTTAATTTATGGCAATTTTATTTATTCAATCTAAATTAATGTAAGAATTAAAACACAGGTATAAACAACTGACAATCAAATAGTTGATTTAATTTTTTAAAAATTGTTAAAATTATGGTTTGAAATGATATTAATTAACTTACAAAATGAAAAAAAATAGTGCATTTCGTCGATTTTTTTGTTAATTTCGTCGATGTTATTTTTTAAATTACTAGTTTTGAGCCAGTTATAAAAAAAAATTAAAACGCACAACTATGAAAAAATTAATTTGTTTTACCTTGTTATTTGTGAGTGTATATCTAAATGCACAAAATGAAAATGGATTATGGAAAAAAAGCAATTCTAACAAAGTAATTATTAACGACGAAAAATCTAATTTCCCTCGAGAGAACATATTTAATTTAGATTTTGAATCTTTAAAAAAGGCATTAAAAACTTCTCCTAAAAGAGATATCTCAAATAAAAATTCTAAAACAATCATCACTTTACCAACAGTAGATGGTAAAATTGAAAAATTTGAAGTATATGAAAATTCTGTTTTAGCTCCTGAATTAGCAGCTAAATTTCCAGAAATTAAATCATATGTTGCAGTTGGTGTAGATAATCCTTCTGTTCGTGCCTTTTTAAGTAGTTCTCCATTAGGTTTTAAAGCTATGATTGTTTATCCAAACAAGGAAACAACTTTTATTGAGCCAATAAGTTCTGATAAAATGACATATAGTATATATAAAACAACCGATCATAAAAAAGCCTTTAATAAATTTGATTGTAATTCAGATCATGATGTTACGGATTTTACAAATCAAATTTCTAATAATTCTACTATATTAATGAGAGGAGCTGATGATTCGAAATTACGTACGTATCGTTTAGCGGTATCTTGTACTGGTGAATATGCTACTTATTTTGGAGGAACAAAGGCTTTAGCATTAGCAGGAATAGTTAATACGATGACTAGAGTTAATGCTCTGTTTGAAAGAGATTTTGGAGTACGTTTAGTGCTTGTTACAAATAATGATTCTATTATTTTTACTGATGCTACTTTAGATCCTTACACAACCGTTTCAAATATTCATACAGAATTAAATAATTGTTTAAATACTAATGTAGGTGATGCTAATTATGATTTAGGGCATTTATTCGATTCTGTTAGAGGTGGTGGAAGTTCTGTTTGTATTGGTTGTGTGGGTATATCAAATTATAAAGGAAAAGCATATTCTTCTACAACACTTATCCCAGAAGGAGATCAATTTGATGTGAATATGGTTTCTCATGAAATGGCACATCAATTAGGTGGAAACATACTTTTACATACGTTACGGAAAGTAGTAATATCGCACAAATGGAGCCAGGAAGTGGGTCTACAATAATGAGTTATGCTGGAAAAACAGTAAAAGACATTCAAGCAACTTATGATTCATATTTTCACGCAATTAGTATTCAACAAGTAACAGATAAAATTAAAACATTAACTTGTGGAACTTCAACTCCTACTAATAATGCAGTGCCAGTTGTTAATGCAGGTTTAGATTTTACAATTCCGAAAGGAACACCGTTTATGTTAACAGGAAGTGCAACTGATGCAAATACTGCTGATCAATTAACTTACTCTTGGGAGCAAATGGACTTAGGAAATGCGACTACTACAGTTCCAACAAGTACTAATACTACTGGAGCTTTATTTAGATCATATAATCCTACTATTTCTCCAGTTCGTTATTTTCCAACTTTGAATACAATATTAAGTGGAGCAACTTCAACTGCTGGTTACAGAATTGTTTCTGAAACTTTGCCTTCAGTTGCTAGAACTTTAAATTTTAGATTAACTGTAAGAGATAACAAAATTGGTGGTGGAGCAAATAACACAGATGATGTAATTGTTTCTGTTGATGGTGTGGCTGGTCCATTTACTGTAGATTCTCAAAATACTGCAACAAGTTATGCGGCAGGAACTACACAAACAATTAATTGGACTGTTGCTGGTACAAATGCAAATGGTGTAAATTGTGCAAATGTTGATATTTTATTATCAACTGATGGTGGTTTAACTTTTCCAATTTCATTAGTTGCAGATACGCCAAATGACGGATCTCAAGCGGTAGTTATTCCTAATGTTTCAGGTACTACTAATAGAATTATGGTGAAAGGAAGTAATCATATTTTCTTTGATATAAACAATGCCGACCTTACAATTACAGGTTCTGGTTCTGCAGATGCAACAGCTCCTTTAGCTACAACAATTTCAGCTTCAGGAACAACTGCTACTGGAACTAATTTATCTTGGAATGTTTCATCAGATAATGTTGGAGTAGTAGGATACAAAGTGTATCAAAATGGAGTTTTAAAA
>NZ_FNYA01000001.1:0-736721 GCF_900108955.1 Flavobacterium terrigena | reverse complement strand
GTAGGATACAAAGTGTATCAAAATGGAGTTTTAAAAGTAACAACTACAGCTACATCATTAGTAGTTTCTGGTTTATCAGCTTCAACAACTTATGGATTTTATGTAACTGCTTATGATGCGGCAGGAAATACTTCTGCTGCAAGTAATACAGTTAATGTAACTACTTTATCAGCGGCTGTTGTTTATTGTATTTCAAATGGAAATACAGCTAATGAATTTATTAATAGAGTTCAAATTGGTACTATTAATAATTTGTCTGGAAATAATAGTGGATATGGTAATTTTACTTCAATGTCAACTAGTGTTAATTTAGGTTCATTAGTATCTATTAGTATTTCTGCTGGTTGGGTTAATTCATCTTATGCTGAGGCTTTCAATGTTTGGATTGATTATAACAAAAATGGTAGCTTTGAATCAAATGAATTGGTTTATAGTAAATCAAAATCAAAAGCAGCAACTGTTAGTGGTAGTTTTACAATTCCAACTTCAGCATTAACAGGGACTACAAGAATGAGAGTGTCAATGAAATACAATGCTAATCCTTCAGCTTGTGAAGTGTTTACTAGAGGTGAAGTAGAAGATTATTCAATTAATATTGTTAATGGAGGTATAGTTAAAACAAGTGATGTAAGCACTGAATCTGAAACTGAAGAAGTAGATGTTGAGGTAAAAGAAACTGCTACTTTGAATACAAATAAAAATGAGGTTGAAGAATTATCATATAAATTATATCCTAATCCAGTTAAAGATGGAGTGATGTATTTTTCAGGATTAACGAATAATTCTAGCTATAAAATTTTCAACCAAATGGGACAAGAATTAGCTCAAGGAACAATTGAAAATGATATGATTAATGTTAGCTCACTTACAACAGGAATTTATTTTGTACAGGTTACAAATAATTCAGCAGTAGGAGTGAAGCGTTTCATTAAAGAATAATTAATTACTATGCGCAAAAAAAAAGCTTTTCAATTTGAAAAGCTTTTTTTGTATTATATAATTTCTAAAGTTCTTTCTAAACTCATTCCTCTTGATCCTTTAATAAGTAAGAAACTATTTTCTGTTTTTTTCGAAGAAAATACGGATTTAAAATTTTCAAATGTTTCGTGAAAATTCATATTTGAGTTGGAGTTTTTATGTGCGAAAAAATCCTTACCAATAAAATGAAAGATGATGTTTTCTTGATTGAAACAAAATTCAATTAGTTTTTTATGTTCGTATGAACTTTCAACTCCTAATTCGAACATATCTCCCAAAATTGCTACTTTGTTTTTTTCTTCTAACTGAAAGAAGTTGGTTAAAGCAGCATTCATGCTACTTGGGTTCGCATTGTAAGCATCTAAAATTATCTTATTTGAATTCTTCTCCAATAATTGCGAACGATTATTGTTTGGAATGTAATTTTCTAATCCGAATTTAATTTTCTCATTTGAAACTCCAAAATGCTTTCCAATTGTGATGGCGGCATTAATATTATTGGCATTGTACAAACCAATTAAGTGCGATTGAATTGTAGTGTTTTCAAATTCAATTTTTACCATTGGATTGGTTTCTATCTTTGTAATATTTACGAAGTTTTCAGGATTATTTAATCCGAAAGTGATTCGATTAATATTCGTTGTTTTTTCGTTTTGAATGGTGTCATCTGTATTTACAAAAGCCGTTTTGTTATTTGCAGATAAATATTGGTACAATTCGCTTTTGCCTTTTATCACGCCTTCAGTTCCGCCGAAACCTTCTAAATGCGCTTTTCCGAAGTTGGTAATGTAACCAAAATCGGGTTGGCAAATTTCGCAAAGCATTTCAATTTCTTTTTGATGATTGGCACCCATTTCTACAATACCAATTTCTGTAGTTGAATCAAAAGAAAGTAAAGTCAAAGGTACTCCAATGTGATTATTCAAATTTCCAATAGTAGCTTTTGTATTGAATTTTTGTGATAAAACAGCGTTGATTAATTCTTTAGTTGTAGTTTTTCCGTTACTTCCAGTTAAACCAATTATGGTAATATTTAATTGATTTCTGTGGTAACTTGCTAATTGTTGTAAAGCGGTTAAGGAATCTTCTACTAAAATGAATCTATCATCTGTTTTGTATTCTACTTCATCTATAATAGCATATTTAGCACCGTTTTCAATAGCACTTAAGGCAAATTTGTTTCCGTTAAAGTTATCGCCTTTAAGCGCTACAAATAAGTTATCTGTGTTTATTTTTCTATTGTCAGTTGCAATACCAGTGGTTTGCAAAAAGTAATTGTAAATTGTTGCTATTTCCATAGTGCTAAAATAAAAAAAAGCCCTTTAAAATTAAAGGGCTTTTTTAAAATATTTTGAAGAATTATTATCCTTTTACGTTTCCTCTTGGAGTTTTCTTGTTAGATTTTGGTCCAACTTTAGACATTGCACATCTAAATCCAATGTAGTCAGTTGCCATATCTTGTGGGAAATATCTTCTTGAAGCTGGATCTAACCAGTAAGCTCTATCTCTCCATGATCCACCTTTATAAACTCTTACGTTATCATCTACTAAAGTAGTTCTGTTGTCAGCCTTGTCAAATTGTTTAACTTGGTTTCCAGCACTATCTACAGAGATTTTATGTAATGGAGCTTTGTACATTCTTTTGTTTGGATCATTAGCTGATTCTTTTTCTTCTTCTGAAGTACCAAAGTCAAAGTATCTTGTTGATTGTCTATCACCATCTCTGTAATTTTTGTTATCAGAAGTAGAGAAGTTTTGTCTTAAATATGTTTCGTTATCATCAACTGGAACTTGAGCGATAGATCCTGGGAAGTTTCTAGCCATTACTTTTCCGTTACTTAAAGTGTCATATTTAATGTTGTCAACAGTAACCATTTCTACAGTTCCGTCTTCACCAATTTTATTTTTAGTATAAACGTTACCTCTAAAGTAGTTGAAGTCATTTCCTTCATCATCAATAATAGGTCTGTAAACGTCTTGTACCCATTCAGCTACATTTCCACCCATATCGTATAAACCGAAATCGTTTGGAGGGTAAGCTTTTACGTAGTTTGTAATATCAGCACCATCATCAGACCATCCTGCGATTCCACCGTAATCTCCTTTACCTTGTTTGAAGTTAGCCAATTGGTCTCCTCTGTATTGTCTTTTACCTGAACGAGTATATTGACCTTTCCAAGGATATTTCTTTTGACCTTTGTAAATGTTGTATTCTCTGTTTCCTACTAAAGCTAATGCAGCATATTCCCACTCTGCTTCAGTTGGTAATCTGTATTCTGGTAAAATTAAACCAGAACTTCTTTGAGCATAAACGTTTTTAGCTTCTGAAGTTGAACCATCAGCAGCAGTAGCTCCTTTAGCTGGTCTTCTTCCGCTTTTTTGTCCCATTGGTTTTTTTAATACAATTTCTTCATTACCAGCAAAAGTTTTTGATGGTGAGTTAATGTAAGATTCTGTATCGAAATTAGATTCAGCTGTTACGTCTGCACTAATTTTGTTTCCTTTTTTAAGGTAACCTTCTTTTTCAAGAATATTTTCGTTTACACGGTTAGTTCTCCACTCACAGAATTCAGTTGCCTGAATCCAGTTAACTCCAACTACTGGGTAGTTAGCGTAAGCAGGGTGTCTTAAGTAATTGTTAGTCATCGTTTCGTTATAACCTAAACGATTTCTCCATACTAAAGTATCCGGAATAGTTCCGTTGTAAATGTGTTTGTAATTATCTTCTGTTGGAGGATAAACAGATTTTACCCAGAATAAATATTCTGCATACATCATATTAGTAACCTCAGTTTCGTCCATAAAGAAAGATTGAACGTGTTGCTTAGTTGGACTATTGTTCCAATCGTGCATTACGTCGTCTTCAACTTTTCCCATTGTAAACGCACCACCTTCAATAGAAGTCATTCCTGGAGGAGTTTCTTGCTTTTTGAATTTCGTGTTATATTGGAAACCACCTTTTTTATCGTTGATTTGCCATCCAGTTGCGCTAGAACCACCTTTAGTGCTTCCTTTCTTGCTACAGCTGGTAAAACCTATTGTTACAGACAACGCTAATAACAATTTTAAAGTCATAATTTTAGTAACTTTCATACTTTTGTAGGTAATAATTTAAGTGCCGCAAGATAGTAATAAACCATTAATATGCAACAAAAAAATAAAAAAAAAATTAAACATTATCTAACTCGATTAATTATTAACGGATTATGCTGTTAAATATTGTATAAATTTGTTTAAAAATTTAATATTAACAATATTTTAGTTTATTTTGCGTTACTATGATAATGAAAAAGAATTTTTTAATACTGTTGTTAGCTTCATTTTTGAGTTTCGCTCAAAACTCGAAGAATTTTTCGCTTGCTTGGACAAATAATTCCTCATTTGTTATTGGCGATTTAAAATATAACTTACCAAAATTTTCAGATGAAAATTTTGAGTTTAATGAATCCAATAAAACCATTAAATATACTAATATTTTCCGTGTTGAGGGCTTGGTTTCTGAAGATGGGGCTAAGCTTAGTAATATTACTTACGAAAATATTGATGCTTCTCTTTTGGGAGTTTTAAATGCTTCTGGAATTTCTTCTAAATTAGATTTTAAATCATTCTCTTCTTTGTCTAGAGATGATGCTTATTTGTCTTTTAATTTTAATCCAATAATTAAGGATGGAGTAGGTTATAAAAGAGTAAAATCGTTTACAATTGAATATACAATATCTAATTCAAATAAATCAAATAATAGAGTTAATGCAATTCAGAATTCTGTTTTGGCAAATGGTAATTGGCGTAGATTTTATGTTGAAAAATCAGGTGTTTATAAAATTACTAAAAGTTTTCTGCAAAGTATTGGTGTAAATGTAGGTGTTGACCCGAGAAATATTAAGATTTATGGAAACGGAGGTAGAATGTTGCCTCTCTTAAATAGTATTCCATATCCTAATGATTTAGAGGAAAATGCTATTCAGTTTTTAGGTGAAGAAGATGGTGTTTTTAATGATAATGATTATATTTTGTTTTATGCTGAAGGTGTAGATACTTGGAACAATGAAAGTTTAACTCACGTTAATCTGTTTGCAGATAAATCATATTATTATGTAAGTACAACTGGTTCTTCGGGAAAAAGAATTCAAGCTTATAATGAACCATCTGCGTCTCCAACTTTATTGTTGTCTAATTATGACGGTTATAAATATCATGAAGTTGATTTAGTTAACGCTGGAAAAATTGGAAGAAGATGGTTTGGTGAAAACTTTAATGTAGAAGTAAGTCAGAATTTTGATTTTACTTTACCAAATTATGTTGCGGGTTCTGCTGTCAGTTTTTCCGCAGATTTTGCAGCTATTTCTTTTGTTGCTACTTCTTTTATAGTAAAAGCTAATAACGTAAATATTGGAACAGTTCCAATTAGAGCCGCAGGAGGTTCGGCTTTAGGTGTTGAAAATGTTCTGAATACCACTTTTACTCCTGCAAACAATTCGGTATCAATAAATTTAGAATATAATAATAATGGAGTACCTTCTTCTAAAGGATATTTAGATTATATTATTTTAAAGTATAACGCTGAATTGAAAGGTTATGGGAAACAGTTTTTGTTTTCTAATAAAGAAGTGAAAACAAATATTGGTGTAGGGCAATTTACTATTTCTAATGCTTTAAGTGTTAAATCTGTTTGGGAAGTTACAGATATTTATAATGTTACGAAATTAGACAATTCACAAAGTACAATTTCTTTTAAATTGCCATTAGGTCAAGACAGGAAATTTGTTGTAGTTGATTATTCAGATCTGTATTCTCCATTAAATGATGCGGATACCAATGTTGCTAATCAAAATTTAAAAGGAACAATTTTTAATAATAATTTAGGAGTAGCAAAAGATATTGATTATTTAATTATAACGCCAACATCTCTAAAAGCTCAAGCAGAACGTTTAGCTAATTTTCATAGAAATAATTCAGGTATGATTGTTAAAGTTGTGACTTTGGCAAGTATTTATAATGAATTTGGTGGAGGTAAACAAGACGTGGCGGCTATCAGGAATTTTGTAAAATATGTTTTTTATAATAATCCTTCTTACCCAAATAATAAGGTGAAATATTTAAATTTATTTGGGGATACTTCTTATGATTGTAAAGACAGAATTAAAAACAATACCAATATTGTACCAACATTCCATGGTTTTAATGTAAATAGTTCTTTGAATCCTCATGTTGTATTTCATAACGACACAAATTTTTCATTATTTTCTTCATTTATGTCTGATGATTTTTTTACTCTAATGGAGGATAATGAAGGTGATATGCAAAATGGAGATGGTGGAATGGATTTGGCCGTAGGAAGAATGTTGGTTTCTTCAAATGAACAAGCATCGGAAATGGTGAATAAAGTTTACGAATATCATGATGAAAAATCATATAAAAGATGGCGTAATAATTTAGTGTATTATGCGGATGATCCTGATTCTGCAGTTGATAAAGCTGGTGATTGGCTATTACAAAGAGATTTAAATATTTTGGCAGACCAAACAACTGCTGCACATCCATTTTTTAATTCTAACAAAATTTTTGCTGATGCATATGTTCAACAAGTTAGTGCAGGTGGTGAAAGATATCCACAAGCTAAAAAAGCGTTTATTGATGCAATTAATTTAGGTGCGTTAGTCTTAAATTATTACGGACATGGTAATGAAGAAAGTTTAGCAGTTGAACGTCTTTTTGAAAAAGCAGATGCTCAGGCGCTTACGAATAGATATAAATATCCTTTATTTATTACAATTACTTGTGAGTTTACACGTTTTGATGATCCAAATCGCCCAACGGGTGGTGAATATATGTATTGGAATAAGGCAGGAGGAGCCATTTCTCTTTTGGCAACAACCAGACAAATTGGTCAAGGTTTAGGAAGGATAATGAATGAAGATATTTATGATGATCTGTTTGATATCGAAAATAATTCTTACATAGCAATTGCTGAAGTTTTACGAAGATCTAAAAATCTTGTTAGTGGTTCAAATAGAAGAGTAGTGTTTTATATTGGTGATCCAGCTTTGAAATTAGCCATACCGAAACCAAGTATAGTACTTACAAAAGTAAATGGGCAAGACATAAATACAACAACTCTTTCTCTGCAAGCTTTATCTTTAGCCACTTTAACGGGAGAAGTTTTAGATGAAAATAATGCACTTATTGCTAATTATAATGGGGATTTAGCGGTTCAAGTTTATGATAAAAATTTAAACAGACAAACTTTAGATAATGATAATGTAGAGGTTATTCTTGGTACTGACTACCCAAAACTGAATTTTGTTACTTTAGGTGAAGTTATTTATAGAGGAAATGCGTCGGTAGTAAACGGTAAATTCGAATTTAGTTTTATTGTACCACAAGATATTCAAATACCTGTTGGAAATGCTAGAGTAAGTTTTTATGCTAAAAGAAATAATCCAATTTTAGAAGACCAAAGAGGTTATAATACTCAAATTAAAGTTGGTGGAGTAAATATTGCAGCACCATCAGATACAACACCTCCAAAATTGAGATTATATATGAATGATACCAATTTTGTAAGTGGCGGAATAACAAATGAATCGCCAATATTTTTAGCTTTTCTAGAAGATGAAAATGGGATCAATACGGCAAGTGGAATTGGTCATGATATAGTGGCTATTTTAGATGGTGATGAAAATAAACCATTTATTTTAAATGATTATTACGAAACAGAAACGGATAATTATAAAAAAGGAAAAGTTACTTATCAATTTAGAGATTTAGCTCCAGGTTTACATACTATTTTATTTAAAGCTTGGGATGTTTATAATAATTTGATAACAGGAGAAATTCAATTTATTGTTATTGGTGATGGCGATTTAGAATTAGAACATGTACTAAATTATCCAAATCCATTTGTGAGTTATACAGAATTTTGGTTCAATCATAACAGACCTTATGAACCTTTAGATGTGCAAGTTCAAATTTTAACCATTACAGGTAAGTTAGTAAAAACAATTAATCAAACAATTGTGAATGAGGGCTTTAATTCGAGAGATATTAAATGGGATGGAAAAGATGATTTTGGTGACCGTATTGGTAAAGGTGTTTATGTTTATAAATTAACTGTAAAATCGACTATGACTGGTAAGAAAACAGAAAAAATAGAAAAACTTGTTATCCTATAAAAAAAATGTATATTTGTCGACTCACATTAAAAAGTCAATCTTATTGAAACAAAATTACATCTGAAATAAATAGAAGTATTAACCAAAACAAACAGATGAAGAATCTAATTAAATTTTTACCAATTATTTTAATTGCTCAGTTTTCAAATGCGCAAGATAGAGTAATTACTACTGGAGTGCCATTTTTATTAATTGCTGCTGACGCACGTTCTGCTGGTATGGCAGACATGGGTGTAGCTTCTTCAGCTGATGCATATTCTCAACAATACAATCCTTCAAAATACGCTTTTTCAAGACAAAAACAAGGATTTTCAGTGAGTTATACTCCATATTTAACGAGTATTGCTAACGATATTTCTTTAGGACAAGTTACTTATTTTAATAAAATTAACGACAGAAGTGCTTTTGCAGCAAGTTTGCGTTATTTTGGTTTAGGTGACATTGAGTTAAGAAGCTCATTTGATGATCCAGGAAGAACGGTTAGTCCAAATGAATTGGCTTTAGATGGTTCTTACTCATTAAAATTGAGTCCAGAATTTGCTATGGGTGTTGCTGGACGTTACATTCGTTCAAACCTTAAAATTCCAGATGCGAATACAGATTCTAAACCAGCTTCTACATTTGCAGTTGATATCTCAGGTTTATACCAATCTGAAGAAGAAGCTTATGATAGTTTTAACGGAAGATGGAGAGCAGGTTTCAATTTTCAAAACTTAGGACCAAAAATTTCTTATGATAATGACCAATTAAATGAAAATTTCCTTCCAGCTAATTTAAGATTAGGAGGTAGTTTCGATTTTATTTTTGATGATTATAACAAAGTAAGTCTTATTGGTGAGGTTACAAAATTATTAGTGCCAACACCACAAATTGCCGATGCTCCTATTGATAGTAATGAAGATGGTGATTTTACAGATCCACAAGATGTTACTCAAGAGGAACAAAATGCTATCAATAACGAAAATTATAGAAAAATAAGTTGGACTAGCGGAATTTTTCAATCATTCGGTGATGCGCCTGATGGTTTTTCAGAAGAATTAAAAGAGTTTACTTGGGCTTTAGGTGCAGAATACTGGTACCAAGATTCATTTGCGCTTAGAACAGGTTATTTTAATGAAAGTGTAGAAAAGGGAGCTAGAAAGTATTTTACTTTAGGTGCTGGATTTAAATATAACGTTGTAAAAATAGATGTATCATATTTGTTCTCTGCTTCAAAAGTAAGAAACCCATTAGAAAACACACTGCGTTTTTCTTTAACGTTTAATTTCGGAGACGAATACGAAGATAATTAATAGATATAAAAATAAACTTAAATCCAAATTCAATTTTTTTTGAATTTGGATTTTTTTTCCTAAAAAAATAAAATAATTATAGAGTTAACTTATGAAGGAAATTCAAATAGAAACTAAATTGTCAGTTTTCGAATCTTTTGACGAATTATCACAATCGGAAAAAGAATATATGAATCAGGCTATTGAAATTAGAAAGAATGCCTATGCGCCTTATTCTAAATTTCTAGTTGGAGCAGCAATTGTTTTAGATAATGGTATAGTGTTGCAAGGTTCAAATCAAGAAAATGCAGCCTATCCATCTGGTTTATGTGCGGAAAGAGTAACTATTTTTTATGCTGGAGCCAATTATCCGAATAATAAAATTGTAAAACTGTTTATTTCTGCAACACCTTCAGATAGAGATTCAGAAAACCCAATTCCTCCTTGTGGTTCATGTCGTCAAGCAATTGCCGAGTATGAAATTAAACAAGATTTACCAATCGAAATTTATTTTATGGGAGCAAAAGGAGCAGTATTTAAATCTGATTCTTTGAAAAATTTATTACCTTTCATGTTCGATAAAAGCAATCTGTAACAAATTCGTTATCAAAAATTACATTAAATTGATTAAATTCTAAATTTAAGCATCAATTAATTTTTAGAATAAAATACGTTGTAGTATTTTTGTGGTTCGAAAAAAAAATAAAAAATATTATATGAAATCGCTTTTAATAAAATTTTTGTTTTAATAAGCATAATTGTAAAAGCGATAACATATGACCATTAAAAAAAAATAGACATAAACATATGAAACCAATTACAAAAGAAGTATATCTAAAATGGTATGAAGAAATGCAGTTTTGGAGAAAGTTTGAAGACAAATTAGCTGCGTTATATATACAACAAAAAGTAAGAGGATTTCTTCATTTATATAATGGACAAGAAGCTGTTTTAGCAGGTGCATTACATGCTATGGAGTTAGGCGGAAAAGATAAAATGATTACGGCTTACAGAAATCACGTGCAACCAATTGGTATGGGTGTAGATCCAAAAGCAGTAATGGCAGAATTATTAGGTAAGGTTACTGGTACTTCAAAAGGTATGGGTGGATCTATGCATATTTTTGCTAAAGAACATGGTTTTTATGGAGGTCATGGTATCGTTGGAGCGCAAATTCCTGTAGGTGCTGGTATGGCTTTCGCCGATAAATATTTTGAAACTGGTGGAGTAACACTAACTTATTTTGGTGATGGTGCTGCACGTCAAGGTTCATTACACGAAGCTTTCAATATGGCTATGTTATGGAAATTGCCAGTCGTATTTATTTGTGAAAACAATGGATATGCAATGGGAACTTCTGTTGAAAGAACAGCTAACCATACAGATATTTGGAAATTAGGTTTAGGGTACGAAATGCCTTGTGGACCAGTTGACGGAATGAATCCTGTGAAAGTGGCTGAAGCAATGCACGAAGCAATGGAAAGAGCTCGTAGAGGTGACGGACCAACTTTCTTAGAAATGAAAACATACAGATATAGAGGTCACTCAATGTCAGATGCACAACACTACAGAACGAAAGACGAGGTTGAAGAATACAAAAAAATCGACCCAATTACTCAAGTTTTAGATATCATTAAAGAAAACAAGTATGCTACTGAAGCAGAAATTGAAGCTATGGATCAAAGAGTGAATGATTTAGTTGCAGAATGTGAAAAATTCGCAGAAGAATCTCCATTTCCAGAAGCACAACAATTATATGATGTGGTTTACGAACAAGAAAATTATCCATTTATTCCTCACAGACTATAAATTATGGCAACAGTAATTACAATGCCCCGTTTAAGTGATACCATGACTGAAGGAGTTGTGGCAACTTGGTTGAAAAAAGTGGGTGATACAATAAAAACAGGTGAAATTTTAGCTGAAATCGAAACAGATAAAGCTACTATGGAATTTGAATCGTTCTATGATGGTGTTTTATTACACATCGGAATTCAAGAAGGAGAATCAGCACCAGTTGATTCATTATTAGCCATTGTTGGTAAACAAGGTGAAGATATTTCTGCGTTATTAGCTGGTGGTGCTCCAAAAGCGGAAGCTGCTCCAGTTACAGAAGTGAAAGCTGAAACTCCAGTTGCCGCTACAGCCAAAGCTGAAATTCCTGCGGGAGTAAAAGTGGTAACAATGCCTCGTTTGTCAGATACAATGACAACAGGAACGGTTGCGACTTGGTTGAAAAAAGTAGGTGATACCGTTAAAGAAGGTGATATTTTAGCGGAAATCGAAACAGATAAAGCTACAATGGAATTCGAATCTTTCAATGCCGGTACATTATTATATGTAGGTGTAGAAGAAGGTGGAACGGCTCCAGTTGATACGATTTTAGCAATTTTAGGACCAGCAGGTACTGATGTTTCGGCTATTGCTGCAAATTATACTGTTGGTGGAACTGCAGAAGCCCCAAAAGCGGAAGAAGTAAAATCATCAACGCAAACTGAAGCAACTTCAAGCACCCAGCTTCCAGCTTCTAACTCAAATGATAGAATTTTCGCATCACCTTTAGCTAAAAAAATTGCTTCAGACAAAGGAATCAACTTATCTCAAGTAAAAGGTTCTGGTGAAAACGGAAGAATTACAAAATCAGATGTAGAAAACTTTACTCCAGCTACAGCTAGTACTCCGGTTCAAGCAGTTGCAGAAACTACAAATGCTGTTGCTGAAGCTAAACCATTTGTTCCTGCAGGAGAGAAGTTTACCGAAGAAATTAAAAATTCGCAAATGCGAAAAATTATAGCGAAACGTTTAGCAGAATCATTATTTACAGCACCACATTACAATTTAGTAATTGAGGTTTCTATGGATGAAGCTATGAAATCTAGAGCTATAATCAATACTGTTCCAGATACCAAAGTTTCATTTAATGATATGGTTATTAAAGCCTCGGCAATGGCGCTAAAAAAACATCCAAAAATTAATTCACAATGGAGAGAAGATTCAATTCTTATCAATCATCATGTGAGTATTGGAGTAGCTGTTGCTGTTGAAGACGGATTAGTAGTACCAGTTTTACCTTTTACAGATCAAATGAGTTTATCTCAAATTGGTGGAAATGTTAGAGATTTAGCTGGTAGAGCAAAATCTAAAAAATTATTACCAACAGAAATGGAAGGTAGTACTTTTACTATTTCTAATCTTGGTATGTTTGGAATTACAGAATTTAATTCAATCATAAATCAACCAAACTCGGCAATTTTATCTGTTGGAGCTATCGTTGAAAAACCAGTAGTTAAAGACGGACAAATTGTGGTAGGAAATACTATGATGTTATCTTTAGCTTGCGACCACAGAACAATTGATGGCGCAACTGGAGCACAATTTTTACAAACATTAAAACAATTTATTGAAAATCCAGTTACGATGTTAGCGTAATTTTTTCATAAAATACATAAATAAAAATCCCGTCTTGTAAATACTTGACGGGATTTTTTTATTTTTACTAAAATTTAAAAATATGAACAAAATATTTATTGTTGCTTTCGGATTAGTGATGTTGTCTTGCGGACCATCTAAAATGTTATCAACTCCTGAAGTAAAAGAAAACAAATCAACAGAAGTAATCGCTTTTGCAAAAGAAGCAGATGTTTCAAAAACCTTAAAATTTCTTACTTCAGATGAGTTAGAAGGAAGAGATTCTGGAAGTAAAGGAATCGAAAAAGCTTCAATCTATTTAGAGAATTTGTTGAAAGAAAATGGTATCAAACCTTATTTCAAAACATATCGCGATACACTTTCAAATTTTGATAAAACATCATATAATATCGTGGGTTACATTGAAGGAACTGACCCAAAATTAAAAAACGAGTTTGTAATTATTGGTGCGCATTACGATCATATAGGTAAAATTTCTGCCGTAAATGGTGATAATATTGCCAATGGTGCTAATGATAACGCAGCAGGAACAACTTCGGTTTCAGAAGTTGCAAAATACTTCGCACACTCAAAATCTAATAAAAGAAGTTTATTGTTAGTGTTTTTTTCTGCAGAAGAAAAAGGCTTGCTAGGTTCTAAACATTTAGCAGCTAAATTGAAACAACAAAACATGAATTTATATTTTATGTTTAATTATGAAATGGTTGGTGTGCCAATGCAAAACAGAGATATGTTGATGTATATTACTGGTTTCGGGAAAAGTAATATGGCTGCGAAAATGAACGAATATTCAGGTGATAAATTAGTAGGATATCTTCCAGTTGAAACAAAATACATGTTGTTTAGAGCTTCAGATAATTTTCCGTTTTATGACGAATTTAATGTGCCAGCTCAAACGGTTTCGACATTCGATTTCGAAAACTTCCAGTTTTATCACCAACCAGATGATGAATTCGAATTAATGAATACAGCTCATATTACAACAATCGTAAATAAAACGATTCCAGTTTTAGAGAAAATGATGAATGCACCAACGAAAGAAATTAAACTAAATGTTAAGTAAAAATATAATTATCACAGGAACTTCACGTGGAATTGGATACGAAATGGCACTGCAGTTTGCAAATACTGGTCATAATGTCTTAGCTATTTCTCGTAGAACACCACAAAAGTTAATAGATCACGAAAATATTACGTGTTTGCCAATTGATATTTCAGACGAAAATCAGTTGCAACAAGTGAACGAATTTGTTTCGAAAACTTGGAAAAAAGTTGATGTTTTAATTCATAATGCGGGAAGTTTATTACATAAAAATTTCACTGAAATTACCACACAAGAATTTCAAAATATCTATAAAGTAAATGTTTTTGCTGTGGCCGAATTGACCAAAATCTGTATTCCATTTATGGAAAAAGGAAGTCATGTAGTGACAATAAGTTCAATGGGTGGAATTCAAGGAAGTATGAAGTTTGCTGGACTTTCAGCTTATAGTTCAAGTAAAGGAGCCGTAATTACATTATCGGAATTGCTTGCGGAAGAATACAAAGAAAACGGAATTGCTTTTAATGTTTTAGCACTTGGAGCCGTAAACACAGAGATGTTGCAAGAAGCTTTTCCGGGTTACGAAGCGCCAATTTCTGCAAAAGAAATGGCTGATTATATTTATAATTTCGCTTTAACAGGGAATAAATATTATAACGGAAAAGTGTTGCAAGTTAGCTCTTCAACGCCTTAATTAGTTATAAGTTAAGAATTAAAAGTTATGAGTGGAAGTATTATTAAAACTAAAAGTTTTGAGTTAGCTATTTTGGGAGTTAATTTTTATAAAAATTTAGTAAATGAGAAAAAAGAATTTGTAATGAGTAAGCAATTACTTCGTTCAATTACCTCAGTTGGGGCAAATGTTAGAGAAGCAATTAATGCTCAAAGTAAAGCAGACTTTATTCATAAACTTTCAATTTCTCAAAAAGAATGTGATGAGTCAATGTATTGGCTAGAGCTTTTGAAAGAAACAAATTATATTTCAAATGAAGATTTTGATTCTATTTATCCAAGTTGTAACGAAGTCTTAAAGATTTTAAGAAGTATTATTATAACCACAAAGAAGAATAACTCATAATTTATAACTCATAATTTAGTTGAACGTATTACAAAAATATCTGCCAGAGCATGCCGTTGAACCAGTTTTCGAATTGATTAAACAAAATCACGTTCACTTGAAAATTGTAAATGAGCGAAATACGCGTCATGGCGATTATCGTAGACATCCTGATGGTTTTCATCAAATTACAGTAAATGCCAATTTGAATAAATACCGATTTCTAATGACGTTGATTCATGAAATTGCACATTTGGTGGCGTTTGAAAAATACGGTAGAAATATTTTGCCTCACGGAACAGAATGGAAAATTACGTTTCAACATTTAATGATTCCATTTATTCGACCAGAGATTTTTCCGCATCAAATTTTACCTTTAATGGCAAGACATTTTAGAAATCCGAAAGCGAGTTCTGATACGGATGCAACTTTGTCTTTAGCATTAAAACAATTTGATGAAAGAAATACAGAGAATAATTATATCTTTGAAATTCCATACGGGAGTACGTTCCGAATTAAAAATGGAAAAGTATTTAAAAAGATTGCATTACGTGTCAAACGATATGAATGCTTAGAGGTAAGTTCAGGAAGAATGTTCCTATTTCAACCGAATGCAGAAGTAGAAGTGATTTCAAATTAAAGCAAATTCAATAGCTTTAAAACTAAAAATATATGAATAAGAATTATTATGCCATCTTGATGGCGGGTGGAGTTGGTTCGAGATTTTGGCCAGTAAGTACGGCTGAATATCCGAAGCAATTTCATGATATGTTAGGAACAGGAGAAACGCTAATTCAGAAAACTTTTAGTCGTTTATCGCAAATTATTCCAAAAGAAAATATTTTAATTCTAACAAATGAGAGTTATAACGATATCGTTTTAGAACAACTTCCTTCTGTTAAACCAGAGCAAGTTATTTTAGAACCAGCGATGAGAAATACTGCACCCTGTATTTTATACGCCTCTCTAAAAATTAAAAAACAAAACCCAGATGCCTTAATTTTAGTGGCGCCAAGTGATCATTGGATTGAAGACGAAATGCAATTTGCAGCCAACCTAAAACAGTCTTTTAACTATTGTGAAACACAAGATACCTTAATGACTTTAGGCATTTTGCCAACTTTTCCAAACACAGGTTATGGTTATATTGAGTACGATAAATTAGATTCTAGATTGATTAAAAAAGTTGTTCAATTTAGAGAAAAACCGGATTATAAAACGGCTCAAAAATTCATTCAAAGTCGAAATTTCTTATGGAATGCTGGAATTTTTATTTGGAGTGCAACTTCAATTTTAAAAGCATTTGAAAGTTTTCAACCTGAAATGTACGCTCACTTTTTAAATGGATTTGACGCTTACAATACACCTGATGAAAAAGCATTTATTGCTGAAAATTATCCTTTAGCAGAAAATATTTCAATTGACTATGCTATTTTAGAAAAAGCACAAAATGTTTTTGTTTTGTCTGCTACTTTTGATTGGAATGATTTAGGAACTTGGGGTTCATTATACGATAAATTAGACAAAGATGAAGCTAATAATGCCATTGTTAATGCTACTGTGTATTTAGAAAATGCAACTCACAACATTATCAGAACAGAAGGTAAAAAACTTGTAGTTATTGATGGTTTAAGAGATTACATTATCGTAGATAAAGAAAATGTACTTTTTATTTATCCGAAATCTAAAGAACAAGATATTAAGAAAATTGTAGGTAAGTTAAGTCTATAAAAAAAGGCTCCGAAATTTTCGGAGCCTTTTTAATTTTTATTACTTAGCTTCTTCAGTAGGCGGAGTTTCTTCCGTTTTGTTTCCAGTTAAGTCTTCTACTTTGGCTTCAACAGATTCTACAACATCAGCAATTTTTTCTTTAGCAACTGCTGCTTTTTCTTCTGCCCAATCTGTTGCTTCCGCAATTTTATCTTTTGCTGAATCTACCAGCTGAGAAACTTGTTCTGGCACACCCATTTCATCTAATTTTGCAGAAGCTGTTTCAGCAACTTCTCCTACTTTTTCTTTCACATCAGCGACAACTTCTGTAGCTTTATCCATTGCAGAATCTGCAAATTCAGAAATATTTTCACTAGCAGTTTCTGCTGATTGTTTAGCTTTTCCAAATAATGAGCTAAAAAAATTTGATAATCCCATGATAAATAATTTTTGAGTTTTCTCAAAGGTAAATCATTAGTAATCAATTTGCAACATAAAATAAATTGTATTAGGAAATTAATAATTTGTTAACAATTAAATTATTAATGTAAAAGAAACGTACAAACTTTTTCAATCGTTTGCATTTTTCTATATTTGTAACTTATCGAACATTTTAAATTTTATGAGTAAAGATATAGTACTTTTAATAAATAGATCTGAAATTACGGCAGGAACACGAGGAGCTTCTCTTGGACCAGACGCCATTGTTACAGCAGCCAGGAAAAACGAAAAATCTCTTTTTGGTGACTATCTCATTGAAGAAATAAAGGATGTTAATTATTTATTAGACAGTCCAACTGAATACAAATATGCGAAACGAATTGACGGATTATTAGCGGTTTACAATGCATTAAACGACAAAGTTTCAACCTTACTTTTAAATAATAAATTCCCTCTAATTTTAGCTGCCGATCACGGTTCAGCTGGTGGAACTATTGCCGGAATCAAATCAGCATTTCCAGCAAAAAGATTAGGTATCGTTTGGGTTGATGCTCATGCCGATATTCACACGCCATATACAACTCCTTCAGGAAATATGCACGGAATGCCTTTGGCTACTGCACTTAATGAAGATAATTTGCCTTGTAAATTGAATGACTTATCTGAAGAAACTATTCAGTATTGGGAAAAATTAAAACAAGTTGGAGGAATTGCACCGAAAGCAAATGCTGAAGATATCGTATATATCGCCGTTAGAGATACAGAAGATCAGGAAAATAAAATCATGGATCGTCTTCAAATTAAAAATTATCCAGTTGCCGAACTTCGTACAAAAGGAATTTCAGTAATTATGAATGAAATTGAGACGAAATTAAGCGATTGTGATATTATTTATGTTTCATTTGATGTAGATTCTATGGATCCTGAAATGACTTCTCACGGAACAGGAACTCCTGTTAAAAATGGAATTAGTCCTGAAGAAGCAAATGAAATTTTAATTTCATTCGCAAAAAATAAAAAAACGGTGTGTATTGAATTTGTAGAAGTAAATCCGTGTTTAGACGAGAAAGTCAATAAAATGGCAGAAGTTACTATGAATTTAGTTGAATCGGTACTTGATACTTTAAATGACTAATTTTAGTTGAAAGAGTACGCTTTAAAAAATAATTTTTTGGATTCTTAATAAATAAAAAAATGAGACAAACTACTAACACCATATTAATGATTCGTCCAGTTGCATTTCGCATGAACGAACAAACGGCTGTGAACAACTTTTACCAAAAGGTTTTAGATCATGGAAATCCAGAAACGGTAAACTTTAAAGCCATTCAAGAATTTGATGCTTTTGTAGAAAAACTAAAAAGCGTTGGTGTAAACGTAATTGTGATTCAAGACAAAAAAGAACCTGACACGCCAGATAGTATTTTTCCAAACAATTGGATTTCTTTTCACGAAACTGGTGATGTAGCTTTATATCCTATGTTTGCCGAAAACAGAAGATTAGAAAGAAGAGAAGATATTTTAGATGTTTTGGAAGATAAAGGTTTCGAAATTACTGAAATTATGGATTATACTTCTGCAGAAGAAGATGATATATTTTTAGAAGGAACAGGAAGTTTAATTTTAGATAGAGAATTCAACAAAGCGTATTGTGCACTTTCTCCAAGAGCTGATGAAGAAATTTTCATTGAGTTTTGTGAAGATTTTGACATGTCGCCAATTATTTTCGAAGCGTTCCAAACGGTTAATGGTGAAAGAAAAGTGATTTATCATACGAATGTAATGATGAGTGTTGCTGAAACTTTTGCTATTGTTTGTGCAGATTCTATTGACGATAAAAAAGAGCGTAAAATGGTTTTAGAAAACCTAAAAGCGGATGGAAAAGAAATTATTTTAATCACGGAAGAACAAGTAAACAAATTCGCTGGAAATATGTTACAAGTTCGTGGTAAGGATGATAAACGTTACTTAGTAATGAGTGATTCTGCTTTTAATAGTTTAACAAAAGCTCAAATTGATAAAATTGAAAAACACTGCGAAATATTACATGTCAATTTAGATACTATTGAAGCTTGTGGTGGTGGAAGCGCACGTTGTATGATGGCGGAAGTTTTCTTACCAAAAGAAGAGTAATAAGAAAGTGTTCAAAAATAAAAAAACCGATTTCAAATTAAGAAATCGGTTTTTTTTATTTTAAAATTCCGTAAATCGGAAATCACAAATCGTAAATTAAATTCCTCTAATAATACTCAAAGTAGCGCTAATAATATACTGAATTCCGATGGCAATCGTTAAGAAACCGATGATGCGAGAAATCGCAACAATTCCTGATGAACCTAATATTTTTGCTAAATAATGTGCACTTCTTAAAACGATATAAATTAAAGCCGCTACAGCTAAAATTGCTAAACAAGAAAATAAGATTTCTGTTGTTGTAATTACACCTCCGGATTCGCCTAATTCTTGATAATACGCAATTAATAGAGATATAGAACCAGGACCAGCTAACATCGGCATAGCTAAAGGTGTTAGCGCAATATGTTGACGCGCTTCTGCTTCTTTTTGTACTTTTTTATTGATTCCTTTATTCTTGCTAAAATTACCGTTTAGTAAAGAAAACCCTGAACTAGCAATAATAATTCCACCAGCAATTCTCAACGCAGTAATCGTAATTCCGAAAAAAGATAAAACATATTGTCCCACAAAAAACGAAATCATTAAAATGATAAATACATTAATTGAAGTGACAAGTGAAGTTTTAGAACGTTCCGAAGCCGTATAACCTTGTGTTAATCCTACAAATATTGGAACAGTTCCAATTGGATTTAATACTGAAAATAAGGCGATGAATAAATAAATAAAGATGTCCATAGTTTTTTTGCAAATATATCTTGTTAATCAAAGATAGAATTTAAAATAGAATTATATAAATGTAAATTAAAAAACATTTAGTAATTTAGATAAAAATTAAACCAGATAAAATGAAATCGCAATTAACAAAATGTTTGTGCAAACAAACACCAATAATAAAAAAGCGATTGCATATCACCTTTAAAAATCAATAAATATTTAGATATGAAAACTTTAGTATTAGGCGCAACCACCAATAAAGATAGATATGCTTATAAAGCGATTCATAGTTTAGTTGATAGAAGTCATCAAGTTGTAGCCATCGGAACAAAAGAAGGCATGGCTTTAGATGTGAAAATTGAAACCACAAAAATACCTTTAAGCGGAATTGATACAGTTACCTTATATCTTAATCCGAAAAACCAACAGGAATATTATGATTATATTGTTTCGTTAAAACCAAGACGTGTGGTTTTTAATCCAGGAACTGAAAATCCAGATTTTTACGAAATTTTAAAACAAAATAATATTGAAGTTGAAATAGGTTGTATCTTGGTTATGTTAGCTACGAATCAGTATTAGAGATTTCTTTCTTACTAATCAGAAACAATCCAATAAAAGTAATCAATCCGTTTACGATAATTAATTCTTCTGCAAAAGCATATGGAATTAGTTTTGGCGCTTCAGGATCAATTCCAGAATTCATGCTAATTAAATAGGTAATTGCTGGAGATAACAAACAAATAAACGGAACCAATTTATCTTTTACAGAACGATGTTTAACCAAAATTCCAAAAGCAAATAAACCTAATAAAGGTCCGTAAGTATATGATGCGACTTTGAAAATTAGTTTTACAACAGATTGATTGGTTAACGAATTAAATATCAAAATCACGACAAATATCGCTAAAGAAAATCCGATGTGAACCAAATGTCTGGTTTTGACAGTGTCTTTAGTTTCTTCTTTTTTTTCCATTCCTAAGAAATCAATACAGAAAGAAGTCGTTAAAGCCGTTAAAGCCGAATCAGTTGTAGCGAAAGTCGCCGCAGTTAATCCTAATAAAAACACCACAGCCGGAACTAAGGCAAAATGATTGAAAGCAATTTCTGGGAATAATAAATCGGTTCTTACTGCTCCATCTAACGTCGGAACAGGAATGTTGTTTTTTGCTGCATATAAATATAAAAGCGCTCCAACACTCAAGAAAAATAAATTAATCACCACAAAAATTCCGGTAAAAGTAAACATGTTTTTTTGTGCTTCTTTGATGTTTTTACAGCTCAAGTTTTTCTGCATCAAATCTTGGTCTAAACCAACCATAGCAATGGTTACGAAAATTCCACCTAAAATTTGTTTTACAAAATGTTGTCCTGAACCAATAAAATCTTCAAAAAAGAAAATTTTTGAATATTTTGAGTTGTCAATTTCTGCAATCGCTTCACTTAATCCGAAATCTAAGCTATCACAAACGAAATAAATAGTAAAGAAAACCGAACTTACTAAAAACACGGTTTGTAAAGTGTCAGTGATAATAATAGTTTTCAATCCGCCTTTATAGGTGTAAGCGAAAATTAATCCTAAACTAATTAAAACCGTAGCAGAAAAAGGAATTCCGAATTTATCAAAAACAAAATTTTGCAAGACTAAAACGACTAAATATAATCGGAAAGCTGAACCAATTGTTCTACTCAATAAGAAAATAAACGAAGCTGTTTTGTAACTAAAATAACCTAATCGTTGTTCAATATACGTGTAAATTGAAGTCAGATTTAGGCGGTAATATAAAGGTAATAAAACGGTTGCAACAATTACAAAACCTATCGCATTTCCTAAAATGAATTGAAAATAAGCAAATTGATTGACTTCGACTGCACCTGGTACAGAAATAAATGTCACACCAGAAAGTGCCGTTCCAATCATTCCGAATGCGACCAAATACCAAGGTGATTTACTATTTGCTTTAAAGAAAGTATCGTTACTGCTGCCTGATTTTTTGTTCATGAAATACGATATTCCGAACAATACAATAAAATACGAAAGAAAAAATAGTAATATAGTAATTGGTTGCATAAGTTTTTTTTACAAAAATAGCAGAATAATGTAAATACATAGCATATTTGTTTACATTTGGAAAAATTTAATTTAATTGAGATGAAAAACTTACTTACGAAAAAGTTATTTTACTTTTTAGCTCTATTTGTGGTTTCGTTTACTGCAGTTGCGCAAGATGATGAAGATGTTGTTGAAATGGCACCTGATGTTGTAATTGATATGGATTTTAATAAATCGATATATCCTGAAAGTGAAGGGAATGCTTATTTTTCAAATCAACCGAAAGCTGCTTTAATTGGTATGATTATTCCTAAAAAATATTCAGAACTAATTGCTGAAATGAAAAAAGAAACGCCAGAAGGAATTAAAAATTTAAAAACGGGAGAATTTGATAACGCGGGTAAAAAAGTGTTTTATTACACTGGAAACGTTACTGTCGAAAATAATGTAGAAATTTTCATGGAAGTTTTAGTGAAACATTCGAATGAAAATGAATGTATTGTCATCACATCAATGTACGAACCTTCTGTTAAAGAAAAATTCGGTAAAGAAGCAAAAAGGGCGATAATTTCTGCTAAAGTTAACGAATAAGACTAAAAAATATCTTTAAAAAACCTATTTATAGAAATGTAAATAGGTTTTTTCTTTTTAATATATTTGCAAAATGGAATTCTCATCTAAATTATTAGAAAATGCTGTAAATGAAGTCGCAATGTTACCAGGAATTGGTAAACGTACGGCTATGCGTTTAGTTTTACATTTGTTAAAACAACCTAGCGAGCAAACTCAATTGCTAACAGAAGCGTTAACTAAAATGCGAAATGAAATAATTTATTGTCAAAATTGCCATAATATTTCAGATAATACGATCTGTGAAATTTGTAATAATACCACTCGTGACCATTCAATTGTTTGTGTTGTAGAAGATGTTAGAGATGTGATGGCTATTGAAAATACTAGAATGTATAAAGGAATTTATCACGTTTTAGGTGGTAAAATTTCTCCAATTGAAGGCATTTCTCCAAGTCAATTAAATATAATTTCTTTGGTTGAAAAAGTGAAGCAACAAAAGGTTTCCGAAATTATTTTTGCATTGAGTTCGACAATGGAAGGTGATACTACTAATTTTTATATTTTCAAACAAATAAAAGAGTTTAACATCAATGTTTCCACTATTGCTAGAGGTATTTCTGTTGGTGACGAATTGGAATATGCTGACGAAGTTACGCTTGGTAGAAGTTTATTACACAGAATTCCTTTTGAATCCTCAATTAAATCGATGTAATTCTTTTAAATTACCAAGGAAAAAGTATATTTGTAAAATCTAAAATTAATTTATGAAATTGCTAATAAATGTGATGTCATATTTCAATTAAAAACTATAAATACAGAGCATGAAATTTTTTATAAAAACCATAAAAATAATCTTTATTTTTCAATTGTTAACCTCTTGTGTACCTTTTAAAGATACACTTTATTTAGAAAAAAATAAAGATAAAGTTGCCGATATTGAAATCAATGCAGATGCTTACAAACCATACCGACTTCAGGTTGACGATATACTTTCTGTTGAAATCAAATCTAATAATCATAAAGATGTTGAGGTTTTTAGTAAAACTGGAGACAAAAATAGTGGTGTAGTTAATCAAGATCAATTGTATTTTGATGGTTATCAAATTGATGGTTTTGGAAATATTAGAATTCCAGTTATTGGATTGGTAAATGTTCAAGGTCAAACTGTAGAAGAAGTTGGTAAGTTGCTTGAAAAAAAGCTGTTAGAAGAATATTTTACTCCAGCTTCAAATCTTTTTGTTAATGTGAAATTAGCAGGAATTAGATATACAATTAACGGAGAAATAGGAAGTACTGGAACTAGAACAGTCTTTCAAGATAAATTGAATATTTTGGAAGCTATTGCAAATTCTGGAGATATTCCAATTACTGGAAATAAGAAAGAAGTTGTAGTGATGAGAAAAATCCCTACAGGTTATCAATCAGAAACATTAGATTTAACAGATGCTAATGTAATCAATTCACCATATTTTTATTTAAAGCCAAACGATTATATTTACGTGAAGCCATTAAAACAAAAAAGTACAGGATTAGGGTTAAATGGATTGCAGACCTTGACAACTGTAATTTCTTTGTTTGGAATAATAACAACTACATACTTACTAGTAAAAAGTTTATAAAAGCATACTATGTTTGATACTAAAGATATAAAATTAATAAGTGAAGGAGCAAGTTTTGATGTAAAAGCATTTTTAGTAAAATTGCTTGGACATTGGAAAATATTTTTGCTTTCTATGTCAATTGCAATGTATTGGGCATATCATGTAAATATTAGAAAAGAAAGTATTTACGGTATGGATGCTTCTATTGTTGTAAAAGATGATAGTAATCCTATGTTTTCTAATAATACAAGTTTAACTTTCAATTGGGGTGGAACTTCAGATAAAGTGCAAACGGTAATTACAACATTGCGTTCCAGAACACATAATGAGAAAGTAGTTGATAAATTACAATACTATATTAATTATCTAAGAAAAGGAGATTATTTTTACCCAGATGCTTATGGAACAATTCCATTTAAGGCAGTAATTAATAAACAAAGAGGTCAATTAGCGAATACACATATTAGAATTAAACCAATTTCAAATACAGAATTTGAATTTGAAGTTGATTTTGGAGAAGCTAAAGAAGCCATGTTGTTTCATTATAGTGATTATTCAACAAGTGTTGTAAAAACTCCTGGAAAAAAGTTTTTTAGTAAATTTAAATTTAACCAAGAAATTAATCTTCCATTTTTTAACGGTCAAATTACTTTAGATTCTTCAAAACCACTGAATCTTAATGAAGATATTTACATTCAATTTATTGATTTTAATGGTGCTGTAGGTGCTTATAGAGGAATTGGTGTAAACACAGATGCAAAAGCACTTTCGGTTATTATATTGGACATGCAAGGTTCTAATAAAGCACGTTTAGTAGAATATTTAAATTCTACTGTGACTATATTAAGAGAAAACGAATTAAATAGTAAAAACCTTTTTGCTGTAAACACAATCAGATTTATTGATAGTACTTTAAATGTAATTGAAGGACAACTTAAAAATACAGAATCGGATTTAAAGAATTTTAGAAAAAACACAAATGTCTACGAATTAGAAGGCGGTGGTGTAAAACTTTCGGAAGAAATTACAAGTTTAGATTTAGAACAAGATAATGTAAAACGAAAATTAGCCTTTTATAATTTTCTTAAAAGTTATCTAGAGAAAAATACAGATTATTCTAAATTGCCTGCACCTGCAGTTGCTGGAATTGAAGATCCTAACGTAATTTCAAATGTTTCAAGATTAATTCAGTTGTCAATTGAAAGAGCTGAAAAAACATTTACGGTTAAAAATCAAAATTTATATAAGGAATTAGATTCTCAAATGGAATCTATTAAAAAAGTGCTTTTAAATAATATCGAAAGTTCAAAAAATGCCTTAGCTATCGATTTAAGAAGTATAAATGGAAGAATAAGTAAAGCTGAGGGTTCAATCAATCAACTACCTGAAAAGGAACAAGATTATATTGATATTACTAGGAAATATGAATTAAAAGAAAAAATTTATAGTACATTTTTAGAAAAAAGAAGTGAAGCTGATATTGTAAAAGCAGCAAGTGTTTCTGATATCGAATTTATCGATTCTGCAAAAGATGTTGGTGGTGGTTTCAGAGGGCCAAAACGAACTATTAACTATGTTTTAGCAATGATAGTTGGTTTCTTTCTACCATTTTTATATGTGTTAATTATAGCTTTAGCAGATACAAATATCAATACAACACAAGAAATTTTACAACTTACAAAAATTCCTATTATTGGAGTTATTGGTAAGAAAAACACTGAAAATAATTTATCAGTATTCGAAAAACCAAAATCACCACTAGCAGAATCTTTTAGAGCTATTCGTTCTTCGTTGCAATTCTTATCCAAGAAGCATAATGTGGAAGGAACCAAAATTTTAATGCTAACTTCTTCCATTTCTGGAGAAGGGAAATCATTTTGTTCTATAAATTTAGCGACTGTTTTTGCTCTTAGCGAAAAGAAAACAGTAATCGTTGGATTAGATTTAAGAAAACCTAAAATTTTTGGTGACTTTAAAGTAAATAATAATTTAGGTGTTGTAAATTATTTAGTCGGACAAAAAACGGTTGATGAAATTATTTATAAATCGCACATTCCAAATTTAGATATTATCACTTCAGGACCAATTCCTCCAAATCCTTCAGAATTATTAATGAGTGATGCTATGGGTGAATTAATCGCAGAATTAAAAACAAAATACGATTACATTATTTTAGATACACCTCCAGTTGGTTTAGTTGCTGATGCTTTAGAATTATCCCATTTTGCAGACGCTACTTTATATGTGGTTAGACAAGCGTATACAAAACGCGGAATGCTTTCTGTAGTTAATGAAAAGCACATGAGAGGTGAGTTGAAAAACGTAAGTATCATTTTTAATGGTTTCCAAAACAAAGCCAAATACGGTTATGGATATGGTTACGGTTATGGTTATGGAGCTTATGGTTATGGTTACGGAGCATATTATGAAGAGGAGAAAAGACCAAAAACAATAAAAGAGAAAATTTTAGATATGCTTGGTTTGTCTAAAAGCAAAAATTCATAATCTAAGTGCAAAATTCAATTCAAAATAAAAAAATTGTAATAACAGGTGGAGCCGGTTTTATTGGTTCTAACTTGTGTGACTATTTTTTGAAAAATAACAACCAAATTGTTTGTCTAGATAATTTTTCTACTGGATTTAAACATAATGTTGAAGCCTTCTTAAGTAATCCGAATTTCACTTTAATAGAAGGTGATATTAGAGATTTAGAAACCTGTAAAAAAGCAGTTGAAAATGCCGATTATGTATTGCATCAAGCCGCTTTAGGAAGTGTGCCACGTTCTATAAATGATCCAATAACTTCAAACGAAGTAAATGTTTCTGGGTTTTTAAATATGTTACAAGCTTCTAAAGATGCGAATGTGAAACGTTTTGTTTATGCCGCAAGTTCATCAACTTATGGTGATTCTGAAGCGTTACCAAAAGTGGAAGACAATATAGGGAAGCCATTGTCGCCTTACGCCATTACAAAATATGTAAACGAATTATACGCCGATGTTTTTAGTAAAACATACGGAATTGAAACAATCGGATTAAGATATTTTAATGTTTTCGGACGTCATCAAACACCAAATGGGGCTTACGCTGCCGTTATTCCGAAATTCATTTCATTATTTATAAATCACGAAAGTCCAATAATTAACGGAGATGGAAACTATTCAAGAGATTTTACGTTTATAGACAACGTAATTCAAATGAATGAATTAGCTTTGCAAACCCAAAATTCAGCTGCCATAAATCAAGTTTATAACACGGCTTTTGGAGAAAGAACAACACTAAACGAATTAATAAAATATATAAAAGAATTTCTACTACCATACGATTCTGAAATTGAGAATGTTTCATGTATTTACGGCCCAAATAGAGGTGGAGATATTCCACATTCATTAGCAAGTATTGATAAAGCGAAGGAATTATTAGGCTATAATCCAAAATATTCTATTAAAGAAGGATTGAAAGAATCAATTGATTGGTATTGGAAAAATTTAAAAACAGAATAAAATGATTAAAAATATTTGTTGCATAGGCGCAGGATATGTTGGTGGACCAACAATGGCAGTAATTGCTCAAAAATGTCCACATATTAAAGTTACAGTAGTCGATTTAAATCAAGATAGAATTAATGCTTGGAATAATGAAGATTTAAGTTTATTACCTATTTATGAACCAGGTTTAGATGCGGTTGTTGGAGAAGCTAGAGGAAGAAATTTATTCTTTTCAACTGAAGTAGACAAAGCAATTGATGAAGCTGATGCGATTTTTATTTCGGTAAATACACCAACAAAAACATATGGAGTTGGTAAAGGTATGGCGGCAGATTTGAAATATATCGAGTTATGTGCCAGACAAATTGCTCGTGTAGCTAAAAATGATAAAATTGTTATTGAAAAATCTACTTTACCTGTAAGAACAGCTCAAGCGATTAAAGATATTTTAGATCACACTGGAAATGGTGTGAATTTCCAAATATTATCTAACCCAGAATTTTTAGCGGAAGGAACAGCAATTGAAGATTTATTTGCTCCAGATAGAGTACTTATTGGTGGCGATACAACTCCAGACGGACAAGTAGCTATTAATAAATTGGTTGAGGTATATGCTAATTGGGTAAAGAGAGATAATATTTTAACCACAAATGTTTGGTCTTCAGAATTATCAAAATTAACAGCAAATGCTTTCTTAGCACAACGTGTTTCTTCAATCAACGCAATGAGCGAATTGTGTGAAAAAACAGGTGCTGACGTTAATGAAGTAGCAAAAGCAATTGGTTTGGATAGTAGAATTGGTTCAAAATTTTTAAAATCATCAGTTGGTTTTGGAGGTTCATGTTTCCAAAAAGATATTTTAAATTTAGTTTACATCGCAAAATCTTATGGATTAAACGAAGTGGCCGATTATTGGGAACAAGTAATTATTATGAACGATCACCAAAAACGTCGTTTCTCAAAAAATATTATCAGTACTTTATACAATACAGTATCAGGTAAAAAAATAGCATTCTTAGGTTGGGCTTTCAAAAAAGACACTAACGATACTCGTGAATCTGCAGCAATTTATGTTGCAAATGATTTAATTAGTGAGCAGGCAAATGTAGCCGTTTTCGATCCGAAAGTGGAAGCAGACCAAATTCACTTCGATTTAAATTATTTAGAAAGTCGTACAGATGCTGAGAATAAAAAATACATTTCTATCGAAAATAATGGTTACGATGCTTGTAAAAATGCACACGCTATTGCCGTTTTAACAGAATGGGATGAATTTAAAACTTACGATTGGCAAAAAATATATGATAATATGTTAAAACCAGCATTCGTTTTTGACGGTAGAAATTTATTAAACAAAGCAGAATTAGAAAAAATCGGATTTATTTATCAAGCAATTGGTTCGTAATTAATAGAATATGGAAATAAAAATAGCTGTAATTGGACTTGGTTACGTGGGTTTGCCTTTAGCAAGATTGTTTGCTACAAAGTATCCTGTAATTGGTTTTGATATTAATGAGCAAAGAATTTCCGAATTAAATGACGGAATCGATTTAACCTTAGAAGTTGAGGAAGATTTACTGAAATCTGTTTTAAAAACGCACAATTCACAACTTACAACTAATTATTTGCATTGTTCAAATAAATTAGAAGACATTGCTGATTGTAATTATTACATTGTTACCGTTCCAACTCCAGTTGATAAACACAACAAACCCGATTTAACACCACTTTATAAAGCAAGTGAAACGGTTGCGAAAGTATTGAAAAAAGGTGATATTGTTATTTACGAATCAACCGTTTATCCTGGTGTTACGGAAGAAGAATGTGTACCAGTTTTAGAAAAATTATCTGGATTAAAATTTAATGTCGACTTTTTCGCTGGCTATTCTCCAGAAAGAATAAATCCAGGTGATAAAGAACATACTGTAGATAAAATTTTAAAGGTTACCGCTGGTTCAACTCCAGAAATTGGTTTAAAAGTAGATGCTTTATACAATAGTGTCATCACTGCTGGAACACATTTAGCACCAACAATTAGAGTGGCTGAGGCGGCAAAAGTTATAGAAAACTCACAACGTGATATCAATATTGCATTCGTAAATGAATTAGCAAAAATTTTCAACATTTTAGATATCAATACACAAGATGTGTTAGAAGCTGCCGGTACAAAATGGAATTTCCTTCCTTTTAAACCAGGTTTAGTGGGCGGACATTGTATTGGTGTGGATCCTTATTATTTGGCTCAAAAAGCAATGGAAGCGGGTTATCATCCAGAAATTATTTTAGCGGGTCGCCGTATGAATGACAGCATGGGAGAATATGTAGCGTCTGAAGTTGTGAAACTAATGATTAAAAAAGAAATCGTTTTACATAAAGCAGAATTATTACTTCTAGGAGTTACTTTTAAAGAAAATTGCCCTGATGTAAGAAATACAAAAATTGTAGATATTGTTCATGCTTTAAAAGAATACGGAATAAATATTACGATTTACGATCCTTGGGCAAAACCTGAAGAAGTTCTTCATGAATACGGAATTGTAACCACTAAAATAGTACCAACATCTCAATTTGATGCGGTAATTTTAGGCGTTTCTCATGACGTTTTTAATACTTTAGATATTAATTCGTTAACAAAAAGTAATAATGTCATTTATGATGTAAAAGGTTTTCTTACAGCTGAAGTTGACGGAAGATTGTAACAAATAAACTATGCAAATTAAAGACAAAATATTATTAATTACTGGCGGAACGGGTTCCTTTGGAAATGCGGTTTTAAGTCAGTTTTTACATACCGATCATTTTAGAGAAATCCGAATTTTAAGTCGTGACGAAAAAAAACAAGACGATTTACGTAAGAAAGTCAACAACAATAAAGTCAAATTTTACCTTGGAGATGTTCGTGATGTTAATAGTATTGATGCAGCGATAAAAGGTGTCGATTATATTTTTCACGCTGCAGCTTTAAAGCAAGTGCCTTCCTGTGAGTTTTTCCCAATGGAAGCTGTGAAAACGAATATTATCGGAACGGATAATGTACTTTCAATTGCTGAAAAATATGAAGTAAAAAAAGTAGTGGTTTTAAGTACAGATAAAGCGGCTTACCCAATCAACGCAATGGGAATGTCTAAAGCAATGATGGAAAAAGTGATGGTGGCCAAATCTCGTAACTTAGACGATACTAAAACTATTTTTTGTGGCACACGTTACGGAAACGTAATGGCTTCACGTGGTTCGGTGATTCCTTTGTTTGTAGAACAAATTAAATCGGGTAAACCTATTACGATTACCGATCCAAATATGACGCGTTTTATGATGACATTAGAAAACGCGGTAGATTTGGTTTTATACGCTTTTGAAAACGGAAATCAAGGCGATTTATTCGTACAGAAATCTCCAGCTTGTACAATAGAAGTATTGGCAAAAGCCTTAAACTCATTATACAATTCTAATTCTGAAATTAAAATTATTGGTACACGACATGGTGAAAAAACATTCGAAACTTTAGTCAATCGTGAAGATATGGTTAAAGCAGAAGATTGTGGGAATTATTTCAGAATTCCAGCCGATAATAGAGATTTAAATTACGAACAATATTTTTCTGAAGGTGATATAAAATTAACAGAATTGGAAGAATATCATTCTAATAATACAGAGATTTTTGATGTTGAAGCAATGAAACAATTGTTGTTGAAATTGCCATTGATAAGAAAAGATATTTACGGAGAAGAAATCAATAAATATTTTGATTTATAATGATCAAAGTTGGAATCACAGGTCAAGATGGTTTCGTTGGTAAACACCTTTATAATTCATTGGGTTTATTCCCTGATGAATTTTTACGTGTAGAATTTCAACGCAATTTTTTTGAATCTGAAACTGATTTAGATAATTTCGTTTCTCAATGCGATGTCATTGTGCATTTAGCAGCTATGAATCGACACGAAAGCCAAGAAGTAATTTATGAAACGAATGTGAATTTGGTTCATAAATTAGTCGCTTCTTTGGAAAGAACCCAATCAAAACCACATGTTTTACTTTCTTCTTCAAGTCAAGAAGAACGTGATAATTTATACGGAAAATCAAAAAAAGAAGGTAGAGAAGTAATTGCCAACTGGGCAGAAAAAAAACAAGCTACTTTTACGGGATTAGTCATTCCAAATGTTTTCGGACCTTTTGGAAAACCTTTTTATAATTCGGTTGTTGCCACATTTTGTCATCAAGTTTCGCATAATGAAATTCCAAAAATTGATGTTGATGGTAATTTAAAACTGATTTATGTAGACGAATTGGTTCAGGAAATTATCAACCAAATTCGAACAAAAAATAATCAGCGAAAGTTAGAAATTCAACACACATCTGAAAAGAAAGTTTCTGAAATCTTAGTTTTATTACAAAATTATAAATCAGAATATCAAGATAAAGGAAGTATTCCAACTTTACAATCGGTTTTCGAATTAAACTTATTCAATACTTTTAGATGTTATATGGATATTGCTACTCATTTTCCTGTGAAACTGACGCAGCATACAGACGACAGAGGAAGTTTTGTAGAAATTATTCGATTAGAAGTTGGCGGACAAGTTTCTTTTTCCACAACCAAACCAAACATTACAAGGGGTAATCATTTTCATACTAGAAAAATTGAACGTTTTGCGGTTATCAAAGGAAAAGCTTTAATTCAATTGCGAAAAATCGGAACCAATGAAGTTTTAAATTTCGAATTAAATGGCGACGAACCAGCTTACGTGGATATGCCAATTTGGTACACGCATAATATCAAAAACATAGGAGATGATATTTTATACACCAACTTTTGGATAAATGAATTTTTCAATCCAAATGATGCTGACACGTATTTCGAAGAAGTATAAAAGCCATAAGTGACAGGGCAAAAGTAAAAAGAGACAAGTAAAAAGTAAAAAAAGATGTGGAGTTTTAATGATACTTATTACTTTTGACTTTTCCCTTATCCCTAAAAAAAAGATATGAAAAAACTAAAACTTATAACAGTAGTAGGAACGCGACCAGAAATTATTCGTTTATCGCGAGTAATGGCTGCTCTAGACGCTTCCGAAGCTATTGAACATATACTTGTTCATACTGGACAAAATTACGATTACGAATTAAATCAAATATTTTTTGATGACTTAGGCATTCGTAAACCCGATCATTTTTTGAATGCAGCTGGAAAAACGGCTACAGAAACAGTCGGACAAATTTTAATTGCAATCGATCCACTTTTAGAAGAAATACAACCTGATGCGTTTTTAGTTTTAGGTGATACGAACAGTTGTTTATGTGCCATTCCAGCAAAAAAACGCCAAATTCCTATTTTCCATATGGAAGCGGGAAACCGTTGTTTTGACCAAAGAGTTCCCGAAGAAACGAATCGTAAAATTGTAGATCATATTTCTGATGTAAATTTGACTTATAGCGATATTGCTCGAGAATATTTACTTCGTGAAGGTTTACCTGCTGATAGAATTATCAAAACAGGTTCGCCAATGTTTGAAGTTCTAAATCATTATTTGCCAAATATTCAAGCGTCAGAAATTCTTTCCACTTTAAATTTAGAAAAAGGAAAATATTTTGTTGTTTCTTCACATAGAGAAGAAAATATCAATAATCCAGATAATTTCAACGGCTTAATTGATAGTTTAAACTTAATTGCAGAAAAATATAAGTTTCCAATTATTGTGAGCACGCATCCTCGAACTCGTAACATGATTGAAAGTCAAAATGTAAAAGTTCGTGAGGAAGTACAGTTTTTAAAACCAATGGGTTTCAACGATTACAATGCGTTGCAAATGAATGCTTTTGCCGTGTTGTCGGATAGTGGAACGATTTCTGAAGAATCTTCAATTTTGAATTTTCCAGCCTTAAATATTCGTCAAGCACATGAACGACCAGAAGCCATGGAAGAAGCTTCTGTTATGATGGTCGGACTTTCGCCTGAAAGAATTATGCAAGGTTTAGTACAATTACAAACTCAAAAAATAGGTTCAGAACGTAATTTTCGCCAAGTTACCGATTATTCTATGCCAAATGTTTCTGAAAAAATGGTTCGTATCATTTTGAGTTACACCGATTATGTAAATCGTGTAGTTTGGTCTAAAAAAGCATAAATTTATGAAAGTCCTTCAAATAAATTCTGTTTCTGGTTATGGAAGCACAGGTTCTATCTGTGAAGAAATTGCTGCTACTTTAGAAAGTGAAGGTCATGAATGTTATATTGCTTACGGACAATTAACAGCATCTTACAAGAATAATTTTAAAATAGGAACAAAAATTGAAAACCATTTACACAATTTAGGTTCTCGAATTATCGGAAAACAAGGCTATTTTACTAAAAACGGGACAATTAAGCTTGTTACTTTTATAGAAAAATATAAACCAGACGTAATTCATTTGCATAATTTACATGGTAATTATTTAAACCTACCTATTTTGTTTTCTTTTTTAAGAAATTACCAAGGTAAAATCGTTTATACCTTACACGATTGTTGGGCGTTTACAGGAAAATGTGCGCATTATACTTCTGCAAATTGTTATAAATGGCAAACGGAATGTAATGCTTGTCCACAAGTACAAAAATATCCATCAAGTCTTTTTTTAGATTATTCTTCAGAAATGTTTCGTGATAAAAAAGAATGGTTAACTAATTTGCCAAATCTTGAAATAATAACGGTTTCAAATTGGTTGGAAAGTCAAGTTAGACAATCGTTTTTAAAAGAAAAAAACATAAAAACTATATATAATTGGATTGATATTGAGGTTTTTAAACCAATAAAATTAGAAGATAATTCATTTCAAAAACAAATAAATACTTCAAAATTCACCTTGCTTTTTGTGAGTGCATATTGGCAAAAAGATGATGAAAAATGGTTGAATTTAATCCAATTAGCTTCAAATTTATCTGAAGAGTTTCAATTGATTATCGTTGGTAATATTGATAAAAACTGCAAAATACCTAAAAATGTAATACCAATTGGATATATCAGTTCTAAACAAAAAATGGCAGAATTGTACAATATTGCCGATGTGTATGTGCATTTGTCTTTAGAAGATACTTTCGGAAAAGTTATCGCAGAAGCCTTATCTTGCGGAACACCAGTAATAGTTTATAACACTACAGCTTGTCCAGAAATTGTAGGAGAAAATTGTGGCTATGTAGTGGAAAAAGAAAATATTTCGCAAATGAGTGAAAGTATTAATCGTATTAAATCAAACACAAAAGATTATTATTCACAAAATTGTATTTCATTTGTAAAGTGTAATTTTTTAAAGCAACCCAACATCAATAAAACAATTAATTTATATCATAGTACAAATTAAATGGTAGTAAACTTAATTATAATATTTTTTACTTTCCTAGTAGGGCTTTTTTTTTCGCATCGATATAAATCGGAGAAAAATAGCAATATGGTGCGAAAAAAATACATTAAAATTATATGTTTCGCACTTATTCTACAATCGGGTTTAAGAAATGTTGCAGTTGGTGATGATACGTATGGATATTACGTTGGATTTGAAGAAGTTAAACAAATGTCGTGGAAAAACATTTACGAAGCATTTTTTAATTTTTTAAAGTTTGATGAAGGAAAAGATCCTGGATATTTAGTTTTTCAAAAGATATTTCAAATATTTTCTGATGATTATCAAGTGTTTTTATTCTTTATAGCCGTTTTGTTTTTTAGCGCTTTTGGCTATTTTTTATATAAGAACACGACTAGATTAAGAGATGTTGTAATGGCGTATATCATCTATAGTTGCATGTTTTATACTTTCTATTCTTTTACCGGTATAAGACAAACTATTGTTACTGCTTTTGTTTTGTTTTCCTACTTTTTATTAAGAAAAAAATCGCATTTTATTTGGTTTTTTATCATTATTCTAGCCATATCATTTATTCATAAATCGGTATTAATATTTATACCGTTTGCCTTGTTTACACTTGTTAAAAAGACAAAATGGTTATTATGGACTTCTTTGTTATCCTTTCCAATACTCTTTACTTTTAGTGCAAGAATAACTACTTTTTTTACAAGTTTATCTGAATCGTATAGCGAATACGAACATTATGATGAATACAAACCAACAACATTGGTGGCCCTTTTGTTATTAATTGCTTTGTTGGCTGCTTTAAGACATGATAAAATTATAGCAACTAATAAAAACGCGAGGTTTTATTTTGTTGCATTCTCATTTGCTGTTTTTTTCCTTTCTTTCGTTTATGAAATTCATGGGTATTTAAGATTGGTACAATACTTTTCATTTTTTATGGTTTTACTAATTCCAGAAATATTAAATTCATTTGAAAGTGTTTCTAGAAAAGTAAAAAACGATATCACAATTTTCGCCATGATTTTACTTATAAGTTTGCATTTAAAAGCTAATTTCGCAGCCCCAATTCGGTATGCCTTCTTTTGGCAAGAAATGCGATTAGGCGAACACTATTATGAATCAGATTAAAAGTATGCAAGAAAATATTTTATATATCAGTTTTTATGATTTTCCTAATCAATCATATAAAAGAGTTTCTTCTGTAGCAGCTGTTTCACAAGTTGATTATGTAAGTAATGTGCTTTTAGATATTGGTTTGCAGGTAAAAATCGTTTCTCCATCTTGGTATGACGATTCGGCAAGTTTTGCAAAATATACAGCTTCAAAAACAACTTCAATTAAAAATAAACTCAACCTTGTTTTCGCTCCTAGTTTCGGAACAAAAAACAAATTTATTGGTTATATAAAAATTTTATTTAGTTTGTTTTGGTTGTTTTTCTTTTTAATAAAGCATGCCAAAAAAAACGAAAAAATATTGGTATATCATTCTCCTTGGTTGGCTTTACCTATTTTATTAGCTAAGAAAATTAAAAAGTTTCAACTGATTTTAGATGTAGAAGAGATTTATGCAGATGTAAGTTCTTTGCATCCATATTTTGATAAATTGGAACAAAAAATAATTCAAAATGCCGATTCCTATTTGTTTTCTACAGAGTTTTTACCAAAAAAAATAAAGACGACTAAACCTTATGCTGTTTTTTATGGTAATTATAAAGTCTTCCCAAAATTAGAACAACCATTAAACGATGGAAAAATTCATGTGGTTTATGCTGGAATAATCGATACAGAAAAATTAGGTGCTTTCAATGCTATTGAAACGGCTTTGTTTTTAGATGAAAATTATCAAATTCACATTATCGGTTTTGGTGAAACTGAATTATTGCAAACGAGAATTGATGAAATAAATGCACAAAGCAAATGCAAAATTGTTTTTGACGGCCAGAAATTTGGCGACGATTATATTCGTTATTGTCAAATGTGTCATATAGGGTTGAGCACTCAAAAAATGGAAGGAAATTTTGTGGAAACCTCATTTCCGAGTAAAATATTATCTTATTTGAGTATGGGATTACAAGTAGTTTCTGGTTATGTTTCTGTTGTTGCGCAATCAAAAATTGCAAACAATGTGACTTTTTATACTACAGATTCTCCAGAAAGTATTGCTCAAGCTATAAAAAACACTAGTTTTACTTCTTCATCAGTTGAGAAAATGAAAGAACTTGATGATGATTTTAAAACAGAATTAACTCAAATATTGTTACATAAATAATAATGAAATCAGAGATTCACGAACATCGAAACGACAATAATATAAGCATGAGTAAGAATAATTTTTTAATTGATATTCCAGTTTTAATTATCTTTTTTGCTCGTCCAAAACCTTTTGGAAAAGTAATGGAACAAATTCGCATTGCTAAACCTTCTCGTTTATATTTATATCAAGATGGTGCAAGAGAAGGTAGGCAAGATGATGTTGAAAATATTAATAAATGTCGTGAATTAGCTGAGAATATCGATTGGGATTGCCAAGTTTTTTATAAATATCAAGAGAAAAATTATGGTTGTGATCCTTCAGAATATATCGCACAAAAATGGTTTTTTGAAAATGAAGAAAGCGGAATTGTTTTAGAAGACGACGATGTCCCTTCGCAAGCTTTTTTTCCATATTGTAAAGAATTGTTAGAAAGATATAAGTACGATGAACGTATTAACATGATTTGCGGAATGAACCAAATGGAAGTTTATGAAAACACGCCATATAGTTATACGTTTTCCACTTCAGGTTCTATAACTGGTTGGGCATCTTGGCGTAGAGTTTTTGCATCTTGGGAAGAGAATTACGATTTTTTATCCGATGCATACGCACTTCAAAACATAAAAGATGAAATGGGTGAGAAGTTGTATAAAAGCTACATTAAACATTGTACGGATCATAAAAACAGCGGAAAAGCACATTATGAATCTATTTTTGGTTCAGCAGCGATATTAAATAACAGATTAAACATTGTACCAAAATATAATTTAATTTCTAATATTGGTATCGATTCGTATGCTACGCATGGCGCAACTTCTATGGATATTTTGCCAAAAGGAATTAAGAAAATATTTTACATGAAAGCTTATGAAATTGAGTTTCCATTAAAGCATCCAAAATATATAATTGAAGATAAAAATTATAAAAAACGAATTGATAGAATTATGGGAAATGGTTATCCACTAGTACAAATATACCGACAAGTAGAATCTATTTCTTATCGATTAATGAAAGGAGAAACCAAAAGTATTTTTAATGGTTTGAAACGCAGATTAGGATTGTAATAATTGTGATAAAAAAAGACAAAATAGAAACAAATGCTGTTTTAAATGTTGCAAGGTCTTTTGCGATTATTTCTGTAATTATGGCTCATTCAAGAAGTCTGTCTTATGACTATTTAAGTGTTTTTACAGAACGAATTGGAGCAGTTGGCGTTGTTACTTTTTTAATCATTAGTGGTTATTATTATAATGTTGAAAAATATGGAAGAACCTTATTTTTTAAAAATAAAATAAAAACAATTATTGTTCCTTGGGTTTTTACTGGAACGTTATTGTATTTAATTGGTTTGAAATTTAATTTTTTAGATTGGTTGTTATGGATAATTGGCTATAAAACCTATTTGTATTATTTATCAGTTTTGTTGAGTTGCTATTTTATTTTTAGTTTCTTCAAATTATTACAGTTTTTATACTTTTCGGTAATAATAACGTTAGTTTCACTATTACTGACATCTTTTGGTTTAATTGATTCCTTTTGGAAAATTTGCTTTCCGAATTTCATTTTTTACAATTATTTCAATATTTTTAATTGGATAGGATTTTTCGCTATCGGGATTTTATTAAAAAACAAAATGGAAATTTTGATTGAAACTGTAAGTTCAAAATGGCTAATTTTATTATTTTTCTATATCTGTTTTGTAATAGTATCGGTTTACATTGAACCTAAAAATGGAGGTTATTTTTCTTCATTAGCATTTTTTACAGATTTGTTTGGTTTTGTTTTAATTCTGGCATTATCAACCCGAAAAATATTTCATAACGCCATAGTATATAAAGTTTCAGAACTTTCTTTTGCTATTTATTTAACTCAATTTTTGGTGTTTCCTTTTAGAAAATTCTTTTTCAATCATCCAATAATGGAATTTATAAATCCATTGGTATTATTAAGTTTAATAACCTTCTTTTTAATTATTGGAGCAATTATCGCAACTTATTTAAAGCTTAATAATGTATATGAATTGCTATTAGGAATTAGAAGTAAAAAAAATAAAAGTTAAGATATGAGTAGCCATAAACAAATAAAAATTGGAGCTATAATCTCTTACTTAACACTAGCCTTTAACATATTGGCTGGTATTATTTATACACCTTGGATGATTCGCCATATCGGAATGTCTAATTACGGATTGTATATTCTGGTGAATTCTTTCATCTCTTATTTTCTGATGGATTTTGGTTTAGGTCAAGCCATCGCAAGATATATTAGCAAATACAGAGCCGAGCAAAATCAAACAAAAATCAATCAGCTTCTAGGTATTACTTCAAAATTATATTTAGGTATAAATACAGCAATTTTTGTAATCTTAATTGTGTTGTACTTTTTCATAGAAAATATTTTTGTCAAACTAAACGCTACTGAAATTGTCCTTTTTAAAGAAGTTTATCTTATTGCTGGGGCTTTTAGTTTAATTTCCTTTCCTTTTCTTACTTTAGATGGTGTACTAATTGCTTATGAAAAATTTATTGTATTAAAAAGCTGTGAAATTATTAGTAAAGTGGCAACTATCGGACTTATGATATTTGCCATTCTTATGGGGTATCAATTGTATGCTTTAATTCTAGTAAATGCCATAGTTGGTTTATCAATTATTGTAATTAAAACGACATATCTCTATAGACAAACAACAATTCGAGTTGCTTTTTCTTATTCTGATTCCACTTTATTAAAAGAAATATTTTCCTTTTCGATTTGGACAACCGTAATTGCTATTGCGCAACGCTTATTAATAAACATTGCACCAGTTATTTTAGGAATAGTTTCTGGAACTTCTCAAATCGCAATTTTTTCAATTGCCATTATAATTGAAGGTTACATTTGGACATTGGCTCACGCCTTAAACGGATTGTTTTTACCAAAAGTTACACAATTACATAACTTGGAAAACAATGTAGAAGAAGTAACCAAATTAATGATTAAAGTTGGCCGATTTCAACTGTTTTTAATGGGTTTGGTTTTTATTGGAATCATTACTTTAGGAAAACCATTTATCCAACTTTGGATGGGAACTCAATTTTCCGATGCTTATTTAGTAATGTTGTTCTTAGTTTTACCAGGTTTTATAACGCTAACTCAAGAAATCGCGCAAACGTATCTGGTTGTGGTTAATGAACTTAAATACAGAGCTATAATTTTTATTTCATCTTCCATAATAAGTGTCATTATATCTTTTGTTTTAGCACCAACTTACGGCGCTTTAGGTTGCGGAATAGGGATTTTTACTGCAACCATGCTTTGTCATGTAATTGGTATGAATGTCATTTATCATAAAATACTTAAAATTAACATAGTGCATTTTTTCACAAAATGTTTTAGTTCGTTTCTTTTTCCTTTGTTTTTAACATTGCTATTTGGCTATTCAATTTCCAGTTTTATAACCATAAACTCGTGGTTTTTATTTATTTTTGCGGGCATTTTATTAAGCACTTTTTATTTATTTGTAATTTGGTTTTTAGGATTGCATAAAGAGGAAAAAACTTTTATAAAAGCAACTATTCTTAATAAATTGAAATGAATAAGAAGCCAAAAGTATTAGTAATAAGTAGAGATTCTTGGAACGATACAAATAATAGTGGTAATACGTTGTCTAATATGTTCCAAAATTGGGATGCTGATAGTATTGCTAACCTTTATTGTAGAGATGAAATTCCTAGTAATCCTATTTGTAAAAACTACTTTAAAATTTCTGAAAGTTTATTAGTAAAAAAACTGTTGAGAAAAATTGATACGGCAGGTTATTCATTTAAAATCGAAGAATTAGAAAATCAAAAAAATCATACTAGCGAAATAAAAAACGAAGAAAGCGAAAAAAAATTCTATAATTTTTTCAGAAAATACCGATGGCACTTTTTTTTATGGTTAAGAGAATTACTTTGGAGTATTGTAAATTGGAAATCTAAAAAACTAGACAATTTTTTATCAGAATTTAATCCAGATGTAATTTTTACAACTTCGTACGATTCCTTTTATACACACAAATTAGTCTATTACGCAAAGAAAAAAACCAATGCAAAATTGGTGGTTTTCCATTGTGATGATTTAGTCACTTTTAGACAACATTCTTTTTCGCCACTGTATTGGATAAATAGAATTATACTTCGATTGTATATGAACAAAACGATTCGATTAAGCGATTTAAATTATTGTATAATTGAAGAACAAGCTAGAGTATATCACGAAATTTATAACTCCGAATTTAAATTATTATACAAAACAGGAAGTTTCAAAAAGGAACCAATTATTTCTGAAACGCATCAACCTATAAAGATTGTATATACTGGAAATGTAATTTATGGAAGAATAAATACCTTAATTCAATTTGCTGATATTTTAAAGAAAATCAATAAAACAGAAACAAAAGCAGAATTGTACATTTATACGGCAAACGAAATTAACGAACAAGACAAAAACAAGTTGCTTTCTTCCAATTCAGTTCATTTAATGGGCAAAGTTGCTTATGATCAAATTCCGTTAATTTTATCTGATAGCGATGTGCTTTTGCATGTTGAATCTTTCGATAAACACTTAATGAAAGCAACTGCTTTATCCTTTTCTACAAAAATTGTAGATTATTTAGAAGCAGGAAAAACCATATTAGCCATTGGTTGGGAAAAATCGGCATCTATAAAATATATAGAAGATAATAATATTGGTTTTACAGCAAATAAAACTCAAGAAATTGAGAATGTTTTAAACGAAATTATTTCCAGTCCAGGAAAACTGAATCAAATTGGGAATGAAGCATGGAAATTCGCACAGAAAAAACACAATAAAGAAATCGTTTTGCGAAATTTTGAAGAGGAAATTAATTTATTAAATCGAAAATAATGCACATTTTACATTTAATAAAAACAAGCGAAGGCGCATCTTGGGCAATAAATCTTATGAGAGAAGTTAAGAGGCAAAACCCAAATGTAACTTTCAGTGTTATTGTTCCAAGTGGCGGAAAACACTTTGAAGAATACCAAGAAATTTGTCGTAATGTGTATGAGTTTAATTTTGCTTTAAATTCTGCTTTATTTTCAAACGGATTGGCATTTAGAAGAATTGTTTTAAATGACAAACCAGATATTATTCATAGTTGGTTTACACAAACGACTTTATACGCTCGCTTTTTTTTAAGAGATGTGAAAATTCCAAGACTTTTTCAGGTAGTTGGACCTTTGCATTTAGAGAATCCTTTATTTAATTTTTTTGATAGAAAAAGCGCTCAGAAAAACGATTATTGGATAGCCACTTCAAAATATATTTTAAACAAATATTTGAGTAAAAACATTTCTCCAAATAAATTATTTTTAAATTACGCTTATATTGATGTTCTAAAATTGTTAGAAACAAAAGAATCTGTAACGAGTTCTGATTTTAAAAACAAGTTTGATATTGATTCGAATACAAAAATAATTGGAACGGCTTCATACATTTATCCACCAAAATTTTATGAAAATTCTGGTTTAAAAGGTCATGAAATTTTATTAGAAGTTTTTGCCAAAATCCTTCAAAAAAGGAACGATGTGATTTTAGTAATTGCAGGAGCTACTTTTGGAAACAATAAAAAATACGAGCAAGAAATCAGATTAAAAGCGGAAAAAATCAGCCAATCCAAAATTATCTTTACTGGAAAATATTCCAATGTTTATGAGGTAATTTCTAATTTTGATGCTTTTGTATATTTGTCGAAATCTGAAAATTTGGGTGGCGTTTTCGAAAGTTTATTATTCGAAATCCCAACTGTTTCATCAAATAGAGGCGGTTTGCCCGAATTGGTCCTAAATAATGAAACTGGTTTTACTTGCGATTTGTCGAATATTGATGAAATTGTAAATAAAATAGAAATTGTTTTAGATAATTCAGAACTAACAAGTAAAATGAAAGTCGCTGGAAAAAACAAAGTATTAGAAGTTTTTGAAAAAGAAAAACTAATCAAGCAAACAATGTATATTTACAACCATGTTTTAAAATAAAAATGTATAAAACAATTAAGCCTTTTTTTGATATTGTTTTTGCTGCAATAGGAATTATTTTCTTGTTGCCTATAATTTTATTTATAACAATAGGGTTGTATTTTGCTAATAATGGAAAGCCGTTTTTTATTCAACCGCGACCAGGGAAAAATTGTAAAGTATTCCGTATTATCAAGTTCAAAACAATGAACGATAAAAAAGATGCTTCAGGTAATTTATTGCCAGATTCAGAACGATTAACGACTATTGGAAAGTTTGTAAGAAAAACATCTTTAGATGAAATTCCGCAATTATTAAATGTGCTAAAAGGCGATATGAGCATTGTTGGACCTCGACCTTTGTTAACGGATTATGTACATTTGTATGACGCATTTCAAAATCAAAGGCACAATGTAAAACCAGGAATTACAGGTTGGGCGCAAGTAAACGGGAGAAATGCCATTTCTTGGGATAAAAAGTTTGAATTGGATGTTTATTATGTCAACAATATTTCTTTTTGGTTAGATGTAAAAATACTTTTTCTAACGGTGAAAAAAGTAATTAAAAGTGAAGGTATTTCTGCAAAAGATGTTGCAACAATTGAACCTTTTAGTAGCTTACCTGAAATTTATTTAATTGGAGCCGGCGGTCATTGTAAAGTTGTGGTTGATGTTTTAGAAAGTGAAAAAAAATATAGTATTCGAAAAATATTAGACGACAATCCGAAAGCGGATAGTTTATATACTTATACGATTGAAAAATTAGAAAATGTTCATATTTTAAAAGATAAAAAATGTATTATCTCTATTGGAGATAATTATATTAGAGAAAAAATTGCCTCACGATTAAACACCAATTACGTTATGACAATACATTCAAGTGCAGTGGTTTCTAAATTTGCAAAAATTGGAGAAGGAACTCAAATAATGGCAACAGCAGTGGTAAATCCTGAAGCTATAATAGGTAAGCATTGTATCATAAATACTGGAGCAATTATTGAACACGATTGTGTACTTGGCGATTATGTTCATATTTCACCAAATGCAACTCTTGGTGGAAATGTGATAGTAGGTGAGTTTACTCAAGTTGGAATTGGAGCAACAGTAATTCAAAGTATTACTATTGGTAAAAATGTGGTGATTGGAGCTGGAACTGTAATTATTGAGGATATTCCGGATAATGCAGTTGTTGTTGGAGTGCCAGGCAAGATTATTAAATATAAAGAAGCATAACATGCAACAAGAAAAAATATGGTTATCGTCGCCACATATGGGCGGAACAGAACAAAAATATGTTAACGAAGCGTTTGATACCAATTGGGTAGCACCTTTAGGTCCGAATGTGAATAATTTTGAAACCGATTTAGAAAACTATCTAACTCAAGATGTTTTTGTTGGTGCTTTAAGTTCTGGAACTGCTGCTTTACATTTAGGTTTGATTTTATTAGATGTAAAACCTGGGGATGAAGTGATTTGTCAATCGATGACTTTTTCGGCATCAGCGAATCCAATTGCTTATTTAGGAGCCACACCAGTTTTTATTGACAGCGAAATGGAAACGTGGAATATGTGTCCAATTGCATTAGAAAAAGCCATAAAAGATAGAATTTCAAAGGGTAAAAACCCAAAAGCTATAATTCCTGTTCATTTATATGGAATGCCAGCTAAAATGGATGAAATTAAAGCTATTGCTAATCAATATCAAATCCCAATTTTAGAAGATAGTGCGGAAGCTTTAGGTAGTACTTACAAAAATCAAAAATGTGGCACTTTTGGCGATATTTCTGTGTTGTCTTTCAATGGAAATAAAATTATCACAACTTCTGGTGGTGGTGCAATGGTGACTCACACAAAAGAATTAAAAGATAAAGCAGTTTTCTTGTCAACTCAAGCTAGAGATAATGCACCACATTACCAACATTCGGAAATTGGTTATAATTACCGAATGAGTAATATTTGCGCTGGAATTGGTCGTGGTCAAATGGAAGTGTTAGACAAACATGTGAATTTAAGAAGAGCCAATCATCAATTTTATTGTGAAATTTTTTCTAAAATAAATGATGTAAAATTATTAACGGAACCTAATTCTGATTTTTATTCTAATCATTGGTTATCGGCTATTTTATTGCAATCATATGAACAAAGAGAAGCATTACGATTAGCTTTTGAAACTGAAAATATAGAAACAAGACCGTTATGGAAACCAATGCATTTGCAACCTGTTTTTCAAAACGCACCGTATTATGGCGAAAAGGTTTCTGAAAATTTATTCGAAAAAGGTTTGTGTTTGCCTTCAGGTTCTAATTTAACGGATTCTGATAGAGCAAGAGTTTTAAACGTAATTGAAAATTTCTTTAAGTTATAAATCTCGTTTAGTAAGCAAATTTTGTTACATTTGTAAGCCAATTTTTAGCTGTGAAAAGTAATAAAACATCTCATAAATCTATATTTTCAGATTTATTCCTAAAAGATAAAATTCTACATTTTGGTTATTTGCCAAGATGGATTATTTTTTCTATTGATATTTTTATTGTCATTTTCGCCAATATTGTTACGTATTTTTTAATTACTCACTTAACGTACAAATATTACAACACACTTGATTTAACGGGCAGAACGATAATCATTTTAGTCACGCAATCTTTTTTCTTTTTTGCATTTAAAACCTATGCAGGAATTATCAGACATTCTACTCTAAATGATGGTTACAATTTATTTAAAGCTACATTTAGTTCTTTTTTAGCTTTATCTGCATTAAATTATATTCATTTTTATAAAGCAGGTACGAAGATATTTTTGATGCCAGCCTTATTTCTTACTTTCTTATTCTCTTTTATTTTTCTGTTGTTTTTCAGAATTGTCGTAAAAGTGCTATATCAAGTTTATTTAGATTCGGGCAATCAGAATAATTTGGAGAATATTGTTATTTATGGTACCGATTCGAATGCGATTTCTTTAGCGAATGCAATAAATGCCGAATATCCAAAAAGATATAAATTAGTCGGTTTTGCCGATAATTCTAAAAAGAATGAGACGAAGCAAATTTTAGGATTGCCTATTTATCATCACAATCAAAATGTAAAAAGTATTTTAAATGATTTAAATGCAGAATTACTAATTCTCTCGAATAATGGTTTAAGCAAAAACGAACAATTAGCTTTGGTTGATGAGTGTTTAGAAAACAACGTAAAATTATTAACGATTCCTGTAATTTCCGACTGGAATTCTCAAAAAAATATTTCGAAACGAATTAAAACTTTCGAAATTCAAGATTTATTAAACAGAGATGAAATTGTTTTAGATAATTTTAAAATTTCAAATAAAGTTTCAAATAAAGTCATATTAATTACTGGTGCTGCAGGTTCTATTGGAAGTGAAATAGTAAGACAAGTTATTCATTTTTCGCCTTCAAAAATCATTTTATTAGACCAAGCAGAAACTCCTTTACATCAATTAACTTTAGAGTTAAATCAGATTAACTTAGAAATAATTCCAGTCATTGTTGATGTTAGAAATAAAGAACAGTTGGAAAATGTTTTCGAACAATACGAACCTGAATTTGTATTTCATGCTGCGGCTTACAAACATGTGCCGTTAATGGAGAAAAATCCAAATCAAGCGGTTTTTACTAACGTTTTAGGTTCTAAAAATTTAGCAGATTTAGCGGTTAAATATAAAGTAGAACGTTTTGTGTTAATTTCTACAGATAAAGCGGTAAACCCAAGTAACATAATGGGTGCGAGCAAACGTATTGCCGAAAAATATGTCCAATCGTTATCTATTTATTTAGATCAAATGGGTGAATCTTCAACCAAATTTATTACCACCCGTTTCGGAAATGTTTTGGGTTCGAATGGTTCAGTTGTACCTTTGTTTAAAAAACAAATTAATGCGGGCGGACCAATAACAATCACACATCCTGATATTATCAGATATTTCATGACCATTCCAGAAGCGTGTCAATTGGTTTTGGAAGCTGGCGCGATGGGAAAAGGCAGCGAAATCTTTATTTTTGATATGGGTGAACCCGTAAGAATTATAGATTTAGCCCACAAAATGATAAAATTAGCAGGTTATATTCCAGAAGAAGAAATTAAAATTGAAGTGGTTGGTTTGCGACCTGGCGAAAAATTATTTGAAGAATTATTAACCAATGCTTCTACGACTTTACCTACGCATCATCAAAAAATTATGATTGCTAAAGACACTACTGAAAATTATATTTCTCTAAACGAAGATGTTCTGGAATTAATAGATTTAGCGAATGAAAATAAATCGGATGCTTTGGTAATTAAGATGAAACAAATCGTTCCAGAATTCATAAGTTTAAACTCAAAATTTGAAAAGTTCGATAATTAGTTGAAATAGAGCATTTATCAGTAAAAAAATTATCTTTGTAAAAAAAGCACCCAATGAATAAGCATATATATAGTCTTCTATTAGTTTTCATAACATTAGTTTCTTGTACGTCGCCATCTAAAATGGTGTATCTAAATAGTTCAGGTTCTTTAGATGCTAATGTGAAATTTGAAACGACTTTACAACCAGATGATCAATTATTAATTATTGTTTCTTCAGAAAACCCTGAAGTAGCTTCGCCATATAATTTGAAAACTGTTGCTTTTCAAGGAAATTCAGAAAATGTAATTGCTCAAGAAAGAAATCAAGCTTATGTTGTTGACCAAGAAGGAAACATCGAATTTCCAATGTTAGGAACAATAAAAGTTGGTGGATTAACTCGAATTGAAACAACAAATAAAATAAAAGCGCTTTTAAAAAACGGACACATTTCAGATCCAATTGTAAATGTGCGATTGTTGAATTTTAAAGTTTCTGTTTTAGGAGAAGTAGCCAAACCTGGTGTGTTTTCTATTTCTGGAGAAAGGGTGACTTTGGTGGAAGCTTTAGCTTTAGCGGGTGATTTAACGATTTACGGAAAAAGAAATAGCATCTTATTGATTAGAGAAAAAAACGGAGTGAAAACTTACGAAAAAATAGACATTACCAAAACAGATTTTATCAACTCGAAAAACTATTATTTATCTCAAAATGATGTGATTTATGTAGAGCCAAATAAAACAAAAGTAAATTCATCTGCAGTTGGACCCAACTTAACAATTGGAATCTCGGCATTGTCATTAGTGGTCACTATTTTAGCCTTAACATTAAAGTAAAATGTCAGATTTTTCAAAAAATAACGAAATGGATACTTTTGCTACTATTAATATTAGAGAGCAAATTGAAAAATATTTAGGCTATTGGAAATGGTTTGTAGTATCAGTTATACTAATGTTTACTCTAGCATTTATCTATTTAAGATATACAATTCCTCAATATAAAGCTGCTACCACTATTTTAGTGAAAGATGATAGAAAAGGAGGAATGGCATCTGAATTATCTGCTTTTTCAGATATTGGAATGTTAAAAGGGATTAAAAGTAACGTTGATAATGAAGTTGAAGTTGTTAAATCGAGAAGTTTGATTCAGAAAACAGTTTCAGATTTAGAATTAAACGTAATTTATATCAATGAAGGAAATATTAGAGATGGCGAATTATACAACGGTTCACCAATAAAATTAATCCATTCTAAAAAAAACAAAGCTGATAAAGATATATTTCATCAGTATACTGTTTCTTCAAAGGCTCAAAATTCATTTGAATTCTCATCAGATAATAAAATAGTTGGAGTATTTAGTTACGGAACAAAAATTGAATATAAAGATTCTGAAATTATTGTATTAAAAAATGGTGAATTCCATGATAATAATAATTTCAAAATTAACGTTCAAGTTCATCCAGTTGAAAATATTGCTAATAGCTTTAAAGGGAGATTAAACGTGCTTACTTTAGGGAAAAACACGAGTGTAATTGAATTGAATTTAGTTGATCCTTTGGCAGTAAGAGCAAAAGATTTTTTAAATAAATTAGTAGAAAATTACAATAAAGATGCAATTGAAGATAAGAACTTTATTGCAGAAAACACGGCAAAATTTATTGAAAACAGATTGAAACTAATTTACTCTGAATTAGATAATGTTGAAAAAGACGCAGAAACTTTTAAAAAGACAAATAAAGTTACAGATATAGCTTCAGAAGCAGGTTTGTTTTTAGAAAATGCCAGCGATTTTGAAAAGAAGGAAATTGAAACAGATACGCAATTAAAAGTGGTTAACACAATGCTTGACTATTTGAAAGCAAGTACAGTTAACGATTTAATTCCAGCTAATGTTTTGTCGGGAGATGCGAGCTCAAATGAATTAATTAAGCAGTATAATACTTTAGTGTTAGAACGTAATAGGTTATTAAAAACGGCTGGTGAAAGCAATTCTGCGGTTATTGGAATAACTAAAAAAATATATTCACTTCAAGGTTCTGTTCAATCTAGTTTACAGCAATTAAGGGTTTCTTTAGAAATTAAAAGAAAAGATTTTGCCAAACAAAATGCTAAGTTGTCAGGTAAGATTTCTCAAATTCCAACACAGGAAAGAGAATTTAGAATAATTTCAAGAAAACAAGGTGTAAAAGAATCTTTGTATTTGTATTTATTAGAAAAAAGAGAAGAAACAGCAATTTCACTAGCGGTTACTCAACCTAATGCAAAAGTTATTGATGAAGCAATTGAGTCTTATTCTCCAATTTCACCTAATAGATCATTAATATATTTTATAGCATTATTACTAGGTGTTGTTTTACCGTTTTCTGTAATTTATATCTTAGATTTCTTCGATAATAAGGTTAAATCAAGATTAGATATTGAAAGAAATACAAGTATTCCTTTTATTGGAGATGTGCCAAAAGCCGACAATCCAAATGAAATTATTCAATTAAATAGTAGAACAAATACAGCTGAAGCTATTCGTATCATAAGAACCAATTTAGAGTTTTTATTAAAAGATGTTCAAGATGGTTTTGCGAAAACAATATTTGTAACATCTACTTTTCCTAAAGAAGGAAAAACATTTGTTTCGGTAAATTTAGCATCCACAATTGCTTTGTCAGATAAGAAAGTTTTATTGGTTGGATTAGATATTAGAAACCCAAAAATTGAGAATTATTTACAAGTTCCTGGTGTTGGATTAACGAATTATTTATCGTCAAATAAATACAATTCAATTGATGAATTAATTGTTAAGATTGATAATTATTCTAATTTTTATGTGCTTCCTGCTGGAATTATTCCTCCAAATCCAGCCGAATTATTAATGGATAAAAAAGTAGGGAAGTTGTTCGATGAACTAAAAACTAAATTCGATTATATTATTGTTGATACGGCACCAGTTAGTTTGGTTACAGATACACTTATTGTTGGTCATTTAGCAGATGCTTTTGTATATGTTACTCGTGCGAATTATTTAGACAAACGTATGTTGAAATTACCACAACAATTATACAACGAATCGAAGTTGCCAAATATGTCTATTTTAATTAACGATACCGATTCACAAAAAGGTTACGGATATGGTTATGGCTACGGATATGGTTATGGTGTTGATGTAGAAACAAAACCTTGGTGGAAGAAGATTCTAGGTAAATAGAAATTATTTTTATTAGTTTTTTAAACTCGTAATTCCACAATTGTCAAGCTGAGCTTGTCGAAGCCTAATGAAAAAGAATTTTGTTATCAGTAGTTTTTTAAATACTTTGTACTACAAGAAAAACTGATTGTTTTCTATTGCAATTTGTAAGGCTTTAGTTTGTTTTATGGCAACTTTTCTAGCAAAAGAATCGATGTGTTGTTTGTGATGTATGTCTGAACCTACAAAATCAATAAAACCTGCTTTTAAAAGTTTATCGGTTGTGTTTGTCACATCAGGACCATAATAACCCACACTTGATAATAAATTCAACTGAAATTTTAAGCCCATTTTTTTTAGCTTTTCAAAACCTTTGAAATTCGTATGATAATAAGCATAACGTTCTGGATGCGCTAAAACGGGTTGGTAACCTGCCAATTGTAGTTCAAATAAATAGTCGTGTAGTTGAATTGGCGGATTTAAGAAAGACATTTCTACTAAAACATAATTGTCTTTTAATGTCAATAAAGGATTCGATTTGAAGTTTTCTATAAAATTCTCGTCAATAAAATATTCAGAAGCAGCTCTTAAATCTAGTTGTTGAGCTAAATCTGGTAATTCGTTTTCAATTTTATTTTTAGCGTTATTTATGGTTTCAATTGTATTGTTGTAAACGTTTGCCATGGTGTGTGGCGAAGTAATACATTTTTTAAATCCAAAACCAATCATCGATTCCATTAAAAACTGACTGTCTTTAAGGTTTTTAGCACCATCATCAATTCCAGGTAATACATGCGAATGAATATCCACATAATTATTTGGAATTAGTGAGGCTAAAGTTGGCTTAGATTTTAAAAAGGAAAACATAAATATTTTTTTGCAAAGATAGTTTTTGTTTTCTTAATTACGTCCTTCGACAGGCTCAGGATGACATAATTTTTGATTTGTGAATTACGATTTGGAATTTTTTTATTGTTTGTCGTTAAAACAACACAGCCACACAAGTTTAGTTGTATGGCTGTGTATGTATCTTTAAAATATTATTTGTATTAATCCCATTTAGAATTGGTTGATGCAGCATACTTTCCAGCTCCAGTAAAAAATAAAGCTAAAGCTCCAAAAAAGTAAAGTCCTTGTAATTCCAATGCCCAACCTCCAGTTTCACTCAATGAGAAAATATCTGCTGAATGCGCCATACCTACAGCAACTACCATAGTAAATGCAAAAACTATTGCTGCTAATTTAGTGCGATAGCCAATGACAATTAATACAGGAGCAATAACTTCTCCAATATAAACGGAATAAGCCAAAAATGAGGGAAGTCCTAAATTTTTAAACATGTCTCCTAAAAAATCAACTCCGTGAGTAAGTTTGGCTATTCCATGTAAAAGCATTAATAATCCTAATGAAAGTCTGAAAATTAGTAATCCTAAATCGTTGTTTTTCATAATATTAAAGGTTTTTGGTTACTTTTTAATTTTAAAAGCGTTATTTTCTGGCGGAAGTGGTACAAATTCCGTTTCGCCTGGAACTTTTGGAAATGTTTGATTTTGCCAATCCATTTTTGCTTTTTCTATTCTTTCTTTTGTGGAAGATACAAAATTCCAATAAATAAATCGTTCTTCTGGGAAAGCTTCACCACCAAAAATATAAAAAGTTGTGTTTTCAGTCATTTCAAATTCACAAAGTTTACTGTCTTTGGCAATTAAAATTTGTTTCGGTTCGAATGTGTTTCCATCGCTTTTTATGCTTCCTTCTAAAATATACAAGGCACTTTCGCCAAATAAATGGTCGCCAATTTTTACTTTTTGTGCAGATTTTGATTTAATTTCTAAAAAATACATCGGACTATAAACAGGAACTGGTGATTTTTTACCAAATGCTTCACCCGCAATTAATTTTATAGAAACGCCATCTTGTTCCCAATGTGGTAAATCGTCTTTTTCAATATGAGTAAAGTTAGGTTCCATTTCTTCTAATTCTCTCGGAAGCGCTACCCAAATTTGTAAACCATGTAGCATTTTATCTGAAGTTCTAAGATATTGTGGCGTTCTTTCAGAATGAACAATTCCTTTTCCAGCAGTCATCCAGTTTACTGCACCAGCTTGAATTTCAATTTCAGTACCCAAACTGTCTTTGTGCATGATACTGCCTTCAAACAAATAAGTTAAAGTAGAAAGTCCAATATGAGGATGAGGTCCAACGTCTAAATTTTGATAGTCTTTAAGATAAGTTGGTCCCATATGATCAATAAAGGCAAAAGGTCCAACAGTTCTTTTTTCTCGGAATGGGAGCAGTCTTCCAACCATAAAGTTACCAATATCGGCGGAACGTTCTTCTATTATTAATTGTATATTCGACATATTATTTTTTTCTGAAATTTACGATTTATTCTTCAAAACCTTTAAAATTTTCATCTACAATTCGTTTCCATTCTGGATGTCTTTTTATGTAGGCAAACACCAACGGACAAAGTGGAACGAGTTTGAAATTGTTTTGTTCGATGTATTCTAGCGTTTTTTCAATCACAGCTGTTGCGGCACCTTTACCTTCTAATTCTGGTTCCACTTCGGTGTGAATTAGTGAAATTTTACCAGGTCTTTCTTTGTAGTCGATAAATGCTTTGTGATTTTTAAAAGTGATTTCAAAACGATGCTTTTCTTCGTTTTTTATAAGTGAGATATTTTCGAATTCGGGTTTCATATTTATTTACGATTTACGATTTTGGATTTACGATTTTATTTTCATAAGGACTTCGACAAGCTCAGTCTGACAGTTGAGTGGAATTGTGTTTTGGTTTTTATAAGAACTTAGATACTTCGACAGACTTAGTGTGAGATTAAAAACTTGAGATTAATCTTCAAGATGTCCGAATTTTCCATTGTTAAAATCTTCAATTGCTTGAACAATTTCTTCTCTAGTATTCATTACGAATGGACCATGTGGGAATATTGGTTCGTTAATTGGTTCTCCACTTAAGACTAAAACAATTGCGTTTTCTAATGCTTCAATCGTAAAATCTTCACCATCATTTTCAAATAAACCGAAATGATCCGTTGGAATTATTTCCTTGTTGTTTACTTTAATGCTTCCTTCAATTACTAATAATGCCGTGTTGTAATTTGCAGGAAATGAAAAATCTGCTTTTCCACCTTTGATCAATTTTGCATTCTGCATATTTACTGGTGTGAATGTAGAAGCTGGACCTTTTATGTCTTTATAATTTCCTGCAATTACTTCAATAAACCCAGCATTATCTGCAAGTTCATAACGTTTCATTTCATCATTTGAAATCGCTTGATATTTTGGAGTTGACATTTTGTCTTTTGCAGGTAAATTCACCCAAAGTTGCACCATTTGAAATTCACCACCCGTTTTACTGAAGTTTTCTTCGTGATATTCTTTATGTAAAACTCCTGAAGCTGCTGTCATCCATTGTACATCTCCTTCGCTAATAATTCCTCCGCCACCCGAACTGTCATGATGTGCGACTTTTCCTTTATAAGCAATAGTAACAGTTTCAAAACCTCTGTGCGGATGAACACCAACTCCTCTCGGAATTTCAGAAGGTGAAAAATGATATTTCGAATTGTAATCTAACATAATAAACGGACTCATACGTTCCATATCCAAACGATATCCACTTGGAATAAAATTATGTACTCTAAAACCATCACCAACAAAATGTGGTGCTTTTGGTTCGGCTATTAATTCTATATTTTTTGTTGACATACTATTTTGTTTTTAAATTGTTACACAAAGTTACAGAATCAAATTAGCAGAAGTACTTAATGTAGATTAAGAAGTGCTTTGGATTTACGAATTTAGAATATTGTCAGTGATGAATTGTTCTGATTTCTTAAATAACAAAAGCTGTTATTTTTTTTCTCGTTTTGAAAATTAAATAACAAAAATAATTAGTTAAAAATTGCTATAAAAAGCGATTCATTTAGTTGCTATTTGATAAGATTGTTGGTGCTATTTCTTTTAAAAAAATTATTTGGTACTTCTTTAAAATAGACTAATTTTGGAGCTTGGTTTAAGTGTTTGATTTTATGAAGAAATAGCATATATTACAACACTTATACGATGTGAAATGATTTTTAAAATGTAAATGGCATTTTGAATAGAAGATAAATAAAAATAAATGAAAAAAAAGCAAACGAATACTAATGAATGGGATACTGTAATAGAATCTGAACATTCTCTTTTTGATATTAATTTTAAGGAATTATGGCATTATAGAGATTTATTGGTTTTGTTTGTAAAGAGAGATTTCGTTACGGTTTATAAACAAACTATTTTAGGACCTTTATGGTTTTTTATTCAGCCCTTATTAACCACAATTACTTTTACTGTAATTTTTGGTAATATTGCTCAGTTGTCTACTGAAGATTCACCAAAAATAATTTTTTATATGGCTGGTATTACTTTGTGGAATTATTTTTCAAATTGTTTAACTTCAGTTTCTGGAGTCTTTAATGCGAATGCAGGAATATTTGGAAAGGTTTATTTTCCAAGATTAATAATGCCTTTAACCATTGTGATTTCTAATTTAATGAAATTTGGAGTGCAATTTTTATTGTTTGTGTGTTTTATCGTTTATTATACTTTAATCAATAAAATCACTCCTAATATCTGGATATTGTTAACTCCATTTGTCATTTTATTAATGGCATTGATCTCTATGGGAATTGGACTTATTTTATCTTCAATGACTACAAAGTACAAAGATTTAAATCAATTAATCGGATTTGGAATACAACTATTTATGTATGCAACACCAGTTATTTATCCAAGTTCAGCAGTGCCTGAAAATTTCAAATGGGTTTTAGATTGGAATCCGCTTGTTGGTTTATTCGAATATATGCGATATGCTTATATTGGTATTGGTTCATTTGATGCGTATTCTTTAGTATATCCATCCATATTTTCAATAGTAATTTTATTTCTAGGGATTTTAGTTTTTAATAAAACGCAAAAAACCTTTATGGATACGGTTTAGAAGTGAATTGTGATTAGTGAATTGTGAATGGGGTTTTGAAAAGTGAAAAGAAATATAGATTGTGAATCATAAGGATTTAGAGGTTTGGAAAAAGAGTATGGATTTGGTGGAGTCAATTTATCAAATGACAAATGATTTTCCAGATTCAGAAAAATTCGGATTGACAAATCAAATAAGAAGAGCTGTGGTTTCAATTCCATCAAATATTGCGGAAGGATCTGGGCGAAAGAGTGATAAAGAGCTGATTCAGTTTATACATATTGCGATTGGTTCTTTGGCGGAAGTTGAAACACAATATTTGATTTCACTTAGATTGAAATATGTTGTTAGGAATGAAATTATAGAAAACGAATTAATAGTACTTAATAAATTGTTAATTGGTTTTAAAAATTATTTATTAAAAAAATAGTGGATATGTATAGTGATTAGTATGGAAAGCCAACTATTCACTATTCACTATTCACAACTCACTAAAAAGAAATGAGTAAAGTAGTTATAAAAGCGGAAAATATATCTAAGCAATATCGTTTGGGACTTGTAGGAACAGGTACCATAAAAGATGATATGAAAAGATGGTGGTATAAAATGCGTGGTGCGGAAGATCCGTTTTTAAAAATTGGCGAAGCGAATGATAGAAGTAGTAAAGGCGAAAGCGATTATGTTTGGTCTTTACAAGATATTAATTTCGAAATTAACCAAGGTGATTCCATTGGAATTATTGGAAGAAACGGAGCTGGTAAATCAACTTTATTAAAAATATTAAGTCAAGTTACACAACCTACGACAGGTAAAATTTATACAAAAGGAAGAATTGCTTCTTTGTTAGAAGTGGGTACAGGATTTCATCCAGAACTAACGGGTAGAGAAAACATCTTTTTGAATGGAGCTATTTTAGGAATGCGTAAGCACGAAATTGCAAGAAAATTAGACGAAATTATTGCTTTTTCTGGAGTTGAACGTTACATTGACACACCTGTGAAACGTTATTCATCTGGAATGTATGTGCGATTAGCTTTTGCTGTTGCCGCACATTTAGAATCTGAAATTTTAATTGTAGATGAAGTTTTAGCCGTTGGTGATGCCGATTTCCAAAAGAAATGTTTAGGTAAAATGAACGATGTAAGTAAAGGCGAAGGAAGAACGGTTTTGTTCGTGAGTCATAACTTAGATGCTGTAAAAAAATTGTGTAACAAAGGATTGTTGTTACATCACGGTCAATTAATTCATGATGGAAATATTGATTCAACTTTAGATTCTTATCTTTTAAACTATTCTTCTAACGAGCAACAATCTGGAATTAGCTATGATTTAGATGAAAATAAAGAAGCTCAAATTTTAAAAGTTGTTTTAAAAGATAAAGATGGAAAAGATGTTATAGAATATTTTTCGGATCAAGAAATTTGTATTCATATTACTTTAAGAAACACGTTATTAAATAAAGGAGCAAGATTGAATTTTTCTATCTTGGATAAATTTGAAAATGTAGTTTTTATCAATAGAAAAGATTTAGATTTTACTGGAACTACGGAATGGGTTGTTCAATTACCGGGTGATACTTTAATAGCAAATTTCTACAAAATTGGCTTGGCCTTAGATATTCCAAAAGTAAGAGTTTTAGATTTTCCTATGGAAAAAACCAATTTAAGTATTGTCAATATTGCTCAAGATGAATTTAAGTATGGTGATAGTGAAAACGGAATTTTTAAAATGCCAATTCAATGGAGCAAGTAAAGAAAAAAATACTATTACTTTCATCGGGAGATGTTAACGGAGCCTATGAAGCCGTTTACAGACTAGCAAAACATTTTGTTTCTGATGGTTTCCAAGTGAAAATGTTGGTTAAAAATAAAACAAAATCTGATGATTTTATTGTTGCTTATACTGATGTTCCTAAACCCTTTAAAAGAAAAAATATTCTTGAACTTCTCTTGTTAAAAATAAAACAGAAGCTAAAAAAACAAGAACCTACACCAAAGATAAAATTCGATTTAAATTATGATTTTATTAGTGTTGATGAAACTTCTGTAAATGTTTCAGCGGAAAGAATTGTTGATTTAATAGGTTTTACACCTGATTTTATCTATTCTGGAATGACTGATAATTTTATGAATTCAACAGATTTACTTAATTTACAAAAAGTAACAAAAGCACAGGTTTATACTATCACCGTTGATATGAACCACTTTACTGGAGGATGCCATTTTGCTTGGGATTGTAAAGGTTATATTAATGGATGTAATACTTGCCCTGCCATTTTAAGCGAATTTGGAAAAGATTTGGCAAAAATAAATTTTGACATTAAACTTAAAAATGCTGAGGCAGGAAAATTTAAAATACTTGCTGGTTCTGGTTGGACACTAAATCAGGCAAAAGAATCTAAAATATATAAAAATCAGGATGTAATACTTAATGTTAATAGTCTGATTGATGTAAAACTATTTAATAATAAAAATAGAGACATTGCCAAAAGAATTTTTGAATTAGAAGACCATAAGTTTTACATATTAATGGGATGTCAAAATGCCAAAGCTAAAAGAAAAGGATTTGAATATTTGGTTGAATCTTTAAAAATTTTAGAAAAGAATTTGAGTGCCGATGAAAAAAATAGGGTTGAGGTAATTATTGTTTCAAGAGATGTTTCGGAATCATTTGATGAAATCCCTTTTTCAAAAAAACATATCGATTTTATTAAAGATTATAGATTACTCGCTTTACTATATCAGTCAGTTAATGTTTTTGTAAATTCTTCAATAGAAGATTCTGGTCCGCTTATGGTTTCGGAAGCCTTAGCTTGTGGAACACCAGTAGTTGGATTTGATATGGGTGTAGTGAATAATATGGTAATTACGGGTTTTAATGGCTACAAAGCGATGCTAAAAGACAGCGTTGATTTAGCAAAAGGGATACAAACAATTTTAGAATTAACTACAGAAGAATACAAACAATATTCTGAAAATGCAGTAAAACAAGTGGAACAGTTTTCTTCAATGAAAGCTGTAGGTGAAATTTTGAAAAACGAAATGTTGAATTAGCATTTAGGAAAAAAATAATGATTGAAAATTCAAATAAAATATATTTTCCTAATCTAAATGGGATCCGATTTATAGCTGCATTTCTTGTAATTATTCATCATTTAGAACAGTTTAAAAAGATACTTGGTTTTAAAAACCATTGGGAGAATCCAACAGTTCAACAAATTGGACCTTTAGGTGTGGTTTTGTTTTTTGTTTTAAGTGGTTTTTTAATCACTTATCTTTTATTAGTTGAAGAAAAACTTACCAAAACAATTTCTATAAAATCATTTTATATGCGCCGTATTTTAAGAATATGGCCTTTGTATTATTTGATTATTTTGTTAAGCTTTTTTGTTTTGCCAAAAATATCATTTTTCAATTTGGGTGAATGGTCTGGGATGATTTTTAATGATTTACCGTTTAAATTATTATTCTTTATCATGTTTTTGCCCAATATTGCCTTAATAATTTTCCCTCCAATTCCATACGCAAGTCAAAGTTGGTCAGTTGGAGTTGAAGAACAATTTTACCTGATTTGGCCAATCTTAATCAAAAATGTCAAAAACAAAAAAAGATTATTAATTTCAATAATTGTTGGCTATTTAATCATTAAAATATTCGTTTTCAATCTTTTAGAAAATTATGTGTTTTGGAATGATTCTTTAGAAAAAACAAAAGAGATTTTTAATAGTTTTAGTATAGATTGTATGGCCATTGGTGGTTTATTTGCCATTTTTTTGTTCGAAAAAAACAAAATATTAGAATTACTTTTTTCTAAGTATTTTCAAATAGCAACCTTTTTAATTCTGGCGGTTTTCATTCTTAAAGGAATAGAAGTTCCATTTGTGAATTTTGAGTTTTATGCAGTGTTATTTGGTATAATAATTATAAATTTAGCTGCAAATGAAAATACAATCGTAAATTTAGAAAATAAGGTGTTTCATTATTTAGGTAAAATATCCTATGGTATATATATGTTTCATCCAATTGCGATAATGTTAACATTAAAGATTTTATACAACTATAATATTTCAAATATATTTATTCAAATGTTTGTAGCCGTAGCAACCACAATAATTATTTCAAGTATTTCGTATACCTATTTTGAAAGTTATTTTATTAAAAAGAAGAATATCTTCACCAAGATTATTAGCGGTGATGAAGCAAAATAACAGTAAAAACAATGATTAGAAAACTCAAAAATAAAATCTTAAACTATCTCTTTTTGCAACTACAAGATTTGCAACGCAAAAAGGAACAGCAACAACTTGAAAGTTTTAAAAAACAATTCAAAAGCTTTGGTGTTGGTTTTGGTTTGGGAAAGGATTATAGTATATTAAATCCGCAATTCATGCAGTTTGGTAAAAACTTTTGGGCTTCTCACCGATTAAGAATTGAAGCAATTGAATCATATGAAAATCAAAAATTTTCTCCTTCCATAAGTATTGGAAATAATGTTAGTTTTGGTACAGATGTGCATATTGGCTGTATTGATAAAGTTGAAATAGGAAATAATTGCTTGCTTGCTAGCAGAATTTATATAACCGATCATGATCATGGCGACACTTCTTTAGAAGCACTTCAATTGCCACCAGAAAAAAGAAAGTTATTTTCAAAAGGACCAGTTGTAATAAAAAATAATGTTTGGATAGGTGATGGCGTTGCTATTTTATCTGGAGTAACAATTGGTGAAAACGCAATTATTGCTACAAACGCTGTTGTCACAAAAGACGTTCCAGCAAATACAGTTGTTGGAGGAATTCCTGCCAAAATAATTAAAGTAATAGAATAAATTTCTCATGTTAGCCATAATTATTCCATATTATAAACTTGCTTTTTTTGAAGCTGCATTGCAATCATTGGCTAACCAAACCGATAAGCGATTTAGAGTTTATATTGGTGATGATGCAAGTCCAGAAGATTGTAGCACAGTATTGAAACAATTTGAAGGACATTTCGATTTTAAATACCATCGTTTCGAAACTAATGTGGGTGGAACAAGTTTATCTCAACAATGGGAACGTTGTATTGAGTTGTTAGATGAAGATGAAAAATGGTTTATGATATTGGGCGATGACGACTATTTAAGTGAAAATGTAGTTGCCGAATTTTATGAAAATTATCCTGAAATTAATGAAAAGAGTTATGTAGTTAGATATGCAACTAAAGTAATTAATCAGATTGATAATGTTCTGTCAGAAGTATATACAAATCCGTTATTTGAATTGGGAATTGAATATATTTCAAGAAAAATCAATGGAAAAACACGAGGTTCCTTATCAGAATTTGTTTTCAATAAAAAGGAATTTTTAAAATATAAATTCACAAATTATCCTTCCGCATTTTATAGTGATGATAAGATTGTTTTAGATTTATCAGCAAAAAAAAATATCTTCAGTATAAATGAAGCAATTGTTTTTGTTAGAATTTCTTCTGAAAGTTTATCTGGTCAAACGGAAAAAGTGAATGATAAATTATTTTTAGCCAGATTTCAGTTTTATCAATATTTAATCAAAAACAAACTCAACTTTTTAGATAAATTTACTAGAAAAATTATCATTGAAAAGGTATTAAATCATGCCATACACAATAAAGAAAAGCAATTATCGCTATTTGTAATTTTATACTTCAAGAGTATTTTACTTTGGGATTTTAATTTTTTTCTAAAAATAAATAAAAAGTATATTAAAATGGTATTAGGTCGTTCGGTTGACTAATTAATAATAAAAGTAAATTGTAAGTACATTCTTTTTAATGGATAAAAGTAAAACAACTCAAACAAATTTCGGGATTTCAATTTTAAGAATTTTAGCCACATTATCAGTTATAATGATTCATGTGTCTGGACCTCTTGTTGTTGAAATCGGGAAAATATCAAATTCTGATTGGCATGCAGCCAACTTTTATGACAGTATAAGTAGATATGCTGTTCCTGTTTTTTTTATGATCAGCGGTTCTTTATTATTAGGCAGACAAAGTGAAATTAAAGATTTTTTAAAAAATAGGTTAGGAAAAATAATTCCGCCATTTTTGTTTTGGTCCTTGTTTTATAGCTTAACAAATAGATTTGTTTTTACAAACGAAGCATTTGATATTACTAAAATAGTAAAAGATGTTTTCTATGGAAGCGAATATCATTTGTGGTTCGTTTATTCTTTAATTGGAATATATTTAATAACACCCATCTTTCAAAAATGGATTGCATTTTCTAAAAAAGAAGATGTTTCGTATTTTTTAATTGTTTGGGTATTTACTCTATTACTAGCTATTCCAGGTGTGAATATTTATTTTCCGAAAATTAATTTATCCTATTTTTCAGGTTTCTTAGGTTATTTTATTTTAGGTTATTATTTGAAAAATTATGTAAAAAGTAATAAAATCATTTCCTTATCATTAATTTTAATTGGAGTATTTATAACCATTTTCGGAACATATTATTTTAGTTTCAAAAACAATAAATTCTTTGATCATTTTTATGATTATATAAGTATCAATACACTTTTGGTTTCAGTTGGAGTTTTTCTTCTTTTTTCTAAAATCGAAAACATAAATGAAAAAGCAAAACCTATTATTGCAAGATTAGACGCGTGTAGTTTCGGAATTTTTCTAATTCATCCGTTTGTACTTACTATTTTTGCAATACTTGGTATGAGTGCCTTTTTTATAAATCCAATACTTGGTATTTTAATAATTTCTTTAGCTTGTTTTTCATTGAGTTTTATTGTAATTTTCATCATAAAAAAAATAAAATTTGGGCATCTAATTGCTTAAATCATAAAATGGAGATTAAAAAAAATAGAAAAAATAAAAAGAAAATTGTTTTTAAGATTAGTGAGTTTCCTCATGTATCTGAAACTTTTATTATTGCTCAAATAATTACTGCAATCCAACTCAATTATGATGTGGTAATTTTGGTGAATAAAGTCTTAGATTTTAAGCAGAGTTTACACGAAGAACTACTTTTAAAACATAAATTAAAGGATTTAATTATTATTGAAGAAGCTACAATTCCTAAAAATAAACCCATTCGATTTTTAAAAATTTTCAGTTTATTTATCTTGAATTTAGGCAGATTAAAGAGCATTTTTAATTTCTACAAATTTCAAAAAGAGAAAAGCTTTAGCTGGATTTTCTATTGGAATTTTTACAAGCAATTCAATAATTCAAACACTATTTTCCATATTCAATATGGTAATAATAAATTCCCAATTGATGTTTTAAAAGCGAAATGCAATTATAAAGCTAAAGTAATCACTACTTTTCATGGTCACGATGCTTTTTTTCCAATGCACGGTTTTATTCCTAATGATGGATATTACGATTTGTTGTTTGAAAGCGCCAATGTAATCACAGCTAACACAAAATATTTAGCAGATAAAATTGAACAATTAGATTGTCCGACAGAGAAATTGAAAATTGTTCCTGTTGGAGTAGATACGAATTTTTTTAATTCATTAAATCGAATAAAAAATACAAATACAACTTTAAAATTGATTAATGTTGGCAGATTTGATCCAGTGAAAGGACATAAATATCTTATTGAAATAGTAAACCAAATTATAAAAAAAGGCGTTGGTATTCATTTGGATATTATTGGCGATGGTGATGAAAGAAGCAATTTAGAACAATTAATTCAAGAATATAATTTATCTGAAAACATCAAACTTGTTGGTAAAAAAACACAATCGGAAATTAAAGAAATGTATTTAAATTCTGATTTATACGTTTTTGCAGCCGTTCCTTTACCTGATGGAAGAAGAGAAACACAAGGTTTAGCCACACTTGAAGCGCAAGCTTGCGGCCTTCCCGTAATTGCCTACGATTCTGGTGGAGTTAAATACACTATAAAAGAAAACGAAACCGGATTTTTATTTAACGAATTTGAAATTGATAAAGTTGTGGAAAAGCTATTGTTTCTAAATGAAAACAGAGCTGTTATTCAAGAAATGAGTAATAATTGTTTTAAATTTGTTGAAGAAAATTATAGTCAAAAAGTTATCAATGAGAAATGGTCAAGCATTTATTCTAATTTATAATATCGAGAAAATATGAACTTAGTTTCCATAATTATTCCGGTATATAATCAGGAAAAATACTTAAAAGAAACATTACAATCAGTTATTAATCAAGCCTATTCTAATTGGGAATGTATTTTGGTTAATGATGGAAGTATGGATAATTCTGTTGAGATTATAAATGAACATGTAGCTCAAGATAATCGTTTTCATTTCATAAATTCTGAAAATAAAGGAGTAAGTAATGCCAGGAATTTAGCTTTACAACAAGCAAAGGGTGATTGTATTTTGTTTTTAGATGGCGACGATTTAATTCATCCAGAAAAAATATCTCAAGCCATTTCCAATTTTCAGAAAAACGCAGATTTAAGCATTGTGTTCAATACTACAAGTTATTTTCAAGATGTAATGGAAAATAAATTATACGATATCAAAATCGATGCTGAACTATTAAACTTCAATGACTTACTATTATACTGGGGTGAAAAAATAATCATTCCAATTCATAGTGCGATTATTAAAAAGTCTTTACTTGATGGAATTGAATTCAATACCGACTTAACTGCTCAAGAAGATTGGTTAGTTTGGTTGCGATTATTTCAAAAAAATCCAAAAGTATTGGTTTTAGATAAAACTTTAAGTTTTTATAGAAAGCACAACTCTAGCAGAACACAAACCGTTTCTTTAAAAGAAGATCACTTTAAAGCGTTGGAACTATTTGAAAAATATATTGGATCTGAAAATCATGAAAAATTACTTATTCATCAAATTGAAAGATATTATTTAAAGTCTTATGATAATGCATTTAAATTAGATGCGATTAGAAAAAGTAAAACGTATAGAGCAGCCATATTTGTGAAAAAGATGTTGGCGAAACTTAAGTTGTTAGGTATAATTAAGCTTTTGAGCGCTAAGTTTTTTAAAGATGAAAAGTAATTTAGCAATAGTTATTCCATATTATAAAATCGATTTTTTTAAAGAAACGCTAGATTCTTTAGCCAATCAAACCAACAAAAATTTTAAAGTTTATATTGGAAATGATGCTAGTCCAAACAATGCATCGGAACTTTTATCTAAATATGAAAACGATTTTGATTTCGAATATTTCGAGTTTCAAGAAAACTTAGGAAGTAAATCACTCGTAAATCAATGGCACAGATGTATTGATTTAGCCAAAGAAGAAGAATGGTTAATGATATTATGTGATGACGATACAATTACGACAAATTACATTGAAGCATTTCATAATAATATAAATGAAATTAGTAGTTCTAAAGTTGAAGTTGTTAGATACGCTTCGCAAGTAATTGATGAAAATAATGATTCTTTATCTGTAGTAATCAATCATCCTAAAATGGAAAATGCGGTTGATTTTTTATTTAGAAAACTAAAAGGAGGAACAAGAAGCACATTAAGTGAATACATTTTTAAAAGAAAAGCACTTCTTTCTATAGGATTCAAAAATCTGCCTTTGGCTTGGTATTCCGACTTATTAGGCGTTTTAGAATTTTCACATTTTGGAAATATTTATACGATTAATGAAGCGTTATTAAAATTTAGATTGAGTGGTATTAATATTACTTCAAAAACGGATGATCATGTTTTAAAAAACGAAGCTACTTTTCAGTTTTATTATTATTTATTAACCGACAAGAAAAGCCATTTTAATAAAGAGCAAAATGCTGTTTTAATAGATAAATTAGAGAAAACTATTTTAGATAATAAGAAGAACTTAAACTTTTGGATAAAAACCCTAAATTTGTACGCAACAAAAGGTAGATTTTTACAGTTTGTTACTCTAGTTTTTAAAGCAATTAAAAGGATTTTATGAGGTTATTAATAATTACACAAGATTTACGTGTTTCAGGAACAAGTCAAGGTATTATTGAGCGTTCTTTTTTGTCAAAACTTCGAAAAATTCATCCAGAAGCTATAATTGATGTACTTTATTTATGTACTCATAATCATGATGATAACTTAGATATTTTACCAGTAAATTCAATCGTAAAAAAAGTAATTAATCGTGAAATTCCTTTTCACGTGAAGTGGATAAATAGAATTTCAACGAGACTTTTCAATGTTATGTATGCTGAAAATTACATACATAATCAATTCGCAAATGAAATAAAAAAAGTAGATTATACTTTGTATGACCATATTATGGTTAGAAGCGCTGGTTTAGAACATGAGACATTACTTGCCATGCATAATTTACCTATTTTAAAACATACGGTTGTTAATTTTCACGATCCATATCCATACTCTTGGTATAAAGGTTTGGCTTCAAAAATTAATAATAGCGAATTAAAAAGACTTCAAAAAATTATTCAAATTGTTTCTGATGCAAAAGCTTGTTGTGCTTCAGCTTATTATATGGCTAAAGATTTACAATATCTATATGCTTCGGATAAATATTTTTATACCTTGCCACATCAGTTCACATTTGAAGGTTTTGATTTGTCTGATAAAGACAATGTACGAAAAAAGGGTAAAAAAATTCAAATTTCGTATCATGGTGCTTTAATGTTTGGAAGAAATGTGTTTACAATTGTAGATGCTTTCAAACAATTGATGGAAAAACACGAATGGATTAAAGAGGAAGTTGAATTTGTATTACGAGTTAAAGGTGATGGCGTTAATAAATTAAAAGAAATGGTCAAAGATTCTGCTAATATTTTAGTTTTAGATACACTTAATTTTTCAAATTCTTCTAATGAACAAATTCACGAAAGTGATATCAATATTATTTTAGAAAACGGACCTTTTTATTCAAATATTTTAGGTGGAAAAGTTCCTTTTTTATTCGCTTTAGATAAAAAAGTCTTTATTTCATCGCCAGACAGAAGTGAGCTAAGAAGATATTTGCCAAATTATCCTTTTCTATGCGATATGAACAATTTAGAAGATACGAAGTCAAAATTATATGACGTTTTAACTTCAGAAGATTTACACAATACAGCCGCAAAAGAATTGTTTTCTGATGAAAGTTTTAAAAAATCATTGGACCAAATTTTTGCATAAAGAAAATATTGAATTAGTATAATCATCACCAATTTAAAGATATATAATGTTAGAAAATATTAAATACGCCATAAAGAGAAAAATTTATCAGAGATATAATATAAGTTTTTCTAAATCTGGAGATGATCTTCAACTAATGAAGCTAATCAATCAATCTACCCCAGGAACTTATGTTGATATTGGCTGTTGGCATCCAGTAAAAGCATCAAATAGCTTTTTTTTCTCGTTAAGAAATTGGAAAGGAATTTGCATTGACCCAAATCCTGAATTGGAAAAATTATATAAAAAATTCCGACCAAATGATGTTTTTGTGAATTGTGCTGTTGGAGAAATGGATGCGAATTTGAACTATTATATGTTAAGTGACAGTAATAGTTCTATGAATACTTTAAATCTTGATTTTTTAAAAAAACATGATTTAGAAAAAGACATAAAAAAAACAATAACAATTCCTACTTTCAGTTTGAAAGAAATTTTAGATAAAAATATTTCGGTTAACGATAGATTAGATTTTTTTGATGTAGATGTTGAAGGATTTGATTTGGAGGTTTTACAATCTAATGATTGGGAAAAATATAGACCAAAAGTTGTGGTTACTGAAACTGATATTTCAATAAAAGAAGACGTTGTTTCTGAAATTACCACTTATTTAGAATCTGTAGATTACAGATTAGTTGGGAAAACAGTTATGAATGGCGATTTAGGTAATTTATTATTTATAGATAACAGATTATAACATGAGAGTAGGTAACAATCCTCATAAAGATAAAGAAACTACACATGCAAATTATTTGCATCAGATTGTTATACCTGTTTATATTCCGAATTTAGAAGCTTATTTTAAAGATAGTTTTCAAATTCTACAGTTGTGTGTCAATTCACTTTTAGAAACTATACATGATAAAACGTTTGTTACAATTATCAATAATGGTAGCTGTTTAGAAATTCGAAATTATTTGGATAATTTGTATGAAAATAATAAAATTCATGAAGTTATTCATACCGAAAATATCGGAAAACTAAATGCTATCTTAAAAGGAATTTCTGGAAATAATATTCCCTATGTTACCATTTCCGATTCCGATGTTTTATTTTGTTCCAACTGGCAAGAAGAAACTATGAATGTGTTTCATAGCTTTAAAAAGGTTGGTGTTGTTGGAATTACTCCGCAATTTAAAACCTATGAAACCTATTGTGGGAATGTTTTATTCGAAAATTATTTTTCAAAACAACTTAAATTCACACAAGTGGAACAACCTGTCGAATTAGAAAAATTTTATGAAAGTATCGGTTGGGGAAAAGAATATAATCAGGATTACTTGAAATATACACTTTCCATTGAAAATTCAAATTGTAAAGCTTTAATTGGCTCTGGACATTATGTGGCTACTTATAAAAAAGTGATTTTCACTGAAATGCCAACATTTATTGGTTTCAAAATGGGTGGAACTTCCGAAGCTTTTTTAGATAAAATTCCATTAAAATATGGATTATGGCGCTTAACTACTGCAAAGAATTTCGCATTTCATATGGGAAATGTTTTTGAAGATTGGATGAGTGAAATAAAATCTACTACTGCTACCAACTTTAATTTTGGTTTATATGCAGAAAAAGGAAAAATAAAAAACGTCTCAAATATTGAATTTTTTATTAAAAATAAATTATTTAATCGCTTGTGTTTTTCAAAACGATTTTTCAAAAAACTGTTTTATAAAAATTTCGGATTGCCTAAACAAATGAGAAACAACTATTAAATGATTAAATTCTCCATTTTAATTTCGACTAAAAATCGCCTTGAAGATTTGCAACTAACACTTCAAAAGATTTCTCATTTATTACAAAGAGAAGATGTAGAGTGCATTATTTATGATGATGGATCCACAGATAAAACTTCTGAGTTTTTAAAAGAGAATCACACAAATATTCAATTGCTTACAAACCAAAAAAGTAAGGGTTATATCTATAATAGAAACTATTTATTAAATAATTGTAAAGGTAAATATGCCATTTCGTTGGATGATGATTCTAATTTTATAACTGAAAATTGTTTAGAAATTATTGAAAATCATTTTGAAACAAATGAAAATTGCGGCGTAATTGCTTGTAGAATTTTTTGGAGTAAAGAAGAACCTTTTGCAATTCATACTAATGAAGTTGCTCAAAAAGTAAGTGGTTTTGTTGGTTGCGGACACATTTGGAATATGGATGCTTGGAAAAAAATCCCTAATTATCCAGAATGGTTTGAGTTTTATGGTGAAGAAGATTTTGCTAGCCTTCAATTAGTAAAGAAAGGTTTAGAAATTCATTATGTACCTGAAATTTTAGTACATCATCGCGTAAATGTTTCTGCCAGAAAAAAAGACAAAGATTATCAAATTCGTAGAAGACGTTCATTAAGAGCCGGTTGGTATAATTATTTTATGTTTTACCCGATTTCAATAGTTCCTAAAAAAATGCTTTATACCATTTGGCAACAATTAAAGAATCATACTTTTAAAGGAAATAGTAAAGCTACTTTTGCCATGTTTCAAGCCATTTTAGATTTGCTTTTAAACAGTGTGAATATTTTTAAAACCAGTAACAGATTAACCCATAAAGAATATAAAGAATATTGTAATTTAGCTAAAGCAAAAATATATTGGAATCCAAATGAAAAGTAAAACCATTGCTATAATTCCAGCTAGAGGCAACTCTAAAAGATTACCAGGAAAAAACACAAAGTTTCTTGGAGGAATTCCATTGCTTGTACATAGTATAAAATATGCACAAAAATTTTCATTTATTGATGACATTTATGTAACTACAGATAATTTAGAGGTTAAAAATGTAGCCTTACAATTTGGAGCAAAAGTTATTGATAGACCAACCGAAATTTCGGGCGATTTTGAACCAACAGTTTCCGCTTTAAAACACGTTTTAGAATCTATTTCTGATGAGGTTGAAAATGTAGTTTTATTACAACCGACCAATCCATTACGACCAGAAAATCTATTAGAAGAAGCTTTTCAACTATTTTCAAAATCTAATTCTGATAGTTTATTTACGGTTTCAAGAAATCATGATAAATTAGGAAAAATTATCAATGATAAATTTGAACCGTTTAATTATACTATCGGACAACGTAGTCAAGATTTAGAACCTTTATTTTTCGAAAATGGTTTGCTTTATATCTCTAAAGCCAATCTTATCAAAAATGATGTTATTATTTCCGATAATGCATTCCCTTTAGAAGTAAATCATATTTTTGCAAAAGTTGATATCGACACGCAAGAAGACTTTGATTACGCCGAATATCTTTACAATAAAATTATAAATCATAATTCATAACTAAAACATGAATCCATATATAGAAATTGCAGGAAGAAAAATTGGAGCCGATTTTCCACCATTAGTTATCGCCGAAATTGGTATTAATCATGAAGGTTCACTACAAGTAGCCAAAGAAATGGTTGATGCTGCTCACCGCGCTGGTGTTGAGGTGGTAAAGCATCAAACGCATATTGTCGCTGATGAAATGAGTGGTGCTGCAAAAAAAGTAATTCCTGGAAATGCAACAGTTTCCATTTATGAAATTATGGAACGTTGTGCTTTAAATGAAGCGGACGAATTGGAATTGAAAAATTATGTTGAAAGTTTAGGCATGATTTTTATTTCTACTCCTTTTTCTCGTGCTGCTGCAGAAAGATTGAAAAAATTTGATATTCCAGCTTATAAAATTGGTTCTGGAGAATGTAACAATTATCCCTTATTAGAACATATTGCTTCTTTCGGAAAACCTGTAATTTTAAGTACGGGAATGAATACAATTGAAAGTATTGAAAAAGCGGTGGCGATTTTTGATAAGCATAATATTCCAGTTGCTTTATTACACACTACAAATTTATATCCAACACCAATTCATTTGGTTCGTTTTGGTGCGATGATGGAAATGCATGAAGCTTTTCCAAATAAAGTTTTCGGATTATCAGATCATACTTTAAATAATAATGCTTGTTTAGGAGCTGTTGCCTTAGGCGGAAGTATTTTAGAAAGACATTTTACAGATCACATGCAACGCACTGGTCCGGATATCGTTTGTAGTATGGATGAAAAAGCTTGTGCCGAATTAATTGTAAATTCTGCAGAAATGGCTTTAATGCGCGGTGGAACAAAAAAACCTGCAGATGAAGAACAAGTCACTATTGATTTTGCTTTTGCAACCGTTTGTACCATAAAACCAATCCAAAAAGGGGAAGTTTTCTCTAAAGATAATATTTGGGTAAAACGCCCTGGAACTGGAAAAATATTGGCAGAGCATTTCGAATCAATTTTAGGAAAAGTTGCTACTAGAGATATTGAAAATGATGAACAGTTAACTTGGGATGAAATTAATTAAATAAAAATATTATATCAAAATGATATTCGTGTCCATTTTGATAAAACAAAAACAGTTTAATGATTCAAAAAGTTAACAGGTTAAGAGAATTAGATTTTTTAAGAGGAATTGCCATTATTTTAGTATTACTAAGACATCAACATTTATTTCAATTTACAACAGAAATGGGTTGGATTGGTGTTGATTTGTTTTTTGTTTTAAGTGGTTTTTTGGTGTCAGGACTTTTGTTTAAAGAGTATCTTAAATTTGGAAATATTAAACCAGGTTTGTTTTTAATAAGACGTGGATTCAAAATTTATCCTATTTATTATTTAGTTTATGTACTTTATCTAATACCAAAAATTGTTAAAAATCAGTTTGAAATTAAAGGATTTTTAGCAGATATGTTTTTTGTTCAAAATTATGTTTGGGGCTGGGGCTGGGGCTATGTAGCTTCTTGGTCTTTAGCTGTGGAAGAACATTTTTATTTCAGCTTAGTAGTTTTTTTATATCTGGCTTTTACTAAAAAATGGTTACATACTTCTTTCAATTTTTTGAATAAAAAAGTAAATTATTTTCAAACGGCATTGGTTTTTATTTTTCTAATTTGTTTACTTTTAAGAGTTTATAATAATTTATATCATCCAGAATATAATGAGAAAAACATAACGATGACACATTTAAGAATTGATTCACTTTTAGCAGGTGTATTTATTAGTTATTTGTATTACTTTAAGCAAAATTGGCTTATTAATTATTTCAATCGTTATAAAAAAGGGTTGTTTTTTATAATTGTTGCGTTACTATCATTTACGCCATTTGTAGATTATGATCATTCGTTTTTTGTGAGAACAATCGGATTTACAATGCTTTATGTAGCTTTTGGATTGTTGTTAATTTATTTTCTTTTAGAGAAAGACATTAATAAAAAAATTAACTTTATTTTTTCTAATAGGATTGTCAATGTAATTAGTAAAATTGGTTTTTCATCGTATTCCATTTATTTGATTCATGGATTCGTTGGAATTGTTATTTCAATTTTTTGTAATTATATATTAAAAATTGAAATAAATTATATATTATTATTTGCCATCAATATAATAACAAGTGTTTTAGCTGGGATGTTTATAACTTATTATCTAGAAAAATATTTTTTAAAAATTAGAGATAAATATTATCCAAATAGAATTAATTAAAAGTAATGACCATGTTGAAAAAAATTCTATTTCTAACAGGAACTCGTGCCGATTTTGGTAAAATAAAATCGCTTATTCAAATTTTGGAAGCACATCCAAATTTCGAACCTTATATTTTTGTAACTGGTATGCATCTTCAAGAAGAATATGGTTACACACTTTTAGAAGTAGAACGATGCGGATTTGCAAATATTCATACCTTTCAAAATCATACTCACGAAACCACAATGGATTTAACTTTGGCTAAAACTATTGAAGGATTATCGTCTTATGTGAAAGATTGCGAACCCAATATGATTGTCATTCACGGTGATAGAGTAGAAGCTTTAGCAGGTGCGATTGTGGGTTCGTTAAATAATATTTTAGTTTCGCATATTGAAGGTGGTGAGGTTTCAGGAACTATTGATGAGTTAATCAGACATTCCACCAGTAAAATGAGTCACATTCATTTTGTATCTAACAAACAAGCCAAAAAACGCTTAATTCAAATGGGCGAATTGGACGAATCTATTTTTACTATTGGTTCTCCAGATGTAGATATTATGTTTTCTGACAGTTTACCAGATTTAGAACAAGCCAAAAAATATTACGAAATTATCTTTGATAAATATGCAATTGTGATGTTTCATCCAGTAACAACGGAAGCTAAATATATGGAACAATACGCAAATGATTTTGTTGAGGTTCTGTTAAATGATACTCACAATTATGTAGTTGTTTTTCCGAATAACGATTTAGGTAGTAATGCCATTATCAAAGCATACGAGAAATTAAAAAATAATTCTCGTTTCAGAATATTTCCTTCTTTACGATTTGAATATTTTCTAACCTTATTGAAAAAATCTCAATTCATAATAGGAAATAGTAGCGCCGGAATTCGTGAAGCACCTTATTACGGTTTGCCAATTATTAATATTGGAACCCGACAACAAAACCGTTCCCTTCATGCTGATATTATTAATGTAGATTATACGAAAGAAATCATTACAGAAGCTTTACAATCTATCGATACACATGAAATTTTACCATCGAAAAATGATTATGGAACAGGTAATAGCGCACAATTGTTTTTAAATTCATTATTAAATACCGATATTTGGCAGCTCAATCATCAAAAGCAATTTAAAGATATCCACTAATAATGTTTTTTAACTCACTTCACTTCGCGGCTTTTTTACCAATAGTCTTTCTATTATATTGGTTTGTTTTCAATAAAAATAAATCGTGGCAAAATAGTTTATTAATTATAGCAAGTTATTATTTTTATGCTTGTTGGGATTGGCGTTTCCTTTTTTTATTAGTATTTTCAACCCTTTTAGATTATTTTACGGGAATAATGATTGAAAAAAACGAAACCATTTCTAAAAGAAGATTTTGGTTTTGGCTAAGTATTATTGTTAATCTTGGATTTCTAGGAGTTTTTAAATATTATAATTTCTTCGCCACATCCTTTACCGAATTAATCAATGGTTTTGGATTTCAAGTTAACCCATTATTGATTAAAGTAATTTTACCAGTTGGTATTTCTTTCTATACTTTTCACGGTTTATCTTATGTAATTGATATTTATTACAAACGAATTAAAGCCGAATATAATTTTATAGATTACTCACTTTTCGTGAGTTACTTTCCTTTGTTAGTTGCTGGTCCGATTGAACGTGCCACACATTTATTACCGCAAGTAAAAGTAAAACGTGAGTTTAGCTTTGAAAAAGCTAAAGAAGGTGTACACCAAATTATTTGGGGATTAGTCAAAAAAGTTGTCATTGCCGATTCTTGTGCCATGTATGCTAATGAAGTATTTAATCATCAAGAAGATATGAATTCGTTATCACTAGTTTTAGGAGCTATTTATTTTGCTTTTCAAATTTATGGTGATTTTTCAGGGTATTCAGATATCGCTTTAGGAACATCAAAACTTTTTGGAATCGACTTGTTGAAAAACTTCAATTTCCCTTATTTTTCAAGAGATATTGCAGAGTTTTGGCGCCGTTGGCACATTTCATTATCATCATGGTTTAGAGATTATTTATACATTCCGTTAGGCGGAAGTAAAGGCGGAAAATGGATGCAAGTTCGCAATACGTTTATCATCTTTTTAGTGAGCGGATTTTGGCATGGAGCCAATTGGACATTTATCGCGTGGGGATTAATCAATGCTATTTATTTCTTGCCTTTATTGTTGCTAAATAAAAACAGGAGTAACTTAGAAGATATCAATTTTAGATGGAATAGAGAAGGTTTGCAAACGATTCTACATATTGTGCTTACTTTTTCAATCACAACATTTGCTTGGATCTTTTTTAGAGCAAAATCTATTTCAGATGCGTTGTTGTACATTAAAAACATGTTTACCAACTTAAATTTTGATGTTCAATATTTAGGAAATGAGCGTTACTCATTTGAATTATTGCCGTTAGTTGGTGTTTTTATTGTATTTGAATGGTTTCATAAATACAAAACAGAACCTATTTCTGGTAAATATGAAAATGTAAAACTATTGTTTTGTATCATGGCAATTTTAGCTTTAGGTGTTTTTTCTGATTATAAAGAATTTATTTATTTTCAGTTTTAATGCAAACATTTGTAAAACATATTCTGAAAATAGTACTTGTGCTTATTGTATGTGCTTATGCGTTAGATTTTGGTTTTACGTATGTGTATGAAAATGCAACACCACAAAACAAAGTTCAATATATCAATAGTTTAAAAAATCAAAAATTCGATTATATTTTCATTGGTTCTTCTCGTGTTGAAAATTCTGTAATAGCAGAAGAAATAGAAAAAAAGACAAATAAAAAAACAATAAATTTAGGGATAAAAGGATTAAAGTTGAAAGATATGAGTTATATCATTAAACTTTTAAAAGACTATAATGTATCCTATGAAAAATTGTTCATTCAAATTGATTATTCATTTAATCATGAGGAAGAATCATCTAAATTTTTCAGTTTTGAGTTATTGCCATTTTGTAGTTCTTCTAATATGATAATAAATGATTATTTAAAGAACACTAAGGAGAATTATTTATTTTATAAATATATTCCATTCTTAAAATATACTGGTTCTGATCAGTTAATTGGTTTTAGGAAAGTATTTTCTTCATTAAAAAACAAACCCTCTATTTTTAACTCGAATAAAGGTTATGAACCGTTGTATGGATCTTCTTCTAGAAAACTTGAAAAAATTCCAAATAGTGCTAATAAAAAAAATAAATACTTTAGCGAAATAAATACTTTTGCTACATCCGAAAATTTAAAGTTTATCTATTTTAGCGCCCCAATATCTTTAAAATCGGAGAATTTAAATTATTTTGATGAATTGAAACAAAATGTGCCACAACTTCATAATTTTCATAATGTAATTTCTGAAGATAAATACTTCTATGATAAATTGCATGTAAACCATGATGGAGCATTAGCTTTTACGAATGTTTTAATAGAAAAACTAAAATTATAGATGAAACGTTTTTTTAAAAAAATAATATTATTTCTAGTTATACTTTTTGTAGCTTCTTTGTTGTTAGATGTTATCTATACTGCAATTATATCTCATTCGGCAGAGAGAAATAAAATAGAAAATGTCATTCATACCTCAAATAAAAAATATGATGTTGTTTTTATGGGAACTTCTCGTGCTAACAATCATTTTGTGACTAAAGTGTTTGAAGATAAAGGTTTTAAAGCTTTTAACTATGGAATTAGTGGTTCGCATTTATTTGAAACGTCATTATTATTAAAATTAATGGTTGCTAATAAATATGAAATCAAAAATTTAATTTTAGAAGCCGATTTGAGTATTTGCAATGAGAAAAGAGATGAAGGAACAACTGCTCGTTTTATGCCTTATATTCATCGAAATGAAATTATTAAAAACCATTATAAAAATGAAGCCGATTTTTACCAAATTTATTATTTGCCCTTTTACAGATATATTAAATTTGATAATAAAATAGGTTTTAGAGAAGTATATGATGTAGCTGCGAAAAAGCCAACGAATACCTTATTTAATAAAGGATATTACCCGTTAATTTCCCATAAAAAAGGAAATATGAAGAATGATATTTCTTCATTGAAAGTGATTAGAAATAAATATTACGAAGAAATAAAACAAATTTGTAAACAAAACAATATCAAATTGACTGTAGTAATGACACCGATGTGTCAGAATACTAAAGGATTGGATTATTTTGATAAAGTTCATCAACTCTATCCAGAAATCCATAATTTTGAAAACGTAATTACTGACGATAAATATTTTGCATCTTGTGGGCATTTAAATGATGAAGGAGCGAAAATATATACTAATTACATTATGAATTTCTTTTATAACTAATTTTATGAAATTAAATAAATTAACCAAATCAATACTTTTATTTACGGTTATTGTAAATTTAGTTATAACAATTATTTATTGTTTTAACTTAAGGATTGGTGGAGGAGATGAAATTTTATTTTTAGAAGATTTAAAGCTAATTCAAGAAAAAGGATGGATTCATTCTATTGAAAAAGGAATTTCAATTCCCTACATGCTATTAAGTTATCTGTTTTCTTTTCTGTTTACTAATCTGCAATTTTTTAGAATAATTAACTCAGCACTTTTCTTGTTATTAGTGTTTTACTTTTATAAAAGAAAGGTGAATTTCTTGTTCTATTTTTGTTTTTTATTTTTTATAAGTACTTCTAAAGTCTTTTTCTCAGGGACGAATGATACCATCTTCTTTTTAGGAATAATTGTCTTTTTATGTGAAGTTTATTTTTTAAATAAAAACAATAAATGGAATTCAAGTTTAGCAATTTCGGCATTAATAATTGCGTTTTTCACGAGACAGTTATTTTGGGTTTATTTTCCTGCAATTTTATTAGGCTTTTATGTGATTTATAAAAATAGTGCATTAAAGACTATTAATTATAAAATACCAGCATTTCTGTTTTTGGTTTTTGTTGCAATTAATATGCCTTCATTGCTTGTCAAAAAGAGTTTCTCTTATGATCAGAAAGTTCCTGAAGCAAGTGTTAAATCGAATTGGACACAAAGAAATTATTTGTCACAACTGGCAATTAATGATGGGAAATTATCAAATGGGCATCATGTTTCATGGGAAGAAACAGATGCTTATCTTGTTAAAAACGGAATGAACTCTTTACCTAAAACGACTTTAGAAAGTGCTTTTTTTGATTTAAAATTGACTTTTACGGAGTTTTTTAAGAATTTATTTTACGCATCAAAAGACGGTTTCAGACAATTAGGATTAATATTTTTTATTCCTTTTATTTTGGTTTTATATCTTAATAAGATTAAAATTAAAGATGTTTTTATTCCGATTTCAACCATAATTACGCTTTTTGTACTTTGCTTTATTCTTATTTTAAATATTGAAATAAGATGGTTAATTGGGGTGTTTATACCATTGATTTTGTATTATTCAGAATTAAAAATGGATTCAAAATGGTTTTCAAAATTTAATTACTTAAATATTTTTCTAATTTTCAGTATTAATGTTTACGCAATTATTACCTTGTCGTTAAAACTTAAAAATCAAATTCTATAACGTTATAAATCAAAAATTTTAATGAATAATAAAAAGATTTTTATCTTATTACCTGATGGAATTGGTCTCCGAAATTTTGCCTTTTCAAATTTTCATAAAATTGGGAAAGAGAATTTCGATATTACATTTTGGAATAATACGCCTTTTAACTTAACGGAATTTGATTTTTCTGAAGTTAAAATAACAAACGCTAAAGTACATTTAGCATCAGATGTTTTAAAGAATGCTATAATTCAATCGACTTTATTATTAAATAAGAAAAATGATAACGATAACGTTTATGATTCTTATCGATTTAAACCGAATACAAAAGGCATAAAAAACAAGCTTAAAAATTTTCTAGTTGATGGTTTAATTAAAGTTTGCACGAATAGAAAAGGAATCTCTTTTTTAAGAAATTATTTAAACAAACTGGAACAAACCACAGCTTATTATAAAACGTGTAGAGAGCAATTGATTTTACAAAAACCTGACTTTGTTTTTTGTACGAATCAAAGACATTTAAGTGCTTTAGCACCTTTATTAGCCGCTAAAGAATTAAATATACCAACAGCAACTTTTATTTTTTCTTGGGATAATTTACCAAAAGCAACAATGGTTGTTGAAACAGATTTTTATTTTGTTTGGAGTGATTTTATGAAAAATGAATTACTAAAATATTATCCGAATATAAAAAACGAACAAGTAAAAATAACTGGTACACCACAATTTGAAACTCATTTTGATGAGGAGAATTATGTAACTCGTGATGCTTTTTTTGCAAAGTATAACTTAGATACAAACAAAAAATACATTTGTTATTCGGGTGATGATATTACTACTTGTCCTGACGACGAAAGATATTTAGAAGCTGTTGTAAATGCGGTTTCTAATTTGAATTCAAAAGGAAATAATTTAGGGATTATTCTTAGGAAAAGTCCTGTTGATTTTTCAAACAGATACCATGAAGTTTTAGAAAAATTTAAAGATATTATTGTTCCTATTGATCCGAAATGGGCTAAAATTGGTGATGGTTGGAATACCGTTTTGCCACTTAAAGAAGACAATGCAGTTTTGGTGAATACAATTAGACATTCTGAAATAGTTATAAACTTAGGTTCATCAATGGTTTTTGATTTCACCGTGTTTGAAAAACCTTGTTTGTATATCAATTATGATGTTACGAATAAAAAACAAAAGGATTGGTCTGTAGATAAAATTTATAAATATGTTCATTTTAGATCAATGTATTCTAAAAATGATGTAATTTGGATAAATAATCAATCTGAAATTGAACAAAAAATACAGCTAGCTCTAGAAAATAATTCTTCTATTGCAGGTGCTAAGAAATGGTTTGAAAGAATTAATATTCAACCAGCAGATAAGGCTTCGTATAGAATTTGGAATGAGATTAACAAAATTCTTAAAAATGAATAAATTAATTGAATCTGATTTTAAAAGACATGGAATAGATAAAGTTACTTTTTCTAAAGTGCTTTCTGTTTTTTGGTTTTTCCCAAATCCAGGATTAAAATTCATGACAATTTTCAGACTTTGTCAGAAATATAGAAAAAGAAATAAGTTGTTATTTTACTTTTATTTTTTGTGGCTTCGTCGTTTGAAATTTAAATATGGAATGGACATTTCTTACAGAACAACAATTGGTGCAGGTTTCTATATTGGACATTTTGGAGGAATTGTTATTCATGGAGATGTCATTATTGGAAACAATTGTAATATTTCTCAAGGTGTTACTTTAGGTGTTTCAAATTCTGGAAATATTGGCACACCAATTATTAGAGATAATGTTTTTATTGGTCCGAATGCTTGTGTGTTTGGAAATGTTGAAATAGAAAATAATGTGACAATAAGTGCGAATTCAGTCGTAACAAAATCAATACCTTCACATTCTACTGTAGTAGCTTCTGCAATAACAATTTTAGATAAAGATTTGTCTGAAAATTACATTCATAACAGATACTAAATTTATATGAAAATTGGCTTTCTTACACCAGAATATCCACACGAAAAAACAGGTAATTCAGGTGGTTTAGGTACGAGTATTAAAAACTTAGCTCATGCACTAACAGCATTGGGGCATGAAGTTGTTATACTGGTTTACGGACAAAAACTAGATGCTGTTTTTTTAGATAAAGCAGTTGAAGTTCATCAAATAAAAAACATAAAAATCAAAGGGCTTTCTTGGTATTTTACTAGAAAGAAAATTGAAAAAATAATTAATACTTTGTACGATACGAATAAAATAGAAATCGTTGAAGCTACCGATTGGACAGGAATTACATCATTTATTAAACCTAAAAAATGTCCAATTGTTATTAAGTTAAACGGAAGTGATACCTATTTTTGTCATTTAGATAATCGTCCTGTAAAATGGTTGAATAAGTTTCATGAAAAACGAGCATTGCAAAATGCAGATGGTCATGTTTCGGTAAGTGATTACACGGCTAAAATGACGAACCAAGTTTTTAATCAGAATAATAATTTCACTATCATTCATAATGGAATTGATATGAGTTTGTTCCAAAATAATGATACAATTATAACAGAAAATAATAACATCATTTTATATTTTGGAACATTAATTCGTAAAAAAGGTTTGTTAGAATTGCCTCATGCTTTTAATATCATTCACGAGAAAAATCCAAATGCACAATTAGTTTTGGTTGGTAAAGATGCTTCAGATATTATTTCTGGGAATAGTTCTACTTGGAAAATGATGCAAGAATTATTTACTCCAAATGCCTTAGAAAAAGTAACTTATTTTGGTCCAGTTGCCTATTCGGAAGTCAAAAAACAAATTGAGAAAGCCACGGTTTGTGTTTTCCCCACTTACGCAGAAGCGTTGCCTGTTTCTTGGTTAGAAGCCATGGCAATGGAAAAAGCTATTGTTGCTTCAAATATTGGTTGGGGAAATGAAATTGTTGAAAATGGTATTTCCGGATTCGTTGCACATCCGTTCAATCATCAAGAATATGCAGATAGAATTTTACAATTGTTAGCTGATAATTCTTTAAGAGAGAAAATGGAACAGAATGCCAAAGCAAGAATTTCATCGCATTTTGAGATCAATCTAATTGCTAATCAGAACCTTAATTTTTATAAAAAAATAATCGAAAAGCAAAAAGCACTCTAATTTTTTGGGCTAAATAAATAAAAATTATACAACAGTATTTATACAGATAATGCTATATTTGGACTTTCAATTTTAGTGTTATTTTAAGCTTTTAAAATAAATAATTGGCGCTATTTTTAAAATTATAAATGATTCAAGTTTTTCATAATTCTAATACTGTTTTAAAAATCTCTAAAGACAATCAGCCTTTAGAAGTTTTTGATAATTTGAATATATCTGAAACCATTTATAAATTAACGGAATTGTTTCCTTCTGAATTAATTTTATGGTGTCACACAGAATTGGGACCATTTATAAATTATGAGCAAATAAATTCTATCTGTAATTCTAATAATGAAATTATTTCCTATAATATTTCAAATGAAAATTACCTTTCAAAAAATATTGGTTTTGTAGAGCAATCTATATTTATAAATTTTTCGAAAAAAGTAAAAATTGCCACATGGCAAATGAGTAGTGCTATTGGAATTGCTCACGCTACTATTTTTTCAGATTTAAAAACAATAATTCAACCAGTTAAAGATTTTGATTACTTTTTAAATTCAATTGCAAAAATAGCCATGCCATTAGGTGTTTTTTGTTATTCAAATCCGAATCTTTTAATAGAAAGTAATACAGAAATATCTTTTAATCATAAAATTAGCTTTAGTAGTTTATTCAAATTTGTTAGCCAACATTATAAAAAAGTTTGGTTACTAGTTTTGTTCATTTGTTTGATTTATAAAAAAGGAAAATTTCCATTACTAGCTTTTTTAAAATCATTTTTTTACTCAAAAATTGCTGTTGATAAGATAAAAATTAGTAAATTCAACTTATTATCAACTAATGACTTTAAATATTCTAACAATATTGATGTTCTAATTCCTACTATCGGTAGAAAAGAGCCTTTGTTTAATTTTTTAAAGAATTTATCAGAACAAACTATTTTGCCAAAAAGCGTTATTATTATTGAGCAAAATCCAATAGAAAATGCGGTTAGTGAATTAGATTATTTAGTAAATGAAAATTGGCCTTTTCAAGTTAAACACCAATTAATTTACCAATTAGGCGCTTGTAATGCAAGAAATTTGGCGCTAAAAGAAATTACTTCAGATTGGGTTTTCTTCGCAGATGACGACATTGAAATTAAAAGTGATTTTTTAGAAAAATGCCTAGAAAATGCTAAAAATTATAACCAACAAGTTTTTTCACTATCTTGCTTATTAAGAAATGAGAAGAAACATTTCAATAATTGCTTTCAATGGGTAAGTTTTGGCTCGGGCGCAAGTTTTGTAAATGCAAATGCCATCAAAAACTTAAAATTTGATTCGAAATATGAATTTGGTTTTGGAGAAGATGCCGATTTTGGAATGCAAATTAGAAATAATGGTAACGATATTATATATTTTCCAACACCAGAAATTATACATTTAAAAGCCCCAATGGGTGGTTTCAGAACTAAGGTAAATAGAAAATGGGACAATGACTTAATTGAACCCAAACCCTCACCAACGGTTATGGTATTTAAGTTAACTTACGATTCGGAAGAACAATTGTTCGCTTACAAATTCATGTATTTTTTTAAAAATTATAATTTTAAAAATTTAAAAAACCCAATAAAAAATCACAAAGCCATGATTTCTAAATGGAATCGAAGTATGTATTGGGCTCAAAAATTAATATCCAATTAATGAATTTTAGTTTAATAATTTGTACCTATAATAGAAGAAATGCTATAGAAACTCTTATGAATTCTATAGTTACTCAATCGTTGTATCCTAATCAAATTGTTATTGTTGATGGTTCCTTAAATCAGGATACAAAGACTTATTTTGAAGTTACTAATTTCAAAAATGTAGATTATTTTTTGGTTGATGCTACTCATAGAGGTTTAACTAAACAACGAAATTTTGGAATTTCAAAAGTGAATCCTACTTCTGAAATCATTTGTTTTTTAGATGATGATACCATTTTAGATGAAAATTATTTTTCTGAAATTGTAAATACATATAAAAAATTCCCTGATGCTTTTGGAGTTGGTGGTTGTATCACTAATGAAGTTCAGTGGAAAGAAAATGCTGTTGATTATAAAGAGAATGATTGCTGTTTTACTTTTGATGGATTTCATAGAATTGAAGATAAAAGATTTATTTTAAGAAAAATGTTAGGTTTAGATTCTGATGTTTTACCTGGTTTTTCACCACTATTTTCTCATGGAAGAAGTGTGAGTTATTTGCCTTTTTCTGGAAAAACTTACAAAGTTGAACAATTAATGGGTGGTGTTTCTTCTTTCAGAAAAGATGTTTTAGATACTCATAAATTTTCCACTTATTTTGATGGTTATGGTTTGTATGAAGATGCAGAATTTACCATACGAATTTCAAAACTTGGACAATTATATTATAATACCAATGCGAAACTAGAACACCATCATGATGCTTCTGGCCGGCCAAATCAATATCATTATGGGAAAATGGTGGTGAGAAATGGTTGGTATGTTTGGCGAACAAAAAATCCAAATCCTAAAATGATTCATTGTGTGAAATGGCACACGATTACTATTTTACTCACATTTATTAGAATCGCTAATATTCTGACTACAAAAAAACGCAAAGAAGCCTTTACTGAAAGTTTAGGAAGAACAGTTGGATGGTTTTCAATCGTTTTCAATAAACCAAAAATTATCAATTAATTTGATTACATTGGCTTTATATCCTATTTTTATATTTTAAAATTTCAGAATGAATTTCGTTATCATCACACATGTGCAGCATATTAAAGAAAACTCCAATTATTATGGGTATGCGCCGTATGTTAGAGAAATGAATATTTGGTTAAAATATGTAAAGAAAGTTACAGTTGTGGCGCCAATTGAAAAGTCAAAGTTGGACAATATTCATTTAGCCTATCAGCATAAAAACCTTAAATTTAAAGAAGTTCAAAACTTTAATACAACTAGTTTTTTAAATTCATTACGAACACTTTTAAAATTACCTTCTATTTTGTGGACCATTTTTTTGGCCATGAAAAAAGCAGATCACATCCATTTACGTTGTCCAGGAAATATGGGCTTATTAGGTTGTTTGGTTCAAATTTTATTTCCAAACACTCCAAAAACAGCTAAATATGCTGGAAATTGGGATCCAAAAGCAAAACAACCATCGACTTATAAAATTCAGAAATGGATATTAAATAACACCTTTCTAACCAAAAACATGCAAGTTTTAGTGTATGGTAAGTGGGAGGGAAGTTCTAAAAATATAAAACCATTTTTTACCGCGACTTATTCTGAAACTAAAAAAGAACAGATTCTTCCGAGAAGTTTAAATCAAAAAATCAATTTTGTTTTTGTTGGGACTTTATCAATTGGAAAAAAACCTTTGTATGCTATTCAATTGATAGAAAAATTGAAAAATTTGGGATTAGATGTTCATTTAAATTTATTTGGCGATGGCGTTTTAAGAAATGAATTGGAAAAATACATTGAATCAAATAAATTGGCAGCTTTTATCTTTTTAAAAGGAAATCAGAGTAAAGAAGTTATTGAACAAGCCTATAAAGAAAGTCATTTTTTAATTTTAGCCTCAAAATCTGAAGGTTGGCCAAAAGTGGTAGCTGAAGCTATGTTTTGGGGAAGTTTACCATTAACGACTAATGTTTCTTGTGTGAATTATATGATTGATAATGAAAACAGAGGTAAATTATTGAGCTTAAATCTTGAAGAGGATACTCAATTAGTTTATGATTTGATTCAAAATGAAGAACATTATTCAAAAATGTGTATTGATGCTAGAGATTGGTCGCAGCATTTTACTACTGAATATTTCGAAAATGAAATTATAAAACTTTTAGCTGTCTCATGAGAATCGTACAATTAATAGATAGTTTAGAAGCAGGTGGAGCAGAACGAATGGCGGTAAATTTTGCCAATGCTTTATCTGAAAAAATTGCTTTTTCAGGTATTTTAGCTACACGTAAAGAAGGTGTTTTAAAACAAGAAATAAAACATATTAATACTTATACTTTTCTTGGAAGAAAAAATAAATTTGATATTAATGCTATTTTTTTGGCTTCCAAATATATTAAAACGAATAAAGTTGAAATTGTTCACGCACATAGTAGTTCTTACTTTTTTGGCGTACTTGTTAAACTTTTTAACCCGAAAATTAAATTAATTTGGCACGACCATTATGGGAATAGAGCTGAAGATAATAAACAAAAAAATGTTCTTAAAATTTGTTCTTTCTTTTTTTCTAAAATACTAACTGTTAACGATGAACTTAGAGTTTGGTCTTTAAAAAATTTGAATTGTAAATATGTTTTTTTTATTCCTAATTTTTCTGATTTAAAAAAATCAGAAGAAAAAACCATTCTAAAAGGAGAAAACAAGAAACGAATTGTTTGTTTGGCTAATTTAAAAAATCCGAAAAATCATTTAACATTGATTAATGCATTTATTGCTAGTGGAATTTATAAAGAAAATTGGACCTTACATTTAATTGGAAAAGATTTTAATGATGCCTATTCTAATAATTTGAAAGCCATCATTAAAGAAAATGAATTGGAAAATTCCATATTTATTTATAATGCTTGTCAGGATATCCAGTTTATTTTAAGTCAGTCCGAAATTGGAGTTTTATCTTCAACTTATGAGGGTTTTCCAGTTACCTTATTAGAATATGCTCAAGCAAAATTAACTGTAGTTTCTACAAATGTAGGATATTGTAAGTTTTTGATAAATCATAATTCAAACGGATTATTATTCGATCCTTTGGATTCGGATAATTTATCAAACCATTTGTTGTATCTAATGAATAATCCTGAAATTTGTGCTAATTTTGCAACACAATTTCAAAAGGATATAGAATTAAATTATTCTAAAGAAGCCATAATACATAAATACTTAAATCTAATTAATTGAATCTTTTCAAATCAAATAAAATTGCTTATTTGGCCTTTCATGTCTTGTTAGGCTTGATTGTTCATTTTTTCGGTTCATTCGTGTTTATTTATTATGCCGTTTTTTTAGCTGCTGGAACATATTGGATTGTTAAAAGTAATGATAGAGATTTCCAAACGCTAACTTTAATGCTATATGTAGTTGGTTTGGAAGTTTTATTTAGGATGCGATCTGATGGAGCTTTGTATGATTTAGGGAAGTATTCTATTATTTATTTCTGTGTTTTAAGTTTTGGATTTATCCGAATTAATTTAAAAGCTTGGCCTTATTTTTTAATATTACTTCTGTTTATTCCAGGAATTGTATTAACCGTAAATACTTTCTTTTTTGAAATTGATGTTCGAAAAAAAATTATGTTTAACCTATTAGGACCAATAAGTTTGGTTTTTGCTTCCTTATATGCTTATAATAAATCGATATCATTAAATAAATTTAATGAATGTTTGTTTGCTGCTTGTGGGCCATTGATTAGTATTCTTACCCTAATTATTGTTTTTACACCATCTAATAATGCAGAGGTGTTTGAAAGTACTAAATCAAATTTTGCAACATCTGGTGGTTTTGGACCTAACCAAATGTCAGTAATTTTAGGATTGGGTATATTTATTTTTTTCATTCAGTTTTTTTTTAATACTAAAGAAAAAATCTTTTCTTATCTCTGTTTATTCTTGGTTTTTGTTTTCGTTTATAGAGGATTAATAACATTTTCTAGAGGTGGAATGTTAACGGCTTTAGCTATGGTTTTAGTTTTTTGTTATACAGTATATAAACTGCTCAATAAAAAAGCAAAATCAAAATTTTTAGGTGTTTTCTCCTTATTGGTAATTTTAGGAATTTCCGCCTGGTTTTATAGTTCTTATCAAACTGGTGGAATGATTGATAAAAGGTATAATAATCAGGATGCTGCAGGAAGAGTTAAAGAATCTAAAATGTCTGGTAGAGAAGATATTATGGAAACGGATTTGAATTATTTTTATGAAAATCCAGTTTTTGGAGTTGGGCCAGGTATTGGTGGAATGATGCGTGGAGATGATGGTTTGCAAGGTGTTCAAGCACATAGTGAACCAACAAGACTTTTAGCGGAACATGGTTCTTTAGGTTTGATAATTTTACTGCTATTGATTTTTGTACCCATTTTAAAGTATTTTAGATTTAGACAATATCATCATATTTATTTTTTTCCTTTCTTGATATTTTGGGGATTAACGATAAATCATGCCGCTACGCGTATTGCCGCACCAGGAATTTTATATGCTTTAACATTACTTAATGTTTATATAAAAAATGAAGAAGATGAAGATTCTGTATCTAGGCAATAAGCTTTCTAAACACGGAATAAATAAAACTACGGTTGAAACTTTGGGTGAAAAATTATCTCAATCTGGTTTTAATGTTGTTTCCTATTCTTCCAAAAAAAACAGCATATTAAGAATTTTAGACATGCTTTTCGGAATTCTTAAACATAAAGATGCTAAATATATTTTAATCGACACCTATAGTACTTCTGCTTTTTGGTTTGCTTTTTTTGGAAGTCAATTAGCTAGAATGTTACATATCAAATACATTCCCATTTTACATGGTGGAAACTTACCAAACAGATTAATTTCTAATCCAAAGTTGTGTAAGATGTTATTCAATAAGGCATTTGTAAATGTTTCTCCATCTGAATACTTAAAATATCATTTTGAAAAATTCGGAATTTCAAATGTAGTGTGTATTCCAAATTCTATAAATGTATCTGAATATTCTTTTAAAGAAAGACAAAGTTTTGCTCCAAATTTAATTTGGGTTCGTGCTTTTGCCGAAATTTATAATCCAAAAATGGCTATTGATGTATTGAATATTCTTCAAAAAAAATATCCTTCAGCTACTTTAACTATGGTTGGGCCAGATAAAGACGGAAGTTTAGATATTACAAAAAAATATGCCAATCAATTCAACTTGAATGTTAATTTCACTGGAAAACTATCTAAAGAAGAATGGACAGATTTAGCTCAAAATCACGATATTTTTATTAACACGACTCATTTTGATAACACACCAGTTAGTGTTTTAGAAGCAATGGCATTAGGTTTGCCAGTTATTTCAACAAACGTTGGTGGCTTACCATTTTTAATTTCTCATCAAAAAAATGGCTATTTAGTAAATGATAATGATGCCTCTGAAATGGTTGAACAAATAGAACAAATTATCAATTTTCCATCTCAAACAAATGAAATTATTGGTAATGCTAAAAGTATGATTTCAAAAATGGATTGGAAAGTGGTTGATAACCAATGGACTAATTTATTGCGATAATACCGTAAAAATGTTTGCTTTTTAAGCATTTTTGAGTATATTTCGTTTTCAAAATTGAATAATGACAAAACCCTATAAAAAACATTTCGAAATATCTGAACGTAAAATTCTTTTGCGCTTTTTTGATGTGTTTTTTGTCGTAGCTTTTTTGTTTTTAATACATGCTTTTACCGATTTAAGATATTTTGCAGAATTATGTGAAAACTATTATTGGATTGCAGTTTTAGGTATCTATTTAACTTTGTTAGGTACTGTTTTTGAAATGTATAATCTGGTAATTGTTAGTTTTGCTAATAAAATTACTAAAGGCTTGTTGTTAACTTCCTTTTTTACAACTCTATTTTTTATTTTCACACCTTTAGTGACGCCATCTTTTCCTAAAAAAAGAGTAGAGCTGTTTTTACTTTTTCTAGTTGTACTCGTTTCATTAACTATTTGGAGGTTGATTTATATCTATTTGTTAGCTTCAAAACGTTTCTATAAGCCTATTGTGTTAGTTTGTAGAAGTAAAGATTTTAATAAATTATCTAAAGGTTTAATTATTAATGATCCACATGTAAGAATTGTAAAATTTATTGATGTTGATTATGATAGTCAAACTTGTGTACTTTCAGAATCTCAGTTAAATTTAGGTAATATTGATAATTTTTTGCATGCTAATTTTATTTCTGAAATTGTTGTGGCTAATTATTCTAAGAACACTTCTATTGAAATTTATAATAAATTATTAGAAGTTTCAGAAAATGGAATACCTGTTACTCAATACGAAGATGTTTATGAGGAGCTTACAAGTAGAATTCCATTACATTTAAAAGACAAATCGTTATATAAATTTTTCCCGTTTTCGAAAAAGAAAAACACTTTATATCTTATGGTAGTTCGTGTTATTGATGTTTTGGTTTCAATAATTGGACTTACGGTTTTATTTGTAATTACGCCTTTAATTTTGCTTTTCAATTTAATTTGGAATAAAGGACCATTGTTGTTTCATCAAGAACGAATTGGTAAGAAAGAAAAACCTTTCCAAATTTATAAATTGCGAACCATGATTATTAATGCCGAAAAAAACGGTGCGGTTTTCGCAACTGTAAATGATAGTAGAATTACTCCTTTTGGAAAATTATTGCGTAAAACTAGAATTGATGAATTCCCACAATTTATTAATGTTTTAAAGGGCGAAATGTCAATTATTGGTCCTAGACCAGAACGAAAAGTTTTTGTGGATCAAATTGCAAATGAAATTCCATTATATCACACCAGACATATTGTAAAACCAGGATTAACGGGTTGGGCACAAATCAATTATCCGTATGGTGAAACTTTAGAAGATAGTTTGATGAAATTGGAATACGATTTATATTACATCAAACACAGAAATATTTTTTTAGATATTAATATTGCCGTAAAAACCTTCGGAACGATTTTATACATGAAAGGGCAATAACTTTGTGTTTTTCGCATTTTTCATCTCAATTTTAGACGATTTTTTGATGCTTTTTATCTAAAAAAGGGAAAAAATTATCAACAATTTAAAAATTATAAACCCTTGTAAGTCAATATGCTTATAAGGGTTTTTTGGTGTTTTTGAGTTCTTAAAAAAATGTTAACAAGTTGATTTTCAGAAAAATAATAAAAAAATTCGTATCTTTGCCTCAGTTAATTCAATTGGTGTTGTCTGATTTATGTCAATCAAACACTTCGTTAAAAACTTGTTTTTTGCCCAATTGAGAAATAAATTTACATGAGAAAAGACATTATTTATTTTGGAGTTGCAATTGCATTTATTGCCATAATTAGTTCAGGTTTTAAAGCATTTAAAGATGAATCGGTAGACGGGTTTCATATTGAAGACACAGAAGTTTATGATTATCGAGTTCCTTCAAAAGACGAATCGTTAAAGTCGAATTACAATATTCCTTTCACAGGAAAGACTTTCACAGGATTCAAACAAGCATTGGCAGTAAAAGAATCTGCAGGATTGTATGATTTAGTTAATGCTTACGGCTACATGGGTAAATACCAATTCGGAAGAAGTACATTGAGAAATGTTGGTGTTTACGATTTTAAAAACTTCCTTAATAACCCAGCTTTACAAGAAGAAGCAATTGAAGCTTTATTAAGCATTAATAAATGGGAATTAAGAAAAGAAATTAGAAATTACTCTGGTAGAGTAATAAACGGAATCAAAATTACAGAATCAGGTTTATTAGCAGCAGCACATTTAGCTGGTGCAAGTTCTGTAAAAACGTATCTAAGAAGTAATGGTAAAAATGGATTTAAAGACGGTTTTGGAACTTCTTTAAAATCTTACATTAAAAAGTTTAATGGTTACGATACTTCAAACATTAATCCTAATAGATTTGCGAAAGTAATACTTTAATTTTTTTGGATAACAAAAATACAAGGTCGATTGTGTAAATCGACCTTTTGTTTTTTCCAGTCGTTTACGGTTTTTGTTTTAATGAATTCTGTAGGCAACGTAATATCACAAGCCACGCATAAATTCGTTTGTGGATGCAGTGTTCCTAAAATATCTTCTAAAAATTTATTGTTTCTATATGGAGTTTCCATGAAAATTTGAGCTTGATTTTTCTCCTGCGACCATTTTTCTAAATTACGCAATGCACTTTTCTTTTCGTTCTTATCTATTGGTAAATAGCCTGTAAACGCGAAACTTTGTCCGTTCATTCCACTTGCCATTAAAGCTAGTAAAATAGAACTTGGTCCGACCAAAGGCACCACTTGAATTCCTTTTTCATGTGCTAATTTTACAATCACCGCACCTGGATCTGCAATTCCAGGACAACCCGCTTCACTCATTAAACCAACATTAATTCCATTTAATAGAGGTTTAATCATTTCGTAATGTTCGCTAACTTCGGTATGTTTATTTAATAAAGAAAGTTGTAAACTAGGCTGAGATTTTTCAGGTAAAATCGCTTTGATAGATTTACGAGCGGTTTTTTCGTTTTCAACAATATAATGGTCAATCAATTCTACACATCTTTTGATGGTTTGTGGTAAAACATCTTCTGGATTTACAGAAACTTCACCTGGATTTGATAAAGTACAAGGAATTAAATATAATTTACCAAGTTTTGCAGTTGTGCTCATTGTTGAATTTTATAAATATTATGATTTTATTTTAGCTGCAATCACTTCGCAAACTTCGTCTAACAATTTGTAAACGTGTTCAAAGCCTTGCATGTCGCCATAATAAGGATCGGGAACTTCTAAATTTTTATCGGGATGTAATTCGTTTAAAATTACTTTTACTTTTTGTTTAGCTGCTTCATTTGGAGCAATTGCCAATACATTTTTGTAATTAGAAGTGTCCATTACATAAATATGATCAAAATTTTCAAAATCGGATTTTGTAATTTGACGGCATTTTTGTTGACTAATATCCACGCCAAATTTTCGTGCTGTTACGACAGAACGTTTGTCTGGAGCTGTACCAACATGATAATTTGCAGTTCCTGCACTATCAACAATGTAATTGTTTGGAAGTTTAGCTTGTAAAATGCCTTCAGCTAATGGCGAGCGACAAATATTGCCCAAGCAAACCATTAAAACTTTAACAGACATGTTTAGATACTTAGCTTTTTGTTAATGTCTTCTACGAACTTTTTAAATTGTTTGTCTGTAGATACCAAGTTATCAACCGTTTTTACAGCGTGTAAAACCGTAGCGTGATCTCTATCTCCAATTTGTGCACCAATATTAGCTAAAGAAGCTTTAGTGAATTTTTTAGAGAAATACATCGCTAATTGACGCGCTTGTACGATATGACGTTTTCTAGTTTTAGATTTTAAAGTTTCCGTATCTAATTGGAAATAATCTGAAACCACTTTTTGAATATAGTCGATAGAAATTTCGCGTTTGATATTTTTTACAAATTTTTCAACAACTTGTTTCGCCAATTCTAAATTTACTTCACGTTTGTTGAAAGAAGATTGTGCAATTAATGAGATAATAGCTCCTTCTAATTCTCTAACATTCGATTTGATATGTTTAGCAACGTATTCTAAAATTTCTTCTGGCATTTCTACACCATCTCTGTACAAAATATTTCTTAAGATAGAAATTCTTGTTTCATAATCTGGTTGGTGTAATTCTGCCGATAATCCCCATTTGAAACGAGATAATAAACGTTGTTCAATATCTTGCATGTCAACAGGCGCTTTATCTGAAGTTAAGATAACCTGCTTTCCGTTTTGGTGTAAGTAATTAAAAATGTGGAAAAATACATCTTGTGTTCCGGCTTTACCAGATAAAAATTGCACATCGTCAATAATTAACACATCAATTAATTGGTAGAAGTGAATAAAATCATTTCTAGTATTTTTCTTAACTGATTCGATATATTGTTGCGTGAAAATTTCAGCAGAAATATATAAAACTGTTTTTTCAGGAAATTTATCTTTAATCTCAACACCAATGGCGTGCGCTAAATGTGTTTTACCTAATCCAACACCACCAAAAATTAATAATGGGTTAAATGATGTTCCGCCTGGCTTATTTGCAACAGCCATACCAGCACTTCTTGATAATCTGTTAGAATCACCTTCTAAAAAGTTATCAAAGCTATAATTGGCATTTAATTGAGATTCAATTTTTACATTTCTAATACCAGGAATAATAAACGGATTTTTTAATTCCGGATTTTTGTTAACAACTGGTACGTCAATTTCTTGAGTTTTAACTGAACTACGGTGTGTGCTAGGAATTTGCTCTGTAAATGGAAGTTTATTACCATAAGTGTTTTCCATTTTAATTTTATACACTAGCTTTGCTTGGTTTCCAAGTTCTTTAGTTAAAGCTGTTTTTAAAATTATAACATAGTGCTCTTCAAGCCACTCGTAGAAAAATTTACTAGGTACTTGAATGTGTAAAGCATTGTCTTCTGATAGGCTAATTGCCACAATAGGTTCAAACCAAGTTTTGTAGGCTTGTTCCTGAATGTTGTCCTTTATAAAAGACAGACAATTATTCCAAACAGATTTTGCTGCTTTAGTCATAGTTTATAATTTTTTTTATAGTTTTTTGTAGTCTAATTCAGAATAAAAACGAATCAATTTTTATGTTGATAAGTGTTTCATATTAGGAAGGCAAATATGTGAACAATTTTCTGTAAAAAAAAATCAATTGCTATTGTAAATTAAAAAATATTGTTGTAAACAGAATTAAGACTTATTTAATAATTTCTTAACATAAAATTTTTAAGAATTTAAATATAAAAAAATAAAATGAAAGATTACGAATTTAGCGTACGAGTTAGGTATGCAGAAACAGATCAAATGGGCGTGGTATACCACGGTAATTACGCACAATACTTTGAAATGGGTAGAGTAGAATGGCTTAGAAATCTTGGGGTTTCTTATAAATGGATGGAAGAAAATGGTGTAATGCTTCCTGTTGTTTCTTTGGAAATGAACTATAAAAAACCTGCTCGTTATGACGATTTATTACGCGTAAAAACTATCTTAAAAAGTCAGACTTCTGTTAAGATAGAATTTGATTATGAGATTTATAATGAGGAAAATCACTTGTTAACAACTGGTTACTCGATGTTAGTTTTTGTGGATATGAAAACGGGAAGACCGATAGTTCCACCATCGTATATTACTGAAAAAATAAACCAATTATTATAGGATGGATTTAACCGAATTTGATCGTTTATTTGATAAAGAAAATTATAAAAGACATCCCTGGGAAATTTCTCGAAGAGATGTGATGTTTCAATTGTTAAAATCTTCTGAAATTAAGTTTCCTGTAAAACGAATTGTTGATATTGGAGGTGGAGATGCTTTTATTATTAATGAAATTTATAAACAAAATCTTGCCGAAGAATATTTTACCATTGATACGGCTTATTCTCCAGAAATTATTGCGCAACTGAAAATGAATTACGGAGAAAACCCAATTCATTATGTGCAAAATTTAACGGATTATTTAACTCATTTCCATTCTCAAGAAAATACATTGTTTTTATGTATGGATGTTTTGGAACATTTAGAAAATGAAGGCGTAATTTTAAATCATCTGACTGAAAAAAATAATTATTTCTTGTTTGCAGTTCCTGCCTTTCAATCGGTTTTTTCTAATCACGATGTTTTACTTGGACATTACAGAAGATATAATTTAAAGCAATTAGAAAGCGTTTTGAAACAATACGATTTTCAAATTCAAAATAAAGGCTATTATTTTACGTCGTTGTTATTGGTAAGATGGTTGGAAGGTATTTTCAATAAAAATAAAAAAGCTTCGATTGATAATTGGAATGGAGGTGATTTCAAATCCAAGTTAATTACTTCAGTCTTAAAACTCGATTTTGGTTTTACACAGTTATTACAAAAAATCGGAATTAAGATATATGGATTGTCGTGTTATTGTATTTGTAAGAAGTAAAAATTTACTCTTCAATTTCTTTAATCTCAATTTCAAACAAAGTAGAAAAAATGTCAAATATTTGTTTGGCATTTTTTTTTCGTGTGGCGATTTCAATTTCACAATTCAATTCCATTTTCTGATTCACAATATCAATATTTTTCTCTTTTATAATTCGCATGACTTTATTCATGTTTTTATAATCGAAAGTAATTTTGAAATGTTTGTCAATTGTTTTTTCAACAATATTCGCCTCTTCTAAAGTAAGTTGCGCTGTAGTTTTGTATGCAGAAATTAAGCCACCAACGCCTAGTTTTACACCACCAAAATAGCGAACAACCACAATTAATACATTCGTAATATCAAACGACTGAATTTGGCCATAAATTGGCATTCCAGCTGAATTACTAGGTTCTCCATCATCATTTGCTCTAAACTTAATGGTTTCCGTGCCAATTTGATACGCATAACACCAATGGCGTGCGGAAAAATGGTCTCTTTTTAAATTTTCTATATGAGTTTTGACTTCGTTTTCAGAAGTAATCGGATAAGCGTAACCTATAAATTTACTGTTTTTTTCTTTGAATAAAATGTTTTCAACAGCGTAGTCAATGGTGTTGTAGGTGTCTTTAATTTCGGAATCTTGCAATTTTTATAATATTTTTTTATCAAATAAATTGGTAACATCTTCTTGTCCAACTATTATCTGCCAAGTATTTATACCTAATGCTTTCGCGGCTTCAATGTGTTCTAAAGTGTCGTCAACATAAAGCGTTTTCGCTGGTTTTAAATTGTTTTGCTGAATAATTAAATTATAAACAGCGGTATCAGGTTTTCTTACTTTCATTTCGTACGAAAAATAGATTTTATCAAAATGGGCATAAAATTCTCTGGCAAATGTTAAGCCAACTCTATGCTCAAATTTATCTATATGTGTTTGATTGGTATTACTTAATAAGTATAATTTGTATTTGTTTTTTAGTTTTTCTAAAAACTCTAATCTTTCTAAAGGGAAATCTACAATTATAGCATTCCAAGCGTCTCTAATTTCAGATAATTCATGATTTGGAATATATTTTTGAAGCGCTTTCATAAACTGAAGTTCATCTATTTTCCCGGTTTCAAATGAAATAGTTTTTGCTTTTAAGTCGTCGTTCCAGTCGTTTAACCCTAATTTTTTAAACGCATCAACACTTGCTTGGTGATTCAAGTTTAAAAATACATCTCCTAAATCAAAAATAATAGCTTCAATCATAATTTGTGTATATTTTTAATTGGTTATTTTTAATTTTCACGGTTTGATTGGTGTCGAAATTAAAAACTGGTTTTTTTACGCCTTCAATACTATTATTTTCAGAAATAAAAACTCGGGCTTCATCCCATAAATTACTGTCAATAAATTGTTGCAATGTTATAGAGCCACCTTCTATGATAATAGATTGAATATTTTTTTCGTATAAATTCTTTAAAATATTCGAAATAAAAAGGGTATCAAATATACTAAATTCATAAATACAATTTTCCGAATTTACATAATTTTCTTCTTCTGTAAAAATTATTGTAGGATTTTTTTTGTTTTTCACATGGAAATCCACTGGGATTTTATTCGTTCGATCTAAAACGATTCGAGTAGGATGCTGCCCAAACCAATCTCTGGCATCTAAATTCGGATTGTCGTTTAAAACCGTATTCGTACCAACTAAAATAGCTTGTTCTTCTGTACGATATTTATGGACTAATTGTCGTGAATATTGATTAGAAATAGTAATCGAAGTCTTGGTTTCATTTTGTAACGGAGCAATAAAACCATCAGCCGTTTCTGCCCATTTTAAAATAATATATGGTCTTTTTTTATTGTGAAAAGTAAAAAAGCGCTTGTTGATTTCTAAACATTCCTTTTCTAAAACATTTAAAGTTACCTTACAACCAGCATTGGTTAATTTTTCAATGCCTTTTCCAGCAACTTCCGAATAACTATCGATACAACCAATCACCACTTTCGGAATTTTATGTTCGATAATTAAATTCGCACACGGAGGCGTTTTTCCAAAATGGCTACACGGTTCTAAATTCACATAAATAGTGCTTTCGGCTAATAATTCTTTGTTTTTAACCGAATTTATAGCGTTCACTTCTGCATGAGGTTCGCCTGCTTTTTTGTGCCAACCTTCACCAATTATTTTTCCATTATGTACAATTACACTTCCTACTAACGGATTAGGATATGTGGTTCCTAAACCATTTTTAGCCAATTGTAAACAACGTTTCATGTAAATTTCATGCTCAATCATCTTACAAATTTAGTACTTTTACATTTTATATTTGCACATGAATTACACAATACGAAAAATTGAGTCGAAAGATAATGCCGCTATAGCTGAAATTATCCGAAATATTTTTGAAGAATTAAATGCACCAAAAGAAGGGACAGCTTATGCCGATCCGCATTTGGATAGTTTGTCAGATGTGTATTTGTCTGAAAATGAAGCATATTTTGTGGTGGAAGTAAATGGCAAAATAAAAGGTGGCGCAGGAATTGCTCCGTTATCCAATGATACTTCTGGAATTTGTGAATTGCAAAAAATGTATTTTGCACCAGAAATTCGTGGTTTTGGAATTGCACAGGAATTGATGAGCAACTGTTTAGAATTTGCCAAGCAAGCAGGCTACAATAAATGCTATTTAGAAACGTTACCTTACATGGAAGCGGCTCAAAAATTATACAGAAAATTTGATTTTGATTATATTGATGCACCTTTAGGTTGTACAGGTCATAGTAGTTGCCACGTTTTTATGATTAAAAAATTAGAATAAATATCGATGCAAATTAAAAATCTAAAAACTCATTTTTTTTCTGAATTACAAACAATTCAGGAAGATTCAGAAATAGAAAGTTTCTTTTTTATTTTGACCGAATATTTACACAATTTAAAACGAATTGATGTTTCTCTAAATCCAGATTTTGATGTTTCTGAAGCAGATTTAGAAAAATGGAAAATTATCATTTCAGAACTAAAAACCGAAAAGCCAATTCAATATATCACTGGTGAAGCTTGGTTTTATGGGTTGCGATTTGAAGTCAATGAAAACACCTTAATTCCTCGACCAGAAACAGAAGAATTAGTAGAATGGATTATTGAAAGTACTAAGCTGGAAGTTGGTAGCGCGAAGTTGAATATTCTAGATATTGGAACAGGTTCGGGTTGTATTCCGATTTCACTAAAAAAAGAAATTCCAAATGCAATAGTTTCTGCAATTGATGTTTCGGAAAAAGCGTTGGAAATGGCTCAGAAAAATGCTTCAGATAATGAAGTGGAAGTTAATTTTATGCTGAAAAACATTTTAGAAACGGATTCACTTGATGAAAAATATAACATCATTGTTTCAAATCCGCCTTATGTTCGAAATTTAGAAAAGCAAGAAATAAAAAAGAATGTTTTAGACTATGAACCGCATTTGGCTTTGTTTGTAGAAGATTCCGATGCGTTGTTGTTTTATAGAAAAATTGCACAATTAGCATTGACAAGTTTAGCTCCAAAAGGGAAATTGTTTTTTGAAATCAATCAATATTTAGGAAAAGAAACCGTTGAATTATTAGAAAATTTAGGTTTCAAAAATATTGAATTACGAAAAGATTTTGTGGGTAATGACAGAATGATTTGTTGTTCTATTTAGTCGCAGTTTTCAGTCACAGTGAAATACTGAAAACTGCGACTGAAAACTTTTATTCATAACGTAATGCCTCAACAGGATCTAATTTCGATGCTTTTACTGCTGGATACAACCCTGAAATAATAGTTACAATAAAAGTCGTCATAAAAGCAATCAAAATTGCAACCCAAGGTGTTACGAATTCGAAACCAGCTAAAGAAGCAATTAAAGAACCGAGTAATAATCCTAAAATAATTCCTATAATTCCACCAATTTGGCTGATGATAAATGTTTCCGTAAAAAATTGCCAAGCAATTGTAATTCTTTTTGCACCAAGTGCTTTTCTGATACCAATTTCACGTGTTCTTTCTGAAACGGAAACTAACATAATATTCATTAAAGCAATTGTAGAACCAAATATGGTAATCGCGCCAATAGCAATAGCTGCAATGTTAATTACAGCGATATTTTCTCCTAATTTCTGAATTAAATCATCACTACGTTTAATTCCGAAATTATCTTTTTCAACAGGATTTAATTTTCTAACACGACGCATTGTCAAAATTGCATTGTCAACACCTTCGTCTAATAATTGTTTGTTACTAATTTTTACATCAATATCGTAATTAATATTTGCTTGAGAAAAGATAGAACGTGCAATTTGTATCGGAATAATTACTCGTAAATCTTGATTGTTACCAAACGTAGCACCTTTTTCTTTTAATAAACCAATCACTTTAAATTTTGCGCCACGAACCGAAATCGTTTTGTCAATTGGGTTAACGCCTTCAAATAAACCGTCTTTAAAATTAGCACCTACAACACAAACATAATTGTTGTTATCCACATCAAAAGAATTGAAATTTCTACCTGCTGATAGTTCGAAACCATTGTTCGGGATAAAATTTTCATCGGAACCTAAAATGGTAATTTCTGGATCTGTTTTTTTATTGTCAAATTTTACTTCAGCAGTTGCGGAAGCAGTAAATGAAAGAGAAGTGGCTGAAAAAGGAAATTGAAATTTTTCTTTGAAACTCTTGGCTTGTGGATAACTAATAAATGGATTTATCTTTTGTTCACCATCATTTTGGTTAATTTGTTCTGAGAAATCGTACTGACTAATAGAAAAGGTATTCGCTCCCATAGAAGCAAAATTTCCAAATAAATTATTTTCTAACGCTTTCGTTAAAGTTAAAATTCCTACTAAAAAAGTAATTCCGATAACAATAATAAATACTGTTAAAAACGTACGTAAAGCCTGACTTCTAATAGAGTCAATAGCAATTCTTGTATTTTCTTTGAATAATCCAACCATGCCTATTTGTAGTTGATTTTATGTTTTTGTTACACCTTTTTTAAAAAACAGCCAAGGCAAAGTAAAAAGGCAAAAGTTTTTCTTGGCTCTTCATACTTTTTCCTTAGCTCTTTTTCCTATTGTCATTTAAAAGTAAGATATTTGCACCACAATAATTGATAATTGGCAAATTGCCGCATTGACGTATTACTATTATGGCTCAAAAACCAAGTATTCCTAAAGGAACTCGCGATTTTTCATCTACAGAAGTAGCAAAAAGAAACTACATATTTTCTATCATAAAATCTAATTTTGAAAAGTTTGGCTTTCAACCAATTGAAACACCCTCTTTTGAAAATTCGGATACTTTAATGGGGAAATATGGTGAAGAAGGTGACAGATTGATTTTTAAAATATTGAATTCTGGAGATTATTTGGAAAAAGTCTCTGATGAAGATTTAAGTGCTAAAAATAGTAAAAAAATAACGTCTTCAATCTCAGAAAAAGCTTTGCGATACGACTTAACCGTGCCATTTGCGCGTTATGTTGTGCAACACCAAAACGAATTAGAATTTCCGTTCAAACGTTATCAAATTCAACCCGTTTGGAGAGCAGATAGACCACAAAAAGGACGTTTTAGAGAGTTTTTTCAATGCGATGCAGATGTGGTGGGAAGTAATTCGCTTTGGCAAGAAGTAGAATTTGTACAATTGTACGATACGATTTTTACCGCTTTAGGTTTAAAAGGCGTAAATATTAAAATTAACAACCGTAAAATATTATCTGGAATTGCTGAAGTGATTGGTGCTTCTGATAAATTAATTGATTTTACAGTTGCATTAGATAAATTAGATAAGATTGGTGAAGATGGTGTGAAGAAAGAAATGCTTGAAAAAGGAATTTCTGAATCGGCTATTGAAAAAGTACAACCGCTTTTCAACTTCACTGGAACTATTAACGAAAAAATTGAAAAATTAGCGACGCTTTTAGCTGCTTCAGCAGAAGGAACAAAAGGTGTAGAAGAATTGAAATTCATTTGCAATGCAATTAACGAATTAGGTTTACAATCGGCAAGTTTAGATTTAGATGTGACTTTAGCTCGTGGTTTAAATTATTATACTGGAGCTATTTATGAAGTCGGAGCGCCGGAAGGTGTTGCAATGGGTTCAATTGGTGGCGGTGGTCGTTATGACGATTTAACTGGTATTTTCGGTTTGAAAAATATGAGTGGTGTTGGAATTTCTTTCGGATTAGATAGAATTTATTTGGTTTTGGAAGAATTAGGATTGTTTCCAGAAACGGTAGCTACAACTTCAAAAGCATTATTCATTAATTTCGGAGAAGCAGAAACGTTATTTTCATTAAAAGCGATTTCGCACTTAAGACAAAGCGGAATTAAAGTTGAAATGTATCCTGATAAATCGAAATTGGATAAACAATTTAAGTTTGCAGAGAAAAAAGGAATTCAGTTTGCGGTTTTGGTTGGTGAAGAAGAAATGAAACAAAATCAATTTAAAGTCAAAGATTTAGTTTCTGGTGAACAAGTTACTGTTTCGTTAAACGAATTAGTAGAAAAATTGAAATAGTTTATTAGACAAATTTTATTTGTGAATCATATCAAGTCTCATTTCTAATGATAGAATCATAATAATTTGTACAATGGTTATCCCAGGAAAAAATAAAAATTTTGTTGATGAAATAATCGTTTTTTGAAATTCTCTCATTTTTTGTAAGCCTGTATTATTTTTATTTTGCTGAACAAATTGATCCATTCTATTATCAATAGGTATTTGCATATAATGCATAATAATTAATCCAATACTAAAGAAAAACAGAATTGATAAAAAGTTTAAACTAAAAGTTTCAGGTTTAAACGCTAAATAATATATCAAAGAAACTGTTATTAATGCAATAGAGGTTTTTAAGTAAATTGGTTTATATCTTTCTTTATCATTTAAGAAAAAGTAGATTGTTACATTAGTTAAAATTACAGTTATAATAAGGATTGTCTCAAACATTTTTTTTAGGCAAGATAATAAATAATATAAAATGAAAAAATACTTCCAAGAATTCAAATACAATTTCAACTTGGCTTTACCTGTGATTTTAGGTATGGTTGGACATACTTTGGTTGGAGTGGTAGATAATATTTTTGTGGGACAATTAGGTTCTACAGAATTAGCGGCAGTTTCTTTAGGTAATAGTTTTGTATTTATTGGGATGTCAATCGGAATAGGATTTTCAACTGCAATAACGCCAATTATAGCAGAGTTTGATAGTCAAAAAGACAGAGAAGGCGGAAGAAGTGCTTTTCAAAACGGATTAATCTTATGTACCATTTTAGGTTTCGGATTGTTCTTTTTGTTGTTTTTTGCCAAACCGATTTTGTCCTACATGAACCAGCCGGTTGAAGTAGTGAAATTAGCTAAACCTTTCTTAGATATTGTTGGTTTTTCATTGGTTCCGCTTGTGATTTTTCAAGCTTATAAGCAATTTGCTGACGGAATGAGTGAAACGAAATATTCGATGTATGCTACAATTTACGGAAATATTATTAACGTTGTAATTAATGCTTTATTGGTTTTCGGACTGTTTATGTTTCCTAAAATGGGAATTGTAGGTTCTGCTATCGGAACGTTAATTGCTCGTATTTTTATGGTAATTTATATGCATTATATCTTATCTAAAAACAAAAAATTCAAATCGTTTTTCCAAAATTTCGGATGGCAATCTTTTCAGAAAAGTATGTCGGATAAAATCATTAAGTTGGGAATTCCATCTTCTATGCAAATGTTTTTTGAAGTGGCGTTGTTCACTGGAGCAATCTGGTTGTGCGGAATGATTGGGACTACGAGTCAAGCCGCGAATCAAATTGCATTGAGTTTGGCTTCACTAACATTTATGTTTGCCATGGGATTAAGCGTAACAGCCATGATTCGTGTGGCCAATCACAAAGGTTTAGACGATTATAAAAAATTAAATACAGTTGCCCATTCTATTTTCTTAATGGCCATAATTGTTGAAATTGTTTTCGCGGTTATTTTTATGCTGGGTTGTCAATTTTTTCCTTCGTTCTTTGTGAATTCAGAAACACAATTAAATGCAGTTGAAATCAAAGAAGTGCTTTCTATTTCTTCTAAATTATTAATCGTAGCAGCATTTTTCCAAATTTCTGATGGAATTCAAGTCGTGGTTTTAGGAGCATTACGTGGTTTGCAAGATGTAAAAGTGCCTATGTATTTGACTTTTGTTGCGTATTGGATGATTGGTTTTCCGATTTCAATTTATTTGGGAAGATATACAGAATTAAAAGCAGAAGGTGTTTGGATTGGCTTATTAGCCGGATTAACTGCAGCAGCCATTATGCTGTATTTACGATTCAGATTTTTGCTGAAACATCACAGATAATTTTAATAAACTAATAGAATTTGTACATTTACAAAAGAATTTAGAATTTACAATAAAACATTATACAATTTAAAACATGGAAATACCAAAATTTGTAACAGGCGATAATACTGATTTTCCGGATGATATTTTTGTTATTCATTTAGAATATCCGAGATTTTTCATCAATTTAAAAGATGATTCAGTAGAATTTTTAGAAGATATTGAAGAAGAAGATCAAACCGAATTAGAAGCTGAAATGGAACATTTAATTACGCTAGCTGGCGAATTTTATGACCGAGAAATGGAACGCTACGAACAAGCATAGAAAAATAACAAAACCGTTACAAAATGTTGTAGCGGTTTTTTTTGTATTAGGTAAGAAAATATTTACTACTTTTATAAGATTAACTATAAAAAACTAAACACTACTATTATGAAAAAATACTATTTAATATTATTTCTTTCTGCTTTGTTTTTAAGTTGTAACGAAGATAATGATGCAATTGAAGACAACCATCAGGTTATTAATTACGATCAAGGTAATGATGTAAGCAGAAATTTTCATGGCTTAATTTTGGAAACTAATGGAAATCCAGTTTCTAATGCTACGGTTACAATTGGGTCAACTTCAGTACAAACGAATTCTAACGGTTTATTTTCAATTAGTAATGCTTCAGTAAAAGAAAAATTTGCCCATGTAAAAGTTGTGAAACCTGGTTTTATTGATGGTTCAAGAGTTTTGGTGCCAACATCTGGTGATAATCGTATTAATATCATGCTTATTCCTAATACACCAACTGCAACTGTTACTTCAGGGATTAATAGCGAAGTGAATTTGGCAAACGGAACCAAAGTAAAATTTGATGGTGCATTTAAAGATGCAAATGGAAATGCTTATACTGGTAGCGTTCAAGTTGGGTTATATCACTTGAAACCATCTGATACGTATTTAAGCGAAACCATGCCAGGTTCTTTATTAGCAAGTAATTCTAATGGTGATGCAAAAGTGTTGGAAACTTTCGGAATGCTTCATGTTGAATTAACTGGAAGTGGCGGACAAAAATTAAATATTGCCAACGGTCATACAGCTGAAATTTCTTTAGATATTGATGCAAGTCAATTGAGTTCTTCTCCTTCAACAATTCCACTTTGGTCATTTGATGAAGTAGCAGGAATATGGAAACAAGAAGGTGCTGCAACTAAAGTTGGAAATAAATATGTGGGTAATGTTTCTCATTTTTCTTGGTGGAATTGCGATGCACCTTTTGATCAGTGTAATTTAACTGTAACAGTTCAAAATAATAATAATTTGCCTATTTCTAATTTAACGGTAACATTAATTAGACCAAGTCAGGCTTATGGTACTAACGGATTAACAAATAGTACTGGACAAGTAACTGGAATTATTCCAGCAAATGAAACGTTGACCTTAAATGTTTCAGATTTTTGTGGAAATGTAATTTATACTGCTTCAGTTGGGCCATTCGCTACAGGAAGTTCAAATACTTTACCAGTCATAAATTTGACAGCAACTGCAATTACAACGATTAATATTACTGGAATTTTAAAAACGTGTGCCAATGCCAATGTCACAAATGGAATTGTAAAGTTAAAAAACTTGAATGTTTCTAATTACTACGGACAAGTAATACAAACGGTAACAAATGGTGATTTTTCTTTTACAACTAATGTTTGTGGAACTTCACAGCAATTTGAAATTGTAGGCGAAGATTTTACTAATTTACAAAGCACCGATGCAATTACGTTTACTGCAACTGCACCAACAACAAATATTGGAATTATTAACGCTTGTAATGCAGTTAATGAATTTATTACCTATCAAGTAGATAATAATCCAGTGAATTATGTTGTGTCAAATGTGTATGCCAATCTTTTTACACCAGTAGCGCCTGGAATATTCATAAATACTCAGCAAAATGTACCTTATTTTGCTTTAAATGGTGATTTAATGACTTCAGTAGGTACTTACACGATTGGTAATGCACCTCAAATTTCACTGAATTTTTCAACCACACCTGGAACAACTACCACTACTACTGTAGATTATAATGTAACAAATGATCTTCAGTTTGTTGTTAGTCAAATTGGTCCAATTGGAGGTTATATTGATATGACAATTAACGGAACTTATACAAATTCAACCGGAACTCATACTCTTTCTGCAACAATTCATGTTTTTAGAGATAATTAATTCTTAAATTATTAGATTTTAAAAAACCGTTGCAAGAATTTGTAGCGGTTTTTTTTATGATTTTTTAGAAATTAATAAATTGTGGATATCTAATTTGTGAAACACTTCATTAATTTTTTTGTTAATCTTACCTTTGGTTTTTAAATAAAAAATAAAATAAAATATGAGTGCAATTTGGTTTGAATGTAGAGTGAAATATAGAAAAATGGACGATACTGGAGTTCAGAAAGTTGTCACTGAACCTTATTTGGTGGATGCTTTATCTTATACTGAAGCGGAAACTAGAATTAATGAAGAAATGTCTGCTTACATTAGTGAAGAATTTAAAATCACAAATATTAAAGTCGCTAACTATGCTGAAATTCACCCTTTTGAGAATTCAGATCGTTGGTTTAAATCGAAAGTTTCCTTGTTGGCTTATGATGAAGAAAGTGGAAAAGAAAGAAAATCGAATATCAATATCTTGTTACAAGCTAATGATATTAAAGAGGCTTTTGATAATACTGTAACAGTTATGAATGGAACTATGGGAGAATATACAATTCCTGTAATTTCAGAATCGCCAATTATGGATGTTTTTCCTTATTTTAATGGTAAAGAAGAGAATTTAGAACAGTTTGAAAAATTCAATCTATTAAGATTGTCTAAACCCGAAATTAAAGAAGAAATTATAGATTCCATGGAATTTGATGAAGCGCTTCTTCAAGAAAGAGCATAAAAAAGCAAATCCCAATTTGACATTTCAAATTGGGATTTGCTTTTTTAATTTATAACTGCACTAATTTTTTCCCAAAGTGTTTCATCAAAATCGGATAAAGCAAAATTAGAGCCATCTGCAGCGTCACCCATTCTGATAATTACTAATTTTTTACTTGGTATAACATATATTTTTTGATCATCTTTCCCTAAAGCACAATACATATCTGATGGTGCAGTTGGAATTAAAGTTCCAGGAATTTGTATTTGACTTTGTGGCATGTGATAGCTAGTTTTTCCATTTAACCACCATAAATAGCCATAAGCTAAATTAATAGATTGCGAGGTATTTGTAGCATTGTTTAAATAGGTTGAATTGATAATTTGTGTGCCATTCCATTTTCCTTTGGCTAAAGCTAATAATCCGAAACGCGCCATACTTCTGGTATTACTCCAATATACACTTAAATCGCCATTAGGAACCCATGTTCCAGTCATTCCAATTTTATCACGGAGTTTGGTGTTAAAGTAATTATCCCAGGTTTGATTGGTAGCTTCAGCAACTACATCTTGTAATTTTACATACACATTATGATAAGCCCAACGTGTTCCAGCATCGGCAACATATTGTAAGTTGGCAGGTGAAACATCATCGCCTAAAACATCATCTAAACCTGAATTCATACTTAATAAATTCTTACAAGTAATTAAATTTTCTTTTGCTAAAGTAGCGCTTGTCCAACCCGTTCCTAAATAATCAGAGACTTTATTATTGATGTTTAAAAATCCTTCTTGTTCGGCAATTCCAGTTACAGTTGAGGTTAATGTTTTTCCTGCACTTGCCCAATACCAAGGTGAAGTTGAGGTATGACCATTGAAATATTGTTCCATCACAATTTTTCCATTGTGCAAAACAATAAAACTTTTAGAATGTTTTAGATTAAGATAATCGTATAAAGGCTGAATGTTTGTAGTATTCCATCCTAAACTTTGGGGTGTTTTGGTTTCCCAAGTTGTACCAGTTATTGGTGGAAAATACATCGCTTCTTCAGTTGGAGAAGGATTAGATTCAGTATCATTACTACAAGAAATGAAAATGGATAATAAGCTAATTAGTAGAAGATATTTTAATCTCATGGTTTTCGGATTTAATAATTAGACTTATAATGACGAAAAAGGTTTAATTGAATATTACATTTTTTTAGCTTCTTCCCAAAAAACATCCATTTCGGCTAAAGACATATCTGATAATTGTTTTCCTAATTCAGAAGCTTTACTTTCCAAATACATAAAACGTTTGATGAATTTTTTATTGGTGCGTTCTAAAGCGTCTTCTGGATTTACGTTTAAAAATCGAGCATAATTTATCATTGAAAATAAAACATCACCAAATTCGGCTTCAATTTTATCTTGATTGTTGGATGCGATTTCCACTTGCAATTCGGCAATTTCTTCTTGTACTTTTTCCCAAACTTGATGCGATTCTTCCCAATCAAATCCGACACCTTTTACTTTATCTTGAATTCTGCTTGCTTTTACTAACGCTGGTAAACTTTTCGGAACACCTTCTAAAACCGATTTTCTTCCTTCTTTTAGTTTCAGTTTTTCCCAATTTTGTTTTACTTGTTCTTCATTTTCCACCACAACATCGCCATAAATATGAGGATGACGATCAATTAACTTATCAGAAATGCTATTCGCTACATCAGCAATGTCAAAATCGTTGGTTTCAGAACCAATTTTAGCATAAAACACAATGTGTAACAACAAATCGCCCAATTCCTTTTTAATTTCTGGTAAATCGTTATCTAAAATGGCGTCACCTAATTCGTAAGTTTCTTCAATAGTTAAATGACGTAAACTTTCTAAGGTTTGTTTTTTATCCCATGGACATTTTTCACGTAAATCGTCCATAATATCCAGTAATCTTTCAAAGGCTTGTAATTGTTGTTGACGTGTGTTCATTTTTAAGTTTGTTTCAGGTTTCAAGTTTCAAGTTTCAGGTTTGTTTTGATAAAAATACGGATAAATTATGATTTGAAAAAATAGTTGTTTAGTCTAGCCGTGGTTGAAGCGGTATCCTTTTATTAATTTCTTTTACAATTAATAAAAGATTTAGTGGAAGACACGACTAAAAGTGTTTTGAAAAGAAATTTATGTGCTACAAAAAAAATCCCACTCTAAATAAGAATGGGATTTGACCCTTCGACATGCTCAGGGCGAGTATAATTTTTGAACAAGTAATAAATTACTCAGCTGCGGTTTCTTCTTTTTCTTCTTCTTTAACTTCTGTGTTTAAAGCTTCTACTGATACATAACCTTTTGGTTGTAAAATGTTATACCAATTAAAGATTTTTTTAATGTCTGAAGTATAAACTCTGTCTTCGTCAAATTCAGGTAAAATTTCTCTGAAATAGCTTTTCAATTTATCGTCACTTTCTTTATGAGAAATAGTTGGTTCTCCATTTTCTTTAGCAGAAATAGTTTTGAAAATTTCGATTAATTTTACTTCTTCGTTATACGTGTAAACGGCAATTTCAGATAATAAACTTACATTACTTCTTAATCCAACAGTAATTTTTTTACCGTCTAATAAAGCTTCAGCCACAAAACCAGAACGGGTTTGTACTTTTAATTCATATAATCCTGGCTTACCAGAAATGGCTAATATTTTTTGAAAACTCATAGTGTGTTTAGTTTTTATAAGATGGCAAATATATATTTTAAAATTTCAAAAACAAACTTGAAATACTTAATTTTTACTTAATTTTTAAATTGGCAAATTTCATACGGTAATCTGGTCTGGCTTTGCCTTCCATAATGTTTTGCAATTTTTTACCGACTAATTTTTTCTTTAACATGGAAAGGTGATCTGTAAATAAAATTCCTTCAATATGATCGTACTCGTGTTGGATTACTCTCGCAATCAATCCGTTATATACTTCTGTTTTTTTAGCGAAATTTTCATCAACATATTCAATTGTAATGGTATCATGACGAAAAACGTCTTCACGAACATCTGGAATACTCAAACAACCTTCGTTAAAACCCCAAAGTTCACCTTCTTCTTTTACAATTTTTGCATTAATAAAAGTTTGTTTGAAACCTTTTAATTCTTCTGCTTCTTCTTTTGAAACTTCATCGCTATCAGCAAATGGAGTAGTATCAATGATGAATAATCTTATTGCTAAACCAACTTGAGGGGCAGCCAAACCAACACCTGAAGCATTATACATGGTTTCATACATGTTACTTAAAGTTTCTGTTAAGTTTGGATAATCTTGTGGGATATCTTCGCAAACTTTTCTTAAAACAGCTTCGCCGTATCCGTAAATTGGTAAAATCATGGTTTAAATTTTTTGCAAAATTAGTAAATTTTCTTCTATTGTTAGAGTTTAAAAGCCTAATTTGTATTTATAACTTCATTATTTAACCATTTTTTAAGTAAAACATCGTTATGTGTAATATTACAAAAATGATAAACACTACTTTTCATGACTTTAGAATCTTCAATTTTTTCTTTTGTTGGTCCAGAATTGTTGTGGTAATTGGAGTGAATGAAATAGATGTTTTGGCCTTCTTTTAAAATAAATCCGACATGAAAATCTAACCCAATAAAGTACAATCCGTCTTTTTTATTGTGAATGAAATACGCTTTTAATTCTTCTTTTGTTTTGTTTTGAAGTGTCTCAATAACTGTGCCACAAGCAATTACTTTCGCTTCATGATAAGGTGCTTTTTGTGCGAGTTTGTAACGATTGATGTTCATTCCCATATCACGTAAAGTGGTAGAAACAAAATAGCCACAAGCAATGCTACCAGATTTCGGAGTTTCAGAATAGCCATCAAAAGACCATTTCGTACCATACCATTGGGGAATAATATCTCTCACTAAATGATTGGTGAATTTATGTCTAATCTGATTTAAGGTTTGCTTCGCCAGTTCGCTATTGCTCGAGCCGGACTTATTTGTTGAAATTTTATAGGATTGTGATAATTGCTTTCTACTTGTGTTAATATCGTTTTTTATGGAAGCGTAACTAACAAATAGAATTGAAACTATAGTAAAAGTGAATTTTAGTAACATTTTGTGAGGTTTTTAATAAAAACGCAAAATATGATTGGTTAGTATTTAAAAACCCACAAAATATAATAATTTCTAACTATTCATTCGCACCACCAGCATCACTGTCTAATTTTATTGGATATTTAGGATTAAATAACTTAATAAACTTTTTAGTTTGATAGGTGTTGTGTGTCATTTTATTCGAAAGTGCAATTATAGTAACCGTATCATTTTTTTGAGTAATGTATGATGAAGTATTTCCGTGCCACCAACCGTTATGATAAGTTAATGTTGGTGCTTCTTTCCATTCACGTAAACGAATACCTAATCCGTAGTTTTTTTCACCTTTAGATTCGTAACTGTAGCCTTTAAAAATTTCTTTTCTAAGTTTATCACTGAAAAATTTATCAGAATACGTTGCTAAATCAAATTTTAATAAATCGCGTGCGGTTGAATAAATATTTTTGTCACCATAAACTAAATCTAAATGGTCAAAAGCCAGTCGTAATCTACTTGCTTTATAAGTTTGACTTACTGTGTCGTGGTGTTTTTCATAATCAAAAACAAAAGTATTTTTCATTCCTAAAGGTTTGAAAAGTAACTTGTCCATGGCTTCATGATAACGCATTCCTGAAACTTTTTCAATGATTAAAGCTAATATTGAATAATTCGTATTACAATATGCAAAACGAGTTCCTGGCGTACTTTCTAAATGAATTTTTCCAGAATTTATCAAATCTAAAATATCCTGATTAGTAATACGTTTCGATTTGTCCCATTTAACATCACGCTCAATAAAATAGCCATAATGACGTAAACCACTTCGGTGATTTAACAACATTCTTACCGTAATTTCATCGTGATAAAACCCTTTTAAATACTTCGAAACTTTATCATCTAAACCAATTTTTCCTTCATCAACCATTCGTAAAATAACAGCAGCTGTCAATACTTTACTAACTGATGCTATATGTAAAGGTTTGTCTTTTCTGTTTTTATCGTCTTTTTCTTTATAGGCAAATCCTTCATAGTCTTCAAACAAAATTTTTCCGTTTTTGGCGACTAAAAACTGACCATAAAAATCATTTTTGTTGATTAATTTATTGTATAGATAACTGATTTCTTCTTTTTGTTTATCGCAATACGATTTGTCTAACTCATTAAAGGCTACAAAAAAATCTCCTTGATCTTTTTGAGTACCATTTTTTTTAGAAAAATCTTTTGCCTTGTCTTTACAAGCAATTAGTATAGCCGATAGTAGTAGTAAGCGTAAAAATTTCATTATTTTATTATTTCAATGTTGGGATTGATTTTTTGTAATTGAGCAATAAATTGGTCTCTGTTTTTTGGTGAGATAAAAATATCATCGTATTTGTGATACCTAATTTCTATTCCTTTGTGATCAAAACCTGGCTTATATAAATTTGTTTTTATAATTGAATTAGAATATTTAATGCTTCTTATTTCAGAAGTTTTAATTTTAGTTTTGTAAAAAAACAATGAAACAATTAAAAAGTCTTCTCGAATTTCATAATAGGTTGTGTAAAACAAAATTGTGAAAAGCAATATTATAAAAACATAAATTCCTAAAGCTGGAAAAATAATTAAGTTAATATCCTTTTCTGTAAAAATACTGATAATAAGTATTATAAATACAGGTATTAAAGGTATTGTAAAATTGATTTTACTAAAACCAGATTTGAATTGCATTATAAACTTAGTTTCTTTTTTAAATCTTTTTCAATTCCGTCTTTATGTAACATTACTGAGATAGCTTTTAGTTTAAAATAAGGTTTACTCATATAAAAATATCCGTCTTTTCCAGCTTTGTTTCCCCAAGAGTTTTTAATAAGGTAATATTCGTTACCTTTTACATCTTTTGCTTTTCCAATAATATGCATTAAATGATCATCAGTTGTAGCGAAGTTTTCAAATTCTTGTTGACGAAATTCTGGAGTGATTGTTTTCTCCGCAACAATTTCTGTTTTACCTTTTTCTAAATCGCTCTCGTTTTCTGGAACAAAAGCAATTCCATCTTTTGTGAAATATTTTTCAGAAACATCGGCATCAATTGATAATGTATAGCCATTATCTAACGCTTTGTCTGTTGCAGCAACTAATTCATCTAAAGTGATATTATATAAACTTCCGTTTGAAAAATTATCTGGAATGTTTAAGATAAATGGTTTGTAAAAAGGTTCGTGAGTAAAAGATGTTAAGGTAATATAATTTGACGGATTAATTTTCGTCATTTCCATAAATGATTTTGGCGTGTATTTTTTACCTTCAAATGTAAAATCATTTGGCACTTTTCCTAAATATGTATCTAAAACACTATTTATAGCATTTTTCCAATTTTTCGATAATTTTCCAGCCGGATTTGCTACATATGTTTTTACCATAGCTTCCAAAACCGCAACCATTTCTGCATGATTGTGTTTGGTTTCTTCGTTTTCTAAACCAGTATAAGCACTGTTTGGCACAATTCCGTATTTGTTGGCACTATTAATTACATCATGAGCTAACGCACCTTCGCTAAAATTGGCTTTTCCTTGTCGCATCACATAATTTTCTGCTTTTAAAGGATAAGTTGTTCGAGCTTGATACATTTCAGAAATATCAATTTTTTTACCTGTAATTCGAGTAATTTCCGACTCCAAAAACGAAGTAGTTGAAAAACTCCAACATGTTCCAGTTTGCCCTTGTGAGATTACCGGATTATGTTCTAAGTTTTTAGTTTCCTTAAAATCATAATTCTGTGCTTGTATAGCGAAAGTTCCTAGCAAAAATGCAGAAAGTATAATAGATTTTTTCATTTTTAATTATTTTTTAATTTCTATATTTGGATTGAGTTGTAATAAATGGGCAATAAATTGTTCTTTGTTTGCTGGTGAAATAAAATAATCATCAAACTTGTTATAGTGAACAATTAATCCTTTCGTGTCCCAGCCTAATTTTGTTGTTGTGCCTACAAAAATAGTATGGTTGTATTCAATTTTTCTAATGGTTTCAATATTGACTTTGTATTTATAAAATAAAACCTGACTTATTAAAACATTCCCTTCGATGTAATATTTGGTGTTTTTAATCGCAATAATAAAAAGGATTAACCCGCCAAACAAAACAAATAATGGCGCAAAAGTTATAATTTTTTCCTTTTCTGAAGGAAGGAAATAATTCATCAAAAATATTCCAGCCATAAACAAAGGAAATATGATGTAATATATTTTTGAAACGCTTGATTTATAATGCATTAATGAAAATTTAATTTTATGTAATATTGGATTGCAATATAAATTAAAAAAGGATTATTTTTACTGAAAATATTATAAAATATAATTTCAATAATAATCTCGAAATTTCGAGACAATTTCAATATAAAATTATGTCAAATATCAACTGGAAAATTGTAAAAGAATACGAAGATATAACGTATAAAAAATGTAATGGTGTTGCCAGAATTGCATTTAACAGACCAGATGTTCGAAATGCATTCCGTCCAAAAACCACAAAAGAATTAATTGATGCTTTTTATGATGCGCAAGAAGATACTTCAATTGGAGTAGTTTTACTTTCGGCTGAAGGACCAAGTTCTAAAGACGGAATTTGGAGTTTTTGTAGCGGTGGCGATCAAAAAGCGCGCGGACATCAAGGTTATGTTGGAGAAGACGGATACCATAGACTAAATATTTTAGAAGTACAACGTATGATTCGTTTTATGCCAAAAGCTGTTATTTGTGTAGTTCCAGGTTGGGCTGTTGGTGGCGGACATAGTTTACACGTGGTTTGCGATTTGACTTTGGCAAGTAAAGAACACGCCATTTTTAAACAAACTGATGCGGATGTAACTAGCTTTGATGGTGGTTATGGCTCTGCTTATTTGGCGAAAATGGTAGGTCAGAAAAAAGCTAGAGAAATTTTCTTTTTAGGAAGAAATTATTCTGCTCAAGACGCTTATGAAATGGGAATGGTAAATGCCGTAATTCCACATGCTGAATTGGAAGATACTGCGTACGAATGGGCACAAGAAATTTTAGGAAAATCGCCAACTTCTATTAAAATGCTAAAATTCGCAATGAATTTAACTGATGATGGAATGGTGGGACAACAAGTTTTTGCTGGTGAAGCCACTCGTTTAGCATACATGACTGACGAAGCGAAAGAAGGTAGAGATGCTTTCTTAGAGAAACGTAAGCCTAATTTTGAAAAGAAATATTTACCATAATAACAATTTATGAAAGAAATTACTTTAGCTATTATTGTTCTCTTTGGAGTTTTTCTAATTTTCTGTGGATTTATCATGTTTTTTTATCCCGAAAAAGCGAAACAAATAATTAGTAAAGCTGGAAGTACTTTTACCATAAATTATTCAGAATTAGGAATAAGACTTATAGTTGGATTAGCTTTCGTTTTTGTAGAAACTAAATTTGAAACAGTTTACGATTGTTTTGGTTATTTTCTTGTTATTTCTGCTTTATTGCTAATGATTTTACCAATTAAAAAACACAATCAGTTTTCTAAAAAAGCTTCGGATTATTTAAAACCTATTTATTTAAAACTATTAGCACCCATTTCAATAGTATTTGGAACGTTGATTATTTACGGAATTATATGAACATAAAATCTTGGATTCAAGCCGCACGATTAAGAACCTTACCACTCTCTATTTCTGGAATTTTGGTGGGAAGCGCTTATGCCTACTATCAACATAAATTCGAATGGATTATTTTCATTTTAGCTTTATTAACCACATTATCCTTTCAAATATTATCCAATTTTGCTAACGATTATGGTGATGGAATTAAAGGAACAGACGCCAACAGAATTGGTGAAAAACGTTTAGTAGCTTCTGGAGAAATTACTTCAGGGCAAATGAAACAAGCTATTATCATCAATGGAGTTATTGCTTTTGTTTTGGCTGTTGCTTTAATTTATTTCGCATTCGGACAAGAAAACTTTCTCTATTCTCTAATCTTTTTAGTATTAGGAATTGCCTCAATTGCTGCTGCTATTAAATATACAGTTGGAAATAATGCCTACGGCTATAGTGGATTCGGAGATGTTTTCGTTTTTATCTTTTTTGGATTAGTAGCCGTTATTGGAAGTAATTTTTTGTATTCGAAGACTATTGATATTAAGTTGTTTTTACCTGCAATTGCTATTGGAATGTTGAGCACAGCGGTTCTAAATTTGAACAACATGCGCGATATTGAAAATGATAAGGTTGCTGGAAAAAATACTGTTGTGGTGAAAAACGGATTAAAATGGGCGAAAAATTACCATCATTTTTTAATTCTTGCTCCGTTTTTTTGTTTGTTTATTTTTTCGATCGGAGTTGATACTAGAATATTTTTGAGTTTTATTGTTTTTATTATCTTTTTGAAACATTTAGAAAAAGTTAGAAAATCTGAAAAGCACGAAGATTTTGATCCCGAATTGAAAAAAGTTGCCTTAGGAACTTTTGCATTAAGTATCCTAATTTGGATTAGCTTTCTTTATAATTTAAAATAATAATATTATGAAAATTACATTTTACGGACACGCTTGTTTGGGAATTCAAATCAACGACATTCATATTTTGGTTGATCCATTTATTTCTGCTAATGCAAAAGCTTCACATATTAATATTGATGAAATTGAAGCCGATTATATTTTGTTAACACATGCACATCAAGATCATATTTTAGATGTGGAAACTATCGCAAAAAGAACCGATGCTGTTATTGTTTCGAATCATGAAATTGCGACACATTACGGAAATAAAGGATTTCAATTTCATCCCATGAATCATGGTGGAAGTTGGGATTTCGAATTCGGAAATGTAAAATATGTCAACGCTATTCATACTTCTTCTTTTCCAGATGGAAGTTATGGCGGGCAACCTGGCGGATTTGTAATTGAAGGCGAACATAAAAATATTTACATTGCTGGTGATACCGCTTTATCAATGGATATGAAGTTAATTCCAATGAGAACTAATTTAGATTTAGCCGTTTTACCAATCGGAAGTAATTTTACTATGGATGTTGGTGACGCAATTATTGCATCTGATTTTCTGGATTGCGATAAAGTTTTAGGTTATCATTACGACACTTTCGGTTATATCGAAATCAATCATGAAGAAGCTAAACGTAAATTCTTCGAAAACGGAAAAGATTTAATGCTTTTAGAAATTGGTCAAAGTATCGATTTGTAAACTTTGGTATCAAAATTGCTAGATGTTGAAACACATAGACACATAGCTTTTTTTAACTTTGTTTGGAAAAGAAAACAATAGAAAATTAATTTCTCTATGTTATCTATTTAGAGCGAAGCGACTCAATCTAAAACAGAAAATTCTATGTGCCTATGTGTTTAAAAAATAAATAAATTAAATGAAAAAAATATTCCTATTATTACTTATTACCCAATTTTCCTTCGCTCAAAAAGACGGATTTTGGGATAAAGAACGTGCTTTTACAAAAGAAATTAAATTGTCATCGGGTAACCGAACTTTAGTTAAAATTGATGATTTACCAGAAGGAACTTCCGAATTTGTTTTCCGAATTTTATTAATTGACGAAAACGGAAAAATCACCACAAGTTTAGCTTCGATTTTAAAGGCCATTCCAGATCCAACAGGAATTAGTCAAGGAACTGCAGGAGCCATTACGTTAACCAATTCACTTTCTGGTGACGATACTTGTTTGTACGGAATTTATGCTTCTGAAAAGGCTGGAAATCAGTTTTTAAAAGATGGGAAATTAGAAACCGCTTGCTATTTCGTTAAAGAAGCTGTAAGTAAAGACAGTAAATTGATTTCAATAAAAAACACAAAATGTTTTGAAAATGCACCAAATGTTTGGTTTGCTTTCGAAAATAAAAACTGGGTAATGAGTACCAAAATTGTTTTGGAAGTGGTTTCTTGGGTCGATTATAACGCGAGTCGTGGTTGGAATGCAAACACTAAAAAAGAACTTTTAGCAGAAGCTGAAAAATTAGCAACAGTTAAAATGGTCTCTAATAAAAACAATTACTTAGCTACGTTTTTAAAAGTTTACGCAGCCAAATATAAATATAGCGAGTACAAACAATTGTTAGCTATTGAGAAGGCAAATATAATGCAAAGCATTGCCACTGAAAGTTTAATTCAATCTGGTGAATTGCAAAATTATTTAGATAAAATTAGAAGTACTTCTTTAGAGTTGTTTAAAAAAGGAAAATCGGATGAAGCGATTGCTTTAATTCAAAAAGAAATTATCGAAAAAAAATATGCCAAAGACAACGATTATAGTGCTTTAGGCAATATTTATTTATCCAACAAACAATTTGTAAAAGCGGAAGAACAATATAAAAAAGCCATCGATAAAAATTCTTCTGAATTAGCATATCAATTGAAATTGGCACACGTTTACTTGTTTTCTAATAAAGTTAGCCAAGCAAAAGACATTCATAAATTGTACAAAGACAATAATATTTCGGCAAATAAAAGCTGGATTGCTCAAACTAAATCTGATTTTGAAGATTTCGAAAAAAGAGGTTTTCCAACTGATAATTTTAAAAAGATTTTAAGAATATTGGAATAATTTCAATAATTGGCAAATTGAAAATAGGCTCATTGTCTAATTAACAAATGAAAGCGACTTACAAAAAACACATCCTCAACTTTAAACGTCCAAGCGGCACATCTCGTGGTGTATTGACGGAAAAAGAAACTTGGTTTTTACTATTGGAAGAAAATGGTAAAATTGGAGTAGGTGAGTGCGGTTTGTTGCGAGGTTTGTCTGTTGATGATCGACCAGATTACGAAGAAAAATTACAATGGGTTTGTCAAAATATCCATTTAGGAAAAGACAAATTGTGGCAAGAATTATTGGAATTTCCTTCGATTCAATTTGGAGTAGAAATGGCATTTTTGTCGTTACAAGCAGAATCGACTTTTGAATTATTTCCTTCTAATTTTACCAAAGGAAAAGATACGATTACAATTAATGGTTTGGTATGGATGGGCGAAGAAGCCTTTATGAAAAAACAAATCGAAGAAAAATTAGCCGATGGTTTTACGTGCATCAAACTAAAAATTGGGGCAATTGATTTTCAGCAAGAATTAGATTTAGTAACTTTTATCCGAAAACATTTTGATGAAAAGACTATTGAAATTCGTGTAGATGCCAATGGTGCTTTTTCTCCAAATGAAGCTTTAGAAAAACTACAATTACTTTCACAATATCAATTACATAGCATTGAGCAACCCATAAAAGCAGGACAATTTGTAGCGATGCAGCAACTTTGCAAGAAAACGCCTTTTCCAATTGCTTTAGATGAAGAATTAATTGGAGTTTTTGATTATGAAGACAAAATGAAACTTTTAGATGCGATTCAACCACAATATATTATTCTGAAACCAAGTTTTATTGGAGGCATAAAAGGCAGCTTAGAATGGATAGAAATTGCCGAAAAACGAAACATTGGTTGGTGGATGACTTCCGCTTTAGAAAGCAATGTTGGTTTAAATGCTATTGCACAATTTACGTATACGTTAAATAATAAAATGCCACAAGGTTTAGGAACTGGCGGATTATATACCAATAATTTTGATTGCCCATTAGCAATTAAAGAAGGACAGTTGTACTATAACACTGATTTGAATTGGGATTTTAAATTTTAATTGGAAGCAAATTTTTAGTATAATTCACAAAAAAAAAGCGACTAAAATCGTTCAGTCGCTTTTGGTTTTATTTGCATGTGCTTTTATAACTTTCTGTTAGTTTTACAAAAGGTTCTAAGTAATAGTTTGCAAAAACAGTACTTTCAAATTCCGTTTTTTCTTTTTTTGTTTTCAGATTTTTCTTGCCTTCTTTTACATCACTTTGCATTTTATTGTATTTCTGCATAGCATCTTTTTTCATTTCTGCTGTGAAATTCGTTTTTTGATCTAGTACTTTTTGAAATTCTGGACAATCGTTCGTTACTACTTTTATAGAATTTACAACTTCTTGACCTAATCTATCTTGACTTTTAAATAAATCAGACATGCTAAAATCTAAAGGATTAATCGCTAAATTGTCTTTTGAATTGTTTAAATAAAAAACAGTTCTAACATATTTTCCTTGCATAAGCATATTGTAACCATAGAAATTTATGGAATCTTTTTTGATTAATGGCAAGAAAACAACACGGTCCGTTTCTTCAATTTCACCATTGTTCTTAGTTTTTAAAATCTTTAACCTTTTAAATTCTTTAATTTCTTTTGTTTCGGTATCAAAATGTGTTAAATAATTTATAGAATCTGCTGGAATTTGTATCGTTGTATCTTCCGCATTTTTTCTAAATTTTATTTTTTTTCTATTGTAATTAATATTGTTTTCAAGATCGCTTGGTTTAAACCCATAATCTATAATTTCAACAGTATTTGGAGAATCAAAATCTTGTACTTCTCCCATTAACGTTTTGCCATTTGATAGTTGAACAGTTGCAGGAACAAATTCTTTTTTACCAAAATAGAATTGAACGCCTACAGGTCCTTGGTTTCGATTGCTAGTGTTTTGTGAAACACAATTTAATGAAAAAGCAAAAAAAGCGAAAAATAATACTTTCTTCATTATTATAATTTATTCATATTACTTGATAACGTTTCAATAAACTTCGAAATTGGGCCTTTTACCATCATCGCCATCATAGCATTAAATTCACCTTCGAAAAATAATTGTACGTCTGTAGAATTTTCAGAAACGGCATCAATTTTTGCTGTTAAAGTAAAAGGCAATTTGCTAGATGCAGCTCCTAAAACTACTTTCGAGTTAGGTGTAACTTCTTTTTTTACCAATTTAATTTCTGGCATACCTTTTAAACCAAATTCGAAACAATTTTCGTCAATTACTTCAAATTTTGCAATGTTTTCGGGCATTAATTTTTCGAAATTTTTAATATCTGTTAACGCGTTAAAAATATATTCTGCTGATTTTTCTACGTTTGTTTTTGGACTTTCTAAATTCATTATGTTTTTTTTTATTATTTGTTGTTGATAGTTTAATTTCGCTGCGCTCCATTCTGTTCAGTTTCGCCTCGGGTAAAGTTTCGTAAATTTAAATTTGTAAATCTTAAATCCAAATTTACTATTTATTTCTTGTAATTCAAATAATCTTGTAATAGAATAGTTGCGGCAATTTCATCAATTAAACCTTTATTTTTGCGCTGTTTTTTATTTAATCCGCTATCAATCATGGTTTGAAATGCCATTTTTGAAGTAAAACGTTCATCTACACGTTCCATTTTCATTGTTGGAAATTCGGTATGAAATTGTACAATAAATTTTTCAATAATCTCGGTGCTTTCACTCGGTAAACCATTCATTTGTTTAGGTTCACCAATAATTACAGTCTCCACATTTTCTTTCGAAAAATAGGTTTTTAAAAACGAAATCAATTCTGTAGATGGAATAGTAGTTAAGCCACTTGCAATAATTTGGAAATCGTCTGTAACCGCAATTCCTGTTCGCTTTAGTCCGTAATCTATTGATAAAATTCGTGCCATTATTTAAATTTAATTACAAAAGTAAGCAAATACAATGCCTTTTTTATACATTAGTAAAAACTTTATCCTTCGAATTATGAAATCGCCATTAACAATAGTTTGTTTCAAACAAACACCAATAAATAAAAAGGCGATACCATATTTGACCACTAAAAAATAAATTTTACAAATATGAAAAAAGCTGCAGTATTACTTTTTGTTATGTTAACAACATTATCTTGTGACAAAAAACAAGTGTATAGAGATTTTGAAAATGAGATTGAATCACAACGTTGGGCTGAAAAGGATGTGAAAACGCATACTTTTAAAATTTTAGAAGCCGGTAAAAATTATAATATTTTTATTGAAATTAGTCACGTCATAAATTCTGAGATGAGTGAATTTCCTGTGAATTTTGAAATTTCAAAACCTGATGGTTCAATTGAAAAAGAAGAAGTACTTGTTAATTTTAAAAATACGGAATGTTTGGGTGATGTTTGTGATGTGAAGTTTTTAGTTAAAGATAACGTAAGACTTAATAAAGGAAAATATACTGTAAAATTTTCTCCAAAATCTAAGTTCGGATTTGTACCGAATATAATTGGTGTTGGTTTAAGTGTTGAAATAAAGGAATAACCTATTTTGGTTTAAATGAAAAATCTCATCTTATATTAAAACAAGATGAGATTTTTTTTATTTTAAAAATTTTTATTGTTTAACTGTCGTTGCAGCTGGTAAAGTTTCTAAAATTTCTACTTCAAAAATGATATTACTATTTGGTGGAATTACATTTCCTGCTCCTTTTTCACCATATCCTAAGTTTGATGGAATAAAGAAAATAGCTTTGTCATTAAAATTCATAGTGTTTAACCCTTCTAAGAAACCTGGGATTAAACCATCTTTTTTTCCATATTGAAATGGGAAAGGTTGGTAACCATTTGCGTTCGCTCTGTTTTGGTCAAATTTCCCATATACTTTATTGATTGCTTCGTAGCTACTATCAAATAAAGTTCCGTCTTCTAAATAACCAGCATAATGAACATAAATGTCTTTTCCTTCAGTTGGTTTTACGCCAGATCCTTTTTTCAAAATACTATATTGTAAACCACTTGCTGTTTTAGTAGATTTTGCTCTTAAGGCTTTAAATTCAGCTACTTTTGCAGTTAAAATTGGACCTAATTTAGCTTTCGTTTCAGCATCAGCAATTGCTTTAGCTTCTGCTTCTTTTTGTCTTCTTTCTGAATCTAATTTTGCTTGTGCCTCAGCTTTAATTTTAGCCTCTTCAGCAGCTTTTCTGTCTAATTCTGGTTTTAATTTCATGTATTCAGAAAAAACTTTTACCGCGTCAAAGTTTTTTGCTAATTTTCCTTTTCTAACAATAACTATTTTTTCAATCATATCATCTTGAGCAATTGCATCTACTACTGATTGTCCTTCAATAACGTGTCCAAAAACACTATGTTTATTGTTTAACCATGGTGTGTCTTTATGTGTAATGAAAAATTGAGAACCATTAGTTGCAGGTCCAGAATTAGCCATTGATAAAATTCCTGGTTTATCATGTGTTAAACTTGGGTCAAATTCATCTTTAAATTTATAACCTGGATCGCCAGAACCATTTCCTAATGGGCAACCACCTTGAATCATAAAGCTAGCAATAACTCTATGGAATTTTAAACCATTATAAAAAGGTTTTCCTTTTCTATCATTGGTTACGAATGTGTTTGTTCCTTCTGCTAAAGTAATAAAGTTAGCAACAGTTACTGGAGTTTTTACAAATTCTAATTGTAAAGAAATTTTACCTTTATTAGTGTAAATTTCTGCAAAAATACCTTCTGAAGCTGCTTTTTTAGGTGTTTCTTTTTTAGTTTGTGCTGATGTAACTGCTACAGTTAAGGCACAGAATAGTAATAATAACTTTTTCATCTTAATGTTGTTAATTTTGTTTTTCTAATAGTTCAATTTCAAATAATAAATCTGTATTTGGAGGAATTGCGCCGTTTCCTTGTTCACCATATCCTAAGTGACTTGGAATTAGTAATGCCATTTTATCTCCAAATTTCATATTCTCTAATCCTTCAATAAATCCAGGAATCAACCCTGTTTTTTTTCCATACATAAAATCAAAAGGCAAATATCCATTAGCATCTTTTCGAGCTAAATCTAAAACGCCATTCTCATCTGCAACAGATTCGTAGCTTGTATCAAATAATGTACCATCAAGAAAAAATCCAGCATAATGAACAAAAACAGTTTGTCCAGCATTTGGTTTTTTTCCTGTTCCAGCTTTTAAAATTTTATAAATTAATCCTGATTTTGTTTTAGTTCCAGTTGCTTTAATATCTTCAATTAGAGCTGTTTTTTTTGCTTTTACAGCCTCAAGAATTTTTTGTAATTCGGCCTGTTTTTCGAAATATTCTTTAAATACTTTAACCGCATCAAATTTTTTAGCAGCTTGACCAATTCTAATGATTTTAACTTTGTTTATTGGATCACCAACAGTAATTGTACTAACAATATCTAAACCTTCAACTACTTCTCCGAAAACAGAGTGTTTTCCGTCTAAAAATGAAGTTTCATCTGTTGTAATAAAAAATTGTGAACCATTTGTATTTGGACCAGAATTTGCCATTGACAAAATCCCTGGTTTTCCATGATTTAAATCTGGATGAAATTCATCCTTAAAATGATAACCTGGTCCGCCTTGTCCTGAAGCTAATGGATCTCCACCTTGAATCATTGGTGGATTTGATTCTACTCTATGAAAAATTAAACCATCATAAAAATGAATGCCTTTGTAGTTTGGACTTACATAATTGTTTTTTCCTTCTGCTAATGTTACAAAGTTGGCTACAGTAAATGGAACTTTTTCGAATTCTAATTTTACTGTAATTTCTCCTTTTGAAGTTTCAAGTAAGGCATATAAACCATCTGATAATTCTCCATTTTCTGCTTTATTATTGCAAGAAAGAAATAGTGTGCTTAAAAAAAATAGGGCAATTAATATTCTGTTCATTTTAAAATTTAATTATTCAGGGATTACTGTTTTTATTTCGTTTAATGTTACGATACAAATAATAGGTTGATTTGTACCAATTTTTTTATCATCTCCATGATATCCATAAGCAGATTGTGATGGGAAAATGAATTTTACCTTGTCACCTTTGTGCATTAATTTGATACCGTTTCTTAGACCATTCATGATGTTTTGTTTGTCAACATGATAGGTTTGTGTTTTTAATTCGGCTGCTGTATAAATGCTATTTCCGTATAAATCTGTTACTTCATAATCAAAGCTAACTACATCACCTTTTACAGGAAAAACATTAGCATTACTCTTCGTTTTATATGCATACCAAAAGCCTTTTTCAGAAACATTATAAATATGTGCTGTGTCTTTTTTTATGATTTTTGCTATTGCTTCTTTTTCCTGAGCATTCATTTTTTTATTTCTATCAATTGATTCCTTCATAAAAGTACCAGATGAATGAGAAATAGATTTACGAGCTTGTTGTTCTGAACACGATGTTAAGAAAGCGCTTATTCCAACAAGCAGTATATATTTGAATTGTTTCATTTTTTGAAAAATTTATTTTTTTTCGATTGCTAAAATAGCAATAAATTTAGTTATAGTATCTTCTAAACTGTCAAAAGATTTTCCTCCTGCTGCATTTTTATGTCCGCCACCATTAAAATGATTTCTTGCAAACTGATTTACATCAAAACTTCCTTGTGAACGGAAAGAAATTTTAATCATATTTTCTTCTTTTACTTCCGTGAAAAAAGCTGTAAAATCAATGTCTTTAATTGTTAATCCATAATTAACAATTCCCTCTGTATCGCCTTTTTTTACATTTAAAGCGTTTTGTTCTTCTTGAGAAAGCGTAATGTAACTCGTTTTAAATTCTGGTAAAACTTTTAAATTAGATAATGCTTTTCCTAAAATTTGTAATTTATTATAGTCGCCATTGTCATATAAATTCACGTGAATTTGCGAATTGTCTACACCTTTGTCTAATAATTCGGCTACAATTCGGTGTAAATTTCCAGTTGTTCTTGGAAAACGAAATCCGCCAGAATCTGTAGCAATTCCAGTATATAAGCAGGTTGCCGCATCTAAATTTATGTATTGTCCAATTTCTAACTGTTGAGCAAAATCATACACCATTTGGCAAGTTGAACTATACTCAATATCCGAAAACATGTATTTTGCGTAACCATCTGGTTTTTCATGATGGTCAATCATCACGAAAGTAGATTCTAACGTTTTTAAAATACTTTCCATTTGCTCACCGGCACGATGAAACGTGTTGAAATCCAAAGTAAAAATAAGTTCTGCTTCTTTTAATGTTTTAATGGCTTGATTAACATTTGAACCTTCGTAAACTAAAGTCGCTTCTTTTGTTCCTGGAATCCATTGCAAATAATCTGGTATTTCATTTGGAACAACAACAGTAATATTGTGGTTTAATTGTTTTAAAATATGATACAATCCTAAAGTAGAACCCATGGCATCTCCATCCACATTTCTGTGTGGAATGATAGCGATTTTTTTTGGACTCGCTAAAAATTGTTTTAACTCAGTAATCTGAGTTTCGTTTAAATGTGTCATTAATTAAATATTTTAAAACCTATAATAACTGCCAAAAATCCTACAAATAAGGATGCTAATGTATAAATTATGGCTAAGTTATAATTTTGGTTTTGAATGAATTGTATGTTTTCTAAACTAAATGTTGAAAAAGTGGTAAATCCACCACAGAATCCAGTTATTAGTAACAGTTTTAATGTTTCGTTTTGTAAATTATTTTTCTGAATATAACCAAAAAGCAGGCCAATTAGTAAACAACCAATTGAATTAGCAATAAATGTTGCCCATGGAAAATGTGTGACATTATTTTTAGTAAAAAAATAACTCAACAAATATCTGGCAATGCTACCTAATCCGCCGCCTAGTAAAACTAAAAGTAGGTTTTTTATCATCGTATTAAACTAAAATGTCCTTTAACAGTTTTTCCGTTAGTTAATTCTAAAACAAACCAATAATCTGATGAAAAAAGTTGGTTTCCATTAAAAGTTCCATTCCAACCCGTTCCGCCAGCTTTAATTTGTTTTACTAATTTTCCAAATCTATCAAAAATATTGATTTTACTATTTTCTAATCCTTTTTTCTCTAAGTTTTTAATTTGCCAAGTGTCGTTATAATTATCTCCATTTGGTGTGAAAAATTTCGGATAACTCAACGCATAAAATGTTTCAGAAACCAAACCACAATTATTTTTATCGTTGACATAAATGGTGTATTCTCCAGAATCAGGTAAATTGAAAACTGGACTATTTTGGAAGTTGATGCCGTCTAATGAATATTCATAATTTCCACTTCCAGTTACTGAAATGGTAGCGATTAAATTTTCATCAAAATCGGTTACATCAATATTTGTAATGGTTGCCACTTCAGAAGTAACAACTGTAAACGTTTTAGTTTTGGAACATGCATCAGTATTCGTAATGGTTACAATATACGTTCCAGCATTGGAAACTGTAATAGATTGCGTAGTTTGTATGGGATTCGTATTCCAACTATAACTAGAAAAACCACTTGGTGCATTTAAGTTGGTTGGTGTGTTGTTACAAATTCCTATAGATTCATCATTGAAAGTTTGCGAAAAAACATTTACTTTCAGCGTAATTGGAATATTTCCGTAGCAATTTTGAATGTTCGTAATTCGAGCGTAAATGATTTGTTGAAAAGGAGTAGTATTCGTAAAAGTTGAAGGCAAAGGCGTTGTTGAAGTTGTAGAATCAAACAGCTCAACTGTAAAGTTTGCGGGTAAATTGCTGAAAATTTGTGTTTTTAGTGTTGCTAAATCAAATGCAGCTAAACCATCAGTATTCGTATCACAAACTTTAAAATTATCTTTAACAACTACTAAATTTGGAGCATATTCAATTTCAATTGAACCTGTTAAAGTACAAGTTGTATTAATATCAATTTCTACAGAATAAGTTCCGGCAGTAGTTACATTAAATGTTGGATTATTTGTTCCAACTGGGTTTCCATTTTGATACCATTGGTAATTTGTAACGCCAGCTTGAGTCGCATTTAACGTTAAAACTTCATTGTTACATAATGGATTTCCTGTTGCAATTAATCTATCTGGACCTAAATCTTTTTCGGAAATAAAACTTCCAGCTCTTAAAAAAATACCAGAATCGAAACGTCCATTTCCTTCATCGGCAATGACCAATTTAATATGATATAAAGTTCCTGGTGTTACAACAGATTGTGCGGTTAAAATTTTGGTTTGTCCGTCGTAAGTTGTTGGGTAATTTCCAGTATTAAATGTGTCAAAATAGGCTTCGTTGGCTGATGGGCAAATAGTTCCGCTTCCGCGAACAGTGTTAACACGAACTGGTGTAGTTGTGTTTGGGATTAAAGCTAAATTTTGATAGGAAGTTGTAGAAGCTTCTCTTAGTAAGAAGGCAAAACCGTCCGTGAAATTACATTGATTTGGCAGAGGATTTAGTAAGTATTGTTCTGAGGAAAAAATATATTCGAAACTAATGTTGTTGGCATTTGGCACGAAATCAAATTCTAAAGTAGTTGCATTAAAAGTGTTTGATAAACCTAAAGCTGAATTCAAATCAGAATCACCTGTCCAACCAATATTATTTCCATCATCAGAGAAATTAGAGTTGGGACCAACTGCAGAATTTATTTTCCCTGTGCTTAAAAGAATTCCTTCCTGGAAAGGAAATGAAGAACCATTTGCATTAAAATATCCATAACTTAATTCGCCTGATGCAAAATTTCCACCGCTAACTGAAAAATTAGAAATCGAAACACAACCACTATTTACAAGTTTTTGAACTAATTGTTGTGGTGTAAAACTTTCATTTACAGTTATATTTTGGGAAAATCCAACTGTAAATGAAAGGGTAAAAAGTATAAATGTTATTTTCTTCATAGCATCTGCAAAGATACTATAAATCTCGTTTTTTAAGAATGTAAAATGATAAAAATAAGAATAAACATGTCCAGAAAAGAACAATAGCAACATTAATTGGTTGCACATCGTAATTATATTTAAAATTGGCACCAACGGTTGTGGTTACTGATTTTACAAAGTTTAATCTTGTAAAAGGCTCCACAATTAAATTTGCCATAGATTCTAATGGTAATGCATCTTTAACCCAATCTATAACAACAGTATCTTTATCTCCATGTTTGTAACCTAAAATGTTATATTTTAAAATGGCGTGACCTACGTTTTCTCCCAAAAACCAAACAAAAATGAAACCTAATGTAAAGGCTGAACGTTTTATTAATATGGCTAAAAACAAACAGAAAGAAAAGAAAGCTACGTGTTTTAAGAAGTAGGCAAATAAATATTCTAGATCAGAAAAGATAATGCCTGTTTCTGTGAAAGATGAGTATTTTAATCCTAAAATTAAACTGATAATAAAGACTAAAACAGTTGAAACAACTGAAAATAAAATAATAGTATAAATTTTGGATAGCAAAAATTCTTTTTTGGACATTCCATCAATTAAGTTTTGTTTTAAAGTTCCGTAACTGTATTCATTGGCAATCATGGAAACAATTATGACGGCTAAAAATATTTTTAACCATGAGGATACATAAGTGGTAAAGTGCCAAATATATGGGAAATTGAAAAAACCACTTTCAGCAGCTCTAAATTTAAATGGGCCAAATTCAAATTCAATTAACGCAACTGTTGCTAATAAAGTTAATGATAAAAAGTAAATAATAGTTAATATTTTACTTGATCTGTTTTGCCAAATTTTTTGTAATTCTATAGAGAGTAATCGTATCATTTTTTTTGTTTGAAAAGTTAATGGTAAAAGGTTTTAAAATTAATGTTTTGTCAATTCTAAAAATTGTTCTTCTAAACTATGTTTGCGTTTTACCAAATGAGTTAACGTAATGTTTTGTTTGAATAAATGAGAATTTAATTCAGCGGGTTCTAAATTATTATTTAAATACACCAATAATTTATTTTCGTCTTTTTCAATTTTTTCAATTTGAGAAAAGTGTTGTAAAGCCGATTTTAATTGCTCTAAATTTTCCGATTCTAATTCGAAGAAACCTTCGTTTGCAGTAATTCCATCAACCGTTCCTTGGTATAAAGTCACGCCATTTCTAATTACAATTACGTGTGAACATACTTTTTCAACTTCATCTAAAAGGTGAGAAGCCAAAAGAATTGTTGTTCCTTGATTCGCAATAATTCGGATTAAATCTCTAATTTGTCTGATTCCTTGTGGATCTAAACCATTGGTTGGTTCGTCTAAAATTAGAATTTCTGGATCGTTTAGTAGGGCAGAAGCAATGGCTAAACGTTGTTTCATACCTAAAGAGAAAGTCTTGAATTTACTGTCTTTTCTTTCTAGAAGTCCAACTAATTCTAACTTTTCGTAAACTTTAGTGTATGGAATGTCTTTTATTTTGCAGACCAATTTCAAATTGTCTTCTGCCGTCATGTATGGATAAAAGTTTGGTCGCTCGATAATAGCTCCCACTTTTTTTAGTGCATCGTGAGTAGAATATTTTCCGTCAAACCATTCAAATTCTCCTGAAGTTTTATTGACAACATTCAAAACAATTCCTAAAGTGGTTGATTTTCCAGAACCATTTGGTCCTAAAATTCCGTAAACATTTCCTTTTTTAATTTCAACTGAAACGTTGTTTACCGCATGAACTTTGCGGTATTTTTTATGCAGATTGGTGATTTTTAATATAGTTTCCAATGTGTTTTCGTATTAAATTTAATAGTAAGACGATGGAAACTAAAACTTGTTACAAATTGAAATTAATAAAAAAAGCCAAGATAAATTATACCTTGGCTTTTTACTATATTTTTAGTAGTATTATTTGTGAGTAATACTAAAATTACCGTTTGAAATAGTTACGGTTTGAACACCATTATTTGCTGTATAATTGAATGTACCAACTACGTTATTTCCACTATGAGAAGTTATCGTTAAGCTACCACCAGTTATAGTATATTCTGGTTCAGTATCAGAATTACCTAAACCTGCCGAATATGTTCCATTGTCTGTTAATGTGTAAGTTCCAGTTGAAACATCTTTAGGGAAATTAATATTGTAGATTCCGAAATCACTAGTTAATGTAGTGTTGTTTCCAAAAATTGAAATAGAATTGTTTGCTGAAGACTGAGCAATTGTTATGAATTTTCCATCACTATTTGTGGTGTCCATTGTGAAAATTTGCCCACTATTTCTTTTTAAAGACATAGAACCATTACTGTAATATTCTGTAGAAAATATAGAAATGTTGCTGAATGCTCCATTTGTAATATTTAATAATGCATCAGTGTCATCATATAATTTTCCTGAAAAAGTACCAGACATTTTTCCTTCTACAAGGTTAAGAGTAGTAATGTTGATAGTAAATTGACCACTAACATGTTGTGAAGTGTAAAAATTTGAAGAACCATTAAAATATCCTAAAATTCCGTTTGCAGAATCACCCGTAAAAGTTTGACTACCTACACTTAATTCTGAAATTGGTAAACTAATTGTAAATGAGCTAAAATTTGGTGCAGTACCGATTATTTGTAATGCTGTTTGAGATTCACCATCAAAATCTACTTCAGTTACATTTGCAATTGCTGCACCTGGAATTGAATTCCATGAATTACCATTTACGGTTGCTGACATTGTACCTGCTGAAGTGTTTTCAGGCTCAGAAGTACTATCTTCACTACAAGAAAATAACACGAATAATGTACTTAATAAAGTACTAAGAATTAATTTTTTCATTTTTTATATTAAATATTTTGGGTAAAAATAAATTAAAAAATCATATTTTATCTTAATAAAAATTTGATTTGAAGTTTTGTAACTTAAACTTGTTTTTTAGTTACAAAACTTGTTTTTATTCTTTTTGATATATTCTACAATCAAATTCACAACATCTTCCTCTTCTTCAGAAAAGAAAATTTCATCTAAATCTTCCCAACCTGAAATGATTTTCTCGTCTAATTTTTCAATTACTTTTTTTCTATCTTCTGTAATTGCAGTATATTTTACGGTAAATAATTGAAACGCTTTTGTGATTAAAGTCGCAGTTTTTGTTGCGTTAATGTCTTTGTATGCTTGAATGATTTCTGCAGCAAAATCGCCACTTTCCGTATTGAAGAAATAATGTAAACCGCCTTCGTTCATGGCTGCTTCAAAAATGTCAACATACACAAATGTTAGTTCAGAATGGTTTAAATCACCTGTTTCTTTTTTTGCCCAAATGTGAGTCCCAACGGCTTCAATGATGGCAATTTCGTCTTCTAATTTTAATATGGTTTCAATGTTTTGCATAATGGTGATTTTATGATTTCTTATTTCGTTTGTTTTTCTATTTTTTCTGCTTGAATTCGGTATTCCTCAGCTTTCAATTTATTATCCATTAAAAGATGAACTTCGCTTACGTTTTTGTAAAATCGAATCAAATCTTTATGATTTTCCCCAACTAGTTTTATTTTAGTTGATAATGCGTTTTCATAATAACTTAAAGCTTTTTTATAGCGTTTTAGTTCTTTATACGCATTTCCTAAATTGGTATAACTTTGAACAATTTCATTACTGTTTTTACCAAATAATTTCTCTCTAATTTGCTTAGCTTTTCGATGTGCTTTAATCGCTTCGTTATAGTCTTTATTACGAAAATGAACATTTCCAATATTACCATAACTTGTTGCTACATCAGAATTGTTTTTCCCTAGTTTCGAAAGTCGAATGGAAAGTGCTTTGTTGTGATATTTTAATGATTCTTCAAATTTATCTTCCGCGCTATAACTCACACCTAAAGTGATATAGGTTGTTGCGATGGCTAAACTATTCAAATTATTTGAAGATTCTCCAATTGTTAAAGCTTTTTCTAAATATATTTTTGCTTTATCAGATTTGTCTTGACGATTGAAAATAGTGCCAATTTGATTGTAAGCGTTTATGGTTTTTTCTGGATTATTGTTTTTTTGAAATTCGACAGCGGCTTTTTCATAATAGACAATGGCACTATCTGGAACTGATTTCGATTTAAAGTCTTCAGCTTTTTTTAGAAAGTTTTCTGCGACATTATCATTTTGCCCATTTACTTTGTTAAAAGAAAGAATAGCTATAACAGCAAAGAATATAATTGTTCTCATAATTTTAGTTTAAACTCTTAACGAACCTCGAAAACCTCTTGCAGCATAGTAAGAATCGGCGCCATTATGGTATAAAAATACCGTGTTATAACGGAAATCGCAAAATGTGGCACCGCCTAGATTTCTAATTTCTGTAGGAGTTTGAATCCAACTTGATGTTTTGGCATCGAAATTTCCTAGTTTTTGTAAGTCGCGATATTGGGTTTCGGTTAACAATTCAATTCCCATTTCGGTTGCCATGTTGATAGCGCTGTCTTTTGGTTTGTGTTCTTTTCTTTTTTCTAACGCTTCGTGATCGTAGCAAATACTTCTTCTTTCTTTTGGAGATTCGGCTGAACAATCGAAGAAAATATATTCCTTCGTTTTTTCATCAAAAGCTACTACATCAGGTTCGCCGCCTGTTTTTTCCATTTGTAGTAATGACCACATTTTTTTTGGATTGGCTTCTAATTTTGTTTGCACATTTGCCCATTCTAAACCAGTATGACGGTTTTTGTTTTTCTCAAAGCGCGTTTTTAAAATGTCTAATAATGTTGCACTTTCTTCTGATGTTAGTTGTTGTGTTGCCATAATATATTTGGATTTTTATTCTCTTAAAATTTTCTCCATTTTTCTGCCTTTGGCTAATTCGTCTACGAGTTTATCCATGTATCGCATTTTTCGTACGACTTCATCTTCAATTTCTTCAATGCGATAACCGCAAATCATTCCTGTAATTTTATGAGCGTTTGGATGCATTTGTGGTGCTTGCGCGAAAAAGGTTTCGAAATCTGATTTTTGATCAATTAGTTGTTGTAGGGTTGTTTCGTTGTAACCTGTTAGCCAAAAAATCACAGTATCTAATTCATCTTTAGTGCGTCCTTTTCTTTCTACTTTTTGAATGTATAACGGATAGACGCTTGAAAAAAGCAGTTTGTATATTCTTGAAATGTCCATAGTATCGGTATGCTTTAATGTGGATTAGAACAAATTTACAGATTAATTTTTAAAATTAATCGCAGTTTTGAGTTTTCTCAGAGCGGAAGGTAATTCTAACAGAGCGGAAGGGAGTTTTAACAAAGCGGAAGGTAATTCTAACAGAGCGGAAGGAAGTTTTAACAAAGCGGAAGGTAATTCTAACAGAGCGGAAGGGAGTTTTAACAAAGCGGAAGGTAATTCTAACAGAGCGGTTAGGAGTTTTAACAGATCGGAAGGTAATTCTAACAAAGCGGAAGGTAGTTTTAACTTTGGTGTTAGGAGTTTTCTTTTTGAATATTAAAAAAAGCGCAAAGTATTGAAACTTTGCGCAGCTGTTAAATGATGTTATTTGTTGATCCGATATATTCTAAAACTTGAACCTTGTGCGAATCGTTTAAGCCACTATCATCACGTTTTTTTTGAAACTCTAAAAATGATGGCGTGTTTAAAACTTCTTTTTGGATTTGTTCGTCTTGATAATTGGAGACATGCGTAAATGTAACGCCGTCGGTATTTAGGAAAACACTATAATTAAATTTGTTGTTATCCAGACTTTTAAAACTGTTTAAGAAGTTTTCAATGTTCAATTTGTTTTCTGTTACGAATTCTGGTTTTACTTGGTAGGAGACGATTACGTTTATCATAATTTGGTTTTTAATTTATTGAGATGAAAAATTTTACCGCAGATTACTTCGTCAATTCGACCAAAAGTCTCGGGTTGCAGATTTTTTTCTGTGTTATTTTTGTCATGCTGAAAGCATCTCTTATTATTTCTTTTTAATACTTTGCGTGAATTGAATTGCGTGAGTCCCTTTCAGGGTGACAAACTTTGTGTTTAGTTTTTGTATCTCAGTATTACGGTCCGTCTGGAATTTCTGGTTCCACTAACTTTTTTAATTTCTCTAAAGATTCTTGCCAACCCAAGTAGCACATTTCTGTAGGAATTGGAGCAGGGATGTTTTCTTGTAGAATTTTTATTTCGGTTCCACAAGACACTTTTTTCAACCAAACGGAAGTTATCATTTCTCCAGGTAAATTTGGATCGTCAAATCGGTCTGAATATTTGATAAATTCATTGGGTTTAAGTTCTAGATACTCACCTCCAAAAGAATGTCCGTTACCAGTAGAGAAATTTATAAATGACATTTTGTAATGCCCACCAACTTCTACATCCATTCTGTGAACGACACATACGAAACCATAAGGAGGAATCCATGATGCCATGGCATTTGGTTCTGTAAAAGCACGATAGACTTTTTCAGGAGACGCCGTAAATACTCGGTGTAAGGAGACGCTGTTATTTTCCATGATAGTAAATTTTAAAGGATATAAATTTATGAAAAACTTGGTGAATAGTGAGTTGTGAATAGTGAAAGGGATTGCGCTGCGGGTTTACCAAATTTTGAAGATTTCTCTTTTTCCTGATAGATACAAATCGTGATAGCCTTGCATTTTTTCTTTCATCTTTTTGACTTCTTCACTATCTTCCATGTAGTTTTTAAAACGCTCTTCATATGCTGTAAGGTTTTCATACTTACTTTGGATGATTACACGGTTAAATTCTCCAGTCATATCCGTCATAATATTTACGAATTCTGGACTGTCAGCCATTACTTCTTTAAAAAGCGTTGCTAATTTTGAAGCATTTCCTGGCTTGCAAACAAAAATTTCATGAACTATTATCATAATACTATTTTTTAATGTGAGTACTAATTTTTTGGCAGGTTCAGTTAATTTGTATGTAGGGGGAAATTGTTATTTTTCACAAATTTCTTTCAACTTATCGAGAGCTTTTGGGTAGGTCTCATTCATATAATTTACAAAATCTTCAGTGGTATCTAAGTCGACAGTAATGCTTGTAGTCCCATTATTTTCTTCGAAAGTATAATTTTCAAATCCGTTTGCCCATTTTTCCACATCTGGTCCTTCTGTAATTTCCTTGTCGGCTTTAAGAATACCATAATGTTGAATTGAAACAAATTTGTTGGGAACGTTATCCACTATTTTGGAAACCATTCCACCTTTTTCTCCTTTTTCATCTACTCCAAGAAATAGAATTTTACTTCCTTTGTCCCAAGTTCCTTCATAGGTTGATGTTGGGTTAAACATAGCAGTCCATTGCTCATAAGTTGATTTATTGCTTAAGCCAAGCATAAAATCATAAACCTTGGTTAAAGGTGCGTTGATGTTTATTTTGTATTGTAACTTTTCCATGATGATAAAATTTAAAGGATATAAATTTACGAAAAATGTTATGAGTTGATTTATAGAATATTGTAAAATTTTTACATTATATACATGTATAATAAATCCGTGTTAGCTTTTTATCCAATTTATTATAAACTTAAGTGCTTCTCCGTCCATTTGATATAAAGAAGAACCTACAGCACCATTTCTGTCTGTCAAATAGTGATTTAAACCTTCAAAAATTTTAGTTTCAATATTTGAATTTTTGAAAGATTCTACGGTATTTGTTTCCTCTTTATGATTAATGAATTTATCTAAAGTTCCTATAAGATATAAAGATTTTATTGTTGTGTTTTTTATAGTATCTTCTAAATTCACTGTAACCATTTCCATAAGAAAAGCATCATTCAATAAAGCAATAAAACGTTTGTTGAATCCTTTTTCTTTTATGTATTTTTTGACTTCTTTTTCTAAAGTAGGCTTTTGGTTAAAGTTTCTTACCAGTTCAAAATAGCCTTCTAAAAAAGCCATAACTTCCTCTTTCGTTTTCCCTTCACGCATGAATTGTGGAAGACTCGTTTCATAATTCATTTCGATTTGATTCAAAACAAATGCCCCATTTTTTCCAACTGGACTTTCTATGAATACAACAAAATCTGGATTACATTTTTTTTCCATAATTCCAAGAGTTGCCACTCCACCCAAACTATGTCCGATAACACCGATTTTTTTAGTGCTGTATTTTTTTTGCAAATCTTTAAAAGCACAATTTAAATCATTTGATAAATCTTTGGCTAATTCAGAGTATTTACCTTCAGATTTTCCTACGCCACGTTCGTCAAATCTATAAACGGCAATGTTGTTTTTTAGAAGTTCTTCTGCTAAAATATAATGAGAATTTCTAGTGTCTTTTCCACTACCGGGAACAATAATAACAATTTTATCGAAATCAAGTCTGGGTTTAATTAAAGTTCCTGAAAGTTTAATTTTTTCATCCAGGTTTTGAAAATCTATTTCTTCAAAATCATACTGTGCTGTATCATTTATTTCTTTTTCATATTTAAAAATATCTTGAGCATTTACAAGGAATGTACAGATGAATAGAATTATTGAAAAGGTTTGTTTCATGGGTGTGTGAATGAGTTGGTTTTACTTTTTTAATTTTGGAATGGGCACGAGCAAGATGCTCGCGCTAGCGTGTGTATACTTTATTCACAACAAGCTGGTAAATTATGTAATTGATTTACTTCTGTTTGTGACAAAACACGATTGTAAATGATTACATCATCAATAAGTCCATCATATTCTTTACCAATAAATAAATTCCCTTGATTTAAATCTGGACAACTTGAATTGTTTGCAGATGTTATTAAAGTACCGTCAACAAATAATTGTACTCCATTACTTTTAGAAGTGACCACAATATGTTGCCAATTTGAAGTTGCTACGCCATAATTCATTCCATATCCATTATTTGTTCCAGTAATAATCATGTTGTTTACATGATGAACTGACCAAACGCCATTAGAAAAGTCACAATAATGAGCAATATCTCTCATGATGAAATTGCCAGACTCCATGTCGTTTGATTTATACCAAAAAGATATTGACATACCAGTAGAGGTTAAATTATCAAGAAAAGTTGGATTTTGATATTCTAAAAAATCTCCATTTGTACTGTTAAAACTAAAACCGCAATTTGGATTTCCATCCCTATCCATTCCTGAATTTGCTGTTGTTGGATTTGTTAAATTATAATTATTGCCAGAAACATCATTTAATGATCCATTACTGAAAGGATAAAAGGCAATAATGTCAGTTTGTAAGTTAATTGGTAAACAACTTGCTTTTTTAGTAGCTTTATCATCTTCATCATTACAGCTCAATAAGATGGTTGTTGCAAGTAGTAGTGCGATATTTTTTAGTTTCATAGTAATGTTTTTAATTAAGATGTGTTTTTTATATAATTGTTGCGCTTAATTTAATCGGGTTTTCAAAAATACTATTAAAATTTTCATATTAGGTTTTGAATATAAAAAATCACAAAATTTCTTACAAAAATTATATTTTGTGGTATAGCCGTGGGTGTAACGGCATCCTTTTGTTTTGTTGCTTTAATAAAAAGGAACAAAACAAAAGAGAAAGTGGAACACGTGTGAGTTGGTGTTCTGAAATTTATTTTTCTTGCTTCAAAAAAAACTACAACTTCTCTTGTAATTCCTTAATCTCATCTCTAAACTTGGCAGCTTGCATAAAGTCTAATTCTTTGGCAGCTTTTTCCATTAGTTTGCGTTTGTCGCGGATTTTCTTTTCAATTTCGGGTTTGCTTAAGTATTCGCTTTCTGGTTCAGCGGCTTTGTAGGCTTGATTTTCGTAGTATTGTGTAGAAACGGAATTGGCATTAAAAGCGTTTCCTAAACTTTTGTTTAAAGATTGCGGCGATTTTCCGTGTAAAGTATTGTAAGCCGTTTGTTTTTCGCGTCGGTAAATGGTTTCGTCAATGGTGTGTTGCATACTTGCCGTAATTTTATCAGCATACATAATTGCTTTTCCATTGATGTTTCTTGCCGCTCTACCAACAGTTTGTGTAAGCGAACGTTTGCTACGTAAAAAACCTTCTTTGTCGGCATCCAAAATGGCAACTAGGGAAACTTCGGGTAAATCTAAACCTTCACGTAATAAGTTGACACCAATTAACACATCAAAAACACCTTTACGTAAATCTTGCATGATTTCCACACGCTCCAAAGTATCCACATCCGAGTGAATATAACGACAACGAATAGAAACTTTGGTTAAATATTTTGATAATTCTTCCGCCATACGTTTGGTTAAAGTCGTGACTAAAACACGTTCGTCGGCTTCGCAACGCAATTGAATTTCTTCAATTAAATCGTCAATTTGATTCGCACTTGGACGAATTTCTATAATTGGGTCTAACAATCCAGTTGGACGAATAATTTGCTCGACATAAATCCCTTCCGATTTTTGCATTTCGTAATCGGCAGGCGTTGCAGAAACATACACCACTTGATTTTGTAAGGCTTCAAACTCTTCAAATTTTAAAGGTCGGTTGTCCATTGCTGCTGGTAATCGGAAGCCGTATTCTACTAAATTTTCTTTTCTACTTCTGTCGCCGCCATACATCGCATGAACTTGCGAAATGGTTACGTGACTTTCATCCACAACCATTAAATAATCGTCTGGGAAATAATCTAATAAACAGAAAGGTCTGGTTCCAGGTTCACGACCATCAAGGTAACGGGAATAATTTTCAATTCCAGAACAATAGCCTAATTCACGAATCATTTCTAAGTCGAAATTAGTACGTTCTTCTAGTCGTTTGGCTTCTAAATGTTTTCCAATTTCTCGGAAATATTCCACTTGTTTCACCATGTCTTGTTGGATTTCCCAAATGGCTTTTTGTAAAACATCTGGTGAAGTCACAAACATATTTGCTGGATAAATGCTTAGTTTATCGTATTTTTCTAAAACTTGCGAAGTTCGCGCATCGAAAGCTTCGATTTCTTCAATTTCATCACCAAAAAAGTGAATTCGGAAAGGTTCATCGCCATAACTTGGGAAGATTTCTACTGTATCTCCTTTAATTCGGAACGTTCCTGGAGTAAATTCCGTTTCCGTTCTGGCATATAAACTTTGGACTAGTTGATGTAATAATTTGGTACGAGAAATGGCTTGACCACTTTCGATATTAATTACATTTTTCTGAAATTCAGCTGGATTTCCAATACCGTATAAACACGAAACAGAGGAAATTACAATGATATCTCTACGACCTGAAAGTAGGGCAGAAGTAGTGCTTAAACGAAGTTTTTCTAATTCTTCGTTAATAGATAAATCTTTTTCTATATAAGTTCCAGTCACCGGAATAAAGGCTTCTGGTTGGTAATAATCGTAATATGAAACAAAATATTGTACGGAATTATTCGGAAAAAATTGCTTGAATTCCGAATACAATTGCGCCGCTAAAGTTTTGTTGTGTGCTAAAACTAAGGTTGGTTTTTGAACTTCTTGAACGACATTCGCGACCGTAAATGTTTTTCCTGAACCTGTAACTCCTAAAAGCGTTTGGTATTTTTCGCCAGCAACTATTCCTGCAGCTAATTTTTCAATTGCTTGAGGTTGGTCTCCTGTTGGAACATAATCTGATACTACTTGGAATTTCATTTGGATTTACGAGTTGAGATTTACGAATTATGCGAAGTTAGTAAAACCCTTTCAGGTGACAAACGTTGTGGTGAGTTTTAACCGCAAAGAACGCAAGGATTCACGCAAAGTTCGCAATGTTTTTTATTGTTCGACACTTTTCTTTAAAAAAGGGGAATTAAAAACTGTGAACATAACCCAAAGTAAATTCGCTGTAATCTGCTTGTCCTAGTCTGGAAACGATATGTCCGCCAACGTAAAAGTTGTTTTTTGGTGCTTTGTTGGTATTGAATAAGTAATACTTCAATCCTAATTTTCCAGATATGAAACGTTTTAAAGTGTAAGTCGTTCCTTCTGCTTTACCGATTTCGTATTGTTGGGTTTGTTTGTTGATTAATGTGGCATCTAGACGATATTCTGTTTCAAAAAACGGTCGGAATAAAGTTAGGCCTAATTCTGTTTCAACAGAAAAATGTTGCATTAAGAATTCGTAATTTAAAGCGATTCCTAAACTACTTGCATTTAAAAACGGATTTTTTTGAAGTTCTGGATATTCCTCTGAAACTAAATTATTACCTTCTTTAATATAAATGTAATTATTGGTGTAATGTCTCATGTACAATCCTAAACCAACTTTATGCGTTTTGTTGTAGATTTTTCCATACATTAAATCAACCGAATACACATTTCTTCTGAAGTTGTAAAAGCGATACAAAGCGTGTTCTCCAATTCCAGTTTGCACTGAAAAGAAAGATTGTTTGCTTTTTTGAATCTCTTTTGGAGTAACCTTTTTTTCTGATGTATTTGTGTTTTTATTAAACCCATCATAACTAATGTTCAACCCTAAAGCTAAGGTGTTGATTCCGTTATTTGGCCATTGAATATGGCCGTTAGAATAATGTAAATAGTTAAGGTTTAATCTTGTATGAAAATCGCTTTTTTGGAAAACATCGTAATATAATCCTAATCTAAAAGCATATGTAAAATCTGTTGAAACGGCTTTGTTTTCCCAATTGTCTTCTAAATCATATTTTTTCGTATGATAAGCGACACCAAGTGCTGTAAGTAATTTTAGTTTTTCGTTTTTAAATAGAATTGGCGTTTCAATATATGGAAGTAGGGAAATGGTGTGTCCGATTTTTTCTGTATTTCCGTGATTTGCAACTTGTAAAATCACACCTGTAAACGGATTTCGTAATTGTTTTACCCAATTTAAAGAATCGTTATGCTGCATTCCGAAACCAATTCCGAAAGTTTGACTCGATTTTAAAGTAATGAAAGTATTATTTGCTGATGAAGTTTTACCAATGGAATATTCGGTAAAAAGTTGTTTTTTTTGAGCGAAAACACTCGTAATTCCCAATAAGAGAAAGAAGGTTATTTTGTTCATTGTTAGGTTAAAATTAAAAACTTATGGGGCTTTTATAAGCTTTTAGGGTTTCGTTTGGTATGTCTTATTCTAACTATAAAAATTTCATTTGGTGTAATTTTATACGAAATTCTGTAATTATAAATTTCATAAGCTCTAAAATTACCAGAATTAGATTTTTTCATTTCGTCTAATTCATAAATTTCCCAATTTGATTTTAGTATTGTTACAGATTCATATATAATATCAACAACTTTGTTTGAAACAGTTTTACTTTTTGTTTTTTTTATCAAATAGAAATAAATACTTTCTAATTGTTCTAAAGCAGTTTTTGACCAAATTATTTCTTTTTCCATTCGTCAATTTTGCCTTTAACATCGTCGTGAGAAATAGTATAACCATTCTCAATATCTTCTTCCGCTTTTAAAATCTCTGAATTGTATTCTTCATAAAGATTTTCTTTTTTAATTTTTGATTCTATTATAGTTCTCAAAGCTGTTAAAAAAGATTTATCTTCAATTTGATTTATTTCTTCAATTAATATGTTTTTTAATTCTAACGTATCCATAATCTTGAAATTTTATCGAAATTACAACTTTTCTGCTAAATACTTACCTGTTAATGATTTTTTGTTTTTTGCGACTTCTTCCGGAGTTCCAAATGCGACTAATTGTCCGCCGTTTTCACCACCTTCTGGACCGATATCAATAATATAATCGGCACATTTTATTAGTTCTAAATTGTGTTCAATTACGATGATAGAATGTCCTTTATCGATTAACGCATCGAATGATTTTAATAATTTTTTGATATCGTGAAAATGTAATCCTGTAGTTGGTTCATCAAATACGAAAAGCATTTTTTCTTTGGTTGCCCCTTTTACTAAAAACGAAGCCAATTTAATACGTTGCGCTTCACCACCAGAAAGCGTAGAAGAAGATTGCCCTAATTGCACATATCCTAAACCAACATCTTTTAGTGGTTGTAATTTCTGCGTAATTTTTGCTTGACCATGCGTTTCGAAGAATGTTACCGCTTCATCAATGGTCATTTTTAATAAATCGTCGATGTTTTTGCCTTCGAAATTTACTTCTAACACTTCTTTTTTGAAGCGTTTTCCGTTACACGTTTCGCATTCTAAATGCACATCGGCCATAAATTGCATTTCAATCGTAACTTCTCCATCACCTTTACAAGTCTCGCAACGACCACCATCAACATTGAATGAGAAATGTTTCGCTTGGTAATTTCTTAATTTTGAAGTCGTTTGTTTTGCGTATAATTCTCTAATATCGTCGTATGCTTTTATGTATGTTACAGGATTCGAACGTGAACTTCTTCCAATTGGATTTTGGTCAACGTATTCGATGTTTTTAATATGTGAAAAACTTCCTTCTAATTCGGTAAATTGTCCAGCTTTTTCTCCTAAACCAGTTAGCTTTTTTTGCATCGCTGGAAACAATATTTTCTTCACCAACGTACTTTTTCCACTTCCAGAAACTCCAGTTATTACAGCTAAGCAATCTAATGGGAAGGTAACATCAATGTTTTTTAAATTGTTTTCACGAGCACCTTTGACATCAATATGATTTTTGAATTTTCTTCTTATTTTTGGAACAGCGATTTCTTCTTTTCCATTCAAATATCTTGACGTTAAAGAATCAGATTGTAAAATTTCTTCATACGTTCCTTGTGCAACTAAATGTCCACCTAAAGTTCCTGCTTCTGGACCAATATCTATGATCATATCGGCAGCTTTCATAATATCTTCGTCGTGTTCCACGATGATAACTGTGTTGCCTAATTTCTTTAAATTTAATAAAACTTCAATTAGTTTTTCGGTGTCTTTTGGATGTAAACCGATACTTGGCTCATCTAGAATATACATCGAACCTACTAAAGAACTTCCTAATGAAGTTGCTAAATTAATACGTTGCGATTCACCACCAGAAAGTGTAGCTGATTGTCGGTTTAAACTCAAATAATTCAAACCTACATTATCTAAAAATGCTAATCTGTTTTTGATTTCTAACAACAAACGTTTCGCCACTTTTACATCATATTCCGATAATTCAATCGTATTGAAAAACGGAATTAGTTTGATAATTGGTAAATCAACCAAGTCAGAAATCGTTTTTCCAGCAACTTTAATATTGTTCGTCTCTGGACGTAAACGTTTTCCAAAACACGTGTTACATTTAGTTTTCCCTCTGTAACGAGAAAGCATCACACGGTTTTGAATTTTATAATTATTCGCTTCTAAATCGGCGAAAAAGTCATTTAAACCTGTAAAATATTTATTTCCGTTCCAAATTAAAGCTTTTTGTTCAGCAGATAATTCGAAATAAGGTTTGTGAATTGGGAAATCAAAATGATGTGAATTATTTACCAATTGATCGCGATACCAACCCATGCTTTCGCCACGCCATGGAAAAATTCCATTTTCATAAACAGAAAGCGCAGTGTTTGGTACGACTAATTCTTCATCAATCCCAATTACACTTCCGTAGCCTTCGCAAGTTGGACAAGCGCCGTACGGATTGTTGAAACTGAATAAATGAATGTTTGGTTCTAAAAAATCTAAACCGTCTAACTGGAAATTAGAGTTAAAAATAGAACGGTGAGAATTGTCAGGTTCTTGTAAATATAATTCGCCTTTACCTTCATAAAACGCAATTTGTAAAGCATCGGCAATTCGGTTTAAGAATTCTTCATCTTCTTTGACCACAATACGATCAATGACTAATAGAATTTCTTTGTCGGCCATTGTGTTTTCGTCAATCATTTCTAAAGTTGAAACAAAATCGTCTAAACGAACCGTTTGATTATCGACTAAAACACGTGCAAAACCTTGTTGTAATAAGACTTTTAGCTTGTCGTGTAATTTTCTTCCTTCTTCTAAATGAATCGGCGCCAACAATAACCATTTTGAGTCGATTTCTAAAGATTGAATGTGTTTGACCACATCTGAAACCGTATGTTTTTTTACTTCTTCACCAGAAATAGGAGAATACGTTCTTCCAATTCGTGCAAATAATAATTTTAAATAATCGTAAATTTCTGTTGAGGTTCCAACTGTTGAACGCGCATTTGTAGTGTTTACTTTTTGTTCAATGGCAATAGCTGGAGCAATTCCTTTGATGTATTCAACTTTTGGTTTGTCTAATTTTCCTAAGAATTGACGTGCATAAGAAGATAAACTTTCGACATAACGACGTTGTCCTTCAGCATATAACGTGTCAAATGCTAAGCTTGATTTTCCAGAACCTGAAAGTCCAGTAATGACCACCATTTGATTTCTCGGAATGGCAACATCTATATTTTTTAAATTGTGCAATTGCGCACCTTTAATCAATATATATTTTTTTGGTTCTAGTGTTGTAATGTCTTTTGGTATCATACAAAAAGCGAATTTTTGCAAAGATACAAATAATAACTACCATTTTTTGAATTAAGAAATCCCAAATTTGATAAAAATGTTTTGCATTAAATTTAGATTTATTGTGCTAAAAATGTTAAATTTGTATAAAATATTTGTTTTTATGAAATATTTAACATTATATTTGCTCTTACTAATCTCAAAAACAAATTTGCTTATAACATAAAAATACTTTTTTTAGAAACATTATTCTCAAAATCTAAGAGGTATATTTATGGCAAATATTGTACAAAATCCAGACGCGGTTTTATTACACAACTACATTAGTGGAGATGAATCTGCTTTAAAAATTTTAATTGACAGACATCAATCTAAGATTTATGGATTTATTTATTCCAAAATCCAAGATAGATCAGTTTGTGATGATATTTTTCAAGATACTTTTATTAAAGTGATTAAAACTTTAAGAACAAAAGGATATAATGAAGAAGGTAAGTTTTTACCTTGGGTAATGCGTATTGCTTCAAATTTAGTGATAGATTATTTCCGTCATAATAAAAAAATGCCGTTTCAGAGAGAAACTGACGAGTATAGTATTTTTAATTTTATGACCGATTCTAGTTTATCGATTGAAAATCAATTAATTGAAAATCAAGTTGAATTAGATGTTAGAAAAATTGTAGAGCAATTACCAGAAGACCAAAGAGAAGTAATTAAAATGCGTTTTTACGAAGATTTAAGTTTTAAAGAAATTTCTGAGATTACTGGCGTGAGCATCAATACTGCCTTGGGAAGAATGCGTTATGCAGTAATCAATCTGAGAAAAATAATTGAAAAAAATAGCATTATTTTGACAAATTAAATAATGTAACACAATAATAGAGAAGTTTTTACGTTATACTTTAATAAACAATTAAATGTATAGATGGCAAAACTCTACTCTAAAAAAAGAAAATCAATTGAAGAAATGAAACCCAGTAAAGAAACAGTTAGTTTTATTTTGAGTTATTCGCAGGCAATGAAAATAGTAAAAGTTGGGAATCTGACTTTTGAAAACATTGTAAATTGATAAAAATGCTTCGGAATTACTTCGGAGCATTTTTTATTTCATATTCTTTCAAAACCGATTTTCTTCCAATTGTTTTGGTAATAATATCTTTGTCTAAACTCCAACCACGCGCTGGAGAATATTCTCTTCCGTACCAAATGATTTGTAAATGTAAATCGTTCCAAGTGCTTTCTGGGAAAATTGATTTCGCATCTTTTTCTGTTTCAGTCACGTTTTTTCCTGAAGTTAAATTCCAACGATACATTAATCTGTGAATGTGTGTGTCAACCGGAAAAGCTGGGACACCAAAAGCCTGACTCATTACCACACTCGCAGTTTTATGTCCGACAGCTGGTAAACTTTCCAAAGCTTCAAAACTTTGTGGGACTTCGCCATTATATTTATCAATTAAAATATGTGACAAACCATGAATGCCTTTTGATTTCATTGGTGATAAACCGCAAGGACGAATTATATCTTGTATTTCTTCAATACTCATTTTAATCATATCGTATGGATTATCTGCTTTCGCAAATAAAATTGGCGTAATTTGATTGACACGAACGTCTGTGCATTGAGCCGAAAGTAAAACGGCAATTAATAAAGTATAGGGATCTTTATGGTCTAATGGAATTGGAATTTCAGGATATAATTCGTTTAACGTATTTATAACAAATGTTGCACGTTCTTTCTTAGTCATTTTAGTATATTTGAAATGTATTTTCACATCAAAAATAACTTGAAACTTCAAACAAAAAAAACTTTAAACAAAAAATATACAATGACACATTTAAAAATAGGAGATAAGGCTCCAGATTTTTCAGGAATCGATCAAAACGGTAAAACACATTCATTAGCAGATTATAATGGTAAGAAGTTGGTTGTTTTCTTTTATCCGAAAGCAAACACGCCAGGTTGTACAGCAGAAGCTTGTGATTTACGTGATAATTATGAACGTTTTCAAGCGAATAATTACGAATTATTAGGCGTAAGTGCGGACAGTGTGAAATTGCAAAAAAAGTTTGAAGAAAAGTATAGTTTTCCTTTTGCTTTATTGGCTGATGAAGATAAATCTGTGATTAACGCGTTTGGTGTTTGGGGACCAAAAAAGTTTATGGGAAGAGAATTTGATGGTATTCACAGAACCACTTTCGTAATTGACGAAAACGGAATTATTATTGATGTGATTACGAAAGTAAAAACAAAAGATCACGCGAGTCAGATTTTGTAGAAAAATAGATATTTTAAGAAAGCCGTCTCGATTTAATCAAGACGGCTCTTTTTATTATTGTTTTGCTGTTTCAATTCCAGCTGGAATTTCAAATGTTTTCGAATCAAATTTTGTCGGAATTATTTCTGTAACTATACTTTCTAAAATAAACTGATCAGTTTCAATAATCGATTTTAATGATAAACTTTTAGTTGTTTTTAAAAATTGATTCCAATTCGCATAATTATGATTTGTAAACAGACTCGCATCAGCTTTTAAAACTGAAGAATTGTAGTAATATTTCTGAACACCACTTTTACATGTTAATACAAGTTCATCACATTTATGCCCTAAAAGTGTTGTTACATTTTTATTGATTTCCGTTTTTAGAATTTCATCTTCATTATTACTGGCATCCATCCAAAGTGCTTTTGTTGAATTTGCGAATTTGTTAAAAATTTTATTTTCTTTATTGATATAAAGTTGCCATTGAAATATTGTGCCGTTTGAGATAGTTTTATAATTTCCATTTTTGATGAAATATTCAAATTTTGAACCCATAACAACACTCCATTGTTCATCAGTAATATTTGAAATTTTACTTTTAAATGTATTGTTATAAATTATTTTTCCTTCAAAATTTTGTCCAAATGTGAACGAAGTAATGAAGGTTGTTATAACTAGAAATATTATTTTTTTCATATTTTATTTTTGATGCAATTTACATTTTTGAATAAAAAAAACCGTCATAAAAGACGGCTTTTTAATTTATTTTTGAATACCTTATATATCAAATCCCATATTTACGCCTAATTTATCGGCAATAATACGAGCAATTTTTCCTCTTAATTCTGGAATTTTCACACTATTTGTTACTTCACTTGTGAAAGCATACATCAATAATGCTTTAGCTTCTTTCTTACCAATTCCACGTTGTTGCATGTAAAACATTGCGTTTTCGTCTAATTGTCCAATCGTACAACCATGAGAACATTTTACATCATCTGCAAAAATTTCTAATTGTGGTTTTGCGTTGATTGTTGCTTTGTCGCTTAATAAAATGTTGTTATTTTGTTGGAAAGCATCTGTTTTTTGCGCTTCTTTTTCTACGAAAATTTTACCGTTGAAAACACCAGTTGCACTTCCATCTAAAATCGTTTTATAATTCTGGTGACTTTCGCAATTTGGCGTCGCGTGTTGCACTAAAGTATAATGATCTACGTGTTGTTTGTCGCCAATAATCGTAATTCCTTTTAAAGTCGAATCGATATGTTCACCTTGATGGTAGAAATTTAAATTGTTTCTAGTGATATTTCCTCCGAAAGAGAAAGTATGTACAGAAACATGACTGTCTTGTTTTTGAGAAATGTACGTGTTGTCAATTAAATTCGCAGTTTGTAAATCATTCTGGATTTTATAATAGTCAACAATTGCACGTTTTTGAGCAAAAATTTCAGTAACCGAATTTGTTAAAACCGGATTATCATTTAAACTCTGATGACGTTCTACAATTTGGATATGAGAATTTTCTCCAACCACAACTAAATTACGAGGTTGTGTCATTAACGCCGCTTCAGAACCTGTTGAAAAATAAATAATTTCAATTGGTTTTTCTACAACTTTACTTTTAGGAACATGAATATAAGCTCCTTCTTGAGAAAAAGCTGTGTTTAATGAAGTTAAACTTTCTTCCTTACTTGCGATTTGGTTGAAATATGCATCAATAACCATTTTGTATTTTGGTTTGGTTAACGCCGAAGACATCAAACAAACATCTAAACCATCATGAGTTGTTGAAGATAAATACGAACTGAATTTTCCATCAATAAATATTACTTTATACGTATCAACATCATTTAAGAAGTATTTTTTTACATCAGCAAATTCAACTGAATTTTCATTTTTTGCAAATACACTAAAGTCATTTTTTAAAATAGCATTTAACGAAGTATATTTCCATGCTTCCTCTTTTTTAGTTGGGAAACCTTTATTTTCGAAGTTTTTTATAGCCGAAGTTCTAATGTCGTGTAATTCAGTGTTTACATCAGCAATTTTTTCTTCGAACGCCATAAAAGACGATATTAATTTTTCTTTTAATTCCATATTTTTTAGTTTGCAGTTTGCGGTTTACGGTCGCAGTGAAATTTGATTACTGAGACTGAAAACTGAGACTGAGTACTGTTTACTGAATTTCTGCTTTTATCCAATCGTAACCTTTTTCTTCTAATTCTAATGCTAAAGAGGCATCACCAGATTTTACAATTTTTCCGTCCATTAAAACGTGAACGAAGTCTGGAATAATATAATCTAACAAACGTTGGTAGTGCGTGATAACTAAAACCGCATTTTTTTCGTTTTTCAATTTGTTTACACCGTTTGCTACAATACGTAACGCATCGATATCTAAACCAGAATCTGTTTCATCCAAAATAGCTAATTTTGGTTCTAACATCGCCATTTGAAAAATTTCGTTACGTTTTTTCTCACCACCAGAAAAACCTTCGTTTAGTGAACGAGATAAAAATTTACGGTCAATTTCTAATAATTCAGATTTTTCACGAATTAATTTTAGCATTTCATTAGCTGGCATATCTTCTTGTCCACGTGCTTTACGAGATTCGTTGATAGCCGTTTTCATGAAGTTAGTTACCGAAACACCAGGAATTTCTACCGGATATTGAAAAGATAAGAAAACACCTTTGTGTGCTCTTTCTTCTGGTGCTAATTCTGAAATGTCTTCGTTTTCTAAAAGAATTTCTCCAGCTGTAACTTCATACGTTTCGTTTCCAGCAATGATCGAAGAAAGTGTACTTTTTCCGGCACCATTTGGTCCCATAATAGCGTGAACTTCTCCAGCTTTAATTTCTAAATTAATTCCTTTTAATATTTCTTTATCTTCTACTGAAGCGTGTAAATTTTTTATTGATAACATATTTATTTTTGTTTCAGGTTTAAAGTTTCAAGTTGTTTTGTTTCTTGTTCTTTAAACTCTTGTTTTAATTTTTTTACTTTATACTTGTTTTTTTCAGGTTTAACTTGAAACCTGAAACTTGAAACAAATTTATCCAACAGAACCTTCTAAACTAATTTCCAATAATTTCTGAGCTTCCACTGCAAATTCCATTGGTAATTTGTTTAATACTTCTTTACTGAAACCGTTTACAATTAAAGCAATCGCTTTTTCAGTTGGAATTCCACGTTGGTTGCAATAAAACACTTGGTCTTCTCCAATTTTTGAAGTCGTTGCTTCGTGTTCAATTTTAGCACTTGTGTTTTTACTTTCGATATATGGGAAAGTATGTGCACCACAATTATTACCCATTAATAAACTATCACATTGTGAAAAGTTACGAGCATTGTCTGCGTTTTTACTAATTTGTACTAATCCACGGTAACTATTTTGCGATTTACCAGCCGAAATTCCTTTAGAAATAATGGTTGATCTCGTGTTTTTACCTAAGTGAATCATTTTTGTTCCTGTATCTGCTTGTTGGAAATTATTCGTAACTGCGATAGAGTAGAACTCACCAATTGAATTATCACCTTTCAATACACAAGATGGATATTTCCAAGTTACGGCAGAACCTGTTTCGACTTGCGTCCAAGATATTTTTGCGTTTTTCTCGCATAAACCTCTTTTTGTTACAAAGTTGAAAACTCCACCTTTTCCTTCTTTATTCCCAGGATACCAGTTTTGAACCGTTGAATATTTTATTTCAGCGTCATCTAAAGCAATTAGCTCTACAACAGCAGCGTGTAATTGATTTTCATCACGACTTGGAGCTGTACAACCTTCAAGGTAAGATACATAACTTCCCTCATCGGCAATTACTAAAGTTCTTTCGAATTGTCCAGTTCCACCTTGGTTGATACGGAAATATGTTGATAACTCCATTGGACAACGAACGCCTTTTGGAATATAACAGAAACTTCCATCAGAGAAAACTGCCGAATTTAAAGCTGCATAAAAATTATCTTTCTGAGGCACAATTGTACCTAAATATTTTTTTACTAATTCTGGATGTTCTTGAATGGCTTCAGAAATTGGACAGAAAATAATTCCTTTTTCTCCTAAAGTCTTTTTGAATGTTGTTGCTACAGAAACAGAATCCACAACAATATCCATTGCAATGTTGTTCATTTTTTTCTGCTCATCAAGAGAAATACCCAATTTCTTGTACATTTCTAATAATTCCGCATCAACATCGTCTAATGTTTTGTTTGGATCAGATTTTTTTGGTGCTGAATAATACGCGATAGCCTGAAAATCAGGTTTCGTATAATTTACGTTTGCCCATTCTGGTTCTTCCATTTCTTTCCAAGCAGCGAAGGCTTGCAAACGCCAATCGGTCATCCATTCTGGCTCGTTTTTCTTTTTAGAAATCGCGCGCACAATGTCTTCGTTTAATCCAATAGGAAACGTTTCCGATTCTAATTCAGTGTAAAATCCGTATTCGTATTCTTTATTTTCTAATTCGACTTTTAAGTCGTCTTCAGTGTATTTACTCATATATTTTTATTTATAGAGAGAAACTCTCTCCACATCCACAAGTTCTTTGTGCATTCGGATTATTGAAAACAAATCCTTTTCCGTTTAAACCGCCAGAATATTCTAAAATCGTTCCTGCTAAATACAAAAATGATTTTTTTTCAACTGCAATTTTTATATTATTATCTTCAAAAACTTTATCGTTTTCACCAATTTCTTTGTCGAATTTTAGCTCATATGATAAACCAGAACAACCACCACTTTTCACGCCTACTCGCACGAAATCAATGGCAGCATCAAAACCGTCATCTTTCATCATATCAACAATTTTTCTACTTGCAGATTCAGATACTTGTATCATAACTTTGTTATTATTTGTTTTTATATATTTATGTAATTCACGAAAAAACATCTGTAAATAAGATGCTTTTTTACTTCGCCTATTCCATAATTATTTTGAATTCATATAGATTATCTGCAAAGATAAACCATAAAATGCTTTTTACAAGGTTTGATAACATTTTTATAACTTATATTTCAATAGTTTCTGTTTATTGATTTTTTTGTAATTTGGCTAAAAATTTTGAGACATGAAGTTATACCCATTAGAAGCAGGAAATTTTAAGTTAGATGGTGGCGCAATGTTTGGTGTTGTTCCTAAAACAATTTGGAACAAAACCAATCCAGCTGACGAAAATAATTTAATAGATATTGCCGCAAGATGTTTATTAATTGAAGACGGAAATAAACTGACTTTGATTGATAACGGAATGGGGAATAAGCAATCGGATAAATTTTTTGGTTATTATTCGCTTTGGGGCGATGAAAGTTTAGATAAATCATTAGCCAAACTTGGATTTCATAAAGATGATATTACCGATGTTTTTATGACACATTTGCATTTTGATCATTGTGGTGGTTCGGTAGTTTGGAATAAAGACAGAACAGGTTTTGAAGTAGCGTTTAAAAATGCTAATTTCTGGAGTAACGAAAACCATTGGGAATGGGCAACGAAACCAAATTCTCGTGAAAAAGCTTCTTTTTTACACGAAAATATTATTCCAATGCAAGAAAGTGGACAATTGAAATTTATCAACCGACCAGACGCTGATTTTATAAGCACTTCAGAATTAGGTTTCGGAATATTTTTCGCAGATGGTCATACCGAAAAACAAATGTTACCTCACATTAATTATAAAGGAAAAACGATTGTTTTTTGTGCCGATATGTTAGCCACTGCTGGACATATTCCAATTAATTATGTGATGGGTTACGATACGCGCCCGTTGTTGACTTTGGACGAAAAAACGAAGTTTATGAATGCCGCTGCAGATAATAATTACTACTTGTTTTTAGAACATGATGCACATAATCAAATCATTACTGTTGAAAGAACAGAAAAAGGGGTGAGACTAAAAGAAGTTTTTACGTGTGAAGAAATTTTCAATTCATAAAATATATTTTAATGGATAAATTAAATGATATCATATTTTATAATATTGAAAAAGCAATTAAAACATATAGAATGTTTGCGATGAAAAGAATTCGTGATAATAACTACAAGATCACAACAGATCAATGGTTAATTATCAAATCGATTCTAGAAAATCCGGATATTACGCAACAAGAAATTGCGAAAAATGTTTTTAAAGACAATGCTTCTGTGACTAGAATTATTGAATTAATGGTGAAATCAAATTATGTAACTAGAGAAGAAAATGCTTCAGATAGAAGAAAATCTAATTTAAAAGTTACAAAAGAAGGTGAAGCAATTATTGAAAATGTAAATGATTTAGTTATAGAAAACCGAAAAATTGCTTTAAAAGGAATTACTCAAGAAGAATTAAACATCACGTCTTCAACCTTAAAAAAGATAATTGCAAATTGTAATTAACCTCCTTAGTGTGTTAAAGTTATCTTAAATTAAAATTTTACTGTAACAAACAAATTAATTGAAATACATATTAATACTATTTTATTTGATATATCAAATATTGTTATTGTGTTTAATTTAATTGTAGAAAAAATAATAAAATTTAAGAAAATGGAAAATACAAAATCAATCTATTTATCATTAGTTGTTGCGGTAGCAATGACAATGTCGGCAATGGCTCAAGGACCAAATGCAAATTTCACAAAAAAAGGTAAACTAACCGAAATTGAATTGAAACGTTGGAGTCATCTCGATTTAGAAAAAGACAGTATTCCTGGAATGAGTATAGACCGAGTTTATGCTGAATTATTAAAAGGTAAAAAAGGCGAAAAAATTATTGTTGGTGTTGTTGATTCTGGAGTAGATATTGATCACGAAGATTTAAAATCGGTGATTTGGACCAACAAGAATGAAATCGCAAATAACGGAATTGATGATGATAAAAATGGTTACATCGATGATGTTCATGGCTGGAATTTTTTGGGAAATATCGAAAATGAAAATTTAGAATTAACCAGAATGATGAAAAAAGGAGATGATGGTTCTCAAGCATACAAAGATGCTAAAGCTGAATTTGATAAAAAATTCGAAGCACTTTTAGCAAATAAGAAACAAGTTGATGAAATTTTCAATGCGAATAAGATCTTAGTTGATCATTTCAAAAAAGAAGATTTCACTATTGATGAAGTTAAAGCGATAAAAACGGAAGATGCTGAAATTAAAAAAAGCATGGAAGTTTTTACAAAAATTGGAAAAGCTGGAACTGCATTAATGACAAATGTCAACAAATTTAAAACACAAGTTTACAATCAGTTAAATTTTAATTACAATTTAGAATACGATGGTAGAAAACTAATTGGTGACAATGCTGATGATATTAACGACAAAATTTACGGGAATAATATTGTGTATGGTCCAGACAAAGAAGGTGCTTTACATGGAACTCACGTTGCTGGAATTATAGCGCAATCACGTAATAATAATATAGGTGGTGATGGAGTTGCAGATAATGTAGAAATTATGTCAGTTCGTGCAGTGCCAAATGGTGACGAATATGATAAAGATATTGCTTTAGCGATTCGTTATGCAGTTGATAATGGTGCAAAAGTAATTAATGCAAGTTTCGGTAAAAATTATTCTCCTCACAAACAATGGGTTTATGATGCGATTAAATATGCGGAAAGTAAAGATGTTTTAATTATTCACGCAGCCGGAAATGATTCAAAAGATATTGATGTGGAACCAAATTTCCCAAACGATTCAGATGATAAAAAAATAGAATTTGCAGATAATGTAATTACAGTTGGAGCTTTAAATTATGAAAACGGTAAAAAAGTTGTGGCTAACTTCTCAAATTACGGAAAACTAAATGTAGATGTTTACGCGCCAGGTGTGAAAATTTATTCTACAACTCCAAATGGTGAATATCAATATTTACAAGGAACTTCAATGGCGTCTCCAAATGTTGCTGGTGTTGCTGCGATGTTAAGATCATATTATCCATCATTAACAGCTAAACAAGTAAAACAAATTATAAACACTACTGGAACAACTTCAACTGAAGAAGTTATTGTTGGCGGTAATCCGAAAGATGTGCGTCCATTTAACCAATTATCAACTTCTGGAAAAATGGTTAATGCTTATGGTGCTGTTATTATGGCGGAAAAAATGACAAAAAAAGAAGTGAAGAAAACTGTCGTTAAAAAGAATAAAAAAGAGAAAAAATCGAGTTTAAAAGTGAAAAATGAATTTGTTGATTAATTTATAATTAAACATGAAAAAAGTTATATTAATAATTGCTATTCTTCTAAAAGTCAGTGTCGGTTTTTCTCAAACCAATAATGGGAGAGTTATTGGAAATACAATAGATGAGAATAAAAAGCCAATAGAATTTGCTAATGTTTTATTGCATCGTGTTGCGGATTCTGTTTTTGTAAAAGCAGCTATTTCAGATGAAAAAGGTAATTTCGAAATGGATCATCTTGTTCTAGAAAATTATTATATAACCATTAAACATCAGACTTTTAAAACGTTTAAAAGTGAAAATTTTAGCATTACTGCAGGAAATAAAATTAAAAGTTTCACAGATATTACGCTAAACAAAAACTCTAATACTATTCAGGAAGTTGTAGTGACAAGTGGAATAAAACCATTTGTAGAAAGAAAGTTGGACAAGATTATTGTTAATGTTGAAAATAGCATTGTTGCTACTGGTAATTCTGTTTTAGAAGTTTTAGAACGATCGCCAGGCGTAATGGTAAATCAGGAATCTTCCATCAATTTGAAAGGAAAATCTGGTGTTGTGATAATGATTGATGGAAAACCAACACCACTTTCTGGAACAGATTTAATGGCGTATTTAAAAGGAATTCAAGCGAATAATGTGCAAACTATTGAAATCATTTCAAATCCATCAGCTAAGTATGATGCGGCTGGAAATGCAGGTATTATTAATATAAAATTAAAGAAAAATCAAAAAATTGGATTTAACGGTTCACTTACTTTAAGCTATGGTCAAGGTGTTTACGCCAAACCTTCTGCAAGTACAAATTTGAATTATAGAAATAAAAAATGGAATTTTTTCGGTACATATTCGCATGCCGAACCAACAGATTTCACCATGTTTTACATCAATAGGAAATTTTTTGATGCCAACCACAATGTAGTTTCAATCTTCGATCAAACCTCTTACATTAAACGACCAATTATTAGTGATAATTCTAAAATTGGAGCCGATTTTTATGCAAATGAAAAAACCGTGGTTGGTGTCATGTTAAATGGCAATTGGAATAGTAGTAATCGTGATGGAAATACCAATTCGATAATTAAAAAACCAGATGGAAGTGTTGATTACACAACAGATAATTCTGTAACCTTAAACGAAAAAAGATTTAATGGATTTGGAAACGTAAATTTTAAACATTCTTTTAATAATGAAGGAAAAGAAGTAACGGCTGATGTTGATTTCGGACAGTACGATTCTAAAACCTTACAAGATATAAACAATAGCAATTTAAGTTCAGATGGACAAACGGTAACTTTAAATAAATTGTTTACGAATCAGGTTGGAAATATTGCTGTGAAATCTGTTAAAGCAGATTATTCGCATCCATTTTCAAAAACTGCAAAATTGGAAGTTGGATTAAAAAGTAGTTTAGTCACTTCAGATAATGATGTGAAATTTTATGATGTAATTGACAACGAAAATGTTTTAGATTCAAATCGTTCTAATCAATTTATTTATAAAGAAAATATTAATGCCGTTTATGCTAGTTTTGCTAAAGAATTTACAAAATGGGATTTCCAATTCGGACTTCGAACAGAACACACACATACTAATGGAGAACAAATTGCAACTAATGAAAAGTTTTCAAGAGATTATACCAATTTCTTTCCAAATGTAGTTGTTAATAGAAAGTTTTCAGATGATAATTCACTAGCTTTTTCATACACAAAACGTATTGACAGGCCAACATATCGACAATTAAATCCATTTAAAATTTTTGTAGATTCGTACACTTATGTAGTGGGTGATCCAACTTTGAAGTCAGTTATTACTAATATATTTGAATTTAATCACACCTTTAAAGGAAAATACATCACAACTTTAAGTTATAGTAAAAGTAATGATGCTATTACAGATATTTTTCAACAAGATGATGCTACAAAAATATCCTTTCAGATTCCAGCAAACATGCAAGATTTTGAACAAATTAACTTAGGAATATATGTGCCATTTAAAATTGATAAAACGGTTAATTCAACGCTTTCAGGTTCAGTAAATAACAATAAATATACAAGTCCTTTACAAGGAAGCACACTTCATAATGATTTCACTTCTTGGGACGCAAATCTTACCAATAATATTGCTTTAGGAAAAGGTTGGTCAGCCGAATTAAATGGGTTTTATCAAAGTAAAAGTGTTTGGGGATTGTTTATTATCAAGAATTTAGCTCAGGTTTCTTCAGGAATTCAAAAGGTTTCAAAAAATAAAAATTCAACATTCAAATTTGCAATTAGCGATATTTTCTTAACGAATCACATAGCGGTTGAAGTTCAATATCAAAACCAAGATTTTTTCACAAATAGAACTTGGGATTCAAGAGTAGCAACACTTTCATATACGTATCGATTTGGTAAAAACACAATTGAAAAAGCAAGACAACACAAAAGTGGCGTAGAAGACGAAAAACGTAGAGCAGGTTAAAAAAAATCTATAAAAGAATAACTATATAAATACATTTTGTATTTTTACGAACTTGAAACAATAAAATTAAAAATAATATAATGAATTTAAGAATTAAACCTTTATATCTATCAGCAGCTATGGCATTAGTTTTAGCTGGATGTGGATCAGCTAAAATGGTTTCAGCTCCAGTTGAAAGCATTGACAAAATGCCATTAAAAACAACTCCATTAGCAGAAAAAGATTTGCAACGTTGGAGTCATTTAGATTTAGTGAAAGATACTGTTCCTGGAATGAGTGTGGATAAAGCTTACGCTGAATTGTTAAAGGGTAAAAAATTTACTAAAGTTATTGTTGGAATTGTAGATTCTGGTGTTGATATTAATCATGAAGATTTAAAATCAGTAATTTGGACAAACCCAAAAGAAATCGCTGGTAACAAAATTGATGATGATAAAAATGGATATGTTGATGATATTCATGGTTGGAATTTCTTAGGAGATGCTGTTCACGAACAGTTAGAAATGACTCGTATCGTAAAAAAAGGACCAAGCACTCCAGATTATACGGAAGCTAAAGCAAAATTAGAAGAAGAACTTCAAGGTTTACAAGGTCAGAAACAACAATTAGATATGATTTTAAATGCAGATAAAGCAATTAAAACGCATTTGAAAAAAGAGGACTACACTTTAGAAGATGTTAAAAAAATTGAGACTACTGATCAAAGCTTATTACAAGCTAAAATGATTTATAGTCAAATTTTAGCTGGAATGACTAAAGCAGAATTCGACAAAGAAATTGTTGATTTTAAAGACCACGTTTATGGTCAATTAAACTACAATTTAAATATTGATTATGACGGTAGAAAAATAGTTGGAGATAATCCAAATGACATTAGAGATACTAAATATGGTAATAATAATGTTGTTGGTCCAGAACCAAAAGAAGCAAAACATGGAACTCACGTTGCTGGAATTGTAGCTCAAGTTAGAGGGAACAAAAAAGGTGGTGATGGTGTAGCAAATACAGTTGAAATTATGGCAGTTCGTGCCGTACCAAATGGTGACGAATACGATAAAGATATTGCTTTAGGAATTCGTTATGCGGTTGACAATGGTGCAAAAGTAATTAACGGTTCTTTCGGAAAATATTTTTCTCAAAATAAAGAATGGGTTATCGATGCTATCAAATATGCAGAATCTAAAGATGTACTTTTAGTTATTGCAGCTGGAAACGAATCTTATGATTTAGATACAAGAAATAAATATCCAAATGACACCTATGACAATTCTCCTGAATTTGCTAAAAATGTTTTAATCATTGGTGCACTTTCTCCAGAATATGGTTCGAAAATGGTTGCTGGTTTTTCTAATTATGGAAAAAATAACGTAGATATTTTCTCACCTGGAGATAAAATTTACGCAACAACTCCATTAAATACTTACGAATATTTACAAGGAACTTCAATGGCATCGCCAAATGCTGCTGGTGTAGCTGCTTTAATTCGTTCTTACTATCCAAGTTTAACTGCAGTTCAAGTAAAAAAAATCATTATGGATAGTGGAATTTCATTATCAAATTCAGTTACAGTTGGAGAAGATAAACACAAAACTAGTTTTGCTGAGACTTCTAAATCTGGTAAAATTGTAAATGCATACAACGCGTTACTTTTAGCAGAAAAAACAGCTAAAAAATAATCTTATAAAATAGTTAAAAAACCACAAAGTTTAAACTTCGCGTTTATCTTTGTGGTTTTCTTATTTATACCAAAATATTACTTATGAAGAACTTATTTACTACTTTATTTGTCCTTACTTTAGGATTTTCATTCGCACAAAACAACCCGAATTCAGGTTATTGGCAACAACACGTTGATTATAAAATGAACGTAAATATGGATGTTAAAAAATATCAATATAAAGGAAATCAAGAATTGGTTTATACCAATAATTCACCTGATACTTTAAAGAAAGTATTTTATCATTTATATCCAAACGCTTTTCAACCAGGAAGCGCCATGGATTTACGTTTGCAAACTATTGCAGATCCAGACAAACGTATGGTTCGTAAATTCACAAAAGATAATAAAGAAGTAAAAGAAAGTAGAATTAGCACGTTGAAACCAAATGAAATTGGTTATTTGAATGTGACTAATTTTAAACAAAACGGAATTGCAGCTCAAACTAGAGTAGTAGGTACTGTTTTAGAAGTTACTTTACCACAAGCAATTTTACCAAAATCTTCTACAAATTTTACGTTAGATTTTAACGGACAAGTGCCTTTGCAAATTCGTCGTTCTGGAAGAAATTCTGAAGAAAACGTTGCGCTTTCTATGACGCAATGGTTTCCTAAAATGGCAGAATATGATTTCGAAGGTTGGCAAGCTGATACCTATATTGCTAGAGAATTTCACGGAGTTTGGGGGAATTTCGATGTAAAAATTACGATTGATAAAGACTACACAATTGGTTCTACTGGATATCTTCAAAATAAAAATGAGATTGGAAAAGGGTATGAAGATACTGGTGTGGTTGTAACTTATCCTAAAAAAACGAAAACATTAACTTGGCATTTTGTGGCACCAAACGTACACGATTTTGCTTGGGGAGCAGATTCAGAATACATTCACGATAAAATCATGGGTGAAAATGAAACAGAATTGCACTTTTTCTATAAAAACAAAAAAGAGAATTTAGAAAATTGGAAAAAAATGCAACCTAAAACAGCTGAATTATTGGCGTTTTTCAATAAAAATGTTGGACAATATCCATACAAACAATATTCTGTAATTCAAGGTGGAGATGGTGGAATGGAATATGCAATGTGTACCTTAATTACAGGAAACAGAAGTTACGGAAGTTTAGTTGGCGTAACTGCTCACGAATTTGCACACAGTTGGTTTCAACATATTTTAGCAACAAATGAATCGAAACATTGTTGGATGGATGAAGGTTTTACAACTTTCATTTCAGACTTAGCGATGAACCAAATTATGCCACCAAAAGAACCAGAAAATCCATTTGCTGATTCGTATAATAACTATGTTTTCGTAGCAAATTCTGGAAAAGAACAACCATTGACGACACATGCTGATAGATACGATTTAAATCAATCTTACGGAATTGGTGCGTATAGCAAAGGTGAAATTTTCTTAGCGCAATTAGGTTATATTATTGGTGTTGAAAATCTTCAAAAAACCATTAAAAAATATTATTCGGATTATAAATTCACACACCCAACGCCAAACGATATCAAAAGAACGGCTGAGAAAGTTTCTGGTGCAAATTTAGATTGGTATTTAAACGAGTGGACACAAACTACAAATACGATTGATTATGCTATCAAATCTGTTGAAACTAATAAAATTGTTTTAGAAAGAAAAGGTAGAATGCCAATGCCTATCGATTTAATTGTAGAATTTGAAAACGGTAAAAAAGAATATTTCTACATTCCAAATACTTTAATGCGTTGGGAAAAGCAAAATCCATATACGACTTTAACTAGAACTGTTTTAGCAGGATGGGATTGGGCAATTCCTACTTATTCTATTGAAATCGCTAAAGAAAAAGGAGCAATTAAATCGGTAATTATTGATCCAAGTGATTTAATGGCTGATGTGAAGAAAGAAGATAATGTATTCCCTAAAAAATAATCAGAACATCATCAGATTCTGAAAAAATAATATTAAATTAGATTTCAAATTACTTACAAATGCAAGATAAAACGTTAATTGGTAGTGAAGAATGGTGTTCGTTTCCACAATTAGGAATACCAGCAATTAAAGCACGTGTCGATTCTGGAGCAAAAACTTCAGCTTTACACGCTATCAATATCAAAATTTTTGAAAAGAATGGTGACGAATGGTTAAAATTCGATATCAATCCGATTCAAAACAACTCGAAATCAATTATTCATTGTGAAGCGCAATTAGTGGATCAAAGAATTGTGAAAAGTTCTAACGGAACTCGAGAAAAAAGATACGTTATCCGAACAGATGTTGAATTAGGAAATCACAATTGGCAAGTTGAGGTTACACTTACTAACAGAGATTCCATGGGTTTCAGAATGTTATTAGGTCGTGAAGCCATGGTGGGAAGACTAATCGTCGACCCAGAAAAAAAGTTCGAATTAGGACAACCTTCAACAGAAAGTTTAAAAGAATTTTATTACAACGAACCAAGTAAAAAAGGATTAAAAATTGGACTTTTAGCCAGTAATCCGGATTTATACAGTAACAGAAGAATTATTGAAGCAGGTGAAATGCGTGGACATGAAATGCATTTCTTAAATCTGAAATATTGTTACATGAAATTGAGTGCTTCCAATCCAGAGATCCATTATCGTGGAGGTTTGGTTTTGAGCGATTTCGATGCGATTATTCCTCGTATTCGTCCAAGTATGACGTATTACGGTTGTGCCTTAACACGTCAGTTTGAAGCTTTGAAAGTCTTTGCTTTGAACAATGCAGCTGCGATTACACAATCGAGAGATAAATTATTTTCGTTACAATTGTTGTTAAATAATGGTGTTGATATTCCTACAACAGGTTTCGCCAATTCACCTTTAGATACCGACGATTTAATTAAAATGGTTGGTGGTTCGCCATTAATCGTAAAATTATTAGAAGGAACACAAGGAAAAGGTGTGGTTTTAGCTGAAACAAAAAAAGCTGCAGAATCTGTAATTAATGCATTTAAAAGTTTGAATGCAAATATTTTAGTGCAAGAATTCATCAAAGAAGCGAACGGAAAAGATTTACGTTTGTTTGTAGTTGATGGAAAAGTGGTAGCTGCGATGCAACGTGAAGCTGCTCCAGGTGAATTTCGTGCGAATATCCATTTAGGCGGAACGGCTTCTGTAGTGAAAGTAACTTCAGATGAGAAAAAAATTGCCATAAAAGCAGCTAAAGCAATGAATTTAAAAGTCGCTGGTGTGGATATTATTCGTTCTAGTAAAGGTCCGTTGTTGTTAGAAGTAAATTCTTCTCCTGGATTAGAAGGAATTGAAGGCGCAACTCAAAAAGACATTGCTGGCGAAATGATTAAAGCCATCGAGAAAAATTTTAAATAATGATTCCATATTTAGACATTGTCGTAAGAAGCATTTGTGTTTACTTTTTTATGGTAATTGCCTTGCGTATTTTTGGTAAAAAAGAATTATCGCAATTAAATGCTTCAGACATTGTTTTAATTTTATTAATTAGTAACGCGGTTCAAAACGCAATGGTTGGAAGCGATGTTTCACTTGAAGGTGGAATTGTTGCCGCTTTTTCATTATTTTTAATCAATTATATTTTCAAAAAAATAATTAATAAATCACCTTTTTTAAGTCGGTTAGTTCAAAGTAAACCAGAGATTTTAATACACGATGGAAAAATTGATTTTAATGTGCTTTCCAAATTGGATATTACTTCGGATGAATTAGATGAAGTAATTAGAGAACACGGCGTGGACAATTATAAACACGTTAAGTTAGCTATGCTGGAATTAAACGGAAGTATAAGTATTATTTCAGGAAAAGAAAATTTAAGACAAACTAGGCATAAAAGAATTCATAAAACTTTAGGAGAAATTACTACTTAGATATGAACAAAAACAGACTTGAAGCTTTTAGTGATGGTGTTTTAGCCATTATAATAACGATTATGGTTTTGGAGTTTAAAGTGCCAACAGATACCACTTTTGAAGCTGTAATTTTATTGTCGCATAAGTTTTTAAGTTATATTTTAAGCTTCATTTATGTGGGTATTTATTGGAACAACCATCATCATATGTTGCATACTGTAAAGAGTGTAAATGGAAGGATTCTTTGGGCAAATTTGCATTTATTATTTTGGTTGTCATTAATCCCATTTGCAACGGCTTGGATTGGTGAACATCATTTTGCTAGTTTTCCAATGATGCTTTATGGTATCGTTTTATTAATGAATGGAATTGCTTTTAATATTTTGCAATATGTGATTATTCAATCTCACGGAAAAAATTCCGATTTAGCAAAAGCGGTTGGAAAAGACTTTAAAGGGAAATTATCCGTAATTTTGTATATAATCGCGGTAATTTTTACTAAATTTTATGTAGAAATTTCTGGTGCAATTTATATTTTGGTCGCTTTACTTTGGTTAATTCCTGATAAAAGAATCGAACGTACTATTAACAATAAAGACTAATATTTAAAACAAGAAGTCAATGGACGACAAATTCAGAAAATTATTGCTTATAATTATTGGTTGCAGTTTTATTGTAGGTTTTGGTATTTTATTCAAAATTATGGAATGGCCTGGTGCGACACTAATTTTCAATATTGGTGTAGTTTTAGAAGTTATTTTCGGAGCTACAATTATGGTTTATTTATTGAAAAATAAAAACAAATAATGGCTTTAGAATATAAAACAGTTTGCGAAAAATGTACGACTTCATTAACGATGCAATCGGAAGCTTGTATTTGTAGTTATGAATGCACTTTTTGTGAAACTTGTTCAAGTGAAATGGAATTTATTTGCCCAAATTGTAAAGGCGAATTAGTAAAAAGACCTAAACGTAAAAATTCAGCATAATGTTTACTATCTATCATGATTTCGTTGTAAATGTTTCAAAAGAGAAATTTTTTGAAGCGGTTTCTACTCCAAAAGGATTAAACAATTGGTGGACTTTACGCTGCTCTGGAAACCCGAAATTAGAAGAAATTTATAATTTAAATTTTACGGACGAATTCAATTGGTTTGCCAAAATTTCTAAGTTCGATAAAAATAAATGTATCGAATTTTCGATGGCTGAAGCGATGGAAGAATGGTTACCAACTAAATTTGGTTTCAAAATACACGAAATTAATTCGGAAAAATCAGAAATTGAATTCTATCACAGCAATTGGAAAGCAATTACTAAAGAATATAGAATTGCTAGTTTTTGTTGGGCGATGTTGTTAAACCAACTCAAAGACTATTTAGAAAAAGGAATCATTACGCCATTTAGCGAAAGAAACTAAAATCAGTAATTATGGAAATCGTATCAAACATTAGCATTGTAATTGTAGCATTACTTCACATCTATTTTTTATGGTTAGAAATGTTTGTTTGGACAACAACAGGTAAAAAAGTATTCAAAACACTACCGGAACATTTGTTTGAACCAACCAAAACGTTAGCAGCAAATCAAGGTTTGTATAACGGATTTTTAGCAGCAGGATTACTTTGGTCTTTATTTATTTCCGATATTATTTGGAGTAAAAATATCGCTTTCTTTTTCTTAGGTTGTGTTTTAGTCGCCGCTTTATATGGTTGGTATTCGGTTTCTAAAAGAATCTTTTTCGTACAAGGAATTCCCGCAATTATTGGAATTATTTTAGTCTTTCTGAGATGAAAACGCTACTGATTATAACTGGTTTGTTAACTTTTGGAATCATTTCTTCACAAGAGCCAAAAGGAACAATCGGTTATACATCAAAACAAAATGGCAATTTCGAAATTTATACGATGAATGCCGATGGAAGTAATGTTCAAAATATTTCCAATCATCCCAAACTAGATTATGGATATTGTTGGTCGATAAATGGAGAAACCATCTATTTCTATACTAATAGAGATGGAAACGAAGAAATTTACAGTATCAATTCAGACGGAACCAATCCAATCAATTTAACTTCAAACAAAGCAAACGACAGAGTTCCAGAAATTGCTCCTAATGGAAAATTATTAGCCTTTCAATCGGATAGAGATAATGAAAATGGAGAAATCTATTTGATGAACTTGGAAAATAAAACTACTATACGATTAACCAATAATTCACTTTACGAAGAATCACCTTGTTTTTCAAAAAACAGCAGAAAGTTACTTTTTACAAGAGAAATAGTCGAGAAAACGGATTTTGTTGAAGTGAGTAATGGAGAAATCTTTCTATTAGATATAAAAACAAAAACCGAAACACGTTTGACTTTCAAAAGAGGTTTCGATTCTGGCGCCAAATTTTCTCCAGATAATAAAAAAATCACTTTTTTTGGTAGAGATGAAATAACTGGTAATTACGATATTTTTATCATGAATAGTGACGGAACGAATATTGTCAACTTAACGAATGATGCTCTGCAAGATTTTTCACCTTGTTGGTCACCAGACGGGAATTGGCTTGCTTTTACTCGTGGAAATTCAGAAAATTATGATATTTGGATGATAAATATTCATACCAAAGAATTACGAAGATTAACCACGCAACCCAAACGAGATGAAACGCCTTTTTGGAAAGAATAATTAATAAAAAAAGGCAAAAGTTTAAATGATTAACTTTTGCCATTTTACTTTTATCTTTTGCCTTAAATTATGCTTCTACTTGAAAACTTTTCAAAAACTGAATTGATTTTTCTATATCGTAATGTAAAATTCTATCTTCAGTAACCAAAGGCACATCTTCTCGGTAAGTCTTCACAAACATTTCAATGAAATCACTAGATTTTAAAGGTCTTCTGAATTCAATAGCTTGCGATGCGTTGAATAATTCAATAGCTAAAATACGCTCTAAATTCTCAACAATTTTTAATGTTTTTGTCGCAGCATTCGCACCCATACTCACGTGATCTTCTTGTCCGTTACTCGAAACAATACTATCAATACTTGCTGGTGTTGCCAATTGTTTATTCTGACTAACAATACTTGCTGCTGTATATTGTGGAATCATAAATCCAGAGTTTAATCCAGGATTGCTTACTAAAAACGCAGGCAATTCTCTTAAACCAGAAATTAATTGATATGTTCTTCTTTCTGAAATACTTCCTAATTCTGCCAAAGCAATTCCTAAATAATCTAAAGACATCGCTAAAGGTTGTCCGTGGAAATTTCCACCAGAAATAATTTCATCTTCACCCACAAAAATATTTGGATTATCCGTTACCGAATTAATTTCCGTAGTAAATACTTTTTTCACGTGGTCAATCACATCTTTAGAAGCACCATGAACTTGTGGAATACATCTGAAAGAATACGGATCTTGAACGTGTTTTTTAGGTTGTGCGATAATTTCGCTATCTTCTAACAACTCTAACATATGTTGAGCCGTTGATAATTGTCCTTTATGTGGTCGAACCAAATGAATCAATTCATTAAACGGTTCTTTTCTTCCATCAAAACCTTCTAAAGAAACAGCTCCGATGATATTTGCTAATTGTGATAATTTATCTGCTTGAATCAAGTTATAAACACCATAAGCACTCATAAACTGCGTTCCATTCAATAAGGCTAAACCTTCTTTAGATTTTAAAGTAATAGGAGATAAGTTTAATTTTGCTAAAACTTTATCTGCTGGTTGACGGAATCCATCGTAATATACTTCTCCTTCAGAAATTAATGGCAAACATAAATGTGCTAATGGTGATAAATCGCCGCTTGCTCCTAATGAACCTTGCGTGTAAACTACTGGTAAAATATCATTATTGTAAAAATCAATCAAACGTTGCACTGTTACTAATTGCACACCTGAATGTCCGTAACTTAACGATTGGATTTTCAATAACAACATTATTTTTACAATCTCATGAGGAACTTCGTCACCTGTTCCACAAGCGTGAGATTTCATTAGGTTTTCTTGAAGTTTTGTTAAGTTTTCTGCAGAAATCTTAATGTTGTATAACGAACCAAAACCGGTATTAATTCCGTAAATAGCACCATCATGTGAAGCCATTTTTTCGTCTAAATAAGTTCTACATCTTTCAATTTTTGAAGTAGCTTCTTCTGAAAGTGCTAATTTTTTTCCTTCGAAAATAATTTCTCTAACTTTATCAATAGTAAGTAATGATGAATCTATGTAATGCATTAGTTTGGTTTTAGATGACAAAATTCCATAAACAATTCTTAAAATGCAACTATTATTAGTATTAAAACGTTATTTTGTGTTATTCTTAATATTTGTGCCTTTTTGCGTTTATTTTTTTAAGAATTTTCAATACATTAGCAACTTCAAATTTTTTAACTACATACAATGAAAAATACAGCATTAACAGCTATTCACGAAAGTTTAGGAGCAAAAATGGTTCCGTTTGCAGGTTACAATATGCCTGTTCAATATGAAGGAGTAAACGCAGAACACGAAACAGTAAGAACTGGAGTGGGTGTTTTTGATGTTTCTCACATGGGTGAATTTTTCTTAAAAGGAGAAAACGCTTTAGCTTTAATTCAGAAAGTAACTTCAAATGACGCGTCTAAATTAGTAGACGGAAAAGCGCAATATTCTTGCTTACCAAATAATGAAGGTGGAATTGTTGATGATTTAATTGTATATAAAATTGCTGACAATCATTATATGTTAGTAGTTAACGCTTCAAACATTGAAAAAGATTGGAATTGGATTTCATCACACAATGATTTAGGTGTTGACATGCAAGATCTTTCTGATGGTTATTCTTTATTAGCAATTCAAGGTCCAAAAGCGGCAGAAGCGATGCAGAGTTTGACTTCAATCGATTTAGCTAATATGCCATATTATTCTTTTCAAATTGGTGAATTTGCTGGAAAACAAGATGTAATTGTTTCGGCTACAGGTTATACTGGTTCTGGTGGATTTGAAATTTACTTTAAAAATGAAGATGCAGTAACAATTTGGGCAAAGGTTTTTGAAGCTGGTGCAGCATTCGGAATTAAGCCAATTGGTTTAGCAGCTCGTGATACGTTACGTTTAGAAATGGGATTCTGTTTATACGGAAATGATATTAACGATACAACTTCGCCTTTAGAAGCTGGTTTAGGTTGGATTACGAAGTTTGATAAAGAATTTACAAATTCTGAAAACTTGAAAAAACAAAAAGAAGCTGGTGTTTCTAGAAAATTAGTTGGTTTTGAAATGGTTGATAGAGGAATTCCTCGTCACGATTATGAAATTGCTGATGCGAACGGAAATGTAGTTGGAATTGTAACTTCAGGAACTCAGTCGCCATCATTAGGAATTGCAATTGGTATGGGATATGTTCCAACTGAATTAGCAACTCCAGATTCTGAAATTTATATTAGAATTAGAAATAAAGATATTAAAGCAAAAGTGGTTAAAACGCCATTTTTGAAGAAATAAGAATTTTATTTTAGAGATAAAAAAAAACCTGCTAATTAGCAGGTTTTTCTGTTTTTTCTATTTTGATTGTCAGCTCTAAAGCAGCTTCATCTAAATCCATAAAGATGATATCGCCTTCATGAATTTTTGAAGTAATAATTTCTTCAGCTAAAGCATCTTCTACATATTTTTGAATCGCTCTTTTTAATGGACGCGCTCCAAATTGTTTATCGAAACCTTTTTCAGCAATGAAATCTTTGGCCTTCTCTGTAATATTTAAAGTGTAACCTAAATCTTTTACTCTTAGGATCAGTTTTTCCATTTCGATATCGATAATTTGATCAATATCGTGTTTTTCTAAACTGTTGAAAACAATTACATCATCAATTCTATTTAAGAATTCTGGAGCAAAGGCTTTCTTTAAAGCATTTTCTATTACTGATTTACTGTAATCATCAGCTTGAGCAGTTTTAGCAGATGTTCCAAAACCAACACCTTGACCGAAGTCTTTCAATTGACGTGCACCAATATTAGAAGTCATGATGATAATCGTATTTCTAAAATCGATTTTACGACCTAAACTATCTGTTAAGAATCCATCGTCTAAAACTTGAAGCATCATGTTAAATACGTCTGGATGTGCTTTTTCAATTTCATCAAGTAATACAACCGCGTATGGTTTTCTTCTGATTTTCTCTGTTAATTGTCCGCCTTCTTCGTAACCAACATATCCTGGAGGTGCTCCAACTAAACGAGAAATCGCAAATTTCTCCATGTATTCACTCATATCGATACGCACTAACGCATCTTCAGAGTCAAATAATTCTTTCGCTAAAACTTTCGCTAATTGCGTTTTTCCAACTCCAGTTGAACCTAAAAAGATAAACGAACCGATTGGTTTGTTTGGATCTTTTAATCCGGCTCTATTTCGTTGAATTGATTTGGCAATTTTTTGAACTGCTTCATCTTGTCCAATTACTTTTCCTTTGATAAGTTCTGGTAAATGTGCTAATTTATTACTTTCTGTTTGTGCAATTCTGTTTACAGGAATTCCTGTCATCATTGATACCACATCGGCAACATTATCTTCAGTAACAATAACTCGGTTCGATTTTGAATCTTCTTCCCATTTCTCTTGAGCAATGGCTAAGTCTTTTTCAATTTTCTTTTCGTCGTCACGTAATTTCGCAGCTTCTTCAAATTTTTGTTTTTTAACAACCGAATTTTTCAATTCACGAACTTCTTCTAATTGTTTTTCTAATTCTAAAATTTGTTTTGGCACTTCAATATTTGTGATGTGAACGCGAGAACCTGCTTCGTCTAAAGCATCAATAGCTTTGTCTGGTAAAAAACGATCGGTCATATAACGACTCGTTAATTTCACACAAGCTTCAATAGCTTCTGGAGTATAAGTTACGTTATGATGATCTTCGTATTTACCTTTAATATTATTTAAAATGATAATTGTTTCTTCAACTGTAGTTGGTTCTACAATTACTTTTTGAAAACGACGTTCTAAAGCGCCATCTTTTTCAATGTATTGTCTGTATTCATCTAAAGTTGTTGCGCCCACACATTGAATTTCTCCACGTGCTAAAGCGGGTTTAAACATGTTACTTGCATCAAGCGAACCTGTTGCACCACCTGCGCCAACAATAGTATGAATTTCATCAATGAATAGAATAATATCGTCGTTTTTTTCTAGTTCGTTCATGACTGCTTTCATACGTTCTTCGAACTGACCACGGTATTTCGTTCCAGCCACTAAAGATGCTAAGTCTAAAGTCACAACTCGTTTGTTGAATAAAATACGAGACACTTTTTTCTTTACAATCATTAAGGCTAAACCTTCCGCAATGGCAGATTTCCCCACACCTGGTTCCCCAATTAAAAGTGGATTATTTTTCTTTCTTCTACTTAAAATTTGCGAAACACGTTCAATTTCTTTTTCACGTCCAACCACTGGGTCTAATTTTCCTTCTTCAGCCATTTCGGTTAAATCTCTTCCGAAATTATCTAATACTGGAGTTTTAGACTTTTTAGTAGTTTTGCTTCCGCTATTACTTGGCGGAGTTGCACCGCTATCTTTAAAATTATCATCGCCAGAATCGTCAAAGTTTTCTGCTCTTGGCGAATTTTTTAAAATATTGTCATCTTCACTGTTGTTCAGGCTCATATAAATATCTTTTACGTTTTCATAATTAATTTTCAACTTGTTTAACAACTTAGTTGTAGGGTCGTTTTCATTTTTTAAAATACACAATAATAATAAAGCGGTGCTTATTGATGTTGTATTAAAAACTTTTGCTTCTAAAAAGGTGTATTTTAATGCTCTTTCTGCTTGTCTGGTCAAGTGTAGATTTTTCTTATCGTTATTTGCTACGCCACTTGGATTAGCTGGACTTAATACTTCAACTTTTTTTCTAAGTAAATCGAAATTAATATTCAAAAAGTTCAAAATATCAATAGCACTTCCGTTTCCATCTCTTAATATACCTAAAAGTAAATGCTCAGTACCAATAAAGTCGTGCCCTAAACGTAAGGCTTCTTCTTTGCTGAACTGAATCACATCTTTGACTCTTGGTGAAAAATTATCTTCCATAAATTCTTTAATCTATTGTAAAAATACAAAATAGTACAGTACGATTTAAAATTGGCACTATAATATTGCTAATTGACAAAAAAAAAACGAGAAATAAAAGCGAAAACTGTTATTATTTGTTAAAAATTTCTTTGGATATTGTTGATAAGTATTTAGATTTTGTTGGAAAATTTCCTTTTAAAAAACGCAAAAAATCGTATATTGGCACGTTTAAAAAAAATGAGTAAAAATTAAATAAATACCTATGTCTGACGGAGAAAAGTTAATTCCTATTAATATTGAAGATGAAATGAAGTCAGCCTACATCGATTATTCGATGTCGGTTATTGTATCTAGAGCATTACCAGATGTGCGAGATGGTTTAAAACCAGTTCACAGAAGGGTGTTATTCGGAATGTATGAATTAGGAGTTTTTTCTAATAGAGCCCATAAAAAGTCTGCCAGAATTGTTGGAGAAGTTTTGGGTAAATATCACCCACACGGAGATACTTCAGTTTATGATGCGATGGTTCGTATGGCGCAAGAGTGGAGTTTACGTTATTTAATGGTTGACGGTCAAGGTAACTTTGGTTCGGTTGATGGTGATAGTCCTGCAGCAATGCGTTACACTGAGGCTAGAATGAGAAAGATATCTGAAGAAATGTTAGCAGATATCGACAAAGAAACAGTTGATTTTCAATTAAATTTCGACGATACCTTAGAAGAACCTAAAGTTTTACCAACAAAAGTACCAACTTTATTAATTAATGGTGCTTCTGGTATTGCGGTGGGTATGGCAACAAACATGGCGCCACACAATTTATCTGAAGTTATTGATGGAACCTTAGCGTACATTGATAATAGAGATATTGAAATTGACGAATTAATCAAATATATCAAAGCACCAGATTTCCCTACTGGAGGAACAATCTACGGATATGAAGGTGTAAAAGAAGCTTTTAAAACAGGTAGAGGTCGTATTGTAATGCGTGCTAAAACGATGTTTGAAGAAGTGAACGGAAAAGAATCAATCATCGTAACTGAAATTCCGTATCAAGTTAACAAAGCCGACATGATTAAGAAAACGGCTGATTTAGTTAACGAGAAAAAAATTGAAGGTATTTCTACGATTCGTGATGAATCTGATAGAACGGGAATGCGTATCGTTTATGAATTAAAACGTGATGCTGTACCAAATGTTGTTTTAAATACTTTATACAAGTTTACACAATTACAATCTTCTTTCAGTGTAAATAATATTGCTTTAGTAAAAGGAAGACCACAAATGTTAAATCTAAAAGATTTAATTCACCATTTCGTGGAACACCGTCATGAAGTAGTTATTAGAAGAGCACAATACGAATTAAGAAAAGCAGAAGAAAGAGCGCATATTTTAGAAGGTTTAATTATTGCATCTGATAATATTGATGAAGTAATTAAAATCATTAGAGGCTCTAAAGATGGAGAAGAAGCAAGAGCTAAATTAATTGAAAGATTCAAATTGTCTGAATTACAAGCTCGTGCAATTGTTGAAATGCGTTTACGTCAATTAACTGGTCTGGAACAAGATAAGTTAAGAGCTGAATTTGACGAAATCATGAAATTAATTACTAGTTTAAAAGAATTATTAGCTAGTGAAGATTTGAGAATGCAATTGATTAAAGACGAATTAGCTGAAATCAAAGAAAAATACGGAGATGCTCGTCGTTCAGTAATTGAATATTCTGGTGGAGATGTTAGTATTGAAGATTTGATTGCTGATGAAAATGTAGTAGTTACAATTTCTCATGCAGGTTACATCAAACGTACTTCATTATCAGAATACAAAACTCAAAATAGAGGTGGAGTTGGACAAAAATCAGCAGGAACAAGAGATCAAGATTTCTTAGAGCATTTATTTGTTGCTACAAATCATCAATATTTATTATTCTTTACTCAAAAAGGAAAATGTTTCTGGATGCGTGTTTACGAAATTCCAGAAGGAACAAAAGCAAGTAAAGGACGTGCAATTCAAAATATTATAAATATTGAACCAGATGATAAAGTGAAAGCTTACATCTGTACGCAAGACTTAAAAGACCAAGAGTATATCCAAAGTCATAACTTAATCATGGTGACTAAACAAGGTCAGGTTAAGAAAACATCTTTAGAGAAATACTCTAAACCTCGTGTAAACGGAGTTGCAGCTATTACAATTAAAGAGGGTGACGAATTATTAGGAGCGAAATTAACAAATGGTTCTAGCCAAGTGTTAATTGCTGGAAAATCTGGTAAAATGGTTCGTTTCGAAGAAGAGAAAACACGTCCAATGGGTCGTACAGCATCTGGAGTTAGAGGTATTACTTTAAAAGACGAAGCAGACGAAGTAATTGGAATTGTTACGGTTAACAAAGAAGATGTAAACGATACACAAATTTTAGTTGTGACTGAAAACGGATACGGTAAACGTACGAAGTTAGTTGACGACGATGGTGAAGATGTGTACAGAATCACAAACCGTGGTGGTAAAGGTGTGAAAACATTAAATATTACGGAAAAAACAGGTTCGTTAATTGCAATTAACAATGTAACTGATGATGATGACTTAATGATTATTAACAAATCTGGATTAACGATTCGTATGATGGTTTCAGATTTAAGAGTTATGGGTCGTGCAACACAAGGTGTTCGATTAATCAATATTAAAGGAAACGATTCTATTGCTGCAGTAACTAAAGTATTACGTGAAGATGAAGAAGTTGTTGAATTAGATGAAGACGGAAATCCGATAGTATCGGAAAGTGAATCTTCAGATGAGGAAACTTCTGAAAATGATGGCACGGATATTGAAAGTGACAACAGCGAAGAATAGGAATAATTTTAAAAGCCCAATTCGTTGGGCTTTTTTTTAAACTAAAAACCAATAAAAATGAGAAAAATTGTATTAGGAATTTCACTTTTAGTAGCAACAACTACTTTTGCTCAAAAAGACGAATTAAAGACATTAAAAAAAATGTATGAAAAAGAGCAATTGACTACTGAGGAATTTGCTACTTACAAAGCAACGCTTTCAAAACTTGAAAGTATAGCTGCAACTGAAGATGATAAAACAGCTTCAAACTTCTACAAATCGATGTCGCCATTAGTTGAAATGTCAACTTTAGGAGCACAACCAAATCCAATGCAAATTGCTAAAATATTAAACCCTGACGCATTTTCTAAAATGGTTGATGGTATGCGTTCGACTTTAGATTATGAAACAAAAACAGGTAAAAAAGTTTTCACTTCTGACATAAACGAAACAATTGAATCTTTTAAACCAATTTTCACACAAATGGCTTTGGCATACAATAATGCTAAAAAATACAAAGAAGCTTCAAGAGTTTTCTATAATACATATAAACTTGATCCAAAAGATGTTTCTAATTTAGAAAATGCTGGAATTACTGCACTACAAGCTTCAGAATTTGTTGATGCTGAAAAATATTATAGAGAAATTAAAGCAATTGGTTTTAAAGGAACGGGTTTATCAAAATTTGAATCTAATGAAGCAGAAGTTTTAAAAACAATTGCAGCATTATCTTCAACAAATAACAATAACGAACAAGCAAAAATTGATTTTAAAGAAGCTTTAGCGTTAAACCCTGAAGATATTCAGTTGGAAATTGATCATGCTAATTTGTACTATAGAATGAACGATATTACAACTTACAAAAAGTTAATTACTGAAGTAATTGCAAAAGATCCAAACAACGCTAAATTGCAATATAATGTTGGTTATTTATCTTTAGCTGATGATGAAAAATTAGTAGAAGAAATTAATGCTAATTTAAAGAATCCAAAAAAATATGAAGAATTGATGGCTAAACGTAAGGCCATGTTTTCAAATGCTTTACCTTATTTTGAAAGAGCTCATCAATTAGATGTTGCAAATGAAGATACAAAAACGATTTTAAGATTAACCTATGAAACATTAGGTATGAAAGATAAAGCAGCAATGGTTAAATAATAAAAAAATCCCCAATGAAAATTGGGGATTTTTTTTGTCATTTAATTTATCTTTAAATAATCAATAGGTTTCATGTTACTAACATCAGAACCACCCCATTCTACAAGTGTAAATCCATTTCTTTTCGTTGAAGGTAATTGTTGAGGAGCAATCGAAATAGGTTCATCAACTCTAAAAAACTCCATCAAAATTCTTATAGAAGTATCTGGTTTTGGACTTACATTATTCGTTGAAAAAATATCATATTCCTCATTCACTAAAAAGTGAATAAAAGTTGATTTATTTTGTTCTAAAATTGGCAACCAATATTGAATGAAATCGTTGGTTTCTACAGTGTTTAATCCCATAAATTCTAATTTTTCAATTAAAAAAGAAGTCAGATTTTCTTTTTCAACCACAAATCCAGTTTTATACTGATAGTGCGAAGCTGGAAAGGATATTTCTCCATCCCAAAATAAAGAATTGTAAAAGCGATTGGTTTTTTTATCGAAAATTTGCCCATTTTCATAAGCAGTTACTTTCCAAGATTTTTCTAATTTCGGAAAAGTAGTTAGCATTTTACCATCAAAATTTATACTTAAATCAATATCTGTTTTCTCTGTTGGATATAAATAAATTACTGGTTTTTTTAGAATTATTTTATCACTAGTTGGAATGGCTTTTAATGAAATCGCAATCTTTTTTTGTTTGACAAATTGAATGCGTTGCGATTGGTAGTTTCGATTTGAAAATGAAAGGATATCATTTTTACGAACTTCGATTGTATACTTTCCTAAACTATCAGTAAAAGTACTTTTTTTGGTGTTTAGATTTTGAACAAGAACATTTGATAAAGAAACATTTTCACAATCGGTTATTTGTCCTGAGATTACTTTAAGTTTTTGTTTCAAATTCAATTCAAAACTAATTGGATATAGTTTATATAAATTTTTAAGTTCAACTTCAGAAATCTCTTTTGTTTGAATTAAAATTGCCCCATTTTTACCAAGATCATTATAAATTAAAGTAGCTTTTTCATTTTTTAAAACTTCCAAACTTTCAATTTTATTTGTCGGAATTTTTTCAAGTATGGCTTTGTCTAAAATGGTTCCATTTACTACAAATAATACATTCGGATTATTAGCTAAAATGTTTTTATGGCCAATATTCCAGCCCATTTTTAATGGTTTTTTTTCCTCTTGTGAAAAAACAGTATTTACTAATAATAGCACATAGATTAAAAATTTTAGTTTTGTCATTTTGTCTTTTTTGAGTTTGATACTGATTTTTGACTGTTTTATTTATCTGCCGGTTTCCCGTCTTTAGTGGTGATTATGACAATGCCTTTTTCTCCTTTTTTACCATAAATTTTTGTAGCATCTGCAGGTTGTAAAATATTGGTTGATGTTATTTTCTGTTTATCTAAAGGTGCATACGGACTCGTTGGGGTTTTACCAAATAATGATTCTTCAGAATATTCTACACCATTAATAATGTATAAAGGATTGGTTAAAACTGTAGTTTTTATGTCGTCCATATCCAATTTAGTAAATTCTGTTTCGGCATTGTAGCTTTTGTCCATTGCCACACCGTCAATCACCACTAAATCTTTATTTTGCTGAACTGGTGCTGCTGCAGATTTTAATTTAGGTGCTTTGTACTTTGATTTTACTTCTTTAGCTGGCACTTCATATTTTTTGTTTGGTGCTAAATAACCATTATTAGTATTTGATGATGTGAAGTTTAGTGCACTATTTCTAAAACTAACTTCATTTTCTGTACTGATGTTTTTATTCAATTCAGTTGTAATTCCAACCTTTTCTTTTTCAGTCAAAGCTAGATTACTATCAAATCTAAATTCCATTTTTTTAGCTGCATCATCAATTACTTCTGATGACTTAGTTTCTTCAGGATAAAAACTACTTTCTGCAGAAGCTGCTCCAGAATTATAATAAGGATTTACTGTATTTGCTGGTTTTTTTGAAATGTCATTCTCCACCACAACTTCTTTCGCCTTATCAATAATTTTCTTCACAGAATCGTTAGAAACGATAATTGGATTTGTAGTGTTATTGATGACTTTATCTTTAATTATTTCATCGTTTGACATAAATTGGTAGATGATTGAGAAACTCAATAAAACCGTTGCTGCAATAGCTAGTTTTTGCCAAGTGTTTTTCTTTTGCACCACAATAGTGTTGTCTAACTTTTCTTCCACGCGATTCCAAACCTTATCCATTCCTGGAAAGTCTTTTTCGCCCTTGTGGGAAGCGTTTCTTATTTTGCTATATATTTTATCTTCTGAGTTCATTTTACTTTGCTTTTTGATAATAAAATTGATTTACCAAATCTTTTAATTTTGTTTTTGCCACATTGAGTTGCGATTTTGACGTGCCTTCCGAAATTTGAAGTTTCTCAGCAATATCTTTATGTGAAAAACCTTCTATCACAAATAAACTGAAAACCGTTTTGCAACCATCGGGCAAATAATTGAGTAAGTTGAGTAAATCTTCTTCCTCTAATTCGCACATTTCATCAGTTAATGGTTGGTCTTTTAAACTCACATCTTCCAAATACAAATTGAAATTCACGTTCTTTTTCAATTGCATCAAACATTGATTCACAGCAATTTTTTTCGCCCAACCTTCAAAAGCTAATTCTTCTTTCAGTTGATCAATTTTGGTAAAAATGATGTAAAAGGCATCGGCCATTGCTTCTTCAATTTCTTCTTCTTTTTTCAAATAGCGCGAACACGTATAGTATAATTTGCGTGCGAGCAATTCGTACACTTGCCGTTGTGCATCGCGTTGCTGTTTTTTACAGGCCTGTATGAGTTGTATATCAATCATTTATTTTAAACTGTATATTGTTTTGCAATTGCTTTCTTATATAGATGACATTTTTATCTAAAAGGTTGGGAAGACTTTAAATTATTTTCAAAAAAAAATCGTAAGCGGTTAAACTTACGATTATAAAAGTATAAAATTTTAAATGGTTACACCGCGAAAAAGGCTTCTAATTCTTTTAGTGTTTCTTCAGAAGTATTGATGTCTTTAACAACTTCACCTTTGTTTAAAGCTACAATTCGGTTGCAAACTTCTACGGTGTGTTGTAAATCGTGACTAGAGATTAAAACCGTAACATCTGGGTTTTCGGCTAATTCTTTTACAATTTTCTTTAATCGATTTACTGTTGTTGGATCTAAATTAGCAAAGGGTTCGTCTAAAATAACGACTTCCGGATTTCCAATTAAAGTGGCAATAATTCCAACTTTCTTCATGTTTCCTTTAGATAAATCTCGTAAGTATTTTTTCGTATTTAGAATTTCGTTATTAAAAAATTCTTCATATTTTTTCAATAAAGCATCAACATCTGCTTTGTTTTGATTGCGTAATTCGCCAATAAAATAAAAATATTCTTCCGCTGTTAAATAGCCAATTAAGAAACTTTCATCTAAAAAAGCACCTGTAAAACGTTTCCAGTCTTCGCTTGAATTGACTTGTATATCATGATTAATTATTCCACCTGAACTTGGCTCAATTAAATCTAATAATAAACTGAAAAAAGTGGTTTTTCCAGCACCATTATTTCCAACTAATCCAAAACTTTGTCCTCTTGGAATTTCTAAATCTTGAATGTTTAAAACTGTGGTATTGTTATATTTTTTGGTAAGATTGTTTACTTGTATCATGATAATTTATGGTATTTAAATTAATTTTTTTGTTTATATGCTGCAATGGCTTTGTATTTTTCTTTCTGAAATATTTTTTCAATTAGCATAAATATTTTCGATTTGAAAAGCAATCCTAAAATTCCAAAACTAGCAATTAATGCAATTCCGATATCGGTATTACCTAATAATTTACCTATTTTAAATAACAAGATTGGTAATAACATTTGTGGTAATGAAAATAGAATTGTTTTTACACTAAATGCTTTTTTATCGCCAAAAGCACCTTTTGCTGATTCTAGATCAATGGCAGTTCTGGTGTAAGCGCCAGTAAATAAGACTAAGAAGGAATTGAAGCCAATATTGTAAATCCCAACAGCTAAAATGGTCATGTAAATATCCCAACCAAAATAGATATAAAAGGAAGCCGCAACCATACTAATTGCCGTTCCAATCACCATTAACCACCATTTTGAATTTAAGTATTCTTTGTACGATATGTTTTGTGTCATCATTAGTTGATAATATGAACTGTCCCAACTTGGTACAAACTGACCAAAATTAATTAAGAAGCCACCAGTTACAAAAACAGCTGCAAAAGCTTGCATTACGCCACCTTTATAAACGTCCATTGTGAAAAATAATAAGCCATAAAACAAGAAAAAGAAACTCATATATAAAGTAGTTTTTGCTCGTTTATTTCTAAGTAATAATTTGATGTCGTTTTTTAAGAACGTTCCTAGAGTTCCGAATTGATTTAACCAATTTAAGTTTTGGTTTGTGGCTAAGTTCTTTTTAATATGCAACCTTTCATCTAAAGTTAAATCTTTTTTAAAGAAATTAAAGGTAAAATAATATGTTGCAAGCAATGCTAAAATCGGAAGTATAATCATCCAAATGTGTTCGTACAAACCTTGAAAGAAAGGTTGAGTATATAACGTAACATCAAATAATTTATAATATTGAGAAGCAATTAATCCAACTACAATTGTAGCTGCAATTCCGAAAATAACATCTTTATTATTAATTAAAATATTTAAGAAATTGATAAATAAAATAAGTGCTAAAATTCCTAAATGCCAAGTGATTACTCCTAATACGCTATATCCATTTATTAGTAAAACTATGCTGAATGGAATGAAAAAGAAAGCGTGTGTAATATTGAAAAAAGATAAAACGGTTTTCCCTAAAGAAAAATGTACAATTGTGTTTTTAGTTATAGGTAAAACCAGTAGCGGACGAATGGTTAATGTTGGAATTTTTTGAAAAAAATAACGAAACATTACATCGGCCAGTAAATAGTAAATCATGAATTTATTTACCGTTTGTAAAGGTTCTAAATGTGCTTTTTTTAATCCGTAATACGCTCCAATTCCTGCAGCCGCAAAAATTAAAATAAAGTATAAGATTATGAGTCCGATAAAAATTTTAAAGACCAAATTGGTTTTAAAAGATGCAGATCGAAAAAAGGCTCTCCATTCGAGTGTTAGAAAATGTTTAATCATATAGTTTTAGTTTTGCTATATGTAGTATTTTCTGATAAAATGTTACGAATTATTTAGTAAAACTCGATTTATAAATTTTTGATTCTAAAATTTCAGTATCAGTGTCTTCGCAAAGTAGAAATGTGATTTCATTTTCATTGTTTTGATACAAAGTAATACCTTCAAATTTTTGTGAAATAGAAATAATTTGCGTTTCTATAATTTCGAAAGTTTCTGCATTCATTTTTCCAATTATTGAACCTAAAACTTCTCCATCTTCATATGTGGAAACGGTGTCTTCGGCAGCAGCTAAAAAGTAAATGAAATTATCTACTAAAATAGCATCAGTAAAAGTGGTTTCTACGTTAGAAATTTCAGGAAGTTTTATGGCAACAAAACCTTGTGGTTGTTCTGGATTATCAGGTACGATAAAAATTCCATTTTTGTTATTTGCACCATTTCCTCTTTGAAATAGCAACATAGTTTTGTTTATGCAAATTGCACCTTCAATATTTAATTCGTCTTCTTTTAACGAAGCCAATTCTCTTAAAATATGATATAAATGCGATAAATCGTTTTTATGTAGAGCATCATTTTCCAAGTTTATAGAAAACATTGTATTTCGTTGTGGAGTTGAACCCGAACCGAAGATAAAAATCTGATTGCCATAATTGGTCATCGCTTCTAAATCATATTTATCTTTTTTAGCAATGTTTTCTTGTGGATTTTCAACTAAAGGAAATTTCAATACTACATCTTTATCAATTACATATTGATATAAAAATGAGCTGTTATCTGAAATTATGAAAAGTACATCTTGATAATAAATTAAACCAGAAGCAGAACCAATTCCTTTAATGTGACAGAACTCGGTTAATTGAAAATTTTGCATATATTTATGTTTTGGAAAACTAAAGTCTAGCCCTGATAGTAGCGGCATCCTTAATACCCTTGGAGGGTTAGAGCCCTACAAGGGTATTAAGATATAGCGGATAGCAGGAAATAGCTTCAAATTAAAGGTGTAAAAATATGGAAAATTTCAGATTAGAAGATTATAAAGTTACGAAACAAATAAAATTATCGGATTATAAAACGGAATTGAATAGTTTTTGGGATGATGATAAAAAAGAAGAGGAATTAGACCAACTTAGAAATAAGCTAAGTGAATGGCAAGATGTGATGTATGCACACAATCGTTATGCCGTTTTAGTTGGCTTACAAGGAATGGATACGAGTGGGAAAGACAGTTTGATTCGGGAAGTTTTTAAAGAGTTTAATACGCGTGGAGTAGTGGTTCATAGTTTTAAAACGCCAAATTCAAACGAATTAGAACACGATTATTTATGGCGACATTATTTGGCTTTGCCAGAAAAAGGAAAGTTTACTGTTTTTAATAGAACACATTACGAGAATGTTTTAGTCACTCGTGTGCATCCTGAATATATTTTGAATGAAAATTTACCTGAAATTGAAAAAGTGGAAGACATCACACCAGAATTTTGGGAAAACCGATTTGAGCAAATTAATAATTTTGAAAAACACATTACTCATAATGGAACGATTATGATGAAATTTTTCTTTTATATGAGTAAAGAGGAGCAAAAGAAAAGATTGATGAAGCGTTTAGTGGAAGAAGACCATCAATGGAAATTTTCTTCTGGTGATTTAAAAGAGCGTGAATTTTGGGACGATTATATGAACTATTACGAAGAAATAATGAATAAATCTTCTAAAGAAAACGCACCTTGGTATATCATTCCTGCTGATGATAAAGAAATGGCTCGTTATTTAGTAGCAAAAATTATGTGGGAAGAATTACAAAAATATCCTATAAACGAACCTGTTTTGTCAGAAAAAGACAAAGCAAATTTTGAGTTGTATAAACAACAGCTTCGCTAACTAAGAGCCAAGTAAAAAGTGTAAAGTAAAACAAAAGGCGATTTCAATTTGAAATCGCCTTTTTATTTTACTTAAACTTCAAAGCTAAAGTTAGAATATGAGAACTTAAGCCATTGTTTCTATGGTAATAGCCATATCGTAATTCTAAACTATTGAAATGTTTCGAATGAAATAATCCTTTGTTAGAATCGGTAATTTTATAGCCTAAACCAATCATATTGCTTGAAAATGCAGATAAATCATAATCACTTGTGAAGTATTCTTCCGCCACTTGATGTTGGAAAATAGGTTTAAAATATTTGGCAGAATTTTGTACATAATATCTATACGGAATAGAAATTGATGAAAACGCCGATAATTTAATCGTAGGTTCGAAACTAACTGTGTGCGATTTGATATCCCAATTGTCAAAATAATATCTGTAGAATCCTCTTAAAATGATGTTGTCACCTAAGAAATAACTGGTTCGCATTCCAATTGGTAATTTGAAACGAGTATCTGGTAAATTTTCTGATTTCACACTTGTGTTGTCAAAATAAACACGATTAAATTTCGTTGCTAATAAACCTTTTTGATAACCGGCATCAACTAAAAATGCCATTTGGAAATTTTTATTTACAATTTGCGAAAAAGTAAGTCCTAAGTTATAGGAAGTTCTAGGTTTGGTATCGCCTTGCTTATAATTTGGATCAGGATTATCTCTTAATTCTATTGGTAAGATTACTTTCCAAGTATCAAAGAACGCCATAGCTTTTACAGATAATTCTCTGTTTTTGTTTTTTGATAATTTTGTAAAACCAATATTTCCACCAAGTGAAAAGTAATCAAATTCGGCTGAAGCAGAAATTCCAGTACTAAAAATTTGTCCTTTTTCTTCGTTTTGAACGGTGTAATTTAATGATGGATACACGCGAATATCTTGATACGAAGCAGACGTTACTGTGCTTGGATCAATATTATCTGATGAAGCAGAAGAATAGGAGTCGACACCAATTTCAAAACCAAAAGTTTGTTTGTTTTCATTTTTATTATAACGAGAAACTTTAATGTCTAAAGTTGTGGCAACATCTGTAAGTTTTTCTGTTCCAACACCACCAGTTACAGCAGAATTGTTTCCGTCTTGTGAATAATAACTTGAGATGAAGTTTACTTCTTCAATTTTTAATTTTTGTTTTTTATAAGCTGTTGAATCCGATTTTGTTTCTTGAGCTTTTACTGTATTAGTTAATACAAAGGCTAAGAATGCAGCTGATATGATTCTTTTTTTCATTTTCTATATTATTAATTGCAACCACAACCACCACCAGTTTTTCCACCATTGGCTCCAGAACTTGCTTCGCGATACAACATAAATGTGTTTTCGAATTTCTCCGATTTTCTCGCAGCTAATTCCATATCAGAATCATTAATTTTCGATTTCTGATATTCTTTTACTTCTGAACAACTTGCAAAAGTTATTAAAGTAATTACTAATACTATTTTTTTACTCATTTAATTAATGTTTATGTTTTTTGAACTATACATTTTGTCGTAATCATCAATAATTATGCAGCCAATATTCGGAATTTGATTGATGAAATTTAAACCGACATCAATTCCCATCACAGTAACTGGCGTCGCTAAAGCATCAGCAATTTCTGCGTTTTCTGCAATTATGGTTACACTTTTAATTCCTGAAATAGGATAACCCGTTTTAGGATCAATAGTGTGTGAATATTTTTTTCCGTCAATAATTACAAATTTTTCATAGTTTCCAGATGTTGCTACCGAAGTATTTGTAATATTAAAGGTTGAAAATATACTTTCTTTTTTATTTGGGTCGGCAATTCCGATGGTCCAAGCTTCACCATTTTCTTGATAACCCCAAGCGGTTAAATCTCCAGCAGCGTTGACAATTCCACTTTCAATTCCGTTTTGTTGTAATATTTTTTTGGCACATTCTGCAGCATAACCTTTACCAATTCCACCAAAACCAATTCGCATGCCTTTGTTTTTTAAAAATACGGTTTGCTCTTTATCATTCAGAATGATGTTTTCATAGTTGATTAGTTCTACTGCCTTTTTTGCTAAATCTTTATCTGGTAACGAAGTCATGTTTAAATCGAAATTCCAGAATTTTTTATCGATACTTCCATAACTGATATCGAAAGCACCTTGTGTCATTTTCGAAATCATTTGACATCTAAAAATTAAATCAAAAACTTTTTTTGGAACAACAACGGGTTGAATTCCAGCATTCTCATTAATTTGAAACGTAACGCTATTGTTTGAAAATGTGGTAAGTAGTTTTTCAATTCTACTAATTTCTGCAACAGCTAAATCGATACAGGAATTAGCAACATTTTCATCATTTGCCAAAATAGAAATCTCAAACCGATTTCCCATCAATTTTAGATTCTTTTTGTAGCGCATTATTTTTTCAATTTACCGATAAATTCTTCTACAGTTTCTTTTGGTAATTCTTCCCATTTTTTGATAATGTTTCCTTCAGCATCTAATAGAAGAATTAGAGGAAAAACGCCTTTTGAATTGTATTTGTCTGCCAAAAGTTCATTTTCTTTTTCTATTTCTTTGGCTAATTTGTTTTTAGATTGCCTTGGGAAATCGGCATTATAAAGTACTAAATTTTCGGTGGCAAAAGTTTGAAATTCAGGCGTGTTTACGATGAATTTTTTAAATTTAATACAAGGTGCACACCAATCTGAACCAGAAAAATAAAGTAAAACATTTTTATTTTCTGCTTTTGCGGTTTCCAATTTTTTTGTAAAAGTTTCCGCTTGTTGAGCAAATCCAATATTTACTGCTAAAAATAGTAGGGCTATTAATTTTTTCATTACGATTAATTTTAAGTAAATCTAACGAAAAAGATATAGTTATATTGTAACAAATGTCACATTACTAGCTGTTTATAATTAGTCTAAATTCAGTAATCTAATCAAAGCCTTCAATTAATAATAAATTACCATTTTCGTGAGTTATGGTAACAATTCCATCTTCAGCAACATAATTACTGCTTCCGGTTCTGAAGCCTAATTCTAAACTTTCGTTTTGTAAAGGATAAAATAAATTTTCTGTTGAAATTCCGTCCACTTTTCCTAAAGGAATTAGAGAAATAATCGAGTCTTTTGGATACCATTTTTTAAATGATTCTGGTAACAAAAAGACTTTGGAATGATCGTCAAATAATACAATTTTTAATTTGTTTCGATATAAAGCCAAATCCGAAAAATTATTTAAGGTATGGTCTGCGCGTTTACCTGTTGCCCAAACCACATTTGCAGCTTTATGACCTTTTTCAATCAGATATTCGAATGCTTTTTCTAAATCGGTTTTGTCTTGATCTGGAGTGTGGATAATTTCAATTGGATAATGATTTTCTTTGTAATAATGTGCGTCAAAATTTCTATCAAAATCACCTAATAAAACATCTACTTTTATACCTAATTGTATGACACGTTCAATTGCCGAATCTAACACAATTACTAGCGGCGACCATTCTAAAAGTTGTCCTAATAATTCGTTGTTGCATTCTAAACCATTCGCAATAATTAATGCAGGTTCTTGATCGTCGCGAACAATATGGTGTGAAGACATGTTTTAAGTTTAGAAGTTCTTAGTTTAAAAGTTTAAAAGTAAACATTTCGACTTGAAAACTAAAATTAATTATTGTATCACATAATTTCTCACATCCACTTCCGACAATCTGAAATAACCTAAAGGATAATTTGATCTATTGGTTTGATTGATAATATTTCCTTTAACAGTCGCAGCAGGTGTGCTGAAAGGACCATTACTTAATCCGCCAGAAATACCAATTAAGATATTCATATAATTATGATAACGCTTTGAAATGCCGTGTAACGTGAAATTAATGTTTTGTCCAGCTTCTAAATCTTCGTCAATAATTAAAGAAAACATTTCATTTCCGTTGGTAAATTCGTCATTAAAAACACCTAAAAGAGGAAATGGTCTAAATGGAACTTTGTACTCTTCCATATAGTAATTTTCTTCCGTTCCATTGTCTTGAAAATTAAATTTTAATTCTATTTCATTACCTGTAATTCCGTTTAAATCTTGTTCGATTGTAGTTATCGTAGGAACTGAATATAATTTATCTGTAGAAGTATACGTTTGTCCTTTATAGGCTACCGAAAGTGTGTAAACTTCATTTAAAACAGGATTGAAGTTGGTACATTTATAATAACCAGTTAATCCATCTTCAATAAAATTAAAAATAGTATTGCTCGAATCTGTAATAGTAACAATTGCACCATTTGCTACCGGAACAGTGTTGTTGAAATAATCGCCAGTAGTTGTTAAACGGATAGTTTGTTCGTTACCTATTGTTCCTTTTTCCCATTTAATGGAAGCATCAATTACTAATTTTGGTTCGCTTTTGTTTAAATCAACATCTACCACTTCTTCGCAACTGATAAATGCAAAACTAATTACTAAAATGAAATATTTTATTATTGTTTTCATCGTCTTAAAATTTAAAATTATAGGTAACACTTGGCACAATTCCGAAAATCGATAGCTTTACAGCTTCATTTAATCCGGTATCTTGATTTTGTCTGAAGTTGATTGAAGCTGCATTTTTTCTTCCATATAAGTTATAAACAGAGAAAACCCATTCACCTTGCCATTTTCTTCCTTTGTTTTTGGTTGGATTTAAAGTGGCTGAAACATCTATACGATGATAAGCTGGTAAATTATCTTCATTTCTATTTCCGTAAACAGGAACATTTATGCCTTGATATTGATATTGTGCCGTTGGAAAAGTTACTGGTTGTCCAGTTTGATACGTGAAAATACTTCCAAAACTCCATTTTTTATTCAGTTTATAACTTCCTGTTATATAAATATTATGTGTTTTATCCCAACCTGTTTTGTACCAATCGCCGTTGTTTATTCCAGTTTCAATTGGCGTTCTTCCTTCTGTTTTTTGTTCAGATCGAGAAAGTGTATAAGAAATCCAACCCGAAAGTTTACCAACATTTTTCTTTACCATCACTTCTAATCCGTAGGCACGAGTTTTTCCAGAAAGTAACACTTGTTCAATGGCTTCGTTGGCAATTAAGTCGGCGCCATCAATATAATCCAATCTGTTTTTTACGGTTTTGTAAAACGATTCGACTTCTAAAGTATAATCGCCATTTTTGATATTTTTAAAATAACCCACGGCAAATTGATCTAAAATTTGAGGTTTTAAAAAGTTATCACTTGGTGTCCAAACGTCTAATGGAGTTGGAGATTGCGTATTAGAAATTAAATGTAAATACTGACTCATTCTGTTATAACTCGCTTTCACAGATTGATTTTCATCTATAGTATATGCAACTGCAACTCGTGGTTCCCAATTGTCAAAATTGGCAATAGTTTCGTTTTTACCATAGTGTCTGGTGTCAATTGGAGTTGCTTTTTCATAAATACCTAAATCGGCATCATAAGTCACGGGTTGATTGTTGGCATAAATGTTGACAGTTTCTTCACCTAAACGATAAAACATGCTATATCTCAATCCGTAATTAACAGAAAGTTTGTCTGTTAATTTCTGTTCTGCATCAATGTAAAAAGCGGGTTCGAAAGCGTGTTTTTTGGCTAATTGTTTTTCATTAATTCCAGAATCTGAATCAATAGGTTCAATTCTTCCTGGATTAAAATCGTAATAAATGGCATTCGCACCGTAAAATAATTTGAAATTATCTGAAATATAATGTTTGAAATCGTATTTGAAGTTGTAGTTTTTAATACCACTTTCCCAATTGAAGCCGATGAAATCTAAAGTTAAGCCGTAGTAATAATCGCTATAAATGAATGAAGCATTGGAAAATAATTTATCATTGAATAAGTGATTCCAACGCAGATTTAAAACCGAATTCCCGTAAGTATTTACAAATTGTTTATTTAAACTAAAAACATCTCTGCCGAAATATCCAGAAACAAACAGATTGTTGTTTTCGTTAAGTTTATAATTGATTTTAGTGTTTAAATCATAAAAATATGCGGAATTATTATTGTCGGCTAGCTTTAAAAATAAGTGTGCATAACTACTTCTTCCAGCAACTAAAAAAGAACCTTTGTCTTTTACAATCGGACCTTCGGCTAAAAGTCTACTTGAAATTAATCCAATTCCACCTGTCATTCCGAATTTTTTACTATTTCCTTCTTTCTGATAGATATCTAAAACAGAAGCGACTCTACCTCCAAATCGAGCAGGAATTCCACCTTTGTACAGTTTTAAATCTTTAATCGCATCGGCATTAAAAACGGAGAAAAATCCAAATAAATGGGAAGAATTATAAATGGTAGCTTCGTCTAATAAAATTAAATTTTGATCGGCAGCGCCACCACGAACGTTGAAACCCGATTGTCCTTCTCCAGCATTTGTTACACCTGGTAAAGTTAAAATAGATTTTATCACATCCACTTCACCTAAAATAGCGGGCATCGCTTTTATTTGAGCAATTGTTAGTTTATTGACACTCATTTCTGGTTTGTCAATTTGTAGTTTTTTCGAATTTCCCGTGACTACAACTTGTTCAATTTCATTATTTTTTTCAGTTAAGATGAAATCTTTTTTTGTGTTAGAATCTAAAGTTATGGTTTCAGAAAATCCCGCATAACTTAAAGAATTAATTTGAACAGTGTATTCTCCTTTTGGTAAAGAAATTGAATAAAATCCGTATTCATTAGTTAATGAAGTTCGTGTTGTCGTACTGTTTTCAAATGAGATAGTTACGCCAATTAAGGTTTCATTAGATTTTTGGTCTTTTACAATTCCGCTTAAAGTTACTTTTTCTTGAGAAAAGGCTGACGTTATAAATAAGGAGAATAGGAGTATAAGAAAATTGACTTTTTTCATTGTAATTTGTTTCTGGTTTGACGCAAATTTCGTACAAATGTTACGAAACATATGTTAAGTTGGAGTTAATAAAAAAGGCGATGTAAAATTAATTCACATCGCCTTAAAATATTTAAATTAACAAAAATTACATTTTATTTATAATTGCATTTAATGTTGCACTTGGTCGCATAGCAGCGTTTAACAAGTCTTCATTTGGCTGGTAATATCCACCAATTTCTTGAGGTTTTCCTTGAGCTTCAATTAATTCAGCATCAATTTTAGCTTCGTTAGCTGTCAATTCTGTAGCAATAGGAGTAAAGAATGCTTTCAATTCAGCATTTTTATCTTGAGCAGCTAAAGCTTGAGCCCAATATAAAGCGATGTAGAAGTGTGAACCTCTATTGTCTAATTGTCCGATTTTACGAGCTGGAGATTTGTCGTTGGCTAAGAATTTTTCTGTTGCTTGGTCTAAAGTTTCAGATAAAACTAACGCTTTTTCATTATTTAAAGTTTGACCTAAATGTTCTAAAGAAACACCTAAAGCTAAAATCTCACCTAATGAATCCCAACGTAAATAACCTTCTTCCACAAATTGATCCACGTGTTTTGGAGCAGAACCACCAGCACCCGTTTCGAACAATCCACCACCATTCATTAATGGAACAATAGAAAGCATTTTTGCAGAAGTTCCTAATTCTAAAATTGGGAATAAATCTGTTAAGTAGTCACGTAAAACGTTTCCAGAAACAGAAATAGTGTCTTTACCTTCTCTGATTCTTTTTAACGTTTCTGTCATCGCATCTTTAACATCTAAAATTCTGATGTCTAAACCAGTTGTGTCGTAATTTTTTAAGTATTTTTCTACTTTTTTGATGATTTCTCTATCGTGTGCTCTGTCTTTATCTAACCAGAACAATGCTGGAGTATTTGATAAACGTGCTCTGTTTACAGCTAATTTTACCCAATCCTGAATTGGTGCGTCTTTCGTTTGACACATTCTGAAAATATCGCCAGCTTCAACTTTTTGAGAAAGTAAAGTTGCTCCATTTTCATTTTCTACTTTTACAGTTCCAGCTGCAGACAATTGAAAAGTTTTATCGTGTGAACCGTATTCTTCTGCTTTTTGAGCCATTAATCCAACATTAGGTACAGAACCCATTGTTCTTGGGTCTAAAGCGCCGTTCTTTTTCATATCGTCAATAACAGCAGCATAAAAACCTGCATAAGAGCGATCTGGAATTATAGTGATTGTATCTTCTTCTTTTCCTTCTGTGTTCCACATTTTTCCACCACTTCTTGCTAATGCCGCCATTGAAGCATCTACAATAATATCAGAAGAAACGTGGAAATTAGTAATTCCTTTATCAGAATTTACCATCGCAACTTTTGGTCCGTTTGCTAATGCAGTGGCAAGATCTTGTTTGATGGCTTCCTCTTCAGAAATTCCAGCAATTTTGTTGTATAAATCTTGTAAACCATTATTTGGGTGAATGTCTAATGATTTGAATAAGCTTGCATATTTAGTATACACATCTTCAAAATAAGTTTCAACAATAGCACCAAAAATAATTGGATCAGAAATTTTCATCATTGTCGCTTTCAAATGTGCAGAAAGCATAACGTTTTTTTCTTTTGCGTAAGCGATTGTCTTCTTTGTGAATTCTTTTAAAGCTTTTAAATTCATTACTGAACTATCAATAACTTCTCCCGCTTTTAAATTTGCGAAATCTTTTAAGACAGTTGTTGAACCATCATTTCCTTCAAAAATAATTCTAAATTTTGAATCGTTTTCTACAGTCGTTGACGTTTCCGTTCCATAAAAATCACCTTCATTCATGTGTGCGACTTCTGTTTTAGAATCTGCGCTCCAAGTTCCCATTGAATGTGGGTTTTGTTTTGCGTAATTTTTTACGGCTTTTGGTGCACGTCTGTCAGAGTTTCCTTCACGTAAAACTGGATTTACAGCTGAACCTAGAACTTTAGCGTATTTAGCTTTAATTTCTTTTTCTGTATCGTTTTGAGGATCTTCTGGGAAATTTGGAATTGCATAACCATGTGCTTGTAATTCTGCTATAGCATCTTTTAATTGAGGAATAGAAGCTGAAACGTTTGGTAACTTGATGATGTTTGCTTCTGGTGTAGTTGCCATTTGACCTAATTCGGCTAAATTATCAGCTACTTTTTGGTCGTCTTTTAAATATTCTGGGAAGTTAGATAAGATTCTTCCTGCTAATGAAATATCTCTAGTTTCCACTTCGATATTTGCGGTCTTTGTAAAAGCTTTAATTATTGGTAAAAACGAGTGAGTTGCCAACATTGGTGCTTCATCCGTAATGGTATAAAAAATTTTTGACATGATTTATGTAGTTTGTTTGTTTCTAAAATTTTAGGTTAGCAAATATAAGAAATTCGAGGACTAAATTAAAGACTAAAATACAATTAACTTTACATTTTCGAATTTGATAATTTAAGTACGAAAAAATACAGATTTGATAATTTTGAAGTAGGAAAAATACGAAATAAAAAAATCCCGACATTGCCGGGATTTTTTATAATAACAAATAAAAAGATTAACCTCTTCTTTCTTTGATTTTTGCTTTTTTACCAGTAAGTTCTCTAAAGTAGTAAATTCTAGCTCTACGTACTTTACCTTTTTGGTTCATTTCAATTTTTTGTAAAGCTGGCATGTTGATTGGGAAGATACGCTCTACACCAATTGCTCCAGACATTTTACGAATTGTAAAAGTTTCAGTAGAAGAAGATCCTCTCTTTTGAATTACAACTCCTTTAAAAAACTGAGTTCTTGTTTTTTCACCCTCTTTAATTTCGTAGTACACAGTGATAGTGTCTCCAGCGCTAAAGTTAGGGAAGTCTTTTTTCGATACCATTTCGTTTTGAACGAAATCCATTAAATTTGACATAATAATATGTATAAATCATTAATTTTAAGCAACATACGCGTCTTTCGCCAGAGGTTAGTTAAAGTGGATGCAAAAGTAATACTATTTTTTATTTCTGCAAAACATTTATTTAAATAAAATGTGTAGGATATTTACTTAATAAACTCATAAAGCAGTAAACTCTTAAACCTATAATTATTATATTTGCCCATTAAAATGAATATATGAAATGAGCATAACCTATATTTGCTCGTTAAAATCAATGTCAATGTGCGAATTACATATGACTAATAAAAAAAAATAGACATCAACATATGAAGTTTGATTTATTAAAAACTGATGCTCAAAGCCAAGCAAGAGCAGGACTTGTTACTACTGATCATGGTGTTATTGAAACACCAATTTTTATGCCTGTTGGTACGGTTGCTTCTGTAAAAGGAGTGCACCAACGTGAATTGAAAAACGATATTAATCCAGATATTATTTTAGGAAATACCTATCATTTGTATTTAAGACCAAAATTAGATATTTTAGAAAAAGCAGGTGGTTTACATAAATTCATGAATTGGGATAGAAATATCTTAACCGATTCTGGTGGATACCAAGTTTATTCTTTATCTGGACGACGAAAAATTAAAGAAGAAGGTGTGAAATTTAAATCGCACTTAGATGGTGCTTACCACTTTTTTTCTCCAGAAAACGTAATGGAAACGCAACGTACAATTGGTGCCGATATTATTATGGCATTTGATGAATGTACGCCTTATCCTTGTGATTACAGATATGCACAACGTTCGATGCACATGACACATCGTTGGTTAGATAGATGTATCAATCATTTAGATACATTGCCTTTTAAATACGATTATTCTCAAGCCTTTTTTCCTATTGTTCAAGGAAGTACTTATAAAGATTTACGTCAGCAATCAGCGGAATTTATTGCTAGTAGAGATCAAGTTGGAAACGCAATTGGCGGACTTTCAGTTGGTGAACCAGCAGAAGAAATGTATGCAATGACGGAAGTCGTTACAGCAATTTTACCAAAAGACAAACCACGTTATTTAATGGGTGTTGGTACGCCAGCTAATATTTTAGAAAATATTGCGTTGGGTATTGATATGTTCGATTGTGTGATGCCAACGCGTAATGCAAGAAACGGAATGTTGTTTACATCGGAAGGTTTTATCAATATCAAAAATAAAAAGTGGGAAGAAGATTTTTCTCCAATTGATACAATGGCTCATACGTATGTTGATACGGATTATTCGAAAGCCTATTTACGTCACTTGTTTATTGCTAACGAATTTTTAGGAAAACAAATTGCTACAATTCATAATCTTGGTTTCTATATGTGGTTGGTTCGTGAAGCGAGACAACAAATTTTAGCAGGAACTTTCAGAGAATGGAAAGATATTATGGTTAAAAAGGTAACAACAAGATTGTAAGATTAAAATTGTCACACTGTCCAGAAGTTTCGGGAGTTAAAGTGTCTAATTCTAACTAATAGAAAATGAAAAAAATAGATTGGTACATATTTAAAAGATACTTGATCACATTTACAACTATGTTGTTGATGTTTATTCCTATCGGAATTATTATTGACGTGTCGGAAAAAATCAATCGTATGATTGAAAATCATGTCGCTTTTAAGGATGTTTTAGTTTATTACTATGGTTTTACCATCTATTTTGCCAATTTATTATTTCCTATTTTTCTATTTTTATCCATCATTTGGTTCACTTCCAAACTAGCAAATAACAGTGAAATTATTGCTATTTTAAGTTCCGGAATTTCGTTTACACGATTTTTGCGACCTTATATTGTTGGTGCAACTTTGGTTTCTTTAGTTACTTTGTTAATGGGGTTTTTCATTTTGCCAGATGCTAGTGAAAAGTATTGGGATTTTAGATATACCTATCTTAAAAAAAATGTTGAACAACGTCAAACTTCGGATATTTTCAGACAAGTTACACCAAGTGAATACATGTATGTAAGTAGTTATAATCCTTTATCTAAAACAGGTTTCGATTTCATTTACGAAAAGTTCAACGATAATAAATTAGAATATAAATTATACGCTAACCGAGTAAAGTATAATGAAAAAACGAAAGATTATACCTTGTTCAATTATGTAAAAAGAACTGTTGGAAAGAATAGTGATGTTCTTGAAAAACAAGATAAAATAACTCGAAAATTCGAATTTGAACCAGACGATTTAACACCTACAGTTTATGTAGCTGAAACCATGAATATTTTCGATTTAGTGAAATTTATCGAAAAAGAAAGAGTTAAAGGAAGCTCTAATTTAGATGTGTATTTGGTTGTTTTGTATAAGAAGTTTAGTATTCCAGCATCGGCATTTATATTAACAATTATTGCGGTTGCGGTTTCTGCAATGAAACGACGTGGTGGAATGGGAGTTAATTTAGCTATTGGAATTTTGGTAGCCTTTTCATTCGTATTTTTCGATAAAATTTTCGGAACATTGGCAGAAAAATCAAGTATTCCGCCAATTGTTGCGGTTTGGTTTCCAAATTTTGTTTTCGGAATATTAGCTTTTTACTTACTACGAAATGCCAGACGTTAAATTAAAACATAACTTACATCTTCATTTAATTGTATTCATTTGGGGATTCACAGCTATTTTAGGGAAGCTAATTTCGTTAGATGCTTTACCTTTAGTTTGGTGGAGAATGTCGTTAGCAGTGTTGTTAATTTTTGGGTACATTTTATATAAAAAAACAAGTTTTAAATTATCTAAAAAAGATATAGTTTTATTGCTGATTTCGGGATTAGTAATTGCTTTGCATTGGATTACGTTTTTTAAAGCCATCAAGGTTTCTAATATATCTATTACGTTGGCCTGTTTGTCAACTGGCGCTTTTTTTACTTCCATTTTAGAACCCATATTTTACAACCGAAAAATAGTTTGGTACGAAATTGTATTCGGACTTGTTGTCTTAATAGGTTTGTATTTTGTAGTAGAATCTTCAGAACCCAATTTCATTCAAAAAAGCTTTAGTGAAAATATGTCGGGCACTATGCAAGGTGTGCTTTTAGCATTAACTTCTGCATTTTTATCCGCCAGTTTTTCAATAATTAACGGAAAATTTGCCCAAAGATTAGATGCCACAATTGTTTCTTTTTATGAATTATTAGGAGGAATATTGTTTTTAAGTATCTTCTTATTGTTTAGCGGACAATTCACTATGGAATTTTTTACAATAACTGCAGAAGATTTAATGTGGTTGTTCATCTTAGCTTCTATTTGCACAGCTTATGCGTTTATTGCTTCTGTTGCTGTCATGAAGTTTATTTCTCCTTATACTGTAATGCTTACAATAAATTTAGAACCGGTTTACGGAATTGCTTTAGCGGTTTTAATCTTTGAGAAAAATGAACAAATGAGTTTTTCCTTTTATATTGGAGCAGCAATTATTCTTATTACGGTGATTTTGAATGGATTAATTAGAAATCACAAAAAAAATGATTAGATAACAGTTCAAAAATTATTCAAATAATTTTTAAATAGTATCTTTGTAATTACAAACAAATTAAACAAAACTAACTTTTATGGAATATTTAGATTTTGAATTGCCAATAAAAGAGCTGGAAGATCAAATGGAGAAATGCGTTGTTTTAGGGCAAGAATCTGATGTTGATGTTTCTGCAACTTGTAAACAACTAGAAGAAAAATTAGAGCAAACTAAAAAAGATATATACAAAAATCTTACGGCTTGGCAAAGAGTTCAAATGTCTCGTCATCCAAACAGACCTTATACTTTAGAATATATTACTAACTTAACGGATGGTACATTTTTAGAATTATTTGGAGACAGAAACTTCAAAGATGACAAAGCCATGGTTGGTGGTTTAGGAAGAATTAATGGTCAGTCGTATATGATTATCGGACAACAAAAAGGAATCAATACTAAAATGCGTCAATTGCGTAATTTCGGTATGGCCAATCCTGAAGGTTACCGCAAAGCATTACGTTTAATGAAAATGGCAGAGAAGTTCAATCTTCCTGTATTAACATTAATTGACACTCCTGGTGCATATCCTGGTTTAGAAGCTGAAGAACGCGGACAAGGGGAAGCAATTGCAAGAAATATCTTTGAAATGTCACGTTTAAAAACGCCAATCATCTCAATAATTATTGGTGAAGGTGCTTCTGGTGGAGCATTAGGAATTGGAGTAGGAGATAGAGTATTTATGTTGGAAAACACTTGGTATTCTGTAATTTCTCCTGAATCTTGTTCTTCTATTTTATGGAGAAGCTGGGAATTTAAAGAACAAGCAGCTGAAGCTTTAAAATTAACTGCTATTGATATGAAAAAGCAGAAGTTAATTGACGATATCATACCAGAACCATTAGGTGGTGGGCATCGTGATAAAGAAACTATGTTCAAAACTGTTGAAAAGTACATTACCAAATCTTATAAGGAATTAAAAGACTTATCAACAAAAGACTTAGTAGCGCAAAGAATGGAAAAATACTGTAATATGGGAGAATTCTCCGATAAATAAGTAAAATATTATATAAAGCGCCTTGTCAATCACAAGGCGTTTTTTTTGACATGTTAACAAATAGTAGTAAGTTGTTAACAGTGTTTCATTAACAAGTAAAATTTATTTTTTCTACTAATTACCTTACATTCGCAGTATGGAAAAATCGTTAAATATAAACCCTGTTCGAGTAGATAAAACTACTATTATTAATTTAGAAAAAGGAAAGTTACCTCCTCAAGCTGTAGATATTGAAGAAGCAGTTTTAGGAGCCATGTTAATTGATATTAAAGCACCAGGAGAAGTAATTGATTTACTAAATCCAGATGTTTTTTATAAAGAAGCACACAAATATATTTACGAAGCGATTAATCAATTATTCCATAGCACACCACCACAACCTATCGATTTATTAACTGTTTCTGCTCAATTGAAAAGAAACGGAAAATTAGAAATGGCAGGAAGTGATTTTTATTTGATTCAACTTACTCAAAAAATTGCCTCTTCGGCACATATTGTTTTCCACGCCAGAATTATTCTTCAGAAATTTATTCAAAGAAGTTTAATTTCTATTTCAAGTAAATTAATTGAAGATTGTTACGATGAAGGAATGGATGTTTTCGATTTATTAGACACAGCGGAAACGAATCTATACGAAATCACACAAGGAAATCTTAAGAAAGGATACGAAACCGCTCAGAGTTTAGTAAACCAAGCTAAACAACGTATCGAAGAAATTTCTAACAAAGAAGGTTTATCTGGAATTCCAACAGGATTCAGAAAGTTAGATGATTTAACTTCTGGTTGGCAACCATCCGATTTAATTATTATTGCAGCTCGTCCTGGTATGGGTAAAACGGCTTTCGTATTATCGATGGCAAGAAATATTGCAGTAACAAATAACGAACCAGTGGCTTTATTCTCATTAGAGATGTCTTCTGTACAGTTAATTACGCGTTTGATTTCGAGTGAAACTGGATTAACATCGGAAAAACTTCGTAAAGGAGATTTGGAACCACACGAATGGGAACAATTAAATGTAAAAGTTAAAGATTTAGAAAAAGCACCATTATATATTGATGATACACCATCGTTATCTATTTTCGATTTGCGTGCCAAAGCGCGTCGTTTAGTTTCTCAACACGGAATTAAACTAATTGTAATTGACTACTTACAGTTAATGTCTGCTGGCCAATCTGGAAAAGGTGGAGGAAACAGAGAGCAAGAAATTTCGATGATTTCTCGAAGTTTAAAAGCTTTAGCGAAAGAATTAAGCGTGCCGGTTATTGCACTTTCTCAGTTATCTCGTGCGGTGGAAACACGTGGTTCTAGTAAAAGACCTTTGTTGTCAGATTTACGTGAATCGGGTGCAATTGAGCAAGATGCCGATATCGTATCGTTTATTTATCGTCCAGAATATTATAAAATTGATAATTGGGATGATGAAGAAGCAGCTCCAACGACTAATCAAGCTGAATTTATTGTAGCAAAACACAGAAATGGTAGTTTAGATAACATTCGTTTAAAGTTCTTAGGACAATTTGGTAAGTTTGACAACTTAGATGAATTTGGTATGACTTACGATGACTCTTTGCCTTCTAAAATGAATTTAGACTCTCAGATGAATCCATTTGCAACTCCAAATTTACCATCTCCTAACGACGCTTTTGGAAGTAGTATGAATAGTAGTTTTGATGAAAATAGCGATGTGCCATTTTAAGTAATTTATTTTGTTAATTTTTTCTTTTTTGTGTTATTTTTTTTGTTATTTTTAGGCAATTAACTATAAAAATTTAAAAATTATGCCAAATTACATTATTACTTTATCTGAAGCTGAAGATTGGGCGAAATCATGGCAAACTGCTCCGCCAAAACCTTTAGCAAAAGCACATTTAATACAATTAGAAGTTTTGACAGAATTACTAGCTTTATCAGATGTAGCAAGTGTAAGAGCTTATATGGGTGTTGACTCAACTGGAGAACAAAAATTAATGTTTGTAGGTGTTGATGGTAATGGTGACGATATGACTGATACTGTTTTTTCAGGAACACAACCATGTCCAAATTGTTGTGATATTAATAGTCCATTATACAATCCATAAAAATTGAAAGTTAAATATTATTTTTATATATTAACTTTTGCTGTAGCAATATTGTATCTTATAGGTTTTAAAAATAAAAGTAAAACCTATAAGATTTTTTCGCTATTTCTTATTGCTGATGTTGTTTTGAATTTTATAAGCGATGAACTGTATAATTGGTTCGGAATTTATAATCATTTCTTTATAAATATTATTTTTCTTTTTCAATTTGGCTTTTTAAGTTTATTTTATTCTTATTCTTTTGATAATAAAAAGTGGCGAAATATTGTTGAAGTTCTATTGATAATTGTTTCTAGTTATTTAATAATTAAATATTCAATATTTCCGGATACATTTTTTATTTTACATTACCAAGATGTTTATCTAACCATATTTCCAATTATTGTTTATGGAGTTGTGTATTTGTATAATGAATATGATAAACCTCAGGAATTATATTATGCAAATTTGGGTATTTTAATACATTTTATTGTGAACTTTTTCTGTTTCATTTCTTGGCCTTTGCAAAGTCTTTCTATTGAATATGATTATTTAGATGAGTTTAATATAATAATTTCTAACTACAGTCGGGACCTTCATTTTATTACTTATATCATTTACGCAATTGTTTTACTTTATCAACTAAAAAAACTAAAATCTAAATAAATATGGAAGTTACTCATATTGCTGTAGACCAAATTATAAAAGCTTTTCTATTTATATTATTTGCTTTTTTTAGTGTTTTTTTAACCTTGGTGTTGTTCTTTTATTTTTCGAGAAAGAAAATTGTTCAAATTGCTGTTGAGAAAAAGAATCAAGAAATTCATTACCAAAAAGAAATTTTGCAATCCGTGATTCAAACGCAGGAAGAAGAACGCATGCGAATTGCGCAAGACTTACATGATGACATTAGTTCCAAGCTAAATATAGTTTCTTTAAATACACATTTGCTAAAAACACCTAATTTGTCTGAAGCAGAATATGCTGAAATTACTGATAATATTGTGAGTTTAACGAAAAAAGCATTAGAAAACTCTCGAAGAATTGCACACGATTTATTACCGCCCGTTTTTGAAAAATTCGGATTACATGCAGCTGTGGAAGAATTAGTTTTAGAATTTTCAACAGCTAAAAATGTTCAAATTAATTACTCTAATGAATTAGATTTTAGTAGTTTAGAAGCAAAAAATCAATTGCATATTTTTAGAATTTTACAAGAATTACTAAATAATTCGATACGACATGGTAAAGCAACTGTTATTTCTATTAATTTTGTAAATAAAACTGGGCGAAATACTTGTTTGTATTCAGACAATGGTGTGGGTTTTAATGCCAGTTTAGGTAATCAAAAAAGAGGAATCGGAATGCAAAATATAGAAAGTAGAGTGAATTTCTTAAATGGAAAAATAAATGTCCATTCGGAAATCAATAAAGGTGTTCAAATTGAATTTAATTTTTAAAAAATGAGCACAACTATAAATATTGTTTTAGCGGATGATGAGGTATTGTTTAGAAAAGGAATTTCTTTTTTATTACAACGCGAAACTAATTTTAATATCGTTTTTGAAGCCAATGACGGTCAAGAATTGGTTGATTATTTAAAATCAGCTAAAACATTACCAGATATTGTTATTACCGACTTAAAAATGCCAAATTTAAACGGTGTTGAAACTACAAAAATTTTACACGCTGAATTTCCTGAACTCAAAGTAATTGCATTAACCAGTTACAATACACCATCATTTATTTCAAATATGATTCAAGTTGGAGCGGTTTCCTATATCGTAAAAAATGCTTCCCCAGAAGAAGTAGTTCTTACGATAAATGAAGTGGCGAATAAAGGCTTTTATTATAATGAAGAAGTAATGAAAGTCATTTATAAAGATATTATTTCAGGAAAACAAACTCCTAAAAGTGATTTAGATAGTATGCAGTTAACTTCAAGAGAAATTGAAATTTTGAAATTAATTTGTAAACAATATAATGCTGTTGAAATTGCTGAAACATTAAGTATTAGTCCGAGAACTGCAGAAGGACATAGAAATAATTTGTTATTAAAAACTCAAACTAAAAATATTGCGGGATTAGTAGTTTACGCTATTCAAAACAATATTATTACATTAAACGAAATCGATTTGTAATTTTTTGTGAATTCAGTTCGAACAATTTAAGAGTATAGAGAATTGTTGAATATAAATTGAATAATCAGGTTTCCTAAGGACTAGGATGGGAGAAAATTATCCGAACTGAATTCAAAAAAAATAAATTAACTTATTATTAAAAATCTAGCCACCAAAACAGCATAGATACAAATCGTAATGCCAAGTAAGACTAATCCAATTAGTCTTAACGTGTTGTTGTCTTTTTTCTCAAACATGGGGTGCGTGTTCATATCATTAATTTTTTACTAAATTATAGAGTTTGAACTTATTATTTTAGAGTAGAAATACCTGATTTTTCATCTAGGTAGAATTACCTGGTTTTGTATACGTAGAATTACCTATATTTTAACATCTAATTATTTTATCTTTTCCTTATCTTTGGTTTGTTATTAGTAAATCAACGAATTAGATATATTTGATGAATTCAAAATTTAAGTTTTTTGCACTAGCAATTGGTATGTTTTTCTTTAGCTTTCAAGTTACGGCTTCTTCTATATTGTTGCCAATGGACGATGAAGGTCAACAAAATCATTTAAAAGCTTACGGAATTACGTATTGGGCATTAGCCAAAAGTTATAAGGTAAATTGGTTGTTAAATTATCGTGGAGGTTCTTTTTTGTTACCAGATGGAGATGATATTCGGAAAGAATGTCAAATCCGAGGTGTTTCATTTGAAGTTTTAACTGATGGAGCAACTGCAGCTATTTTGGAAGAAATAAGTAGTCCTTCTCAAAATATGGAAACGGTAGTTTTAGAAAAAGCACCAAAAATTGCAGTGTATACTCCAAAAGGAAAACAACCATGGGATGATGCCGTTACGATGGTTTTGACTTATGCAGAAATTCCGTATACAGAAATTTATGACGAAGAAGTGTTGTCTGACCAGTTGGTATTATACGAATGGTTACACTTACATCATGAGGATTTTACAGGACAATACGGAAAGTTTTTTGGAAATTATAGAAATGCGCCTTGGTATATTCAACAGAAGTTGGAAGCGGAAGCTTTGGCTAAGAAGTTAGGTTTCAATAAAGTTTCGGAAGAAAAGTTAGCTGTTGCTACAAAAATTAGAGATTATGTAATTGGTGGTGGATTTATGTTTGCTATGTGTTCTGCAACGGATAGTTTTGATATTGCACTTTCTGCATCAGATACAGATATATGTGAGCCGATGTTTGATGGTGATGCAAGTGAACCTAATTATCAAGCTAAAATTGATTATAGCAATACATTTGCTTTCAAAGATTATATCTTAGAAAAACAACCTATGAGATATGAGTTTTCTGATATTGATACCACTGAAGAACACGGTAAAGGAAGTTTTTCTATGGAAGTTGATTATTTCACTTTAATGGATTTTTCTGCGAAATGGGATCCAATTCCGACTATGTTGTGCCAAAATCACACTCAAATTGTAAAAGGATTTATGGGGCAAACAACGGCTTTTGCAGCTGATAAGATTAAATCGAATGTGTTGTTAATGGGAGAATGTAAAATTAATGGAGAAGCTCGTTATATTCACGGAACAAAAGGAAAAGGAATGTTTACGTATTATGGAGGTCACGATCCAGAAGATTATCAGCATAGAGTAGGAGATGCACCAACAGTTTTAGATTTGCATCCGAATTCACCTGGATATCGTTTAATTCTTAATAATGTTTTATTTCCAGCAGCAAGAAAGAAAAAATTGAAAACATAGTTTATAAAAAAAATCCCAAACTCTAAACAGAGTTTGGGATTTTTAATTTTATTAAATCGAATATTAAAATCCGCCTAATTCTTGTTGTAATTCTTCTTGAGTTACTTTTTTGTATCCTTCAGGAATTACAAAAGTTTTTTCAGAAACAGTTTTTTCAAATGCAGTAGCTTTTAAAATTACTTTACCTTCACCTTCACCAACCATAATTTCTAAAGGGAAACCTGCTAATTTCATTTTGTCAGTTGCTTTACTTTGAGTTGCAATTGCTTCAGTAATATAAAAAAGACCAGATTTTCCATCAGTCATTTTAACCGTAGCTTTGTAACATTTGTATCCTAAAATTTCTTTAGTATCTTTTTTGTCATAAGTAATAGCTTCTGCATCTTTTAAAGAACCAATATCAGAGTTTCCAAAACCTTCAGCTTCTCCAGTTACTTCATATTTTTTACCCATCATTTCCATTAACATTCTTGTGTCTTTGGTGTTGTTTTTGTCAGCTGTAATAGTTTTCATTGAAACCATTCCACCCATCATATCCATTTGAGTAGCAGTTGATTTTTCGTTAAATGAGATTTTAATAGTATTACTTCCCATTTGAGCCATTTGCTCATTTTCTGGCATTTCCATTTCATAAGTTACTGCGCCAGTCTTAGTTTGAGCATAAAACTGAGTCGAGAAAATTGCAAATGCAATTAAGGCAATCTGTTTAAAATTTTTCATGTTTTTAGGTTTAATTTTAAGATTAGTATGTTATTTTAATAAAAAGTTACAATCAATTATTACTTTTTTCGAAACTTTTTTCGAAACTACACTTGGTATTTCTATACCAAAGTCGGAAACATTTACTGGAAATGTGGTTTTAACTTCAATGTCATTTCCAATTTTTTTAATTTTGGCTATAGTAATAATATCTTTACTTTTTCCATGAAGTTCTAGTTTGCCTTTAATTGTATAATCGTCTGAAGTTGTAGTTATTTTAGAAACATCAAAATTTTCTATTTTTCCTTTAAAAGTAGCTTTAGGATATTTAGAACTTTCAATATAGTTTTCATTAAAATGCTCCTCCATTAAGGCTATTTTAAATCGGAAACCTTTCATTAATGCTAATGCTGCAATTTCTCCATTTGAGGTATTTAAAACACAAGTTACTGCTGTATTTTTTCCTTTCACTTCTTCAAAGGAAGGAACTGAAGCTTCGAAGATAATCGTTCCCGTTTTGGTTAATTTTTTTTCTTGTACTGGAGTAAAACTATATAATGCTACCAATACTAATAAAGCTATTTTTTTCATATGATTGTATATTGCAATTATTATTCCAAAAAGCCACTTGCTTTCCAATCTGCAATTATATCAATTGAAGCTTGAGGAAGTCTTGGTCCGCCATACGGCATTAATCCTAATGCACCATCTGGTCTAGAAATTTTACCAATAAGATTTCTATTTTGAATGGCTTCTTTTACGGCAGCCGCTGTTGTTAAAGGCATCGGAGCTCCATTTGTTGGTGTGTCACTATGACAAACAACACATTTGCTATCAATAATAGGCTTTACATCTATACTGAATTTTGTATTGCCTAATACAACTGGATTTGTTAAGTCGTCTTCAGAATTACTCGTGCAGCCAAATAGTAATAAAAAGGGTATAATGATTGAATATTTATTATTTTTCATGTTAAAAATATTAATATTACATACAATATTACGAAAAATATGTTAAGTTTGTATGTTGAAGATTGTAATATTATGAGGAAAATTGTAATCGGTTTTGTAGCTATAATCTTGGTTTTATTTATTGCTTATAAGTATCTTTATCATGAACATAGAGATATTTCGACTGAAGTTGCCTCTTTTTCTGTTAGTGTAAATCAACTTTTAAAGGAGTTTACTGAAGATGAAACCAAAGCCAATTCAAAATATTTAGATAAATCTATCATAATAAAAGGAAAAGTAACAAGTGTTGATAGTCCCAATAAAACAATTGTTCTTGATGAAAAAGTATTTGTATTATTAACTAATTCCCCAAAAGTTATTGCAAATACTGAAGTTTCCGTTCAAGGTAGATTAATAGGTTACGATTCGTTATTAGAAGAAATCAAATTAGATCAAGCCCAAATAAAATAGAGATTATGCTAAAAAAAATTACTTTATTATTTTGTGTTTTCCCTTTTTTAATGGTGGCTCAAGACGATTTATTAAGCGAAATAGATTCTGTAGCAACACCAAACAATATGGTTGTTTCAGCATTTAAATCGTTAAAAATAGTAAATTTAGAATCTACAAAATTAGCCTCAAAAGGAGATTTATATTTTGTGGTTTCTCACCGATTTGGATATTTTGATAAAGGTTTTAAGGATTTTTTTGGTTTAGATGAAGCCAATACACGTTTGCAATTTGTGTACGGATTAACGAAAGGAATAAGTATTCATGCTTCGCGTTCAGGTTTTCAGAAAGCCTATGAATTTGCAGCTAAATATCGTTTGGTAAGTCAGAATAAATCGGGTTCTCCTTTTGAAATTGTAGGCTTTAATAGTTTAGCAATTAATACAGAATTAGATAAAGTTCTTTTGCCAAAAATTGAATTTAGTGATCGATTAGCATACGTAAATCAGATTCTAATTTCAAGAAAATTTAATGATAATTTGTCTTTAGAAATGGCACCAACGTATTTTCATGAAAATTATGTGGCCAATAATTCACAAGAAAATAGTCAATTTGCATTAGGTTTAGGTGGAAGATATAAATTAACTAAACGTTGGTCTTTTAATATGGATTATGCCGCACATTTAAACAGAGCAAGTAATTCAGTATTTAAAAATCCGCTTTCAATTGGTTTCGATTTGGAAACTGGTGGACATGTTTTTCAAATGCATTTTACCAATTCGCAAGCCATGCACGAATCGGGTTATTTAGGAAATACAGCTGGAAGTTGGGGTGATGGACAAATTGCTTTTGGATTTAATTTAGTTAGAGTTTTTTAAAAGATGAGATTAGTAACTTTATTTTTATTGATGTTTTCTTTTTCCTTTGCACAGAAGGATGTTTTTTCTGTCGCAAGAAACGGAACAGTTGAAGAAATGAAAATGCTTTTCGAGAAAAATGCAAATTGTGTAAATGAAGTTGACAAAAACGAATTTTCACCACTAATATTAGCATCGTATCGAGGAAATTTTGAAGTAGCTAAATATTTAATTACCATTGTTAATGATGTTAATTATCAATCGCCAGAAGGAACAGCTTTAATGGCAGCTGTAATGAAAAATGATGTTGGATTGATACATTTACTAATTGAGAAAAATGCAAATTTAGATTTAACAAATAAAACAGGTGTAACGGCTTTAATGTTGGCTACCCAGTTTAAAAAAATTGAAATTATTAAAATATTACTGCAACACAAAGCCGATAAATTATTGAAAGATAATGATGGTAAAACAGCTTTTGAATATGCAGTAAATACGAATGATGATATGATTATCCAATTATTAAAAAAATAAAAAAAAAGCTATGAAAAAGAAAATTACTTTATTATTTATTTTTGTTGCTGCGTTACTAAATGCTCAGCAAAAATCAACGGGTGTTATTAATTTAACTACGAATATGACGGCAAATATGACTTTAGATAATGGAACGTCTTTAGTTACATTAACGCTTTCTGGACCAAACGACAGATGGTTTGCTTTGCAGTTTGGCTCTTTTAGTGGAGGAATGGAAGCTGGTGCTGATTTAGTGTATTGGAATGGATCTATATTAGTGGATGCCAGACATAACGGAATTGGAAATCCACCTACAAATGACACTACTAACAATTGGACTTTGGTTACTAATACCGACAATTCTCCATCAGCAGGATTAAGAACATTAGTTTACACAAGGCCATTTAGTACTGGTGATTCGAATGATTTTACTTTTAATTTTGCAAATTCTGATATAGATTTAGCTTGGGCACGATTCAGTTCGGCATCTTTTGCTTTATCATACCATGGTGCTACAAACAGAGGTGTTTTGTTAGATACAACATTTGCTATTTTAGGTTTAGATGATTTTTCTTTAAATGCTTCAAGAGTTTATCCAAATCCAAGTACTGGGAATTTTACCATTGCAACTAAAACCTTTTTAAATACAATTGATGTGTATACTATTAACGGTGTTTTTGTTAAAACAATTAAGGTTGATGATACTTCTGAAAATGTTGAATTTAATTTATCTGGTCTTCCAATTGGAGTCTATTTATTAGAATTAAAAAATGATAAAGAAAAGATTTGGAAGAAAGTTATTATAGAATAATAATCAAAAAAATAGTAATTTTACAAAGTCCCATAATTTTGGGATTTTTTTAATATATGTCAATACTCAAAAAAATAAATAAAAAGGCAAAGGCTGAAAATAACACAGGTTTTGGAACGAATTCTCAAAATTATGGTGGCCGATTTATTAATAAAAACGGAAATGCCAACATTCAAAAAGTAGGCATTGGTTTTTTAGATAGTATCAGCTGGTATCATATTATGTTGAAAATTCCACGTTGGAAGTTTTTGTTTATTATAATACTTTTTTATTTTGTTGTGAATTTGTTTTTCGCGTCAATTTATCTGCTTATTGGTGTAGAAAATTTACGAGGTGTAGATTCTATCACAAGAATGGATAAGTTTGGTGAAGCTTTTTTCTTTAGTATTCAAACGTTTACCACAGTTGGTTATGGACATATTAGTCCATCTGGATTTTTAGCTAGTTTTGTAGCTGCTGTTGAAGCTTTATCTGGACTGCTAAGCTTTGCTATTGCTACTGGATTATTTTATGGGAGATTTAGTAAACCAAATGCTCATATTCAATTTTCAGAAAATGCTTTAATTGCTCCATATAGAAATGGTAAAGCTTTGATGATGAGAATGGCTCCACATAAAAACACTAATTTAACAGATGCAGAAGCGTTGATTACTGTTGGGATTTTAATTGAAGAAAACGGTGTTTCAACCAATAAATTTTATAGTTTACCTTTAGAAATGACGAGAATTAATTCGCTAACTTTAAGCTGGACGTTGGTTCATCCAATTGATGAAGAAAGTCCATTGTTTAATTTGAATGCCTCAGATTATCAACAAACTATTGGAGAAGTATTGGTATATGTAAAGGCTTTTGACGATATGTATAGTGCAACGGTTGTAAAGCGAACTTCTTATACTTTTGATGAGATTGTATATGGCGCTAAGTTTTTGCCTATGTATGATAAAAATGAATCAAACACTAAAACGATATTGCATTTAGATTTCTTGAATAAATTTGTGAATGTAGATTTATAATTAAAAAAGGCTATCTGAATTCAGATAGCCTTTTTTAATTATAAAGTTTATTTGTTTTATTTCTTAATGAAATTCTCAGCAAATTTTTTCCCGTCTTTAGTTTCAATACTTAAAATATAAATACCTTCACTTAAGTTAGAAACATCAATTTTTGTAAAATTAGAAGTTACCTTTTTAATTGTTTTTCCAGTAGTATCAATAATATTCATTGTAGAAACATTAATACTTTCTAAATTAGAAATTGATAAATAATCTGAAGTTGGATTTGGATATATTTTAATTTCTTTTCCATTAAATGAAGTTGCGCTCAATGGGAAGTTTCCTTCAATAACATTTAATGATTGGTTAATGTTTGGATTTGTAATTACATCTACAGTTCCAGAAGGCCAAATGATTTTTATTTGTGTAATAGCAGTTGCTGTACCAATTCCGAAATGTGCATTTAAAGTACTCATAAATTCAAATCCTTCACCACTTCTGATATCTCTAATTTGTTTTCCCCAAGTGCCATAAATTTCTACACGAGCACCAATTCCGTTTCTGTTACTTTGAATTCCTTGTAAAGTTACTTTCACCCAGTTATTTCCGTTTGGAACTGCTGTATGAATTGCACTACCGTTTGCAATATCTAGAAAGCCATCATTGTTTAAATCTCCAATCGCACCAAGAGTAATATAAGGCGAGTAATTAGCTACAGAAAATGTGTTATTTCCTTGATTGAACATGATTTTATTTCCGCCTCCCATAACATCAATAAATCCGTTATTATCAAAATCATAAGCAATATAATCTCTATTAATGGTATTGAATGAATCCCAACCTGAACCAACTGTTATGTTTGTAAAAGCTTCTTCCGTACTATTTGATGTATCTAAATTGTTTCTGTATAATCTACTTTGACCACTTCCACCATTAGCTCCAATTAAAATGTCCATATCGCCATCATTATCAAAATCTGCAACAGCAGATGACCAAGATTGTACAGGTGTGAAGTTAATTTGTGCTTGTGCAGAAACATCTGTAAAAACGCCATTTCCATCATTTCTATGTAATTCACATGGAGGACCAGAGCATTTTGAAATAAACATGTCTGAATCACCATCATTGTCATAATCTGTCCATATAGAAGCGTAATTTCCTCCGCTAGAAAGTGTTCCTAAAGAATATGCGCCAGGTGTTACGCCAGATTGATAATGTGTAAATGAAGTGCCATTATTTAAATAATATACATTTGGAGCTACATCATGACAAGAAAAGGCATCTAAATTTCCGTCGTTATTGATGTCAATAAAATTTGTTCTTTGACAGAAAATATATTCGGACGGATTAACATTTGAATATGTCGTTCCTGTGTTGTTTGATTGCCAAAATGTAAGTCCGCTTGAACTACCTAAAACTAAATCATTAAAGCCATCTCTGTTATAATCACCAGCTGCTAAACTCCATGATGGCATGTCACTAGTTCCAGTTATTGGAAAATTATTAACTGTAAATGTTCCGCCAGCACCTTGGTAATGAACTTTCAAATTATTAGCGCTTACACCAACAATATCGTCCTTATAGTCTCCGTTCATATCTACTATACAGCTGTTATAAGTACTGTTTATTGTACTAATTGTTTGTGTGGTATAGTTTATTGGAGTTGGAATTGGTGGAACATATGTAGCCTCTGTCAATTGAAAAGTAAATCCTGCTGAAGACCATCTATTGTCCCAAGCAATATAATAGGTTGTTCCTGCATTAGCTGTAAAACTTCCTACAGAAGAAAGATTTGCTCCAGAATCATCATCACCACCAACACAGGTAAATGCTCCGCAAATTCCTGTGTAAACATGAAAGCGGGTGTCGATTTTTGGTGTATTTGCAGCAATATTTGTGCTAACTGTTGTAGTGTAAGTTTGAGTTGGTATATAAATATACCATTCACCTTTGGTTGCTCCAGTACCATTTGCGGCACAAATTGGAGTTGGAACATCAGTTCCATTTACTGCGGAAACAATATGATTTCCGGGCGTAATTGTAAGAGCACTAGCACAAGTGTCTTGTGCTGATGCAAAATAACCTGTAGCTAGTAATAAAATTAGTGTAGTAGTTTTTTTCATGTCATAATGGTTTTTAGTTTGTTTTTACTGACAGGGCTGTAGTGAGTTAATCCATTGACCAATTAAGTTCAAGCCTTCTTCATGGATAATTGTTCTTCCATGAAGTGGCATTCTAAATGTCTCGTTTGTAGTATTCAATCTGTAATACATCATTGAACGATTAATATTCCCAGGGGTTACAATTTTACTTAATGCTGGTGCAAAATTTTGCATATCTTGAGTGTCAACACAAACACCCATATTAGCTGGTCCGTTTGCATTTCCCGTTTCATTAAAGGCAAATCTCATAGGTCTATAATCACAATGTTTTCCGTTTTGATGACAATGTGCACAATTAATATCCACATAAGAACGCGCTCTTATTTCTAAAGATTTCGAAGTGTCGTTGTAATCAATTGCAGTATTGTTTTCAGTTGGTAAAGTGAAATTGTTATTTAAATAACCTTGTTCAATCCATTTGATTAATTGATTTTGAGACGAAGTTCCGTAGTTATAATTAAAGTTTAAATTTTGAGGTTTGATTCCAATTGGAATATGAATGGTTTGTGGATTTCCATTTACTATTTGTGTACTTTTATGACAAATAATACATTGTACTTCGGATGGAATTCTGTAATCTGTAGTTTTTATAATGTCATTTTCATCTTTCCATGATATATTTACAAAACTTCCATTTAAATCTAAAGTAGCTTCAGTTTGTGCATCATTCCAAACATAATCTGCGAAAATCCAACCTGTTTGTTTTCGAATCATAACTCTTGTTTCTAAAATTCGAGTGGTATTATTTGGCTGCACATTTTCGTAATAAAAAGTTTTTATTAATGCAGCACCAACAGGTAATTCTAATACATTTGAATCACCATTAAATGTTGCTTTTACACCAATTGGCATCCAAACAAATCTTTTTTTATGAGCATAATCTGTGAATAGGGAACTAGCTGGAGTGTATGGAATTACATTCAATGATGGAATTTGATTTTTCATATCTCCATTAAAAAAATGATAATCGGAAAGTTTCGGATAAGGAACTTGAGTTAAATCTACTTTAACTGGTGAAGTTGGAACGTCAATGTATTCTTGTTCGGTGTCATCATTATTACATGAAAACAATAAAATTACAATGCTAAATAATAGTAATGTTGAAAGTAGTTTTTTGTGCATATTATTAATTTTTTACTAAAATAGTGAAAAAATAATAACAAGAATATAGTTTTTTGTGATATTTATTAGATTATTTGGTTTTATTCAGTAACTTTTAACTTTTTAAAATCATTTAGGATTTATTTTAAATTAAGTACAATATTAAATTTTTCTAAATTATCTAATGCTTCTTTTGAAGAAAAATCTAAAGTAATTTCGTCTTGTAAGGACGCTTTTTTAGCTGAAATTCGATTGATGCTTTCGTAAAAACGACGTACTTCTTCTAAATTGGATAATATTAATTTTGGAACTTGAACATTTTCGCCATCTGAGTTTTTGGCTACCATTGTGAAATAACTAGAATTAGTATGTTTGACTTTTCCAGTTTGAATGTTTTGCGAAGTCACTCTAATACCAACTACCATTGAACTATTTCCTACATAATTTACGCAAGCTTTTAAGGTAACTAATTCGCCAATTTCAACTGGATTTAGAAAATTCACTGTATCAACTGATGCTGTTACACAATAACTTCCGCAATATTTTGAAGCACAAGCAAACGCAATTTGATCCATTAAACTTAACAAATATCCACCATGAATTTTTCCGCTAAAATTACTATGCGAAGGTAACATTAATTCCGATAATGTAATTTTTGATGCAGAAACTGTATTAGAAGTATTCATTATTTGACGTTAAAATAAGGTGATTTTTCTGGAGTAACTTTGGTGATATAATAATTCGTTTCGCCCCACCAAGAAAAGGTTCCGTATCGTTCAATGTATTCAATTTTTACAAATTTTCCTTGATTCACTTTCATTTGTTCAATCACTTCTGGTTGATTGTCCATTACAGAAAATGCAAATTTTTGTGAACCAGAAAGTCCTTGACTTAATTCACCTTCCCAAGTTTTAAAAATATAACCTTTATGACTAAATTTAATTAATTCGCCAGTTCGAATTCCGTCACTAAAAGTAGCGTAATATAAAGCAGCGATGTAGGCTGAAGCAGCTAATACAATTGCAAGTATTCCATACACTAAAATCTTTCGTATTATAGTCATATTGTTAGGTTTTTAATCTGAGTTAATTGTCAGACTCGGTTAGTAATTCTTCGTTATTTTCAGCTCTTTTTAAAATAGCTTCTGGTAAGGCTTTTTTCGCTTTAGCGCCCATTTTCTTTAACTTTTCGGCACTTGTCACTAAATTTCCTTTTCCTTCAGTCAACTTATTCATAGCCGATGAATATTCTACTTTGGCTTCGTCCATTTTTTTACCAATCTTAATTAAATCGGAAACAAAACCTTCAAATTTATCATATAAAGCTCCAGCTTGACGCGCAATTTCAATCGCATTTTCTTGCTGTTTTTGATTCGTCCACATGCTATCTATCGTACGCAAAGTCGCCAAAAGCGTAGAAGGTGTCACAATCACTATATTCTTTTCAAAAGCTTTGTTGTATAAATTCAAATCTTCTTGTAAAGCCAAAGCAAACGCGGGTTCAATTGGAATAAATAACAATACAAAATCAGGACTTTCCATTTGATAAATGTCTTGATAACGCTTGTCGCTCAATTGTTCTACGTGTCGTTTTACAGAATTTACGTGTTCTTTTAAATAGATATTTTGTTGCACATCGTCTTCTTCATTTACATATTTTTCATACGCAGTTAAAGAAACTTTACTGTCCACAACCATCTTTTTTCCATCAGGTAAATTGATAATTACATCAGGTAAAATTCTCGTTCCTTCTTCTGAAGTGAAAGATTGTTGCACTTCGTATTCACGACCTTTTTCTAATCCAGATTTTTCTAAAACGCGTTCCAAAACCAATTCGCCCCAATTTCCTTGCATTTTACTATCACCTTTTAAAGCTTTAGTTAGGTTGATGGTTTCTTTACTCATTTGCGCATTCATTTCGCGTAAGCCTAATATTTGCTGACGTAAAGCGGCGTGATAATCGATGCTTTCTTTGTGCGTGTCTTCTACTTTTTTCTCAAAATGGAGAATTTTATCTTGTAAAGGCGATAAAATATTTTTTAGATTTTCTTTATTTTGTTCGGTGAATTTCTGTGTTTTTTCTTCCAGAATTTTATTCGCCAAGTTTTCAAATTCTTTACTGAATTTTTCTTGTAGCTGATTGATTTCTTCTTTTTGTTCTTTAGTACGATCCAATAAATTATCGAAATCATTTTCCTTTTTCGCCAATAAAATAGCAAATTCTTCTTTTTCAGCTTGTACTTTTTGCTTTTCGATTTGTAAATTCTGAAGCGAAATTTTTAATTCGGAAAGTTGATTGTTTTGTGAAGTTAATTGTCCGTCTAAATTGCTTTTTTCAGCATTAGATTGGGTTTTTGAAAGCAGTTTGCCAATGTAGAAACCAATGGCTAACGAAACTAAAATGGCGAATACTAAGATAATGGATGTGTTCATTTTTGGGTTATAATTTTAATAAAAAGTAAAAATACTATTTTTTTTTAAACGAATTTCAGATTAAAAAAATAAAACACATAACACATAGAATTTTGATATTTGTAAAGTCATTTTCTTTCATATGGAAACACATTTGTTTTAAAAGTTCCCGATGCATTTTTATAACTTCCCGATACGTTTTTAGAAGTTGTCGGAACGTTTTTGTTTGTCGGAGCATTTTTAGAAGTTGTCGGAACGTTTTTAGAAGTTGTCGGAGCATTTTTAGAAGTTGTCGGAACATTTTTAGACTTTGTCGGGACGTTTTTAGAACTTTCCGATGCGTATTATCTGATTCTTCTACAGTTAATCAAATCATAGCTAACTTTTAACGCTTAATTTTTGATTTTTCTATGTGCCTATGTGTTTAAAAACTATTTTTGCACCATGAAAGAACACCAGCATTTTATTTTACACAAACCACACGGATTTATCAGTCAGTTTATTTACGAACTAAAACGTAATAAACGTAAACTTGGCGAATTATACGATTTTCCGGAAGGAACTATGGCTATTGGCAGACTTGATGAAGATTCGGAAGGCTTGTTATTACTGACAACCGACGGAATGATGAGCGAATTGGTTCGAAGTAAAAAAGTGGAAAAAGAATACTATGCACAAGTTGATGGAATTATTACCGAAGAAGCCGTTGAACAACTTAAAAATGGTGTAGAAATAGGTTTTCACGGAAAAAAATACATCACAAAAAAATGCCAAGCGAAATTAATTGACAATCCAATACACATTGGTGAAGGCAGAAGAATTAGAGATGAACGTCACGGACCAACAAGTTGGGTTTCCATAACTTTAACAGAAGGGAAATTCCGTCAAGTACGAAAAATGACTTCAGCTGTTGGTTTTCCAACCTTACGATTAATCAGAGTTCGAGTGGGAAATATTGAATTGGGAGATTTGAAAGCTGGTGAAGTGAAAGAGATTTTTAAGGAAAGTTTTGATAGGATTTTGGAGTAGAATTTACCATTAAGTTATTAAGTAAATTAAGATTTTAAAAAACAACTTAATGATTCTTAATATCTTAATGTTGAAAAATTATCTCACAATAAACTTACCATGTGCTTTATCAAAAACAATATGTTCGTCTTTAAATAACGTATCAAAAACACCTTTTTCAATTAAATTACAAGGTTGATCTTGTACACAAAAATCTTCTGTCATCACAATCATTTCGTCACTCAATTGAATCGCTAAATCAATATCATGAGTCGAAAATAAAATACATTTATTGTTTTCGTTGGCTAATTTTTTTAACAATTTAAAAACTGCCACTTTATGAAATAAATCTAAATGTGTAGTCGGTTCATCTAAAATAATTAATGGCGTATCTTGCGCTAATGCTCTTGCAATCATTACTTTTTGCAATTGTCCGTCACTTATTTCGCTGTATTTTTGATATTTTAAATGATCTACTTTCGTAACAGAAATGGCATTTTCAATATGATTGAAATCGTTTTCTGTTAGGTTGCCCATCCAATTCGTATATGGATGTCGACCTAAAGCAATTAATTCTGAAACCGTTAAATTACTTGCTGGTAATTTTTCAGTCGTAACAATACTTAAATTTTGCGCTAAGGTTTCTGGAGTGTAAGCCGCTATTTTTTTATCAGAAAGATAAACTTCTCCTTCTAATGCTGGAATAATTGAGGTTATCGTTTTTAATAAAGTCGATTTTCCAATTCCGTTTCCTCCAATTAAAGTAATTAATTTTCCAGCTTCTAATTCAATATTGATATTAGCTGCAATCTCGATTTTACCTTTTTTAGAAGTATATCCGATGTTTAGATTTTCTGTTTTTAAGATAGCTTTCGACTCCATAATTATCTAATTCCTTTCTTTCTAATAATTAACCAAATAACAACTGGTGCGCCTAAAATAGAAGTAATCGCATTAATTGGAATAGTAAAATCTTGATTTGGCATTTGAGAAATCGTATCGCAAACTAACATCGTTATGGCACCTAAAAGCAACGTCGCTATGAACAAGGTTTTATGGTTACTCGTTTGAAAAATTAATTTCGACATATGTGGAATCGCTAATCCAACAAAGGCAATTGGACCAACAAATGCAGTAATAGTTCCAGCTAAAATACTGGTTGCAATAATACTGATATTTCGTGTTCTTTTAATTGAAATTCCTAAACTTCTCGCGTAATTTTCACCTAATAATAATCCATCCAAAGGTTTGATAATCGTAAAACTTAAAAGCAAACCTATTGAAACTACTATGGTTAATAAATACACTTGATTCTGGTTCAAATTCCCTAAACTTCCTAAAGTCCAAAACGTAAATTTTTGTAATTGTTCTGCACTCGAAAATGAAGTTAAAACGTTGATAATTGCACTAGTTAAACTGCTAAACATCAATCCGACAATCAAAATTGACATCGTGTCTTTTAATTTTGAAGCTACGAAGAAAACCAATAACAAAACTAAGAAACTTCCAAAGAAAGCACCAATTAAAATTCCATAATCATTCACTAAAAAATCAGCAACAAAAGTAGGTAGCAAAAAAGAACCCATAATAACAATTGCTACACCTAAACTAGCGCCAGAACTCAAACCTAAAACATAAGGTCCGGCTAATGGATTTCTAAAAAGCGTTTGCATTATTAATCCAGAAATACTTAGTCCGACTCCAGTTAAAATCGCCACAATAGCTTTTGGAAATCTATAATCTAAAATGATATACGTCCAAGTGTGTTTCTCATGGGTTTGATTGATTAAAATTTCGCATACATCTCCTAATGGAATTAACACGTTTCCTAAAGCTAAATTCGCTAGAAAAGCTAAGATAAGTAAGGAAAATAATCCTGTAAAGAGCGAGCTGTTTTTAAAATTTTTTTGCATTTATTTGATTTTTGTAGCAAAAGTAAATTCGTAATCTTTCATTAATTCTGGATGTAAAATTTTTATGAAATCTTTCATTACTAAATCGGGACGAGATGGGCTTTGTTCGTAATAAATTACACCACCAGTTTTTCCTGTTTTGACTTCAAAACTATATATCTCTCCTTTTTTAAAGGCATCAAAAGCAGCATAATTTGGATTCGCAGTTTTCATATCATTTAATGAAGTAAAACTACTTGTTATCCATTTATCGGCAGCATGTGCAGTTTCTAAAACTTTCTCAAAACCTAAAGGTGTACTTCCAGTTCCTTCCGTTTGCTTCCATAAATATTCGCCTTTTGCATCTTTCATATAATACGCTAACCAACTATTTCCATTCGGAACAAACCATTGATCTTGATATAATGAACCTAATAAAATGGTAGGTTGTTTCTTTTGATTTTTAACTATAGCTAAAGCATCATTATAATTTTTTTCAATCGAATTAAAAATGTCATTCGCTTCTTTTTCTTTTCCAAATAAAGCACCATATAATTTGATCCATTCTGCTTTTCCAAGTGGCGTTTGTTCCATCCAATCGGCTTGAATCACAATTTTAATTCCGTTTTGGTCTAAGTTTTTTAAAGTCGGATTTACATTATCCACACAAAAAGAAACCAAGACATCTGGATTCAATTCTATAATTTTTTCAACATTTAAATTTTCGTTTTGCCCAACATTTACAATCTTTTTTTGATCAATTAAGACTCTTGTTTTTTCAGAAGAAATATAATCAGTATGAGGAAATCCAATTAATCTATTTTCCACACCTAATTGTTCTAAAAATGGAATGATAGTCGTAGAAGTTACAATTGAAGTTTTCAACGGAACATCAATCACAGGAAATTTAGAATACGTACTTGGGATTTTACTGTTGTTTTTTCTTAAAACATAAGTGAACGTTTCTTTAGCATTTGGCCAAGGATTCGAAACTTTTACGATTGTAAAATCCGTTCCTTCTTCAATAGATAAACTCTTTGCATATTTAATATTGTTTTTCGCAAGTGTGATTTCATTTGTTGAAGTTTCCTTTTTACAATTAAATAGAAATAATGATAAAAATGTAAAAATTAATAAGTAAAATCTGTTCATCGTTGTTGTTTTTGCAAATGTATAAAAAAAATGAGGGTTTAATTTTTGAAATTCGTAAAAATACTATCTTTACGAAGTGAATACAATTAGACAAAAATACTGCTCCGTTTGCGAAGAACCATTTGGTTGTGGAAATGAATCAGAAGTAAAAAAATGTTGGTGTAATGATTTACCGCCTATTTTTACTTTAGATGGAATTTCAGATTGTTTGTGTCCAACGTGTTTGAAGAATGCTACAGTTGCGAAAATTGAGGAATATGTAGAGACAATTACTCCTGAAAATGCGAAAGATAATAAAGCAAAAGATTTACCTAAAACTACTCATTTCATTGAAAATATCGATTATTATATTGAAAATGAAAAGTATGTTTTAACAAAATGGTTTCATTTAAAAAGAGGAACGTGTTGCGGTAACAGTTGCAGACATTGTCCATATACTTTTAGTGAGTAGTGAATTGTGAGTAGTGAAGAGTAAAATGAAGTTTGAAATTGAACTTGATTTTTGACATTGAAATTTAAAGATTATGATATATTTAATTACTGGTGGAGAACGTTCTGGAAAAAGTAGTTATGCTCAAAATTTAGCATTAGAACTTTCTGCAACCCCAATGTATGTGGCTACAGCCCGAAAATGGGATGGCGATTTTCAGAAAAGAATCGACAGACATCAGAGTGAAAGAGACGAAAACTGGACGAACATAGAAGAAGAAAAAAACTTGTCACAAATCAATTTTAAAGGAAGAGTCGCTGTTGTAGATTGTGTGACTTTATGGTTAACCAACTTTTTTGTGGATACAAAAAATGATGTAGAACTTTCTTTAGAATTGGCTAAAGCCGAAATTGAAAAGCTAGCTTTAATAGAAGACACAACAATAATAATCATTACAAATGAAATAGGAATGGGCGTTCACGCAGAAACGCATATCGGTAGAAAATTTGTAGAATTACAAGGTTGGGTGAATCAGTTTATTGCAAAAAAAGCAGATAAAGTGACTTTTATGGTTTCAGGTTTACCAATGCAAGTTAAATAGGATGAAAGTATTAAGTTCTTGGAGTGGTGGAAAAGACAGTTGTTTTGCCTTAATGAAAGCAACAGAACAAGGATTGAAACCGACAGCTTTATTAAACATGATGAATGAAAACGGAAAAGTGTCTCGTTCTCACGGAATTCCTTTGTCAATTTTAGAACAACATGCGAAACAAATTGGTGTGCCTTTAGTTGCTGTTCCTGCGTCGTGGAATGAGTACGAGAAAAATTATATTGCGATTTTACACGATATTAAAAAGCAATGCGAAATTGAAGGTGTTGTTTTTGGTGATATCGATTTAGAGCCACACCGTGAATGGGAAGAAAAAGTCTGTAACGCCGCAGAACTAAAAGCTTTTCTGCCGTTATGGCAACAAGATAGAGTAGATTTGGTTTTTCAAATGATTGATTCAGGAATAGAAACCATGATCGTTTCTTGTAATTTAGAAATGGGTGAACACTATTTGGGTAAAATCGTAACCAAAGAATTAGCACTCGAATTACAACAAAAAGGAATTGATGCTTGTGGTGAAAATGGCGAATATCATACGTTAGTGATCAATTGTCCGATTTTTAAAGATAAGATTGAATTGCCAAAATTTACCAAGAAAACATACGATAATTATTGCTTTTTAATCTGGGAAGAATAGATGACGTCATTACACGAAATAATGCAGCAAAGAAGGGATACGCGTCATTTTACAACAGATGAAGTGCCTCAAGAAGTTTTAGATAAAGCCATTTTAGCGGGCCATTTTGCACCAAGTGTGGGTTTAACTAATGCTACCAGATTTTATATTGTTCGAAAAGCAGAAATTAAATCCGAAATAAAAAAAATATTTCAAAACTATCACGAGAAAGCCGCTAGTTTAACGGATTCTCCAACTCAAAAAGAGAAATATTTACAACTAAAGTTAGAAGCCATTGAAGAAGTACCAATCGGACTCATAATTGCTTACGACAGAAGTGTGTTAGATAATTTCACCATTGGAACTGTTGGTAGCAACGAAGCCATAAAATACAGTGCGGTTTGTGCGGCACAAAACGTTTGGTTGTCCTTAACTGAACAAGGTTTTTCAATGGGTTGGGTTTCAATTTTAAATCATTACGATTTTAAGAACCTATTAAATTTTCCAGAATATATTGAACCAATTGGTTATTTCTGTGTAGGAAAACCAGCTACAAATTACGACAACCAACCGATGTTACAACAATTAAAATGGAATGAAAAAACCGTTTCGCCAGTTGTGACTGAAATTGAAAATACAGTTATAAAACAAGAAATAAATTCCGAAAATGAAATCAAAGAAATAAGTTCTACAAAGATTTCAAGTGAATCTATTCAGCAAAAAATAGATAACAAAACCAAACCATTAGGCGCTTTAGGAAAGTTAGAAACTATTGCACATCAAATTGCAACTATTCAACAGTCGTTAGAAATTCAAATTACAAATCCAACTTTAGTCGTTTTTGCTGCTGATCACGGAATTGCCAATCACGGAGTAAGTGCGTATCCACAAGAAGTTACTCGACAAATGGTGGAGAATTTTTTAACCGATGGCGCTGCGATTAATGTATTCTGCAAACAAAATAACATCGATTTAAAAATTGTAGATGCTGGTGTGAACTACGATTTTCCAAAAATTGAAAAATTAATAGATAAGAAAGTCGCAAAAGGAACGCAATCTTTTTTGCAAACTCCAGCGATGAGTTTAGATGAATTGCATTTAGCCTTTCAATTCGGAAAAGAAATTACAGAGCAAATTGCCAATTCTGGAACAAATTGCATAGGTTTTGGAGAAATGGGAATTGGAAATACTTCTTCGGCTTCGGTTTTAATGTCGGTTTTAACTCAAATTCCAATTGCAGATTGTGTTGGAAAAGGAACTGGAGTAGATACTGAAAAATATAATAGAAAAGTACAACTTTTGTCGGATGCGATTTCTAATCATACAACTTCAAATTTAGAGGAAACATTAGCGTGTTTTGGAGGTTTTGAAATCATTCAAATGGCTGGTGCAATGTTAGAAGCCTATAACAAAAACATGATTATTTTGGTAGATGGATTTATTGCTACTGTGAGTTATTTAATCGCATCAATTAAAAATCCTGACATAAAAAAGAACGCGATTTTTTGTCATTGTTCTTCCGAAAAAGCACACATCACATTATTAAATTATTTAAATGCAGAACCACTTATTAATTTAGAAATGCGTTTAGGTGAAGGAAGTGGAGTAGCAGTCGCTTTTCCAATTATACAATCGGCCGTTTCTTTTTTTAATGAAATGGCAAGTTTCGAAAGCGCTGGAGTAAGTAATAAAGAATAAAATCAAATATGAAAAAACAACTAGATATATTTTTTACAGCATTAATGTTTTATACAAGAATTCCTTGTCCGAAAAACATTACTCACGATCCAACGTATTTAAACAAAGCCACCAGATATTTCCCTTTAGTTGGTTGGATTGTTGGTGGAATTGGCGCTTTAGTTTTCGCCATTTCGTATAAACTATTTTCTTTTGAACTGACAATTCTTTTTAGTTTATTGGTAAATATTCTAACAACAGGAGCTTTCCATGAAGACGGTTTTGCAGATGTTTGTGACGGTTTTGGTGGCGGTTGGACGAAAGAAAAAATCCTAAAAATCATGAAAGACAGTGCTATTGGTGCTTATGGTGCAATTGGATTAGTTTTGTTATTTGCGATTAAATTTTTTGCAATTCAATCTGCAATTGACACAGATGGTAATTATTCTTATGTAATAATGCAATGTGCGATGGTATTTGTGATGGTTCATGCTTTAAGTAGATTAACCGCAATCTCAATTATTTTTACCACAGAATATGTCCGTGAAGATGAATTATCTAAAAGTAAACCTATCGCCAAACAAAATACTTGGAAAGAAATTCTAGGTGCTTTTATCTTTGGTTTAGCACCTCTATCTGTATTTGTATTTTTAAATTGGAACTATATTTTAATTTTACTTCCACTTATTATTTTGCGATTTTTTGCGATTCGTTATTTTAAAAAATGGATTGGCGGTTACACAGGAGATTGCTTAGGAGCCGTGCAACAAATAGCTGAAATAATCATTTATTTATCAATAATTGCATTATGGAAATATATTTAGTTCGTCATACTGAACCGGTTACTCCAAAAGGGATTTGTTACGGTCAAGCCGATGTGGATATCAAAGAACCCTATCTAGAAATTTTTCAGGAAATAAAAGCACAACTTCCTACTGATGCCATTGTGTATTCGAGTCCGTTACTAAGATGTAAAAAAATGGCAGAATTTTTTACTGATAATATTATTTTCGATAAACGATTGATGGAAATGAATTTCGGAAATTGGGAATTAAAAGCTTGGAACGACATTCCGTTAGAAGAAATTAATCCGTGGATGGATAATTTTGTAACTGTCAGTGTTCCAAATGGTGAATCCTTTAAAGGTTTACATCAAAGAGTTGGCGAATTTTACACCGAATTACTTCAAAAAAATGCAGATAAAATTATACTCTTTTGTCATGATGGTGCAATAAGAAGTATTTTATCGCACTATCATAAAACGCAGCTAAAAGATTCTTTTTCTTTATATACCATAAAATATGGTGAGGTTGTTAAAATAATTTTATAAGTTTGCAATGCTTTAGGGGTGTTTGTGAATTAGCAAGCTGAGATTTTACCCTCTGAACCTGATCTAGATCATACTAGCGTAGGGAAAAGTAAATGACTTCTTTCTGTATAAGTGTATATTTTATATACTTTCTTGAGTAGCCATTCCTAAAGCTTTTTTAAAAAATTTAGGTAATGGAATTAAAAATCAACAATCAATTAAAAAACTTCGAACAAGAAACTATTTCTGTTCAAGAACTTTTGGATTTCGAATGTCCAAACAAACAAAATGGTATTGCCATTGGTGTTAATGGCTCTATTATTTCCAAAATTCATTGGAAAAATACTTTTCTATTTCCCACAGACGATATTCTAATCATTACTGCAACTCAAGGCGGTTAATCTAATCTATACACACAATGCAAGAAGAAACAATTTCAACAAAACCTTTTCCAAATTCGAGAAAAGTGTACATCGATGGAGAAATTCATCCGATAAAAGTAGCGATGCGAGAAATCGTATTGTCTGATACTAAATTAGCAAATGGAAACGTAGAACATAATCCGCCAGTGACTGTTTATGATACTTCCGGACCATTTACTGATATTGATATTGAAGTAGATGTTCGTAAAGGAATTCCAAGAATCCGTGAAGAATGGATTTTAAATCGTAATGATGTGGAAATTCTTGATGAAATCACCTCAGAATATGGTAAGCAACGTTTATACGATGAAAAATTAAATCACTTACGTTTTGAATACCAACACAAACCAAAACGTGCTAAAGAAGGTCAAAATGTAACACAATTATATTATGCAAAACAAGGCATAATTACGCCAGAAATGGAATACATCGCCATTCGTGAAAATCAACGCATCGAGCAATTGGAAAACCAAACGAAAGCGATGCAATGTCAACATGTTGGAAATAGTTTTGGTGCGAATACGCCAAAGACTAAAATCACAGCAGAGTTTGTTCGTAATGAAGTAGCTTGTGGAAGAGCAGTAATTCCAAATAATATCAATCACCCAGAAAGTGAACCGATGATTATTGGTAGAAATTTTTTAGTGAAGATTAATGCCAACATCGGAAATAGCGCCGTGACTTCAAGTATTGATGAAGAAGTAGAAAAAGCAGTTTGGGCTTGTCGTTGGGGAGCAGATACGATTATGGATTTATCAACTGGTAAAAATATCCACGAAACGAGAGAATGGATTATTCGTAATTCGCCAGTGCCAATCGGAACAGTGCCAATTTATCAAGCCTTAGAAAAAGTAAAAGGTGTTGCCGAAGATTTAACTTGGGAAATTTTTCGTGATACGTTAATCGAACAAGCAGAACAAGGTGTTTCTTATTTTACGATTCACGCTGGAGTACTTTTACGTTACATTCATTTAACTGCTAATCGAGTTACCGGAATTGTTTCTCGCGGAGGTTCTATCATGGCGAAATGGTGTTTGTTTCATCATCAAGAAAATTTCTTATACACGCATTTTGAGGAAATCTGCGAAATTCTAAAAAAATATGATGTGGCGTTTTCATTAGGTGACGGACTTCGTCCAGGTTCTATCGCTGATGCGAATGATGCCGCGCAATTTGCCGAATTAGAAACTTTAGGTGAACTAACAAAAATCGCTTGGAAACATGATGTGCAAGTTTTTATTGAAGGTCCAGGTCACGTGCCAATGCACATGATTAAGGAAAATATGGAGAAACAATTGGAACATTGTGATGAAGCGCCTTTTTATACTTTAGGACCATTAACTACAGATATTGCACCAGGGTATGATCACATTACTTCTGCAATTGGTGCAGCTATGATAGGTTGGTATGGTTGTGCGATGTTGTGTTATGTGACTCCGAAAGAACACTTAGGCTTACCCAATAAAAAAGACGTTAAAGATGGCGTAATTACCTATAAAATTGCGGCTCATGCTGCCGATTTAGCAAAAGGCCATCCAGGAGCTCAATATAGAGATAATGCATTAAGCAAAGCACGTTTTGAATTCCGTTGGGAAGACCAATTTAATTTGGCGTTAGATCCAGATACAGCAAGAGAATTCCACGATGAAACTTTACCAGCTGATGGTGCGAAAGTTGCGCATTTTTGTTCGATGTGTGGACCGAAATTCTGTTCGATGAAAATCTCTCAAGAAATTAGAGATTCCGCTGCTGCAGAAGAAGGAATGAAAGCCAAATCTGAAGAATTTGTAGAAAACGGTAAAGAAATTTACGTGTAATGATTGTAATCACTGCTCCTTTTTTAATAGATAACGAAATTCAAATCATACGTCAATTATTTGAAGAAGGATTAGTGTTGTTGCATGTAAGAAAACCTACTTATTCCGAAAGTGATAAGAAAGAATTTGTAAAGGCAATTGGATTAGAATTTCTAGACAAAATGGTGTTTCATAATTTCTCATTGGAAAATTTTAGTTGCCCAAACTATCATATTTCCGATTGGCAAAATGTGGATTGTAATTTATTTCAAGAAAAAAGCATATCAACAGCCACACATTCCATTGATGAATTTAATCAACTTTCTAAGGAATGGAAATATGCTTTTTTAAGCCCAGTTTTCGAATCGATTTCAAAAGTAGGTTATGGGAAAAATAGCCCAATTTTAGGAACAATTGTCAACAGAACTAATTTCAATACGGAGTTAGTCGCACTTGGCGGTTTAGATAAAAATAACATGAAAATAGCTTTAGATTCAGGCTTTGATTCGGTAGCGCTTTTGGGAAGTATTTGGTTAAATGATCATCCAGTTCAAAAATTTAAACAATGTCAGAAAATCGTCCATTCATATTAACCATTGCAGGATTTGATCCTTCAGCCGGAGCAGGAATTTTAGCGGATATTAAAACTTTTGAACAGTTGAAAACGTACGGAATTGCGATTCCTACGGCTTACACCATTCAAACGGAAAATCAGTTTATAGAACTAGAATGGGTGGCAATTGAAAAAGTACTATTTCAAATTGAATTGTTTCTGAAAGAGTATAAAATTAAAGCCATAAAAATCGGAATCGTTTCTAGCTTATCAGATTTAAAATTAATCATTCAGAAAATTAGAAATATTGATGCAAAAGTGCCAATAATTTGGGATACCGTTTTAAAATCAACGACTGAATTCTCCTTTTTAGAAATCGAAAACCAACAAGATTTAGAATTCATTTTACAATCGATTCAATTGATTACCCCAAATCATGATGAGGTTTTAAAATTAATTCCAAATGCCATTTCAGTGGAAGAAAACTTAAATTATTTAAGAAATCACACTGCTGTTTTATGGAAAGGCGGACATAAAAATGATTCAAAAGGAAAAGATGTTCTTCTTACCAAGAATAAAGAAATTACAATTCATCCAACTTTAAAAAATTGCTCAGAAAAACATGGCTCAGGTTGTGTGCTTTCTTCAGCAATTACTGCCCATTTAAGTTTGGATGAAAATCTTGAAGAAGCTTGCAAAAAAGCAAAACTATATACAGAAAAAATATTACAATCAAATCTATCAAAATTAGCCTATCATGTTTGAGAAAATTCAATATGTTTCACAAGGAGAAACACCAGAACAACAATTAGCCAATATTTCAAAAGCTTTAGATGCTGGCTGCAAATGGATTCAATTACGTTACAAAAACAAATCAATTCTGGAAGTATTAGAACTTGCTAAAATGGTTCAGAAAATCTGTAAATCGTATGATGCCAAACTTATTATTAATGATCATGTACAAGTGGCATGGCAAATTAATGCTGATGGTGTGCATTTAGGTTTAGACGATATTTCAGTTAAGGAAGCTAGAATTCTATTAAAAGAAAATAAAATTATTGGCGGAACAGCAAATACACTACAAGATGTATTGAAAAGAATAAATGAAAAATGCGATTATATCGGATTAGGGCCATTTCGATTTACTGCAACAAAAGAAAAATTAAGTCCAATTTTAGGAATTGAAGGCTATCAAACTATCATAAATGAATTAAAAAAGAGAAATATTGATATTCCGATTTATGCCATTGGTGGACTTGAAGAAAATGATTTTGAAATATTAGAAGAAATTGGTGTTTATGGTGTAGCCGTTTCAGGTTTAATTACGCATCATGAAAACCCAGAAATTTTATTTAAAACAGAAGAAGTATGCAACAATTAAAAATAGGAAATACAATATTCAACTCGCGTTTGTTTTTAGGAACTGGAAAATTTGGTTCGAATTTAGAAATGGGAAAAGCGGTTTTAGCTTCAGGAAGTGAATTGGTAACTGTGGCTTTAAAAAGAGTCGATTTCGAAACAGAAACCGATGCAATTTTATCTCATATTCCTAAAGAAAATATAAAGTTATTACCCAATACTTCAGGTGCGAGAAATGCTAAAGAAGCTGTTTTTGCGGCTCAATTAGCCAGAGAAGCATTGGAAACAAATTTCATAAAAATAGAAATTCATCCTGATCCAAAATACTTAATGCCAGATCCAATTGAAACTTTAAAAGCGACAGAAGAATTAGCTAAATTAGGTTTTATTGTATTGCCATACATTCACGCCGATCCCGTTTTGTGTAAGCTTTTAGAAGAAGCCGGAACTGCAGCTGTCATGCCATTAGGTGCGCCAATAGGAAGTAATAAAGGTTTAAAAACCATCGATTTTTTAGAAATTATTATCGAACAAAGTAAAGTTCCAGTAATTATTGATGCAGGTTTAGGCGCACCATCAGACGCCGCAAAAGCAATGGAATTAGGTGCCGATGCTGTGTTAGTCAATACGGCGATTGCTGTAGCTGGAAATCCAGTTTTAATGGCTCAAGCTTTTAAAGAAGCTGTAATTGCAGGGCGACATGCCTTTGAAGCACAATTGGCTCAACCGATGAAATACGCTGCTGCTTCAAGTCCGTTAACAGCCTTTTTAAACGATTTATAATGAACACTTTCAAAGCTATTTTTGAACAATATAACTGGAATGAAATCCAAACTAAAATCTATCAATCGACCACAATTGATGTGGAAAGAGCGTTAGCTAAATCGAAAAAAAGTTTGGAAGATTTTATGGTTTTAATTTCTCCAGCTGCGCAACCTTATTTGGAAGAAATGGCACAAATGAGTCATTATTTAACCAAAAAAAGGTTCGGAAAAACAATTCAAATGTATGCACCATTATATTTAAGTAATGAATGTCAGAATATTTGCACCTATTGTGGTTTTAGTTTGGACAATAAAATCAAGCGCGTCACTTTAAAAGATTCAGAAATTCTGTTAGAAGTTGCCGAACTCAAAAAAATGGGCTTTGATCATGTTTTATTGGTAACTGGCGAAGCAAATTACACGGTAAATATCAATTATTTTTTAAATGCGATTGACTTAATTAAGAAGGATTTTTCGAATATTTCTGTTGAGGTTCAACCATTATCGACACATGAATATTTGCAATTGCATGAAGCGGGTGTGTATTCGGTTTTGGTCTATCAAGAAACGTATCATCAAGAAGTTTATAAAGAATATCATCCAAAAGGGAAAAAATCTAATTTCGATTTCCGTTTAGAAACGCCAGACCGAGTAGCAACTGCTGGAATTCATAAAATTGGTTTGGGTGTTTTGTTAGGTTTAGAAGACTGGCGAACGGATAGTTTTTTTAATGCTTTGCATATCGATTATCTTCAGAAAAATTATTGGAAAAGTAAATATTCTGTTTCCTTTCCAAGATTGCGTCCAGCAGAAGGAGTCGAGAAGCATAATTTCATTATGGACGATAAAGATTTATTGCAACTAATTTGCGCTTACAGAATTTGGAATGAAGATTTAGAAATTTCCATCTCGACTCGTGAAAACGAAAACTTCAGAAATAATATTATCCCAATTGGAGTGACGAGTATGAGCGCAGCTTCTAAAACAAATCCTGGTGGTTATGTGGTGAATGTGGAATCTTTAGAACAGTTTGAAATTAGTGATGAAAGAAGCTCTGAAGAAATTGCAAATCTGATTAAAAACGCAGGATACGAACCCGTTTGGAAAGATTGGGATATCGCTTATTCTTCAAAATAAAACTAGTTAAATATGATTGAAATTCAAGATTTTTTAAGATATAGCCGACAAATGCAATTGGCAGAAATTGGCGAATCTGGTCAACTAAAAATAAAGCAAGCTCGTGTTTTAGTTATTGGTGCTGGCGGATTAGGTTGTACAGTTTTACAATATTTAGCTGCTGTTGGTGTTGGAACTATTGGCATTGTAGATTTTGATAAAGTAGAATTGCATAATTTACATCGCCAAATTTTATATACGGAAAATCATGTTGGTCAATTAAAAGCGTCGACTGCAAAAACGATTTTAGAAAACCTAAATCAACATATAAATCTTCAAGTTTTTGAAGAAAAATTGACATTAGAAAACGCATCAGAAATCATAACTAATTTTGATATTATTGTGGATGGAACGGATAATTTCACAACGCGTTATAGAATTAACGATACTTGCGTAGCACTTAATAAGCCTTTAATTTATGGAAGCATTTTTAAGTTTGAAGGACAAATCGCAGTTTTCAATCACAAAAATTCTAAAAATTTACGAGATCTTTTTCCAGAACCGCCAAATTCGGAAGACGTTCCCAATTGTTCTTTGAATGGCGTTTTAGGGACTTTACCTGGAATAATTGGAACGCTAATGGCACAGGAAACATTGAAACTTGTTTTAGGTTTACCAACTTTAAAAAATGAATTAGTGCTCTTCGATACTTTGAATTTTAATTTCACGAAATTGAAATATTAATCATTAAAATCAATTAAAATTTTGATTTAACTAGATTATTCGTATTTTTGCTATCGAATTATGGTTGAATTTTGCGTTTTTCGTAAAATTCATTAAAAGGGAATCAGGTTAAAAACCTGAGCTGTACCCGCAACTGTATGCTAATAAGGTTATTGTTAACTACAAATCCACTGAGCTTGCTGAATTTATTTCAGCATCTTGGGAAGGAAAACAATAATACGCAAGCCAGGAGACCTGCCTCAATTCATATTGTATCAAGCTTTCGGGAGAAAAAGTTTGGGTATGGGTAATTCTGTGCTTTTTTCCTATTTTTTTTAAAAAATTAAAAATTAAAGATGAAAACGAATTTCATTAAACTTGCCGCGTTTTTTACGTTGGTAACTTCTTTTGCAATCGCACAAGAACAAGATTCTACAAAAACTATTGAAGAAGTAGTAATTACGGACACTAAGTTTGCTCATAGTAAAGCAAAATCGGGTAGAAGTATTGAAAAAATTACACAAAAGGATTTAGAACAAAGAAAAGGTCAAAGTGTCGCAACTGTTTTAAGTCAGTTGTCTGGTTTTGAAGTGGTTGGTAACCAAGGAAGTGCTGGAAAAAACTTAGATTTATTTATTAGAGGTGGAAACACAACTCAAGTTTTAATTTTAATTGATGGCAATCCAGTTGTTGATGCTTCAAGTATTTCAACAACTTACGATTTACGTTTGTTACCTGTAGATCAAGTGGAAAGCATCGAAATTTTAAAAGGAGCTTCAACTGTATTATATGGTCCAAACGGAGCTTCAGCTGTAATTAACATTACTCTAAAAAAGGCTGCAAAAAATAAAGTTGCTGGTACAGCATATATTAATGTTGGAACTCAAAACACCACTGAAGACCACAAGTTATATGGAAAAGAATCTAATCAAGGTTTTTCGTTTAATGGTTCAAATGGGAAAGTTTCATTTTTAACTTCATTAAACAGTACTGAAGTTAAAGGTTTGAGTGAAGCTGCTGGCGTAAATTTTGAAGATGATATTTTCTCGAGATTAAATTTAAACCAACAATTTGGAGTTAAAGTAAATGGAAAACTAAATTTAGATTTCTTTGCAAATTACGATAAATTAAAATCAACTTTTGATGATGGTGCTTTTGCAGATAATGATTTTAATTCTTTATCAAGCGAACAATTTAGAGCTGGTTTTACACCAACTTATAAATACAAAAAAGGGGAATTCAAAATCAATTCTTCATTCGGATTGTTAGAAAGAGATTATACTAATTTTGACACTTGGAATGGTATTTCAAATTCTTTTTATAAGTCAAGAAATGTGAATGTAGATGCATTTAATAAATACAATGTATTAAGTTCATTGTACTTAGTAACAGGAGTTCAATTCCAATTCTTTGATATGAATCAGTTTACACCTTATGGTGATATTCTTGGAAATGTTGCAAAATATAATGTAGTTGATCCCTATTTAACTGCTGTTTATGAAACTAAATTTGGTTTAAATATAAATACTGGTATTCGTTACCACAAGCACAGTGTGTACGATGATTATTTAATTTGGAATTTTAATCCATCGTTTAATATCAATAAAATTGGTTTAAAAATATTTAGTTCTATTGGTGGTGCTGTTGTTTCTCCAAGTTTATATCAAGTTTATTCTCCTTATGGAAATTCAGCTCTTACACCTCAAGAAAATTCAACTTCAGAAATTGGTTTTGAAAAATCATTTTTAAACAAAAAAATCATTTTGGGAGGTGCAGCTTTCTATAGAGAACAAAATAATTCAATTGTATTTGGAAGCTTAAGTACGCCTCCTTACGGGCAATACCAAAACATTGAAGGAATTAATAAATCAAAAGGTTTTGAAGCTAATTTAAGCATTAAACCAATTGAAAAAGTTACAGTAAGTGGAAACTATACATTTATTGAAAATGATGAACTAATTGCTAGATTTGTGGCTAAACACAGAGCAAATGCAAATTTAGCAGTTGATATTACTAAAAACATTTCTTGGAGTGCTCAATATCAATACATCAACCAAAGAAATGTTGCTTATTTTGATAATAGTACTTTTGCGACTGTTGCAACACAAGTTCCATCATACAAATTAGTGCATACAAATCTAAGTATAAATGTATCATCTAATTTAAGTTTATTTGCTGCAGTTCAAAATGTTTTCAATGAAGAATTTGTTGAAACAGTTGGATTTACTTCAAGAGGAAGAAACTATAAATTAGGATTAAACTTAAAATTCTAATTTCTGAAATAGAAAATTAAAGTTATGTTACTAAAGGGATTTAAGGTTTTTTACTTTAAATCCTTTTTTTATGTAACAAATGCACTTAATTATTGTCTTATATTTGGAATAGAATTTGATATACTATAAATATAAAATTATTTAAAATGAAAAAAATTATCGTTTACGTAGCTTTGTTAGTTTCATCTTTGGCGTTTTCTCAAAATGCTTTCGATAAATTAGAAGATAAAGAGGGAGTAGAAAGCATTGTGGTTTCGAAAAAAATGTTCGAAATGATGAGCAAAGTTAAAGTTGATGCAAAAGATAAAGAAATGCAACAATATATGAACTTGCTTAAAAAATTAGATAATTTACAAGCAGTTTATACTTCTCAGGCAAAATTGAGTGGTGATTTAAATAGTGCGGTTTCATCCTATTTAAAAGGAAATCCGTTAGAAGCCATTTCTACAACAACTCAAGAAGGAAATGTAATTAAAATTTATGGTAAAACAGATGCCAATCAAACTAACGTTAAAGAAGTTTTAGTAGTAGTTAATGGTAATTTCAATGGTGTAAAAACTTCGGTTTTATCTATTAAAGGTGATTTTCCATTGAGTGAAATTGCATTAATCGTGAAAAAATTAAACATTCCAGGTGCTGACATCTTAAGTAAAACTTCAAAATAAAACATTATGAAAAAATTAATTGGTTTTGCTTTAGTAGTGGTAATGATGAGTTGTAAAGACGAACCATCTTTGCAAAAATACTTTGTGAAAAGTGGTGAAAAAAAGGATTTTATGGCAATGGATATTTCTTCGTCAATTTTAAATGTTAACGAAAGCAAACTATCTGATTCAGAGAAAAAAGCTTTGGCATCATTTGATAAAGTAAATGTTTTGGCTTTCAAAAAAGACGATAAAAACAACGCACAATATTCTAAAGAAGTAAAAGAAGTAAAAGAGATTTTAAAAGATACCACTTTCCAACCCTTAATTAAATTAAATGGAGTAGGGCATAACGCTTCTATTATGTTAGTGGGTGATGATAAAGAAATTGATGAATTAATCTTATTCGGAAATCAGAAAGATTTAGGATTCACCGTAATTCGTGTTTTAGGAAACGATATGAAACCTGAAAATGCGATGCAGTTTTTTAGCATTCTTCAGAAATCAAATATCGATATGGAACAACTAAAACCTATTTTGAATTTCGTAAATAAAAAGTAAGTTCAGTTTTTCTAAAAATATAAAATCCCGTTACTGTTGAAGTTTCGGGATTTTTTATGATATCTATTTTTGTCACCCTGAGCGGGGTCGAAGGGTTATTCAGAATACTCCAAAATATCTCCAGGTTGACAATCTAACACTTTGCAAATGGCTTCTAACGTACTAAAACGAATGGCTTTTGCTTTTCCTGTTTTTAAGATGGATAAATTCGCTAAAGTCAAATCTACTTTTTCTGAAAGTTCATTTAACGACATCTTTCTCTTTGCCATCATTACGTCTAAGTTTACAACTATTGCCATAATTATACAGTTAAATCGTTTTCTTCTTGTAATTCAATTCCTCTTTTAAAAACGTAAGAAATCACAATTAAAGTCACGCCCATAAACAACCAAACATCAGCACCACCTAGTTTTAATTGATGAATGGTTGGTAAAACAACCCCTTTTTTGGATAACCATTCTGTATAATCTACACCATAATTAGAAAAAAAGCCAATTCCAATGGCCAAAAAAGCCATATTTAAAATGAATTTTCTAACGGAATGATTGAAAGGTCCTGAAATAGTTAATTCTTTATTTTCTAAAATTTTTACAATTAAGTAGAACATAATTGCTTTCAAAATGGCAATGATACTCATAATTGAAGTTACCGCTAAAAAGTGACCTTTGTCATATTCATATATAGCAGAAAAGTCAATTTGATTCCAAAAAAAACCTGCACCAATTGGGTTGTAAAGCATTGTGTAAAAAAGATTGAACAGAATTCCACCTGCTTCAAAACAAACTCCAATAAAGATAATCCAACAAAGAATTCTTAACACATTAAGTATTTGCTTCGAACTAATTCTAATTTCCATAATTTTAAATATTAAAAGTTGATGATGCAAATATCAATAAAAATTTATTGAAAAACAATAAAAATATATTTTTTTTCAATCGATTTTAATATTTCTAAGTGGAACTATTTTATCTATTTCAAGCGAAGTGCCTAAATTCCAAGTACAACAAAGTAAACTATGTGGAAAAAAAACTTATATGTTTAATAAGATTAATTCGAATAGTTCTTAAACATATAAATCCAAATCATTCTTGATAATCTTAGGTTGAAAGAAGATAGTAATAAAATCACACCAGCAATAATTGGAATCATTCTTAAATCGATAGTTTTTTCAAAAAATTGATGTGCGATGAAATAGGTAATTATCGCTTCGCCAACGCCTAAACCGTAACTCACAAACATGGAGCCAAAGAAATAACCAGGTTCTTTTTCAAATTTGTTATTACAATGACTACAATATTCGTTCATTTTTGGGAAACCAATGCTGAAGAAAAAACTTTTATCTCTAAAAACTTTTCCTTTATAACAGTTTGGACAATCATTATTTAATATGTGTTTGATAGTTTGTAACATAATCAATTATTTTTATGCAAAATTAAGACTTATCCATGTGCGAAAAGTTTCTTATATTCGCTAAAAAAGGTAATATAAAGACATTTGTGTAGTATGGAAAAATTACCCGTTTATCAAATTAAGAAATTCAATTGTCATTCTGAGGAAAATGATTTGTATTTTAATGACTTTAAAACGCATCTAATTGCTAATGATTTTATTGAAAATTCGCACAGTCATAATTTTTATTTGTTAGTGCTTTTTACGAAGGGTTCTGGTTTTCACACCATCGATTTTAATACGTATGCTATTCAACCGAATTCTTTATTTGTTTTGAAACCTGGCCAAGTCCATAGTTGGCAACTTTCCGAAGATATTGGTGGTTATATTGCGTTTTATTCTCAAGAAGTGTACAATGTGTATTTTGGAAATAAGCAAATTGACGAATATTCGTTTTATCGAGATTTGAAGAATTCACCAGAAATGATTTTAAACGAAATTCAAACCCAGGAAATTTCTACTTATTTTAAGTTATTATTAGAAGAAAACAACAAAAATGAATTCAAAAAAATAGATAAATTATTAAATCTTCTAGATGTTATTCATATCGAATTAGCTAGAATTTATGAATCACAACAAGATCATAATTTGCATTCTTATAATGTCAAAATTAATGAATTGGAACAATTGGTCAATCAATATTTTAAAACTGAAAAATTGCCTTCTTTTTATGCGGATAAAATGAATATGAGTTTGAAACATTTGAACAGAATTTGTAAAAATATTTTAAACATTACATTAACCGAATTTATTTACAACAAAATCATTTTAGAAAGTAAGCGCTTGTTATCAGCCAATAATATGACAATTGGAGAAGTGGCCAACGAGTTAGGGTTTGAAAATTATTCTTATTTTACTAAAGTTTTTAAAAAATATACGAATTTGACTCCGAAAGGCTTTAAGGAGTTGGTTTAGAAATTAATGTAAGCTAATTACTTTTACAATTTTCCAATCTGAATTTGTTTTTTTCCAGATTATTGTAAATCTCCCCACTTTCGGATCGCTTTTAGGTTCTCTTTTATTATGAAATTTATGTAAACCGATTTCAATTGCACCAAAATCTTTAGTTGGATAGACTTCAATACTTCCTTTTACTAATTCTCGAGTTACTTTTCCGCAGATATTATTTTTTGTTCCTTCTACCAAGTCTTTCTTCGAATTTATAAAACCACCATTATCGTGATAAAATTCTATGTTTTCATCGTAGAATTCAGCATACTTTTTCAAATTGATTTCGCAAGTATTATATGTATGGAAAAATGCACTATCTAAGGCTATAATTGTGTTGTAAAGTGCAACATCATCTGGTTTGTAATTTTTGGTAAGTTGATAGTTGTTGTTTTTAACAGAACATGCTGCTAATAGACCAATGCTAACTATAAACAATAAGATAAAGTGTGTTTTATTTTTCATTTTTATAGAATTATGTATCCGAAACCAATCTCGAAAAAATGACAGAATCTTCAAATTTGTCGTTAATAAAATAGTGTTGTTTTAAAACGCCTTCTTGAGTAAAACCAAACTTTTTCATCAACTTTAAAGAAGGAATATTTTCAGTTCCTACAAGTGCTTCTATTCGGTGTAAATTCATTTCTGTGAAACCATAATCTATGATTTTTTCTAATGCTTCCGACATAAATCCTTGATTTTTGAAACCCTCACCAATCATATTATAACCAATTTCTGCACGACGATGATCAAAATACCAATTATTAAATCCGCATGCACCAATAACTGCATTTGAGGTTTTATCAATCAATTGAAAAAAGGCAATACTTCTGTTATGAGTGGCATAACCTTTATCTGATTTTTGTTTCCCAGTCTGAAATTCTTCTTCCGTTTTAAAGCCAAAAAATGACATGATTTCATCTTTTGAATAGTTGGCAAAAACGTATTTAAAATCTTCTGGAGAAAGTTTTCTCAAGATTAGTCTTTCTGTTTCTAAGGTTTCGAAGTTCATTTTTATATTTTATTATTAACCCTCTCAGGGTTTTAAACCCTGAGAGGGTTGTTTTTTTATTTCACCGTAATCTCATCAATAAAAATATAGGCGTCACCACCTGCGCCTTGGTGCCATTCTGGAAGTTTGCCATAATTTTTAGCAATAACTTTTATATAACGCGCTGAAGTTATTTTCTTTGAAGTTGAAAAATCATGTATGATTTCATCTTCATAGTTTTTAGGATCGATAGAATGCGTTAAAGTTTCAACTAAAGTGAAATTGATATTGTCGTTAGAAACATAAAATTCTACTGATTTTGGTATCATAATCCATGAACGTGTGTGTTGTAGAAAATTGGCACTAATTGAAGTAATTGGCAAAATTTCTTTTCTATCAATTACGGCTTCAAAATCCTGACTTTGGTAGCCTTGCCAATCACCTTTTCTCCAATTTTTATCTCCAAAAATTCCATCTAATAAACCATCTGGTCCACCAGCATGATATTGCGGATCGTATTTTGATTTAATTTTAATAGTGTAATCGTTTGGTTTTTTATAGAAAGTTCCTGAAATAGTGTTGCTTTTTTGACCGTTGTTTTCCGTATAAGCAAATACATTTGTGGTTACATCAATTGTAAATGGTTTGGTATATTTTATAAATATTCTATCATCCAATTTTGCAGTTGCATCATTTGTAGTATAATAAATAACATCAGATGGATTTTGAGAATGAATCTCCACTTTCATTTTGTCTTTAAATGATTTGCTTTCTGTTTGAATAGTTGGAACTGGTATGATTTTATCAAAAGATTTTTCCGTTATAGTTTCTTTACCTTCTTGATTTAATAAACCTGTTCTTTCATTAGGTAAACTGACAAAATGTGATTTTCCATTTTCTAATTTTACATTAACTTTTGAGAAATAAGGTTTATCTGTAGTTTGCCAAAAATCTTGTCCTGGAGTTACTTGATATAAACCAATCGAACTCAACACATACCACGCACTCATTTGTCCGCAATCTTCATTGCCAATTAAACCGTCTGGTGCGTTTTTGTAAAATTCATTTAAAATGAAATGTACTTTTTCTTTCGTTTTTTCTGGTTTGCCAATGTAGTTATATAAATATGCCATGTGATGACTAGGTTCGTTTCCTTGAGCGTATTGTCCAATTAAACCCGTGACATCCGCTTGTTCACGACCTGTTGTTTTACTTTCACTGGTGAACATTTCGTCTAATTTCGCTTCAAATTTTTCTGGTCCGCCATACGCTTCAATCATTCCAGGAATATCTTGTGGTACAAAAAAGGAGTAATGCCAAGAATTTCCTTCTGTAAAATTGTTATTGATTTCTTTAGCATCGAATGGGCTAAACCATCCACCATTTTTCTTTGGACGCATAAAACCCGTTTCTTTATCGAAAATATTTTTCCAATTTTGAGAACGTTTCATGAAGTATTCATAATCTTCTTTATGGTTTAAAATCTGAGCCATTTGCGCAATACACCAATCGTCATAAGCATATTCTACTGTTTTTGATACACTTTCATGTTCGTCGTCCATAGAAATAAAACCTTGTTTTTTATAAGCATCTAATCCTAAATGATCTAGCATTGCCGAATGTTTTGCTGCTTGAAAAGCTTTTTCATAATTGAAACCTTTAATGCCTTTTACCATCGCATCTGCCATAACAGAAACCGAATGATAACCAATCATACAATCTGTTTCGTTAGAAGCCAATTCCCAAACTGGTAATCTTCCGCCTTGTTCGTATTGTGCGATAAATGTGTTGATATAATCTGCAGTTCTTTTTTTATCAATTAAAGTATAAAGTGGGTGAGCAGCTCTGAACGTATCCCAAAGTGAAAAAACAGTATAATAATCAAATGTATCCGCGATGTGAATTTTGTTATCACGACCACGATATTTTCCATCGATATCTTCTGCAATGTTCGGTTGCATCATTGTGTGATATAACGCTGTGTAGAAAACTGCTAATTTGTTTTTATCAGTTTCTGTAATTTCAATTTTAGATAATTCTTTATTCCAAAGTGCTTGAGCAGCTGTTTTTGCTTTTTCGAAATCCCAATGAGTAATTTCTGAACTGTTTAATTTTGCACCATCATAACTCGTTGGTGAAAGTGACACTTTGACTAATATTTTTTCGCCTTTTTTGACTTGTTTAGAGAAAATTATTGCACTTGATTCAATTCCATTTTTAAAATCTTCACCTCTAGATGATTTAGAAAGTGTCTTTTTAAATGCTACATTAAACTCAATTCGCGCATACACATATTGGTCACGCGCCCAAGCTTCACTTCTACGTAAAACTTCAATAGTTTTATCATTAATTACACGAATTCTTCCTTCTAGTAATTTATCTCTATGATTTAAATCCAAGATAATATTAGCATTTCCAGCGTTATTGAAAGTATATTCTTGGAAACCAACTCGTGTGGAAGACGTTAAACGGACATCGATATTATGTTTGTCTAATTTTACCGAATAAAATCCAGCGGAAGCTTTTTCATTAGCATGTGAAAATGTAGAAGAATACACTTTATTATCAAAAGAAGGTTCGCCCATTGTTGGCATTAACATAATGTCGCCAAAATCGGAAACACCTGTTCCGTTTAAGTGTGTGTGCGAAAATCCGTAGATAGTAGCATCATCGTAATGATAACCACCACAACCGTCCCAACTTCCATCAATTCTTGTATCAGGAGACAATTGTACCATTCCGTAAGGAACTGTTGCGCCAGGAAAAGTATGTCCGTGTCCGCCTGTTCCAATAAATGGATTGACGTGTTGTTGGAAATTTTGTGAAAATAAAAACGTAGGGAATAGTAGTAGTAAAAGTGCTTGTCTCATAATGTTTCTGTTGTTGTTGTAAATTTCAACAAACTAATTGGAAAAAGCAATTTTATGGGAAATAAAATGAGATTATTGGGATTAAAAAAACCGCAGATTCATCGATTTTATTCTTTGAATTTGCGGTTTAATTATTTTAAAATAGAATTTATTCTGGTTTAAATTCGAAACTAATTTGTGTGATTTTATCATTTTTAAAACCAACCATTATTGCATTGTTTAAAGCTTTTGCGATATATACATCCATAAAAGCTAATTCAAATTTTGCAAAATCAATTTTTTTCATGAATTCTTTGTTCGTATTATTATCTAGTTGAACAGAACCAATTACTGCTACTCCTGTAAAACTTGTGCTTGGAAAATTTTTGTCGCCATCCCAATTATAATTGAAACCAATCATTGTAAGTTTGTCGTTATACACTTTGAAAGCAATCCCTTGATTAGCATAAGTGTAATTTTTTACACCAGATTTAGATTCTTTAACTAATTCTGGTTGACCAAGTAATTCAACAATTTTCGCAAAAGTGGTTTGATTGTTAACTAATTGTGCGTTTATAAATAATTCTGAATTTTTGTTAAATTCAACTCTAGCGTTTTGTGCATAAAAGCTTGTTGAAAATGTAATAAGTAGTAGTAAGATTAATTTTTTCATATTAATGTTTTTTAAAGTTATTTTCCAATTACTCCTAATCTATTAATTGAGTGTAATTCAGAAGTGTTTTCTTCTTTTATGGAATTAGCTTCAAATATAAAGTTTTTATCGTATAATTTTCCATTAAGAAAATAAGTTAACATAAAATGGTTATTTAGTTGTAAAACGTTATTTTCTAACAATTCTACTTTGATGGCCGTTTCTGGTAACACTTCGTTGAACGCATGACGGAAACTTCCTGTTTTTCTTTCTTCGTTATTAATGATTCCAGAGGCACTAGAAACTACCATGGCCATTTCTAATTTTTCTGAACTATTATTTAAGATGTAAGCATACCAAGAATTTTCTCCAAAATCTTCATTCCATTCTTTGATAGCAACAATATATACGTTTTCCACTTCTGGAATAATAATATCTTTCTTCATTATATTATTTCTCTTTCTTATATAAAATTGCGCTGTTTGTGAACACTTTTAAATCTACTTTTGGTTCACCCAATAAATCGATTTCGGTTTTTCCTGATGCTGATATTTCAATAGATTTTTGAGCGTTTACAGAGCATTTGGTGTAGCTTTCTGCAACCAATTCCATATCCTTTACCGTAAATTTTTTCGCAATTAAATTGGCATTATTGTCCAATCTGATTTTGGCAATTTGTGCATCGCCTTCAATTTCAGCGTCTGCTTTTTGGTATAAATCGATTTTAGCTTCTGGTGACGCAATTAATCCTTTTACTTTCGCATCTTTACTTAATTCAACAACAGCTTTATCTGATTTCACGTTAATTTCAGCTTTCGATTTATCTGTCATAATTAAAGTAAAATTCGTAGATCTGATGTTTAAAAATGATTGTGATCTATCGAAATTCTTAATTGTAATGTTTTCTAAATTAATATCAGCAATAGCATTTATTTTACTGTCGTGACGGGCTACAATAGTTTTTAAGCTATCTGTATAGTTTACTCTAATAGCAACCTTTTTTTCACCAGTTGGTTGTTTTAAAGCTGTTAATTTTAAAGTATTTCCTAAAACGTTGTAACTAATAATGTCGTGTAAATTGTCGTCTGCTTCAATTTCAATTGATTGTTTTTCTGATTTTACAAAATACACATCTAAAAATTCTTCAATTTCAACATTTTCGAAAGATTCCACTTCTTTTACTGAAATAGTAACAATTTTTGAACCTTTAATTTTTTCTAATTTAACTTGAGCTGAGGCAATAGTTAAGCTAAACAATGTGATAACGAAGAGTGTAAATTTTTTTGTCATTTTTATGTTTTTTATTTTGTTTGGCAAATATATTAAAAAAAATCCCGAAAAAAATCGGGATTTATATGATATGCGTGTAGAATTTATAGGAAAACCCTACCGAAAAAATTTATTGTTTTTTGTACTAAAATATGCTTTCTATGAATTGAATCACTAATTGTACAGCAACATCAATTACTTTTATTACAAATTGTATCATAATTTTTTTTATTTAGTTCTTTGATTTTTTTAGTGTTGTAAAATTATTAAAATTTTCTCAACTACCTTTTAACAAATGTATAAAGTTTTGTTAAATAATTAGTTTTTAGATTTTCTCACTTCCGTGTTAATGATCTCTTTTCCATTTACTTTAACTGAGACTTTTTCAATACTGTCGTTTTCAATTTTAGTAGTTTCTACTCTGTTATCACCAATTATTTCTCCAGAAATATTTTCAATTTGTGTATCTTCTTCATCATTTTCCGTACTTGGAGGACAATCTAAACATTTTAACTCGTTTTCAGTTACTTTATATCTGTAACCTTCTGGTCCGTAACCGTAGTCATAATCAGAGTTATGTCCGCTTAAATATTGTTCTACATTTTTGTTTGGATAATACACCATTCCTTCTGGCATGTATAAGTAAATATCCACTTCTTGACCTCTAAATTTATTCTGAACATCAGTTAAGAAATAATTATCTAAAAGCAATTGTTTTCCCACAAATTTGTAGTTGTATTTAATTTTTTCTGCTCTGTTATTAGCTTCATTGAAGTTTTTCCCTTGTGCAGTTCTTTCAACTATAATATAAGGTTGTGTTTTATCTGTATATTTTAAATGAAAGTTTACGTTGTTAGAATATATGATATCGTGTTTCGTTGAATCTTGAGTTACTCTTAAATTTGAAATTTGATGATTGCTTTTCGAAAAGAAATCGTTAGTTACAAATTTTACTTCAAGCGTATCAGAAGCTACAATTGGAAGTAATTCTTTTTTAGAAACTTTTCCATCATGACTTAATTCTGTTGCGTAATTAATACCTACAATTGTTAAAGATGCTATTGAAATTAACCAAAGTGCTAACAATGTATATTTTGCATAACTTCCAATTGATTTTGTATTTGGAATTAATAATCTTAAACCCACTAATACAAAGAAAAATAACGGAATTCCTACAGAGAACAATAACAATAATCCTTGAGCCCAAAGTGGTACATCAAAATTAAATGGGGTATGAATATTGTCATGCAACATAATTTCTGGTAATGTAGAAGAGAACAATAAAACTACTGAACCAACTACTACACTTAAAAATGTAATTGTAGCGAAAAGTACGATGAAAAACCCAACAACTTTTCCGAAAGCTTTAAATAAAGTTACAATGATATCACTCAATGTAGATCCAACTTTTTCTGCTCCATATCTTGCATTTGCAGCAATTTTGTCATGGTCTAAGTTGGAGAATTTATCTGAAATTTCGCTAAAACCTTCCTTTACTTTTTTCTCAATATTTGAAATGTTAATCGGTTCCCCTCTCATTTCTAATTTTTGAGAGGTTGTCGTTGCTTCAGGAACTAAAACCCATAAAATTACATATAATACTAAACCAGTTCCAAATCCGAAAAATAAGATAACCATTATTATTCTTAACCATAAAGGATCAACTCCGAAATAATGACCTAAGCCTGACATTACACCACCTAATAAAGAGTTTTCTTTATCTCTGTATAATTTTTTTGTTGTAGAACCTGAGTTAGAATAGCTTGAATAATATTCGTTTTTTGGTGTTTCATCTTCAATTTTATAGTCTTCTGGTTGTCCCATAATAGCAATAACATCGTCAACTTCTTTTAAACCAATTACTTGCTTAGTAGTTCCTAGTTTTTCTGTAAAAATTTCAGAAATTCTACTTTCTATATCCTTAATAATTTCTTCTCTACCGTCTGGAGACAATGATCTTCTGACCGCATCAAAGTAATTGCTTAATTTTTTAAAGGCATCTTCATCTATATGAAAAAAATATCCTCCTAAATTTATACTTGTTGTTTTGTTCATGACCTGTTAGTTTTGATTAGTTATTGTGTTTACAGCACCAGACAATTCGTTCCAAGTGTTGTTTAATTCTTTTAAAAATTCTTTCCCCTCTTCTGTTAATCCATAATATTTTCTTGGTGGCCCAGAAGTTGATTCTTCCCAACGATAATTTAATAAGTTATCGTTTTTTAATCTTGTTAGTAAAGGATAAACTGTTCCTTCAACTACAAGCAATTTAGCGGTTTTTAAAGTGTCTAAAATTTCAGATGTGTAAGCGTCTTTTTCTTTTAAAACAGATAAGATGCAGAACTCTAAAACACCTTTTCGCATTTGTGCTTTTGTGTTTTCAATGTTCATTTGTTGTCATTTTTTTGTTAGTCCTGAAAACGTCAGGATTTCGTTTTTTGATTTAATCTGAACTTTTTTCAGATTCTAATTGAATCCTTTTTGTTCAAATTTTGATGATTGAAACTTGATGATTGAAAATAGTACTATAGTAAGTATGTTATTTTCTTATGCAAATATATATCTAAAAGCAGTTACCTTGTATCGCATAGTACTAATATTTAACATTTTTTTAACATTTAAGATTTATTATGAATGCATAGTATTTTTTATTATTTTTACAAAAAATATAAGTAATTATGGAGTTCACACCGATAAAACTAAACACTTTTACGTTTTTTAAATTGCCTTCAGCTTTTTGGAGTGGCGTGAGAGTGAAATCAATTTCAGCTGAAATTTGTCAAACTACAGTTAAACATGGTTGGTTCAATCAAAATCCTTTTAAATCGATGTATTTTGCAGTTCAAGCTATGGCTGCGGAGTTTACAACTGGTGCTTTAGTGATGTATCATATTAAAAAAAGTGGAAAAGATATTTCGATGTTAGTGGCTCAAAACAAAGCTGTGTTTACTAAAAAAGCTACTGGAAGAATCACATTTACTTGTAATCAAGGGAATTTAATTGCTGAAGTCATTCAAAAAGCAATCGATACAAATGAAGGACAAACGGTTTGGTTAACTTCAATTGGAGTTAATGAAAGTGGCGAACAAGTTTCGGAAATGCAATTTGAGTGGACTTTAAAAGCAAGAAGCAAAAAATAAACATATGTTAATGTAAGTTAATCTTAGTTAATGTTTATTGTATACAAGTAGCATGTTGTAAATTTGTATACTAAATCTTATAAAAATGAACGTTTTAATAACAGGTGCTACTGGATTGGTAGGTAGTAAGTTAGTTGCTTTGCTTTATCAAGACAATCATATAATTCATTACTTATCTACTTCTAAATCTAAATTAAAAAACGATTTCAACTACAAAGGTTTTTATTGGAACCCATCTACTGGTGAAATTGATAAAAATGCTTTTGAAGGTGTTTCCGTAATTATTCATTTAGCTGGCGCATCTATTTCAAAAAAATGGACTACCTCATATAAAAAAGAAATTATTGAAAGTAGAGTAGAAGGTGCAAATTTAATTTTCGAAACGTTAAAAGACACTCCACATCAAGTCACTCAATTTATATCAGCCTCGGCAGTTGGAATTTATCCTGACGACTTAAATTATGTATATCACGAAAACAATACACAAATAGACGAATCTTTTCTAGGAGAAGTTACACAACTTTGGGAAGCAAGTGCCAATCAGTTTAAATCCCTGTCAATTTCTGTTTCAATTGTCAGAATTGGTGTTGTTTTTGCCAAAGAATCTGGTGCTTTAGTTGAAATGACAAAACCTATAAGATATGGTTTCGGAGCCGTTTTAGGTTCTGGTCAGCAATATGTTTCATGGATTCATATTGACGATTTGACAGCTATTTTTAAATATATTTTAGACGCTAATTTAAAAGGTATTTATAATGCGGTTTCTCCTTATCCTATAACTAATGAAGAAATGACAAAAGCTATTGCTAAAACGATTAATAAACCTTTGTTTTTACCGAATGTGCCAAAATTCGTTCTGAATTTACTTCTAGGCGAAATGCATATTATCTTAACAAGTAGTCAAAATGTAAGTTGTAGAAAAATATTAGATGCTGGCTTTCAATTTCATTTTGCATCACTTAACAAATCATTACAAAATCTTTTAAAATAAAGAGAAAATAGACTCAAATAAAAAAGTGTTACGTTTGGTTTAACGTAACACTTTTTCGTTATTATAATTTAAGATGAAATAAATTATATTTACTTTCTCAAATTTATACAATAGATTTTGAAGAAACTCTTAAAGAAATATTAAATTTTCTTTACAAAAATCCTTAAACTTGAAAAATATTACACTGACAATGTGTCATAAATTAAAGAATGGCAACACTTTTGCAATCTCAATTGAAAAATAAAATATACAATCATGAGTCAAGAAAATACTGAAAACATCGACAAAGAGATCGTTCAGGATGAAAATGTAGTGGAAAACACAGAGAATCAGGAAAATAATGAACCAGAAGTGTCAGTTGAAGATCAATTGCAAGAGCAAAAAGATAAATTCATCAGACTATACGCAGAGTTTGAAAATTACAAAAAAAGAACTTCAAAAGAACGTGTTGAGTTGTTTAAAACAGCTGGACAAGAGATTTTGCAATCTATGTTACCAGTTTTAGATGATTTTGACAGAGCTTGGGCTCAAATTTCTCAATCTGAAGATGAAGCATTGGTTAAAGGTGTGGAATTAATTCATGAAAAATTAAAATCTACTTTAGTTTCTAAAGGTTTAGAAGTAGTTGAAATAAAGGCAGGTGACGCATTTGATGCTGATTTTGCTGAAGCGATTACTCAAATTCCAGCTCCAACTCCTAAATTAAAAGGGAAAATTGTTGATGTAATTGAAAAAGGTTACAAATTAGGTGACAAAATTATTCGTTTTCCAAAAGTAATTTTAGGTAACTAATTTCCATAATCATTCTTTTTGGAATGCATTAATAAAATAAAATGAAAAAAGATTTTTACGAAGTTTTAGGTATTAGCAAAAGTGCTTCTCCTGAAGAAATAAAAAAAGCTTATAGAAAAAAAGCAATTAAGTATCACCCAGATAAAAATCCTGGAGATCATACTGCTGAGGAAAATTTTAAAACATGTGCTGAAGCATATGAAGTTTTAAGTGATCCAAATAAAAAAGCTAAATACGACCAATATGGTCACCAAGCCTTTGATGGTAATGGTGGTTTTGGTGGTGGTCATCACATGAATATGGATGATATTTTCAGTCAATTTGGAGATATTTTCGGTGGTGGTTTCGGCGGATTTGGCGGTGGCGGTGGCGGAGGTCAACGCAGAATGAAAGGAAGTAATTTGCGTATTAAAGTAAAACTTACTTTAGAAGAAATTGCACATGGTGTTGAGAAAAAAGTTAAAGTAAAACGTAAAGTACAAGCAACTGGCGTAACATACAAAACATGTTCTACATGTAATGGTCAAGGTCAAGTGATGCGTGTTACGAATACAATCTTAGGTCGTATGCAAACTGCGACAACTTGTCCGTCTTGTCATGGTTCTGGTCAAATATTAGACAGTAAACCTGCCAATGCAGATGCTCAAGGAATGCTTACTGAAGACGATACCGTTTCAATCAAAATTCCTGCTGGTGTGGTTGATGGAATGCAATTAAAAGTTGCAGGAAAAGGAAATGACGCGCCAGGAAAAAACAGTGTTCCAGGAGATTTAATTGTTGCAATTGAAGAAATTGAGCACGAGTTTTTAAAACGTGAAGGCGAAAATTTACATTACGATTTATATGTAAGTTTCCCAGAAGCAGCTTTAGGAATTTCAAAAGAAATTGAAACCGTTTCAGGTAAAGTTCGTATTAAATTAGAAGAAGGTATTCAATCAGGAAAAATTCTTCGATTAAAAGGTAAAGGAATTCCAAGTTTAAATAGTTACGGAAATGGCGATTTGTTAGTTCACGTAAACGTTTGGACACCAAAAACCTTAAACAAAGAACAAAAACAATTTTTCGAAAAAATGATTGAAGATGAAAACTTTATTCCAAATCCGGAAAAGTCAGATAAATCATTTTTTGAAAAAGTGAAAGATATGTTCTCATAAATAAAAAATAATTCATACATTTGGTATTCAGTTTTTTAGGAAGCTGAGTTCTTTTTCATAGCAATTTTTCCCATCCTAATTTTTTTAAAATGAGGATGGGATTTATTTTTTACCATATCTTTGTTTGTTGGGTAATTTTAAAAGATTTATATGTGTTTTTTTAGTTCAAGAAAGCAACTTAAATTAAGAGAGCTTATCTGACTTATATGGTGAAAGTTTTTAATGTATTTTTGTAACGAAAACCCTATATTCTCTACTAATAGAAAAAAGAAATACTATAAATGAATAATATTTTAGAAGTAAAAAATGTAGTGAAACAATATGGCGATTATACCGCTCTAAATTCTGTTTCATTAAATGTTCCAGAAGGAAGTATTTATGGTTTATTAGGACCAAATGGCGCTGGAAAAACCTCACTAATTCGTATCATCAATCAAATTACTTTGCCAGATGCTGGTGAAATTATTTTAAATGGTGAAAAGCTAAATCCAAATCACATTTCAATGATTGGATATATGCCTGAAGAACGTGGTTTATACAAATCGATGCGAGTTGGTGAACAATGTTTATACTTGGCTCAACTGAAAGGTATGAGCAAACAAGAAGCTAAAAAACAGCTGAAATATTGGTTCGAAAAGTTTGAAATTGAAACTTGGTGGGATAAAAAACTACAAGAACTTTCAAAAGGTATGGCACAAAAAGTACAATTTATTGTAACCGTACTTCACAATCCGAAATTATTAATTTTAGATGAACCTTTTTCTGGTTTCGATCCTGTAAATGCGAATTTAATCAAAGATGAAATTATCGAATTAAATAAAAAAGGAACTTCAATTATTTTCTCTACACACCGAATGGAAAGTGTGGAAGAAATGTGCGATTATATTGCTTTAATTCATAAATCGAACAAATTAATCGAAGGAAGATTAGAAGATGTTAAACGCGAATTCAGAACAAATACGTTCCAAGTTGGTGTAATGACACAAAATGTAGAAGGATTAATGTATCAATTGACTCAAAAGTTTACAATTGGTCAAACCGATTTTAAATCTTTAAATGACGACTTAAAACTGGAAGTTCAATTAGGAAATCATACTACAAATGACTTATTGGCGATTTTATCTCAAAACGGACAAGTAACACATTTCGCAGAAAAAATTCCAAGCGTAAACGATATTTTTATTCAAACAGTAACGGAGTAGTTTTCAATTTTCTTTGTCACTTCGATTGATTTTCGAAATGAAATGGAGAAAATTGTATCGAGAAGCAAATAAATTTAAGAATCGAAGAAGTCTAATCTTCTAAAAATATAAAACATAATGAACAAATTATTATTAATCATACGAAGAGAATTTATTGCCAAAGTGCGTAACAAATCTTTTATTGTAATGACCTTTTTAAGTCCGCTTATTTTCTTAGGGATGTCATTTCTAATAGGATATTTATCAAGTATCAATAAAGATGAAGCCACTAAAATTGCCATTTACGATCAAGGAAATATTTTAAAAGGAAGTTTAAAATCAGATAAAGAAACGGCTTATACAGATTTGTCTGCTATGCCTTTCAATGTGGCGAAAGATACAGCAAGTAAAAGCTATGAAGGTTTGTTGTTTGTTCCAAAAACTGCAACGATTCAGGATTTAAAATCGAAAGTAGAATTTATTTCTGATGAAAGTGCAAGTGCCGATTTTATTTCTGACATTGAAGAAGTGGTAGATTCTATCTTAACTCAAGATAACTTAAAAGCCAATAATTTAGATATTGATAAAATTCAAAAAGCAAAAGTAGAATCGTCATTAAAATTGAGTAAATATTCTGGCGATGTGAGTTTAAAAGGAATTAATGAAATTAAAATCGGTTTAGGTTTCCTTTTCGGATATTTAATTATGATGTTCATTATCATTTACGGAAACTTTGTAATGCGAAGTGTAATTGAAGAAAAAACGAACAGAATTATTGAAATTGTAATTTCATCAGTAAAACCATTTCAGTTAATGATGGGGAAAATTATTGGAAATTCGTTAGCTGGAATTTTGCAATTTGCGATTTGGGCTATTGTTGGAATTTCGATTTTCTTTATTGCCACAACCTTTTTCGGAGCAGAAACTGCCGCAAGTTCTATGTCATCCACTAATCCAGAAGCAATGAAATTAGCTGCTGAAAACAGTGGATTTATGGCAAAATTACCATTGTATTTAGAAGAATTGAAAAACTTACCAATAATTACCATCGTAATTTCATTCATATTTTATTTCATTGGTGGTTATTTCTTATATAGTTCATTATACGCAGCCATTGGTGCAGCTGTAGATAACGAAACGGATTCACAACAATTTTTATTGCCAATAATTATGCCTTTAATGTTGGGAGTTTATATCGGGTTTTTCACTGTAGCAAGTGATCCACATGGAAATATTGCCACAATCTTTTCTATGATTCCGTTTACATCGCCAATTGTAATGCTAATGCGAATTCCTTTTGGTGTACCAATGTGGCAAATAATTGTTTCTTTAGTACTATTATTTGGTACATTTGTTGGAGTAGTTTGGTTTGCTAGTAAAATTTACCGCGTAGGTATTTTAATGTACGGTAAAAAACCAACTTGGAAAGAATTATATAAATGGTTGAAATATTAATGCTGAACTTGTTTCAGTATCTAAAAACAAACAGTTTAAAAGTTTAGAATAAATATGGATTATTTAGTTTACGTATTACCAATAATAACAATTTTACCTTTTATTATTTCTCATTTCGTATTTGGAAAAGCATTGAAAAAACTCGATGCTAACGATGCTAATAAGTATATTGAATTGAAAAAAAAGAATTCCAAAAAAATGATGATTTTTGTGTTCTTTCCATTGTTATTTTTGCTTTTTAGAAATAAAATTGAAAATAGTATTAATCCAATTTTTTTTAGCATTGGAATAATAATTCTAATTTTTAGTTTATTAATTTATTTTTTCATTAGTTGGAATCGTAATTTAAAAAGAAATCAATTTTCTGAAGAATTTATAAATGAGTTTAAAAAAAGTGAATACATAAAAATTGGGGGGTTTTTCTTTTCGATTTTATTATTCATTCTAGTATTTAATTATGCTACTTTGTAGTTGAATTTAATAAATTAAAATGTCAAAAATCCTTATCATAGAAGACGAAGCGCCAATTAGACGCGTCTTAAATAAAATATTATCAGAAGAAAGTGATACGTATTTGGTGCAAGAAGCCGAAGACGGATTACAAGGTGTTGAGTTAGTTAAAAACGAAGATTTTGATTTGATTTTGTGCGATATCAAAATGCCAAAAATGGACGGAGTTGAAGTTTTAGAAGCTATCAAAAAAATCAAACCTGAAATTCCAATGGTAATGATTTCAGGTCATGGCGATTTAGAAACAGCTGTCAATACGATGCGTTTAGGTGCTTTTGATTATATTTCAAAACCACCAGATTTAAACAGATTGTTAAATACGGTTCGAAATGCTTTAGATAAAAAACAATTAGTTGTAGAAAATAAAATTCTTAAGAAAAAAGTTTCTAAAAACTACGAAATGATAGGCGAGAGCGAAGCCATTTCTCATATTAAAACTATGATTGAAAAAGTAGCTCAAACAGATGCTAGAGTTTTAATTACAGGTCCAAATGGAACTGGTAAAGAATTAGTTGCTCATCAATTACACGAAAATAGTAATCGTTCATCACAAGCTATTATCGAAGTCAATTGTGCTGCCATTCCTTCAGAATTAATTGAAAGTGAATTATTTGGACACGTGAAAGGTGCTTTTACATCTGCCGTGAAAGATAGAGCTGGAAAGTTTGAAGCTGCTCATGGTGGAACAATTTTCTTAGATGAAATTGGCGATATGAGTTTGTCGGCGCAAGCGAAAGTGTTACGTGCTTTGCAAGAGAATTTAATTCAACGTGTTGGTGCAGATAAAGATATTAAAGTCGATGTTCGCGTTATCGCAGCAACTAATAAAGATTTAAAGTTGGAGATTGCAGAAGGTCGTTTCCGTGAAGATTTATATCACAGATTAGCGGTAATTTTAATTAAAGTTCCTGCTTTAAATGACAGAAGATCAGATATTCCAATGTTGATTGAACATTTTGCAACAAAAATTTCAGAAGAACAAGGAAACGCTAAAAAGACATTCTCGAAAGAAGCTATAAAGTTATTACAATATTACGATTGGACAGGAAATATACGTGAATTAAGAAACGTAGTAGAGCGTTTAATCATTTTAGGAAACAACGAAATTTCAGAATCAGATGTAAATTTATTTGCGTCTAAATAAAAGATATACTTTTTAAAATAGTAAAGAGATTCGCAAAATAAAGGTGAATCTCTTTTTTTGTTTTTCTTTGTGTATCTTTGCACTCACATTATAAAACTCTGCGTAACAATAATACAATGCAATTAAAAAAAATAAACCCACTTTTACAAGAAGCATTAATCGAAAACGGTTTAACCGAAGCGAATGAAATGCAACAAGAAACTTTTTCAACTATAAAAAGTGGCGCTGATGCGGTAATTCAATCAGGAAAAAAATCAGGAAAATCGACTACAATTGTTTTAAATGTTATTCAACGTTTGGAAAAACAATTTATGGAATCGCCAAGAGCTTTAATTATTGTGGAAACAAAAGAGAAGGTTTTGGAAATGGTTGAAATGTTTAGAAAATATAACCGTTACACACAATTACGTGTTTATGGCGCACATGATAAAGGCGATATGGATTGGGATAAAAATCAAATTTCTTTAGGAATTGATGTTTTAATAGGAACGCCTAATCGTTTAGATTTAATGTTTGCTACTGCAGGTTTTGATGTAAACAGATTATTGATGTACGTTGTTGATGATGCCGATATTTTGTTTAAACTTCGATTAGATGCCAAAACAAACCGAATTTCAGAAAGTATTTCTAAATCACAACGTTTGATTTTTTGTAATAAAATTTCGGATAGAGTAGAAGCTGTAGCTGATAGAACAATGATTGAACCTTTATTCTTCGAGATGGAAGATTAGTTTTAAGATAGAAACAACATAAAAAAAACTCAAACTGTAAAGTTTGAGTTTTTTTTATGTCTTATTTTTTTTTATTGTTTGATAATTCTGTGACTTACAATTCCTGATTCTGTTTCAAATTCAATGTTGTAAATACCGATATTTAAAACTGATATATCGATTGTTCCATTTTTTAAATTATCAACTTCCTTAGCTAAAACAGTTTGTCCCATTTGATTAGAGATTTGAACGGATTTAACTTTACTATTGTAACTAAAGTTTATACTATCAAATGATGGATTCGGATACATAACTAAATCAACAGGATCTTCATTATTTATTAGGTTTTCTGTAACATCTGCAGATAAGTAATTCTCACAACCCGTTACTAAACTAAACGCTTTTACAGAATAAATTCCTTCTTCTGTAGCTGAATAAGTATTTGAATTAGCATTAGTAATAAGTGTACTATTCAAATACCATTCAAAACTATAATCAAATGTGTTTAATCCAGTATCTAATACATATGGAATTAGATTTCCATTTCCATCAAATGTAATCTCACCATCTGTCAAATTTGATAAGTATGGCAATGGATTTACTAATACAGTGTATTCTGTAGTTCCTCCTTCACAATTTCCCAACTTTGTTGTGACACTATATTTTACAAATCCTTGAATATTTGATGTGTTAATTAATATGTCATTTATAGATGCAGGTGCCATTCCTATTCCGTTTGAAAAACCTGTTACGTTTTGTGAATCTGTAACAGTCCAAACTAACTCTGTTCCTGTAATATTTGGGAAAGTTGCAATTGTTAAATTTGATGTTTCTCCACTACAAATTGCATAAGTTGGGAAAGCTATTGGTGTTCCAGGCAAAGGATTTACAGTAATAGTTACTGCATTTGTAACTGTTGTTCCAGTGCAAATTCCGTTTACTGGTGTTACGTTAAAACTAATAGTTCCCGCTATTAATGAATTTGTTAATGCTAATTGTATATCAATAATTCCTGTTGTTGAAGTTCCACTTGTTGTTCCACCAACAATTTGAACACCAGTTGAAGAATTTACTTGCCAATTGTATGCAGTTGCAGAATTACTATTTGAAGTAATAGTTACAAATTGATTATTACAAATTGTTGTTTGACTTACCGTTGTTGAAGTTGTAGTAGGAATTGGTTGTACTGTAACTGCTATTTGTTGTGGCATTCCATAACAACTACCAATTTCTGGTCGTACTTGTATAGTAATAGTTCCAACGGCATTCACACCAATTAAATTAACAACCTGGTCAATATTAGTTTGGTTTCCATTAAGAGTAGTTGTATTTACATTGCTAGTTGTAGCACTCCAAGTAAAAGTTGCCCCCGGGACTGTACTTGTTAATTGAGAAGCAATATTTAATTGTCCTCCATTACAAATTGTGATATCTGGAATTTGTGTAATAAATTGTGGTGTTTGATTAATCGTAACAGTAGCGCTTTGACCAATAATTGGAATTGTACATGCGTCTAAACTTGCACTGATTAATGTATAAGTTGTGGTTACTGTTGGCGAAACCGGTATAATAATACTTCCTGAAGAACCAGTTATAAATGTGTTTTGAGAACTTCCATTTGTCATTGTTATTGTTGTTCCTGGAGTACCTGTTATTATTAAATTAACTGGAGTTCCTGCACATGTTGCTGTGCTTCCTGAAATTGATATTCCAGTTGGGTTAGGCATTATATTAATTATTGCTATACTAGAATCACTTGAGCATGTAGAAGTTGCAGGAACGGTATACATAAATGATGAACTTGTTGCTCCCATTGCAGATGTAAATGTTCCAGCTGCTGCGTTGAATGTTCCACCTGTACCTGAAGTTCTTGTCCAAACTCCTCCATATTGTTCACCAGAAATTATGTCAAAAATATCAATTGTAGAATTGTTTTCGCAAATATATATGTTTCCATCAGTTCCAGCATGTGGTTGATCATAGACAGTAATTGTTCCTGTAGCATAAGCTGTTCCGCAACCTCCTGTTAAGGGAATTGAATAGTTATATACTCCAAACATTACAGGTGTACCAGATATTGTTATGACATTTCCTGACCAATTAGCTGTAACACCTACTGGTAATCCTGATTGTATAATTCCTGTTGCTCCTGTTGTTGCATGAGTAATTGTTGTCATAGGAGAACCTAAACACAATGTTGGAGTTGAAGAAGGAGGTGAAACAGTGTTATTTGGAATAGTATTACTTGGTGTAACTGTTATTGTACCAGTAGCATAAGTCGTTCCGCAACCTCCTGTTAAAGGAATAGAATAATTAAATATACCAACTGATATTGGAGTACCAGTAATTACAATATGGTTTGCTGACCAAATTGCATTTACTCCTGGTGGTAATTCTGTCGCAGTTCCAATTCCCGTAGCTCCTGTTGTTGTAAGAGTAATTTGTGTTAAAGGAGTATCTATACATAATGTTTGATTAGAAGAAACTGTTGAAACATTATTACTTGGTGTAATAGTAATTGTTGTTGTAGTAATTACAGCACCACAACTTCCGGCAGCTGAAATAGTATATTCAACGGTGTACATTCCAGGAGTACTTGCACTCGGTATAATTTCTCCAGTTGTTGGATTTAATGCTAGTCCTGCAGGTGTGGAACTAAAAAAACCACCTAAATAAGCGTCCGTTCCGGTTAAAGTTACTGCTTGTGGATTTGTTATTGAACTACAAAAATTAATGCTAGAATAACTAATAGCTGCAGTTGGACAAGCCAAATTATCATTAGTTTTCTTTTCTGCAAAAGCATTGATTCCCGTTAAAAATAAAATAGTAATTAAAAAAAGGCGTAGTGTGTGTTTCATTTAATTTGTTTTTGTAAACATCAAAAGTAATTAATTTAATTCTAATATGTTTTTTGATATTAAATAATTTTCAAAATAACCTATCTTTGCACCTCGAAAATCCAAATACACAAACATGGGACTTATTAAAATTTTTTCTGGAAAAGAAAGCATTGCCAAAAATTTACAAACGGTTATTGAAAAAGGGAATGTGACTGTTATCCAACGTGAAAACAAACAAAATTCTGGAAGCGCTGCAATTATTGAATTATTTATAGAAGAAGACGATTTTATGAAAGTTCGCGATGCTATTGAGGATTTTAAAATGAATATGTAGAATTAGTGAATTGAGATTGGTGAATAGTGATTAGTTTTTTAATTATTGTGATACCTAATACCTTTTACCCAAAAACTTATACCCGAATAAAATGATTACAGTTAACGATATTGCCGTAGAATTTGGCGGAACAACACTTTTTAGCGATGTAACTTTTGCTATAAACGAGAATGATAAAATTGCCCTTATGGGTAAAAATGGAGCAGGAAAATCAACTTTATTAAAAATTGTTGCCGGAGAGAATAAAGCGACTCGTGGTACAATTTCTGCGCCAGGTGATGCCGTAATTGCGTATTTGCCACAGCATTTATTGACTTCAGACAATTGCACGGTTATGGAAGAAGCATCAAAAGCTTTTGCTGATGTTTTAGATATGAAGAAAGAAATTGACGAAATTAACGAGCAATTAACCATTCGTACGGATTATGAAAGTGACGAGTATATGAAATTAATTGAACGCGTTTCTGAACTTTCGGAAAAATTTTATTCTATTGAAGAAGTCAATTACGAAGCGGAAGTGGAAAAAGTTTTAAAAGGTTTAGGTTTTGAACGTGAAGACTTTACTAGAAACACATCTGAGTTTTCTGGAGGTTGGAGAATGCGAATTGAATTAGCAAAAATCCTTTTGAAAAAACCTGATTTGATTTTATTAGATGAGCCAACCAATCACATGGATATTGAAAGTATTCAGTGGTTAGAGGATTTCTTAATCAATCAAGCGAAAGCGGTTATGGTAATTTCTCACGATAGAACTTTCGTTGATAACATTACAAATCGTACTATTGAAGTGACAATGGGACGAATTTACGATTATAAAGCAGTCTATTCTCATTATTTAGAATTGAGAAAAGACAGAAGAATTCACCAACAAAAAGCTTACGACGAACAACAGAAATTTATTGCCGATAATCAAGCATTTATTGATCGTTTTAGAGGAACTTTTTCTAAAACAGAATCGGTGCAATCTCGTGTGAAAATGCTAGAAAAAATTGTTCCAATTGAAGTGGATGAAGTAGATACTTCTGCTTTAAAATTAAAATTTCCTCCTTCACCACGTTCAGGACAATATCCTGTGGTTGTGGAAGGTTTAAGAAAAAAATATGGTGATCACGTAGTTTTTGACGATGCTAATTTAGTTATCGAACGTGGTCAAAAAGTCGCTTTCGTTGGTAAAAATGGGGAAGGAAAATCGACAATGATTAAAGCTATCATGAAAGAAATTGATTTTGATGGTGGAAAATTAGAAGTGGGTCACAATTCTCAAATTGGATATTTTGCTCAAAATCAGGCTTCATTGCTAGATGGTGAAATGACAATTTTTGAAACAATTGACCAAATCGCTGTTGGAGATGTTCGTACGAAAATTAAAGATTTATTAGGTGCTTTCATGTTTAAAGGTGACGACATTCAAAAGAAAGTAAAAGTGCTTTCTGGTGGTGAAAAAACGCGTTTAGCCATGATTAAATTGTTGTTAGAGCCAGTAAATGTTTTAATTCTAGATGAGCCAACGAATCACTTAGATATGAAAACGAAAGACATCATTAAAGATGCCTTACGTGATTTCGATGGAACTTTAATCTTAGTTTCTCACGATCGTGATTTCTTAGATGGTTTAGCTACAAAAGTTTTCGAATTTGGAAACAAGCGTGTGAAAGAACATTTTGAAGATATTAAAGGTTTCTTAGCACACAAGAAAATGGAAAGTATGCGTGAAATTGAAAAGTAGTAATTGGTCCAAAGTGATTAATGAATAAGAATAAATAAAAAGCTCCAACTGGAGCTTTTTTTATGCGTTTATGTTTTTTTTCAAAAGCTTATTAGCTCACAAGAAAAAAGAAAGTTTGAAAGAAATAGAGAAATAATATTCGTATCTTTATAGATTATATTTTATTGATAATCAAGGTGTTATTATGATAGATGAGTATCATTTTAAATCGAAAGAAGATTTTGTTGCTATGGCAGATTTATTGCCGTATCCGTTTGCTATTGCCGAAACAAATCCTGAAAGTAACATTGTTGAATTGTATTTTAATCAAAATATTCTTGACGAATTTGGATATTCTGTTGATGAGATTAATAGTGTGGAACTTTGGTATGAAAATTTGTATCCAAATGCAGAATACAGAGAGTTTGTTAGACAGTATTTTGAAAGTGAAATTGAAATTTCGAGAACTAAAAATGAAAAATTCGTAAAAATTAAAGCTAAACTTACACCAAAAAATCAACAAGAAAAATGGTATGAAATTAAAGCCTTTTTCATTAATACATTCTTTGTTTTGGCTTTTGTGGATATAAATAATGAAGTGCTTTTACAAGAAGAATTAAAAAAACAAAATGAGAATAACAATAGAATGTTGTCTGTTTTAGGCCACGATTTAAGAACACCTATTGCTAATTTGTATTCCATTTCTTCATTAGCAATAAGTAATAATATTTCTAGCATCGATTTTGTTTCAATTGCCGAATTGATTAATAAAGAATCAATGCAAGTTTTAAATATGCTTGAAACTACGATTAACTGGGCTAAATTAAATTTTAATTCCTTACAATTAAATGCCTCTTCAATTGATTATCAAAATTTAGTAGAAAATGTGGTAGCCATTTATCAAGAAAATTGTTCAGATAAACAGATTTCAGTTTTAGTGGATTTGCGTAATTTTAAAACAAAAGAAACGGATGAAGAAATTGTGACAATCATTATCCGAAATTTGATTTCTAATGCGATTAAATTCACACCAACTAACGGAAAAATTTCTATTTATGCACTAAATAATTGTTTGGTTGTTGAAGATTTCGGAATTGGCATGAGTCAAGAAAAATTGCAAAGTATTCGAACAAATTCTTACACGTCATGTCGTGGAACGAATAACGAATTAGGTATTGGTCTAGGACTTCAATTAGTTATGAAACTTTCAGAAAAAATCAATTCTAAAATTAGTTTTGAGAGCGAAGTCGATAAAGGTACAAAAGCTATTTTGATGTTCTAATTTATGCGTTTTTATAATGTTTAAAAGGGAATAACAACATTCCGAAACATTCCCCTTTGTCTTTTCCTAAATGTTTGTGGTGCATTTTATGAGCTCTTCTTAAAGCGCGAGCATATTTGTGATTCGCATTTCTAAATAACTTAAAACGTTGGTGAATAAAAATATCGTGGACTAAAAAATACGTTAATCCGTAAGCGAAAATTCCTAATCCAATGGCTAAACCAATTTCTAAAATTTCGTAACGCCATAACAAGAAAAAGATAATGCTTATTACGGCATAAAAAACAAAAAACGTATCGTTTCTTTCAAACCAAGAATCGTGATCTTTTTTATGATGATCGGCGTGTAAATGCCACAAAAATCCGTGCATGACGTATTTATGTGTAAACCAAGCCATAAATTCCATGATGAAAAAGGTGAGTATAAAAACCAATATATATAATCCCATAATTTTATTTTTTTATTGTAACTGTCAACTTTGTAAGTCCCAAATCGTAAATCGTAATTTACAATAAATTCAATCTGTATTTTACATAACAACGTGCCAAAAGTTCTGCTTTTTGATAATTTGGAACTCTAATTCTGGTGTTTTTAATTTCTGTAGAAGGTGTTGCTTTCAATCGATTTAATAATCTTTTATAATATCTATATGCCGTGTAAACACCAAATTTAGCTTCAATTGGTAAGCGTAAAATGCCTTCGTATGCTAGTTTAAAATCGGCTTCAATATCATCAATAATTTCTTTTTTTGAAGCTTCTGTCAGTTTTGATAAATCGGTATTTGGAAAATAAGTTCTATTCAAACCTTCAAAATCAGCTTTCAAATCTCTTAAAAAATTCACTTTCTGAAAAGCAGAACCTAATTTCATAGCGGAATCTTTCAAGTCATTGTATTTTTTCTCATCACCTTTAACAAAAACCAGCAAACACATTAAACCCACAACATCAGCACTTCCGTAAATATATTCGTTATATTCTTCAGTGGTTTTATATTCTTGTTTTACCAAATCGAGTTTCATGCTTTGCATAAAAGCATCAATGAGTTCTTGATTGATTTTATATTTGTGAACCGTATGTTGAAAAGAGTTTAAAATCGGATTCAAACTAATTTTATCTGTTATGGCATCCGCTAATTCCTTTTCGAATTTTTCGAATAATACTTCTTTATTATAGTCATGAAAACTATCCACAATTTCATCAGCAAATCGCACAAAACCATAAATGTTATAAATGTCTTGTCGGATGGATGGCGCCAACATTTTCACTGCAGATGAAAATGAAGTGCTGTAAGCTTTGGTTACTTTTACGCTACAAGCGAAAGAAACGGTGTCAAATAATGCCTTCATTTTATTGGTATTTTTGGATTAATTGTGAAACTAGTTTTCCTGATATTATGGCTGGTGGAACTCCTGGTCCTGGAACGGTCAATTGTCCTGTGAAATATAAATTCTTCACTTTTTTGCTCTTCAATTTCGGACGCAAAACTGCGGTTTGTAATAAAGTATTCGCCATTCCGTAGGCATTTCCTTTATAAGAATTGTATTCCGATTTGAAATCGTTCACACAAAATGATTTTTTAAAAACGATGTTGTTTCGAACATCTTGTTTGGTGATTTCTTCAAATCGAGAAATTATTTTTTCGAAGTATTTTTCTCTTACTTCTTCAGTGTCTTCTAAATCGGGTGCAATTGGTACTAAAAAGAAGCCGTTTTCGCAACCTTCTGGTGCGGTGTGTTTATTTGTTATAGATGTGAAATTAGCATAAAACAAAGGTTGTTCTGGCCATTTTGGATTGTCGTAAATAGCAATGGCATGTTTCTCGAAATCGGAATCAAAAAACAAATTATGATGACACACATTTTCTAGTTTTTTATCGAAACCAACATAAAACAATAGGGAAGAAGGTGCGAATGTTTTTTTGTTCCAATACGCTTCAGAATATTGTCTGTTTTCTTTTGGTAATAAGGTTTCGGTATGATGATAATCGGCTCCGGAAAGCACCACATCTGCTTTTAGAATTTCATGATTTATTTTAATTCCGATTGCTTTATTGTTTTCAACTACAATTTCTTCAATGTTTGAATTGGTATGATAAGTTACACCTAATTCACTTCCAAGTTTTATCATCGCTTGAATTACATCGAAAAAGCCATTTTTGGGTTGCCAAGTTCCTAAACCGAAATCGGCATAATTCATAAAACTATAAAATGATGGTGTGTCTGAAGGTTTTGCCCCTAAAAACAATACTGGAAATTCTAAGATTTGTTGTAAGTTTTTATTTTTTATTTTTTGTCGGACATCTCTTTTTATGTTTGAAAAAAACTGATCTAATTTGAAAGCAGTTTGTGCTGTAATTAATTCGAAAATAGATTCTCCAGGTCGGTACACTAAGTCTTTTATGGCAATTTCATAATTATTTTTGGCATTGGAAATGAATTTTTCTAATTGTTTTCCGCTGCCTTTTTCTATTTTTTCAAAGTCGGAGATAATCGTATTTAAGTCATCAGAAACATCAAAATGTTCGTTGTTGCCAAAAAGCACTCTATAGCCTGGCGTTAATTTTTCTAAATGATAATAATCGGAAGGTTTCTTATTAAAATCTGCAAAAAAACGTTCAAAAACATCTGGCATCCAATACCAAGATGGTCCCATATCAAACGTAAAGCCTTTTTCTGTGAATTGTCTGGCACGACCACCCAAAGTGTTGTTTTTTTCAAATACGGACACTTTATTGCCTTCCTTAGCTAAATAGCAAGCAGCAGCTAACGAGGAAAATCCGGAACCTATTATTTGAATTGTTTTGGACATATTTTGTACTTACGAATTTTTTTAAAAGAGGGTTTATAATGTTGCTAAGAAATCTAATATATTTTCTATACTTTTTATTTTTGGTGGTAGTTTTAAATTTTTTAGTCCCGATGTTTTTTTACCAAATAGTAATAATTCATTCGAACTGTCTTTTAATATGGTTTCATTAAAATCATTAAAATATTCTTCAATTTCATCTTCATGTGGTTCAACTGTTAAATAGGTAATAAATGTTATTTTTTTAAAATAACTATTTAAATCTATTAAGTTTTCAATTGGTAAACTTCTTCCTAGGTATATAGAGTGATGACCATTTGTAACGATTTCATGATGTAAAAATAAAAGCCCTAATTCATGCAATTCATTAAAAGGTAAATACAAAACATAGGTTTCGTCGGATATTTCATTTTGTTGTAATTGGTATTTTTCAATTTCAATTAAAATTTTATGTTTTATTAAGTGCGAAATAAAATGTTCATGAGCAGGAGTTATAGTGTTTGTTGACCATAAAACCCCAACTTCTTCTAATAAAGGAATAAATGTTTCACAAAAAACTTCACTAAAACTTTTTCCAACGATTAATTCGTTATATGTTTTTGCAAAAAGTGATTGATCGAAATTTACCATAGCCATTTTGAAATTACTTAATAAGTGGCTATTAACATTTTTTTCATTCTGAATTTTTAATACAAATTTTTCAATTTCCTGTTGATTGAGTTTTGAGATTTTTGAAATCTTGTATCCGAAATCAGTTAACAATTTTACGTTTAGAAGTTTTTGTAAATTCTTAATATCATACAATCTGATATTGGTATCGGTACGCATGGGTTCAAGCAAATCGTATCTTTTTTCCCAGATTCGAATAGTGTGTGCTTTAATACCAGAAAGATTTTCTAAGTCCTTTATGCTGAATGTAGATTTAATATTGTTCATTCTTTTTATAAAAAGTTTAAACAAAAGTAAACAAAAAATATTAGAAATGACATAAAAAGAAAAAATCTTGCGAAAGCAAGATTTTATAAAAGTGACCACAATGGGATTCGAACCCATACGCCTTGCAGCACCACCCCCTCAAGATGGCGAGTCTACCAATTTCTCCACATGGCCTAAAATAAAAAAAGAAGCTAAACAAATTGCTTAGCTTCTTTTGGTGACCCCGCTGGGATTCGAACCCAGGACCCCTACATTAAAAGTGTAATGCTCTACCAGCTGAGCTACAGAGTCGTTGCAATGAAGTTGTAATTTTTTATATTTTGAAATATTTTAGTGACCCCGCTGGGATTCGAACCCAGGACCCCTACATTAAAAGTGTAATGCTCTACCAGCTGAGCTACAGAGTCTAAAACTATTTCCTCATTGCGGGTGCAAATATAAGATGATTTATTTATTTCGCAATAGCTTTTTAGTATTAATTTAATATTTTTTTAAAATTAATTTATAACCCCTTAATTCATAAGTGTTTGTTGTAAATCTTGTTTTTTTAATAATTAAAATTTCATTAAATTATTATACATTTATACCATAAAAACGGATAAAATATTATGAAAATAATTCTAGTTGGATACATGGCATCTGGTAAATCTACCATTGGAAAACTACTTTCTGAGTCGTTAAATGTGTCTTTTTACGATTTAGACCATTTGATTGAAACTGATATGAATTTAAAAGTTAATGAAATTTTCGAACAAAAAGGAGAATTGTCTTTTAGAAAAAAGGAAAGAGAAGTCTTGACTAATTTTTTAAATACTGCAGATAATTATGTTTTGGCTTTAGGTGGAGGTACACCTTGTTATTATGATAATTTCGAATTATATCAATCGGAAGGTATTCATTCTATTTATTTAAAAGCTTCTGTGGAGACGATATTGAAACGTTTACATACTCAGAAAGCTTCCAGACCATTAGTAGCTCGTTTTAACGAAGAAGAGCTTCAAGAGTTTGTGGCGAAGCATTTGTTTGAACGCAACTATTTCTATCATCAAGTAAAAACAATTGTTTCTATTGATGAAAAAGACGAAAAAGAGATAGTTTCTGAAATTGTATCTAAACTAACTTAAATACACGTAAGAATTGTTTTCTTCAAAAACCACTTGAACGTGCTCTTGTAAAGATGTTGATAATGATAAACCTTTGAAATCAGCTTTTACAGGATATTTTTTATGATTTCTATCAATTAACACAGCCGTTTTAAATTTGTTTAACGGTACATTTAAGAAATGCTTAATCGCATAAATTAATGTTGCGCCCGAATTTAAAACATCGTCTACTAAAACTAAGTTTTTATTGGCATACTCATCAGAATTTAATGAAGTTGTTATCGGTTCTGATGGCTTTTGTTTATTAATATTAACTTCACAAATAATAATTTTGATATCGCTAATCGTTTCTAATTGTTTGGCAATTTTTTGCGCAAATGTAAATCCGCTATTTGAAATTCCTGCAATTACTAATTCAGAATCGTTAGCAAACGTTTCGTAAATTTGATAAGCAATACGTTTTGTTTTGTGTTCTATTTCGGTGTGAGTTAAAATAATGTGTTGCATGGTTTATTTTTTTTCAAATGTAAAAAACAATTCTGTATTTGCGCGAGGTTTTATCGAATTATACGCAGGCTCTAATGTTTTTATGGTAAATTTTTCAGAAAATAGATTTACATATTCTTCGTAACTTCCTCCAAATGGTGGTCCAGCTTCTGTTAATGGGAAATTAAATAATAAGCCAGAAATTTTTCCTTTATCTGATAATAAATCGTGCATTTTAGAAACATAATTTTCTCTTAAACTTGGATTTAAAGCGCAGAAGAATGTTTGTTCTATAATTAAATCATATGTTTCGTTATGATTAAAAAAATCGCCTTGAATAATATGTTTTTCTAAGTCTTTATTTCTGCTTAAAATGGCATCTATTGGTTGTTGGGCAAAATCAATTACGAAAACATTGTGAAACCCTTTTTCAATTAAATAATCTAATTCATACGCATTTCCAGCACCAGGAATCAGAATTTTAATATCTTTATTTTTCAATTGATCAATATATTCTTTTAATGGTGTGGAAACATGTCCAATATCCCATTTGGCAGAATCTGTCTGGTATCGGTTTTCCCAATATTCTTTATTCAATTTCATCATCTATGTCATTTTCGGTATAGTCAGAAATATCTCTTCGATCTTTTTTGGTTGGTCTTCCTTCACCTTTAGCTCTGTAATGTTCTTTAGAAAGTTTTATCATTTCTAAATGTTCAAAAGACTCTGCTGGTGTTTCATCTTTTCTATACAAATCAACTAATTTGGCAGCCACTCTGTTAGGTGGAATGTCTAAAACCTTAACGATATAGTTAATTTGATCTCTTCTTAAGGTAATTTTATCCAAAGGATAAACATCTCGTGATGCTTTTGCTTTCACATTATTCACCGAAACATGTCCTTTTTTTATAGCTTCTGCAGCAAGTCCTCTTGTTTTATAGTATCTAATACACCATAAATATTTATCAATTCGCATAAATTTCAAAAATCAATGTTAATATTTGTACAAAAATAAATGAAAATCGTATCTTGCGAGCACTTTTTTAAATTAAAATATTACAAAATGAAATTATCATTAAGATTATTACTTTTATTACCTTTTATATTGATTATGGTTGGATGTCCACCTGATGATACTCCGGATGACGTTGTGTTAAGACCATATTCAGAAGTTTATGCAGAAGATATTGCTGAGATTGAGGATTTTATGAATACTCATTTTATGACGGTTGATGGTGATAATAATGTTACTTTTACTGAAATTACACCTAGTACTCCAGGTACACCAATTTCTGATGGTATGGATAATTCAACTAATCAAGATGATCCTGCAAAACCTCTGAAACATAAAGTAATTACTAAAGGTGGTGTAGATCATAAATTATATTTTATTAAATTAGAAGAAGGATTAGGTAATACAGATGTTGATTCGGATCCAAATAATGATAATCCAACAAAATTAGATTCAATTTATGCATCTTACAAAGGGTATAAAACGGATTTAACAAGTTTTGATGAAGCTTCAACTCCAGTTTGGTTTCAGTTAGAACAAGTAGTTCAAGGTTGGAGAGAAATATTTCCAGATTTTAAAATTGGAAATTCTAATTATAATAGTTCAACAGGAATAACAACTTTCAGCGATTTTGGTGCAGGTGTAATGTTTCTTCCTTCTGCATTGGGATACTACGGTCAAAGTACAGGGTCAATTACAGCTTATACTCCAATTATATTTAGCTTTAAATTAATGAAGTTGAGATATAAAGATCATGATGGCGATAAAATTCTTTCCAAAGAAGAATATTTAGGAACTGGTTTGGTTTCAGGAACTGCAATTGATACTGACGGTGATGGAAAACCTGATTATGGTGACTATGATGATGATAATGATGGAAAATTAACGAAAGATGAAATTAAGTATACATATCTAGATGGTTTAGTAACTAAATCAGCTTGGTACCCTTATCAAGGAATTTTAGTTGATAATCCAGCTACTGCAATCGATGAGTCTAAAGGAATACCAAGTTGTGCTGGAGACTTCTCTACAACAACAAGGCTTAGAAAACATTTAGATCCTTCATGTAAATAACACAAAATCCTGCTAAAAGCAGGATTTTTTTTTTTGTAATACAAATTGGAAAACTTTATCTTTGTTAAAAAATAAGTAAACATGACAAACTTGCAATCTATTATAGAAACGGCATGGGAAAACCGTGCATTATTACAAGAAGAAACTACACAAAATGCTATTAGAGAAGTTGTTGATTTATTAGATAACGGTTCGCTTAGAGTGGCGGAACCAGTTGCTAATGGATGGCAAGTTAACGAATGGGTTAAAAAAGCAGTAGTAATGTATTTTCCTATTCAAAAAATGGAAACTTTAGAAGCTGGTATTTTTGAATATCACGATAAAATTCCATTGAAACGTAACTTTGCAGAAAGAGGAATTAGAGTAGTACCAAATGCAGTTGCTCGTCATGGTGCTTATATTTCTTCAGGTGTAATTTTAATGCCTTCTTATGTAAATATTGGTGCGTATGTTGACGAAGGAACAATGGTAGATACTTGGGCAACTGTGGGTAGTTGTGCACAAATTGGTAAACACGTACATTTAAGTGGTGGAGTTGGTATTGGTGGGGTTTTAGAACCTTTACAAGCAGCTCCAGTGATTATTGAAGATGGTGCTTTTATCGGTTCTCGTTGTATCGTTGTGGAAGGTGTTCGTGTGGAAAAAGAAGCAGTTTTAGGTGCTAATGTTTGTTTAACAGCATCTACAAAAATAATTGATGTTACGGGTAGTGAGCCAATTGAATACAAAGGTGTGGTGCCTTCTCGTTCAGTTGTAATTCCTGGAACATATACTAAAAAATTCCCTGCTGGTGATTTTCAAGTGCCATGTGCTTTAATTATTGGACAAAGAAAACCATCTACAGATTTAAAAACATCATTAAATGATGCTTTAAGAGAATATAACGTAGCAGTATAATGAATATTGGTTTTGAGGCAAAAAGAGTTTTTCATAATAAAACCGGATTAGGTAATTATAGTCGAGATTTAGTTCGAATTTTAGCTACTTATTTTCCAGAGAATAACTATTTTTTATACAATCCTAAAGCGTATAAAAAAACTCTTTTTGTTTCAAATAATACCAATGTTTTTGAAAAAAATCCAATCTCTAAATTCAATAAAAAATTTTCTACGATTTGGCGTCAAAAAGCGGTTGTTAAAGATTTAGTAAAAGATAATGTGGAAATTTATCATGGACTTTCAGGTGAAATCCCAATAGGTTTACAAAAAAAAGGAATTAAATCAGTTGTCACTATTCACGATTTAATTTTTGTTCGATACCCAAATTTATATTCTTTTTTCGATAGAAAAATCCATTTCTATAAGTTTAAAAAAGCCGCTGAAAGAGCCGATTTAGTTATTGCTATTAGCGAACAAACTAAGAAAGATATTATGTCTTATTTGCACATTGATGCAAGTAAAATAAAAGTAGTTTATCAAGGCTGTCAGGATGTTTTTAAAAGAGAATATTCCGATTCTGAAAAGCAACAAGTTGCTGAAAAATTCAATTTGCCAGAAACGTTTGTTTTAAATGTTGGAACAATTGAAGAAAGAAAAAATGCATTAACTATTGTAAAAGCCATTAAAAAATTAGATGTTGATTTAGTTTTAATTGGAAAACAAACTGATTATACTGAAAAAATTCATCAATATATTTCCGAAAATAAGTTAGAAAAGCGAGTGCGTTTTCTTAAAGGTTTAACTAGTGAAGAACTAGCAATAACCTATCAATTGGCTTCTGTTTTTGTTTATCCATCGATATTTGAAGGTTTCGGAATTCCTATAATTGAAGCCTTGTATTCTAAAACGCCAGTAATAACTAATAAAACGGGTGTTTTTTCTGAAGCTGCTGGACCAAATTCTTTATACATTGAACCTTTTGATGTGGTAGATTTATCTAAAAAAATAAGCAAAGTTTTGAGTGATAATTCTTTAGCTTCAAAAATGAAAGAAGAAGGTTTGAAATTTGCGCAACAATTTAATGATGATGTTATTGCATCTGAAGTTATGAGTTGTTATCAGCAAGTTCTTTCAGTTTAGCATATTTCAAGTAATTACAAAACGCTGAAAACATACTCCAAGTGAAACCAGCATAACCATTCATGAAATTTCTTTGGAAAAAATAGTATCGAATAAAATCGAAAGGAAATTTGATTACTAGTTTAAATACAGAACTTTTCTTGTTTTTCTCATGTAATAATTCACCACTCAAAAGCGCATATTTTATTTGTTTTTGAATAGCTGTTGCAATATCAAAAACAGTATAATGTAGCATTTCATTTTTTAAATGACTAGTTTTTCCTTGAATTTCTATGGTTTCATGAACTATATTTGGCGTAAATCCACCAAAATTTTTATTTAACAAACGTAAAATTGGTCGTTTGTTTTCTGCACCATAAGTGAAGACTTTATTTAAGAAAACGTGAGTTCTAGGAATCGTATAAGCGTTAAAATCTAATGAAAAATCTAAATTGCTAATTTCAATAATTAGAGCGTCAGAAAGTACTTCATCAGCATCTAATGAAAGCGACCAATCGTTTTTAGTTTGATCTAACGCAAATTGTTTTTGTAATCCAAAATTATCAAACTTTCGGTAAATTACTTTCGCACCAAACGATTCGCAAATGGAAACTGTATTGTCCGTACTTCCAGAATCAACAACAATAATTTCATCAAAAGCACCCAACTTTTCTAAGCATTTTCCAATGATTTTTTCTTCATTGAAGGTGATAATAAATACTGAAATTTTAGTCTTCATGGTTCAAATATTTTGATAAACCATTTTTTATGGTAGTTACGTTATTTTGCTTATTGAATTTTCTTATGTAGTTGTTGTTTAGCCAATTATCTTTAGTGGCATAACTTCTATCATGATTTAAATGCAAACAAATGGCACTGTATCTTATTTGCTTACTTTTTATTTTATTATTAAAAAGGCGTTCGCCAATTTCTCTATCTAAACCGCCATATTTCATTTCTTCATTAAAGCCATTTACAGCTATTAAATCTTCTTTAAAACAGGAAGTATTATGCCCGTTGAATGTTTTCTTAGTTGGTGTTATCCAATTCATAAATTGACCGAAGAATGAATTTTGTGTAAGCTTAGAAATTTTAAAATTTAGCTTTAATCCATTGTCTAACAACCATTTTATCTGAAAACAACTCTGGTTTTTAATACTATTGGCATCTATAGAATTTGAAACTACATCATTTAGTTTGAAATATCCACCGGATAAAAAATATCCTTTTTTCTTATGTTTTAAATGTGTAGCGATAAAATCACGACGTGGAATACAATCTCCATCAGAAAAAAGAATATAAGATGATGACGCCTTCACAATGGCTTTATTTAAAATTTTAGTTTTTTGAAAACCATTGTCTTCTTGCCAAACATGAACAATTGGATGTTTAAATTCGGATTTAAAACTATCTAATAAATCTTTAGTTTTTGATGTAGAACCATCATCGGCAATTATAAGTTCAAAATCGGTAAACGATTGTACAGCATAACCCCACAAAACTTTTTCTAACCAAGTTTCAGAGTTGTATGTAGTAATTATTACAGAAATTGTACTCAAACAGTATTACTTTAAATTCTTTTGAACCAAAAATTCTTTGAAAGTCCCAAATATATATTTTTTTTCCTTCATAGATTGGATAAATTGGTTTAATCTTTCTGTCATTTTATCGCCAGAGTTTTTACTGACATAATTTGGAAAATTATACGCTTCTTTGTCATTTAGTTGCGTAAATTCCCATGGATGAAAATAGATATTCAAATAACTGTCTTTTTTATAGGTGATTTTCGATAAAAAAAGATAAATCGGCATCGGTAAGTTATGAAACGATAACCAGAATAAAGGAAAACGCACAATCGGACTTACAGAAGCAGGAATTTGCCAAACATTATGTAATTTGAAAAAGGTTCTAGGTTTATCAAAATGATTATATCTTCCTGGCAAATAAGTCGGATTTATAGATGAATTATATTTATAACCAGCTTTCTCAATTTCACGTTCATCAACTGGATACATTCTTGGCATACGAAATCCGATAACTTCACTGCCTGATAATTCTTCTAAAGCGTCTTTTGATTCTTTTAGATGTTCGACTTTAAAATTACTATGATAATAAGTATGTGAAGCCAATTCATGACCTTCATCAATAATTCGTTTTATTAAATCGGGCACTTCTTTAGCAAAAACAACTGTTGAAAAGAATGTAGCTTTTATTTTATGCTTTTTTAAAATGTCTAAAATTGTAGTCGTACCAAATCTAGAAACTTCTATTTGTTTTTCAAATGATATGTCTTTATTATATTCAAAAGGCATATCAAATTCTTCTATATCAAAACTTAGTAAAATCATTTGTAGTTGGTATTGCTTATTAAATAATTTGGTCTTCCTTTAGATTGCATAAATAATTTTCCAATATAAACACCAATAATTCCTAAAACCACAAGATTCAATCCTCCGAAAAATACAACTGTAGTAATAACGGAAGCCCAACCTGAAATCACATGACCATAATAAATGCTATATATCACATATCCGATATAAAAGATAAAAGCAAAAACCGATAAACTAATTCCTAGAATAATTGCCATTGAAAGCGGTTTCGTGCTAAAAGAAGTAATTCCTTGAATCGCGAAACGCATCATTTTTCCGAATGTATATTTACTTTTTCCTGAAAATCTTTCGTTAGGTTCATAATTTACAGCAAATTGTTTAAACCCCACCCAATTAATTATACCTCTAATAAATAATTCGTTTTCACTAAAATCTGAAAATACTTGAGCTACTTTTTTGTCAATAAGTCTAAAATCGGCAGTTCCTGGCTCAAATTTGATGTCGGAAAGTTTATTCATTAAACCGTAAAACATATTCGAACTTTTGTTTTTAAAGTAAGATAGTTTTTTGTCTTCTTCTCTAATTGTATAAACCACTTCGTAACCTTCTTCCCATTTTCGGATTAATTCGGGAATAATTTTCGGAGGATGTTGCATGTCTCCATCCATAGAAATAATGGCATCTGCATTGTTTTTTACTAAATCAATTCCAGCTTTTAGAGCATTTTGGTGACCGAAATTACGTGATAATTCTACATAGAAAATATTATCCTGTAATTTCGATTTTTCTTTTAAAATGGCAATCGTATCGTCACTTGAACCGTCATCAACAAAAACAAATTTAAAATCATAACTTAAATTTGTAACCGTTTCATTCAATGCTTTTACTAAAACATCAATGTTAGTTGCTTCATTATAAGATGGGATAACTATGGCTATAGATTTATTCATTTGCAATAGATTGATTGGTTGTTTTTTTGATTGTCAGTAATTCATATGTAATTTGAAACCAAATTATAATACAAGGTAAGGCTTTTAAAGCATATGGTTTGACATATGTTTCTCTTAAAAACTTCGGAATTAAATCTGATGGTGAAAAACTAGTCAATATCATAGCGAAAATAAATAAAAACCAAGTCCATTTTGTTTTCTCTTCTTGAATGACAAACCAAATAGCTACACCAGCAAAGGCAATAATATAAGTTGGACTTTCAGATCCAGAACTAAAAATAACTGTAAAAATTAATACTGAAGACAATAATAATAATTGAAATTTTTTGTCGGAAAACATACTGAATCTTAAATAAGGCAATCCAAAAAGAAGAATTCCTGGAGCTAAAAATAACAGATTTGAAAGATGAGGCATATTTAAAACTTTTCTAAACATTCCCATAATAGAGATGTCTTGCATAGAAGTTAATGAAGCATTTTCATTGTTTTTTTCTACAAGTCTTGCGAACCATTCCGAATAACTATTTATGATGAAATCTGGTGATGAAATAGCCATTGGAAGCACAAAAAACACAACAGACCAAAAGGCTAATGAACCTATAAATTTGATTTTATTTTTCGAAAAGAAGAAAAAAGCTAAACCAACGATTCCGTATAGTTTTATAAATGTTCCTAAAATAATCAAACAAGCCGACCAGAAATCTTTCTCTTTTTCAATTAAAACATAAGCCAAAATGATAATACTTGTCATTATCGGATTAAATTGTTGACCTAAAATAGCAGTCAAAAATTCGTGAGCGCAAATCCAAAGGATTAAATTTATTTTGCTCGATTCTAACTTAATTTGACTAATCGCATAAACCAAAACTACCGCATTAAACACACACCATAAAACCATTCCTGCTGCATCGGGTAAAATCGCAAATGGTGCAATAAATAAACTAAAAATTGGTCCATAATGGTTGTGATCAAAATACAAATCTGGATAAGTTGTGTATAAAGATTTCTGCTCTAAAGTATGATAAAATACATTTTTAAAGATAAGGTAATTGTTGTGGTTTCCCCTTAAATATTGCTTAATTGCCGAAACAAAAGCTAATAAAACCCAAATAGAAATGATTAATTTTCTGTTGTTGAATATCTTTGAAATCATAATTATTTGAATTTTAAATATTTTTTCAACTTTTTCTTATTATCAAATTTTTTGAAAAATTCTGAAGAATGTTTGTGTAGCAAATCAAAAACTTCTTTTTCTGGAAGGTTTGCAACTCTTGCATATTCTTTGCTAATTATTTCAATGAAAGGTAATCCTGGAGTTATTCTGCAGATGTTTTTCATTCTATCAGAAATACTCATTTTTGTGTTGTGAAACTTCATTCTGTTTAAATCAACCAAATAAAATTCGAAATTAGTTTCGTCAATTTTTTTTATCAAAGTATTTCCTGGTGAATGATCTAAAAATTCAATTCCATTTTCATGCATTTTAAAGCAAAATTGAGCAAATTGTTTTAAAATTGGTTCTGAAATTTTTAAGGGTAATGGAAATAAATCTTTAAAAATATAGTTGGCTTCTAAATGTTCACAAATGTAATAACTGTCTAAAAGCTGAAAACTATTTTGATTTTCTAAATACCCAACAGGATTAGGAGTTCCAATGCCTTTTGATAGTAAATGTTTTGCGTGTAAATAGGATCTTTTAGCTTTAGAAGGTCTAAAAAATTTATATATAAAACCAATAAAAAAAGCAGGTGTTTTAAACGTTTTAATGCTTAAAACTTTACCATTATAGTCCAATAGTTTAATGCTGTTTCTAGTTCCAACAATAAAATCTGTACTGCTTTTTTTGGCAAGGTTTATTATTTCTTGTGTTTTTAAATCCATTTTTATTATAATGTGATACAAAACTATTAAACTTTAATTGATTTTGGTGTAAATTAATAATATTATTCTATACTAATATATTTATATTTGCATATAATATTTACAATAAATGGAGGAAAATAAGCTTAAATTTTTTTTTGAAGGAGGAAGTATTGCTAAAGAAACAATATCTGAGAATTTCAATTATGTAGAATCTTCTATTGAAAATTGTGATATTATTGTAAGCTCAAAACTTGAAGTAGGTCTTTATGATACTAAAGAAATTCAAAAAAGAATTAATAGTTATAAAAACCTAAATAAATTAGTTTTGATATTTTTAGTTTCTGATAATACCAAAACATTTAATATTCCTATTAATGTAATTTTATACAGAACTTCATTATACAAAAGCAAAAAAAATAACAACGAAGTTTTATTACCCTATATTTGGGAATGTTACGATAAACCAGAAGCGCCATTAAGTAAAACTCCTAAACCTAAAGTTGGTTTTTGTGGTAATGTTGAAAAAAATATCGGAAAAAGGTTATCAACCATAAAAGCAATGGACCAAAATAAAGGCATTGAAACCGATTTTATTTTAAGAAAAGGCTTTTGGGCTGGTAAACCAAATGACGAGCAACTAAAAAATGACTACATTCAAAATCTAATTAATTCACATTTTACAATTTGTAACAGAGGAAGAGGAAATTTCGCGATTCGATTTTACCAAGCGTTATCTTTAGGAAGAATTCCTGTTTTAATTGATTCAGATATGGTTTTTCCGTTTGAGGATGTAATCAACTGGGATGATGTAATTATAAGAGCTAAGAACGAAACTGCGCTTGCGGAAAAAATTGTTCTTTGGTGGGAAAATAAAAGCGATTCAGATGTTATAAATGCACAATTGAAATGTAGAGAAATCTATGATCAATATTTAACTGCTCCTGCATTTTCTAAAATATTAGAGAAAGAATTGGTTTATAAAATCAACAATTTTGATGTAAATCAGCAAGCTAAAGATGGTTTTTTTCAAACTTTTTGGAATAAGATATTTAAATAATTGGAAGCATCTATGAAACAAAAAATTTGTGTTATCAGTTTTGATCATTGGAATTATGATAAGCATATTGTAACTGCTTTAAATGAGTATGGAGTAGATAGTTTTCATATAAAAATTGGCAATTTTAAATATAAAAATACTTGGGAACGCGTTCAAAATACTTTTAGTAAAGTTTTTTTAGGCAAAAATCCAAAATTAAAAAAACGTCAAGATTATATTCTTGAAATGTTGAAAGAAAACGGAAATCAAAATCAAATTTTAGTTATTAATCCGGAATTAATTGACAAAGAATATCATCTTGAAATTAAAAAATTTACAGATAAATACATAGCATATCTTTATGATAGTGTTTCTAGATGTCCTGTAAAACATCTATTAGAAGGAATTTTTGATGAAATATTCTCATTTGATAAAGGTGATATTTCAACTTATGGTTTTTTACCAATTACCAATTATATTTATTTTGATAAACCAAATGTTTCCGTTTTACCAAAACAAAATTTTATTTACATCGGTTCTATTGATAATAGATTAAAATATTTGAACGATTTTGGGGAGAATTTAAAAAAACAAAAGCAATCGTTTAAATTTTATGCTATTGGAAAAAAAGCATTCGTGAATCAATTGAAACAATTATTCTTAGGGAAAAATAAAAATATAGTTTTCAAAAAAAACAGATTCAATCAAAACGAAACCTTGAAAATGTATAATGAAAGTGAAACTATAGTCGATTTAGTTAGAGATAACCAATCGGGTTTAAGTTTCCGAATTTTTGAAGCGATTGGTTTGCAAAAAAATGTAATTACTAACAATAAATCAATTGAAACGTATGATATTTTTGAAGCAAATAAAATTAAAGTGATTTCAAATACAAATGAAAATATTGTTTTTTCTGATGCTGTTTATCCAGAAAATATAATTAATAAATATCATATTAGAAATTGGATAGTAACTGTTTTTAATCTTAATTATGACAAATAAAAAATTAGTATCAATTATAGTTCCGTGTTACAATAATGAATCTACAATTAAAGAAACAATTGATTCATTATTAGGACAAACGTATGATAATATTGAAATAATTATAGTAAATGATGGTTCTAAAGACAATTCTGAAAGTATAATTAATAAAATAACTTCTGAAAATAAAACGGTTTCCTCAATATTACAAGAAAATAGCGGACCTTCTTATTCTAGAAATCAAGGCGCATTAGCTGCAAAAGGGTTTTATTTAGTTTTTATTGATGCGGATGATGTTATTTATCAAAATTTTATTGAAGAATACGTTGCTGCTTTTGAACAAAATAATCAATTGCAATTAGTTTATTCTCGTGCAGAATTTTTCGGAGACAAAAAAGGAGAATGGATATTACCAGAGTATAACATGAAAAATTTCATAAGCGAAAACTGTATTCCGATTTTTGCTATGATTAAAAGAGAAGAGTTTTTGAAAGCTGGAATGTTCGATTCTAATTTGAAATATTTAGAAGATTGGGATCTTTGGATTACTATCACGAAAAACAAAAATTCAGTTTATAGAATCCCAAAAATTTTATATAAATATAGAAAAATCAAGAATTCTAAATCGTTAACAACATTAAATAAAGTTGATGATGTTCAAGATGCATCAAGATTGTATATTTACAATAAGCATTATAGTTTTTTTAAAGAAAATGAGTTTAGTATTTCCAATTTAATGAAGCAAAATAATGATGCTGTAAAGTATAAAAACAAGTATAATAATATTTGGTATAGAAAAATATTCAATAAAATTTTTAAATAGTATAACAACCTATGGCGTTGAATTATAGATGGGATTATGTCAAATTTCTTTTTGATAGTAAACATAAAACGAACATCCAAAATACAGAAATTTTCTTTTTCTTCCCTTTTTATCATATTGGTGGAGCCGAAAGAGTGCATATTGATATATTAAAAGTTTTTAAGGAGTTCAATCCAATTTGCTTCATTACAGAAAAATCAAAGGACCATTTTAAAGAAGAATTTGAAAATTTAGCCACAATAATTCATCTAAGAAAATTGTCTAAAAAGAAGTTTAAAGCTTTCTTTTTAAAGAAAATAGCTAAGCAAATTAATGAAAAACAAAATCCAATTATTTTTGGTTGTAATTCATTACTTTTTTACGATTTAATCCCATATTTAGATAAGCATGTGAAAATTGTAGATTTAATTCATGCGTTTTCCGATAATGAAAGTTGGGCTGCAGAAATTTATAGTTTACCTTATGTTTCTAGAATTAACAAACGAGTAGTTTTAGGAGCTAAAACCAAAAACGATTTTATAAACTTATACCAGAATAAAAATATAAACAGCGATTTGAATGATAACATTGTCATAATTAATAATAAAGTATCAATTCCTGATAGTTATGATAAACAGTTCAATGACAATTTAGTTGTATTGTTTGTTGGTAGAGATAGCGGTGAAAAAAGACCAGGAATTTTCATTGAAATAGCCAGAAAAATGCTCGAAATAAATAAGGAATTAAAATTTAAATTAATTGGTGATTTTTCGAATTTCAAGAAAGACAATTTGTTGGAAAATGTAGAATTTGTTGATGAAATAAAAGAAAAAGAAGTTCTTATTCAACATTATAAAAATGGTGATGTTATCATGATTACTTCAAGACGAGAAGGCTTACCAATGGTAATTTTGGAAGGTATGGCGTACGGAATGGTCCCAATGTCTACTAATGTTGGGGAAATTCCATCTTTAATAAATGAACAAAATAACAACGGAATTTTAATTGATAACAATCAGGAAGATTCAAAAATAGTTGATGATTTTGTTACTGAATTAATTGCGTTAAATTCAAATAAAACGAAATTAAGCGAGTTAAGTAAAAATGCTTATAATTCAATAAAAGAAGTGTATTCTGAAGAAGAATATGTGAGAAAATATAAAGAATTATTTTTTAATTAAAAGAAATGGAAATAGCATCAAATGAAAATATGGAAGTAACAGTATTTATGCCCGTTTATAATGGTAGTGAATACTTAAAAGAATCTATTTCTAGTGTTTTATCGCAAACATATTCTCAATTTGAATTGCTTATTATTAATGATGCTTCCACAGATTCTAGTGTACAAATTATTGAATCTTTTAATGATAGTAGAATTAAATTGCTTCATAACGAAACCAATTTAGGTATAAATAAAACTAGAAATAGAGGCTTGCATGAAACTAAAACAAAGTTTTTAGCAGTTTTAGATTGTGATGATATTGCAGATTCTAGAAGATTAGAATATCAAGTTAAGTTTCTTAAAGAAAATTTATCATACGCTGCATGTGGCTCAGATGCAAATATTATTAACGATAAAAGTGAAATAATTGGTGCTATTACTCACGCAAAAGAACATGATGAAATAGCAGTTAATTTACTTTTTGCGAATCAATTTGTGCATTCATCCGTAATGTTCGATTTAGAAAAAGTAAAAACAATTGGCGAATATAGAACAGATATTTTATCTGAAGATTATGAGTTTTTATTCAGAATTTCACAACAATTTAAAGTAGCAAATCTGCCTTTTAAATTAGTAGATTATAGAAATCATAGTGCCAGTGTTTCTAAAACCAAATTAGAAAAAATGAACTATTCTGAAAATGCTATTTTGAAAGATATATACAAGCCTTTTGAATTAGATTCTAATTTGTTAGAAATTCCATATTCCTTTTTTACTTATGACATCAGCACAATAAAAAAGGAAAATATTAGTCTGTTTTTTGAATCAATACTTACTACAAATAATAAAAAGCATTTGTTTCCAGAAAAAATATTCAACAAAATAATATTAAATAAATGGATCGAAATTGTAATAAAATCAAAATCAAAACCAGTATTAAATAGTTTGTTGCAAAATCAATTGTTTTCGTACAGTGTGCTTAATTGGCGACAACTTAGAAGAATTTTAAAATTAAAGTTTAAACTTATTTTTTCTTAGTAATAATTATTTTTTTGACTTAAATATTCTAGTAAAAGTATAAAGCACAAATTTTAAAATAAACTTTATTTTTTTAGTAAACTTCGCTTCAGAAATATAAAATTGAATGCATTCTTTATGGTCATTGCTTAATTTTATGTTTGATTTGTAAATTTTTAATACTTCAAATGCTGCATCTTGAAGTAACTCAAACTTAATTTTATAAATATTCTTAGTTCTCGATTCAGGAATTTTTTCAATTATTTCTTTTAAGTTTTTATAAGAAGAGTAACGTTGAAAGAAAAAAGGTTGCATAGAATAAACACCACCTTCATGTAATCTGTAAACGGCTGTTTCGTAATTTAAAAAGGCACCATTTCCTTTACTTAACAAGACAGAATATAAAGTATTGTCCTTAATGTTCTTAAATGTTTTTAAGAATTCAACATCAACAGCATCTTTTCTAAACATACAGGTTAAAGAATAAGTGCAATATGGACCAAATGCATTTTCAAAATCCATTTTATATTCTTTAGGTAATATTTCATTAAAATTGTTTTTAAAGAACTCACCACCTTTAATGTTTTCAAAATCGGTCCAACAAACTGAAAAATTTTCATTTTTTTCTAAAAAATCAACTTGTTTTTGCAGTTTTAAGTCATCAATCCAATAATCATCACCTTCACAAAGCGCTATATATTTACCTTTAGCTGCTGGAAATGTAAAGTGCGACCAAATATTTATTTTTTTTGAATATTTATTTTCTTTCTGATAAATGGGTACAATTAGGTCAGGATATTTTTCATGATATTTTGCAATAACATCTTTTGTTCCATCAGTAGAAGCGTCATCATGAATTATAATTTCAAACAAAAAATCAGTTTTCTGACTTAAGAAAGCATCAATTGTTTTTGAAATAAATTTTTCGTGGTTAAATGTTTGACAGATAATAGAAACAAGTGGAGTAGCATTTAATACTTGTTGTGCAGAAATATTTGTGTTTTGTTCTAAAGTCAAAATTATATAATTTAAATTAATGAGATTTTTTCAATGAAATTCAGTCAGTTTTTCAAGGATGAAAAATTTCAAATTGAAATTGTCTTTGTAAACATACAAAACTATAAAAAAAATGGAGATAAGCGGTTAGTACAAAGAAATATGTTATTTTTGTGGGAAGATATTAAACTATGATAAACGTAACGAAAACATTTTTACCCACAATTGAAGCTTATCAATCGTATCTTAATAGAGCATGGGAAAAAGTTTGGCTAACTAATAGAGGGGAATTAACCTTAGAGTTGGAGAATAAAATTAAAGAAACTTATAAAATAAATAATATTATTATTACCAATAATGGTACAATTCCATTACAAATTGCGCTAAAATTATTAGGTAATCAAGGCGAAATTATTACAACTCCATTTTCATATGTTGCCACAACATCGGCAATTATTTGGGAAAATTGCAAACCCGTTTTTGTAGACATTCATCCAGAATATTTATCTATTGACGAATCAAAAATTGAAGCAGCCATAACACCAAAAACTACAGCAATTTTAGCGACTCACGTTTTTGGAAATCCTTGTCATGTTGACGCCATCGAAAAAATTGCGAAAAAGCATAATTTATCAGTTATTTATGATGCTGCACATTGTTTTGGAGTAACCTATAACAATAATTCAATTTTCAATTATGGCAATATAAGTACGTGTAGTTTTCATGCTACTAAAATATTTCATACAGGTGAAGGTGGTGCGATGTTTTGCAACGATAAAGATTTATACCATAAACTTTTTTACAGCCATAATTTCGGACATAAAGGTCCTTTAGATTTTCATGGTTTAGGAATCAATGCCAAAATTTCAGAGTTACAATCTGCTATGGGTTTAGCCGTTTTTGATAATTTAGATCATATTTTCAGTGAACGAAAAAAAGTAGTAGAATTTTATCTGAATAATTTAAATTTTGATGCGCTTGCTACTATGAAAATTAGAGAAAATACAGAATGGAATTATAGTTATTTCCCTGTAATTTTTAATTCAGAAGAAGAATTATTAAAGGTTCAAAAGAAGCTTAACGAAGCCGAAATATTTCCACGAAGATATTTTTACCCATCTTTAAATACAATTGAATTTGTAAAAGGAGAAACGATGCCAATTTCGGAATCTATTGCTTCAAGAATAGTATGTTTGCCTTTGTATGTAGGATTAGAAAACGAACAACTAAAACAAATCACAGAAATAATTAATAGTATATGTTAGTAATTGGAGCTAAAGGTTTTGCAAAAGAAATGCTTGAGATTTTTCATCAAAATAACAATTTAAAAGATTTAGTTTTTTATGATGATGTGAATAGTGATATTGAAGATAAATTATTTGGAACATTTGATATTTTAAAAAAACCAGAAGATGCAATTGATTATTTTAAAAACGTTTCCAAAGAATTTGTAATCGGAATTGGAAACCCTTTGCTAAGATATAAATTGTCTCAAAAATTTATTGGATTTGGTGGCGAGTTAACTTCTGTTATCAGTCCATTTGCTAAAATCGGATTTTACGGAATTGAAATTGGGAATGGAGCAAATATTTTGACGGATGCTATTATCACTTCAAATATAAAAACTGGAAAAGGTTGTTTAATAAATAAACAGGTTATGATTGGACATGATGTAATTTTAGGTGATTTTGTCGAATTGACACCAGGAGCTAAAATTGGAGGTCACTGTAAAATTGGAAGTTTTACTTTTGTTGGGATGAATGCTATAATTCTTCCGAAAATAAAACTAGGAAAAAATGTTGTTGTTGCTTCAGGTGCAGTCGTTACTAAAGATGTTCCAGATAATTGCATGGTTGCTGGAGTTCCTGCAACAATTAAAAAAGAATTAAAACCAATTGAAAATTAAGATGGACATCAATATAGAAGTACATAACGCTTACGAAGTCATTAAAAATGGCGGAATTATATTATATCCAACTGATACCGTTTGGGGAATTGGTTGCGATGCTTCCAATGAAGAAGCAGTTGCGAAGATTTACGCACTAAAGCAACGTGAAGAAACCAAAAGTATGATTTGCCTTATGAATGGCGAAAAAATGATGTACAATGTTTTTGCCAAAATACCAGAAGTGGCTTGGGAAATTTTAGATAATTCTGAACGACCAACGACTTTGATTTTAGATCAACCGAAAAACGTAGCAAAAAATATTATTGCTGAAGACAATACACTTGGAATTAGATTGGTCAAAGAACCATTTTGCTTTAAATTAATGGAACGTATGAAACGACCATTGGTTTCTACATCAGCTAATATTTCTGGAAAGCCAACACCTATGAATTTCAAAGAAATTTCTCCAGAAATTATAAAAGGAGTCGACTATGTTGTAAATTTGCACCGCGATAAAGTTTGCAAAAAACCATCAGCAATTATTAAATTAACATTGGATAGTCAGGTTAAAGTGATTAGAAGATAATTTAATTAGCCAATAAATCAATTAGACAATTAGTCAATTGATACTGTAAGAATACATATTGAGAATAAAATATACGCCACGAATTCACTAATTTAAATTAAATGTCAAATATCATTTATAAAATCGAAAGTTATAAATTGATGGGTATCTTGTTTGATATTCATAAAAATTTAGGAAAAGGATTTTCTGAAATTGTATATAAAGATGCAATTGAATACGAATTAGAAAAATCTTTGATTTTTTTCGAAAGAGAAAAAGAGTATAATGTTAAGTACAAAGATATATTTTTGAAGCATAAATTTTATGCTGATTTTGTTGTCTTTGATAAAATTATCTTAGAATTGAAATGTAGTAGTTCAATTACAGATTCGCACATTGCGCAAGCAATGAATTATTTAAAAGTATCGAATAGTAAATTAGCAATAATTGTGAACTTCAATAATGATTCTTTAGAATACAAAAGGGTTGTTTTGTAGTATTTGGAAAATTCGAAATTTGCAAAGCAAATAATATAAAAGTAAAAATCATTCGTGAATTCGTGGCCATAAAAACCATGAATTCTCTGTAATATACAAAATGAATTACAATAAACATTTAGAAAATAAAATATTCAAAATCATTTCTCAAGCAGCACAAGAACTTAACTTAGAATGTTACGTTATTGGCGGTTTTGTTCGTGATATTTTATTAGATAGAAATCATAAAAAAGACATCGACATTGTTGCTGTTGGAAGTGGAATCGAATTAGCTTTAAAAGTTTCAGAATTATTACCCAACAAACCAAAAGTTCAAGTTTTTAAAAACTACGGAACGGCTATGTTGCGTTATAAAGACATGGATATCGAGTTTGTGGGTGCGAGAAAAGAATCATACACTCACGATAGTAGAAATCCACTTGTTGAAGATGGAACGTTAAAAGACGATCAAGAACGCAGAGATTTTACGATTAACGCCATGGCTTTTTCACTAAATTCAGAAAATTTTGGTGATTTAGTTGATCCGTTTAATGGTGTTTCAGATTTGGAAAATAAAATATTAAAAACACCTTTAAATCCAGATATTACGTATTCTGACGATCCTTTGCGAATGATGCGTGCGATTCGTTTTGCAACCCAATTGAATTTCGAAATTGAAAGTGAATCTTTAGCTTCAATTACGAATAACAAAGACAGAATTTCTATCATTTCTGGAGAAAGAATTGTTGATGAACTAAATAAAATTTTATCTTCAAATAAACCATCAATTGGATTTTTGCATTTGTTTCAAACAGGTTTATTAGATATTATTTTACCTGAATTAACCGCATTGAATAATGTGGAAGAAGTTGAAGGTCATACACACAAAAATAACTTTTATCACACGTTAGAAGTCGTGGATAATATTTGTCCGAATACAGATGACGTTTGGTTGCGCTGGTCGGCCTTATTGCATGATATCGGAAAAGCACCAACTAAGAAATTCAATAAAAAACAAGGTTGGACATTTCACGGACACGAATTTTTAGGTGGAAAAATGGTGAAGAAAATCTTCGAAAGATTACACATGCCATTAAATCAGAAAATGAAGTTTGTACAAAAAATGGTGATGATGAGTTCCCGACCAATAGTTTTAGCGGAAGATATCGTAACTGATTCTGCCGTGCGACGTTTGGTTTTTGATGCTGGTGAAGATGTAGAAAATTTAATGACTTTGTGCGAAGCTGATATCACTACGAAAAACAGTAAGAAGTTTCAAAAATATCATAACAACTTTAAAATTGTTCGTCAGAAAATTGTGGAAGTAGAGGAGAAGGACCGAGTGAGAGTTTTTCAACCGCCTATTTCTGGTGAAGAAATTATGGAAATTTTCAACTTGAAACCTTGTAGAGAAATTGGTGTTTTAAAAGAAGCTGTTAAAGAAGCGATTTTAGAAGGCGAAATTCCAAATGAATACAAACCCGCTTTAGATTTCGTGATGAAAAGGGCAGCGAAAATGGGGCTAAAAAAGATATAAATATAATAACATATTAACAATTGTTAAGCAAAAATATTTCATCATTGCAAGTACTTTTGTACTATAAATTTTTTTAAAAAATGAATCAAAATAAATCAGTCATCTATTGGCTACTTTCAGGTTGTATTTTACTATTTATAATGGTTACTGTTGGCGGAATTACCCGACTAACAAATTCTGGATTATCAATGACTGATTGGCATTTGGTAACAGATACTTTTCCACCATTAACAGATGAAAAATGGCAAGCTGCATTTGAGGAATATAAGAAGTTTCCCGAATACCAAAAGATTAATATTCACAACGATTTTCAATTAAGTGATTATAAGTTTATTTACTTTTGGGAATGGTTTCACCGTTTTATCGGTAGAATTATTGGTTTGGTTTTCATTGTTCCTTTTGTTTACTTTTTAATTAAGAAAAGACTAAATTCAGAAACTATTAAAAAATGTGTCATTCTTTTAGGAATGGGTGCATTTCAAGGGTTTTTAGGTTGGTTTATGGTAAAAAGCGGTTTAATTGATAATCCAGATGTGAGTCATTTTCGACTTTCTTTACACTTAACTTTTGCTTTTATCACATTTGCTTACACACTTTGGGTAGCTTTAGATATTATTTATCCCGCAAAAAACGAAGTCATTCTTCCTTTAAGAAAAATTGCCAGAATTGCTCTTGTATTTTTAATCATTCAAATTATTTATGGAGGTTTTGTAGCGGGGTTAAATGCTGGATTAATTCACAATCATTGGCCATTAATGAGCGATGGACAATTATTTCACGAAAGTATAATTTTAGAAAAAAATTCGTGGTTACTTAGGCTAACTGAAGGTAAAAGTGGTGTGCAATTTGTTCACAGAACAATGGCTTATGTTGTTGTCGGATTAATTTTGTTTTTATATTTCAAAAGTAAAAAGTTTACACTTTCATCGCAACAAAAAAATGGATTGAACTTATTAGTAATTATTGTGTTTTTGCAATTTTTATTAGGTGTTTTTACACTTTTATTTAGTGTGCCACTTTGGTTAGGATTAACTCATCAAATCATGGCATTTATTTTATTGGCTACCATGACGTTTACATTGCATAGATTTAGTAAATAGAATTATTGAATCAATCATTTGGAAATCATAAAAAAAAAGAGTGAAGACATTTTGTCCTCACTCTTTTTTTTATAAAAATAGATTAACCTTATTTTTTTACTTTAATTGTACAACCAATTGCTTTTGTTAGAGGAACTTCTGGTTCTTGTCCTTTTTCTAAAGAAGCAATAGCGTTCTCTAAAAATTTTACTTTTACTGCTGAAGCATCTTCTACATTGTCATCAATTGCACCAATATATTTTACAATTAAATTCTTGTCTAATAAAAATACGTGTGGCGTTTTTGTAGCACCATATTGTGGGTAAATTTTTTGTCCTTCATCAAATAAATAAGGGAAAGTGAAGCCTTTTTCTTTTGCTCTAACTTTCATTAATTCATAACTGTCATCTGGTGCAGCTGCTGGATCATTTGGGTTAATAGCTAATAAAATATAACCTTTCGATTTGTATTTTTTTGCTAATTCGATAACTCGATCTTCATATTTAACTGCGAATGGACAATGGTTACAAGTGAAAACCACAATAAACCCTTTTGCGTCTTTATAATCAGACATGCTGTACATTTTTCCATCTACAGATTTCAGTTTAAAATCGGTAGCCTTGTCACCTGGTTGGTAACCTGAAATACTGGTAAAACTCATTAGAATTACCGTTAGTAATGTTAAAATTCCAAATTTTTTCATATTGTTTTTATTTAGTTATTGATTGATTTACGAATGTGTTTAGTTCTTCAAAGCTTGAAAAATCTTGTTCTACAAAGATTTTTTTATCCTGATTAAAAATTACTGTCGCTGGAATGGAACCCGACCAGTTTTTATCAATTTTAGGAAGCCAAGTGTTGTAGTCTTTATCCGCCAAATAAATTGGTGTAGAAGTATATTTTTTCTTTTTTAAGAATGGTATCAGTTTGCTTTCAACTTGTTTTTCAAAATCTAAACTCACTAAAACAACTTTTACATTTTTGTTTTCTTGGTTTAATTTTTCAAAGTATGGTAATTCTTTTACGCAAGGCGCGCACCAAGTAGCCCAGAAATTAATAACCAATGGTTTTGAATTATTTTGCTTGATATAGGTTGCTAATTCATCATAGGTTTTAAAGGTAATTAAGTCTTGAGCTTTTACTGAAAAACTTGAAAACAATACCAAAATTAATATAAAACGAAAATATCTCATCTACTTTTTTATCAAAAATAGTGAGATATTTCTATGTGTTATAACTATTTAACAAATCTTTAATTACCCAATCCAATCTTTAAAATCGGAAACTTTTTCCCGGGCAACAATTACTTCGTCGTCTTTATAAGTTGGTAAAATAATTTTTAATCGCGAATTCGAATACATTTGAATTTCTTTCACAGAATGCAATGGAATGATGAATTTTCGACTAATTCTAAAAAACTGACTCGGATCTAATTCTCTTTCAATAATTTCTAATGAGTTATCAATTAAGTAATTTCTATTGTCTAATGTATGAATGTAAGTGCCTTTGTTTTCGCTATAAATACACTCAATTTCATCAATAGTAATGACTTTTAATTGCGTGCCAATTTTCACCGAAAAACGCTTTTTATATTCCTTTTCTGCAGGATTGACTAACATTCGTTTAATCGCTTCAAAATCCAACGAAATATTTTGTGAAGAAGTTCTCGCCTTAAATTTATTAACGGCAATTTCTAAATCATCTTCGTCAATAGGTTTCAATAAATAATCGATACTATTCAGTTTGAAAGCACGCAACGCATATTCATCATAAGCCGTTGTGAAAATCACCGCACTTTTAATGTCAATCGCTTCGAAAATTTCAAACGATAAACCATCAGACAATTGAATGTCGAGGAAAATTAAATCGGGATGCGGATTGTTTTGAAACCAAGCAATCGATTCTTCCACCGAATGAAGCATAAGATTGACTTCTAATCCCATTTTTTCGACTTTACGTTGCAATAAACGCGCCGCTGGTTTTTCGTCTTCAACTATTATAATATTCATTGTTTTTTTAATTCAAAATTCAACATTCGATGTTTAATTATTGCCACATTTCTTTATTTTGTTTCTCTTTATCCATCAATTCTTTGATTTTTCGCTCTTCCCAGTTTTCTCCCATTATCCAACCTGGCATAAATACAGATAATCCATGCGATAACAATCCAATTCCCCAAAAGAAAGCCGTTAAGAAATTTTTAAATTGAAAATAGCTTTCACCTTCTTTTAAATCATTAATATTTAAAAATACAATCATAATATTTACTAGCAAATATACTGCGGCATGAGAATAGAATCCTTTAATTTTTTTGACTCTTTTTAAAGCTTCCTGATATTTTATTTCTTCTTGAGTTGTCATAATTTTATAGTTTTAGTTTGATTTCTTAAATTGATGTTTAAAAAATAGTATAAATGTTATTGAAACGTATTGTCTTGTTTTTTCTTATCCATCATTTCTTTAATCTTTCTTTCTTCCCAATCTTTTCCGAAAAAAGGAACAGAATCAAATGCTCTTATTCCATGAAATACTAAACCAATTCCCCAGAAAAAAGGTAATTTAAATGCGTGCCAAATAGTTTCATCTTCATCAATGTGTTGTGTTTTTTTAATTACAACATAAGTATTTACTAATATAAAAACGATTAAGTGTGTGTAGAATCCTTTGATTTTATTTACTCTTTTCTGAGCTTCCTGATATTTTAAATCTTCTTGAGTGTTCATAATTTTAATATTTTATTATTGAAATTTATTTTTTTGTTGATTTTCTTCCTCCATGAATTTTTTAATCTGTTTTTCTTCCCAATCTTTACCAAAGAAAGGAACCCAATCATATGCTTTTGATGCATGACCTAAAAGTCCAATTCCCCAACCTGCTGCCGACCAAATTACCCAAATGTATTCTGGAGTGTATTTTAAGTTAATGAAAGTCAGTACACTTATCACTAAAAAATAAACGGTTAAGTGACTATAAAAACCTTTAATTTCTTTAACCTTTTTGCTCGCTTTTTGATATCTTTCGTATTCTTGATTTGTTGTTTCCATGATTACTTCCAGTTTTTGTTATCGGTTTTATCTTTATTCAAGATTTCTCTAATTTTCTTTTCTTCCCATGCTTTTCCGTAACCGAAAGTTTCTGCAGCATGCATGGTTATTCCAAATCCCCAACCTAACATCGGAAACCAAAACCACTGAAAGTCAGATGTTCTTAAGTTGATAAATATTAGTATAGGAATGACACAACAATAGGAAATTAGATTTCCATAAAACCCTTTTAATTTCTCTACACGTTCTTTTGCTCTTGCATAAGACATGTTCTCTGATTCAATAGCTTTTGTATCCATTGATATAATTTGTTTGGTAAGAATCGGCAATTTGACTTTAAAAATGGTTTCCGATTCTTGTATGATTACGTTTCGCTTTGTTAAAATCGCATAACGACTCACAATGTTTTGCAATCCAACGCCTTTTCTATCTTGTAAAACTTCTTTTATTTGTTTGTTGTTTTCAATAATTAGTTCGTTTTCTTTGATATAAATTTTAATGTGTAATGGCTTTTTCTCACTAACAATATTGTGTTTGATGCAATTTTCTAACAACAATTGTAAAGAAAGCGGAACTACTTTTGCTTCATCATTCTCAAATTCTGGAACTTCAAAAGTGATGCTGTTTTCAAAACGCATTTTTAATAAATTCATATATGTTTTGGCGAACTTCAATTCTTCTTCAACAGAAACCAATTCTTTGTCTTTTTGTTCTAAAACATAACGATAAACTTTCGACAAAGATGTGGTAAATTTCTGAGCAGCTTCCGGATTTTCCTCAATTAACGAACTCAATACATTTAAACTATTGAATAAGAAATGCGGATCAATTTGATTTTTCAAACTTTCGAATTGAGCTGAAGCCGAACTCGCAATTATTTTTTGCTCTTTAACTTTACTTTCATTATATGCTTTATAAAAATAAAAGGCATGAAAAGCAAGTGAAACAATCAAAGTGATTATAATTGAAACCAAGTAATTTGACATGGTTTCTTTACTTAAAAATTCTGAAAAAGAACGTTGTTCTATAATCACATCTTCAAAAATACGAAGTAGGAAAATCACTAAAATCGAAACTAAAAATGAGGATACAAAACCTATAATAATTCTTTTGCGTGTAAATCTTTCAGCTTGAAATACTTTATCCAAATAAATAAATAGGAATGCATTGGCAAAATATAACGTAAATCCGTAAAACATTACATAACCGAAATTTGTCAATAAATCGCGATTAAAATGTATAGCGTGTCCTGTAATAAATCGTATCAATAATAATACAAGAAATATTGACATGGCGATTATTGTAGCTCTTGGAATCTCTCTTATTAATTTATTTATCATCATTTTTGGGTTTCAAAATTTATAAAAAGCGTTTTGTGAATTGAATTATTTACAACTTTCAGCTTCTTGTTTTGCTCTTTCAATTCCCCATGTTGGGTGAAAAGGTGTTTCTGGCTTAAAATTAGCAAATAAATTGATAGATGCTTTTATTTTTTCACACATTGGAGCGGTATCACCACCAAAATATTCGGCACCACCTTTTTCAAAATCTGCTTTATTGAAAACAACTCTAGGGTTTTCTGGAGCAATTTTTTCTGCTTTTCCATATAAAGATAATACATCTCCATATAATCTTTGTCCGTTTGTCATTGGATCGTACACAATCCAAGCCGTGTGAATCATCGCTTGCATAACTAATACTTCAGCGTTGTCTGGTGCTAAAGTATTGATTTCATCTTGTGCTTTTTGAGCAGCTTCTAATAACGTTTTCATTTTTGCTTTGTCTTTTTCTCCAAAAGCTTGAAACGTATTAATTGCTGCGATGTAATAATTTGGTAACCAGTTTGTTTTTTCTACCGATGCAATTCTTTCAAATTGAGCAACTGCTTCAGTGTTTTTACCTTCGCCCCATAATTTTAAAGCGCTTCCCATTCCTTTTTCAAATTGTGTTTGAGCTGATGCTACAAAACTTACCAATACTAATGCTACTGTTGTAATTAATTTTACCATGATTTCTGAATATTAAATTGTTTTTTGTTTAGTTCTTGTTTTTTGATGAAGCAAAGTTGCAGCAGAAAGTTCAAGTATGAAATTTAAAACTACCGAACTGTAATTTTTTGTGGATGAATTGTAAGTTTTGAGTGAATAGTGAATTGTGAGTAGTGAAAAGGCAAAAGAGATAAGATGGATTTAGTTTAGAATTTCTTATTTTTACTATTGAAAAATAACAACCTATGCAAACACCTTACTACGCTGTAATATTCACATCTACAAGAACTGATTTAGATGATAATTATGCCGAAATGGCGATAAAAATGGAAACTTTAGCGAAACAACAACCTGGGTTTTTAGGTGTAGAATCCGCGCGAAATGAGATTGGAATTACGGTTTCCTATTGGGAAAGTTTAGATGCAATTGCGATTTGGAAACAAAACTTAGACCATTTAGATGCACAATTTTTAGGCAGACAAAAATGGTACGAAAATTATGTGGTTAGAATTGCGAAAGTGGAGAAAGAGTATAGTTTTGAGAGGTAAAGATTCTAATTCGTCTGCATTTCCTTAAAGAAGAATTTGATTACTTCAAGATTTACATCTGATGTTGTCCAATGTCCTACATTTTCGTAGGTTTTAAAAATAGAATTGATATTGTTTTTGTTATAGTTTTCCTGACATTTCAAATAACGTTCTTGGACTATTTTGCCTAAATTTGTATTGATTATGTCGCGTTCTTCATCACTGTAAGCATCATCAAATTGTACAGCATCATTTTCATCTAATTTTCCCATATAGATGAATTTTGGAATGTTTTTGAACGTATTGATATCAAACTTTTTATCAAAAATCTTAGTAAAATCATTAATTCCGATTGGATAATTAAGTTTTACATTGTTGAATTTCTTTTCAGGAAGCATTAATTCTCCATTGAAACCTCCTATAGCTAGAGCTTTTATCATTTCTGGATGAATGAACGAAAAACGATTAGTAAAAGTTCCAGAAGCTGAAAAACCATTCATAAATATTTTAGAATCGACTTCGATATTCATTGCAGTTAAAATCGTTTTTGCATCTTCAATCATTGCTATTAATTGTAAATCTAAACGTTTCAATTCAGTAGAATTTTCCATAATAACATCTCTGTCTAAAGCATGAGTATAAGTCAAAGGTTGTGATGCTGGTCTAGGAAAAATTGGAACTAATAAAGGAATTTTCAGCATCGTAGAAACATTATTTCCAACTGAACTTACAGATGCTAAATCAATAGCGTAAGCTTTGTGTAACTGAATACTATCAGAAATTTTCCCTGTATTATTAGGTTCCACAATCAAAAAAGTTTTTTTATTTATTGGTGTTCCTTTTGGAATAAACAAAATGTATTCATTATGAAATCCTTTTTCAGTATTTTTTGGAATAATAAGTAAACTGTCTTTTTTAAAGACTTCCACTTTTGAATCTTGAGCAAAAGAAAAGAAACTTGTTATTAGGAAAAAGAAGCTATATATAAAACGCATAATACTATTTTTTTCATCTGACGATTGAAAATAGTATTTGTTACATTTTGTTAGGATTTAAAGAATTAAGCTATGGTTTAATTTAAATGATTTGTAATTAGTTTACGTATTGCAAATCCTCGCTATTCAGTAATTATTATTTAAATTAATCCCATAAAAAAAGACTGCTTTCGCAGTCTTCCTTAGTTTTAAATACTATTTAACTTTTTCAGTTTGTCTTTCCAAAGTTGTAATTCTTCTTTATATTTTTCAATATTTTTTTGTACTTCTTTCACAAATGGATTGTTTCCTTTTGAATTATTAAAAAAGCCAATATTGTTTTCTAATTGGTTGATTTCGTGTTTCAACTCGTCAATTTTTCTTCTCATGAAAATTTGCTCGTTCACAATGGCTCTTTGGTCGTTTCCTTCCGAAAGTTGGTCTAAACGGTTGCTAAATTTCATCATTTCAGAATCTTTCTTAGATAAACTTAGTTTTTCAAACAAAGCATCTAAAATTTTATTGAATTTTCCTTCAATATGACGACGATTTTGTGGCACTTTACCAATTTCTTTCCAAGCGGCAATATGCGCTTTAATTGCATCTAAATCTGTTTTGTGGTCTCCCACTAATTCAAACGCACGAACGGTTTCTAAATATTCTTTTTTCTTTTCAAAAGCTTCAACTTCTACACCAATTTCTTCTTTTCTAGATTCGTGTAATCTGTCGAAATATGCGTTACAAGTCTTTTTGAACGTTTCCCAAATTTCATCCGATTGTTTTCTTGGAACATGTCCAATTTTTTTCCATTCGTCCTGAATTTGCTTCATAATTGGAGTTGTAGCTTCGAAATCTTCTGTGTCTACATTTGCTTTTGCTTTTTCAATTAAAGCTAACTTTAATTCTAAATTGCGGTGTTGTTCATTTTTGATGTCTTTGTAAAACGCGTTTTTAGTCGCATTAAAATTACGAACGGCATCTTTAAAATTACTCCAAGTTTCTTCCGTAACTTCTGCTGGCACGCGACCTGCTTTGAAGAAAGCTTCGCGTAAAGCTTCTAATTTCACAATCTGATTTTGCCATTCTCCGTGATTATTCACTTTTTCAGCACTTAAAGCGTTGACTTGTGCAATAATTTCGTTTTTAACAGCTAAATGTTCTTGTTCTTTTTCTTTAAATTGAGAAGATAAAGCTTCACGTTTGTCATGTAATAACTTCGTGATTTCGCTAAATTCTTGCCAAATTTTCTCTCTGTTTTCTTTGTCAACTGGTCCGATTTCTTCTTTCCAAACACGGTGTAACAATTGCAATTCTCTGAAAGATTTCGTTACATCTGGTTGATCTACTAAAAGTTTCGCTTTCTCAATAATTTCTAACTTTTGTTCTAAATTATTTTTAAAATCAGCATCTCTAATTTCTCTATCTAAATGTACAATTTCGTAAAATCTATCCACATGAAAATGGAAATTGTTCCACACTAAATTGTATTTGTCTTTCGGAATTGCTCCAGTATTTTTCCAACGCTCTCTAATTTCGTTGAATTTTTTGAACATTTCTGAAATATTAGAATCATTGCTAGCAATTAAAGCTTTCAATTCTTCAATCAGATTGGTTCTTTCTGTTAAATTATTTTTTAACTGATTTTCTATATTTTTAAAATTTGCCGTTTTCTTAGTACGATACGTATCCAATAAATGATCAAATTTCACTTTTAAAGGCGAGTGGTATTCAAATTCAGTTGTAGCTTCATTTTCAGCATAAAAAGCTTTACGTTTTTCCTCAATCATGTGATGATAGTGGTTTAAGAACGCTTTTTTTACATCTTCAATTTGATTTTTGTAGAATAGTGCTTTTTCATGACCAACTAATGTTGTCAATTCATCCACTAATTCTTCTAAAGAAAGACTTTCGTAATCTTTTGACACGATTTCTAAATCGGCATGAATAGAACCATCTTCACTAGCTTCCGCTAAATGATTGTCTATTTCATCTTGCGCAGAAACAGGTGTTGTTACTTCTAAATCTTGGGGAACAGCTTCGTTTTCAGTTACTTCAGGTTCCTGAATTTCAATTTCATTTTCAACTTCAACAGTTGAATTGTTTTCCATTGATGCTGTTTGTTCTTGTCCATCTGCGTTTTGCAGGTTATCATTCAATTCTTCTAACATGTTATAATGCTTAAGTTTAGGGTTCGAAGATACCAAAACAGGAGGAAAATTCAAAGAAATTATCTCAATTTATGATTAAATGTTACTTATTCCAGATTAACCACGCCTTTTCAGCTTGAAAAATTAACATTTCCTGTCCGTTTTTAGTCACCGCTCCTGCTTTTCTGGCTTTCTTTAAAAAGGCAGTTTCTTCAGGATTATATACTAAATCGAAAGCGATGTGTTTTGGAGTAAATAACGAGTAATCTAATTTTGGTAATTCGGAAACATTAGGGAAAGTTCCCAAGGGAGTAGTGTTAATTACGATTTGATATTCATTAAAAACATCGGCATTAATTTCTTTATAACCGATTTCATACTCTGAAGGATTTCTTGAAACAAAATCGAACTCAATTTTTAGTTTTTTTAAGGCATAAGCCACGGCTTTACTTGCGCCACCAGTTCCTAGAATTAATGCTCTTTTATGGTGATTTTTCAAAATAGGTTCTAAAGCTTTTTTGAAACCATAATAATCGGTATTGTAGCCTTTTAGTTTTTTATTTTTCGAAATTGTAATACAATTTACAGCACCAATTTTTTTAGCATTTTTAGAAATTTTATCTAAAAGAGGAATGACTTCTTCTTTAAAAGGAATGGTCACATTTAAACCAACTAAACCTTTAGTGTTTTCAATAATTCCAGTAAACTCTCTGATGTTTTGTATGTCGTAATTTTCATATTCACAATTATGAAAATGATTTTGCAAGAATTTTTCTGCAAAGTACTTTTTTGAAAAAGAATAACTTATATTTTTACCAATAAGTCCAAACTTTCGTTGCTTCTTAAGTGACTTCTTTTTCATATATGAAAAATTTATTTTTTAGCGGTCATATATGTTATCACCTCTTTGTTCATTGGTGTTTGCTTATGCAAACTTTTAATTAGTGGTGATTTCATTTTAGTTATGCTTTACTGAATTTCGATTTGAAAATTTTAATAAAAATAGGTAAAATCGAGATGAAAACAATACCTAAAACTAGTTTTTCGAAATTATTTTTCACAACATCAAATTGTCCTAAGAAATACCCTAAAAGGGTAATTCCTGCAACCCAAAGTACAGCGCCAAGAATACAATTGATGATGTAATTTCTATATTTCATACTTCCAGCTCCAGCAACAAAAGGAGCGATTGTTCTTACGATTGGTACGAAACGCGCCATGATTACAGCTTTTCCGCCATTTTTTTCGAAGAAATCTTCTGTTTTTTCAATGTATTCTCTTTTTAAGAATAGGATTTTCTTTTTCTCTTTGATGAGTTCGCCAAATTTATGACCTACGAAATAGTTTAAATTATCGCCTAAAAGTGCGGCAAAAATTAATAAAGGAATAATGATGATTAAACTCAATTTTCCTGTTGTAGCAGCTATAACTCCAATCGCAAAAAGCATTGAATCTCCTGGTAAAAGAGGCATAATTACGAAGCCTGTTTCTACAAAGACTACTAGGAATAATATGAAGTAAATTAATGTGTTATATTGGTCAATTAATTGTGTAATTACGGTTAATGGGTCTTTTAAAAAGTGTAATAAAAAGTCGATAATTTCCATTGATAGGGCTTATATATTATGGTTTTTGATAATTTTTTGTACGTTTTCACTTTCCCAAACATGTGGAAATAAGTCTTTTAAAATGTAATTTTTATGAAAATCGGTTAGTAGTGCTAAGTTTAAGGCTTCAATAGCATTAAATTCTTCGTCAATATTGTAATACAAACCTACAATTCTGTAAAGGATTTCAGATTCATTTGGATATAATTCTTTCGCTTGATTTAAGATTTCAAATGCTCCAGAAACTTCTCCTAAAACATATAAAACATCACTCCAGCAAAGGAAATTATCTAATTCAACATCTCCGTTTTCAAATGCTTTTCTGTAGCCTTCTTCGGCTTCTTCAAAGAAATTTAAATACTGATTGATATTCGCATATCTTCTCCAATATAATGGGTTTTCTCCGTCGATTCCAATGGCTTTATTGATGTAATATAACGATTTTTGATAGTTTTTTTGAGAAATGTAAAAATCGGTAATCGCTAACCATGCTTTATCTAACAATGGATCTTCATGAACTGTTTTTAAATAAAAATTTAAAGCTTGCTCATTGTTTCCTAGTTTCTCATAACATTTCCCAATTCGTAAAAAGGCAAATGAAGTTGGATCGTCTAATTCAATTGTAATATTGTAGCAATCAATTGCTTCTTGGTATCGTTTTAGTTTTTCTAACGATTTGGCTTTTTCTAAAAAGGCTCCTAAAAAACCTTCGTCAATTAAGCACGCATAATCGAATGCCCAAACTGCTTTTTCATAATTCTTTAAAGCATAAAATTGGCGACCTAATTGATGCCAAGCCACTTCGCTATATGGATTTTTATCTATGAAATTTTCTAAATACTCAACAGCTTCTTGGTTTTGATCTAAGAAGTCGAAACAATACACAACGTTGTATAAAGCAGAATAATCTTCTTCATCGTTTTCTAAACATAAAATGAAGTTATCTTTTGCTAATTCTAAATTATCCATGAACAAATATTCCATTCCAATCATAGAATAGATATCGGCTTCGTCATCAGTATAACGAAGTGCTTCTCTTAAATGTTCGATGGCTTTTTCGTGCTGGTCTCTTTTTGAGCAAATATTAGCACGTTGAATAAAAACTTCTTCGTTAGTTGGTTCTAATAAAGCAATTTCATTCAGGATTTTTTCGGCTTGTTCAATTTTGTCGTCGTAAATTAATATCTCAACATGAACCAATTTTAAGCCTGTGGATTTTGGATGTTGTTCTAATCCTAACCTTAGCGCTTTTTTGGCTAAATTGATACGTCCCGTGTCCATATAGTGCAAAACAATGTCCTCGAATTCTTCTGAATCAAAGAAAAAGACCTTGTTGGTTTTTAACATCGATTCAAATTTAGAAAGCGATAAGTTGTTTTCTTCCTCTTCTTCTTCATGACTCATATTCATAGCACAACTATTTAAAGTTCATGTAATAAAATTACGTAATTAAATGCTCGCAATTTCCTTGCCAAGTGTATGTTTTGAACAATTTAATTAACAAAATTCATGCTCAATTTCAAGTTCAAGAGCAAGTTCTATGTCAAGTTTTAGAATATAAATTTCACAGATTTTAAAAGTTACTTTAATCTGATTTGTAGTAAGTTACGAAAAACAAATGAATTTTACAGATTTAAAGCCTGAACTTCATCCATAACTTCTAATAATAATTGACAACCTTCTTCAATTTCTTGGTTGGAAATGGTTAATGGTGGTGTAATTCTAATAGCAGTTCCTTCGAATAATAACCAGAATAAAATTAAACCACGTTTGTGACATCGTAAAATAACTTCGTTGGTAATATTCGGACTTTTTGTCATGGCAGCTAGCATTAAGCCTTTTCCACGAACTTCAGTAATTAAAGGATGCACCAATAATTTCCTAAAAAGTTTTTCTTTTTCTAAGGTTTCAGCCATTAAATTGGTTTCGGTCACTTCTTGTAATGTTGCCAAACAAGCAGCTGCAATTACGGGATGACCACCAAATGTTGTAATATGTCCTAATTTCGGATTATCGTATAATAAATCCATGTGTTCTTCAGATGCAACGAAAGCGCCAACTGGCATTCCGCCGCCCATTCCTTTTCCGATGACTAAAATATCAGGAATGCAATCGTAATTTTCAAATCCAAATAATTTTCCGGTACGACCAAATCCGGGTTGAATTTCGTCTATAATTAACATCGCACCAACTTCAGTACAACGTGCTCGAACTTTCTTTAAAAAATCGTTTTGTGGTTGAATAAATCCAGCGCCACCTTGAATAGATTCTAAGATAATTCCAGCTGTTTTTGTGGTGATTTTTTGAATGTCTTCTTCGTTATTAAACGTAATGAAATCGACATCTGGAATTAATGGTCTAAACACTTGTTTGCGTTCTTCAAAACCCATCACACTCAAACTTCCCATCGTATTTCCGTGATACGCATTATGACAAGATATGAATTGACTTCTTCCAGTCACTCTTCGGGCTAATTTTAGTGCGCCTTCCGTAGCTTCTGTACCAGAATTTACTAAATAGGTTTTTTTTAACGGATGAGGAAGATGTTGCGCCAATAATTTACAATATTCGGTTGCGGGATGTTGCGCATATTCGCCATACACCATCACGTGAGAATATTTGTCTAATTGGTCTTTTATCGCATTATTTACACGCTCATTTTGATGTCCTAAACTACAAGCCGAAACGCCAGCCACAAAATCTAAATATTTATTTCCTGAAGTGTCGTAAATATAAGAACCTTTAGCATGAGAAATTTCCATAGCTAATGGGTGAGGAGAGGTTTGCGCTTGATATTTAAAGAAATCTTGTAACATTTTTGTGGGTTTTGGGTTAAGGGTTTTGGGTGAAAGGTGTTTGTGTATTATTTACCCTTTGCCTTTAACCTTTTTGCTTTTGCCTAGAACTTTTCCATAATCCGTAGTTTCTTTCAATACGTCCATAGGTTTTTGTTCTTCTTTGTTTTTCTTTTCGGTTTCGACTTTCACTTTCTCGTCGATGGCTTTTTCTTCTTCTGGGAAAATATTTTCTAAAGAAGTAATTTTTTCATCAATTCGCCAAACAAAACCTCGAAGTCGTCTTGCGTTTTTAGGGAAATCTTTATCAGGATACGTATCGCTTTCAATCTTTTTGAATGATGTTAATTCGATAATCTTATTATCTTCTAATTGCATATTGATGCTACTAGAAACGCCTTTGTCAATCCCAACCATTTCATTAGCATCGTTGTACATAAAATAGAGTTTCTCTGTATTTTTGACTAAATCAACTTCGTATAATTTGTTATCTCTAAATTTTCCATACAAATATTGTCCTTTCACTTGGTTGTAATTGTCTTCACCAATCGTATCTTTTTGAATTAGAAAGGCATTGTTTAGTATTTTTAGTGAATCGAGTTTTTCGGTTTTATTGTTTCCAATTAAATGAATTTCGTCACCTGTCATTTGGTTGTCGCTATTCCAAATTACTGGTCTTCCGATTAGTTTTGTCAATTGTGTTTTGTTGTTCGAATGAATAGAATCACATTTTCCACTCATATCGGTTTTGAAAAAACGCACATTGTTAAAGGCTCTAATTGTTCTATCTTCTTGCGGACCAGTTACTAATATTTTTTTACCGTGTAAATACATGGTGTCTTTTTCAACTAAAGTTTTTATCAATGCTTTTTTTGTAATAAACATCGAATCTTTTTTGGTTCCACCAATATTTCGATACACTTCTGCATAATGTCCGGTCGCAATCATGTTGTTGATTGTGTCGGTTATTTTTACATTATTTGTGGCTTTCGCGAAATTTTTCTTTCGGTCGTAATTGATAATATCGCCCTCTACTTTTCGATTATTGTACACGATATTCGATTTATCGAGAAGTCTTCCAACATCATTTTTAGTATCGTAAAATCCTTTGGTAGTATTAATTACATTTTCTTTACTTGTAATTGTACTCGGTCCGTAGACATAGGCATGACCTGAATTATCGTAAAAATCTAAATTATTAGTTTTGATAGTCACTTTAGGATTTACAACAGTTACCGCCGTTTTGAAAGAATATTTTTTTGATTTTATATTATATTTTCCAAATTTACTTTTTAAAGTATTTTCTTTATTTACAATGGTTCCCCAACTTTTAAAAGAAGCTTCTTGTTTGTTTCTATCGAAGTAAATTGTATCTGTTGTTAAGTTGGAATCAGGTGAGCGTAAGTTAACATTTCCGGTTGCAAATGCTTGTAGTGTTTTTCCATCGTATTCTGCATAACGGCTATTCATAACAATTGTATCACCTTGGTTTAATTGTACATTTCCGAAAGCTTTGATGTAATCTTCATCTGTATAATGATAGGCTTTGTTGCAATAAATCTTAACACCATTATGTAAAATTTGAACATTTCCAGTAAATATAATCGCACCTGGAATTTCATTTTGGTTTTTATCGATAAAATCGGAATTCAAAATCCTAATAGCGTTTGGATTTGTGGGAGCAATTGGTTGGGTTGGTGTTTGTGCATTTCCAAATATGATGGAGAATAACAAAACGATAGCATATATATATTTTCTCAATGTTTCTATTTTTTGTCAAATTTAAGTAAAATGTATAAAAATGAATAGGTATTAAGAATATTTTATGGTTTTTTTTATTTTGCCACGAAGACAAGAAGATACGAAGAAATAATTAAAGATTGAGTAGGATTTTGTAAATGAAAAACCGCAGATTCTACGATTATTTAAATCTGCGAATCTGCGGTTTAGATGCTGAAACGATCCCGAAGTGTCGGGACAGTATGACAAAATTGTATTATTCTTTTATGAATTGGCTAGTGCTATAACCTTCATTGGTATTTATTTTAATAAAGTAATTTCCAGTTTTTAAATGTGAAACATCCACTTTTAATGCATTTCCCGTTTGAATAGTTACTAATTGTCCAATTGTATTATAAATTTGAATTGAGTTAATTTCAATTGCCGATTTCAAGTTAATATTCAATTCGTTAGTTGCAGGATTTGGATACAAACTAAAGTAATTAGCAAATTCAAAACTTGGATTGCTCAATGCAGCAATTGTTGTAGTTGCAGTGTTGGTAACAATTGGAAAGTTATAATCGAAATAAATATTAGCCGTATTACTAAACGTATTGCCTAAAACTAAAGTAGGTTTTGTTTTAATTTTGAATGCAACATAACCATCATTAGTAGTATCATCAAAAGGTAAATTAATGTTTTCAAAAATGAATTCAACTTTGTTACCTGAAATTCTTGTCACATAATTATGACTTGCGTGTAATGGAATTAAACTTGAAACATCAAATTTAGCAGTGTCAATCATGTCTTTAACTACAATGTTTTCAGCTGGGAAAGTTCCAGTGTTTTCAAAACGAATCATATAATGAACATATTTTCCAACTTCGCTTGGAGGAATTGTTGTTCCTTGTAAACACGTTTTGTCATTTGGATCATATGAATTTACAACTGCTTGATTTAAAACAAACGTATTGTCAGAAAGCATTTCATCTGTATTTGTAATGGTATTTGTTGCGATATAATTTAAAATATCACCACTATTTACAGATGGAGTTTCTGTTGGCGAATTCACATTCATCATAAAATGAATAGTTCGAGTTTCAAAAGGTAGTAAGTTGCTGTATGTCCAGCTTAAATTATTTAAAGTTTGTGTTGTAAATGTAGGATTTGTTGATACTAAATCTAAAATAGCATCATCAAATTGCAAATTAATTGTTCCGTTTTCAATTTGATTTCCTTTGTTTTTATAAATGATTTTATAAAATGAATCAAATCCTGGTCTTGCAACAGATGCTGGAATAATTGAAACTTCTACATCGTGGTGAGTTCCGTTTGGAGTGATACAAAAATCTTGAGTTAACGGACTAGCTTGTGTTGGAAAAGATATTGTTGCTGAAGTTGGTGAAACTGTAAAATAACTTGGATTTTCAGAAACTGGAGTTATTGTGTGAGTACCAGTTTGCACTGGAATTAAGTAAGAACCAGTATTGTTAGATATTAATGAACCCGTTGTAGTACCGTTAGTAATTGAATATTTAAAGTTTGGAATAAAATTATCAGTTGTATCACAATTGTCATTTTCATTGTCAAATTTTTGTTGCCCTTGAATAGTGAAAAATTGACCACCTGGAGTAAATGTGCAATATGTATTTACATGACAATTTGTATATCCGTTAAGGTTAATAATACTTTGAATATTTGCAAGTTGCCCTTCATCACAGCAAATATATTGTAAATTTAGGTTTGGTATTAAACTAATCGATTCGTTTTTCCCATTTTTTACATACAAGCTTGTAAGTAGATTATTTCCACAAGATAATTGTATTAAAAAAGTATTGTTACTTATATCTAAACTTGTTAATAAATTATTGCTACAAAACAATTGTGTCAAAGCACTATTACTATTTAAAATTAAATTTGATATTAAATTGTTTCCACAATTAATATTTGTTAGTAACACATTGTTAGCTAAATCTAATTCAGGTAAAGAATTAATTGCACAATTAAGTGATGTTAAATTAATATTTTGGGTTAGATCTAAACTATTTAATTGATTAGATAAACAAGTTAATGTTGAAAGATTACTACATTGAGATAAATCTAAAGTTGGAATTTGATTAATTGAACAATCTAAATAAGTTATTTGATTGCTACTTGCTGGAAGTATTAAATTTGTTATTTGATTGTTTTTGCAGTTTATGTAATTTAATGAATTGTTTTGTAATAGGTTTAAACTAGTTATTTGGTTATTATTACAAATTATTTTTTTTAATCCTGTATTTTGTGTCAAATCAATATTAGTTATGTCGTTGTTTGAACAATCAACTTGCTGTAAATTAATGTTTGATCCTAAATTTAAAGTTATTAAATTGTTATTGGTGCAGAATAGATACTTTAAATTAAGATTTTGTGACAAGTTTAAATTAGGGATATTTGAATTATAGGTACTAATGTTTAAATAAATAAGGTTTGTAAAATATTCAATTCCTTGTGGATTTGTGATTGAATAGGCTAAACTAAAATTTAAATATTTTATGTTTGAGGCTTCGCTAACTTGAATTTCTCCATCATTATTTAAATCTATTTTACAATAATTTGTTATAGTATTGATTGAATTTGTCTCTTCATTGTAAATTAATTCTTCAATTGAAGCGAAATTGTTAGTTACATCAGCTTGTAATAATTTTGCTTTAAAATATGTATCCGGAATATTAACAATTTGCGCACTAGAAAAGAAACTTACAAAAAGTAAGCAAATTTGTTTCATTTTATATGATTTAAAGCGCAAATATACTGTTTTTGCATAATATTAATTTGTGAGTTTTGGATTACTTTGTTATGAATATAACATAAATAAAAAAATCCCGATTGCTCGGGATTTTTAAAATTTATCTTGTGATAGTTTGTGTTCTGTCTGGTCCAACAGAAACCACTTTTATTGGCACTTCTAATTCTTTTTCAATGAATTCAATGTAAGTTTTTAATTCAGAAGGTAATTCTTCATATGTTGTCATACCTGTTAAATCTGCTTGCCAACCTTTCATTTCTGTATAAATTGGTTGGACATTTTCTGGTTCAATATTGTAAGGGAAATGCTTCAAAGTTTCTCCTTTATAGTTGTAAGCTGTACAAACTTTTAAGGTTTCGAATCCAGATAAAACATCACCTTTCATCATATATAATTCAGTTACTCCATTTACTTCAACAGCATATTTTAAAGCGACTAAATCTAACCATCCACAACGACGTGCACGACCAGTTACTGAACCGAATTCGTTACCAATTTTAGCCATATTTGCACCAACTTCATCAAAAAGTTCTGTAGGGAAAGGTCCACTTCCAACACGAGTAGTGTATGCTTTGAAAATTCCGAAAACTTCTTTTACTTTATTTGGTGCAATACCTAAACCAGTACAAGCTCCAGCAGCAGTAGTGTTAGAAGAAGTTACAAATGGATATGTTCCAAAATCTACATCTAATAACGAACCTTGTGCGCCTTCTGCTAAAATCGTTTTTCCAGCTTTTAAGGCTTTGTTTAAATATTCTTCTGAATCTATGAAAGTTAATGTTTTTAATTCTTCCACAGCTGCGAAAAATTCATCTTCCATTTCTGCTAAATTATATTGCAAGTTTACATCGTAAAAAGCAATCATAGCTTCATGTTTGTCTGCTAAAGCGCGGTATCTTTCTTTGAAATCAGCCATTTCAATATCACCAATTCTTAAACCATTTCTACCAGTTTTGTCCATATAAGTTGGGCCAATTCCTTTTAATGTAGAACCAATTTTTGCTTTTCCTTTAGATGCTTCAGATGCTGCATCTAATAAACGGTGAGTTGGTAAAATTAAATGTGCTTTTCTTGAAAGTAATAATTTTGATTTGATATCTAAATTAAATTTTTCTAATCCTTCAATTTCTTTTTGAAACACTACAGGATCCATAACAACACCATTTCCGATGATGTTTACATTATTTTTATGAAAAATTCCAGATGGAATAGTTCTTAAAACATGCTTAATTCCGTCAAATTCAAGTGTATGTCCAGCATTTGGTCCTCCTTGAAAACGCGCAATAATGTCGTATTTTGAAGTTAATACATCGACGATTTTTCCTTTTCCTTCGTCACCCCATTGTAATCCGAGTAGTAAGTCTACATTCATTGTGTTGTTGTGTTGTCCTAAACAGTTAAGTTCAGGGTTAATTTAGTTGCAATTTTATTTATTTTTCGTTCCGTAAAAATATAAGGAATGTGTTTCAATATTGATTCCGAACATTTCTTCCATAGTTTGTTTGATTTGCTGAATACGTGGATCGCAAAATTCTATAACTTCTCCTGTATCCGTTAAAATAATATGGTCGTGTTGTTTGTCGAAATAAGATTTTTCGTAATGCGCTTGGTTTTGACCAAACTGATGACGGCGTACTAGTTTACAATCCAATAATAATTCGATGGTGTTGTATAAAGTCGCACGAGAAACACGATAATTTTTGTTTTTCATTTTGATGTACAAAGATTCTATATCAAAATGTTCTTGATTCTCGTAAATTTCTTGAAGTATAGCATAGCGCTCAGGTGTCTTGCGATGCCCTTTTTCTTCAAGGTATTTTGTAAAAACGTTTTTAACCGTTTCTTGATTTTGGTTGTTATCCATTTGCTGTTTAAATGAAAAGATTTGCAAATATAGTAAAAAGTGATTAGTAAAAAGTGATTAGTGAAAAGTGATTAGTGAAAAGTAAAAAACTTTTTTTTAATTAATAACTAATAGTTGCTCTTTACTAATTATTATAAACTCTAGTTACTTTATCAATTCCGTCAACCGTTTTGATGTTTTCAATTAATTTTTTAAGAATTATATTATTTTGAACCACAACTGTAATTTGCCCGTTAAATATTCCAGCTTCAGTGTTTAAGCTGATACTTTGTATGTTAACGTTCATTTGATTTGAAATGACTTTTGTTAATTCATTTGTTAATCCGATAACATCCATTCCTGTGATCTTTAAAATGGCGTTAAATTCTTCTTGTGTAGAATCTATCCATTTAGCTTGAACAATTCGGTATGCAAAATTAGATTGTAAACTAATGGCATTCGGACAATCTGTTTTATGGACCTTAATTCCTTCGTTTATCGTTACGAATCCGAAAACATTATCACCAGGTATTGGATTACAACAAGGTGATAATTTGTATTCTAATTTACTTTGTTCTGTTCCGAAAACTAATAAATCTAATTTTTTAGTATTATCGTTTTTCTGAATTTTCTCATCATTAGAACCTGGACTTCTCTTAATGGTTTTCTTGAAAAAATTGACTAAAGTATTGCTTTTTTGTGCTGCATAATCGCGTAATTGCTGATTTTCAATAGCACCAATTCCAACTCGGTAAAATAAATCTAAACTGGTTTGAAGTTTAAAATAGTTTACCAATTCGTTGATTGTATTTTCGTTTAACGTAATTTTTAAATGACGTAATTTTCGAGTAAGAATTTCTCTTCCGTCTTCGCCAATTTTTTTGATATTATCGTTTAATACGTTTTTAATTTTGTTTTTAGCTCGAGCCGTCGTTACATAATCTAACCAATGAATGGTTGGTTTTTGATTTGGAGATGTAATAATTTCGACTTGATCGCCACTATTTAAAACATAATTTAAAGGCACTAATTTTCCGTTAACTTTTGTACCACGAGTTTTTACACCAATTTCCGAGTGAATGCTAAATGCAAAATCTAATGAAGTTGCACCTTTTGGTAACGATTTAATTTCTCCTTTTGGTGTGAAGATGTATATTTCTTTTGCGTATAAATTCAGTTTGAAATCTTCTACAAAATCTACCGCATTATTGTTCGAATTTTCAAGCGCTTCTTTCAGTTGGTTCAGCCAAATTTCTAAGCTATTTTCTTCGGTAGCGTTATTTTTATATTTGTAATGTGCTGCATAACCTTTCTCCGCAATTTCATCCATTCGTTCACTTCGAACTTGAATTTCTACCCAACGACCCAATGGTCCCATTACGGTAATGTGTAAAGCTTCGTAACCTGTCGATTTTGGTGAAGAAATCCAATCGCGTAAACGACTTGGACTTGGTCGGTAATGATCTGTCACAACCGAATAAATTTTCCAAGCTAGGAATTTTTCATCATGAAGATTAGATTTATAAATGATTCTAAGCGCAAATTTATCGTACACTTCATCAAAAGTGACACCTTGTGCTTTCATTTTTCTTCGAATAGAATAAATAGATTTTGGTCGACCTTTGATGATAAAATCGATTCCTTCATCTTTCATAGATTTGCCTAAAACATCAGAAATAGCTTTAATATAAGCATCTTGTTCTTCTTTAGTTTCTTTTATTTTGCTAAAAATATCCGCATAAACTTCTGGTTCAGTATATTTTAAACCTAAATCTTCTAATTGTGTTTTGATATTATACAAACCTAATCGATGGGCGAGTGGCGCATAAATATATAAGGTTTCTGATGCGATTTTGGCTTGTTTATAATCGACCATTCCGTCCATAGTTTGCATGTTGTGCAACCTATCGGCGATTTTGATTAGAATTACTCGAACATCGTCGTTTAATGTCAACAACATTTTTCTGAAATTCTCCGCTTGAAGTGAAATTTCTTGGTCGTTTTTTACTTTTGGAATTTTGGTTAATCCTTCAACAATTTTGGCAATTTTAGGATTAAACATTTTTTCAATGTCAGAAATAGTAATGTCAGTATCTTCCACCACATCATGCAATAGGGCAGAAGCAATACCTGTGGAACCTAAACCAATTTGAGAAGCTACAATTTTAGCCACAGCAATAGGATGAAAAATATAGGCTTCACCTGATTTTCTTCTTTGTTCTTTATGGGCTTCTACTGCTACGTCAAATGCCTTACGAATTAGCTTCTTATCTTCATCTGTTAAACTTTGATAACTAATGCGAAGTAACTCTTTATATTCTTGAGCTATGGCTTTTTTTTCGGCTTCTAAATCTATCTCTGTCATATTCAATTTTTGGAGTATATAAAAATAGTGTTTAAAAGTCAGATATCAAAAAAAAAAGCGTTCTAAAAAAGAACGCCATTTTTAATTTATTGTTTATTAAAATCTAAATCCTGAAAATCGTAGCTGAAATCAGTTAAATCTGATATTGGTACCATTTTAATATTGGTATTGTTTGCTGAAAAAGTAATTAAAGCATCAGCATTAAAACTTCTGTTAAACCATTTCACAGCAAAAGTATTGTCTTTGTAGAAGAAAATTTCACCAGCTAATTGTGGAGAACGCTCTGAATTGAAATACAGTTGCCCTTTTTTCTCCGTAATAGTAATATTTCCGAACCAATTGTCTTTGTAAGTGCCAACATAGTTTTTGGCTTCAATTTTTACTTTTTGCTTTTTGTTATCTGCAATTTTTGCCCAAACTTCCGTTGTAACTTTATCCGCTTCAGCGATATTGTTTTTTTCTCTATCACTTAAAATTTTGACATAATCTTTATACTCGATTTTTAAATAAGCATCTTTAATAGTATTTGTAATTGCGTTAAAAGCCGCACCAGATTGTTGATTGGTTAATACCACAATTCCTAAATTTAATTCTGGAATTAGTGTGACTTGCGTTACAATTCCTTCTAAACCACCAGTATGAGTCACTTGTTTGTAACCTTTCACATCACTTAAAAACCAACCTAAACCATAACCAGAAAAGTGCGTAAAATAAGGTTCTCTTGTTCTTGCAGGAATGATAGTTTGTAATTGCCACATTTCATTGTGTTGTGCTTCTGAAAACACTTTAAATTGCTTTTCTGAACCATATTTTCCTTGTTGTAATTGCATAATCATCCATTTACTCATGTCGTTTACAGAAGAATAAATTCCAGCAGCTGCATCAAAAGTTTGATTTTTGTATCGAGAAATAACTTTTAATTTTCCGTCAGTTGGAACGTGTGGAACAATAATATTTGTTGTGTCTTTTAAACGTAAAAAAGAACCCGCACTATTGTTCATTTCTAAAGGTTTCATGATTTTAGTTTCGATGAAATCGCACCAAGATAAACCGCTTACTTTTTCAATTACTTCACCAGCAACGATGTACAATAAATTATCATAATCGTATTTTGTTCTGAAAGCTGAAACTGGTTTTAAATATTGTAAATTTTCAATAATATCTTTTGGTTTGAAATTACTTCCGTCAGGCCAAATCATTAAATCTCCTGCGCCTAAACCTAAACCACTTCTGTGTGTTACTAAATCGCGAATTGTGAATTCATTCGTAACATAATCATTATACATTTTGAAATTTGGTAAGTGTTTAACAACTTTATCATCCCAATTCATTTTCTTTTCATCAACTAACATTGCAATAGCAGCAGTTGTGAAAGCTTTACTATTTGAAGCTACTCCGAAAAGTGTATTTCCATCTACTTTATCTTTTTTTAGAATAGATTTTACTCCGTAACCTTTACTGTGAATGATTTTTCCATCTTTTACAACAGCAACGGCTACACCAGGAACGTTGAATGCTTTTAATGTGTTTTCTGCAACTTCATCAATTTGTTTTTCTGTGATTTGAGAAAATGCACTGAAAGTAGTTAGAAATGTTATTAATAGTAGTTTTTTCATTTTTATATTGTTTTTGGTTGTAGTTGATTGTTTAAGTTTTTTTATGGCTTATTGACACATTGATTAATTAAAATCCTCTTTGTCTTTTGGCTTCGAATAGTAAAATCGCAGCAGCTACCGAAACATTCATTGAATCGATAATACCTTGCATTGGAATGTTGATGTTTTTGGTAGAGTTTTGTCGCCAAACTTCTGTAATTCCTGTGGCTTCTGTTCCAACAACTAAAGCCGTTGGTTCGTTATAGTTTTGTGTATGATAGGTTGCTGAATCTTGTAAAGTCGCACAATAAATATTAATGTTATTCTCTTTTAAATAAGCAATCGCTTCTTCTGAAGTGGCAACGGCAATTTGTCGTGTAAACAAACAACCTACGCTAGAACGGACAATATTTGGATTGTACATATCCGATTTTGGATTGGCAATAATTACCGCATCAATATTTGCAGCATCAGCTGTACGTAATAAAGCGCCTAAATTCCCTGGTTTTTCTAATCCTTCTGCGACTAAAATTAATGGGTTTTTGGATAATTTTAAATCCGATAATTGTAATGGTTTCGATTTGGCAATAGCAATAATCCCTTCTGTTGTATCGCGATAAGCTAATTTTTGGTAGACTTCTTTTGAAATTTCAACTAATTCAACTTGTTGTGAAGTTAATTTCTTGATTTGATTTTCCGAAATGATTTCTGGTAAAAACAAAACAGTTTCTAATTCGTAACCGCCTTTTACAGCTAATTCAATTTCACGTTGTCCCTCAATAATAAAAGTACCCGATTGTTTTCGTGCTTTGGCTTTGTCTTGCAATAAAACTAAGTTTTTTACAAACGGATTTTGAATGGACGTGATTTGCTTCATTTTGAATGACTAAGTTGTAAGAATATAAGTTACAAAGTTATCTTTTTTAGAGATAAAAACAAAGTCGCAAAACGAATGGCTTTGCGACTTTGAAAATTGATAATTTGAGATTTAGTTTTTTACTTCTGGCTTTGTACCTTGTGCTTCGTACTTATCTTTGTATCTTTCGTATAATTCCGTTTGATGACTTTCTAAACTAATTTGTCTTCCATCAATAAAAGCGTGTGATAATTTATTCGTTTTCATGTCTAAAGCATCTCCTTCAGAAATGAATAGGGTAGCGCTTTTTCCGCTTTCTAACGTTCCATATTTCGCATCAATACCTAAAATTTTAGCCGTATTTGATGTGATTAATTTCAACGCATCTTCTTTGTTCATTCCCCAAGCGGCACAAGTTCCTGCATAAAACGGAATATTTCTCGTTTGCATACGTTCCATATCACCTGCATTTTCTAAACCAACAATAATTCCTTTATCTGTTAAGATTTTAGCAATTTTATAAGGTAAATTCACATCTTCATCTTCAGAATTTGGTACATCATGCACTCTTCTTAATAAAACCGAAACATTGTTCTCTTTTAATAAATCGGCAATTTTGTGTGCGTTATAACCACCAACAATCACTAATTTTTTAATGTTGTTTTTCTTTTTGAATAAGATTATATCTGTAATTTCTTTTTCGCCATTCGCGTTTACATATAAGGTTTTATCGCCGCTTTGTAAACCGTTCATAGCATCGTAAGGAATATCTTTTACTTTTTTATCCGAATTAGAATAGCCTAAAGATTGGTCAAAAAACAATTGAATGGCTTTAGTTTGTTCGTCGTATTTTTTGTTTGGTTCGATACCACCTGGTTCAGCCCACCAACCTAATCTCGCGTAGCTACTTGGCCAACGCATATGAATTCCGTCATTTTCTCTAACGATAGCGTCTTCCCAGTTCCAAGCATCTAATTGTACGACAGACGAAGTTCCAGAAATTCTTCCGCCACGTGGTGTAATTTGCGCTAATAAAACCCCATTTGGTCTTGCTGATTCTGTTATTTTAGATTCGGTATTATAAGCAATGATGCTTCTAATATGTGGATTGAATTCTCCAATTTCACTTTCATCATCTGAAGCACGAACGGCATCAACTTCCACTAATCCTAAAGTTGAATTTGGTGCGATGAAACCTGGATAAATATGTTTTCCATCTGCTTGAATAACAATATCATGTTTGCTAGGTCTAGCTAATTTTCCATCAGCAACGGTAACAATTTTCCCATCGATAATAGAAATTAAACAGTCTTCTTGAATTCTTCCATTACCTAAATGTGCCGTTCCACCCATAATTAAAATGGATTTGGTTTGCTTTGGTGCTGGAGTTTGTTGAGCAAAACTTACTAGTGAAGTTAGTGCTAATATGTATGTTAGTTTTTTCATTAGTTGTTGTATTTAGCGTGAAATTCTCTACATTTTTCACCAAGTGTATCACAGTGATAATGTCCGCTCGATTTTTTCTTTGGTTCTTGTGTTTTTAAACCTTTGTTTTTGGCATCTAACAATAAATTAATTAATTCATTTCTTTCTTTTTGAACCATTTCGTTTTTCGCATTTTCCTGATCAATATCAAAGAAAACAATTCCGTCCACAACCGTTTTTTCCGCTTTTGCATAAATCGTTAACGGATTATCAGACCAAAGTACTACATCGGCATCTTTACCCACTTTAATACTTCCTACTTTATCATCAACTTGTAATAATTTAGCTGGATTTAAAGTCACGAAATTCCAAGCTGCTTCTTCCGTTACACCACCATATTTTAATGTTTTTCCAGCTTCTTGATTTAATCTTCTCGACATTTCCGCATCATCAGAATTGATTGAAACCGTTACACCAACATTATTCATAAGTGCTGCATTATAAGGAATTGCATCGTTTACCTCAAATTTATAACCCCACCAATCTGCGAAAGTTGAACCACCAACACCATGTTTCGCCATTTTATCAGCCACTTTATAACCTTCTAAAATATGCGTAAACGTTTGGATTTTGAAATTATACTTTTCAGCCACTTTCATTAACATATTAATTTCAGATTGTACGTAAGAGTGACAAGTGATGAAACGTTTTTTGTTTAAAATTTGACTTAAAGTCTCTAATTCGATATCAAATCGTGGCGCAATTTTTCCTTTAGTTGCATTGTACGAATCCCATTCTTTTTTGTACGCAATGGCACGAGAAAAATAGTCTTCATAAACTTGTTCTACACCCATACGAGATTGAGGAAAACGTAATCTTTCCACATCACCCCAATTCGATTGTTTTACGTTTTCACCTAAAGCAAACTTGATGTATTTTGGAGCATCTTTTACTAACATTTCATCAGGATTGTAACCCCATTTTAATTTGATAAACGCAGCTCGACCACCAATTGGATTAGCAGAACCATGTAATAAATTTGCTGATGTAACTCCACCTGCTAAGTTTCTGTAAATATTGATATCTTCAGAATTTACTACATCTTCAATAGTTACTTCAGCTGAAGAATTTTGTCCGCCTTCGTTCACACCATTTGAAATAGCAATATGTGAATGTTCGTCAATAATTCCAGCAGTTAAGTGTTTTCCTGTTGCATCAATAACTTTTCCTTTTTGGGATAAGTTTTTACCAATTTTTACAATTTTTCCGTTTTCAATTAAAACATCTGTTTCTTTTAAGATTCCGTCTTTTTCACCTGTCCAAACCGTTGCGTTTTTAAATAAAATCGTTTCTTGTTTCGGTTTCGAATTGTTTCCAAAAGCCATGTTTGGGAAAGTTACAGGATAAAAAACAGGCGTTTTTTTCTCTTCTTTTTTCTCCTCTTTTTTAACTTCTGCAGCTGCTTTTTTGACAGCAGTCCAAGTAACTTCTTTACCGTTTTCTAAAATGGCTTTTCCTGATAAACCAGTTTCCGATTTGAATCCTGAAATTCTAATGAATTTTGACGAAACAGAATCTTTACCTTTAATAACCATTGTAATCCAAGGTTCGTTGTAAGTCAGTTTTGTTCCGAATTCTACTTTATCCTGAGAAATTTTAGCATCTATTTTTGAAGCTTCACCATCAATTGATAAATCGTATTTCGTATTATCTAGAGTTAAATCGTATTTGCCTCTAATATCTGAAGGCTGAATTTTTTCAATTACAAATCTGTTTCCTTGAATCCAGTTTTCTTGAATAGTATTTTTAACATCGAAAATATCACCACTTACAATAATAAAATTGGCTAAATTTCCTTTTTTCAAAGAACCAATATTGTTTTGATTTGCAATTTTTGCTGGAATTTCTGTCAAAGCGGCAATTGCTTTTTCTTTTGGAAATCCTAATTCTACAGCTTTTCTTAAGTTCGTTAAAAAGTCTTTTGGATTTTTTAAATCGGCAGTCGTTAAAGCAAAATTGATATTATTTTCAGCAAGTACTTTTAAATTATAAGGTGCTTGATTCCAAAATTTCATGTCAGATAAAACCACTTGTTCTGCTAAAAATGAATCTGAAACATCATACGCGTCAGGGAAATTAATTGGCATAATTAAAGTCGCATTCGTTTTTTTAACTTCTTCAATTCGTTCCAATTCGTTTCCGCTACCTTTAATGATGTAGTTGACACCAAATTCGTCACCAATTTTATCGGCTCTTAAAATGTTTAATTTATCGCCAGCATTAAATATTTGCAATAAATTTTTATTCTGGTTGAAAACTTCTAAGGACGCATCTTTTGTTTTTGAACCGCCAGCTGCGTACCATTTTGCATCGTGATACAATTGACGAATTAAAGCCATGCTTCCCATTAAAGAAGAAGGATAAGATTGTCCTGAAAGAGAACTTCTTTTGAAAGTAAAATGTTGTGATATTTTTTTATTTAAGATTCGAGTTGCGTTATTTTCAGCATCATTTAATGTCCAAAGTAAACCTGTTCCAGCTACAATTCCGTCGTTATTAAAACTTAAAACCGTCCCGAAACCAGTTTCTCTTAAAGCTTTAGCCACATTTTCATCGTAATTTAAATTTTCAGAGGCATTGAAATCGGCTCTAATGTGGTCATTCCAATAATATCCGTTTCTTTCCGAATCGTATTGTGGTGATCTTGAGTTTCTTGGTTTGGCTTGTGGTTTTTGAATACCAAATTCGGTATACAAATCAATAAATGATGGATAAATAGTTTTACCAGTTGCATCAATTATTGTCGCTTCTTTTGGAATTGAAACTTGTGTACCAATTTCTTGAATTTTATCATCTTTTATTAAAATTGTTGCTTTTTCAATTTTTACATTTGATGAAGTGTAAACTGTAGCGTTTGTTACAGCTACCACGTTTTTGAAGGTTTGTTTTACGCCATCATTTTTTGGAAAATAGTCTTGACTAAAACTTAAATTAACAGTCAGAAGGACTATTAAGAGTTTAAATATTCGCATAGTTTTGGTTTTTTGTGTGCTAAAAATAGGAAAATTATTGGTAATGGTTATTTTTAAATTGACTTTTAACAGATGTTATATTCAATGGGAATTCTAAAATTACATGAGTTAAACTCAATAAGTATAGCCAGTATAATCCGGTTTTGTAATTATATAAATAGAGTAGTACGGATACAATCCAAATTAAAATAATTACACTAAATTTTGTTTTCGTGGTTTTATGCCATTGAATAATTGATGTTTTAGAAAACCAATTTAAGTAATGATAAGTGTATGCGAAGGCGATAAATTGCATTAGTTTAATTCCGAAATTGGAAAAATAAATGTTGTGTTTGGTGTTGTTCTCTTCTCCAAAAATAGATAAAATAGTTTGATTTAATTTTTCAAATGATTGGTATTTTGAATGTATGTTTTCTTCAATAGAGAACGTGTTTAAATTGAAATTCAATAAAAATAAACTCATAGCTAAAAAAGTAATAAAAGTTAGTAACGACAAGTTATTTCTCGTTTTTAGAAATCCAGAAAGGATAAAAATTCCTGTAAAAATAAATACGTGAATTAAAGATGGGAGAAATATTGAAAAGAAAGTGTGGAAATAGTTTCTAAAGTAGAAAGACGTAGCAATTCCAACAATTAACAATAAGATAAACTTCCAATTTCTATAAAGTTTTATGTTTTCCGATGAGTTAAAAATCGAAACTAATAAAGTGAAAAATAATAGAAATGGAATTACAGGTTTTAATGCAGCTAAACTTGGAATATAGACAATACTTCCAATTGCAATTATGGGAATAAACAGATAGTTAACATCAGTTTTGTTTTGCAGAAAATAATTTCGTTGTTGTAGCCAATTAATTTCCGTGAGATAATGTAGCGGACCAAGAAAGGCATACACTAAAAGAAAAGTTTGAAAAGGACAAATGAAAGCAAAAATAGCCGAAACTATAATTAAAATTATATTGGTAATTTCAATTCCATTTGTCTTTTTCAATGTAATTGTGGGGTTTTATTCTTCTAAAGTTGTTTCGTCTTCATTTTTTGGAGCAATCACTTCAGGTTTCGTCATTTGTTGTTCTTTATTTCCAAAAAAGAATTTCTTGATAACGCCAAAACCTGCAATTAAACCAATAACAATGAACTTTCCGAATTTCGCTAAAATAGCAAAAAATCCAACTTTAGCTAAAACTTTACCAGCAATTAAACCACCAATTGTCCATTCTGCTACGTGGTCATTATCTTCATCAAAATCAGAATATTTAAATCCTTCATTGTATTGAACACTTTTTATAATTAATGGAATACTTTTTTTAACTTCGTTTAATTGTGCCATTCCAGCAACTGCAGAAATATTGTACATTCCTTTTCTTCCTAAAACTCTTAAGTCGTAGTTTAAAGTATTACTTTCATCCGTGCCAAATTTTAATTCTTTTGCCCAATGTAGTACTTTTAAATTTTTATCGTAAAATGGTTTTGAAGCCCAACCGATCAAGTCAATAGAAGGAAAACCTTGTGCCGTTCTATCAGGATTTGAAGCGGTAATTTCTTCTTTCATATCTTTTAATAAATCGTCATAATTGATATCATCAGCATCACCATCTTTGACAAATCCATCTTCAACATAATTAATAATAAACATCCAACTGTCACTACCTAAAACACCTTTGTCTTCTGGTAAAATTGAACCTAAAATTGTGGTGTCTTCAGGATTTCCCCATATATCTTTTAAAACTTTTTGCGTTTGTGGTCCATCTAAAAATTTAAAACCTTTTGGAACATTTAATGTGGCATTACCAGAAGAAAAATGTATAGTTCCCGTTTGGTATTTTAGTTCTTGACCAATTTTAAGCATTTTTTCAAATTCTTGTTCTTCCGTTTGCGCAAATATATTTGTAATGCAAATAATTGATAATAGAGCAAAGATTTTCTTCATAATTAATTTTTAAGGTTTGTTTATTTAGTTAAAGTTTTATCTTTTTAAAAGTAAATAGCCATTCATTGGAGTTGGATATTCAGGATCGTTTAAATATAAAATGTAGTAATATGTACCACCAGGAGCGTCTTCATTTCCTACAGCATTTTCTGCTTTTCCATTCCAATCGGGTTTGTTGTTATCTCCTGTCCAAATTAATCTTCCCCAACGATTGTAAACTTCTAATTGGAAATTAAGGAATATGTTTCGTAAACCTTCAATAAAGAAAACATCGTTTAAACCATCATTATTTGGTGAAACTGCATTGTAAATAATTGGTTCACAATTATGTGATTTTAATAAGAAAGAAGCAATTGAAAAACAGCCATCTGTATTTTCTATTCGAACCCAAATCCTTTTTGGAGTAGTTACAGCTTCATAATTTGTTGTATTAGCTATTTGATTTATTTCAGCAATAGCATCATTTTCAGTTTCATAAAATGATACTAAATCAGTAGTGTTGATTTTTATTGAATTTTCATTTGAAGAAAAATCAAAAATAGCACGAGTAAATCCTAAATTACAGCTTAATACATCTTCTGGTTGATTAAAATTTGGTGAGGCCAAAAGACGAATTGGTAAACTAAAAGAATTATTAATTTCTGAGATTTCATTATGAATTCCTGTTCCATTTCCTGTGTCGTCAACTTGTGCTGTTAAAGTAAATTGTAAAGGAATCGTAGCTGGAATAATTAAAGTAATTGTTCCATCCTCAAAACCGTCCATCGGAATTATATTCTGTGTAAATGCTGAACCAACTGAAACACCATCTGCATAAAAAGTAATTGGAGTATTTGCAGGTAAATCGGCAGTCGAATTCATGTTGGTTACGGTGTAATCAATTTCTAAAACTCTAACGTTACAACTCAAATCGGGTGCTTCAAATGTAATACGAGCATCTGGTAATTGACTATTCAATTTGGTTACAATCGCATTTACCATAACATAATCTTGTCCTGAAGTAAGTTGAATTAAAGCCGAAGTATCACCTACATTTATATTATTTTGAATGTTATAAATATCCAAATCCATATTATAAAGTGAATTAGAATTGGTAACCGAATTTGTTCCGTTAAACGCATTGTTTGCAGGATTTAAAGGCGGATTACTAATAATGTTTCCATTAATTCTTAAAGTTTCATTAACAGCCAAACCGCTATCGCCTTCCCAAGCTAAAAAACCAATTTTTGCGTCTACATTGTCAATTACATTTAATGCATTTAATGGAACGTCTAAAAAGTTTTGCACAATGGAAACCACTTGCATTCCATCATAAATATTCAATTGATTTAAGGGTAAAGCCAGGTTTTTATAAACTACAATTAAAGCCCAACCAGCAAAATTTGTACTATTTTGAGCATGATGATCTATGAATGTACTTACGTCTAAATCTGAAAGAGTATAAATGCCAGTTCCTGTTGCTTGAACTTGAGAAGTTACATCTGCAAAAGCACTAAAAAAATTAAAAACTATACCTTGATCTAATACATTTGAAAAAGTTCTGGTTGCAGTGATATCGGTCCCATTTAATTTTACATTAAAATCACCCGTTCCACAACCTGCCCAATATAAATAAGCACTTTCAATAACATCACCAGAATTTAAAGTTAAAGTGGCATCCGAAGTTGTAAATACTGTTGGTGGAAGTGTTTGAAAGGAGTTTTCAGTTGGGTTAAGTGTGTTTCCCACAAAAGTAAAATCATATCTTCCATTAAATTGATTGAATAAACCAATATCTTGAGAAAAACTTTGCTGAAATATAAACAAGAAAAATACAAGTAATTTTTTCATCAAATGGAGGTAAATTTAATATTTATGGTGAATAATTTTACCAAAGTAATAAATTTTACTAATTTCCCCAAAGATTTGCTTTATGAAATCGCAACTTATTAAAATTTGCTTAGCAAATACCTATAAAAATGCGATTCATTAAATATGGACTGCATTAATGAATAGATATAAAATAATAAAATATACTTCCGAACACTATCAAAGGTGGAATGATTTTGTAGCAAATGCCAAAAATGCTACTTTTTTATTTCACAGAGATTTTATGGAATATCATTCCGATAGATTTCAAGATTTTTCTTTATTAGTTTTTGATGAGAAAGAGAATTTGAAAGCTATTTTCCCAGCTAATGTTTCTGAGAATAAAATATATTCACATCAGGGTTTAACTTATGGTGGAATTGTAATTGATTCTTCATTAAAATTAGAGAAATTTATTCCAATTTATTCTGATATTCTTCGTTTTTTGAATGAAAATAATATAGAAACAGTCAGTTTTAAGTTAATTCCATCTTTCTATTGTTTACAACCTTCAGAAGAACTAAATTATGTTTTATTTTTATCTGAAGCGAAATTAATTAGAAGGGATGCTTTGTCAACAATTGATTTAAAACATCAATTTAAAATTGATCCGAAAAGAGTAAGATGTGTTAATCGCTCCAAAAAAATAGGTTTAGAAATTAAAAAGGAAACTTATTTTACTAACTTTTGGACGGAAGTTTTAGCACCGAATTTGGATAGTAAGCATGAAACTAAGCCAGTTCATACACATCTTGAAATGAAGTTATTACAAGAGAAATTTCCAAATCAAATTGTACAATATAACGTTTATGAAAATGACAAAATATTGGCTGGAGCAACTTTATTTATTGATAAAAAAACGGTTCATGTACAATATAGTTCAACAATTGGTGATAAAAACCAACATGCTGCATTAGATTATTTATTTCATTATTTAATTACAACGGTTTACGTCGATTATGATTTTTTCGATTTCGGAATTTCAAATGAAAATCAGGGAAAGAACATTAATCAAGGGTTACAATATTGGAAAGAAACTTTTGGAGCTAGAACTTTTACTCAAGATTTTTATGAAGTGGAAACCAAGAATTTTGTTAAATTAAAATCGGTTTTAATATGATAAAATTTCTCGATTTACAAAAACTAAATCAACCTTTTGAAACACAATTTTTATCTAAAACAAAGGAATTTTTAGATAAAGGCTGGTATATTTTAGGTAACGAAGTCAAACAATTTGAACAAAGTTTTGCTCACTATTCCAACTCAAAATATTGCATTGGAGTAGGGAATGGACTTGATGCTTTGGTATTGATTTTAAAAGCCTACATTCAACTTGGAAATTTACAAAAAGGTGACGAAGTAATTATTCCAGCTAATACTTATATTGCTAGTATTTTAGCTGTTTTACAAGCTGATTTAGTTCCAGTTTTTGTAGAACCAAATATAGAAACATACAATATCAATCCGGATTTAATTGAAGAAAAAATAACACTTAAAACCAAAGCTATTTTGTTAGTTCATTTATATGGTCAATTGGCTGAAATGGATAAAATTATGGAGTTGGGTTGCAAACATGATTTACTAATTATTGAAGATGCTGCTCAAGCTCACGGATTGCCTTTTGAAGGAAGTCACGCTCGTGGTTTCAGCTTTTATCCAGGTAAAAATTTGGGCGCTTTAGGTGATGGCGGGGCGATTACAACTAACGATGATAATTTAGCAAAAGTTTTATTTTCACTAAGAAATTATGGTTCTGACAAAAAATATCATAACGATTATATTGGTGTAAATTCTCGTTTAGATGAATTACAAGCCGCTTTTTTAAGTATAAAATTACCACATTTAAATGCTGAAAACGAAGCGCGACAAAACGTGGCGAAACGTTATTTTGCTGAAATTAAGAATACTAAAATTAATTTGCCAATTTGCGAAAAATCCGACAAACACGTGTTTCATTTGTTCGTAATTCGTACCCAAAACAGAGATGATTTACAGGAATATTTACTGAAAAACGGAATTGAAACTATAATTCATTATCCAATTCCACCGCATAAACAAAAAGCCTTACAAAATTTCAATCATTTGAGTTTGCCAATTACAGAAAAAATTCATCATGAAGTATTGAGTTTACCGATGAGTTCTGTGCTTTCAGAAGAAGAAATTTCACATATTGTTTCCACTTTAAATAACTATTAATTGTCTGAAATTAAGAAAATAATTCAACAGCCTTTATTCAAAATAACTTCTTTGAATAGCGTTCATATTTTGTTGAAATTGGTTTTCGGTTTCATTACTTCCAAAGCTTTAGCTATTTTTGTTGGCGCAAACGGAATGGCTTATGTTGGAAATTTTAGAGCCTTCTTAAATGTAGTAGAAAATTTTTCATTACTTGGAATTCAGAATGCTATTGTAAAATATGTTTCTGAATATCAATATGATAAGCCTAAATTGAAATCGGTTTTAGCTACTTTTGGCTTACTACTTTTAGCTTCTTCAATGCTTATTAGTTTGTTTTTAATTTTTGGAGCCAATTATTTATCTAAACAAATATTTAATCATTCTGAAATATATAGTTTTGTATTTTATGTTTTGGCAATTTTATTTCCATTATATGTTTTTTCAACGTTTTGTATTTCAGTAGTTAACGGCTTTCAAGAATACAAAAAAGTAATTTATATTCAGATCATTTCAAGCAGTATTGCTTTGTTATTTTCAGTTTTTCTAATCTATTATTATACTACTTTTGGAGCTTTAATTTCATTAGTTTTCGCACCCGTTTTTGTGTTTTTTGTGAGTCTTTTTTATCTTAGAAATTTCATCTCAATTTCTGATGTTTTTTCGTTTTCATCTTTCGATTTATCGGTAGTTAAAAACTTGTCAGAATATGTACTAATGGCTTTGGTTTCTGGAGTAATTGGTTCGTTTGTATTATTAGAAATTCGTACTGATGTTATTGAAATTACGGGTTTGAAAAACGCTGGAATTTATGAAGGTTTGCAGCGAATTTCGTCTTATTATTTGTTGTTTGTTTCTTCCATAATGACAATTTATTTTTATCCGAAATTGTCTGAATCTAATTCAAATACAAAAGCGATAATTATCAATTATTTTAAAACGATTATCCCAATATTTGCTATTGGTTTAGCATTGATATATTTATTGCGACACTTTATTATTAAAGTTTTGTTTTCTACAGAATTTGAAACCATGGAAACCTTGTTTTTAGGACAGTTGGTGGGCGATTTATTAAAAGCGACTTCCTTAATTTTTGGAACTATTTTAATTGCAAAAAAACTCACGAAAGCCTTTATAATTACCGAAATAGTTTCTTTGTTTATCATGTATTACTCGACAAATTGGATGTTACACGCTATTGGAATTGAAGGAATTGTTGTTGCGCATACTTTTACTTATTTTACTTATTTGTTAGTTTTAGTAATTTATTTTAGAAAAATTTTCAGATGAATATAGTGATTGTAATCCCGTTTTATAACGAAGTAGAAAGAATTAAATTGGAGAATTTTCATCAAATTTTCGATGGATTTCCTCGCTATAATTTTTTGTTGGTTGATGATGGAAGTTCCGATAATACGATTGAAATTTTAGAACAATTCAAATCAAAATTTTCAAATGTTGAAGTCTTGAAATTGAATAAAAATGGTGGTAAAGCGGAAGCGATTCGTTCTGCAGTTTTGTCTATTTCAGACGTAGATTTTATTTCTTATTTCGATGCCGATTTGGCAACTCCTTTTTCAGAGTTAGATAAACTAATTCAATTCTCAATTCAAAATCCTAACTATAAAATAGTAATGGGAGCTCGAATTAAATTGATTGGAAACGGTGTGAAAAGATCTCTGAAAAGACATTATTTTGGTCGAATTTTCGCTACAATTGTGAGTCAGTTTATATTGAAAGTTGCCGTTTATGATACGCAATGTGGTGCAAAAGTCATTGATTATGAAACGGCTAAACTAATTTTTGAGAAACCTTTTGTTTCCAAATGGTTGTTTGATGTGGAATTGCTAAAACGTTTGCAAAAAACAAATGATTTAAGTGAAGTTGTTAAAGAAATTCCTCTAGAAAAATGGGAAGAAATCGGAAATTCAAAAATTAAATTTTCAGATTTTTTGAAGCTGCCTTTTCAATTATTTCAAATTTATAGAAAATATGATTAAATTTTTTGAAAAATATCCTATTTCAATTTTAGTCATTTTAGGTTTGATTTTTAGAATTCTATTTTATTTTTTCAATCAAAATATACTGTTAACAAATGATAGTGCAACGTATTTAGAATTGGCTAAACTCATTTCTTCAGGTTCCATCAAAGGTTATTTTGGCGGTCGTTCTCCTGGCTATTCTTTGCTAATTTGTTTTTTTGGAAATTCGATTGAGTTAGTAGTTTTATTTCAAATTATAATTGGAATTATTTCAAGTGTATTTTGGTATAAAATTCTAAAACACTTTAAATTTAATTCTATTATTTCATTAGCTATTTCTTTGGTATTCAGTTCTTTTATTCATGTTTTGTCATATGAAAATGCAATATTGATCGAAACCATTAATCTGTTTTTAGTCACTTTATTAATTTATTATATTTTAAAAAATCAGATTTTAGAAACTTCATTTTGTTTGGCTATTTTAGTGCTTTTAAAACCATTTTATATTTACTTGCCGTTTGTGATTTTTGTATATTTCGCTTACAATAATTTCAATTGGAAAGTTATCATTAAACAGAAAATGATTGTTTTAATTTTGCCATTATTTGTTTTTATTTCTTGGTCTTATGTGAATTTTTTAAACACGGGTTATTTTGTCTCTTCTACTTATTTTGGGTTAAATAAAATTCAGAATTGTGTTAATTTTATCGAAAAAGCACCAGAAGAATTCAATTGGATAAAAGCTCCGTATTTAAAACAAAGAGCATTACATTCGGAAAATGGACTAGGAAATCCAATGTGTATTTGGTATGCTGTTGATAATGGCGATTTTGAATACAAAAAAATGAGCTTTCCACAATTGTCAAATGAGTTTGGAAAATGCGCCGATGCCACTATTAAAAACAATTTTGGATTGTATATAAAACAAGTAATTTTTCTTTCTTTTAAAGAGTTTTGGAACGTAGAAATAGTGAGTTCAAATTCATTAGAGAGTTCTATTTTTGTTAAGTATGTATGGAAATTTCAAAGTGTGTTTTTGCGAATTATCAAAACCTTATTTTTACTTTTAATTCCGATTTATGTTTTTAAATTTTTCAAAAACAGACTTTTTAGTATCGAATTATTATTAGTTTTAATTGTGGTTTCAACTGCAGTTTTGCAAGCTTTAGTCGTTTATGGATCCAATGCTAGATACAGTTTTCCATTTGAATTTATAATGATTACTATCGTTTTACTATTTATAAAAAATAATTTTTTAAAACAAAAAAATGAAATCACATTTACTAAATAACAAACACATTTACGGATTAATTTTACTGCTTTTTATTGCAAAATTATTCTTTTTTATGGGTTACAACACTTTTTCTGAATCACCTGATAGTTGGGCGTTTAATCATTTTGTAACAGAATTAATCAACAATAATTTTGACGATTATATTGGCGAAAGAACTCCAGGTTATCCGTATCTTGTTTATCTGCTCAATCACGATAAAATTTTAGTGGTTTTAGTACAAATGCTTATGGGAATGATTACGGCATTTTTTTGGTTTAAAACTCTAGTTAATCTCAATTTTTCGAATAAAGTTGCGTTTTTTGTTACGCTGTTTTCTGCTTTATATTTACAGAATTTCTTCTATGAGACTTTTATTTTGGCTGAAACTTTTATGTTGCTGTTAAACTCAATTGTATTTTACTTCTTACTGAACAATTATTTTGAGAAAAAGGAAATTATTGTTGAAGTTGTACTGAGTATACTTTTGGCAATTTTAATCTTAATCAAGCCGTTTTTTATATTCTATCCGTTTTTAATTTTTGCTTTATATCTTATTAAAAAATTCTCTGTTAAGAAGTTGGTTTCTGTGAAATTAATCATTTTTATTTTGCCAATGTATGCTTATTTTAGTTGGTGTAGTTTTGTGGAAGAGAAGATTGGATATTTCGAACCAACAGCTTATTTTGGATTAAATTTAGCTCAAAATTGCCTTTATTTTGCAGAAAAAGGACCAAAAGAATATGATTATATCATTAAGCCTTATGTGAAATATAGAGATGAAATGTTGAAGAATGGAGAAGATGCTTCCATGGCAGTTTGGAAAGTTTGGGGCGGTCAGCATTTAGCTCCGAAATATACCAAATTTGCTGATGTTACGAATCAATTCGGAAAGTATGCAAAGGCAACAATTGCTTCTAATTTAGGCGATTATTTTTATTATGCGATTACCAATTCGTGGTTTGATTTTTGGAAAGTTTACGATATGAAACCACTTATGGAATTTCAAGATAATGCTTTTAATTCTGTCATTTCAGTTATAAATTCCATTCAAATGATTATAGTCTTAATTTTGAAATTTGCCTTCTTATTATTGAGTTTTTACTATTTATACGACTTACTTAAAAATAGAAAAATTAATACGATAATGATACTTTTAGCTTTTATTCATGCTGCTGCCATTTTACAAGCGTTAGTGGTTTATGGAACAAATGCTAAATATGCTTTTCCGTATGAGTTTTTTATGATAGTTGTAGTATTGTTATTTTTGAAAGAAAAGTTTAATTGGTTTTCCAAACCTCAAGATACTTCTCAGCTTGAGTAATATAATGATGTTCTTTTTGAATAAATTGAATCGCATTTTTACCAATTCGTTCAATTTCTGAAGGATTTTCAATTAAGAAAGATAGTTTTTCTACTAAATAATCTACATCTGCTAAGGCATTTATAGCCACTTCGTCTTCTTGTAAACCATATTGATTCGTAAATTCTGTTTCTGCACCAGTAAACACTACTTTACCTTTTGCCATCGCTTCTAAAGCATTAAAACCTTGATCGAAACCATAAACTTGATCTAGTAAAATATGAGCTTTTTCAAAGTGTTTTTGGTATTCTGTATAAGGAATATCTTTTGTGATTGTAATTTCAATTCTATTTGGATATTTTTCTTGAATTATGGCTATGGCACATTCAAAAAACGGAACACCTTTTTTAAATGAATTTCCAGTATTGATTCCTAAAAATATATTTATTTTATCAGAAATTTTATTTTCAATAACGGTAATTTTATCAGTGTTTATTGGGTTGGCGATAATCCCTAAATACTTTTTATTTCCAAGTAATGGTTGCACATAATCTAAATCGGAAGCAATTACCCCACGAATATTTTTATACAAAAACTTATGAATTTTTTGATGTGGTTTATCTACAAAATCGAAAAAGTAATCATATTGTTTTTTGGCTTCTGGAATATCATCAAAATAGGCATTCATCACCGAATAACGATCTTTTTTTTGAAGCATATGATTGACAGTAACATAATCAATTCCGCAACATAATAAGAAGACTTTTTGGTTTTGTTTGAAAATTCGTTTGATTAAAAATAATTCTAATTTTGAAATTGTTTGTATCGGACTTTCATTTATGAACTGAACTACATCATAGTGTTGCAATTTTTTAGAAATCATCCAAAAACGGATTCCGTGTTCCAATAAACCCAAATCGTATTTGAAAATTTTGAACCAAATTTGTCTTGGAATATTTCCTAATTTCGATTTAAAGAAGTTGGCACGAATACTAATATCAGCAGGAAAATTTTTGAAACCATCGCCATTATTCACCAAAACTACTTCATGACCTAAAGCCAAAAGTCCTTCTTTTAATGAATTATGTAACCGACTAAATTCTCCTATGAGTAGTATTTTCATTGCTTAATTTTGATATTCCAAATATAAAGAAAAAAACCTATAAGTTAAGTTACTTATAGGTTTTTGAGTTGTTATCTATGATTTGAATTACTTCTTAATATCAAAAGTAATTGCGTTTTTGACTTTGTCTTTTAAAATAGCAATGTCTATTACTTCTTTCATCGTATCTACGTAATGGAAAGTTAAGCCTGTTAAATAATCTGCTTTAATTTCTTCAATATCACGTTTGTTTTCTTTACACAAAATAATTTCTTTAATATTCGCGCGTTTTGCTGCTAATATTTTTTCTTTAATTCCGCCAACTGGTAACACTTTTCCACGTAAAGTGATTTCTCCTGTCATTGCAATATTTTTCTTAATTCTACTTTGCGTAAAACTAGAAACCATTGACGTTAACATCGCAATTCCAGCACTTGGTCCGTCTTTTGGTGTAGCTCCTTCTGGCACGTGAATGTGAATGTTATATTGGTTTAAGATATCTGGATCAATATTCAATTGTTTAGCATTCGCTCTAATATATTCTAAAGCAATAGTAACCGATTCTTTCATCACAGTTCCTAAATTTCCTGTCATGGTCATTGCGCCTTTTCCTTTAGAAACTAACGATTCAATAAATAAAATATCACCACCAACTGATGTCCAAGCTAAACCTGTCACCACACCAGCCGTATCGTTATTTTCGTATTTATCACGCTCCATTCTTGGTGATTTCAGCACTTCAAGAATATCAGCATCAGTAACTTTTTTATTGTATTCTTCTTCCATTGCTACAGATTTTGCAGCATATCGAACCATTTGTGCAATGGTTTTGTCTAAACTACGAACTCCAGATTCACGAGTATAACCTGTTACGATTTTTTCTAATTGCTTTTTACCAATTTGTAAATCTTTTGTCGTTAATCCGTGTTCTTTTAATTGCTTTGGTAACAAGAAGTTTTTCGCAATTTCAATTTTTTCTTCAATGGTATAACCAGACATGTTTATGATTTCCATTCTGTCTCTTAAAGCAGGTTGAATGGTTGATAAACTGTTTGCTGTGGCAATGAACATTACTTTTGAAAGGTCGTAACCTAATTCTAAGAAATTATCATGAAAATCACTGTTTTGTTCTGGATCCAAAACTTCTAATAGGGCAGAAGATGGGTCGCCATTATGACTTGAAGATAATTTATCAATTTCATCTAATACGAAAACTGGATTGGATGTTTTTGCTTTTTTGATCGATTGAATTATTCTACCAGGCATTGCACCAATATAGGTTTTTCTATGTCCACGAATTTCCGCTTCGTCGCGTAAACCACCTAGAGAAATACGAACATATTCTCTTCCTAAAGCTTCTGCAACCGATTTTCCAATAGAAGTTTTACCAACACCTGGAGGTCCGTATAAACATAAAATTGGCGATTTCATATCATTACGCAATTTTAAAACGGCCAAATGTTCAACGATACGTTTTTTGACATCTTCTAAACCAAAATGATCACGGTCTAAAATTTGTTGCGCTTTTTTAAGATCGAATTTATCTTTAGAAAACTCATTCCAAGGCAATTCTAAAAATAAATCTAAGTAATTACGTTGGATTCCAAAGTCAGGTGAATTTGGATTTGTACGTTGTAATTTATAAATTTCTTTTTCGAAATGTTCCGCCGTTTTGGCATCCCATTTTTTAGCTTTCCCTTTGTTACGCATTTCTTCAATTTCTGCATCATGCGAAACACCACCCAATTCTTCTTGGATAGTTTTCATTTGTTGTTGCAAGAAATATTCACGTTGTTGTTGGTCTAAATCAAATCGAACTTTAGATTGGATATCGTTTTTCAACTCCAATTTCTGAAGTTCTAAATTCATATAACGCAACGTTTCTAAAGCGCGTTGTTTTAAATCAACAATCGTAAGTAAGTTCTGTTTGTCTTCCACATTTAAATTCATGTTAGAAGACACAAAATTGATTAAAAACGGATTGCTTTCAATGTTTTTTATGGCAAAAGTAGCTTCCGATGGAATATTCGGACTTTCCTTTATAATTTCAATTGATAATTCTTTAATTGATTCAATTATCGTAGCAAACTCTTCGTCGTTTTTCTTTGGACGAATTTCGGTTACTTCTTTAATTTTCGCTTTAAAGTAAGGTTCGGTTTGAGTGAATTCCTCAATTTCAAAACGTTTTTTACCTTGAAGAATTATGGTTGTATTCCCATCAGGCATTTTCAGAACACGCATAATTCGAGCTACAGTTCCTACATGATGAATTTGATCTGAAGTTGGATCTTCATCCGCTTCATTTTTCTGAGCCACAACACCAATAATTTTACCGGCTGCATTGGCATCGTTAATTAATTTTATCGATTTGTCTCTACCCGCTGTAATAGGAATTACTACACCAGGAAACAACACGGTGTTTCTCAATGGTAAGATGGGTAAATCTGCAGGTAATTCTTCATTATTCATTTCCTCCTCGTCTTCAGGAGTCATTAATGGAATTAATTCTGCTTCTGTATCTAGTTCTTGAAGCGACAAATTGTCAATCGCTAATATTTTATGGTTTGGCATATCTATTTATAAGTCATTTTGTCATTAAAAAAGGGTAGTAAATTTACGAATAATAATTGTGAATTGATGCAATTATCAATAAATACAAGGATTTAAGTATGATTTACACTAGTAGTAGTCAAGATTTATGCCATAAAAAAATCCCGTCTCGTTTTTTATAACAAGACGGGATTTTTGTGATTTAAAACTTTTTTTAGTTTATATAACCTGCATCTAAACCATAGTTTATAGTTCCAGCTGTTATTTCATAAGTAACTCCTGGATTTAAGTTTGTTGTATAAGATATTACAAATGTTCCTTTAATTCTTCTTGTTGTAATATTGAATTCAGTAATAGTAAATGAACCTGCTGTAATTGTAGCAACTGGAGAACCAGCAACATTTGGTAAATCAACTTGAGCTTGAGAAAGTGTACTTGAAGTTAAATTAGTCATTTCAGTTAAAGGATAAGTTCCAACTGCCCAATGGTTATTAGGAATATATAAACTAATTTTTGTAAGAGCATTTAAATTGTCATTTGTTACACCTTCTATTTCTAAATATCTAGGAGCGCCAACTGGAGCATTATTATTTAATACTTTTACATCAATTCCTGTTTGATCGTATAAATACGGTTTCATAATATCATATTGTACACCGTCTATTTTAGCTGTCATTAACGCAGGAGTATAATCTGCTAAATCAAGTGCAGCTGTAAAAGTTATTTCATTACCATATGCTGTTCCGTATGCATTAGTTGCATAAGCACGAAGATAAACTGTTGTACCTGGAGCTACATTTAAATTTGTAATAGTTGATGTAAATACTCCAAGTCCAGAACCATCAATAGTTTTTTTAGTACTTGGTACTGTTGGACTTGCAGTTGTGCTCCAAACTACTCCTCTAGCAGATACAGGAGTACTTCCGTTTGCAGTTACTTCTCCACCTGTAGTTGCTCTTGGGTAAATATTATTAGTAATTACTGTAGTTGTTAATACTGGTAAGTTAGAAGCTGCAGCAGTTGTGATTACTACTTCATTTCCATAAGAAGTACCATTGCTGTTAGTTGCATAAGCACGAATGTAGTAAACTGTAGCAGGTAATAAATTATTTAAAGTTGATGTGAAATTTCCATTCCCTAAACCATCAATTGTTTTTAAATCTGAAAGTGTTGGATTGTGATCAATACCGTAAACTACTCCTTTTGCTGTTATTTCACTACCACCGTTTGAAGTAATAGTTCCTCCTGAAATTGCATTTGTTGAAACAGTATTTGTTACAGTAGCTGTAGTAACTACTGGAAGTAATTCTGAATTATCTGGACCTTGATTTAAAAGAGAAGGTTCTAAAGGTTCATCTGTACAAGAAACAAATGTCAATGCTGTAATAATTACAAAAATTGAAAGTAGGTTTTTAATTGTTTTCATATTTTTTTATGGTTGTTTTGTTTTAAAAGCCAAATATAAAATTATTTTTGAACTTTTAGCGTTCTATATAATAAAAAAACTCCTGTTGCAAAAAATATCACTAAAAATAAAATGGCATTTCTCATACTTCCAGTAATCTGATCTATAAAGCCATAAATTAACATTCCAATTACAATCCCGATTTTTTCGGCAACATCATAAAAACTAAAAAAAGAAGTGGTGTCTTTGGTTTCTGGAATTAATTTCGAGAAAGTTGAACGTGAAAGGGATTGAATTCCGCCCATTACTAATCCAACGATAGCAGCTGTTGCATAAAATTGGACAGGTTCAGTTACAAAAAACGCTCCAATACAAATAAATATCCAAATTGAATTTATAAGAATTAAGGTTTTAATATTTCCAAATTTTGATGCTAATTTAGAAGTCATAATCGCACCAAAAACAGCTACAATTTGAATAACTAAAATACTAATAATTAATCCAGATGTTTTTTGTTGCGGAGTTGCCCAATTTATTTCTTGTTCTCCAAAATAAGTTGCGACTAACATTACGGTTTGAACCGCCATACTATACACGAAAAAGGCAAATAAGAATTTTTTTAAAACTTCGTCTTTAAAAAACAAAACTTGCACTTTTTTTAATTCTTTAAAGCCATTAAAAAAAATAGAAAAATTAATCGGATTGTTGTTTTTGTTTCCTTTTGGTAAGTAATAAAAAGTATACTGACTAAAAGCTAGCCACCAAATTCCTGTAAAAACAAAGGAGAGTTTCATAGCTTCCAAGGCAGCTGCGCCTTCTTTGCTTAAAATAAAAACCAAGCAAATTAATAATAAAACAACACTTCCCACATAACCTAAAGAAAAACCTTTGGCACTTAAACCATCGTGTTGTTCTGTGAATGCAATGTCTGATAAATACGAATTATAATATACTAAACTTCCCCAGAAACCTAATAAACCTGAATAGAAACAACAAATTCCGAATATCACATTTTCTTTAGTAAACCAATATAAACCAATACATGAAAAAGCTCCTAAATAGCAAAAGAACTGCATGAATCGTTTTTTGTTTCCTAAGTAATCTGCTATTCCAGATAATATTGGCGATAAAATTGCGACTGATAAAAAGGCAAATGCGGTAACAAAACTGATAAGCGCTGTAGCTTTTATGGATTCGCCAAAAAGGATAATGTTTGGATTTTCTTTGGTAAATAAATACCCAAAATATAATGGAAATATAGAAGAAGTAATAACTAAAGAATAAACTGAATTTGCCCAATCATAAAACGCCCAAGCATTTAATAATTTTTTATTTCCTTTTTCTAATTGTTCCATAAAGTACATTTTGTTATAAAAAATCCCGTCTCGTTTAAATTAACGAGACGGGATCAAATATAAAGATAATATTTTTACTTTTTAAAAGTTACTCCAAATTTAGCAGCTTCCGCTCTGGCTTGAGGTAAAAGTGCTGTTAATTCATCTATTCTAGTTTGATTACTAGGGTGCGTACTTAAAATTTCTGGTGGTGCTTGTCCTCCTGATTGAGCCGACATTCTTTCCCAAACTTTTACAGCATTAATTGGATCGTAACCCGCAATGGCCATTAAGGTTAAACCAATCATATCTGCTTCACTTTCATGAGCTCTACTAAATGGTAACATTCCTCCAACTTGAGATGCTGCTCCATAAGCCTGCATTGCTAAAGCTTGAGTTTGTTCACTTTTATTTCCAACAGCAATTTGAGTTCCCATTGCACCAACTTGTTGCAATAAACCAGCACTCATACGTTGTTGCCCATGATTCGCTAATGCGTGAGCTACTTCATGCCCCATTACTGCAGCAATACCAGCATCGTCTTTACAAATTGGTAAAATACCTGTATAAAAAACTATTTTTCCACCTGGCATACACCAAGCATTTACTTCTTTACTTTCTACTAAATTGTATTCCCAAGCATAATCATTTAAATAATCAGATTTTCCTAAAGCATTTAAATATCTTTCAGAAGCTGTTTTTATTTTCATTCCAATATTTGTAATACGTTTTGCATCTGCAGTACCTTTAACTACTTTATTTTCAGTTAGGAACTGATTGTATTGTTGAAATGCCGATGGAAAGATTTGACTATTAGGTACAAAAGCCATCGTGCTTTTACCTGTGAATGGATTTTGAGCGCATGATATCACAATTAATCCCAATACTATGCTAATTTTTAAAATCTTATTCATATTTACTTTATTTTTATATTACCAAAGCAAAGATAGTTGATTTAATAATTATTTTTTTATATAATTTTATAAAATAGTTCTAAAATTATATTTATTTAAAACGGTTATTATAATTTTGAACAAAAAAATAAATTATGACAAAAAAAAATAAACAAATTGAAAATAATGTACCTAAATCAATACTTTATTTTGCAAAAATCTTAAATTTTTTTTCAAGTAATTTGGCAGAAAGGTTTGCTCGAAAATTGTTTATTACTCCCATCAAACATAAAATTCCAAAACGCGAATTTCATATGGAATCGGAATCCGTTCAAACGAAATTGTTCGTTCCGTCAATCGATAAAGAAATTGTGGTGTATGCTTATGGAAATTCAAATAAAAAAATACTTTTGGTTCATGGCTGGTCGGGTAGAGGTACACAATTAGTTAAAATTGCAGATGCTTTTTTAGAAAATGGCTATTCTACTATAAGTTTTGATGCACCAGCTCACGGAAAATCGGGAACAAAAACTACTTTAATGTTGGAGTTTATTGAATCGATTTTAGAAGTGGAAAAAGATCACGGACCATTTGAATTTGCTGTTGGTCATTCACTTGGCGGAATGTCAATTTTAAATGCGATTAAAAAAGGCTTGCAAGTCAAAAAAGCGGTTATTATCGGAAGTGGAAATAGTGTTATTAATATTGTAAATACTTTCGTGGAAAAAATTGGTTTACCCAATAAAATAGCTGTGATGATGAAAAACAATTTCGAAAAGAAATATCAATTTGAAATGGAGAGTTTTTCAGCTTATGTGGCAGCTAAAGATGTTAAAATTCCAGTTTTAGTAATTCATGATAATGATGATGAAGACATTCCAGTTTCTGAAGCGCATCATATCGTTGAAAACCTTTCAGATAAAGAAATTCTAATCACAAATAAGTTAGGACACAGAAAAATTTTAGGTGATGCAACTGTGATTCATAAAATTGTTGAATTCTTAATGATAAAAAAATAAAGTCAGATTAGTATAAACAGATTATTAAATTTATTTTTGCAAAAAACTTTTTACAATGACACAACAAATTTCTAATTTAGAACAATTTACACAACAAGTTCGTAGAGACATTTTAAGAATGGTTCATGCAGTTAATTCAGGTCATCCAGGTGGTTCTTTAGGCTGTGCGGAATTCTTAGTTACTCTGTATCAACACATAATGAAAAGAAATGAAGGTTTTGATATGAACGGAATCAATGAAGATTTATTCTTTTTATCAAACGGACATATTTCTCCAGTATTTTACAGCGTTTTAGCAAGAAGCGGTTATTTTTCAGTTTCAGAATTAGCTACTTTCCGTAAATTAAATACACGTTTACAAGGTCACCCAACAACTCATGAAGGTTTAGAAGGTATTAGAATGGCTTCTGGTTCATTAGGACAAGGTTTATCTGTGGCTATTGGTGCGGCTCAAGCTAAAAAGTTAAATAATGATACGAATTTAGTGTATGTTTTAACTGGAGATGGTGAATTACAAGAAGGACAAAACTGGGAAGCAATTATGTATGCTTCTGCAAAAAGTGTAGATAACTTAATTGCAACTGTCGATTTAAACGGTCAGCAAATTGATGGTTCTACAAAAGATGTTTTAAATATGGGTAATATTAAAGCCAAATTTGAAGCGTTTGATTGGGATGTTTTAGAAATTACAGAAGGAAATAATATTGAAGCTATTATTAACGGAATGGCTGATGCAAAATCTCGTACAGGAAAAGGAAAACCAGTTTGTGTGTTGTTACATACAGAAATGGGTCATGGTGTAGATTTTATGATGTATACGCACGCTTGGCATGGTAAAGCACCAAGTAATGAGCAATTAGAAAATGCCTTAAACCAAAATCCAGCAACTTTAGGAGATTATTAATGAAAAAGATTTTTCTTTTATTTTTATTATTTTCAACTTGTTCTTTTTCGCAAAAGAAAGATTATAATTTTCATTTTGATTACTTTACAAAAGTAAGTAGTAAAATTTATGGAGATGGAATTAGTGAGGATTGTTATTTCTTTAAAAATTCAAAAGATTCAACTTATTCTTTGCAATTAAGATATTCTAAAACAGATACTATTGCTCAAATATATATTGAAGGCATAAAAGATATTATAAAGTTTACTATTGATTTTAAATATGAGAAAATTAGTGATTTAGATAAATTAAAAGATCCTATTCTTTATGAAATAGTAATACCAGCCTTTAATTCAAAAAGGTATAAAAATTTCCATGAAGAAATGGAATATGAAATCGATTCAATAAACGACCAAGTTTTAGTTCATATTACACAATATAAAAATAAAAAGAAGAATAAAATAATTAACGAGCATTACTATTATTTTTCTAAGAAAGATAATATTGAACCAGTAGAAATGCCAATACTTAAAAACAATCTGATATCTAAATATAAATTAGATATATTAGTAAATTATAATTTTGAAAAGCAACTATGTTTAGTTGACGGTAAGTTAAGTTCAGAATTTACAATTCAAAAAATTGAAAAGATAAGTTCTAATTTAAATTTTACTGTTATAAAAACAATTAGATAGTTTAAAAAAACAACACAATGAAAAAATACGAAAACACAGGAAGTAAAGATACACGTTCAGGATTTGGAGCAGGAATGACCGAATTAGGACAAAAAAATGAAAATGTTGTAGCACTTTGTGCGGATTTAATTGGTTCGTTAAAGTTTGACGATTTCAAGAAAAATCATCCAGAGCGTTTTTTCCAAATCGGAATTGCAGAAGCAAACATGATTGGAATTGCTGCAGGTTTAACTATTGGTGGAAAAATTCCTTTTACTGGAACTTTTGCTAACTTTTCTACAGGAAGAGTGTACGATCAAATTCGTCAATCAGTTGCTTATTCAGATAAAAATGTAAAAATTTGTGCTTCTCACGCAGGTTTAACTTTAGGAGAAGATGGTGCCACTCACCAAATTTTAGAAGATATTGGTTTAATGAAAATGTTGCCAGGTATGACCGTAATCAACACATGTGATTACAACCAAACTAAGGCTGCAACTTTAGCTTTAGCTGATCATCATGGTCCAGCATATTTACGTTTCGGTCGTCCGGTAGTGCCAAATTTCACTCCAGCTGATGAACCATTCGTAATTGGAAAAGCAATTATGTTGAACGAAGGAACTGATGTAACAATTATTGCAACTGGACATTTAGTTTGGGAAGCTTTAATCGCTGCGGAAGAGTTAGAAAAACAAGGCGTTTCTGCTGAAGTAATCAATATTCATACAATTAAACCTTTAGACGAAGAAGCTATCTTAAAATCGGTTGCTAAAACAGGTTGTGTAGTTACTGCTGAAGAACATAACTTCTTAGGAGGTTTAGGTGAAAGTGTTGCAAGAACTTTAAGTTTAAACAAACCAGCTCCACAAGAATTTGTTGCTACAAATGATACATTTGGAGAAAGTGGAACACCAGAACAATTAATGGAAAAATACGGATTAAATAGTAAAGCTATTATTGAGAAATCATTAAAAGTTATCGCTAGAAAATAATCTTTATAGTTTATAAAAAAAAATCCCGCTCTGATTTTCAGAACGGGATTTTTTATTTGGTATCAATTCTTATAAAATTTCCTCTACATGTTTTTTAATATTACTTGCGATTTTTGCAATTGGTAAATCGTTTTCATCAACGCCAAAAGGATCTTCAATTTCTTCTGCAATTAGCTCTAAACTGGCTAAAACATAAAAGATAAATACTACAACCGGAACTACATAATAACCTAAACTAAACACATATCCGAAAGGTAATGTCATCACGTAAAAGAAAATAAATTTCTTGATAAACGCACTGTAAGAGTAGGGAATAGGAGTGTTTTTAATTCTTTCACACGCTCCACAAACATCTGTAAAAGATTGAATTTCGGCATTTAAAATAATTAATTGATCGCCAGAAATTTTATTCGATTTATATAAGTCGTTAATTTTACTAAAAATCATTTTCGCCACCTGATTCGGTTTGTGTTTGTTGTGGTCAATTTCTAAATCTAAACCTTCAAACAATACTTTACCGACTTCTTCATTGGTTAAATGTTTCGCTAAAATGGAAGCATAACCTGGAATTATTTTTCTGAAATAATTTTTATCCGCTTCATTTTCTAAAATCGCAGAAAGTTTAAGGGCTAAATTTCTAGAATTATTAACCAAACTTCCCCATAATTTTCTTCCTTCCCACCAACGATCATAAGCGGTATTGGTTCTGTAAGCTAAAAGTAAAGACAATACAAATCCAACCGTAGTGTGCATGATAGAAATGTTTTTGACATGACTATCATCTTTTAGTTTAAAAAAATGAATCTCTAAATAACAAACGGCAGCAGAATACGCAGCAATCAATAACATCATAGGAATTAATTGACGAAATGTATCTGATTTATGAAATTTGAAAATGTAAGTAATCCAATCTTTTGGGTTGTATTGTACCATTTTTAAAAATAAAAGTTTAAAGTATAAAGAAACAAGAGTTTAAAAGTACTAATTTAATTTTAAAGTTCCAGCCAATTCTTTCAAGTTGATTTCTGAAAGTTTAGTAACATATTGTGCATTAGAATATCGTACAGAAGCTTCTATGAAATTTTGTTGTGCGGTTCTGAATTCAAGAGTTGTAATCGTTCCGATTTTAAATTTCGCTAATGTAATATCTAAGTTTTGTTTGGCAATTTCTAAGTTCTTTTCTTCCACTTTTACCAATTCTAAATTCGTTTGGTAACTCGCGAATAATGTCGCTAATTGTGATGTTAAAGATAATTTTTGTTGTTCTAAAAGGAAATTGGCATTTTCCACTTGGTATTTTGCAACTCTTTCATTTTTGTTTTGTGTAAATCCGTTGAAAATTGGCAATGAAGCTGAAACTCCGTACACAAAACCTTGTCCAGATGATTGCGTTACGAATCCTAATGAAGCTTCTGAACGTGTGAAGTTATAACCAGAAGTTAATCGAACTGTTGGATAACGATTACCTTTCACTTGTTTCAAATTTAAATCGGCTACTTTTTTAGTTAAGATTTGCGTTTGCAATTGCGGATTTTGCTTTTCAGCTGTGGTTCTTAATTCGTTGAAATCTAAATTTTGTTCTACTGTAATTTCTTGGTTGACTTTAAAATCTGTTTGAACATCTCGAACCAATAATTCGTTCATTCTGATTTTCGTAATTCGGTAGATTTCTTTCTGTTTTAACAATAAACTTAAATCGGTATTCAAATCTACTTGTGCGTTTAAAACTTCTAATTTCGATGCTTTTCCAATACTAAATCTGTTTTTAGCAGTTTCCACTCTTTGGTTTGAAATCACAATCGCCGTATCAATAGAAGCCATCATTTGTTGTTGTTGTGCCAAATCGAAATACGTTAAATACACATCGCTCACTTTGGTTAAAATAGCCGTTTGTAATTCCGATTTTCCTTGTTCTTCTAAAACTTTTAATTGCTCTTTTCTCGAAAACATTCTCATCCCATCAAAAATCGTCCAATCTAAACCTACACCATAACTTAAATTCATGTTTTTGGCACCGTCTAATTCTCTAACTGTTCCATCAGCTTGTGTTTGTTTGGTATCAATTAAACTGTTGTTATTCGTCAAATTTAGATTTACTGAAGGCAACATACCTGCTGTTCCTAAATTATTATTGGTTTCATCGATTTTCAAATTGTTTTTGGCAATTTTGATATCGTAATTATTTTCCAATGAAATTTTCACAGCATCTTCAAGCGTCAATATTTCTTGAGCTTGCGCTGAAAATCCTAGGAATAATAGAAAAGCTATTTTATATAAATTTTGCATAATATTATTTTTACTTTTTGCCACAAATTGTTTTATTCTTTGCCACGAATTCACGAATTTTTTTTACTGTTTTACGAAGTAATTTTAATTCGAATTAATTTTCGACGTAGTCGAAATGAATTTCTTTTAATTAAATTTTAATTCGTGAATTCGTGGCTTTTTATTATTTCTCTAAAGCATCTAAATTATCAAATTCTGGTCGGTGTTTTTTGGCTTTCGACCACATTAAATAAATGGCTGGAATTACGAATAATGTCAAAATTAATGAAAACATGGTTCCACCAACAATTACAACTCCCATTCCGATTCTACTAGTAGAAGCAGCTCCAATCGACATGGCAATTGGTAAAGCTCCTAGCGAAATAGCTAAACTCGTCATTAAAATTGGACGTAAACGCGCTTCAGAAGCTTCAATAATGGCTTCGTATTTTGGTTTGCCTTGTTCTCGTAATTGATTCGCAAATTCTACAATCAGAATTCCGTTCTTGGTTACTAATCCGATAAGCATTACGGTTCCAATTTGACTGAAAATATTCCACGTTTGTCCGAATAACCAAAGCGAGAATAACGCTCCAGCAACTGCCATTGGTACGGTTAAAATAATAATAAACGGATCAATAAAACTTTCAAATTGTGCAGCTAAAATCAAATAAATTAACAATAAAGCCAATCCGAATGCGAAAGAAGTATTCGAACTACTTTCCACGAAGTCTCTAGATTCTCCACCTAAATCGGTAGTAAAGGTTTCATCTAAAACTTTAGCTTTGATTTCGTCCATTGCTTCAATTCCGTCAACCATACTTTTTCCTGGTGCTAAACCTGCAGAAACAGTTGCCGACATATATCTGTTATTATGAAATAATTGTGGCGGATTACTTTGTTCTTCCACTTCCACAACATTGTCTAATTGAATTAATTTTCCTTCTTTATTTCTCACAAACATCGAAGTTAAATCCAATGGCGCATCACGATCTTTTTGGTCGAATTGTCCAATGACTTGATATTGTTTTCCATTTTGCATGAAATATCCAAAACGTTGTCCACTTAATGAAAGTTGCAATGTTTGTGCGACATCTAAAACCGAAATTCCTAAACTTTCAGCTCTTTCACGATTAATCGTTACGTTAATTTCTGGTTTGTTGAATTTCAAATTCACATCCACATTGGAGAACGTTTCATTTTTACTCGCTTCTTCCATAAATTGAGGAATTTTTTCTCTTAATTTCTGAAAGTTTGGCGCTTGAATAATATATTGAATTGGCATTCCACCTCTACGATTTACCGCAATTGTGGGTTGTTCCGAAACATTGACTTTCGCTTGTGGATATTTTTTAGTCCATTTATTTAAATCTGCAACAATATCTTTTTGCGATTTTGTTCTTTCTTCTGGTTCCACCAAAGCCAAACGAACACGACCTGTATTTACCGATGACGACATAAATCCTGGCGAAGTAATTACTAAAGCTACTTTTTTCTCAGGAATAGAATCGTTTATCAAATCGGATAATTCTGTCATGAATTTGTCTGTGTATTCATAAGTTGCGCCTTCTGGTGTAGAAACACTAATTACGCCTAAACTTCTATCGTCATAAGGTGCAGTTTCTTTTGGTAAGATTTTGAAAAACAACACAATCAATCCAATACATGCAATAATGATTGGAAAACTCAACCATTTTCTTTTCATGAAATTTGTTAAAGCATTCGCATAACCTTGATTTAAACCTACAAAATACGGCTCGGTAAAATGATAAAATTTAGTTTTCTTTTGTTCGCCACCTTTCATTAAATAGGCGTTCAACATAGGTGTTAATGTTAATGATACGAAGGCGGAAATTAAAACCGCAGCACCAATTACGACACCAAACTCTCGAAACAATCGTCCTACGAATCCTTCTAAAAAGACGATTGGTAAGAAAACTGCCGCCAATGTAATTGAAATCGAAATTACAGCAAAGAAAATTTCATTCGAACCTTTAATCGCAGCTTCAATGGGAGACATACCTTCTTCGACTTTTTTGAAGATATTTTCCGTGACCACAATTCCATCATCAACTACTAAACCTGTTGCTAAAACAATAGCTAAAAGCGTTAATACATTGATTGAAAAACCACATAAATACATGATGAAAAACGTAGCAATTAACGAAACCGGAATATCAATTAACGGTCGGAATGCGATAGACCAATCTCTAAAAAATAAGAAGATAATCAAGACTACTAAAAGTAACGAAATCAATAAAGTTTCGGCAACCTCAACGACTGATTTTTTAATGAAAAGTGTGTTATCTAAAGCAATATCAACTTTAATGTCTTTTGGTAATTCTTTTTTTAGTTTATCGAATTGCGCATAAAACTGATCGGCAATTTCTAAATAATTACTTCCAGGTTTCGGCACAATCGCCACGGCAACCATCGGATTTCCTGATTCGGTAAACTTAGTTTCTAAATTTTCAGATTCTAAAGAAGCATTTCCAATATCGCTTAAACGAACGGTTTTGTTTTCGTCTGAAATAATAATAATATCATTAAATTCCTTTTCTGTAGATAAATTCCCAAGTGTTTTTACCATTAATTCGGTATTCGCACCAGTCAATTTTCCTGAAGGTAATTCTACATTTTGTTTGTCTAAAGCCGTTCTAACATCTGAAACGGTTACACCATATGAATTTAGTTTGATTGGATCAATCCAAATTCGCATCGAATAACGTTTTTGTCCCCAAATTTGAACACCACTCACACCTGGAATCGTTTGAATTCTTTCTGCAATTACGTTTTCCGCATAATCACTTAACTCTAATGCATTTCTAGAATTACTCTGCACTGTCATCGAAATAATTGCATCCGAATCGGCGTCAGCTTTAGAAACTACTGGTGGCGCATCAATATCTTTTGGTAAACTTCTAACAGCTTGCGATACTTTATCACGCACATCATTAGCGGCTTCTTCTAAGTTTTTTTCTAGTTTAAATTCGATTGTAATATTACTCGAACCTTGATTACTCGAAGACGTAATATTTCGAATTCCGTCAATCGAATTAATTGCTTTTTCAAGTGGTTCCGTAATTTGCGATTCGATAATATCAGAATTCGCACCCGTATAATTTGTACGAACAGAAATCTGCGCCGGATCAATCGATGGGAATTCTCGAACACCCAAATAGGTATAGCCTAAAATACCAAATAGAATAATTAAAAGGTTAATTACTATGGTAAAAACGGGTCTTTTTATACTTAAAGTTGATAAACTCATCTTGAGAATTATGAATTGTGAATTTTAAATTATGAATTTGTACTTCGTACTTTTCACTTTTACTTGATTTTTATTTGTTGGCTTCGAGAGCACTTCGACTCCGCTCAGTGTGACACATCTGCTAACTGAGACTTTTAACTGAGACTTTCGAACTTCTTTTCACTTGACTCTTATGCCTTATGCCTTTTCCCTTATTACTTCTTAACTTCTTTCAACTTCACTTTAATATCTGCTTCGTCTTTTAACGACATTACGCCAGAAGTCAATAACGTATCACCAGATTTGATGCCACTTGTTACCACAACATCTTTTGAAGTTCTTGCTAAGGTTTCAATTTTCACTTCTTTTGCTTTTCCGTTATTGGCAATATATACGACTTTTCCATCCTGAATTGGCACAACCGCTTCAGTAGGAATTACGATAGCATCTTTAATATTTTTTAGAGAAAGATCGATAGTTGCGAAAGTTCCAGGTAATAATTTTCCGTTTGGATTATCAGCAATTGCACGAATTTTTAACGTTCTTGTTGCTGTTTCAATTTCTGGTTCGATAGCGTAAATTTTTGCTGTAAATTTTTGTGGATTATTTGGAATTGTGAATGTAATAGTGGCATTGTTTTCAATTTCCGAAGCATATTTTTCAGGAATAGAAAAACTAATTTTCACTTGACCTGAACTCACTAATTTGGTGATAAGTGTTGTTGGCGTTACGTATGTTCCTGGAGAAATATTTCGTAAACCAATTTTTCCAGAAAATGGTGCTCTAATTGTTGTTTTAGCAATTTGAGCTTGAATCAATTGGGTTTGTGCTTTTAAACTTCTGAATTCAGCGCTAGCAATATCGTATTCTTCTTGACTGATGGCTTCTTTTTGTAGTAATAACTTCGCTCTTCTTTCGTTTTCCGAAGCTAATTTTTGTTTGGTAAACGCTTGAGATAATTGTGCTCTCAATTCAACATCATTCACTTTTAATAAAACCTGACCTTTACTTACTTGCGTACCTTCCGAAAAAGAAATTTTTTCTACAATTCCAGAAACTTCACTTCTAATTTCTACGTTTTCATTGGCTTCAATTGAACCTGATAACGAAATTCCATTAGAGAAATCTTTAGAAGAAACTACAATAGCCGTTACAGTTAAAGGCGGTTTCTTGTCACCTTTTTTATCATTTTTTTCAGATTCTGCTGAGTTTTTTGTAATTCGGTAACCAATAAGTCCTACAATTGTTAGCGCAATTAGCGTGATACTGATAGTTTTAATCTTCATAGTATAAAAGCTTAGATTTGATACAAATCTAACTCTACAAAATTATACTGCCAAAACCTTACAATTTATTTAACATACTTGTAGGTACAAGTGTTTGTAATATTTGGATTAACTGCGAATTCTTTACAAAACTCTTCGTGCAATTTTTTTTGCCACGAATGCACGAATTTTTTTTTTTGAATTTTGTGTGTGTTATTTTAGTTCGAATTAATTATCGACAAAGTCGATAAAATTTTCTTTGTTACAAATTTTTAATTCGTGAATTCGTGGCAATAATTTTTTGTAACATTTTTTACTTTTTATTTTTTTTGTTACGTTTTTGGTAACATTTTTTTTAAAATTATTTTTTTGTTACAGATTTTGTAACATTTTTATTTTTTTAAATTTTTTGTTACAAGTTTGTTTTGAGAGTTGGAATAAAAAAAACTCCTAATTTGGGATTAGGAGTTTTGATGTTTGTTGTGAGGTATGGTGAGGATTGTAAATACGCGTTATCGGACTACAAAAGATATTTTTGAAAGGATTTATATTTTTTTAAATCATCATCACTAATGTTTTCTGTTTCACCATTAGGATTAATCTTAATATTATACAAAGAGTTAACTATTCTAAGTCCAATTCGAATTATTCCAACATTACTTAAATGTGGACCAATAAGTTCTCTGTATTTTCTAATTGCAGGTATTGCAATCCTTAAGTCTCGTTGAACATCTTCGATTGTTTGATATCCATTAAGAATTAGCTCGTCAATAATCCTTTGAGTAACTTGAGACTTACTCACTTCTGTGAAAATTTTAAATTTTAAAGACAATCCTTCAATATCTTTTATAGATAATATTGAAGTAGCAATGTCTGATACAACTAAGGATTCAATATCGACATTTAATAAATCTCCTAGTGTTCGTTCTGCATCCAAAATATAAAGAATTTGTCCAGTGTTTGCATACATGTTTTGGACGTAATGGAAGTGCTGAGATTTATTTTTACTCATCCAATCTCCTTTGCTGTTATCAAATGTAAGAAATATACAATCACATTTTGAGTTCATCATATATTTCATTATTTCGTGAAAAATGATATAGTCTCCATAAGGATCTAGTGGCTTATTTTTAATATCACCTAAACCTGGGAAGACAGCATGAGGTTTGTTGTAAATTGCATCAAGATTTTCATTTGAAATATTTTTTGATAGAAGATCAAAATCTTTTTTAATTATTTCGAATTCGTCGTGAGTTAAACTATCATAAAGTTGACATGTTTTTATTATATCAAGAAAGTCATCTTTCACTATTAAATTAACATACTCCTTCCTTTTTAAATCAGCATTTTCATTTAATTTTTTTAACAAATCTTCTAATTCAGTTTGGTGTTTTTTAATTCCAGTTTCAACAAAGGGATAGTCTTTTAAAACTATTTTGTGTTGTTCTAAAAACACATTCATTTTATTAACAACATCAGAATTAAAATCCTTTGGAATTTTGTTTGTTACTTGTTCAAAAAACCTTTGGATAACGTCTTCGCGATTTTTTATAAATTCTAATTGAACTTGAGTGCTTAATACAATCCTTGAAGAGTTTGATTTAATAAAATCTAATAGCTTTTCACGAGCGGTAAAGGAAATGCTGTAATATCTTAAAAGCACGTTTGTATCTAAGAATATCGGGGTTGCTGTTTTTAGTGCCATTTCTTCTTCGAAATTAGTAGAAAGTTTTTGTAAGCACTCAGTATAATCAGCTATTGAAGTAATATTTTGTTTTGCTAAATAGCTATTTTCTTTTGTAATGTTTTTCATTATTATTTGTATTAATATAGTCTAACTTATAAATAGAAGCATTTTTTCAGTGTACAATATTTAAAAATACTTTTAGTAAAAATATAAAATTCTTACAAAAATTAAGGATTATTATTTAGAGATTCTGAAACAAGTTCAGTATGACAAACGTTGTGTTTAATTTATTGGCAAATTGACACATTGTCAAATTGAAAATTGACACATTAACTAATATAATTCCAAATACTTTTCTTCTTACTAATTTCTAAGAACACTTCTTTTAGTTTGGCGTGTTCGGGTAAGTTCATACTTGGGTCTTCTTTTAGTAGTTTTACGGCTAAATGTCTTGCTACTTGTAGAATGTCTCGGTCTTTTACTAAATCGGCAATTTGTAGGTTTAACACACCGCTTTGTTGTTTTCCCATAATATCTCCTGGACCACGTAATTTCAAATCTACTTCTGCAATTTCAAATCCGTCATTGGTTCGCACCATGGTTTCCATTCTGGTTTTACTGTCTTCGGAAAGCTTGTAATCGGTCATTAAAATGCAATAACTTTGTTCGGCACCACGCCCAACTCGGCCACGCAACTGATGCAATTGCGACAAACCAAAACGTTCGGCACTTTCAATTACCATTACGGAAGCGTTGGGTACATTTACACCAACTTCAATAACGGTTGTCGCCACCATAATATTGGTTTTTCCTTCGGCAAAGCGTTTCATTTCTTCATCTTTGTCGGCGGGTTTCATTTTTCCATGTAAAATAGAAATAGAGTAGTGTGGTAATGGAAAATCGCGAGAAATACTTTCATAACCGTCCATCAAATCCTTATAATCCATTTTTTCCGATTCCTGAATTAACGGATATACAATATAAATTTGTCGGCCTTTAGCAATTTCATCTTTCAAGAATTTCCAAACCACCAAACGCTTACTATCAAATCGGTGTACGGTTTGAATTGGTTTTCTGCCTGGAGGCAATTCGTCAATAACAGAAATATCTAAATCGCCATATAAACTCATCGCTAAAGTACGCGGAATTGGAGTCGCAGTCATGACTAAAACGTGTGGTGGAATTTCCGACTTCGTCCAAAGTTTACTTCTTTGTTCGACACCAAATCTATGTTGCTCATCGATAACTGCTAAACCTAAATTTTTAAATTGAACTTTATCTTCCAATAAAGCGTGTGTTCCGATGATAATATCTAACGTTCCGTTTTCTAATTCTTCGTGAATGATTCTTCGTTGGGCAATTTTCGTTGAACCTGTCAGAATTCGAATGTTGATGTTTAAATCTTTAGCTAATTCGGAAATCCCATTATAATGCTGATTTGCCAGAATTTCCGTTGGTGCCATCAAACAACTTTGAAAGCCATTATCTTTCGCGATAAGCATACACATTAAAGCGACAATGGTTTTTCCTGAACCCACATCGCCTTGTAATAAACGATTCATTTGTGCGTGGCTTCCTAAATCGTTTCGTATTTCTTTTAATACTCGTTTTTGAGCATTCGTCAATTCAAAAGGCAAATGATTGTTGTAGAAATCATTAAAGTTTTCGCCAATAATTTCGAACGGAAAACCTTTAATTTTATGTTTTCGAATTAAGTTTTTGGTGATTAATTGCAGTTGTATGAAAAACAATTCTTCAAACTTTAATCGGAATTGCGCTTTCGCTAAAAGTTCCTGATTTTTCGGAAAATGAATATTGACTAAAGCGTCTTTTTTTGGAATGAGTTTTAATTCTTCCATAATAGAAGCAGGCAAGGTTTCCGAAAATAATTGATGCGTTTCCGAAAACAATTGCATCATCATTTTATTAATGACTTTATTCGTAACGCCTTTATTGTTGAGTTTCTCAGTGCTTGGATAAACTGGTTGCATCGCACTTCGTAATGCAGTTTTGTGTTCTTCCAACAATTCCATTTCTGGATGCGCCATATTGAAAACCGAACCAAACTGCGTGACTTTTCCAAAAATGACATAAACGGTATTGAGTTTCAAACTTTCTTTGACCCATTTCTGACCTTGAAACCAAACCAATTCCATTTGTCCAGTATCGTCTAAGAATGTCGCGACTAACCTCGATTTTCCTTTTCCTTGATCGATGGTTTTGATATGAACCACTTTCCCAACAATTTGAACTTCCGAATTGCTATTCACCAACTGATTGATTTTAAAATAGCGTGTTCTGTCGATGTATCGATTCGGATATAAATTGATTAAATCGCCATATTTATGAATGTTCATTTCCTTGCGCAGCAAATCGCCACGTTGCGGACCAACGCCTTTTAAATATTCTATGGGAGTTTCGAGTAGGTTCATTTAAGTGTTCAGTTCTCAGTCTCAGTTTTCAGTTTATTTCCTTTAAAGAACGAATATAGGTTTAAATTCTAAATTTTGAAAACGATATTATTCAGTTTTCGGAATTAAATCGATATACCAAAAGCCATACGTTGGTTCGTCAGAATCTACATCACAAGCGGTGTTAGATGGTGTTGTATTTTTTGGTTTTTCATGTTTTTTATGAACGATTTCTCCGATTTCAAATTCAATTGGATTTTTGAATATTGGTCCATCGAAACAGAACGTATGAAACTCTCCGTTTTCGCCACAAACATCTACATTATCTGGTAAGTCGTTGATGAAACTTTCATCTATAATTCGACCCACAAAACTTTGGTCTAAATATTTTTCGTTAACACAAGTTACGATTGTCTTGAATCCTAAATTGATAAAATCATGGATAAGTTCTGTTGTATCAATTTTCCAAAGTGGGAATTCGCCAACAAAACCACCTTCTTTTAATTTGTCTTCACGGTATTTTCTAAGATCTTCTAAAAATATATCGCCAAAAATAGAATGTGTCACACCATTTCCCTTAAATTTTGATAAGGTATTTTTCATTACATCTTCATAGACTTCCATAGTTGGCATTTCTGGAATCATCATTTTTGTTAGCGGCAATTGTAAACTTTTAGCTTGTAATTCTAATAGTTCCACACGAACGCCATGCATTGAAATACGTTGATATTGTTCGCTTACGCTAGTGAGTAAGGAAACAATTTCGAATTCGTTGTTTTGTAAGGTTTTGTATAAAGCAAAGGCAGAATCTTTTCCGCTGCTCCAGTTAAATAGGGCTTTCTTTTTCAATGTAAATTTTAATTTCAAAATTCGTTGTTCGTTAATCAAACTTTGAACTTTTTTCTTTAATTGCGAAGATAGTTTATAATTTGTTAATTTGGAAAGTAGAGAATTTGAAAATGTTTATATTCGTATCAGATTTTAAATTTACTTATGAGAACCTTATTTTTTCTACTTTTTTCCATTCTTACTTTTTCACAACAGACCAAATCCGTTGATTTTTTGAAGTGTGATGTATTTGTTATACCTGATTATGATTCTAAATCAATTGGAGGAGAAATTAGTTATGAATTTAAAGTAAAATCTCTTATCGATACGATTAGAATTGATGCGAAAAACATGCATTTTAATGGAGTTTTTATCAATGGAAAAGAAGTAAACTATAAAAACAATACTAAGGAATTATTGTTGTTTGAAGGATTCAAAAAAGGCAAAAATAAACTAACGTTTTTATATTTGGCAACTCCAAAACAGACTTTATACTTCACGGGTTCAGAAGAAAATTTACAAATTTGGACACAAGGACAAGGTCGATATACAAGTCATTGGTTGCCATGTTTTGACGATGTAAATGAGAAAGTTATTTTTAATATTGATGTTGAATATAACTTTATGTATTCCGTTTTATCTAATGGTTTATTAAAATCAAAAGTAAGAAAGAATAAATCTAATTATTGGAGTTTCGAAATGCAAAAACCAATGTCGTCTTACTTAGTAATGTTGGCGATTGGGAATTTTGAAAAGCAAGAATCCAAAAGTAAATCGGGAACGCCTTTAGAGTTTTATTTGGATAAAAATGATGTTTCAAAATTTGAACCGACTTATAGATATTCCAAACAAATTTTCGATTATTTAGAACAAGAAATTGGAGTGAAATATCCTTGGAAAATTTACCGTCAAGTGCCTGTTCGAGATTTTTTATATGCTGGAATGGAAAATACGACTTCGACAATTTTCTCGCAAGATTTTGTGGTCGATTCGATTGGTTTTAACGATAAAAATTACATCAATGTGAATGCACACGAATTGGCACATCAATGGTTTGGCGATTTAATTACAGCGCAATCTGGGAAACATCATTGGTTGCAAGAAGGTTTTGCTACGTATTATGCTTTGTTAGCTGAGAAAGAAGTATTTGGTGATGATTATTTTTATAATGAATTGTACGATTATGCTTTGCAATTGCGAAGTGCTGCGAAAACCGATACAATTCCAGTGATGAATGAAAAAGCGAGTTCGTTATCGTTTTACAAAAAAGGCGCTTGGGCTTTGCATACTTTACGAGAAGACATTGGTGCGAAGAACTTCCAAAAAATCGTAAAAACATATTTAAAGAAATACCATTACAAAAATGTTATTACGGATGAATTTTTAGCAGAAGTCAAAAAGGTTGTAAAGACTTTTGATACAGAAAATTTCAAAAATAAATGGTTAGAAACTGCTGGATTTGATATGGTTTTAGCGGAAAGTTATTTAGTGAAGAATAAATCAGTTGAGGCTTATATTCAGCTCACAAAAGAGAAAAAGGATTTAGATAATTACAAAGCCATTTTACAATCGGAAACCTATTTCCCCATCAAGCAATACATTTTCTACAAGTTAGCTAACACAGCTTTTGAAGACAAAAAAGAGTTGATTGAAATTGGAATGAAACAAAACTTATATGTTCGTCAAGCGATTGCAGAAACCGTAACCAAAATTCCAGTTGAATTCAAATCGCAATATGAAACTTTTTTAGATGATGCTTCATATCAAACCAAAGAAATTGCTTTGTTGTATTTATGTAAAAACTTTCCTGGAGAAAAAGAAAATTATTTAGCACAAACCAAAAATATCATTGGAAATAATGATAAAAGTTTCCGAATTTCTTGGTTGAGTTTAGCTATTGTTTCGGAAAATGATGAAGTTGCTAAAAACTTGATGTATAAAGAATTATTGGATTATTCTTCTACAAATTATGAAAGTTCAGTGCGACAAAATGCATTGGAAGTTTTACTGAAAATCTATCCGAATGATGGAAATGTTATCGCTTCATTATTTCAAGCCACAACGCATCATAAATGGCAGTTTACGAAATTCTCTAGAGACACAATTCGTGAAAAATTAAAGAAACCCGAGTTTAGAAGTCGAGTAGAAGAGTTGGCGAAAACCGCTGATGAAACCACGGCAGCTTTGTATAATAAATTTTTGAAGGAGTAATATTTAAACCTGACAGGTTTTTGAAACCTGTCAGGTTTAAATTAAAAAACGCGTTTCAATTCTTCTTTAATAAAACTAATCGCGACAGCACTTGCACTTTCTGTTTGTGTTAGTTCTGTCAGTAAAAAAGTTCTCAATTCGTCGCCAGTTTTTACTTCTCCATTAATTGAAGTTTGACGAATTTGTGTGATAATACTATTTTTTGCTTTCATTACAATTTCCCAACAATCAGCTGTTAAGTAAATTTGTTGTGACAGATTGTGTTCGTATTCCGTTTGAATATTGTGAATTAAAAAGGTTGCGTAATTGGGAGCATCTAAACCACTTGGTTCTACACGCATCATCAAGTTGATTGGGTTTATTCGCTCTAAATACAAAACTACACGCTCGTATGCTTGTAATCTGATTGGTAAACCTTGTTGTTGGTTTTCGCGTAATAATTCAAATTTACGTTTGTTTTCTTCGTTTCTAAAGAATTTATGTAACATTACAAAAGCCACACCACCAGTAATTATAGCAGGTAAAGTGTACGTTGCAATTTCAAGTAATTTATCTTCAATTGTCATGGTTTGTTTTTTTACAAATCTAAAATATTTTTTTTAAAAATATACTTAATATTAAATTTCTTATATTTGTATGTATTTCAATACGATATGATGAAAAAATTATTTTTTTTCTGTATATTTCTCTACCCCATTTTGTCTTTTTCACAGACAAAAGAGATTGTTTTAATCTTTAAAGATAAAGCAACAGGGAATGTTATTGAAAATGTTTTAGTGACTATTCTTCGAACCGACGAAAATTTTCAAAGTAATAAAGAAGGAAGCATCAAATTCAAACTCCCTAAACCTTCCCGAATTGTGGTTAAACATTTAGAGTACAAACAAATGACACTCAATTCTGCCACTTTAAAAGAAGCTGTAATTACCATAAACTTAGAAAGTATTTCCCTTGAAATTGAAGATATTGTAATTACGAACCGACAATCGTTCAGTATTTTGAAATCATTGATTAATAAATCGATGAAGCAATTAACGGCTCCAATCAATTTGAAAATTTATACTCGAGAATTTTTTAAATACAATAACGAATATACTTCGTATTCAGATGGTTTAGTCAACTTTTGTTTGAAAGAAAAGCCAGATAAATTTGCAGCCGATATTTTAGTGGAACAAAACCGAACGTACAATTTAATTAATAACGAAAAGATTGAAAAGAAAACTTTGAGTTATAATATGTACGATATCATTCAGAATTATTACGATTTCAAATACATCACTCAATTAGCCGAATCTAAAGCCAAAAAAAAATTCGATTTTGAAATTAAAACAGTAAGAGGAAAAGAAGATTTTTACCAAATGGTAATTGCTCCTAAGCCTGAAATTGAAGAATTTTTACCAACGGTGACTGTGATTTATGATTTCAAGAAAAATGTCATTCTAGAGTTAGAATACTTCGTTGAACCTAGCCGATTTGAGTTTTCAGATGTGTCTAATTTGAAAGTGATTAAAGGAAAAGTTTTCAATTCAACTTTCAGAGCTTTATATATTTTAGATGGCGAAGATTATTTTTTAGCAAGTACTAAAGAAGAAATTGGTGTCATGGTAAAAGATAAAAAAAATGAGGAAAACAAAATTGAAATTGCCAATTACTTAATGACCACACGTCATAGCAGAAAATTTGTCCCTTACGACAAAGAAGATGTTTTCAAAGAAAAATCCTTAATCAACAAGAAAAACTCAATAATTACGGATTATTGGGAGGCAAATTCTGGTTTATTATTGACTTCAGATGAGAAAAAAATTGTTGATAATTTGCAACTAAATGAAGATTAAAAACGTTTAAAATCACTTCATAATCTGTATTTTTGCTTTCTAAATATCCTTTTTTAAAATGCAACAATACATAGATCAATTAAATGAAGCTCAACGCGCGCCAGTAGTCCAAAAAGATGGTGCCATGATTGTTATTGCAGGTGCAGGTTCTGGTAAAACCCGTGTGCTTACGGTACGAATTGCCAATTTGATGTATCAAGGTGTTGATGCGTTTAATATTTTAGCTTTAACTTTTACGAATAAAGCAGCACGTGAAATGAAAAAACGTATTGCTGAAATTGTGGGAAATAATGAAGCCAAAAACCTTTGGATGGGAACGTTTCACTCTGTTTTTGCTAAGATTTTAAGAAGTGAAGCAGAGAAATTAGGTTATCCTTCGAACTTTACCATTTACGATTCTCAAGATTCTTTACGTTGTTTAGGCGGAATTATTAAGGAAATGCAATTGGATAAAGATGTTTACAAACCAAAACAAATTTTAGGTAGAATTTCCCAATATAAAAACTCATTAATTACTGTTCGTGCGTATTTCAATAATCCAGAATTACAAGAAGCTGATGCGATGAGCAAAAAGCCTCGAATGGGTGAAATTTATAATAACTATGTAGAGCGTTGTTTTAAATCGGGTGCGATGGATTTCGACGATTTATTATTAAAAACTAATGAATTATTAAACCGTTTTCCAGATGTTTTAGCGAAATACCAAGACCGTTTCAGATACATTTTAGTAGATGAGTACCAAGATACGAATCATTCGCAATATTTGATTGTAAAAGCACTCTCAGATAGATTCCAAAACATTTGTGTGGTTGGTGATGATGCGCAAAGTATTTATGCTTTCCGTGGTGCGAATATCAATAACATTTTAAACTTTCAAAAAGATTACGAAGGTGTTAAAATGTACCGATTAGAACAGAATTATCGTTCTTCAAAAAATATTGTAGAAGCCGCAAATAATGTTATCGATAAGAATAAAACCAAACTTGATAAAATTGTTTGGACAGCCAATAGCGATGGTCCGAAAATTAAAGTCCACAGAAGTATTACAGATGGTGAAGAAGGGCGTTTCGTAGCAGGAACTATTTTCGAACAAAAAATGCAAAACCAATTACCTAATTCGAGTTTTGCTATTTTATATCGTACCAATGCACAATCTCGTGCAATGGAAGATGCGTTGCGAAAAAGAGATATTCCGTACAGAATTTATGGCGGATTATCGTTTTATCAACGTAAAGAAATTAAAGATGTGTTGTCTTATTTGCGATTGGTTATCAATCCGAAAGATGAAGAAGCTTTAGTGCGAGTAATTAATTATCCTGCAAGAGGAATTGGTGATACAACGGTTGAAAAATTGACTGTTGCCGCCAATCATTATAAACGTTCCATTTTTGAAGTGATGGAACACATTGACAAAATCGATTTAAAATTAAACTCTGGAACTAAAACCAAGTTGCAAGATTTTGTAACGATGATTAAAAGTTTCCAAGTCATCAATGAACAGCAAGATGCGTTTACTTTAACGGATCATGTAACTAAAAAAACAGGTTTAGTTCAAGAATTGAAAAAAGACGGAACACCTGAAGGAATTGCTCGTATTGAAAATATTGAGGAATTACTAAACGGTATTAAAGATTTTACCGAAGGTCAGAAAGAAATTGATGGTGCTCGTGGTGCTTTGGCAGAATTTATGGAAGATGTGGCTTTGGCGACAGATTTAGATAAAGATACCGGTGATGATGATAGAGTGGCACTAATGACGATTCACTTGGCAAAAGGATTAGAATTTCCGCATGTTTTTGTGGTGGGAATGGAAGAAGATTTGTTTCCAAGTGCAATGAGTATGAACACACGAAGCGAGCTGGAAGAAGAACGCCGTTTGTTTTATGTGGCATTAACTCGTGCCGAACATCAAGCGTATTTGACGTATGCGCAATCGCGTTATCGTTGGGGGAAATTAGTCGACAGTGAACCTTCTCGATTTATTGAAGAAATTAATGGTGAGTATTTAGAATATATGAATCCGATTGATTCGGGTTATAGATACAAACCTACAATGGATATTGATATTTTTGGTGATGTGGATAAATCGAAATTACGTTTAGCCAAACCAACAGCTGGAACGCCGCCAGAATATATTTCTAAAAACGAACCGATTTCGTCAATAAATATCAGAAGATTAAAACCGGTAAGTAGCGGTGCAAGTTCTTCGGATAAAGCGAATTTATTTGATAACAATTTAGCCGTTGGAAACATCGTAATGCATGAACGCTTTGGAAAAGGTGAAATTGTAGGTTTAGAAGGCGTTGGAGCCGACAAAAAAGCAGAAATACGTTTTGATGTTGGTGGCTTGAAAAAATTATTGTTGAGGTTTGCGAAGTTGAATGTGATTGGGTAAATTAACTGAATTCCATCAAGGGTTTCAAACCCTTGATGGGTATAAAAAAATCTAAAAAAATTATGGCAGAATTTCTAAAAATTTACGAAGATAAACCTAGCGAAGCTGCTATTAAAAAAGTGGTTGAGGTTTTAAGAAATGGCGGATTAGTTATTTATCCAACTGATACTGTTTATGGTTTAGGTTGTGATATTACCAATTCTCGTGCGTTGGAAAAATTAGCTAAAATCAAAAATGTGAAGTTGGAAAAAGCCAATTTTTCTTTTGTTTGTAGCGATTTAAGTAATATTTCCGATTACGTGAAGCAAATTGACACGGCTACATTTAAGATATTAAAACGCGCTTTACCTGGTCCATATACTTTTATTTTACCAGGAAATAATGATTTACCAAAAGACTTCCGTAAGAAGAAAACTGTCGGGATTAGAGTTCCAGATAATAATATTGCTATTCAAATTGTGGAAATGTTAGGCAATCCAATTGTGTCAACTTCTATTCATGATGAAGATGAGGTAATTGAATATTCTACCGATCCAGAATTAATTTTCGAGAAATGGCAAAACCAAGTCGATTTAGTTATTGACGGTGGTTATGGAGAAAACGTAGCTTCAACCATTATTGACTTGACCGGTCACGAACCGATTGTGGTGAGAGAAGGAAAAGGTGATGTGAATATTATTTAGTCTCAGTTTTCAGTCTAAGTCTCAGTTTTTATTAACTGCTTACTGTAACTGTAAACCGAACACTTAATCTACCTCGGACTCACAATTTCCACATCGCTAAACGCAATCGCACCACGAACTACACCTTGAATGGTGGTTTTTAACGCATCAATAATATGAATTTTTAATTCGTTTTTAGAGAAAATTAAACTCACTTCTCTTGATGGTTTTGGGTTGGCAAATTGTTTTAGTTTCGCTTTGTTTTTGTCGTTTAAATCTAACGTATGTAAATAAGGAAGAAGTGTTGTTCCTAAACCTTCATCAGATAGTTTAATTAAGGTTTCGAAGCTTCCGCTTTCTAATTGGAAATGGTTTTCACCAATGAAATTATTCGTTTTACATAAATTCAAAACACTGTTTCTAAAACAATGTCCGTCTTGTAAAAGCAATATTTTTTCGACATCTAAATCGGCAACTTCAATTTCTTTTTTAGCATGATTTTGACTGTTTTCAGGAATATAAGCTACAAAAGGTTCGTAATACAATACAATTTCTTTTAGCTTTTCTTCGTCTAAAGGCGTAGCTGCAATGGCACAATCTAAATGCCCATTTTTTAATTTTAGGATAATATCTGCCGTATTTAATTCTTCAACGATTAAGTTTACTTTCGGATATTTTTTAATGAAAGTATTCAAAAACATTGGTAATAAGGTTGGCATAATTGTAGGGATAATTCCAATGCGGAAATCGCCACCAATAAACCCTTTTTGTTGGTCAACAATGTCTTTAATTCTATTAGCTTCGTTAACGATGTTTTTCGCTTGTGTTACAATTTTATTTCCAACATCTGTTAAACCGATTGGTTTTTTAGTTCTATCAAAAATTTGAATACCTAATTCCTCTTCCAATTTCTGAATTTGCATACTTAAAGTGGGTTGAGTCACGAAGCATTTTTCGGCTGCTAGTGTAAAATTTTTGTTTTCAGCAACAGCTAAAACGTAATATAATTGGGTAATTGTCATTGTATCAATATTTGTGATAAAAGTAAATATTTTGATTGTAAAAAACTATTGTTTAGGAAAAGTTTATAAAAAAACTCTTTCCGTTAAGAAAGAGTTTTAGTTAAAATATTGATTATAAGCTTATTGAACAACTTTAATTTCGACTCTTCTATTAGCCGATTTTCCAGCAGTAGTTTTGTTAGAAGCAATTGGTTTTGCTGCTCCAAAACCTTGTGAACTCAATCTGTTTTCGCTAATTCCTTTAGAAATTAAATATGTTTTAATAGCTAAAGCTCTTTCAGCTGAAAGCTCTAGGTTCTTTTCTGGATTTCCAACATTATCTGTATAACCTTCGATGCTAAAGTTAGTTGCTTCATATTCTTTCATAATTGCAACCATTGAATCTAAATTTGCATAAGAATCTGCTTTTACTGTAGCTTTTCCAGAATCGAATAAAACTGATTTAGAATAGTCGTTTAATTTTTTAATTACTTTAGTATCAATAACTGGACAACCATAGTTTTCAATTGTTCCCACAACATCCGGACATTTGTCATCTTTATCTAATACTTTGTCGCCATCTTTATCTGTATAAGGACATCCATTATTGTCTTTTTCTCCAAATAGAGTAGGGCAATTGTCTAAATTATCTGTAACACCATCTTTATCTTCGTCTCCCCAAGGGCAGCCTTTGTTTTCAACTGCTCCTACAACATCTGGACAAGTATCGTCTTTATCTAAAACAGTATCTCCATCTTTATCAGTCCAAGGACAACCATTGTTTTCAGTTGGACCGAATTCTTTTGGACATTTGTCTAAATTATCTGTTAATCCATCATTGTCTTCATCACCCCAAGGACAACCTTTATTTTCAACAGGTCCAGCCACATCTGGGCAATTATCATCTGTATCATTGATTCCATCGAAATCAATATCTTTAATTTTGCTATGGTAAATTGGAATTTTTAATCCTAAATGTACATCTAAAGCTTGAGTTTCAGAAAGCATTGCGCTAACAATTGAACCAGAACCTACAAATAGAGGCCCAGCTCTAAAGCCAAAACCAGCTTGTAATCCTGAATATTCTAAATAACTAATTGGAACATATAAACCTAACCATTTTACTTCATAACGTGGCGTTAAACTTACGTTATTGTTGATGTAAGAAGAGTTTTTGTCTTCAGCTGCAACTACACTAAAATCAGTATTTAAGTTTAAGTAAAAACGCTTGTTCATTCTCCAATCTGCATTTAAATGTACAGCAGTTGGTAATTTAAATTTCACTGATTTTGTTTCTGACAATTTTGTATATAAATTATCAAAACTTGGATCAGCATCGTATTCTGCATCAGTATAAGAAGTGTTTACATTATAAGTATTTATAATAGCATCTTTGTATTTTATAGACCCAATATCAGTAATAGAAACTCCTAATTTTAATTTGTATTTGTTTTGATCTTTATGATAGCTTTTTCCACCTTCTTTATTAGTATATTGGTAGTTAGAATAATCAGGACGAAATTCGTAGGTAAAACCTAAATCGGCACCAAAACCACTTCCAGTATTTTCTGTTGGATCATCAAAATCATCAAGAGAAGTAATATTTCCTGATTCTAAATATCCAGAAGATGAAGTTGTACTAGTATTTGGATCACCAGTATAATTATAATCAATATTGATATTGTTTGCTTTTGCATAACCTGTAAATCCTCCGTATAAATATTTTGCAGATAAACCTCCTTTTAAGAAATGTTGTCCTTTATCCATTAAAATTCTAGCATAAGAAACGCCAAATTCTGCCCAAGCATTAGCAGCAATACTAAAATTTTGATTGCTTACATGGTAGTTTTCATTAATATCTTCTTGAATATCATTTAAGGCTTGACCGCTAATATTACTTAAATGTGTAATACTTCTAGCTCTTGTAAATAAGGCTAATGAGCTAGTTTTGTTTAAATTGAACATGAATGATGGTCCAAGAACGTCAACATTAATTAAAAAATTATTTGAATCAGTTGGATATTGTTTCCCATCTCTTTCAAAATCGTAATCGCTTTTAAATAGGTCGCCAAATTTTGCACCATAATAATCGTTTGTAAGTAATCCACTAACAGAAGCTATATTGATGTCAGATCTAAATCTAGAATCGACAATATTAGCAGGATTGTTAATTACTGAATGAACTCCAGAATAGTTATCATTTAAATAACCAAAGTAACTTTGTGCGTTAGCATAACAAACACTTAAGAAAGTAATTGCGATTAGAATTTTGTTTTTCATAGAAGTGATTTAATATTAGTAAAAAATAACGATATAAATAGTGTTAATATTTAATTTTAAATGCAGGTAGATTAAAAATGCTTCTATTTACCTCGTTATATAAACGAAATGATATAGTAAAGTGAAAAGTTTCGAAATTTCGAAAATTCTATAAGTTCTTGAAATACAACTAAAAATTGTATCAAAAACTAAAGTTACACAACAAATTTAATTTTAGATTTTGGGGCTTCTAAAATATATTGAAAAGAATCTGAAGTGTCTTTGTAATGCGCTTCAGATTCTTTAATTTTTTAGTCTTAACAACTATTATAATTAGTTGGCAAATTTATGATTTTTTTCTGGTATAAAGCAATCACAATTCAAAACTAAATTGTTTTATTTTTTAATAAATTTACTTGTGAATTTTTCACTTTCAGAATACACTTCAATTATGTAAAGTCCAGTTGTTAGTTTTTCTACATCAATTTGTGTAAAATTTTGGTCTTGTTGGATTACTGTTTTTCCAGTGATATCTATTATCTTAACTTCGTTAACGGTTATTTCGTTTGACAAATCAAGGTTTAGAATAGAAGTTGTTGGGTTTGGATACATTTTAATACTTTCGTTTGAAAAATTAGATGTTCCAAGAGTTGCATTAGTTATTTTTAATATTCTCCCTTGTTCTTCTAAAGTCATGTATAATGTGTTTCCAATAAGAACAACGTCTCTGAAATTAGCAAGATATGGATTTCCGTTAAACGTGTCTTGATAAGTTGTTTGATTACCTACATAATCTAAAGTACCTATAGGATTGTTAACATCTATTTTCTCAATTTCATGAGCATTTGTAACATATAAATAACCAGTTGAAGTAATAAATATTCCTTTATTGAAATTTAAATCTGTTGTATTTAAATAGTCAACCGGAGCTGGAGAACTAGCAGATAAATCAAATTTAATAATCTTTTCAGCACCACCTGAAGAGATATAAAGTACATTATTGTAAGCTTCAACATCATCAACAGGAACATCGTTTAAACCTATGTTTGCATAGGCTAGAGCTGGAGTAGGAGTAGTTTGTGTAGCATCAAAGCTATAGATATTTGTAGAATAAACATCTGGTGCAGTTTCTATTTCATTGGAAAAATACATGGTGTTTCCAACTAAGGCTATTGATGCGATAAAGTTTGGTGAGCTAATAACAGTTTGTGTTCCAGCTGCAATATTAGTTACATCTAATTTTACAATTTGCATTCCAACAAAAGTATCGGTTGATTCAATCCAGTTTTCAACTAAGATGAATAAGCTATTGCCTAATTTCTGAGTTTTATAGGCATAAAAATTGGCTGGTAATGTGTAAATTAAAGTTGCAGATGGTGTTCCTGCAGTAGTGTCAATTGTGTAAATATCTTCCCAACCATTTAAATAAATAGTAGTTCCGTCTACTGTCATTTTTGTTGGACCATTTAGTCCTGACAGATATTCTGTTGCAGTTTGTGAAAAGGAAGAATTAACCGATAAGATTAAAATAAATAATAGAGTAATTTTTTTCATAATGTTTGATTTATAGTTGTATCAAAATTATGAAAATGAAGGTTTTAAATCAATACACCAAAAGGAGTATAGTTTGAGTTGTACATCTCTAAATTATTCCCTGAAGGATGCAGTTTTTTATGAGTTGAGCCGTGTTTTTAGAATCGGATTTTGCCAAGATATTATTACGATGTTTCTTTACAGTTAATACACTAATAAATAGTTTTTCAGCTATTTCTGCATTACTTAATCCGTTCCCTATTAGTTTAATGATATCAATTTCTCTTTTAGAAAATTCTTTTAATTCTTGATTTTCTTCATCTGGATTTAAATTCATAAATGAAGGTTCACCATTTAATCCAATAAATGATACTTTAAACGTATTAAGAGTACTTAAGTGATCAATGCGAGTGTGAATATTTAATGATTTTCCTAAACCGCCATTATCATCCATGGAAAGCATAAGTGATTGATGATTAAATAGAGTATAATCTCCATTTTTTAGTCGAAATCTAAAACTATAACTAATTTTATAATTTAACATTTTTTCATGACCTATTTTTTTATAAAAAAAATCCATGGAAAATTTTTCTGCTTTTGCCACAAATTCTACATCATCTGGATGAATAGCGTCTAATATTTCATTAAATGAAACAGTGTCACAATCAAATCCATGTATTTCAGAAATTGCTGGACTGGTATGTGAAACAGACATATCAAAAAAATCAATGATATAAAAGTAGAAAGGTCCCGTACTAATTATTGAATTCGTAAGGTCTTTAAATGAAATCTGTGATGATTTTTTAGTTTTTGAAATCCTGTTGGGTTCCCAAACATTATAAAGGTTTTGAATTTCTGGAATCATAAAGTTTTCTTTATAATCTCAAATATACAAAAAAATATTTGTAAATATTTATGTCACAAAAATTTATGGTTTAGAAAAGGTCATAAAAAAAACTCTGAAGTAAATCAGAGTTTTTATATATTCTATTTTAGAACTTTGTAAATCGTAAATCCCAAATCCCAAATAATTAATATACTTCCGATTCTTTTAATTTTTCTGTATTGGCTACTAATTGTAGTTCGTCAATAAATTTATGAATTTTTCCTGACATCACACCATCCATATCAAAAACATCTACACCAATTCTATGATCAGTTACACGACCTTGTGGATAGTTATAAGTTCTAATTTTTGCTGAACGGTCACCAGAACTTACTTGAGAAGTACGAGTTTTAGCGTCTTCTTCTTGTTTTTTAGCTAATTCTTGTTCGTATAAACGAGAACGTAAAACTGTTAAGGCCTTATCTTTATTTTTATGTTGTGATTTTTGATCTTGACATTGTGCTACTAATCCAGAAGGAATGTGCGTTAAACGAACTGCCGATTTTGTAGTATTTACAGATTGTCCACCTGGTCCAGAAGAACAGAAGAAATCTACACGAACGTCGTTCATATCAATTTGTACATCAAATTCTTCAGCTTCAGGTAAAACCATTACAGTTGCTGCAGAAGTATGCACACGACCTTGTGTTTCTGTTTGAGGAACACGTTGTACACGGTGAACTCCAGCTTCGTATTTTAAAGCACCATAAACATCTTCACCAGTAACTTCAAAAATAACCTCTTTAAATCCACCAGAAGTTCCGTCACTCATGTCAACTACTGAACATTTCCAACCACGACCTTCACAGTATTTCGTATACATTCTGTATAAATCACCTGCGAAAATTGAAGCTTCATCTCCTCCAGTACCAGCACGAATTTCCACCATTACGTTTTTAGCATCTTCTGGATCTTTAGGAATCAACATAAATTTGATTTCTTCTTCCAATTGAGGTAAACGTTCTTTAGCTTCATCTAATTGCATTTTAGCCATTTCCACCATTTCGGCATCAGAACCATCAGCAATTATTTCCTGCGCTTCTTTAATATTTGAGTCAAGGTTTATATATTCTTCACGTTTTTGAACTAACGCGTTTAAACTTTTGTATTCTTGATTTAACTGCACATAACGCTTCTGGTCGGCAATAACATCAGGTTGAATGATTAAATCTGATATCTCGTCGAAGCGTTGTTTTACGTATTGTAATCTGTCTAACATCTTTATTCTTTATTTTTCGACTGCAAAGTTACAATTTTAGTTTAAAGATTAAAAATTAAAATTTTAAAACTTTTTTCTTTTGATTATCAGTAAGTTAGAATTATTATTTTTATTTGTTCTAAATAAACTTGTTTTTTTTAAATCTGCGTTTTACTTTTGCACCACTATTTTAAATTATTCTAAATAAAAATGAAAAAGTATATACTACTATTCGCACTAACAATTCAAGCAAGTATTTCATTTGCACAAAATCAAAATTCTTCAAATGACGTTTCATTAGAAATTGAAAATGATACAGTTAAGAAAAAAGGGCAAGTAATTGAAGAAGTAGTAATTACTTCAAATCGTATTAAAAGAACTGGTTCAGTTGCAAAAACTGGAATTAGTGTAAAAGATTTACCTCAAAGTATTCAAGAAATTGGTAGTGAAGTTATTACGCAACAACAGTCTGTTCGTTTAAGTGATGTTGTGAAAAATATAAATGGAGTTTATGTTTCTTCAGCTCGTGGTGGTGCACAAGAATCTTTTTATGGTAGAGGTTATGATTTATCAGCTAATAATATGTTTAAAAATGGTTTTCGTTTTAATAGCGGTTCTATCCCAGAAGTTTCTTCATTAGAAAAAGTAGAAGTTTTAAAAGGAAGTGCAGCTTTATTATTTGGTAATGTTTCTCCAGGTGGAATTTTAAATATGGTAACAAAAATGCCAAGTTTTAAAAGTGGTGGAGAAATTGGTATGCAAATGGGAAGCTATTCTTTTTACAAACCTTCAATTGATTTTTATGGACCTTTAAATAGTTTTATTGCCTATCGTTTTGTAGGTTCTTATGAAAATTCTGAAAGTTTTAGAGATGTTGTGAAAAAAGAGCGTTACTATTTAAATCCTTCATTTCTTTTCAAATTAAGTAGTAAAACTGAAATGGTTTTACAAGGAGACTTTATGAACGATAACTGGACACCAGATTTTGGTACAGGTATTATTGGAAAGAAAATTTTAGACTTGCCACGTAATGCTTATTTAGGTGCAACATGGTCAAACGGTAATACAAAACAAACAACTGTCTCTAATTTATTAACTCATACAATTAACAGCAATTGGAAATTTAATTTTAATTCTTCTTTCCAACACTTTAATAGAACGTCAAAAGGTACTGAACGTGTGCAACCATCAGAAGGTACACCATTAGTAGAATATGGTTATTGGAAAAGACCTTTAGGACAAAACAAAAACGTAGAAAAAATTGTTTCAAATCAGGCTAGTTTACAAGGTAATTTTAATACTGGTAAAGTGAAACATCAATTTTTTACAGGTTTAGATTTTGAAAATGCATTTACTGACGCTTATACTTTTGTATTTACACCTGCAACTTATGGTGAAGGAAATGTTTTTGATTTTGAAAACTTTGATCAAGGTGGTGCTATTCCTGATGCAAGAAACTCAAAAATTGTAAAAACGGATACGAAACGTTTTGGTGTATATGCGCAAGATTTGATTTCAATTACAGATAAAATTAAATTTTTAGGAGGTTTACGTTGGTCTTGGCAAGAAGCTCAAGCAGATACTTATAATTACCCTACTACAGGTGGAGAAGTTCTAACTGAAGGCGCAAAACGTAAAGATGTTGCTTTTACTCCAAAAGCAGGATTGGTTTATCAACCAGTTACTAGTGTCTCTATCTTTGCAAGTTATGCGAATTCATTTACTCCTAATTCTGGAACAAATGTAAATTTAGAAACTTTAGAAGCTTCAATTATTGACCAGTTTGAAGTAGGTGTGAAAAAAGAATTCTTTGATGGCAAATTAACTTCTAATGTTACTTTATACCAAATTGAAAACAGTAATTTAGCTCAAACCGCTGAATTTAAAGCTGATGGATCTTTAAATACAGATACAAGTATAAAAGTTTTAGGTGGAGGAACAAGAAGTAAAGGAATTGAAATTGACATTACTGCTAAACCAGTTGAAGGTTTAAATATTATTGCTGGTTATAGCTACAATGATATGCGTTATATTAAGACTTCAGGAACAAATGGAAGTTTCATTGAAGGAGATCGTGTGGCAAGAACACCTCAAAATACAGCTAACTTAAGCTTTTTCTACACTTTACCTTCTGGTGCATTAAAAGGACTTTCTTTTGGAGCTATCGGAAATTATGTTGGAGACCGTCTTGGTGGTTGGAATGACGATTATCAATGGAAAGAAGTCCCTTCTGGATCAGGAAATTACACAATAACTATCAGAGATCGTGATATTCCTATTGAAGGTTATACAACTGTTGATGCATCTGTAGGTTATACTTGGAAAAAATTGTCTGTATTAGTTAAATTATCAAACATTACTAATGAATTAAACTATACAGTTCACGAAAATTACAGTGTGAATCCAATTGCACCTCGTCAAGTATTAGGAAGCATAAAATATAAGTTTTAATTTCGCTCAAAATTTAAAAACAAAATCCAGTATATATTATGAAATTAAATAGAAGAAACATTCACCGCGATTTAGGTTATTTTTATGTAGGTTTAATTATATCATTTGCTTTTTCAGGGATTTTAATGAATCATAGAGAGCATTGGCATCCTGAAAAATATACTGTTGAAACTAAAAGAATAAATGTAAATCTACCTGAGAAAAGTGAGATTACAGAAGAATATGCTGAAAAGTTAGGTAAAGAATTAGGTATCGATGATAAAATACGTCGTCATAATGTAAAGAAAGGAACATTTAAAATTTCTTTTGAAAAACACGATGTAGAAATCGATATGGAAACGGGTGAAGGTGAAATTATTGCTTTCAATAAAACTCCAATTATTAGTCAGACTATGAAGTTACACAAAAGTACTTCTAACTGGTGGATTTACTATTCAGATATATTCGGAATTTCATTAATTACTATTGCATTTACGGGTGTAATTATGATTACTCATGGTAAAAATACGTTCAGAAGACGTGGTTGGAAATTGGCCGTAGCTGGTATAATTATTCCATTACTTGTTTTGTTTTTAATTGGATAAAAATTTTAAAGTTAGTTATAAAAAAAATCCGCTTTGAGTAATTTTAGAGCGGATTTTTTAATTATCTAAATTTAAATATTTTGAATTGTAATTCTTCTTTTTTCTTTTAATTCTTTAAAATGAGATGGTGATAATCCTGTTACTTTTTTAAATTGATTTGATAAATGTGAAACACTACTGTAATGTAGTTTATGAGCAATTTCTGAAAGACTATCTTCACCAAAAATAATTAATTCTTTTATTCGTTCAATTTTTAGGGCAATAATAAATTGTTCTATAGTTGTAGCTTCTACTTCAGAAAAGAAATTTGCTAAATAGGTATAATTTTGACCTAATTCTTCACTTAGCATTACAGAAAATTTAATATTAGGTCTTTCGTCAGATTTGTAAACATATTCAATCATGACTTTCCTTATTTTCTCAATTAAAACACCTTGTTTTTTCTCTAATAATTCTAAGCCTACTTTCTTAATTTTTTTGTTTAATATTCTCTTTTCCTCATCAGAAACATCTTCTTTTGTTTCTATTTCTCCCAATTCCACTCTTATGGCACAAATGTCAAGACATCAACAACAAAAGCTTTGCAGCTTTCACAAGCCATATTTTTTACATAAATTTTCATAGATTATTTTTATTCGTTACTTAAAAATTTATGCACCTTAAATTTGATACAGATTGTTTTTTTGCTAAGATATTCTTTTTCAGCTTTGTAATTAGGGTTTGTTTGGTTTAGTTTTAATTTTACTTAGAAGGGTTTTTCTCGTCCAATAAATTTTTCGTTACCCAATAAAAAATTAATGGCTTTTTGAACATTCATTATAATTTTTTCTTCCGATTTTAAAAATGAAATATATCGTATAATTTCTTTTTTTCGAGATGGTGGAAGTTTTTCAAAAACTGCGTTCGCTTCGGGATTTTCTTCAAGAGCTTTTTTTAGTAAAGAATGCATTTCTATTATTCTTTCTTTCGGGTCAAAGGCAATAGTAATTTTAATAGTTTCTCCGATCTTTTTTGGTGAATTATGCAACATTGTAGTGTTGATATATAAGCGCCATTCACCAGCATATTTGACTAACGTTTGTAAATAGGGTTTGTCATTTATCGTTCCGAAAATTGGAATTGGACCTTTATTTTTATCAGCAATAATGAAAATATCGCTTAAAATTGTTTCTGGAACAGACACATACGGATTAATTCCAATAATTTTTAGTATTGCTGAAAAATTGTATGTTTTGTTTTCTTTCATGTTACTTAATCCTATTCTTTCAAATATATAAAATTTTCTACAAAAAAAACCTCGAAAAGTACTCTCGAGGTTTTTAGTTTTTATCTTCTAGCGTTGAAGTATTCTTCTAAATTTTCACAACCTGATAAGTCTTCATAAAAATCAGGAAATTCGGTCTTTAACTTTCTAGAATAGGTGTTGGTATAATCCACATAGCTTGACATTCGCAAACAAAGCGCTTTAAATTTATCTGTTTTGGCATGTTGATAGGCTAAATTATAATATTCAATTGCTTTTGTATTATTTCTGTATTCGTTTTCATCAACAAAAGATTCGCTATAATTTTCACCAGAAGTCCTCCAATATGTACTAAACACTCTTCGCATCATCCAACTATGTCCGTTTTGTCCCATGTTATAATAGCAATTGGCCAATAAAAAATAATAATAATCTCTATCTTTTGTAGCTGGATTATCAGCCAGTTTTTGATATTTTATCAAATGTTCTACAACTGAAAGCTTGGTTACAATATATTTTTCTTTGTGTTCAATAAAAACATCTGTATACTTAAAATCATAAAATGGATTTTCTTCAAATGAATAATATCCATCATAAAGACCTCTTTCCCAAGGATTATAGTTGTTTTCCCAATACGTTTTGTTTAACGATTTAAAGGTTTTTAAAGCCATATCTAACTGATTTTCTCTAATATATTTCGTACCTAATAAATCGGTTAAATATTCTTTGTTCTTTAATAAATCAGCATAAATAAATTTTTCAAAATCTGAGTTTTTACTTTTGTTTAAATTATTGACAATAATTTGTAAATCACCAGCAGAATATACAAAATCCAAATAGTCGAAATAGGTGTAAAACTCGGCTAAATTCCCTGAAGTTTTAATTCGGTTGCCTTGCCATTCCACATCATCATTAGTGTATTCTTCATTATAACTACCTTCCATTAAAGAAATTAAGGCTAAACCATCGGGTAAATTACCTTTAAATTCTAATTCTCTTCCTAAAGCAAAAATGAAACGCTCATCGTTTTTATATTTTAAAATGGTCGATTGAATTTCCGGTTTTATAATTGCTTTACCATTTTCTTGATTGGCTGTAATACAAAGTGCTTTTATTTTTTCAATTTCGGGTAAGCATTTATCTGTTTTATGGTTTTGTATAAACGAATTGCAATTTTGAATACAAGTAGCATAATTTCGTGTGATAAACTGTAAATTGATTTGAGCCGCCTTCCAAAGTATTGGATTATCAACAGAATTACTCGTAACAAAATTGATAAAGTTTAAAACTTCTTGCGCATACAAACGGTCTTTCTCAGAACGATTACGTAAAGTTACAGTTGTAATTATATCCTTATTATCGCCATAATAATAACCTTCAAATTCTGTTGAAGGTGTATAATTCGTATAATATGGCGTGTACACCCAATCTTCAATTTTATTGAGTTCTCTCAAAAGTAAGAAACCAAGTATTCCCGATTTCGGATTGTTTTTATAGATTTCTTTTAAGTAATCTAAATTTTTATCAATTTTTTGTACCGATGCATAGGCATAACAATTTGCAATTTCTTCTTTAGTTTTGGCTTGTTGTAATGCAATATTAAGTTTGAAATCGTGATGAAAATAGTAATAACTAGCATAAAATTTTTCTGGTGAATGTGCCATTAAATTGGCAATATCCACCATAGATTCACTTCTTTTCTGGCAAAAAATATGAAAAAACGAACTCCAATAGTATAAATAATCTTTTTTGCCGTTTTTAAATTGTGTGGCAAAAAGATTTTCAATGACATCAGCTCTGTTTAAATAGTGCGCTAATCGGATAGTTAGAAAGGCATATTTTCTTTTAAAATAAATATTCTTTTCATTATTGGTAATTTTGATAAGTTTATTTAAAAACGCAATTCTTTTGGTATCTATATTAACGGTTTCTCTTTCCCATAAATCTTCATTATATAATGTATTTACTGCCTCACAATTTTTAGCTATTGCTAGATAAGCAATAGCATCATATTTCTTATTTTGATACAAATACTTAATAAAAGCATTATTGCTGTTTTTATTGATATCTGTTACATTCATAGTATAATTGAAATGTTCTATTTCTGTAATACTTACTTTTTTAGAAGTATAAGTATACCAATCTAAAATATTGGCTTCAGGTGAAATGAAATTGCTATTTCTATTATAATTTTCATAGTCAAAATCAAAACCCCACAAGCTTGCATTATAATAAAAGGCTTTGTAATTGTAATAATTAAAGTATTCAGGTTTTAGTAACGAATATCTAATATCTTCACCATAAGGCGAATAACCACAAGCGAACGAAGTACTAAAATTACTTAGTAAAAGAACTGTAAAAACTAGAAATTTCTTCATTGTTGTATTTTTTGAAAGTACTTTGATCTAAATGAAATAAGGAAATAGTTGTGTTTTTATCTAACACCACATTCTTTTTAATTAAAGCAATTGCTTGGTCTAAAGTTGTTTTTGAAACGTCTTCGCATTTAATTTGGTCGCCAACTTTAAAGTAAGTGTCGTAATTTAAACTTGTATCTTTTGTGACTTCATACCATAATGGTTTTATAGGTTTTATAAATCCTTTTACATCTTCAGAACTAATATCAAGTAATTCTTCAAAATGATTGTTTTGGTATAATTGGGTCCAATAAAATACTGGAAGTGCTACATCTAAATGTTTAGGATAACTTCTTCTTTTGTCTAAATATTTTTTCAATTCATTGATGTCTAAAATAGAATTTTTGTCTTTTTCAGATAAGGGTTTTATTAAATTATAGCACATCAAACTGACTTTATCAACAGGTGGAATTCCCATTATTTCCGGGTATTTGTATGGATACAATCGAAGTGTACAACTAATTTGCTTGTGTGATAATTCCTTTATTTTTTTCAATAAATAGAAATACTTGTCTTTGGTAGATTTTGTCCAATCGCAATCAACTTGAATTTCATTGTAATTAAAAATAGTTTTTAATTCTTCTTTTGGATTGTATTCATTATATTCTTCTTTGTGATATTTGTCAATTAAGAAGACAATATTATCGGCCAATTTATCCAATGATTTTTCATCGTTATATTGGAAAATTCCATTTTTAATAAAAATAGTTGGTACAATTGTTACCGAATCTAAATCTTCAAGAGCATAAGTGCTTGGACTGTTTTTAGCAAATGGATAATTACCCATAGTTTCGCTATAGTCTATCTCAAAAAGTTTATAGTATATTTTTCTTACGTTTAACTCATTTATTTCCTTGACTGATTTATCATCGAGACTACTATCACTTTTCCAATAATAAAAAGCGCGTTCCACTTGTTCTACTTTATTTTCTTTGTTGCAGGAAGCGAGAAATAGCACACATACTATTCCCCAAAAATGTGTTTTCATATAAAATTTTTGGATTAATTGTTACTTGTTAAAATTATCAAAAATTATGCCCAGTTTTAACAAAAAAGAAAAACCCTTGAAAATATTTTTCTCAAGGGTTTTCTTATTCATTTTATTTAACTAATTCTGTTTTTTTAATTGTTAACTTGTAAGTATAAAATCTACCTTCATCTCTTTTGTTATAAACATTTTGCTCATAATCAGTAGCTTCAACAAACGCATTTCCTTTGCTATCAATATTTAGTGGTAAGTGCAATAATTTTTCCGCGTTTACATTGTCTCTATTAGCGGTGATTTGTTCAATAATACCGTTTTCAATTTTAACTGTTACATTAGTTGAATAGACATTATTTGTAAAACCTCTACCATCTCTATTGGCTCCTTTTTTAACCATTGCGTTGTAAGTTCCGTCTTTAACTAAATTGTCGTGATCGAAATAGGTAAATGATAATAATCCACACATTACAATACCAAGTAGGGGAAGTAATTTTAAATTTTTCATAATTATTAAGTTTAATTGGTTATGCTAAAAATACTACAAATATTGTGCCGTAAATCTGTAAAGATAAAATTAGTGTTATAGTTTTTTTTAGCGATTATACTTTACCAATATGTTATATCATATGTGGTTTTTTCAATTAATTTTTCTTTAATATATTTTTCTCGTGTAATAATATTTCCAATTTTATCATATATGTTTTTATAATGAACAATCTCTTTTACATTTCCATTAGTATCAAATTTAGTCAAATTTAATAAGTTTCCAGATTTGTCAAACTCACTCTTTGTTGAAATTTTGCTTTTTGAATCTTTTCGAATTGATTCTATTTTTATTATAAAACCATTTTTATTATAATATCTCTTTGAAGAATAATCTATTAGATTTTGATTTTCATCAAATCCTTTAATGGTAACCGTTCTGTCTTTATAGTTATTGGTTAATTTTTCAATGGAATTGCTTCTTTGGTAATCTGGATTGTGATTTGGAAAAAAAAACTTTTTTTCAATGGGGTTACACTTTGAATCATAAATTATTGTTTTTGAAAAATATAATGTATCATTTTCAATTTGATTATATTCTATAAGATTCTTTTTTTTATCATATTTATATTCAATCTTAGTAGATGAATTTCCGTTTTTTAAAATTGTTTTTTCTAATAAATTATCTTTATAATAATTACTTGTTTCAGCGGTAAATTTTGAATATTTATCAATTTGTTTTATAATGTTATTTTTCTTGTCAAAATACATGATGGAACTCCATCGGTTTATTATGGTGTCTTTATTGTTATCGGTATAATAAAAGTTTTTTGTTTTTATTTCCTTTATTTTTCCAATTAAATCTTGAGTATGATCCATTTGTAATTCTTTGAAAACAATTGGTTTACAAGAATATAATAATAAGATCAAGATTAAATAAATTGTTTTCATTTTTGTTTTACTAATTGAGAATTTGGTTTAAATTTATATTAAAAGTAAATATATAAAATTTCCTACAAAAAAACCTCGAAAAAAATAATTCTCGAGGTTTCTATTATTAAGTATTTTGACTTCGTAAATCGTAAATCAAAAATCTTAGTTCTTTACAGGAATGTTCTCCAAAATCTCTAATACAAATTTCCAGTATTTTTGAGCTGAAGCAATATTTGCTCTTTCATCAGGACTGTGTGCGCCTTTGATTGTTGGTCCGAAAGAAATCATATCCATATCTGGATAATTAGTTCCTAAGATTCCACATTCTAATCCAGCGTGACAAGCCACAACGTGCGCCTTACTTCCGTTTTGTTTTTCGTAAATTGAAGTCAAAACATCTAAGATTTCCGATTTTGCGTTGGGTGTCCAACCTGGGTAAGATCCTCCAAAAGTAACTTCGCAACCCATTAATTCAAAAGCAGAACGCAAGCCGTTAGCTAAATCAAATTTTGAAGTTTCAACAGAAGAACGCGTTAAATTTTCAACTTGTAATTTTCCGTTTCCAACTGTTACTTTCGCAATATTGTTTGATGTTTCTACTAAATTATCAAAATCAGCACTCATTCTGTAAACACCATTATGAGCAGCGTAAATAGAACGAACCATGTAAAATTGAGCCATTGGAGGCATCACTTTAGTTGGAGTAGTTGCCGATTTCTCAATAATGATTTCTAAGTTTGGTTCAGTAGTTTTGAATTCCGTTTTAATTTCGTTTACAATTTCTTGCATATCGAAAGTAAAAGCTTCATCATAAATAGGAGCAATAGCCACTTGCGCTACACTTTCTCTAGGAATTGCATTACGTAAACTTCCACCATTAATTGTTGAAATTTGTAAGCCAAAATCTTCAAAACCATTAAATAATAAACGGTTCATAATTTTGTTTGCATTTCCTAATCCTAAATTAATATCCATTCCTGAATGGCCACCTTTTAAACCTTTTACAGTAATTGTGTAACCCACAGAATCAGCTGGAGTATCTTCTTCATCGTATTCTGCAACAGCTGTTACATCAACACCACCAGCACATCCAATATCAATTTCGTCGTCTTCTTCAGTATCTAAATTTAAAAGAATTTCTCCTTGTAATAAACCACCTTTTAAACCCATTGCACCAGTCATTCCTGTTTCTTCGTCAATTGTAAATAACGCTTCAATAGCAGGATGAGGAATCGTTGTGCTTTCCAAAATCGCCATAATAGTAGCTACTCCTAAACCGTTATCAGCTCCTAAAGTAGTTCCTTTTGCACGAACCCAGTCACCATCAACATACATTTCAATACCTTGCGTATCAAAATCAAAAATAGTATCATTGTTTTTTTGGTGCACCATATCTAAATGCGATTGCATTACGATAGTTTTACGATTTTCCATTCCGGCAGTAGCAGTTTTTTTAATAATTACGTTTCCTACTTCGTCGTTAATGGTTTCAAATCCTAATTTCTTACCAAATTCCATCATAAAAGCAATAACGCGTTCTTCTTTTTTAGACGGACGAGGTACAGCGTTTAAATCAGCAAATTTGTTCCAAAGTTCTTTTGGCTCTAAATTTCTTACTTCTTGACTCATTGAAATATTGTTTGTTGTTATGTTTATTTCTTTTAACTTATCACTTTTGACTTATCCCTTTTTTAGAGAATGCCAAAGTTACAAAGTTTAATTTCTTTAGTAAATGAATTTCTAATTATATTTACATTTTAAAATTCATTTTGTGAAGAAAAAATATTTTTTGCCCATTTTTTTATTCGTTCAAATTATGCTGATGAAAGTTTTAGCGCTTTTTCCAGATTTTGTGGAACGTTATTATAGCAACGGTTTATATTTGTACATTTCTAAAATTAGTCGAATCGTTTTAGGTTGGATTCCTTTTTCTGTGGGTGATTTATGTTATACGATACTGTTTTTTTTCATTTTTAGATGGATTTATAAAAACAGAAAAGGATTTTTTTCGAATTGGAAAGCCAACGGATTAACGATTTTAAGTTTTGTTTCAGTATTACATTTTTTGTTTCATTTTTTATGGGGAATCAATTATTACAGAATTCCGCTGCATGAAAAAATTGGAGTTGAAAAAGAATATACCAAAGAACAATTGGAAGCTTTAACGCAGAAACTAATTGAAAAAACGAACGCTCTACAACTTCAAATCGAAAAAGATTCGACTAAAAAAGTTGTTTTCAAGTATTCGGAACAAAAAATGTATGAGATGTCGCCAAGCGGTTATGGTTTGTTAACGAATCAATTATCAAAAATCGAATATAAAAACGAAAGTATCAAATCGTCATTATACAGTTTGCCGTTGAGTTACATGGGGTTTGGAGGTTATTTAAATCCATTTACCAATGAGGCACAAGTCAATTATTTGAAACCAAAATACACTTCACCATTAACAATTTGTCACGAAATGGCGCATCAAACCGGAATTGGTTCTGAAAGTGATTGTAATTTCATCGGATTCATGGCTGCTTCGAGTAATAAAGATGTTTATTTTCAATATTCTGCCTATGCTTTTGCGTTGAATTATTGCATGTATAATTTGGAAATAATGGAAGAGGGAAGCGGTTTGAAATATAAAAAACTAATAAATAAAGGTGTTTTGGAAAATTTTAATGAAAACAAAACCTTTTGGAAACAATATCATTCGTGGTTAGATGTTTTTTTTGAATACTTTTACGACAAATTTTTAAAACTAAACCAACAAAAAGATGGCATGGAAAGTTATAGTAAATTTGTTGGCTTATTAATTAATTACGATTTAAAACACAATATCATTCATGCAAATTAACCCATCAATAAACGGTTGGATTGAAAAATATTTGAATCAGTATGCGAATGAAATTGCTCATTATGCAACTGATGAAGATTTCTTTGTAGCTTGTCAGAAAAGTGGATTAATTTATGGTTATGTTGTCAATTATCATTTAAATTCTGATATTGATGATAAAAAATGGGATACGGAAGAAAAGATAAAAGTTGGATTTTTATCAACTTTAATTGCCTTATATAAAAGGAAAAGAGGAAATGATGTTGAAGGATTTCTTGAAACCATAATTCAGTTTTATGATCAAATTTCTAAAGGAAAATTCAGTTTTATGAAAATGGTTTTGCCTGATGGAAATTCGTATCAAAAATTAGAAAGTATTATCAATGAACGTTTGCAAACGAATGATAATATTGTGACCAAAAACTTCACGCATATGGTTACGAATGCAATGCTTTTTATTGATGTTTTGGCTTTTGAATTTTATCTTGAAAATACCACAATTAGTTTAGATTTTTTTAAAGATTTAGAACGCAAATGTATGGCATTAATTATGCTTTCATTGAACATAAAAATTGACAAATCGGAATACGATTTGATGTTGTTAAAAATGTTTGAAAACTCGTTGCGATATTCTAAAGTTTCGAAGATAAATAGCGATGAAATTATCAATGTTATTTTCGAAGGAAACCGATCCGTTTTAGAAAGTTTGTATTTGCATGAAGTAGCACATATGACACTTTTAAGTGATGGTGTTGTGTATGAAAACGAGCAAAAATTTCTGGACGAATTTACTTCGAAATTAAATTTAAATAAAACAAATCAAAATACTGGTTATGAATTAGTTGAATTCATAAATAAACACAAAAAAGAATTGCCTTTTTTTAACTTGAATCATCCTGTGAAACAGTTTTATAATAACACACAAGACAACATTGGAAAGTTGGTTAGTCGAAATAAAAGCAGGTTAATTAAGGAACTTTCTGAGAGTAAAGAATTGGTGAAATTATTGCGAAAATCTACTCAATCCGATTTGAGTTTTGAGGAAAAAAAGAAAGTAAAAAAACAGCTACTAGACATATGTAAAACCATACCGTCGTTAACTATTTTTTTACTTCCAGGTGGAGGTTTGTTATTACCAATTTTGATAAAATTTATACCTCAATTATTGCCTTCTGCGTTTAATGAAAATTTAAACGATTAGAAGTTTAATTTAAACATTGAATCTAAATCATCATTGTTACTGAAATTCACATTTAAATCGGTTACATAACCAGAATTTAATCCGTAAACCCAACCATGTAAATGTAATTCTTGGTTGATGTTCCAAGCGTTTTGAACAATAGATGTTTTGGCTAAATTGAAAACTTGCTCAATTACATTTAATTCTACCATTCGGTTGAATTTTTTATCTTCATCTGCAATTTCATTAAGTTCGTCTTTGTTCACTCGGTAAACATCTTTAATGTTTCTAATCCAGTTGTCAATTATTCCAATGGATTGATTTCCCATCGCAGCTTTTACACCTCCACAACCATAATGTCCACAAACAATAACATGTTTTACTTTTAACGCATTAACTGCATAATCTAAAACGCTTAGCATATTAATATCGGTGTGAACGACTAAATTTGCAATGTTTCTGTGTACGAAAACTTCGCCTGGTTTTGCGCCAATAATTTCATTTGCAGGAACTCGACTATCAGAACATCCAATCCATAATAATGGTGGATTTTGCCCTTTTGATAAATCTTTAAAATAGTTTTCATCAACAGCTAACTGTTGTTCTACCCATTCTTTATTATTGTCTAATATTTTTTTATAAAAATCGCTCATAATTTATTGGATAACTCCTTTTTTTTTGATTTTCAAATATATGAAATTAACGCTAATTGTTAATTTTTAATATTTCAAATCGTTAAGACTAAAATTTGGATTTTTTTCATCGTTAATGAAAGTTACTTCGTCATAAAAGCTAACTTCACCTGTTTCGATATTATGCATTGCGCCAACAATACCAATTTCTCCGTTTTCAATCATTTGTTCTAAAACGAAACTACGTTCTATAATGTTTTTTACATTGCGTTTTACATTGATTTCGGCTACATTTTCAACAAACGTTGAATTGCTTGAATTTCTGTTTTCTGACGTTGATTTTTCTTGGTAAACTGCAGGTTGAATTTTCGATAATAATTCCGTTAAATTTCCCATTTCTACATGGTCACAAGCACCTTTTACAGCACCACATTTTGTATGTCCAAGAACAACTATCAATTTAGAACCTGCGACTTTACAAGCAAATTCCATACTTCCCAAAATATCTGTATTCACAATGTTTCCTGCGATTCTTACCGAAAAAACATCGCCTAATCCTTGATCGAAAATTAATTCTGCAGACGTTCGACTGTCAATACAACTTAATATTGTGGCAAATGGCCATTGTCCGTCTCTAGTTTCATTTACTTGTTCTAATAAATTTCTATGTGCTTTTAAATTATTGATAAAACGATTATTACCTTCTTTTAATATTTCTAAAGCTTTTCTTGGTGTTATAGACGATTGTATTTCTTTATTTAATGTTTTCATGTTGTTTTATTTTTTTAATTTATGTTCTACAAAAACGTGTTTTTCTTCTTCTAAACTATCTTCTAGTTCATACGCTTTTTTAAAACCGACTAATTTTACTTTAATATTTTCTTCTTTTGATCTGATTTTTTTGAATTCTTTAATCAAATCCAAAACGTCGTGAGCAATATAAACGGTGTCTGAAGCATTTATAATTACTTTTGAATTTTCAGGAATTGAAGATATTGTTTCTTTAATTGCTGCTTTGTTTAAAAATGATACTTCTTGAGCCAAATCAATATGAATAATATCACCATCATGATATTCTTCTTTTCTGAAATGATAGGCTCGTTTCATATTTCCTTTTAATACAAATATTACACTGATAATCATTCCTAAAGCTACACCTTTTAATAAATCGGTGAACACTACAGCACCAAAAGTAGCAATAAATGGAATAAATTGGTATTTTCCTTTTTCCCAAAAATGTTTAATAGTTGAAGGATTCGCTAATTTATATCCAACTAATAATAAAACTGCCGCTAATGTTGCTAATGGAATTTTATTAAGAATAGTTGGAATTGCCAAAACACTCACTAATAATAATACACCGTGAATAATTGCTGACATTTTCGATTTTGCTCCAGCAGCATTATTTGCAGATGTTCTTACTACTACTGAAGTCATTGGTAAGCCTCCTAAAAGTGAACTCACGATATTTCCAATTCCTTGTGCTTTTAATTCTACATTTGTATTTGTATACCTTTTTAAAGCATCCATTCGGTCTGAAGCTTCAATACACAATAACGTTTCAATAGATGCGACTATTGCTATTGTTAAGGCCACAATCCAAACTTTAGAATTTGTGATGGCTGTAAAATCGGGTGTAACTACAATGTTTTTAAACTCTTCTATTGTAGTTGGAACTGGTAAACTCACTAAATGTTCTTTTGCAATCGCAAAATTACTTCCAGATTGAATGAAAAACTCGTTTAATAAAATACTCACAATTACAGCAACTAAGGCAGGTGGAATTAATTTTATTTTCTTTAAAACATCCACTTTGTTCCAAAGGATTAAAATTGCTAACGAAATTAAAGCAATGATAATTGAGCCTAATTGAATATGATCAAATACTTGAAATAGTTCCGTAAATGTATTTTGTCCATCTGGTTGAGTAAAAGATTCATCTCCTTCAAAATCTGGATCATATCCAAAAGCGTGAGGAATTTGTTTTAGAATAATAATAACTCCAATTCCTGCAAGCATTCCTTCTATAACATTGTTTGGGAAATAATTTGAAATGGTTCCGGCTTTAATGAAACCAAGGGCTAGCTGAATTAATCCAGCAATTAAAACGGCTAATAGAAACGCATTAAAGGAACCTAAATCTGTAATTGCTGTTAAAACAATTGCTGTTAAACCTGCAGCTGGTCCGGAAACACTCAAATGTGATTGACTTAAATAGCCAACAATAATTCCTCCAATAACACCTGCAATAATACCTGAAAATAAGGGTGCTCCACTTGCTAATGCAATACCGAGACATAATGGCAAAGCCACTAGAAAAACCACTAAACCTGAAGCAAAATCAGATTTAAGGTTTGTAAAAAGATTGATTTTTTTTGACATACCAATGAATTAATTTAATACATAAACGATCGTTCCAAATAATTTGAAAACGTAAAAAAGCGAAATGTTTAAATAAATTCGGGTGGTGGTGAGAAAAAGTCTAAATGGTTTGAAGTATAATTTACAGGAATGTGAGAATTGATTTTTTTCTTTTTCAATTCTAAGGTATTAACTGCATTTAAGTTGTAACATTTTGTGAATAAATCTATATCGTGTGATTTAATTTCTTCTTCAAAAAAGTTATTAATATTCACATCAGTATATTTTTCAATATCTTCATTAATCATAATAAGACCAAATACGGGTGGTGTGAACAAGCAAGTCACAAACACGAATATGATAATATGTACGAAAAATTTCTTCACTAATGTTAAATTTATTTTTGCAAAAATAAACAAAAATCATTTTTTCCAATTTTAAAAACTGATAAATTTTTGTTAATACCATATTAAGATTAGAATTTAGTGTCAAGAAATATGTACCGAGTCAATAATGTTTTATAAATTTGCCCAACAATAAAAATAAAATGACTACACAACAACTTATTGAGCAAATTCGTCTAAAAAAATCGTTTTTATGTATTGGTTTAGATGTCGATTTAACTAAAATTCCATCCCATTTATTAGAAACCGAAGATCCAATTTTCGAATTTAATAAAGCCATAATTGATGCCACTCACGATTTATGTGTTTCGTATAAACCAAATACTGCTTTTTATGAAGCGTACGGATTAAAAGGTTGGCAATCGTTAGAAAAAACTATCAATTACATCAATGAAAAGTATCCAGAAATTTTCACCATTGCCGATGCTAAACGTGGCGATATTGGAAATACTTCAACCATGTATGCTAAAGCTTTTTTAGAAGATTTAAACTTCGATTCCGTTACCGTTGCTCCATATATGGGAAAAGATTCTGTAGAACCCTTTTTAGCTTTTGAAAACAAACATACAATCATGTTGGCCTTAACGTCAAATGAAGGTGCATTCGATTTTCAGACTTTAGAAACAAACGGACAAGAATTGTATAAAACCGTTTTAGAAACGTCTAAGAATTGGAAAAACGGTCAGAATTTGATGTATGTGGTTGGTGCTACAAAAGCAGAATACTTTACACAAATTCGTAAAATTGTTCCAAATAGTTTCTTATTAGTTCCTGGAGTTGGTGCTCAAGGCGGAAGTTTAGCCGAAGTTTGTAAATACGGAATGAACGAGAATGTTGGTTTATTAATTAATTCATCTCGTGGAATTATTTATGCTTCAAACGGATTAGATTTTGCTGAAAAGGCAAGGGAAGAAGCATTGAAATTGCAAGTAGAGATGCAAGAAATTATGAATAACTAATAAATTCACATTGAAACAATTTACAGACCAGCTTGGTACAACTCATACATTTGAAAACACACCTAAAAGAATCATTTCTTTAGTGCCTTCACAAACCGAATTATTATACGATTTAGGTTTGGAAGATTCCATTGTGGGAATTACTAAGTTTTGTGTACATCCGTTTCATTTCAAATCGACTAAAACAATAATTGGCGGTACGAAAAATGTAAAGTACGATAAAATTAAAGCTTTACAACCTGATATTATTATAGCTAATAAAGAAGAAAATACTCAAGAAATCGTTGAACAATTGAAAGATATTTGTCCAGTTTGGATCACCGATATCGTTTCGATTGAAGACAATAATAAAATGATTGAAGATTTTGGAAATCTGTTTAACAAGCGTACGAATGCTCAAAAATGGATTGATAAAATCAACTTCGGATATCAGAAATTTCAAACGTTAGTCGCATCAAAATTTGAAGAAAATGCCAAGCAAAAAGTAGCTTATTTTATTTGGGCCAATCCGTATATGGTTGCTGGTGGAAATACGTTTATAAACGAAATGCTAAAGCTTAACGGATTAGAAAATATATACGATAATAATTCTAAATACGAAGGTCGATATCCGGAAGTAGTTGTGCAAAAGATGCGAATTCAAGGTGATCCAGATTTTGTGTTTTTATCTTCAGAGCCTTTTCCGTTTAAAGACGAACATGCTTTCGAATTAGGCCGTCACACACATCATGCGAAAACTATTTTTGTAGATGGAGAAATGTTTTCTTGGTATGGAAGTCGTTTAGTGAAAGCTTTTGATTACTTCACTTTGTTACAAGAAAAACTATACGTTTATAAATAAAAAAAACAACTGGAACCTAAATTCCAGTTGTTTTATTAACTAAAAACTAACCTTAAACAAAACCTATTTATTGTGATACAAATATCTGTATTTTAAATTGTTATTTCTGTTAAGGTTTTGTTATACTTATGTTATTGTTTTTTAAATTATCTTTTGTCTTGTAAAGCAAATACTCTTCTTAATAAATCTGAAGTTCTTGCTGAAAAATTAGTTCTAATATCTTTTTCTTCCACTGCAATCATTTTGAAAACACCTTGCATTGCTTTGTTAGTTGTGTAATCTGTTAAATCAGGATTTATTTTTTTTACCAAAGGAATACTGTTGTATTTTGTGATAATTTGTGTCCAAATCTTATCGGCACCCACTTTTGCAAATGAGCTTTTAATTACCGGATTAAACTTTCCGTATAAAGCAGATGAAGTTGTCGTTTGAAGATAATTAGTTGCTGAACTTTCGTTTCCTAATAAGATGTTTTTAGCATCAGTAAAAGTCATTTGTTTCACTGCATCTACAAAAATGGGAGTCGCTTCTTTTACTGCATCTTCAGCAGCTCTGTTTAAAATTTTCAAACCATCATCAGCCAATTTACTCATACCTAATTGACGTAATTTGGTATCAACTTTTTGTAATTCTTCTGGTAATAAAATCTTTACCGCTTCATTTCTGAAAAAACCATCTGTTGCCGTTAATTTAGAAACTTGTTTCGTAATTCCATTATTTAAGGCTTCTTTTAATCCGTTACCCATTTCGGCTTGACTCAAAATACCTGTTTCTTGTGGTAATTGATCTAATACTTGTTGCATTTCGGCACAGCCAACGGTTATGCTTACTAGTAGTAAACTAAAAATTATTTTCTTCATATTTTTGATTTATATCTTTAATTGATTTAATTACACATGCTTGTAAAATTTCTTCTTGCCCTCTGAAAATTAACCAAAACCAAACCAAAGAGATTAAAGAAATAGTAACAATTCCAATTGCTTCATTTGATCCGCTAAAAATTGCAAGCATAATTAATATTACTAAAATTGAAATTGTAATAATAATTGAATTTAAGCCAATTCCATTTCTTAAAGTTGCATAGTTTTGATCTCCTCGTTTAGATAATTCTAAAGTTGTAGTTATTGGAATTGATTTATAATTATTTATTCTTACTGTTCCAACTGAAATTTTAGCTTCAACCGTAAATTGATTAGAACCAGAACGATAAAATGAAAAATTTTTATATTCACTATTAATGAATTCATTTTCAAAGAGTTCTAAATCTGTGTTTAATTCAATTTCTTTTTTTAGTTCAAAATATTTGGTTATGTTCATCAAGTTTAATTATAGAACAGATTCATTTAAATTTTTATTTCTTGTCTTGTAAAGCGAATACTTTTTTTAGTAATGCTGATGTTCTAGAATCTAAACCACTTCTAATGTTTTTTTCTTCAACTGTAATCATTTTAAAAACACCTTCTAACGCTTTGTTAGTAGTGTAGTCTGTTAAGTCTGGATTTACTTTTGTTACAAGTGGAATAGCATTGTATTTATCAATTATTTTTTTCCAAACTGCATCAGCTCCAACCGTTTCAAGAGATGTTCTAATTACAGGATTAAATTTATCGTAAAGTGGTTTGTTAGTTGAAGTTTGTAAATAGGTTGTTGCTGCATTTTCTTTGCCTAATAAGATGTTTTTCGCATCTGTAAAATTCATATTCTTAATAGCATCAACAAATATTGGAGTCGATTGTTTTACTGCGTCTTCGGCAGCTCTGTTTAACATTAGAATTCCTTCGTCTGCTAAACTTCCTAAACCAATTTTACGTAAACGAGAATCTACTTTTTGTAATTCTTCAGGTAATAAAATTTTAACTAATTCATTTTTATAAAAACCATCAACAGCGGTTAATTTGGTTACTTGTTTTTTTACACCGTTATCTAAAGCTTCTTTCAAACCATTTGCGATTTCTAAAGTAGAAACTGCAGAAGTTTTTGCCGTTGCTTTTTTTGCCGCTTTTTTAATAACATCTTTTAATTGTGCATTACCAAATAAAGGTAAACAAACTAGGAGTAAAATAACTTTTTTCATATTTTTTATTATTGATTGATTCAAAGATAAGCAAAATGTGTGCCTCTTTTTTTAAAATTAATTTTTTGAAGGAATTAAAAGCTACAAACCAAGAATTCCTTTTTTAATTTGAAGTTGTTGTTGAGTCGGATTTTCAGTAGCAGAAATATAAACATCTTCTAGAAAACCATCCAATTGCAATCCCATTTCAGCTAAATATTCGGTTACTGGAATTCGTTTCGTTCCCGTTACATAATCGTCAAAGAAAGGTTTCATGTTTTTTCCTGAAACTTGATTGGCAATCGTAATAATATTGGTTAATTCATAAGGAATATTTGTTTTTCCAAATTCGGTAAACAAACTTTTAAGTAAATCATCCAAACCTTTTTGATTTCCAGTTGCTTTTCTAATTTCGATATCTAATCCTAATGCCACTAATTCCCCGCCTCCATAAACTAAATAGCGGTTTTGGTCTTTGTTGTTGCCCGATTCTTGAATACTTAATTTATTTTGAAGTAAATCTCGTGTGATATTGTATTTGGTAATTACATTTTCAAAACGTTTGTAAAATGTCGCTTCGTCAATAATTTTCGTTCTAGCAAGTAAAATATTTGTCAAATAATCGGTGAATCCTTCTTTAAACCATTCTTCTTGTTCTTTTGGAATTAATGTATGTCCGTTCCAAAGATGAATCGTTTCATGTGCCATAATATGTCCCCAATTGGTGCGGCTATTTTTGTTAACTTTCCCTTTGATGATTTGGCTGAAACTGGTTCTAAAAGCACTTCCGTCAGTCATTACTTTACTTTCATTAACAACAATAAGGTATTTTTTCTTTGGCGCACCTCCAAAAACTTGTGTAGTCGATTCTATAATAGGTTTCATTAATTCAATAAAATCATTTTCATTGGCTTTCATCGAATTTCCAAGAGCAAATAAAAGTTCAAAATCACCTAATTTAATTTCTTTTTCATAATGATTTCCAACGAAAATACAATTGTTTAAAAGAAAACGTAAATCGTTATTAACAATAAAATCATTCTGTTTTGTGGTTTTATTCCAAGGTGTGGAAGCTTTCCAGTTTTTCGGTAAAGTAAAATGCACTGACACATTTTTAATGTCACCTAATACAGGAATGTCTGGCACAACAAATAAAGAATATCCAGTAAAAAACAATCCTTCCTGAGTTTTGTAGGCTACTTCATCGTAACCACCACAATGATCCCAATTTTCCAAATCGTGTTCCGTAATAATATCATATTCTATGGCATAATTTCCTGTTGTAGTCGATTGAATTTCCCAAGTTCCTTCTCCTAAATAGTTGATAATTTGTGGTTTTCCTTTTTGATTTTTTACGACTAAATTTTTTAAAAATTTTGCTTCTCCATCAGGATTATTTTGAGAAGGATGCGTAATCATAAAAAAACGATTTTTAGCAACGGTTAAGTCTAAATCAGTTTTGATATGAACCAAGTTTTGGTCTTTTTTGGTAAAGTCCAAATTATAATTCGTGGATTTGTTTTGTGCAATGGAACTAAAACTGATTAGAATTCCTGCAAAGAGAAAAAATTTTTTTTTCATGATTTTGATTGATTTGATTGATGATGATTCACTTTTTATCAACTAATGATGAAATGTGATGGGCATAAGACGTTGAAATTTCAAAATGGTTACAAAATCAAGATTTTTTGTGAAGAAGAATTTAATTTTTAAAGTGTTTGTTTTTAAGAAATTCGTAAATTGCACCCTCAAAATACAACAAAATTTAAAGATGGAAGCACAAATCCCTTATATTCCTATTAATAAAGTAAGAATTGTTACTGCTGCGTCGCTTTTCGATGGACACGATGCTGCGATTAACATTATGCGAAGAATTATTCAATCAACTGGTGTAGAAGTTATACATCTTGGACACGATAGAAGTGTGGAAGAAGTAGTAAATACTGCTATTCAGGAAGATGCAAATGCAATTGCAATGACTTCTTATCAAGGTGGACATAACGAATACTTTAAGTATATGTACGACTTGCTAAAGGAAAAAGGAGCAGGTCACATCAAAATATTTGGTGGTGGTGGTGGAGTAATTCTTCCAACTGAAATTGCAGAACTAGAAGCGTACGGAATTACTAAAATTTATTCGCCAGATGACGGTCGTGCTTTAGGTTTACAAGGTATGATTAACGATTTAGTAAAACGTTCAGATTATGCTGTTGGTGATGTTATTACCGATGAAGTTGCCGAATTAGAAAACAAAAACCCTCGTGCTTTAGCAAGAATTATTTCTTCTGCGGAAAACTTCCCAGAAATTGCGAAACCAATTTTAGATAAAATTCGTGAGAAAAATAAAGATAGTAAAACACCAGTTTTAGGTATTACTGGAACAGGTGGAGCTGGAAAATCGTCATTAGTAGATGAAATTGTTCGTCGTTTTTTAATTGATTTCCCTGAGAAAACTATCGGATTAATTTCGGTTGATCCATCTAAAAGAAAAACAGGTGGAGCTTTACTTGGAGATAGAATTCGTATGAATGCGATAAACAACTCTAGAGTTTTTATGCGTTCGTTAGCCACTCGTCAATCGAACTTAGCCTTATCAAAATATGTGGCTGATGCGATTGAAGTTGTGAAAGCAGCAAATTACGATATCATCATTTTAGAGACTTCTGGAATCGGGCAATCGGATACAGAAATTATGGATCATTCTGATGTTTCTTTATACGTAATGACACCAGAATTTGGTGCTGCTACGCAATTAGAGAAAATCGATATGTTAGATTTCGCTGATTTAGTGGCTTTAAATAAATTCGACAAACGTGGTGCTTTAGATGCGATTCGTGATGTTAAAAAACAATACCAACGTAATCATAATTTATGGGATGAAAACCCAGATACTATGCCAGTTTTCGGAACAATTGCTTCGCAGTTTAACGATCCAGGAATGAATACGTTATACAAATCTATCATGGATAAAATTGTAGAGAAAACAAATTCTGATTTGAAATCTACATTCGAAATTACTCGTGAAATGAGCGAGAAAATCTTCGTAATTCCACCACATAGAACACGTTATCTATCTGAAATTGCTGAGAATAATAGAAAATATGATGAAACCGCTTTAACTCAAGTTGAAGTTGCTCAAAAATTATATGGAATTTTCAAAACTGTTGAATCGGTTAACGGAAATTTACCTCAATTAGATAAAGCTGGAATTGTTGAAAGTTCTTTAAAACTTACTGATGATAACAAAGATTTCGTTTCGTTATTAACTAAAGAATTCGACCGTGTAAAAATGAATTTAGATCCATACAATTGGGAAATCATTTTAACTTGGGACGAAAAAGTAAACAAATACAAAAATCCAATTTACAGTTTTAAAGTTCGTGATAAAGAAATTAAAATTGCAACTCATACAGAATCACTTTCACATTCTCAAATTCCAAAAGTAGCGTTACCAAAATACCAAGCTTGGGGCGATATTTTAAAATGGAATTTACAAGAAAATGTTCCCGGAGAATTCCCATTCGCATCTGGATTATATCCATTTAAACGTGAAGGAGAAGATCCAAGTAGAATGTTTGCTGGTGAAGGTGGACCAGAAAGAACAAACAAACGTTTCCATTATGTAAGTGCTGGATTACCAGCTAAACGTTTATCAACAGCTTTTGACTCGGTAACGCTTTATGGAAATGATCCACATATTCGTCCTGATATTTATGGAAAAATTGGTAATGCCGGAGTTTCTATTTGTTGTTTAGATGATGCGAAGAAATTATATTCTGGTTTCGATTTAAGTCACCCTGCGACTTCTGTTTCGATGACAATTAACGGACCTGCACCAATGTTGTTAGGATTTTTCATGAATGCGGCAATTGACCAAAACTGTGAAAAATACATCGTAGAAAACGGTTTACAAGATGAAGTTGAAGCAAAAATTGCTGAGATTTATAAGAAAAAAGGAGTAGATCGTCCGTCATATCAAGGTGATTTACCAGAAGGAAATAATGGTTTAGGTTTAATGCTTTTAGGTGTTACGGGTGACCAAGTTTTACCTTTAGATGTTTATACAGACATTAAAATCAAAACGTTAGCGCAAGTTCGTGGAACGGTTCAAGCGGATATCTTAAAAGAAGATCAAGCGCAAAATACGTGTATTTTCTCTACAGAATTCGCTTTACGTTTAATGGGTGACGTGCAAGAATATTTCATTAAAGAAAACGTTCGTAATTTCTATTCGGTTTCTATTTCAGGATATCACATTGCTGAAGCAGGAGCGAACCCAATTACACAGTTGGCTTTCACATTAGCAAATGGTTTCACTTACGTGGAATACTATTTAAGTCGTGGTATGAATATCAACGATTTCGGACCAAACTTATCATTCTTTTTCTCTAACGGAATTGACCCAGAATATGCAGTAATCGGTCGTGTAGCACGTAAGATTTGGGCGAAAGCTTTAAAGAACAAATACGGAGCAAACGAAAGAGCTCAAATGTTGAAATACCACATTCAAACTTCTGGACGTTCATTACACGCACAAGAAATTGACTTTAATGATATTCGTACAACATTACAAGCGTTATATGCGATTTACGATAACTGTAACTCATTACATACAAATGCGTATGACGAAGCGATTACAACTCCAACAGAAGAATCTGTGCGTAGAGCAATGGCGATTCAGTTGATTATTAATAAAGAATTAGGTTTAGCGAAAAACGAAAATCCAATTCAAGGTTCATTCATTATTGAAGAATTAACGGATTTAGTGGAAGATGCAGTTTTACAAGAATTCGACAGAATCACAGAGCGTGGTGGTGTTTTAGGAGCAATGGAAACGATGTACCAACGTTCAAAAATTCAAGAAGAAAGTTTGTATTATGAAACGTTGAAACATACTGGTGAATTCCCAATTATTGGTGTAAATACCTTCTTAAGTTCTAAAGGTTCACCAACAGTTGTTCCTGCAGAAGTTATTCGTGCAACGGAAGAAGAAAAAGCCTATCAAATTGAAATGTTGAATCATTTGCATGAAGCTGGTAAAGATCAAGTTGCTGAACATTTGAATACGCTTCAAGAGGCTGCTATTAAAAATGAGAACATTTTCGCACACTTAATGGAAGCTACTAAAGATTGTTCATTAGGACAAATTACTGCTGCTTTGTTTGAAGTAGGTGGTCAGTATAGAAGAAATATGTAATTGGATTTACGATTTGGGATTTACGATTTTTGATTTACTAAGTTGTGAATTTTGATTTTAGAATATTTTAAAAACCTTTCAGAAATGGAAGGTTTTTTTGTTTTTGTGCAGGAGCGAGTTTTATAGTTGCAGTTGCTAGTTTTAACAATGCAGTCGCAAGTTTTAACAATGCGTAAGGGAGTTTTATAATTGCGGAAGCTAGTTTTATAATTGCGGAAGCTAGTTTTATAATTGCGGACGCTAGTTTTATAATTGCGGAAGAGAGTTTTATAGTTGCGGACGCTAGTTTTATAATTGCGGACGCTAGTTTCATAATTGCGGAAGAGAGTTTTATAGTTGCGGACGCTAGTTTTACAATTGCGATAGAGAATTTTATAGTTGCAGTCGCTAGTTTTAACTTTGGTGTAGGGATAAATCTAAATGGAGTAGACAAAAATTACTTTGTCGTAAGAATTTTTTTATTATATTTGATTTGTAACTAATTAAAACTACTATATTATGTTGAAAAAAGCAGGCTCTTACATGGCATTATTAGGAATATTTGCCATTGTTTTAAATTTCTTAGATAGAGTACCAAGATTATTAATGTGGATTTATATGTGGGGCGACAATGTGGCTTGGGCAATTAAAATTGGATTAGTAGTTGTAGGTGGCGCTTTGTTCTTTTTTACAAAATCAGATGAGGTTGAAGAAGTAGTAGAAACAAAACCAATAGAAAATAAAGATACAGATAACGAATAGTTTATCTCACAAATAAAAAACTCCCAATTTCATTTGATATTGGGAGTTTTTGTTTTTTACTCATTCGGTTCAATATGAATTAAAACGTGTCCTAATTCCATCATTTCTTTTCTTAAAGTGTCTTTTAATTTATGTGCTAAATCGTGTCCTTCCTTTACAGAAATATTAGCATCTACAATTGCATGTAAATCTACATGGTATTTCATTCCTGCCTTTCTGATAAAGCATTTTTCAGTACCAATAATTCCTTCTACTTTTAAGGATTCTTGACGGATATTTTCCACTAAATCATCATAGCGATGTTCGTCCATAATTTCTCCGAGTGCTGGTCGGAAAATCAGATAACTATTATAAAGAATAAAGAAAGAAGCAAATAATGCTGCCCAATCATCGGCAGATTCGTAGCCTTTTCCTAAGATTAATGCAATTGAAATTCCAACGAAAGCTGCAATTGAAGTTATGGCATCACTTCTATGGTGCCAAGCATCTGCTTTTAAAGCAGAACTATTGGTAATAATACTTTTTTTCATCACTGTTTGAAACGAATATTCTTTCCAACCAATAATTAAACCTAAAACTATTAGAGTCCACGCTTTTGGTAGGTCGTGCGGTGTACCAATATTTTGTATGCTTTCATAAGCAATGATTGTAGCTGAAGTAATTAGAAAACCAACAACAAGAAAAGTTATTAAAGGTTCTGCTCTTCCGTGACCGTAAGGATGGTTTTCATCGGCTGGTCGGTTCGAATATTTAATACCAAATAATACTAAAAACGAAGCAAAAATATCAGTCGTAGATTCAATAGCATCGGCTACTAAAGCGTAAGAATTTCCGAAAAAGCCCGCTAATCCTTTTATGACTGCTAAACTTGTATTACCAATAATACTAAAATATGTTGCTTTTATAGCGGTTTGCTCGTTTGTCATTTTTTATTGATACTAATAAATTGAAGTTTTCAAAGGTACGAAACTAAACAACGAACGTAAAGTTGAATAATAGAAATTTTGATAGAAGCAGGGTGTAAATTTAAAATTGAATATAGATAAAAAATATTTCGTATAAGGAAGGTTTATAGTTTGAATCCAGACAAGATCATGAAATAAAAAACTCCCAATATCATTTGAAATTGGGAGTTTTTGTTTTTTATATGTTTGTTTTTATAACTGTTTTATTTTATTTATTATCGCGTTTTTAAAGTCATCAAAAGAGGTATAGTTATTTGGTGAATCTTTAATTTGATCATAAAAGAATGATTTGTTGTCTTGAGGGTAAATAATTATCGTTTCACCAAATCTTAAATCAAATAATTTCATATTTACTAGTAATGTAGAATAGCCATCTGGACTTGCAGAAAAGACCCAATCGTATGTGTTATTTGGTATCTTAAAAGTTCCTTGAGCGGTTAAATATGGAAAATTTCTAGATTCAACTAATGTGTTTTCTTCAGAATTTTTATCATTGGTTAAAATTAATAGAGTTAGTTTGTCTATAATTTTTTCACTTTCTGTATTTTCATATTCTCCAATTCTAACACCTTTAAAAATTAATCCTTTTTTTTCAATTGTAAAAGGTATGCTAGAAACAGCATAATCATATTCGGACACAGGAAATGGTGATTTGTTTAAAGGATAACTTTGAAAAATTTCAGTATACTTTTCATACGTTTCAATGTCTTGGTTAAATAGTTTTAAATCCCATTTTGTGCTATCAAGATTTTGTATGGATTTCTGATTCAATGTTCCCATATTCCATTCTGGAACTTTTGTGTTTTTAGAATTTAAAGTAGTTTGTTTTGTTCCTTTACATGAGAAGAAAATAATCCCAATAATTAAAAAAAGTACTTTTTCTAGTTTCATATTGTTAATGTTGTTTTTTAGCATATACTGTATACCAGCTCTATAAGATTATTCATAATTCGGAGTGAAGCGTATTTCTTCTTTCTTGTTTGTTTTAATTGAAACTCTAATCTCTTTTAAACAAGCTCCTTTTTCATCTTTGTACTCGCAATTTATTGAAATTTCGTCAATAAGTTTATCATTTTTGTCTTTGATAACAATTTTAGAGAGTTCTTTATTCGTATAATAGAAATACTGAGTTTGGAAAGTTGTAAAATTATCTACTATTTTATCAATAGTTCCATCTTTATTATAATGATAAATGGATTCATTTTCTTTGTATCTTTTTTGAGTATAGCAACTGATGCGTTCGCGTTGATTAGGTTTCCAGCGTGTTTTACAGTAATAAGGTTCTTTATCTGGATACGATTCCTTTTCAAACCATAATCTCTTTTCGGTTTCTTGCAATAGATTGCCGGCAGCATCAAGAGTTTTGGAATGTTTAATACGACCATTTTTAGTAAAGACCATTTGCTTTTTATGCACAAGTTTTTTTTGATTATCTACTATTGTATATGTTTCTTCGGTTGCAGATTTTATTCCTTCAGGCAGTAGTCGTTTCTGAGTATACTTTTTGGTAGCACACGATTGTATTATCAAGATTAGGACAAAGAATACAACTCTCATAATCGTAAAGTTTAATTATGTACTAAGTTACGAATTTTTGAAAGATTTGTAATTCTTGAAGTCAGAAATAAAAGTTATGGTAAGTGAATTTTTGTCGGTTCATAGTAAAGTATTAAGGCACCACTACTAAAAGTTTTAGTTTTTATAAGTTTAAGAATAGTTCTCTCGTTTATATTCTCAAATAGAGGTAAACCACTTCCTACAACAACAGGATGAACACAAAATTGATATTCATCGATCAAATTAAGTTTCATTAGCTGAATAATTAAACTGCGACTGCCAATTAAAATGTTTGAACCTGATTTTTGTTTGAGTGCTAAAACTTCTTTTTCGATAGTTTGATTTGACAATCTTGCGGTGTCCCATTCTACATCTTTCAGCGTATGTGAAAAAACAATTTTTGGAATTTTGTTTATGGCGATAGCAAAGTCATTCATTGATTTTTCATCTGAAGGATTTTCTAAAAGAGTTTTCCAAAATTCCATAAGTTGATATGTTATTCTCCCATATAGAATTGAGTCAGCTTGGTCTAATAGATCTGTATAATGTTGATGTAATTCTTCATCTGGAATTCCTGCCGTATGATCGCAAAACCCATCAAGTGACATATTGATTGCTGCAATTATTTTTCTCATATCTGTTATTAATTGTTTGTTGTGTGAGAACATCTTACAATTACCACAAATTGGTATAAATAGGTATCTATCAAATATATAAAAATATTACTCTACTTCAAATTTGGTAAAGGTTTTTCCGTTGAATTTGCAAATTCCATCTTGGTCTGTTCCTAGCCAAATGTTTTCGTAATGGTCTTTATAAATAGTGTTTATGGCGTTACTGGTTAGTCCGTCATTTGTAGTGTAGTTTGTTATGGTTTTTCCATCATAAAGCCAAACACCAGTATCAACAGTTCCAATCCAAAGGGTTCCTTTGTAATCTTGGTTTATAGAATAAATACGTGCTAAAGTTCCTGGTTTGGATTCACCTGTAACACGGAAGTTTTCATTATCTAATTTTTTTTCTTGAGTGAAATTGGTTAGTGTTTTTCCATCGTAGCAAAATAATCCGGCACCATTATTTCCCATCCAAATATTTCCTTTTCTATCTTCGAATAAACAAAGCACTGCTGGTCCAGCCAAACCTTTTTCGGTAAACCAAGTAAATGATTTTCCATCATAACGGCAAACTTCTGCTGCTTGTGTTCCGAACCAAAGATTTCCTTTTCTGTCTTTTAAAATGGTATAAACAGAAAATCGACTTAGATTTTTTGGAGCATTTTGAGAATTTTTAATGTCATCTTCAGTTTTACCAATTGGTAAATAGGTTAGTTTATTATCAGTATAAAAGAAAGCACCACCACCCGCATAAAACCATAAACTGTTAGGTTCTTTTTTTAGTTTATTATCGGTTTCTTTATTTAAAAGTAAAATTTCTTTATTGGTAAATGTGGTAAACTTTTTTCCATCATAACAACTCACACCAAATAAACCAGTTCCAAACCAAAGGTATCCCATTTCATCTTCTTGAATACTTTGCACTTGATTGTCTGCAAGCCCATCTTTAATGGTATATTGAGTTAGTGTTACTCCATCATAACGATAAACACCTGCAGCATTTGTACCAAACCAATAATTCCCATTTCTATCTTGAAAAATACTGCGAATGTTTTGGTCCATTTTAGAGATTATATTTGCAATATCTACGGCATGACTAGTTGTTTTAACTTGTGAAAAAGAAAAAGAAATTGCAAAAAGGAGGAATTGTAGAGTAAATTTTTTTTTCATATTTGCTTGTATATCGTGGATGCTTGTAAGTTGACTTGTAGTATTAGGCACGGATATTACATCGTCAGTTCGCTGAAACTCGTGTATATACGCGCTATCGTGTTTAATTGATTTTTTTATTAAAATAATTTTTTGAATTTGTTAATGCAAGCTTCTAACTTGGACATTATATTTTTGCTTTTTTATAGGAAAGAATAGCAAATTAAGCTATCGTTTGTTTGGGTAAAACAAAGATATAAAAAAACCTGCAATTTGCAGGTTTTTTATTTTATTAAAATGTTACATTAACTTTATTCGTTTTTCCATCTCGGATAAAAATCACTTCTTTGGTTTCGCCTGAGTTGATTTTGGCTAAACATTCCATATAACTGTAAACTTCTTTGACTTCGCAATCACCTATTTTGGTAATGATGTCGCCTTCCTTAATTCCAGCTTTAATTGCTGGTCGGTCTTCAGTTACACCATCAACATGTAAGCCATCTCCATGTTCTGCATAATCTGGCATAATACCTAATGTTACTTTGTATTTAGCCATTTTTCTTTCTGAAGTTATTTTGGTTTTGGTAAACTCAATTTTGTCTTTTTCAGCCAATTCATTCGCCACTCTAAACACATAATTGACAATGTTTGTTACACCATAATAATTGATTTTTTCTTCGTCGTCTGTTGGTTTGTGGTAATCTTCATGTGTTCCAGTAAAGAAAAACAAGACGGGAATGTCTTTCAAATAAAATGAAGTATGATCTGATGGTCCGATTCCGCCAGTTTCTTCTGTAACGCCAAATCCTGCAGGTTTGTTACGTTGTATTAATTCTGAGAAAATAGGTGAAGTTCCAGTTCCACCAATAATTAAACTTTTTTTATCGTCTAAACGACCAATCATATCCATATTAATCATTGTAATTACGTTTGGATATAAGGTTTTTAACGATTCTGCCATGTGTTTCGAACCTCTTAAACCATCTTCTTCTCCAGAGAATAAAGCAAAAATGAAATTCACTTTTTCTTTGGTTTTATTTTTCGAATACATTCGGGCTAATTCTAAAACTCCAGAAACTCCAGAAGCATTGTCGTCCGCACCATTATGAATGATTCCTTTTGAAAATTGTTTGGTAGAATGATTGTGTTCGTTCACACCTAAATGGTCGTAATGTGCACCAATTACGATGGTTTTATTCGCACCATTATCTAAATATCCAATGACATTATTTGCATTTAATAAATTACCAACAGCTGTAGAATCGGCGTGTGGATTTGTATTAAATCGATACGAAAAAGGTTGTAAAAATGTTTGATTGTATGGTTTTAAACCTAGTTTTTTAAATTCTTTCTCAATGTATTTTGCGGCTATTTTTTCATTAACACTTCCTGTCATTCTGCCACCTAATTTATCTGAAGCTAAATAGGTAATGTGCTTTTTTAAATTTTTGCTATCAGCATTTTCAACTTCTTCTGTTTCTACCCAATCGGCAATGAAAACATTTGTTTCTCTTGCTTTGTCTTGTTGGCGATTACTTGAAAATACTAGTTTTTTTCCATCGGGAGAAAATTGAGGAAAGGCATTAAATTCACTTTCGTAGGTAATTTGTTTTAAACCTGTTCCGTCAATATTAATCATATACAACTGGAAATCGTAACCTTTTGTAGCATGATGATTCGATGAAAATATGATTTTTTTATCTGATGGATGAAAGAAAGGTGCCCAATTGGCTTTTCCTAATTTAGTAATTTGCTTTAAATCGGAACCATCAATATTACAGGTGTAAATTTCCATGTTAGTTGGCATCACCAAATTTTCTGCCAATAAATCTTTGTATTCTTTGATGTCTTTTTCAGTCGTTGGACGAGAAGAACGAAATACTAATTTTTTACTATCGTGTGAAAAGAAACAACCACCATCATATCCTAATCCGGAAGTGACTTGTTTTAAATTGCTTCCGTCAATGTCCATCGTATAAATTTCTAAATCACCAGAACGAATACTGGTAAAAGCAATCTTTTTTCCATCAGGAGAAACTACCGCTTCGGCATCATAACCTGGAGAATTGGTCAATTGTTTTACGATTTCACCTGATTTGGTTGCCATGTAAATTTCAAATTCAGGATAAATAGCCCAAAGATATTTTCCGTCTTTTGGTTTTGGTGGAGCAGGGCAAGCGCTGTTAGAAGCGTGTGTGGAAGCATAAATAATATGTTTTCCATCTGGCATATAATACGAACACGTAGTACGACCTTTTCCAGTTGAAACCAATTTTAGATTACTGAAATCTGTAATGGGTTGGGTTAAATCTAACGAGTAAATTTGATCGCATGGCACACCAAATTGTGTATTGGTAACTTGCATTGTTAGACTTTTACTATCTGGACTGAAATAAGCTTCAGCATTATCACCACCAAAAGTTAGTTTTTTGATGTTTTTTAAATTGCTTTCTTGTGCATAACCACAAAATGAAAGAACGATAAAGGAAAGAAATACGTGTTTTTTGAATGCCATTGTATATTGTTTAGAATTTTAATACTTTGAACTTTTGCTTTTTAGAATTATCCATGAACCGTTAAACCATCACCATACTTGGCAATAATTTCAGCTTCGTGTTCTAGCCAAGCTTTCCATCTGCTTTCTACATCAACTTTTCCAGCATATTTTCTAGCTAAGTTGATAAAAGTCGTATAATGAGCCGCTTCGCTTTCCATTAAATCTCTATAAAACTGAGCTAGTTTTTCGTCTTTTAAATTTTCAGAAAGGACTTTAAAACGTTCACAACTTCTAGCTTCTACCATAGCAGCAAAAAGTAAACGTTCAATTAAACCGCCTTCACGACTTCCATCAGATGATTTTTTTAAATACTTCATCAAATCATTTACATAGTCGTCTTTTCTATCTCTTAAAAATTCGTAACCACGTTCTTTAATAATATCGTGAACCATTTGAAAATGCTGCATTTCTTCAATAGAAATCGCTGTCATTTCTGTAACCAAATCTTCTTTCTCGGCATTATTAATGATTAACATAATCGCATTAGTTGCGGCTTTTTGTTCGCACCAAGCGTGATCACTTAAAATTTCTTCTAAGTTTTGTTCAACTATATTGGCCCAACGTGGATCGGTTGGTAATTGCAATCGTAAAATGGACATAATTAAGGTATAAGGTTTATTCTATTTAAAAGTTTATTAGCCTAAAAAAGGTATTATGAAATTGCATAATACCTTTTAAATTTTAATATAATATTCTATAAATCTGCTATTTAGAAAACAAACATGGCTCTTTCACCCATTAATTCGTTTACTTCTTCAGCAACTTGTTCTAATACATCTTCATCAGTATGGTTCATTAAAACTTTATCAATTAAAGTTACAATTGTTTCCATATCTTCTTCCAATAATCCACGAGTTGTGATTGCTGGAGTTCCAACACGAATTCCTGAAGTTACAAATGGTGATTTGTCATCAAATGGAACCATATTTTTATTTACCGTAATTTCAGCTTTTACTAATGCGTTTTCCGCTTCTTTACCAGAAATGTTTTTGTTACGTAAATCGATTAACATCATATGATTATCAGTTCCGCCAGAGATAATATCGTAACCTCTTTTGTTAAATGCTTCTGCCATAGCTTTTGCATTTTTTTGAACTTGTAACGCATAACGGAAAAATTCATCTGTTAATGCTTCACCAAAAGCAACCGCTTTAGCAGCAATAATGTGCATTAATGGTCCACCTTGATTTCCTGGGAAAACAGACATGTCTAAAACATGACTCATCATTCTGATTTCTCCTTTTGGAGTAGTTAATCCCCATGGATTTGGGAAATCTTTACCCATCATGATTAGTCCACCACGAGGCCCACGTAATGTTTTATGTGTAGTAGTAGTTACAATATGACAATGTGGAATTGGGTCATTTAATAATCCTTTAGCAATTAATCCTGCAGGATGAGAAATATCCGCTACTAATAAAGCGCCAACTGAATCAGCAATTTCACGGAAACGTTTGAAATCCATATCACGTGAATACGCAGAAGCCCCAGCAATAATGATTTTTGGTTGTTCTTTAGTAGCTACTTCTTGAATTTTATCGTAGTTTAATAAACCTGTTTCTTTTTCTACACCATAAAAACTTGGTGTGTATAATTTACCAGAAAAATTTACTGGAGAACCGTGAGTTAAATGTCCACCGTGTGATAAATCAAATCCTAAAATTTTATCTCCAGGTTTTAAACATGCTGCAAAAACTGCAGTATTTGCTTGTGAACCTGAGTGTGGTTGAACATTTGCATATTCGGCTCCGAATAATTCTTTTACTCTGTCGATAGCAACTTGTTCTACAATATCTACTACTTCACAACCTCCGTAATATCTCTTTCCAGGATATCCTTCAGCATATTTATTGGTTAAACAAGAACCAGCAGCTTCCATTACTTGGTCGCTCACAAAGTTTTCTGAAGCAATTAATTCAATTCCGTGGATTTGTCTGTCTTGCTCGTCTAAAATTAGGTCAAAAATAAGTTCGTCGCGTTGCATTTGTTTGATTAAATTTAAATTTCGTCAAAAATACAAAAAATGTTTGGTAAATTGAATGGATAGTTTAATTTTGATTACTCAAAAAATAACAAAAAAAATCAACATACAGATATGCCAAATTTTGCTAATGATCCAAGTAGAAAATCTTGGTTAGATATTAAAAAAGATAGTGACTTTCCAATTCAAAATATTCCTTTCGGAGTCTTTATTACCAAAGAAGATGTAATTACGATAGGAACAAGAATCGGAGATTATGCCATTGATATGGGTGCTTTACAGCAATTAGGATATTTTGAAGGTATCGAGCTTACTGACGATATGTTCATGCAAGATACTTTAAATGATTTTATTTCTGACGGAAAGAAAACATGGCGTTTAGTTAGAAACAGATTATCAGATATTTTTTTAGATTCTAATCCAACTTTAAGAGATAACGATTCACATAAAAACATCGTTATTTTTAAAATTGAAGATGTAGAAATGTTATTACCAGTTCAAATTGGTGATTATACTGATTTTTATTCAAGTAAAGAACATGCTACAAACGTAGGAATGATGTTCCGCGATCCAGAAAATGCGTTATTGCCAAACTGGTTACATATTCCAGTAGGATACCATGGTAGAAGTTCTACAATTGTACCAAGTGGAATTCCAGTACACAGACCATACGGACAAACGTTACCAAACGGTGAAACACAACCAGTTTTCGGACCTTCAAAATTAGTAGATTTCGAATTAGAAACGGCTTTTATTACTACAGATGCCAATTTAATGGGTGAGCCAGTTTCTGTTGAAGATGCGGAAGAATGTATTTTCGGAATGGTTTTATTTAACGATTGGTCTGCAAGAGACATTCAGAAATGGGAATATGTGCCATTAGGACCATTTTTAGCGAAAAACTTTGCTTCATCAATTTCTCCTTGGATTGTCACTTTAGATGCTTTAGAAGATTTTAAATGTGAATCACCAGAGCAAAATCCAAAACCACTACCTTATTTACAACAAACTGGTAAACACGCTTACGATATTAATTTACAAGTAGCTATTCAACCTGAAAATGCAGTGGAAACTGTGGTTTCAAACTCTAACTTTAAATACATGTATTGGACAATGAGTCAGCAATTGGCACATCATACAATCAATGGTTGTAGAGTGAACTCTGGAGATATGATGGGAAGTGGAACTATTTCAGGACCAACACCAGATTCTTTTGGTTCGATGTTAGAATTATCTTGGGGTGGAAAAAATCCAATCAAAATGAACGATGGTTCGGAACGTAAATTCATCAATGATAACGATACTGTAATTATTAGAGGATATTGTCAAAATAACGACGTTAGAATTGGTTTCGGAGAAGTGTCAAGTAAATTATTACCCGCTTTAGATTTGAAATTTTAATCGATGAAAAATGTATTTCTTTTATTTACTTTAATTTCTGCAACTTGTTTTGCACAAAAACCTTGTGAAAAGGATTCGGTGTACAATCAGTTTGATTTTTGGGTAGGTGAATGGAATGTGTATGCTAAAAACGGTCAATTAGCTGGAACGAGTAAAATAACTGAAATTCTGGATAATTGTGTGATTTTAGAAGAATGGACTTCTGTTGGAGCACAACAAGGATTAGTGTTTTCGGGTAAAAGTTTTAATTCGTATAATGCCTTAACGAAACAATGGCAACAAAACTGGATTGATAATACTGGAGGGACAACAGAATTTTTAACGGGTTCTTTCAGTAATAATGTGATGCAATTTTTAAGTCGTCCTTTTTCAACCGGACAAAATAGTTCAAGTATTAGAAGATTGTCGTTTTATAATTTAGAAAATGGAAAAGTTCGTCAATTTGGTGAAATTTCTTCCGATGAAGGCAAAACTTGGAAAACAGAATACGATTTGGAATACAGAAAAAAATAATTTAGGCATAGTATTTGCCTAAAATTGAATAAAAATTTATTTATGAAGAAAATTACAGTACTTTTTATTGCCTTGTTTTTAGTAGCCTGCGGTGTAAAGCAAACGCAGTCGATGTTGAGTAATGGCGATTATGATGGCGCTATTAACAGAGCTTTAGACGGATTAAGAACCAATAAAAATTCAAAAGGAAATCAAGATTATGTGTATCTTTTAGAAGAAGCATTTGCTAAGGCGAAAGAACGCGATTTAAACGATTTATCGTTATTGATTAAGGAAAAAAATCCAGCAAATTTAGAGAAAATCTATAATTTGTATACGCAATTACACAACCGTCAAGACAGAATTAGAGGTGTTTTACCTTTACGATTAATCAAAGAAAACAGAAATGCTATTTTCCCTTTCAATGATTATTCGAACGAATTAATTGCTAGTAAAGCTGATTTATCTGTTTATTTATATGACAATGCGAAGAAACTACTTTCTTCAAAAAACAAATTAGTTATTCGTGAAGCTTATGATGATTTGGCGTATTTAGATAAATTAAATCCCAATTATAAAGATGTAAGAAATTTAATGGATCAAGCACAATTTAGAGGTACTGATTTTGTATTAGTTTCTACTAAAAACGAAACAAATATGGTTATTCCAGTTCGTTTGCAAGATGATATGTTAGATTTCAGCACATACGGAATCAATGATAAATGGACGGTGTATCATAATAAAAAGCAAAAAGAAATTGCTTATGATTTTGCAATGATTGTCAACTTTAGAGAAATTAAAATTTCTCCAGAACAAGTTCGTGAAAAACAATTCGTAAAAGAAAAACAAATCAAAGACGGAACAAAACCACTATTAGATTCAAACGGCGTTCAAGTTAAAGATTCTCAAGGTAAACCAATGTTTGTGGATGTGATGAAAACGATCAAAGCAAGTGTTTATGAGTTTACACAGTTTAAATCGGTACAAACTACTGCAAAAGTGGAATATTTGGATTTAAATAGCAAACAATTAATTGATGCGTATCCGTTATCAAGTGAATTTGTTTTCAGTTATATTTATGCAAACTACAATGGTGATAAACGTGCTTGTGAGCAAGATTATTTTCAATATTTCGACAGAAGAGCCGTTGCATTTCCAACAAACGAACAAATGGTTTACGATTCTGGAGAAGACTTAAAAGCAAAATTAAAATCTATTATTACTGGTAACAGATTTAGAAGATAATTTAAGAATAAAGTAAAGTTTTATTAAAAGCGCATTTGAATTTCAAATGCGCTTTTTTTGTATAATTGTTTTTGCAAATGTTTGATTTTTAATAAATTCTGTTATTTTTGTAAGATTAATTTTAAAAAAAAAATAAACATGAAAAGAAGATTATTAATCCTTTTTGCTTTGGCGAGCAATCATTTCATTTTCTCTCAAAAGATAGAAAAAATGAATCGTGTAGATGTAGATGGTTTCTACACTAATCCTATCGTTTCTCCTGATGGGAAATTTACTTTGGTAACGGGTCATCATTTTAAAGGTGTTTACCTTTTAAATTTAAAAACAAACGAAATCATACAAATTTCCGATAAAGATGGAAGTGGTTATGGTTATTCTTGGGATAACAATAACGAAATGGTGTATTTCAAACAAAAAGAAGCTAAAGAATATTTCTCAGATTCTAAAGTCTATAGTTATTCTTTAAATACGAGAACAACCACATTCATGCCAGAAATTGATATCAATATGTTGTCTTCTTATCATGGAAAAGAAAAAAATGCAACCAGTCAAATTGTGGTTTATACGAATATGAACACGCTTAAAATTGAAGCTAAAGATTTAATTTCCAAAAAAAGTTGGGTCATCACTTCAGAAGAAGGGCAATATTACAACGCACTTTTATCTCCAGATGGAAAAAAAGTAGCGGTTCATAATGGTTCAGATATTTATGTGTATGATATAAATGGAAATGGAAAAGGTCAGAAAATTGGAACTGGAATTGCGACATCTTGGTCGGCAGACAATCAACATTTACTTGGATTTTTAGATTCGAGCGAAGACGGACATAATGTTACGAATTCAGAATTATATTTATTCGACATAAAATCTTTAACATCTAAAAAAGTTTCGAATACAGAAGTATTATTAGAAATGTTTCCAAGTTTCATGGGTAAAGACAAAGTCCTTTTTACAGATGATAAAACTGGTGCGATTTATACTGCTCAACTAAAAATGTAATTCCGATGAAAAATATATTTAAAATAGTAATGGCAGTATTGTTTACAGTAAGCATGCAGTCGCAAATTATAGTTATTGATCCAGGTCATGGTTACGGTGCAACAACATCGGACAATCCTGATGGAAGAACCGCAACAGAAATTGAAACCGCATTAGAAGTAGGTTTACGTACTCGAACTTTAATTCAAAACAGTTGTACTTGGACCGTTCAAATGACAAGAACAACAAATTTAAACAGCTGGGTTTCGGTAACGCAACGTGGACAAATGGCGAATAACTGGAATGCCGATAGATTATTAAGTATTCATTGTAATGCCGGTGGCGGAACAGGTACGGAAACATTTTATTGCACACAAGATGATACCAACACACCTCCAGATGTAGCTTTCGCCCAAAAGATTCAAACGGATATGGTTTCTGGTGGTTCTTGGAACAACAGAAGATGCGTGGAAGACAATAGTTTCTTAGCGTATCATTTAGGTGTTTTGAGATATTCTGCAGCAACAGGATGTTTAAACGAAATTGGTTTTGTAGATTCTGCTGATGCGACGAAATTAACAAGTTCAACTTGGAGAGATGCGTTTGCTTTATCGTATTTCAATGCTTTAAAATCAGATTTAAATTTAACTTGTGCAACAACTCCAGCGCCAGGAATATTTACATTAACGGTAACTCCAGAATGTAATGGAACGACTTCAAGAATGGCTTTAAGTTGGACAACATCTGCAAATGCAACTGCTTATGATATTTACAGAAATGGAACACTTTGGGATTCAAATATTACAACTACATCTTACACTAACACAAATGGAGTAGTGGCTGGAACAAATTATACCTATTCTGTAAAAGCTAAAAATACGGGTGCGACACAAACTGCAAATTCAAATGGAATAGTATCAGTAATCGCTTTAAATTGTGCAGTTCCGGGTGCTTTCACCATGTCAGTAACACCAGAATGCAGTGGAACGGGAACACCAAGAAATAAACTAACTTGGACTACTTCGGCAAATGCGACGGCTTATAATGTTTATAGAAATGGCGTTTTATACGCAAGTAGTTTAACGGGAACAACTTATACCAATACTGCTGTAACTTCGGGAACAACTTATTCTTATTATGTTGTAGCGAAGAACACTACTGCATCACAAACTACCAATTCAAATGGAACACAAACTGTTGTAGCTTTAAATTGTGCTGTTCCAGGGTCATTTACTATTTCTGCAACGGCTGAATGTAGTGGAACAACAAGTAGAGTCAATTTATCATGGACGGCTTCAGCGAATGCAACTTCTTACGATGTATATCGAAATGGAAATTTATATGCTTCTGATGTAACGGGAACGCAATTCTTAAATACATTTATTACGGTTGGAGCAACTTATACATATTCGATGATTGCTAAAAACAATATCGGAACGTTGGCCAACTCAAACGGAACGGTTTCAGCAACAGCCGTAGTTTGTGCTCCAGGTTCGTTTACGGCAACTGCAACTGCAACTTGCAGCGGAACAACAAGTGCGATTAATTTAACTTGGACAGCATCTGCAAATGCAATATCTTATGATATTTACAGAAATGGAAATTTATATGCTTCGGATGTAACTGGAACTTCGTTTTTAAATACCTATTTAATTACAGCCGGAACAACTTATACGTATTACGTAAAAGCGAAAAATGCAGCCGGAACTTTAAATAATTCTAATGGAACATTATCAGCAACAGCCACAAATTGTTCTGGTGCGAAAATTTCAGAAGAAAACAATGTTAAAGAAACAATTACAATTTCTTTCTATCCAAATCCAACAGATGGAATTCTGAATTTAGAAATCAATATATCAGAAATTCAAAATATTCATTATATGATTATAGATATGAATGGAAGAATGATAAAAGAAGCAAATTTAGACACTCAAAGAAGTATTAATCTTTCTCAATTACCATCTGCAACTTACTTTGTTAGAGTAGTTGTAAACGGACAAGAATTTGTAAAACAAATCGTGAAGAAATAACAAATTGTTCTATTAAAAACAAAAAGCACTTTCGAGAAATTGGAAGTGCTTTTGTTGTATAATTAATTTATAAATATCTCAAAAAAACAAAATATGACAACAAATTTGTAATAAAATTATTATATATTTGAAGAGTGTTGTTTTTATAGCGCATAACCAAACAAAACAGATGTATTTATCCTATAAAGTAGAGAGTATATACAAGTTGTGCCATACTAAACCAAAGATAACTAAAGAAAGAAAAATATGAGTTTTTTCAAAAATTTATTCGGTGGAAAAAGTAAGAAAGTTGAAATTCCTGTAAGAGAATTTACAGAAGAGGAACATAATAAAGATTACGAGTTAAAAGAGCAAGGATTAGAAAATGTATTGGGAAAAATGCATGGAATTGTTGGGCACGCAATAATTCCATTTTCAATTGGCGGAGCAGTTGATATGTATTATTTTACAAATCATATTAAAGGAACTGGATTCGCAACGATGGAATTGCTAAATCCAGATGGGAACGGACCAAAACCGAACAGAAATGGAACTTATGAATTAGTTGGATTTACAAAATTAGATTATAATGATAGCGAAGAAAACCAAACTGAATTTAATACAATTGAAAGAAGATTTTGTGGAATATTTACAACAATTGGAAATTATTCTTCTTAAGCAATCTTAAATCCAAATGAAACGATTGAAGTGCCAAATGGAACTGACGAAAATAATTGCTTAATTTTAGACAATTACAAACCTGAAAATAAAGAATTTAAAATCGGTGATAGAAGTCACCATTTGTTACTTTGTATAGAAGTTTTTAGAAGCGAAATGGAGTTTGCGAGAAAAAATGGAAGTGCAAAATTAATAGAATTGCTAAAAGAAAAAGGATTTTATCCATACAGTGATTTAGATAGAACCCCAGTTGCATAAAATAGCATCTGCTAACAGCGGTTTAGCACAATAGCTAATTTTCAATAAACAACACTTTCGATTTTGCATCGCCTGTTAGCACTTTGTGCTCGAGTTTGCTGGAAAATATTATATTTGCAAGAAAATAATTTGTTCAGAAGTTTGCAACGATGCCAAGTGCAGGAACGTTGAGAAACATGTTGAATAAACTGAATAAATTAATTAAAAAATTGAAATGAAAAAAAATCTACTTATCCTGTTTTGCATTGTTGCGTCCATAAATAAAATTCACTCTCAAACAAACTGGGACTTATTAAACCCAAAACCTACAGCAAATACTGGAAAAAACATTGAATTTGTTTCCACTAATGTAGGTTATATAATAACAACTAATGAGTTACTTGAAACAATTGATTCTGGTGTGACATGGTTAAAAAAGCAAAACATATCTAGTGGGAATGATATTAGTTTTTATGGATCACTTGGATATATTGTTGGAAATAACGGTTATGTATTAAAAACAGATGATAATGGGGCAAATTGGGCTCAAATAAATACTGGTTTCGATACTTCTTCATTTAATACGGTAAATATTATTGATAACAACATTATTATTTTATCTACTTCCAATAGTATTATCAAATCTAACAATGGTGGATTAACTTGGCAAAGTTTTGCAATTCCTAATGGCACAGTGGTTAAAACAGCTTTTACTAGCTCACTAGTAGGTCATACCTTTTGCAACGACGGAATGATTTTAAAAACAATTGATGGTGGAGTAAATTGGTATGTAACACAAAATTTAAGTACATCATTAACTGATTTTTTCACAGTTTATTTTGTTAATGAAAACGTAGGTTTTTCATCACGAAATTCTAATAGTTTGTATAAAACCACAGATGGTGGCGAAACTTGGATACAAATTTCAGGAACTAACGAAGCCATATATGATTTTCATTTTTTAGACGAAAATAATGGTTTTGCTACTGGTGATTATGGCGCCACCTATAAAACAACAAATGGAGGAACTACATGGAATCAAATATTTTTTCAGAATGGATTTGTATACAATACTTCCATGTATGGAATTTATTTTCAAGACAGTAATATTGGATTTGCAACTGGTGCTAGAGGACGAATAATAAAAACAATAGATGGAGGAGCCACTTGGTCGCAACATTCTGTAACTTATGATGATTTTAATGATATTAAAATCTTTGATAATGGTATAGGTTTTGCTAGGTCGAGAAATAATTATTACAAAACTACCAATTTTGGGGATAATTGGTCTTATATATCTAACGTAAATCATTCTAGTTATTGTAATGGATCTTATTTTGTTAATGAAAATGTTGGATATTCTATTGGTGGTGGAACAAATAGTAACTCTGGAGATGTATTTAAAACTATTGATGGTGGAATAACATGGAATCAATTAAATATTTATGTTGATGAAGGATTAAATTCAGTTTTTTTTGTAAATGAAAACATTGGATTTGTTTCTGGTGGTTTTAATCAAAGAAAAGTATTGAAGACCACAAATGGTGGTTTAACATGGACACAAGTTTTAAATCATAGATTTGGTCAAATACAATTCATAAATAATGATATAGGATATGCAAATCTAATTGGGTATTCTAATGGTGGAATGTATAAAACTATTGACGGTGGAAATACTTGGAATATAAGTATTGAAGTAGATAAACAAATTAATGCTTTTGATTTTATAGATGAAAACAATGGGTATTTTGTTGGCGACCAAGGATTAATTTATAAAACCAACAATGGTGGTACTAATTGGGAAGAACTAAATATTCCATATGATTGGTATACTGAAGTAAATTTTTATACAAAGAATGTAGGTTATATAGCAGATGAAGAAGGAAGGCTTTATAAAACAGAAAACGGAGGATTAAATTGGCAAAATCTTACTCAACAATATGCAATAAATTCAATTGAACTTATTAACGACAAAATATACACTGCTGGTACAAATGGTAAAATTTATAAAAGTAATGTAACATACCAACCCATAGTTTTGAATATTAATCCTGCAGAAAATGTAACTAATTCAACTGTAAGTTTAACTGGTAATGCGGCTTCTAATGGACAACCTATTTCAAACATTAAATTTGAATATAGTTTAGATAACTCTTTCAACAATAGTGTTTCAACAACACCTAATACTGTTGCTACAAATGATTCTTCAAATCTTTCAATTAATTTAATAAACTTGCAATCAAATACAACTTATTATTATAAATTAACTGCGTTAGTGAATTCTACTATTAATTCTAGCCAAATTTTAAGTTTCACTACACTTCCCGATTATGAAATAACAACAAATGTTACTTATAACTATTCATCAACTACTGCACAAATTTCAGGTAATATAGTTTCTAATGGGTATAATATTACAAATGTTGAGTTTCAATATGGTACGAATTCTAATACTCTCGATAATACATCAACTGGTACCTTAACATTTGTTTTAGGAAATACAACGGAAAATATTTCAGCAAGTTTACTTAATTTAGAACCTCAAACACAATACTTTTATAGAATAAAAGCAATTCATCAAGGACAAGTAATATACGGTAATGTTATATCCTTTACAACTTATCCCGAGTATAATATAAACCTTTATAATCCAAATATTAATGGAAATAATGTTGCATTATCAGCACACTTAACATCCTATAATAAAGATATAACCAATATCGTATTTGAGTATGGCAATCTAAATTATGAAAACAATATTTCAACCAATCTTTCACAAATTAACGCCAACAGTTCTAACTATGTTAGTGCAACAATTTCTAATCTTGATCCCAATTTGAATTACTGCTACAGATTGAAGGCCAAGCATAATGGAGAAGTAATTTATAGCAATGAAAGGGTTTTTAATTTTTCAGGAAATATTATAATCGCTAGCGGAACAATAAAAGAAACTGAAAATGCAATAGAATTAAAAGGCTTAGTTAATAGTTATGGAGCATATTTGACAGATATTCATTTCGAATATGGAGTAACAAGCAGTTTGGGTTCATCAATATCGGGAACACCAAATTTAGTTTATGATTTGAATACTAATTTGATAACGGGTTTAATAAACAATCCTTTGGAAAATCAAACATATTTCTACCGATTAGTGGCTACTCATAATGGAAATTTAATTTATTCAGATATTTACCAATATAAAACACTAGGAAATACATATACCGAAAAAGAAATAGTACTATATCCAAACCCAGCAACTAATTTTTTAAATATTAAATCTAATGGTTCTGGTAGAGTGAAAGATATCGAATTTTATAATACTTTAGGTAATCGTGTTTATTATGTAAATGTTTCAAATTTATCTGATATAAAAATTGATGTTTCAAATTTAAAAAAAGGGATTTACTTGGTGAAATTAAATTTTGAAAATTCCAATGTAGCCACTTCGAAATTAATTATGAATTAAAAGTACGATTGCTCAACAGCGGTTTAACACATTAGCTACAGATATAAAAACAAAAAGCACTTTCAATTTCTCGGAAGTGCTTTTTTATTTGATGTGAAATTGTTTTACGTAAACTGCTTCAAATCATCCACAGAAATGCCCCCGCTGCGCAAAGTCTTCCGACTTTGAGCCACTCTAAACTAATTCCTTAAATCCGTGAAATTCGCGACTAATACAAAATACGTTCCGACAAAGTCTAAAAACGTTCCGACAAAGTCAGAAAACGTCCCGACAACTTCAGAAAACGCTCCGGCAAAGTCATAATACGCATCGGAAACTTCATAATGCATATCGGAAAGTTCATAATTCGTATCGGAAACTTCATAATACGCATCGGAAAGTTCTAAAAACGCATCGGAAACAAAAAAACCTCCCATTTCTGAAAGGTTTTTAAATATTCTAAAATTAAATCTTCGCAATCCAATTTCGTAAATCCCAAATTGTAAATTGTAAATCAAAACTCACAATCCAATTTCGTAAATCTCAAATCGTAAATCCCAAATCTCTACACAAACTGTTTCAAATCATCTACAGAAATACTATCATGAGATTCATTAAAAACCGCTTTTCCATTTCTGATAACCACAATTTGAGGCGATTGATGAGTTACATTATATCTGTGAGCAATTTCGTTAGATAAATCTCTATAATTTAATAAATCCAATAAATACCAATCCATTTTATCTTCTGAAAAATTATATTCAGTATCAAATTGTTTTAAAGCAGATCGACTAATAAAACAACGTGTGCTGTGTTTGAAAAGAACGACTGGTTTGGTATGAGAAATTTCGTCAATTTTATCAAATTGTTCCATAGCATTTAATGTAAGAAATTTAGCTTCCACATTTTCATTTTGACTTTCTTCAGATTTGTTATCTCCAAAGATATTTTTAAATAAACTCATATTTTGTCATTTTTTAAGACTTTTTGTCGTAATTTTAAGGTGTAAATTCTTAAAAATCAGACATTTTGTCGTTTAATTCGGTTTGGAATATAAATTGACCAAATTCTAGGCAAATATACTATTAGTTTAATCACAAAATATATGAACTTAAATAATTTAACCATTAAATCGCAAGAAGCTTTGCAACAAGCACAGCAAATTGCACAAAGTTTTGGGCAACAACAGCTTGAAAACGAACACATTTTTAAAGCTATTTTAGAAGTGGACACAACGGTTACGCCATTTATTTTGAAAAAAGTAAATGTGAATATCGACTTGTTCCAAAAAATACTAGATAGCACCATTCAGAGTTTTCCAAAAGTTTCTGGCGGAGAAGTTATGTTGTCTCGTGAGGCTAATTCTGCCTTAAATGAAGCTTCAATTATCGCTAAAAAAATGAACGATGATTTTGTTTCCATCGAACATATCATCTTAGGAATTTTTAAATCGAAAAGTAAAGTCGCACAGATTTTAAAAGATCAAGGTGTAGCGGAAAAAGATTTGGTAGCAGCTATTACAGAACTTCGTAAAGGCGAAAGAGTAACGTCATCGTCAGCGGAAGAAACGTATAACGCTTTAAATAAATACGGAAAAAATCTAAACGATTTAGCGCAAAATGGAAAGTTAGATCCAGTTATTGGTCGTGATGAAGAAATTCGTCGTGTGTTACAGATCTTAACGAGAAGAACTAAAAATAATCCGATGCTAGTGGGTGAACCAGGAGTTGGTAAAACCGCTATTGCTGAAGGTTTAGCGCACAGAATTGTAGATGGCGATGTACCAGAAAATCTGAAAGATAAAATTGTTTATTCTTTAGATATGGGTGCATTAATTGCCGGTGCAAAATACAAAGGTGAATTCGAAGAAAGGCTAAAAGCGGTTGTAAAAGAAGTGACTGCTGCTGAAGGTGATATCATTCTTTTCATTGATGAAATTCACACGCTGGTTGGCGCTGGTGGTGGAGAAGGAGCAATGGATGCGGCAAATATTTTAAAACCTGCTTTAGCTCGAGGCGAATTACGTGCGATTGGTGCGACAACTCTAGATGAATATCAAAAATATTTCGAAAAAGATAAAGCATTGGAACGTCGTTTTCAGAAAATTATGGTCGATGAACCAGATACAGAAAGTGCCATTTCCATTCTTCGAGGAATCAAAGAAAAATATGAAGCGCATCATAAAGTTCGAATCAAAGATGATGCTATTATTGCAGCGGTTGAATTGTCACAACGTTATATTACGAATCGTTTTTTACCAGATAAAGCTATCGATTTAATGGACGAAGCGGCTTCTAAATTACGTATGGAAATCAATTCAAAACCAGAAGAATTAGATGTTTTGGATAGAAAAATCATGCAATTAGAAATTGAGATTGAAGCTATTAAAAGAGAGAATGACGAATCGAAATTAAAGACTTTAAATATTGAATTGTCTGAACAGAAAGAGCAACGTAATGAAATTTACGCAAAATGGAAATCGGAGAAAGATATTGTAGATGCAATTCAGAATTACAAACAACAAATTGAAGATTTCAAACTAGAAGCAGAACGTGCAGAACGTGAAGCGGAATACGGAAAAGTAGCGGAAATTAGATATGGTAAAATCATCGAAGCACAAAAAAAAGTAGATGAATTACAAATTGAATTGCTTGAAAATCAAACGGAGAAATCGTTAATTAAAGAAGAAGTTACACAAGAAGATATTGCTGAGGTTGTGGCAAAATGGACCGGAATTCCAGTTACCAAAATGCTACAAAGTGAACGTGAAAAACTACTGAATTTAGAAGACGAATTACATAAAAGAGTTGTTGGACAAGAGGAAGCAATTGAAGCCATTTCGGATGCCGTAAGAAGAAGTCGTGCTGGTTTACAAGATATGAAAAAACCTTTAGGAACGTTTTTATTCTTAGGTACAACTGGAGTCGGAAAAACGGAATTAGCCAAAGCTTTAGCCGACTATTTATTCGACGATGAAAATGCGATGACTCGAATTGATATGAGTGAATACCAAGAACGTCATAGTGTGAGTAGGTTAGTTGGTGCTCCTCCAGGATATGTGGGTTATGATGAAGGCGGACAATTAACGGAAGCGGTGAGAAGAAGACCTTACTCAGTAATTTTGTTAGATGAGATTGAAAAAGCACATCCTGATACGTTTAATATTTTATTACAAGTTTTAGATGAAGGAAGATTAACGGATAATAAAGGAAGATTAGCGGATTTCAAAAATACGATTATCATTATGACATCGAATATGGGAAGTCATATTATTCAAGAGAAATTTGAAAACTTGAAAGGAAGTGTGGAAACCGCAATGGAATTAGCAAAAGTTGAGGTTTTAGGTTTATTGAAACAAACAGTCCGACCAGAATTTATCAATAGAATTGACGATATTGTAATGTTTACACCATTAACAAGTGCGAATATTAAACAAATTGTTGGTTTACAATTGAAATCGGTGTTTAAAATGTTAGAGCAGCAACACATTTCTATGTCGGCGACAGATGAAGCGATTGATTATTTAGCGGTAAAAGGTTACGAGCCTGAATTTGGAGCGCGACCAGTAAAAAGAGTCATTCAGCGTGAAGTTTTAAACAAACTGTCTAAAGAGATTTTGGCAGGAAATATTAAAACTGATTCGGTAGTTGTTTTAGATAGTTTCGATAATCAATTGGTTTTTAGAAATCAAGAGTAAATAAATTTAATACAGAATTTCAAAGTCTAGTAGTCGAAAGATTGCTAGACTTTTTTTATATTTACTTAAACTAAAAATTTTCATTATGCATCCAGATATTCAAAAATATAATAATTCTCAAGTAGGAGAAAGTTATCTAATTTGTGGTCTTTTATGTGAGATTATTATGGAAAATTTCCCAGAAGCTGAAAATAAGGTTTGGCACGCACATCCCGTTTGGTTTTTAGATGGAAATCCGATTGTGGGTTATGATAAATTAAAAGATTGTGTGCGATTGATGTTTTGGAGTGGTGCGAGTTTTGAGGAAGAGGAACTTAAATTAGGAACTGGAAAATTTAAAGATGCTTCTAAAAGATATACAGATGTGTCTCAAGTAAATAGAGAAGATGTAATTCGTTGGATAGAAAAATCAAAAGTAATTCAATGGGATTATAAAAATATTGTAAAACGAAAAGGTGTTTTGGAACGCATAGTTTAAAAGGTTTTTTTGTAGTTTTGAATAAATTTTATCAAAATGATTCATTTAATAGTCGGAAATACCGGTTCCGGAAAAACCACTTATTGTAACCAATTGAAAGCTCAAAATAAAGGGGTGATTTTTTCAATTGACACTTGGAATAAAACTTTGTTTTTATCAGACAAAAAGGAAACTGATGGCTTGGATTGGTTTTTGGAACGTATTGATAGAGCTGAAGAAATGATAAAAAGTTTAATTCTTCAATTAGAAAATGCTAGTACAGATTCTATTTTAGATTTAGGTTTATCAAAGTTTTCACATCGAGAAAAATTTAGAAAGTTTGCCTTAGAAAATAATATTGAATTTCAATTTCATTATCTAAATATTTCGAAAGAAGAAAGATGGCAAAGAATTTTAAAACGAAATTCAGAAAGAGGAATTACATACGAATTTGATGTTTCTCTTGATGATTTTAATTTTATGGAAGGTTGGTTTGAGGAGCCTACAAATCAGGAATTAAATAAAGCAATTATTATTTCTTTATAATTGTTTTTTTTAATTTGAAAAAATAATAAAAATGAATCAAATTACATTTTCCGATTTTACTAAAATAGATATCCGTGTTGGAACAATTATTCACGCTGAAGTCTTCCAAGAAGCTAAAATTCCTGCTTATAAAGTCACTATTGATTTTGGAGAAATCGGAATTAAAAAAACATCTGCACAAATCACTAAACTTTACCAACCCGATGATTTAATAGGAAAGCAAGTTGTGGCTGTTGTTAATTTTCCACCAAAGCAAATTGCTAATTTCATGAGTGAATGCTTGATTTTGGGAACGGTTGGAGATGAAAATGTAGTATCACTTTTATCACCAAATCATGAAATGAAAAATGGGTTAAAAATAGGTTGACATCTTATTGACCTAAGAAAATATATATATTTACACTTAAATATTGCGGTTTTTGACTAATTGTAGCATCACTTCCTCCTGAAGGAATTGATAAGGAATGTGTATGTGAGCCTTCATTTACCGAATTTCCTGAAAAAGCAGCTAAATTATCGGGTTTCGCGACAACAATGTTTAATAATGGTAAAAGAGCTAAAACATTGGTTGCTAAACCAAGCGTTTCAGTTGGTGTATTTGTGTCACTATAGGTATGTGAGTGTGCGCCATTTGTAGAAGTTGTTCCTGTAAAATTCACATTTGGTAATTGCCCTTGTGTAAGTGTAAATGTATTTCCAGAATGGATGTTTCCAGTTCCAGCACCATTTGTAGCTTTAATATAAGTATCAGTAACATTTGGAATATTGGTACTAAATCCTAAACCAACAGCATTGATTTGTTGAATAGAAGTAAGTGATGAAATTAATCTGCCGTCAAGTAAAACCCAACCTTCATGATCTGCTTTATTTGCTGCCATTTGCTTGATATCACCAATTTTTCTTCCAGTTGGTCCCATTAAAACCCATTTTGCTCCATCATTATAGTATAAAGAAGGTTGAACTGAAACGGGAACATTACTTAAATTATTAGTGGTGTTATAAACTAGCATTCCTTCAACATGAGCAGACAGTGGTGCGCTTAAATTAGTTGCTGAAAGTGCAGTTCGAGACATTAAAGCACCTTTGTCTGATGAAGGAACATCTAATAATGCATTACTATTAGGAGTAGTGGTATTTATTCCAACATTTTGTGAAAATAAATCTTGAGATGTGATAATAAACAATAATAGGATAGTAATTTTTTTCATAAGTTATTTTTTTATCTTCCTAAATATACAAAAGCATTCAATTTATAATTACTAATTTCTGGTAATGAATTTCCAGATCCGCCTGAATTTACTGTAGCTGTATGCGTGTGTGCGCCTTCAATTGAACTAGTATCAGTATTTGTAACTTCATCTTTATCTCCAACGTTTGTATTTAAAATATTTAAACCAATACCAGCCAAAATTCCTAATAAGGAAGTTACTAAATTTAAATCCTCATCTGTTGAATGATATCTGTCATCAAAATTATGTGAGTGGTCACCATCTGAACTAGTAGTTCCAGTAAAATTTACATTTGGTAATTGGGTCTGACTTAATACAATTGTGTTTGAACCGCCAGTGCTGTATAAAGCTTCCGCACCTTTAGCTTTTAGTATTCTATTTGTAGCATCGGGTATGTTTGATGTCATACCTAATCCATTGGCAACATTTTGCACATTTGTAGGTAATGATGCAATGGCTCTTCCGTTTAATAAATACCATCCACTGTGATCACTAATGGCATAACTATATTTTATATCACCAATTTTAGTTGGGTTAGTGTCTAGTCTTATCCACATGTTTCCATTATTGTAGTAAAATCCAGGAGTTACACTTAATGCACCACTTCCGTTGGTTGCTAAATTATACACAATCATTCCTTGTTCATGAGCGGTTAATGGAGATGCTGTAGCACAATCAACTAAATTTATTCGTGTAAGTAATAAGCCTTTGGTTGAAGTATTTGTACCAATTTCTATGGCAGAATCATCATTTAAAGTGGTAGTTCCAAATCCAACTTGTGAGAATAAGTAATAAGGAAATAGTAAGACTAAAGTATAGTATAGTTTTCTCATATTTTTTTGTTTTAAAGGCCTAAATAAACAAAAACATTCGTTGATAAATAAGCAGGTACTCGTGTTACAGGAGCGCCTGTTCCACCTGAGTTTACTGTAACAGTATGTGTATGTGCTGTAGTTGTACTTGTGGTTCTATTTGTGGTTGCAATATTGTCATTTTCTGCAACTTTATGTATTGTTGATACTGTAAGAGCACTTGTAGAAAGCAATCCTACATTTTGATTACCTTGAAAACTATCTATTTGATGTGTATGACCGCCATCACTTGTGGTTGAGCCTAAGAAGTTTACATTTGGAAGTTGCGCTTGACTAATTGTAAAGGTATTTGAGCCGCCTTGTGTAGCAATTGGTTCCGCTGTATTAATTGTTTTTAAAAATCTATTTGTGGCGTCAGGGATAGTTGCGCCATATCCAATTGTTGTTGCTGCAGATTGTGCTGTTACAGATAATGAAGCTTTTGCACGACCATTTAATAAATACCAACCATTATGATCTGCAGTTGCAAAGCTGTGTTTTACTTCTCCAATTTGAGTAGTGTTAGGTTCTAAACGTTCCCAACTTACACCACTATTAATATACAACCCTGGATAAACAATGTTTTCTGTAGTTCCTCTTGAGACCGTATTATAAACAATCATTCCAGCTACATGAGATGAAAGTGGTGATGGATTGTTTAATGCTACTAAATCAAGTCTTGGAATTAATAAGCCTTTGTCTGTAGATGATAATTCCAAATAAGAATCGCTATTTGGATTTTCAGTGTTTATGCCAACTTGTCCAAAAGTGGAAAAAGTAATAAGGCAAACGAAAATAATAATTTTATTCAATACAATAAATTTTATAATTAAACACTTGTTAAAATTAATGCTGTATTCTATTTATTTGTGATTTTTTTATACTAATTTCTGCTTTTAAATTTATTTGGGGTATTATATAAAGAAGCTAAAAAGCCAATATGTGTTATTTTTGGAAAATAACTGAAAAAATAATAATACATAACAAAATTCGCAAAATGACCTTTTTTTATCACAAAAATCCTTATGTTTTGTAAATATAGAATTCATTTTTAAATTAAACAAGTAAAAAATGCGCAAATTGAGAAATAATATTTGACGTGTTAAATTAATGTTTTCAAATTATAAAGTTTGTTTTTCTTACTAAAAAATACTTAAAATATATTTGGTATATTTGGGATTCAACTATAAAATTTTGAACTATGAAAAATATTATTTTAAAGAATTCAATTTTTGGTGGATTAATTGTATCTGCCGTTCTAGTTTTTGGTATCGATTATATGATGAAAAATCCAGATTTTGAACCAAGTATGGTGGCGGGATTTATTAGTATGTCTTTGGCATTTTTGTTTTCAGTTTTAGGGATATATCAACATAGAAAATTAAATAATGGAATTATAAGTTTTGGACAGGCTTTTAAAACAGGCTTATTAATCGCTTTTTTAATTTCAACTATATATGTCGTAACATGGTTGGTTATGTATTATAATTTTTACCCAGATTTTATGGAGAAATTTGGCGAAATGACGCTAAAAAGAGCATCTGCAGAAGAATTAGCCGCTAAAAAAACAGAATTAGCTTGGATGGAAAAAGCTTATAAATCACCACTTGCTATTATTGGTCTGACATATGCTGAAATTTTCCCACTAGGAATAGTTATGGCTTTAATTGGTGCATTAATATTGAAGAAGAAATAATACCAAATGATAAACAAAGTATTTATTTTATTCCTATTGAGTACAGTTTTTGTTTTCGGACAAGAAAATCAGGAGAAATCACAAAAAGAAAAATTTTCAATTACAGTCTCATCAACTCATTTAATTGATCCTTGGGATGGTTCTTCAATAAGAATTGGAATTGAGAAACCATTAAACAATTTTATTATTAACTTAGAAGCAGGTAAGTATATTGCAAATAGTTGGTCTATAAAGCCTAATATAAAAGGGTATATTTTAAATCCAATTGTTAAATTTAAAGTGTATACTAATGATAATGGAGTTACTGAATATGTTGGAGTCGATTATTTATATAAAGATTTCAGTCATGACACTAATGACAGTATAAAAATAAATAATGTTACTATTAATAAAGATTATAGAGTATCAAGAAAAGTACACGCTGTTTCTTTAAAATATTTTCAACGTAAAGATTTTAATAAACATTTTTTTTATGACTTTTATGTTGGATTAGGGATAAGATTTACAAGTTCTCAATCAGATTTAACAGAAGAAGAAAGATATGACATTTTGAATGATGAATATCATGGCGCTACTCAAATTGAAAATGAAATTAATAGAACAGGGAAATTTTTTCGACCTAATATTTATTGTGGTGTTAAATTTGGTTATCGCATATTTTAAATGAATTTACTAGAACTTTTTGCCCAACACGATACTTCAATTCTAATCATTTTAGGAATTGCTTCACTTTTTGCTGGTTTTATTGACGCCGTTGTTGGTGGCGGTGGATTAATTCAGTTTCCAGCTTTTATGATTTTATTTCCAAATTCTACGATACCAACTGCTTTTGGAACAAACAAAATTGCTGGACTTTCCGGAACTTCAATCGCAGCAGTTCAATATGCAAAACGTGTAAAATTTAACTGGAAATTATTGACTATTACTGCCATTAGTTCCTTTGTGTTTTCATTTATTGGTGCGAAATTAGTCAGTAATATTGATGTCAATATTCTTAAACCATTTATCTTTTTTATGTTAATTGCCATTGCAGTTTATACTTTTAAAAAGAAAGATTTCGGTTCCATTCAAACTAAAAAATTATCAGCAAATAAAAAATATGTATTTGGATTGCTATTAGGTGTGATTATAGGTTTCTACGATGGTTTTTTAGGTCCAGGAACAGGAAGTTTTTTAGTATTAGGTTTTGTTGCCTTATTGGGATTCGAATTCTTAGAAGCTTCCGCTTATGCTAAAGTAATCAATTGTGTCACAAATGTATCGGCACTATATGTGTTTATTTCTCAAGGCAATTATATTCTAGAAATAGCAATCATTATGGCAGTTTCAAACGTAATTGGGAGTATAGTTGGTTCTAGAATGGCCATTTTAAGAGGAAATACGTTTATTCGGAAAATATTTCTATTTGTAGTGTGTGTCATGATAATTCGGTATGGATATGATGTTTTTTTTAGTTAGATTTGTTTAACTCAAAGAAACTATACATTACTACATGAAGAAGCTACTATTATTCACAAGCGTTTCGTTATTTCTATCTTGCCAATCTATTAAACAGTTTAATGAAGGTTTATCACAACCTATTGCTGTTTCTAAATTGCAAAGTGATGTAGATTATTCGTATAAAAAATTAAAACAATTACACCCAAAATTATACTGGTATATTTCTAAAGAGAAGCTTGATTATAAGTTCGATAGCTTAAAAAAATCGATTCAAAAACCCATGACAGGTTTAGCTTTTTACAAAGAATTGAGTCAAGTTGTTAAAACTATTGGTCAAGGACATTTAGGAATTTATCCAAGTTTAAAAAAGCTATCTAAAAAAGAGCAAAATCTTTTGAAGAAAAAAGGAAAATCACCTTTTGTACAACTTGATTTTGAATTTTTAGATGATAAATTAATTATTACAAAAAATCGTTCTCGTCATGATATTAAAGAGATGACCGAGATAGTTTCAATTAATAATGAATCGCCTAGCAAATTAATTAAGATGTACGCTGCTAGAATCTCTTCTGATGGATATAATACTACTTTTTATAATCGATATCTAGGAAAGAGTTTTGGAATGTTTTATAATCTTGATAAAGGAAAAGTTCATGATAGTATACAATTACTACTAAAATTTGAAGATAAAGATTCATTATTTATAATAAAACGAGATACTTTCGGAAACAATTCTAAAGAAAGTAAAATCAAATTATCTAAAAAAGAAGTAAAAGAAAAAAACAAGTTCAATAGTAAATACGGTTATAACAAAGACACAAAAACGGTTACCAGAGAATTAAAGTTTATTGAAAACGACAGTTCTACTGCAATAATGACAATTAAGCAATTTAATAACGGTGATGCTATTGAATTTTATAAAGAATCGTTTGATAAATTAGCTGATGCAAAAGCCAAAAACTTAATCATCGATTTGCGTAATAATCCTGGTGGAAGATTGTTTGAAATTGGCGATTTATATGGCTATTTAGTCAACGAACCTTTTGTTTTTATTGACAATTATGAAGTGGTTTCTCGTACCAGTAAATTGCATGTTGATTATTTTAAAGGTGGCGGACCAATTGTGAAATTTTTTAAAATCTTAGGCGCTCCATTTTTCTATACAATCAACTTTTTTAAAGTACGAAAAGAAGAGGACAAGTTTGTATTTGGAACACGATTTTCTAAACCAAAAAATCCAAAACCTAATAATTTCAAAGGGAAAGTGTATGTGTTAATCAACGGCGGAAGTTTTTCTGCTTCAAGTATTATCTCATCGAATTTAAAATCATCCAAACGTGCCTTTTTTGTTGGTGAAGAAACAGGTGGTGCTTATAATGGAACGGTGGCTGCAAATATGCCTTTAGTACAATTACCAAACAGTAAAGTGAATTTAAAAATTGGTTTAGCAGTTGTTAGTCCATTTGGTAAAACCGATGTTGTAGGAAGAGGAATTTTTCCAGATAAAGAAATAATTCCAACTATTGAAGACAGAAAAAACAAAATCGACCCAGAATTAAATTGGGTTTTAGACGACATCCGACGTGAAAAAGAAGTGGAGGAATTGTTGAAAATCAAAAAAACCGAAACAGACGAAAACACAGAAAAAAATCATTAGCATTTAAATAAATTGAAATCAGTTTAATCTGCGTTGCGTAACATCCATTAAATCCGTGTGCCAATTATGAAAATATTAAAAATATACCTCGTTTTATTCCTTGTCGGATTAGCCATTTCTGCCATTCAACCGAAAGAATATTTCACATGGTTTTTAGAAGTTGTTCCAGCTATTGTTGGCCTTTTGATATTGGTTTTCACCTTTAAAAAATTCCAGTTTACCAATTATACTTATTTTTTCATTTTGTTGCATTGTTTTATTTTGTTTTTGGGCGGACATTATACGTATGCGGAAGTTCCGTTATTCGATTGGATAAAAGAAACTTTCGATCAAACCAGAAACAATTATGATAAAGTCGGACATTTTGCACAAGGTTTTGTACCAGCAATGATTGTTCGCGAATTATTCATCAGAAAAAATGTGATTGCAAATCAAAGCTTTTTCAACTTTATAATCGTTTCTATTTGTTTGGCAATTAGCGCCGCTTATGAATGGATAGAGTGGTGGGTTTCTATTTGTACTGGCGATGGTGGTGATGCTTTTTTAGGTACGCAAGGTTACGTTTGGGACACACAATCCGATATGTTATTAGCTACAATTGGCGCCATTTGTATGGTGTTGTTTTTCAGTAGAAGCCAAGACAAAGCGATTAACAATTTTAAAAACCAAGTTCATTAACAATATTTCAAACTTTTATAAGTTAAATTCTATAAATAAATCATGATTAACATAAATATACTTCCGTTTCCAAATTTACAATCAGAGCGATTATCGTTCAGAGAAATAAATAAAAATGATATTCCAGAAGTGATGGAACTTCGTGGAAATGCCGAAACCATGAAATTTATTCCGCGTCCGTTAGTAACCAATGCTGAAGAAGCTTTGGCACATATTAATACGATTCTGAGTAAAAAAGAAGAAAGTGATGCTATAAATTGGGTAGTTACAGAAAAAGGCAGTGATTCTTTAATTGGAATAATTGGTTTTTTTAGAACCCAACATGAAAATTTTCGTTCCGAATTAGGTTATATGATTTTACCGCAACATCATAACAAAGGTTATGTAACGGAAGCTGTTAAAACAGTTTTAAATTTCGGATTCAACACTTTAAATCTACATTCTGTTAATGCGATTATCGATCCTAATAATATCGCCTCAGCTCGAGTTTTAGAGAAAAATGGATTCAGAAAAGAAGCGCATTTTTTAGAAGACTTCTTCTGGAATGATGAGTTTTTAGATTCAGTACATTACGGATTATTAAAAAAAGAATTTACACTATAGTATGACCATATTTGAAAAACAATTTGCTGAAGTACAAGAATTACTTCAGTTTGAAAATTATCCACAAGTAATTAAACGTATTATCGATTTTACTTTAGATACCGAAGATATTCAACATTACAAACAAACTAATGATTTTTTAAATTGGTACGACACCAATGAAGCTTCAACCGAAGTGAAAGAGAAATTGAATAGTTTATTAAACAATTTACATCTTGCATTAAAAGTCAAAGAAATTAAACCTCACAATACCATTATTTCTATTGATAAGCTTAAAAAAGTCTACAATTCAAATTTTGCGTTAGGTCCAATTCATTTAGATATAAAATCTGGTGAAATTATTGGTTTAGTTGGTGAAAACGGAAATGGTAAAACCACTTTATTGAGAAGTATTTGTGGAGAATTACATCCAACTTCTGGAAGTATAAATTACAAATTTGACTATTCTGATTTATATGATTTACGTACGAAATTAGTCTATATTCCACAAAGAACAGATACTTGGCGCGGAAGTATGTACGAAAATTTAGAGTTTACAGCGAGTTGTTACGGTTACAAACCTGAAGAAAATAATTTGGTTGTCGATTTAGTAATTACGCGATTAGGCTTAAGAAAATTCAGAAGTTATAACTGGAACGGATTGTCTTCTGGATATAAAATGCGTTTCGAATTAGCCCGAATGTTACTTCGTAAACCAAAAATCTTATTAATTGACGAACCTTTGGCTAATTTAGATATTTTGGCACAACAAACGGTTTTAGATGATTTCAGAAATATTGCCAATTCACCATTCCGACCAATTGCGATTGTTTTGAGTTCTCAGCAATTATATGAAGTAGAAAAAACATCGAACCAAGTGGTGTTTTTAAAACAAGGTGTACAACGTAATTTGAAAGAAGACAAAACAGAAGAAAAACATTTTATTGTTGAGTTTGAAACGACCGAAACCATTAGTGTTTTAAATGAAAAATTAGCTAAAATTGATTTAATTTCATTAGAACAAAATGGCGGAACTTTAATAGCCACTTTCCCAATTGAAGTTACTATTTCTTTGTTTATGAAAACACTTATAAACGAACAAATAGAAATCAATTACCTAAGAAATATTACTAACTCAACCCGAAGATTTTTCGTAAAATAATATAGCATGTTTAAAAATATACAAAAGCAACTTTTGCTAAAATATCCATTATTATGGAACACCAAATTTATTCCAATGCTAATTATTGGAGTACTTTTGAACTTAATTTATTTTTTTATTGGTTATGCCGATGGAACTCTCGATTTTACTAAATATTACCATTCAGGTTTAGACTTTACTTTTTTTAGTTTTTCTACATTAATTTCTTTAATCATACTTATTCTTTGGTTGGTAAGTTATTTTAAAAATAATTCATTCAAAAGATTTTACACTAAAAGTAAATATGCTTTGTTTTTCGAATGGATTCAAATTGTGGTTATCGTTCTATTATTAAGTATGTTTTACTTCCCTTTTGAATTTGGAAAACAATTACATAAAAGAAATTATTTAAGTGAAGAAATAGCCAAGGAAAGATGTGATATTCTTTCTAGTGCCGATTTTTTTATTGATGGAAGCTTTGATGAAGCGGAAATTGATTCCGTTCGTTCTGTGTTAAATGATACAAATGTTAATGGGGAATATAAAGCTGTTGAAAGAATCTATTTAGATCATGTAAATATTTTAGGTAAAAAGTATTCGCCAACTGCTTTAATCAATAGAAATGTAGCCGAGTTTAGTTTTTTTACACGTGAACAAGATTCGGTTAGAGGATTAAAAATCAGGAAATTTTTAGCGACAAATAATACTATTGAAGTAAAAAAGTTGATGAGAAATTATTTTAGCATTTTAAAAGAACATAAACTTCCAACTAACTTAACGGAAGACAAATGGTTTAGTATTACGTATAACTATCCTGAATTTAAGAAATACGAATTAATAAATCCAAAATCACCTTTTACTAAAGATGAATCTTATGCGTATTATGAACCATACACTAAACATGGTTATGACTATGCTGCACACGATAAAACCTATTCTGCATATTATATTGAGCACAATGTTCTTAAAGATAATTACCGCCAAATTTCAGGCGCTTATACATCTCCTTTTTTCGAAATTGAACCCATTTTAGTGTTGCTATATTGTGTTTTTGGATTCTCAATGCTAATTTTTTCTTTCCGAGTAACTTCTGGTAGAAGTTGGTTAATCGCATTAGTAAGTTATGGAGTATTTAATATTGTAATCGGAATTATTTCTGGAGTTTCTAGAGAGTTTCTGACTTATCCAATATTATTAATTATGAGTTTTTTAGTGGTTGTAGGCCTGTTTTTTAGCGTCGTATTAGCCAAGAAAACCAAAAGTAAAACAATGGTTTTGTTAAATTTAATTATTTGGTTGTTTGGAGGTTTAATTCCAACCATATATTTAACTTACATGGAGTGTTATCAAAATAGTATTAGCGCTAGATTGAATTATAACTATAATTTGGATCCACATTATAATTTCTTAAATGATAATGTAACTACGATGTTTGGCTTAAATATTATATTAGTTATAATAGGAATGTTTTTTATGTCAAAAGTAATTAGATCCTGGAAAGGAGTTTCTGAAGAATAATATGATTATTACAATTTCAAATTCACAGCTTTCGGCAACTATAAATACTGTAGGTGCCGAATTAGTTTCTTTAGTCAAAAACAACAAAAACTACATTTGGCAAGTTGATGAAACCTATTGGAATAAGACTTCACCAGTGTTATTTCCAATTGTAGGAAAGTTACAAAACGACAGTTATATATATAATGGTGTAAATTATAATTTACCACGACATGGTTTTGCCCGAGACATGGAATTTTCTTTTGAACAAAGAAGTGATGCTCAAGTCATTTTTGAATTAAACGAAACGGAAAAGTCTAAAGTTAATTATCCATTCGATTTTAAGCTGTTTTTAGCTTATACTTTAATGGGTAACGAATTGGTGATTGAATATTTTGTTAGAAATTTAACTGATGAAGTGTTACCATTTTCAATAGGAGCACACCCAGCTTTTAACATATCTGAAAATTTTGAAACGTATAGTCTGCAATTTAACAAAGATGACGTTTTTGAAACATATCATTTAGAAAATGAAAGTTTTAATGGAAAGACTTCAATAATTGAATCGGACAATAATACAATTCCTCTGAGTTATAATTTATTTGATGTAAATACTATTGTATTTAAAAAACTAAATTCAAATGAAGTAATTCTTAATAACAACAACAAAGCGATTTTAAAAGTCAACTTTGATAATTTTCCTTATTTAGGAATTTGGACGAAAAAAAACGCTCCATTTTTATGTATTGAGCCATGGTGTGGCTTAGCGGATAACAAAAATCATAATGGAAATTTAGAAGAAAAAGAAGGTATCAATTTATTGCAACCTCATGAAGATTTCTTAAGAGCTATTCGAATTGAAATTTTAGAATAATCTTTAACAAAAAATAAGAGCAATACTTGGGGAAGTATTACTCTTTCTAATATTTGGGGCTGCATTAATATATTACACAAATGAAAGTATTCCAGTTACTTTCCATAGTTCATCAATATCTTTTGTTGCAATTGAAATCTTTTTATTAAAAGGTAAACCATTATCAATAGATATAATAAATTTTTCAGTATCGCCTAAGGAAGGTTTAATTTTTGTTACAAAAAATCCTAGCTTATTACTTATAACAATAACTATGTCATTGTCTATTATGTTATTAAGTGATGTCTTTTCGCAAATTGCGAAGCAGTCTTTATTGAACCTAGCGTCTATTAGTGATTTGTCAATTTGAAAAGCAATTGATTCCTTGTTTTTCAGATATGGAAATTTCATAGTTGGCAAAACTTCTAGTGAATCCATTAACTTACCACTCGTGTATTGATAGATTAGATCTTTTGAAACAATAGGAGTGAAGGTTTCTTGTTCGAAGTTTGTAAGATTTTCGCTAAATATTAGATTTAAATCTATATTTAACTCCACACATTTATCAATTATTTTTGAATAATCAAGTGTATTTCGTTTTTTCCAGCTAGATATTGTGTTCGGTTTTATATTTAAAATCTCAGAAAGGCGAGTATCTGTTTCGACTTTTAAGCTCTTTTTCAACCTATTTATAATATTTTTCGCAATTTGCGGATTATTTTCTTGCATAATTTAAAAATGTGTACTATATTTACGACAAATAAGAATACTTAAAGTCAATATCTGTTGATTTGTGAATATCACACTAAGTTTAATGTTCATTTGATTATCCCCCGAAAAGATCAATTAATTTTAATTAATAAAAATTCAAATAATTTCAAAACCTAAAATCCCAGTCTACAAAAGTACGTTTTTTTTTGGTAACTGGTTTTTTTTTAGTATTAAACACAAAATTTTAACCCTTTTTTTAATTAAGTTTAATTCCTCAAACAATTAAAAAAAAAGTATTTTTTTAGTATAATTTAAAAATAGAAATATCAGATTATCAACGTATTTGCAATCTAAACAATTCAATCTGTAAAAAAGTTTAACAAATGTTAAAATTGCTGTATTTCCACAAACAGCAGTGCATCACTTACAATACAAGCCTTTCATATTTCAGTAAAATCAAAAGACAATAGCTTTTTTTGTTTCTAATTTAAATTTAGTTTCGTCATAAACTAATTCAACACAAAAGGTGTTATTTTTTTAACAAAAAATTAACAATTGTTTTTTAAATTTAAATTTTAATAATAGAATTAAAGAATCATCACAAAATATATTGTTTATCTAAAAAAAAATAACAATTATCTTTTATAATGAAATAGCATATTCTAAGTATTGATAAAAGTCCTACACTTCAACATACTTTAACTCCCCAAAGTTATAGTTTGTTACATCAAAAATTAGCTTTAAATCCGTCAATGGGTTTGTATTACTTATTTTCTTGTGAGAATTTTAATTTCTTACAGTTTATATACTAGGTTCAACATCTAAATTATTGCTTATGAAAAGTATCATTACTTTTAAGAAGAGTATTACCCGTTTTTTCTGTTTTCCAATCTTATTTGTATTCTTTATACAAACAGAAATGTATGCTCAAGTTAATTTTATTAACGCAAATGTTTTAGTTTCTTCAGATCATGCCACAAATCCTGGCAATGCAGCCGTTTTTGATGACACATACGCCACACTGAATTCCTATGGAGGAATTGCTTTAGGTATTGGTGATTATAGCGGAAAAGTTGAGCTAGAATTTCCAACAACACTTCCTGCGGGAAAAACATCTTATGTGAAAATTGATTTTGATCAAGATGTTTTAAATGCTTTAGTAGGTGGTGGTTTAGGAGGAGAATTAGCTGATTTACTAGGAACCGTTGTTCTTGGAAATCATTACTTTACTGTAGCTGCAAAAAATAATACGACCACAGTTAATATGTTTTCTAGCCAGAATAATTTTTCTACAGATGCTGGAAAATTAATTAGAGATGTTGCTGGTAATTTCTATTTTGCAATTACGCCCACTCAAGCTTATAATCGAATTGAAATCACTGACAATACTGATGCACTATTAATAGGTACTTTTAATAGTATGAAAGTCTATAATGCTTTTTATACTGAAGGTGTTAATAGTTGTGATTTAGCTTTTGCTACTTCTTTTGATGGTACTGGCGGAACTCTAGATTTAATCGGTCTTGGAAATGCTGGTGTTCAAAATCCTCATTTTGCAATAGATACCGACCCAGATAGTTATTCTCATATCGGTTTAGGTGCAGTTACTTTAGCTGGTACGATTAGTCAAACGGTTTATTTTAGTTCTGCTTCAAATCCTACAGATCAATTTCATATCACCATACAATTAGATAATCCTTCTTTATTAAATTTAGGTTTAGCTGATGGATTAAAAATTGAAGCTTTAAACGGAACAGCTGTTGTACATACGTATAATATTAGTACTTCTTTGCTGGATTTAGATTTATTAACTCTTTTAAGTAATGGACAAAAAGCTACTATTCCAATATCTCCTGGACAATCTTTTGATAGAGTCCGACTTACTTTATCCTCTTTAGTTCAATTAAATCTAACTAAAGGATTACGTTTTTATGATATTTATAGAAGTCCTGCTGCGCCAACAATAGCTTTAGCTTCTCAAAATCTTACAGTTTGTGGAAGTCAATCTGTAACTTTATTTGCTGATACTGCTTCAGAAAATGAATTGGTTTGGTTCAGTTCAAACACAAGTACAACGCCTTTGGCGGTTACTGCTTATAACGCAGGATATACAACACCAGTTATAAATACTACAACAACTTATTATGTAGCCTCAAGAAAAGTTGGTTGTCCTGGTTTATCGTCAAGAACTCCAGTTACAGTCACAGTAATTTCGGTTCCAGTTGCTGCTGATATTTCAGTTAGTAATGCAACTATTACTTCTTCTTGTTTGGGTACTGCAGTTATTGCTCCATCATCAAGTGTGGCAAATAGTACTTTTAATTATTATACTGATCAAACAAAAACTCAAGAAATTACAACTGGATTTTCTGGTCATCCTGGAATTACTTATACAAAAGATGCCATTACCGGAGAATTAACTATAACAGGTTTAAATGCAACTAATACACCAAAGACATATTATGTTGCGATTGAAGTTGGTGGAATTTGTGAAAATGCCGCAGGTAATTTATTACCAGTTACTGTTGTTTTTCCAGCAGCAACTGCTTTAGTTGTAAATCCAACTTTGACAGGATGTGATAGTGTAAATTTAGCTGATGCTATTGTTGGTTTTGATACGTCAGGAGACACAACATATACTTTCTATGATAGTAGTATGACAGTTCTTTCTTCTGCTAATGCTGCTAATATTTCAACTAACGGAACGTATTATATTCAAGCACAAAATACAGTTGATTGTACTTCTGTTACTGCTTCAGTTGCAGTTACAGTAACTCCATCGCCATTATTAGATGTTGATCCAAATAGTTATTCTATTAACGTTGGAGCAAGTGTAACTTTAATGGGCGCATCAACGGCTCCAATAGTTTGGTACGATTCAAACGGAAATGTTTTAGCTTCAACTACAGTTGGACCATTTATGACTCCTGGAGTTTATACTTATACTGCTGTTTCTACAAATGGAGCATGTAGTGTTAGTGAGATTGTTATCATTACTGTTACAGATCCAACAGTTTGTTTTGAAAACACAAGTCGTGTTTATGCAGATACGCAATCTTGGAATTCAATTGTTACTGGAGGTGTTTTTAATGCTTCAGATGCTATTGATCATAATCCACAAACTTTTTCAACGATTACAACTGGGCTTGGTGCTTTAGGAGTAGGAACTACTTGGCAAACATTAGAATGGAATACAGCCATTCCTGCAGGAACACCAGTATCGATTAAATTAGGAACACAATACAGTGGAATTACTTTAATTGGAGCCATTTCTGTAGTTGGAACGAAAAGAAATGGAATGGGAGTTCCAGTAGATATTGGAACTATTCAACCACTTTCAGGAAGTTTAGTTGATTTGTTACCTGGTGATAATTCTTTTGAATACACTTTTGTACCAAGTAATGGTTCTGGACCTCAAATTTATGATGGTGTCCGAATTATTGTTGGCTCTGTTGTAAGTGTTGCTCAGAATGTAAAAGTTTACGAAGCATATTACAACAAAGTTGTTACACCATTCGTGTGTTTACCTGGTGATGTAGAAGATGTTTTTCATGGTGTGTACGATTTAGGTATTGGTGCGCTTTCAGCTACAACTAATGTAACAAATCCATGGAATGCTGTTGATAATAGTGATACAAGTTTTGCAGCAATGTACAATGGAGTAGGAGCTTTATCTGCAACAGAATTAACAGTGAAATTCAGAACAGCTTCTCAACCAACAGATATTTTAAAAATTCTAATTCAAAAACCAGGAACAACATTAGGAGTAAGCGCTTTAGCAGGTTTTACTGTTCAACGTTTCATGGGGAACACTCCAGTTGGAAGTCCGCTTGTAGGTGATGGTTCAACTGCAACATTAGAATTACTTAATGGAGGAAATGATGGAGTGATTTTTACTTCAAATACAACATCTCCTGCTTTTGATAGAGTAAGAATTAGATTTGGAGGTGTTTTAAACGTTTTAGATCATATTCAAGTTCATTATGTAAAACGTGAAGCAGCTATTGATATTGTTGATGGTTTAGATGATACTATTGAAGTATGTCAACAAGCAACTGTAACACTTACTGCAGCAGATGCTTGTACAACATACAATTGGTATGATGCAGCTGTTGGTGGAAATCTTGTGAATACAGGTGTAAGTTATACTTTACCTGCATCATTAGCACCTGGAACTTACATCTATTACATTCAACCAGTAAGAAGCGGTTGCGAAGTTTTGTCAAGAACGCCAATTACAATAATTGTAACTCCAGCTTCTCCATCAGGTTCTATTAGTGATATAGTAGTAAATCTAGATGATGATACAACTTTTTGTAGTACAACAGGTAATGTTACCTTAACTGCTCAATTAAATACAATTCCTGTTATGACTAATCCGGTTTTCTACTGGTATAGTTTTGATGGAACGAATCAAATTTTAATTCCAGGACAAAGTACAAACGTGTTACAATTAACAGGATTGTTACCTGGAACTTATACATATTATGTGGGTGTGAGTTCAGATGATTTTTGTCAAACATTATTGCCAAATAGAACATCTATAACATTCACCATATTGCCTTTTTCAGTTGCTGGTGATATTACTGCTGCAGATGATCAAGTTTGTCTTGGAGGTGTAGCAACATTAACACCATCTAGTGTATTGGCTAATCCTATATTCAATTGGTATTTCACAAATGATTTAACACAGCCAATTACAAATGGAACTTTTAGTGGAATCACATATACGATTGCTCCAAACGGCGAATTAACAATCGCAGGTTTAACTACTTTAAACAGTCCTTATACGTATTATGTTTCTATGAGTAGCGACACAAGTTGTCAAAATTTACCAGGAAATTTAAAAAGTGTTACCGTTCAAGTAATTGAAGTTTTAGCACCAACAATTGCAGATGCCACACCTGATTTCTGTGCGACTTTAAATCCAACTCTTGCTTCAATAGTAATGAATCCAAATGTAGGAGTTGTTTGGTATGATGCAGCAGTAGGTGGAAACGTTTTACCTTCTACAACACCATTAGTAAGTGGAGTAACTTATTTTGCAGGAATTACAGATGCGTCATCAGGTTGTTCAAGTGCAACAACTACAGCTGTAACACCAACAATAATTACAGTTCCATTAGTAACAACTCTTGATGCGGCACCAGATTTTTGTGCAACAGCCAATCCAACTATTGCTTCATTAGTGGTTAGTCCATCTTCAGGAGTAATTTGGTACGATGCAGCAGTTGATGGAAATATATTACCATCAACAACTCCATTAGTTGATGGTGTATCCTACTTTGCAGGAATTACTGACGCAGCTTCAGGTTGTTCAAGTGCAACAAGACTTGAAGTAATACCTACAATAATAATTGTACCAACACCAACAACTCTAGATGCAACACCAGATTTCTGTGCAACTGCTAATCCAACAATTGGTGATTTAGTTGTTAGTCCATCTACAGGAGTAATTTGGTATGATGCAGCGGTTAACGGAAACGTTTTACCATCTTCAACTCCGTTAGTAAATGGCGTATCTTACTTTGCAGGAATTACTGAGCCTTTATTAGGATGTACAAGTCCTTCAAGACTTCAAGTAACTCCAAACATAATCACAGTTCCATTAGTAACAACTACTGATGCTACACCAGATTTTTGTGCTTCAAGTAACCCAACAATTGCTTCATTAGTAGTTAGTCCAACAACAGACGTAATTTGGTATGATGCAGCAGTTAACGGAAATGTTTTACCTTCAACTACACCTTTGGTTAGTGGCGTAACTTATTTCGCAGGAATTACAGATGCAGCTTCAGGTTGTTCAAGTGCAACAACAACAGCTGTAACTCCAAACATAATCACAGTTCCATTAGTAACAACTACTGACACAACTCAAGATTTTTGTGCAACAACAAATCCAACAATTGCTTCGTTACAAGTTAATGAAACGGGAGTTATTTGGTATGATGCTCCTGTTAACGGAAATATTTTGCCTTCAACAACACTTTTAGTGGACGGAGCTACTTATTATGCCGTTCTTACAGATGCAGGTTCAGGTTGCTCAAGTGCTACAAGATTAGCTATAACAGTTGACTTCTTACAGAATCTTCCAGCTACTTTAACAGCAGGAGCATCTAATAACTGTATTTTAACTAATATTACTTATACAACAGAAGCTGGTATGACTGGTTACGTTTGGACTTTAGGAACTGGTGCTGTAATAATAAGTGGAGGTGGAGCTAATGATAATTCTGTAACTGTTCAATGGTCAACAGCAGGTGCTAATACAGTGAGTGTTTCTTACAACAATGCAAGTGCTTGTAACACGGTTAGTACAGCAAACTTAAATGTTACTATTGGAATGTGTTCAAACCTTTCAATAACAAAAACTGTTGATAACATGACTCCATTCGTTGATGATAATATCGTTTTCACAGTTACTGTTACAAATACTGGTATGGGAACATATCATAACATTGTAGTAAGTGAACCACTACAAAGTGGATACGCTTATGTGAGTTCCAACGCTTCTGCTGGTACTTATAACCCAATAACAGGAATTTGGAATATTCCAGTTCTTGCTGCGAATCAAAGTGCTACTTTACTAATTACAGTTACAGTACTTATGGAAGGCGATTATTCTAATATCGCAGAAATTATTGGTTCTGATGAAGATGATCCAGATGATGGTGATGTAGCAGGTGTTACAACAGAACCTTTATGTTTAGTTGTTTTTAATGAATTTACTCCAAATGAAGACGGTTCAAATGATTACTTTAACATTAAATGTGCTGAATATTATCCTAACAATAAATTAGAGATTTATAATAGATATGGAAATCTAGTTTATGAAACCAAAGGTTATAATAACAATTGGAAAGGAATTTCAAATGTGAATGGTACTTTTAATGGAAATGTTTTACCAACAGGAACTTATTATTACGTTTTTGAAACTGGTGAAGCGAACAATAGAGTAAAAACAGGCTGGCTATTTATCATGCGCTAGATTATATTATCAACAATTTTTCCAATACTAAATTTTAAGAATATGAGAAAAAGTATAAAAAATATAAAGGGGTTTTTATGGCTATTATTTACCTTCTCAGGGCTAAATTCTCTAGCGCAACAAAATCCAGAATATACACAGTATATGTATAATACAATTACTGTAAATCCAGGATATACTGGATCAGTAGGAACGCTTGAAGCCAACTTACTTTTAAGAAAACAATGGGTAGGAATTGATGGAGCCCCGCAAACGGGAACATTCGGAATTCATTCTCCAGTTGGTGCGAATAAAAAAGTAGGTTTGGGTTTAAATATCATAAGTGATGATTTAGGGCCTTCTACTGAACAAACTCTAACAGGAAACATGTCTTATACTCTTGATTTAGGTGTAAGTACTAAATTTGCCTTCGGTGTGAAAGCAGGAGCAAGAATGTTGAATATCGATTGGTCTAAAGGACGTTTTTATAACGGAAATGATGTTTTGTTGAATAATAATGTAGACAATAAGATTATGCCAACAATTGGTTCAGGAGCTTATATGTATTCTGACAGATGGTATGTAGGATTGTCGGTTCCTAGTTTCTTAAGATATGATTTTTACGATGATATTAAAGAATCGGTAGTGTCAGATAAATTACATTACTATCTTATTGGAGGTTATGTTTTTGATTTGTCAGATGCAATTAAATTTAAACCATCAGTTTTATTAAAAGCGGTTGAAGGTGCGCCTTTCGCAACAGATTTTTCAGCTAATTTCTTATTACAAGAAAAAGTTACTTTAGGTGCTTCTTACAGAATGGATGATTCGGTAAGTGCGTTAGTTGGTCTTCAGTTTGCAAAAGATTTCTTCATTGGTTATTCTTTTGATTACACGACAACAAACTTAAACAAATATAACGACGGTACTCACGAAGTAATACTTCGTTATCAAATGCCTCAAAAATCAACAACAATTAAATCTCCACGATTCTTTTAATACTAATGCATATGAGAAAATTATTTACTTTAGGGTTGTTTGTATTTGCTAGTATCGCATTCGGACAACAAAAACTAAAAGCGGCTGATAAGATGTTTAAAAGTATGTCTTACGTGGAAGCAGCTAAATTGTATGAAGAGTATTTGGAAAAAAATGATACACCTTCAACTGAAACAATTACTAATATTGCTGATACCTATTATTTTAACAATGATATGCGTAAGGCATTACCATGGTATCAAAAGTTGTATGAGATTCAAGGACAAAATTTATCAGATTTATACATGCTTCGTTATACACAATCTTTAAGAGGAGTTAGAGATTATGACAAAGCGAATTCTTTAACAAAGGATTATCTAAAAAAGAAAGCAGTTAATGGTCAGGTAAAGGAGTTTGCCAACAATCAAATGCTTTTGGATAGTATGGCTAAGAAACCATCATTATACGAAATTAGAAACTTAGAAGTAAATACGCCTAATTCCGATTTTGGAACAGCTTATTATGGTACTAAAATGATTTATTCTTCAAGTTTTGATGATGGTGCTACCAAATTATATTCTTATAATCAACAGCCTTTTTTATCTATGTTAGTGGCTGAGGTGAATCTTTCTAACGGTTCATTATTCAATCAGAAACCCTTTTTAGAGGAAGTTAATTCTAATTATCATGATGCTACAATTACATTCGCATCAGATTTAAAAACGTTCTATTATACAACCAATACGTTAAAGAAAAAGAAACTAAAAAATGATGCCGGAGGAACTAATAATTTCCAAATTATAAAAGCTTGGTTGGATGGCGATAAAGTGACTAAAACGGAAAAGTTATTTTTCAATAGTTTAGATTATAGTGTTGGACATCCATCACTTAGTGCAGACGGGAAATGGTTGTTTTTCGTATCAGATATGCCAGGTGGAATAGGAGAAACAGATATTTATGTTTGTGAAGTTTTTGAAGATGGTAAATTAAATTCTCCTGTAAATTTAGGTCCGAAAATTAATACTGTTGGAAGAGAAATGTTCCCTTTTTATAGTAATGGTGTGCTTTACTTTTCTTCAGAAGGACATTATGGTTTTGGTGGTTTAGATGTTTTTGAAAGTAAACATAATGGTAAAGATTTTTCTTATCCAAAGAACTTAGGAGAACCAATTAATAGTAACAAAGATGATTTTTCTTATATTATTGATAACGATTTAAAAACAGGATATTTTTCTTCTAATAGAGAAATGGGTAAAGGTGACGATGATATTTATTATTTCACTAAGAAAATCCCACCTTGTAACCAAATTGTTCAAGGAACGGTTAGGAATTCTAAAACGCAAGTTAACATTGAAGGAGCAACCATTAAAGTGTATGACGGATTTGGTGATTTAGTAAATGAATATACAACAAATGCAGATGGTAAATTTGAATTTGAATTGCCTTGTAATGGAAGTTATAAAGTAGAAGCTTCAAAACCAAATCATACTTCAGAGAAGAAAGAAATTGCTACGCTTGATAAAAACGGAGACATCATTAATTTAGATTTCAAATTAACGAGTTTAGACGACTTAGTTGTGAAAGATAAAATAACTGGAAACGAAAAAGTGGATATCAATCCGATTTTCTTTAACTATGACAAATGGGATATTACCCCACAAGCTGCTGCTGAATTAGATAAAGTTGTTTTCGTAATGAACAATTTCCCTAATGTTAAAATTAGAATTGAATCTCATACCGATTCAAGAGGAAAAGATTTATACAACTTGAAACTATCTGACAAAAGAGCGAAATCGACACAAAGCTATATTCTTTCGAAAGGAATTGCGGCAGAAAGAATTGAAAGTGCTGTAGGGTTTGGAGAAACTCGTTTAACAAACAAATGTAGTAATGGAGTGAAATGTACAGAAGACCAACATTTCGCTAACAGAAGATCAGATTTTATTATTGTGACGAAATAAATGTTTAGGACTAGAATGCTAAACCCTGTGAGATTTATATTTTGCAGGGTTTTTTGTTGCCACGAAGCCACAAAGGCATGAAGTTTTTTTTGGATTGTGGATTGGTACGCGGATTTAGCGGATTGTTTTTTTTTGGATGGCGCTTAAAGATTTACACGGATTTTAAACATATAAGTCATATAAGTTTTAAACACATAGGAATATAGGTTGGATTGTGGGTAAAGTCGCTCCGCTCTAGATAGAGCACATGAGGTGGGTACGCAGATTTAGCGGATTGTTTTAACCGCAAAGTTGGCAAGTATTTTAAGTTTTGCGTTTAGTTTGTCATCCTGAAATCGAAGATTCAACGAAGTTAAAGGATCTCACACAATCTACTTCCACAATCCCAAATCGTAAATCCCAAATCTAAAATCAAAATTCCCTACCTTTGTCATTATTTGAATTTTACAAACAATGACAACAATTTCTATAAACGAATTCTACAAAGAAATATTTGACGACAAATGTCAATTGACGGAGCTTTTCTTAAACGAGCAAAACAATATTGATATTGGTCATTTCAATGTGTTTAATATTGCAGAAATGAGTAGCGCTTGCAAGTCGAAGCCTGTGATGCCTTATAATCGTAGAACCTATTATAAAATTAGTTTAATCAACGGACACAATAGAGTAGAGTATGCCGATAAAGAAATTGAAGTGAAACAACGAGGTATTTTGTTTGCCTCTCCAAAAATCCCGTATCGTTACGTTCCTCAAAACGACGAGCAATCTGGGTTCTTCTGTGTGTTTACGGCTGATTTCATGGACAAGTCTAAAACAGCTTTGAACATTGATAGTTTGCCGATTTTTAATGCGAAAGGAGATTTTGTATATCAATTAAGTGAAGAACAGTTTCGTGAAATTGAGCAGATCTTCTTGAAAATGAATAATGAAATTCAATCGGATTATGTTTATAAATACGATTTGTTACGTAATTATGTAACCGAATTAATTCATGCCGGACAAAAACTAAAACCTATTGATGGTATTCATCAAACACATAATGCAGCGTCTCGAATTTCATCCTTATTTATTGAATTATTGGAAAGACAATTTCCTATAGAATCGCCAAGTCAATCGCTTCAGCTAAGAACAGCTAAAGAATATGCAGAGAATTTGCGAGTGCATGTGAATCATTTGAATAAAGTTTTAAAAGAAGCTACTGGTAAAACGACGACAGAGATTATTGCCAGTCGAATTACACAAGAAGCGAAGATACTTTTGCGTCAAACCGATTGGAATGTTTCTGAAATAGCCATTAGCTTAGGATTTGATGAGGTAGCTCATTTTTCTAACTTCTTTAAAAAACAAACGCAATTATCACCTTTACATTTTAGAGAATAGTGATTGTTTGAATTTTGCAAATAACACTTTGATTCTTGCAACGATTTCTTTTGCTAAAGTTTGCAACTTTGTCCTGTAATTAAAACACAGATAAAATGACAAATACAGCAAACAAAATTGCCTTAGTAACTGGCGGAAGTCGTGGACTAGGAAAAGACATGGCTTTACAATTAGCCAAAAAAGGATTCGATGTAATTCTTACGTATCAAACTAAAAGTGAATCGGCACAAGAAGTAGTGAATCAAATTAAAAATAGTGGGAATAAAGCATTTGCTATTCAATTAGATGTGGCTAATGCGAACTCATTTGATCAATTTGTACAGACACTTTCTACAACATTAAAAAACGAATTTCAATCGGAAACTATTTCAGCTTTAGTCAATAATGCTGGTGTTGGAACGTATGCAACATTCGCAGATACTACTATGGAACAATTTGATAGTATGGTGAATATTCATTTGAAAGGACCTTATTTCTTAACTCAAAAATTATTACCAGTTATACAAGATGGTGGAAGTATTGTTAATATTTCTTCAGGTTTAGCGCGATTTAGTTATGCAGGTTATGCGGCTTACGCGATAATGAAAGCCGGAATTGAATCTTTGAGTCGTTACCAAGCTCAAGAATTAGGAGCGAGAAGAATTAGAGTCAACACGATTGCGCCTGGTGCTATAGAAACTGATTTCGGTGGTGGAGCAATAAGAGACAATAAAGAATTAAATGATATGGTAGCTTCAAGTACGGCTTTAGGGCGTGTGGGTTTACCTGACGATATTGGTTCAGTAGCTGCTTTCTTATGTAGTGATGAATCTAAATGGATTAATGCACAGCGTATTGAAGTAGCTGGTGGAGTTCATATTTAATAGTATTAAACCTGACAGGTTTCAAAAACCTGTCAGGTTTGGTTAAAACAGACTTCCTTGCACTTCTTTAGGTAGTCCTTTAAATTCGAATGCATCAATAACTCGGAATTGTTTGAGTTGCATATCAAGCATTCGTAATACAATTCCGTTACATAAAAAGGATTCGTTTATGGATGTGAATAGTTGCGATGCTTTGATGAGGTTTTCAGGTGTTAACTTTCTAGCAATTGAAATGTGTGGGGTATCACTATGATGGAACGTTTTCACGAGTAAGGCATTATGAAACGATTTCATAACGGGTTGTAATGCTTCTTTGGAATCAGTATCTGGAGCAATATAAAAAGCACCATTAGGGAATGTTCCAAAATCATCTAGTTTAACGGGAACAGGTGTAATCGTATCGCAAATTCTTTCTAGTTGTTTTTTTATGCGTTCTAAATCGCGCTCACTGGATTCAAACTCACAAATGGTTATGTGTGCAATCGAGTTTTTACTGTTGAACCAACCCACTTCTGTAGCTAATTGTTCCTTCATGTTCTTGATGGTCGTAATCAATTCAAGGCTTGGATTTATGGCGATGGAGTAGCGGTGAAGCATGGTTTTAAGTTTGTTGTTTATGGTATAAAAATACTACTTAAATTTTTTAAACATATAAGTCATATAAGTTTTTTTGGATTGTGGTTATTTTTTAAACACATAGGAACATAGGTTGGATTGTGGGTAAAGTCGCTCCGCTCTAGATAGGGCATTTAAGTTGGGTACGCAGATTTGGCGGATTGCTTTTTCTTTGCCCTTCGACAGGCTCAGGGTGACATATTGCGGTTATGGATTTACGCGGATTTTAACATATAAGTCATATAAGTTTTTTTGGATTGCGGCTATTTTAAACACATAGGAAACATAGGTTGGATTATGGATAAAGTCGCTCTGCTCTAGATAGTTCACATAAGTTTTGCGTATAGTTTGTAATCCTGCCCCGAAGTTTCTGGACTATCAAAGTAATTCGTCGTAAATCCCAAATCTAAAATCGTAAATATCAATACAAACTAATTAATTCTTTAATTAACTTTCTTACATTGGGTTCTGCTAGTTGTGCTGCTTTTAGGACTTCTTCATGAGAAACTTCTGCCATGCTGTTTTCGTTACCCATATCGGTAATAACGGAAATACCAAAAGTGTCCATATCCATGTGACGTGCCACAATCACTTCGGGAACGGTACTCATTCCAACACAATCGCCACCAATATTTTTAATCATTTTGTACTCTGAAAGGGTTTCATAGGTTGGACCTTGTAGAGCAACATACACGCCTTCTTGTACTTCAATGTTATTTGTTTTCGCAATTTCTTTTGCTTTGGCAATCATGTGATGGTTGTAAGGTTCACTCATGTTTACAAATCGAGGGCCTAATCTTTCATCATTAGCGCCACGAAGTGGATGTTCGGGCATCATGTTAATGTGGTTTGTAATAATGACAATAGAGCCCACTTTATAATTGGAATTGACACCTCCAGAGGCATTCGAAACAATCAATTTGCTTACACCTAACTGTTTCATTACTCGGATAGGGAACGTAACTTCTTTCATGTTGTATCCTTCATAATAATGAAAACGTCCTTGCATAGCGACTACTTTTTTAGTACCCACTGTTCCAAACAATAGCGCCCCCTTGTGACCCGTAACTGTGGAAACAGGAAAGTTAGGAATATCGGTATATGGTAGGGTGAATTCAATATTTATGTCCTCTGCAAAATTGCCTAATCCAGAGCCTAAAATGACTCCGTATTCTGGAATGAAATTGGTTTTACTTTTAATGAATTCGCTGGTGTCGTATATTTGATTGAGCATGATTCTAGTGTTTTTGTGTTACTCAAATGTACGAAGATTATTAAAGATAAATTATGATTATTGTCATGTGTTTTTTATTTGTCATCCTGTCCCGAAGTTTTGGGAGGATCTCACGTAATCAACTAAGTCATATGAGTTTTTTATTTAACCACATAGGAACATAGGTTGGATTGTGGGTAAAGTCGCTCCGCTCTAGATAGTTCACATTAGTTATGCATTTAGTTTGTCATCCTGAAAGGATCTCACGTAATCAACTAAGTCATATGAGTTTTTTATTTAACCACATAGGAACATAGGTTGGATTGTGGGTAAAGTCGCTCCGCTCTTGATAGTTCACATTAGTTTTGCGTATAGTTTGTCATCCTGAAAGGATCTCACGTAAGGATTTTGTACGCAGATTGAAAAGATTGAAAGGATTTTTGGATTGTGGTTATGGATTTTGAGTTATGCGTTTAGTTTGTCATCCTGGGAGGATCTCACACAATCAACTTCCGCAATCTTGGCATGCTGAACTTGTTTCGTTATCTCTTTAACATATAAGTCATATGAGTTTTTTATTTAACCACATAGGAACATAGGTTGGATTGTGGGTAAAGTCGCTCCGCTCTAGATAGTTCACATTAGTTTTGCGTTTAGTTTGTTATCCTGAAATCGAAGATTCAACGAAGTTAAAGGATCTCACACAAACCACTTCCTCAATCTTGTTTCTCTGTCGTAGTCGGTGGACTATCCTCAACAATTTCTATTATCTTTTTAGCTAAATAGCCACGATATATTCTTCCTTTGGTTAGCCAAGAGACTCCGAAGGCTATAAGTGCAATCGTTTCAAAGATAAAAACGGGGTAGGTGTTGTCTAACCATTCGTATTTATATCTTAAAAATACTTTGTAAACAAATATGATGAGAACACAAGCGAGCATTATAAATCCGCAATATTTGTATAAATCGTGGGAAGGTTTGGTACCGAATTCGGTGATTTTTTTGGTGCGTCTGAAATTGAATATGGAAATGAAGGCTAAGGTTGTAAAAAACAATCCTGCAAATACAAAATGGATAAATCCTGTGTTTTGGCTACTAATGAAAGTTCGTAAATTATCATGAATACAATGTGGAGAGCTTGTTGGAAAAACGACAATTCCTATTGCGAAAAAGGCAGCTAATTTGCTCATTGCTCTATCGGATAATCCGAATTCGCTTTTTCGTAAGGGATGACCTTTGTAGCAAAATAAAAATAGGGAAAGGGCAAAAAGTGAACTCGTGAAAATATCGCCTACAGAACTGTAATAGTAATGACTGATGGAAGCTTTTAGCGGACTATCTTGGGGGTAGACCTGATAACATTCATTCGTTTTTACAAACCAACTGTTATTTAAAATGTTTAGTTTTTTTACGGTATAATCGCCAATGACTAGAGCAAATGGTAGTAGAATCCCAATCCAACCAATGGTTTTACGCATGGTGTGATATGATATAACAAGATTAGCTTTACGCATGATGTTTGGTATTTGGGTTATCTATCAAATTTACGATTATTTCCTGTTATTTTTAACCCTCTTAGGGTTTTAAACCCTAAGAGGGTTAAAAATAAACTATAGGTTTCTTTGTAATAAAGTTCGCTCCGCTCTAGATAGTTTACATATGTTATGCGTTTAGTTTGTCATTCTCTAGAAATCTCACAGACACTCTTGTTAATTCATAAATTGCGAAAAAAAAACTACAATTACGGCAAAGCCGTAAACTGCTATAAAACAATATTTTTACCTTTCTTATTAAGAAAACAGGTAAAAATACCTACAAAAAAAATCAGGTAATTCTACGCTTAAGTAGGTGATTTTTTAGTATTAAATTTGAGAAACACATAAAAAAATTCGCAATTTGAGAAAAGCTACTACATAATTTCTCAACACAAATAACTTTAACTAACAACTAAAACTAAACATTATGAAAAAAAATATTCTTATCCTAGTCAGCTGTTTATTTACATTATTCGGTTATTCACAAGTGCCCTCTATTAACACTAATACTAATTTTGTAAAAGAAAGAGGCGCTTTTTCAAAGCAAAACAAAATTGATGATTTATTTGAAAATGAAATTAGGTTAAAAAATAAGTTAGATAAAACCTCAAAAATTTTACTTGATGAACAAAATGAATTAGATAAATTGATAAAAAGAAAAGAAAAGAAAATTGATAAAAAGGATTTACAGAAAAAAGAAGAAGAAATACAGAAAAAAGAAGAAGAAATAAAAAAAATAGAAGTAAATATTCAAAAAAAAGAAAAATTAATAAATAAGCTCAAAGTAGATACTACTACTATTGGTAAAAATTTAGATAAAGTTAAAATTGAATTTGAAATAGAAGCAGAAATGCCACAAAATTTTTTTTATAAATCTTATAATGATCATTATAATGGGCGTGGAATAGAAATAGATAACAAAATTAAAAAATTAAAAAATGATATTATAGATGCTAAAAGTGATGAAAACACTAATAGGATGAATAAGTATAAAGATGAAATTCAAGTGTTAAATAATGAAAAACTAAACTTATCGATTGAGAGAGTAAGGGTATTGAGTCCTAAAGTTAACCATTATAATGCTTGGTTTCCAACATGGGATGAAAAGTATAGAAATGCTTTTTTTGAGGATGTTTATAATAATACTACTGGTAAAGCAAATTTTTTAAACGCGTTTTCTGTTGTAGGAAATCCTAAAGGTATAACTGGGCAATCTGAAATTGTTGCTGATAAAATTCAAATGCTTCGTGTCACATTTGGTACAGTGATTAGCGCTTCAAATGATTCTCTAACTAATACAAATACACAAGTTGACGCTTTGCAACGTTTAATTAATGGTGGTGGTAATTTTTATTTTGATGGGTCGTTACCGTTTTTAACTACAATTAAAGGTAATGATGAAAATGAGTTGCTACATTTTTATTCATTTTTAAATGCTAAAGTTGCAGCAGACATTAAAGGATATGGTAATAATTTAGATGCATCTACTTACAATTCAAGTGTAGGATTTAATTGCTATGGTGATATGTCATCTGAAAATAAAAAATTCAACTTCTTTTTAGTTACATCTACGAATTTTTATTGGGCGTCCACAAAGGAGTTTTATGATAGTCTGGGTATTGATCATAATCATGGTTTTTTATCTGGTAAGTTAACAATAGGTGTTACTTTATTAAATCAATTCCGTTTTTCAGCAAATGTTTTGACATTTGGAAGTGAAGAAGTTATTAGAAGTAGTAAAATAGGTTTCGGTTTACAATTTTTACCTAATCTTTAATTTTCCGGAATAAGATAAAATATTTAATGCTACCCTTCAAGAGTTCAAAACTCTTGGAGGTTTTTTTTATAGAAACTTGTCATTCTGTTCCGAAGTAATCTAACAAAAAACCAAGTAAAACTACCTACTAAAAAAATCAGGTAGTTTTACGCTTATACAGATGGTTTTTTAGAAGTAAATTTGTCTCTGTTATTCTAAATACTTACAATCTATAGATTGGCTTTGATACTTCGACATGTTCAGTGTGACAGCCTCAGCCAACAAAAAAATAATAACCCCTTCAATTAATATTCATCTAAAATAAATCGCTCTACACAGGGCGATTTTCATTTTTAACAACCCTCGAAGGGTTTTGAACCCTGCGAGGGTTATTCTCGTAAAAATAAAAAAATCGTTCTATTAGAGCGATTTTTAATTATCAAATTTCAAAACAATTTTGAAAAGTAATTAGTGAGTCTTTCCTCTTACAAACTAAAACTTGATTTTTATAAACCAGCTTTTCTAAAATAGTTTGTTCGTTTGTTTGAAGTAACTGAAATTCTAATTCATCAATAATAAAATTATCAGTATGAATTTCAAAACTACCAATTAAACCTATTTCTTTCTGTTCAATATAAATACCATTTTCTAAATTGATATTTGACTTTTGTATTGTTGTGTTATACAATGGGAAAAGTAATAGCTCCTCTTTTAAATCATTGATTTTTAGTTTTTTAATCTTTTTGTTTTTATACCAAATTTCTATTTGATTTTTTGGTGAATTAATAAGCCCTTCTACAGAGTTTCCTTGTAAATCATCAATAGATTGTATGGTTTTGTTTTTGAGATAATGATAAAAGAAAGGATCAATAAGAGCATCCGTCAAAGGTTGTTTCATTCTTGCAGCAACTTCCTCAAAAGTATGTAAAAGCTCATTGGAAAATACCATTTGTTTTATATTCCAAGCTTCTCCTAAAAGGTTTATTTTGAGTTTATTTGTTGACACTTGATTTATTTATTCAGTTCTTTTTAATTGAGTGTTATAGATTTTCTCCTTTGATTAAAGCTTTAATTTTTACTAATTCTTTTTCCGTTTCTTTTATTTCCTCTCGGATTCGATTTGCAGTTCGGAAATTAAAAATGGCCGATATTGATTTAAGGTTCTTTTTTTGAATGGATAACTGCATTTCTAATTTAGCTTTCCTTGTATCAAAATCCAAATCAAAATAACTTAATAATGTATTGTAGCGGGTTAATAATTCACTATTTCCTTCGCATTCAGAATTCACTAATATTATTTTACATTCTTCCAATAATTTTTTTACTATTACTTCAATCTGTTTTTCATTATGTCTTAAAAAAGCACATTCTTCAAAACGCTGAATTCTAAAGAAAAACTTCCGATCTTTATTTAAAAGTTCATATTTTTGCTTTAGGATTTCAACACAATAGATTATTTCCTCCATAACTGTTGTTTTTCTATTTGGTAATGATTTTCTAGGATAGAGAGCTTGCTTCCGAAAATTCTACTTTCTAAATAATTGTTTTCTATTTTGGATTTATAGGTATTGATATATTCCTTAATTTTTATTTGAAGTAATGTTTCTTTTGCTCCTAATTCTGCAATCTTTTTGAAATCAGACTTCCATTCAGCGTATTTTATTTCGGCTTTAAGACTAACTATTTGATTGTTACAATGGTTTACTAAAATGAGTAATTCTTGAAAATTGTGTATCATATTCTTAAACATTAAGGCACAAACTTAGATATCAATGCCGCCAAAGCGTGACGGTTAAAAAAAGAATAATACTTATATAGTATTATTTCCTATTCTTTAATTTTTCTTTAAGTTCTATTAAAAATCTCTCATAATTATCGGTTTTTTTTATTTTTGTAAACAACCACGACATTATTTGTATTTCTCTTTCCCATTTGTCACAAAATCCACGCAAGATTAATTTAAATTTTTCAAACTCAAATAGGTTCTTAAATGAATAGCGACCACAATCTACTTCAACTTCATAATCATACATTGAAAAGTGTTCAGTTGCTTCAATACTTTCATCATTAAAAATAGGAGAATCTCCACAAAAATCTTTAATTGATTCCTTATTAACTTCTCCATTATGATAACCAAATGCAAAAAGTTTTTCTAAGATCCAAAAGCGTTGCGTTAGCTTAGCGTTATTTATAATATATTCTTGTATAGGAATAGTTTCATTTAAATAATCTAAAAAGATATCTCTTATTTTGATTCCTAAATTTTCCATTCTTTCAACAACTTCTTCATTTTGAATAGTCATATTTTTTTCAATAAAAAGCCTCAACATTATATAATTAGATAAGTCAATTCTAACATGATCATCTTCAATGATATCTATTTCAATTTCTGTTTGATTATTGCTTTTAAAATAAGGTTCAGGTTCTATTATGTCTGCAAAAAATCTATCATTAGTATCTACAAAATAAATTATTCTACACTTTCCAAAACGCTCAAATTGTTTGATGAAATTTAAGTCATCAAAAAAAGGATTCCTTAAATAATTTCTATATGAAATTTGTTTTTGATTATTTATCAATTTGTCTTCGTAACTATACTCTTTAAAATTTTTGTATTCCCATTTTGGTAGTTTGTAGAGGTTAAATGTGTTGTCATATTCAAAATCTAAGAGTTCGTTAAGATGAAAATAGGATACTGCATTACAAAATTTTACTTCTTCAACAAGATGGTTATAATTTTTTATTACATAATTCGATGCATCATTTGGCAAACCTCTCCATTTTGGAAGAAGTACTGCTTCTTGTTGGTTTTCTAAATCTTGAAAAAAGAAGAACAAACTTTCTCTATCAATTTCAGTGAAAAACTGACCATAATGTAAATCTTCAGAATGTTGATTAGGATTCTTAACATGTTCCCATTTTCCGATTTCCTCATCAAAAACCTCCAAAAAGCAGTAATATACTATCATATCAATTAACTTCTTTTATGCCAAGATCTCCCTTTATTAGAGGAGTAATATAAACCTTTCGAAGTAGTAACAAGTAGTTCTTTTCCATTATTAATTAAGTCTTGCATAGTTCCCATCATTGAAGACGCCATGCTTCTATTGTGCCAGCTCCTACCATTATTGTTTGAATATTCAATACAATTTTTTGAAGTGTTGATGCGAATTAATTCATCATCTAATTGGATCATTTGTCCCATAATTTTGTTTTTTAATTGTTACAGGACAAAAATAATTGGAGCAACAGACAAAGTACGGCTGAGTGAAATTATAGGATAAAAAAAAACGACACTTTAGAGTGTCGTTTTTAAAAATATTTTTTAAAGCGAATTTGAATATCATCCTTTGGTTTCCAAATGGTTTAAAAATAGTTTTGCACATGCCTTTGCATCACTCAAAGCATCGTGATGATTCAATGGTATGTTGTACTCTTTGCACAAATTAGCCAAATTTGATTTATATATTTTATAAGTGCAAAATTTATTATAATCAGGTGTTGTCATATTATAAAATTCCAATGTTTTACTTAAAACTGGAAAATCAAAACCAAAACCATTGTGAGCAATCACATTTTGGTTTTTAATATATGGTTCTATCTGATGCCAAACCTGATTAAAAGTAGGAGAGAAGCGTGTGTCTTTTGCTGAAATACCATGAATGTTGGTGAAATTTGTCCAATAATAATTATTAGGTGGCTGCACTAAAATATCTAGTTCTTTGGTTATAATACCATTTTCAACTCTAATAAGCCCTACTTGACAAATACTCCAACGGTAGCCCTGTGCCGTTTCAAAATCTATGGCGGTGAAAGTATTCATCTTATTTATATAGTTTTATCATTTGAGTTACTCTGTCTTTGATTGTATTACGTAATACTTCTGGTTCAATTACTTTTACTTCGGCACCAAATCGCATCAATTCCATTATAAAATCGTTGGTAGGATGAATTAGTAATTCCACAATTAATTTTTCTTCATTGTCCAAAACAATTTTTTGAGATTTATGTAAAGAAAAAGATTTTATATAGTTACCCTGTTGCCATGAAAATTCTAATACTACCTTTTGTGCAGGTGCATAGGTTTCAACTCCAAATGCATGTTGATAAGCCTTTTCAATATTATAAATAATAGGTTTGAATTTTGTATCTGAAATTCTTAAATCTGAAATTCTATCGAAGCCAAAATTTTTAATTTCACCATCTTTGTTATCCTGAGCAATTAAATACCAACGATGTTGCGATTCTTTTATCGCAATAGGTTTCACAACTCGGAGTGTGGTTTCAACATCCCAAAATTTGGTATGGGTAAAAGAAACTTGTAAATGGTTTTGGATAGCATATAAAATTCCATTTATCAAATGTGTTCCTGTGGGTTTTCTATTTTCTAAGTATATACTTGGAGAAATTTTATTTCCTTCTTTTAAAACCTGATGGATAGAAAAAGCTTCTAACATTCTTGATACAGAGGTGTCTTCAATTTCATCATCAATATAATACACTTTTTCTTTTCTATTATACTGAATTAATATCCCGAATAAATCAAAAATATCTTTTTTATCTCTATCAAAAGTACGTGTCGAAAATTCGAAAGTTGCATCAATGTCGTCATTTCCCAATCGGGTCATTACATATTTATGCAGTTCGTGAAAGTCACTCGGTACAGATTGTAATCTGTCAACAATGTATAAATATCGTTTTATGAAGCCAACTTTTGCCATGTTTCTTTTTGTTTATATTTTGCTAAAGTAGTATTTTACTCCGTCAAAATGTGGCGGAAAGAATAAATTGCTCTTTTCATAATTACACATGATTTAAATATTTTCAATAAAATATTTTTCCAAGACTAATGACATCTCATTTTGGTGTTTTTCTGCTGAAGTATCATTCCATGTACTTTCATTCCAGTTTTGATAAATTAAATAAAGTTTTAAAGCATCAATTCTGTTTTTTTTTAAATTGTCTTCAAATTTGATGCGTTTCACATCAAATGCATTATTACTGTAACTTGAATTAATACTTCTGGTTACTAAAGCTAAATTACCAAAGTGATTTAAAAAGTTAGCACATAATTTATCTTTTTCAAAACTTGGATTTTGAGGTGAAATATGTTCAACAGAATTTTTTGCAGTTATCCTATAATTTTTCCATAACTCTTTATGGGTTATTTTATTATAGTTAGTGAAACTCGAACTATTTTTTTGAAATTCAAATAGGAAATTTTCATTTGTGAAAAATTGGTATAAAAGAACATATTCTAGTTTGTAAAACCAATAATGAGGAAATTTTACTCCTAATTCATTCCCACTATTAGTTAGAAAACGGTTTGAATTAAAAATCATTTTCTCAGTCGAATTAAAATTTATCATTAATTGTAAAGACCTTTCTTTTAAATCTCCCTTAGTATAAGTACAACTCAATAGTTTATTATCCAGTTTTCTTAAATACTCAAACGAATCTGATAATTTTAAAGTTGAGCTTTTTAAATGATAATGAAGATATGGCGTTAACCAAAACTGAGTTATCATTTCCTGAGAATGATATAACATTGCTTGTAAAGCAGTAAAACTATCATATTCAGACTTGTCTAATTTTGGATATTCAACATCTTTATTTTTTGTGAAATAAAGTTTTACAAAGTTCAATTCTTTCTCATTTTCACTTGAAATCCATTTAACAACATTATTATCAAAAATTACTTTTACATTCCATAGACATTCCAAAAAATCTAACACAATTTTTGACATATTATCACCATAGTCTTTAAGTAATTTTTCATTTTTAAAAAAACTGTCATCAAAAATTGAAATTATTTTTTTTTCATTAAAAAAAGGAATGTCTTGATGGTTATGCTCCCTTAAAAATATTCTTAAAGTATGTAATAGAAGCATTGGAAAAGAAATAATAGAGCTTATTGTTTGATGTCCTTCATACTGTTTTGTAACATCATGATTATTTACATACTCATCATTTTCTAATAAACTTGCTAAACTAAACGGCTTGTTTACATCTTGACTATTATGTTTTTCATCTTCAATAAAGTTTTTAAAAAATACACTGTCAAATTTTTTTATACTAACATCAGATGTTTCCTCGTTTATTTCTTCATCATTTAGCAAAGATTTCCATGTTATATCATTTCCTAATTGATTCTTTAAGTTAAACGCAACATATCCATCCATATCAGCACATGCTTCCCAAAGTTTGGATAAGTTCCCTGTTTTTTGCTTGTAAATTGAATCTTTGTTAATAATTGCGAGCAATTTTGCTTTTAATATTTCATCTTGTCTTAATTGAACACCTCTAGCATTTATAACTTCAAATAACTTCGTTAAATCTGTTTCAGAAGGAACCTCAGTACAAATCAATTTTACATGATTAAAAATGAAAGTTGCAAATTCACTTTTTTTATCAAAAAGGTCATTTTCCTCATTTTCTATAAAAGCTTTAATTTGTATAAAAGCTTTAGAAATATTAACTAAATCCTCTTCGTCTTCAAAAATTTCTAATGTAATAGAATCCCTCGTATTACGTAAATAATTAAAATATTCAGTTACTTTTTTTCGAATAGAAAAATTTAAACGCATTTTTTGGTCATTAACAAAGGCAAAATTATCCAAGTCATAACCCAATACATTACTTATTAACCACAAAGTTGTATTTCGTTGTTGGCCATCAATTAAATCATAAATACCATCTTTGTTTTTTACATAAACGATACTTCCAATAAAATAATCTTTTTTATTATCCTCAAAAAAAGCATTTTTTAAATCAGTTAAAAATACTTTTACTATATCATTGTCCCATACATATAAACGTTGATATATTGGAATATTAAACTGTAAATTATTATCTACAATTTCAGCCAATGAACTTTTATTTGATTTGAATTCTTTTATCATGTATTAATTTTATTTAACAACCAACTTTTCCTTTTTTCAACCAACTGATTAAGTTCTTTTATTAAATCAATTTTTGTAATTTCATTTTCGTTATCAGTTGCGGTTTCTGTTATTCTATATGGGACTTGCTTCTTTATTCCTCCTTCATAGTAATGTTTCGTATCGTACAAATAAGTGGTAATTACTTTGTTAATTGCTCCAATTTTTTTTGTTTCAATTTCTTTATTATTTACTATAAAATCTATTACTTCTTTTGGACTATAAGCCATTTGTATTGCATCTAAGACATTGTAATTATTATTAATATTTTTATACTTTACATCAAAGATATAATAGTTTGATATGCGTTCGGCACCGACTAGATAGTCTAATGCGTATGCAAAATGTAGTAAGTTAACTTCATTAAATTTATCAAAGTACATCATAATACAAAGCATATAGTATTGCTTCATATATTCTGAATGTGAATTGTATATTTTTTTATAAAATGTTTTAAATAAATTTATTTCTTCAGAATACTCATTTTCATTTTCTGTGAATAATCGTTTATAGATTAAAGCGTATTTTTCAAGATATAGAAAAAATGTTAAACCTTTTTTTAAAGGTTGTCGTAATTGAAATGGAAGGTTTTCAACTTTATTTAAATTAGAAATATTAATTGGGTTAGGAGTATAAAATAATGAACCATCAATAATTTGAAGTTCTTGATTATTAAAAATATTATTTTGAGGATAAAACCCTATAATATTGTTATCGGAACTTGATAAACGTCTGCTAAAAGTGTTTTCAATTTTATTATCATTGCTAAATGACGCTTTATTAAACTTCCATGTTCTGCTTCTCCATAAAAAACATTTTATAAATGGATATAAAAATCCATCAGATTCACCTGGAATGTTAATACCATGAAAGGCAAAACGTTCAATGCTTTCCCATTTCTCAGCACATTCTTTTTGTAGCTCTTCATCTTTTATAATCCCTCTGAGATGAACAGCTTTCAACACTACATCAATACTTGGTTTTTTTCCTCTATTATTTTGTGTGTCAAAATAGGTAAACGCTTCGTCTTCAGTCTCAACTTCTACTACCGTAAATATTAATCTTTTGTTTATAATGTCTTTTATTGAGAGTAATCTATTAAAAACATCATCTTGTTTTAAAAACAATTTTACTTTTTGAATATTTTGAGCTGAAATATTTGAACTATACTCAAAAATTACACTTTCTGGATTACTTTTTAAAATTGATTGAGCACCATTAGCGAAATAGTCTAATAAAAGTAAAGTTGTAATTCTTTGCTGACCATCAATAATTTCAAGTTGATTTTTGCCCTCTGTATTTTTGAAGAGGACTATCGTACTCATGTAATAATTCAAGCTATTAAATGATTTTTTATCGCATCTTTTTTTGAAATCTTCTAAATCTTCAATTAAGCGATTTACTTTGTCAGTGTCCCAAACATAGGGTCTTTGGCTTTTGTGAATAGCTAAAGGTAAATTTAAATTTAATATATCTTTGAATGATTTAGTTAAATCCAGCATATTAATTCTTATTAAATTTTTCCAAGGTTTTTTCTAAAATCATACTATCCATTTTTTCTCTGCTTTCTTCTGGCCAACCAGCATCCGCAAAATAAGTATTCAAATGAGTGTGCTCATAAATTTCTGCAAAGCGTTTAAAGTCTTTTAATTTATTTTCTTTTCCGTATTCCCAAGCATTCATATATGCTTTTACTTTTTCAATGGCAAAATCAATCATTTCTTCATCATCAGAAATACCATGACGTCTTTTTATATCAACTAATACAGATGCGTATTTATCCGAATAAACACTTATATATTCCTCACTTTTATTTTTATTAACAGCTTCATCATAAGCAAAAGCATATTCTTCACAATATATTTCATTATAGTGACCATCAGACATTAAATCTGCAAATTGATGTGAATAAACTGCTGTTTTTCCTTTTTCAATTTGTTCTTTATAGATTTTTGAATAGTTTAGAGCTGTTTGAATTCTGCCATTTGGTTCATCCATAACTTCAAATAAATAAAGATATTGTCTTTCAAAATGCTCATCATTACCCAAAGATTTAGTATGAATAAGCAATTCTTTTTTAGCTAATTCTGGATTAATTCTCATTAAATCTGAATATACAAAATACACTATTCTTTCTCCATCTTCTGCACTATCTGCTATTGAATGAGCCCATTCTTCACTATGACCTCTTGCAATATGCTCTAAATACGGTTTGATATATCTGTTTGTACACCATAATGCACTAGCTTGAACCGAATCGTCTTCGTCAAAATCATCGTCATTAAAGTCTTTATGATCATCATATAAATCATCAAAACATTTTTTATAATAGGCTAAAAACTTAGGAAAGTATTTTTCATTGATATTATCTTGTTGAAAAATAGTAATCAATTCATTATCTGTATGTGAAGTTTTTTTATTGCTCATAATTTTCTTTTTATAATAAACCGCTTCTTTTACCAAAAACTGGTTTTAATGTATCCCAAATTTGTTGTTCTATAATTTCTACTAGATTTCTATTAATTTCTGAATCGTTTATGTGCTTGATTTCATACATTTTTATTTTGATATTATAAGTCATGTTTTCATCCCATTTTGAAAGATGTAATGCGTAAGTAGTATGTCCTTTTAGTCCTAAATGATTTTTTAATCTACTACTAAAGTCTGTTATTGAGCTTCCTACATATAAAAACTTAGAGTCAAGTACATTATCATTATGTTTTGAATGTCTTACTTTCTCAAAGTTTTTTGTTTTATTTATTGGACTAAAATCTATAAATTTTTTAATTAAATTATTTTTGATTTCTATATCCAACATTTCAATAGTATAGATAATTGGACTTGTAGTTTTTGGAAGCTTAATAACTTCCTTAAAGATTGTCATATTTCTGAAATCAGTTGAATGTAAAATAAATTCATGAAATGCTAAAATTTCAACTGTATCAAGTTGTGTTGCTAAATTAACTAATGATTTTTTTGAATTATTTATTATTTCTGAAGAGTTTATTTTCATACTGTTTATTTTATTTTCATTCCATTTTTTTTTTGAAAGCTTGACTTGAAAATTTATTTGATTTTGCTAAAGTAGTATTTTACTCTGACAAAATGCGGCAGAGTGATATTACTATTTTCATTATTTTTAAAAAACATCTGTAGATTTTATTTATTAACCCTCGAAGGGTTTTGAACCCTTCGAGGGTTAATACTTTAAAACAAAAAAATCGCTCCACTCGGAGCGATTTAATTAACATTAATTTGTTGGTAGTGTAGCTTTATGAGAGGTGATAGTTGTGATAAACATATCTACTTCATCGAGCTCTTTAATGATGCGTTCCAAATCAAGTTCTTTTTCTAGTAACGCTACTGATCCATAACTTTCCCTTCGGTTTTCTAGCAAGAATTTTTTGTATTCTAGCCTGGTCTTCTTTTTTACTAAATCCTCTTTTGTAGGACCATCCGCCAAAGTACTGATAATAGTTTCAATGGCTGTAAGTTCAGCTACTACACCTTGTAATACAGCGTCTATTTCAATTGAAGTACTACTGTAATTAACGGCAACTCGCTCTACCGATAATTGTTTGAATGTTAAATCAGATTTCTCTTTTTCTGCCCATGTTAATAAAACATCGCAATCGGCAACTGTGGTAATTTTGTTTAATGAATACATAAATAAAAAATTTAATTGTTAATATTATTCTTACAGTATCCAAATCAAATGCCAAAAAAACCATGTTGTAAGGAATTATTTAAATTTTAACATTTTGTAAGAAAATATTTCTATTTTTAATTCAAGTATTTATTTGATAATCAATAATTTTATTAATGTTTTAATTTTTGCTGAATTTTTAATTTTAACATTTCAAGAGATTCTTTTTTGAGTTGTAAAGCAGTTGCCGATGCCAAATTATATTTTTTTAAGGAGTTTGCAACTCGTGTTTTAATAGAATCGGCTAATAATTTAGCATTAACATTTGAATTATCTGAATGCAATAAGACTGCTGTTTCATAAGCAGCGAACAAATTTTCACGTATTCGATTAAGATTTTCAATTTCTTTACTAACTCGTTTAATTTTTAATTCTGTGGTTATGAGCTCCTGTTTTAAAGTAATATTTTCATTTTTGATTTCTTCTTTTAAAATGACTTCAATCTCCTTACAATGCTTTTTTCTTTTAACTGAAGCCTCCATTAAATTTGCCAATTGCTCTTTAGCTGTTAATGAAATATCACGTTGACCTGATTTAAACATAGCCCAATTGCTCCTTGGAATACCTAATAGCATTCCCATTTCGTTTTGAGTAAGTCCTAAAATGGTCTTGATATCTGATCTATCTTTCATTGTGATTATTTTATTTTTTATATAAAAAGATCACAAAAAACGTGCCTTTTTTATTACAAATTTTAAAAAGTCACAAAAAACGTGTCTTTTTTATTTTTAAATTTTTTTAGTCACAACTTTTTAAAAACAGGTATTTCTACCTATTGCAACTAAGGTTTATTATTGTTAAGTTTGAAGAAATATTTAGGATTATGGATAAATATAAAGAAGTTATAAAAGCCTTAACAGAATTTAGAGATGATAGAGATTGGAAACAATTTCATGATTCTAAAAATTTAGCATTAGCTATTTCAATTGAGTCTGCGGAATTAAATGAAATATTTTTATGGAAGAATGGTGAAGAAGCTGAAAATGTTAAGAAGGAAAAAATTAAAGAAGAATTAGCTGATATACTTTCTTTCTCTTTTTTGTTAGCAGAAAAACATAATCTAGATATTTTTGATATTGTTTTAGATAAAATTAAAATTAATGCAGAAAAGTATCCAGTTGATAAAGCAAAAGGAACTGCAAAGAAGTATGATGAACTATGATTAAAAGTCCAATTTTTTCAATTGAAAAATTTGATTTTGATTCAAGTTTATTCGATGAATTTAATACTATTCATTATGCAAAAGATTTATGGCCTGTAGTTTATATTTTAAGCGATGGTACTATAAATGAAGCTTATGTAGGTGAAACTACAGATGCCTATGCTAGAATGGGTAGTCATTTAAAAAATAATAAAAAAAACAAACTATCTGCAGTTCACTTAATCTCAAGTGAAAAGTTTAATAAATCTGCCACTTTAGATATAGAATCTAATCTAATCAAATACATTTCAGGAGATGGTCAATACAAATTAATTAATGGAAATGTTGGTTTAGCAAATCATAACTACTATCAGAAGAAAGAAGTTTATTGGGATATTTTTAAATCCATTTGGGACAATTTACGCTCAGTTGGAATTGCAAAGCATCCTATTGATTATATTGATAATTCTGATTTGTTTAAATACTCACCATATAAAACGCTATCGTACGAACAAAAGAATAGTTTATTGATGATAATGAAAAACCTTTTAGATAATACATATAAAAATATTATTATTGAAGGAGGAGCAGGAACCGGTAAAACTATTTTGGCTATTTTTCTATTTAAGTTATTGAATACATCTAATGAAGATTTTAATTTTGAAGAGTTTGGTAATGATGAATTCGAATTCATGGAAATTGTTTTTGAGTTAAAGAAGAAATATCCAAATCCAAAAATGGCATTGGTTGTTCCAATGTCTTCTTTCAGAACTACTTTAAAGAAAGTATTTAAAAACATCAAAGGGCTTAATGCAAATATGGTTATTGGACCAGCTGAAATTATTAAAGATACTTTTGATATTGTAATCGTAGATGAATCACATAGATTAAGAAGAAGAGTAAACCTTGGCGCATATTTTAGAGCTTTTGATGTTGTTTGTGAGAAATTGAATTTAGACAGATATACTTGTAATGAATTAGATTGGATAATGAAACAGTCTGAAACTGCAATATACTTTTATGACGAAAATCAATCAATAAAACCATCGGATGTTAAAAAGGAAAGTTTTGATATAATGAAAGCTAATAGTTATTCAAAAACTGAATATTTAAAATCACAGTTTAGAGTAAAAGGAGGAAATGACTATGTCAAATATATTGGCAATTTATTAAAATGTAATCTTAGCAATTCTGATAACATATTTAATTCAAAAGAATATGAATTTATCCTCTTCGATTCGATTGAAGAAATGATTAATCAAATTAAATCAAGAGATATTGAAACTGGTTTATCAAGATTAGTAGCTGGCTATTCATGGCCTTGGATGACAAATAAAAAAGATTCAAAACAAGACTATGATATTCAAATTGGTAACACACAATTAAAATGGAATAGTACAAATATCGATTGGGTTAATTCTAAAGATTCAATAAATGAAGTTGGGTGTATTCATACCACTCAAGGTTATGATTTAAATTACACAGGAATAATTTTCGGAAATGAGATTACTTATGATAAAGAAAATAATCAGATTAGAATTCTAAAAGAAAACTATTATGATGTCAATGGGAAGCAATCTATTGTTGATCCTGAAGAATTAAAAGATTTTATTGTAAATATCTATAAAACTATAATGCTTAGAGGTATTAAAGGGACTTATGTATATGCTTGTGATAAAAATCTTAGAGACTATTTTTCTCAATTTATTCCTCAAATCAAAATAGAACAAGAAACTATTATTTTGCAAGAAAGTGAAGTAATACCATATGTAAATAGTATTCCAATTTATGACTTGAAAGTTGCTGCAGGAAATTTTAGCGAATTACAAACTGTAACCGATTGCCAATGGACAAGTTTACCTAAACAATATAAACCATCAAATGATTTATTTGCATGTAAAATTGTTGGAGAGTCAATGAATAAAATAATTCCTAATGGTTCAATTTGTTTGTTTAGAAAATATTCAGGTGGATCAAGAGATGGAAAAATTGTTTTAGTTGAACATACAAGTATTCAAGACCCTGATTTTGGTTCTGGATATACTGTAAAAGAATATAGAAGTATCAAAAACATTGAAAATGATTCTTGGAATCATACATCTATTATTTTAAAACCTTTGTCTCATAATTCAGAATTTAATGATATAGTTTTAGAAGAAGATGAATTGAGTAGTTTGAAAGTGATTGGGGTTTTTGAGAGAGTTTTGTAAGAGTAATTAAAATTAAGTTGTTAAACTAAATAAAAATAAATTGAGAGATATGAGTACAAAATTAGACCAATTATATTCATTAAGGAAAAACTTTACTATAATAGGCATAACAGGTAGAACTGGAAGTGGTTGTTCCGATTTAGCTGAAGTCTTATCTGAAAATTTTGAAAAAATTCAAAGCATTAGAAAACCAGAAGATATTGAACAATCAGTTTTTCAAAGAAAATATCAAATAACATATAATTATACCAAAGAAAATTGGAAGCAATATCAAATTATTGAATACAAAAAAGTCATTTTTTTGTTATTACTTCCACTTTTATATAAAAATTCAAAAAATAAACATTTATTTGATTATTATAGGTATTTATTAGCTAAAGAATCTTCAAAAGAGAAAATCACTTTAGTTAAAGAGAAAATAAAGAATCTTATATTGAGTAATGAAAACTTAATTCAACAGATAATTGAAACTGGTGATTTAACAAAAGTAAGAATTAAGAAGAAGTTGACATTGTTAAATGAAATCTTTTGGGGTAAAGATTTTAATAAATTAGCTAATGAAGTAAATAATATTCTTAAAAATGAAGGTTTTATCGAAAGGATAATGCTTCTTCATCATACAGCAAATAATTTAAGAAAATCAGGTAAACCTTTTAAGACATATAAATCTGATCCTAAAAATATTTATACTATTGCAAAAGTAATAAATAGAATTATTAAAGCGACTAAGCAAGAATCTAAAAATCAAGAGTGTCATATTGTAATAGATTCATTAAGAAATTCACTAGAAATTAATTTTTTTAAAGAACGATTTTCTGCATTTTATTTGATTGCCGTTAAAAATGATGCAAGAAAAACAAAATTAATTGAATTGTATGGAAAAGAAAAACTAAAGATTATTGATAGATTATTAGAGATTGATGAAGATGAATATAAATGTACAGATTTTCAAAAAGGAATATTTTATGCGCCAGATGTTCAGAACTGTATTCAAATAGCTGACTACCATGTTAATAATAATATCTTACAATCAGAAATTAACTCAAAAGAAGATGAGTTTAAATATAATTTTAGTTTTTTTACGGTTGAAGAACAATTAATGAAGTTACAAGCTTTAATTCAACAACCAGGAATTATTACTCCAGATCCAACAGAAAGAGTCATGCAAATAGCTTACACAGCAAAATTAAATTCAGGATGTATTTCAAGACAAGTAGGAGCAGTTGTAACTGATAGTGAATTCTCTACTAAAGCTATTGGATGGAATGATGTACCTAAAGGAGCAATACCATGCTCTGTTAGAAATGTTAAAGAAATCTCAAATAATAACACATTTGGATTTACAAAATTTGAATTAGGGGAGGGATTGAAAGAAACTGAGCAGATAAATACTGAACAAGCTGATAATTTATTGGATAATGAATCAAAAAAATTCAATGAATATGTAAGAACTAATTTTAACGAATCTACATTACCAGAAAGTAGCCTTGGAGGTAGGAATTGTCCATATTGTTTTAAACAAGCTTATAATAGTTTTTCTGGTGAAAAAAACCAAGTTCATACAAGGTCGTTACATGCAGAAGAAAATGCTATGATGCAAATTTCACGTAGTGGTGGTCAAGGTTTAAAAGATGGTTTTTTATTTACTACCGCAAGTCCTTGTGAATTGTGTGCGAAAAAAGCCTATCAATTAGGTGTTAGAACTATATATTATATAGATCCCTACCCTGGTATTTCAAGAAACCACATTCTTAAAAGCAATTCTAAAACTGACCCTAAGATGATATTGTTTTCGGGAGCAGTTGGTAGAGCTTATCATAAACTTTACGAATCATTTTTATCACAGAAAGACGAACTAGCATTATTAACTAACTTTAAATTAGAATCACCTCAAAATGTCAAAGTAAAATCTCTTAAAAACATTTTATCAAACGAGTTTAAGGATAGAAAAGATTTGATAGAAAAGCTTGATGCTGTATTGGAAAAAGATGAGAAAGGGTTTGATAATTTTATCAAAATTATCCAAAAAGGATTAGAAAAATAAAAATGAATAGATTAATAATAATTGGAAACGGTTTCGATTTAGCCCATGGAATTAAAACGAATTACCATGATTTTATTTTAGACTATTTAAAAACTTGTTTAATTGAATGTTCAGAAAGTGGAAGTTTTACAATGTCAAGCTCGCATTTTGAACGTATCGGAGGATATTTTAAGGATGATCTTTTAGAAATTAAATTAAGAACCAAATACTCAAATGTAATATACACTGAGAAAATAAAAGAATTTCAAACTATTAAAGAATTAGTTGAGTTTTATAAAAGAAATGAATTCAGTATAACTCATAGTTTTGAATTATTATTAAATACAATTAATGAGTATTGTACTTTAAATTGGGTTGATTTAGAAGATAGATATTTTGATTTACTTGTTAAATATGGTAGTACAGCTTTAAAAAAGAATAATATTGATAAAATTAAACTAATTAACGACAAATTTGAAATCCTAAAACAATTGTTGCAAGAATATTTAATCAAGCAACAATTACAATTTAGTAATTTGTCAAATAAAGAACCATTAGTAGATTGTTTTTGTGATAAAATTTACAAGAATGAATTAGTTACTATTACTTTGGAAGAAAGTATTTTCCCTGAGAATTTGTATTTTTTAAATTTTAACTATACTAATACTTTTGAAGATTATTTTAGGGATTGTAGGATAAAAATACCATCTAATTTTAATTATATACATGGTAATTTACATGGAGTTCATGGAAATGCTATTTTTGGTTTTGGCGATGAATTAGATAAAAGATATTTAGGTTTTGAAGACGAAAAAAATAATGAGTTGTTTAAACACATTAAATCATTTGAATACTTAAAAACTAAGAATTATTACTTATTAACTCGTTTTATTGAATCGCAAGATTTCCAAGTTCATATTTATGGACATTCATGTGGTATTTCAGATAGAACAATGTTGAATCAAATATTTGAACATGAAAATTGTAAATCAATAAAAATATATTATCATAAAAAATCTGATGGTTCAAATGATTATACAGAGAAAATCTATGAGATTTCTAGACATTTCAAAGATAAAGGAATGATGCGTAAAAAGATAGTACCATTTGATTTATCTAGTGAGATGCCACAACCAAATAAAGGAATAAAGTAATAATAAATATAACCAATGAAAACATACCAACTAGTAAACAATCAATTAGAGCTATACGTGAAACCGAGTTCTAAAATAGGCCGTGGGTTTTTGGCTTTTTTAGGGTTAGTTATTTTTATAGGGCCTATATTCGGAATGCTTTTAGGCTTGTCTTCAGGTAACGATTTTCATATAGCCTATTTAATTGGAATTGGATTTAGTTCTTTAGTTGCTTATCATTTCTATAAGTTATTTCTTTGGAATACTTATGGGAAAGAAGTGATTACTATTGATAATGACAAAGTACTTTATCATGCCGATTATGGTAAATTTATCAGTAATAAACAAGAACACTGTTTTGAAAACTTATCTTTTTATGTGAAGCCAGTTGGTTATGAAAAGGAGCAGGTGGGTGTTTTGATTATTGAAGTTACGGATAAGAAATTTATTGAAACGGTTGTTGTTTTGCCAGACGAAACGTTGAATGAGATTATAGAAAAATTATTGAATAACGTTTTTGTAAAGGAGTTGTAAGTTTATTGACAACCCTTGAAGGATTGTTTGTTGGAGGTGGTTTGTGGAAGTGGATTATGAGATCCTTCGGCAAGCTCAGGATGACAAAATTGAGGGTAAGTTTGAGAGTAGAATTATATAATTAAAATAAAATATTAAAAATGAACCTGTTTAAAAAACTATTCGGAAAAAAGGAAAATGAATTTACGCCAGATAATACTAAATTATTGGCGCTTATAGCACAGTATCATAAAGATTCAAGTTCTGATACGTATGCAAAAGTTATAGAGGAATTGTATGGTAATGAAGCCTTTTTGATAGTTCCTACTGCTGATGCTAATGGAATATCGAATGAATGGAAGACTTTAGAAAAAGGTGAAGCGGTTAATTTTACTACTGTTTTTGATGTAGATGGTTTGTTAACTTTTGGAGTTTTTACTTCGGAAGAAGCGCTTTCTAAGTGGACAACTAAAGAAACGCCTTTTATGGCTATGCCTGCTAAATCTGTTTTAGAAATTTCTCAAGAACAAAGTTTTGGTAGAGTGGTGATTGATAGTGACCAACCTACGATGTTTGTTTTGGAAAGAAATAGAGAAAATTTTAACGCACAAGAGATTAAAGAAGATACTGAGGTTTTAGTTGGAACGCCTTTAAAACCGATTGATGGAGCTCATAAAGCTCAGTTGCAAAAGGCTTTCAGTAAAAATAATAATATTGATGAGGTATTTCATTTTGCTATGCAACGCAAGGAGGAAAGTATTTTGATTTTAGCCATTGTATTGGAACAGTCTTCAGAAGATGCTAGAGTAGCGGTTATGAATAATGTTAATGATGGTATGCAAGGTGTTGATTTTAATCAGACTTTAGAAATTATGTATATTTCTAAAGACGATAGTTGGTACGAAACGGCTAGTAATTTTGATTATTTTTATAAGAAGTAATTGATTAGGTAATATCGTGTAAGTATACGAATAACCCTTCAAGGGTTCAAAACCCTTGAAGGGTTGTTTTTTGAAGTAGTTTGCGTGAGATCCTTGCAGGATGACAAACTAGAAGCAAAAAATCTTTAAATTTTTCAAAAATCCGCGTAAATCCCTCAGCACAATACAAAGAAAATTCAATCCGCTAAATCCGCGTTCCTATAACCGCAATCCAATAAAAACTTTGTGGCTTTGTGGCGAAAAAAAATAATACATTTGCATCTCACATTCAATACTAATATGGATTTAACTACTGCTATACTTGTAACGGGATTTCTGCTAGTGATAGCTTTTCAAATGAGGTTGTCTTCTTGAGCGAACTTTAGGTATATTGAAATTGTATTAAACAAAAAAATAATAGTAAATTAATATGTATTCTTTTATAAAAATTATATATTTGAAGTATATAACTAATTAATACAATTTATGAAAAAACAGTTTATTGCTATCGTTTTTATGATTGGTGCTTTTGTTAATGCACAATCAGTTAAAGAAGCTACAGGAAGTTTAGCATCGTTGAAAGATCAAACATCTGTGAATGTTGAGTTTGATTATTCAAATTTAAAATTATTAAAAGACAATTTTACAGAAGCGGAATACATAAAAAATCGTTCTGAAGATTTAAACAAAAAAACTCCAGGTGTTGGTGATTCTTGGATTAAAAAATGGAATGGTAGCAAAGAAATGATTTGGAACCCGAAATTTTTAGAATTAGTGAACGTGGTTTTATCTAAAGAAAAGAAAAACATCGTTTTCAAAGAAGATAACAAATCTGCAAAATATACAGTTGTTGTTTTAGTAGACTGGATTTACCCAGGTTGGGATGCAGCTGTAATGAAACAACCAGCTAAAGTTTCTACTACTATTAAATTAGTTGAAACTGCAAACAGATCAAATGTGTTATACTCAGCAAAATTTATTGAAGCACCAGGAGATCAATGGGGAAATAACTTTAGTAACGAAAGCAGAATTGGTGAAGGATTTGCTAAAACTGGAAAAACATTAGCTAAGCTTATCTTAAAGCAAATTAAATAATAAAATATTAAAAAGGGCAATTTAAAATTGCCCTTTTTTTATTGCCTTTTTTCTATGAAAAGTAAGTAAGCTTATATAAAAAAAGAAAGCTTAGCACAGTGCTAAGCTTCCCCTAACATAACCTTACTCTGATAAAAAAAGTATTCTTAAATTATGATTTCTGATTAACAGAAACCTTTTTAAATATCCTTTATGTTTTTTCAGAATTAAAGCATGTGTTTTTTAACTAACTATATTCAATTTCAACTAACTTCTTTCATTTATATTCTACTTTTTTCTTTGTTTTCTACTACGTTTTGCAATGTATTCTTTAGCTTTACTTATGCCAATTGCAATTGCTGAACCTTCACCTAATTTTCTTAGTCTTAATATAGCATTTGCAATTTGAATAGCCTTATTCCGAACTTTAACTGAAAGATTTTTCATTGCATTCGGATAATTTTTCTTTGACCAAGGCATGAGCTTAATTTTTAATTAGTAGTAAATAATAGGAAAAAAACATTAGTGTTTTATGGATTTGATTTGAAACCCCAAAGTTCTACATGAGCTTTTTTATCTCGATTATCACCAATGGTTTTATAAATAAATTCAATTCTTTTTACGTTTTTTTCACCACCAAAATTAACTTCTCTGGTTTCACCTGGAGCCTTAAATTCTTGAAAAATCGTTACATTTTGTTTCTCATCATTATCGAAATAAATTACAAAAGATTCCAAATTAATTGGAGCTTCAGCAACCTTGATTTTGATTGACGAAAAACGATTAGCTCCAATAACTAAGATTTTATCCGTTTCGTTTTTAAAATCAACTTTGGTTTCACCAATTTTGTGCCAGCCATTTTTATCACTGATGACTACTTTAGGATTTTGTGCAAATACACTCACCTGACTTGCCACTATAAGTAGCATTAATACAAGCTTTTTCATTTTTTAAGTTTTTAATGGTTTGATTAACAGGGTTTATAGATTTAGATATGTCAAATTTACTTCACATGTTTTTCAAAACATTTATACAATTCTTTGGAGTTTTTGTATAATTTTTATTTCGATAAAAAAAGAAAGCTTAGCGCAGTGCTAAGCTTTCCCTACATTACTTTATTCTGATAAAAAAAAGCATTTTCAAATTATAACTCTTGATAAACAAAAACTTTTTAAAATAACTTTTATGACTTTTCAGAATTAAAGTATGTGTTTTTTAATCATTTATACGCTACTTCTTTCCCCTCTTTCTTTTACTAAGTTTAACAATGCATTCTTTAGCTTTAACTTATGCCAATTGCAATTGCTGAACTTTCATCTAATCTTCATAGTTTAATATAGCATTTGCAATCTGAATGGTCTTATTACGAACTTTATCTGAAAGTTTTTTCATTGCATTCGGATAATTTTCTTTGACCATGGCATAAGCTTAAGTAAATATTAATTTTCTATATACCAAAGTTACGTTGCATTTATTCAAAACTTGTTATATGATTTTTGGGATTTTTTATATAATTTGAATTTAAGCAAAAAACAAAGTAAATAAAAAAAGAAAGCTTAGCGCTGTGCTAAGCTTTCCTAACATAACTCTATTCTGATAAAAAAAGTATTTTAAAATTATGATTCTTGATAAACAAAAAAAACTTCTTAAAATATCTTTATATTTTTTCAGAATTAAAGCATGTGTTTGTTAACTAACAATAATTAATTCAACCCCTTTTTTTTATTTTTTGATATGATTTGGAACGTACTCTTAAACTTTATTAAATTTCTATATACCAAAGTTACATTGTATTAGTTCAAAATCAGTTATATAATTTTTTGGAGTTGTTATATAATTTGCATTTAAGTTAAAAATAAGTAAATGGTATCTCTTAAAAAGGGTAGCCAATTGCCAAATTAAATACTAAGTTTTCTTTACGCCATGAGCCACTTCCAAAATTAATTTCATCAATAACCCATCGCTGTCTGTCTTCATAATAAGGTTTTCGAATTGGAAATGCAAGATCCGTTCGTAATAGTAAAATAGAAAGATCAAATCGTAATCCTACACCAGTTCCGACAGCAATTTGTTCTATGAATTTTTTAGAAAATTCAGCACCAGGTTTATCAGGATTTTTATGCATCAACCAAATATTTCCTGCATCTACAAAAACAGCTCCTTTTACAATACTGAATAGTTTTGCTCTGTATTCCATATTCATTTCGAGTTTAATATCGCCCGATTGATCTGGTAAAAACGAACTATTTTCTGATTCTGAAAGATAAGAACCCGGACCTATTGATCGGGAACGAAATGCACGAATACTATTTGTTCCACCGATAAAAAATTGTTTGATATAGGGAAGTTCTGTAGAATTACCATATCCATAACCTGCGCCAATGATAATTCGACTTGCCAATTGAGATTCGGGTCCGAGTTTCATATAATGACGAAAATCATTTTCAAGTTTTACAAACTGACTGAAAGCCACACCAAATACTTTGGTTGTATCGCCTTTTTTAATATCGGAACCTGTTAGTAAACCAGCCACATTTCCTGAAGTGTCAAACATACCTTTGTAATAAATAGTGTGTTTTTTGGAAGTTTCCATTGTGTTGGTATACGTGTAAGAGTAGGTGGGTCCGAAAATTAGTTGCTTTTCGATAACTTTTGCTAATGTTGGGTTAAGCACAATTTGTTCTCGATACAAATCGGTTACATTATTCGGACTTACATAATGAATATCGGTGACATTTAGTTGGTGTTCTTTTCGAACGTTTTCCTTCCACAAATACCCATAAGAACCTTTGAATGAATTTAACGCATATAGTTGTTCTCTTTTTTGAAATTCGTAACCCAATGTCGCTTTCGTTTTCGGCACAAAGCCACTAGAAGATTGCATTTTGAAAGGTGCGATAAAACGTGGCCAAATTAAACTTGTTTCTGAACCTACACGATACACATTAAATCCGTTATTTTGCCCAGCCATTTGCACTTCTAATCCTCCAAAAAGAGAAATGGTGAAAAGTTCTGCTCCTTTAAAAGTATTTCGGTTATTCCAGTTTACACTTAATTCTGTACCAGTATAATTGGCAGAATTGGTTTTACCTAAAAGCTCTACACGTATCGATTTCTTTTTAAGTGGCGTTAAATAATAATAAGCATCTAACACATTATCAAGTGAGTCAGCAGGAGTAAACTGATTTTTAACAAATTTGAAAGTTCCTAAATTCACCAATCGGTTCAACGAAAGATTATGATTGGTTCGGTTGTATAAATCGTTTTTATGAAAGTAAAGCGTTCTGTCGAAAATACGAGGATTAAACAACTTTTCTTTGTCTATGATTGTAAAATCGTGGTAATATTCCACAGCCGTACTGTCTTTTTCTAATTGTCTTATTTTACGATTTCCATCTTTTAGAGAATAATTGGGATAAATAATTATTTTTCCAATAGTGAAAACTCTTTTTGCTTGATTTGGAGTTTCATCTTTAACTTTCACAATCAAATCTGTTTCATAACTTCCAACAGTACTATCTACCTGAACTTTTAGATAATCTGGACCAAAATAATAATAGCCTTGTTCTTTTAGTCGCGCATCTATACGAATGCGTTCCGCTTTTATTCTATCTAAATCATAACCCTCACCAGTTTTAAATAGCGTTTTGTCTTGAGTTGCTGCTATTGCTCTACCAAGTGCTGTGGAATCTGTAGGAAATTTAATTTCCTTAATGCGATATTGTTTGCCTGGACGCGCTTCAAAATCTGCTGTAACACGTTTTCCTTTTCTGGTTGAATCTGCTAAAGCTCGGGCTTTAAAATACCCGCGATTTTCTGAATAATTTTTTATTAGTTCTGTGGAATAACCTAAATCAACTTGACTAAATAATACAGGCGGTTCACCAGCTTTGTTTCGTAACCAATAACGGAATCCTTTTTCTTTTTTTGGTTCTCCAGCTAGATTATAGAAATATAATTTGACACGTAAACCTAGGATTTTGGAGTTTGGTTTCGGACGTAATATTCCTTTAAATTCTTTTTCCAGTGTTTTACGTTCTTTTCTAGGCGCTAATGAGTCAATGACTTTTACTTTTGCACCTACATAAAGTAATTCACCTTCAGGCAAAAATTTGGTATTACTGCAAGACCAAGTGATTAGCAGCACTAATAAAAAAAGGAAATAATATAGATTTTTAGTTTTCATATTATATGTTTTTTTCGTCAGTTTCTTTTGGTGGAGTAGCTTCAAGTTCCTGTGCTTTTTTCTCTTCTCGTTCTTTTCTTCTTTTCTTTTTCAAGTCGTTATTTATTTCTTTTTCTTCATCTGAACGATGAAAGAGTTCTTTGAATTTATTATAATCCATCGTAATAATAAACGCCACTCCCGTTTCAATAATTTGTCCTTGAAGCGCCACTTGGTATTCATTTTTTCTGTAGGCTCTTAGCATGTATCTTCCATCTTTTGAAAGTTGGTAATCTAAAGAAACATCACCTGCAATGTTTGTAGTTTCTCTGTTCGTTTGCTCTGGACTTTCAATTCCAAAACTACTTCCAACGGTAACTTTTAATTTATCATTTAACAATTGTTTGGAAACACCCACATTTAAATCAGTACGATTTTCTCTTGCACCAGTTGTATAATCATCAGAAGATTCTAAATCGAAATCGAGTTCCACACCTTTAATCAGATTTCCAGCCAAATTGTTCATTTGTTGCGACATTAACTTGCTTACACTTTGTCTGGCTAATGTTTCCGCTCCACGTCCGGATTCATTCGCAAAAGGATTTTCTCCAATAAAGCGGTTCAATAGTAACAGCGCGAAAACTTGTTTGTTTAATTCTTCTGGTTGCTGACGTAATTGTTCTAATTTGGTTCTTGTATTGGTTACAATTTCTGAAGACACATTGTAATTTCCTTCTGGTAATATGATGTCGAAAGTAATTTCAGGTTTCAATAATTCCCCTTTCATTTTTAGATGCGTTTCAAAAGGAATTCGTTGTTTATACGTATTTCTCACCGTTGGAGTAACATTTCCTAATTGATCATCTAACAAGTCAATTGGTGCCGTTTTAGATTTGTAAACGGCTGTAATATTAATATCGGCTGTTGTTGGCTCGCCTGTCCACAAAATGTAACTACCGTCTCTGATTTCAAATTTTCTTTTCAGGTAATTAAAAGTCATTTCATACGTTCCTTCTTTCAGTTCATAACGACCTGTTAATGTAGTTTTTCCTGATTCGTCAATTCCACCAGTAAGTTGTGCTTCACCTTTAAGTTTTAAATAATCTCCATTTCCTTTGTCGATTATCATGGTAAGTTCGGCATCTTTATCGACTTCAATATTGACCGAAACATTCATACCTTTAAATTTGGTTTGACTGATAGAATCGCCCGCAATAATTAGTCTTTTATCCATTGGTGGTGCATCCTGATCAACGAATTCTACAATTCCTTCTCTATCTGCAATTGATGGATCCGATTGTGGTAATACAATAGTAAGTTCTGTATTCTTATTGACTTTGATATTTCCGTCAACAATTGGTTTGTTTAGATCTCCTTTAATACGCAAATTGGTATCAACAAAAAGTTTTCCGTAGTATAAATCATTGTCTTTTGCTGTAGAATTGGTGACTTTAAAATTATCTGCATTCACTCTTAAATTGAAGGCATAATCGCGGTAATTTGGTGTATCAACTTTTCCACGTAATCGCAAGGTGTTTTTTTCTGAATCTGATAAGCTGAAGTTTTTAAATTCCATTCCTTCTTCCGTAAATGTGATTTTATCGTTCAGTAATTCAAATGCAGAATTTAATTTCGTTACGGTAAACGCACCATTATGAAACTGTAAATCTCCAATAACTTTAGGTTGGTCAATTGTTCCTTTGACTAGGAATTTCCCAGATACATGACCGCTACTTTTTGTTAGTTGTTCTGCTGTAAAAGGTTGAATGCTTGCCAAATTCAGTTGTTTTAAATCGAGATTCAGGTTGAAACTTTGGTTGGCATTTTGATAAATCCCATCAAGAGTAACATTGTTTCCTTGTCCGGTAATTGTCGCTTCAACTGCGTAAGTATTGGCTACTTTATTATTCACTTTTAAACTGATGTTCCCAACTGTTTCTTTTTTGTAAGTAAAGTTTTTTATGGTAAGATCAGAAACGAAAATAGGTTTGGTAGTCATGTTTTCTATAGTTGCTTCTCCGTTGATAATTCCTCCATATGCCAAATTTTCTTTTTGTATCATATGTGAAAGCGTTTCAATATTAAAATCGATAAAACGAATTACTAAAGGCGCATTGGTTCCTGCAAACTTAGATTGTAAGGCTATGACACTGTTTCCATTTCGTAAAGTAAATTCATTGGCGTAAATTCCCTGATTGCCAAATCGGATGAGATTACTTTCAGATAATGCCCATTTTTCGTAATTAAGTAAAAGATCTTGTGGTAATAAATGGATTTCTGTATCGCCATTAACTGCCTTTAATGTTCCTGCTACAACATATTGATCTTTGGCTTTATCATCTCGAAGTTGTAATTTGTATGTCAGCAAATTGTCACTTACTTTCCCTTCTAGTAATGTATTTGGTAAACGGAAGTCTGCATTTTGTATTTCCCCAATTGTTGTACTGTACACTAAAGCGTTGTCTAGCGTATTAATTTTTACCACTCCATTACTAATTGTATTGTCGCCGTAAACCAATTTTGGAATGGAAGCGTTCAGTATAATTGTATCGTTGACACTATTATAACGACCGCTAATGTTAATAGGTTCGAGTTGTTTAATTTCTGAAAATAGTTGTGTTATGATTGGATCGTTACTTACATTTACATTAAAATCGAAATGTTGTGGTTTGGTTTTTTTCTTAGTGGAAGGGCTTATGTCATAATACTTATCTATTGAATTTGTAATGGCTGTTGTTACCTCACTCAATTGATATTTTCCAGTAACATTTGCTTTTAGAAATTGAGATTGTACTTGTAAAGTATTCTTTTCCGCTGTTGAAGTTGCTATAATATTAATAGAATCCATTGGAAACTGTCCTTTTTGATTTACTAAAAGTAAATTATTACCTGTAATCGTTCCGTTAAGATAATCGATATCTGCAGTAGTCATTTTGGCATCAAATTGTCCTCTGAATTTTAAAGGTTCTGTATTGAAGTTTAGTTTTTGTAAATTGGCCATAGCCACATTCATTTTTACATTCACTTGTGGATAGGTAGCATTAAAAGTTCCATTTGAAACCAAATCAAATTCGACATTCGGATCGTTTATTTTAGCAGTTGCATTGTAACGACCGTTGATAATTGTTCCTTTTAAAGCTAAATTCTGATAGGCATAATCGTTGAAAATACCTTTTTGCATAAAACCATTTACGTTTGCAGTTGCCGTTTTAGGATTCAATCCTGTTCCTTTTACATTCGCTTTCATAGTGATTTTTCCAACTGAGGAATCTTTAATCAGCTTTCCTAAATCGAAATTATTTAGCTCGGCAACACCATTGTATTTTTCTTTATTTTTGATTCGACTATCGAAACTGGTTTTTACATGAGCATTTCCAAAACTACTGTTTACGGCAAGATTGGTATTGAAGTTATTTAGTTTTCCTTTAAAAGTTCCTTTTATGTTGCTATTTTGTGGTAACTGAATGCTACTTGGAATTGTTCCTTTATCAACTAAATTCTCAATATCTCGAGCACTTGCTTGCACGTTTTTTATGTTTAGATTATACCATGCTTTTTCCGCATCGGGTAAACCAATAATTCTACCGCTCACTGAAACTCGAGAAGAACCAATGCCACTCACCTCTAAATTTGGGAAAATAATATCATTTAGTTTTCCTACAATACGCCCGTTGATATTTGCTATGGAATTGGCGTTGTTTTTAAAAAAAGGTACTTGAATCAAATCTGGTGCGAAAAGTAAAATGTCTTTAAAAGCCACATGACTCTTTTGCAAATCCGCATTAATTCCAAGTATTCCAGGATCTTCTTTTAGTGCTTCTAATGATGCATACTGAACTGTAATTTCATTTTGAAGAAGTGTATTTTCGGTTTTAAGATGTAATTTTTTTAGTTGTACACCATGAGTGGTATAAGTAAAATCGGTTCGTAACTTTTCAATATTCAAACCGCTTTGTTCTTTTATTGTTAAAGATTGAATTTCTCCAGATACAGCATTTGTATTGGTAGCATAATTTAGGTTTTTAGCTTCTAAATTAAGTTGCTTGATATTTAAATGATTATAATCTACTCCTTTTGGAAGTTTTCGAGCATTTTCGTCATCAAATCGGAAATCTACATTCTTTATTTTCGTTTCGGCAAGTGAAAGTTTCCATTGTGGAATAGCTTGTTTTGGAAGTGTTTTGATATCGAGTTTTCTGTCGAACTTACCTAAAGTCAATCCGCCCTTAACGCCGCTTAATTCAAACTTATTAATGGCAATTTGTTGTTTCGGTAAATTGGTTTCCTTAAAATCAATAAAAAGCTTGTCAAGAGTAAGACCACTGTTCAGTTTTGTGCCTGCATTATCATAGGCTACCGTTATTTTGCTCAAATCAATTTTGCCTAGTTTGATATTTAAATCGGGTCGTTTTTTTATTATTGAATCTGCAGTCACCACTGTGTTTGTAGTAATTTCTCGAAGTAGTTCTCCTTGTTTTAGTTTCACACTTAATCCGTGAAGTTTTATTTTCGGAATTTCGAAATCCATTTTTTTAAGATCGAATACTTTCATTCGTGTTTCAAAATTGGCTAATGAAACATTCAGATTGTTTTTGGTAATGGCGTCATCAAAGTGCATTCGAATATTCTCTAAACTAATATTGTGAATAGAAAATTTCATTTCTTTCTCGTTACTTTTTGCTGTTTTAGAGGCAAAAGCATCGATAATATAATCGAAATTAAAAATGGAATCTTTGTCACGTTTTACATTTGCAGTGATGTTTTTTAAACTAATAGAATTGATTTCTATTTCATCATCAAACAGCTTAAATAAACTAAGGTTTACAGCTATTTTCTCACCTGAAAGTAAAGTATCACCAGTTTGACTTTGGAAATACACATCATTTAATATGAATTTTTTTGGTAGGCCGATTTCAATTTTTCCAATACTTACAGGCGTGTGGATTTTTCCTTCTAAATAGGTAACGGCTTTATTTTTAATAGCATTTTGTACCGCAGGAATTTGTATTGCTAATACTAAAAGTAAAAACAACCCGATAATAGAGCCTATTATCCAGCCTAAAATTTTAAGACTTTTCTTGAAGTATTTATGTACTACCACTTTTATTTTGAATATCAACCCGAGTTGATTGGGTGTTTGTTGTGAATTTATCTGAAAATCAGTTGTCTTTACAAAGTTTACTCTAAAAATTCAGAAAAGACTTATAAATAAGAAATATTTTTTTACATAATTCGCATGTTTTAGTTTTAATCAACAATTCAACTTAAAGATTTTCTATTCAAAACATGGGAATCTTGACATTAATTCTCAAAATGATGAAAGACTTCCTGTATATGAATGTCTTAATTTTACGAAATAACAAATCGGATTTTCAAAAAATTAACCTTTAAAAAATAATATTATGAAAAAGACAAACGTATTTAAAGTTATTACACTGCTACTTATTTCTTTTTTATTTACTTCATGTGAAGTAATTGAAGGTATTTTTAAAGCAGGAATGGGTTTTGGAATATTTATAGTTATTGCAATACTAGTATTGATTGTATTTGCTATTAGTAAAATGACAAAGAAATAAATATTGAATTAAAGCTAAATTTTGAAAAAATATTGTAATTGGCAATGCAACATCATTCATATCTCTTTTTGGAAGAGTAAGATTATAGCAAAATAATTTTTTTGAATTGTTACTGTTACATGCAATAGACAAACACGTGGATGTAGTTTTATCACTAGTTTCATAGTTTGCTATTTTATAATAGTTGCATTGCTGGTTACAATTATTAATGTTGTAATTCAGTTATTAAATATCTACTTAGTAAGATTACTATCAGACAAATGTTAAAACAAAAATGTCATGAAAACTAAAAATCAAACTGATATATTAAATGAATTAATCGTTTCTACAAGAAATAGACGAAATTATGAATTGGAATCGCTTAAAGAAGAATTTCATGGAGTTTGCGAAAGTTTAAAGCCTTTCAACTTAATCAAAGAACTATTTCATGATGCCACTAATTCTCCGGAATTAAAACATAATCTGACCAATGGTGCTGTTGGTTTAGGAACAGGTTTTCTCTTAAAAAAACTATTGACAGGTAATTCCAAAACTTTTGGTAAAAAAATACTGGGAAATGTAATTCAATTTGGTGTGGCGAATTTAGTTTCAAAACATGTAGATGAAATTAAAACAATTGGGAAACACTTGTTTAACAGAATTTCAGAATCAATCCTAGTTAAAAAAGATACTAGAAAAAATGGACTCACAATTTAAAGATTTCTTAAAAGTTATAAAGACGGCTTTTCATTCATGGTGGTTAAAAGATCCATTTAAAGAAAGTGCTGTTATAGCTTACTACGCCATTTTTTCATTACCTGGTTTGCTGGCAGTTATCATTTCATTTGCTGGATATTTTTTCGGACATGAAGCTGTGAGTGGACAAATCACAAATCAAATCACAGGGGTAATGGGTGCAAATACGGCTCAACAAATTCAGGACATTATTATAAAAGCAATGATGTCTAGGAATTCGGTTTTGGCAACAATTATTGGTATAATTACAATTTTAGTAGGTGCAACTGGCGTGTTTGTACAATTTCAAAAATCCTTAAACGCTATTTGGAAAGTTAAAGCAGATGCCTCAAAATCAGGAATTATAAGCTATCTTAAAGCACGTTTGTTTTCATTCGGATTTATCATAGCCATTGCCTTTATACTTATTGCATCGCTTGTAGTTTCTACAGTTTTAACCGCATTGGGTGACTGGTTAATTAATTATTTTTCAGAATCATTACTAGTAGTATTACTAGTTTTGAATTTTATTATTTCGTTTGGAATACTTACGTTGTTATTTGCGTTTATGTTTAAGTATTTTCCTGATGCTCAAATCAAATGGAGAGACGTATGGTTAGGGGCTTTTGTAACAGCTTTGTTATTTGAACTAGGAAAATCTGCTATAGGATTATATTTCGGAACGGCACAACCAGATTCTGGATATGGAGCAGCGGGTTCTATTATTTTAATTATGCTCTGGGTTTCTTATTCGTCAATGCTAGTTTTTTTTGGCGCAGAATTCACTCATTGTTATACGGAATTAAAACATAGAAGTATAAAACCAAACGAATTTGCTAAGAAAATAAATTAAATATAATTTTCGTTCACCAATCAAAAAAACATATCATGAAAAATTCTAAAAATAACGGTTCAAATACGTTTGAAAAATTTGCAACTCATGTTTGTAAAATGACTGGTAGTACTCCAGCATTTATTATAGCACTTTTGATAGTAATTATTTGGGCCATAACTGGACCTTTTTTTAACTTTTCTGAAACGTGGCAACTTGTTATTAATACTGGTACCACAATTATTACTTTTCTGATGGTATTTTTAATTCAGAAAGCACAAAATAAAGATTCGTTAGCCATTCAGCTTAAACTTAATGAGCTTGTTGCTTCCAATGAATTTTCTAGCAATCGTTTAGTTGATATTGAAAGTATGACAGAAGAAGAGATGATAATAATACAAAAATATTATCACAGACTTAGTGAACTTTCTAAAAAAGAAGAATCATTGCAAACTTCACATTCTATTGATGAAGCGCATCATTTACATGCCTTAAAAAGTAAAACTAAATCAAAAAGATCGGTCACAAAAAAATAGTTTGTTTCAATACTTTTTCTAGGTTAAATCTTTCTAATAATAATTTCAATGATGATGGATAAGAGAAAAACATTTCCCAAACAAAAACAAGAACTCCCTGGTGATGAATATAAAATGAAACCCCAACCAGAAATAATTCGAAAGACTTATAAAGGAAGTGAAAAACTAAAAGGGAAAATAGCATTTATTACAGGTGGTGATAGCGGTATTGGTAGGAGTGCAGCTGTTCATTTTGCGCGTGAAGGTGCAGATGTTGCCATTGTTTATTTAGAAGAAAATAGAGATGCGAAAGAAACCAAAAAAATGATTGAAGAGGAAGGACGTAGTTGTCTCATTATAAAAGCAAATCTTAATAGTCCAAAAACTTGTAAAAATGCTATAGAAAAATGTATTAAGGAATTTAAAGGACTTAATATTCTTGTAAATAATATCGCGGTGCAATTTCCAAAAGACAAACTAGAAGATATTAGTATTAAGGAACTTCACGAGACTTTTGAAACAAATATCTATACTTATTTTTATGTTGCTCAAGCGGCGTTACCTTATTTAAAAGCGAATGATGCCATCATTAATACAAGTTCAGTTACAGCCTACAGAGGTAGTGACCATTTAGTTGATTATGCTAGTACGAAAGGTGCCATTGTAAGTTTTACAAGAGCTTTGTCTGCGATGTTGATTAAACGAAAAATTAGGGTTAACGGCGTAGCACCTGGTCCAATTTGGACACCTTTAATTCCAGCAAGTTTTAAAGATGTTTCGAAATTTGGAAAACAAACTCCAATGGGTCGTGCAGGTCAGCCAAGTGAAGTAGGACCGGCTTACGTTTTCTTAGCTTGTGAAGACAGTAGTTATATAACTGGACAATTCATTCATATTAACGGAGGCGAAATAGTAGGAGGATAAAAAATGAAATTACATTCAACTAAAACATTTTGACCATTAAAAAATAGTATGTCAGAGGGTTATCCCTCGTTGCAAAATTCTATTTCAACTCCAATACTTATTATTGGTGGTGGGATAACTGGGGCTTTAATTGCCTATCAATTAATTGAAAATGGTAGGAAAGTTGTATTGGTAGACAAGAGAGATGTTTGTAATGGTAGTACTGCTGCAAGTACAGCATTACTTCAATATGAAATTGATATTCCTTTGCATAAATTGATAGAAATAAGAGGTTTGGAATGTGCAGTTGATAGTTATATAAATTGTGAAAAATCAATCTATAATTTAAAAAAAATTACGGATGCAATAAAAAGTAAATCTGGGTTTGAATTCAAAAAAAGTATTTATTTCTGTTCCTTAAAAAAAGACCTTAAAGATCTTAAATTAGAATATAAAACAAGAAAAAAGTTTGGTTTTGATGTAAGATGGTTAGATAAGTATGACTTAAAAGAAATAGGATTGAATGCTTTTGCAGCAATCGAATCTAAATCTGGAGCTGTAGTAGATCCATATCGATTAGCACAAGACCTGTTGCATTATTGTAAAGAAAAAGGGGTGTTGATTTTCGATCGTACGGATATTATTTCTATAAAAAAACACGTAAAAAAATTACAGGCATTTACTAATACAAAATGTACTATTACAGCGGATCATGTTATTCATTGTACAGGTTATGAAAGTGTTGAAATGCTTTCAAATACTGTTGTAGACTTAAAAAGTACCTTTGTAACCATTTCTGAAAGTTATCCTGATTTACCAAATCCTTTCAAAGATACTATTTATTGGAATACTTCTGATCCTTACCAATATTTTAGGGGAACTTCAGATGGTAGAATTATTATTGGTGGTGGTGATGAAGAATTTAAAGATGCTGAAAGAAGAGATAAATTAATTTGCGATAAAGAAGATTATCTTTTAAAACAATTTGGGAAATATTTTCCAGAAATACATTTTGAACCTGATTATTCTTGGGCTGGAACTTTTGGAGAAACCAAAGATGGACTTCCTTATTTTGGAAAATTAGATTCTAAAAAAAATGAACATTATGTCTTAGGATTTGGCGGAAACGGAATCACATTTAGTGTGTTAGGAATGCATTCAATTATACCTTCATTGGATGGTATTTCACATCCCGACTTAGAATATTATAAATTTGGAAGATAGTATAAATAAAAAAGGGCAATTTTAAATTGCCCTTTTTTTTATTCTTCTTTTTGTGCTTGTTCTTTTTCCATATTAATCATATGGGCCATGTTTTTAATTACATTGTCATGTTTCTTCACAAAAGGATTCTCTTGATCCCAAACATAACCGGCTAAAACGGCGCATATTTTTCTTTTTACATCTGGATTTTCTGGTTGATGGAAAAATAAGGTTTGTAAATTTCCAGTATACCATTCTTTTACATAAGTGGTGAAAACACCAATACCACTTTTCATATATTCAGCAAATTCAGTTTCCCAATTTACTTCAGTTCCATTTAATTCTTTATGAATTAATTTTGCCGATAACATTCCAGATTCTGTAGCAAAAGCCACTCCAGATGAAAATACTGGATCTAAAAATTCTGAACTATTTCCAGTTAACGCAAATCCATCACCATACATTTTTTTAACGGAACGGGAATAATTTTCAAGCTTTACAGGCTCAAATAAAAATTCTACGTCACCAAATCTTTTGATATAATAATCAGATAATTGAATTGCTTTTCTTAATGATTCGCTATTAGAACCTTCAGATAAAGAATTAATAAATGAAGTTGGTCCAACCACACCTAAACTCGTGTTACCATTTGAAAACGGAATTACCCATAACCAAACTTCTGTTTCTAAAATATCAAATGAAATTAAAGTTCCTTCTTCACCTTCTGGTCTGTTTTTATCTTGAACATGTGTGAAAATTGAAGAGTGTGGATCTAATTTTGAAGGCGTATCTAAATCTAATAAACGAGGTAAAACACGACCGTATCCACTTGAATCAATAATAAATTTTGCGTGAATTTCTTTTAAATTACCATCTTTATCTTTAACAGTAGTAATTGAATTTTTACCTTCAAATTGTACCGCAATAACTTCCGATTCAAATTCTAAATCAATTCCTTTGTTAATTACTTCTTTTGCTAAGGTATTGTCAAAATCGGCTCTAGGCACTTGCCAAGTCCAATCCCAACCTTCTGAGAATTTATCGCTAAAATCAAAAACGCAAATTTCATTTCCTCTAATAAAACGAGCACCAAGCTTTTTTTCAAAATTCATTTTATCTAAAGCTGGGAATAATCCTGCTTCATCAAAATGATCCATAACTCTTGGGATTAAACTTTCTCCAACAACTAATCGTGGAAATTTCGTTTTTTCAACTACTTTTACTTTAACACCATTGTTATGTAAATATGAGGCTGAAACACATCCTGACGGTCCTGCACCAATAACTAAAACATCTATAAATTCTTGTGTCATTTTTTTCTTTTTTGTTTGTAAGAATATGTTACCTTTGAGGCTTCAAATTTAATCACATATTTTTTATTAATCTATAAATAATTTGTGATTTTTTAATTAAAATTAAACTACTGATAATGAGCTTGTTAAACGAATATTTAACTATAGAAGATTTTACTTCAATAATTTTTAATAATAACAAAATAGACATTAGCGCCCCTGTAATCAATAGAGTAGAAGAAAGTTTTGCTTTTTTAAAAGAGTTTTCAGGAAATAAGGTTATATATGGTGTTAATACTGGTTTTGGGCCAATGGCGCAATACAGAATTAAAGATGAAGATAGATTACAACTTCAATATAATTTAATTAGAAGTCATTCGTCTGGTACGGGTAAACCTTTAGATGCAGTTAATGTAAAAGCCGTTATTTTAGCAAGATTAAATACGCTTTCTTTAGGGAATTCTGGAGTTCATCCTTCAGTAATTCATTTAATGAAAGAATTTATAAATAGAGATATTACTCCGTTAATTTTTGAACATGGTGGTGTAGGAGCAAGTGGTGATTTAGTTCAGTTAGCTCATTTAGCATTGGCATTAATTGGAGAAGGAGAAGTTTTTTATAAAGGAAAAAGATTACCAACTGCAGAGGTTTTTGAAATTGAAAACTTAAAACCTATTAACGTTGAAATCCGTGAAGGTTTAGCATTAATGAACGGAACTTCAGTTATGACAGGTATCGGAATCGTTAATGTGCATAATTCAAGAAAAATATTAGATTGGTCTATTAAATGTTCTTGTGCGATTAACGAAATTGTACAGGCATACGATGATCATCTTTCTTTAGAATTAAATAATGCTAAGAAGCATTTCGGACAGCAAGAAATTGCTAAATTAATGAGAGAGAATTTATCTGATAGTACTTTAGTAAGAAAAAGAGAAGACCATTTATATTCAGGTAATAATAATGAAGATGTATTTAAAGAAAAAGTACAAGAATACTATTCTTTAAGATGTGTTCCTCAAATTTTAGGACCAGTTTTAGATACGATTAATTATACGTCACAAGTTCTTGAAAACGAAATTAACTCAGCAAACGACAATCCGATTGTGGATGTGAAAAACAAACATGTGTATCATGGTGGTAATTTTCATGGAGATTATATTTCGTTAGAAATGGACAAATTGAAAATTGTTATTGCTAAATTAACAATGTTGTCTGAACGTCAATTGAATTATTTATTAAATTCAAAATTAAACGAAATTTTACCTCCGTTTGTAAACTTAGGTACATTAGGATTTAATTTCGGAATGCAAGGTGTTCAGTTTACGGCTACATCAACAACAGCAGAAAGTCAAATGCTTTCTAATCCAATGTATGTACACAGTATTCCTAATAATAACGACAATCAAGATATTGTTAGTATGGGAACTAATGCTGCGGTAATTGCTGGAAAAGTTATTGAAAATGCTTTCGAAGTTTTAGCTATTGAATTGATTACAATTGTGCAAGCTATTGATGCGTTAAACTTTAAAAACGATATATCTTCTGTTACAAGAAAAATGTATGATGATATTAGAGTTATCGTTCCTGAATTTAAGGAAGATCAAATTATGTATCCAATAGTTCAAAAAGTAAAAGACTATTTAATGCAATAATTTAGTTTTTATATTTAATATAAAAGTTTAAATTGCTTTAAAATCCCAAAGTATTCAAAATGAAAAATTATCTTTTCTTACTATTTATATTTAGTCAAGCTTTTTTCGCACAAGAACATGCGCTTGTAAAACAAAATGAAAAATTTGGTTACATTTCTAAAAATGGAAATTTTAGTATTGAACCTCAATATAAATTAGCTAAAAATTTTTCTGAAGGTTTGGCTGCTGTTGAAAAAGACGGAAAATGGGGTTTTATCAATGTTCAAGGCGAAATTGTAATTGCTCCAACTTATTCCAATGCAAAATACTTTAATAGTGGAATTTGTGTGGTTGAAAAAGGTAAAAAATGGATCTACATTAATAAACGTGGTGAAGAATTAAAAATGCCTGATTCCGATAAAGTGTACGACTTTGAAGATGGAGTAGCATTTATTAAAGTAGCTGATAAAATTGGATTAATTAATCCGAAAGGAGAAGTTGTTGTTGCTCCAATATTTCAAGTAATCAAATCATTTGAGAACGGTTTTGCGAGAGTGAAACAAAATGACAAATGGGGAATTATTGATGACAAAGGAAAATTAGTTGTAGAAGCTATTTATGATGAAGTTGGAAACTATTATAAAAACACCACTTGGGCTCGCTCAGGAACTGCTTTTGGTTTAGTAATCGCAAATAAATTTCAAGCTATAGAAGGTGTAGATAAAATCTGGGATTTTTTGTATCAAGATGTTACTTATGCTAAGAAAAATAATAAAATTGGTTTTATCGATTTAAAAGGAAACTGGATTATCGAACCAAAATTTGATAAAGCAAAAGCATTCAATAAAAATTTAGCACCTGTTTTTATGAATAAAAAATGGGGTTACATCAATTTGAAAGGTGAAGTGGTTATTGAATTAAATTACGCTGATGCAGAAATTTTCAGTAATGACGGTTTGGCTCCAGTTAAAATAAAAGAATGGGGTTTTATTGATGAAAAAGGAAAATTAGTAATTCCTGCCGATTATCAAATTACCGCTGGTGGTTTAATTGCTGTCTTTAAAGAAGACGAAAAAGGATTCGTAAAAGGAATCGCAAGAGTAAAATATAAAGGAAAATGGGGATTCATAACCAAAGATGGTAAAACATTAGGAAATAAATGGTATGAAAACGCAGAGTTATTTCAATAAAAATATAAATATGAAGTGTGCATTAATTACAGGTGGATCAAGAGGAATTGGAAGTGCTATATGTAAAAAATTAGCAGAATCTAAAGAGTATCACATCTTAATAAATTACCAATCAAATGTTGAAGCTGCTGAACAAACGTTAAAAGTTGTAAAAGAGAATGGTTCAACTGGAGAAATTATTAAATTTAATGTTTCAGATGCGACTGAAGTAACTGAAGCCTTAACAAAATGGCAAGATGCCAATCCAAATGCGATTGTAGAAGTAATTGTAAATAATGCCGGAATTACAAAAGACGGTTTATTTATGTGGATGTCTTATGAAGATTGGAATAATGTTATTAATACGAGTTTAAACGGATTTTTTAACGTGACTAACTTTTTTATTCAAAAGATGTTACGTAACAAATACGGCAGAATTGTAAATATGGTTTCAGTTTCAGGAGTAAAAGGAACTCCAGGACAAACCAATTATTCTGCTGCAAAAGGAGCTGTAGTGGCTGCAACTAAAGCATTAGCTCAAGAAGTTGCTAAAAGAAATATTACTGTAAATGCAGTAGCACCAGGTTTTATCAGAACTGATATGACAGGTGAATTAGATGAAAAAGAATTGGTAAAAATGATTCCTATTAATAGATTTGGTGAAGCAGAAGAAGTGGCCGACTTAGTTGGTTTCTTAGCTTCAAGAAAGGCAAGTTATATTACAGGTGAAGTTATCAATATTAATGGAGGAATTTATTCTTAAAAAAAGACTATGAGTAGGAGAGTTGTTATCACCGGAATGGGAATTTATTCTTGTATTGGTACCTCAATTGAAGAAGTAAAACAATCTTTGTACGAAGGTAAATCTGGAATTGTTTTTGACGAAGAAAGAAAAGAATTTGGTTTTCAATCGGCCTTAACTGGTACGGTTCCAAAACCTGATTTGAAAAATCATTTGAGCAGAAGACAAAGAATTAGTATCGGTGAAGAAACCGAATATGCTTATTTAGCAACAATTGAAGCCTTGAAAAATGCCAAAATAGACGATGCTTTTTTCGATGAAAATGAAGTTGGAATTCTATATGGAAACGACTCTGTTTCAAAAGCAATTATCGACGCAATCGACATAGTAAGAGAGAAAAAAGATACAGCACTAATTGGTTCTGGAGCTATTTTTAAGTCGATGAACTCAACCGTAACCATGAATTTATCTACTATTTTTAGATTACGTGGTGTGAATATGACAATTAGTGCAGCTTGTGCTAGTGGTTCTCATTCTGTTGGTTTGGCATATCACTTAATAAAAAGTGGCTTACAAGATATTATCATTAGTGGTGGTGCTCAAGAAATTAATAAATATGCCATGTCTAGTTTTGATGGATTGGGCGTTTTTTCACCAAGTGAAGACAATCCAACTCAAGCATCAAGACCTTTTGATGGAGGTAGAAATGGTTTAGTTCCTAGTGGTGGTGGTGCAACTTTAATTATTGAAAGTTACGAATCTGCCGTAAAAAGAGGCGCTCCAATTTTAGCCGAAATTATTGGTTATGGATTTTCTTCAAATGGTGGACATATTTCTACACCAAACGTTGAAGGCCCAGCAAGAGCAATGAAAAGAGCCTTGGAGCAAGCAAATGTTGATCCTTCTGAAGTTGGATATATCAACGCACATGCTACTTCAACTCCTCTTGGTGATGCCAACGAAGCGAAAGCTATTTTAGAAGTTTTTGGTGAAAACGGCCCGCATATTAGTTCAACTAAATCAATGACAGGTCACGAATGTTGGATGGCTGGAGCCAGCGAAATTATTTACTCAACTATTATGATGTTAAATGATTTCATTGCACCTAATATTAACTTTGAAAACCCTGATGAAGACTCGAAAAAATTAAATATTGCAGCAAAAACAATAAATAAGAAATTTGATGTATATTTGTCAAATTCTTTTGGATTTGGTGGAACAAATTCAGCAATTGTAGTTAAAAAAATATAAAGTTAAAAATGATTATGACAATCGAAGATATTATTGAAAAAGTAAACGAAATTTTTGTTGATGAATTTGAAGTGAATGGCGACGTAATTTCCCCAGAATTAAATTTAAAAGATACACTTGGTTTAGATAGTTTAGATTATGTAGATTTAGTGGTTTCTATTGAAGCAAATTTTGGAGTGAAACTTGGTGAAGCTGATTTCGTTGGAATTGCAACTTTTCAAGATTTTTATAACTTAATCGAAGCTAAAATACAGAACAATAACTAAAAAAAAGTATCATGAGTCAGTGGGATGGAAAATCTAAAGGTACTGTACTTGGATATAAAATATTTGTTTTTTGCATCAAAAAGCTCGGAATTAAAGCAGCATATTCTGTTTTAGTTTTTGTAGCTTTTTATTATTTTATATTTTTAAAAGAAAGTAATAAACAAATATATTATTACTTTCATGAAAGACTTAAATACCCCAATTTTAAAGCAAAACTTATGGTTTTCAAAAGTTATTTTACTTTTGGACAAACTATTATTGATAAAACAGCCATTTCTGCAGGTTTAAGAAAAAAATTCACCTACGATTTTGATGGTGTTGAAATCTTAAATGATTTACTCGCAGATAAAAAAGGTGGTGTACTTATTAGTGCGCACATCGGAAACTTCGAAATAGCAGAACACTTTTTTGGTGAGATCGATTTTGATTGCCAAATTAGTTTGGTTACAACGGATAGAGAACATTCTGAAATTAAACAATATTTAGAAAGTGTCACTAATAAATCTTCTATAAAATTTATTATTATTCAAGACGATTTGTCTCATATTTTTGAAATTAATAATGCTTTGGCAAATAATGAATTGGTTTGTTTTACTGGCGATAGATACTTTCCTGGAACAAAAGTCATGAGAGAATCTTTATTAGATGAAGAAGCAAGTTTCCCGGCAGGACCATTTTTAATCGCTTCAAGATTAAATGTACCCGTAATTTTTGTCTATGTAATGAAAGAAGCTAACTTGCATTATCATTTATATGCTAGAAAAGCAAATACGAAACACCGTGATGAAAAAGGTTTACTAAAAGCCTACACTGAAAATTTAGAAGGAATGATTAAAAAGTATCCTTTACAGTGGTTCAACTACTTTGATTTTTGGAAAAAATAATAATTAAAAAGGCAAAATTGTATTTTCAGTTATTGCTATTATAGGAATAATGGAAAAATTTGATACAATTGTAATTGGTTCTGGCGCTGGAGGTTTATCTACCGCTTTATGTTTAGCTCGTAGCGGGCAAAAAGTTTTAGTTCTAGAACAACATTATGTTCCTGGTGGCTGGTGTCATACTTTCACATTAAACGGACAACGATTTAGTCCTGGTGTCCACTACATCGGATTGCTTGATGAAGGTCAATCTACAAGCGAACTATATAAAGGTTTAGGCGTTGCGAATGATTTGACTTTTTTCAGAATGAATCAAAAAGGTTATGATCATTGTGTGATAGCTGACAAAAGATTCGATTTACCTGCCGGATTTGAAAATCTTCAAAGTAAATTAATTTCCGAATTTCCAAAAGAAGAAAAAAACATTAAAGAATACCTTTCCTTAATTCAAAAAGTAAATTACGAATTGCAATTAATGCCTAAATTAGAAGGATTTTGGCAAAAGATTACAGTTCCATTTCGAACCAAAAACTTTGGTAAATTTTCGCTTTTTAGTTTAAAAAGAGTAATCGGTTGGCATATTAAAGATCCAGTGCTTCAAGCGATTCTTAATTCGCAATGTGGTGATCATGGTGTACAACCTTCCAAAGCCTGTTTTCCAGTTCATTGTTCGGTTATGTATCATTATTTTGACGGTGGATTTTATCCAATGGGAGGCGGAAGTAGTATTGTAAAAGCCATGACAAACAAAATTAAAAGTTATAATGGTGAAATAAGAGTCAGTCAAAATGTGACTAAAATTATTGTTGAAAATAACCAAGCAAAAGGAGTAATTTTAGCAAATGGTGAAACAATTTTAGCCAACACTATTGTTTCAAACGCAGACCCGTCAACCACCTATTTAAAGTTAATTGGTAAAGAAAACATTAGTAAAAAATTAAATAAGAAACTTTCAAAAACCAAATATTCGGTGACATCCTTAATTTTGTTTTTAACTGTCGAATTAGATGTTACTAAATATGGTATCGATTCGGGAAATATATGGAAATTTGAAAACGAAAATATCGATCAACATTTTGCAACTTTAACCGAAGGAAATATTATTGAAGGTGATAAATTTCCAGCTCTTTTTATAAGTTGTACGACTTTAAAAGATCCAGTTAGTTTTAATAGTAAATATCATAACTTTGAAGTGGTAACATATGTTAGTTATGATAGTTTTAAAGAGTTCAATCATGCTGAAGATTATCATTCGGAAGCGTATGAATTGTTTAAGAAAAAAATAATTGAGAAGTTTTTAAATAATATGGAAGAACTAATTCCAGATATACGAAATCATATTGTTCAAGCGGAATTAGGAACACCAAAAACAAATGAATATTATGTGAATTCCACCAATGGAAATGTATATGGAACAAATAAAACATTAAATCAAGTTGGGCCTTTTTCATATAAAAGTAAAACAGAAATTGATAATTTGTATTTATGTGGAGCCAGTACTTTATCACATGGTGTAACAGGTGCAACATATTCTGGATTAGAAGCTGCAGCTCAAATTTTAAAATGTAAGTCGGGCGATTTATTAATAAAAGACGAAACTCAGAAAATTAAAATTTTTGATGCAGAAAACAGTAGCACTTGGAGCGAATTTATACATAAGAAAAGAGAAGATAAAATAAGAAATTTTAAGAAAATAAATCAAAGTTAATATTAGAAGTATGAAAAACGTATTAGTTGTACATTACTCACAATCAGGTCAATTAACTGAAATTCTTGATAATATTACACTTCCATTTTCATCGGAAGATGAAATAAATGTAACGCATTACACAATTGAAATGGAGAAAGAATTTCCGTTTCCATGGAATAAATCTGCTTTTTTTGATGCTTTTCCAGAATCGTTTTTGCAAATTCCATCAGAAATAAAAGCACCATCAAATGCTATTTTAGAGAAAAAATACGATTTAATTATACTAGGTTATCAAGTTTGGTATTTGTCGCCATCAATTCCTGTAAATTCATTTTTGAAAAGTAGTTTTGCTAAACAATTATTTCAAGATACTCCTGTAATTACTGTTATTGGCGCTAGAAACATGTGGGTAAAAGCACAAGAAAAAATGAAAGTATTACTATCAGATTTAGGCGCTAAGTTAGTTGGGAATATCGCTTTAGTTGATAGAAATATCAATCATGTGAGCGTGGTTACAATCGTACATTGGATGTTTACTGGTGAAAAAACAAAATATTTAGGTATTTTTCCAAAACCAGGTGTTTCAGAATCTGAAATTAAAAATGCTTCTAAATTTGGAAATGTTATTCAACAAGCGTTAAAAAATAATAATTTTTTAACCTTACAAGAGGATTTATTAAAATTAGATGCAGTTGAAATTAGAGCTTTTTTAGTTGAAATGGATAAAAAAGCCAATAAAATGTTTAAAATTTGGTCTAATTTCATCATAAATAAAAAAAAATCAAGAGAATCTTGGTTGAAAGTTTTTAATGTTTATTTATGGGTTGCTATTTGGTTAATATCGCCAATTGTGTTTATCTTGCACCTTTTAAAATATCCATTTATTGCTAATAAAATAGCAAAAGAAAAAAACTTATATAAAAAGATATAATCATTAATAATAATGTTTGAAGTTTACATAACAAAATCTAGTAAATTCTTGCCGAATAATCCAATTTCAAATGATGAAATGGAGAGTATGTTAGGGTTAATTAATGATGAATCCTCAAAAGCGAGACGAATAGTTTTGCGAAATAACGGAATTACAAATAGACACTATGCTATTGATAATACTGGAAATGCAACACATACCAATGCAGATGTAACTTTCTTAGCAATTGAGAAATTGTTTGATGATACATTTACATCTGGAAATATGGAATTGCTTTCTTGTGGAACATCTACGCCCGATTTACTTTTACCATCTCATGCCGCAATGGTTCACGGATTATTGAAAAATCAATCTGTTGAATTAAATTCTTCATCTGGTGTTTGTAATGCAGGAATGAATGCGTTGAAATTCGGATTTTTATCTGTTAAATCTGGAAATACAAACAATGCGATTTGTACGGGTTCTGAAAGAGTTTCAACTTGGATGCTAGCGGAAAAATTTGAAAACGAAATTATCAATCTTAAAAATCTAGAAGAACAACCTATCTTGGCATTTAAAAAAGATTTTTTAAGATGGATGTTGTCTGATGGAGCTGGTGCTTTTTTATTAGAAAATAAACCAAGCGGAGCAACTTCTCTAAAAATAGAATGGATGGAAGCTTTTTCATATGCTTCTGAATTAGAAACGTGTATGTATGCTGGTGGAGATAAATTAGCAGATGGAAGTATCAAACCTTGGAGCGATTACAAGTCTAACGAGTGGTTATCTGAATCAGTATTTGCCATTAAGCAAGATGTAAAACTTTTAGATGCACATATTTTGCAAAAAGGAGCTTTAAGCATGAAAACAGCTCTAGATAAAAATAATATTAACGCTGACGATATTACCTATTTTTTACCACACGTTTCATCACATTATTTTGTGAAAGGACTTTATAAAGCTTTGAAAGAGCAAAATATTGAAATTCCAATGGAACGTTGGTTTATGAATTTAAAAAAAGTTGGAAACGTTGGTTCTGCCTCAATTTACTTGATGTTAGAAGAATTAATGAATTCTGGGAAATTAGTAAAAGGTGATACGATTTTATTATCTGTTCCAGAAAGTGGTCGTTTCTCTTATTCATATGCTTATTTAACTGTACAGTAATGGAAAATGTAGTATTACCAATTTTAGATCGTGATTTTGTTGGAAACCTTATTCCACAAAAATTCCCATTTGTAATGGTAGATAAAGTTTTAGCTTTCGAAGAGAATTTTATTACTTCTGGTTTTACCATCGAAGAAACGAATATTTTTACTGAAAATGGCACTTTTCAAGAAGCTGGATTAATTGAACACATGGCACAATCGGTGGCTTTATATACTGGTTATCAGTTTTATTTAAAAAATGAACCTGCACCAACAGGATATATCGGAGCTATAAAATCTATCGAAATTTTTGAATTACCAAAAGTAAATGACAATCTTACCACTAAAGTGAATGTACTTCATGAATTTTCTGGAGTCACTTTAGTTGATATTTCAGTTTTATTAAATAATGTAGAAATTGCTCGTGGGCAAATGAAAACAGTTTTAGCATAATAACATGAGTGAAGTTTCGAAGGATACAGTAATAAATATAAATGACTTTTTACCACATAGAGCACCTATGTTAATGGTAGATTTTCTTGTTGAAATAACAGCTACTTCAGTAACTTCAGTTTTCAAAATCAAAGAGGATAATGTTTTTGTTGAAAATAATTATTTTTCTGAAGTTGGATTAATTGAAAACTCGGCTCAAACTTGTTCTTCAATTGTTGGACAAACTTTCTTTTTCACATCAGACAATGAAGCAAGAGAGGATGTAAAATTAGTTGGCTTTATTAGTGGAATTAAAAAAGCAACCGTTTTTATGTTGCCAAAGGTTGATGATACGATTAAAACATCTGCGACATTAGTTTCCAGATTTGATTCGGATGATTACAGTATTTGTACCATGAAATGCGAAACTTTTCAAGACGAAAATCTTTTATTAGAAGCGGAAATAAATTTATTCATTCAAGAAGTAAAGTAAGATGAAATCACCATTAACAACAAGTTTGCGAAAGCAAACACCAATCAATATTAAAGTGATTCCATAAATGACCAATAAAAAATAAATTTTACATTTATGAAAAAGGAAGAAATACCTCAAGATGAAAGTAATTTATCTAAAAGTAATGTAAAAGAATTATGTTACGCTACAGATGAAAATGGAAATTATACAACAGGTTTAAGCACTGGTTGGGAAGCAAAAACGATCGCTTTAGAAAGTTCTATCAATACTATTAATGAACGTATTGAAGAAGCTAAAGAAAATATAAAATCAGGAAAAGCAAGTCCAATTGTTTATTTCATGGAACTACATAGAATGGATTGGCCAACTTTAGCCGATTATGTTGGTTTGTGGCAATGGAGAGTGAAAAGACACGTTAAACCATCGGTATTTAAAAAACTGAATAACAAAATATTACAGAAATATGCTGATGCATTTCAAATTTCTGTAGACGAATTAATAAATTATAAAGGAGCATAATGAACACCAATTTTACACATCATCAATCAGCACATTGTGAAAACGGAGTGGCTTCTAATTTGTTAAAATTCAATGGAATTGATATAAGTGAGCCAATGGTTTTTGGTATTGGTTCTGGTCTCTTTTTCTTTTATTTACCTTTATTAAAAGTGAATCAAGCGCCAGCCATTAGTTACCGACCAATGCCTGGTTTCATTTTTAATAAAGCTGCAAAAAGATTAGGAATTACAGTTAAAAGAATTAAATTTTCGAGCCCTGAAAAAGCTCAAATCGCCCTAGAAAATAATTTAAAAAACAATATTCCTACGGGTTTACAAGTTGGTGTATACAATTTAACTTATTTTCCAGACGAATACCGTTTTCATTTCAATGCCCACAATTTAGTGGTTTACGGAAAAACGGATAACACTTTTTTAATTAGCGATCCAGTAATGGAAAATGTAACCACACTTACAGAAGCAGAATTAGAAAAAGTAAGATTCGCAAAAGGTACACTTTCACCAAAAGGACAAATGTATTACCCAACGCATCTTCCCTCAGAAATTAATTGGGAAAGTGCCATCAAAAAAGGAATCAAAAATACGTGTTCTGATATGCTAGCGCCAGTGCCAATTGTTGGTGTTGCTGCGATGCGATATTTAGCGAAGAGTATCAGAAAATGGCCGAAATCTAAAGGTGTAAAAGTGGCCAATCACTATTTAGCTCAAATGATTCGTATGCAAGAAGAAATTGGAACTGGTGGTGGTGGTTTCCGATTTATATATGCGGCATTTTTACAAGAAGCTGCCATAATTTTGAAAAATGACAAGCTAAAAGAACTTTCATTTGAAATGACTCAAATTGGAGATTTATGGAGAGATTTCGCTCTAAATGCATCTCGAGTATGTAAAAATAGAAGTAATGTGGAAGACGTTTACAATACTTTAGCTGATCAATTACTTCATCTTGCAAATTTAGAAGAAAAGTTTTTCAAAGAACTTAAAAAAGCTATTTAAGGTGAGTAACGATACAAGCATAATTCAAATCAATCAACTTTATAAGCAATATAAAGATGCAGATTATTTCTCAGTAAATAATCTGAATTTGGCTATTGGTGAAAAAGAAATTTATGGTTTACTTGGTCCGAATGGCGCAGGGAAAACCACTTTGATTTCTATGCTTTGCGGAATAATAAAACCAACTTCTGGGAATTTCAGCATCAATAATTTGACTTACGAAAAGAATGCCTTTGAAATTAAAAAAACGATAGGTGTTGTTCCACAAGAATACGCGCTTTATCCAACACTTACTGCAAGAGAGAATTTATTATATTTCGGAAGTATGTACGGATTGAAAGGCAAAAATCTGAGAGAAAAAGTAGCAACTGCTTTATACCAACTTGGATTATTAAAATTTGCAGATAAAAAAATTGACACCTTTTCTGGAGGAATGAAACGTAGAGTAAACTTAATCGCTGGTATTTTACACGAGCCATTAATTTTATTCTTAGACGAACCAACCGTTGGAGTAGATGTACAATCTAAAAATGTAATCATTAGTTATTTAAAAGAATTAAATGCTAAAGGAACTACGATAATTTATACTTCGCATCATTTATCTGAAGCACAAGATTTTTGTACCAAAATTGCTATTATCGATAGAGGAACGATTTATGCTGAAGGCACACCAAATCAATTAATTCAAGAAACTTCTGGCGCACATAATTTAGAAGATGTTTTTATTTCATTAACCGGTAAAGAACTTCGAGATGATGTATAAATTATGGATGTCCATATATAAAGAGTTTCTTTTACTAAAAAGAGATTTTGGAGGTTTAATCATTTTATTCGTGATGCCTTTAGTGCTAATTATTACCATTACTTTAATTCAAGATAGTACTTTTAGAACGGTAACAGAAAGTAAAATTCCTGTGGTTTTGATTGATAACGATAAAGGAGAAATTTCTAAAACAGTAATAGAAAATTTAAATAAAAGCGGTCAGTTTGAGATCATAACGACTTTAAACGGAACAGAATTAACAGAAACTACTGCTAAGGAAGCTGTGTTTAAAGGAAAATTTCAATTAGCGATAATTATTCCTAAGAACCTAAGTAAAGATTTGCAATTAAAAGTAAATCAAAACGTAGATAAAATAGTGTCTAATTTCGGAATTGGTGATACTTCAGAAACTAAAAAAGATAGTTTACCACAAAAAATAGATAAAAAAGAAGTCCGACTTTATTTTGATCCTGCAACACAATTAACGTTTAAAAATAACGTAAAAAGTAGTATCGATAAAATGATTTCTCAAATAGAAACCAAATCGATTTATGCTACTTTTCAAGAGCAATTAGGTGAAGGAGATGCGCCAATTTTTGAGCAAGAAAGTTTCATTACTTTTAAAGAAATTATGCCAACGGTTGATAATAAAGAAGTGCTTCCAAATTCAGTGCAACACAATGTGCCTGCTTGGACATTATTCGCCATCTTTTTTATCATTGTTCCTTTATCCATCAATATCGTAAAAGAAAAAGGACAAGGAACTCAAATTCGATTATTGACAAATCCAGTACCCTATTCGATAGTAATTGCTGGAAAAACAATTACGTATTTAATCATTTGTATGATTCAGTTTTATCTGATGGTTTTAGTCGGGATTTATTTATTTCCGTATTTAAGTTTACCTGTTTTAGATTTAGATGGGAAATTCTTTTTAATGAGTGTAGTAGCTTTATTTTCTGGATTAGCTGCGATTGGATTAGGGATTTTATTGGGAACAATAGCCAAAACACAAGAACAATCGGCTCCATTTGGCGCGACTTCAGTAGTTATTTTAGCTGCGATTGGCGGTGTTTGGGTTCCGGTATTTGCCATGCCAAAAATTATGCAAGCGATTTCACAAATATCTCCTATGAATTGGGGATTAAATGCATTTTATGATGTTTTACTTCGTAAAGCAGATGCTGTGGAAATTCTTCCAGAAATATTTTTATTACTTTTGTTTTTTATAATTACAATTTTCATTGCCATTCAATATGATAAAAAGAAAAGAGCAGTATAACGAGGCTTCACATTTAATAGTTTCTAGTGATATTAGAATCAGATTTAACGAAACAGATCCATTAGGAATTGTTTGGCACGGCTGCTATATAACTTATTTTGAAGATGGAAGAGAAGCTTTCGGAAGATTGCATGGAATCTCATACTTAGATGTTCAAAAGCATGGATATACAACGCCAATTGTAAAATCGGTTTGTGAACATAAATTGTCTTTACGTTATGGCGATGTGGCTCGAATTGAAACTACAATTGTAGATTCTCCAGCGGCAAAAATGATTTTTAGATACGTAATTTACGATAACAATAATGAAGTAGCTTGTACGGGTGAAACGGTTCAAGTGTTTTTAGATAGCGATGGGAATTTAGTTTTAAATGCACCATCATTTTATGAGGATTGGAAAAAAAGTGTAGGATTAATAAAATGATAGCGAATAAACCCATTTACATTACCGATGCGAATTGCGTAACGCCATTAGGTTTTGATATTGAAACCAATTGGAAAGCACTTGTAAAAGGTGATTCCGGAATTCAATTTCAAGAACAATATGGGAATCTTACTTCCATTTATGCTTCTATTATTGATTCAGATAAGCTAAACGAAAGCTTCTTAAAAGTTTCGAATGATAGTACTTTTTCTAAATTAGAAAAAATGCTCATTTTAGCTTTGTATCCTGTTGTTAGTAAAAATAAAATTACTGAGAAATCGGTTTTAATTCTTTCAACAACTAAAGGAAATATTTCGGCATTAGAAAATCAAGATGCTCCAATTGAAGACGCACAATTAAGTACTTTAGTAAAGAAAATAAACACATTTTTTGGTTTTAAAACAGAACCAATTATTGTGTCAAACGCATGTGTTTCTGGAGTTTTAGCAGTTTCAACAGCGAAAAGAATGATTCAGTTCGGAGCTTATGATAATGCTTTTATTATTGCTGGTGATGAAATTTCAGAATTTGTTTTGTCTGGTTTCAATTCCTTTCAAGCGATGAGTAATTTGCCTTGTACACCTTATGATGCTTCAAGAAATGGAGTAACTCTTGGAGAAGCAAGTGCGGCCGTTTTTGTTACGACAAAAAAACCAAGTCATAACGCTGTTGCTATTATTGGTGATGGAGCCGTAAATGATGCAAATCATATTTCTGGACCCTCAAGAACGGGTGATGGTTTACATAAAAGTATTGAAAGTGCTTTTAAAGAAGCCAACATTGAAAAAAGTAAATTAGATTATATTTCGGCTCACGGAACCGCGACATTATATAATGACGAAATGGAAGCGATTGCGTTTTCTCGTTCCAATATTGATAATGTGGCAGTTAATAGTTTGAAAGGCTATTATGGTCATACCTTAGGCGCTTCGGGATTATTAGAAATTGTAATTGCTTTGCAATCGGTGTATAACCAAGAATTATTAGCATCAAAAGGATATTCTAACTCTGGAGTTTCAATTCCAATTGATGTTCTAAAAGAAAATAGAAAACAAGAAATTACGTATTTCTTAAAAACAGCATCAGGTTTTGGTGGATGTAACACAGCAATATTGTTTGAAAAAATAAATTAGAATTGACAACAAATTATCACATATCAAACTATTGTAAAATAGAAAACAATTCACTTCAAGTAAACGGAACCACCGTTTTGGAAATGAAAGACGTCTTGTTTCCGGAATTTATAAAAAACGCCTCAAAAGCAATTGAATTAGAGTATCCGAAATTTTTTAAAATGGATAATTTAAGTAAATTAGCTTTTTTAGGTGCTGAAGCAATTTTGAAAAACAACATCAATTTAGATATTGAAAATAATATTGCATTAGTATTTGCGAACAAAGCGTCAAGTTTAGATACAGATGTAAAATACCAAGAATCCATTTCTGATAAAGAGAATTATTTTCCTAGTCCAGCTGTATTTGTGTACACTTTACCAAATATTTGCGTAGGCGAAATCAGTATTAAAAATCAATTGAAAACAGAAAATGCGTTCTTTGTTTTTGATGATTTTAAAGCAGAATTCATGTCGGATTACACATCGTATTTATTAGAAAGCGGTAAAGCAGAGAAAGTACTATGCGGTTGGGTAGAATTTTATAAAAATGATTATAAAGCTTTTGTTTATTTGGTTGAAAAATCAGGAACAACGGCTCACAACAAAGAAGTAATACAAACACTATATAATAAATAATTATGGAAGCATTAAAACAAGAATTAAAAGCAAAAATTATTGAAGCACTTAACTTAGAAGATATTTCAATTGAAGATATAAATGATAATGATCCTTTATTTGGAGAAGGTTTAGGTTTAGATTCAATCGATGCTTTAGAATTAATTGTTCTTTTAGATAAAGTTTACGGAATCAGATTAGCTGATCCTAAACAAGGGAAAGCCATTTTCGAATCAGTTGAAACTATGGCAAAATATATTGAAGAACACAGAACAAAATAATATTAAATGAAATCACCACTAATAACAAGTTTGCGTAAGCAAATACTAATAAATAAAAGGTGATAACATATATGACCGCTAAAAAATAAATTTCAACATATATGAAAGTTGCAATTACAGGTATGGGAATTATTTCTTCAATAGGTACAACTGTTGAAGAAAACTTCCATTCATTAGTTTCTTTAAAAACAGGACTTTCTACTATTTCAAATATAGAAACCATTCATAAAGACATAATTAAAGTAGGAGAAATTAAACAAACTAATGAACAATTAGCAGCGCAACTTAATTTACCACAAGACAATAATTTTTCAAGAACGGCATTATTAGGAGCAATTGCAGCAAAACAAGCTGTAGAAGATGCTAATATTACGGATATTAATGAATATAAATCAGGATTAATTTCAGCAACTAGCGTTGGTGGAATGGATATGACTGAGAAATATTTTTACGATTATTTTGAAAACGAAGCTTGTCAAAAATATATCACGAGTCACGATATTGGCGATAATTCTCAAAAAATTGCCAATTGCATCGGATTAAAAGGATTAGTTACTACGATAAGTACAGCTTGTTCTTCTGCGGCAAATGCAATTATGCTTGGCGCGAGATTAATCGAATCAGGTGAATTAGATAGAGTAGTTGTGGGTGGAACGGATGCTTTGGCAAAGTTCACTATCAACGGATTTAAAACTTTAATGATTTTGTCTGATGATTACAATGCTCCTTTTGATAATAACAGAAAAGGTCTTAATTTAGGTGAAGCAGCAGCTTTTTTAGTTTTAGAATCTGATGCAATCGTAAAAAAACACAATAAAAAAGTATTGGCTTATGTAGCTGGATTCGGGAATGCGAATGATGCTTTTCATCAAACTGCCTCTTCTGAAAACGGTGATGGTGCTTTTTTAGCGATGAATAAAGCGTTCAAAATGGCTAAAATTCAACCAAGTGAAATTGATTATATCAACGCGCACGGAACTGCTACTCCAAATAACGATTTATCTGAAGGAAGAGCCATTATCAGAATATTTGGCGACAATGTTCCAGATTTTAGTTCTACAAAACCTTTTACTGGTCATACTTTAGCAGCAGCTGCTGGTATTGAAGCGGTTTATAGTGTTTTGGCACTTCAAAATAATGTGGTGTATCCAAATTTGAATTTTAAAACAAATATGGAAGAATTCAACTTAACACCACAACTTACATTAAAAGAAAAAGAAATCAATCATGTACTTTCCAATTCTTTCGGTTTTGGAGGGAATTGTTCCACTTTAATATTTTCTAAAAACTAAGTGATGAAAAAGTGCTACATAAACGGAATGGGATGCGTTTCTGCTCAAGATACTTACGAAACTTCTTTCTTAGAATCGGTTGTAATTAACACAACTGAAAATATTATTTATGCGATTCAACCTTCGTATAAAGAATTAATTCCGCCAGCCGCAGCAAGACGAATGGCAAAAGGAGTGAAGATGGGTTTAGCGGCTTCTACAAAAGCTTTAAAAGAAGCAAATGTTGAAGTTCCAGATGCTATCATTACCGGAACAGGAATGGGTTGTATTGAAGATTCTGAAAAGTTCTTAAGAGCTTTATTAGATAATAATGAAGAGTATTTAACGCCAACCAATTTTATACAATCTACTCATAATACCGTTGGTGGACAAATTGCATTAGGATTAGGATGTAAAGGGTATAATTTTACCTATGTAAATGGTGCGATTTCTTTTGAATCCGCTTTGTTAGATGCCAAATTACAATTGGAAAATGAGGAAGAAAACTCTATTTTAGTTGGTGCAGCAGATGAAACTTCTTCACATACCATGGAGTTGTTTAAACTGATCAATATCATTAAAAAAGAAAGTGATCAACCGTATTCAGTTTTAGGTTCCAATTCAACTGGAGTTATTTATAGTGAAGGTGCAACATTTGTAGCTTTAGAAAATATTCATAAAGACAGTTCTTATGCTGTTTTAGAAGCTCTACAAATTCAAAATGAATTAAAGGTTGAAGAAGTGGAAAGTTTTATTACAGCTTTTTTAAATAAGAATAATCTAAAATTAGAAGATATTGATGCTGTTGTTTTTGGAAACAATGGTGATGTTACTTTTGATACTTATTATTCAGAAGCGAGTTCACTATTCAACCAAATACCACAAATTTATTATAAGCATTTAAGTGGCGAATTTAATACCGCTTCAGCATTTGGTTTTTGGGTTGCGGCTTCAATTATTAAAAGCCAAATTATTCCTCAAAGTATAAAAATGAACGCAATTGAAAAAAATACTTTTTCAAAGGTTTTATTATATAATCAATACCAAGGAAAAGACCAAAGTTTAGTGCTTTTATCAAAATGTTAAGACATAAATATTCTGTTTTTATATTTTTCATACTGCTAGCCTTTTTGTTTTTTACTAAGGCTAGTGTTCTTTTATATGTTTTATTGTTTTTAGCCTTTTTGGCGATAACTTCTTGGGGTGCATTCGATATTAGACTGAATTATTTTTCAAAAAATATTTGCCAAAGCAATAATAAAATTGACAAAGAAATAGCCATAACTTTTGATGATGGACCACACGAAAAAACAGAAGAAATTTTAGATATCTTACTAAAGTACAATGCGAAAGCTACTTTTTTTTGTATTGGAAAACAAATAGAAAAATACCCACAAATTTTAAAAAGAATAGTTGCTGAAGGACATAATATTGGTAATCATTCCTATTCGCATTCTAATTGGAATGGTTTTTTTTCTTCTCAAAAAATAGCTTCCGAAATTGAACAAACCAGAGAATTAATTTCTCAAATCGCGCATAACAAAACAAGGCTTTACAGACCACCATTTGGAGTTACAAATCCGAATATTGCTCACGCTATTTCTAAAACAAATCAAGTTGTAATTGGCTGGAATATACGTTCTTTAGATACAGTTATTGAAAGTGAGGTTTTAATTTTTGAAAGAATTAAAAAAAGAGTAAAACCAGGTAGTATTATTTTATTACACGATACTTCTGCAAAAACTGTATGGGTTTTGGAACAGTTATTGCTATTTTTGCAGTCTGAAGGTTATAAAACAAAAACCATTGAGCAATTATTAGACATTCAAGCCTATGAAATCACCAATAATAATGAGTTTGTGTAAACAAACATCAATAAATAAAAAGGTGATAACATATATAACCTATAAAAAATAAAGCATACATATATGAAAACTAAACTTTTATTATTGACGATTTTACTTTGTAGCTTTAAAATAAGCACACAAGAAATAAAAATGTCTGCTCAAGAAATAGCTAAATTTAAAGAAACAGTTGAAAGTCAGTCTAAAAGTATTAAAACCATAAAAACTGATTTCGTTCAAATTAAACACATGGACTTTCTAACGAAAGATATTGAAAGTTCTGGAAAACTTAATTTTAAAGTGCCAAATACACTAAGTTGGCAATATACAAAGCCTTATCAATACAGTATTATTTTTAAAAATAATAAAGTGTATATCAACGATCAAGGGAAAAAAAGTACAGTTGATGCCAAAAGCAAAATTTTCGAAAAAATTAATAAACTTATTGTTGGAAGTGTAAGCGGTAATATGTTTGACGATAAAGAATTTGATATTTCTTATTTTAAAACCAAACAACATTACATCGCCAAATTAATTCCTAAAACGGCAGCCATAAAAAAAATGATCAAACAAATTGATTTATATTTTCCATTAAAAGAAAATACAGTTTCTGAAGTTAAATTAATTGAATCATCTGGAGATTACACCAAAATTACATTCAAAAACAAAATACTAAATGCAAAAATTGATGATGCGGTATTTACTAATTAGTACTTTCTTTTGCCTTTTTTTATCTTGTAAATCGTATCAAATTCCTGATGCTGTTGAAGTTGAGAATACTTTGCCAGTTGTTCAAAATCAATACTTTTCAGATGCCTCATTAGATTATGTGTATAAAACCCACATTGAAATTTATGGAAATGATATGAGTGGTATTTTTATCGTAAAACGCATGAATGATAGCATTCACAGAATGGTGTTAACAACAGATTTTGGTAACAAACTATTAGATTTTGAGATTTCAAAAAACACTTTTAAAGTAAATTATGTTTTTGATAAACTCGATAAGAAAATTATTCTCAACACACTTAGAGATGATTTTAGAACCTTGTTACAAGTGAATAATAAAGTTTTAAAAAAATATAATAGAAACAACGAAACTATTTATCGAACTGAAAATAATCAATATTATTATATCGATTTGATTACAAATAATTTGAATAAAATAATTAAAACAAATAAAAGAAAGGAGAAGGTTATTTTTACATTTAACTCAAAAAAAACTACTTTTGCAGAAAATATATCAATTCAGCATCATAATATTAAACTAAAAATAGAATTTAATCAAATAATCAATTAAACAATCAAAATGAAAAAGGCGCTTTATTTATTCGCAATTATTTTAGGAGGTATTACAATTAGTAATGCTCAAGTTACTTTTAAACCTGGTATTAGAGGTGGTTTAAACGTTTCTCATTTCTCTAAAGGAAATGATGCATATTATGATGATGCATATTATTATGAAGGAAACAATGGGCAAAGAAGAAATTTTGAATCAAAAACGAGTTTTTATATTGGCTTATTTGGTGATTTAAAACTTACAAAATATTATTCATTACAACCTGAATTGAACTATTCTAGACAAGGTTCTACTTTAAATTATATTGATTCTAATGATAATAGAAATAATTTAGATTATGAGTTATCTTATTTATCTTTAGGTGTAGCTAATAAATTTACTTTTAATAAATTTAATATTCATGTTGGACCAACAATTGACTTTTTAGTTGATAGTAATGTAATAGATAGCAACACTAATAATTATTATTATGGTGATTGGTATGATGCAAATGTTGATTTAGCTTTCTTTTTAGGAGCTGGATATGATATTACAAAAAACTTCGGAGTTGAAGCGAGAATTAAAAAAGGAATTATTCCAGTTTTAGATTATTCTGACGGAAACCATACTAATGTTGTGTTCTCTTTTGGAGCATTCTATAAATTTGATGTAAAATAATATTAATACAAAACTTATGTTGTTACAGGATTTTTATAAAGTTGATAAAATTGATACCGTTAATGAAGGCAAATATTTGGCTTCTATTACGTTGAATAAAAATCACGCAATTTTCAAAGGACATTTCCCTGGAAATCCTGTAACACCAGGAGTTTGTATGATGCAAATAGTCAAAGAGATTACAGAAAGCGTTTTGAATGTTAGTTTAACAATGGTTAGTACTACAAACGTTAAATTCATGGCTATTATTAACCCTGAAGTAAACGCTGAATTAACATTAGATTTAGAAATTTCGGAAAATGAGGCTTCTGAAATTAAAGTTAAAAACACTACAAGTTTTGAAGAAACTGTAGCATTAAAATTATCTAATACATACAAAAGAACCACTTCTTGAAAGTAATTTTTTCAATACTATTTGCTATAACTTTCTCTGTTTTTCAAAGTTATAACTTAGCAGACATTCGAAAAATGTATGTGGAATCCTCAGATTCTAAAATTAACACCACTAAGTTTTATGATTTTATGAATAAATATTCAAAAAATGATGAAACTTTATTAGCTTATAAAGGCGCTTCAATTGCTTTAAAAGCGAAGCATGCTACAGGAATTAAGCAAAAAAAAGAATTATTTATTAAAGGTGTTACCATTTTGGAATCAGTAATAAAAGCGAATCCAAATAATGTTGAAAATCGCTTAATTCGATTGAGTATTCAAGAAAACACACCTAAACTATTAAAATATAAAGAAAATATTGACGCTGATAAAAAACAAATCTTACTTTTGTTTAGTAAGCAATCAGTTGATTTAAAGGAATATATTAAAAAGTATGTAAATCAATCTTTAGTATTTACAAAAGCTGAAAAACAACAATTAAATAAATAGAATGCTTTCAAATTCTACTATTTCTGAAACATTAAATCTAAAAAAAGTTTGTGTTATTGTTCCAACTTACAATAATCACAAAACTTTGAATAGGGTTATTGATGGTGTATTGCAATATACCACTAATGTTATTGTTGTAAATGATGGTTCTACCGATAACACATCTGAAATCATAAATTCGTATACATCGATTGATTCTATTCTTATTCCGAAAAATAAAGGAAAAGGAAATGCACTTCAATTAGGTTTTAAAAAAGCCATTGAAAAAGGATATCATTACGCGATTACAATCGATTCTGATGGACAACATTTTCCTGATGATATTCCTGTTTTTTTAGAAGAGTTAGCTAAAAAAGAAAGTAATATTTTGCTAATTGGTAGCCGAAATATGAACCAAGAAGGTGTGCCTAAAAAAAGTAGTTTTGGGAATAAATTTTCTAACTTTTGGTTTTGGTTTGAAACCGGAATTAAATTAGAAGACACACAATCTGGTTACAGATTATATCCGTTATTACATCTTCCAAAAAAATATTTTACGAATAAATTTGAATTTGAAATTGAGGTCATTGTTCGTGCCGCTTGGAAAGGAACAGAAGTAAAAAATATTCCAGTTAAAATCTTATACGATCCAGAAGAACGTGTTACGCATTTCAGACCTTTTAAAGATTTTACAAGAATTAGTATTCTGAATACGATTTTAGTTATCATCACACTTTTATACATCAAACCGAGAGATTTCTTTAGAAATTTTCAAAAAAAAAAAATTAAACAATTCATAAAAGAAGAGATTTTACAGAGCAATGATTCTAATTTAATCAAATCTTTATCAATTGCTTTAGGTGTTTTTATCGGAATTGCTCCATTTTGGGGATTTCAAACTGTCTTGGTATTGTTTTTAGCGGTTTTATTCAGATGGAATAAAATATTAGCTTTTACATTTTCAAACATCAGCATTCCACCAATGATTCCATTTATAATTTATGGATCATTACAAATGGGTTCTTATTTCGTAAAGGGAAATGGAAACTTTTATCAATATCAAAATTTGACTTTCGAAACCATAAAAAATCATACCTCTCAATATTTAGTTGGAAGTTTTATTTTAGCTACAATCGCCGCTTTTACTTTCGGAATAGCTAGTTTTTTCTTACTTTCGCTTCTGCATAAAACTAAAAAATAATTCCAAAAATGCATAATTTTTTTATTAAGGTTCATTATTTTGTTCAGAAGAATAGATTGCTGTCTTTAGCGATTGCATTTTTGTTTCTACTTGTTTTTGGATTTTTTGCTTCAAAAATTAGATTTGAAGAAGATATTACCAGAATAATTCCGAAAAACGAAAATGCTGATATAGCTACAAAAGTGATTAAGCAATTGAACTTTTCAGATAAAATTACGGTTATTATCGAAAAAGATAAAAATGGAACTATTGATGATTTAACTGAGACAGCAACCAATTTTATTGATAGTTTAAAAACTTGTGAACCTTATATTAAAAATATTCAAGGTAAAGTTGATGATGAAAATATTCAACAAACTTTCGATTTTGTTTACCAAAATTTGCCTTATTTTTTAGATGAAAAAGACTATGCAACTTTAGAGAAAAAGCTAACTAACGATAGCATTTCACAACAAGTTGAAAACAATTACAAAACCCTAATTTCTCCAACTGGATTTATTGCCAAGGATTTTATTGTAAATGATCCATTAGGAATTTCGTTCGTTGCTTTAAAAAAACTACAGCAGTTAAGCATTGGAGACGATTTTATTTTGAAAGACGGATTCATAATTACGAAAGATGAATCGACACTTTTATTATTCATCAATCCGAAATTAAGCGGAAGCGAAACCGAAAAAAACACGCTTTTTGTTGACGAATTAAATACAATCAAATCTAAATTTAATACAGTAAACAGCGGAAAAGTTACTCTAGAATATTTTGGTTCTTCCTTAATTGCCGTTGCAAATGCCAAGCAAATAAAAACCGATATTATTACTACGATTTTAGTTTCATTAGGAACACTGATGTTAATTCTAATAGTATTTTATCGCAAGTTATTAATTCCAGTAATTATTTTCATTCCAACTATTTTTGGAGTCGTAACAGCCATTGCATGTTTGTATTTTTTACGACAAACTATTTCAGCCATTTCTTTGAGTGTTGGTGCTGTTTTATTGGGTGTGACCATTGATTATTCTTTACATATTCTTACGCATTACAAACATCATAACGATTTAAAAACCGTTTATAAAGATATTACAATGCCATTAATAATGAGTAGTACAACAACTGCTTTGGCATTTTTATGTTTACTTTTTGTGAATTCGGAAGCGTTAAAAGATTTAGGAATTTTTGCAGCCATTAGTGTTATTGTGTCGGCGTTTTTCTCGCTATTAATCATTCCACATTTATACAAACCTAAGGATAGTTTGTTGCCTCCAAAAGAAAATGTCTTAGACAAAATAGCTGGATTTTCTTTTGAAAACAATAAAGCTTTAATTGGGATTACTTGTATCATCATTGTAGTTTCGTTTTTCACTTTCGGAAAAGTTACGTTCAATAATAATTTATCGGAATTAAATTTTATTCCTGATGATATTAAAAAGACAGAAGAAAAATTAGAGAAGAGAACTAATTTAACTTCAAAATCAATTTATTTAGCGGCTTACGGAAATTCAATTGAAGAAGCCATTCAAAATAATAGCAAACTTTTCGACAGACTTTCGCTAGAAAAATCGGATAACAAAATAATTAATTTTAGTTCTATAGGAGGAATCGTTTTATCGAAAGAAGCACAACTTGAAAAATTAAAATTGTGGGATAATTTCTGGACTTCGAATAGAAAACAATTTGTTGAGAATGCGCTAATTTCTCACGGAAATGCAATTGGTTTTAAACCAGAAATGCATCAAGGATTTTACGACTTATTAAATCAAAAGTTTGAGTTATTAAGTTTTGCTGATTATAAAAAATTAAATGTGTTATTTTTAGATGAATTTGTAGCTTCTAAAAATGGATTTTATACGATTACTTCTGTTGCAAAAGTTTCAAATACACAAAGGGATAAATTTGTAAAATCAATTGATTCACAACAAAGTGTTTTACCCATCGACAGACAACAAATGAATGAAACCTTTTTAGGGAAACTTCGAGACGATTTCAATTCATTAGTTAATTATTCTTTTGTTGCTGTTATTTTAATTCTTTTCGTGTTCTTCAGAAGAGTGGAATTAGTTATAGTAAGTACCATTCCAATTGTGTTAACAGGTATTGTAACCGCTGGAATTATGTGGCTTTTCAATATTCAACTAAACATTTTCAGTACTATTGTTTGTACATTAATTTTTGGTCATGGTGTCGATTTTAGTATTTTCATGACAAGTGCTTTACAAAAAGAACATACTACTGGTAAAAATGAAATGCCAACTTATAGAACTTCTATAATTTTAGCCGCTTTAACCACAATTTTAGCTATTGGAGCTTTAGTTTTTGCCAAACATCCAGCCTTAAGATCCATTTCATCCGTTTCATTAATTGGAGTTTTTGCGGCCTTATTAATTACATTTATTTTTTATCCGTTATTATTCCGTATTTGCTTTATTAATCGTGTAAAAAAAGGAAAATCGCCAATAACATTACGATTGCTAATTCATTCAACTTTATCGTTTTTATATTATGGTTTGGGAGGATTGTTTTTCTCTTTATTAGGAAAAGTGATTTTGTTTTTAATTCCAGCCAAGAAGGAAAAAAAGATGATGTGGTTTAGAAGTATTATTTCAAATTTCATGAAATCGGTTTTATATTCTAATCCGTTCGTAAAGAAAAAAATAGTAAATAATTATAAAGAAGATTTTAGTAAACCCGCAGTTATTATATCAAACCATACTTCATTTTTAGATATTTTAGCAGTTGGAATGATTACACCTAAAATAATTTATTTAGTTAATGATTGGGTTTATAATTCACCTATTTTTGGTAGAATTGTAAAGTTAGCAGGTTATTATCCGGCTTCGCAAGGTATTGAAGGAAGTGTAGAACATTTACGTGATAAAATAGAAAAAGGGTATTCTTTAATGGTTTTTCCAGAAGGAACTCGTTCTAGTACTAATGAAATTAATAGGTTTTATAAAGGCGCGTTTTATTTAGCAGAACATTTCAATATAGATGTTTTGCCTGTTTATATTCATGGAAATTCTGAAAGTTTACCAAAAGGTGATCACATTATTTATGATGAAAATATTACTGTTGTTATTGATAAAAGAATAAAAGCGGATGACAAATCGTTTGGTGAAAATTATTCACAACGAACAAAATCAATCAATAAATATTTCAGAACTGAATTTAATAAACTGCGAATTGATTTAGAAGACGAAAACTACTTCAAAGATAAATTGTATTTAAGTTTTTTATATAAAGAAAGAGACATTATTTCGGAAGTAAAATCAGACTTTTTAGCAAGTAAAAGTAATTATTTTAAGCTAAATTCTAGTATCAATCCTGATGCTAAAATTTTCCATATCGCATCAGATTTCGGACAAATGGATGTTCTTTTGAATATGCAACACGCGAAGAGAAAAATAACTTCATTCATTGAAGATTTGGAAAAAAGAGCGATTGCCAATTCTAATTATTTAGTTAAGAAATATGGTGTTACTTACGTTGAAAACATTCAAGATACAATTGTTGGAAATAATACGTTATTAATTTCAGATGCAAATTTAGATTTTGAAGTTGTTTCAAATCATGTAAGCCATTTTCAACAGGTAATTTTGTTCAATAGTTCTAATTTATTGTATAAATTTGAGCAGGCAAATTTTGAAGTCATTTCAAATGAAGACAAAATTATTGTTTTAAAAAATAAGATAAGTGAAAGATAAATACGACATAGTAATTGTAGGGAGCGGGTTAGGTGGTTTAGTTTCGTCTATTATCTTAGCAAAAGAAGGATACAAAGTTTGTGTGCTTGAAAAAAACAATCAATTTGGTGGAAACTTGCAAACTTTTGTAAGAGACAAAACCATTTTCGATACCGGAATTCACTATATCGGAGGTTTATCTGAAGGTCAGAATTTATACAAATACTTCAAGTATCTAGGTATAATGGATGAACTTAGATTAAAAAAAATGGATGAAGATGCCTTTGATATCATTTCTTTTGAGAGTGAAGGCGAAGAATATCCTCACGCACAAGGTTATGAAAATTTCGTAAAGCAACTGGCAAAAAGTTTTCCTGAAGAAAAAGAGGCATTAGAAAGATATTGTAAATTAGTTGTTGATGTTTGTGATACTTTTCCTTTATATAATTTAAATGCGGAAGGGAAATACCAAAGTGAAATATTGTCATATAATGCTAAAGAATGTATTGAAGGAATTACTCAAAATGAAAAATTAAGAGCGGTTTTAGCCGGAACTAACTTTTTATATGCAGGAATCGCTGAAAAATCTCCTTTTTATGTTCATGCTTTGTCTGTTAACTCCTACATTCAAAGTTCTTGGCGTTGTGTTAATGGTGGAAGTCAAATTACCAAACAATTAATAAAGCAGCTTAAAAAATACGGTGGTGAAATTTATAAATACAAAGATGTAGCTAAGTTTGAAGTTGAAGATAACAAAGTTGTATCGGTTGTAACCAAAGATAATGAAGTTTTTAAAGCCGATTTATTCATCTCAAATATTGATCCTAAAGCAACACTAAAAATGGTTGGTTTATCTCATTTTAGAAAATCGTATTATGAGAGAATTGAAAAATTAGAAAGTGTGATTTCTGCATTCAGTTTATATATTGTGTTTAAACCGAATACATTCAAATATTTAAATTGCAATTATTACCATTTTAAAAGCGCCAATAACGTTTGGACAGCTTACGAATATGATGATTCTTCATGGCCAAAGGCTTATATGGCTTCGATGAATTTTTCTGGTAAAAATGAAGATTGGGCTGAAGGAATGACATTTATCACTTACATGAAATATGATGATGTTAAAGAATGGGAAGAAACTTTTAATACAACTGCAGAAAAAAGCGATAGAGGTTTAAGTTATGAAGAATTTAAAACTCAAAAAACAGAGAAGTTTTTAAGCGAAATTGAAGTTAAATTTCCAAATATTAGAGATTGTATTAAATCAATTCATACATCCACACCGCTTTCTTATAGAGATTATATTGGCGGAAATAGCGGAAATATGTACGGATATGTAAAGGATTGTAATAACCCAATGTTAACATTTATCGCGCCAAAAACAAAATTAGAAAACTTGTATCTTACCGGACAAAGTATCAATATGCATGGTGTTTTGGGTGTGACAATTGGTGCAGTTTTAACGTGTTCAGAAATAGTTGGAAAAGAATATCTAGTGGATAAAATAAATCAAGAAATCGTATAAAGTTTATGAAGAATAGATTATTCTTTCTTTTTTATTCGTCTGTCGTTTTTTTGTCATTGGTTTCTTGTGGAATTAAAAAATCATTAAAACATCAGCCAATTACGGCTAGTTATAACCAAACAATTCCGAAAATTGATAAAAAAGCAGATACCTTATTTGTGTCTGGAAAGAATACTTTACTTAAAAATAAACACCAACTTTGGGAATTATATGTAGAAGGCGATCCATTACAAATTGGTTTAATTTCTGGTGCTTTAACAGATTCTTTGTTAAAGAAACAAGAAACCATTTTCTTTTCTAAAATTAAAGATTTAGTTCCTTCAGAATCGAAACAAAAGTTATTACGTTTCTTCTTAAAATGGTATAATCGAAAATTATATCTAAACATTCCAGAAGAATATAAAACGGAAATTTACGGTTATTCAAGATATTCTTCTAAACAATATGATGCCATTGCACCAGCTTATTTAAGAAGTTTATATTTACACGGCGCTCATGATATTGGTCATGCGCTACAAGATTTAGCTTTAGTTGGTTGTTCTTCTTTTGCAGCTTGGGATTCTAAATCGGAAGATGGAAATTTAATTTTAGGAAGGAATTTCGATTTCTATGCTGGAGACGATTTTGCAAAAGATAAAGTAATTGCATTCATCAAACCAACTCAAGGAAATCCGTTTATGATTTATACTTGGGCGGGAATGATTGGAGCAGTTTCGGGAATGAATACAAAAGGATTAACCATAACTATAAATGCTGGAAAATCTAGAATTCCTTTAATAGCAAAAACACCGATTTCAATTTTAGCGCGAGAAATTTTGCAATACGCAAGCAATATTAACGAAGCCATTGCCATTGCGAAAAAAAGAAAAGTTTTTGTTTCCGAATCGATAATGATTGGAAGTACTGTTGATAATAAAGCTATTTTGATTGAAGTTTCTCCAACTAAATTCGACATTTTTGATGTAGAAAATAGTAATAAAATTATTTGTACGAATCATTTTCAAAGTGATGCATATAAAAAAGACAGAAGAAATCTGAAGCAAATTAGAGATAGTCATTCGGAATATCGATTTGATAAAATGACGGAATTATTTGATGCTAATCCGAAAATAAACCCAACTATTGCTGCAGACATATTAAGAAATACAAAAGGATTAAACGATAAAGAAATTGGTTTTGGTAATGAAAAAGCACTGAATCAATTATTAGCGCATCATGGAATTATCTTCAAACCTAAAGAATTATTGGTTTGGGTTTCTGCGAATCCGTATCAATTAGGGGAATTTGTTTGCTACGATTTGAATCAAATATTTAATCAACAAAATAATAAGGAAGCAATTGTTTCTTTCGAACGCGCCGATTTAACCATTGCGAAAGATCCATTTTTAAACACAGATGATTACCGAAAATACGAGCAATTTAGAGTTGAAGATCGTAAAATCGATCAAGCTATAAATGAAAAGAAAGTTTTACCTTTATCTCAAATAAATAACTACCAATCTTTAAATTCTTATTTTTGGTTGGTATATTTCAAAGCAGGTTTATACTTTTACAACAACAAAAATTTCATAGCGGCGAAAGAGCAATTTGAAAAAGCTTTATTGTGTGAAATTACAACAGCAACTAGTAAATTGCAAGTTGAAAAATATTTAAAAAAATCAAAAAAGAAGCTGAAATGATACCACATATTGAAAAACAATCTTTAGATGAAATTAAAGCATTTCAAGAATTGAAATTACAAGAAGTGTTGCAATATGTGAACGCCAATTCAGTGTATTATAAAAACTTATTTCAAGAAAATAATATTGATCTTTCTAAAATAAATACTTTAGAAGATTTACAACTTATTCCAACCACAACTAAAGAAGAGATTCAAAAAAATAATGATGATTTTTTATGTGTTCCAACTCATAAAATTATTGATTTTGCTACCACTTCTGGAACTTTAGGTGATCCTGTAACTTTCGGTTTAACCGATAATGATTTAGATAGATTGGCATATAACGAAGCCATTTCATTCGATTGTGCTGGAATAAAAGAAGGCGATATTGTGCAACTTATGACCACAATGGACCGAAGATTTATGGCTGGTTTAGCCTATTTTTTAGGACTTAGAAAAATGAAAGTTGGCGTAATTAGAGTCGGAGCGGGGATTCCAGAATTACAATGGGATTCCATTTTAAAATATAAACCAACTTATTTAATTACAGTTCCATCATTTTTGTTGAAACTTATTGAATACGCCGATTCACATGGAATTGATTATAATAATTTAGGAATAAAAGGTGCGATTTGCATCGGAGAATCGTTACGTAACCAGGATTTTACTAATTCAATATTAGCAGATAAAATTGCAAGCAAGTGGAATATAAAACTATTTTCAACTTATGCTTCTACAGAAATGAGCACCGCTTTTACAGAATGTGAACACGGAGTTGGAGGTCATCATCATCCAGAGTTAATTATTGTGGAAGTTTTAGATGATGAAAATAAACCGGTTAAAGAAGGCGAAAGTGGTGAACTTACAATTACTACAATTGGAGTAGAAGCGATGCCTTTAATTCGTTTTAAAACAGGAGATATTGTGAAATTACATACCAATGCTTGTATGTGTGGTAGAAAAACGCTTCGAGTTGGACCAGTCGTAGGTAGAAAACAACAGATGATAAAATACAAAGGAACAACTTTGTATCCGCCAGCAATGAATGAAGTTTTAAATGATTTTGATAATATAGAAAACTACTTAATCCAAATTTATAATAACGATTTAGGAACTGATGAAATTGTGGTTAAGATTGTTGTTAAGAATCCGTCTGAAGGATTTTTAGCAGAAGTTAAAGACCATTTTAGAGCGAAATTACGTGTTGCTCCAAGAATTGAATTAGTTTCCAAAGAAGTTTTAAATCCGATTGTTTTCAATCCGATGAATAGAAAACCAACGCGTTTTATTGATTTAAGAAAATAATTATTTTATTGAATTACAAAGGCTAAAACGTAGTTTTCAATCTCTTGCAATTGTACGTTATAACTTGTGGTTTTATCATTAATTCTCACATTCACAACGCATGAACTTTCATTTAAATGAAAAGGTTCAATAAAAATATTGTCTTTAAAACTCACATCGTTTTCTGGAATTAACTTGAATATAGCTTCTTTAATTGACCAACAAAATGTGGTTAATGTTGTGATTTCTTCCTGGTTTCCTTTAAAATTCAGAATGAAATCTTCATTAAAAAGTATGCATATATTTTTTATAATTTTTTCATTTTTTAATTCAATGTCAATCCCAACAGGATTATCACTAATTATGATACAAGCAAATTCATGAGAATGTGAAATCGATATATGTTTACCATCTTTTAAAAAAGGTTTCCCGAAAGCATCATAAAATAATTCAGAATCTGAATAATCAATACTATTTAAAAGTTGTCGCACTGCCAAAAATCCTTTTATATGTTTTGTAGCTTTCATCTTCTCTAATCGATTTAAAGAAGTTTCACTCAAAACAAGATGCTCTTTTAATTCGGAAATTTCCTCATTAATTCTCCATAAATAAATAGATGTGTTTTTTGGAAGCGAAATTTTTTTATAAAATGGCATTGGTGATTATTATAGTTATTTACAGCAAAAGTAATTCAAATTTAATTTATTATTTTTTAAATATAAAAATCTAACAATTACGTGAAATACGTAATTTATTTCAAAATTAAAATTATATTTTTGTCAGCAATTTTAACAATCAATTATTTGTGAAATTGTAAATAAAATATAAATAATTCAAAATAGTAATAAGTATAGTTAGTGTTTCTAAAAATATACTCAGTTATTACTGAAGTAGTAAAACAATAAATATGAAAAAAATAATTTTAGCTTTAAGCTTTTTTACTTTATTAATGTCTTGTAGTAAAGAAGACAATGCTCCAGAAATTGAAACTGAAAAACCAGTAGATTTTTATGCAGTTGGTGGAGGTTATCCTGTTAGCGGAAACACAAGAGCTGTTTTATGGAAAAATGGGGAGCCTACTTATTTAACAGATGGAACTTATGAAGCTTTTGCTTATTCTGTTTGTGTAAATCAAGGGAATACTTATGTGGTTGGTTTTGAAAATGGGCAAGCCAAATACTGGAAAAATGGTGTGGTTCAAAATTTAGGAACACAAACCGCAGATTATTTTACTAAAGTGCAAGTTGTAAACAATAAAGTGTATATTTTAGGAATAGTTGGTACTCAAATAAAATTATGGGAAGATGGTGTGCCAACAAATATAAATGGTATAACTGGTTCTTTTCCTTATCCTTGTGATTTTAAAGTAGTAGGTAATGACAAATATGTGTTAATTCATAGTGATCATAAAGCAAATTTATGGAAAAATGGAGTAAATACAGTTTTGACTAGCGGGACAATTCCTGATACAACTAGAGACCTATGTGTAGTTGATAATAATGTATATGTTTTAGCAGAAGAAACTGACAATGGAATCAAAAAAATTAAATATTGGAAAAATGGAGTAGTTAATTATGTTAATAATCCATCTTATAATGTTTACGCTTCACATATTGATGTAAATAATAACAATGTATACATTGGTGGTAAATTAGACAATAAAGCATATTATTGGAAAAATGGACAGGCAACTTTAGTGGGTTTATCCACTGGAAGTTCATATAATTATGGCATTAAAGTGGTAGGTAATAATGTTTATACCGTAAATTCAGATAATGGAAAAGTTAAATTTATGAAAAATACAACACAAGTATTTATTGATAATGTTAGTGCCGTAGCAGACCCTAATGAATGTTTCGTAGTTTATAAATAAAAATTAATAACATTAATGAAAATAAGAATAACATTTTTCTTTATATTACTTTCTCAATTGCTTTTCTCACAAGGAGAAGCCAATATTTGGTATTTTGGAGAAAATGCTGGTTTAGATTTTAATAGTGGAAGTCCTGTTGCTATAACTAATGGTCAACTGAATACTACAGAAGGTTGTGCTACCATTTCTAACGCTTCTGGTCAATTATTATTTTATACTGATGGTATTACAGTATACAATAGAAATCATCAAGTAATGGTAAATGGTAATGGTTTGTTAGGTGATTTATCTAGTACTCAATCTGCAACAATAGTTCAAAAACCTGGTTCAACAACATTATTTTATATTTTTACTATAGATGCAGAAGTTAAGCCAAATGGTTTTTGCTATTCTGTAGTGGATATGTCGTTAGATGGGGGTTTTGGTGCAGTTACAGCAATTAAAAATATACAAATATATACTCCAACTTGTGAAAAACTTGCTATTGTAAAACATGCTAATGAAACAGATTATTGGGTTATTACCCATGGATGGAATAATAATAATTTTTATGCTAATTTATTAACAAGTTCTGGTTTAACTGCAACACCAGTGATTAGTAGTATTGGTTATATTCCAAACTATGAATCACCTGGAAGTGAGTTTAGATCAGGTGGATACTTAAGAATTTCTCCAAACGGAAAAAAAATAGTTAGCTGTATTTATTACCCTAATGCAATAACACAGTTGTTTGATTTTAATAATACAACTGGTTCAATTTCTAATGCACAGTCATTAATAATTGGATATGATAGATTTTATGGTGCAGAATTTTCTCAAAATAATGAAGTCTTATATCTTTCTACAGGCGGATATAGTAAAATTTATCAATTTAATTTAAATGCTACTAATGTTTTGTTATCTGCTACTCAAATTTATTCTGGTGCAAAATCACCAGGAGCATTGCAAACTGGTCCAGACGGAAAAATATATGTTGCTTTTTTTTATCAGAATAAATTAGGGGTTATTAATAATCCGAACACTCTAGGTGTAGGTTGTGATTTACAAGTAGACGCTGTAGATCTTTTAGGAAAGTATACTTATTCTGGATTGCCAGCTTTCAATCAATCTTTTTTCTTTACACCAGCTATCCAACTCGCTAGCACCTGTGAAGGCGATGCTGTAAATTTTAGTTTCAATACTAACCAACCTATTTTGTCTGCTAATTGGAACTTTGGTGACGGAAATACCTCAAATACTATAAGTCCAACACATACTTATACCAATTCGGGTACTTTTCCAGTATCTGTTACAATTACTACACCAAATGGTACAGGAAGTAATAACAGAAACATAACGATTTTCCCAAGACCAGTTTTAACAAACAATATAGTAACTCTAAAACAATGTGATGACAATAATGATGGTTTTAGTGCTTTCAACTTAAAAGAAGCTGAAAACTCATTTGTTACGAGTACAAATGGTTTAACTTTTACTTATTTTGAGAATCCAACTGATGCTCAAAGCGATAATACCATTGCGAGTATAACAAACCTTTTAGCTTATACTAATCAAGTTGTTAGTAATGATGTGGTTTATGTTCGTATTGAAAATGATAACGGATGTTTCAGAGTTGGGCAATTAAATTTAAGTGTATCAACAACTTCTATTCCTTCAAGTTTTCAGAAAGTCTTTACGGTTTGCGATGATATGTCATCTGGCTCAAATACAGATGGAATTGCTACATTTGATTTTAGTAGTGTCACTTCACAAATTCAAGCTTTGTATCCAGTTGGACAATTACTAACTATAAAGTATTATAAAAATCAGGCAGATGCATTAGCTGAGCAAAATGCAATTACCAATATTTCGAATTATACAAATGTTGGTTATCCAATCACGCAAAATATTTATGTTAGAGTAGATAGTCAAGTCAATAATGATTGTTTAGGTTTAGGGCATCATATAATTTTAAATGTAGAACGTATCCCTTTTATAGAAAATTTAGTTATTAGCCATTGCGATGACAATCAAGATGGAATTTTTGGATTCAATACGAATAATTTGCAAACTATTTTATTAAACGGATTAACAGGTGTAACGGTAACTTACAAAGATCAAAACGGAAATGCTTTACCAAGTCCATTGCCTAATCCTTTTGTAACAAGTTCTCAAAATATTACAGCTAGAGCAACAAATACAACATCAACAGCTTGTTATGATGAAGCCACAATTCAATTTATAGTTGACGATTTACCTGAAGCTTTTCCAATTGCTATAACATTAACAACAGCTTGTGATGATGAAGTAAATCCACTTTCTCAAGATGGTTTATTTCCGTTTAATACAAGTGCGTTTCAGTCTACAATTCTAGGCTCACAAACGGGAATGATTGTTAATTATTTTGATGCGAATGCAGTAGCATTACCAAGTCCATTACCTAATCCTTTTATTACAGATACTCAAACCATAACAGTTGAAGTAATTAATCCGATTAACACAACTTGTAAAGCTACTTTAAGTATTCCTTTTGTTGTAAAACCAACACCAAGAATTAATACTACAGGAACAGAATTAGTATGTAGTAATAATCCAAATTTTATAAAAACTATTGATGCAGGTTTAGAAGATATTTCAACAATAAATGACTTTACATATCAATGGTTTTTAGATGGAAATATATTAACTGGAGAAACTAATTATTCTTTAACGGTTAATACAGAAGGAAGTTATACAGTTGTTGTTACAAATACTCAAAACTGTACTAAAACTAGAACTATTACAGTAACAGCTTCTAACATTGCAACTATTGAAAATATTGTTATTAACGATTTATCAGATAATAATTCAATAATAGTAAATGTTAGCGGTTCTGGAGATTATGAATACAGTATTGACGGAATTAATTATCAAAGTAGTAATACTTTTTATAATGTAGAATCAGGTACTTATACCATTTATGTGATTGATAAAAACGGATGCGGCATTGCTGAAGAAGATATTAGTTTATTAGGTATTCCAAACTATTTTACTCCAAATGGAGATGGATATAATGACTATTGGAATATTAAAGGAATTAGTCGCACTTACAACGCTAAAACTATCATTCATATTTTTGACAGATATGGTAAATTGTTAAAACAAATCTCACCACTTTCTTCAGGTTGGGATGGAACTTATAATGGCAAAGCAGTATCATCTTCAGATTATTGGTATGTGATAAATTTAGAAGATGGAAGAACTTTTAAAGGACATTTTAGTTTGAAGAGGTAATAATTTAAATATTTAATCAAAATTATTACGGCATCAAAAACGGCAACCATAATTAAAAAACCCTGTAAAATAAGTGTTTTACAGGGTTTTCTGTGGAGTCGGAGAGAATCGAACTCTCGTCCAAACAAGCCATCAAAAAGCTTTCTACATGTATAGTTTTTGTTTAGATTTTCGACATGCAGCTTGGCCAAAAACAGCCACTACATGCTTAACTTTATCAGTGTCAGAGCGGATTTAAAGTTTTACCGTTCCTAGGTTTATTTTTACCATTCCTCTTAACCAACCGCCACAAACCAAGGCTTTTGAGAGAAATCCAGCTTTCCTACCTAGTAGGAACTTGGCATTATCGTACTATAATTCTGATTATGCAGCTAAAGCGTAAGTATTTTCGCCGTTTAAAAAGTGTGTATAATTGATATTTACGAGCCAAAAATACAATGCTCGACATGCTTACTAATTAGTGCCACTTGCTGTCAAAACCAGTCGACCCCATTTAATTGAATAGTACACTTAAAGTTTGTCAAAGCGCAAATTTAATGCCAAAACTACAATATTTTTTTTATATGAAGATAATTATTGTTTTTTTTATTTGATAAATAGGATAGAGATTTTTTAATAAGTTTTTTCCTGTTCAAATTTTTAAAAAAATTATGATTTGAATGTTAAAATTTTTCTCCACAATTTCAAAAATGTTATATTTGTAACCAATAGAGTAAATAATGTTTTGAATATATATAAATATGATATTTAAATGTTTGATACTGACTAACTTCCCTCTAAAAAAGTTACTCTATTTAACTATAAAAAAAAACAAAACAACAAACAACAAATGAAGTTCGGATTAATAAAAGAAAGAAAAACCCCCCCAGATAGAAGAGTCGTGTTTTCACCTTCAGAACTTTTGGAAGTAAAAGAGCAATTTCCAAATGCTGAAATTAAAGTAGAAGCATCAGATATTAGAGTATTCTCAGATTCAGAGTATATAGAAAACGGTTTTGAAATTTCCGAAAATGTTGAAGATTGTGACGTGCTAATTGGAGTTAAAGAGGTTCCAGTTGATGCATTAATCCCAAATAAAAAATATTTTTTCTTTTCTCATACGATAAAAAAGCAAGCTTATAATAGAAATTTATTAAAGGCTTGCGTGGATAAAAACATAGAATTATATGATCACGAAACAATTGTGAACGAAAATAATACACGTTTAATTGGTTTTGGTCGTTATGCAGGAATTGTTGGCGCTTATAATGGAATTAGATCTTTTGGATTAAAATTCGATATTTTTAATTTACCAAAAGCTGAAACACTTACAAATCAACAAGCTTTAATTACACAACTAAAGAAACCTTTTTTACCGCCAATTAAAATCGTTTTAAGTGGTAAAGGTAAAGTGGCACTTGGTGCTAAAGAAATGTTAGATGGTATGAAGATGAAGGAAGTTTCGGTTGAAGATTTTTTATCTAAAACTTATACTTACCCTGTTTTCACAATGATTGACATTCAGGATTATAACATTCATAAAGAAGGCTTAGCTTTTGATAAGAAAGATTTTTATACTAATCCGCAAAATTATAATTCAAACTTCGAACGTTTTACAGAAGTCGCAGATATTTTTATTGCTGGACATTTCTACGGAAATGGTGCACCAATAATTTTATCTAGAGAAATGTTAGCTTCTCCAAAAAATAAAATTAAAGTTGTTGCAGATATTTCTTGCGATATTAACGGACCAATAGCTTCTACACTAAGAGCAAGTACAATTGCTGAACCAAATTATGGCTATCTGCCAAGTGAACATAAAGAAGTTGATATGTATCATCCAAGTGCAATTGTGGTAATGGCTGTTGATAATTTACCTTGCGAATTACCAAAAGATGCTAGTGAAGGTTTTGGAGAAATGTTTTTACAACACGTTATTCCAGCTTTTTTTAATGATGATGCAAATGGTATTTTGGCTCGAGCTAAAATTACAGGTGATGGAAAACTTACACCGCGTTTTGCTTACCTGCAAAGCTATTTAGACGGTAATCAATAATATAAAATCCCAAGTAATTGGGATTTTTTTTTGTGCTATAAATTTTGGAAGAAATAATAATAATATGTAAATTTGCTTATTAGTAAATGTAAAAATACACATTATGAAAAAAGCAGTAAAAAAACATGAAGTCCAAGATGATGCTATTAATATGGCTTCAGAACCTATGGCTATTTATTTGCCAGCTTCATTTATTAAAAATAATGTATTAGATAACATTGCTCAAAATTCAAAAGAATTATTTACTAAAGTAATTGCTATTACTGGTTTAACTATAAAAATTCTTTCAGAAAATATTTTTGAAATTACGCCAAAAACATTCATTAAGTATAAAAATAATGAAACTAAAATTCCTTCAAGAATTGCAGAATTAGCCATAGAATTAAGCACGTTATATGAGCTTGGTAATGTTGTTTTTGGTAATTCTAACGTTTTTAATCAATGGTTGGAAAAAGAAAATCCTTTCTTCAATAATAACAAACCAGTTCAATATTTAAATACTTCAACTGGTATTCATTTAATTTACGAAGAGTTAAAACGAATAGAATTCGGCGCAACCGCTTAATAAATGGAAGTTTTTAGAATTATTCATACAAAATGGGCGAATAGTTTAATGGCTTCTGGTTATGCAGCAAGATGGAATTCTACGGGCTTATTTGTGATTTATGCAGCTGAAAATTGTTCGTTAGCCTGTTTGGAAAACTTGGTTCACAGAAATGGTTTTGGTAATGATGCCGATTATAGTTTACTGACTATTTCATTTCCAAATACAGTTAAAATAGTAGAAGTTGATTCGAAAAAATTACCAAAAGGTTGGAATGACACTACCGAAAACGGACATTTAATTTGCAGAACAATTGGTGATAATTGGATTAGAAATCAACAATCAGCAATTTTGTTTGTGCCTTCTGCCATAATTCCAAATGAACGAAATGTGTTAATTAATCCGAATCATCCTGATTTTAAGAAAATTAAGTTTTCAACGCAACCATTTTCCTTCGATATAAGATTATCTAAATAGTTTTTAATGAACTAATTTGTACTAATAATGTTATTAAACTAAGTCGATTTCGTTAATAATTAAATTCCGATTTTATATTTTTTTGCCATAAAATTTTGTTATTTAGCAAAATGACGATCAAAAACTAAAAAATTAATATACTACTAACTAAACTAAATTATGAATTCAAACCAAAATCAAACCAATTATCCCGCTTTGTATACACTAATTACAGTGTTTTTCTTTTGGGGATTTATTGCTGCTGGAAACAGTATTTTTATTCCATTTTGTAAAAGCTATTTTAGTCTAGATCAATTTCAATCGCAATTAATTGATTTTGCATTTTATACGGCTTATTATATTGGCGCTTTATTACTTTTTGCCATGGGAAATAGCACAGGAAAAGATATTGTTGGAACTTGGGGATATAAGAAAAGTATTGTTTACGGCTTATTGTTTTCGGCTTTAGGTGCTGGTGCGATGATTATAGCTGTTGAAGCGAGCGTTTATGCTGGAATGTTAGTAGGATTATTTATTGTAGCGTTAGGATTTTCATTACAACAAACAGCTGCTAATCCGTTTGCGATTTTATTAGGTAACCCAAAAACGGGAGCGAGTAGAGTAAATTTAGGTGGTGGAATTAATTCTTTAGGAACAACCATTGGTCCAATTTTAGTTGCATTCGCTTTGTTTGGAAGTGCAAAAGAAGTTTCAGAAGAGCAAATTCAAAGTTTACCTTTAGATAAAGTTGTCATCTTATATTTAGGTGTTGGATTATTATTTATTGCTTCTGCAGCATTGTTCTATTTCTCGAAAAAAGTTCCTGCAGGAATCGCTACAGAACCAATGGAAAAAGCCAATAAAGCTTTAAGAACTTTAGTTATTATGACAGTTTTGTTAGCAGCTTGTTTCGTGCCAATTTTCAAAACCTATCAATTAGATACTACAAACTATTCTATTGCTGAAATGTCAGACTTAGAGCATTATAGAATGCTTTGGCTTTCTGGAGCTTTATTAGTGGTTTTAGGTGGAATTTTATTTTCATATTTATCAGCTAAGAAAGATGTTAACGGTTGGGGTGCAATGCAATATCCACAATTGGTTTTAGGGATGTTAGCTATTTTTGTTTACGTTGGTGTAGAAGTTGCCATTGGAAGTAATTTAGGTGAATTATTAAAATTGAAAGAATTCGGAAGTATGCAATCTTCAGATATTGCGCCTTATGTTTCGATGTATTGGGGTAGTTTAATGATTGGTCGTTGGGCTGGAGCCATTTCTGTTTTCAACTTAGAAGGTATCAAAAAAACAATCGCTTTAATCATTATTCCTTTAATTGCGTTTGGAGTTATTTTAAGCGTAAATATCATTTCTGGAAAAGACATGAAGCCTTTATATTTCTATGTGGTTTGTGTTTTTGTTCAAATTGCTGCTTTCTTTTTAAGTAAAGATAAACCTGCAAGAACTTTAATGATTTTCGGAACTTTCGGAATTATAGCCATGTTAATTGGATTATTTTCTGCTGGAACTGTTGCTATTTATGCCTTTTTAGCGGGTGGATTAGCTTGTAGTATTATGTGGCCAGCTATTTTTAGTTTGTCAATTATTGGCTTAGGAAAATATACTTCTCAAGGTTCTGCTTTCTTAATTATGATGATTTTAGGTGGTGGAATTATTCCTCCAATTCAAGGAAAATTATCTGATATCATTGGAATTCACCAATCGTATATTGTGGCTGTAGTTTGTTTTGCTTACTTGACTTTATTTGCCGTTTTGGTAAAAGGAATTTTGAAAAAACAAAATATTGATGTGGATGCGATTGAAGTAGAAGGAAGTCATTAATAGTATTCAGTGATCAGTTTTTAGTGTTCAGATTCTATGAGTGAAATAAAAGAAAATTATTATCATATTTATGTTTTATTGAAAGATAGAATACGATTTGAATCGCAATTAATTAATAAACAAATTTCATTTTATTCTGATGAAAATCAAATGAAATTAAGATATTATTTACTTGAAAAAGATAAAGTTGAGATTGATAAAATTCTAATCGAAAACGAAATAATTGCTAACTATGAAACAAACGAAATTATTGATTACAGAGACAATATAAAAATTCAGAAAGTTTATATTTATATAGTAATTGTTATAATTTTACTTATTCTAATTATTGATTATATTAAATAAAACAAAACCCTGACAAATTAAATCTGTCAGGGTTTTTTATTTTAAAGAAATTTACTTCCAATCAATCTTTCTAGAAAAGTACATTACGGCTGCTAAAATCGCAAATAGACCAATACTTCCCACTAATAAGGCATAATCTTCTAATTGTATGATGACGAAGATGAACGAGTATAAAACACTTAATGAAATCGCAATAAATGTTGGGAATTTCTTGTTCTTCAGAATCGATATTGAATATAGAGAAATCAGCGCAATTACGGCTATGGCAGCAATGATGTAAGCCAATGAAAAACTACTATGTTCTGTAATTGAAATCAATAAAGTGTAAAACATAATTAATGCAATTCCAATCATCGAATATTGAAAAATATGAATATTGATTTTACTTATCGATTGAATTAAAAAGAAGATTAAAAATGTTAATCCGATTACTAAAAACCCATATTTACTTGCACGCTCGTTTTGTTGGTATTCGTCAACTGGCGTGATGAAATCCGTCGCAAAAGCATAATTTGAAAGTTCTGGTAAAGCTTCGAAATATTGTTGTGCAAATGGTCTGTTAAAATGTAAAATTTTCCAGTTCGCTTTAAAACCTGAACCATCTTTAAAAAGATCACGAGAAGTAGGAGAGAAGTTTCCATTAAAATTTGGTGAATTCCAATCTGATGTCATTTTAGAATCAGTTGTTTTTCCGATAGGAACAATTTTAATTTGTTTACTTCCGTTAAATGCAATATCGAAACTAAATTTACTCGAATTGGCAATCGATTTATAATCGAATGTAGTGGATTCTAAAGTTTGAATGCTGTCGTTATTTTCTGTGTTTCCTGGTTCGAATTTTAAACTCTGATTGGCAAATTTTATTTTGACTTCATCTTTTAAGCTTTTCAAATTCGTAGTTCTGATGATAATTTTCGCTTGATTCCAATATACATTCGCATCTGGAATATTTCGCATTTGAAAATTAGGTTGCGAATACGAACCCGTGAAATTCATCTTAGTCGAAAATACATTCGATTTAAAAATACCTCGTTCTAAAGGTTTTTCCATTCTTGCAGTTATAGAATTATCCAATTCTTCTGGAAAGAAATACGCAAAATTCGATTTTCCTGTAACTGGATTTTTATAAGGAATCTTTAATATTGGTCCGTAAACATATACGCCGCCTCCCCATTTTGAAGTCGTTTCTGAAACCACTTCTTTTTGTCGAATGCTTCGTTCTGTAATTAAATCTTGTACGAAGAAAAGCGGAATTAATAAAACTAATGTTAGTATTCCAACCATCATCATTTTTGCTGTTGACGATTGAAAAAACGATTTGCTTTCAGTTTGATCTGGTGTTTTGATGTCGATTTCCATGGTGTTTTTAAGTTTAAAGGTTATTTTTTATTTAATTGTTATTGATTTTGTAATGTTTCCAATGGTAGAAAATGATATAACTTATCAGAATTATTAATCAGAGTTGTAAGGTGTAAATGATGGTTTCAAAACTAAAAAGCGCATAAATTGATTTGTAAACAAGTTCCATAGGTTTGGAGATAATATCCCAACTATTGAAGCGTAAAACTCTTCCTAAATAAATCCCAAATGCTGATAAAAAACTAATGATTATAATAAATAAATTCCCAGTTTTATTGCCATATTTTGCTGTTGTCAAGAGATGAATATGTTGTAATGAAAGTAATCCAATATAAAATCCTGCGAAGCTAAAACTTGATAGAATGAGCATGTCTAAGCCAAACTGAAAGGGATTTATGAAATGTAAGTGTGTGAAATCTGTTAGAATATAAAAAGTGTTTGGAATAAACAACAACCAAGTTAAAGAGTAAATGCTATTTTGTACTTTTTTGCTTTTATCGAAGAAGTTATTGTAAATACTTGATGATAAGAAATAAGGAACAATGGCTAAGAACAAATTCCAAATTAAAAATAATAAATACATAGAATGTGTAATTTTTACTCGAAGTAATAATAATGTAATTGCAACTAATGAAGCTAACCAAATGTTAGTGTCTTGTTTGCGATTTAAAATGTAGATGGTGACAAGTTTGTTCATATTTAATAATTAAAAGTACTTTGTTTTTCAAAGTTAATGAATAAAAAAATAGCGTTATTTTTGACTTAATAATTTTTCCAATGCGTTAATATGATCCTGAAAGGCTTTTTTGCCAATAGGAGTGATGCTGTATTTGGTATTTGGTTTTTTACCAATAAATTGTTTTTCAACGGAAATAAATGCATCAGCTTCTAATGCTTTAATGTGACTGGCTAAGTTTCCGTCTGTGGCACCTAAAAATTCCTTCATCGTATTAAAATCTACAGATTCGTTTACCATCAAAACCGACATAATTCCTAGTCGTATTCTGTGGTCAAACGCTTTGTTGATGTTTTGGATGATGTTTTTCATTTGTTTTCGTAGCACGAAGCTAATTCTTATTTTATAATATTTTTATATTTTTCTAATTATTTATTAGAGCTGTTATTTCTATTTATTTTGAACCAATTCTTTGTTAAAAGTACTATTCCTACAATTATTAATATCAAAGGCAAAGCACCTGGTTCATCTTCAACTGCAATCATGTAAATTAGTAAGATTGCTCCTAAAAGGATGATTAGAAGAGGGAATAGGATACCCCAATTTACTTTTTGACTTATTTCATTTTTCATAATATTGGAATTTAAATTATTATTTAATTCTCTCATATTTAAACCACATCATACCGCCATAAAATATATGACAAACACCGAAACCTAAAGCGGCGAATAGTAAGCCGTAACCTACGAAAAATGTGTTTATAATTCCTAATGAAATCATTGATAAGCCTAAATATCTTACATCTCCTAAAGTGTATTTACTCGCATTCACACAAGCTAATCCGTAGAATATTAAAGTAAGAGGAGTTAGTAAAGCAAAATTTTCTTTTTCAATTAAGTACAATCCCATATAACCACCAACTGCAAGTGGAATCATGAAATTAATGACCAAACGTTTTGATGTTGCATTCCAAATTTTATCATTGCTTTCTTTCGCTTTTTTTATGCTTAAAAGAATTCCTGTTGCAATAGATAAAACCAAAACAATTGAAGCAATTGCAAATAATTTAATTACCGCATTTTCTGAAATAATTAAATAAGAATAATTTCCAGAAGTTGAAGTATCAAAATAGATCGTTTTGTAAGCAAAGTAAGCACCAACTAACGCATAAATACCTGCCAACACACCAGACAAACCGCTTAAAGAAATAAATTGAGACGATTTACTCATCATTTCTTTAATTTCTTTTAAGTCGTTTAAATAATTTTTATCTTCCATTTGATTACTTTAGATTATGATCCAGAAATTGGACTGTTAAAAATTCCTACGGCTAATTCACCCCAAATAAATAAAAACAAAATTACAACACCAATAATTGTAGCAATTTTGATTCTTTCGTTGGTTATTTTTCTATTTAAATATTCACAAATCAATCCTGTGCTTGTTAATAATATTGCCATTAATATAAAATCAATTAATGACCAATTGACTTCATTGGTAAATCGCATTGCAATAAATGGAATCAGTAATAAGATTATTACTGCGACGCCTATTTTCTTTTGTGCTGAATTTATCATAATTGAAAGTTTGTAAAGTGCTTTGAAATACAAAGTAAATAATAAAATTTCATTTGAACAAGGAATTTTAATTATTTTTGAATAAATAAATTATTAATGAAGCCAGCTGAAGTATATATTTTGAAACAAAGCCCACAATTTCAAGAGATTATTCATTATGTAATTTCTGTAATTGAACAAGAAATTGAAGTAACTGAATTATTATTTAAGTGGGGAATTCCATATTTTTATTATGAAAAGAAACCATTTGTTTATATAGCACCAAATAAATCAAAAGGATTTGTTGATATTGGTTTTGCAAAAGGATATGAATTAATTTTACATCAAGATATTTTAATTGGAGAAAATAGAAACACCATTAAATCGCTACGCTATTTTGAGATTGATTCAGTAGAAGATATTGTTTTAAGAGAAGTTATTAGGGAAGCAAAGTTGTTGTATAAAAAAACGCGATAAGTAATTATCACGTTTTTTTTATTTTTATGTTTAAAGAATTAAAGCTTGAAAATTCCACCAACAGTTATAATTTTTTGTAAAAACCATATTTCTTGTTCCGCTTTGTCAGATGGATTATAGCTAGTTCTAATATTATTCATATTTAAATAACCACCTTTAATTTCTGTTTGAATAAAGAAGTATTTAAAGAAAGTAAAATTTAAACCAGCTTTTGCAGAAATTCCGTAACCAGCTACATTAAATTCATCGTATCTTTCCTTATTAAAAACCTTTGCATTTGTTCTTGGAAATAAAAATCCACCACCAACACCTTCAGTTAAGTTTATTTGAAATTTATCTGTATTTGGAAGTCTTAATAAATGTGAAATATCATCAAATCTATTAATTTCTGTATTTACATAATTTAAACCGTCTGTATGTTCAAAAGTTAAAAAATCTGGTGTTAAAGTAATTTCATCAGCTGTTGCATGTTCGCCAAATGTATTTCCTGGTGTAGCTGAAATTTCTCCTTCTTGTGGATAATATCCACTATATTTAACTCTAATATCATTGTCCATAATGTATTTCATATGGTCATATCCAATAGAAATATTATAATGATCATTGATAAAATACCCGATTCTAAGATTAGTTTGAGGAATTGTCATCCTTGTTGGATTGACGTAATCTATGTGCCAACCTTTTGGTCTGTCTTGTGCTGTAACATCATATAAAGTGAAATCGTAGTTTTCACCAGTAAAATGAATGTCTGATTTAGCGTAATTATCTCTGTTTCCTCCCCAATAGATATAAAATTTACCTTTATTATGAGCAGTGTATTTTTCTTTTGTTACAGGCAAATCTACTAAGTTATCTGTTTGTGCGAAACTTGTTATAGAAATTAATGCTATAACAAGCGTTAAGATTTTTTTCATTTGGGTATTAAGTTCTATTATTCTTAAAATTTATTTATGGTTTGTCTGATGGCTACTAACTTCGTCATTAAGCCTTCAAAATAATCTAAATGCAACATGTTTGCACCATCACTTTTTGCGTTTGCAGGATCAAAATGTGTTTCAATGAAAATTCCATCAACTCCAGTTACAATTCCAGCTTTAGCGATAGTTTCAATCATATCTGGTCTTCCGCCAGTAACACCACTTGTTTGATTTGGTTGTTGTAACGAATGTGTCACATCTAAAACAGTAGTTCCGAATTCTTTCATTGTAGGGATTCCTCTGAAATCTACAATCATATCTTGGTAACCAAACATGGTTCCTCTATCGGTAATCATAAAATTATCGTTACCACAATCTTTTACTTTTTGAGCCGCGTGTTTCATGCTTTCCGGACTCATAAATTGTCCTTTTTTCAAGTTTACAGTTTTACCTGTATTGGCAGCAGCCACAACTAAATCCGTTTGGCGAACTAAAAATGCAGGAATTTGTAACACATCAACATAAGCAGCAGCCATAGCCGCATCTTCATTGGTGTGAATGTCTGTTACCGTTGGTACGCCAAATTCTTTTGAAACTTTTTCTAATATTTTTAAGGCTTTTTCATCTCCAATTCCAGAAAAACTATCAATTCTAGAACGGTTAGCTTTTTTGAAACTTCCTTTAAAAACAAAAGGAATTTGTAAATTATCTGTAATAGTAACTAATTTTTCTGCAATTCGTAAAGCCATTTCTTCGCCTTCAATAGCGCATGGACCAGCAAGTACGAAAAAGTTACCACTATTTGTATGTTTTATTTGTGGAATATTATCTAAGTTCATGTGTAGTTGTTTATTGTGTTTTTATTTGTGATGCAAAGGTAATTAAAGTTAGATGTTTAGTTGTTAGAAGTTTAAACTTTTTTTATTGAAAATCCTTTCGGACAAATTACGTTACCTTTTTCAAATGTATTGATGTAAATTTTCTTGTCAGTAGCCTTTTCATCAAAGTAAATTTCATATAAATCTAAAGTTCCAGCGCCCATTTTATTGTTTTTACTTGGAAAAGGGCAACACGTTTCAATTAATTTATACGTTACTTTTTCTCCATTTGGACCAGTTATAGCATTAAAAAAACGACCAACATTTAAATTATTGCTGTTTTCATATTTTGAAAATCCTAAATTGATTGGGTAAAATTCACTATAACCGTATTTTAAATCAGTTGCAGTTTCTGTTAAAACAAATTGAGGGCCAACAATTTTGGGTAAAACCGCTGTGTCATCTATATTTTGAATGGTGTTTTTTGTACTTATACATGAAATAAATAAGACTAAGAAGCTTAAAACAATTATTTTGCGCATGATGAAATTATTTTTTAGTTTTTACTATTGCCGAAGCCAAAGCTGCAAATATTATACCAAATGAGAAGTTTCCAAATGAAGCAAAAATCATATACGCCGTTGTGCCAAACATGGCTTGTGCATTTTCTAGTTTCATTCCTTTAGAAACCGAATAATTAATCATGTTTGTGAAAAAATCTGGATTGACATATTTTAAAGAAAAATAAGTAGCAAATGGAGTTAAAATCATAGCGAAAATAGCTAAAATCACTCCAGAAAGAAAGCCTTGTTGCCAAGACATTATTCCATTGAAAAAATTCTTTTTCTTATCAATTAAAAAAAGGACATAAATTCCAAAAATGATAATGTATATTAAGTTGGTAAAAGCTGGATGGTTAGCAATGTATTTATCATGAAAACCTAAATACTTTTCTAGCTGAAACCACATAATTCCTAAAAAAGTGTAGTATATTGCCCATTTAAATTCTATTTTAAATTTACTCATTTTTTGTATCTTTGAAATCGCTATTAAAAAGTCTGCGTAAGCAAACACTTATGGTTGTTAAATGTGATACATATGTTATCTTTGCAAAAGAAAAGTTTATATATGAAATCGAGAACAAATATAGTAATTCAAAAAATAATATTTCACAATATATGGAAGTAATTCAAGGTACTTGGCACTGGGCAGTTTCAGGTTTTTTAATCGGACTTATCATGTTAGTGTTAACCTATTTTGGCAAAACTTTTGGGATGTCATCTAACTTAAGAAATATATGTAGTTTAACATTTGGTAAAAGTAAAATTGAATATTTTGATTTTGATTGGAAAGAACAAAGGTGGAATTTAGCTATTGCATTAGGTGCTATTGTAGGAGGATTTTTAGCCTCTTATTTTTTGATGGATTCTCCTGATATTCTTCAAATTAATCCGAAAACAATTGAAAATTTACAGCAATTAAATATTGATGCACCCAATGGAAAATTAGGTCCAGATGCTATGTTTAGTTTAGAAAATTTATTTACAATTAAAGGGTTTTTCATTTTATTAATTGGTGGATTCTTAATTGGATTTGGAACGCCTTATGCTGGTGGTTGCACTTCTGGCCATGCGATTTCTGGTTTAAGTAACCTGCAAATTCCATCGCTTATTGCAGTAATAGGTTTTTTCCTTGGCGGATTAATTTCTGCACATTTTTTAATTCCATTAATTTTTGGTTCGTAACATTATGAAGTTGATAAAATTTTTTATAGTTGGTGTCGTTTTCGGAATCGTATTAACAAAAGCAGAAGCCGTTTCTTGGTATAGAATTTATGAGATGTTTATGTTTCAAAGTTTTCATATGTATGGAATTATTGCAACCGCTATTTTTGTAGGTGTTACTGGGATTTATTTAATTAAAAAGAAAGATATTCAAGGTTTTAAAGGAGCTGAAATTAATATTCAAGATAAAGATTTCTCCTATTCAAGATATATAATTGGCGGAACAATGTTTGGCTTGGGCTGGGGACTAGTAGGAAGTTGTCCTGGACCGATTTTTATTTTAATTGGAAATGGTGTTTTTTCTATTTGTGTAGTACTACTTGGTGCTTTACTAGGAACTTACATTTATGGAATTTTGAAAAATAAATTACCTCATTAGTCAATTTTATTTTTAAATTTGTGAAAAATAACTTACATTAAATAATTATGAAAAAATATTTATTACTTTTTGTTGCTGCTTTAATTTTTGTCTCTTGTGGAAGTGATGATGAACCAGTTGTTGCTGAAGCTTCAATTATTGGTTCTTGGGAATATTATAAAGAAGGAACAATTGTTGGTGGTACAGAAACATTAGCTAATTATGAAAATTCATGTTCTACAAAAAAAGACTATGTTGAATTTTTACAAAATGGCGAATATGATGATGTTTACTATGATTCTAATTGTGATGAATCAATTGATTATGGTGATTGGACTAAGTCAGGTAATATGTTAACTAATGTTACTGAAGATACAACTGTTGAAATTCTTGTTTTGACTAATACTACTTTGAAAATCAAATATGTAGATACAGATGGAGCTATTTACACTACAGTTTTTAGAAGAAAATAGATTAAAAATTATATAAATAAAAAAAGCTGAGTCAAATATGTGATTCAGCTTTTTTTATTTAATTATAGTTCATATACTTTACATTTTTTAAAACTCATATTACAGAATTTTAAATATAAATTGCCTTATTAATCATTTGATAATGTGATTTTTATCATATTTTTTCAATGAATGTTTTCGTAATTTTATACTATTAAAATAGAGAAAAAATGAAAACAATAGTTCATATACAAAATTTAAAATGTGATGGTTGTGTAAATACTATCACTAAGAAACTTAATGCTTTAGATGATGTTTCTGAAGTTAGTGTTGAAGTGGGAGACAATTCTGTCACATTTGAGTATTCTGAAGAGCATACTCTGGATTTAGTTAAGAAAACATTAGCAGATATTGGTTATCCAGAAGATGGTGAAGCAAATAGTTTGACAGCAAAAGCAAAATCTTATGTAAGTTGTGCTTTTGGAAAAATAACTTCTTAAAAGAAAAAGGCGACCAACTGGTCGCCTTTTTAATTATATGATTACAGCACTTAAACCTGCATCTTGCAACGATATGCATTGCGGTTTAAGTTTTGTTAATTCTCCAGTTTTCACAGTGCATTGCCCTTTGTAATGAACCAAAATAGCGCATTGCTCTGCTTGTTCCCAAGTATGGTCGCAAATTTTGACTAGCATTTCAATAACGTGATCAAAAGTGTTTACATCATCATTATATAAAACAATTTCGTTGTTTACACCAACTGCTTCTTCGACTAATACTTCTTCTAATGTTTCTGTTAATGTGCTCATAACTAATAATTTATTCTAGTACAAAATTACTAATTTTTTATATATTTCAAACCTAACCAATTATTTCTTTCTTTTTTCGATTCAAAAGTCAGACCTAATTTTTCACAACATTCGTTAATCGCTTCAAAATCTTCCGTATAAAATCCACTTAATAATAAAACAGAATTGTCATTCATACAGTTTACATATGTTGCCATGTCGTTCAGTAAAATGTTTCTATTGATATTCGCAATAAACACATCGTATTTCTGACCGTCATTTAACCAAGACGCATCACCTTCATAAACTGAAATATGTTTGCAGTTGTTACGTTCAGCGTTTTCAATTGAGTTTAAATAACACCAATTGTCAATATCAACAGCATCAATTGGTTGAGCGCCTTTCATTTCAGCTAAAATGGCTAAAATGGCAGTTCCACAACCCATATCAATGGTTTTCTTGTTCGTTACATCCAATTCTAACAAATGTTGAATCATCATGTGAGTCGTCTCGTGATGACCTGTTCCGAAACTCATTTTTGGTTCAATTACAATTTCATACTTCGCATTAGTTGCTGGATGAAATGGTGCACGAACATGACAAATTCCGTCAACATCGATAGGAGAGAAGTTCTTTTCCCATTCTTCGTTCCAATTTACTGGCTCAATTTCATTTGTCGTATAAGAAATCTTGAAATTTTCGTTCGAAAGAATTTCAATTTCATTTAAGATATTCTCAGACCAAACGTCTTTTTGAACATAAGCCGAAACACCTTCTTCGGTTTCTTCAAAGCTTTCAAAAGCCGTTTCTTCTAATTGTGCAATTAAAATTTCCGAACCTAAATCATTTGGTTCAATTGTAAAATGGTATGCGATATATGTATTTGCCATTCGGTTTTAAATTTTAGTCATAAAAAAATAGGAAGCAAAATTACTACTTCCTATTTTAATATTTGTGTTTTTTAATTAATATAATTTTGGAAACTTGTTCGGATTTGCTTCGTTCATAATTTCGTACACTTTTTCAAAAATATCTTCCGCACTTGGTTTAGAGAAATAATCACCATCAGTTCCGTAACTAGGGCGGTGCGCCTTAGCAGTTAACGTTTGTGGTGCACTATCTAAATGTTTGTACGCGTTTTGATTTTCTATAATTTCTTGTAAAATGAAAGCACTTGCTCCACCAGGAACGTCTTCGTCAATTACTAATAAACGATTCGTTTTAGCAACCGATTTCACAATGTCTTTATTAATATCGAATGGTAATAAACTCTGAATATCAATAATTTCAGCGTCAATTCCGTTTTCTAATAAATCTTTCGCCGCTTGTTCTACAATTCTTAATGTCGAACCATAAGAAACTAACGTAATATCTTTTCCTTCTTTGATGGTTTCTATCACACCTATTGGCGTTTGGAATTCACCTAAGTTCGTTGGCATTTTTTCTTTTAAACGGTAACCATTTAAACATTCAATTACTAAAGCAGGTTCGTCAGTTTTTAATAACGTATTATAAAAACCAGCTGCTTTTGTCATGTTTCTTGGAACTAAAACATGAATTCCACGAATCGCGTTAATAATCATTCCCATTGGAGAACCAGAATGCCAAATACCTTCTAAACGGTGTCCACGAGTTCTGATAATTAATGGCGATTTTTGACGACCATGAGTTCTATATTGTAAAGTTGCTAAATCGTCACTCATAATTTGAATGGCGTATAACAAATAATCTAAATATTGAATTTCAGCAATTGGACGTAATCCACGCATTGCCATTCCGATACCTTGACCTAAAATAGTAGCTTCACGAATTCCTGCATCTGAAACACGCATTTCTCCGTATTTTTCTTGCATTCCTTCTAAACCTTGGTTTACATCACCAATGTTTCCTGCATCTTCACCAAACACTAAAGTTTCTGGATAAGTTGCGAAAATTTTATCGAAATTATCTCTTAAAACTAAACGTGCATCAACTTCTTCTGCCGTTTCGTCATAAGTTGGTTTTACTTCAGTTGTTGAAGCAATATTTTGTTTCGATTCTGAGTATAAATGGGAACTGTATTTTGGTTGAATTCTTTCAATGAAATTAGAAATCCAAGTCGCTAAAGTTTCTCTGTTTGAACCAGAAAGCATTCTTAAAACTTTTCTAGTAACAACTAATAAATCTTTTCTAATTGGTTCTTTTATTGCAGCAATATCATTCGCGTATTTTTCAATGAAAACTTTATTTTCAGAGTTTTGTGCGACTTGATTTAAGATAGCAACTGTTGTCGCTTGATCTTCTTTAATTGCTGATAAATAATTCGCCCAAGCTTCTTTTTTACCTTCTAAAACTTCTTTTTTTGATGCTGCTTCAATTTCTTCTAATTCTTCTGCAGAAGAAATATTGTTTTCAATCATCCATTTTTTCATTTGCGCTACACAGTCGAATTCTGCTTCCCAAGCCAAACGCTCTGCATTTTTGTAACGCTCGTGAGAACCTGAAGTGGAGTGACCTTGTGGTTGTGTTAATTCATTAACGTGAATTAAAACTGGTACATGTTCTGCTCTTGCAACTTCTGCTGCTTTTTGGTAAGTATCAACTAAAGCTGGATAATCCCAACCTTTAACACGGAAAATTTCGTAACCGTTATTTTCCTCATCACGTTGTAAACCTTTTAATATTTCAGAAATATTTTCTTTTGTAGTTTGATATTTCGCGTGAACTGAAATTCCATATTCGTCATCCCAAACACTCATTACCATTGGAACTTGTAAAACTCCAGCCGCATTGATTGTTTCGAAAAACAAACCTTCAGAAGTTGAAGCGTTACCAATTGTTCCCCATGCTACTTCGTTTCCTTTTACCGAAAAATTATTTTCAGCAGGAATTTCAGCAACATTTCTATATATTTTTGATGCTTGCGCTAAACCTAATAAACGAGGCATTTGCCCAGCAGTAGGAGAGATGTCGGCACTTGAATTCTTTTGTTTAGTTAAATTTTTCCAATTTCCGTTTTCGTCTAATGAATGTGTTGCAAAATGGCCACCCATTTGACGACCCGCGCTCATTGGATCGAAATTTACATCGGCATGACCGTATAAACCTGCAAAAAACTGAACGATTGACAATTCGCCAATAGCCATCATAAACGTTTGGTCACGGTAATATCCTGAACGGAAATCACCATTTTGGAAAGCTTTTGCTAATGCCAATTGCGGCACTTCTTTTCCATCACCAAAAATACCAAATTTAGCCTTACCTGTAAGTACTTCTTTTCTTCCAAGAAGACTACATTCACGACTTACCGATGCGATTTTAAAATCGGTTAAAACTTCTTTTTTGAAATCTTCGAAAGATATAGTTTCTGCAGTTTTTGATTTGCTCATAATTGAAATATGCTTTGATACAAATTTAAATATTTTATTGCAATATTTTCATTTGAAAGTGATTTTTATGAATAATGTATAATTTTATTGAGTTTTAAGTAAAAATAGTGCAGTAAATTTCCGAAATACTACATATTATATATGAATAATGTAAAATTATTGAGAGCTAAAACCATCTTCTTGTAAACAAAGAGGTTAAAGTTTTTGGACTTATGGTAATTATGAACCGAATTCTTTCACCATAATTTTTATCATTTAATTCAAATCCGTTAGAAGAATAAACTGGGAAAAACAATTCGAAATAGTCTTGAACTAAGTTTAAATGCACACCACTGTCATAAATATATTTGGAGTTAAATCCTTGATTTTTATAGGTTCCAACATCTCCATATAATTCAATCCAATTCCAAATATTAAAACTTGCATTTACTGTAAATATGTATTGATTGGCAAAACGAGTATCAAACTTAGATTTAAATGCTCCTTCCGCATTTACGAATTGACGGCTAAACAAACCTTTACTTTCGCTACGTCCAATTAAGGCGTAATCAAATAAATAATCAGATGGTCTGTCAATTCCAAAACTGAAAAAATCGTTGGTATTATCATTATATACGAAAAAACCACCAAAAGCTCTCAAGTTAATGTATCTGTTGTTTTCGAATAGTTTTCTGTACTGAATTTGTCCAGAAACTTTGCTAAATGAATTCGAAATCTGTAAGTCACTTCCGTATGAAAATTGCTTGATTAATTCGCTATTCGCATAACCATATCTCAAGTTAAAAACAGAATAATTCTCTGTATTTTTTGTCGTAACGATATTCGATTTTTCACGGTTTACATACACTTGTCGGAGTGTAATTCCTTCACCTTCATTTTTTCTGAAATTCGGATTTCTAAAACTGAAATTGATACTTGGTGTAATTTTAGTGTAAAAGGCATCTGGAGCATAATGTAAGCGTGTTCCCGAAATTCCATAGCGTGTATTATAATGTGTACTATGACGATTTATATCATTAAAACCAAAACCAACACTTCCAGCAATTGTTCTTGTTTTTGTAGAGAAATTAGGTGTTAAATCATATGTAAATGGCTTGTTAATGATTGACTTATTATTGAGTTTCATTCCAAGTAAAATTCCATCATATAAATTGAATTCTGCTGTTGGAACATAAAAAACCTGATTGTATTTAGCGTCTTCAATGTCTTTGAAAAAGGTGAAACGAATTCTTCTATTTCCGAATAATCTATTTTTTAATTTGTAACTATTGTTGTTGTTATTTAGTTCTGGAATTTCGTAATTACTGTTTAAAACAAGCTTTGTAATACTATCATTTTTGACCGAAAATTTAAACGTTTCCGTATTGTTTTCAACCCAATTTTTACTCACTAATTTATTTTTGTTGTAACCATAAATGGAGACAGGAACTTTTGCATCGCCTACATTTTTTATTATGACTTCAATAGAATCATTTACTTTTTTTGCCTTGGTGATTTTGTAATCTATTTTGTTTCGAGAATAAATTAACTCATCAAAAAACCAATCTAATTTTTGATTTGAATTCGTTTCTAAAAGATTTTTAAAAACTTTATTATCAGTATTTTTATTTGAGTTTATATCTACAAATTGTTTAATTGAATTTTCAAGAATATCATTTCCTAAATAATCGTCTAAATAATGAAGCGAAAGTCCGGATTTGAATTTTCCAGCAATTTTTTCATTAAATTTTATTTGCGTGTTTTTATCTGTTCCTACAGGTTGATCAATGTTTTTTCGACCCATTAATAAATAATTATAAATGAATTGTTCTGAGAAATCCATATTAATTATTTTGTAACGTTTTAAAATTCCAAAGCGTGATAATCTTCCGAATGCTTTTACGTCAGGATAATTTTCATCAATATATTTTTTAATGTAATAGTGTTGAATTCCTTCTAAAATCCAATGGTCTTTTCGGAAATTAATTTTCAAATTTGCAGCTAAATAATTGTTTAAATAGGTTTTTAAAAACTTCAATTCAAAAACAAAATCATCATTAAATGGTGAAATAAAAGATGGTAATTCATTTAAGCCATAAAAGGCTTCTCTGTCATAATCTTCTTGCGAAACCATGATTTTTTCTTGGTTTGAAGAACCAATATTTTCCGCAACATAAGAAGTGATTTTGTCAATAATTAAAACCTTTTGAAAAATAGCAACATCTTTGGTTTTTAAATTAGTGATGGCTGTTATTTTCTGATTTTTAAATTCTTCATAACTATTCGTTTTTTCTAAAGCGATAAAGAAATTGGTACGAGAGTTTCCAGTTAATTGTGAAGAATTTGAATTCGAATTTATAACATCTAAATCAGTTGTTAAAATTAGATTATCGTGTTGAATGTCAATTTTATAATTGGCTATTTCGGTAGTTAAATCATCGCTATTTTCTTCACTTTGTGTTTCTGAATTGAAGGCAGAAAGCGTTAAAAAACAGTTTTTCAATAATATTTTGGTTTCTGAAAATCCGTATTTAGTAAATTTTGTATTAGGAATAGTTAATTGGTATTTAATTTTTAAAGTCGTAGTTTCTCCAATTTGTAATGGTTTTTCTAGCTTAACGATTAAAATATCAACTTGATTTTCATTTCTATAAAAAGATAATGGATTTGAAAATTCGTTTACAATGTCAAAAATTTGAGTTTCACCTTTTTCCGATTTTTTAGATAAATGAAAACTTCTATTAAATTCATCCGAAAATTTACTCGCTAAAGCGGATTTTTTACTTGAAAAAGCGTGATTCCAATCATTCAAAGCAATCTCATTTAAAACTGAATTGGAAGTATTTTTTAGTGTGATTTCTTCAAGAACTTCAATCTTCTTTCCGTTCTCAATTAGTTTAGCGTTTATTTTAATTTCATTTTGGGCAAATGAAACCATTGTAAACATAAAAAGTAGTAATATTTTTGTTTTAATCATCATTTTTTTAATAGCTCTCAATATTACTAAAAAAAAGGAAATAACCATAAGAAATTAATATAATAATGACTAATTTTGTTAATCACCCCAAAATAAAAAGTGATGAGAATAAAATTACCTCTTATATTATTTCTGCTAACATCTTGGTTTTCATACTCACAAGTCGTAATTAATGAAATAGATCCAGATACACCTTCTACTGATACAAAAGAAATTGTGGAATTACATTCTGCAACAGCAAATTTTTCTTTGAATGGTTACGTGTTGGTTTTTTATAATGCTACAAGTACTGCGCCATATAGTGGTACATTAAGTTATTATGCAATTGATTTAGACGGTTATTCAACTGATGTCAATGGTAATTTTTTAGTTGGAAGTGTTTTACTTTCTCCTACACCAGTCATATCAATGCCTGATTCTATGTTACAAAATGGCCCAGATGTAATAGCGTTATACCTTGCAAATGGCTCTGATTTTCCAATAGGTACACCAGCAACAGCAACAGCAATGATTGATGCTATTGCATATTCAGCTAATGGGACAACACAGCCAACAGCACTAATGACAGCTTTAGGTTTAACGGTTTGTGTTAACGAAAATTCGACTTCAAATGCTGCAAATCACTCTATTCAAAGAAAATTGGATGGTACTTATGAAGTAAAAGTTCCAACACCAGGAATGAATAATGATGGAAGTGGAATTGTATTAAATTATATGACTACAACTTTTAATGCACCAAGTTATACAGAAGGTCAACCTGTTAATATTACTTTTACAACTACAACACCAGTTACTTCAAATACAACTTTTGCAATTTCTTTAGATAATGGGAATTTTAATAGTTCAGATTTTACGTTCGATACGAATAATTCTGTTACAATTAATTCTGGTTCATCTACAGCTACCAAAACAATTAATCTTATTGATGATACTTTAGAGGAAGGTGATGAAGAATTTGTGCTTTATATTTCGTCTTTACCTGTTGATGTCGTTTCAAGTAATAATTCTATTGTTAGAAGAGTTGCTGATACCGATTTTCAAGTTGCTAATTTTGGAACTCCTTTAGCACCAACATACGGACAAGTTTCAAGTACAGCTCCAGCTGGATATTATGCTTCTTTAGAAGGATTATCTGGTGCAGCTTTGAAACAAGCCTTGCAAGATATTATTGCGAATCCTTCAGTAGTACATCTACATAGTTATGCAGATATGTGGGATATTATTAGAATTGCTGATACCAATCCATTAAATAGTGGTCAAATTTGGGATATGTATTTAGAAATTCCAATGTCGAAAATTGACCAGCAAAACACAAGTAGTATTGTTGGAAAATGGAACAGAGAACATATTTTTTGTCAATCGAGAGGTGGTTTTGATGTGGCTTTAGGAGATTATGCAGACGGAATCAATATTTGGAATAGTACAAGTGCAGCTTCAACTGTGGATGGTGTTTCTGATGCACATCATATTAGAGCTGAAAACGGACAAGAAAATTCTTCAAGAAATAATAAAAATTACGGAACAGTAAATACTGCAACAGTTTATGCAGGACCAGTAGGAACGCAAGGCTCTTGGCGCGGTGATGTGGCAAGAGCGTGTTTTTACATGGCCGTTCGTTTCAATGGTTTGAATGTTGTAAATGGAGATCCGAGTGAGAATAACGGAGCGAATCCTTCTGGAAATATTGGAGATTTAGCAACATTTTTAGCTTGGAATGTTTCCGATCCAAAGGATGATTTTGAAATGAATAGAAATAACTATGTTCAAACGTGGCAACACAATAGAAATCCATTTATAGATTATCCTTTGCTAGCCGATTATATTTTCGGAGCTCAATATGGTCAGCCTTGGTTTGCAGCTTTAGCTTCAGCATCTTTTGATGCTTCGGAAGTAAAAGTTTTTCCAAATCCAGCAGCAGAACATATTTTTATTTCAGGTTTAAGAGGAACTTCTAAAGTAGAAATCTTCTCGGTTTCTGGCGCAAAAGTGTTCGAAAAAAACATTAATGAAGACCAAATGATTCCGATAGATTTCGAAACTGGAATGTATTTTGTGAAAATTAGTAACGACGATAAACAAATTGTAAAAAAAATAATCGTGAAATAACGTAAAATTGTTTCATTATCAATATTTTTGTAAAAAATAACAACATCAATATTTAATTTATTAAAATGAAAGTAACAATAGTAGGAGCAGGAAATGTAGGTGCATCATGTGCTGACGTAATTTCATACAGAGGAATTGCAAGTGAAGTAGTATTATTAGACATTAAAGAAGGATTTGCTGAAGGAAAAGCAATGGACATTATGCAATGTGCTACAACTACAGGTTTTAACACACAGGTTTCTGGAGTAACTAATGATTATTCTAAAACAGCTAATTCTGATGTAGTAGTTATTACTTCTGGAATTCCAAGAAAACCAGGTATGACTCGTGAAGAGTTAATTGGTATCAATGCAGGAATTGTAAAATCAGTAGCAGAAAACATCTTAAAATTTTCTCCTAATACAATTATTGTTGTAGTTTCTAATCCTATGGATACTATGACATATTTAACTTTAAAAGCTACAGGTTTACCAAAAAACAGAATTATTGGTATGGGTGGAGCTTTAGATAGTTCTCGTTTCAAATATTATTTATCAAAAGCATTAAACAAACCAGCAAACGACGTTCAAGGTATGGTTATTGGTGGTCACGGTGATACAACTATGATTCCATTAACGCGTTTAGCTTCTTATAATGGTGCGCCAGTTGCAAACTATTTATCTCAAGAAGAATTAGAAAAAGTAGCTGCTGATACTATGGTTGGTGGTGCTACTTTAACAGGTTTATTGGGTACTTCAGCTTGGTATGCGCCAGGAGCTTCTGTGGCGTATTTAGTAGATTCTATCTTAAACAATCAAAACAAAATGATTGCTTGTTCAGTTTTATTAGAAGGTGAATACGGACAATCTGATATTTGTTTAGGTGTTCCATGTATTATAGGTAAAAACGGAATTGAAGAAATCGTTGACGTAAAATTAAACGATGCTGAAAAAGCAACTTTCGCTAAATCTGCAGATGCAGTTAGAGCAATGAATGGAGATTTAAAAGCGGTTTTAGCTTAATCACTTTTCAATATAAATATAAAGCCTACAGGATCTTTCTTGTAGGCTTTTTTTATTGCTTAATTTGTGGAATTCTACGGAAATAATTACATTTATAAAATGAAGCAAAAAATTCAAATTTCTATTCCAGAACCTTGTCATGAAGGCTGGCAAAATATGACGCCTGTTGATAAGGGTCGATTTTGTGTCTCTTGTCAGAAAACGGTTTTAGATTTCACCTATTTATCGGATAACGAAATCATTAAATTGGTTTCTAAAAATGATAATTTATGTGGAAGAATTAACACTTCTCAACTCAATAGAAATTTAATTGAGACCAAAAGATCATCTAATTATTTTGGATATTTTGCGACTTCTGTTTTAGCGTTTTTAGGATTAGGAACTTCAACTATTGTAGCACAAGAAAAGCCTGTTACAGAACAAGCGGACTTAAAATATTTGAATAAAGCTACGGATTCAGATAAAAGGATTACAGTTACTGGTATTGTTACTTGTAATGATGGAGCAATTTTACCTGGAGCGACTATTATTATTAAAAATACTTCATCCGGAGTTCAAACGAATGAAAAATCTGAATATTCAATAAAAGCAAGTCTAGGAGATGTTTTAGAGTTTAGTTATTTAGGCTATGAAACTATGGAAGTAGAAGTTGGCTCAAATAAAGTTGACGTTCAAATGAATAGTTCTAATTCAGGTACAATTGGTGTAATGATTATAATAAAAAAACGCACTTTCTTTGGAAGAACATTCAACAAAATTGGTAATTGGTTTAGATAATTTAAAATAAAAATTTTCCTAAAGTCACACAACCTGTCAGAAGAATTAAGGCCAAAACAGTTGATTTAAATTGTTCTTCAGAAAGTTTTTCTAGAATTTTTTTTCCAATAAATGTTCCGATTATACTCACAACAAGTAAAATTGGAATTAAGTACAAATCGTCTTTATGTACAAATCCGTTATAAGTATAAACAACACTTCTGCTTAAGTCAATTCCTAAATCAATAACTGCAGATGTAGCAATAAATACAGAAGTTTTTAAATTAAAAGCTGCCATTGTAATTCCTCTTATTGCGCCTCCAGTTCCTAATAAACCCGCAATAAATCCAGAAAGTATACCACCAAATATAGAATTGGTTTGAGTTGGTTGAATTTTAATAGATTTAAAAATCAATAAAATTAAACTTATCAAAATCAGGAAAATAGCTAATAGAATTTCTAGAGTTTTTGATGGAAAATAGTTACTTAATAATGCACCAATTATTACGAAAATAACTGAAGAAATTCCCATATTAATTATTAGTTTTTTATCAAAACCTTCTCTAAAAAAATAAATTTTGGAAATATTACTGGATAAATGATATAAAGCAGTTACACCCAAGACAGAATGAAAATCAAGAAAATATCCTGCAATTGGTACAAATAACATAGAAGAACCAAATCCTCCAACTGTTCCAATTATTTCAGCAAAAAGTGCTAAAAGAATAAAATAAATTAAAAATTCCATTCAATAAAGATAACTTAATTATCAGAATTAAATCATTTTCTTCACAATTTCTGCAAGTGGTAAAATCGCGTGTGTGTCTTCAATACTTGGTCCGGCCACCCAAACGGTTTTATAAGTAACTTCTGTAGCTGCTTTTTCTGTTGCTTTCATTCCAATATAAAAACGAATCATTTTTACCCATTTTTTCAAACTTTTATTTTTGTTTAAAAGTTGTTCTAACCATGTAGTTTTTGTTCCTACTTTTTGAACATAAGGTGTATTGATAACTGTACATGGTGTTCCTGAGATACGTTCTGTCATTACAATGTCTTTTGCACCATAATCAACACAAGCCTGTTTGTATTCTTGAGAAACGCCAGCTTCAATTGAAGCAATAAATGGGCTTCCAACAGAAACACCAATCGCACCATAAGAAAGCATTTTATCAATATCCGATTTTTTACTCACACCACCAGCTGAAATTACGGGTAGAGTAGTGCCTTCGTTTAATTGTTTGGTCAATTCTTCTGGACTTAATTCTCCTCTGTGTCCGCCGGCTAAATTGTTTACAGCAATTAAGGCATCAGCACCTAAGCTTTCTACTTTTTTTGCGAAATTTAAATCGGTTACATCACAAAAAACTTTAATTCCTACTTTATGCGCTTCATTAATAGTTTCTTCTGGAGAGCCTAAAGAAGTGATTATGAAATCGACTTTTTCTTCACATAAAATTCGTAGTTGTTCTTTATACTTTACATTCGATTTGTTTACAATTAAATTGAATCCGAAACTACCGCCTTCTACTTTTGCATTTTTAAGTTCAATAATAGCACTTCGTAATTCTTCTAAAGTTCTATAGTTTAATGCCGGAATACAGCCTGCAACACCACTTTTCATACCTTCAATTACCATTTTAGTATTCGACACCAAAAACATGGGTGCGATAATAATTGGGTGTTTTATATTTAGTATTTCGGTTAATTTTAATTTTTGCATGATTGTAAAGTTTTTTCAAATATAGTAAAAAATATTATGCACGCATATAAAAAAAGAGCCTCACATAATGAAACTCTTTTTAAATATTATAATGTAGAATTATTTCTTTGGATCGTAACGGCGAGTAGTAGCGTTAAATTTATATTTATTAGTTTGTGTTTTAGTTGATAAAAGCACTTCAAAATCTTTAGTTAATGTGAATTCAAAACCTTCTCTACGAGTTTTTTCAACCGTTTCGGTAGCTTCTGATTTTCCTAATTTTTTAATTTCTTTTATGTTGCTAACCGTTTGAATATTTCCTAAAATCTTAATTTTTGTTGCTGATAAATCCCAAATTTCATTTGAAGTAATTAAAGCATTTTCTTTTTTAAGTTTAGTATCTGTAATAATATTCTCCGTATAACTGAAGTGATATAATTTCACACCTGCAACTGTAAATGATTTGATTTTAAAATTTGTTGGTTGTTGTGCTTTGTCTTTTGTAGTGATGTCTTTTAAAATGATATTTTCTTTTTTTCCAGCGTTGTCAATTACAATAGCTAATTTTTGTTTACCACCTTCGGTAATAATTTCTGCTTTTAAATTTTCAAAGGTTGCTAAAGCTCCAGTAGCAGCTTTAGGTGTTGTTTTTGCTTTTTGAGCAAAATTTATGGTAGTAGTTAATAAAAATAAGGTAAGCAATACGTTTTTCATTGTGTTGAATTTTAAGTTTTTGGTCAACCAATGTACAAATTATTTTCAATAAAAAAACCGTGCTAAAAATTTTAACACGGTTTCTTACTATTTAATTTATTTTTTTACTCGTAAATCTTACTTCGTAAATCGTAAATTATTTTACTTCTTCGAATTCAACATCTTGAGTAGTATCACCTGAAGCTTGTGGTTCTGATTGCGCAGCTCCTTGAGCATCTCCAGTGTTATACATTTCAGCTGATGCATTTGTCCAAGCTGTATTGATTTTCTCTAAAGCAGGCGTAATTGCAGCAACATCTTTTGCTTCGTAAGCCATTTTTAATTCAATTAAAGCTAAGTTAATTGCTGTTTTATTATCTTCAGATAATTTCTCACCAAATTCACCTAATTGTTTTTCCGTTTGGAAAATCATAGAATCTGCTTCGTTTACTTTATCTGCAGTTTCTTTAGCGATTTTATCCGCTTCAGCATTTAATTCTGCATCTTTTTTCATTCTTTCGATTTCTTCAGCTGTTAAACCAGAAGAAGCTTCGATACGAATATCGTGAGATTTTCCAGTTCCTTTGTCAGTTGCAGAAACTTTAATGATACCATTCGCATCAATATCGAAAGTTACTTCAATTTGAGGAATTCCTCTAGCTGCTGGTGGAATACCATCTAAATGGAAACGACCAATAGTTTTGTTATCTGCTGCCATTGTTCTTTCACCTTGAATAACGTGAATTTCAACACTTGGTTGGTTATCTGCTGCAGTTGAGAAAACTTGAGATTTTTTTGTTGGGATAGTTGTGTTAGACTCGATTAATTTAGTCATAACATTACCCATAGTTTCGATACCTAATGATAAAGGTGTAACGTCTAATAACAATACATCTTTTACATCACCAGTTAAAACTCCACCTTGAATAGCTGCACCGATTGCTACAACTTCATCAGGATTAACTCCTTTTGATGGTTTTTTACCGAAGAATTTTTCAACTTGCTCTTGGATAACTGGGATACGAGTAGAACCTCCAACTAAAATTACTTCATCAATATCAGAAACTGATAAACCAGCATCTTTTAAAGCTTTAGCAACTGGCTCCATTGAACGCTTGATTAAAGAATCAGCTAATTGTTCAAATTTAGCACGAGTTAAAGTTTGTACTAAGTGCTTTGGTCCTGAAGCCGTAGCAGTTACATATGGTAAGTTAATTTCTGTTTGAGCAGAAGCAGATAATTCAATCTTAGCTTTTTCAGCAGCTTCTTTTAAACGTTGTAAAGCAGTTGGGTCTTTTCTTAAATCTAAACCTTCAGCAGCATTAAAGTCGTTTGCTAACCAGTCAATAATAACTTGGTCAAAATCATCACCACCTAAGTGTGTATCTCCGTTAGTAGATAATACTTCAAAAACACCATCACCTAATTCTAAGATAGAGATATCAAAAGTACCACCACCTAAATCGAATACTGCGATTTTTTGATCAGTACCTTGTTTGTCTAATCCATAAGCTAATGCCGCAGCAGTTGGCTCATTGATAATTCTCATAACTTTTAAACCAGCAATTTCACCAGCTTCTTTTGTAGCTTGACGTTGAGCATCGTTAAAATATGCAGGAACAGTAATAACTGCTTCTGAAACTGAATGACCTAAATAGTCTTCAGCAGTTTTTTTCATTTTTTGCAAAGTCATTGCAGATAATTCTTGTGGAGTATATAAACGTCCATCAATATCAACACGTGGTGTGTCGTTATCACCTTTAACTACTTTGTAAGCAACAGTAGAAGCTTCTTTAGAACTTTCCGAGTACTTGTTACCCATAAATCTCTTGATTGAAGCAATAGTTTTAGTTGGGTTAGTTACAGCTTGTCTTTTTGCAGCGTCTCCAATTTTAATTTCTCCACCTTCTACAAATGCAATTACAGATGGCGTTGTTCTCTTTCCTTCTGCATTAGCAATTACAACTGGTTCTCCACCTTCCATTACAGAAACACAAGAATTGGTTGTACCTAAATCGATTCCAATAATCTTACTCATTTTATTTAATTTTAAATTTTATTCGGTTTATTTTTTAAACTCTTTTTGGATAAGTCAAGTTTTGTGCCAAGTTAAAATATGATTAGAAATTGGCAGTAATTCCATTTTTGGCATATTTTTATCTGACAATGTGTCATTTTGTTTTAAGCTAACTCATTGGTTTTCTGTCAGAAAGTGTTTTCTTGTCGTAACGGTTAAAGAAGATAATCGTTAAGAATGCAATAGTGTAAATAATTAAATCTTCAAATGAAAAGGTGTTTCCCGCCACAATTCTTAAAATTCTATTTTTTTCTAAATTGAAATACGGCAAAACTTGAAAGTACTGAATGATTTCAACTGTAAAAGCAAATAATAAAACGCCTAAAGCAATTTTGTTCTTATCTGCATTTATAAAACTCATTAAAAAGTAATAGACTAAGAAAATCACTAAATAATCTCCAAAATATGGTCGGATGAAATTGTCTTTAATATATATGGCGATAATCACTTCGATAATGAATATCGAAAGGAATATCAGGAAATATTTTAAATTGAATTTAAACATTAGGTATTCGAATTAAATAGAACCTTTTTATTGAACACAATAATCGAAATTCCAATCAAACTATAAGCAATCAATTGCGAAAACTGAATATCTTCTTTAAAGTAGAAGAGTGCTAAAAAGAAATTTATCAGTGGATTCGTGTACATTAATATTCCAACTGCCGAAGAATTCATTCCTTTTAATGCGAATAAATTCAAGAATAGCGGAATGATGGTAAACAAAACCACAATTAATCCCATCATTGTATAAAACAAACTTTCGGTTGGAATTGCTGCGCTAAACTTCGGATAAAATGGCAATAAAACCAAACTCGCAATCACCAATTGAATCGTTAAAACTAAGAATTTATCAAACTCATTATTTCGTCGTTGACTAATTAAATACAAGGCAAAAGTGGTCGCAATTACAAAGCTATAAATCAATTCAGTGGCGTGTCCGTAAGATAAAATCGCACAACTAATGACACAAATCGCAACCGCTAACCATTGCCAATTGTCTAGTTTTTCTTTTAGTATGATAAATGCTAAAACCGTTGTGATAATCGGGCAAATTAAATAGGCTAATGATGCCGACTGCAAACTCACGTGGTTAACGGCATACATAAATAAGAACCAATTGAAAACTAATAAAAATCCGCCAGCAATAGTTAGTAATATGGTGCTTTGTTTTTTCTTTTTGGAGAATGATTGAAATAATTCTAAACTCTTTTTCAGTAAATTGATTCGGAAAGCGAAATTAATAACCAATAAAACCGTAGTCGAAAAAAACACACGATAAAATAAAATATCTAACGAAGGATAATCGTGTAAGGGTTTCAAAGCCAAACTAAAAAATCCCCAAATTATAAAAGCCAATAAGGCTGACGCATAATATTTGTTAAACTTCATTCGATTTTTTTTGCAAAGATAAAGATTAATGTGGCAATAATTAGAAGTGTCATAGTGCCAAAATTCTGTTAATAATTTACATCAAACAAAAATAAACTATCTTTGTAGCTCAAAATACAAATATGACATTTCAAGATTTAAATTTACATAGAAATATACTTCAGGTTTTAGAAGAAGAAAAATATACTAATCCAACACCCATCCAAGAACAAGCGATTCCGATTATTTTAGAAGAACATGATTTAGTAGGTTGCGCACAAACTGGAACTGGAAAAACTGGTGCATTCGCCATTCCAATTTTAAATTATTTACATCCAATTGTTGGTTCAAAAAACAAAAGAAAAGTAATTAGAACTTTAGTTTTAGCGCCAACACGTGAATTAGCACACCAAATTCAAGATAGTTTTGCGACTTACGGAAAATACATGAATACCAAATCGATGGTGATTTATGGTGGTGTAAGTCAGGTTCCGCAAGTACAACAACTAAAAGATGGTGTTGATATTTTAATTGCTACTCCAGGTCGTTTTTTAGATTTGAACAAGCAAGGGTTTTTGGACATGGATCATTTACATCATTTAGTTATTGATGAAGCGGATCAAATGTTAGACATGGGATTTATTAATGATGTAAAGAAAATCATCAAAATACTTCCAGATAATCGTCAGACTTTATTGTTCTCTGCAACGATGCCTGTAGCGATTAGAGAATTGGCCGATCAATTTTTGAAAAAACCAAAATATGTTGCTGTAGCTCCAGTTTCGAGTACAGCAGAAAGAGTGAACCAAAAAGCATATATGGTTCAAAAAGAAGACAAAAGAAAATTATTGATTCATTTAATTGAAGAAGAAAATATAAATAATGTGTTGGTTTTCGTGAGAACGAAACACAGTGCGGATAATGTGGTTAAAGCTTTAAAAGCGAAAAATATTTCAGCTGAAGCGATTCACGGAAATAAATCTCAAAACAACAGAATTAAAGTTTTAGATGGATTTAAAAGTCAAGAAATTTCAGTTTTAGTTGCGACAGATATTGCAGCTCGTGGAATTGATATCGATTTATTGCCTTATGTGATCAATTTCGATTTACCAAATATTCCAGAAACGTATGTTCACCGAATTGGAAGAACGGGAAGAGCTGGAAATGAAGGTTTGGCGATTTCTTTTTGTAGTAAAGATGAATTACCATTTTGGAAAGATATTGAAAAGCTAACGCGTCAGCAAATTAAGGTGGTAAAAGACAATCCGTATCCATACAGAGAATTCACAGAAGACGAATTAAAAAATAAAGAAACAGATACTCGTGGTAAGAAAAACCCAGTAAAACAAAAACAAAATCACGCACCAAAAGCAGCTAAAACAGATACTTCAAATTCAAGGAAATCTGATGGTGCTAAAAAGAATAAAAAGCGTTGGTATTAGATTTTAAAGGCATAAGAGCCAAGTAAAAAGGCAAAAGATAAAAGCTAAAAGGAATAAGTTCAGTTTTGAATTTGTTCCTTTTTTTATACAATTTTTATCCTATAACAAATCAACTTTAATTAGTTTCAAAAATTTTCACTTCCAACTTCCAACTTACAAATTCATACACTATCTTTGCTACTATAACGATTTAATATTATGGAGTGTATTTCAGTTTTTGACATGTTAAAAATAGGCGTTGGCCCTTCAAGTTCTCACACTTTAGGACCATGGCGTGCTGCGGAAAAGTTTTTAGCAGAATTACGTGATCAAAATATAATCAATAATGTGCATCGCGTAAAAGTCGATTTGTATGGTTCGTTGTCGTTGACAGGAAAAGGTCATGCTACAGATTTGGCAGTAATGTTAGGTTTAAGTGGTGCCGATCCAGAATATGTACCAATTGACGCGATTGATTCTATTATTGAAGACATTAAAACGAATAGCGAATTGTTATTAGATAATGAATTCAAAATTCATTTCAATATCGTTTCAGATATCTTTTTCAATAAGAATTTTTTACCATTTCACGCTAATGGATTAATCTTTACTGCGTTTACAAACGACTCAGAATATAGTTCAACTTTTTATTCAATTGGTGGTGGTTTTGTTGTTAAGGAAGAAGAAGATAACGGTGCTAAATCAGAAATAAAATGTGCTTTTCCTTTCCCAATTGATAAAGGTGTGGAGCTATTAGCATTTTGTCATTCCGAAAATAAAAAAGTTTCTGAAATCGTTTATGAAAATGAAAAATCAATGCGTTCCGAAGAAGTAATTCACTCCGAATTAATGCGAATTTGGAACACGATGTTAGAATGTATGTACATCGGCGCTCATACCGAAGGAACTTTACCTGGCGGATTAAATGTGCACAGAAGAGCGTATGATATGCACACGAATTTAATCGGAATTGCCAATTATAATTCTCCTCAAGAATGGTTGCATTGTATTCGTCAAACCGAAGTTAAATTCCGACAAATATTAAAATGGGTTTCTTGTTTTGCCTTGGCTGTTAATGAAGTAAATGCTTCTTTAGGTCGAGTAGTAACAGCGCCAACAAACGGGAGTGCTGGGGTAATTCCAGCCGTTTTAATGTATTATTTATGTATTGAAAATCATGATGCTGGGGAAAAAGAAATCAAGCAATTTTTAATGGTGGCTGGAGAAATTGGAAGTATCTTCAAAAAAGGTGCAACAATTTCAGCTGCAATGGGCGGTTGTCAAGCAGAAATTGGTGTGTCATCAGCAATGGCTGCTGCTGCATTATGCGAATTAATGGGCGGAACACCGGATCAAGTTTTAGTCGCTGCAGAAATCGCCATGGAACATCATTTAGGTATGACATGTGATCCAATTGGTGGTTTAGTGCAAGTTCCTTGTATTGAGCGTAATACAATGGGAGCAATCAAAGCCATCAATGCTGCCGAATTAGCTTTAGAAACAGATGCCAAAAATACATTAGTTCCTTTAGATAAAGTTGTTGCCACAATGTGGGAAACTGCAAAAGATATGAATTCAAAATACAAAGAAACTTCTGAAGGCGGTTTAGCTGTTGGAGTTGGTTTAGCGGATTGTTAAATTTTGAGAAACAGGTTTAGATGATTTCTAAAATTTATTTTACTTAGTTTTCTTCAACTCCATAATTTCCAATTGTAGTTTCTTAATTTCCTTACCTAAATCCAGATTTTCTTCAATGGATTGATGAATGGTTACATCTATATTTTTGATATTATTTCGAACAAAAAATGCATTGATGTTTTGCTCAATTTTGGCATCAAATGTTGGTGTTGAAATATCCAATTCAATGGTTTTTAATTTGGAATTGATGTCGTAATTTATAACATGATATTTAGCTTCAATTTGATTATTGATAATATATTCCACCTTTGATTGAAACATATTTTGAACCGCTAAAACATAAGCAAAATATACTGCTGGAACTAAGGCTAAAATTCCTAAAATAAAAAACCAACCATTTACATGTTTAATATTTTGAGCAGAATGACGTTCGAATTTTAGATATTTGGTCATCAATAAAGTTCCAAATCCAATAAATAACGAGTTGATACTATACGTATATAATCCACCTAAAAAATATTCTAAATTTAATGTCGCTAATCCAAAACCTGCTGTGCATAATGGAGGAATACAAGAAGTTGCGACTGCCACAGCAATAATTACTTGTGTGCCACTTTCTCTAGAAATCGCTAGCATTGCTGCCAAACCACCAATAAATGCTAATAAAACATCAAAAAATGTGGGTTTAGAAAAACTAATTAATTCTTCTGTTTCTATGGAATATGGATTAATTAAGTAATACAATGTCGAAAAAAACACACTAACTAAAACAATTCGCAACGCATTTTTTAAACTAGTTTTAAATAAATCGGAATTTGATATACCTAAAGAAAAGCCAATCCCAAAAATTGGACCCATTACTGGTGATAAAATCATCGCGCCAATTACCGCACTTTTAGAATTGATATTTAATCCAATGCATGCAATAAATATAGCAAAAGCTAGCAACCACAAGTTTTTACCTTTGAATTCAATGCCTTCTTTGATTTCTAAAAAAGTTTTATTTTCTTCTTCTTGTGTCGATTTTAAATCGAATAATTGTCGAATAAAACGTTTGATTATAGCTGGTTTTTGATGCATTCCTTTTAGTTATGAAATAATAAAATTTCTATTTCTTTCTTCTGGTATCAATAATGTGAACAATTTTCCAGACGTTATTTTCTAAAAGCAAAGTAAAGGAATTAGTTCCAATATGACTTAGTTTATCATTGACATAAAATTCATAAGGTGTCCAAACTTGCGCCATTGAACCATCAATTTGAATTTTGTAACTCAAAAGTCTTTCTTCAATTTTTAAGTTTTTCGGTAAAGTAGCAATCGATTTGTAAAATTCTTCATTTGTTTCAAAAGACAAGGTTCCAATTGCATTTTTTTCCATAATCGATTGTAGTTTCATTTCTTTATGACAAACCGTTTGAATTTTCAAAGTATCTGCCGTTTGTAAACCATCAAAAAATACAGAAATCGATTGTTTGATTTGCTTCCCCTGTTCACTATCGTTCGGGGTCTTTTCTTGTGCAGAAATCGAAACGCTAAAACCAAAAAATAGGATAATAAATAATTGTCTCATAATATTGAATTTTATTATTGGTATTAAATGTAGAAAAATTGTTACAATCCATATCTTTATATTAATTTTGTAACATTAATTTTCAGAATAGTTGTTAGGTGCAAAAACTTTCAACTTCTGACTTCTAACTTAAAAAGAATGTCTGTAGCAAAAAAAGATTATAAAAAAATTACTACGAAATCGTTAATTGATATGAAAGCTAATGGTGAAAAAATTTCTATGCTAACGGCATACGATTTCACTATGGCAAAAATTGTTGATACTGCTGGTATTGATGTGATTTTAGTTGGTGATTCAGCTAGTAATGTTATGGCGGGTCACGAAACAACTTTACCAATCACATTAGACCAAATGATTTATCATGCAAGTAGTGTGGTAAGAGCGGTTGACAGAGCTTTAGTTGTGGTAGATTTGCCTTTTGGAAGTTACCAATCGGATTCTAAAGAAGCGTTACGTTCTTCTATCAGAATTATGAAAGAAAGTGGTGGGCATGCAGTAAAATTAGAAGGTGGAAGAGAAATTGAATCTTCAATCAAAAAAATATTAAACGCTGGAATTCCTGTAATGGGACATTTGGGTTTAACACCTCAATCGATATATAAATTCGGAACATACACGGTTCGAGCAAAAGAAGAGGAAGAAGCGGAACAATTATTAGAAGACGCTAAAATGCTTGAAAGAATTGGTTGTTTTGCTTTAGTTTTAGAGAAAATACCAGCGAAATTAGCACAAAAAGTGGCGGAAAGTATTTCTATTCCTGTAATTGGAATCGGAGCAGGTGGTGGAGTTGACGGTCAGGTTTTGGTTTTACACGATATGATTGGTATGACACACGAATTCAGTCCAAGATTTTTGCGTCGTTATATGAACTTATTTGAAGATATGACTAAAGCAATCGGACAATATGCTGCTGACGTGAAATCGAAAGATTTTCCAAATGCGAATGAGCAGTACTAAATAAAGTTGTCATTTCGACGAAGGAGAAATCTCATAATCTAAACATAATGTGATTTCTCCTTCATCGAAATTACAAAAAACAATTTAGAATTTTAGAAAGTCTAAAAATCTAAGAAATCAAACAATCTAATAATCTAAGATGAAAATAGTTTCAGATTCAAAAAATCTTCAAATTCTACATGAGGACAATCATATAATTGTAGTGAATAAGCGAGTTGGAGATATTGTACAAGGCGATAAAACAGGTGATGAGCCTTTATCTGAAATTGTAAAATCGTACCTAAAAGTAGCTTACGACAAACCAGGTGAAGTCTTTTTAGGAGTCGTACATCGTTTAGATCGTCCAACAACTGGAATTGTGGTTTTTGCTAAAACTTCAAAGGCTTTAACGCGTTTAAATGAGACTTTTAAAAACAGAGAAACTCAGAAAACATATTGGGCAATCGTAAAAAATGCACCACCAAAAACGGAGGATACTTTGGTTCATTTCTTAAAAAGGAATACAAAAAATAATACTTCAAAAGCACATTTAAAAGAAGTTCCAGAATCTAAAGAAGCAAAATTGACTTATAAAACCATTAAAAAGTTAGATAATTATTATGCTTTAGAAATCGATTTACATACCGGTCGTCATCATCAAATTAGAGCGCAACTTACCGCAATTGGTTGTCCAATTAAAGGTGATTTGAAATATGGTTTTGATAGAAGTAATCCAAATGGAGGAATTCATTTACACGCTAGAAAGCTAGTTTTAACACATCCTGTAACCAAAGATCCGTTAGAAATTATTGCGCCAGTTCCAGAAGATGTTTTGTGGAAATTAGTGTAATAAAACTAAAATAATTTTTGTATTTTTGGAACTTAAAATTTAAAACCATGTCAACAGTAACTTTAGGAGGAAATCCTGTACATACAAATGCAACTTTACCAGCAGTTGGTTCAGTAGCACCACAATTTCAATTAGTAGCAAACGATTTATCAGATGTTACTTTACAAGACTATAAAGGTCAACGTGTTATCTTAAATATTTTCCCAAGTATTGATACAGCAACTTGTGCCACTTCAGTAAGAACTTTTAATAAAATGGCTAACGATTTAGAAAACACTAAAGTATTGTGTATTTCTAGAGATTTACCATTTGCTCAAAAACGTTTTTGTGGTTCAGAAGGATTAGAAAATGTTGTAAACTTATCAGATTTTAGAGATGGAAGTTTCGGAAATGATTACGGCCTAACATTGACAGATTCTGCTTTAAAAGGTTTACACGCAAGAGCAATTGTTGTAGTTGACGAAAATGGAGTAGTTTCTCATACAGAATTAGTAAGCGAAATTGCTAACGAACCAAATTACGAAGCAGCTTTAAAAGCATTATAATTTTATGATTCAAGACAAAAGATTTGTTTCTGGAAGAATTAAAAGTATTGGCTTTGCTGTCAAAGGCGCTTATAAATTAGTGACAACAGAGCATAGCATAATGGTGCAATTTTCATTAATGATTTTAATGATAATAGCCGGTTTTTATTTTCATATTTCTAGAGAAGAATGGATGTTACAAATTTTAGCATTCGGATTGGTCTTGGCTATTGAAGGATTAAACACGGCTGTAGAAAAAATTGCCGATTTTATTCATCCAGAATTTCATAACAGAATAGGTTTTATTAAAGATATTGCTGCTGGTGCAGTTTTGTTTGCAGCTTTCAGCGCAATTGCTGTTGGTGCCTTAATTTATGTCCCAAAAATATTCAATTTTTAAAATTTAATGGCTAAAAAAGAAGTTTCAAATACAACTGAAAATAAATTAAGTAATTCAATTTTCAAAACATCACGTGGACAAAAATTCATTGTTGGTGTTTTGTTCGTTATAATTGCAGTAATTTTATTGTTGTCCTTTATATCATATTATATTTCAGGAAACAACGATCAAAGTCAAATTTCAGAATTAGCTAACAGAGATGTTATAGTTGAAAATTGGTTAGGAAAAATTGGTGCTTGGTTGTCTGATGTTTTTTTACATCAAGGATTTGGAGTAGCTTCTTTCTTATTTGTCAAAATATTCTTTTTAATTGGAGCGTATCTTATTGTTGATTTACCTCTAAAAAAACTAAGAAAATCTACCTTTTGGGATTTATATTTAATTGTTACGATTTCAATTTTATTCGGACTATTATGGGATTTTATCCCACATTTATCTGGAATTATTGGTTTTGAAATTAACGATTTAATTCAAGATTATTCAGGTAAAATTGGTTCGATATTATTGTTGGTTTTTGCAACAATTGTTTTCCTGATTTTTAAAATAAAAGTTTCTCCAGATAAGGTAAAAGACTTTTTAGAAGCTAAAGCAGCTCCTCTAGCTGTGGATTCGGAAGATGAAAATACAGTTGAAGTGGAATCGCCAATTCAAGCTAATATTGATGATGTTGTGGAACCAATAATTCCAACTTCAACTATCAAAAAACCAATCATTCAAGAAGATGAAGACACGGAATGGACAAACATGCAAGTCATTAATCGCCCTGAAAATTCTTCATTTGAAATTGACAAATCATCCTTAAAACCAACAATTGAACATCCTTCTGAAATTCAATTAGAAACTCAACCAAAACCTGTTATGGAAGAAGTAATTCCTAAACAACCTGAACTTATTCAAACAGAAGACGCTTCTTTCGTAATTGAAAAACCGGAAGAAGAAGATATTGTTGAAGAAAGTTTAGCACAAAGATTAGTGCAAGATTTTGGTGAATTTGATCCAACTTTGGAATTGTCTAACTTTAAAATGCCTTCAATTGAATTATTGAAAGATTATACAGGTGTTGGAATTACCATCAATCAAGCAGAGTTAGAAGAAAATAAAAACAAAATTGTAGATACATTAAAAAACTACAAAATTGAAATCGCACAAATTAAAGCTACAGTTGGACCAACCGTAACTTTATACGAAATTGTGCCAGAAGCAGGAATTAGAATTTCTAAAATTAAAAGTTTAGAAGACGATATTGCATTGTCTTTATCCGCTTTAGGAATTCGTATTATTGCGCCAATTCCAGGAAAAGGAACAATTGGTATTGAGGTTCCAAACGCAAACCCATCAATGGTTTCTATGAAAAGTGCGATTGCTTCGCCAAAATTCCAACAAGCAGAAATGGAATTGCCAATCGCTTTAGGGAAAACTATTTCTAACGAAACTTTAGTTGTCGATTTAGCGAAAATGCCTCACTTATTGATGGCAGGAGCAACTGGGCAAGGAAAATCTGTTGGATTAAATGCGGTTTTAACTTCGTTATTATACAAAAAACACCCAGCCGAAGTAAAATTCGTTTTGGTGGATCCGAAAAAAGTTGAATTAACGCTTTTCAATAAAATTGAACGTCATTATTTAGCAAAACTTCCAGATACGGAAGAAGCAATTATAACGGATAATGCGAAAGTAATTAATACACTAAATTCTTTATGTTTAGAAATGGATAATCGTTATTCATTACTAAAAGATGCGATGGTTCGTAACATTAAAGAGTATAATGATAAATTTAAACAAAGAAAATTAAATCCAGAAAACGGTCACCGCTTTTTACCTTATATTGTATTAGTCGTGGATGAGTTTGCCGATTTAATTATGACAGCAGGGAAAGAAGTAGAAATGCCAATTGCGCGTTTGGCTCAGCTTGCTCGTGCTATCGGAATTCACTTAATTATTGCCACGCAACGTCCGTCTGTAAACGTAATTACAGGTATGATTAAAGCGAATTTCCCAGCGAGAATTGCTTTTAGAGTAACTTCTAAAATTGACTCAAGAACGATTTTAGATTCTGGTGGTGCCGATCAGTTAATTGGTCGTGGAGATTTATTGTTTTCAAACGGAAACGATTTAATTCGTGTACAGTGTGCTTTTGTTGATACTCCTGAAGTAGAAAGAATTTGTGATTTCATTGGTTCTCAGAAAGCTTATGCGAACGCCTACCTGCTTCCAGATTATGTTGGAGAAGAAAGTGGCATAAAACTTGATATGGATATATCTGAAAGAGATTCTTTATTCAGAGATGCTGCAGAAGTTGTAGTTTCAGCACAACAAGGTTCAGCATCATTAATCCAAAGAAAATTGAAATTAGGATATAACAGAGCAGGAAGAATTATTGATCAATTAGAAGCAGCTGGAATTGTTGGGCCTTTTGAAGGAAGCAAAGCCAGACAAGTTCTAATTACTGATTTAACTTCTCTAGAAACATTTTTTAACAACGAACAATAGATAATTTATATATAGATGAAAAATTTATTTACAATAACAGCAGTTGCTTTTTTTTTAGTAGCATTTAACACGGTTGATGTTAACCCTGTTAAAGAAAAAAATGCTGCAAAAGTTTTATTAGATAAAGTAGTTGCAAAAGCAAAATCATACAAAAATATGGATATTGATTTCAAATATGCAATCAATAATGCTAAGGAAAATATCAATCAAGAAAGTAAAGGAACGGTACTTTTACAAGGGAATAAATACCATTTAAGTTTCATGGGAATTACTAAAATTTTCGATGGGAAAAAAATATATACAATTGTTCCAGAAGATGAAGAAGTAACTATTTCTAATCATGATGAAAATGATGCTAATGCGATGTCACCAAATAAAATATTTACATTCTTTAAAAAAGGATTTAAATATTCTATGGATATCAAACAACCAGTTGCTGGAAAAACTATTCAATATGTAAAGTTAACACCTTCAAGTGTTGTTGATAAAAGAAAAGAAATTTTAATTGGGATTGATACCAAAACCAACCACATCTATAATTTAATTGAAGTTGGGAAAAACGGTACTAAAACCACCTTAACAGTATCTTCGTTTAAATTTAACCAAGTTTTAGCAAAAAATCAGTTTACCTTTGTGAAGGCAAAATATCCAAATTATTACATTAATAAAGCCGATTAATTTTAAACTTCATTATTCATAGCAAATTGATATTGCTATAAAACTTGCATTAAATGAAAATAATAGATAAATATTTATTAAAATCTTTCCTGATTACATTTACTACGGTATTTGTAATCCTTTTTTTTATATTCGTTTTGCAAAGTATTTGGCTGTTTATCGCCGAATTAGCTGGTAAGGATTTAGATTTTGTTACTATTTTTAAATTTATATTTTACTATTCACCAATAATGGTTCCACTGGTTTTACCATTATCTATTTTGTTGGCATCCATTATGACTTTTGGTAGTTTTGCAGAAAACTATGAATTTGCTGCCATGAAATCTGGCGGAATTTCTTTAAGAAGAGCAATGAAGTTCTTAATAATTTGTACAGTTGTATTTAGTGCTATTGCCTTTTTGTTTGCCAATAATATTATTCCTGAAGCACAATACCGATTTGTTAATTTAAGAAAAAATATTCTTCAAACTAAACCAGCCATGGCAATAGGAGAAGGGCAATTTAATAAAATTGGGGCAACAACAACTATTAAAGTAGATAAGAAATCTGGAGATAATGGCGAGTTTTTAGAAGGCATTACGATGCATATGAAAAAAGGTGAGTTTTCGCCAATTACAACCGTTATTAAAGCTAAAAGAGGGGTTTTAAAAAGTGATGAAACTACTAATTTATTACAACTTGATTTAATTGATGGAAATTACTACGAAGACATCTATTCTCAAAAAATGGAAGAACGTGAGAAATTACCATTTGCAAAAAGTAGTTTTAAAAAATATACTATAAATATTGATTTAGCCAAGCTTAATGGTGCTTCAGAAGAAGGAGGAGAAATTATTAATGCTTATAATATGTTAAATATGAGTGAATTAAAATACACAATTGATTCGCTACAATTAAATTATAATAAAGATGTAATTTCATATAGTGAAAACTTAGATAAAACTTCTCAAAGTTTAACCAACGTTTTAGAACATACAGGTGAAAATAATCTTGTTGTACCTATTAAAACGGAACAATCTAATGACTTACTAAAAATTATTCCTAACGAAAAAAAATCAATAATATTTGATGTTGCAAAAAGTAATATTTCAAATACTATTTTTACTCTTGATGGTTATAGTACCGATTTAGAAATGAAAAAAAATAATATTAATGATTATTGGATCGGTTATTATGATAAAATATTAGTAGCCTATTCATGCTTATTAATGTTTTTTATAGGTGCGCCTTTAGGTGCTATTATCAGAAAAGGTGGACTAGGATTACCAATTGTTTTTGCAGTTTTAATTTTTATTATTTTTAATTTTGCGAATACTTTTGGAAAAAAATTAGCTGGTCAAGACGCACTACATCCATTTATTGGTGTAGCTGCGGGTGCTTTAATATTAACACCATTTGCAATTTTGGTTACTTATAGAGCTACAAATGATATGGGATTAACAATTGATTTAGATTGGTTAATTAATCCAATAAAAAATATTTTCAATAAACTTACAAACGACAAACTTCAAAGTACTAACACACAAACTAATGAGCAATAAAATACAACTCAACACAATTGAAGAAGCTATAGAAGATATTCGTCAAGGCAAAATGATTATTGTGGTTGATGATGAAGATAGAGAAAATGAAGGTGATTTTTTAGCTGCAGCTGATAAAGTAACGCCAGAAATGATAAACTTTATGGCAACACACGGTAAAGGATTAATTTGTGTGCCATTAACGGAATCGAGGTGTAAAGAATTAGAATTACATTCAATGGTTACGAATAATACCGATAACATGGAAACAGCTTTTACCGTTTCTGTAGATTTAAAAGGTAATGGAGTAACTACCGGAATTTCTGCTGCAGACAGATCAAAAACGATTGAAGCATTAGTTAATCCAGATACAAAACCATATGAATTAGGTCGTCCTGGGCATATTTTTCCTTTAATAGCACGTCAAGGTGGTGTTTTAAGAAGAACAGGGCATACAGAAGCTGCAATTGATTTTGCACGTTTAGCTGGATTTTCATCAGCTGGTGTTATTTGCGAAATTATGAATGATGACGGAACAATGGCACGTTTACCTGAACTAGTAGATGTAGCTAAGAAATTTGATTTAAAACTTGTTTCAATTGAAGATTTGGTAGCATACAGAATGCAACACGATAGTTTAATTAAGAAAAAAGAAGATTTCGAGATTAAAACGCGTTTTGGAAACTACAGATTAAGAGCGTATTTACAAGTTACCAATAAACAAGTTCATATTGCATTAACAAAAGGTAGCTGGAGTAAAGGAGAAGCAATTTTAACAAGAATTAATTCTACCCAAGTTACTAACGATATTCTTGGAAGCTTAACAGATACTTTAAATAAAAAATTAGAAGATATTTTTAAGAAATTTGAAGAATATGATAAATGTGCTATTTTATTTATTAATCAAGAATTACAATCTGTAGAATTACTAGATAGATTAGCTGAATTAAAAAGAATGCAAGAAACAGGTGATTATACCACACCAAAAATTAAAATTGACACAAAAGATTTTGGTATTGGAGCTCAAATTTTGCATGATATTGATATTACTAAAATTAAACTACTAACAAATTCATGGCAAAATAAACGTGTTGGTATGATTGGTTATGGTTTAGAAATAACAGAATATTTAGATTATTAAAAAAAAAGTTTTCACAATAAATATTGACAATCAGATATTTAAAAAAAACTTACAAAAAAAGTGTAGCTTTTGTTTTTTTAATTGAAAAAAGCTTTTATATTTGCACTCGCAATACGGAAGTAGTGCGAGTCTTACTGGAGAAATGGCAGAGCGGTCGAATGCGGCAGTCTTGAAAACTGTTGACTGTAACAGGTCCGGGGGTTCGAATCCCTCTTTCTCCGCCAGTAAAATCTCAAATTGAGTCAGAACCCTTTAAAATGTATGTTTTAAAGGGTTTTTTGTTTTTACTACCCTCATAACAAACCAACTTTTATTATAAAAGAAGGTGCACAATTAGGTGCACCAAGAAATTAATAAAAATAGGTGCACCTTTTTTCCGCTCAAGTACTGAAAATACTACTTGTACAATTAATAAACATCTTGTTTCAAATTGACCTTTTCACTAATTTAATAATTAATTAAAGGTCACCGTTATGAATGCTAAAATCAAAACACTTTTCTATTTAAGAAAGTCAAAAGTCAACGCACAAGGCAAAATGCCAATATTTCAAAGAATAACCGTAAACGGGAAACGATTTGATACTAGTACCGGTTATTATATTGAAGAAAGAAAATGGCATGCAGATTCTTCCAAAATTAAAGGAAGTACTAACGAAACTTATTTAATAAATAATCAACTTGATAAATTAAGAACTTCAGTTTTTGAAACTGAAAAAAGACTATTTCTAAATAATCAAGAAGTTACATTTTAAAATTTTAAAAATGAACATATTGGGTTAGTTGAAAAAGCAAGAATGCTCGTTCCTATCTTCCAGTACCACAATAATAAAATTAAAGAACTTGTCGGACAAGAATATGCAGCTGGAACATTAGAACGATATGAAACATCCTTAAAGCACACAAAAGAATTTTTAAATTGGAAATATAATATTTCCGATATCAATATTGAAAAGATTGATTATTCATTTATTACGGAGTACGAATTCTATTTACGTAGTGTTCGTAAATGTGCGAACAATACAGCTGTAAAATATATTAAGAACTTCCATAAAATAATAAATATCTGTTTGGCCAATGGATGGCTAACAAAAGACCCATTTGCAAACTATAAATCCAAAGTTAAAGAAGTAGTCAGAGAATTTCTAAATGAAATTGATATTCAAAATTTAATGAACAAAGAATTTGTTTCAGATCGATTGGAATTAGTCCGTGATATATTTGTTTTCAGTTGTTTTACAGGTTTAGCTTATATCGATGTAAAACAACTTACCAGAAATAATATAAGCTTGGGTATCGATGGAGATAAATGGATATTTAAAAATCGTCAAAAGACAGAAACCATTTCTAAAATACCATTATTACCAACAGCTGAATTTATTATAGATAAATATGCTGATTATCCTGTTTGTTTAAATGAAAATAGATTACTACCAATTTTATCTAATCAAAAGATGAATGCCTATTTGAAAGAAATTGCAACTGTTTGCGGAATCAATAAGGAATTAACATTCCACATAGCCAGACATACATTTGCAACCACTGTAACGCTTTCAAATGGAGTTCCTTTAGAAACAGTTAGTAAAATGTTGGGACACACCAATTTAAAAACAACTCAGCATTATGCCAAAATATTAGATAAGAAAATTAGTGATGATATGAAAACATTAAAAAATAAATTCTCATTATCTAAAAATTCAGATAAAATACTTCTATCTTCTAAATAATTAAAATATAAATATTTATTTTAATCAGCGGATCTTAACTACAGATATGAAAAAAATCGCAAGCCAAGCACCAGTAATAGAAAATAAAATTTTCCACATTGGGAAATCAATGAAACTAATATTGATTCCGGGAGTTAAATTTTGTTTATTAATTTATATTGTTGAACCCATCTTCAATAATAACAACTTAATAATTGTCTGTATAGGTTTGTCTTGACAAACTTTCTAGCAACCCATCAATTTCGTCTGGTCTGTTAAAAATAGGAATAATTAAAGAAAAATGCATAGTATTATTTTATAAAAACAAAGATATGTATAAAAACAAAAAAGTCCCGATTTCTCGAGACTTTTAAGTAAAAAAATTATGTGTAAATTATTGTTTAATAACTTTAATTGTATGGACTGTATCTTCTACATTAATGTTAACGATATAAGCTCCTGCAGTTAATGCAGACATATTTACTTGAACATCATTAGAATTAGTTTTAGTATTTAATACTTCTTGACCTAATAAATTAATAACTTTTACATTGCTAATTGCTGTTTTATAAGATAAGTTTAATACGTCTTTCACTGGATTTGGATAAGCTACAAAGTTAGCACTATCAAAACTTGCTGAACTTAAAGTCGCATCATAAGCTGAAATTTGAAAAGTATTGAAGATATCATTACCATTTTCCCAAGTTCTAACTTTTAATACTTCGCCTGGAGTTCTACCTGTTAAAGCAACTAATGAAAAATTACCCGCTCCTGTATTATCATCACATGAAACTAAAACTAAAGATCCACAAGAACCAGAATAAATAGCTAAACCTGTATCTGTAATAGTTGTTCCTGTATTTGTAGCAGTTGCAATTGTAACATTACCAGAAGCTGGCACGACAACCGAATACCAAACATCTCCTCCAGTATATGAAGCACAACCTGGAGCAGTTTCAGTAGAACCTGTTGCCGCCACATTTGTTGCAACTAATGGATTTGTTCCAAAAGTAGCACCTGGAGTTAAGGCAATTGCATTAGCGCAATTATCGTTTGTTGGCGCTAATTTTAATTCAAAATTATCAAAATTAATACCGCTTACCACAAATGTCCCAATTACTTTAACACCAAAAGTATAATCACCAGAAACTGATGGAGTAAATCCAACAGTAACTAATTTCCAAGTCGGTCCATAGTAACCAACAACAGATGACAAAGTAGTTGTCATTGCAGATTCAAGTTGAGAAGTCCCAACTCCTACTGTAATATCATATCCAACACTTGAATCATTAGTTCTTACATAATAGCTAAAAACATAAGAAGTACCTGCAGTTAACGTAAACATTGGTGTAAACGCCCATCCATTTGAACTAAAAGCTCTTCTTAAAGAATTGGCTCCACTATATGCAACTGGTGCAGTTGAAATTGACCAAGAATCAGCTGTATTCGAATAACTCCAACAAGATGGAAAAATATTTGTTCCAGTTGCTAAAGCATCAAAATTTTCTAACCAAGGTAATGCAGTTGATGATGAACAAGTAGTTGTGAATGAAATTGTTGCCCAGTTTCCATAAACACTGCCTGTACACTCTGATCTTACGTGTAAGTAATAAACTGTTTGTGGAGTTAAACCAGAAGCAATATAAAAAGTCGCAGTTGTTGGTGTACCAGATGTTGGTGGAGTTGCTGAAGTTGTAATTGCATATTCATAACCAATTGAACCATTACTAGATAAATCGTCCCATGAAACACTTGCTCCACTTGAAGAAATATCGCCAATAACTAAGCCAGTTTGATCTGGACATAATGGTGTTAGACTTATTTGAAAATTATCAATTGAAAAATCAATATCTGCAGTACCGTCAGTAGTACCTTCTAATGCTCTAAACGCGATTCTAATATTTTGACCAGCATAGTCATCTAAATTTATTACATTAGGTGTACCAGTATTTGATGGTTGATTAGAACTATCGTAAGTATATATTACAGTCCAGTTTGTCAATCCTCCAGATGTAGAAACTAAAACTTGAATAGAATCATCAGCCTCCCAAGCGTTCGTTGGAGCATTTATAGTAGCATATTGTGTTGCTGCTGCATCAAATTTTAATTGATAACCTGTAGTTGGAATTGTAACTCTTGGAGAAATAAACCATGAATTAGCACTATTAGTAAAAATATTGCTTTTAATTGCTCCGGTTGTACCAACATTTGCAAATCCATCTGCTACCCATCTAGAACCAGCTAAAATTGTTGGTTCAGTTGTTAAATCTCCACCTCTTCTATTAAACCAGCATGAGCTTGGTAAAAAAGTAGTAAAATTTTCCGAAAATGGAGCTGAAAAAGGTACACAATCAGTTTTAACACTAACTGGTCCAATCCAAGGACTATATCCTGTTCCGCCACAATCAGATCTTACAAAAATATAATATGTTGTATCTGATAATAAACCGGTTGGAGATGCAAAATTAGTTGCAACTGAAGTACCATTAACAACAGGTACTGTATTTGATGTTGACACAACATACTCATAACCAACTGATGGTAATGTTGCAGCTTCAGTCCATGTCATATCAAATGTAGCATCGCTTATATTTGTAGTAAAAATATTAACAGGCTCAGAACAAGCAGGAGTTAATCTTACTTGGAAATTATCAATTGAAAAATCAATAGCTGCAGCACCATTAGATGCACCTTCAACTGCTCTGAAAGCAATTCTAATATTTTGTCCAGCATAAGCAGTTAAATCAATAATATTAGGAATACCAGTATTAGATGGCACGTTTAAATCATTGTAAGTATATACTACATTCCAGTTAGCTGTAGATCCACCAGTAGCTACTAATACTTCAATATAGTCATCAGATTCCCAAGCAGTAGTTGGAGTATTTACTGTACCAACTTGAGTAGCAGCAGCTTCAAATTTTAATTCATATCCAGCTGCAGGAATAGTAATCACTGGAGAAATAACCCAATCATTAGCAGTTGCTGCATCAATATAATTTCTAATTGCACCAGTAGTACCCACATTTGCAAAACCATCAGCCACCCAAGTTGAACCAGTTGAAGTTGTCGGGCCTGTGGTTAAATTACCTCCAACCATATTTGTCCAACAAGTTGGTAAAAACGTTGCAAATGGTTCCAATAATGGAGCATTTAAAATAGAAGGCGCTACTATTACTGAATTTGATGCAGTTGTATTACCTGAACAAGTAACAACACAATAATATGTTCCACTAGAAGTTACAGAAGGAATTGTATAAATATAAGAAGTGGCTCCACTAATAGCTACTGCATTCAAATACCATTGATAAGTAACACCTGAACCCGATGTATAATTTTGTAACGATAATATTGCTGAACTACCAAAACAAACACTAGATGGTGCTAATGTATTTCCAGGAGAAGGGACTCCTGAACATGGTGAAGCTGCAGCTTGAGTAATAACAATATTATCTAAATAAACGTAATAATCACCTGAAGTACCGAAATTACATTTTATACGAATTTTTGTATTTGCTCCATTAGGTGTGCTTGAACCTGGAATTATAACCGATTTATTTGCACAAGTATTAGCAACAACGTGATTTGCATTATTAACTGCAACAACTGCATTTCCAAATGTAACTCCATTATCTGAAGAAGTTTCAACAACAATTGTACCATCGTAAGGTGTTGTTGCAACAGTAGGTGCAGTCCCATTTACAACTTTATAGTCAAATGAGACATTTATAGACTCACCTGTTGAAACAAAAGTTTGAGAAGCTAAAGTATTTGTAGTTGTTGAACTTGATGGAGAAACTCTGAATCTCCAAGACGATGTTGCGCATGCCTGCGTGTTTGTTAATACACCACCTCCAACATTCCATCCTGCAGGTGTTGCTGTTGTAGCAAAAGTTTGACTAATGTTAATTTGAGAAAAGGATACAAATCCAATTAACAAAAAAAGCCATAATGTAATTTTTTTCATAATTAATTTTAAAGTAATAAATAAGGTTAAAAATCAAAAAGCATTTTGTACTTTTAAATAGGCTCCGAAGATATTGGTATTCAATCAAAAAGAAATAAAATTCACTACTCAAAAACTACTCACGTTTTAAAAATCAATTAGTTACAAAATAATATGTATTTAAATGAATTATGCGTAAAAACAAAAAAATCCCGATTTCTCGAGATTTTACATATAACTTTAATAGTCAAAATTTGCGCATTAAATTGATAAATACGATGTTTTAATATACTACAAATGTACTACAAGTTAACAAAATTAATAATAATAATAGACTCATTTTAAAATAAATTAATTAGTTAAAGCTCTATTTGAAACAAGATCTTTATTTATCACACAAGTAGTGTTTTCAACACTTGAGCGAAAAACCAGGTGCATATAGTTTTATTAATTTCTTGGTGCACCTAATTGTGCAATTCTCTTATAATAAAAGTTGGCAATGTCCCAAATTAAGATATCGTGTAATCCACAAACATAAATAACACTAAAACAGTAGCTAGAAAAATATTTTTTAGTTATTGTTTTTTTGGGAATATAAAGTGTTGTTAGATATCCCGTCAACAAAATACTCCAAAAAAAATTAAATCAGAACAGCAAAGTTGAATTTAACTTTACAACAGCTAATCTTCAAGTTGACTTATCTATGGTTTTTACAAATTCTGTAGCATTTGATGCAACTGTTGATCATTATGAATTGATAAAAGGTGACCCAACTGGTATATATGAAGTTATTGCTACTGCAGTTTCAACTGCCGGAATCGTTAATTTTAACAACGTTCCGTTAAGTTTAGATAACTATTATTTGGGTTATGTTTTAACAAGTGTTTTAGGGAATGATACATTTAACCCAATTAACAGCTTGGTAAGTTTGTATCCGAATCCAACAGATGGAAAAGTGACCATTCAATTGAATGATGAGGTTGAAAACAGTATATATGTGGAAGTTTTTGATATTGTTGGAAAAAAAGTATTGGAAGTTCAAAAACAAGCAATTGGAAGCAACCAAAAAGTCGAGCTAGACCTTTCTGGAATTGCAGGTGAGCAGTTATTTATAATCCGAATTCATATTGGTGACAAAATTGAAACTTTCAAATTATTGAAAAAAAGTTAATAGTTAGATTTATTTGATTTTTTAATAAAAAAACATGCATCTAAAATGCCCTCAAGAAGGTAGATATTCTTTGAGGGTGTTTTTTTATAACAATTAAGTTTAACTTTGTCTATAATTAACAAGCTTTTTTATTTATTTGTATTCAATAAATAATCATCACTTTATGTTTAGAAAACTTCACTACTGTTTGTTTTTACTATTCTTTTTTTCCGTTGTGCCCGCTCAGGAAGGCAGGCTGGAAAAACTAATTCAAGATGCTAAAGAAAAAAAACTTACTCCTAAAAACATTTTGGAAATCGAAAGGTTAACATCAAATTCCAAAAATGATACCTTGAATATGAATGCATATAGGTTTTTAGGTGAAACATATAGTGAACTTGAAGTATATGATAAAGCCAATTTATTTCTTCAAAAAGCGCTTTATTTAGCAAAAAAAAACAAACTTAATAAAGAAATAGGTATTCTTATTGGGAACTTGGGAAACCTTCAACGTCACATTGGTAACTATGAAAAAAGTCTGGAATTATTAACGGAGTCTAAAAAACATTTCCAAAAAACCAATAATTTAAGTGAATTAGCAAATGCTAATGCAAACATAGCTTCTCTTTTAATTACTACTGGACATGAGCAAGAAGCTATTAAAATACTTATTCCTATTATAAATGATAAGGGAACAAAACCAAAAAAGAAAGCGATATTACTAATAAATGTTGGTGCTATTTATTCAAAATTGAAGAAATATGACATTGCTGTAAACTATTATCTTGAAGCTCTTTCTATTCTTAAATTTGAAAAGAATATGGAAAAGATGGGAATGTTAACTTACCAAAATTTAGCGGAAAGTTTCATCAAAATGAAGCAATATGATAAAGCTCTTTTTTATAATCAAAAAAGTGAAAAAATGCTTTTAAATAGTGATAGTAATTTATTAAAAGCAAATTTATATTTACTTTATTCAGAAATTTATGAAGGGAAATTAGATTTTAAGAAAGCTTATAAAAACCATCAATCACATCTTGAATATAAAGAATTATCTGATAGTGCTAAAGCGACTTTAAAGTTTGAAAATATTGAAACGCTAAATAAATTAGAAAATCAAAAGCTTGATTTACAAATTAAAGGACAAAAAATTCAATTATTAGAGAACGAGAAATTTGCTACTCGAACAAAAATCACTTTTCTGATTTTATTAATTATTGGAATTTTACTTTTATCCTATTATTTGATTAAAAAACAAAGAAGCAAGGTAAAATCTTTAAGTCACGTTATCCATCAAACAGAAGATAAATTAGAGTTTACTCAAACTAAAACCGATAAAATGGTTTTAAACATTGTAAAGAATAATGATTTTATTGAACGATTTAAAGATAATTTAAAACAAGTTCAAAAAACTACAAGTGATTCAGAAAGTAAAACCGAACTTGGTAAATTACTTTTTGAACTTCAAAACTTCAAATTAATTAATGATACCAAAGAGGAATTATTCAATGAGGTAGATGCACAATTTTTATATAAGTTAGAGAAAAAATTCCCTTCTTTAACGGAGGAAGAAAGAAAAATATGTGTACTTATTTATCTTAATTTAAAGAATAAAGACATGGCGGTTATCCTAAATTTATCTCTAAGAAGCGTAGAAAATAGTCGCTACCGAATTAGAAAAAAGATGGATTTAGACTCAAATGACAATCTTTCAACTGTTTTGCAATCCTTGTAAACTCTTGATTTACAAGTATTGAGTAGTTTTTGAGTAGCGAATTTTTATGTTTTATGTTTTATGACCAATACATTTGGCGAATAAATCATAAAACATAAAAACAATGAAAAAAATAATTACTCTACTAGTTTTACTATTTGCATTTCAAATGAATGCACAATGTTGGCAGAAAATTTCTGCAGGAAGTTCACATACTTTAGGATTAAAGGCTGATGGAACTTTATGGGCTTGGGGACATAATGATACAGGACAACTAGGAATAGGAAACACAAATAATAAATCTATACCAACAAGAGTTGGAACGGGAACAAATTGGGTTTATGTTAGCGCTAGTTATGATACTTCGTTTGCAATTAAAGCAGACGGTACACTTTGGGGTTGGGGTGAAAATACATTCTATAGAATAGGTGATGGTACTCCAACAAATAGAACTGCGCCTGTTCAAATTGGAACAGCTACAAACTGGTTATCTGTAGATTCAAAAAATCATACTGTTGCCATAAAAACTGATGGTACATTATGGGCTTGGGGATTTAATTCAACAGGTCAATTAGGTAATGGTACTTCTTCTAATGATATTTATGTAACAACACCTGTTCAAGTTGGTACGGATACAAACTGGTCTGCCGCTTGCGCAGGAAGTGATGCAACAATTGCTTTAAAAAACAACGGTACTTTATGGGCTTGTGGTGATAATGATTACGGTCAATTGGGTAACGGTTTAAGTGGAAACAACAATTTAGGAAATCCTTTAGTACTTGTATTAACTCAAATTGGTACCGCTACCGATTGGCAAAAAATTTCTTTAGGAAACACCCATAATCTTGCTGTTAAAACAAATGGTACTTTATGGGCTTGGGGAAAAAATGATATTGGACAATTAGGAGATGGTACTACTTCCTTAAAAAATATTCCAACTCAAATTGGAACTGGAACGGATTGGAATAAAGTTTCAGCAACTAGTTCTCATAGTTTGGCTGTAAAAACAGATGGTACTTTATGGGCTTGGGGAAATAACAATTATGGTCAAATAGGTGACGGAACTACTGTTAATAAAACGACACCAACCCAAATTGGAACTGCTACAAATTGGTCAGAAACTTTTTCTAGAGGTCAATTATCTGTTGCAATTAAAACTGATGGAAGTTTTTATGGTTGGGGTTATAATAGTTATGGTCAATTAGGTGATGCAACTACAGCACACAAAAATACACCAACAGCTATCGCTTGTCCTGTAACACTTTCATCAGAAGATTTTTCAGATCTAACATCTTTTTCAGTATATCCAAATCCAGCTAATGATTTTATTTCTATAAAAAATGATTCAAATTTATCAATCGAATTCATTTCAATTATCGATTTAACAGGAAAGAAAGTTTTTGAACAAAAAGGAAATATTTCTTCAATTAATGTGCAACAATTAGAAAGCGGTTTATATATTATTCAAATCACTTCAGAAGGTAAAAGTCATTTGAGTAAATTCATCAAAGGATAATAAATAAAATCTATTTTTATGAAACTGAAATTACTATTACTATCTTTTTTGTTATCTACTGCATTAGGTTGGGGACAAACATCGGTTCAAAATTTTGGAACAGGAACGGGTTCACACACTTCGCAAACGGGAAGTACAGGTTTTATTCCTAATCCGACAACATCTGGAACGAGTTGGGTAAGGGCAGGTGCAACAGCACCAAATGCTCCAATAAGTTTGGTTACGGGTTCTAATAATCCTTTGGGTACAACAGGGTCTTGTGTTAAAGCTGCGGCTTCATCTACTGGCTCTGTTTCAAAATTTTCTCCTATTGTTGGTTACACTGGAGGAAGTGCTGAATTTTATACTTCTTTTAAGGTAATGTTTGGGGATGCATCTGGCGGAACAACAGCTACAACAGGAACATGGTTATTTTTTCAGGGTGTAGGATCTATGTATTCTGATGCTAATAGTTTTACGAACACTCAGCTTTTTATTGGATTACGATTTAATTTTTCGGATCCTGGAATTGTTAATTTAGATTATAGTGCAACTGGAAGTTTTGTTACTACAGGTTTAACAACAACTACTCTAAATCAAGGTACGGTCTATACAATTGAAATCTTTGGAAATAACAAATCTAGTGGGACAGTCAATTATAGTTATGGTGCTTCAGCTCAAACTGTAGCTATTAATAAGTTTGATCTTTATATAAACGGTGTTTTAGTTGGTAATGATTTAACAAAAGGACAAATAGCAAACAATTCGGTAATAACTGCAACCACATTTATAGGATTTAATAGTGTAAATAATGAGTCAAATATCTTTGTAGATGATGTAAAAGTTTATAATAATATAAGACCATTTACGGTTACTTATAGTAACGCTAATGGAAGTACTGGTACACCTCCAACAGATCCGAATAGTCCTTACAATCCTACTTCAACTGTTACGGTATTGCCAAACGGAAGTTTAGTTAATGCGGGTTATATATTTAATGGTTGGAATACAGCGGCTAATGGTTCGGGCACTGCATATGTAGCTGGAAGTATTTTTACTCCTACAGCTAATACAACTTTATATGCGCAGTGGCTACCTACTTGTGCACCTCCAACGCAAGCAAGTGCGGTGACTTACAGTAACTCTACTTTAACTGGGTTTGACGCAAGTTGGACTGCAGGTGGCGGATCTGGAACGATGCTTGTTGTAAGAGAAAATTCAATGGCAAATACGCTTCCAACTCAAAATAAACCAATTCCTTATACATCTAATTTAGACTGGGCTTCTGCCGGTCAGATTGATTTAAATAATAGAGTGGTTTTTAAAGCTGCAGGTACGTCGGCTGCTCCAATTACTGGATTAGCTCCTGGAACGGAATACCGAGTAACCGCTTATGAGTACATAGCTTCGGCTACTGACTGTATCAATTTAGCTGCAACAGCTTCAACATTGGCATACACAAGAAGTAATGAACCAACTGGACATAGTGCAGCTTTTAGTTGTACAACAAGTTCATCGTCTCAAATTAATTTAACATTCAGTGCGCCAAATACAATTGGAGCTACGGGTTATATTATTTTACAAAAAATAGGTTCTGCGCCAACAGGATTACCAACTGATGGAGTTTCTTATGCAAATGGTGCTATTATTGGTGACGCTACTGTTGCGGGTTACACCACAGTTTTAGGTACAGCTACCTCATTTTCGGCTATAGGTTTAGCATCAAACACGGAATACTATTTTACATTAATTCCATTTAATTCTTTTGGAAGTGTAATACAAACAATGAATTACAGAACTTCAGCGACAATACCAGTTACGAACTGTACAACTACAATTGCAGCTTGTTTGGTCGAAAATTTTTCTCCAACAGGGACTTCAACATATCCTTCAGGATGGATTGCTACTGGTACTATGACATCAGGATCAACTCCATTTGTGTCTGGACCTGCTGCTATCCAGTTTACTTCCAATACATCAACTTTAACAACAAGTGCTATTGCTAATCCGGCACAATTAAAGTTTTATTTACAACGAAATAGTAGTTCAAATCAAAAAACTTTTACAGTTGAAGTTTCAACTACTTCGCAAGTAGCAGGTTTCACACCTTTGGTAACATACAACAACTCAACTATTCTTAGTCCAAACTTATATACTCAGTATGTTGTAGATTTGTCTGCCTATACGAATAATACTGTTTGGATTAGATTTACGAAAGTTTCTGCAGCTACTTCAGTATTGTATATGGATAATATGGAAGTGTACTGTGGTATGCCTACTTCTCCAGAGATGAACGTTACTGGAAATGCAGTTTCTATTGCAGATGAAAGCACCGCGGTAAGTGTAACAGATAATACTGATTTTGGAGCTACGTTAGTAGGAAATACGATCATTAAAACTTTTACAATTCAAAACACAGGGATTGATCCTTTATATTTAACAGGAACAACTCCAATTACATTTTCTGGAATCCATGCGTCTGATTTTAGCGTGACAGTAGCGCCTTCTACGCCAATAACTGCGGTTACAGGAACAACAACTTTTAATGTTACTTTTCAACCATCAGCTGGTGGACCACGTACAGCAACTTTATCGATTGCTAATAATGATACTAATGAAAATGCATACAACTTCAATATTCAAGGTACAGGAATTGCTTGTACTCCAATTGGTACAATTACATCAATAACACCAACAAGTGGACCAGTTGGAACTTTAGTTACTATTAACGGGACGGGTTTCACTTCTGCCACTAATGTTAGATTCGGAACAGTGAATGCTATTTATACAGTAGTATCAAGTACCTTAATTACCGTGACGGTTCCGGCAGGAGCAATCACAGCTGATTTAGTAATTGAAGAAGCGGCATGTAGTAGCAAGTATTCTGTATTTACAGTTATTGAAAAAGCGACTAGTTCATGTGATCCTTTAACTTTATCGGTTTCAGAATTATTTATTTCGCAAGTTACAGATGCTTCTACTGGAGCATTATCATACATTGAAGTATATAATGCAACGGCATCTCCAATCAACTTAACCAATTACCAAATTTTAATTCGTTCAGATGGAGGCGCTAGTCCAGCTTTAGATTATGATATTCCGTTAATAGGTACAATAGCCGCAGGTGATAATTTTGTCTTGGCTGTTGGTACTTACACAACAAACTGCTCAACAATTGGGGCTAATGGATCATTGGCAGACCAAACAAGTACTAATCCTTATCTAAATAAGAACGATTGTGTTCATTTGTCTAGGCTGGGAACAGTTATTGATACTTGGGGTGTTTGTGATGGAAGTGATTGGATTACTTCATTAGGACTTGGAGTTGCAGGATATAGTTTTTCTAGAAAAAATAGCGCAACACCAATGCCTACAACAACATTCAATGCAACCGATTGGGATATTATAGATTTTGACTCGTGTAGCGATAATTATTCTAGTGTAGGTTATTATTCTGTTTCTCATAATCCTCCAACATCAACTGCGCCAGTTACTACATTAAGTTGTGCTGACAATTCGGGTGTGATTACTGTTACAGGTGCTGAAGCTGTTTTCGGTGGTTTAGGTTTAAATTATCAATGGTATGCTAACGCTCCAGGTAATGCGGGATGGACAACGCTTGTTAATGGAGGTGTCTTTTCTGGTGCTACTTCAAATACTTTAAATATTTCTAATCTTTCAGGTTTAGATAACTATCAGTTTTATTGCCAAGTAATGGAAAGTTCTGCAACATGTTACATAGCATCAACTGCAACACAATTTTCTTTTAGTGGTTTTTCAACAACTTGGAATGGTTCAGCTTGGAATAACGGTGCGCCAGATTCATCAACAGCTGCAATCATCAATGGAAACTATGATGCAACTATAAATGGAGATATTGATGCGTGTAGTTTAACAGTAAACTCGGCAGCTACAGCAACAATTACAACCGGACATTATTTCAATATTCTAAATAATGTTATGGTTAATGGTGTGTTGAATATTCAAGATAGTGGTTCGTTAGTTCAAATTAACAATTCGGGTATAAACACGGGTAACATTAATATGCAAAGAACGGCTATTGTGGATGCTTTAGATTATGTGTATTGGTCGTCACCAGTGAATTCATTTTCATCAAGCAACGTTTCTCCAACAACAACTAATATTATTTACAAATGGGTTCCAACGGTTACGTCAAATACAAATGGTCATGGGACTTGGATAAATGGTAATGAAACAATGGTTCAAGGAAAAGGATATATAGAAAGAGGATTAAATGGTTCAGCCGCAAATACGCCTTTTACAGCTACTTTTACGGGTGTGCCAAATAATGGAGAAGTTACTATTCCTATTAGTAGAGGAACATATGATTTAGCTGCAACTTATGACACAACAGTTTCGCCAACATATGCTACTAAAGACGATGACAATTGGAATTTATTAGGAAATCCTTATCCTTCATCAATTTCTTTATATGAGTTTTTAACTACCAATACAAACATTGAAGGATTTGTAAACATTTGGAAACACGGTTTAGCACCGTCACAAGGAACTCAAAATCCTTTCTATGGAACTTACATGTATAATTATAGCGCTTCAGATTATACTACTTATAACCTTAGTGGGTCTTCAGCAGGTTCGGCATCAGATTATTTTATTGGAGCAGGACAAGGGTTTTTTGCTTTAATGAATGCAAATACTGCAGCTACAACAGAAAATGTTATCTTTAGAAATAACATGCGTGATAAAGGATATAGAAACGATCAGTTTTTTAAATCTACTAATACAAATGCTCAAGCTAGTACACAAAATGATGGTAGAATTTGGTTAGATATTGTTTCGTCTACAGCAAGTAGCAGAACGATGTTAGGCTATATTAATGGCGCAACTAATCAGAAAGATAGATTATTTGATGCTATTGCAAATCTTAAAATGGATATGAATATTTATTCTTTAGTTGGTTTTGAAGGTCAAGTTATTCAGGGAAGACAATTGCCATTTGATCAAGATGATCAAGTTAACTTAGGTGTAAAAGTTCCTGCAAATGGAAACTACACTGTCGCTGTTGGTCAAGTTGATGGTTTCTTCGAAAACGCAACTCAAACTATTTATTTAGAAGATAAATTGCTTAATGTAATTCATAATTTATCGGCAGCGCCATATCAATTTACTGCAAATCAAGGTACTTTCAATGATAGATTTGTTCTTCGTTATACGAATCAGACACTGGGCAATTCAGATTTTGATGCCGTTCTGAATGGAGTGGTTATTTATACCAACGAAGCTATCCATGTGACTTCATCATTGGAACGTATCAAGGATGTCGTTGTTTATGACGTTTTAGGACGAATAGTTGCCGAGAAGAAAGCGGTTAGCGGAAACTCTGTTAACCTAACAACCTTAAGAGCAACACAAAGTGTTTTAATAGTTAAAGTGACTCTGGAGAATGGTCAGATTGTCGAGAAAAAAGTTATTTACTAGTTATTAAATAAACTTAATGCTATAAAGGGCATCAGAACTAAGTCTGATGCCCTTTGTGTTAATATAGTAAAGTGTTTTTTCTTGTTGCAAAAATAACAAACAATAAACTTTTAATTATTCTGTACCAATAGTTGTGTAATTATTGACATTAACGTTCCGCGTTGTGCTACGTGGAACGATTATTTCTTGCTAATATAAGATTTTCCAGCGGACCCGAGCACAAAGTGCGAACAGGCGAAGCAAAATCGAACGTTGTTGTTTATTGTAAATATAGCTATTGTGCCAAACCGCTGTGAAAAAATGTTATTTATTTTTCCATCTGTCTAAACGTTTCATACCTCTTGTAAATAGCCAAGAGAAAAATCTTGAATGTCCACCTTCCATCATTTTCTGTTTGCAGTATTCTTGAAATTCTAAAACATTATTCCCTTTGTAAATAAACTCGCCATTTTCATAGCAGTAGGAACAATATTTTTTGCTATTGCTTTTGTCTGCATTTGTTCCGCCTCCTTTTTCGTCTCGTTTTAATGGCATTCCGCAAGACTGACAGTTTTTATATTTTTTGTCCATTTTTTGTTCGTTTATTAATTACTTTTTGTTTGGGTGTCTGAGCAATGATGCCTAACGTTCCGCCTTTAGAGTAAATAAAATATAATAGGTGTTAGTTCCTCTTTCTCCGCCAGTAGAAATACAAATTGAATTAAAACCCTTTAAATCGTACGATTTAAAGGGTTTTTTGTTTTTACAACTAAATCCTACGCTCCTTATACTCTAACTCCAAAAACATAACCTACTAATGCAGATAAACCCATTGCAATTGTACCCCAAATAGTAATTCGTAAAATTGCTTTAGGAATGCTTGAGCCACCTGTTTTGGCTGCCATTGTACCTAAAATAACAAGAAAAACAATTGTAGAAGCATAAAGCCAATATTCCATTCCTTTTACAGGCGCAAAAAGGATTACTAATAACGGTAATAAACCTCCAACGCTGAATGACGCACCTGACGCCATAGCAGCTTGAATAGGATTTGCTTGACTTATCTCGTTGATACCTAATTCGTCTCTAATATGAGCTCCTAGAGCGTCTTTTTCTGTGAATTCAATAGCTACTTGCATAGCCGTTTCTTTTTTCAGTCCTCTTTTCTCGTAAATTTGAGCCAAAATATTTAGTTCTTCATTTGGCATTTCTTTGAGTTCTTTAATCTCTCTTTCAATATCTGCTTTTTCGGTGTCTGTTTGTGAACTTACTGAAACATATTCTCCTGCTGCCATTGATAAAGCACCAGCAACAAGTCCAGCGACTGTTGCTAATACAATTGGTTCTCTAGTAGAGCTTGCAGCCGCAACTCCAATTGCAAGACTGGAAATAGATATTATTCCATCATTTGCACCAAGTACTGCAGCTCTCAACCAGTTGCTTCTATGTATATAATGATTGTCTAAATAGTTATCAATTGTTATCATTTTCTTCTTGTTATTTGTTGTCATAAAATTACTGATAACATTCCGCAGTAGATACTGCATGAACGATTATTTCTTACTAAGATAAGATTTTTAAAGGACTCGAGCACAAAGGTGAACTGGAACAGACTAAGCAAAAGTAGCAATTGAACCAAATTCCAGTTAGCAGATGACCATTTAATTTGATATTTTAATTTTAATTAATTTTTGAATGTCTTCAAAATTTGATTGATCTTTAATTTCAATTCTTATTCCACGTCCTTCAGCATGTTGTTTTGCAAGCTTTAGTTCTGTTTTAATAGATTCCGAAATATCACTTTCCATAATTTGGTTTGTTGCTTTTTGCCCAAATACAAAAGCAGTTTTAAAGAATTTATCTCTTGGGAGTAAATAAATTAAAATTCTCTTATTGTCTTTTATTCTATAACTCCATCCAAACTTTTCTCCAGAAAAATTCCATTCACAAGTTGCATCTGGATAATTTTTCTTTGTGAAATCTTCAAAACTTTTCCAAATAGGAAATGTTTCACCCAATCCATTTTCTAAATCCTTGCTTGTTGGTTTTATATTTTTGTAAACAAATATACTTTTCATAATGCTCAATTTTGGGTCGGCTTTCTGCTAACGTTTGCTAGTAGATGCATGAACAATTTATTTTCTTGCTAATATAAGATTTTTAGGGACTCGAGCATAAAGTGAGAACAGAAGAAGCAAAATCGAACATGTGTTTTATTGTATTGTAGCTATTGTGCTAAACCGTATTTTATTTTGTCTTTGCTTCAGATCCATTAATTCTTTATTGTTAAGTTTTTCATCAACTTGGTAATTGCTTTCTTTACACTATCTGATAAAGTATCTGTGTAATTTGATTCAGTCAATGAATTAATTTCACGGATTAGGTCTGGGTGTTTTTTAGAAATTGTTACCATTAATTTAAATGCATTGTAACGAAGGGAAGGGGTTTTGTTGATTTGTACCCAAATGTTTGTGCAAATGTCAAATAATTGTCCTTCGAATTCGTTATTCAATTCCATCCGTTGCAGAATCATCAATAGTTCTCTTTGTTGATTATCTTTTCGTTTAGGTAAAATGTCAATTATTTTTTTTAAATATTTTCGAACCTGTTTGTCATTTATATCCATGCAGCTCCACAATACCCATGCAGCTCTCCAAGAATATGGTTGTTTGTCTGCGATGGCTAATTTTATAACTTCAGTAAAATCACTAGGGTGAGATTCCATATAAGCAATCATACCAGCTTTATGCGAGTTTGTCAGCAGATGTTCCAATTTTGTTTCTATGGTCTTAGTCATTTTTTAATCTTATTTGTCGGTCAAGATTTATTGTTGTCCTAATACGATTTATGGCGTTCCCAAGCTTTTGAGGTTGCATACTAAAGAAGCCTAAACTCTTAGTTTAACACTAAATTTAAAGATAGAAAAGCGACTTTAGACTAAGCCCGACTCGCAATCTTGCAAAACCTGTGTTATGAGATGTTCCTCTTTATTTCTGCTTTAAGTGAATAATAAATTTACTGCCTTTATTTACTTCACTTTCTACTTGAACTTGTCCACCCATAGCCTCTATTTGATATTTGGTAATATATAAGCCAATACCTTGTGCATCTTTATTTCCATGAAATGTTTTATACATTCCAAAAAGGTCCTTGCCGTGTTTTTCTAAATTAATTCCCTTTCCATTGTCGGAGATAGTCAATTCAACATCATCATTTTCTGCTACACAATTTAATTCAATAATTGGGGCTCTATCGGGATGTTTATATTTAATTGCATTTGTAAGAAAGTTTGCCAAAATACTTTCTATGTATGCCGGATTGCCAAGGATAATTGTTTTTGCGTCAACATTGTTTTTAATAATTGCATTACTATCATTGATTTGCATGCTTAATGTAGAGATGGCTTTAACTACATAGTCATATAAATTTATTACTATCGGTTCAATATTGCTCATGTTTTGCACATGAACAATTTCATTTAAATTTTTTATCGTTTCAGTAAAGTTATTTGAAATAGTTTTGAGGTATTCAATAATTTCTGTTTGCGTCTCGGTAGAATCTGTCTCAACAAGCAACTCTAACATTCCGGAAAAACCATGAGCAAAGTTTTTGAGATTATGTGTGACAATATTAGCAAAGTTCATTAAACGTTTGTTTTGTTCACTAATTGTCTCGTTCGATTTAATCAACTCATTTTCTAAAATTTTTATTGGAGTTATGTCTGCAACATGAACAAAAAAGCCTCTAACATCTCCATCTACAATGTCAGGGAAATAGTTTGCTATAGAATAACGTAGACAACCTGAAGGCAAAGGTATCTCGCGTTCAAAAGTTTGATTTTCACCTTTCAATGCTCCGAAAATATAGGGAATATTTTTTTCATAGAGTGGACCTAATAATTCTTTAATGGTTATTTTGTCAACCATTTCTTCACGAGTTTTTCCAAACCAATCTATGTAAGCAGCATTGGCAAATCGGCAAATTAAGTCTTTATCCCAATATGCTAACATGGCAGAAATATGGTCTGCAACTAATAGCCCTAATGAATCAATGTTATGTTCTGATTCCATTTTCATCAATGTACTTTTAGGGTTGCTCATAATGTTCAATGGCTTGGTGCAGTATTGGCTGCTTAATTAGATTTTTCTAATATCATTAGTATAATTTCTTCTTTTGATAAAACTCCTGATTGACGCCAAAGCTGTTTGCCGTTTTGAAAAAGCATCATTGTGGGTACACCTCTAACTTGATAAGATGTGACTATATCTTGATTTTTATCTACATCAATTTTAATAATAGAGACACGTTCACCCAAATTGTCTTTCACCTGTTTCAAGATGGGACTAAGCATTTGGCAAGGGCCACACCATGAAGCATAAAAATCAATTAAGACTGGAGTATCATTGTTAATTATTTGATTAAAACGAGCATTCATAATAATTATTTTTTGAGGGTATTTATGCCTAAAAGTGCGTACAACGGACAAAAACCGATAAAACCTGTAATTACAAATATAACAGCTATTACTAAAGCTATGATGGCTAAAGTCCCTGTTATAGTTGTTGTAAAATATAAAGCGCCAATGATAATAGCGATTACTATTCGAATCATTGTATCTAATGAACCCATATTCTTTTTCATACTACTTATTTTTTGAATTGATTTGCAAGTCTAAATTATACTATTCTTTTTTAATAAAACATGACGGTTATCATACTTATTAATATTTGCAGGTATACATTTTTGCCTTTTAATAAATCTTATTGTATTGCTAACTTGTTTATTTAGGTTCATTTGTAGTGACATAACCTTCAGATGAGAGTTATTAGATTTACGATTAAGATTATATTAATGAATTTGGAAAAAGTTAAAATCGAACAGATTCATATTGTTGATGATAACTAGGTTTTGTTAAAATAAGTTACCACAAATTTAAGCGTCTTGATATGAATGATGTTGCTGAACAGCTCAGATAATAATTCCACATTCTATAAAATGCTTTATCATAATGATGCTTTAGTTTTTCTCAGGAATTTTTAAAATTTTCTTTCCATGACAGTAGGGTATAATCATAATGAATACCAATATTATGGCAATCTTCTATGACCAGTTTTCCTTCAATGGCTTTCCCAATTTGTACCATAGAAGGAATTGATTCATTTGGGAAAATATATTTATGAATCTAAGGATCAGTATTTAAATTTGCTTCATTGCTTCCAATGAAGTGCAATAGACTGATTCTTTTTTCTGCTCTTTTGAAATTGTAATTCCTACAACCTTCACTTTATAGTTTTTTTAAATGTTAAATGTTAATTTACAAAGAAATAAAACTACCTTTAATGATCTTTATCACTAATTTTATAAATCAAAATACTCATTTCCATATAAATTTAATTTTGTAAAAAGGAATTTTATTACCGAAGTTAATTCTGAGAACACATTTTTTATTTCATTTTTAATACATTTAAATCTTACTCGCTTTGCAAACCTCTTATCAAATCCATAAAAAAAAAATTGGCTTATTTTTAGGTGTATTGCTTAGCGTGTTATGTTTTGCTTTTAATCTATTTGAATTATCCTATGAGGCCAATCAGGTACTTTCCATAACCATTCTCATGATTATTTGGTGGATATTTGAAGCGATGCCTATGCCAGTCGTGGCATTAATACCTATAGTATTATTTCCTTCGTTAAACATAGCGCCCCTAAAAGAAGTTGCTATGGGTTATGCCGACCCCATAGTTTTTCTTTTCATGGGAGGTTTTTTTATTGCCCTTGCTATTGAAAAGTGGAACTTGCATAAAAGAATGGCTTTAGGTATTATTTTAATTACTGGGACTAATGGTAATCGAATCATACTTGGTTTTATTATGGCGACAGGTTTCCTCAGTTTGTGGCTCAGCAATACTGCTACAACCATGATGATGTTTCCAATAGCTGTATCAGTAATTCATACTATTAAAGACCACAATAAAGATGAAAAGAGCACAACCAATTTTTCTTTAGCACTGATGCTTTCCATTGCTTACGCTTCTAACTTTGCTTTGGGAACCATAATTGCCACACCGCCTAATGTAGCTTATGTTGGGTATATCAAAGATCGTTTTAATTATACCATCAGCTTCGTTGATTGGTTGCTTTTGTTTATGCCATTAACACTCCTTTTGTTATTAATACTTTATGGGGTACTCGTTAAAATAATGTTTCCTAATAATATCAAACATAGTGCTGAAGCTTCTAGCGCTATAAAAAAGTCCCAAAAACAATTGGGTTTTATGAGTACACCTGAGTGGAGAGTATTACTGATTTTTAGTGTAACGATTTTATTATGGATTACAAAAGACCTGATTAATGCTGCGCAAAGCTATTTAGTACTTGATGATACAATTATTGCCATGTTGGGTGGTATACTCTTGTTTTTGACCTCTTCTGGTAATAAAGAAACAGGTAATTCAGAAAGATTAATGTCCTGGCCTGATGTTCAGCATATGGCATGGGATGTATTGCTTCTCTTTGGAGGAGGAATAGCCTTGGCCAACGCACTTGAAGCCTCACAATTGGTACATGAACTTGGTTCTAGTTTGGCTAGTGTTACAACCAACAATTTATTCATAATAATATTGGTAGTTACCACAATTGCTGTGTTTTTAAGCGAAGTCATCAGTAATCTGGCTTTAGTAATTATTCTTTCACCAGTTGTCACTTCATTAGCATTATCATTAAATATTAATCCTTTAATTTTAGGAATCCCAATGACTTTGGGGGCAAGTTGTGCCTGTATGCTTCCTATGGGAACACCTCCTAATGCAATAGTTTTTGCCAAAGGACACATTAAATTACAACATATGATGAGAACAGGACTAGTACTTAATATAATTTGTATTATACTTATTACTGTGTTTACTTGGCTCTTTCTACCTTTAGTGTTGGGTATGAAACTATTATGAAACTAAATAAGTATAAATAGGTTTAGATAGATTATACCAATAACGACTGCAATACAACCATCACATTTTAATAATCTTGCCATCTTCCATTTCAATAATTCTGTTGGTACGATTGGCAAATTCATTATCATGGGTAACAATTAATAATGATTGATTATAAAGTGAACTCAATTCCTGAAAAATATTGAATACTATTTCACTATTTTTTTTATCAAGGTTTCCGGTTGGTTCATCGGCCATAATAATCATCGGGTTATTAATCAATGCACGTGCGATAGCAACTCGTTGTTTCTCTCCGCCAGAAAGTTGATTGGGTTTTTTTAACGCTTCCTTTTCAATACCCAGTAATTTAAGCTTTTCGAAGGCATTGTGCTCAATTTCTTTTTCTGAAATATTACCTAACTTAAGCCCTGGCAACATTACGTTTTTCAATACAGAAAATTCATTTAGTAAGTAGTGGAACTGAAAAACAAATCCGATTTTTTCATTCCTTACCCTAGCAAGCTCAGCCTCATTTTTATTGCCCATGTTTTCACCCTCAATCCACAAAGCACCTTCATAATCAGTATCCATGGTAGAAAGTATATAAAGTAAGGTCGATTTTCCGCAGCCCGATTTTCCAATTACAGAAATGAATTCGCCTTTAAGGATTTCAAATGAAATATCTTTCAAAACCTTTACAGATATTGGGTCGTGAAAATACTTTGAAATTTGTTCCGTTTTAAGAATTACATTGCTCATTTTATTTTCCTCTAATGATGATAACTGGATCTATTTTACTGGCTCTTCTTGCAGGAAAATAACCTGCGAAATAAGTAGTTACTATTGAGAACGAAAGCCCAATTAAATAGATTTTCGGATTGTAATTAATGGGATATGTTTTGATGGCAGGCAACGAAGCAGTATTGAAGGGTACATGATCTATGATAACAGACAATCCTAGTCCGAATGCTAAACCAAATATACCACCAACAATTCCTATTGTTGAGGCAATTAAAATGAAAATAGCATTAACGTCTTTTCCTGAAAATCCAGTTGCTTTAAGGATGGCAATTGAATCCATTTTTTCATAAATCATCATGTTCAGAATATTATAAATACCAAAACCTGCCACTATCAACAATGTGATTCCCACCGAATACGAAATAAGTGTCCTGATAAAACTCCCTGTTTCAAATTGAGCATTTGCTGTTTGTATGTCGAGTGCATCTAAATGGAAAACATTTTCATACTCTTTAGCAATTAAAGGTGCAAGTGAAACATCTTTAAGCTTCACTTGAATATCGGTAATATAAGTTGATGATTCTCCAAGAAGCCTCTGAGTCGTATTAAGCGAGCAATAGCTTTGCACAATATCAATATCCCTAATTCCTGATTGGAAAAGACCAACCACTTTTAATGATATTTGTTCTCCTTTAGATGTGGTTACTACTATGACATCTCCCAATTGTACCATCATTTTTTCGGCAACACCCTTACCAAGTATAATACTGTTGGGTGTATTCTTAAGGTCAAGATAGTTTCCATCCACGACATAGTCTTTAAATTGAAACAAACGACTCTCTTCAGCTGCGTCAATACCATCAATAATACCATTGATATCTAACGCACCCACATTATAAAAAACTTGTGTCGTTACCTTAGGAACAACGCCTACCACTCGTTCATCATTTTTTAAGGCGTTCATAATTCCAGCTGCATCATATAGTTCCAGTCGTTCATTTTTTGGTTTTACCGATCGGATAAAATTGTGGTAATTTTTAAATTCGTTAGAAATGTCAATCGGTTGTTGTTTCGATGGCTTTATTTCTTTGTACAGTCGGATGTGAGCCGTACGGTTTAGGATTAGTCCGTCGAGCATATCATTTAAGCCAGACATAAAACTCAATAATCCAACAAACATTGTGATACTAAATGTCACACCAATGGCCGCCACTAAGGTTTGCCGCCATCTGGCCATTAGTAGTGAAATCGAAATGCTTGCAATGAGTTTGTAATTCATGGTGTAGGAGGTATTAATTCATCTTGTGCAGTAATTCCTGAAATTATTTCGATTTTCTGATAGTCTTTCAACCCTGTTTTTACTATGACCTTCTCGCCGTTACTTTTAAAAACAATCGAATCGTTTAAGACATAGTTTCTTGGTAGGAGTAGTGCTTTATTTTTTGTTTCTAGTATAATATTGGCTTCAAAAGAAATATTTGGATATAGTTGGTGGGGTGGATTCAAAAAATTTGCTTCTACTAAAAAAGTTCTGGTGCGTTCATTCATAAGAGGATTTATCTTGGTCAAAATGGCTTCAAATACTTTTCCTTTATAACTATCCAATGTTACCTTTACTGATAAGCCTTTATGAATTTTAAAGATGTCATATTCATCTACTTGTAGTTCTAGGATGAAATTTTTTGCATCTCCAACAACAGCAAGTGGGGTTTGTGTATTTACAATCTCTCCTTTCTCTTTATTGAGACTATAGACAATACCATTCGTTTCACTTTTTAACCAATAATCGTCAGCAATTTTTCCAGAAATTAAAAGATTCTTTTTTGATTGGGATGCATTAAAATTCAATTGTCTTTTAAGGTCATTATATCTTACTATCGAGGAATAATAACTCGTTTTAGAGTTTTGATAGGAAAGCTCTTTCTGTTCCAATTCTGCTTTAGATCCTATTTTCTGTTGCCAAAGATTTTTCTGCCTAAAATACATTAGGGAATCATTTTTCATCTTATTTTTAGATAAATCAATAAGTAATTTAGCTTCTTTTAATTTACCCAAGTTAGCCTCTATATCTGAATACGCAGCAGTGAGCTTAGCGTTTTCCTCATTAAGGCGCGGCACTTTACTTGATATTGATAATATTATATTTCCTTTGTTAATTGTATCTCCTTCAGAAACGTAGATGGAATCGATAATTCCATTTACTGGAGAATATACTTCATATTGGTTTTCACTTTTTACGATTCCAGAAGCATAAATGGATTCGGAAATAGGTCCTAATGTAGGTTTTATTCTTTGCCCTTTATCCTGACAGGCAAAAAGAAAAAAGACAGTAATTAAATATATAATTCTTTTCATAACACAAAGATATTTTTTTAAAAATTCTTAGAACATGATATTTATCAATATCCATATTTGATATACAGTGATGTACTCTTGTTAAGTGCTTGAAAATGTAGGTTTTATTGAGCTATTTTACAAGCATCATTTTAGAATTTTAAGCAACATTTCCACATCTTTTTTCTTGCATAATTGGGAACCTAAATTCATAGTCGCAGCTGTTCCACAGGCTATTCCATAGTGCAACGATTTTTCCAGATTTTCTCCATTTGACAGCCCAAATACAATTCCAGCAACCATACTATCACCAGCACCAATGGTACTTTTTACTATTATTTTTGGAGGTTTAATATGAAGTGTCTTTTGTTTTGTAACCAATATTGCTCCTTTTTCACCTAATGATGTCACGATTATTTCGCATTGGTTTTTATGGATTAGTTCTTTGGCTGCATCTTCAACACCTTCAATTTTTAGATTATCAATACCTACTAAAAAACCTAATTCTTCGAGATTGGGTTTTAGCAGATAAACCCCTTCATCGACAGCTTCTTTTAAAGCATCACCAGAAGTGTCTACAATGAATTTTGCATCATTCTTTTTAGCGATTTTTGATAATTGCCCATAAATATTAAGTGGAACTCCCAAAGGTAAACTTCCACTAGCAACAATGAAATCTACATTTTTTTCATTTTCGATAACTTTCAAACATTCCAGCCATTCATTTTTTAATAGTTCATTACCTGGCATCCCAAAACGAAACTGTTTTTTTGTTGACTCTTCAAAAATTGCAAAATTTTCCCTTGTTTCACTTTGGCATTGAATAGGTATAAAAGGTACTTTTTCTTTATATAAAAGTTGATTTAAATGAACACCTGAGCAGCCACCAGACGGAAAAATAGCAGTAACATCACCACCAAGAATGTTCAATACTCTTGCTACATTAATTCCTCCACCACCTGGTTCTGATTTTAATTCAGTGCAGTGCATTTTTTTTTCTGGAACCAATATTGGAACAGTAGTATTTTTATCAATACAAGGACTGAATGTAACTGTAATTATTCTAGTCATAAAAAAATAATTTTATTTTCACATAATGTGATATTATAACCAATTAGTCATTTTCTAATAATATTAATTGGACATTTATGGTTCCAATATAACTTTGATAATGTGCAAAGAGCAATTTTATGAGGTTATTTGAGGTGTTTTTTCAGTTTCAAGAGAATACTAACCTAATGGAAATATTCTTAGGAAAAGCGAATAAATATTTGCTACTATATAATATATTTCTGGCTTGTATTGTAAAGGTAAGGAACTACTTTGGATAGTTCTGTCTATATTTTCTGATTTATTATTGTCTCTTATTCTTTTTATTAAATTTTGCAAATGATATAAGTCTTTTAAAAAATAATACGGATTTACAACAATAAATTTATTTGATATTGATTACAATCATTATACAACGTGACGACCATCATATTCTATAAATACTACTAGTACTATCTTTGGTGTAGAAATACGTTCTTAACTAGATTGTTGAACCATTACAAGTTAATGCGTGTTAAAGACATTTGTACAATTAATTTTCCAAAAGGAAAGTTTTAAAATTTATGTCAGAAATGAAGTATAGTTTTCCAACTAGTTTTGATTATATCCTTTAGGATACAAAATTAGAATAAGGAGATAAATTACAGTTTCAAATGCGTATTAAGCAGAAGTCTCGGTTGAAAAATCGAGACTTTTGTCGTTTTATTATTTGTCTGAAATTGTTATTTATGACATTCTTATATGCTTATTTCACTATCTTTTTTATCCACTTTCACTTCTGTTATCTTATGTATAGGCGCATTTTCCTTAAGAAACCAAATTAAAAGCGCAAAACTAAATGCATCAAGAAGCGCCATTAATACTACAACAGATAAGTTTGTTTCAATTTTATTAAAATACATAATAAAAGTTAGTGTGGCGATAGTAATATCCATTAGAACGAAGAAAGTAAGTAGTGCTGGAGTAATTAGAAAACCAAGATATGATTGTTTTAAAAGAAGAATACCCACAATAATAACGCCTGGTAATAAAAAAGCCAAATCCATTACTTGAACGGCATTGGTAAAAAGTCCAGTATTAATTAAACTCTTGGGTAAGTTACCTTCTATTGATGATTGAATTATCTCTGATAGCCAAAGTGCATAAAAAAATATTGCTATAATAAGAAAATAAAAAGCGGTGATTTTTGTTGCGATTGTTTTAGTTCCTGTTATTCCAATCTTATTGAAATTATTATACATAAAAATTACTAGTCTATAAAATGAAAGACTTAAAATTAAACAATATAAAAGAAAAAGTGAGTTGTAATGGATTTCGAAACAGTAAATAGTAAAAGTATAAGTTATATACAATAAAATCCCTGGTTTAATCATAATTGCCCAACTATTTCTTTTTAATGTAAGCCAAGAAGCTATCAATAAAGAAGGAACAATCAATAATAAGTTAACCAAATCTTGTCCAGTTGTTTGTGTCTGCCAATTTTCTGTTTCCAAATTATAAAAATCAGGCTGTAACAAACCCACACATGCTGTAATTGCAATACTTATTGAGATTACAAAATCTAAAATAAAATCTGTTGTTTTCTGCATTTTGGTTCATTTTTATTTACAAAATTAAAAGGTATAAAGGAATTAGATTGTGATGTAAGACATTACTATATATGACCACCGTCATTGTTTTTGACTATCAATACTAATTAATTTTGAGAATCTTAATTTTAATACTATGGAAACTAATACAAAAATTACCACATTGGTCCAATTGTTAAACCACGAATTGGTTACTTTACTTGGCATTGAACAAAAGCTAATGGAATTTCTTCCAGTTTGGATTGATAAAACACATAACTTAATGTTAAAAAACTCATTACGTGATTATTTGTATCGTGTGACTCATCATGCTGATAATCTTAAAAATTATCTCTCATCTGAAATCGAAGAAGATTTTAATAAGAATGAATTCTTCCTAAGCTATTATTTATCGGAAGTAAATTGGAGACTTGAAAACTGCAGTTCAGAGATTCTTGATGCTTATTTGTTATCGAGCATACAAACTGTAAATCATATAAAAATAAGTAATTATGGTACAGTTGCTACATGGTCACAATTACTTGAATTAAACGATATTTCTTTAAAGCTTCACGATGCTTCCATTAATGAAAAACATATCGATGAAAAATTAAGCTTACTTGCACAACGTGATATAAATATTAAAGCTAAAATTCCTTTAGCATTAATGCAATAGAGCGATTATGGATTTACTTTTAATAAATAATTATGTCTAACAAAGATTCATTTCCAATTAGGCAAGCCCTTATTATATAGCACACTATCAAATGATTAGTGTCATATTTCATACTGATGCACGTCATAAATTATTAAAAGGTATTTAAGGAACTTTGAAAGGATATTATTGCTATTAGTATACTCGAAAATAATGTGAATTAAATAAATCAAAAGTAAAAATCGCTATTATGAAATCTCCAATTTATAATTACAACAAAAAAAATATAAGTTCAAAAGGGTATTATTTACTGTTTATTTTTTTGATTATGCTAATAAACTCCTGTAGTTCTACAAGGATAACAAGTAGTTGGAGAGATCCTAATAAGCAAATTCGCTCAGGTGACTGGAATAAAGTTCTCGTAGTAGCTTTATTGCAAAGCGATACCAATAGACGTCGTGCTGAAGATGAAATGGTAACTTATCTACATGGAAAAGGTATTACTTCTTACAGTTATTTAAATGACGAGATTAATCCAAAAAATGAAGAAGCAATACGAAATAAAATTAAAAAGGATGGTTTTGACGCTGCAATTACTATGCGCCTGATTGATGTAGATAAAGAAAAAATATACACGCCAGAACAACACTATATGTATCCTACTTATTATAGTGGCTTTGTTGGTTATTATTACAGAGGTTGGGTTCATTATAGTACACCAGGATATTATACAGTAACTAAAAAATTCATAATTGAAACAGTAATTTATTCTATTCCTGATGATAAAATAATATGGTCTGGAATCACAGAAACATACGATCCAATTGGTGTAAAAAAGTTAACAGATGAAATTGCTCTTGTCATTCGAAAAAAAATGATTGAAGAAGGATTTATTGAAAAACAGTAATATCTAAATTTCTATATCATGAAATATTAAAACAAACCATTATGAAAACAGATGAAATTTTACAAAAAAAAGTGCAAGAAGCACTCAAATGGGAGCCACAATTAAATGATGTAGAAATTGGTGTAATTGCAGAAGATGGCATAGTGACCTTATCGGGTATAGTTGACAATTATTATAAAAAAAATGAAGCAGAAAATGCAGTAAATTTTGTTTCAAATAAAAATTGTCCTATTCATTTACCTCAAAACAAAATAGAAAATGGTTTGATCGTTTACTTAATAATAGTCAATCTGCAGAGCTTTCTTTTATAACCAAAACACCTCTCTTGGTATATAGAAAAGCAAAAAAATAAAATATAAATTTTTATTGAAATGAAAATATTTGTTTATAGTACGCATCGTTTTGAAAAACCCTTTTTACTGAAAGAGGCCAATAATCAGCATGAGTTAATTTTCTCTGCTTATTCTTTAAAACTAAATACAGCTAAATTAGCAAAGGATTGTAATGCAATTATTGCATTTACTTCTGATGATTTGTCTGCTGAGGTACTAAATGAATTATTTCATAATGGCGTTCGATATATTGCATTGCGCTCTGTTGGATACGACCACATTAATCTATCAAAAGCTAAAGAATTAGGTATAAAAGTAGCTAATGTTCCAAATTATTCTCCTTATGCAACAGCAGAACATGCAGTAACGTTGTTACTCGCTGTAAATAGAAAGTTAGTTTTAGGGCAAAAACTAATGAAACTCAATAATTTTTCACTGGATGAGCTTGTAAGTTTCGACTTACATCAAAAAACAATAGGAATAGTAGGAACTGGAAACATAGGTGCTGTATTTGCTACTATTATGAAAGGTTTTGGTTGTCGATTATTAGGTTTTGATCCAGTTGAAAATAAAGAACTACAATTAAAAACCGGAATAATCTATACATCAATAGAAGATATTTGTCAACAAGCAGATGTAATTTCAATACATTGCCCATTACTGCCTTCAACTCGCTATATGTTCAATAGTAAGCTTTTTGGACTGATGAAAAAAGGAATGTTACTTATCAATACGGCTCGCGGTAGCATTATAAAAACAAGTGATTTATTGATAGCATTAGAAAATCAAACCATAGCAGGAGCAGGCTTAGATGTTTATGAAAAGGAACATGATATTTTTTTTCGTAATCACCTAAACAATGTAATTATTGATGCTGAATTTGATGCATTGCGAAATCATAAAAATGTTATAATAACTGGACATCAGGCATTCCTAACCAGAGAAGCATTAACAGAAATCGCCCAAACTACATTTTTTAACATTAATAAATGGGAAAAAGGGGAGGCTACTAAAAACGAATTGTAATAGAACTATAAACTTTAAAAATTGGAAATTTATTTTAAAACAAGTTTTAGCCTCGTAGGCAATATTGCCAAATTCTCTTATCTCTTTTTTAAAGAAATTTTTAAATCTGGATTTGAGTTTAAAGAGTTTATACATCAGTGTTATGTGATAGGATACAAATCGTTGCCCTTAGTAACCATAACCGGATTTATAATGGGATTAGTATTGACCATACAATCAAGGCCAGCAATGGCAAAGTTTGGTGCAGAATCGTGGATTCCTGGAATGGTTTCCTTATCATTAATTAGAGAAATTGCTCCCGTAATAACAGCATTAATTTGTGCCGGAAGAATTTCTTCTGGTATAGGAGCAGAGTTAGGTTCTATGAAAGTAACTGAACAAATTGATGCGATGGAAGTGTCGGCAATAAATCCATATAGATATCTAGTAGTAACCCGAACTTTAGCTACTACATTAATGATTCCTATATTAGTTATTTATGCCGATTTAATTGGAATTATAGGTGGTTATGTCGGTGTAAATATGCATAACGAGGTTAATATATCTCGCTTTTTTTCTCAAGTATTTGAATCTTTAGAATATGTTGATGTTTTACCAGCCACTATAAAAACGTTCTTTTTTGGATTTTTTATTGGAATAATTGGTTGTTACGAAGGTTTTAATGCTTCAAGTGGTACGGAAAGTGTGGGAAAGGCAGCCAATTCTGCTGTTGTTTCGGCTTCTCTTACTATTTTTATTATTGATATGATAGCAGTACAAGTAACCGATTTGTTTTTTTGATTTATTATGAAACTAAAAGAAAATTCTTTACTCACTCACGAGAAGTCTGCAATAAATGAGCCTTTAATAACATTTAAAAATGTTTACAAATCCTATGGCGACAATAAAGTGTTAAACGGAATTAGCTTTTCTATTAACAAAGGTGAAAATCTTGTAATATTGGGTAGATCGGGTTCAGGTAAATCGGTTGCTGTTAAATGTTTAGTTGGACTAACTAAGGTTGACAAAGGCGAAATAATAGTAATGGGTAATGATATTACAAAGCTAAATGAACATGATCTTAATCAAATCAGAATGAAAATAGGATTTCTATTTCAAAACGGAGCTTTATATGATTCTATGACTGTAAAGAAAAATTTGGCTTTTACGTTGCAACACAACAATAAAAACTTAGAAGAAAATGAAGTAAATCTCGCTATTATAGAAGCATTAAAAAATGTAGGGCTTGAAGAAGCCATTGATAAAATGCCAGCAGAATTATCTGGTGGAATGAGAAAAAGAATAGGGTTAGCAAGAGCTTTAATAAATAAACCTGAAATTATAATTTATGATGAACCAACAGCTGGTTTAGACACAATAACTGCTCGGGAAATTATTGAACTCATACAAAGCATAAAATTAAAATATAATACCACTTCAATCATCATAACTCACGATTTAACTTGTGCAAAATATACGGGTGATAGAATTATTATTCTTAAAGATGGAATCATTAAAACTGAAGGCAGTTTTAATGAAATTGAAAATAATACAGATAATTGGGTAAAATCCTTTTTTGAAAAATAAGTTAGATAAATTATGAGTAACGAATCATCAGGAAATTGGAAATTAGGTGTTTTTATCACTTTAGGAGTACTGCTTTTTGCTGTAACCATATATTTTATTGGGTTAAACAGAAATTTATTTGGTTCCAACTTTGTTTTGCGATCTGAATTTAAAGATGTTAGTGGGTTAAAACAAGGCAGTAATGTTAGACTTTCGGGTATTAATATTGGAACAGTTAACAAAATTGATTTCATTTCAGACTCATTAGTTTTAGTAAAATTACTCATTAGAAAAGATGTGCAGCAATACATTAAAACTGATGCTATTGCTAGTATAGGTTCTGATGGTTTAGTTGGCGACAAAGTGCTTATTATAACGCCAGGAACTACTTCTAATACCATGGTAAATGATAATGATATTATAGCTTCTTTCAAAGTAATTGAAATTGAAGACATTTTGTCTAGTGTTAAAGTAAGTGCCGATAATGCAAAAATAATTACCGATCAATTCGTTCAATTTAGTAATAAGATGAATGATAAAAATGGGCTACTTTATAAAATATTGACGAATCAAGATTTTGCGTTCAAAATAGACAATATTATCAGTAACCTTAAAGTGAGTGTTACTGAAATTGCAGAATTTACACCTAAATTGAATGACAAAAATGGAGTTATTGACAAAGCTTTTACCGATAAAGATTGGGCAAATAGTTTGGAAAAAAGTATTTATAATTTGCAAAAAAGCTCAGATGATATTAGTAGTTTAACAACTAAATTAAATGATAAAAATAATATGATATCTCAAATTTTATACAACGATACAATTGTTCCTGCTTTTAACAAAACGATACGCAATTTGGAAATTAGCTCCAATGAATTAGTGAAATTCACATCAAAAATAAATAATGACGAAACGGTTTTATCTAAACTAATAAACAATCCAAAATTGGCAAAATCACTCGATTCGACTTTAATTAATATTGAAAAAAGAGTCGAAGAGTTTAAAGAACTTGAAGAGGCAGCTAAGGACAATTTTTTATTGAAAAGCTATTTTAAGAAAAAAAATAAAAAAGAAAGAAAAGAATAAATACTGATATTATTAAATTTTAATAACCATGGCCACAACAAAAAAACTCGGTGTTTGGATGGATTATTCATCAGCACGTATCATGGAATTTTCAGAAAATACACATGAGATAGAGACAATAGAATCAAAATTCAAATCAAAACTTAAGTCTAAGGAAAGAGGAGAAAAACACTTACATTTAATTGCTGATCAATGCAAAGCAGATTATTTCAAAAAAATAACATCTATCATTTCAAAGTATGATAAAGTACTTCTCTTCGGACCAACTGATGCTAAAAAAGAATTATTTAATAAATTGTCTGAAGACCATCGCTTTGTTAAAATCAGAATTTATTTAAAACAAACCGGAAAAATGACTTTAAACCAAAGAAACAGATACCTTTTTAACTATTTTTCTAGTCCGTTGTACAGATAAAACTTATTTATTACAACTACTCTGAATGGTATCTTGGAATTGAAAGAGTAAATTCAGTTCCTTTATTTACCTCACTAGTGAAGCTAATAGACCCTTCAATTAAGGTTACATAATTTTTTACAATTACTAGTCCTAAACCAGTACCTTGAATATTCCTAGCATTACTTGCACGGTAAAATTCAGTAAATAATTTCTTTTGATCTTTTAATGGTATTCCTATGCCATGATCTTGAATATTGATAGTTATTGTTGTTTCATTTATACTTGTAGAAATAATAATTTTTTTCCCATTTTCAGAATATTTACTGGCATTAGAGAGAAGATTCAATAATATGTTTTTTAATATTTTAACCGACTGACTGACATTTAATTCACCACTATGAGAATAACTAATAATTTGTTTATTGATTTTTGCTAATTCTTCAAACTCATTAATAGTTTCTTTCATAAAGTCTGAAAAATTAAATTCATTTATTTCAAAATCTACAAATCCTTTTCGAAGTTTTTCTAACGTTAAAAAGTCATTTAATATTGCGGTAAGATGATTGACTGATGAGGTAATTCTATTGAGGTGTTTTGATATATTTTCCTGATTACTATCTTCAGTATGTTTTTTTAATATCGAAGCACTAGATAAAATAGTTGCCAAAGGAGTTCGGAATTCATGGGATGCAAACCCTACAAATTCAGATTTCATATCGTTTAATTCTTTTTCCCTTGTTAGAGAATCAGAAAGTTCTAATGTTCTTTGAGTTACTTGGGTCTCAAGTTCTTCTTGAAAGGCAATTTGTGAAGTTACGTCTAATAAGATAATTTGTATTGTTGTTTTTTCTGCATTTAATTTAATAAAAGTACTACACCAAAAAAGACTACCATCTTTTTTTTTCATGTGTTGTGTCTTTCTTAATTCCCCATTTTCAAATATAATGAGTATATTTTTTTTAAACTCTATTGGATGAACATAATGAGTTTTTAAATCAAAGTTTTTAATTAAATCGTCTTTAGATTCATACCCAAATAACGCTACTCCAGGGTTGTTGACTTCCGTAACTTTTGAAGTAGTTGCATCCATTGTAAGAATAGGCACCAATGCATTAGAAAATATATCTCTGTATCGTTCTTCACTTTTTTTGAGCGCCTCAATACCTAGTTTTCTTTCTGTAATATCAGACCGGATAGCAAGATATTTATAGGGTTTCTTTTTTTCGTTTAAAAAAGGAACTATCGTCGTATCCACCCAATAGATTGTTCCGTCTTTAGCTCTGTTTTTTATTTCTCCTTTCCATATAATACCACGACCAATAGTTTGCCAAAGATTTATAAAAAAAGTATGAGGATGATAACCGGAATTTATAATTCGATGGTTTTGACCAATCAACTCTTCTTTGGTGTATTTTGAAATTTTACAGAAATTATCATTGACATATTGTATCGTTCCTTTTTCATCTGTGATGGCTACAATATTGCCTGCGTCCAAAGCTGTTTTATAATAATAATTGTCATTGGATAAGGCTTTGAAATCAGCTTTTTCTTTAGGGTTCATCTTTATTTTGGATAAATTATTATTAAAAGTAGTGTAAATTATTCTATTATAACCATAAAAATAGTAACAATACACAATTAAGTGCTTGGTTTCTAGGTTGATATTGAATTTTTTTTTGAGATAAAACATAACTACTGTTAAGTTATCACTTCTGAATAAATTCTAGTTACATTATCTTTTATTTCCGACAATACAAAATATACAATTATACTTATTCCTGCCGCAAAAAAGCACCATACCGAAATAAGATAATTGGCATAAAATATTTTAGTAACCAAATATGAAATCAAAATAGCTAAACCTAATAGCCACATTCTCTTGAAACTAGATAGAAATGGAGGAATAATAGTTACTAAAACATATAAATAGCCTAAGTATCCTTTAAAAATATCAGGATAGATTTGATGATAGGAAATATGATAATCGTCTATTTCTGCTTTTACTTCGTAATTGATAAAACACCAAGCTAAGCATAAAGAAATGATAAACCCAAGACCAGTAAAAAAAGTAAGTAATTGTCTTGAAAATTTTTTATTTTCAATCTTTTGTATGGATAATGGAACCCATATTGGCCATACAATTTGAGCAATAATAATAAAGAGCCCAGTGCATATTTTTTCTAATTGGGTGTAATCGGAACTTGGTAAAATAATCCATAAAACCCCTTCTGCAAATTGTTGTAACGCAAATAATAAAGGAATTAGAGCAAAAAAACGCTCTTTAGGTTTAGTCGTTCTTTTTAAGGAAGCAAAAGCTATCACGGTAAGAACCGTTCCGGCACTAAAACTAGCAGTGGCAGAAAAACACATAGACAATTATTTTTATATTAGTTCTTCATAAACTATTGAGTAGAAACTGTAACAGTCATTTGTTGGCAACAGTTCCAAGCTATATTAAGATTTAAAAAAATCGGGAGTTTACTCCCGATTTTTTTAAATTACATAATCATATTTATAATCAATAACAATGTCATTTTCAACAAACACAACTCCGGGAGTTTTCCATGCAATTTTTTCAGCCTCTTCTTTTTGAAACAAAGAGTTAACCTTTCCTGTTAATGTAACTCTATTCTCGTTAACAGCTACATGAATATCATCAGCATTAATAGACCAATGGCGTCGTAAGGCTTTTTCGATGATACTTTTTTCAAGTGCATTCACATATTGAGAACGTATTAAAATATTGTTGGACACACCTTTAACTCCAGGAATATTTTCAATTGCACGCTTCGCAGCATCTCGCTGATAGTTCCATGAAACATCACCAGTAAGTGTCACCCAAGCATGTTCTACTTTTACTTTTATTCTCTCATCTGGAACATTCCAATGATTTTCCAATGATTTTAAAACATCAGCTGCAATTTGATCATCTGTTTTAGTGAGTGCAGTTGGATATCTCACTTCAATTTTTTCGACAACTGCTTTAACTCCTGAAACATCTTTAACGGCTGCCTCAGCTGCTATTTTCTTATTGTAATTATCTACAGTGCCAGTTAAGGAAACAATCCCATCATGCACTATCACACCAATTTCGGTGGCATTAAGTTGTGGTTCCCATTTAAGAGCATCCATCACATCTTTTTGAAGTTGTTCATTACTTTTCATTTTTAAAATTTTTATTTGTTATTAAAAAACTACCAGAAATAGGATAGTTGTTACTCAAAATCTTTGTAAATGTATTACTCTTTATGAGGTGAAATAATGATACAAATCATTGTAAAAAATGATATACGGCAAGTTTAATTTTGGATTATGATTGTTTTAACATTTATTACTTACCAAACAACTGTTTTATAGTGACTTATATTGTTTTTTTGTTAAATTTGTAATAAGTCATCAAACAAAATAGTATAATGAAAATCTTGACTCATAACTGATTTTAAAAAGAAAAGTTTACTATTGTAAATCTCATAATTATGGATAAAATATTAGTTATCGAAGACAATTTTGAAATGAGAGATAATATTTCTGAAATTTTGGAACTTGCTGGTTATAAGGTTTATTCTGCTTTGAATGGAAAAATAGGTGTTGAAATGGCTTTAAAAATTGAGCCTGATATTATTTTGTGTGATATTTTGATGGATGAATTAGATGGTTATGGTGTACTCTTTATGTTAAGTAAATATTCACAAACCAATGCTATTCCTTTTATATTTATTACTGCAAAAGCACAAAAACAAGACTTACGCAAAGGGATGGAAATGGGTGCTGATGATTATTTAATAAAGCCATTTGATGATGTAGAATTATTAAATGCAGTTGAAACTCGTTTAAAGAAGAAAAAACAACAAGAAGAATTTTACAGTAAAACAATAAATAAGATTGAGCAGTTAGTAACTTCCTCTAATGGATTACCCGAATTAAACAAAATCATTGAAGAGCGAAAATTAAGAACAGTACGAAAAAAACAGGTGCTTTATTATCAAGGTGATAAAGCTACAAACATCTATCTAATTCACAAAGGGAAAATTAAAACCACCAAAATTGCTGATGATGGGCGAGAACTTACCACTAAAATATATAATGTTGATGAATTTGTTGGTGTTCACATGATTTTTTTGTCTGAAAATTATATAGATAATGCAATTGCGATTGAAGATTGTATTCTCAGTATTTTTTCTATAAATGAAATTGAAAAATTAATCAGTCAATATCCAGATGTGGCAAGCAAATTCATTAAAATACTTTCTAATGAAATTGTTGAGAAAGAAGAACAATTACTACAAATGGCTTATTCTTCTGTTCGTAAAAGAATTGCGGAATCATTATTAAATTTTCAGAAACAACATTGTATAAATGGCAATAATATTAATCTGACTCGAAACGAATTGGCTAATTTATCTGGAACTGCACCTGAAACGGTTAGTCGTACTTTGACTGAATTTGATAATGAAGGATTAATCGACAAAAGTCGTAACGAAATTATACTTCTAAATTTACAAAAGTTAAGTAGTTTAAGAAATTAAAATAAAAAAGCATTCTCCTTTTTATTTAGATTTTGAAAGTTAATTACTTGATATAAATCAACTTTGGATTTGATTCCAATCATTTACTACGCTCTAATAATAAGCTAAATTTGACATATAAATTATTGTTTAATTTTTAAATATAATCATTATGACTCAATTAGCAACAAGAACAAGAAACGGAAACGGAAGATTATTCCCTAAATTCATCGACGATTTTTTTAATACAGATCGATTTTTAATTGATTTGGAAGGTAGTTTTCCTAATTTAAATTTCAAAAATATTTTGCCTGAAGCAAATATTGTTGAAAACAAAAAAGAGTTTAAAATCGAGTTAGCAGAACCCGGACTTGATAAAAAAGATTTTAAGATCGAAATGAAAAATGGTATTTTAACAATAAGTGCCGAAAAAGAAGAAGAAACCAAAACAGAAGATGAAAACTATCTTTCAAAAGAGTTCTCATATAGTTCTCTTCATCGCACTTTTGCTTTGCCAGATAATTTACTTACAGACAAAATTGATGCTAAGTATGAAAATGGAGTATTAAAACTTAAACTTCCTAAAAGCGAACTTAGTATTCAAGAACCAGTTAAACAGATAAAAGTATCATAATTGGTTTCAAAATTGAAAAAAAGCCTGCAATTGTAGGCTTTTTTTAATACTATTCAGTATATATAAAAGCAACAAGTTAATTGCTTTTTTGATTTTGAATTAATCACATTAAAGTTTTAAAAATGAAAATCTACTGTTTTTTAATTATTATTTCCTTTTATGCCAATTCAGTGTTATCTCAAGACATTTCTTCAAAAGAAATAGATGTTGTTTCTATAAATAATTTTTTTAGAACTCACAAAGCTTATATTTTATATGAGGATGAAGTAAAAGAATTATATAAGAATCATAATTCTTTTTTTTGGTACAAAGAAAATCAGACCTCTGAGTTTGCTGTTCTTATGTATAATGCAACTTGTAAAATTGGTGAAGAAGGTTTGCCTAAAGAAATTCCTTATCAGGAAGAAATTGACAAACTCTTTAAGGTTTCAAAGAAGATGATACCTAAAAAGCAAGATGACATCCTTTTAACGTGCCTTTATTATTACTATATCGATAAGGTTTTTAATGGCTTAAGTATTGATAAAAGCATAAAAACAGGTTGGAAACTTCCTCGTAAAAGAGAAAATTATATTACATCGCTTACTTTAACTTCGGACAGTAAAGAAAATTTAATACCTGAAAAAAAACTACTTTTTAATCAATACTATCAATTAAAATCCGCACTTCAAAAATATAGTAAAATTGATTTGGCTGGCGGATGGGATTCAATACCTCATGAAATCAAAGAAGAAGTAAAACCAAATGACGTTAGCGATTTAATTAAAGATATACGTCACAGGCTTTTCATCGAGGGATACTTAACGAATGATTCAAAATCAAAATTATATGAAAAAGAGTTAGAAAAGGCTATAATAATGTATCAAGAACACCACGGAATGATTCCGAATTCAAGTATAAATAATGCTTTACTAACATCTTTAAATGTTTCTGTAAAAGAAAGAATTGAAAGTATTGCAGTAAATATGGAAAGATGTCGCTGGATCAATCCAGAACATGAAATAAACTATATAGCTGTAAATATTCCTTCTTTTATGCTGTTTTATTTTAAAAATAATGAATTAGTATTTAGCTCAAAAGTAGTAGTAGGAAAGGAAATGAATAAAACTGTTGTTTTTTCAGGAATACTAAAACAAATAATATTCAATCCTTACTGGAATGTTCCTTCAAGTATTTTGAAAAATGAAATTTTACCAGCAATAAAAAAGAACCCAAACTACTTAAAACAACACCAAATGGAATGGTCTAATGGAAAGGTCAGACAGAAACCTGGAGATAATAATGCATTAGGTCGAGTTAAATTCATTTTTCCTAATTCTAATAACATCTATTTGCATGATACTCCTCAAAAAACACTTTTTAATGAAGAAAAAAGAGCCTTTAGTCATGGTTGCATTAGAGTTGAAAAAGCTTGTGAACTGGCTGTTATATTGATGCAGGAAAACTACGGCTGGACGGAGCAACAAACTATTGATGCAATGCAGCACAACACTCAAAAAATGTATCCGTTAATAAAACAGTTACCTGTATACATTGTTTATTTCACTGCTTGGGCTGATACATCTGGCAATGCATTTTTCTTCCCAGATATATATAAACGTGATAAAGTTTTAGTAGAAATGTTGTTTGAGCAAGTTTCTGAAAAATAAATTAGTAGTAGAGTATGATTAAAGTTTAGCTTTTATCAATATTAATTTGTGGAATAACATTAATTTTTGTTTTGAACATTGTGTTAATAATAAATTTTTTGGATGTAATGTCTAAAACTTTTAACCCTTTACTGCTCATTTTATCATTGTTTATGGTTACGATTGGGTGAATTGTAATTTGAGTTACAGATAATTTACCTTCACTATTTTCTATAAGTAAAACAGCATCACAATTAAAACTAGAAAATTTTAATCACATCTTTTCAGCAGCGGCTAAAAATGTAGTCATAAAACAGCTACTTATTGCTCCAATAAGTAAATGTTCCGGTGTCCAAATTCTCGCAATACCACCAGTAAATTCAGGAGGTGTAGCTACTTCAATTATACTATCTAAAACAGTAGATTTAATTATGCCTAACCTCTCATATTTCCAAGATGTGTTAACTTTATATTGCATGATTTTTTCCATACTGTTTCAGAATTTTCTTTAAAATTACGAGTATTAAGAAATAAAACGATTATTTGTCGAAACGAGGTAATAATAAAGGTAAGCTACTATTATTTTGAATTTTTTCAATAAGATTAGTAGGTATTTTGCGGCAATTACAATTTTTAGAATGCTCAATATGCCAATCGATTCGCTGTTCTAGGGTTGGGTTTTTAGGCATCTTATGAGATTTATGCCATTCTCTATTTAGTTTCATATCAGTAGTATTATTTTTCATAAATGGATAAAATAGGTATATCGGAATGATAAGCGAGGTTTTTCGATAAACTTAGGTGATATAACTTTTCGAAAAAATTATAATGATGAGTTGAAAGAGTAATCCAATTTATTTTATGATGTTCAATAAAATCGAAAATAGTACCTTCAATATCAATACTGTTCAAAAGATAAAAGTTGACTTCGCTTATTGGTCTTATTTTTTTCCATTCGTCACTAAAAATTTCATCCTGTCTATTATCAAAATTGGTAACCTGTAGTACATCGATATGTGCATTAAATAGTAATGCCAAATTATGAATTTTTTTAAGTATGGGAAGCTGTGATAAATTATATTCAGTGATGAAAAGTATTTTTTTTAAGGGTAAGTACTTACAATTTTCTGGAATAGCAATAACTGGAATTTTACTATTGTTCATTATTTTTTGAGTTAGTGTTCCTAAAAATACTTCTTTAAGACCTGAAGCACCTTTAGTTCCCATAACAATAAAATCAGCTTTTTCATCTAATGCCACCTTTAGTATAGAATCTTGAGTATCACCTTCTTTCAACACATGCCTAACTATCACTCGGCCCAACTGTTCTTTTTCAGCAATAGTTCTTAATTTAGGTACTTCATCTCTAAAGTTTTCAAATTGTTCCAATTCTGCTATTTGATATTTCTCCATTATATAATCATGATAATCAGGATAAGGTAAATTAATATCATTATAAACATGTATTGTTATAATTTCTGCACCCATTTTTTTTGCCAAATGCAAGGCATAGGGAAAAGCATTTAAAGATGCTTTCGAAAAGTCAACTGGGAAAATTATTTTTTTCATAATATTAAGAATTTTATCAAAGCTATTGCAATGCATTGAATAAAAATCTGATTCAAATCAATTCACTTAATGATTGAAATCAATTTTAATTCATTTTTGCGTTTTTTAATAATTAATTATTGTTTTACGATAATTAATTATATATTTGCATAAATAATTTAAATTGTATTAAGATGAAGAATGTAAGAAATGTTTCTGCAGTTTTATTTTATATCACTAGAATTGTAGCAATTCTATATCTTTTGGTAACATTGTATTCAGCTGTTTCTATACTTACCGAATGGAGTTATTTTACTAAGGATAATGGGAAATACTTTGTAATTTGTTTTCCTTTTACCGAAACTTCATTTTTAGTTGGAGAAAATCATTGGGGATATAAAATTTTCAATTTTTTAATTCCAATTGGGTTTTATGGTATATTCTTTTTATTGGTAAGTAATGTGTTCAATGTTTTCAGACAGGTTAAGTTGTTTACCCAATATGGTGTTACACAGCTAAAATATTTTTACTTAGCGAATGTTTTTGTACCAACCATTACCATTTTTCTAGCTTCAGTTTTTGCAGGTGATATAGAAGAAGGTTTAGAGTGGGTGGCGATAATTCATTTCTTTTTAGGAGTTTTTGCTTATTTTCTTGCCGCAATTTTTAAGCAAGGTTTACATCTACAAAATGAACAAGATTTATACATATAGTTATGGCAATAGTAGTAAACATTGACGTTATGCTTGCCAAACGAAAAATGCAAAGCAAAGAGTTAGCAGAAATTCTAAATATTACTCCAGCTAATTTATCAATACTGAAAACTGGAAAAGCTAAAGGTTTTCGATTTGATACATTAGAAGCTATTTGCAAAGCATTAGATTGTCAACCTGGAGATATTATCGAATATATAAAAGAATAAATTCATCACTTATTATTTTTAAATGACAACCCTCAATTGGAGTTGTAAGGAACTCTTTTGCCTAATTTTAAATCAAATAAATAATTAATAATCATCAAATCAATCAAAAAATGAACAGTTTAAAAATTAAAAATCTCACAAAAACTTATGCCAATGGTACAAAGGCATTAAGTAACATTTCTTTGGAAATTGAAAATGGAATGTTTGGTTTACTAGGTCCAAATGGCGCTGGAAAATCGACATTAATGAAAACTATTGTTGGTTTACAAAAACCGGATAATGGAAGCATTTTTTTTAATGATGTAGATATAATAGAAAATCCAACTTCCATTAAAGAACAATTGGGTTATTTACCTCAAGATTTCGGAGTTTATCCAAATATTTCCGCTTATGATTTACTCAACCATTTAGCAATTTTAAAAGGATTAAACGATCAGAAATCAAGAAGAGAACAAATCTTATCTTTACTTGAAAAAACCAATTTAATTGAGCATAAAAACAAAGCTGTAAGCACTTATAGTGGAGGAATGCGTCAGCGTTTTGGAGTAGCACAAGCACTTTTAGGTAATCCGAAGATTATTATTGTTGATGAACCAACTGCAGGTTTAGATCCTGAAGAACGCAATCGTTTTAATAATTTATTAAGTGAAATTGGAGAAAATATTATCGTAATTCTTTCCACTCATTTGGTGGAAGATGTTCGTAATCTTTGCACCAAAATGGCAATCATCAATAAAGGTGAATTACAACTTTGCGGCAATCCAGAACATTTTATTGCTGAAATTAATGAAAAGGTTTGGAAGAAACATATTGATAAAAAAGATCTTATCGAATATCAAAATCAGTATAAGATTATTTCCACACAATTACAGGCTGGTAAATTGAGTGTAAAAATTCTTGCTAAAGAAAATCCACTAAACGGATTCATTCAAACTGAAGCCGATTTAGAAGATGTTTATTTCACCACTTTACAAAAATTGAAATAGTTATGTTACGTCATTTAATTTTATTCGAATGGAAATTTTATAGTCGTAAAATTTCATTTTATGTTATGCTATTCTCATTTTTTGGATTTGGCATATTAATTGGAACTTCTGCAGGAATTTCATTTCCTAACATCAAATATAATTCGCCATATGCTATCAATTTTATAATTGGATTGTTTTCTTTAGCAAGTTTATTTCCTATCGTAATCATGTCTGCGCAGAGTTTATTACGAGAAAGTGACAATCATTTTGAACAGATACTTTATGCCACACCAATTACTATCAAAAACTATTTCATCAGTCGATTTTTAATCGTTTTCGGAGTGGCGATATTAACTTTTGTCTTGTTTTTTATCGGTTATATGTTTGGTCATTTACTTGAAATGGATACAAGTGAAAAATGGGGAGCATTTCATTTAAGCTATTATGTAAACTCTTTTTTTGTAATTGTACTACCAAATATTTTTTTATGCACCGTTATAGTGTGTTGCACAGCCTGGTTTAGTAAAAACAAAATGCTAATTTATTTAAGCGGATTAGGAATTTATGTGTTGTATATGGTTGCTTCCGTTTTTTCAAATTCACCTTTAATTGCTGGAGCTTCACCATCTTCTGATGAAGCAATGAATTTAGCAGCAAAGCTCGATCCTTTCGGAATGGCTGCCTTTTTTGAACAAACTAGATATTGGTCAGCGTTACAAAGAAATTCAACAGTGCTACAATTTTCTGGAAACGTCTTAATCAATAGATTTCTAATTGTTTTAGTAGCTTCAGCTTTGTTATTGTATGCTTATAAACGTTTTCAATTTAAAACAGCTAAACAACAAAAAAAGAAAATTTCAGTCATAAATGAATTGGAAAACAAAAAGTATAACTATACCAAAACGGAAACTAAATCAAATGGAATTGGATATTTTTATTCCACGGTTTTCTCTTTTTTAAAAATCGATTTAAAAGCAACTATTAAAAGTATTCCATTTATTTTACTAATCTGCATCACATTATTTATGCTAGGTATGGAAATGTATGGCGCTATTGAAGGAGGAATTCGTATGCCTCAGTTTTTCGTCACAACAGGCTTAATGCTCAATACAATTTTAGCTACAATACCTATTTTGTTAGTATTAGCCATGCTTTTTTATGGAAGTGAATTGGTTTGGAAAAGTAAAAACGTCAATTTTTTGCCGATTGAAAATTCAACACCTTTTTCCAATTCTGCTTTGTTTATTTCGAAATTTATTACAGTATTAATCATTTCATTAATCTTGATATTTTTCAGTATTGCGTTAGGCGTACTTTTTCAAGTTGTATATCATTATCCTATAATCGATTGGTCTACTTATTTGTCTTTATTTTATTTTTTAGGATTGCCAGCTTCACTTTGTGGTTTGTGTATTATTTCCTTTCAATACATTATTAACAACAAATACATTGCATTGGCACTTGCTACTATATTTTTAATTTTAACGAATACATCACTAGGAAAAGCATTTGGATTTTCGCATCCATTATCTCGATTTGCTAATTTTTTGCCAGATGTTTTTAGCGATATAAATGGTTTTGGATATTTTCCAAAAGCCTTTTTTGTGAATATGATTTACAGTTTGTCTTTTGCATTATTGCTTTCCATTTTTGGACTACTAGTTTTAAATCGATTATTGTCAAAAAGAAAGTCATTTAAAATTTTGATTTTGCCAATTTTAGCAATTCTTTTAACTGGATTTTTCATAGTATCAAAATACGAAAAAACGTCTAAAAAAGAACATATCAATTGGCAAGAACAATATGAAGTAAAATACAAATTGTTTAAAAATAAACCACAACCAAGTATAACAGATGTTAAAACAAGTATCGATTTATTTCCAGAAGAAAACAGTTATAATATCAAAGGAACGTATGTTTTAGTAAACAAAACCAAGACAATAATTTCTGAAATCTTAATCAACACTTCAAATGAAATATCATGGAATTCTATCGCTTCATCTGATTTAATTTTAGTCGAAAAAAGCAATCAATTCGGACAATATTTATTTCGAACAAAGAAAAAAATGTTACCAAATGATAGTATTTTAGTGAGTTTTGATTTTGAATATAAAATCGAACCTTTAAACGGACATCAATCTTTTAATGCCATTGTAGAAAATGGTTCTTTTATGCGAATCAGTAATTATTTTCCAACAATCGGTTATGATAGCGATAATGAAATTGATGATAAATTAGAAAGAAAGAAACGCAAAATGCCATTGTTAGATCCGTTAACAAAAGTTGATGCGCCTTTAGTAAACCCATATAATTATGAATTTATAAATTTTGATGCAATAATTTCTACTTCTGAAAATCAAACAGCAATTTCAGTTGGAGAATTGGTAAATAGGTATTCAAAAAATAACAGAAGTTACTTTCATTATAAAGCAGAAAATATTCCTTTCCGTTTTGCGGTGTCTTCCGCTAAATATGCTGTCAAAAAGTCTAATTATAATGATATTGCAATAGAAATTTTATATGATCCAAAACACTATCAAAACATTACACATTTAATCAATAGTATAAAAAAATCATTACATTATTGTGAAACCAATTTCGGAAAGTATCCATACAAAACGTTTCGATTTGCTGAGATTAGTAATTTTACTGAAGGTTTTGCGGCTACTGCTTATCCAGCTACGATTTTTATTAATGAAAGACAATTTCATTTAAACTTATCTGAAGGTGAAGGTCAAGATGTGATTAATGAATTGGCCGGACATGAATTATCTCATGAATGGTGGGGAAATGCACAACTCAGACCAGATTATAGAGAAGGAAGCGGTGTTCTAACCGAAACGTTAGCACAATACACGCAATTAATGCTCTATAAAAAGGAATACGGAAATACCAAAATGTTAGAAATGGTTGATCTTTATCAAAGTTTGTATGATAGTGAAAAAGCGTTTAGTGGTGAAGAACCATTATTTACATCTGATCCAAACAATGCTAATGTTATTTATAACAAAGGAATGGTAAATATGCATAAATTGTATGTGCTTATTGGCGAAGAAAAAATAAATCAGGCTTTAAAAGCGCTATTGATGAAACACAAATTCCCTTTGCAACCCGCAACGACTTTAGATTTAATTTTCGAATTGAAATCCGTTTCAGATAAAACCAAACATTCCGAGATAGATAAACTATTTAAAATCTAAAATGATTATATAATCTAAACCCGAAATGAAAGTTTCGGGTTTTTTGTTTTTAAACCTTATAACAAAACTATTTTTATTATAAAATAATTCAATTCGGTGTACCAAGAAGTTAATAAAAATGGCACAACTTGTTTTTCATTCAAGGATTGAAAATACTACTTGTTTAAAAAACTTGCATCTTGTATCAAATTGACTTTTTCATTAATTTAATAATTAATATTTTTTTAAAATGAGTCTATTATTACTAATTTTATTAACTTGTGGTATGTTTGTGGCACGTTAAAATATTGTATTTATGAATTTAATATTCAAATTTGAATTATTAAAGTTATACGTTAAGATAAGGTTTCAAATTTAAAAAGAGTTTTTAATTGATTTGGGTGTTTTTGTGGTAAGTATTTAATATTATAAAAAAATGGAATCAAAATTCTTCAATACAAAAAACATTTATACAAACTTTAAAATTAGTAAACTAATATCAAACTTTACCTATGAATATTAGAATAGTTTTTATTTGTCTTTTTATTTCAAATTTTCAATTCATTTCAGCACAAAATTCTTTTTCAAATAAAGAGATTGATAGCCTATTGAATATTAATAAACTAAAAATGAATCCTTTGACTCCTGAAAAAGGATTAAATGAGTTTAAAAAGCTTTATCATGCCTCATTAAAAAACAAATATAAAATAGGTATTTCTTATAGTTTAATTGGGATGGGACAATCTATTGGGCATTTCAAAAATTACAAAACGGCATTGAGTTATGTTAATCAAGGGAAAGATATTGCAAATAAAATAAATAATGATTCTTTATTGCTTTATGCAGATTATGTTACAAGTTTGCAATTTGGAGGAATGAGACTAAATAAAGAGGCTTTAAAACTTAATAATGACTGTTTTGACAAAATAGATATTATTCAAAGCGAACAAAGTAAAAATTTATTTCTTGGGTTATTTTTTACATGTAAAGCTGCTTATTCTAGTGGATTATCAAATAATGATTTTATCGTTTTACATAAAAAAGCACATTTCCATTTTTCTAAAGTAAAGCATTTGTCTTACAATCCTTCATTTACAAACTTAGGATGTTGTTTTAAAAACTTAAATCAAATAGATTCTGCTAAGTATTATTTTGAAAAAGCTCTTGTTTATAGCAAAAAAAACAAAAATAGTTTAGAAATTGAATATGCTAACCTAGCTAATCTAAATTTTGACACTAGCAATTATGAAATTGCTATGAAATATTTAGATAGTTCAAATATTTATTCAAAAAAAAATAAAGTATTTTATCTTTCGGCTTTAAATTATAACATATATAAAAAAATTTATTTAAAGAAGAATGATAAAATAAACGCGTTTAAAATGCAAGAACTTGAATTGAAATACAAAGACAGTGCTGATATTTTTGAAAAGAAAAGAGTTTCTGAATCATTCAATTATTTATTAGAATCAAAAAATGTTGAGAAGGAATCTATTATTAAGAAATATAAATTAGTCAACATCCTTTTTATTATTTTTATTGCTTTATCAATCTACTTAATAGAATATTTTTATAAGAAAAGAAGAATTTTAAAAGAAAATTTTAATGTTCAAGAAATAGCTTTAAACGATAAATTAAATCAAATCATTGATTTAAAACAAAAAGTTTTGAGTTCTTACGATGAACTTATATCATTAGGTAAAAATGATGATCCACTTTTTGTTTCCTTATTTATAGAACTATACCCAGATTTTTATAAAAATTTAATAGAAATTAATCCAGATTTAACTTTATCTGAAAAAAAAGTATGTTTTTATATTAAATTAAAATTTACTAGTAAGGAAATCGCTACCTATACTTTTGTTTCTATGAAAGCAATACAAAATAGAAAAAATAGATTAAGAAAAAGATTGTTTATCGAAGAAGGTGAAGACATATATAAATGGTTTGAAAAGTTATAAAAAATACATTCAAAAATAATCTTTGTTTTATTCTTTAATACTATAGAAGTATTTCTGCTTAATATTTATAATTTCAACACAAAACTTACAAAAAAACAAATGAGTAAGTTTTTTTTTTCTATATACTCTTAATATTTCTATTCCTCTTTTTATAGGAAAATCCTTTAACTCTCTATTATCTCAAATGAATACACTTATCTAATTCATTTATAAATAAATCAGCCAATTGTTGTTAAAATTTTACATAATCCACTAAGGTAAAAAAAATAAATACCTGATAGTTATTGTTTTATAGAAAAACCATGACTGGGTATTTTTGTGGTATGTACTTTTTTTGCACAATACAAATACTTTCTAATATTTGCTAAAACATTTTGTTTAGTAGTTCAGGTGCTATTGTGTGTCATCTACTATTCGTAGCTGGTTTGGATAAAGTTCTAATTTAGGATATGACCGAAATACACTAAACTTTGTATAGAAAATAGCGACATGTTTTCAACACTTTTATGAAAAATTAACTAATTAATAATCAATGAAAATGAAAAAAAAATTACTTTTAATCTCTGCGTTTGTATTCATCTTGACTGCAAATGCTCAAACAGTATTATATTCGGATAATTTTAATACTGAACCAACAAATTTATCATATCTTAATGCAGATGGTGATACACAAACTTGGATGTTTATGCCAGGTGATACAGATTCGGGTCAAATGGGTATAGATGGTGGAGCTATGGTTTCTTTTTCTATTGATCCTGGAGATGGTAGTCCTTTATACCCAAATAATTTTTTTCTAACTCCTAATATAACAATTCCAACAACACCTGGAATAACTATTTTGGAGTTTAAATTTGGAACTATTAATCCACCTAATGAACATTTCTCTGTTTATTTAGTTCCATCAACAGTAACAGCTCCAGAAGATATTGCGGTTCTTAGCCCTGTATTTAGTACAACTCTAACTAATGCCAATGAAATGATAGTCACAACACAACAAATAGATGTTTCTTCATTTGCGGGTCAAACAGTTAAAATAGCTATTAGGCATCATGATTGTTCTTATCAAAGTTTATTATTTATAGATGATTTGTCTTTATTCTTAGATGTAGTAGCGTCGGCAAGTGATTTTATATCTTCACAATTCTCAGTTTATCCAAATCCCATAAATAATAGTGTAACTATCTCTAATACTGGAAATATTGAAATTAATAAAATTGTTGTTTGTGATATTAATGGACGTACAGTTAAAACTGTAAATACTAATGCTGTTCTTGAAACTACAGTTAATGTTTCGGAATTAAATACTGGAGTTTACTTTTTGAATATCGAAACCAATGAAGGTAGTTTAACTAAGAAAATTGTTAAAAACTAGTTTTAGTTTATTAAATAAAGGAAATAATAAACTTACTTTTTAAAATACAACTATAGTTTTTATAGTACAAAAATAAAGTTTGATGAAGTCAATTCTGTTAAGGAGAGTAAACCCGAAACGAAAGTTTCGGGTTTTTTGTTTTAATTACATATAAAGTAAGTTTTAACAATTGTTGGTACTTTAACCAACTTTAATGACGACCTTTGTTTGTAGATACTTCTTTTTTAATGCCATCGCTTATTGCGAAATTTGAATTGTAAGAATGTATCTAAAATAAAAATGGAAATTTCAGAAGTTGAAAAAGAAAAATCACATATCATTGTTGAAATCATTCAATATATTCCTAATGCGGTTTTAAGTAAAACTATTTTAAAAAAATTAACAGGTAATATAACTGTTTCTTCTTTTGATGCTGGGGAAGAACTTGCCGAAAAAACATCACCATTCGATAATTATATTCAAATTATCGATGGAACTGCCGAAATCATAATCAACGAAATAACCCACAAACTTACTTTAGGTCAAGGAATTATTATTCCTGCACACTCTAAACATTGCTTTAACGCAAATGTTCAATTCAAAATGTTATCTACCATTATAAAAAGTGGTTACGAAGATTAAAAGTTCAATAACACGTTACTTATCTATCCTAAAATAGCAGACAATAATGAAACTTTATATTAAATATATGGTAAGTCTCCGCTGTAAAATGGTGGTAAAAGAAGCTCTAGAGAAAATTGGATTACATTATGTTATTTTAGAATTAGGCACTGTTGAAATAATGAATGATTTAACAGAATCTCAACGTGAAAAATTACATAAAACACTTCTGATGTCTGGGTTGCAACTTATGGATGACAAAAAAGCCATGCTGATTGAAAAAATTAAAAACATCATTATTGAAATGGTTCATTATACAGATGAACTTCCTAAAGTCAATTATTCCGAATATATCAGCGAAAAGTTAGGTTTAGATTACACACATATTTCTAAAATATTTTCCGAAATTAAAGGAATTACCATTGAGCAATTTATAATTGCGCATAAGATTGAACGCGTAAAAGAATTATTGCTTTACGACGAACTAAATCTGACTCAAATATCCTACATTATGAATTATAGTAGTGTAGCACATTTATCTAAACAATTCAAAAAAGTAACAGGATTAACGCCTAGTTTTTTCAAACAATTGAAAGACAAAAAGCGAATTGCCTTGGAAAATGTCTGAATTGTATAACTTCTTCTTTTTAAAGTACAACATTATCTAGTATTAAAAGTTCACCTTTGATAGGAATACTAAACTATTTTTTTTTGAAACTATATATCAAATACATGGTGAGTAACCGCTGCAAAATAGCGGTACGAGACGAATTGAAGAAATTGGGTCTGCATTTTATTGTGGTCGATTTAGGTGTCGTCGAAATCATGGAAAATATTTCTATGGAAAAGCGAATGCTTCTAAGACAAGGTTTGCTTATTTCTGGTTTGGAATTAATGGACGACAAAAAAGCCATTCTAATCGAGAAAATAAAAACGATAATTATTGAAATGATTCATCATTCTGAGGAAATTATTAAAATTAATTTCTCTGATTATTTATCCGAAAAACTAGAACACAATTACACTTATTTAGCCAATTTATTTTCAGAAGTGCAAGGCACAACCATTGAGCAATTTATCATTTCTCATAAAATTGAACGCATAAAAGAATTGATGATTTATGGTGAGCTAAACATTACAGAAATAGCTTGGAAAATGAATTATAGTAGCGTGGCACATTTGTCGAGCCAATTCAAAAAAGTTACCGGACTTTCTCCTTCACATTTTAAACAATTGAAAGATAAAAGACGAAATCCAATTGAAGATATTGGTTAATAATTTTAAATAGATAAAATGGAAAAGTCAAAAAAATCAGAAAGCAAAATGCACAAATCAGACGACTTGTTTTTTGATATGTTTGAAAATAGCGCAATGGGGATGCTTGTAATTGAAGTTGAAACTGAAAAATTTCAATTTGCTAATAAATCATTTCTAAATTGTTTTGGATATACTAAAGATGAAATCATTGGAAAAACTTCCTTTGAAATAGATTTAGTTACGTCAGAATTTCGTGAAAAAATGCTTTTACAATTAGAAACTAACGAAGTTGTCAATAATATTGAAATTGTTTTAAAAGATAAAAGAGGAGAACAATTTTGGTTTTTAGCCTCTGTTCAAACCATTTTGTATCAAGATAAAAAATGTTCTTTATCCTCATTCATTAATATTTCAAAGTCTAAAAAAAATGAAGCGGAATTAGTAATTGCTAACAAAAAACTCGCTTTTCAATATGAAGAAAAGGAAAAAAGAGCCAACGAATTATTAATTGCGAATAAAGAATTAAAACTTCAGAATAAACATAAAGTACAACGCGCAGCAGAATTAGTTATCGCCAACAAAGAATTAAAATTTCAAACAGGTGAAAAGCAGGATAGAGCAGACGAATTAGTTATTGCGAATAAAGAATTATTATATCAAACGGGTGAAAAACAAGATCGTGCGGATGAATTAGTGATTGCAGATATTGAATTAGCTTTTCAAAATGACGAAAAAGAAAAAAGAGTTATTGAAAACAAAGAATTAGAAGATTATAGTAATTCTCTAAAATTGGCCTCACAATATTCGTTAAGTCTTATTGAAGCGAGTCGTGATCCCTTATTTGCGATTAGTTCAAAAGGTCAAATTACTGATGTGAATGAAGCAACTGTTCAAGCCACTGACGTTTCAAAAGCAGAATTAATTGGTTCTAATTTTATTGATTATTTTACAGATTCTGCAAAAGCTAAAGAAAGTTATAAAGAAGTTTTTTCTAAAGGTTTTATTGCCGATTTTCCGCTAACCATTAAAGATCATAAATTAACAGATGTTTTATTTAATGGTTCCATTTATAAATCGGAAGATGGAAAAGTTATTGGAGCTGTTTTAGTAGCTAGAGATATTACCGAACAAAAAATATTAGAAAGACAATTAACAGAAGCTAAAATATTCGCAGAATTAGCCACAAGTATTGCAGAAGAAGCTAAAATAATTGCTGAAACTGCAACTCAAAAAGCAGAAGAAGCTGTAAAATCAAAGCAACAGTTTTTATCAAATATGAGTCACGAAATTCGCACACCTATGAATGCCATAATTGGTTTTACAAAAGTGGTATTGAAAACGGAACTTACAGCCAAGCAAAAAGAATATTTAACAGCCATAAAAATGAGTGGTGATGCATTAATTGTTTTAATTAATGATATTCTAGATTTAGCAAAAGTCGATGCAGGAAAAATGACTTTCGAGAAAACGCCATTTAAATTGAATCTGTCAATAAAAGCGATGTTGCATCTTTTCGAAACCAAAATTCAAGAAAAAAATCTAACATTAATTACGAATTATGATGCAACTATTCCTGAAGTTTTAGTTGGTGATCCGGTTCGTTTACATCAAATTATTTTGAATTTATTGAGCAATGCTATCAAGTTTACTAATAAAGGAAAAATTACTGTAAGTGTTAAATTAGTTAATGAAAATGAAGAAAATGTAACTATTAAATTTTCTGTTGCCGATACTGGAATCGGAATTAAAAACACCAAAATAGAAAAAGTTTTTGAAAACTTTCAACAAGCCACAAGCGGAACGTCAAGAATATTTGGTGGAACCGGTTTAGGTTTAGCTATTGTAAAACAATTAGTGGAAGGTCAGAAAGGAACTATTGAAGTTCAAAGTGAATTGAATAAAGGTTCTGTTTTTAGTTTTACATTAGATTTCAAAAAAACAAATGCAGAAGCCGTTTTAGAACCAGAAATTTTAGATTTAAATACAGATGTAAAAGATATTAAAATTCTTGTGGTGGAAGATATGGAATTGAATCAATTACTGATGAAAACCTTATTAGACGATTTTGGTTTTGAATGTGAAATTGCTTCAAATGGAAAAATTGCAATTGAAAAATTAAAAGAAAAAACATTTGATATTGTATTGATGGATTTACAAATGCCAGAAATGAATGGTTTTGAAGCCACAGAATATATTAGAAAAAGAATGAAATTAGCCCTTCCAATAATCGCGCTTACTGCCGATGTCACGACTGTTGATGTGGCTAGATGTAGGGATGTTGGAATGAACGATTACATTTCTAAACCAGTTGATGAGCGATTGTTATACAGCAAGCTTATTGGTATTATAAAAAAACCAGTAATGATAATTGAGAAAAAAATGGATGGAGATACAAAAACAGAAAAAGTAAGATATGTCGATATGAGTTATTTATTGAAATTAACTAAATCGAATCCAAAACTTATGACAGAAATTATTACGTTATATTTAAAACAAACACCACCGCTTGTGTCAACAATGAAAAAAAGTTTTTCAGATAAAGATTGGGATTTGTTAGGCTCAACTGTCCATAAAATGATACCGTCTTTTGCTATTATGGGAATTAATCCTGAAATTACAGAAGTAGCAATGAAAATACAAGAATTTGCTCGTAGATTAGAATTATCTAAGGATTTAGATAAGTTAATACTACAACTTGAAAACGTATGTACACAAGCTTGTGTTGAGCTTGAATTAGAATTGATTAACCTAAATGAACCTACTAATGAAAAACGATAACAAAATAAAATTATTTCTTGTAGATGACGATGCCGTTTTCTTAAAGTCATTAGAAATACAATTTTTAGAACATGCTGATTTTGAAATCGAAACTTTTCCAACAGGAGAACTTTGCATTGCAAATTTATCACAAAAACCAGACGTTGTTATTTTAGATTTTCATTTGGATGGAATTGATAAATCTGCTATTAATGGTTTAGAAACTTTAGATAAGATTAAAGAAATTGACTCAGAAATTCCTGTGATAATGCTTTCAAGTCAAGACAAAATTGATGTAGCCGTACAATGTATTCATCACAATGCATTTGATTATGTGGTTAAAAGTGAAACGGCATTTCTACGATTACAGAAAATAATTTCTTCTATTTTTCAATTGAAACAAATAAAAAAAGAGTTAAATTGGTATATGGATAGAATGTAACTAACAACTTTAAATAAATTCTAAGAGTTTTACAACTTTAAATACGAATTGTGTAAGAAATTTGGAGTACTTTTAGTAAAATTTGTTTTTAGTTATAAAAGACAAAACACTACAAGTATGTCTGTGGAAAATTTCAACATTAAAGGATTATCAGCTGCCGAAGTTAGAGCTTCAAGAAGTAAATATGGTAGCAATATAATTGAATATAAAAAAGAGAATATTCTTCTAAAAGCTATTATGAATTTTCTGCAAGATCCAATGGTTATTTTGCTTTTAGTCGCATCCGTGATTTACTTTATTAGCGGAAAAATATCAGATGGATTTTTTTTAGCATCAGCCATTTTGTTAATTTCTTTAATTTCTTCGTATCAAAATGCCCGAAGTCGTAATGCGTTACAAAAACTAAAAGATTTTACAAAACCTAATTGCAAAGTAATCAGAAACGGAACTATTGCAGAAATAAAAACTGAAGAATTAGTTATCGGAGATAGTTTAATGGTAGAAGAAGGAACTTCCATTTCTGCTGACGGAATTATTGAACATTCAAATGATTTTTCTGTCAACGAATCTATTCTTACTGGCGAATCGTTATCAGTTTCAAAGGATAAATCAAGCGAAAATAATTTTATTTTTCAAGGCACAACTGTTACTAGCGGATTAGCAATTGCAACAATTACAGCTATTGGAAGCAATACCAAATTAGGTAAAATAGGAAAAAGTCTCGAAAATATTAAAGAAGAAAAAACACCTTTAGAAATTCAAATTGGCAATTTCGTTAAAAAGATGGCTATTGTTGGTGCGTTCATTTTTTTAATAGTTTGGAGTATAAATTTTTATCATTCCAATAATATTTTTGATAGTTTACTTAAAGCTTTAACGTTGGCAATGAGTATTTTGCCTGAAGAAATCCCAATTGCATTTACCACTTTTATGGCACTTGGAGCGTATAAAATGTTCCAAAATGGAATTATCGTAAAGCAAATGAAAACGGTTGAAACACTTGGAAGTGCAACTGTTATTTGCATTGATAAAACGGGAACTATTACGGAAAACACCATGGTTTTAGCGAAATTATTTTCGTTAAAATCAAATAAAATAACAGATTTAGAAACAGTATTGAATGAAGATGAAAAAGTATTAATTGCTACATCAATGTGGGCGAGTGAGCCTATTGCGTTTGATCCAATGGAAGTAGCTTTGCATAATGTATATGCTAAAGTCATAGAAAAAGACGAACGCTCTCATTATAAAATGATACACGAATATCCGCTTTCGGGTAAACCACCAATGATGACGCATATTTTTGAAAAAAAAGACAAAACTATTATTGCAGCAAAAGGTGCTCCTGAAGCATTACTAAATATTTCCAAACTTTCAGATTCAGAAAAAAATCAAATTCAAAATGCTATTAAAGAATTAACGAATGAAGGTTACCGTGTTTTGGCTGTTGCCGATGCTAATTTTGAAGACAAAAATTTCCCAAAAAAACAACAAGAATTTCAGTTTAATTTTAAAGGATTAGTTGCCTTTTACGATCCACCAAAAGCGAATATTAATTCGGTTTTACAACATTTTTATAAAGCTGGAATTTCGGTAAAAATTATTACAGGTGATAATTTGGAAACAACCACTTCTATCGCCAAACAAATCGGTTTTGTTGGTTATGAAAACAGTATTTCCGGTGATGAATTAATGAAATTATCGGATGCTAAACTCAAAAAAAGAGTTTCAGAAACGAATTTATTTACCAGAATGTTTCCCGATGCCAAATTAAGAATCATAAATGCATTAAAGTCAAACAGCGAAATTGTTGCTATGACTGGTGATGGCGTAAATGATGGTCCTGCCTTAAAAGCGGCTCATATAGGTATTGCAATGGGTAAAAAAGGAACTGAGATAGCCAAAGAAGCGGCTTCATTAATTTTAATTAAAGATGATTTATTAAATATGGTGGATGCCATTGCTATGGGAAGAAAAATTTATAGCAATCTTAAAAAAGCCATTCAATTTATCATTTCTATTCACATTCCAATTATTCTTACTGTTTTTATTCCATTAGTTTTAGGTTGGATTTATCCATCTATTTTTTCACCGATTCATATTATTTTTTTAGAATTAATAATGGGGCCAACTTGTTCCATCGTGTATGAAAATGAACCAATGGAAAAAAATACCATGTCTCAAAAACCAAGACCATTCACGAATACATTTTTTAATTGGAAAGAACTTTCAACTAGTATTATTCAAGGTTTAGTAATCACAATAGGAACTTTATTTGTTTACCAATACTGTGTTTACTTAAATTATAACGAAGCCATTACCAGAACCATAGTTTTTACATGTTTAGTAACAGCCAATATATTTTTAACCTTATCAAATCGATCTTTTTATTATTCAATATTTACTACCATTCAATATAAAAATAATCTAATTCCAATTATTACTTCTATCACAGTTTTCATAACTGCTTTACTATTATATGTACCTTCATTAACTAAGTTTTTCGGTTTTGAACATCTAAATGGATTTCAATTAGGATTAGCAATTAGTGTTGGTTTTGTTGTCGTAATTTGGTATGAGGTTGTTAAAATATGGAAACGAAATACAATTAAATTATGAAAACTGAATCTTCTACTTTTTTACAGAAACTAGCTCTTGTTTTTTTAATCATTTTAGGGCTTTATTTAGCTAAAGATTTTCTAATTCCTTTGTGTATTGGTGGAATTTTAGCAACACTCTTTTTACCTTTTTGCAATTGGATGCAAAGCAAAAGAATACCTAAAGGTTTGGCGGTATTTATTTGTTTTTTTTCGATTTTATTAATTATTGCAACGCTGATTTCGCTTTTGGGATGGAAAATTTCTGAGCTTTTTGAAGATTTTAATTTGATAAAACAAAAGTCAATAGAAATGGGAAGTCAAATTCAAAAATATATTTTCAATCATTTGAATATTTCTATTGAAGAACAATTAAACATTTTGAAAAAGGAACAACCTTCGTATGCAGATATTTTTCAAATGATTTTTGGCTCAATTGCTTCAATCTTTGCGAGTTTAATTTTGGTCTTAGTTTATTTTGTTTTTTTATTATATTATCGAGGTCACATTAAAAACTTCTTATTAAAAACTGTAAAGCCTTCAAAATGTGAAGAAATGGAACAAGTAATTTATAATGCTACAAAAGTTTCTCAACAATATTTATTAGGAATATCAAAAATGATTGTGCTTTTATGGATTATGTATGCAGCAGGTTTCAGCATACTTGGTGTAGAAAACGCCATCTTTTTTGCCATACTTTGCGGATTGCTTGAAATTGTACCTTATGTAGGAAACATCACAGGAACAATTTTGACTGTTCTAATTACTGCAATTCATGGAGCTAGTTTAACGTTACTCGGTGGAATTATATTGGTTTATGTTGTTGTGCAATTTATTCAAGGTTGGCTTTTAGAACCATTAATTCTCGGACCACAAGTTAAAATCAATCCACTTTTTACGATAATTGTTTTGGTACTAGGCCAGCTATTATGGGGAATTCCTGGGATTATTTTAGCAATTCCTTTAACTGCCATTTTTAAAATTATTTGCGATCATATTGAACCATTGAAACCTTATGGATTTTTAATTGGCGAAATTACTCTTCCTAAAAAAAGAGAAGAGATTCTACAGAACTTAAAAAGCTATTTAAAACAATAATTTTTTCAAAACCTAGGAATATCACAACTTTTAACAAAAGTTGTATAAGAGAATTGCTACATAACTGAGTGATATTTGTAGTAATAATTTTAAACAACTATTGATCATGAAAAAAGTATTATTTCTGTGTATGTGTATGGTATATGCATTTACATCAAAAGCGCAAACAGAAGACAAAAAATGGAATATTGGTTTACATGGTGGTGTTACTCAATATTACGGAGACTTAGGAAGAGATTGGTATGAAACTGGCAATACTATGTATGGTTTTGGTGGACTTTCAGTTTCTAGATATTTAGGAAAACATTTTGATGCCAATTTACTTTTAACTAAAGGTACAATAGGTTATAATAATGGAGAAACAGATGGTTTTAAAACAGATTTTAATGCCGCAACTTTAAACTTACGTTTTAATGTTCTTCCTTCGGAATATATAGTTAGACCATATGTATTTGCTGGAGCTGGTTTCTTTATTTTCGGTAATCAATTAAATTTTCATACAGAAAATTACGATTATATATTGCCAAGTGCAGGTGGAGGAATTAATTTCAGATTATCACCAACTGTAAATTTAAACTTGCAAGAATCATTTATGTTCTCTAATAAAGACAGAAGAGATGGAGTTGACAATGCTGACGGTGATTTCCAGAAAAAAGATGCGTATTTAACACACATGGCTGGTCTTACATTTAATTTAGGTGATACTAAAGATTCAGATAATGATGGTGTTTCAGATAAAAAAGATCAATGTCCAGATACACCTGCAGATGTAAAAGTAGATAAATTAGGTTGTCCTATTGATAGAGATTCTGATGGAATTGCAGATTATTTAGATTCTTGTCCAGATACAGCTGGTGCAAAAATGCTTAATGGTTGTCCAGATAGAGATAATGATGGAGTAGAAGACGGTAAAGACCGTTGTCCAGATCAAGCAGGTACAATTGCTTTATTAGGGTGTCCAGATGCAGATAAAGATGGTGTTGCCGATATGGATGACAAATGTGCTAACACAAAACCAGGTACAAAAGTAGACGCTAAAGGTTGTCCAATGGATAGTGATAATGATGGTGTAATGGACGATGTAGATCGTTGCCCAGATGTTAAAGGTATTGCAAGTTTAAAAGGTTGTCCAGATGCTGATGGTGATGGTATTGCCGATTTAGATGATAAATGTCCGAACTCAAAAGGAACTTTAGCTAACAAAGGTTGTCCAGAAATTGCTAAAGCAGATATCGTAAGAATTACATATATCGGAAGTAAAATTTTCTTCGAAAATAATTCTGATAAATTAAAAGTAGCTTCTTTATCTCAATTAGATGAGTTGTCAAAAATATTATACAAATATGATGGTGCAACTTTAACAATTGAAGGCCATACTGATAGTGTTGGAAAAGATGATTTCAATATGACATTATCTAAAAAACGTGCGGAATCAGTTAGACAATATTTAATTGGAAAAGGTATTTCAGATGCCCGATTAATTTCTGTTGGATATGGTGAATCTAAACCAATTGCTACTAACAATACAACTTTAGGTAAAGCTAAAAACCGTAGAGTAGAATTAAAAACCAATTATTAAAATATAAAGTTAAGGTTAGTTTTGTTTTTTTGGAAAATGGCTGTCAATTTTTGACAGCCATTTTTGATTAACGCAAATAAGAGTACAAACAGAAATATATAACAATTGCAAAGAATTATGTAACACTTTGCTTAGGATATTCAGGTAGTTTTATATAATTAATTAAACATACTTATTATGAAAAAAAATGTATTAAAATTCGGATTGTTTTCAATGATTCTATTAGGAATGGTTTCTTGTGTTAATAAAGAAAAGGAATTAGCCGATAAAAGAATCAGTGAATTAGAGAGTTATGTAGATTCATTAAAAATGGTTTCTGCGGAAGAACGTCAAGCAAATTGGGATCAAATTGCTGCAGATTATGAAGCTAAAAATGCTAGTGCAAATGAAGCTTTACAAAGTTTAGAAGAAAGTGATAAAGCTGCTTCTCAAGAGAAAGTTAATGCATCTAATGCAAAATACGACGAGATTAAAGTAACTGTCATTTCTAAAACAGAAGAAGAACCAGCTGCAGATGCCGGTACTGGAAAACCTGCAAAAGTAAGTCCTTCTCAATTGTTAAGAGACAGATTATTTGGAGCTGGTAAAATTGGTTCAGACATGAACTTCGCTTGGGTAAATAAAGACAATATTGTTGCAGTATATGATAATTATTTTAAAGCATATAAAGCCAATAAAGAAAATTTCACAAGAGAAGATTATGATGAAGCGAAATTATTATTTGAAGCTTTAGATGCAAGAAAAAACACAGTTGAAAAAGAAGGTCTATCTTCTGAAGACAACATGAAAATTGCTTCTATTAAAGTGAAATTATCTCCAATGTTTAAATTTAACAGAATGGGTGCGAAAAGTAGAGAAAATTCAGATGCAAAAGAATAGATTTTAGAATATATAAATAAAAAAGTCAGCCAGAAATGGTTGACTTTTTTTATTCCATAAGGATGAAAATATCTGAATTATATAAGTAAATAGAATTGTTATATAACTTTTTTGGTAAAAATAAATCGACCTTTATAAGCATTGATAAAAGTAGAAGTTTAAGTAAATTATTTATTATGGTAGTAGTTAAAAAAGAAGGAATTGTCCTTGAAAAAAGAGCCTTAGGGTTTGAATGGGATGGTGTATTAAATCCTGGTGTAATCAGTTATGGAGATTTTATTCACATTTTTTATAGAGCTGTTGCAAAACATAATTATTCTAGTATTGGTTATGCAAAATTTATAAGTCCTTTAGAAATTGCAGAACGCATGGATGTGCCTGTTCTTTTTCCTCAATTTGATTATGAAGAACACGGAGTTGAAGATGCAAGAATTGTCAAAATAAACGACATATTTTATTTAACGTATTGTGCCTTTGATGGTGTAAATGCATTAGGTGCTTTGGCTACTTCATCGGATTTGATTACTTGGGAAAAACACGGAATTATTGTTCCTCAAATGATGTTCGATGAGTTTAAGCGTTTAGCGGAAACTAAAGGAAAGTTAAATGAAAAATATTATCGCTATAATGAACACGAAAGAATTCGAGAACGTAAAGGTAAAAAGGTTTTAGTTTGGGATAAAAATGTGGTTTTTTTCCCAAGAAAGATAAACGGTAAATTACATTTTTTACATCGAATAAAACCAGATATTCAAATAGTTTCAATAAACGATATAAGTGAACTTACAGTTGAATTTTGGCAAAATTATCTGTTGCAATTTAAAGATAACATCGTACTAGCACCAAAATACAAACACGAAATAAGTTATATAGGTGCAGGTTGTCCACCAATAGAAACCGATGCAGGTTGGTTGATTATTTATCATGGCGTTCACGATACCGTAAAAGGCTATGTTTATACAGCTTGTGTGGCTTTGTTTGATTTAGAAAATCCACAAAAAGAAATTGCCAGATTGCCTTATCCATTATTTCAGCCCGAATTAACCTGGGAAATAAAAGGTGAAGTAAACAATGTTTGTTTTCCATCTGGAGCAATTATTCAAGCCGATACTTTATATATTTATTATGGTGGTGCTGATTCATGTATCGGATGTGCATCGGTTTCATTATCTGAATTGTTAGCAGAATTGCAACTGAATTTAAAATAATTATTAATTAAAGTTTCAAGTTATGAAGAATTTAAATAGTTTACCTGAAATTTTTATTATCACATCTTACCCGCCACGTGAGTGTGGCATTGCTACGTATTCTCAAGATTTAATTTTTGCATTGAATAATAAATTCACGAAGTCTTTTGATATCAAAATTTGTGCTTTAGAATCGGAATTTGTAAAACATGAGTATACTAAAGATGTCAATTATGTTTTAGAAACCGACAATTCAAAATCTTATATAGAATTAGCTGAAAACATCAATGAAAATTCTAATATTTCAATGGTTTTAGTACAGCATGAATTCGGACTTTTTAGAACTAATGAATCCGATTTTATACAATTGTTGCAAACTATAAATAAACCCATAATTGTGGTTTTTCATACGGTTTTACCCAATCCAAATGAAGACTTGCGAAAAATGATGCAAAGTATAAATAGTTGCGCAAATTCGATTGTTGTGATGACAAATAATTCGGCAAAAATATTAGTGGAAGAGTATCAAATTGATACTGAAAAAATATCGGTAATTCCACACGGAACACATTTAGTTGAACACTCAAATAAAGATATATTAAAAGAAAAATACAATACTACGGGTAGAAAAGTGATATCCACTTTCGGATTATTAAGTTCTGGAAAATGCATTGAAACATCTATAAATGCCTTACGAACTATTGTAAAAAAACATCCTGAAGTTCTATTTTTAGTGATAGGAAAAACACATCCAAACGTAATTAAAAATGAGGGTGAAATATATCGTGAAAATTTGCAAGCTAGAATTACTGCGTTGCAATTAAATAAAAATGTGCGATTCATTAATAAATATTTAGCATTAGACGAATTGTTAGAATATTTACAGCTAACGGATGTTTATTTATTCACATCGAAAGATAGAAATCAAGCGGTTTCTGGTACTTTTTCGTATGCTATTAGTTGTGGTTGCCCAATTATTTCTACACCAATTCCTCACGCTGTTGAAGTTTTAGATGGAGGAACTGGAATAATTGTTGATTTTGAAAATTACAAGCAATTAGCCGAACAAGTTAACAATTTGTTAGATAACGAACAATTGCGTGCTTCCATTTCATCAAACGGAATTCACAAATTAGCACCAACAGCTTGGGAGAATTCCGCTATTTCTCATGCTATTTTGTTTGAACAAATTAGTAATTCAACATTAGAATTACATTATAAAATTCCACCCATAAATTTAAATCATTTCAAAAATATGACAACTGATTTCGCTATGATTCAGTTTTCAATAATTAATCAACCAGATATCAATTCGGGTTATACTTTGGATGATAATGCAAGAGCTCTAGTAGCTATGTGTCAGCATTTTGAACTTAAAAAAAACAGTGAAGATTTAGAGTATATTTCTAAATATTTCAACTTCATAAAATATTGCTTACAACCAGAAAATTACTTTTTGAATTATGTAGACGAACATAAAAAATTCACCAAACAGAATTCTGAAAACTTGGCAGATTCCAATGGTAGAGCCATTTGGGCTTTAGGATATTTGATTTCTATTAGCGATAAATTGCCAATAGAACTAGTACAAAGTGCCAAAGAAACTATGCAATTAGCTTTGGTAAATGTTTGCAAAATTCATTCGCCTCGAGCGATGGCATTTATTATTAAAGGAATTTATTATAGTAATATTAAAAATCCGTCAGAAGATAATATTCTGATTTTAAAACATTTGGCAGATAAATTAGTTCAAATGTATAAACATGAAAATGATGAAAATTGGCATTGGTATGAAAGTTATCTAACTTATGGAAATAGCATTTTACCAGAAGCTATGTTGTGTGCTTTTTTAGCAACTGACAATGAAAATTACAAAATAATAGCTAAAACTTCATTCGATTTTTTACTATCAAAAATCTTCATTAATGATGTAATAAAAGTGGTTTCAAACAAAGGTTGGTTGCAAAATAATGACAAAATTATTATTGAGCAAGTTGGTGGAGAACAACCAATTGACGTGTCTTATTCAATAATTGCTTTAAGTAAATTTTATGATGTTTTTCAAGAGGAAACCTATCTACAAAAAATAGAAATTGCTTTCAGTTGGTTTTTAGGAAAAAACCATTTACAACAAATAGTTTATAATCCTTGTACTGGTGGTTGTTATGATGGTTTAGAAGATACTTATATCAATTTAAATCAAGGAGCAGAATCAACTGTAAGTTATTTAATGGCGAGATTGATCATTGAAAGACATTTCGTTAAAAATGAAAAACCAATCAAGTTATTGAATGTAAATCATTCTAAAAAATCAAACAAAAATCAAAGTATAGAAATCTAAATCAAAATATCATGGCAACTAAAAAACAACACACTTTCGCACCAAAGAAAAGCGATAAGAAAAAAAATGAAGCAGCTAGTAACAAAGAAAATTCATCAAAAACGAAACAATCAATTAAAAAAAAGATAAATGAATTTGGAGACGAAGACTCACTTTAAAAAATAATATCATGACAAATCAAACATTAAATCTCTTTATAGTTGAAGACAATCCTGAAAGTGCCTTGAAATTACATCAGTTTTTGGATACTCGATTTGGAACGGTTTTCAATATTTCCACTTTTACAGATGCGGTTACTGCTATGTCAAAAGTGGACGAAAATACTAGCGTTGTAGTTTTAGATTACGATTATTTCGGAGATGAAGGTAATAAAATTGTTGACCTTATTAAGATTATAAACAAAAAAACCAAAGTAATTATTCTTTCTAATAACGAAGAAATTTTCACAGCTATTGATTCTTATAAAAACGATGTTGATAATTATTTACTTAAAGAAAAAGGTGTAAAAAAGAAATTGAGCATGACTTTATTTGAAATTGTAACCTATCCTGCAAACTATTTGCAAATGAAATATAGTGTAAGTGAGTTTTTTGCTTATCTAATTTTTCTGTTTGTTGTGGTTGGAATTTTAGTAACAATTGGATTCATATCAATTTATTAATTCTTTGAATTATATAACATTTTAAATAATTATATAACACTTACAAAGAGAAAAATCTCCAACTTTATATTCTCTTTAAAATTTGGAAATAATGAATTCAAATACCACTTTAAAAGAAAGAATTGAGAAAAATTTAGAGAGAAGTTATTTTGCCAATAATATTATTATTGATGTTATAGATGATGAAGTGACTTTGAAAGGAACTGTTGGTTCTTATGAAGTAAAAGATAAAATTGAACAAATAGTGTTGAATTTTTCAGAAGTACAAGCTGTAAATAATGAGTTAGCTATTTATAATGAAAACTAGTAAATTAAATACAAGAACAAGTAAATTAAATTTTATTTATATGATACCAAAAATTGGCTTATCCGAAGACAGTATTGAAAAAATCATCAAATTATTGTCAGTTGTTTTGTCTGATGAAATGACACTTTATGTCAAAACCAGAAAGTCTCATTGGAATGTAGCTGGTCAAAGTTTTATGGAATTACATAAACTGTTTGAAGTGCAATATTCAGAGTTAGAAGTTATTATTGATAATGTTGCAGAACGTATTGGAAAACTTGGCGGAAAAACGATTGGCACCATGAACGAATTTTCAGCGCTTTCGCGAATTATGGAGCATCCAAATAAATATCCTGTTCAAAATACCATGCTAACAGAATTATTAAACGATCATAAAACCATTATTTACGAATTACGTAAAGACATTGATACTTGTACGAATGATTGTCATGATGCCGGAACAGCGGATTTATTGACAGGAATTTTACAACAACATGAAACTATAGCTTGGGTATTACGAAGATATTTAAGTTAAAAAGATATTAACTACTAAAAATTTATAACAATGATACGAATTGCAAACGCCCATTGGGAAGGAAATTTAAAAGAAGGAAATGGAACGCTATCTACGCAAAGTGGCGTTTTGGAAAGCACAAATTATAGTTTCAAAACACGATTTGAAGTAGGAGTGAAGGGAACCAATCCTGAAGAATTACTAGCGGCTGCTCACGCAGGTTGTTTCACAATGGCGGTTGCTGCGAAGTTAAATGCAAAAGGATTTACTCCAAATTCTTTAGATACAGAAGCTACTTTAACAATGAACGATTTAGGAATTGTAAGTATGCATTTGAAAATTTCTGGTTCAGTTCCTAACATAAGTGCTGAAGAATTTGCCACAATCACTAAAGATGCAGAACAAAATTGTTACGTTTCAAAGGCTTTAAGCATTCCAATTTCTTCAGAAGTGCATTTTGAATTTGAAAATGCATAAGCTTATCAATTAAAAAAAATCTTATGAAAAACGCTTATTTACTTTCAACCCTGCTATTTTTCTTATTCAGTTGTAAAAAAACAGATCAAAATTCTGCGGATTTAATTCTGGGAAAAGCAACTATAAATGCGTTTTTTAAAGCAAATCCTGAAAGTAAAAAGATTGAAAAAGAAGTAGAATCATTCTATCAAAATAGAAATTTTGAATATGCTTGGTTTACCAAAAACGGAATGACACAAGCGGTTTCAAATTTTCAAAATCAATTGCAAAATTATAGTTTCGCTTTCAATGATAAAACTTTTAAGGACGAGCAATTAGATACTTTGATTTCGAATGTAAAATCAAATTATGAGGAATCAAAAATTGATGTAAAACAAAGGGAAAATCTAGAATTACAATTAACTACAACTTTTTTCAAATATTCTGAAAAAGCATTTGCAGGAATAAAGAAAACACCAAGACAATTGGATTGGTTTATTCCTCGTAGCAAAAAGAATTTTCAAGCTACGTTAGAATCTTTAATATTGAAAGATGAAAACGACAGCATTTATCAACCTGTGAATATTTATTATTCAAAATTGGTAGAAAAACTAATATTATATCGAGAAATCAAGAAAAAAGGTGGATTTCCGATTATAAAAACAGATAAAAAAGCACTTTCAATTACTCAATCAGATCCTTGTTTAATTCAAGTAAAACAGCATTTGTTTTTATCTGAAGATTTAAAAAGTAACGATAAAACAATGCTTTTTACAGAAAGTTTAAAAGCGGCAGTTTCCAATTTTCAACAACGATTAGGTTTGCCTGAAACTGGAATTTTAGATACAAAAACGATTATAGAAATGAATAAATCGGTCGATTTTCGTATCAAACAAATGCTAGTCAATTTAGAACGTTTACGCTGGGTTCCTGTTGAAGTGGAAAGCGATTATTTATTGGTCAACATTCCGGAATATAAATTACATGTTTTTAAAGACAAAAAAATATTTTGGGAAACGAATGTTGTAGTTGGTAAGGAAGCAAACGAAACCGCAATATTTAAAGGAAAAATTTCCAGAATTATGCTAAATCCGTATTGGAATATTCCTAATAGTATTATCAATAAAGAAATTTTGCCAGCCATAAAAAAAGATAAAAATTACTTGTCGAAAAATAATATGGAGGTTGTTTCTTATAAAGGTGAACCGATGAAGGAATCAAGTATTAATTGGAATGAATACACTAAAAATGTTCCATTTATTATTAGGCAAAAACCTGGAAATGATAATGCTTTAGGAGAAATGAAGTTTCTTTTCCCAAATAACTTTAGTATTTATTTGCATGATACGCCTTCAAAGGAATTGTTTGATAGAAATAAAAGAGATTTCAGTCACGGATGTATTCGTGTGGAAAATCCGAAAAAATTGATGTTGTATTTACTTGAGAACGACAAAACTTGGACTCAAGAAAAATTAGATGAAGTATTAAAAACAGATACAGAAACTGGAATTTCGGTTAAGCCAAACATGCCGGTTTATATAGCCTATTTTACTGCTTGGGTGGATCATAAAGGAAACCTAAATTTTAGAAATGACATTTACAATCTAGATGATAAATTGGCAAAAGAAATTTTTGCTGACTAATAAAACCTATGAATATTACAATTTCTTAGTAGAGTTATATAACACTTTAATTGCTCATTATATAGAATTTTACACTATGAATAATCAATTCGCAATAAAATTTTATAAAATGGAAAACATAACGGAACATAACACTGTTGATGTCTTAAATTCATTAATTATAATCAATAATGATAGAATTGAAGGTTATAAAATTGCATGTAAAGAAACGAAAGAAACAGATTTAAAAACGCTGTTTTCAAACTTTATACAAACTAGCGAACAATGTAGAATTGAATTAGCTGCTAAAGTTGCTAAACTTGTCGGATCATCAAATGAGAGCACAAGAATAATTGGGGATTTTTTTATTGATTTGATGGATGTTAAAGTCGCATTAACGGCTAACAACAGAAAAGCAATTTTAGATTCGTGTAAATATGGTGAACGTGTAGTATTAGAAACATATAAAAATGTACTAATTCAAGATGTTAATGATATCAATTCAAAAGAACAAAATATGCTAAACATGCATTACGAACTATTAAAATCTGATTACAATAAAATTGAAGAATTACGCATCGCAATTAGTAATAAAAACGAATAAAGTAAATGTGTTTTTTGTAAAGAGAAGAAGTAATTAAATACTCACCAAAATGTAGTTTTTGGTACTAACAAGAATCATTTTTTGTAGACTGCAAACTTTCTAAAAAAACTTGTAGATTTTCCTTAATTAAAATAAAAAAATGATGCACACCTACCTTAAAAATATATTTGAAGATACTGGAAAAGTCACTTTGTTTACTGGAAGGTTTTTTAAAGAAATTATAAAGCCACCTTTTCAAATTAACGAGTTTATTAGACAATGCTATGCTATTGGCTACAAATCATTGCCATTGGTTTCCATTACTGGATTTATTATGGGATTGGTTTTAACAATTCAATCGCGACCAACAATGATTCAATTTGGAGCAGAAAGTTGGTTGCCAAGTATGGTGTCATTATCATTGGTAAGAGAAATTGCGCCAGTAATTACAGCGCTAATTTGTGCAGGAAAAATTGCATCTGGAATTGGAGCCGAATTAGGTTCGATGAAAGTTACAGAACAAATTGATGCGATGGAAGTTTCGGCTATAAACCCTTATAAATATTTAGTCGTAACCCGAATATTAGCCACAACATTAATGATTCCAATTTTAGTGCTATATGCTGATTTAATTGGTGTTTTTGGAGGTTATATTGGCTTTAATGTTCGTGGAAGCATGAGTATGTTTGCGTATTTTTCTGAAGTAATTGAACATTTGGATTTTATAGATTTTATCCCAGCTGTAATTAAAACATTTTTCTTTGGATTTTTTATTGGTTTAATTGGCTGCTATAAAGGATTTAATGCTTCAAGTGGAACGGCAAGTGTTGGTATCGCAGCGAATGAAGCTGTTGTTGCAGCATCACTTTCCATTTTTATACTTGATATGTTGGCCGTTCAAATAACCGATTTATTCTTCTAGAAATCATGGAAACTAAAGCAATTATATCAATTAAAAACCTGAGTAAATCATTCGGAGATAATGAAGTGCTTAAAGATGTAAACTTGACCGTGAATAAAGGTGAAGATTTAGTGATTTTGGGTCGATCCGGTTCAGGAAAATCAGTTACGATAAAATGTTTAGTCGGATTAGTTGAAGCTGATAAAGGTGAAATTTTAGTTTTTGATACAGATGTTACAAAACTAAAAGATAATGAACTCAATGAAATTAGATCCAGAATCGGATTTATGTTTCAAAATGGTGCTTTGTATGATTCAATGTCGGTACGACAAAATTTAGCATTCACATTAAAACATCATACCAAAGAAGTTTCTGATGAAGAAATCGAAAAACAAATAATCGAAGCTTTAGAAAGCGTAGGTTTAGAAGATGCTATAGATAAAATGCCAGCAGAATTATCAGGTGGAATGCGAAAACGAATTGCTTTAGCAAGAACTTTAATCATTCAACCCGAAATTATTTTATATGACGAACCAACATCAGGTTTAGATTCTATAACCTCAAGAGAAATAAGTGAATTAATTCTTTCTGTTCAAAAAAAATATAAAACCTCATCCATCATTATTACGCATGATATGGCATGTGCAAAACTTACAGGTAACAGAATTATGATTCTTAATGAAGGCGTAATACATGCAGAAGGAACCTATTCCGAACTAGAAAAAAGCACTGACGAATGGGTGCGATCTTTTTTTATTTAATTTAAAAATAATAGTATGACAAAGAATTCGAATTATACATGGAAACTAGGAATGTTTGTCATTTTAGGACTAGCCTTGTTTATGATAATCATTTATTTTATTGGAAATAACAAAAACTTGTTTACTTCAACCTTCGAATTAAAATCGCAGTTTAAAAACGTTAGTGGTTTGAAAGAAGGAAACAATGTTCGTTTTTCGGGAATTAATGTGGGAACTGTAAAAGAAATTGAATTTCTTTCAGATTCTGCAGTTATGGTCAAAATAATTGTTAAAGAAGAAGTTCAACAATATATTAAAACAGATGCTATTGCTAGTATTGGTTCAGATGGGTTAATGGGCGATAAAGTTTTGACTATTTCTCCAGGAAGCTCTTCAAATAAAATGGTTAAAGACAAAGGAACTATTCGTTCAATGACAACTGTAGATATGGAGGATTTAATGAAAGGTTTGAATAAAAGTGTGGAAAATGCTCAAATTATAACCGAACAATTATCTGAATTTAGTACCAAAATTAACAAAGGAAAAGGTGCGTTAAATAAGGTTTTAACTGATGAAGAATTTGCTGATGGACTAGATAAAACAATGCAAAATTTAAAAACGAGTTCTGATGAGTTTGTTGCGTTTACTACAAAAATGAACGATAAAAACGGAACCTTATCAAGATTAATGACAAATCCTAATTATGCCAATTCGGTTGAAAAAACATTAGACAACTTAGAGAAAACTTCTAACGAATTTGAAGTGTTTTCTAAAAGACTTAATAATGACAAAGGGATTTTATCCAAACTTGTTGGTAATGAACGTCTAGCAACATCTTTAGATTCTTCTCTTATAAATATTGAAAAAGCTTCAAAAAATATAATTGAAATTGAAGAAGCCGCTAAAAATAATTTTTTACTTCGAGGTTATTTTAAGAAAAAAGAAAAAGCATTGGAAAAGAAAAATGCTGCAATGTCAGGAAATTAAATCTAGGAATTATGAAACATTTCGAGCATATTCTATAACAATCTTGTTTCATAATCTGGCTAAATTTGAGTATATAAAAAAGAGATAGTCTTGAAGTTTTTCAATATCCAAAAAGGAAACGAAAATGTGTAATAATACAGGTTGTCATCAAAAAATCAACAGCGTATTATCTTGACAAATGAGTTTGCGAACTTGGGTATTTAACTTTTCGACTTTCTCCTTTTTTAAACCTTTGATACTTATGAAAACGGAAGCCGAACTAAATAAAAACATTGTGAAAATGACTATGACAATTCGCAATGAATTCCCTGAATTAATGAAATTTCTTGGCGAAATGCCCCAAACAATTCCAGATAAGGGAAACCCAGAAATCAACATTAAAATTCTTCAAGAATATTATGATTCCTTAGAAGATTTACTTAGAAAATATGCGCCTAACCATAATGGTTTTATCAATAATTTTTAAAATTCATACCATGGAAACAATCAATAAAATAGCGGTTTATATGGATCATTTTATGGCAAACATAATTGAATATACCCATACCGCAGCATTAGTAAAAACAATAAAATCTGAGTTCAATCATTTTGAAAAAGAAAGAATTTTACAAAAAGGAGAAAGTCACATGCACAATAAAGAGCAAGATTTTCAACTAGAGTTTTATTTAAAACTTAAAGATGAATTACTAGATTATAAACACGTTTTGCTATTTGGTTCAACTAATGCAAAAACTGAATTCGCAAATATTTTACAAGCAGATATTAAGTTTTCTGATGTAGAAATAATTATTAAAAACACAGATAAACTTTCAGATAATGAACAAATAGCATTTGTAAACGATTGCTTTTATATCCATTAAAAATGAAGGAGATTTATTTCAATGTGGAACGGAATTTCGAAAAATTAGTTTCACTAGCAACTAAAATTTTAGGGAATTCTATCACATTTATTTTAGCTTGTATTTTAGTTTTATTTTGGTGGATTACCACTTTGTTTAAGTCAAATGATTTGCATCAAAATATAGGCGATTTCATTTTTGGAACTACTTTTTTGAGTTTGTTTATCATTCAGAAATCATTCAATAAATATTCTGCATTAATTCATTTAAAAGTGAACGAATTGATTGCTTCCCATGAAACCGCAAATAATTCTATAATAGATTCGCATCAAAAAACTGAACACGAAATTAGAGAATTATCTAAAGAATATATTGAAAGTGAGGAAGATTTAAATAGTAGAATGAATGAAGCAAATACAGATAATCAAATTTAAAACTATGAATAATATAAGTTTTCTCTGAAATCTTGTAACCCACAATAGTCTTATTAGAGAGACCTTTACAATATTAAAAATAACTTAAACTTTTAGACATGAAAAAAATAGTATTGGTTGCTAGTTTGTTAATAGGATTAACATTTAGTGCACAAGCTCAAAATAACTCGAAGAACGCGCTTGGTTTGCGTTTAGGAGATAACGACGGATTTGGTGGTGAAGTTTCTTACCAAAGAAAATTAGCTAAAAACAACCGTTTAGAATTTGATTTAGGTTGGAGAAACAGTAATAATGTGGATGCCATTAAATTAGTAGGTTTATACCAATGGGTTTGGAACATTGACGGCGGATTCAACTGGTATGCAGGTGTTGGTGGTGGATTAGGAACTTGGAGCTATGACAATAGATATTATTATAACAATGGAAATGGAAATGGAGATTTTTATTATGATGGTGTTGATGATAGTGGTGCTTTTGCATTAGTTGCTGGAGATATTGGTATCGAATATAATTTTGATATTCCATTACAATTATCATTAGATTTTAGACCAGAAATTTATTTCAATTCGGACAGATTTAGAGAAAATAGTTTCGGACCAGATATCGCATTAGGTGTTAGATTTCTTTTCTAATACTTAACAATAGTAAAACTGATTACGCTTTTAAAATTAAGAAAATTCTTTCTTAATATAAATATTATAGCTATGAACACAACAGAATTAAAAGGAGATTGGGAAGTACAAAAAGGGAAACTCAAACAAAAATTTGCCAAATTAACAGATAACGATTTGTTATTTGTTGAAGGAAAAAAAGACGAAATGTTAGGAAAGCTTCAAATTACTTTAGGGAAATCTAAAGAAGAGTTGCAAAAACTAATTGAAAAATTATAAACTATAAACTATAAAATCATGAGCAATTTATTATATACTATCGCGGTGATTTTGATCATTTTTTGGGCTATCGGATTTTTTGCTTATAGCGCAGGATCAATTATTCACATCTTATTAGTTATTGCAATCATTGCAATATTATTAAGACTTATTCAAGGAAAAAACGTATAATTAATCATTTAAAAATAGAAGTTATGGATTCAGGAAAAACAGCCTTAGGCATTGTATTAGGAATTGGTGTAGGAGCATTATTAGGTGTATTATTTGCACCAGATAAAGGTTCAAAAACAAGAAAAAAAATCATGGATAAAGGACATGATTTTGCAGATGGATTAAAAGGCAAATTTGATGGCTTGTATCAAGATGTCACTGATAAATATGATACTTTATTAGAAGATGCCAAATCGATGGTTACTCCAAAATAAAATCTAAATCAAAATGGAAAACAACACAACAACAATAGAAAAACTGATTGAAAAAGCAGAAATTTATAGCAAAACTACGCTTGAATTATGTAAATACGAAGCGGTTTATAAATCGGCAGATATATTTTCTAATTTGGCAGTTAAACTAGCCATAACTATTGTTGTTGTTATGTTTCTGCTTTTTGTTAATATTGGATTAGCGCTTTTTTTAGGCGATTATTTAGGAGAAATGTATTATGGTTTTGTTGCAATCGGTTTATTCTATTTGTTTATCGCAATATTGCTTTATATTTTCAAAGATCAATGGATTAGAAATCCTGTTAGTAATTTTATTATCAGTAAAATATGCAATAGCGATTCGAAATTTTGTAATACCGATTCGAAATGAAAACTATAAATCAAAAAAGGGAATTGGAAGCAAAAATTACTCTTCTAAGAAGTAAGCAAGCGGAAGATTTCATAAATCTTAAAGATCAATATCATGTTACAATTGATAGTTTTAAACCTTTCAATTTAATTAAAAATACATTAGAAGATGTAATTACATCACCAAACATTAAAGCGAATTTAATAAACGGTGCGTTAAGTTTAGGTTCAAATTATTTGACTAAAAATGTATTAAATGAAGATTCCAAAAATCCTATAAAAAGAGTTTTGGGTAAAGTATTAAAATTTGCATTGAAAAACTTTATTGAAAAAAAAGGATGAAAATCTAGTAATATAGATTGAAGCTTTTTGTTTCAATAAAATGAAAACCGACTCGAAAGTGTCGGTTTTTTTATGTCTTAATTGCAATGAGAAAATGTTACTTATCAATAAGCAATTAAGCTTGGTTTTGATAATTCGAAATTCTGTAAACTAAAATCAGATGTAGAGTTAGCATTAGTTTTAAATATCGAATTGCCATCTGGAATATTCGGATAATAAGACAACGAGAACTGAAAGGAATTAAAAATCAAATAATCATTACTAATAATCACGCCTACACTAATTTTAGAATAGAGCTTACTTTTACTAAATCCAATGTCTTTCTGACCCAACATTCCGGCTGTATAACTCAAATATGGATTCAATCTGAAACCAATAACTCGCCAAGGCGAATAACCCTGCGTTTGAACAGTCATTAATAGTTTCTTTGTTCCAAATAACGTTGAGCTACTGAAACCATCAATTCCATTATCATCGTCATTTAAAGTAAGCCTGTCCTGGTTAGTATTTAATCTGTTATTACCAATAATTAATTGTGGTTTAATAAATTGTCGGAATTTCCATTTTCCAATTTCTAGCAAATTTGTAAAATAGGTAAATCGTAAACTGGTTGCGGTCTGATTGGTTTTTCCTAAATCTAAAAAAGTTCCCGTTTCTAAATTTCCACTCAAATAACCAAATTTGAAATAATCACCAATTTCAACTCGTGCACCAGCATAAAATTTATATTCTCCATATTTTTTCTGATAACCTGTGGTGATATTGTAAACAAAACCTGATGCCACATCTTCCACCACATTAAAATTGAAAATATACTTGTCTTGTGTAAACTTTCTTGACGAAATGCCTAAACTTATTAAATACAATTTTTCGCTAGAATAAATATTTAAGCTATCTGGATTAATAAAAGGTTGCTCCGTAAAATTTTTATTGTAAAATCGGGCACTTGTAATAAAATTAGTAGTTCTACTGTATTCAGAATTTCCTTTGAAAATTCGAAAAGCATGTCCAGCCCAATAATCTTGATAATTGAATTTTGCATTTTGAATTGCTTCAATTTGATTCAAATCGGATGTTAAAACTTTATTCAAATTTTGCCCTAAATTAACACCAGCTGCCCATCGAGTATAAGAGGAAAAAAAAGGACGTTCAATGTTTATTGACTTGGCAAAGTTTCCATCTAAATCAATTTCATAATTCAATCTCGTACTAATAAACGAATTCAGAATCGTTGGTATAAAATAGCTTATACTGTAGCCTTCTTGATTACTCTTAAGGCTTTTTATGTACGAGTTTGAAAATTCGTGACCTAATCCAAATATGTTTTTTTCTTTTAGATAAAATTTTGATTTCGAAGTAGAAGTAGAAGCATCTGGAATCAAACTCCAGGAATCTAAAACTCGAATATAAACATCTACAGAATCTCCTGAAACTACTTTCATGTGTGAAGTTACACTTCTGGTAAAACGCTGACTCCTAATTAATCTTTCCGATTCTTTTATTAATAAAGAATCTAATGGCTTGTTTCTCTTTATTAAAAGCAAATTCCTTATCGCAATATTTTTGGTTTTTAGATGTAAAGCATTCCCAGCTTTTTGAGCGAAAATTTTTGGCTTTTGTGTGGAATCAATATCAGAATATCCAAATGGATCCAAAGTTGTAATTTCTATATTACGAATTATTTTTCCTTCGTATTTGTTGTAAATATTGGTTGGGTTTTTTTTCTTTTTTTTTGACTTTTTGACTTTCTCCTTAGCAACTGGATTAAAAATTAGTTTATGAACAAATTTGGTAAACTTTCTTTTCTTAGAATATTTTTCAATGTCACGATATCCTTTTGATGTATCTTTTTTAATCTCAGTTTTTTGCGCAAGCGAAAGTTGATAACAAAAAAGTATCAAAACAAAAAATAGAGATTTGTGCTTTAGAAACATTCGGATTTTAATTACCAAAATTAGTATTAAAAACGTTGAAATGCTATTTATATGTGAATTATGAAACATTTTAGCAAAATTATGACAATTAAAATTTAGAACTTGCACGTAAATTTGTAATGTAACAATCTAACACATAAAGATATGAAATTAGTAATTTTAAGTACAATAGCATTTTTGTTCTCAATTCAAATTGAAGCGCAAAATACACAGACGGAAGTGAAGACTAAAACTACAACAGTAAAAGATTCAGACGGAACTCACAAAACGGTTAAAACCGAAGTAATCAAAAAAGATCAAAAAATCGTTCTAGGTGATGAAAAAGTAGGTACAAAAAATATTCCTACAGTAGATTCGCCAGTAGAAGTAACTAAAATCACAAAAATTACTAATCCTGATGGAACAACCAGAACGGTTGATGTAGATAGAAGTTCTTACTACGAATCTAATGGAAAAATATACAAATTAGATCTTGACGCTTCAGGTTATATTATCACGCAAGGTGAAATGAAAGCTTTATTGAGAAAAACATCAACAAATAGTTATATTTTCAGATCAGGTAATAGAACTGCCATTGGTTATTTCGATACCGATGGAAATTTAGTTGTTGAATTTTATGATGATAAATTAGATATTGTAAATATTGAAAAATATGTTGTTGTCAAAAAACAATAAGAAAATAGAAGATTAATTAAAATCGATTCATTCACTTGAGTCGATTTTTTTTTGTAACAATTGTAACTGTATGACTTTTTAATAAAGAGTATCTTTGTCAGAAAATAAGTTATGTTTAAATTTTTAAAAAATTTATTCTCATTTAAATGCCCACGTTGCCACGAAGGGAATTTGTTTGTTAATAAATGGTACAATTTTCCAAACGGAAATAAAATGGTTGAAAAATGTAATGTTTGTGGACAAAGAACAGAAATTGAACCAGGTTTTTTTCAAGGAACAGGCTATGTTAGTTATGGTTTAACCGTAGGTTTTTCTTTAATAACATTTGCAATTTGGGTCTTTGTAACTGGTTATACTTTACAAAACAAAGAAATTTTTTGGTGGCTACCAATTAATATTTTCTTCTTAATTATTTTACAACCTTGGATTATGCGTTTGTCACGAGTTATTTGGTTAACCGCATTTTTTCATAGCGACGATGAATTTTTTGAAAAAAAATAATCTTATGATAATTATCACAAATTTATTTAAAAATTACAGCTAAATTTGTATTAGATTTTAATAAAAGAACAAATGAATATAGAACAAATTTATACAGGTTGTTTGGCACAAGGCGCTTATTATATTACTTCAAATGGAGAAGCTGCTATTATTGATCCACTTCGTGAAACATCTCCATATATCACAAGATTAAAAAACGATAATGTTAAACTAAAATATATTTTCGAAACGCATTTTCATGCTGATTTCGTTTCTGGACATTTAGATTTAAGCAAACAAACGGGCGCTTCAATTGTGTATGGTCCAAATGCAAATCCCGATTTTGAAATCATTTCTGCCAAAGATGAACAAATTTTTGAAGTAGGAAATATCAAAATTAAAGTATTGCATACACCTGGTCATACAATGGAAAGTACTTGCTACTTATTGATAGATGAAAATGGTAAAGATCATGCTGTTTTTTCTGGAGATACGCTATTTATTGGTGATGTTGGGCGACCAGATCTAGCTCAGAAAGCTGCAAGCATGACACAAGATGAATTGGCAGGGATTTTATTTCATTCTTTAAGAAATAAAGTAATGGTTTTAGCTGATGATGTTATTGTTTATCCAGCACATGGTGCAGGTTCGGCTTGTGGAAAAAACATGAGTAAAGAAACGGTTTCCACTATTGGTGAACAAAAAGAAAAAAATTATGCGTTGCGTGCGAACATGACAGAAGCAGAATTTATTTCAGAAGTTACAGATGGTTTATTGCCACCACCAGCATATTTTGGGATGAACGTTGCCATGAATAAAAAAGGGATTCCAAGTTTTGAGAATGTTTTAAATAATGGAATGAAAGAAATTAATGCGAATGAATTTGAAGCAATTGTAGAAGATTCTGGAGCTTTAATTTTAGATACAAGAAACAGCGGTGATTTTGCAAAAGGATTTGTACCTCAATCGATAAACATTGGAATTAATGGTGATTTTGCTCCTTGGGTTGGCGCTTTAATTGCAGATGTGAATCAGCCAATTGCTTTAATTACAGAAATTGGTAAAGAAGAAGAAACAGTAACTAGGCTATCTCGTGTTGGTTTTGATAACATTTTAGGACACTTAAAAGGTGGATTTGATGCATGGAAAGCTGCAGGATTTGATGTGGATACGGTTAATAGAATTTCTGCAGAACAGTTCGAAAAAGAAGTAAAAATAGGTGAAAGCAAAATTATAGATGTTAGAAAAGAAGGTGAATACGAAGCAGAACATGTTGAAGACGCTTTCAGTAAACCATTAGCTTACATCAACAATTGGGTAAAAGACATCAATCCAAACGAACATTTTTTCTTACATTGTGCAGGTGGATATCGTAGTATGATTGCAGCATCCATTTTACAAGCACGTGGCTACAGAAATTTCTCTGAAATTGATGGTGGCTTTAATGCGATTGCTAAAACAACAGAGTTACCAAGAACTGATTTTATTTGCCAAAGTAAAGTTTTGTAAAAATAAATTAATGAGATTATTTGCAATAATATTTTGTTTCTATTTAACTGCATTAATGGCTCTTCCATCTGTGAGAGTTATCAAAATGCAGTTAAGTGAAACGTGCAAATCATCTTCTTGTGACAATAATGATTTTGAAAGTGGTTGTTGCGAAAAGGGTAAAATCATTATGAGTTTAAGTTTTACACCTGTGAATTATCTACAATCAAAACTATACAAAGCACCTGTAAAAACAGTTGTTATTACTTCAAAAAAAGAGAAGATTTATTACCAAGAAAATCTTATTTCTAAGTACCAAAATTCCATTTGGCAACCTCCGAAAATTATTTCATAAATATTTCAGTTTAAATTATTTTACTGCTAAATCTGTTCATAGATATTAGTGGAATAACTTAATGCTATTTATAAATGAAAAAATATTTTATCATTGTAATCTTACTTTTTTATAAAGTAAGTATTGCACAAATTACGTTTGACTATAACGTACAACTTACACCTATAGCTATTCCAGGTTTACAAGGTTTACATTCTTATGCTTTTGCGCAACATAACGGAAAATGGTTAATATTAGGTGGAAGAAAAGATGGTGTTCATGCCAGACAACCTTTTAATGCATTTCCAAACTCGCAAAACAATTCTAATATAATTGTAATTGATGTGGAAACGCAACAGGTTTGGTCTACACCATTAACTTCATTAGCCACAGGTTTAAAAGAACAATTGCAAGCAACCAATATGAATTTTTATCAAGATGGTGACGTTTTATATATTATTGGAGGTTATGCTTTTTCAGAATCACTAAATGATCATGTGACTTTTGATAAATTAACCAGTATTCAAGTGCCAAACTTAATTGATGCTGTTATCAATGGAACTTCAATTTCTTCTAATTTTAAACAAATTACCAATCCTATATTTCAAAATACAGGCGGACAATTAGGGAAAATTGGAAATGAATTTTATTTGATTGGTGGACAAGTGTTTACTGGGAGATACAATCCAATGAATAATCCAACTTTCGAACAAAGTTATATCAACAAAGTACAGAAATTTACGATTGATAATTCAGGAACACAACTGAGTTATAATAATTATTCTTTTGTGGAAGATGTAGTGCATTTGCACCGTCGTGATTATAATTTGGTGCCGCAAGTTTTTCCGAATGGGGAAGAAGGTTATACCATTTCATCAGGTGTGTTTCAAATTAATGCCGACCTGCCATTCTTGTATCCAGTTGATATAAAAGCAAGTGGCTATTTTCCACAAACTCAGTTTAATCAATATTTAAGCAACTATCACAGTGCAAAAGTAGGTTTGTATGATGGAATTGAGAATAAAATGCACAACTTATTTTTTGGTGGAATTAGCAGGTATTATTACAATGGAACGACATTGGTTCAGGATGATGATGTACCTTTTGTAAAAACAATAAGTAGAACAACGCGTGTGGCAAACAGTGATTTATCAGAATATAAATTAGAGGTTGAAATGCCAAATTTAAAAGGCGCTGGCGCAGAATTTATTCCAAATAAAAACTTGCCGCATTATTCTAATGAGGTCATAAAATTAAATGATATTACTGCTAATGAATTTGTGATTGGTCATATTTATGGTGGAATTGACAGTCCTTCAATAAACCCATTTACTAACAATGAAACTAATACAACAAGTGCTGGAGCAACCATTTATGAAGTTAAATTAATAAAAAATGCCATTTTAGGACAAAGTAGTATTGACGGGAAAAATGAATTTACTTTTACAGTTTCTCCAAATCCAACCAAAGAAAATTCGGTTTCAATTCAGTTTTATTTGCCTTATGTAGCCACTTTAGATTATTTTGTGACTAACGAAAGTGGCCAATTGCTAGATGATGGTGAAATTGACGAATTAAAACAAGGAAACAATACGATGACTTTTAATTTAGTAAATTCTGAAGATAAAATTCAGGTCATCACATTTGTTTTAGACAATAAATTTTATTGTACTAAAAAAATAATAATCAATTAATAACAAATAATAGTAACCAATTTAAATCAAACAGAATGAAAAAATTAATTTTAGTAGTAGCAGTGGCATTTTTATTTTCAACAACTACAAATGCCCAAGAACCAAAACAAAAGAAAAAAGTGAAAACAGAAAAATCTTGTTCTGTAAACGGTAAAAAGTGTTGTGGAGAATCAGACAAAAAAGAAGCTTCTTGCGATACAAAGAAAAAAGACAAAAAGTAATTTGCTTTTAAAGTAGTTTTAAAGTGCATACAAACTTTTGTATGCACTTTTTTTTATTTAGTTTTACAAGATTAAAACTTGAAAACAATGAGTCACGGTAAATTAAGAGAAGATACAACTTGCCTAAACTGCGGAGATGAAGTTACTGTACGTTTTTGCCCTACTTGTGGACAAGAAAATACAGAAACTAAAAAATCATTTCATTATTTATTTACGCACTTTATTGAAGATTTAGTGCATTACGATAATAGCTTTTGGAAAGCCATAAAATACTTATTGTACACGCCTGCAACTTTGTCTATAATTTATTTAAATGGTCAAAGGAAAAAGTTTATGGCGCCAGTTAAGCTTTTCATCTTTATCAACTTTTTTGCTTTTTTTGTATTTAATGCATTTGTTTTTCATGATGTGGAAGATATAGTTACAACAGGAACAGAGTATAATGATAGTTATTTTAATAAAAAGAATGTTTTTAACGAACAAGTAAGATTTATTGGAGGAAAAAGAGCAAATAATAACTCGGAAAAAACGTGGTTAGATATAAATATCAACGATAAGATGACCAAGTTAAATCAGAAATATACCATCAGAGAAATTAATAAAATGATGTTTAATAAAGCGATTTCTAATTTACCTAAATGGATTTTCTTCTTTATGCCGTTTTTTGCTTTTGGATTATGGCTCACACATGATAAAAAGAAATGGTGGTTTTTTGATCATGGTATTTTTACCTTTCATTATTTTTCAACTCTTTTATTAATACTTTCATTTTCTGCCATAATTTCAACTTTAGTTGGCTTAACTCCTTATGAATGTAACAGCTGGTACGAATTTGCAGTTTTTCTAATTCTTCAAATCATCTTCTATAAATCGTATCGAAAATTTTATCAAGAATCTAGAATTAAAACCTTTCTTAAATTCTGTTTTATCTATTTCTTTAATTTTGTGATGCTATTTATTATTATGTTATTAGCCTTACTTCATACTGTATATATTTTATAAAAAAATGAAAAAAGTAATACTTATCACTGGTGGTTCATCAGGAATTGGAAAAGCCATCGGTGAATTCTTATCGGAAAAAGGATTTGTGGTTTATGGAACGAGTAGAAATGCTTCGGCTATATCAAATTCAAAAATTAAATTAGTCGATTTAGATGTAAGAAATTCGGATTCAATCAAATCTTGTATCGCTAAAATTATAGAATTAGAAGGAAGAATTGATGTGTTAATCAATAATGCTGGAGTAGGAATAACTGGACCGTTAGAAGAAATTCCGTTAGAAGAAATTAAAAATAATTTTGAAACAAATGTTTTCGGACCAATAGAAACCATGAAAGCGATTTTACCACAAATGCGTACTCAAAAAAGCGGTTTAATCATCAATATTACTTCTATTGCGGGTTATATGGGATTACCTTTTAGAAGTGTTTATTCGTCATCAAAAGGAGCTTTAGAATTAATCACAGAATCGTTACGAATGGAAACCAAATCATTTGGAGTTCACATTACAAACGTTGCGCCAGGAGATTTTGCGACAGATATTGCTTCACGCAGATTTCACGCGCCAGTTATAAAAGGTTCAGCTTACGAAAAAGTATATCAAACACAATTAGACATGATGAACGAACACGTTTCAGGCGGAAGTAATCCAATAGAGATGGCTGTAGCGATTCATCAGATTATCGAAACAAAAAATCCAAAAATTCATTATAAAGTCGGCGCTTTTATGCAGAAATTCTCTATCGTTTTGAAAAGAATTTTGCCAGATAAAATGTACGAGAAAATCCTAATGAATCACTATAAATTATAATTGAAACTTGAAATTGAAGTTTTATATCGTAATTTTGTAAAAAGAATAAAAGTCAACTTAATTAAATATACAGAAAATGAAATTTTTTATTGATACAGCAAACTTAAAAGACATCGCGGAAGCTCAAGAATTAGGTATTTTAGATGGTGTGACTACAAATCCGTCATTAATGGCTAAAGAAGGCATTACTGGAAAAAATAATATCTTAAAACATTATGTAGATATTTGTAATTTAGTGGATGGAGATGTAAGTGCAGAAGTGAATGCGCTTGACTTTGAAGGCATGATTAAAGAAGGAGAAGAATTGGCAGATTTGCACGATCAAATTGTGGTGAAATTGCCAATGACTAAAGATGGAATTAAAGCGTGTAAATATTTTTCAGATAGAGAAATTAAAACAAACGTAACTTTAATATTTTCTGCTGGACAAGCCTTATTAGCTGCTAAAGCTGGTGCAACATATTGTTCACCATTTTTAGGTCGTTTAGATGATATTTCAACGGATGGTTTAAATTTAATTGATGAAATTCGTCAAATTTATGACAACTATGGTTTCGAAACTCAAATCTTAGCCGCTTCAGTTCGTCATACGATGCATGTTGTTAACTGTGCGAAAATTGGAGCCGATGTGATGACAGGACCATTGTCGTCAATTACAGGATTATTAAAACATCCATTAACTGATATAGGAATTGCTCAGTTTGTTGCAGATTACGAAAAAGGAAATAAATAATTTTCAACACATAAATAAAAAAGGCGTTCAGTTAATTTGAACGCCTTTTTTATTATTTATTTTGTCATGCTGAACTAGTTTTAGCATCTTATAATTTTATTTCAAATAACTTTCAAAGTTTGCATCAAACATACTCACAAATGCATTATTTATAGAACCATTTTTATTTATAAGCATCGTTCTATATACTTTATTAATTACCCATTTGTCTTTCAGTTCTTCAAAATTTGGAGCTCTTAATTCAATAGAATTCGTAAAGTTTTTCTCTTTAATTTCCTTTACCCAATCATTTTGTGAATTATGAATGTTCACAGCAATGAATTGAATATCTGGATATTTCGTTTTAAGTTCATCTACTTTTTTATGAGAATAAATAGCATGTGATTCTGCTTGTTTTGTCCAAAAATAAATAATGGTTTTCTTAGTTAGTAAGTCTTTAATTTTTACAGGCTTATTATTCACATCGAACAAAGTAACATCTGGTAAAATACTATTGCATTTAAGTTTCTTAATGGTTTCAGCAGTTTGCATTACATCCGCTTTCAATTTGGGATCTGAAACTATTTTAGAATATAAACTAAAAAACTTCCCATTATTTATGGAACATTGATCCGATAATAAATACATATTAGCCACATTATTAATTACTAAATCTTTAACGTGTTTGTCTCTAATTAGAGTATCGGCAATTTGTAGTTTTTTAATATTGTTTTCTAAACTCATATCATCCAAATGACCTTTAGAATCTGTTAAAACAATATTATTCAACATACTCGTCATATAATTAATAAATGGAATATAATGCAATAAACTAGGTTTGTTTACATCGATTTTCTTTCTATAACTATAGTACGATTTTGGTAAATTAGTTTTGATACTTTTACCTGTTTTGAATTCATATATGATTGGATAAATCTCTTTTTTGTAGGCGTAATTCAATTCGATATTCGCTTTTGCAATTTCATCAAACTCTTCAGACCAGTTAATAAACGATTTTCTTTTGTTGTATAATTTTGTTGTATTTTGATAAGAGGAATCAATATATTTTGAAAAGAATTTTTCGTCTTTTTCATACATTCCAAACATATTGTTTTTTAAGTTTTCGTCTTTCAAAAATAACTCCATCATGAAATTATTTTTTTCATCGCCACGTCCACAAAACATTAAAGTGTTGTCAAAATCATTGCTGTTTAAACGAACCATAATACTATCGTTCTTGTCAAAAAACACATATTGATATTCTGCTTCGTCTTTAAAACTATATAATCCTGGAGTTAATGAATCGAATTTATGGAAAAAGCGATTTTCTTTATCTAAATAAAAAGTATCAATAACTTTATCGTTTTTCATGAAAACAATAAAATTACTTTTTGGATTCTCAATTTCACCACCAAAATAAGCTACTTGATTGCCGCCAATCATGCCATCTTTACATGAGGTCATCGATGTAAGTAGAATTGAAAGTAATATAAAATTAATATAAGAGTATTTTTTTAGCATAGGGGCGTTTTTATTAACGTAACAAATATATTTGAATAAAAATAGTAATCGTGTTAATATGACGTTAAAAATACTTAACAGAATTATAAAAATAAAAACTGTGAAAACTCGCACATTTTTGTTAATTTTGCCGCAAATTAAAACAAAAAATACATGCTTACAATTTCTAATTTATCGGTACAATTTGGTAAAAGAATTTTATTCGACGAAGTAAATACTACTTTCACGCAAGGAAACTGTTATGGAATTATTGGTGCTAACGGTGCCGGGAAATCTACATTTCTTAAAATAATTGCTGGTGAAATGGATCCTACTGCAGGTAGAGTAATTTTAGAACCAGGAAAACGTATGTCGGTTTTAAACCAAAACCACAATATGTTTGATGAATATACGGTTTTAGATACGGTATTGATTGGAAATAAAACCTTACACGCTGTTAAATCGGAAATGGACGCTTTGTATGCAGATTACGATGATAAAAATGCAGATAGAATAGGTGAGTTGCAATTGAAATTTGACGAAATGAACGGTTGGAATGCAGAAAGTGATGCAGCTTCTTTATTATCAAATTTAGAAATTGGAGCTGAACACCATTATACTGCAATGGGTGAATTAGAAGGAAAATTAAAAGTTCGTGTGTTATTAGCACAAGCTTTATTTGGTAATCCTGATGTGTTAATTATGGATGAGCCTACCAACGACTTAGATTTTGAAACAATTGGTTGGTTAGAAAATTTCTTAGCAAATTATGAAAACACCGTTTTAGTTGTATCGCATGACCGTCACTTTTTAGATGCGGTTTGTACACATATTTCAGATATTGATTTTGCGAAAATTACACACTATTCTGGAAACTATACATTCTGGTATGAAAGTAGCCAATTAGCGGCTCGTCAGAAAGCACAACAAAACAAAAAAGCAGAAGAGAAGAAAGCAGAATTAGAAGAATTTATTCGTCGTTTTAGTGCCAATGTTGCGAAATCGAAACAAGCAACTTCTCGTAAGAAAATGATTGAAAAATTAAACTTAGATGAAATTAAACCATCTAGTAGAAGATATCCTGCCATTATTTTTGAAACGGAGCGTGAAGCAGGTGATCAAATTTTAAATGTGCAAAACTTATCAGCATCACAAGATGGCGAATTGCTATTTAAAGATGTGCATTTAAATATGGCTAAAGGCGATAAAATTGTAGTTTTCTCTAAAGATTCTCGTGCTACAACTGCTTTTTACGATATTTTAAATGGATTGAAAAAACAAGATTCAGGAACATATGATTGGGGAGTAACCACAACACAATCGTATTTGCCAGTTGAAAATCACAGCTTTTTTGATGATGTAGATTTAAACTTAGTGGATTGGTTACGTCAATGGGTGAAAACAGAAGAAGAACGTGATGAAGTTTATGTTCGTGGATTCTTAGGAAAAATGATTTTTTCTGGAGAAGAAGCATTGAAAAAATGTAATGTGTTGTCTGGAGGAGAAAAAGTGCGTTGTATGTTGTCTCGTATGATGATGATTAGAGCGAATGTTTTAATGTTAGACGAACCAACCAATCACTTAGACTTAGAATCAATTACAGCGTTTAACAACTCGTTAAACAACTTTAAAGGTTCGATTTTGTTAACAACACATGACCACGAATTTGCTCAAACAGTTGGAAATCGTATTTTAGAAATTACTCCAAATGGTGTTATCGACCGTTACATGACGTTTGACGAATACTTAGAAGACGATAAAATAAAAGAATTACGTACAAAAATGTATAATTAATTTACGATTACAGATTTTAGATTTACGATAATATATTTTCAGAAAATCCCGAGTTTAGACTCGGGATTTTTTTTTGTAATCGAATTAAATATTATTGTATTTTTGAAAACCCAAAATTAAAATTTAACCTAATGAATAACCTACTAAAATGGATTTTTGTTTTATTCGTCATGCAAAATTCCTTCTCTCAAACTACTATAAAAGGTTTTGTCTCAGATAAAATTACAAACAATCCAATCTCAAATGTTTATGTTTTTATTAGTGAATTAAATAAAGGTGTAACTACTGATGAATCTGGAAATTACGCTGTAATATTAAAAGCAAAAGGTAACATTCAACTTCAATTTTCACATGTTGGCTATGAGTCATTTGTAAAACAAGTTCCAGTGAATTCTCAATTTAATGAAATTCAATTAGATGTTCAATTGGAAAATCAAGTTATTGAAATTAATAAAATTGTGGTTTCAAATTCATTCATAAATGAGCAAAAAAACAATACGTTCAAAGTAGATATTGCTGATAGTAAAGACATTCAAAAAGTTGGTGGTTTCACCATTATGGATGTTATAAATAAGATTCCAGGAATTGATGCCACTACTACTGGAACATTAATTTCACGACCAGTAATTAGAGGTTTATCAAGTAATAGAGTATTAACTGTTATTGATGGTGTTCGTTTTGAAACACAACAATGGGATGATGAACACGGAATTGGTGTTAATGAAAATGGTGTAGAAAGAATTGAAGTCATAAAAGGACCAGAAAGTTTATTATTTGGTCCGGAAGCTATGGGCGGAGTCATAAATTTCGTAAAATCAAAACCAGCAGCAGTTGGAACGACTAAAGGATCTTATTTTTCATCAATGTCTTCTAATAATTTAGGTTGGAGAGCTTTGGCAAATGTTGATGGCGCCAAAGAAAAATACAATTGGGGTGTTAGTGCATTAGGAAAATTATATTCTGATTATTTCATAAACAATCAATCTTTCAGAACACCAAATACGCGTTTGTTAGAATATGGTTTAAAAACATATATTGGTACAGATAGAAAATGGGGTTCAACTAATATATCGTACAATTATAACCAAGCTTTTTTTGGAATTTTAGATGGAAAAGACATTTCTTTTGGTCCAAACGGGGAATTAATCAACACAGATGTAAACGAAAAAGAAAAATATCCATTCGAAATTGAAGCACCGTTTCATGCAGTAGTGGATCACAGATTAACATCAACTTCAACGTTTCTAACAGGTAAATCTAAATTTGATGTCATTGTAGGATATCAAAACAATCATCGTGCAGAAAATGAAGAACTTGCTGGTGTAAAAAAAGGCTATAAGTATGTTGATATGACTTTGCAGACTGTAACTTATAACGTAAAATGGTATGCGCCAAAATGGAATAATTTTAGCACAATTATTGGTTCACAAGGGATGTTTCAAAATAACAAAAACAATAATGGAACCGCAACTATATTGATTCCAGATGCAGCTGTAAACGATTTAGGTTTTTTTGCAGTAAGTAAATTTGATTATAAAAATTTCAATTTTACTGTCGGAACACGATATGATTCAAGACAATTAGATACTGAAAACACATCAAGTGTAAATTATGCCATTCCGGCAATATCTAAATCATATGAAAATGTGAGTTCTTCTGTAGGATTAGCTTACACGATTGCAAATAGTTTAACATTAAGAACAAGTTTGGCAAAAGGATATCGCTCGCCAAATTTAAATGAATTAACTACAAATGGATATAAATTGGAATCGAGAAGATTTGAAGTTGGAAATGCAAATTTTGAAAAAGAATATAACAATCAATTTGATTTCAATGCAACTTATGTGACTTCATCTGTTACTATTGAGGGTTCTTATTTTTTTAATTCTATTTGCAATTATATATTTATTGCTCCAACAGGAAATTTAGTGCCAAATAATACAAATCCTTCAGAATTAGTTTCAGAATATAAATATTATCAAACAAATGCCGAATTAACCGGTGGTGAAGCACGCTTAGATATTCATCCAAAAACAGTAAAATGGTTCCGATTTGAAACTAAATATGCCATTTTAGAAGGTAAAAGAACAGATAATGATTCTTTCTTACCAATGATGTCGCCAACTAAATTAACTAACACAATTTATTTTAATTTCAACGATTTTAGAAAATTCTCGAAAACATCATTTAATGTGAGTGTTCCTTATACATTCGCTCAAAATAAGATTGAGGAAAATGAGTTAAAAACGAAAGGTTATTCGTTATTAAATTTCGGACTTTTTACAACATATAAGAAAACAGAAATTACTTTAACTGCAAACAATGTGTTGGATAAAGAATATGTCAATCACATGTCGCGTTTCAGACAATTTGGAATTTCTGAACCAGGTTTAAATATAGCAATTGGTGTTAGAATTCCACTTGATATTAAATAAGAAAATCTTACTATTACAAATAAAAAATCCCGAGTTATAAGCTCGGGATTTTTCGTATATCTAAAATTGTAAATCGTAAATATTTTACTCCTCCAATAAGTCTGGTCGTCTTTCTTTTGTATGTTCGTAGGCTTTTTGTTCGCGCCATTTTTCTATTTCTGGGAAATTACCGCTCAATAAAATATCCGGAATTTTCATGCCTTTATATTCAGCTGGACGTGTATAAATTGGTGGTGACAACAAATTATCTTGAAAACTATCTGTTAAGGCTGAAGTTTCATTACTCAACACACCAGGAATCAATCGGAATAAGGCATCGCATAAAATTACGGCTCCTAATTCGCCACCAGATAAAACATAATCGCCAATTGAAATTTCTTTCGTAATATGTAAATCACGCACACGTTGGTCTACACCTTTATAATGCCCACACAAAATGATTAAATTTCCTAACATCGACATGGAATTCGCCATTTTTTGGTTTAGCGTTTCTCCGTCTGGCGTCATGTAAATGATTTCGTCGTATTCGCGTTCGCTTTTTAATTTCGTAATACAATCGTCAATTGGTTGAATATTCATCACCATTCCAGCGCCACCGCCAAATTGATAATCGTCAACACTTTTTTGTTTGTTCGTGCTATAATCGCGTAAATTATGAAAATGAACTTCTACGAAGCCTTTATCAATGGCTCTTCTCATCATAGAACCTTCAAACGGACTTCTTATTAATTCAGGTAAAACAGTGATTATATCTACGCGCATAGCTTTTTATTTATTTGAAGTGCAAAGTTACAACTCACAAGTCATAACTCATAACTTTTTTTAAACTCCAAATTGTTCTAAATGATGATTTAGGTGCATAAATTGTAAACGATCCCATTCTTGATACGTCATCGTGCCAAAGAAAGGATGTTTTGTGTTTTTAATTACTGCGTGTCCTTCTTTTTCAAATTGCTGAATTTTTCCTATTAATTCATTTTTTGTAGCTTCAAAATCATATTTTTCAGTTCTAATAAATGATGGAGCAGTTGGACTATTTTTCTTAAAAATATCTTGTTTCAACATTTTTGCTTTTACCATTTTTCCTAAAATTTGCATCAAAAAACTCGCTTTAAGACTTGAATTTCCAAAAGCAATATCAATAGGAGCAATGCAATGACTTAACATTTGATCCACACTCATTTTACCCCATTTTGCCTGAGATTCTGAGCTTAACGAATTAATTCTGCTAATAATTTCTTGATTGTCAGTTGGGTTAAAAATTGATTTCATTTTATATAATTTTATAGATTTTAATTTTCTAATTCTCCAACAATGGAATACATCATTGGGATTTTATTTCCGAATTTTTGAATACGAAATTTGCCAGGTTCAAATTCTTCCGTATGACTAAAACAGTTATAATGTGAGTAGTCAAATTCTTCAAAATTTTTAATTATAATGTTTTGTTTTATAAGAGATTGAAGTACTTCACTTAAACTATGATTCCAAGTAATTGTGTTGTTTTCAATTGCAGCAGATTTGTCAGCATAAGTTCCTGTTTCTTCTTCAAGAATAGGTTCCGATTTAAAGTAATTGTAGAAGACTTCGTTAAAATCATTATCATACATCCAAACCACAGGATGAAATTCGAAAAAGACAAATTTTCCATTAGGTTTTAGTGCACCAGAAATTTCGGAAGCCCATTTATCTAAATCGGGTAACCAACCAATTGTTCCATAACTTGTGTACACAATATCATATTTTTCGGAAATGTGTTGTAAAGTATCGTAGACGTCGCAACAGATAAATTCGGCATCTAAACCTAATTTATCATTTAATGCTTTGGCTTTGGCAACAGCTTCTTCAGAGAAATCAATTCCTGTAACTTTTGCCCCTAATCGAGCCAAAGACAAACTATCTTGACCAAAATGACATTGTAAGTGTAAAATTCGTTTTCCAGAAACATTGCCCAGTGCGTCTAAATCGGTTTGTGGTAAAGTGATTTTTCCGTTTATGAAATTTTCTTGTTCGTAAAAATCGGAATCAACATGAACAGCAACTTTATTATTCCAAGTCTGCTTATTGATTTGAAGGTAATTTTCTGAATTCATTTTGAGATGTAATTTTTGCTTATAAACCAATCAAATATAGTTAAAAAAGTAGTAAATTTGCACTTTAATTTAAAAATAAAAGCAATGCAAGACGGAATTTACGCTAAATTTAATACAGCAAAAGGTTCAATTTTAGTAAAGTTAACTCACGATAAAACACCTGGAACAGTTGGAAACTTTGTAGGTTTAGCTGAAGGTCAGTTAGAAAACAAAGCGAAACCAATGGGACAACCATATTATAATGGTTTAAAATTCCATAGAGTTATTCCAGATTTCATGATCCAAGGTGGTTGCCCACAAGGACAAGGAACTGGTGGACCAGGTTACCAATTTGATGATGAATTTCACCCAGAATTAAGACATGACAAACCAGGAGTTTTGTCTATGGCTAATGCTGGACCTGGAACTAATGGTTCTCAGTTTTTCATTACACACGTTCCAACAAATTGGTTAGATGGTAAACATACTGTTTTTGGTCATGTTGTAGAAGGACAAGATGTTGTTGATGCTGTAGCTGGAAATGATTCTTTAGATTCTATTGAAATCATTAGAGTTGGTGCTGAAGCTGAAAAGTGGAATGCAATTGAAGCATTTAGAACGTTTGAAGGTTCTCGTGAAAAAAGAATTTTAGAGCAAAAACAAGCGGCTGAAGCGGCTATGGAAAAATTAGCTGCTGGTTTTTCAAAAACAGAAAGTGGTTTACGTTACCAAATTATCCAAAAAGGTAATGGAAAACAAGCTGAAAAAGGTAAAAAAGTTTCTGTTCACTATCAAGGTGCTTTAGAAAACGGTCAAGTATTTGATTCATCATACAAAAGAAAACAACCAATTGATTTTCAATTAGGAGTTGGACAAGTTATTGAAGGTTGGGACGAAGGTATCGCTTTGTTACAAGTTGGAGATAAAGCGCGTTTCGTTATTCCTTCTTACTTAGGATACGGAAGTAATGGTGCTGGAGGAGTTATTCCACCAGATGCAACTTTAGTGTTTGATGTTGAATTAATGGACGTTAAATAATAGCAATTCGCTAAATAAAAAATAAATGTTAAAATCCGTTCTGATTCAAAATTGGAACGGATTTTTTATATATTTGAAATAACTAAAAAACAAAATATGAAAACAAAAATTACTATTGGATTGTTTGCTTTGGCAATTGCTTATGGTTGTACGGCTAAAAAAGCTGTAGCGCCAACTCCAGAAGTTAAAGAAGTTGTTGTAGCAACAGACGCTGCTATGGTTGCTATGGTAGAACCGTTAAAACCAGTTGCTACTGCTGAAACATTAGCTGAAGGAAAAAGTTTATATGAAATGAATTGTGCTAAATGTCACAAATTGTTTGATCCAAACACTTTCAATACTGAAGAATGGACACCAATTGTATTGCGTATGCAAAAGAAAGCTAAAATTTCTGATGAACACCGTGAAAAAATATATGCTTATTTAACAACACCATAATTTCAATAGATTTGTGTGTTTATAATAATACAAGTAACTTTGGCTCGTAATTTGCGAGCCATTTTTTATATATGAAGAAATTAATTATATTTTTATTATTCACTACTTTTAGCTTTTCGCAAGATGGCTTACCTCATTGTGGATACGATTTTACAACGTATTTAGTTGCGAATCCAATTGATGCATCTACAAAGAAAATTATAGATGGTTTACAAATTACTTTGGTAGATAGTAATGGAAATGATGTGGTAAATACCAATAATGAGTTCAGTTTAATCAATAAAGATAAAAGTTTATTATTTGCGAAAAACTACAAAGTGACTTTAGTAAATTCGGAAGTAAGATGGTTTTATAATATTTGTGAAGACCAATATTTACTACAATTGAAAGCTAATTTTATTCCTGAAGATAACGGTTATGCAATCAAAATTACCGATACTTTAAATCGTTATCCAACTACAATTGTTCCGGTTTTCAATAATAATTTATATGTTTTGTGTACGACTAAAGTGAAAAGCTTTGGTCCAAAAATGACAAACAATATGATAACTATTGAGATGAGTAAATAATTTTATTTAAGTTCAATATTTTCTGTTGGTGCAGCTGCAGTACTATCTTTCTCCACTTTTCTTCTAGGTGGTTTTTTCTTTACAATTGGAATGTAAATTTCAGTTTCCCATTTAGAAGGTTCAGTAACTTCAGGTAGTGATTTTTTATAAATTCCTAAATAAACAGATGCTTTGTCTTCCGTAAATTTGTTTTCTGCAATATAATTTCTTGCTTTTGACCAAGCATTTTTCATATGTGAATAATCACCTTTTAAAATGGTTTTAACAGCTAAAAATGATTCGAAACGATTGCCTTTAATTTGACTTTCTGGTGTGGTTAAAATCTCATCTTTTACAGGAACACACATCGAATATTTCATTGTATTTCCATTCGGACTGTTATAAAAAATAACAAACGGAACACCTAAAGTTTCAATGGCATTGTTCTTAATAAAGGTTTTCATTGTAGTAAGTAAGGCTTTAGATTTCTTAGGGAAATCTTTCACTAAACATGAATCTTTTTGCTCAATAAATATTGTTTCTGGTCGGTTGACTAAACCTTGTACTTTAATATCAAAATTGCCTAATTCATTCACTAAATAATTATTGATTTTTACTAAACTTTCTTCAATTTGTGGTCCAACATAACTTGTAATACCACCATTTAAAACAGAATATATTTTTTCTTTAAAGGTTAAATCTCCTTTAATGGTAACTAAAGCTAAAGTTCCAGTTTTAGTTTTTTTGAATTTCCAATGTAGTGTTTGCTTGTTTGAGCTTTCAATATAGTCTTGAACTATAGAATCCTTTTGTGCAAAAGTCGTAGCAATTTTATTATTTGAATCCCATTTTACAAATGATTTCTCTCCAATAGTATTTTCGGAAGTGGTAAACGTGAAATTTTCGTCTTTATTAAATTGTTGCCAATCGCTCCAATTTGAAAAATCGTTTACGTATTCAAAAACAACAAATGTAGGTGAATTAATTTCTTTTTGCTTCGTAATTTGATAGGTTGCTGGTTGTGTGGCAACAAAAACTACAAATGCCAAAAGGAAAAGTAAAAATAAAAGCGTTAAATATTTGAAAATTTTCATTTAGCCTGATTCTAAAAATCAAATATAAATAAATTATTCTTTTATGTAGCCTTTAATTAAGAATAAGAACAAAATAAATAATAAAAATCCTAATAATATCCATTTCACACCTTTATATTGCTGTTTGTGAGTGCTTTTATCTTTCAAATACATAAAAACAATGATGATAATAAAAGTGATTGCAAATAAAATGGCGAAAATGGTTTGTCCTTGTGAAAACATGTTGATAAATTTTTCAACAAATTTAAGGATTACAACATTTAAAATATAATTTTATGACATTAAAATTTTTCAAAAAAAGTTTGCCACGAATTATCGAATTTAATGTTAAGATTAAAAATTAGTTTCGACATTGTTGAAAATTTATTCGAATAAAATTTTTATAAATTCAATAAATAAGTTTTCGAAAATTCGTGGCAAAAATAAATTTAAAATAATGCTAAAACATATATTATGCAAAAACAATTAGATGCTGTGAAATTATTTCATACAACTTATGGATTAGGAGTAAGTCATGAAATGAAAGCCGATTTAGGTGAACAAAAAAACAACCTTCGTTTTGAATTAATGAAGGAAGAAAATGAAGAATATTTAGAAGCCGTTCAGAATAATGATATTGTTGAAATTGCGGATGCTTTAGGCGATATGTTATATATTTTATGCGGTACGATTTTAGAACACGGATTGCAACATAAAATTGAATCTGTTTTTGATGAAATTCAAAGAAGTAATATGAGTAAATTAGGTGAAGATGGAAAACCTATTTACCGTGAAGATGGTAAAGTAATGAAAGGTCCGAATTACTTTAAACCCAATTTTGAAGAAATATTGAGATAAAAAAAAAGCCTGAGTTTTTCTCAGGCTTTTTTTTATTTTATATAAGTAGATTAAACTTTAACTGTCCAATTGAAAGTATCTTCAGCCAATTTGTACTGAATGTTGTTTAATTTTTCTTTAATTTCTAATGCAAAAGAATTTTCTAATTTTGGTAATTCGAAATATTCATCTCTGAATGAAAAACCAACAATCGGATTAATTACCGCAGCTGTTCCAGCTCCAAAAATTTCTTTTAATGTTCCGTTTTTCGCAGCAGCAACTAATTCTTCAACTAAAACTGGACGAACTTCAGTTGCGATATTATCTCTTTTAGCAATATCTAAAACAGATTTTCTAGTTACACCATCTAAAATTCTTTCCGAAGTTGGTGCTGTTAATAAAGTATCTCCAATTCTAAAAAATACATTCATAGTTCCAGCTTCTTCTAATTTTGTATGCGTTGCATCATCTGTCCAAATAATTTGTTGGAAACCTTGCTCGTTCGCTAATTTTGTTGGGTAAAACTGAGCAGAATAATTTCCAGCCGCTTTTGCAGCACCAATTCCACCATTAGCAGCACGACTAAAATGTTCCGCAATAATTACTTTAACTTCACCAGAATAATAAGATTTTGCTGGCGAAAGGATAATCATAAAACGATATTGAGAAGAAGGTTGTGCAATTACACCACTTCCAATTGCAATCATGAATGGTCTAATATATAATGAGTTTCCGTTTCCGAATTTTACCCAATCTTTCTCTATATTTAATAATGTTTTTAATCCGTCAATAAAGATGCTTTCAGGAATTTCTGGCATCGCCATACGAACTGCACTTTTATTAAAACGTAAATGATTTTCATCTGGACGAAACAACCAAACGTCATCATTTTCATCTTTGTACGCTTTCATTCCTTCAAAAATCGCTTGTCCGTAATGGAAAACTTTCGCAGATGGATCAATAGTAAAAGGTTCGTAAGCCTTAATTACCGGTTGTTCCCAAGCGCCATTTCTATAATCACAAATTAACATGTGATCAGTAAATGTGTTTCCGAAAGTTAAGTTTTCAAAATCAACTTCATTAATTTTTGAAGTTTCATTTTTAATAATTTTGATATCGTTTGTAATACTATTCATTATAGATTTTATATGTGTGTTGTGTTTTACAAAATTTTTACAAATTTATTAAATAAAATATTCTTGAAGATTCATTTTTTGAATAATTATTAACAAAGTTTGCTTTAAATAATTAAATTTGTTTTTTGAACACTATAAAAAAATAAAAAAACATGAAAAAAATAGTTGTAATCGCAGCTCTGTCAGTTGTATTAGTTTCTTGTAATAAGAAAGAAGAAACGATAGTAAAATCAGAATCAAAAATGACTTATGCCTCATTTGGTGATAAAATAACTGCTGATAATTCAATTACTAAGGATGAAATGTTAGCAAAATATAAAACATTAAAAGCTGGTGATACTTTAAATGTAAAAGTGGCGACAAAAATTAATGAAATTTGCCAAAACAAAGGATGTTGGATGACTTTAGATTTAGGTAATTCAGAAAAAGCGTTTGTAAAATTTAAAGATTATGGTTTTTTCGTACCAATGAATGCTCAAAAAAGAGAATCTGTTGTAGAAGGTAAAGCATTTGTTGAAGAAACTCCAGTTGCAGAATTGAAACATTATGCAGAAGATGAAGGGAAATCTGCTGAAGAAATTGCTAAAATTACAGCACCAAAAACAGAATATAAGTTTTTAGCTAATGGTGTTTTAATTGCAAAATAATGAAGTATTTATTAGTTGTTGTTTCTGTTTTATTTTTGAGTTGTAACTCGAATAAATCAGAAGATAAAAAGGAAAATTGCGAAAAACCAAAAGAAGAACTTCAAATGTATGAAGCTTCTGAAATGGCGACATTAATGGAGCAAATGTATGTTCATAACGTGCAACTTCGTGATAAAATTATTAAAAACGATTCGTTAGGAAAATTGCCAGACTATTTTTCAAATATCTCAAAAGCTGCCATGACAAAAGGTAAAGAAAGAGATGCTTTTTTTAACGAAAAAGCGGCTATTTTTACTAAGGCGCAATCTGAAATTTATACTTCAAAAAACACGAAAGAAAGTTTTAATACAATGGTAAATGCTTGTATTAGTTGTCACGAAGTAAAATGTGGCGGACCAATTGAAAGAATTAAAACATTGTATATTAAGTAAGAATTATTTCGAATTTATATTTAAAGCCAGAATTCACCTTCTGGTTTTTTTTATTTTAAAAAGACAACAAAAGTTATAAATTCCTTAAATTTTTAAGTTTTAAAACCAAGCGTACAACTTTTTCGTAATTTTATAGAAACAAAGAAATCATGAGGAATATATTTATTATTTTATTAGCTTTTAGTTTTGTTTCTTGCAACAGTCAAAATAAGAATGTGGAAAAAGCAAAAGAACCAACTAAAGAAATCACTAAAAAATCAGAAACTAAAAAAGATACTATGGATTTTAAAATTGTAAAAACAGATGCGGAATGGAAAGCGCAACTTTCACCTGAAGAATATACAGTTCTGAGAGAAAAAGGAACAGAAAGACCTTTTACAGGTGAATATGACAAACTTTTTGAAAAAGGAATGTATGTGTGTGCTGCATGTGAAAATCCATTATTTACATCAGATACAAAATTCGATTCACATTGTGGTTGGCCTTCTTTTGATGAAGCTATTAAAGGTTCTACCGTTTATCATAAAGACACCTCTTTTGGTATGATTCGTACAGAAGTAATGTGTGCGAAATGTGGTGGACATTTAGGTCATGTTTTTGATGATGGTCCGAAAGAAACTACTGGTCAGCGTTATTGTACGAATTCGGTTTCTATTAAATTTATTCCAGCAAAATAAAATTATAAAGCATTTTAATTCACTTTAAAATGCTTTTTTTAGTTTTAAATCGAAAACAACTAAAACTAAATTTTCTCATTCTAATATATAATTTTATCTTCGCAACTGCGTTATTATAGAATAACTGAAAAAATGCTAAGAAAACTATTGCCACTACTTTTTGTATTTGTTACGCCTATTTATGCGCAAGTAGGAGGGCAATCGGTATATCAGTTTTTAAATTTAGTACAATCTCCAAGGCAAGCAGCGATGGGTGGAAAAACGGTTACAATTGTCGATTACGATGTTAATCAGGCGTTTTTTAATCCAGCAACCATCAATGCGAAAATGCACAATCAGCTTTCAACCAGTTATAGTAATTATTTCGGTGAAGTGACTTATGGAACTGCAGCTTACGCTTATACGTGGGATAGACACGTGCAAACTTTTCACGTTGGTGCCAATTATGTAAACTACGGAAATTTTGATGGTTATGACGAGTTTGGTAATCAAGAGGCAAGTTTTACTGGAACTGAAGGAGCATTATCTTTCGGATATTCATACAATATTCCTTGGACCAATTTTTATGCTGGTGCCAATGCAAAATTTATTACTTCTGCTTTAGAAAGTTATAGTTCTTTTGGAGTGGCGACAGATATTGGTTTTTTATATATTGATGATAGAAATGATATTAATTACGGTGTGTCATTCAGAAACCTAGGTTATCAGATTAAACCATATGAAACAACAAGAGAAAAGTTACCTTTTGAAATTACAGCTGGTATTTCGCAATTGGTAGAAAATGTTCCTATTCGTTGGCATTTAACTTTCGAAAATTTACAACAATGGAAACTTGCTTTCGCGAACCCAAATAGAGCACAAGGAAGTTTAGACGGCACAACTGAAGAAGAAAAAGTTGGCTTTGTAAATAATGCTTTGCGACATGTAATAGTTGGGGCAGAATTGTTTCCAGAAAAAGCTTTTAATATTCGATTAGGATATAATTTCCGTCGTGGCCAAGAATTAAATATTATTGATCAAAGAAATTTCTCTGGAATTTCTGCAGGTTTCAGTTTACGATTTAATAAAGTCCGATTCGATTTTTCACATTCTCGTTATACTGTTGCAGCTAATTCAAGTATTTTTGGTTTAATGATTAATTTGGATTAGATTAATTACAAAGAGATTCACAAAGTTTTCAGAGAGAATCACAGAATAAATTTAATAACTTAGTGCCTTCGAGTCTTTGCGGCAAAAAGAATAGATCATGAAAAAAATTACCATTGCAATAGACGGATTTTCGTCAACAGGGAAAAGTACATTAGCAAAGCAAATTGCCAAACAATTAGGTTATATCTATGTTGATACTGGTGCGATGTATCGTGCAGTAACGTATTTTGCAATGCGAAATAATTTTGTTTCTGAAAATCATTTAGATGCAGATGGATTGATTGAGAACTTATCTAATATTACGTTGCAATTTCATTTTAATGAAGAAGTTGGTTTTGCGGAAATGTATTTAAATAATGAAAACGTTGAGATTGCTATTCGTACGATTGAAGTGTCGCGTTTAGTGAGTAAGATTGCTGAAATATCTGAAGTTCGTGCAAAATTAGTGGAACAGCAACAACAAATGGGAAAAAACAAAGGTATTGTGATGGATGGTCGTGATATCGGAACTGTTGTTTTTCCTAATGCCGATTTAAAACTTTTTATGACGGCAAGTCCAGAAACCAAAGCCCAACGTCGTTTTGATGAATTAATTGAAAAAGGTCAACAAGTGACTTTTGAAGAAGTACTACAAAACGTTCAAGAGCGTGACTATATTGACACACATAGAGAAGATTCACCACTTGTAAAAGCTGAAGATGCGATTGAAATTGATAATTCTCACTTATCCAAAAAAGAACAATATGAATTAGTGATGGAGTTGGTTAATGAAGAGTTGGGAGCGGGGAGCTAAAAAAAAACAATAGATGAAATTAACAATAGTATTATCCATTTTTATTTTCTTGAATTTCGGGAAATTAAATGAAACTCAAATTATTGAAAAAGACGGTGTTTCGATAGAATTTCCTAATGATTGGAATATTATGGAAATGCCAGGATATCCGATTTTAGTTCAAGAAAAAGCTAAAACTACAGAATATGCACCTTTGTGTAATTTTGTTGTTGAATTTGATAATATGAATAATGAGATTGATAGTTATATTTTTTATTTAAAAAAGAAATTTAAAACTAGTGCTTACATGACGAATTGGAAAGTTTTATCGGAAAGTGATATTAAATTTAAAGGGCTAAAAGCAAAAGAGCTAATAACAACATGTAATGCTGCTGGATTTGAATTTAAAACTAAAATAATTATAGTAAAACAGAAGAATAGAATAATTAACTTAAATTCTTCTTCTTCAGTAGCGGAGTTTGATAAAAACGAAGTTATCATCGATAAGATTTATAATTCAGTTAAGTTTATAAAATAATAGTGCTTTTTAATATTAAAATCTTTTTTACCCTCTATTTTCTTTAATAATTATTTGTATTTATCAAAAAAGTAGTATCTTTGCACACCTTTTGGCGGAGTAGAGTTTTCAATTGGTAATCAAATATTTACGTAAAACACTGTTGTTGTTTTAATCTGCATTAAATAAACTCGAACAAACACAACATACAAAATAATAAACGCATGTCTGAATTAAACAAAGAACAAGAGTCATTTTTAGCAGATTTCAACTGGCATAACTATGCTGAAGGAATTGATCCTATTGACGCAGACAATCTTCAAGAATTTGAGGATTTAGTAACAAAAACTTTCATCTCAACTTCTGATGAAGAAGTAGTAGAAGGAGTAGTAGTAAGAATCACTGACAGAGATGTTATTGTTGATATCAACGCTAAATCTGAAGGAGTTATTTCTTTAAATGAATTCCGTTACAATCCATCTTTAAAAGTGGGTGACAAAGTAGAAGTATTAATTGATATCCGTGAGGATAAAACAGGTCAATTAGTATTATCTCACAAAAAAGCAAGAACAATCAAAGCATGGGATAGAGTTATTTCTGCTAACGAAACTGGAGAAATTGTTAACGGTTTTGTTAAATGTAGAACTAAAGGTGGAATGATTGTTGACGTATTTGGTATTGAAGCTTTCTTACCAGGTTCTCAAATTGATGTGAAACCAATCCGTGATTACGATCAATACGTAAACAAAACTATGGAATTTAAAGTTGTGAAAATTAATCACGAATTTAAAAACGTAGTAGTTTCTCATAAAGCGCTTATCGAAGCTGATATCGAAGTTCAGAAAAAAGAAATCATCGGTCAATTAGAAAAAGGACAAGTATTAGAAGGTGTTGTTAAAAACATTACTTCTTATGGTGTGTTCATTGACTTAGGTGGTGTAGATGGATTAATCCATATTACAGACTTATCTTGGTCTCGTATCAATCACCCAAGTGAAGTTTTAGAATTAGACCAAAAATTAAATGTTGTAATTTTAGATTTCGATGACGAGAAAACAAGAATTCAATTAGGTTTAAAACAATTAAACGCTCACCCATGGGATGCGTTATCTGCTGAATTAAACGTAGGAGATAAAGTGAAAGGTAAAGTAGTTGTTTTAGCTGATTATGGTGCTTTCATTGAAGTAGCTGAAGGAGTTGAAGGATTAATTCACGTTTCTGAAATGTCTTGGTCTACGCATTTACGTTCTGCTCAAGATTTCGTTAAAGTTGGTGATACTGTAGATGCAGTTATCTTAACTTTAGATAGAGATGATAGAAAAATGTCATTAGGTATTAAACAATTAACTACTGATCCTTGGAATGGAATTACTGAGAAATACCCAGTTGGTTCTAAGCACACAGGTATCGTTAGAAACTTTACTAACTTCGGAATTTTCGTAGAATTAGAAGAAGGAATTGACGGTTTAGTTTATATTTCTGATTTATCTTGGACTAAAAAAATCAAACATCCATCAGAATTTGTTAACGTTGGTGACAAATTAGATGTTGTAGTTTTAGAATTAGATGTTGAAGCTCGTAAATTATCTTTAGGTCATAAACAAACTTTAGATAACCCTTGGGACAAACATGAAGCTGCTTATGCAGTAGGTACAGTTCACACTGGTACTGTTTCTGAAATTGTTGACAAAGGTGCTACAGTTGAATTTTCTGAAGACGTTCAAGGATTCGTTCCAACTCGTCATTTAGAAAAAGAAGATGGTAAAAAATTGAAAAAAGGAGATGCTGCTGAATTCAAAGTTATCGAGTTTAACAAAGAATTCAAAAGAATCGTTGCTTCACATACTGCTACTTTCAGAGAAGAAGAAGAGAAAAACTTCAAATCAGCTTCTAACGAATCAAGCAATAACAATGTAGCTTCATCTTCAAACAATGCTGAAAAATCTACTTTAGGTGATATCGATGCATTAATGGAATTAAAAGCAAGAATGGAAAAAGGAGGAAACTAATTTTTCAAATTCTTAATCATACTAAATCCCAATCAGAAATGATTGGGATTTTTTTTTTTTGACATATTTAAAACCAAACAAATCGTTTTAACGTAAATGACTTTATAACTTAAAAATCATAAACATGAAAACGAACAAAATTTTATCAGTAGTAGCCTTTACATTTGTATTATTAACAGGTGGAAACGCAGTAGCACAAAAAGAAAAAACAGTTATGGTTGGTGGTGCAGCAATGTATCCTTCAAAAAATATTGTTGAAAATGCTGTAAATTCAAAAGATCATACCACTTTGGTTGCAGCTGTAAAAGCGGCTGATTTAGTGGAAACTTTAATGACAGCAGGTCCATTTACCGTTTTTGCCCCAACAAATGCAGCATTCGAAAAATTACCAGCAGGAACAGTTGAAACTTTACTAAAACCAGAAAACAAAAAATTATTGCAAACTATTTTAACTTACCATGTTGTGGCGGGTAAAATGAATGCAAAAGATATTTCTGCTGCCATTAAAAAAGGAAACGGTAAAGTAGTTTTAACAACTGTTAGTGGTGGTAAATTAACAGCTTGGATGCAAGGAAGTGATGTTTATATTACTGATGAAAATGGAGCTTCAGCAAAAGTAACAATTGCTGATGTGAACCAATCTAACGGAGTTATTCATGTTATTGACACAGTGGTTACCCCAAAAATGTAATATATAGTTTTTATTTAGTTGTGAAAATCCCATTTTAGTTTTGTACTAAAGTGGGATTTTTTTTGGTATTTATATGAAGTTTCAGATTTCAATACCTAATTTAGCTAAATATATAATTCTACACTATGTTTAAAGATATTGATTTTAAGAAAGCGCTTCAAGAATTATCTGATAAAGAAAAAGATAAACTTATTTTAAGATTGCTGCGACGTGATATGGATTTGGCTGAAAAATTATATTTCGAATTAGTCGATACAGATTCTATTGAAGACAAACGCCGAATTATGGAATCGAATATTTCTAAATACATCAAACGTTTTTCTGAAAATTACCATTCTTTAGATTATATCGCTGTTGAAATGCGTAGTATAAGCGGAAAAATTTCTCACCATGTAAAAATCACGAAAGATAAATTCGGAGAAATTAGTCTGAATTTACAAATGCTAAATGAAACAATAGAACAAAACGCCTTTTCATTAGCTCATTCTAAGCCTCAAAAATCGAATAAGTTTTATAATTATGTGATTGTGCGAGCTTTTAAAATTTTGCTCTTAATTGACGCGCTTCACGAAGATTTTCTATTAGATTTTAAAGAAGATTTAGAAAGGTTAGGAGCGAACATTTCTAAAAACGAAATGCTATTGAAAACCGCAAATTATAATAGTTTAGATGTGAATTGGATTTTAGATGCAGAAATTCCTGAGAATATTATTCAAATTCATAAAGAAATAAAAGCCGCTGGTTTTTTGAAGTAATCTAAAATAAAAATCCTTTTAATCTGCCTGAAATTCTAGCAAATTAAAAGGATTTTAAAATTAATAATAACCTATTATCTTAATACAGCTTCTAATTGAGCTTCAAAATTACTTTGTAATTTGCTCATAATCTTGTCAATTTGAACGTCTGTTAGTGTTTTTGAAGTATCTTGAAGTATAAAGCTTAACGCGTAAGATTTCTTTCCTTCAGGTAAATTCTTTCCTTCGTATACATCAAACAAATTAATATCTTTTAATAGCGATTTTTCTGTTTGTTTCGCAACTAAGTAAAGTTGTTCGAAAGTTACTGTGTCATTCACTAAAAGCGCTAAATCTCTTCTCACTTCTGGGAATTTCGGAATATCAACTAATTTAATTTTGTTTGAAATATATTTCTGAATCGCATCCCAATTTAAATCAGCAAAAAACACATCTTGTTTCACATCAAAATGTTTTAAAAGCGTTTTTTTAATCGTACCAAACTCGGCAATAATTTCGTTACCAATAGCAAAACCAATGCCTTCAGCAAAAACATCATGCGTTACAGGAACTGTTTTGACTTTAGATTCAATATTTAATTTTGATAAAATCGCATTGATATATCCTTTAAATAAGAAGAAATCACTTGGTTTTTGAGCCACATTCCAGTTTTCAGAAGTTGCATTTCCAGTCATGGTGATAGTTAAATGCTTTCTTTCTGTATATTTTCCTTCAATTGAATGGTATGTTTTTCCGAATTCGAATAATTTTAAATCCGAATTTCTTCTGTTTACGTTGTACGAAACCGCTTCTAAAGCAGAAAACAACATCGATTGACGCATTACAGATAAATCGTTACTTAACGGATTTAACATTGTAACCGTTTCTTCTGAATTTACTTGCTCTGAAAAAACAATATAATTTGAAGTCGTTAACGAATTTGCCATCATTTCATTAAATCCTAATGAACACAATTGATTCGCAACAACGTTTTGTACTTTAAATTCTTCCGTTCTTGATGAATTAGAAACCGAAGCATTAATTTTATTAGGAATTTTGATGTTGTTGTAACCGTAAACTCTTAAAATTTCTTCAATAACATCAACTTCTCTTTGAACGTCAACTCTGTAAGAAGGAACAACTAACCCTAAACCATTATCAGTAATGCTATTTACTTTAATATCTAGAGAGGCTAAAATGTTTTTAATTGTTTCTTTTTTCAATTCTTCACCAATTAATTTATTGGTTTTGTCGAAAGATAAGAACACATTGAAATCTTCCACTTTCTTCGGATAAATGTCAACTATGTCAGAAGTGATTTCTCCACCAGCCACTTCCTGAATCAATAAAGCTGCACGTTTTAAAGCATAAGCTGTGATTTCAGGATCAATTCCTCTTTCAAAACGGAAAGAAGCATCAGTTGATAACGTATGACGTTTCGCTGTTTTTCTAATTGAAACTGGATTGAAATACGCACTTTCTAAGAAAATATTTGTAGTAGAATCAGTTACACCAGAATTGGCACCACCAAAAACTCCGGCAATACACATTGGACCGTTTTCGTCGCAAATCATTAAGTCTTCTTCGTGTAATGTTCTTTCGATATTATCTAAAGTTGTAAATTTTGTACCAGTGGCAACTGTTTTTACAATAATTTTATTTCCTTTAATTTTATTTGCGTCAAAAGCGTGTAAAGGTTGACCTAATTCGTGTAAAACGTAATTTGTAACGTCAACAATATTATTTTTTGGAGTTAATCCAATTGATTTTAATCTGTTTTGTAACCAACTTGGAGAAGGTTTTACTGTAATTCCAGAAATTGTAACACCAGCATAACGTGGTGCTAACTTATTATCTTGAATATTTACATCAATTTTTAAAGTTCTTTTATCGACTTTAAATTTACTTACAGATGGCGTAATGAATTCGGTATGAACATTTGATTGTAGTAAACCCGCTTTTAAATCACGAGCTACACCCATATGACTCATAGCATCCGCACGATTTGGAGTTAAACCAATTTCGAAAACTTCATCTACTTCAATATTGAAAACTTTACTCGCTGGCGTTCCTGGAACTAAATTGTCAGCTAAAACCATAATTCCGTCATGACTTTCACCTAAACCGATTTCGTCTTCAGCGCAAATCATACCAAAACTTTCTTGTCCTCTGATTTTTCCTTTTTTAATTTCGAAAGCATTTCCGTCTTTGTCAAACAATTTTGTACCAATTGTAGCAACCGCCACTTTTTGACCAGCAGCTACGTTACTTGCACCACAAACAATTTGTACAGGAGCATTTCCGTCGCCTAGATCTACAGTTGTGATTTTTAATTTATCAGCATCAGGATGTTTTTCACACGTTAAAACATGTCCGATAACGATACCTTTCAGTCCGCCAGTAACACTTTCAAACGCTTCAACTACTTCAACTTCCAAACCTAAATCGGTTAGTAAAGCTGCCGTTTCATCTGATTTCCAGTCTATTTTAATAAATTGTTTTAACCAATTGTAAGAAATACGCATTTTTTCAAATTTTAATAAGATTGCAAAGATAAGTATTTGATTAGAATTTAAAAGTAATTTTCGTACTTGATACATAATAATTTATTAAAATATTTTTAACAAAAAATCATTTTGAAAGATATTGTTTTCGTAATTTTGTATTTCGTTTTATAAATTTCATAATGGAAAAAGGTCATCATGGCTTGCATAAACTTTCTGCAGCCGGTTTACTAGTTACGCTAGGTATTATTTACGGAGATATTGGAACTTCTCCTTTGTATGTTCTTAATGCAATTATTGGAAAACACCCTATTAATTCTGATGTAATTAAAGGAGCAATTTCTTGTATTTTTTGGACCTTAACACTTCAAACCACAATTAAATATGTAATTATTACACTTAGAGCCGATAATAACGGTGAGGGTGGAATTTTTTCTTTGTACGCTCTTATTAGAAAAACTAAAATTAAATGGCTTTTATTTCCCGCCATTATTGGAGGTTGTACGCTTTTAGCAGATGGTATTATTACGCCGCCAATTTCGGTTTCTTCCGCAATTGAAGGTATAAAAACAATGTATCCAAGTTTCGAAGAGGAGTATATTATGTACATTGTAATTATCATATTAACTTTATTATTTGCTATTCAACAGTTTGGAACTAAGTTTATTGGTAAGTTTTTTGGACCAGTAATGTTTGTTTGGTTTGCGATGTTAGGTGGTTTAGGTTTAGTGCAATTGTTTTCTAATTTAGATATTCTTACAGCTTTAAATCCTTATTATGCATATAAATTGCTTTCAGTACATGGAGGATATTTGTATTTAGGTGCTGTCTTTTTATGTACAACAGGAGCAGAGGCTTTATATTCTGATTTAGGTCACTGTGGAAAACAAAATATTAGAATTAGTTGGATTTTTGTTAAAACAACTTTGATTTTAAACTACTTAGGTCAAGGGGCTTGGTTGATTCAGCATGATGGACAAACTTTAGCGCAAGCAGGAATTACGAATCCATTTTATGGTGTAATGGCTGATTGGTTTTTACCTATCGGAATTGCTATTGCAACCTTAGCTGCTATTGTAGCTTCTCAAGCGTTAATTAGTGGTTCGTTTACTTTGATAAATGAAGCAATTCGATTGAATTTTTGGCCAAAAGTTAAAATTAAATATCCAACAGAATTAAAAGGACAATTATACATTCCGTCATTAAATTGGTTGTTATGGGCAGGTTGTATTTTTATTGTAATTTATTTTCAGAAAGCTGCAGCAATGGAAGCGGCTTATGGTTTAGCAATTGTATTGACGATGTTAATGACAACTACATTGCTGAACTTTTATATGATTTTAAAAAGATACAATAGAGCCTTCATTTGGGTAATTATTGTTACTTATGTTGTTATTGAATTGGCCTTTTTATATGCTTGTTTACACAAATTTGGAGAAGGTGGATACATCACTTTAATTATTGCATTTATTCTATTTGCTGTAATGACATGTTGGTATTTTGCTAGAAAAATTAGAAACAGATTTGTTGAATTTGTGAAACTAGACAAATACTTACCAGTTTTAGAAGATTTAAGTAAAGATGAATCAGTTGCGAAATATGCTACTAACTTAGTGTATTTAACAAGTGCTGATAACAGATACGAAATAGAATCAAAAATTATTTATTCGATTATTAATAATAGTCCAAAACGTGCTGATATTTATTGGTTTGCTCACGTTCATGTTGTAGATGAGCCGTATACTATGGAATACAGAGTTTGTGAATTTATTCATGACGATGTAATTCGTGTTGATTTTAGATTAGGATTTAGGGTTGCTCCAAAATTCAATAAAATGTTTGCTCAGGTTGTTAAAGACATGCAGAAACGTGGAGAAGTAGATTTAACTAGTCGATACACTTCATTAAACAAACATAATGTAATTAGTGACTTTAGATTCGTTTTAATTGAAAAATTCATGTCGTATGACAATGCGTTACCATTCTACGAAAAATTCATTTTAGATGGTTATGCTATCTTGAAAAAAATGGGCTTATCTGAGGAAAAAGCTTTTGGTTTAGATCCGGGTTCAGTTACAATTGAGAAGTTTCCACTGAAAATTTCGGAGACGAAAGCAATCAAATTAACAAGAGTTGATTAAGTGATATAAATGAAAAGCCAGAATGTAAGTTCTGGCTTTTTTTTATGATTTATTGATGGTTGTTCAGCTATTGTAACACAACGATAATTAGTAACAAATTTGTAAATTTAAAATAGCAATTAGGTTACAAAAATTGATTAAATTTGTAAAAATTGAAATCATGGAAAATTCGGTGCTAATAATTGTAGCTGTTGTTTTTTTAGTGTTTTTTTTAATACTATATTTTGTGAAGCAAAATAAAAAGGATAAAAAAGAATTGGAAAAAATGCTAAACAATGATTACAAAAAAATGGATGATTCTGATGATAATTAGAGTGAATCCAAAATTAAAAAAATGTTTGTGTAAGTTGTAAAAACATGCAGATAAGAGGAGAATTAGACATGAAAAGTCTATTTGAAATTTCGGAAACTAAAGTAATTAAATTGTTAATATAAATAAAAAAGCCAGAATTTACGTTCTGGCTTTTTTATGTTTTTAAATTACTTTCTTAATCACTCTTAGTTTGTGAGTGTGTCTTCCCGTATCTACGTTGTAAATTCCTAAGTGATCAATTCTGTCAATTCTAACTTTTCCTGAAGCGTGAATGATATAATTGTTTTCCATCATAATTCCCACATGGATAATGTTTCCTTCGTCGTTATCGAAAAAGGCTAAATCTCCTGGTTCACTTTCTTCAATGAAACTTAACGCTTCACCTTGAATTGCTTGTTGAGAAGCATCTCTTAAAAGTTTATAACCGTTTAATTTATATACCATTTGAGTAAATCCAGAACAGTCAATCCCAAAAGGTGTTTTTCCACCCCATAAATAAGGTGCGTTTAAATATAAAAAAGCAGTTTTTAGAAGATTGTCTTTTGGTTTTACGCCACATTCTTTTTTACCTTCGAACTGAAAATTTGAGGTATTCACTTCGTTGATTTCTAAGAAATTCAAAGAACTTCCTAGTGGAATTGGCATTAGCTGATTGGTTTCGTATGAAATGAAATCAATTAATTCACCATTTAAAACGATTTCCGAATTTTCTAATAAGTTATATTGAATTTCGGTAATTTCTTGAAATTGTTTGTTGTCAATCCAACCTTCGTAATTATCAAAAGTGGTATTGATTTTTGTCCATTTAGGAGAAGTTTCTATGATTTTAAAAGAATCACCAAATAACAATTGAGAAACCATTTCACTTCTGTCACTGGCTTCACTTCTTATCGGTACAATTCCTAAATTACAAATTCCAAACATTTTTTGAATTATAAATTTTGAATTATAAATTATAAGTTAAAAATATAAATTAATAACTCATAATTTTAAATTCATAATTATTTACGCTCTTTCAATAACAATTGCAGAAGCACCACCACCACCATTACAGATAGCTGCAGCACCAAGTTTTGCATTGTTTTGTTGTAAAACATTAATTAAAGTTACGATAATTCTAGCACCTGAGCAACCAAGAGGATGTCCTAATGAAACGGCACCACCATTAACGTTTACTTTATCGTTATCTAAACCTAAGATTTTCGCATTGGCTAAACCAACTACTGAAAATGCTTCGTTAAATTCGAAGAAGTCAACATCAGCAACTGATAAACCAGCTTTGTCTAATGCTTTTGGTAATGCTTTTGCAGGAGCAGTAGTAAACCATTTTGGTTCTTGAGCTGCATCTGCGTATGATTTGATATAAGCTAAAGGTTTTAAACCTAATTCGTTTGCTTTTTCTTCGCTCATTAATACTAATGCCGCAGCACCATCATTAATAGTTGAAGCGTTTGCCGCGGTTACAGTACCTTCTTTTGTAAAAACTGCTGCAAGAGTAGGGATACGGTCTAATTTTACATTTGTGTACTCTTCGTCCTTAGAAACGATAATTGGATCACCTTTTCTTTGTGGTACTTCAACAGGAACAATTTCTGCATCAAATTTACCTGCGTCCCAAGCATTTGCTGAACGCGTGTAAGATTGAATTGCGAAATTATCTTGTTCTTCACGAGTAATTTTATATTCTGTAGCGCATAAATCGGCAGAAACTCCCATAGCGTTACCATCGTAAGCATCTGTAAGTCCGTCTTTTTGCATTCCGTCTACGAAAGTAGTTGGACCGAATTTTACTCCATTTCTTAAATGTGCATAATGAGGGATTAAACTCATGTTTTCCATTCCACCAGCAACAACAATTTCAGCATCTCCAGCCATAATAGCTTGAGCACCTTGCATTACTGCTTTCATTCCTGAAGCACATACTTTATTAATAGTAGTACAAACTACATCATTTGATAAACCTGCAAACAAAGCTGCCTGACGAGCTGGAGCTTGACCGTTTCCAGCCTGAACTACATTACCCATTAACACTTCGTCAACTAGAGAAGGGTTTAAATTTATTTTATTTAAAGCGCCTTTGATAGCTGCTGCTCCTAATTTAGTTGCTGGTACACTTGATAATGCGCCCATAAAACTACCAATTGGAGTTCTAACAGCTGATACGATAACTACTTTTTTGCTCATTGTGATTTGTTTTATTTTTTGCGAAAGTAACTAAATTTTACCAAATTTTAAAGTAATTGTTTCTTTTTTAACGTGTGGAATATGCAATTAAAATCTAAAATTAAGGAATTGTAAAATTTATTAATTAGTGTATAATGTTGATATTTAGTAAGTTTGTTTTTTATTTAAAAATAATGCTATTTTTTTATTGGAATTAAAATAATGTTGTCATATATTTGCAACCGCAAAAAAGGATAGTTCTTTGCAGAATTAATAGGAGAGGTGCCAGAGTGGTAATGGAGCAGATTGCTAATCTGTCGTCGGGTAACTGACGCCTGGGTTCGAATCCCTGTCTCTCCGCTTTTTTCGGGGTGTAGCGTAGCCCGGTTATCGCGCCTGCTTTGGGAGCAGGAGGCCGCAGGTTCGAATCCTGCCACCCCGACAACATTTGGTTGTCAACTGAATAAAATTTTTTAAGGTTGCGTAGCTCAGCTGGATAGAGCAACTCACTTCTAATGAGTAGGTCCCAGGTTCGAATCCTGGCGCGATCACAAAGAGTCTCGATAGTTTTATCGGGACTTTTTTGTTTTCTATACTTTTGAAGTGGGAAGCTGGAAGTTTGAAGTGTTTTGTGTGAGATGCTTTCAGCATGACAAACTAATCGGAGAAATCTAGTTGCAATAGCAAGAATTCTAAATGTAACAAGAAGAAATCAAATCGTAATAGCAAGAATTCTAAATGTAACAAGAAGAAATCTAATCGCAATAGCAAGAATTCTAAATGTAATAGGAAGAAATTTACTTGTAATTGATAGTTTTCTTTTCGCAATAGCAAGAATTCTAAATGGAGTAGGGAGATATCTAATCGCAATAAGGAGTTTTCTTTCCGCAGTAGCGGTGTTTTGGTGATTTTTATTTAATGGCATTATTTACAGGTTGACTATCTACAAACTGTTCAAAACTTATAATTTTGCCATTTTTCAATTTCCATATATGTGCTACTCTGGCTTCAAATGATTTGCTTGTTTTTTTGTAAATTCCAGTATAAGTGCCATAAGCAACCACTTTATCATCACTGGAAATATAATCTTCCGGAGTAAATTTATAATCAATCCATTCGCTTCCTAATCTGCTAAAAACATTTTTGGTTATGTTTTCTAAACCAATATAAGTTCCTGCATACGGAAAACCTTTGGCTTCTGTCCAAGAAATATCTTCAGCTACATATTTAGCCAAATTTTCACCGTTTTCTTCCGAAGTTTTTCCTTCGTAAGTACTTTTTATTATTTCAAGATTTGTCATTGTATTTTTATTTAAAGAACAGCCTGACAATACAAAAAGTAGTGTCAGGCTGTACAGGATTGATTTTACCATTTCATTTCTCCAGTATTTACTTTTGCACCAATTTGTAATGCTGTTTCAAAAGTAAGTGTTGGATATTTTGTTTTCAAAGCAGTAATTAAAGCTTCTGATGTTTTATTGATTTTCAAAGCTTCTTCATAGAATTGAATGTAGCTTTTGGTATGGTTTACCGCAGCAATATCAAATGGAGAATTTGAATTGGCGTGAGCTGGAATAACGATTTCAGGTTTTAAAGCAGTAATTTTATCTAAAACTGAAATCCAATTTTTTCGAGCTTCTGTAGTTTGTGCATCTGCCATCCAAAGATGAAAAGTTGTTCCGAAAATATTGATTCCGCCAACAACTGCTTTGATTGAAGGTATCCATACAAAAGTTTTATTTGGGAATTCTTCTAAACCAATGATTTCTAATTTCTGACCTTCCAAATCAATACTATTTCCTTTTAAAACTTGAGGTAAAATTACATTTGACGTAATGTTTTTACCTAATCTTTCGCCCCAAACTTCTAATTTCTTCTGAGCCGTAGCTTTAATATGTTCTACTGTTGCAGGAGAAGCGTAAGCGGTAACTTCAGGGAAATATTTTTTAAATACTTCTATTCCGAAGTAAAAATCAGGATCGCCATGAGATATAAAAATAGTGGTTAGTTTTTTGCCACTGGTCTTAATTTGCTGTGCTACTTTTTCGGCATCAGCCAAAGTAAATTGTGCGTCAATCAAAACGGCATCTGTTTTTCCTGATACAAGTACTGATGCTACACCAAAACTGTTTTCTGATGCGTTGTAAACTTGAAGTTTTAAATCTTTTGTTTCAATTGTTTTGAAAGTTTGTGCTTGTGATTCCATGTTGAATAAAATTAAGATTGTTAAAAATACTTTTGAAATACTGTTTTTCATATTTGAAAATTTTCTTATTAATGATACAAAGGTGCGATCATTTGGTATTCAAAAACATTGAACAAGTTCAATAAATGAAATTCAACTTATTTTTTAGTGTAAATTTTTTTTCTGATTTTGCTTAAAAATTCATGGCTAATACCAAGATAAGCTGCAATTTGGAGATTGGTAAGTCGTTGGTAAAGTTGTGGATATTTTTCGATAAATTCTGCGTAGCGTTGGTCGGCAGTTTTACTCAAGTTATCAATCATTCTGCGTTGTAAAGCGATATGCGTTTTTTGGGTCATTACCCTAAATAGTTTTTCTATTTTTGAGATATTTGTATAGGCAAACTCTTTGTCTTGTTTGGAAATCAACAGAACTTCACTGTCTTCTAATGCTTCTATGTATAGATGTGACGGTTTTTCGTTGGTGAAACTGTCCATATCTGTAATCCACCAATTTTCCATGGCGAAATAAAGCACTTGTTCAAATCCATTATTGTCGATATGATAAACTCGAAAAAGTCCTTTGATTACAATACCTTCAAATTTGCAAATTTCTCCTTCACGTAACAAAAAGCTTTTCTTCTTGATTATTTTGCTTTGAAACAAACTACAAAAGTCTGTTAATTCTTTGTCAGAAAGAGAGATATGTTTGGTAATGTTTTGTTTTAAAAAATCTATCATATTGTAGGGCATTAAATCGACACTAACGTTCCTCTCCACTTTATGGTGGTAATGTAAATTTATGATAAAAGATTACAAGCGCAAGAAAAAACATTGTAAAATAGGGGAGCAGTTGTAGTTTTCTCCTGTTGTAGCGTGTTTTTTTTCTGCTTAAGAAATTCTTCTTTCTTCTCTGTATTTACTTAAAATGATGGCTCTTTGTAATCTTGGTCTGTTGTAGCGTTGTAATAAAACGGGATAAACATTTAGTAGAATATTTAAAATTACTAATGATAGAGACTCTTTAATTCCGAAAGTAATCGCCACATAAATAGTGAAGGCTAAAACTATGAAAAAGATAATGAGATGACCTAATTCTGATTGTTTGGTACGGTATTCTAAATGAACTAAAGCAGCTAAATTCTTTTCAACTGGATTGGCTTTTTTATTCAGTTTTTCCCAACCTACAATAACCAATAATTTTCTAAACAAATTGACACCAAAAGCTTCGTAGATTTTTCCTTTCTTTTCCCAGGTTTTTTCTAAATAATACTCCGATTTCAATTCCGATTTTAGGGTTTCGGTGAAAAAGAAAACACACATCATTAGCACAAAATTCAGCATCCAAGCAAATAGAAATCCTTGTAATCCCACTTTGTAAACGAGTCCGTAAACTAAGAAAACAGTAACAATTATGGTAAGAGAAAGTAAGATGTATTTGCGCATTTTTTGATGGTTAAAAAGTTGGTTTTATTTTTCTAATGCTAAAATTTTTTTCTTTTCTATTTCAAATTCTTCTTTTGTCAAGACACCTGAATCAAATAATTCTTTAGCTTTTTTTAGTTTATCATATTTATCTAATTCATTTGTAGAATTATTTGGTTTATTGTAAGGGTTTATAATTTCACCTTTTGCTAAAGCTTCGTCAATGTTTGCGTAAAAATCTGAACTAAAAATACGAAAGTGAAATCGAGTAATTCCATCCATGTTTTCTATTTTATTGACAACGACTTTTTTGTTAATTAGATTATTGTTAGTTATTTCTCTTCCTTTCTTTGTAAAAACTGCTTTCCAATGACCTACTGAAAGTGAAATTCCCATTGGTTGCCCAATTTGTATAGTGTCTCCAACTTTAAATATCAAACCTTGAGTGGTTTTATATTCAGTTTGAGCATAACAAATTGAAGTTATAAATAATATTAAAAATGTTATTCTGAAATTTTTCATAGCCATGGTTCAAAAATTGTTTTAATTTTTTAAAAATATATGTTAACGTTTACTCGAAATACTTTCCCATTGACTCTTTGACATTTCAAACTTCACTTCATTTCCGTGCATTCCGTTTTTTGTCCAGCCTGATTTGGTGTAAAATTTTTCTGCTCTGGTATTTGGAGCAGTTCCTAACCAAACCTGTTCTTTTCCTGTAGAGAAATACCAATTTAGCATCATATTATGGAGTTGGGTGCCAATGCCTTTGCCTTCAAATTCGGGATCTAAAAATAATGCCCAGATGTTATCCTCTTTTAAATCTGCAATTGCAAAACCTACAATTTGATTGTTACTTTCGCAAACCCAGCCTTTTCCGCGTTCGAACATAAATTCTTCACAGTCTTTATCTGTTATTAAATCTGGATTGGATAAGGTGTTTTCTTTTACAGAATTTCTAACTATTTGTATTTGTTTTATGTCTTCTATTTTTGCTTCTCTAAATGTCATTTTGTTTTATTCTTTTTGAGTTCCTTTCCAATAAAACTCTTTTCCACATTCTTCTGAAATTATTTTGGTTATTTGTTTGCTTGTTTCTTTTAATAATTTGTTTTTTTTCTTTTCAGAATACGAAATTAATATATCTGTACCTTCAAATTGATGGATTTTTATTGTTTTTTTATTTAATAATTCGATATGCATGTGAATTAAGTATAATTGTCTTTTACGTGTGCTTCCTTCATTATAGTTTGTAACTGTGATATCTTTGGCACCTAAGTGAAATTGTTTGATTTCGGTAAAATTAAATTTAAGTTTTCTAAATTGGTTTGTTTTTACGATTAACTGTTTTTCGGATTTGTTTATGAAAAATACGTTTTTTGTAGGTTTGATAAACGTTTCAATTGAAACAATCAGAAAATACAATGCAAAAAGTAATATGCAAATTGAAAAGAAATATCCAATGATTACATTTGAATCTATTTTTTCAGGTAATAAAAAACTAAATAATTTAAAATCAAAGTACAGAATTGGCAATGAAATTAAAAAGTAAACAATGATATAAAAGAAATCTTTTCGACTTCTTTTGTAGTCGATTTTTACATTTCCATTTGCGAAATTTTCAATAGAATAACTTCCAATATTATTTTTCATTTGATTGATTAATAGTTTTTAAATGTTTCGAGAGATTGCCGTGAAAAAACTTTATTCTGCCACCTCTGTCCATTTTTCAGTGTGACTGTCTTTGAATCTCACCAGGAAAAATTCTTTAAAATCCTTAGTTTTATAATCTATATCATATATTAAAATATCATCATTTGGCATTTCAGGATAGGAATTAAATGATTTTGCAGTGGCTTGTATTAAGTAAAAATTATCTGCTAATTTCTGTTTAACGAATGCAAAACTCCACAAATCTGACATATAGGAAAATTTAGATTTTTCAGGAACATAACTATTCAGTTTTTTTAAGAAATTTTCATCTTTTGGAATGGTTTGGATTTCTTTTATTTTATCTTTTTCAAAAAGATATGTTTTATGTAAAGAGTACTGACCATTTAAAGTGTACCAAGAAATTATTTCACCAGGAACATCTTCACTAAGTTGTGGTTTTTCTCTTAGATTTATCATTGTATTTTGAAAATCTAAGAGTGTTTTTTCGGTATAATTTATATGTTTAAATCTAGCTTTTAATTGCTGTAAAGTATAGGTTTTAGACGTTTGTTGCGCAAATAAATTGCAAAATAAACTGATACAAAACAAAAATATAAAAGTGATTTTTTTCATGATGATTTAATTTTTTGTTTTTAGTTATTCCGTTGGAAATTTAGACATATCCATATAGAAAATCTCCCAAGTGTGTCCGTCAAAATCTTCAATAGTTCGTTGTTGCATGAAACCATAATCTTTCATTTCGCTAGGTTCAATTCCGCCAGCTTTAAGGCCATTTGCCATCATATTATTGACTTCATCAAGACTATCTAATGACAAAGAAAATAGGCCTGCTACACTTGATTTTGTATCGGCTATGGGTTTAGTTGCGAATGATGAGAATTTTTCATGAGATAAAAGCATTACAAATATGTTTTCGCTCCAAACCATACATTTTCCAGAATCGTCTGAAAATTGTGGATTGTTTGTAAAACCTAATGCTGTGTAAAAATCCATAGATTTTTGCAGATTAGTTACGGCTAAATTGATAAAAATTTGTTTTCCCATTTTTTAAATATTTAGTTGTGAATGTTGCTATGTTTTTGTTAGTAGGGTATTGTGGACACAGATTACTTCGTCAATTCGCTTGCGCTTGTGTGCAAATCCGCGCTATCGGATTTTAGGAATTTTCTTTTTTCTGGAAATTACCAATTTTAAAAAACATATTCAAAATTCCCAATATTAATCCAGTTCCAATTGCTGTTACAAAAGATCTCAATAATAATTTTGTTAAAGCTTCGCTATTTGAAAAATCAACATCAAATAATCCGTAAACTAAAATTCCTGCAAAAAGTCCAGCAGTAATTGATAAAAATGTCATTTTGAAGTAAAAAAATCTGTTCATAGTTTTTTTGGTTTTGTTTATATATATTCTCATCTGGCGAAATTTGACCGCTAACGTTACGCTGCTTGACGTAAAAGTGGTGTTTTGTAATTTTTGAGAGCACGGATTACTATGTCAGTTCGCTTTGCTCGTGTATAAATCCGCGCTATTGCGTTATTAGTATTAATTTTATTCTATTAGTTTTCTTTTTATAGCTCCAAATTCTTCTTCAGTTAAAATACCTTTTTGTTTGAGCTCAAATAATCTTTCCAAATCTCCAATAGCATTATCTTGTTCTTCACCGTTTTCTAAAATATATTTAAATGTTGTCAGTTCAGCCTCTAATTGTCTTTGTTTTTTAGTTTTCGTAATCAATAAAATTAAACCTATTACAAAAAGAATTATTCCAAAAGCAGCCGCAAATAGAAGCGCTATTTCCTGTGAATCAATTTGAGTTTTATTTGAATAATCTAATTCAGATTTTATTTGAGAATATAGCATTTTTCTTTCACAAACTAATTCAGTTGTAGCTATACTTGATACTATAATTGTTACTAAGCCTATTAATTGTAAAATGGTTCCAAAAAATTTTTTCACAGATATTGTTTTTTAAATGTTAATCCTTATGTTTATAATAATTTATAGCGCATATTCATTGGTTTTGAGATGAATATGCGCTATTTGTATAACTTTAATCATATTATTATAATTCTTCTGCGAACGTATTGTGTTGTTTGAAATCGCCAGTTTGGAAACCTCGAGTAAACCATTTTTTACGTTGTGCGGAAGTTCCGTGTGTAAATTTTTCTGGTTGTACGTGACCTTGCATTTTAGTTTGAATGGCATCATCACCAACAGCGTGAGCGGCATCAATAGCTTCTTCTAAATCGCCCACTTCAATTCGGTCTTGGTTGTATTTTGCCCATAAACCGGCATAGAAATCGGCTTGTAATTCTTGACAAACAGATAACTTATTAGCGTCTTCTTCGCTTAAACTTTGTTGTTTTTTTCGTACTTGTGCAGAAGTTCCTAAAACCGTTTGTACGTGATGACCTACTTCGTGTGCAATTACATAAGCAATAGCAAAATCGCCACCTTTCGCTCCAAAACGTGTTTTTAGTTCTTCAAAAAAGTCCAAATCCATATACACTTTGTTGTCGCCAGGGCAATAAAATGGACCAGAAGCCGAAGTGGCACTTCCACAAGCTGTTTCCACTCCGCCAGTGAATAAAACCATTTCTGGTTTTTGGTATTCTCCTAAATTTTCTTCTTGAAATATTTTTGTCCAAGTATCTTCAGTCATGGCGAAAACAGCATTGGCAAAATCGCCAATTTCTTTTTGCTCGGGTGTTAGTTCTTTTGCACCTTCAACAGTTGTTTCTTGTTGGGCAGGTTGCATTTGATTGATTACGTTTCCAATTTGTTGTCCTTGTTCGCCACCAAATGTTATCAATAAAAAAGCAATAATTCCAATAATTCCACCACCGCCTAAAACGGCTTTGCCAGTTCCGCTCATGCCACGTCTGTCGTCAACGTTATCACTTTTTCTATAATCTCTCCATTTCATAATGTAAGTATTTATTGTTTATTAATGGTCATTATGGTATCGCTTTTCATTGGGTGTTTGTTTACACAAACTATTATTTTTAGCGATTTCATATTATGTAAATTTTATTGTTTATAAAAAGTCTTCGACTATTCTCAGACTGACACTTAATAATAGAATTTTTAGTTTTTATTCTTGGCCAAAATCATCTGAATGCTTGTTTTCATTTGGAGTTTCAATTGGAATAATATGACTATATAAAGTATAATTCATAGCATAAATATAACCAATTGTGAAAAATATACCAATGCATAAAGCGAAAATTCCTAGCATTGCAATGATGATACCAAATACTAAACATAAAATTATAGTAAATGGATGTTTCATTGCTAGTTTAGAACTGTTTGACATAGCTTGCAAAGCAGTTTGGTTTTCGAAAATGATTAGAGGGATAGATAGAATGAATAAAAACGAAATGAATGCTTGTATAATTGTTGCGCCAATTGGTATATTTAAGTAAATTAACCCTAAACCTAAAATATCTGAATATAAAGCAGTAAGGAAACCACAAATAAATAAATTCATTAAGTAAGGACTTTTGAAATAATCGAATAAATTATTTAATCCGAATTCTTTATCTTGTTTTGCTAAATGGTTAATTTTATAGAAACCAGCTGTAATTATGGCTGTTAATCCTGCCATTGGAATTCCAACTGCAGCGTTAATTAGCATATAATCCATGTTTTCACCTAAAGTTGGACTTATTTTTACGAATTCATCCAACGAAGAAATGTCTAAAGATTTGAAAATAACAATGAAGGTAATTGGGACTATAAAAAGACACCACAAAAACACACAAACTCCTGAAATCCATACGGTTTTTTTGAAAATTGAAAAGCTTTCATCTATTATTCTACCAATATCAGGTGGGTTGTTTTGATTCAATTTGGTTTCGAAATTTGACATCATAAATTTAAGAATATGTTAATTTCAAATTTAGTTTTTTATAATTAAATAGCAAATGGAAATGGTAATTATATTTTTTGTGATGAATATTTCCTGTCCTCGATACATTTCCATTCATGCTTCATTGAAACACTCGAACTGACGAAATATTTAAATGACTAAATAAATTTGACTAAAAAAATGATATTATTTGTTAAAAATAAATTTATGATTTATCTTTGGACAGAATTCACAAATAAAATTCCGGAAAACATGTTTGAATTTCAACAGTATTTAGGCTTTATACTTTTCTTAACCATTTTAACTATAGGTTTTTGGTTAATGTTTTTTTTAGTAGGATTTGTTCAATATTGGATTGGCGGATCTTTAATAGAAATGTACAAAGAAAAGAAAGCAAAAAAATTAGCTGAACAAGGAAAGTAATTTCCTTAGGTTAATAAAAAATCCCGATTCGTTTGAATCGGGATTTTTTTATTTTTGGCCTCAACCAGTCCTCTCCAAAGGAGAGGGAGTTGGTAAAGGATTATTTTTTAGAATTCACCACCATTTTCTTGATCTTGAGATTTTGGTTGTTTTTCTTTATCATTTTTTTGTTTGTTAAAACGATACGTAAACGATACAGTAATTTGTCTTTTTCTCCATTGAAATTCTGATTCTGAATCAATTTGTCCTGGATTATAAGTATATGATCTTCTAACTCTTGAATTGAAAACATCATTTACATTTAAAGCAATTGTAGCTTTATCTTTAAATACATCTTTACTAAATCCTAAATTCATACCAAACATTCCTTTAACTCCACCTTGAGCATTTTTTTGTGCTCCGCTATAAGTAGCGTTTGTTTGCCAATCAATTTTTAATGGTAACGAAATTTTTGAATTTATACGAGCGAACCAACTAGAAGCTGTATTGTCAAAGTTTTGTGTTTTTTGAATTAAATTATCAAATTCATCATAGTACGAATAATGGAAATCACCTACAGTTTGTACTCTAAATAAATTGAAGTTACTGTTAAGTTTCCACCATTTATAAGGTGAGTAGTTTAAAGTAAATTCGAAACCTGTTCTGTTTTCTTCACCAATATTAACAAAACTAGAAACAGTAATTGGCACAAAATCAGGATTTAAACCTTGTACATAACGCACCATTTGGGTAGAATTTTTTGTGTAATTATAATAAGCTGAAGTGCTTAATGTAATTTTACCTAATTTAGTTAAAAAACCTAAATCAACTGCATCTGTTAGTGTTGGATTTAAATCAGGATTTCCTCTAAATATATTGATATTACTTGAATATGTACTAAAAGGATTTAATTGTCTTCCTCTTGGTCTGTTAATTCTTTTACTATAATTTAATGATAAATTAGTATCATCAGTTAATTCATAGGTAAAGAAGGCACTAGGGAAGAAGTTATTGTATTTTTTATTTTTATATACTGCACTTGTGATCTGATCAATATCTATATCTGAATCTTCAAAACGTAAACCATAAAGCATACTTAATTTGTTGAATTTCATACCAAATTGAGTATATAAAGCATTTACTTTTTCTGTGTATTCTAAAACATTAGTAAAATCATCGTTTACTACGCCATTATTTAATACAGCATAATCAGTACTCATATTTACAAAATTTCCTCGGTATCCAGCTTCAAATTGATATTTATCGCCAATAGGTAAAACATAATCAGCTTGAATTAAATTTCTATTTTGCTTTTGATTGTTTTTAGTTAAGTCTATGCTTGAAGCACTTGATGTAGAATTGTCAAAAATTATAGAATTATTATAGTTTTTACTGTCAGAGAAAGAGCCATCAATTGTTAATTTGTGTCCAGTTTTACTGAAGTTTTTAACCAAATTAGTATTATATTCTATGTTTTCATCCTTTTGATCTTCGCGGTTTAAACGATTTCTGTAAAATGTAAAATTTCTGTTACTATCAAAGTTGTTGAAATTTACATTTTCTTCGTTATCACCTGAATTCTTTCTGAAATTTACACTATTTGTCCAAGTTGTAGATTTATCTAAATACCAATCGAATCCAAATCCACCATTGTAACTTTTATTGATTCTAGAGTTTTCTCTGTCTTCGTCAATGTAGCTTTTAGTAGTATTATCGTCGTTTAAATATCTTGTATTTACTTTAGAATATCCAGGATTGCTTCTGTAAGTGTATCCTTGAGTTGTAAATAAATTGAATTGATTTGTTTTATAATTTAATGTCCCACTAAGACCATTATTTGCAGGAGTTCCTGCTGTAGCCATTACTGTTCCATTGAATCCATTCGTTTTTCCTTTTTTCAAAATAATATTTAAAATTCCGGCACCACCTTCTGCATCGTAACGCGCTGAAGGATTAGTGATAACTTCAACTTTATCTACTGCATCAGCTGGTAACATTTTTAAAGCATCATTAACGCTTATAGCATTGGAAGGTTTTCCGTCAATTAAAACCTTTACGTTTTCATTTCCTCTTAAACTAATAGCACCTTCTGCATCTACAGTAACACTTGGGATATTTCCTAAAACATCACTTACTGTTCCGCCTTTTACCATTAAATCTTGGCCAACATTATAAACTTTTTTGTCCATTTTAATATCAACTGTTGTTTTTTCACTACGAATAACAACTGTTTCAATTTGGTTCGATTCAGTTTCTAATAAGATATTACCTAAATTGGTATCAGCAGAAATATTTTGATTTAGTTTTTCTTGAGTTTTATAGCCTGGAAATTCAAATTTGATATCATAATTTCCAGAATTAATTTCGATATTGAAATTTCCATTAGCATCTGCAGATCCACCAGTTACAACTTGTTTAGTGTCTGATTTTGAAAAGGTAATTACTGAAAATTCAACAGGTAATGAAGTTTCTTTGTCGATTATTTTACCAGTAACATTTACTTTTTTGAAAGAAACTTGAGAAAAAGCACTTGCGCTAACAAGTAATACTGCGAAAAATAAGAATGATTTTTTTAATAACATAGTGTATAACATTTTACAGTACAAATGTAGTGCTAGGGAAATCAAATAATTATTAAAACTATGTTAAATGATTTTATTAAACTTTGTTAGTGTGTTTTTAATTTTGAATAAAATCAATTAAATTTTGCAAAAGAAATGCTATCTTTAGTAATAATAGGAAAAATATAAAATATTTAAATTTTAAAATAAATGTTTAGACATAAAGGTAAAACAAGAAATTTAAAGCATAATATCGGAATTGCTTCTTTATTGTCTTTTGTTGCGGGTATTGTTAATGTTGTTGGTTTTTTGGCCGTTCAAAAACTTACCACAAATGTTACTGGACATTTTGCATTTATGGTTGAAGAAGCATTTTCGCTCAATTTTAGTCAATCATTTTTTTATTTTATTTATATTTTTTTCTTTTTATTTGGTGCTTTTTTTTCCAACTTTATAATTGAAATTACGCAAAAAGTTACGGATAAGAATATATTTATAATTCCAGTATTAATTGAAGCGCTTCTCTTAATGAGCGTTGCTTTATTGAATTATAATTTTATCCTTAACAATCCAAATTTAATAGCTTGTTCTATGTTATTTGCGATGGGTTTGCAGAATTCACTAGTGACAACTATTTCTAATTCAGTTGTCAGAACTACGCATTTAACAGGTTTGTTTACTGATTTAGGAATTGAAATATCTCAGCTTTTCTTTTATAAATCAGATGAACAAAGAACAAAACTTTTTTCATCAATAAAGTTAAGATTAACGATTATCACAACATTTTTTATTGGTGGTATTATGGCTGGATTATTTTTCTCAACATACAAAATGAAAACATTGCTAATTGCTTCAATAATACTTATTGTTGGTTTATTCGTTGATTATATTAATGTGAAATTATATAAAGTAAAATAATTACAAAATTTCATTAATCAATTCCGTTGGTCTTGCAATTACAGCTTTGTTGCCATTAATTACAATTGGTCTTTCGATTAATTTCGGAAATTGAATCATCGCTTCAATAATTTCTTTATCAGATAAAGTTTTACCTTTAAAGTTTTCTGTCCAATCTTTTTCTTTAACTCTAACCAATTCAATCGGTTTGATATTTAGTTTTTTTATGATTGTTTCTAATTCGTTAAAAGTAGGAACGTTGTCTAAATAATTGATGACTTCAAATGGTTGATTTATATTTTCTAAAAAGCAAAGTCCTTCTCTCGATTTTGAACAACGGTTGTTGTGATAAATGGTTATCATAAATATTTTTTTTGCAAAGGTAATAATTGTATTTTAGTGGACTTTAAAAAAACATAAAATGTATATAGAGCAATTACAAAAATTCAAGATTAATTTGTGGACATATTTAGTTATTCCTGGTCTTTTTTTAGGTTTAATGATTTATAATTATATTTCTACTGAAGGCGTTGACACAGTAGCTATGATGAAAGACATGACCAAATTAATTGGCGTAAATGGAACTTTCGTAGCTTTGGTTAGTCCGCTTGCATTAATGTTATTAATCGTTTTGTTTTATAATAAATTCATTCAAAATAATACGATTAGAATTTTAACTACTTCACGATCAAAAATCGATTGGAAACGCGTTTTTTTCTCTTTCGGACTTTGGAGTTTGTTCACAATTGTTACTACAGTTGTGAGTTATTACGCAGCTCCAGAAGATTTTGTTGTTAATTTTAAACCTGAAAAATTTACCGTTTTTGTAATTTTAGCAATATTATTTGTTCCTTTACAAACTAGTTTTGAAGAATACTTGTTTCGCGCTCATATGTTGCAAGGTTTAGGATTGGCTACAAAAACAAGATGGATTCCACTTGTAGTTACTTCATTTTTATTCGGAATTATGCATATTGCCAATCCGGAAGTAGACAAATTAGGAATGGTAATTATGTTTTATTATATTGGAACAGGTTTATTTTTAGGGATTTTGACTTTAATGGATGAAGGTTTAGAATTAGCTTTAGGTTTTCACGCGGCAAATAATTTAGTTGGCGCTTTGCTAGTCACTTCAGATTGGTCGGCTTTTCAAACACATTCGATTTTAAAAGATGTTTCAGAACCAAGTGCAAATTTTCAAATATTCATTCCAATTTTGGTAATTTTCCCAATTCTACTCTACATTTTCGCGATAAAATACAAATGGAGCAATTGGAAAGAAAAACTTTTCGGAACTATAAAACCAATTGAAGTTAAAGAATTTGAATCAATTGAAAGAGACTAATGAATCAATTTATTCATCCCGATTTTAAATTAAACGGAAAGAGTTTTTCTTACATCGAACTTTTATCGGAAGCTTTATATTTAAAAGAAAACGGACAATTATTCGAAAAACGTATTGGAAAATTTCTTTTAGAATGGCTCAATAACGAATCGTTTGTTTTTGTTCAGACTTCTGGTTCTACAGGAAAACCCAAACAAATTGTGTTGCAAAAAAACGCGATGATTGCTTCGGCGAAAGCCACAGGTTCATTCTTTAATTTACAACCAAAAAGTACCGCTTTATTATGTTTGTCAGCAGATTATATTGCTGGAAAAATGATGTTAATTCGTGCAATAACTTTAGGATTACATTTAGATACAACGGAACCGATTAGCAATCCGTTAGCAAATAAAAAGTACAATTTTGTAGCGATGGTTCCAATGCAAGTGGCAAATTCTTTAGAGCAATTGCATTTGGTTGAAACGCTACTAATTGGTGGAACAAAAGTCAGTTATCAATTAGCGGAAAGTATTTTGAAAACGAATTGTAAAGCTTTTGAATCGTATGGAATGACGGAAACGATTTCACACATTGCTATTAAGCAAATAGGAGCGAAGCAGTTCACTGTTTTACCAAATGTGAATATTTCTGTAGATGAAAGAAATTGTTTGGTTATCGAAGCCTTAGAGCTATCGCCAGATAAAATTATTACAAATGATATTGTAGAAATTTTAAATGAAACCCAATTTATTTTAAAAGGACGAATTGATAATGTTATTAATTCTGGTGGTGTGAAAATTTTCCCAGAGGAAATAGAAGAAAAGTTAGCTAAATATATTTCAATACCCTTTTTTATAGCAAGTTTTCCTGATGAGAAATTTGGAGAAAAAGTAATTTTAGTTGTTGAAGGCAATCCATTTGAAATTGATACTATCTTATTTTCGGATTTATCAAAATATCAAATTCCGAAAGAAATTGTATTTATTGATAAATTCATAGAAACGGAAACCAATAAAATCAACAGAAAGAAAACCCTTGAGAAAAGGGCATAAAAAAAGTGTCACACTAATAAAAAATCTTGTTTTGTAATTAAATTCTTCTTTTGCAGATTTTTTTCCAGTATGACACTAAATAAATACTTTATAACTAATTAATAGTTTAAGTTGTTTCGAAAAGAGAAGTAAATTTATTAATTATTTATTAATTACACAAACTTTTCGTTAATTTTTTTAATGTTCCATTTTGAAATTGTAATCTAATGAATGTTTTCCACTACCATAGAAGGAGAAAAAGACACATAATAATAGGGCAATGCTGGCTTGTATAAAATTTGCAAGATTAAATTCTCCAAAGAAATTAATTAGCACGGCGCATAAAACAATTGGCAATTGAAACCAAATTGACCATCTGGTAAAGAAGCCAAGAACAATCATAAATCCACCAATCATATGTGCCATAGCTACATAATGAATAATCATCATTTCGCCTCCATAACCTCTAACAGAACTTAAAATTTCGCTTAAATAATGTTTGTTGGTAATAAATGTTACGCCTTTAATAAATAAAAACACACCTAATGCAATTCTTAACAAATCTAATGGATAAGACGTGTGCGCGTTTGCCCATTTGTTCAATTGTTTAATACTAGTAGCCATAGATAATAGATTTAAAATTATAATCTAAGTTACTAAAAATTAATTAATTATGAATTATTTTTTTGAAATTTTTATTTTTCTCACTTCGTTAAAAAGGACATTACTATATTTTACTTCTTTTCAATTTTAATAAAAAACTGTTTGGTTTTTACTTCAATATTTTCCAATTCAATTTTTTTATCAATTTTCATTTCTTGTTTTGAAGTAGTGGGATGTAAACGGATTGTTTTTTCATTTACCACTATATCTACCGGCATTTTAAAAGTATCCTTCACATTTTCCCAATTGTAACTTAATTTACCTCCAGATTTTGATAAAACTAATTTTGGAATTTTTGTAGTTGTTAAATACTGCTCAAAAACGGGAGTTAAATCCATGTTACTCTCTTTGTTGAAGAAATCAATTACGGTTTTGGTATCAATAATTTGTTTTTTATACGTTTCAGAATAATCGTATAATAATTTCCACCATTTTTCATCGTCATTTATAATATGGCGAATGGTATTAAGTAGGAGAGCACCTTTGGCATACATATCACCGCTACCTTCTTTGTTTACACCAAATTGTGCAATAATTGGTCGATCATTTCGAACATTAAACTTGCTTCCATTTATGTATCTTATCGCTTCATCATAACCTTTTACGCATTCAATAAAAACAGTTTCAGTGTAAGTTGTAAATCCTTCGTGAATCCACATATCGGCAATATCTTTACTTGTGATACTGTTTCCGAACCATTCGTGACCTGTTTCATGAATCGTAATATAATCGAAAAACATTCCAGCACCTGTTCCAGATAAATCATTACCTAAGTATCCTTTTTTATACTTATTGCCGTAAGCCACAGCACTTTGATGCTCCATACCTAAATAAGGCGTTTCAACTAATTTATAGCCATCTTCGTGGAAAGGATATTTTCCAAATTTCGATTGGAAGCAATTCATCATAGGTTTTACATCATTATCAAAATGTTTACGCGCAGTTTCTTCATTATAACGCAACACATAATAATCTAAATCTAAACCTTCATGATTGTCGTGAATGTGAACATAATCAGCAATATTCACTGTAATATCATAATTGTTGATTGGATTTTTTACTTCCCAATCCCAACGTGTGTAACCATCTTTTAAATCAGTAGAGCCTAAAAATCTCCCGTTAGAAACATTCATTAATCCGTTTGGCACAGCCACTTTCATACTTGCGCCATTATCTGGTTCATCTGTTTGAGAATCTTTACATGGATACCATAAACTCGCTCCAGTTCCTTGTACAGCTACACCAATCCATGGATTTTCTTTTTTGTCTTTTGTGAAAACAAATCCTCCATCCCAAGGTGCGTTTTTAGCAATTACTGGGTTTCCAGAATAATTGAAAGTTATGGTTTGAGTTGTTCCTTTTTTTAATTCTTCTGGAAAATCTATAAAAACAGCGTTAAATTCTCTTTTGTAAGTTAACTTTTTATTCTTCCAAATGATAGATTCAATTTTCATGTTTTCAAACAAATCCACTTGAATTTTTGACGTGTTATCATCTACTTTAAAGATGATTTCATTGAATCCAACAATTGATTTTTCAGTTGGATTAATTTTGATATCTAAGTTATATCGCATTACATCATAACACGTGCGTTCTTCACGTAAACCGCCTTGTAAAGAATCTTTACGAGAAAAATTTTGCGCTTCAATTTGATTGAAACCCAAAAGTGAAATGGAGAATAAAAGTATTTTTTTCATTTTAAAAATATTTAAAGTATAAATCTCGTAAAAATAATTTCCAAATTAAAATTATAATTAAAAGAAAAAGAGAAAATGCTCTCGGATGTGAAAGCCATTCATATTTGCTTGGTTTGTTTTCTGTTTCCATAAAAAAAATCTACTAATTAGTAGTAGATTTTTGTTTTTTGTTACGAGTTTAAAGTTTGTTTTAAAATCAGACCAATTACTATTGCTAGGATAAAGCTAAGTAAAGTTCCTAATAGTATGTATTCGGTTAGTTTTTTGTCTTTCGCATTGGTTAAATCGCCAAATCTGAAAATTGATTTTGCAGCTAACAAATAGCCAATTCCTTCATAAAAATTTATATTTATAAATAAGACTATAAATATTCTCTCTATAATTCCAATATATAATCCCGCATTTTTTAAAGATTCTTTGCTGTCAAAATTCATATCGTTTTCCCAACGCTGAAAAAAAACTTTAATTATTATTGGTGTTACAGAGACAATTAAAATTGTTGTAGTTATTATTAATAATATTTTTTCTGATACCAAATCTTGAAATTTAAATTCAAAAGGGAAATAATAGTTACAAACTAAAATTATGGTTAAAACATGAAGAAATTGATCAATTAAAAACAATTTAAATTCCGATAAAACTTCTTTATTACATACATAAATTTTGACAACATCAATCGCATAATGCAGTAGTATTATGACTACTATTCCTGGAAAATATTTTTGGAGTTCCGTTATAAAAAACAATAATGACAAAACAAAATGAACTAACATATGATAGTACAAATACTTAGAGGCGATGCCTTTTTTATTTCGTTTTTTTATCCATTTATTCGGTTGGAAAGTAAAATCCCCTAAAAAATGCACAATTAGTAATTTTAGTATAAACAATATCATATGTTTTGTAGTTTTTGGTTGGCTAATTTTACATATTCCATAATTTCATAATAGGATGCCGCTTTTAATTCTCTACTAATGTGACTTTGGGGTTTTTTTAAAATTTCCGCAATTTCTGTTTGGTTTAGTTTTGGATTTTCTAACAAACAAGATATAGTTTCACACATATTACTTGTCCATTTTTCTGTTAATGCACGAACTAATTGTAATTCAGTTTGCAGTTGATTAGTAGTGTTTGTTTTAGGGGTTTTTATGCCTAATTTCTTTTTTCCTAAATCTTCAAAAGATTCACCAGAATTTACAAATGCACTACCGTTTGATGTAGTAATACTTTCTCCTTGATATTCTTTTTCTCCAATTCCAATACTAATACGGACATCAATTTTCGGAACTTGCTTTATAGATGCAATTATTGATAATGTTGCAATTAATGCGTTTTCGATATTGGTTTCTAATTGAAAACTATCTCCTCTATAAATATCCCAAAATTTTGGTTTTTCCCCAAATTTAGACAAAGATTTTTCTAAGATAGGTAACCAAATTTCGGCTGCTATTTTTTTAGAACGGATTATATCGCCAGTTAATATTGCTATCATAATTCATTTTTTTTGTATTACAAATATATCAAAAAAATGGTATAATTTATAATTATATCAAAAAAATGGTATAATTATAAATTATACCAAAAAAATGGTATAAAAAAATCTACTCGTATTTAGTAGATTTTTTATGATTTTATTTAAATTCAAGATTATACCTGAATCACACCTAAATTAAATGGTTTTAAAATAGGTGAGTGGTTCGCTGCTTCAATTCCCATAGAAATCCAAGTTCTTGTATCTAACGGATCAATGATGGCATCTGTCCATAAACGAGAAGCAGCATAATATGGTGAAACTTGTGCATCATATTTGGCTTTTATCTTATCGAATAATTCTTTTTCTACCGCTTCATCTACCACTTCTCCTTTATTTTTTAAAGATGCTGCTTCAATTTGTGCTAATACTTTTGCAGCTTGCGTTCCACCCATAACGGCTAATTCGGCACTTGGCCAAGCAAAAATTAATCTTGGATCGTATGCTTTTCCACACATTGCGTAATTTCCAGCACCGTATGAATTTCCTACTACAACTGTAAATTTAGGTACAACTGAATTAGAAACTGCATTTACCATTTTGGCACCATCTTTAATGATTCCGCCATGTTCTGATTTGCTTCCTACCATAAATCCAGTAACGTCTTGTAAAAACACTAATGGAATTTTCTTTTGGTTACAATTTGCAATAAATCGAGTGGCTTTATCTGCACTTTCAGAATAAATTACACCACCAAATTGAATTTCTCCTTTTTTAGTTTTAGAAACCAAACGCTGATTGGCAACAATTCCTACAGCCCAACCATCAATTCTGGCATAACCAGTAATAATCGTTTGTCCATAACCGGCTTTATATTCATCAAATTCCGAATTATCAACTAAACGTTTGATAATTTCATTCATATCATATTGATCGGTACGTAATTTTGGTAAAATTCCGTAAATATCTTTTTGCTCTAATGCTGGTTTTGCAGGCGTTTCTCTATTGAAACCTGCTTTGTCATAATCACCAATTTTAGAAACAATACTTTTAATTCTGTCTAAAGCTGCCGCATCATCTTTGGCTTTAAAATCGGTCACACCAGAAATTTCACAATGCGTTGTTGCTCCACCTAAAGTTTCATTATCAATTGTTTCACCAATTGCGGCTTTTACTAAATAACTTCCTGCTAAGAAAATACTTCCTGTTTTATCTACGATTAAAGCTTCATCACTCATAATTGGTAAATACGCACCACCAGCAACACAACTTCCCATAACTGCAGCAATTTGAGTAATTCCCATGCTGCTCATAATAGCGTTATTGCGGAAAATTCGTCCGAAATGTTCTTTATCTGGGAAAATTTCATCTTGCATTGGTAAATACACACCAGCAGAATCTACCAAGTAAATAATTGGCAATCTGTTTTCCATAGCAATTTCTTGTGCTCTTAGGTTTTTCTTAGCCGTAATTGGAAACCAAGCACCCGCTTTTACAGTAGCATCATTGGCAACAACAATACATTGTTTTCCTTTGATATATCCCATTTTTACAACCACACCGCCAGATGGACAACCACCATGTTCTTCGTACATCCCATCTCCAACAAATCCTCCAATTTCAATACTTTTAGCTTTGTCATCTAATAAATAATCAATACGCTCACGAGCAGTCATTTTGCCTTCTGCATGTAATTTGTCAATACGTTTTTGTCCGCCACCTAATTTTACTTTCGCAAATTTTTGTAGCATGTCTGAAACTAACAATTTGTTATGATCTTCGTTTTTGTTGAAATTAATGTCCATTTTTTAATGTTCTAGTAGGTTGTTTATAAATCTAATTCAAAGGTTTGTCTAAATAATTCTATGGCAGGATTTAACTCCTTAAAATGTTTGTATTTTTCTTCGTTGGTATAAATTACTTTTGGTTTATAGGTTTCTATAACTGTAATTTTAATTTTGATATCGTAATTGCGCAAATTCGTTTTTAAGTAACCAATTAAATCCGAATTGGTGTTTTCAAAATCTTCTTTCGAACCTTGGTTTGGGAATTCTAACAAAATATTTGTTCCCATTAAAACCGGTTTGCTTAATCTCATATAGCTACAAAAAAGCTTTTTACCTTTGGTTTCTAAGATTTCGATATAATCGTTCCAATGTTTTATGGCATCTTCTTGTGTAAACGGATCGGCTAAATGCTCACCAACTGCTACACTTTCCGTTTTTGCTTGGTTGGAAATATCCGCTTTTTGCCTTAATCCTTTTATAGATAAAGAAGAAACTCTTTTACTTGGATCAATTGAAATACTAGGCGTAAGCTTTTTCTGAATTTGTTCGATTTTCTCCTCAACTTTTTCTTCAACTTTTTGAATTGTTTCTACAGGAGCAATTTGCGTTTCAGGTTTTGAAACTATTTCCGGTTGAATGGAAGGTGTTGAAGATTGAATTTCTTTCGCTTTATGAAAGAAATTAGAAGGAATTATAAAGTATTTAGCTTTTTTTTTTCGGCATCATGTGTTAATGAAGCCAATTGCATTAAAGTTAATTCCACAAAAAGTCGTTGATTTTGACTGACTTTATATTTTAAATCACAATCGTTTGCGGTTTCAATTCCAGCTAATAAAAACGCTTGAGAAGCTTTTTGTGCTTGAATGGCAAATTGTTGTTGGGTTTGTTCGCTTACTTCTAATAGAGAAAGTGTGATTGGGTTTTTACAAACCAATAAATCTCTAAAGTGTGAAGCTAAACCAGCAATAAAATGATGTCCGTCAAATCCTTTTGCTAAAATATCATTATAAGTTAATAGTAATTCTGGAATGTTGTTTTCCAAAATTAAATCGGTTACCTTAATATAGTAATCGTAATCTAAAACGTTTAAATTTTCTGCAACAGCTTGACGTGTTAAGTTGTTGCCACAATATGAAACCACTCTGTCAAAAATAGACAAAGCATCACGCATTGCACCATCAGCTTTTTGAGAAATAATACGTAAAGCTTCTTCTTCAAACTGCACATTTTGATTTTGTGCAATTTCCATTAAATATTCTTTAGTGTCGTTAATCGTAATTCGTTTAAAATCGAAAATTTGACAACGAGATAGAATAGTAGGAAGAATTTTATGCTTTTCAGTTGTTGCTAATATGAAAATTGCATGTTTTGGTGGTTCTTCTAAAGTTTTCAAAAATGCATTAAATGCAGAAGTTGAAAGCATGTGAACCTCGTCGATAATATATACTTTATATTTTCCAGTTTGTGGTGGGATTCGAACTTGGTCGATAATACTTCTAATATCATCTACACCATTATTTGATGCGGCATCTAATTCGAAAACATTGAATGAAAAATCTTCATTTGGGTCATCATAACCTTCTTGATTAATTTTTCGAGCTAAAATTCTCGCACAAGTTGTTTTTCCAACGCCACGTGGACCTGTAAAAAGTAAGGCTTGTGCTAAGTGATTATTTTCTATGGCGTGTAGTAAAGTATTGGTAATAGCCTGCTGCCCAATAACATCTTTAAATGTTTGAGGTCTGTATTTTCGGGCTGATACTATAAATTGTTCCATAGGTAATTATCGATAGCAAATATATATGTTTAAATATCAAAATGCAAATCTCAAATCTCAAAATATAAAAAACAAATCGGAGTTATAAAAATATCTTTATAACTCCGATTTGATTTAGTATCATATTACTAATTTGGATATTTTAATTATTAGTCCATGGCTATATTAAAAGATTTTATAGTCAAATCTTTACTTGATTCTCCAGCAATTCTAGCGACATGTAATTCTACATAATCTCCAGAATTCATTTGAACAGTTCCTGCCAATGAAAGATTCAATGCATTAGTTGAATCGGTACTCACAAACGTTTCTGAAGAACTAAGTACCGTTGCAACACCGCTGGAGTTAAATTTTACAAAAAAGAACACATGATCGGAATTAAATATACCACTAGTAACAAATGAAATTGTTGCATTTAATGCAAAAGTTCTTGGTTTTTTACCAACATATTGCAATCTATTATTAGCTGAGGAAACTGGACTAGTACCAGTTCCCATGCGAAATAAGTTTGTTGCAATTGTTGTACCTGGAACTTTAGAATAAGGAGTTGCAGCATTTGTAGCATTAGGTGTTACAGTAGGTGATACTTGAGTTCTATCAAAATATAAATTCCCTGTTGCTTGAGCGTCACCTTCTGTTGGAATTCCCGTACATCTAATTGTCCAATTGTTATTAAAATTATAATTGGTATAGCCTCCAACTGTGTAAGGATTTACATATTTTCCAGTAGTAAGCGTACCTTTAAATACTACTGTTTCCATAACAGCTTCAGTTACGATTGGATTTGAAGATACGTCAAACCCTATTGCACTTCCTGTTACTTCGGAAAAACCACCTTGTTTTATTACAGTTTCGAAAGTACCTTCTAATTTTTCAAAAGTACCTGTGTTAGTTGAAAACCAAGCCGTATTACTTAATAGTAATTTACTAATATTTTTATACACTATTCCTGTTGTATTGCCAGTATACAAAACTATAGAATTAAAAACATAAAAAAAGTTTTCAATAGTTCCAACATTATTACATCCGCTAACGATAGCATCTCTCAAATTTAAGGTCTGAATTCCTGTTCCTAGAAGATTAAAAGCTTTTCCTCCTCCTGTTACATTTATAGTTACTAGACGAATATTTCCACCAGTAGTTCCAGTAAAAAGATCCCCAGATGTTTTTACTAATTTATCGTCAGAAGTGTCCAATCCAGAAATGCATGCGTTGTTTAATTCTATTGGTAAGTCTACAGAAATTAAACCATTAATCTCATATAAAGTAGAAGAATCTAAAAGGTATTTACTTCCTCCTCCAGCTGTTTTCTCTTCAGCTAAAACCGTTGCTAGAACATCAGTAGATTTTATACGTTTAAATTTTAATCTACTATTAGTTTGTACTTTTGACCAAGCAGAAATTGAAGAATCATAATGGTGAAATGCATTAAGATCTGTATCATAAACCATCAATCCATTAGCTGGTGATGCGATAGCTGTTCTTTGTAGAGTTGTCATTCGAGGAGTTAATAATCCTTGAGTTGTAGATGTTAGTTCCAAAATAGAACTTGCATCTGGATTGGTAGTTCCAATTCCAACTTGTGCATTTAGCTTAGTTGATAATAATAAGAGACAAATGAATAGTCTCGAAGTTATTTTAAAAAAAATAGGGGTCATCGGTTCTTAAGTTAAATTATTTTGATAGCAAAAGTATAGTAGTAACAACCACATAATGTTGGTTTTGTAGAAATGTCACAAAAAATTTTAAATATCACAAAAATTTAAAAAAAAATCATTTTAAGAAAAAAATATCTTTTCTATAAAAAACTTCTAACTTCTAACTCCAAACTTCTAACTTTAATTTATCTTTGCCCCGCAGACCGCCTTATCGTCGTCTTATTTATAGGAGGGAGGAAAGTCCGGACACCAAAGAGAAGCATAGCGGGTAACACCCGTCATCCCGATTTATCGGGATAGGACAAGTGCAACAGAAAGTATGTACAGGTAATGCTGTAGTGAAACCAGGTAAACTCTATGCGGTGAAATTTCAAGTATATCAGCATTTAAGGGTTTCTCGTCCGTTGCTGAAGGGTAGAAAGATTGATTCCGAGAGTAATTTCGGAGCTAGATAAATGATAAGGACTCCGATTTATCGGAGTACAGAATCCGGCTTATAGGTCTGCATTTTTTTCTTCACGTTTTATTAATATTTAGTTAACAATTAATCTACTATTATTAATTACTTAACATTAACTTAACATTGGGTTTCTACTTTTGCACCGTAATTTAAACAAACTAAAAGATGGCCTTTAAAAACATTTTAAATTTTTTCTCTCCAAAAGACAAAACTTTTTTCCCATTATTCGAGGAAGCTACAAACAAGTTAACAAAAATGTCTGATGCGTTACATGAGGGTGTAAATGCTTCAAAATCAGATAGAGAAAGTTATTTTAAAAAGATTGACGAGTTATTTGAAAGCATTGAGAAAATTTCTCACAAAATGAATATTGAATTGAGTAAAAACTTTATTACTCCTTTTGACAGAGAAGATATTCACGCATTAATGACTACAATTGAAGATGTGGCTAGTAATTTACAAGAAGCTTCTAACAGAATTAGAATGTATCAAGTAGAAAAAATTACAAAATCTATCAGAAAAATTACTGAAATTAATTTAGAAGCTTGTGGTCACATTGCAAAATCTGTAATGGAATTGAAAGACATGAAGAATTTTAAAAATATTTTTGATTCTGTAAAGAAAATCAACAAATTAGATAGAAAATCGGATTCAGTTTTTGAAAAAGCTGTAGCTGATATTTTTGAAAATGAAACAGATGCCAAAAATGTTATTAAATATAAAGAAGTTTTAGCGTCATTAGATAAAGCGTCAGATAAATGTAAATCTGTTGCAAGAGTATTAGAAGCAGTAGCTGTTAAACATTCTTAATTAAGTACTATGTTTACATTATTAATAGTAATTATAGTCATTGCATTGTTGTTTGACTTGGTAAACGGATTTCATGACGCTGCCAATTCAATTGCAACAGTAGTTTCTACAAAGGTTTTAACACCTACACAAGCTGTAATTTGGGCAGCATTTTTCAACTTTATCGCCTATTGGGTTTTCGATATGAGTGTGGGAAATACCGTTGCCAAAACAGTAGATGGTTCTGTAATTAATCTTTGGGTAATTTTATCTGGATTATTAGCAGCAACTATTTGGAATTTATTAACTTGGAAATTAGGTATTCCTTCATCATCTTCACATACTTTAATTGGTGGTTTTGCAGGAGCAGCCGTAGCACATGCAGGTTTCGGGGTATTGAATTTAGAGTCTATTGGACTTACGGTTATATTTATCTTCTTAGCACCATTTATTGGAGGAATTATTTCGTTCTTTATTGCCTTGGTGACTATTCAAAGAAATTTCGCTAAAAAAATAAGTATTTCTATAGCTATTTCAGTACTAACTGTTTATGTTACTTATGCCTTAAAAGATAGTTTAGATATTAAACCAATTATGATTTGGATTATTGGTGTGCTTTTAGGTTTATTTATTGTAGTATACTGTTGGTATGAATTAGTACATGGAAAAAATCCTTCGCATACTAAAGAAGGAAATATGTACAAAAAATTACAATTGTTATCTTCAGCAGCCTTTTCATTAGGACATGGTGGTGCCGATTCACAAAAAGTAATGGGTATTATTTGTGCTGCTTGTATTGTTTACGCAAACGGATACAGAACAAGCCCTGATAAAAATATGCCAGAATTTGTAAAAGAATACAACTTGTTAAACACAACGGAAGTGCTGCAAGTAGTTTATAAAAATGACGAAGGTAATATTAAGAAATTCAAACCATCTGTTGGTGTATTCGGAAAAGATACAGTTTATCTTGATGGTAAAAATATTTTTGACTTAACAACAGGAGAGAAAATTTATGAGGATGAGAAATTAAACTCAAAAGTTTCTAATGACAACCCTTTTATTAATCATTTAAAAAGAGAAGGTGTTGATGTTAATAATTTCAGTGAGATTGTTAGTACAGAAAAAAAATTAGAAAGAAAATCAAAGGAAAATAAATCGAGTCATCCACTTACTAAGTTAGAAGTATATTCGGATAAAAAAGAAATAAAAGACGTTGTTACTAACGAAGTTATTTTTACAGATAAGACAATAAATCCAAAGTATAGATATGCCAAAATTTTCTCAAAATATCTTGATAAAGATGGTAAACTTTTAAAAGGTCATAAATTAGAAACTAAAGTAACTAAAGATACAATGCCAACATGGATTGCTTTTGGATGTTACTTAATGATTGGAATGGGAACTTTAATGGGCGGTTGGAAAATCGTAAAAACGATGGGAACTAAAATTACCAAAGTAACACCATTAGAAGGAGTTTGTTCTGAAACAGCTGGAGCTTTAACTTTATTTACAGTTTCTCAAATGGGAGTACCAGTTTCTACAACTCACACAATTACTGGATCAATTATTGGAGTAGGAGCCACGAAACGTTTAAGTGCTGTTCGTTGGGGAGTAACCATTAGTTTATTATGGGCTTGGGTTTTAACTATTCCAGTTTCAGCAATTATTGCAGCAATCTTATATTACGTTACTACTTTGTTTGTGTAAAATAAGTTAGTTATATAAAATTTTAAATCCGTCTCAAGATATTGGGGCGGATTTTTTTTTGTCAAAAATTCAATTGTTAAGAAATTGTAAATTATAGTTGCAAATACTTAAAGATAACTTAATACAAGATGTATTAATACTCTGATTCTTAACATTAAATTTGCACTAACAAAACGAAACAACAACTAATTCTTAACACAGCAACACGAAAACTAATGAAAAAATTAATTTATCTTCAATTATTTGTTTTTTTAATTTCTGGGATAGTTTTTTCTCAGGACAAACCAACAAATGATATTAAATTATCAACGTTACCATACTTCAGTACAGGTAAAGGAATTGGAATAACTTCACCGGATAGTTTATACCAATTGAACCTTAGATTTAGAATGCAAAACAGAGTAACTTACATTGAAAACGATGGTGAAAATGGAGGATATGATGCACAAATCAGAAGACTTCGATTACGATTTGACGGTTATGTAATAAATCCAAAATTCTTATATGCGATTCAATTATCATTTGCTCCTGGTGATGTTGGAGAAATAAAAGATGGTGAAAACATAAACATTATTAGAGATGCGGTTTTTATGTATCGTCCAAATAATAGATGGAATATTAGTTTTGGTCAAACCAAATTACCTGGAAACAGACAACGTGTCAATTCTTCTGGAGGTTTGCAATTAACTGACAGAACTATAAATAATGGTAAATTTACAATTGATAGAGATTTTGGAATTCAACTTCATAATATGAATGAGTTTAAAGATAAGTTTTCATATAATTTTAAAGGAGCTGTTTCTACTGGAGAAGGAAGAAATTCAACTGAAAAACCAGATGATGGAGTTGCAGTTACAGGTAAAATTGAGATATTGCCATTAGGAGCTTTTTCTAAAGATGGAACTTATTTTGAAGGTGATATCATACGTGAGAAAAAACCAAAATTAATGTTTTCTGGAGCTTTCCAACAAAATAACCATGCTAGAAGAACGCAAGGTCAATTAGGTAACGATTTATTCGAAAAAAGAACTATGAAATCGGTGCTTTTAGATGCGATGTTCAAATATAATGGTTGGGCAGCTATGTCGAGTTATATGTCGAGAACAACTACAAAAAATGCGGTTACTTTTGATCCAGACGATATCACAAATTTTAATTATGCTTTTGTTGGTAATGGTTTCGATTATCAATTGAGTTATAATACAAAATCAAATTACGAATTCATTACGAGATATTCTATTCAAAAAGTTGGAAAAGATATTAGAGAATTCGCACCAAATTCTAAACAATTATCTTTCGGGGTCACAAGATATATTTGGCAACATACTTTTAAATTACAAAGTGAAATCTCTTTTGATACTTTGGATTATGTTGATGGTACAACAAAAAATAATTGGTATTTACGTTTTCAAGTAGAAATCGGAATATAATTTCAATTCATATTACATTAAAAAAACGCCAATTTTCACAAGAAGATTGGCGTTTTTTTATGTATTCAATTGTTAAATTAAACTTAAAGTTTCTGATTTAAAGTAACATAAAAATATTTTTCAGACAGATTAGTTAATAATTAACTAAACTATATTTTATGCTCAAAAAATCACTTCAGATTCTTTTTTGCTTTTTTCTATTAACAAGTGCAGAAAGTTTTGCACAAAAGAAAGACAAAAAAAATAAGAAAAACGAACCTCCAACTGCAGCTGAAACTAAAAAACCAGACGCAAAAAAAGAACCAAAACCTTATAAAAAAGTAATCGATTCTACTGCGATTACACAAAAAGGACTAATTGATGTTCACAAAGTTGCAGATAAATATTTATTTGAAATTTCAGAATCATTAATAGGAAAAGAAATAATGACTATCACAAGATATTCTAAAACACCTGCTGGTGGAGGAATATTTGGTGGTGAAGAAATTAATCGTCAAGTAGTTCGTTTCGAAAAAGGAATGAATAATACGATGATTTTACGTTCTATTACCTATGTAATTATGACGCCAGATGAAGACAAACCCATTACAAAATCGGTTAAAAATTCAAATGCGGATCCAATTATCGGGATTTACGATATTTTGGCTTATAAAAAAGATGAATCAGGTAAAGAAAATGTGTCAAGTGTAATTGATATGACATCTGCTTTCGATTCAGATTTACAAACGTTCTCTTTGAATTCTATCAACAAGCAATTATTGAGTATTCAGGCTTTTCAAAAGGACAAATCGTTTATCCAATTTGTAAAAAGTTTCCCAATCAATACAGAAATTAGAACAACTAAAACATTTACAACTGTTGCTCCTCAAATTTCAAGAAATCCAACACCAAAAATCGGAGTTGATTTACCTGCTGGATTAGATGCTGGTGTGGTATCAATGGAATTAAATACTTCATTTATTTTATTGCCAGAAAACCCAATGCGTAAACGTACTTTCGATAAAAGAGTAGGTTATTTTGCAAATGGTTATGAAGTTTTTGAAGAAGATTCTCAAAAATCAGAAACAGATATTTTTGCTGTGAGATGGCGTTTAGAACCTAAAAATGCAGAAGACGCTGAAAAACAAAAAAGAGGAGAATTAATTGAACCTAAAAAACCAATTGTTTATTATTTAGATCCAGCAACACCAGATAAATGGAAACCTTTTATCAAACAAGGTATTGACGATTGGCAAGTGGCTTTCGAATTTGCAGGTTGGAAAAATGCTATTCGTGGTGAATATTGGCCAGAAAATGATCCATCAATGAGTTTAGAAGATGCACGTTTTTCTGTTTTAAGATATTTCGCTGCTGAAATTCAAAATGCTTACGGACCAAACGTTCACGATCCAAGAACTGGAGAAATTATGGAATCTCACATCGGTTGGTACCATAATATTATGAGTTTATTACGTGATTGGTATTTAATTCAAACTGCTGCAGTTGATCCGAAAGCGAGAAATAAAAAATTAGATGATAAATTAATGGGCGAATTAATTCGTTTTGTGGCGGCTCACGAAGTTGGTCATACATTAGGTTTACGTCACAACATGGGAGCAAGTAATGCAACTCCGGTTGAAATGTTACGTGATCCAGCATTCCAAAAGAAAAACGGACATACCTCTTCAATTATGGATTATGCACGTTTCAATTATGTAGCACAACCTGAAGACGGCGTAACAGATTTATTTCCAAGAATTGGAGATTACGACAAATGGGCAATCAAATGGGGTTATTCTTATTTTAATGATGCGAAATCTGAAGAAGCAGAAAAAGCATTATTAAATAATATGACAAAAGAAGCTTACAAAAATAAAAGATTACATTTTGGTACAGAAACTAGTCCTTATGATCCTCGTTTTCAAACAGAAGATTTAGGAGATAATTCGATGAAAGCTTCAGAATATGGTATTAAAAACTTAAAAAGAATTTTACCAAATTTAATCGAATGGAGTAAAGAAAATGGAGAAGATTATTCTGAATTAGAAGGTTTATATAATTCTTTAGTAGGTCAATTCCGTAGATATATGGGTCACGTGACTAAAAACGTTGGTGGTATTTACGAAAATCCTAAAACGTATGACATGGAAGGAAACGAATACGAAATTGTTCCTTCTGCGATTCAAAATGAAGCGGTTGCTTTCTTAAACGAGCAATTATTCAAAACGCCAACTTGGTTATTAGATCAAAATGTTTTGGCTAAAATTAACCCAGATAATGGTGTTGAATTAATGAAAGGTATTCAAGATGGAACGTTATCTAGTTTGCTATCTTTAGATAGAATGGCGCGTTTAATGGAAACTTCTTCTATGAACAAAGCAAATTATTCTATTGACGAATTATTAAGCGATTTAAAACGTGGTATTTTCTCTGAATTAAGAACTAACACTGCAATTGATGTTTACAGAAGAAATTTACAAAAAGCTTTTGTGACGAAATTAATTGATGCAATTAGTTTAGATAGAAATGCTGCTGCGAACTTTAACGGTAGAAGAATTGTTATCGCTGATACCGATTTACCTTCAATTGCTCGTGGACATTTAATTGAATTAAGAGGTCAGTTAAAAGCGGCTAATGCTTTAGCAACAGACAGATTAAGTAAATTTCATATTGCAGATTTAGTAGCAAGAATTGACAAAGCTTTAAATCCGAATAGATAATATAATTTATTGCAAATAAAAAAGCCTTCCAGAATTTCTGGAAGGCTTTTTTTATTCTTTATTTTTTTTAAAATAATTTATAACCTAATTTTAAAGAAATTTGGTTTAAACTATATTTATGCTCTTTATCACTAACTAAAACAGAATAATAAGGTGTTTTAGTGTTAAATTTAATTTCGGCAGAATATTTTTTGTATTGATATCCGGCTCCTAACGCAAAATTTGAAGATAAATACATTTCGTCTGCAATTACTATAGTAGTATTGTTAAAAGGATTATAAGTATGAATATTTGCTTTATTAGCATTAATAGAAAATGAAGCATTAGCAAATAAACTACTAATCTTATTCATTTTGAAATATCTTCTTAATCCTAATGGCAATCTTAAAGTAAAAATATCATTAAATAAGGTTTCATCTGGATTAATAAATTGAGGCTTGTAAATTTTTAGTGACTCTTTATTTTGAATATATGAAGGGTCAAATATAAAAGACCAATTTTTGTTATTATAAGGTAAAAGAACTTCAACTTCAAATCCAAAACTCACAGCATTTCTTTTGTCAGTTTCATAATTTCCACTAATATTTCCGTTTGGTATAATAATAGTTGAATTAATACTGTTCAATAAAAAATTTACTTTAAAATTAGTTTCAAATTTTCTTTTTTCAGATATTGCTTTAGTTTCAGTATTTCCAGAAATACAATTGTTCGTTTTTATAAAATAATCTACCAAGTCATTATTATTGTATTTTAATGCAATAATCGATTTTTGATCGTTATTACATTTAAAATTCACAAAAAGTTGTTGTTTAAAAGCATCGTTTGTAGATATATTTCCTTCAGAATTATTATATTGCTTATATACTAATTGTTCAATTTTATTATTTACAGTATAAAAAAATCTATCATAGTCTTCACTTTCAAAATAGTACAAGTTAGATTTTCCTTCAACTAAAATTTTAAGTAATACAGTTTTCTCAATAAATTTTGGACTTGGGCTATTTGTTAGAGTAATAAGATTTGGAGAAGATTCATCAACCTTAACAGTAGCTTTAACAAATTTGGATTTGTTTATTATTCCAAATTCTTGAATTTCTTCTATAGTTTTTGTTATTGTTTTATCATCACTTGTGTTTTTTGTTTCAATACTTGTTGGGTTGTTTTTCCAATCATAATTTTTAATTAAACATTCTGTTTTTATGCCTGAATTATCAATATAATAACCTGGTTCAAACTTGTTTTGTGCGAATGATAAAAATGCTGTTAGAAATAATAGATAACTTAATTTAATTTTCATTTTCTTGTTTAGTTAATATAATAATATTTAATCTTCTTCTTTTTGTCCCATCATCATTAGATAAGCTTTCAAGAAACCATCAATTTCTCCGTTTAAAACGGCTTCAGAATCGGAAGTTTCAAATCCGGAACGTACATCTTTAATTAATTTATAAGGATGTAAAACGTAGTTTCTAATTTGCGAACCCCATTCAATTTTCATTTTTCCGGCTTCAATATCATCACGTTGTGCCAATTGTTTTTTTAGTTCAATTTCGTACAATTGTGATTTCAACATTTGTAAAGCACGAGCTCTGTTATCATGTTGTGAACGCGTTTCGGAACATTGAATTTGAATTCCTGAAGGTTTGTGAAATAATTGAACCTTAGTTTCCACTTTGTTGACATTTTGTCCACCAGCACCACTTGACCGAGCCGTTGTGATTTCAATATCAGCAGGATTAATTTCAATTTCAATAGTATCATCCACCAACGGATACACATAAACTGAAGCAAATGAAGTATGACGTTTGGCGTTACTATCAAAAGGCGAAATTCGTACCAAACGATGTACACCATTTTCTCCTTTTAAATATCCAAAAGCAAAATCGCCTTCAATTTCTAAGGTTACAGTTTTAATTCCAGCAGCATCACCTTCCTGATAATTCAGTTCTTTAACTTTATAACCTTGCTTTTCGGCCCACATCAAATACATTCGCATCATCATGCTCGCCCAATCGCAACTTTCTGTTCCACCAGCACCAGCAGTAATTTGAAGTACGGCACTTAAATTATCACCTTCTTCCGAAAGCATATTTCTGAACTCTAAATCTTCAATACTTGTGATGGTTTTATCAAAAATGGCATCTAATTCTTCTTCAGAAACAGCATTTTCTTTATAAAATTCATAAGTTAGTTGCAATTCTTCGGCTAAATCTTCGCAGCGAGTATAATCATCTACCCATTTTTTTATCGAACGTAAATTACGCACAATAATTTCTGCTTGCTTTGCGTTATTCCAAAAGTCTGGCGCAAAGGTCTTTTCTTCCTGATTCGTTATTTCGACAAGCTTGGCATCAACGTCAAAGATACCTCCTTAACGCACCAAGGCGATTAATAATGTCTTTAATTTGTTCGGTATTTACCATTTTATTTGTAGTTTTACACAACAAAAATAGACTTTTAAAACGATTTATGGAAATTAATTTATTCAGCGATACGGTTACCAAACCCACTCAAGAAATGTTGCAATTCATGTTTAACGCCAAAGTGGGCGATGATGTTTTTAAACAAGATCCAACAGTTAATGAATTAGAAGAAACTTTGGCCGATTTATTTGGTAAAGAGGCGGCTTTGTTTTTTCCATCGGGTACAATGGCCAATCAAACGGCTATAAAATTGCATACCAATCCTGGCGATGAATTAATTTGCGATAAATGGGGTCACGTTTTTTTATATGAAGCGGGTGGAGTAGCGTTTAATAGTGGTGTTTCTTGTAATTTGATCGATGGAAATCGAGGAATGATTACAGCGGAACAAGTTGAAAATGCTATTAACGATCCAGAATTTTATCATGCGCCAATGACGAAGTTAGTTTGTGTCGAAAATACAACAAACAAAGGTGGTGGGGCTTGTTATGAGATTGAAGATTTAAGAAAAATTAAAGACGTTTGTACGAAACATAATTTAAAATATCATTTAGATGGCGCTCGTATTTGGAATGCTTTAGTAGCTAAAAAACAACATCCAAAAATTTATGGAGAATTGTTTGATACGATTTCTGTTTGTTTATCTAAAGGTTTAGGTGCTCCAGTTGGCTCAGTACTAATTGGTTCAAAAGAAGATATAAAACGTGCACTTCGAATCCGAAAAATATTTGGTGGCGGAATGCGTCAAGCTGGATATTTAGCGGCTGCAGGAATGTATGCGTTACAAAATAATATTTCTCGTTTAGAAGAAGATCATAGAAAAGCGAAAGAGTTAGGTGAGATTTTAACAACTTTACCTTTCATTTATAAAGTAGAACCAATTGAAACGAATATTGTTATTTTTACGTTGAAATCTGATGTGAATGAAACGCAATTTATTGATAAATTGAAAGAGAAAAACATCAATATTAGCAATATGGGTCAAGGTAAATTGCGAATGGTTACTCATCTGGATTACAAGCAAGTAATGCACGATTATGTAATGGAAACTTTAAGTAAAATTAGTTTTTAATTTAAATTTCAACTTCCAAAGCAAAGCAGCTTTTTCCTTCTTTAGTAATTAAGAAAGAAGTTGTTGTATGCTGAATTTCAATTGTATCATTATAATTCAACTCTTGTAAATAATTTAAGTTTAGCGCTTTAATTTTGTTACTCAAGACAGTTTCAGCATTTGTAACATCCAAACACCATTCTAAATATTTGACATTATTAGCGTGATTCACGATATCAATATCAGATAATTGGATGGTTTTTTCGTTTTTAAATGTAAATTCTTCTGGAATATTTATTTTCTGAATTGGATTAGAAATACTATCTGTATCAAATTTTTCAAAGTGAGCATGTGGTAATGCCAAAATATCTGGTCGTCTGGTTTTGGTATTAATTACCACCCAAAATGTTTCGCAACCTACAATTTTCTCCTCATTCAAATACATTTCTAAACAACGAATAGAACGCGAGTTTTCTAAGGTTTTAATCCAAGTTTTAATCGTAATAACATCTTTCCATTTCGGTAATTTCGTAATTTCAATTCGCATTCTACTCAATACCCAAGCTTGATGATGTTGTTGCATATCTAAATAACTAATACCACCTAAATCGGCGTGATTACCAGCTACAATCTGAAATAAATTGCAAATTTCGGTATGTTTCAAAGAGCCATTTGGATAGCAATGTTGAAAACCAATTTCGAAATTTTGAGTATAAATAGAAGTAAAGTCTAGAGAAACGGGCATGATTAATTTACGATTTTGTATTTACGATTTACGAATTTTGGATTTTTGAAGTGATACTTTTAATAATTTCATTTCTATCCGTTTCAAAATCAAACCAAGTTGCATTTTCAGTACGTTTGAACCAAGTCATTTGACGTTTTGCAAATCGACGTGTGTTTTGTTTGATTTGTTCTATAGCAAATTCAAAAGTAGTTTTATCTTCAAAAAAATCAAATAATTCTCGGTAACCAACGGTTTGCAAAGCATTACGTTCTTTGTGTGGAAATAAATTTTCAACTTCTTCCAATAAACCTTGTTCCAACATAATATCAACACGCTGATTAATTCTGCTGTACATAATTTCTCTATTTGCTTCTAAACCAATAACAATAGGAGTGAAGTTACGTTTGTTTTTTCGTTTGCCAATAAAGCTAGAATAGGGAAGTTCGGTTCCTAAACAAACTTCTACAAAGCGTTTCATACGTTGCGGATTTTGTAAGGTTTGCGGATTTTCAGTTTCTAGTTTTTTATAATAGTCGATATCTAATTCTTGTAATTTTTGTTGTAGAAATTCGATACCTAATTCTTCAAATTTGGAGTTGATTTCAGAACGAACACTTTCATCAATATCTGGAAATTCGTCGAATCCTTTTAAAACGGCATCTACATATAATCCAGAACCACCAACCATAATCTGGATGTTTTTTTTAGCAAAAAGTTCCTCTAATTTTTCTAACGCTTCTTTTTCAAAATCTCCCACAGAATAATTCTCAAAAATCGATTTATTTTGAATGAAATGATGTGGAGCCGAAGCCAATTCTTCTTCAGACGGAACAGCAGTTCCAATTGTCATTTCCTTAAAAAATTGTCTACTATCGCAGGAAATAATATCACAACCAAAATGTTGCGCCAAAGCAATGCTTAAGGAAGTTTTTCCTATTGCTGTTGGTCCGATAATTGTGATTAAATAGTTCATGATTATTAAAACTTCATTATTCTCATCACTCTATTTTTTCTGATATAGCTCTTAATAATTGCAGTAGTATCACGGTTATTTTGCATTGGAATTAAAATGTTTTTCAGAATTTCGATATTCGTAATTTGATAATTTAAATCGAAAAAACAATAACCTTTATAAATACCATTTTCAATGACAACAGCGCTGCGTTCTTCAATAGTTCTACCTTTGTCGACCACAATTAAATTGTTGTTTTCAAACTGAATTTCTTTGATGAAATTTTGTACGCGAGCATTATATAATTCTGGACTTTCAGCTTGAATACAGGCACCAAAACATTCTTTAATTTTGTATTGAAAACAAGCTGCTTTCGTTTCGTATAATCCGTTTATTTTCTGACATAAATTATAATCAGAAGTTACTTTGAAAAGCATATTTTTCCCTTCTTGTAAACTTACAAATGAAGTGATTTCTTTTTTTCTACCGTCTGCTTTTTCAATGGTTAAAGCTATATATCCATTTTCATCCAAATGCGAATACATAGCAAAATTGAAAATACTTTTACGTTGCGATCGGTTATAAATGGGTTTGTTGATTTTAATTTCTTCTGATTCTTTCAGCAAAGCAATTAATTCGCTTCCGGTTTCTTCAAAAGTTACGGCATAAACATCACGTTGAATTTTTTTACTTTTCGAATTAACACCCGTAAAATGTTGGTTCACACGTTTTTTAATGTTTTTACTTTTACCAATATATATTAAATCGCCTTTTTCATTATGAACGTAGTAAATTCCTGTTTTTGAAGGTAATTTCTCTGCAATATCAAGTAATTTTGGCGACAATCCTGCTTTTATTTCTGTTTTTATGAAGCTTTTGACAATTTCTTTAGTTAAATCTTTCGCCATTAGCATTTTGAATAACTTCACAGTTGCCATGGCATCACCACTTGCTCTGTGTCTGTCAGCCATAGGAATTCCTAGTGAACGCACTAATTTTCCTAAACTATAGGAAGGTAAATCGGGAATGATTTTTTTGGCTAATTCTACTGTACAAAGTGTAGGTTTTTTAAAATCGTAACCTAATCTTCTAAATTCTGTTTGTAAAATTCGGTAATCAAAACTTGCATTGTGTGCGACAAGAATCGTGCCTTCGGTAATTTCAATAATACGTTTCGCAACTTCATAAAACTTTGGAGCACTACGAAGCATGGCACTATTAATACCTGTTAATTTTACAACAAAAGGCTGAATTGGTTTTTCCGGATTCACCAAACTAATGAATTGGTCGATTACTTCATGACCATCAAATTTATAAATGGCAATTTCAGTAATACCTTCTTCATTGTATTGTCCGCCAGTGGTTTCTATGTCGATTATTGTGTACAAATCAGTATTCAGTGTTCAGTTTATAGTTTTCAGTTTGAAATTTTTGGGACATTTAAACTGCTTATTGATAATTTCTATTGCCAAAGATACTACTTCCAATTCGAACCATTGTACTTCCGCATGAAATTGCGAGTTGATAATCGCCAGACATCCCCATAGAAAGGGTTTGAAGTTTCAAGTTTGAAGTTTCAAGTTGACTATGTTTGTCGAAAATTGTTCTCAAATGTTTGAATTCTTTTTCAATTTGAGTTGGGTTTTCTGTAAATGTTGCCATTCCCATTAAGCCTACAATTCTTATGTTTTCTAAATTTTTAAAATCTTCAGAAGATAAAATCTCATTCAATTCTTCTTCATTTAATCCGAATTTGGTTTCTTCTTCCGCAATATGAACTTGAAGTAAACAATCAATAACTCGATTGTGTTTTTGGGCTTGTTTGTTGATTTCTTCTAACAATTTCAAACTATCCACACCATGAATCAAACTCACGTATTCCGACATAAATTTGACTTTATTGGTTTGTACGTGACCAATCATATGCCATTCGATATCTTTTGGCATTTGTTCCCATTTTTCGGTCATTTCTTGGATTTTGTTTTCTCCAAAAATACGTTGACCAGCAGTATACGCTTCCATCAAATCAGCAACGGGTTTGGTTTTAGAAACCGCAACCAAAGTAACGTGAGCTGGAAGTTGGGATTTTATTTCGGTAAGGTTTTGAGCTATTGACATTTTTTTTACTTTTTCAATTATTATTGAAACAATTCTAAATCATCAAAATCTTTGATTTCAGAAAGTTTACCTAATGATTTTGTTTTTTCAATATAGACAATTCTTTCTTCAAAGACTTCTTCACCAGAATCTGCATTTTCATTCGTATTAGTTCTTATTATTTTTTTTCTGGATAAAAAATTGATACTAAGTTCACTATTAATAACTGCACCATTATTATCACTTGAATCATAACCAATTAGTTCAAAATCTGAATTTTTTAATCTAAACGTATAGCTCCAATATCCATATCTACCATGTGCATAATGAATATATAAATTTCCTTTTTTAATTTCTACAGATAATTCTGGAGCATAATAAACACCACCTTCTTCATTTTCAGATGAAAAGCAATCTATATTTTTTAAAAATTGTTTGTAATTGCCATTTTCATTTAAAAGTACAATAATTCCTCTACGATTTCTGTCTAATTCTCCACGAAATTCATGTTGAACTATATTTTCTTTGTTGATTTCTTTAATAAGTAAAATACAATCATCAATTCCATCTTTATTTAAATCGCCTTTTATTTCTTCTAAAAGTTTAAATCCTTTTGGAATAAAATCCGAAGTTTTATTTTTAGGAATCGTATCTGAAATTGTAGTTGCAATTTCCTCTTTTTTAATTTCGGTAGAATCCTCTTTTGTAGATGATTCTTCTTTTTTAGAATTTTCACAACTAATTAATAAAAATGAAATTATGAATATAGACTTAAATATTTTTTTCATGGTCAAATAGTATGAGATTCTAGACAAAGTTATAAAAGCAAGATTGTAGTTAAACTTCGTAAATCAAAAATTGTAAATCGTAAATTATAACTCATAAACCACCAAACCACTTCTAAACTTTGGTTCAATATATGTTGATTTTGGAGGCATAATTAGATTATTATCGGCGATGGTTTTAATTTCTGAAATATTGGTAGGGTAGAGCATGAAACCGACTTCATATTCGCCTTCGTCAATTAAATCTTTAATGACAGAAACACTTTGTTTTCCTGGAATATAGTCAATGCGTTCATCGTTACGTAAATCTTCAATTCCTAATAATGGATTCAAAACTGTATCGTATAAAATTTGTGCATCTAAGTTTTCTAAAACAGAAGTTTCTTTTTGATTTTGCTTGTAGAAAAGTGCATAAAAGCTTCCATCTAAATACATTCCAAATTCGAACTTATTTTGTGGTTTCCACAGTTCTTGATCTTTGGTTTTGATAATGAAATTTTCCGCTAATTTTTTGATGAAATCGTCTTTGGTTAATCCGTTTAAATCACGGATAATTCTGTTGAATTCATAAATTTTCACATTGCTTTCGGCAATTAAAAAACTCATAAAATAATTCAGGTTTTTGTTGCCTAAATGTTTGTCTTGTTCATATAACAATTCCGCAGAAGCCGAACGATGATGTCCGTCTGCAATGTATAAATTCGGAATGTTTTCAAAATGTTCTTGTAGCCAATCTATTTCCGATTGGGTATCAATTTTCCACAACGTATGTTTTTCCTTATTTGGAGTGGCAAACGCATAAATCGGTTCGCTTTTTTTTCGTAAAGAAATAAACGTGTTAATCTCAACAGAATCAGGATAAGTAATCAAAACAGGTTCGGTATTAAAACCCGTTTGATGTAAATAATCTTTAAATAATTCCACACGATATTGTAACGTATCTTCGTGTTTTTTAATGATATTTTGCTGATAATCTTCTACAGAAGTTCCTGCGATAATTCCGGTAAAAGTCTGATGTTTTGCCTGAATTTCGTATAAATAAAACACAGGTTTATCTTCAGAAACTAAAATATTTTCGTTTTTAAAATCCTGATATTTATGTAAAACCCCTTTAAAACGCTTGTCGATAGTGATTTTTTGAGTATTGGCATACGCAGGATGAATCACGTGTAAAAACGAATACGGATTAAAGTTTAACCAAGCCGCAAGCTCAGCCGAACTATAATCGTCATACGTTCTACAAGTTACCAAAGCTACTTTATCTGCTGTGGGACGAACCGCTTTAAAAGGGATTATTTTTGACATATTTTATAAGTTTTCAGTCTCAGTCGCAGTTATCAGTTTTACTGCGACTGAAAACTGTGACTGTTTACTTCGCAAACTGTTTAGAGATTTTCTCTGCTTTTTTGCTTTCTGAATAATCGTAGAAACCTTCACCAGATTTTACTCCTAATTTTCCAGCCATAACCATGTTTACTAATAACGGACAAGGAGCATATTTTGGATTTTTGAAACCGTCGTACATTACGTTTAAGATTGATAAACAAACGTCAAGTCCAATAAAATCAGCTAATTGTAATGGTCCCATTGGATGAGCCATTCCTAATTTCATAACTGTATCAATTTCAGCAACTCCAGCAACACCATTATATAACGTTTCAATAGATTCGTTAATCATTGGCATTAAAATTCTATTTGCAACGAAACCTGGATAATCGTTTACTTCCGTTGGTGTTTTTCCTAATTTTATAGATAAATCCATGATGATTTTAGTCACCTCATCTGAAGTAGAATAACCACGGATAATTTCAACTAATTTCATAATCGGCACTGGATTCATAAAATGCATTCCAATAACTCTTTCTGGATGAACAACTTGTGCGCCAATTTGAGTAATAGAAATAGAAGAAGTATTACTTGCTAAAATTACGTTATGATCGCAAATATCGCTTAATTGCTTAAAGATATTCATTTTCAACGTTACGTTTTCTGTTGCAGCTTCCACAACTAAATCACAACCAACTACACCATCTTTAATATCTGTGTAAGTAATAATGTTTGAAATTGTTTTGTGTTTGTCATCTTCCGTGATGCTTCCTTTAGTCACCATTCTGTCTAAGTTAGCGGCAATTGTTGCCATTCCTTTTTCTAATGATTTTTCAGAAATATCAATTAATTTTACAGTAAAACCTGCTTGTGCAAATGTATGAGCAATTCCGTTACCCATTGTTCCTGATCCTATTACGGCAATTTGTTTCATCTTGTGTTTATATGTTTGTTGTTATTTTGTCTAATTCTTTATTTTCCAATACAATCAATAATCTGATATGCTACGCGTAATGCTTCTGTTCCGTCTTCTAAACTTACAACTGGTGTTGTATTGTTATTGATAGCGTCTGCAAACGATTCTAATTCGTCTAAAATGGCGTTATTCGGATTTACATTCGGATTATCGAAATAGATTTGTTTTTTCACACCTTCTGCATTTTGTAAAATCATATCAAAATCACCAGGAATTTCTGGAGCATCTTGCATACGAACTACTTCGCAAATTTTGTCTAAATAATCTACAGAAATGTAAGCGTCTTTTTGGAAGAAACGACTTTTACGCATGTTTTTCATAGAAATTCTACTCGCTGTAATATTCGCTACACAACCATTTTCAAATTCTAAACGCGCATTGGTAATGTCTGGAGAATCGGAAATAACCGCAACACTACTCGCATTAACCGTTTTTACTTTCGATTTTACTACACTTAAAATTGCATCAATATCGTGAATCATTAAATCTAAAACCACAGGAACATCAGTACCACGTGGATTAAATTCAGCCAAACGATGCGTTTCTATAAACATTGGTTTGTTAATTTTATTTTTCACAGCAGTAAAAGCTGGATTGAAACGTTCCACATGTCCAACTTGACCTTTTACGTTATATTTATTTGCCAAAGCAACGATTTCTTCCGCTTCTTCAACAGTTGTAGCGATTGGTTTTTCTATAAAAATATGTTTACCAGCTTCGATGACCATTTTGGCACATTCGAAATGTTGAATTGTTGGTGTAACTATATCTACCACATCAACTTCAGCAAGTAAACTTTCTATAGAATCAAATTTTTTATAACCGAATTCGGCTGCGACTTTAGTAGCATTTTCTTCGAAAGGATCAAAAAAACCAACTAATTCGTATTTTTCTGACTGATTAAGTAATCGTAAATGTATTTTTCCTAAGTGACCAGCACCTAAAACTCCGACTTTTAACATAAAAATAAATTTCATCAAAAATAGTAATTAAATAATAAAAATTTCAATTTGCATTTTGAAATTTTAAATCTAATTTTACATCAATAATTTACCACAACAATTGAAAGATACTAATAAACATCAAGGGCTTAGAAATCAGCTTGCAAAGCAATTACAAGAAAAAGGAATTACAGATAAAAACGTGTTAGATGCTATTAAAAAAATACCACGACATTTATTTTTGAATTCTAGTTTTGTAGATTTTGCTTATCAAGATAAAGCATTTCCAATTGGAGCTGGACAGACCATTTCTCAACCTTATACTGTGGCTTTTCAGAGTGAATTATTACAAGTAGAAAAAGATCATAAAGTTTTAGAAATAGGAACGGGCAGTGGTTATCAAACCGCAGTTTTAGTGACTTTAGGTGCGAAAGTGTTCACTATTGAAAGACAAAACGAATTGTTTAAAAAAACTTCCAGATTATTACCAACTTTAGGCTACAGACCAAAATTATTTGTTTTTGGCGATGGTTATATTGGTTTGGAAAAAGAAGCTCCTTTTGATAGTATTATTGTAACGGCAGGTGCTCCAATAATTCCCCAAGCCTTATTATCGCAATTGAAAATAGGAGGAAGATTAGTGATTCCTGTTGGAGATGATATTCAAATTATGACTTTATTAGTTAGAAAAAATGAAACGCAATTTGAAAAAACCGAATTTGGTGATTTCAGATTTGTGCCACTTTTAGAAAATAAAAATTAATCACTCAAATTTACATAAATGAAAAAACTGATTTTAGGATTTTTAGTTTTTAGTACATTTTTAAATGCGCAAGACAAACCAAAATTAGTGGTTGGAATTGTGGTAGATCAAATGAAAATGGAATATTTGTATCGTTTTTCAAATGATTTTTCAGACAATGGTTTTAAGAAATTAATGAATAAAGGATTCACGTTTCACAACATGCATTATAACTATATGCCAACATATACCGCTCCTGGACATGCAGCAATTTTTACGGGCGCCTTGCCAAACGTAAATGGAATTGTAGGTAATGAGTGGTTTAATAAGGCTACTGGGAAAGATATGTATTGTACAGATGATGAATCAGTTATAACTTTAGTAGAAGGAACAGAATCTGAAGGGAAAATGTCTCCTAAAAACCTTTTTAGTACTACAATTACTGACGAATTGAAATTGGCAACTAATTTTAAAAGTAAAGTAATTGGAATTAGTATTAAAGATAGAGGTGCGATTTTACCAGCTGGACATTTTGCAGATTGGGCGTTTTGGTATACGAAAACAGGAAATTTTATTTCAAGTTCTTTCTATGGTCAGAAATTACCAGATTGGGCAACTCAATTTAATGGAGAAAAAAACTATTTGAAATACATCGAAAAAGGTTGGGATTTATTAAAATCGAAAGAAACATACAACGAAAGTTTAAACGATAATAACCCATATGAAGGAAAGTTATTTAAGAAAACGCCGTTCTTTCCCTACGACATGAAGGAAATGTTTAATAATAACGACGCAGGAGTTTTAAGAACAACACCTTACGGAAATAATTTAGTTGCAGATTTTGCTAAAAGCGCCATTGAAAATGAGAAAATGGGAGCAGATGAAATTACAGATTTTCTTACGATGAGTTTTTCTGCAACGGATTATGTTGGACACCTTTTAGGACCACGTTCTATTGAATTACAAGATACTTATTTGCGTTTAGATGAAACTATTGCTGACTTCTTAACTTATTTAGATAAAACAGTTGGCAAAGGAAATTATTTAGTTTTTTTAACGGCTGATCATGCTGGAGCTGAAAACGCGACATATTTAAAAGATAATAAATACGCAGTTGAGAGTTTAAATTCTAAAAATTTACAACAAAGTATTATTGAGTTTTCTCAGAAAAATTTTGGAGAAAATATATTGTTAGATTATTCAAACTTTAATGTTTTTATCAATAAAGAAAAAGTTAAACAAAAAGGTTTAGAATTGAATAAAGTTAAGCAACAATTGAAAGAGTTTTTAATGATGCAGAACTTTATTAGTAATGTGTTTACGGAAGAAGAAATTCAAAATGCTAGTTCAAGTAATCCTATTTTAGAAATTGTAGCAAATGGTTATGATCCAAAGCAAAATGGTGAATTAGTCTTATTATTTAAGCCAGGATTTATGGAATATTCTTCTACAGGAACAACACACGGTTCACCTTATTCTTATGATACGCACGTTCCTTGTTTGTTTTATGGCTGGAAAATTAAAAAAGGAGAGTCATTTAATAAAAAAACCATCACACAAATTGCTCCAACTTTAGCTCAGAAACTAAGAATTACAATGCCAAACGGTACGCAATCTGAAGTTTTAGAAGAAGTTTTAAATAAATAATAAAAACAAAAAAGCTCATCATAACGATGAGCTTTTTATTTTTGCTACTAAACAAAAAATATTTAATGAATATACTATTAAATATCAATCTCTACTTGATTTCTCAAGATATCTTCAAAGGTTTCCCTTTCTCTTATTAATACAGCTGCTCCGTTTCTCCATAAAACTTCTGCAGGTTTTGTTCTCGAATTATAATTCGAAGCCATTGAAAAACAATACGCTCCAGCATTTTTAAAATTTAAAATATCACCTTCATGAATTTCTGAAATTCTTCTGTTTGTGGCAAAAGTATCTGTTTCACAAATGTATCCCACAACAGAGTAATAACGCTCTTTACCTTTTATATTTGAAATGTTTTCAATGTGATGTTCAGCGCCATAAAGCATTGGTCTGATTAAATGATTGAAACCTGTGTCAACTCCAGCAAAAACAGTTGATGTTGTTTGTTTTACTACATTTACTTTCGCTAAAAATGAACCTGCTTCACTCACTAAGAATTTTCCTGGTTCAAATACTAAAGTTAAACTTCTACCGTATTCTTTTTCGAATGCTAAAAATCTTTTGCTTAGTTTTCTTCCGAATTCTTCAATATCAGTTTCAATATCACCTTTTTTGTAAGGCACTTTAAATCCACTACCAAAGTCAATAAAATCTAGTGTTTTGAATTGTTTTGCCGATTCAAATAAAATTTCTGCTGCGTATAAAAATACTTCTACATCTAAAATATCAGAACCCGTATGCATGTGGATTCCGTTAATATGCATTTTAGTATTTTCTACAATTCTTAATATATGTGGCATTTGATGAATCGAAATTCCGAATTTACTATCAATATGTCCAACAGAAATATTTGCATTTCCACCAGCCATAACGTGCGGATTAACTCTGATACATACTGGAACTGTTGGGTATTTTGCGCCAAAATGTTCTAAAATAGAAAGGTTATCAATATTAATTTGAACACCCATTTGAGCTACTCTTTCAATTTCTTCAAATGAAACTCCGTTTGGTGTATACATAATTTCTGAAGGATCAAATCCAGCATGTAATCCTAATAATACTTCTTCAATTGAAACTGTATCTAAACCACAACCTTCATTTTTTAAGAGCTTCAAGATGTTTACATTAGAAAGTGCTTTAACGGCATAATGAACCTTAAAATTTTCAATTTTGTTAAAGGCCTTTACTAATCGGTTGTATTGTGAAACAATTTTGTCAGCGTCATAAACATATAACGGACAACCATAATTTTGTGCTACTTGTAATAAATCTGAATTTTGCATTTTAAATAATTTTCTGCAAATATATTTAAGTTATATCAAAAAAACAAAATAATTACACAAATAAAATATAAAAATAACAATCTGTTGTTTTTATAACAAAAAGTGAATTAACATTTTAATTATAAATCTAAAAAGAAGTGTAAAAATTAGTCATTTAAGAATTACTTTATTATTTTTGTGCCACTTTTAAACAAGATTAACTCATACTTAATTATGAACGTACACGAATATCAAGGTAAAGAAATATTAGCAAGCTATGGCGTGCGCATACAACGTGGTCATGTTGCAAACAATGCTGACGAGGCTGTTGAAAAAGCAAAACAATTAACTGCAGAAACTGGTACAGGTTGGCATGTTATAAAAGCACAAATTCACGCTGGTGGTCGTGGAAAAGGTGGTGGAGTTAAATTAGCTAAAAATTTAGATCAAGTAAAAGAAATTGCTGGTCAAATTATTGGTATGGATTTAATTACGCCTCAAACGCCTCCAACTGGTAAAAGAGTTCATAAAGTTTTAATCGCTGAAGATGTTTATTATCCAGGTGAATCAGAAACTAAAGAATTTTATGTTTCTGTATTATTAAATAGAGGTAAAGGTCGTAACATGATTATGTATTCTACTGAAGGTGGAATGGATATTGAAGAAGTTGCTGAACACACACCACATTTAATTTTCACTGAAGAAATTGACCCTTCTGTTGGTTTACAAGGATTTCAAGCAAGACAAATTGCTTTTAATTTAGGTTTATCAGGTGAAGCATTCAAAGAAATGGTAAAATTTATTGATGCGTTATATAAAGCTTACATTGGTTCAGACGCTACAATGTTTGAAATTAATCCAGTATTAAAAACTTCAGATAACAAAATTATTGCAGTTGATGCTAAAGTTGATTTAGACGATAATGCATTATTCCGTCATAAAGAATTAGCTGAAATGCGTGATGTTCGTGAAGAAAATCCTATTGAAGTTGAAGCAAAAGAAGTTGGTTTAAATTATGTTGATTTAGATGGAACTGTTGGATGTATGGTAAACGGTGCTGGTTTAGCAATGGCTACTATGGATTTAATTAAATATGCTGGTTTTGAACCTGCAAACTTCTTAGACGTTGGTGGAACTGCAGATGCTAAACGTGTTGAAACAGCTTTCCGTATTATCTTAAAAGATCCTAACGTAAAAGCAATTTTAATTAACATTTTTGGTGGAATTGTACGTTGCGATAGAGTAGCACAAGGTGTTGTAGACGCTTACAAAAACATGGGTGATGCAATTAAAGTGCCAATCATTGTTCGTTTACAAGGTACAAATGCAGAAATTGCTAAAGAATTAATTGATAATTCTGGAATGCCAATTTTATCAGCTGTTCAGTTTCAAGAAGCTGCAGACCAAGTTAAAGCTGCATTATCAAAATAAGAAAGTAAAATATTTTATATATTTGAATCCCGATGAAAATCGGGATTTTTTTTGTTATTTATTATTTGACTTTCATAAATCCTATCAATTCAATTAATTTTAGAACTTTATATCAAATTATTTCTATTGTGCTGATTGATAAAATGTTAATTGAAAACTTTTTATTTCTCCAATGTAAATTTACTATGAAATGCTATTTTTGAATTTGATATAATTTCCACCGAATATTTTAATTAAATGTAATTTTCTGCAGCATTTAATCGAAATTCAATAATTCAATCTGTTTCCAATTTTAAATGATGGTTAAGCTTATTTATTTGCTTTATTTTAAATGAATTACGACATAGATTTGTCATGTAAAATTTAAAAATCAAAAAATGAAAAAAATCATCAACTTAGTTTTAGTTGTTTTATTATTAACAACTTTTAGTGTGTCTGCTAATAATGCTAATTCTTTCGAGGAAGATTTACCAAAAGCAGTGAAGGTCATGTCAGAAATGATAAAAAAGAATTTGGAAAATTTCGAATTTGAAAACGAAGCTTTAGTCGATGTTATTTTTACAGTTAATTCAGATAATGAATTAGTAATATTAAATGTAAAAACAAATGATATTGAAATTAAGAATTATATAAAATCGACATTAAATTCATTGAAAATTGAGGAAGCCAATTTATTTGTAGGTAAAAATTATTCAATTAAAATTAATTTTACAAAAAGTAACTAACAACTTTTACAAAGTTAGGAAAGAGCTCTTTTAGAGCTCTTTTTTTTATTTAAAACCCTTCAAAAACGCCTAATCCAAACAGCGCAAAATCATATTTCACTGGATCATTAGCATCTAAAAGTCGTAAGTTCGAATCTAATTCAAATAAAGCTTTGGCATCATTTTGTTTTCGAGTTAACAATACTAATTTACGAGCTACATTTCCTGAATGTACATCTAACGGACAAGATAGAGCAGAAGTAGGGATGGTTTTCCAAATTCCTAAATCGACACCATTGTTATCATTTCGAACCATCCAACGTAAATACATGTTGATTCTTTTGGCTGCCGAACCATTTAATGGATCGGAAATGTGTTTTTGAGTTCTTTGTAAATGTGGAATTTCAAAAAAGGTTTTCTTAAATTCAGATATGCTTTTCTGAGTAGAGTTATTTTCAATATGTTTAGAAAATAGACTTTCTAAATCGGGATTGGTTGTATAAATATGCTGTAAAGCCTTTATAAACGTGACAGCATCAGTCGCATTAAAAGTTCTGTGAACGAAATTTGATAGTTTTTCTAAGTGAATTTCTTTATGATTCATCACAAAATCATAAGGTGAATTTCCCATAATTTGCATCAATTTATGTGAATTATTGATAATCATTTTTCTATTTCCCCAAGCAATTGTTGCGGCTAAAAATCCAGCAATTTCGATATCTTCTTTTTGAGAATACAAATGCGGAATTTGAACAGGATCAGAATCAATAAAATTTTTATTGTTGTATAAAACGACTTTTTCGTCTAAAAATTCTTTTAATTCGGTAAAGTTCATCTGAAAATAGATTTGTGTTTATTAGCCCCGATTGCAGCAAACTACCATGTAGTGCGGAAAGCGGGACAAAAAGTGAATTGAAAAACGATTCGTCTGCTTCTAATTTTGTAAAACTCCATCAATCATCACTAATTTTCTATCAGCCATATTTGCCAATTCTTCATTGTGTGTGACAATTACGAAAGTTTGTCCAAATTCGTCACGCAATTTAAAGAACAATTGGTGTAAATTTTCGGCAGTTGTATGATCTAAATTTCCTGAAGGTTCATCAGCAAAGATAACGGCAGGCTTATTAATTAAAGCTCTTGCCACCGCAACACGTTGTTGTTCTCCACCGGAAAGTTCGCTTGGTTTGTGATTGATTCTGTGTGATAATCCTAAATAATCCAATAGTTTTTTAGCTTCAATCTCGACTTCTTTTTTAGGTTTGTTCGCAATAAATGCTGGAATACAAACATTTTCTAAAGCTGTAAATTCAGGTAATAATTGATGAAACTGAAAGATGAATCCTAAATTCAAATTTCTAAATTTCGACAATTCTTTATCTTTCAAATTAATTATCGAAGTATCATTGATTGTTAATGAACTCGAAACATTATCTTTTTTATCCAATAAATCTAAGGTTCCTAAAATTTGTAATAGCGTAGTTTTTCCAGCACCAGAAGCGCCAACTATGGATACAATTTCACCTTTATTTATATGCAGACTTACGTTTTTTAAAACCTGTAAATCGCCATAATGTTTATTTATATTCGTTGCTCTAATCATCTGTAAATTTTCATTGATTTTTAAAGGTCGTATGGTATCGCATTATTTTAAAGGTGTTTGTTCACACAAACAAGTTTATGTTGCGATTTCATAACATCAATTTGTACAAAGAAACAAAGAAATAGTGAATATTAAAATGTTTGAAACACAAATGAAAGTTAAATAATTTAATTTTTGCCACGAATTATCGAATTAAAAATTTTGACAAACAAAATTTGTATCGACAACGTCGATAATTAATTCGAATTAAAATTACACAGTAAAAAAAAGAAAAAAAAATCGTGAATTCGTGGCAAAGATTATTTATACACAAATCTAAAAGTAAAGTTAAAACGTATATGATTGAAAGAATATTAACTAAATTTGATAAAAAAAGATGAACTACATTGTATTATTAAGCTCGTTTTTAAGTTTGTTTTCTTGTGGAAGCAAATCGCAAACTGTTGAAAAAAAATCAGAAAATAAAATAGAAAATAAAAGGGAAATTATGAATGATAGTGTACAATTGGCAACATTTGCCGGAGGTTGTTTTTGGTGTACAGAAGCGGTTTTTTTAGAAGTAAAAGGAGTAGAAAAAGTGGTTTCAGGTTTCACTGGTGGATTCATTAAAAATCCTGCTTATCGCGAAGTTTGTAACGGAACTACTGGTCATGCTGAAGGAATTCAAATTACTTTTAATCCGAAAGAAGTGGCTTATGAAGATTTATTAGAAATATTTTTCGCTACTCATGATCCAACAACATTGAACAAACAAGGTGCAGATATTGGAACGCAATACAGAAGTGCTATTTTTTATCATTCGCCAGAACAAAAAGCAAAAGCGGAGAATTATATTCAATTGATTGAGAAAGAAAAATTATATCCGAATCCGGTTGTGACACAAATTGAAGAAGCTGGAGTTTTTTATTTAGCGGAAGACTATCATCAAAATTATTACAATCAGAATAAAGAACAAGGGTATTGCGAATATGTGATTGCTCCGAAATTAGATAAATTGAGAAAGTATTATAAGAGTAAGTTAAAATAGATTTTAGAAATCTTTTAAATCTTGAAATTTAATACTGGCATTTAATTTGTACATTAGTGTTCCAAACAATTATAAATTACAATTAAATGATAGAAGAACCACAACCAACAGTTGTAAAGAAAAGCGATAAAAAAAACAAACTGATTTTAAGTCTAATTTTTGATGGAATTGGGATGTTATCTTATATAGTTCCTGTTTTCGCAGAACCAATTGATGTCGTTTGGGCGCCAATTTCTGGAATCCTTTTAGTACTGATGTACAAAGGAACAGTTGGTAAAATTGCTGGTTTGTTCGGTACGATTGAAGAGTTAATTCCTTTTACAGATATTATTCCAACTTTTACAATTACCTGGTTTTATACCTATGTTATTAGAAAAGGAGTAGAAGAATAAAAAAAATCCCGTCTTGTTAAAAGACGGGATTTTTGTTTTATTATTTATTATTTTTCGTTGGTCTGAATGGGAATGTCCAATTCGCAAATGGAACAATTTTTCTAGTTTGAATCCAAACTTTTCCGCTTCCGCTAAATCTACACACTAAACCTTCTCCAGAAAAGAATAACGATTTGTAACCGCCAACTCTAGAAATGTCATACGTTAAGCCTTCAGTGAATCCTACAATATGTCCTGTGTCTACAACATAACCGTCTTCTACATTAATTTCCATAATGCCACCATACGAGTTAAACCATAAATCGCCTTCACCTGAACATTTGATTAAAAATAAATTTTCTCCAGAAAAGAATCCTTTTACTAATCCTTGAAATTTACTTTCTGTAGCGACATTAATTCCTGAAGCTAAAAAGGCTGTGTTTTGTAAATAAATAACTTCATTTTGCAAGTAAATATGTTCCACATCGCCCGGACAAGCTGGTGCAATTTGAATTTCTCCACTTCCGTTTTTTGCTGAAAATTCGTTAAGAAATAATGATTCTCCAGTTAAAAACCTTCCAAAACCACCTTTTAAACTTGTTTTCATTTCAATATTTGTATCCATTGTTGCCATAGCAGCGGCTTCAACTTTTAATTTTTCGCCTGATGGAATTGTAACGGTTACGAAACCGAAATCTGGCTTACAATCCATTTTATAATTAAATCCTTTTTTATCTTGAACTTCCATATCTTATCTTGGTTTTAATTTTGGTCCTAAAATCGCTCCGAATGAACCCGTATTATGAGATTGCACCCAAACTGTTCCTTGACCTTTAAACTTACATACTAATCCTTCTCCGCCTAAAAACGAACTCATCCAGCTTTTTCCAGCTTTAGATAAAGTGAAGTTTAAGTTTTCTTCAAAAGCCACAATATGTCCTGTATCTACAATATATTCACCATTAATCTGAATAGGGTAAATACAACCAAAAGAATTGAAAATAACAGTTCCTTTTCCTTTAGCCGTTAGCCAAAATAAACTTTCTTTAGAAATTAATGATTTAAAACCTTGAAAGCTTAAATCAATTTCAATATCTGGTGAACTCGCCACATAAGAACCTCCTTGAATAATAATTCCTTCTCCGTTTAATTCTTTTGTCATCATGTCACCAGCATGAGTTGTTCCTAACCAAACTGTTCCAGGTTGACTTCCAGCAGTATAATGATTTAAGAAAAAACTTTCTCCAGAAAGCACTCTTTTTAAACCTTTAAAAATCCCACCAGAATTCTTTTTGTAAGTTGTAGTTGTCATTGAAACTGTTGGACTCATGGCTATCATGGCACCAGCTTCAGCTGTAAATTCTTGTCCAGGTTGTAAAGTTATTTCTGCAGCAGTTGAACCTGGTCGCATTCTTAAATTTACATCTAAACTTGTAGCTTTATGTTCTATATTTAATGTTTCCATATCTAAAATTATAATTGTCTATTTAACCAAGATGCTAATCCGGAAATATTACGAGTTTGAATATAAATTTTTCCTTTACCTTCTACACGAGTTACAAATCCTTCGCCACCAAAAAGGCTACTGAAAATTCCGCCAGCTAATTGTGGTTTCAATTTCATGTTTGGTTCGTAAGCTACTAAATGTCCAGTATCTACAATATATTCGCCATTAATTTCTTTTTCAATTAATCCGCCGTAAGCTCCAAAAATTACTTTTCCTTTTCCAGAAACAACTAATTTAAAAAGACCTTCACCACCAATTAACGAACCTAATCCAGCCCATTTTACACCCAATTTTACTCCTTTTTCAGAAGCAATATAAGAACCGTTTTGAATGCAATAGCTAGATGTTCCATCTAATTCTTTCACTTCAATATCACCAGGTGTTGGTTGTGTTAAATGTAAGTTTAAGGTTTCATTGGTATTGTTTGTAAAATGATTGATGAACAAACTTTCACCACCCAAATATTTTTTCAATAAGCCTACAAATAGTCCGCCATTAAATTTGGCAACCATATCTAGATTTGCAGACATGCTAGACATCGCATCCGATTCTGCAATCATGGTTTCACCAGGTGCTAACGTAACCATTACGTAGGCAAATGCTGGTTTTCCTTCTGTTTTAATTTCCATTTGTACTAATTTATTTTTTGTTTTAAGAGTTCGATTTTAAATTTTTCAAAGTTATCTGGTAACTTAATATAAGCAGATTTATCGCCTTTTAGTTTTTCTTTTAAAGCACTAATTCTGTCTTTTGTATTGGGATGAGTAGATAAAAATGACAAATCAATTGTTTCGTCAACTTTAGATTTGATTTCATTCGCTTTTTCTTCTTTACTTAAAGTTTCGAAAAAGGTAATTAAACCTTTCGGATTTATTTTAGCTTGAACCAAATATTTCCAACCAGTTTCATCTGCTTCGTGTTCAAAATCTCTACTATTTGATAAAGAAGCCAATTCGCCACCAACATTTAAAAATGTTCCAGCTAAAGCACTTACATCGCCAAATGCAGCAGATAAAATCGTAAAGATTCCTAAATTATTGATAATTCCTCTGATATGATGACGACGCGTTACGTGTGATAATTCGTGACTCACCACACCCATAACTTCTTCCCAAGATTTTGCATTTTCAATTAATCCAGTTTGAATTATGACTTTTCCGCCAGGTAAAGCAAATGCGTTTATAGTTGGATCTTTAACGAAATATAAATCGACTTTAAATCCGTCTTTTTCAATTTGTTTTAATAAAGGTTGTGCGACTTTTAAAAATTCTTTTTCTAAAGAATCGTTTTTAATAAATTTATATTGCAAAGAAAGCGTGGAAAATAATTTGTCTCCAGCTTCTTTTTCCCATGATGCAGGAACCTGATCGGCAATTTTTTCTACCATTTTATCTTTTGCAAGATACAATCCAGTAATAAAAATTCCGACAAGTGCTATAGCTATAAGAACACCTTTTAAAGTTTTTCGTAAATCGGATTTTGATTTAGAAATTTCAGATTTAAAATTTTTATTTGAAGCTAAAAGATTGTTTTTTAATACTTTTTTATCTGAAGTATATATTGAAATTTCGGTATTTGTTTTGTCTGCAAAAAAGATAAATCGGTTGGAAGCGCCACCAGTATTAATTGTAAGATTAATAAAGTTTATTTGATGAGTCAGTTCTTCGTTTTCGAAATAAATGCAATTATTTTTTATTGATAAATTTCCAGAAATTCTTCCGCCTTTTACGTCGGGATGTATTAGTATTGCTTGATAGTTTTCCAATGTGATTTAATGAAATTATTTGCTAATATATAAAAAAAACCGTCTTGAAATTTCAAAACGGTTTTTAAATTATGATTAATTTATCTTTTATAACTTTTAATTCTTATAAACTTTTAAAGCTTCTTTTAATATTTCTACAGATTTAATTAAATCTTCTTTTTTCAATACATAAGCAATACGGATTTCGTCTAAACCAACACCTGGAGTAGAGTAGAAGCCCGCTGCCGGAGCTACCATAACCGTTTCACCATTGAAATCATATTCTTCTAAAAGCCATTGTGCAAAATCATCTGCATTTTTTACTGGTAATTTTGCAATACAATAAAAAGCACCTTTAGGGTTAGCAATAGTAACACCTTCAATTTTTTGCATTTCTTGAACCAAAGTATTTCTTCTGTCTACATATTCTGTAATTACTTCATCAAAATAACTTTGTGGCGTATCTAAAGCTGCTTCACTCGCTACTTGAGCGTATGTAGGTGGGCTCAAACGTGCTTGTGCGAATTTCATAGCTGTTGCCATAAATTCTTCGTTTTTAGAAACTACACAACCAATTCTAGCGCCACACATACTAAATCTTTTCGAAACCGAATCAATCATAATAGCATGTTGTTCTAAACCTGGTACGTTTAATACTGAATAATGTTTTAAACCATCGTAAGCAAATTCTCTATACACTTCATCAGCAATTAAAAACAAATCGTGTTTTTTTACAATTTCAGCTAATTTGTTAATCTCCGCTTCAGAGTATAAATATCCAGTTGGATTTCCTGGATTACAAATCATAATTGCTTTTGTTTTTGGTGTAATTAGTTTTTCGAAAGCTTCCATTGGAGGCAAAGCAAAACCAGTTTCAATTCCTGAAATTACAGGAACGACTTTTACACCACTTGCTGTAGCAAAACCATTATAATTTGCGTAAAACGGCTCAGGTATAATAACTTCGTCACCGTTATCTAAAGTAGAACCTAAAGCAAACATAAGTGCTTCAGAACCACCAGTAGTGATAATAATGTCTTTAGTATCAACAGGTAAGCCTTGATTTTTGTAGTAAGCAGAAAGTTTATTTCTATAGCTTTCGAAACCAGCACTGTGACTGTATTCTAAAACTTTAATATCGAAATTTTTCACGGCTTGTAATGCCACTTCTGGCGTTTTAATATCTGGTTGACCAATGTTTAAGTGGTACACTTTTGTACCTCTTTTTTTTGCTCCTTCCGCGTAAGGAACTAATTTTCTAATTGGCGATTCGGGCATTTGAATCCCTTTGTTTGAAATTTTTGGCATAACTTAAATTTTTGCTTTGCAAAAGTGCAAAAAAATAAGGATTTTGTAATAATAATTTAGTGAAAAATTACATGTAAATAATAAAAATCGTACATTTATGGAAACCTTTATAAATTATGAATCTGTTTTTAAGATATTTCATTCTTTTATTTTTGAGTACAAATGCATTTTCTCAGAATATTTGGGATTTTTCTCAAAATAAAAATAAAATTGTTATCCCTTTTCAATTACTTAATAATAGTATTATTGTACAGCCAAAAGTAAATGATATACAATTAAATCTCATTTTAGATACAGGTTCTGGTTATAATATTCTTTTTGCTTTTCCAGAAAAAGACAGTATTGCCTTTAATAATACCTCTAAAATTAAAATTACTGGTCCTGGAATGGATGAGCCTATTGATGCTTATATTTCAAAAAACAATAAAATTGAATTTAAAAGTCTTTCTTCAAAAAAATTAGATGTTGTTTTAATGTTGGAAGATAAATACAGCTTTACAACTTCTGTAGGAATTCCAATTCACGGAATTTTAGGAGCCGATTTTTTTATGGATAATATTGTCGAAATTCAATACGATACCAAACGAATTGTGGTGTACAGAAAAGTGACAAATAGGTATGAAAGTAAAATTATAAATTACAAACAACTTCCGTTCATTCTTAAAGATAAAAAACCTTACATTCCAGTTACTATTAATATTGAGGATAAGAAAATAGAGAATTTAGAGCTTTTAGTGGATACCGGATTGTCTGATGGTTTATGGATTTTTGAAAAAGAATTAGATGTCAAAAATAAAAAGCAAATAGATGATTATTTGGGAGCTGGAATTGGCGGAAATGTTTATGGAAAAAGAGTACGATTTAAAAATATTATTTTTTCAGATTATGAATTTAAAGAACCTATAATTTCTATGCCCGATACCATTTCATTTCTTAAAAAAAATATATTAAATCAGCGCGATGGATCTGTTGGTGGTGAAATTTTAAAACGATTTAATGTAATTTTTAATTATAATAAGCAGATAATGTATTTAGATAAAAATAGTTATTTTAATAATAAATTCTATTACAATATGGCTGGATTTAATATTCATCATAACGGAGTAGAAGTTATTGAAGAAAAAATTGAGACCGATTTACCAACTGGAGCAACCAATGTAACAGAATTACTTTATGATAATTCGAAGGTAAATTTTAAATATGTACTGAAACCAGGAATTGAAATTTCTAACATTAGAAAAAATTCAGTAGCAGATAAAGCAGGATTAAAAGTAGACGATAGAATAATTTCAATCAATGGAAAGAAGGCAATTAATTATAGAATTACCGAAATTATGGAAATGCTTCAAAAAAGCGCAAATGAAACAATAACCATTGAAGTAGAACGAAAAGGAAAAAAATTCATCGCTGAATTATTCCTAGAAGAAGAAATTTAGCAAATGAATTGAATTAAAAAACCCTAACATCTTGATTATAAGAAGTTAGGGTTTTGTTGTAGCGAAAACGGGAGTTGAACCCGTGACCTCAGGGTTATGAATCCTGCGCTCTAACCGACTGAGCTATCTCGCCATTAATTAGTTTTGCATCTCTCAATGCGGGTGCAAATATATAAATAAATACTTTCTTTCCAAAAAAATATTTATAAAAAATTCAATTAAAAAATTGGTGCAAAAAAAACCAGTAAAATATAGTTGTGGTATCAATATTTTTTATATTTTGCTGAAAAATTTATAAAAAAGATTTAGGTTGCCAAAATTAAAAAGTTTGTAAAGCAAATTCCCAAAACAAAAATGCAATACCATAAGTCACAACTAAAAAATCAAAATTAAACACATGAAACAAAAAATCAAGTACGAACTAGAATTCCCCATACATTCTTCGCCTCAATTATTATATCAATATATTTTAACGCCGTCTGGTTTGTCTGAATGGTTTGCGGATAACGTAAATTCAAGAGGTGAATTTTATACTTTTATTTGGGACGATTCTGAAGAAAATGCGAAATTAGCTTCAAAAAAATCTGGAGAAAAAGTAAAATTTAAATGGCTTGATGAAAATAATAAAGAAACTGAGTATTTCTTTGAATTAAAAATTCAAGTTGATGAAATTACAAATGACGTTTCTTTAATTGTTGTAGACTTTTCGGAGGAAGATGAATTACCTGAATCAAAATTATTGTGGGAAAGTTTAGTTTCCGATTTAAAACACGTGATTGGTTCGGTTTAATTTTAATAAATAAGTATATTTGCCCTGAATAAATTTCAGGGCATTTTTTTATGATTAATTTTAACGGAAACATACAAGACACTAGCAATATTGCTATCGAAAACAATAGAGGATTTCTTTTTGGCGATGCCATTTTTGAAACCATAAAAGTAAATGGAGCTAAAATTTTATTTTTAGAAGAACATTATTTACGATTAATGGCTTCGATGAGAATTTGTAGAATGGAAATTCCTATGAATTTTACGATGGAATTTATGGAAGAAGAAATTCTGAAACTAATTGAATTACAAGCGAATAAAGTGAGTAATCGAATTCGTTTTGCCGTTTTTAGAAATGCTGACGGATTGTATAATCCTACTTCAAATGATGTTCAGTTTGTTATTACTTGTACTGGATTAACTTCAGAAAAATATATAGTTTTACCTTTAAATTATGAAGTGGAATTGTTTAAAGATTTTCATGTTTCTAAACATTTATTGTCAACATTAAAAACCAATAACAAGATGATTAATGTGGTGGCAAGTGTTTTTGCAAAAGAAAACGGGTTTGAAAACTGCCTTTTAATTAACGATGATAAAAATGTAGTGGAAGCTATAAATGGCAATATATTCATGAAAATGGGTAATCAATTGATTACGCCTCCAATTTCAGATGCATGTTTAAACGGAATTATGCGCAAGCAAATTATTGCTATTGCAAATAAAATGGAAAACATTGAAATGATTGAAAAAAGCATTTCACCTTTTGATTTACAAAAAGCAGATGAATTGTTTATTTCGAATGTAATTTCTGGAATTCAACCAATTACAAAATATAGAAAAAAAGAATTTACTTCAGAATTATCTAAAGAAATAACAGAATTATTAAATAACTCTATTAATTAAGCGTAGGATTTTCTGGCGAATTTGAAAAGTAAATATATTCGCCACCAATTTCGTTTAATTTTTCTTTCCAAAAGTTTTGGCTGTTTTTGCCAATAATTTTGTTTTGCAGTTCATTCTCCACAATTATCCAAGAATTATCTTCTAATTCTTCGTCTAATTGATTGGTATCCCAACCACTATATCCAAGGAAAAAACGAATATTCTCTTTAGAAATTTTACCTTCATTGATTAAATTTTTAGTGGTTTCAAAATCGCCACCCCAATACAAACCATAAGATATTTCCACACTTTCCGGAATTAATTCTGGTACATTGTGTAAAAAATACAAATTGTCTTGTTCAACGGGTCCGCCATTGTATACCATAAAATTAGCATCAATTTCAGGAATTAATTCATTGATAGAATAGGATAGTGGTTTGTTTAAAATAAAACCTACACTTCCATCTTTTGTATGTTCAGTTAACAAGATTACAGATCTGTTAAAAGACATGTCGTTTGAGATTGTTGGTTCAGCTACGAGTAAACAACCTTTTTTGGGTAACATTGATATCATAAGCCAACTAATTTTAATTGAATTTAAAAAAAATAATTTTATTGAACAAATAAAATCGGTGAAATGTTAATTTTATCACAAAAGAATTACATTGGGTATAAAAAAAGCCTCTTACTAGAAGAGGCTTTTAAATAAATCAAATATATATTATTTGTTTACAGCTCCGTCTAATTCAGCACCAGCTTTAAATTTTACTACGTTTTTAGCAGCAATTTTGATAGTTTTTCCAGTTTGAGGATTTCTTCCATCTCTAGCCGCTCTTTTAGAGATTGACCATGATCCGAAACCTACTAAAGAAACTCTTCCACCTTTTTGTAATGTACCTTCTACACTTCCTAAAAATGACTCTAAAGCTAATTTAGCTGCTGCTTTAGTAATTCCTGAAGCTGCTGCCATTGCATCGATTAATTCTGATTTGTTCATAATTGATAGTTATTTAATTGATTAAACATATTTTTCTTAATACAAATTTATACGTATCCTTGAACTGTGCAAGTTTTTCCTACTATTTTCGTTAAAAATGTTAATAAATAAGTCTAAATGTTAATAAAGTACCTTTTTAAAGTCTATTTTTTAGTTAAAATGTCACTTAACAAAGGCTTCAGAGCTAATTTGCGTTCCATTTAACAGTTCATGAATTTGCATTTTATTTTTTCCAGGAAACTGTAAACTCTCTATTTGTATGAATCCATTCGCAACTGCAATCTTCATTTCTTTTTTTCCAGAAATAATTGTTCCTATAGAATAGGTATGTGCTTCTTCAATGTATTTTGAATCGTAAATTTTGACATTCCATTCGTTTTCGCCATCTTTAATATATGTCCAAGCTGCAGGATAAGGACATAAACCTCTAATTTGATTGTAAATTTCTATTCCAGATTTTGTCCAATCAATTTTACAGTTGTCTTTATTAAGTTTATAAGCAGTTTTTAACTCTGAATTTTCTGTTTGTATCGTAGTAGTCACATTTCCTTTTTCAATCAGTTCTAAAGTCTCAATGACTGTCTCAGAACCTAAATGCATCAACTTGTCATGTAGTTGTCCCACATTTTCATTTGAATCGATAGCAATTTTCTTATTTAAAATCATCGCACCAGTATCAATCTTATCATCAATAAAGAAAGTAGTTACACCTGTTTCTGTTTCTCCATTAATAATAGCCCAGTTAATTGGAGCAGCGCCTCTATAATTAGGTAACAAAGAAGCGTGAAGATTAAATGTTCCTAATTTTGGCATTTTCCAAACCACTTCTGGTAACATTCTAAAAGCGACAACAATTTGTAAATTCGCATTATAACTCGCTAATTCAGCTAAAAACTCTTCGTTTTTTAAATTAGTTGGTTGTAAAATTGGTAAGTTTTTTTCTAAAGCGTAAGTCTTTACTGCGCTTACAGAAACTTTTTGTCCACGCCCAGCTGGTTTGTCTGGTGCTGTAATAACAGCCGCAATTTCAAATTGACTATTATATATGGTGTCGAGAATACCAACTGCAAAGTCGGGTGTTCCCATAAATACGATTCTTAATTTTTCCATGTTATTGTATGTTGCTAAGCGATTTGTTTTGCCACGAAGACACTAAGACGCTAAGTTTTTATTTTTTTACTTAATTTGATACTTATTATTGACGTTAAGATAAATCACATCGTTTTCTAATAAGTTTTGTAGGGCAAAGATAATTTCTTCTGTTGAAAATGTAAGTGTGTTTTCTATTTCATTTGAAGATAAAGCGCCTTTTTTTAATAGATTTTGAATACTTTCTAAAACAGATTTGGGTTCCGATTTATTTTTAGAATTACAATACGAACAAATTCCGCAAGGTTTAGCATTCTCTTCTCCGAAATAATTCGAAATTAAAACCGATTTACAAGTTGAATTATCTGAAACAAAATTCAGCATTTGAGAGTATTGCTCTATTTTAATCTGATTCTGATTTTCTAGAATTTTCACGACACGATTTATCGTATAACTGTCTTCTCGAGGTTCATTATATAAAATAGAAATGTCATTGCTTTGTAGTTTCAATTCAATGATTTCCTGAGCATGTAATTTATTCAAGACTTTAATTACTTTATCTTCTGAAGCACCAGATTTTGTTGCTATTAATGCTATGTTGATAATCGTAACTTGTTCGAAAACACCCGTATAATTTCGTAAAATAGTTTCAATAACCGCTGCGTCTTTAACATTCAAACTGCAATATCTAATTATTTCTCTGCTTTCAATTAAAAATTGCAAACTCGCTTTGTTGCTAATTAAGTTGTTAAGTGTAATAATTCCTTGTCGATCTAAAAATTGTAAACATGCAAAAGTTTTGGTTACAGATAAATTAAACTTCGCACAAAACTGATTCAAATTCAAGTAGAAAATCTCTTGAAAGCCTTCGCCATAAGCAATTTGAAAATGATTATTTAAGTCTTTGTAAACCAAATGCAGAAATTCTTTATTTGGTAAATTCGATAGGAAGTAATTCTTTAAGTTCTCTGAATTTATTTCTGGAGTCAATAATAAAGCAAACGATTTATTCCCATTTCTACCAGCTCTTCCGGCTTCTTGGTAATAGTTTTCAATATTATCTGGAATTTGTAAATGGACAACTGTTTTTACATTCGGTTTGTCAATTCCCATTCCGAAAGCGTTGGTTGCGACTATTACTTGTGCTTTTTCTTCCAACCAAAGTTTCATATTTTTATCTTTATCTTTCGTTGATAATCCGCCGTGATAATAGGTTGATGTAAAACCTAAATCGTTAAATGTTTTACTGAATTCTACACATGCCTTTCTGTTTTTTACATAAACGATTGATGGTTCTGGATTTTTTAAGAAAATTTGTTTCAGTTTGCCGAGTTTGTCTTCGGTTTTAATAATGTGATAACCCAAGTTTTCTCGTGCAAACGAATTTTTAAAAATCGCAGGATTTTCAAGATGTAATAAACTACAAATATCGTTTTGAACTCGTGGAGTAGCAGTGGCGGTTAAAGCAATAAAAGGAACATGAAAATATTCTTTTAGCGTCGCAATTTTTAAATAGGCTGGACGAAAATCGTGACCCCATTGACTAATGCAATGTGCTTCGTCAATAGCGACTGAATTTACATTTAGATTTTTAATTCTTTCTAAAACCCAATCTTGTTGTAAACGTTCTGGTGAAACATATAGAAATTTATAGCCGCCAAACGCACAATTATCTAGTAAATTATTGGTTTCTTCGAAGGAAATCCCTCCCGTTAAGGCAATTGCTTTTATGTTTTTTATTTTTAGATTTTCGACTTGGTCTTTCATTAAAGCGACTAGCGGAGAAATAACTAAACAAATTCCAGGCTTAATAAGTGCTGGGATTTGAAAACAAATAGATTTTCCACCACCAGTTGGCAACAAGGCAAAAGTATCTTTTCCGGACAAAACAGAGTTGATAATTTCCTCCTGAGTTGGTCTAAAAGCATCGTGTTTCCAGTGCGCTTTTAATACATCTAGTGGTTGGTTCATTAAAGCGAATTAGTCTTTTAAACGATTGATAATGAATTGATATCTTTCTTCAACAGTTGTTTTTGGAACTTCGTGTAAATCGTATCCGTATTTTTTATAGGTATCAACTAAAAACTGGTGAATTTTACTGGCTTCTTCGTAACTTTCATAACGTGTATCATCGCTAGTATAAATTTCTTCCCAAGGTGGTAATAAGAAAATAGTATCGTATTTATATTTTTCGCAAGCTTCAATAAATTTTTCAGGATAAGTATCTCCAATAAAATCCATATACGCCACAACATCAGGAATTCCTCTATCTATAAAAACCATTTTTTCTTCAGCAATAGCATTTTCATATTGTTTAATTCTGCCTTCTAAAAGTCTTTCACTAAACAACATAGGGTTTTCTAAAAATAAAAATTCAGCACCATCAGCTCGAGCATCCAAAATTACTTGTCTTGAAATTTCAGGGTAACAAATGTGTCCTTCATTCTCTAAATGGTTAATTAAAGTTGTTTTTCCAGAGCTTGGTCCACCAATTAGCAGTATAATTTTTTTGTTCATTTTGTGTCTTAAAAGTTCAAATGTACTATCATTTTTTTTATTTTGAAAATCTTAATTATTTATATTTTTAAATGAAACATTATAAATGTATATTTGTTGTTTTATTAGCTTAAATTTACATGGATAAGAAGACAGAAGATTTTTACATTAGACTTAAATCAGAATTAGAAGAATCAACAACTTGGCCCGCTGTATACTTATATAAATTTATTGTTCCAACTAATGAAACTAACATTAATTTAGTTGAAAATACGTTTAATAATATGGGAGCCGTTATACAAACACATTCTTCTAAAACAGGAAAATATACGAGTATTTCTATTAACGTTACAATGCAAAACGCAGATAAAGTTATTGAAAAATACCAAGAATTATCAACCATTGAAGGAATTATTTCATTATAAATATGTCATATAGAAACGAAGAATCGATTAATTATCTAGAATATAATTCGCAACGCGAACACTTAATTATTCCAGAATACGGAAGATATGTTCAGAAATTAATTAATCAAATTACGGCTATTGAAGATAGAGAAAAACGTAATAAAGGTGCCAGATATGTAATTTCTGTTTTAGGAAATTTGAATCCGCACTTGCGTGACGTACCCGATTTTCAGCACAAGCTTTGGGATCAATTGTTTATTATGTCTGATTTTAAATTAGATATCGATTCTCCATACCCAATTCCGACTAGAGAAGTAGTTCAGCTAAAACCAGAACGTTTACCTTATCCACAGAATTTTCCTAAATACAGATTTTACGGAAACAACATCAAATATATGATTGATGTGGCTCGTAAATGGGAAGAAGGTGAGTTGAAAAACGCATTGATTATTGTGATTGCGAATCACATGAAAAAGTGTTTTTTAAGTTGGAATAAAGATACGGTTACGGATGAAGTTATTTTCAATCATTTGTTAGAATTATCTAATGGTGAGTTGAACTTAACGTCTATGAAAGAAGAGCTTTCTACGTCTCAGAATTTATTGAAAGTAAACAAGAAGCAGTCGAATAAGACGCAGTTTTTTACTAAAAATGAAACGTCTAACACGAATAGAAATCCAAGTAGACCGCCGTCAAATCAAAACAGACCGCAAAATACCAATAGAAATCCGAATGCACCTACAAATGCAAAACCGAGTTCGCCAGATAATACAAAAGCCAACTTAAATAATCCAAATTATAAAGGTGGTAAAAACTTTAAGCCAAAAAATAATCCAAATAATCCAAACAATAATAATACAATATAAATGGGAACATTCAAAATTGAAGGCGGTAAGCCCTTAAAAGGAAATGTGCAACCACAAGGTGCCAAAAACGAAGCGTTACAGGTTTTATGTCCTGTTTTATTAACTTCAGAAAAAGTAAGAGTAACGAATATTCCTGACATTATTGATGTAAATAAACTAATTACTTTATTAGGTAATTTAGGTGTTAAGATTCAGAAAAATGGACCTGGAGATTATACGTTTCAAGCTGATGAAGTAAATGTTGGTTATTTAGAAACAGAAGCTTTCAAAAAAGAGGGTGGAAGTTTACGTGGTTCTATTATGATTGTTGGACCATTATTGGCTCGTTTTGGAAAAGGATTTATTCCGAAACCAGGTGGTGATAAAATTGGAAGACGTCGTTTAGATACGCATTTTGAAGGTTTCATCAATTTGGGTGCGAAATTCAGATACAATAGAGAAGACCATTTTTATGGTGTTGAAAACGAAGGTCGTTTAAAAGGGGCTTACATGTTATTAGACGAAGCCTCAGTTACAGGAACGGCTAATATCGTAATGGCTGCTGTTTTAGCGGAAGGAATTACTACAATATACAATGCAGCTTGTGAACCTTACTTACAACAATTATGTAAGATGTTGAATTCAATGGGTGCGAAAATTACTGGAATTGGGTCTAACTTAATAACTATCGAAGGTGTAGAATCTTTAGGTGGTTGTGAGCACAGAATCTTACCAGATATGATTGAAATTGGTTCTTGGATTGGCTTAGCGGCTATGACAAAAAGTGAAATTACAATCAAAAATGTTAGTTGGGAAAATTTAGGACAAATTCCGAATGTATTCAGAAAACTTGGAATTACTTTAGAACAAAAAGGTGATGATATTTATATTCCTGCTCACAAGGATGGGTATGAAATTAAAACCGACATTGATGGATCTATTTTAACGGTTTCTGATGCACCATGGCCAGGATTTACGCCTGACTTATTAAGTATCATTTTAGTGGTAGCAACTCAAGCAAAAGGAGATGTTTTAATTCACCAAAAAATGTTTGAAAGCCGTTTGTTCTTCGTGGATAAACTAATTGATATGGGTGCGAAAATTATGTTATGTGATCCGCACAGAGCTGTGGTTATGGGACACGATTTCAAATCGCAACTAAAAGCTACAATTATGAGTTCACCAGATATTAGAGCTGGTATTTCGTTATTAATTGCAGCACTTTCTGCAAAGGGAACAAGTACTATTCAAAATATCGAACAAATTGATAGAGGTTACGAAAGAATTGACGAACGATTAAGAGCTTTAGGCGCGAACATCGTAAGAGTATAAGAATGAGAAAAATTAGTTTAATTATTTGTGTATTATTTTTGAGTTTTAATTCATTTGCACAAGAAGAAGAGGTCACAAAAAAAAGTTCTTATTTTGGTGTTAGAGCGGGTTTAAATTTTTTAAAAGGCTCTAATTATGAGAATCATTCAAGTGATTTAGGAGTTGGATATCAAATAGGAGGTTTGGTAAATTTGCCTTTAGGTAAATCAAATTTTTCATTTCAACCTGAAGTTTTATATATGAAAGTGAATTCTAATGAAACTGATGTAGAAAAGGGATATTCAGATGTTCAAGTTACTAGATTAAAAGAATATTCATCTAATATTTTATTGTTTCCACTAAATTTTAGATATTTAATAAAAGATAAAGTTGGAATAGAAATTGGACCTTCATTAGGTTATAATTTTTCAAGTATCAGAAATGTAACAGAAACTTATTATGAATACGCTACTGGAGATACTAGTAGTTTTTCATACGAAAGTAAATCTGACAGTAAAAACAAATTTGCAGCACTTTTAAATTTTGGAGTGGATTATAATATTACAAATAAGTTCAATGTTGGATTTAAATATAATTATGCATTTGGTGGCACTGAACCCGCGGATAAGTTAATGGATAACAGTGTTTTCTCAATTAATTTAGGATATAATTTTATTAAATAAATTTTATAGAATAACATAATATAAAAAAGCTACTTAGAAATTTCTAAGTAGCTTTTTTATTATAGAGTTTGTCGGAGCGTATTATGAAGTTGTCGGGACGTTTTTAGACTTTGTCGGAGCGTTTTTAGAACTTTCCCATGCATGTTTAGAAGTTTCCTACGTGTTTTTAGAACTTTCCCATTCGTATTTAGAACTTTCCCATGCATGTTTAGAAGTTTCCCACGTGTTTTTAGAACTTTCCCATGCGTATTTAGAACTTTCCCATGCATGTTTAGAAGTTTCCCACGTGTTTTTAGAACTTTCCGATACGTATTATGAAGTTTCCGATGCGTTTTTAGACTTTCCAGATGTATATATCGTAAGCTATAAATAAAAAAGCGACAGTGATCTCGCTTTTTATTTGTGGTTTAGACCTGACAGGTTTTTGAAACCTGTCAGGTCTTGCTTTGATAGTGCGGATTTAAAAAACTAATCTCAGTTTATATAAATCGTCATTATATTTTTTACAAAAAACGGTTGCATTTGCTTTCTGCCATCCTAATAAACTCGCCATAAACATATCGTTCGACTGTAGAGCATCAATTAAAAGGAGGTTGTAATTATCTTCATCTAAAATAGTCGGATTAATAACAACTTCTGTATTGTCAATTGGCATTAATTTTAAATGCTCAACATGCAGCGTATCATAATCTATAAGTATTTCCACTTCTTTTTTATCTGTTAAGATTTGAGTAAAATCGGCTGAAGATAATTCATAAAATTTTTTCATAATCATGTCTTTATCTAATTATTAAAATCTTTGTTATCGAGTGTGTTTTCAATAATAAAGTTACGAAATTAATAATGAAGCTAAAATGTTTTGTGCTTTGATATTCGATAGCTTATTTACCTAGAAAAGCAATAATCTTTTTATTTACGATTTCCTTTTGGTCAATGGTAAGGAAATGCCCAGCATTAGGAATAACTTCTCCCTTGTAGTTTGACAGCGTTTCTTTAGCCTTTTTATGTCCGGATTCTGAATTGATTATATCTTTATCGCCTGTTAACACTAAAACAGGGATGTTAATCTTCTTAAGTTCGTCATTAGAAAAAGGCTGCATTTTCCAAAAATTAGAACCTATTTTAGTTTTATATGCCAAATACGATTGTCTTTTGAATACCATTGGAATCTTCTTCGGATCGGTGGAAAAATTCTCCAGTGTTTTATCCCATTTTTTCTTGCTAGGGAAAAATTTCATTAGTATTGCGGGAGTAGATTTTCCTCTTTCATCAATATTTTCGAAAGTCTGAGCAGGTCCTAACAACACCAATTTTTTAATTTTACTATCGTCCTGAATAGCTAGTAATACGCCATACCATGCTCCTGCGGAAGCGCCAATTATTTCAAAATTATTAAGTTTATAATGTTTAAAAATCTCGTTATACCACAACACTATCTCTTCTTTTGAAAGTGTTTTACCCATTGAAACCGATTTGCCTGGCTCGGTTAAAAAGTCAATTGCGTACACTCTTCTGTTTTTTGATAAGGCTTCAATATTGGGGAACCACATAGTTGAACTGGCATTCATACCGTGAAGTAATACTAGAGCAGGCGCGTCTTTTGGACCGCTTAGAATCACATGTGCCGTACCAAAACTCGTTTTAACATCTTCTTCCGAGTAGGGTATTTTCCATAAGGCTAACGATTTGTTATACGCGCTAATGTAATGTGATCTTTCCGCACGACTTTTGAAAACCAAATCATTGTATTTGTTTTTCTTAAAAATAGTACAGCTTGAAAGGAAAAAGAAAAGACCAAATATGTAGAGGATTTTGCGCATACAACAGATTATAGTTAGTTATATTACAAAGTTAAGAGGAAACATTTCGGAAAAGTTTCAGAATTCTGTTTTAAAGTTGTATAATTTGATGGTTTGATGGCTCGGATTTACTTTGTCAGTTTGCTGTTACTCGTGAGCAAATCTGCGCTATCTGGTTTGTAAGCAGTTGTAATATTTATTTTACTTTTCTTCAGTCTTTTTAACTACTAAAATAAGATCATTTATTAGTAATGCAATATCATTGTAAAGATTTTTTAGAATGTCAATGTTTAAATTTTGGTTTGGATAATCAATAGCAATATCAACACTAACATCGAAATTCATATTCATTTTTTCTATTTTTTCAAGAGTTCGAAATTCAAAAATTTTAGAATTAGGAAGAACTTTATAAAAATTACAAAATCCATTTTTTTCATCAATAATGTTTGTAAAATCTTCGTTGTCAAATTCAAATGAACCATCAAATTTTATTTCATTAAGGTTAGCAACCAATATTATTGGAACTCTATGCTTATCAATATTATTTAAAGTTTGAACAATAGATAAACTGTATAAACTATTTTCCGATTTAGGATTGTTTTTTCTTACGTTATAAGGCTGATATTTTATTATTTCATTTTTTAAAATTTCTGGAATTTGATTAAATATTTCTTTTGTATCTTTTACGAAATAATTTTCATTTTCAAAAATGGGAAAACTTAATTTAATTGGCTTTGTTGGTGGATTAGTTTTTATTCGAGCAAAACCAAATATGAGATTATCTAATGTGCTCCTTAAGTTGTGTATGTATTCACCAATTCTTAAACTAATTTCTTCTAGTAAATTATCTTCAGTATAGTTATTTGTATAGAATTCATAACCTTTTTTATCAACACAAAGTTTGGGAGTAATCTGAATTTTATTTTCTTTCCATAAATTTTTGTTGAAATCATAAATTTCGAGTAGTTGTTTTCTTGCTCTTTCTAATTTGATAAGCGTTGGTTTAAGAAATTCAGAATTATTTTCCATTTAAGTTTGATTTGTGTCGGTCGCAAAATAATTGCCTACAACGTTTTGCGGCTAACCGCAGTGCTGCCTTTTTGGGCAGGATTGCGGTTAACCGCTGTTGTGCGCTGTTGTTTCTTGTCGGCTAAGATAAGAAATAACAGTTACAGTTGGAATGTTAAGAAAGTTAGATAAATGATTTTAAAATATTGACTCCTATCAGACCGTAATGATAGGCGCAGTTTTTTTAAATCTCAGTCTTAAAAATTTCGCTAAACACTAGAGTTAAAACAGTTACAATAAAAAACATTTGACTTTGTCATTTTTTTCTTATAACTTTGGCAAGCCTTTTAGCGACTTCGCTTTGAAAATACATTTTCAGCAAATTTCTTTTGCAAGGCTTGACGAAAAACAAATCCATTTTTCCGTTTCTTAACTCAAGCTTTTCCACAAAATTTTTCGACTATTTATCAAGTTCCATACTTCCAATTGCGTACAACT
>NZ_FNYA01000011.1 GCF_900108955.1 Flavobacterium terrigena | reverse complement strand
TACAACGTTTTGCGGCTAACCGCAGTGCTGCCTTTTTGGGCAGGATTGCGGTTAACCGCTGTTGTGCGCTGTTGTTTCTTGTCGGCTAAGATAAGAAATAACAGTTACAGTTGGAATGTTAAGAAAGTTAGATAAATGATTTTAAAATATTGACTCCTATCAGACCGTAATGATAGGCGCAGTTTTTTTAAATCTCAGTCTTAAAAATTTCGCTAAACACTAGAGTTAAAACAGTTACAATAAAAAACATTTGACTTTGTCATTTTTTTCTTATAACTTTGGCAAGCCTTTTAGCGACTTCGCTTTGAAAATACATTTTCAGCAAATTTCTTTTGCAAGGCTTGACGAAAAACAAATCCATTTTTCCGTTTCTTAACTCAAGCTTTTCCACAAAATTTTTCGACTATTTATCAAGTTCCATACTTCCAATTGCGTACAACTTGTATATACCCGCTATTTTATAGCGCCTATACGCCTTGTTTTGGTTGTATACTCGCTACAAAGTAGCGCTTTTCAAATATATTAAATATTTTTTATAAATCGTCAAATGGACTTTTAATTTGTTGGATGTTTTTAGTACTAACGTGTGTGTAAATTTCAGTGGTTTTACTACTATTATGTCCAAGTAATTCCTGAATATATCTTAAATCTGTACCACTTTCTAATAAATGTGTGGCATAACTATGCCGTAACCAATGTAATGTTGCTGGTTTTGAAATATTGGCTTTTTTTAAGGCTTGTTTTAAAACTTGCTGTAAACTTCTTTCGTCATACGGTTTTCCTGCCGTTTGTCCTTCAAATAAATATACTTTTGGCTTGTAAAGTTTATAATAATCTCTTAGCATTTCTAATATTTTCGGACTTAATGGAACTATTCTGTCTTTTTTGCCTTTTGAGTTTTTTAAAAGTACTATATTTCTTTTCGAATCGATATGAATAGGTTGTAAGGCTAATAATTCGCCACAACGTAATCCACAAGAATAAATTAGACTTAACATGGTTTTGTGTTTGATATTATTATGTGCCAAAAGGATACTTTTTACTTCTTCTTTACTCAAAACATTTGGAAGCACTTTTTCTCTTTTCGGACGATGCACTTTATCAATTTCAATGGAAGTTTCTCTTACAATTCTAAAATATAATTTAATGGCATTTACAATCTGATTCTGATACGAAGAAGACAAATTATTCTTTAAAATATAATCGGTATTGTATAAAATCACATCTTCATTTGTGATAGATTTTACAGATTTAGTATTGAAAAAAGTAAGAAATGATTTCAAAGCTTCACAATAAGTTGTAATCGTATTTTGACTATAACGCTTTGATAATAAATAGTTTTTAAAAGTAGAAATACTTTCAATTCCCTCAGAATTTGGAACTAAAGTATGTGCTAATGGAAGTTTAAAATGGAGTCGATTTGTTTCTGTGTCGGGTAAATGCCAAAACATTTTATCAACACTCCAACGAGCATCTGTAAAGGTTTTAATTCTAGCAATTAGTCTTTCGTTTTTCTCAAAATACACAGCAATTCTTGGCGTGTTTTTATAGAGAATTGTTTTGGCTTTCCAATTCATTTTTAATGGCTTATATAAAACAAAAATAAGAATTTAGAATTATTCCCACAAAAAAAGCGACTAATTTCTTAGTCGCTTTATAATTTTATGGTTTTGAAAATTACTTAGAAAGTGTTTTCATTTCTTTTTCTAACATATCGTAAAACTGGTCAATTTTTGGCATAATGATAATGCGTGTTCTACGGTTTTTTGCTCTGTTTTCAGCAGTATCATTATCCGCTAACGGAATAAATGAACTTCTTCCAGCTGGAATTAATTGTTTTGGGTTCACACCTAAATCGTTTTGTAATACACGTACAATTGAAGTCGCACGTTTTACAGATAAATCCCAGTTGTCTAATAATACTGCGTTTTTAATCGGCACATTATCAGTGTGACCTTCTACCATACATTCGAAATCTGGTTTGCTGTTCACAACTTTAGCAACTTTCGCTAAAACTGATTTTGCTTTTAAATTTACATCATAACTTCCTGATTTGAATAATAAATTATCTGCAATAGAAATCATTACCACACCTTTTTCTACATTGATATTAATATCCGGATCGTCAATACCTACTTCACGTTTTAAACTCGTAACTAAAGCTAATGTTACACTGTCTTTTTTAGTTAAAGCATCTTGTAAACGGGTGATTTTTAAATCTTTTTCGCGTAAGCTTTCTAATGATTTTTCAAGGTTTTGAGCACCTTTTGTAGTTAAAACAGTCATTTCTTTAGAACTGTTTATTAAGTCAGAATTGTTCTTTTTTAAGTAATCTACTTGACTAAGTAGAGCATCTTTTTCAGTTAAACATGCATTCAGTTTAATTGTTGCTGAATTCAATAAATCTTGTGTTTCTTTTTGTTGCGCCTCTAAAGCTGCGAATTTCTTTTTAGAAACACACGACGTAAGCACAAACGGAAGGATTGCGGCTAAAACTAGTACTTTTCTCATTTTAATAGGATTTTTTACAAAGTTATACAGAAAAAACCATACCAAAGTGTTCCGAATAGTGAAAATTTAGTTAATTTATTTCAGAAAAAAGTTTCTTTTTCTCAACAAAATAGCTCCAAACGATTGATTTTGAATAAAAATAATTCGATTTTTGAGAAGTACTTCTCTTTTTTAAATTTCTAGAAAGTAAATGATAAAAATGAAAATGTGCTTTTATAATTGCCCAAGTATGTTTAAATTTTCCTTGAAATATAAATTGAATTCCTGCAATGCCATCTAAACACAATCGAGTAAAAATAATGGGAAACAATTTTCCTTTCGGAAGATTTTTGGTTAACATCAACAACGAATTTCTAAAATTTAAAAAGGTTTTCATTGGATTCGCTTCGTTTAAAGTTGCACCACCAACGTGATAAACAACCGAATTCGGACAATATTTTGCCGTAAATCCTAAGTTATTCGCACGCCAACACAAATCAATTTCTTCTTGATGTGCGAAAAAATCATCATCAAAACCATGTAAAGTTCTGTACACTTCTTTTCTAATAAAAAAACAAGCGCCAGTCGCCCAAAAAACCTCTGTTTCTTGATTATATTGACCTAAATCTTCTTCTAACGTATCAAAAATTCGACCTTTACAAAATGGATAACCGTATTTATCTATAAATCCACCAGCAGCACCAGCATATTCAAAGTGTGTTTTCTTTTTAAAATCTAATAATTTAGGTTGAATGATAGCCGTTTTTGGCTGGTTATCAAAAATTGCTTCAATCGGTTGTAACCAATTTTCGGTAACTTCAATATCCGAATTGACTAAAGCATAATAAGGTTCTTCCACAAATTTCAAGGCTTCATTATAACCTTTAGCAAAACCAAAATTACCTGTATTTTCAATGATTTTTACCGTTGGAAATTCGCTTTTCAAAACTTCAATAGAAGTATCCGTTGAAGCATTATCAGCCACATAAATGGTAGCATTTCCAGAAAACTGAATGACAGATGGCAAGAATTGTTGCAATAATTTTGCACCATTCCAATTTAAGATAACTACGGCTGTTTTCATTCGGACTTCTTAGATTTTTGGATTTTTAGATTGTTTCTCGCTGTAATTAGGCAATTCTTTCAAAAAAGTATATTTTTCCTTTTCAAAATCCATTTGGCAAAAATAATGATTTAATCCGTTGCTAACCATTAAATATTCGGCTTTCAAAGTAAAATTATAACGTGCAATTTGATCGAAAGTGTTTTGAGAAATCGCTACATCAGGCTGTTTGCATTCCACCACCAAAAAAATACTGCCATCAGAATTAAAAATCACAATATCGTATCGTTTGCTCATTCCGTTAATTTTCACTTGTTTTTCAACGTTTAGTAACGATTTCGGATAGTTGCATTCTTGAATTAAATACTGAACTGTGTGTTGCCTGACCCATTCTTCTGGAGTTAGCACCACAAATTTTTTTCTTATTTCATCAAAAATAGCAATTTTATTTTCACTATTTTTGAACCGAAACGAGTAGGATGGGAAATTCAACTTTTGCATGATGCGAATTTATAATCAAATCAACGAATAACCAAATAAACAAATCAACATATTTTGACTGACGTTATTAAAATAGTTAACGATATTAAATCTAAAAATTTTAAGCCCATATATTTTTTATGTGGCGAAGAAACCTATTATATAGATAGAATTTCCGATTTAATAGAGGATTCAGTACTTACGGAAGATGAAAAATCATTCAATCAAGTGGTTTTATATGGAAGAGATACGACTGTGGAAGAAGTAGTTTCTACAGCAAAACGTTTTCCAATGATGTCAGATTATCAGGTAGTTGTGGTAAAAGAAGCGCAAAATTTATCGAAAACATTTGAAAATTTCAAAGCTTATGTTTTAAATCCACAACCCACAACCATTTTAGTTTTTGCTTACCGAGACAAACCGGATGGTAGAAAAGGAATTTTTAAAACGCTTAAAGATAAAGCCGTTTGGTTTGAAAGTAAAAAATTATACGAAAACCAAGTTCCAGATTGGATTGTAAAAGTTTTAAAAGGTCAGAATTACGGAATTGAACCCAAAGCTGCTGCGATGTTAGCCGAGTTTTTAGGAACAGATTTATCTAAAATTAATAACGAATTAGAGAAACTTAAAATCGTTTTTCCGGTTGGACACGTTTTTACCCCAAAAAATATTGAAGAAAACATTGGTTTTAGTAAAGATTATAATGTTTTCGAATTGAAATCGGCATTAGCAGTTAGAAATCAAGAAAAAGCGTATACTATTATTCATCATTTTGCTTTAAATCCGAAAGACAACCCAATTGTTGTAATTACGGGGCAAATGTTTTCGTTTTTCTCACAATTACTACAATATCACGGTTTAAAAGATAAATCGAAGTTCAATGTTGCAAAAGCATTAGGCGTCAATCCGTTTTTTGTGGACGAATATGTTACCGCAGCTCGAAATTTCCCAATGCGAAAAGTGAGCCAAATTATTGAAGTTATCCGAGACATCGATGTGAAATCAAAAGGTGTTGGCGCAGGTTCTATGAAAGAAGATGACATGCTAAAAGAAATGGTTTACAAAATCTTCAATTAAGAATTATTGTTTCACAATAGTTAAAATATCAGTATACTTTCCCAAAATTATTAAATATAAAACAAGGTGTATTTATTTGTCTTAATATGTTGTATATTAATGATTTATTAAGAAAATCCTTTAACATATTTTTTAAATTAATAGTTAAATTTGGTTTTTTTGATTAAATTTATGCTACATAAAATTTTTTATGATGATATTTTTTCGCAAAAATACTGCATTCCAAAAAGCGACTCTTTTTGTCGTGTTCTTTTTTTGTGTTCAATTTTTATATTCTAAAGAAAATTTTTTTAAATTTTACAATCATCCTGAATATGATAATGTTTTGCATGAATGCGACTCATTAATAAAAACAAAGAAATTAGATGAATATGAGTTAGGATTAGAGAAATTAAATACATTAGAAAAGACGCTTATTAATCAAAAAGATTTTAAAGATTTAGGTGTCTTATATCTCAATATTTCTTCAATTTACTACACCAGCAGTGATTTAGTTTCGACATTTAAGTACTTGGATAAAGGAATGCTTGTTTTAAAGAAACATCCTAACAACGAAATAATGGGTTTTTATTGTGAAAATTATGGAGTTTCTTATTCTTTAATAGGAAATCATAAAAAAGCAAAAGAGTATCTTTTAAAATCAAAATATTTTCTTGAAAAGTATGTTCCTGTTGGATCGAGACTAGATTTGTATTATAATCTATGCATGACAAGTAGTAGAGAAAAAGATTGGGAAAATATTATTAAATATGGGAATTTACATGTTTCATTAAATGAAAAATATTTTAATGTGCCTAGCCATCCTAACCTTTTTTTAGTAATTGGTAAAGCCTATTTGAATTTGAACAAAATTGATGAAGCAAAAAAAATACTTAGACGAGTTGAAAATTTAAGTCAATTTAAAAAAAATGAAAATAAGGCATTATTCAATTATTATGAATTACTTGCAGATGTTGCCACTGCTGAAAAAAAACATGAAGAAGCAGGAAAATATTATAAAAAAGCTTTAAAATATAGAGATGATTTTAATCGAGAAATTTTTGATAAATTCAAGAATTCCACACAATTGGAAAATCAAGCACTTCAGTCAAATTTTCAATTAGAGAGAGAAAAAGCTAACAGTCAGTTCAAAAACTCTATTTTAATTTATTTATTAATTTCTCTTGGCTTACTTATTTTGTTGGTATTTTTACAATTCCGCTATACAAAAGATAAGACAAAAACGAATGAATTGTTAAATAAAAAAAACGAACAATTAAATGAATTGTTAGCAATTAAAAATAAGTTTTTAAATACAATCGCACACGATTTAAGAACGCCTTTAAATGCTATTACTAGTATATTATATCTGTTTAAAGAAAAATATAATAAAATTGAAAAGGAAAATTTAACCATTTTAGAACATTCGACAGATCAACTAATTAATCTTTCCAATAATATTATTGAATATAATGTGCTGAGTAACAATAAAGACTTAGCCTTAAAGCCGACTAAAAATAATTTAATCGAATTGATAACAAATATTGTTACTTCTTTTAAAAAGGATATTTCAAATAATAACGAGATTTACTTCGACTATGATAAAAGAATAGAAAATGTATTATGGTTTGATAAATCGAGATTAACTCAAGTTTTAAATAATCTGATTGATAATGCTATTAAATTTACGGAAAACGGAAGAATTACGATTAAAATAATTTTATTAGATTCAAATTCTGAAAATGATTTTCAAACGATACGATTTCATATTGAAGACGAGGGAATTGGAATTGATGATAAAATAAAAGAGGAAATATTTGAACTGTTTTTTCAAGGCTCTGATGAAATAAGTATTAAATATGGCGGTAGCGGAATTGGACTTTCTTTAGTTAAAAAAACTTTAGATTTATTAAAATCGAAATTGCATATTGAGTCAAAACCCGTTGGAACAATTTTATATTTCGATTTAAAACTAAAAGTTGTTGAAAGCACTAAAGTAATTAGGAATTTTGTAAAGAAAGATATTCTATGTGATAAGTATAATATTTTGGTAGTAGAAGACAATAAAATAAATCAAATTTTGGTGCAAAAAATTCTAGTTTCAAAAGGATTTAATGTAGACATCGCAGAAAATGGATTACAAGCAATAGAAAAAGTAAAATTAAACGATTACTGCTTGGTTTTAATGGATATTATGATGCCGATTATGGATGGTTTTGAAGCATCTGAAGAAATTGGTAAACTAAAACCAGATTTGCCAATCGTTGCATTAACAGCCGTTTCAGAAGAATTAAATAAAGAAAAATTCGAAAAAGTTCATATTCGAAAAGTGTTAAATAAGCCTATAAATGTTGACGATTTATCTAACACAGTAAATTTTTATTGTGTAGCATAATTTTATAACGAATTACTATTTAAAGAATGTCATTTTTAAAATAGTAATCAATCATAAAATTTCCGATATTTGCATTCCTAAATTTATAAAATTGAAATAATGAACAAAAATACAGTTTTAGCTTGGGCTACAGGTATCATGGTTATAATGGGATTAATTATAATGGGTTTAGCTGTTTACAGATACGATGATGTAGCTGGTTGGGGTTTTGCCGCAGTTGGCGTTGGTTTTTTTGCAAACGCATGGGTTTTTAATGCCTTAAAAGGGAGAATGTAAATTAAAGTACGATTTAGAAGTACGATTTACGAAGATTTAAAAATAAATTATTAACAATAAATATAAATTATGTCAGCAGACGATAAGAAAGTAATTTTCTCAATGCAAAAATTGAGTAAAAGTTATCCAGGAGCAGATAAACAAGTACTTAAAAATATATATTTAAGCTTCTTTTACGGAGCAAAAATTGGAATTCTTGGATTGAATGGTTCAGGAAAATCATCTTTATTAAAAATTATTGCTGGTATCGATAAAAATTACCAAGGTGATGTGGTTTTTCAACCAGGTTATACTGTTGGGTATTTAGAGCAAGAACCGCATTTAGACGAAACAAAAACAGTTATTGATATTGTTCGTGAAGGTGCCGCTGAAACTTTCGAATTATTAGCAGAATTCAATAAAATTAATGACGATTTCGGTTTGCCTGAGGTGTATGAAAACCCAGAAAAAATGGAAAAGTTAATGGATCGTCAAGCAGAATTACAAGACAGAATTGACGCTTCAGGAGCTTGGGAAATTGACAATAAATTAGAAATTGCCATGGACGCACTTCGTACTCCAGATCCAGATACGCCAATTAGCGTGTTATCAGGTGGGGAAAAACGTCGTGTCGCTTTATGTCGTTTACTTTTACAACAACCAGACGTATTATTATTAGATGAGCCTACCAACCACTTAGATGCAGAATCTGTACTTTGGTTAGAACAACATTTAGCACAATATTCAGGAACTGTAATTGCCGTAACGCACGATAGATATTTCTTAGATAACGTGGCTGGTTGGATTTTAGAGTTAGATAGAGGAGAAGGTATTCCATGGAAAGGAAACTATTCTTCTTGGTTAGACCAAAAATCAACTCGTATGGCGCAAGAAGAAAAAGTAGCTTCTAAACGTAGAAAAAACTTAGAGCGTGAGTTAGACTGGGTTCGTCAAGGAGCAAAAGGTCGTCAAACAAAGCAAAAAGCGCGTTTACAGAACTACGATAAGTTATTAAACGAAGACCAAAAAGAACTAGACGAGAAATTAGAAATTTACATTCCTAATGGACCACGTTTAGGAACGAATGTAATTGAAGCTAAACATGTATCGAAAGCATTTGGTGATAAATTATTATATGACGATTTAAATTTCGTTTTACCACAAGCGGGAATTGTTGGAATTATAGGACCAAATGGTGCTGGTAAATCTACTATTTTCAAAATGATTATGGGTGAACAACAAGCAGATTCAGGATCTTTTGAAGTTGGAGATACGGTGAAAATCGCTTATGTAGATCAATCGCACTCAAATATTGATGTAAATAAAACACTTTGGGAAAACTTCTGTGATGGTCAGGAATTGATTATGATGGGCGGACGTCAAGTGAATTCAAGAGCCTATTTGTCTCGTTTCAATTTTGGAGGAAGTGATCAAAACAAAAAAGTTGCTACACTTTCTGGTGGTGAGCGTAACCGTTTGCACTTAGCGATGACGCTTAAAGAAGAAGGAAACGTACTTTTATTAGATGAGCCAACAAATGATTTAGATATTAATACGCTTCGTGCTTTAGAAGAAGGTTTAGAAAACTTTGCCGGTTGTGCTGTAATTATTTCTCACGACAGATGGTTTTTAGATAGAGTTTGTACGCATATCTTAGCTTTTGAAGGGGATTCTCAAGTGTATAGTTTTGAAGGAAGTTTCACAGAATACGAAGAAAACAAACGCAAACGTCTAGGTAAAGATGTGACACCAACTCGAATCAAATACAAAAAGTTAATTCGATAATTCACAAATAATAATACTAAAAATCCTGATTTATATCAGGATTTTTTTATTTTTACAACTCTCAATAGATAATATGAAAGTGAAATTATATTATATCCTGTTTTTTTTTCTGCTAACTCCTAAACTATTTTTTGCTCAAGTTGTTGTAAACAATAAGGTTGAAGCAAAAAAAACTCTCGAAAAAGCCATTGACGATTTAAATAAATTAAATTGTAAATCATCTTTAGAAAATGCACAAAAAGTATTGCAATATGGATTAAAAAATGATGATTATAGCTTTACTGCAAAAGCCTATAATGTTATTGGTTTAAATTATGAAGAGTTTTCCGATTTAAAAAAAACGCTATATTATTACAATGAAGGAATCAGATTTGCTTTAAAAGCAAACGATATTCAGCAATTAGAGTATTTATATAACAACACAGGAAATCTTTATTTCTTCCGATTAAATAATCCTAAAAAAGGTTTAGAATATTATTTTAAATGTTACAGATTTTCCATAGAATTTGGAGATAAACTCGATATCGCCTTTACAGAATTAAATATTGCTGATGCTTATTTTAAACTGGAAAACTTCGAAATGGGTAAAAAATATTTAGACAAGATTGTACCTGTTTTGAAAACTGAAAAAGATTTCGAAATGTACGTGACTTATTATACATTATTAGGGAATTATCATTCAAACAGAAATGAAAATGTTGAAGCTGAAAATTGTTTTGATCTTGTTTTAGAGAAGTTAAAGGAAAACAATGTTGCCTTTTTTAAGCCAAATGAATTAGAAATTTACGATGAGATTTATAAGTTCTATAAAAAAAACAATAACGTTAAAAAAGCATTATTTTTTCTTGAAAAACACGATAAGCTTCAAGATGAATTGTATCTAAAAGAAAGAAGTCAAGACATAAAATTTGCCGGAGCTTCTATCGATATGTTAGAAATGAATAATAAAATTCAGAAAAGTGAATCTGAAAAAAAAGTGCAAGATCAAAAAATATTAGCTTCCTCAAAACTTGTGAAAATGAGTTTGTTTTTTGCAGGTATTTTGTTGTTCTTTTTGATTTATATGTTTAAAAACTATTTAGATTATAGAAAATTAAATAAAAAACTTTTCGATTCAAATGAACAATTAAAAATTGCCAATATAAAATCGGAAGAAGCCTCTTTATTAAAATCTCAATTTTTATCGAATGTGAGCCACGAACTTAGAACGCCTTTGTACGGTGTAATTGGAATGGCAGATATTATCGAATCGGAACATACAGAACTGAAGAAAAACAAGTATTTTAATGCACTAAAATTCTCTTCAAATTATTTATTATCATTGATAAACGATGTTCTAAATGTATATAAAATTGAAGATACTAAATTCGAATTAATTTACGAGAATGTAGAAATTAGAAAAGAAATTTCTGTAATTAGAGAATCTTTAGAAATTATTGCCAAATCGAATAAAAATAAACTGAATATTGAAATTTCTGACGTCGTTCCACAGGTTATTAAAACTGATTTAACACGATTTTCTCAAATCTTAATTAACTTAATTAGTAACTCACTAAAGTTTACTAAAGGCGGAATCGTTTCTATTAAATTAAACCTTTTGGAAGAAGATGCTGTTCAAAAAATTCAGATTCAAATTGAAGATAACGGAATCGGAATTCCAGAAGAATATTTAGATAAAATTTTCGAAAAATTTGTGCAAGTCGATGTCAATTTAAATGAACAATACAAAGGAACTGGACTCGGATTGTCAATTGTAAAAAGATTAGTAGATTTGTTTAAAGGAGAAATTTCAGTCAAAAGCGAAATGAATAAAGGAACAGTTTTTACTGTGAAAATCCCTTATATTGAAGCAGATAACGAACCGATTTTTAAACATAATCCTATGTTGGCATCAAAAGGAAATAAAACACATTTGAAAATTCTTGTAGTAGAAGATAACAAGATCAATCAAATGGTCACTAAGAAATTATTGGATAAAAGCGATCATACTTGTAAGATTGCAGAAAATGGTTTAGAAGCGATTGCTTTAGTTGAAAAACATCAATTCGATTTGATTCTAATGGACATTCATATGCCTATTTTAAATGGATTTGAAGCTTCCCAAAAGATTAGAGAATTAGGAATTTTGACACCAATTATTGCCTTAACGGCTTCTGATAAAAATGAAATTATTAACGAAATGGCGATAAATGGAATCAATGACGTTTTAGTTAAACCTTTTGAAATTAAAGATTTACAAGTCATTATTGAAAAACACGTCTAGTTTTTTCTAAAAATAGCACAAAAAAAATCAGCTTTTTACAAGCTGATTTTTTTTTATTCTTAAAATAGTATTATTTATTTTCTATCCATTTTCTTGCGTTAACAAATGCTTCTAGCCACGGAGTAACTTCGTCTTTCTGACCTCTTTCTGGATAGTTTGCCCAGTTCCAAGGGAAAGTTGAACGCTCAATATGCGGCATTGTTACTAAATGTCTTCCAGTTGCATCACACATCATTGCGGTGTTATAATCAGAACCATTTGGATTTGCTGGATAACCTTCGTAACCATATTTCGCAACAATGTTATAGTTTTCTTCCGATAATGGTAAGTTGAATTTTCCTTCACCATGCGAAATCCAAACTCCTAAAGTTGCACCTTCTAAACTTGATAACATCACCGAATTATTCTTCTGAACTTTTACAGAAGTAAAGCCACTTTCGTGTTTATGAGAATCGTTATGTTTCATTTTTCCGTGAACTTCGTGTTCTGGATTTACCAGTTCTAATTCCATCATTAACTGACAACCATTACAAATTCCAACAGAAAGTGTATCTTCTCTTTTGAAGAAGTTTTTCAATGCTGTATTTGCTTTTTCGTTGTATAAAAATGCTCCAGCCCAACCTTTTGCCGAACCTAAAACATCTGAATTTGAGAATCCACCAACAGCACCAATAAATTGAATATCTTCTAAAGTTTCACGACCAGAAATTAAATCCGTCATGTGAACGTCTTTTACATCAAAACCTGCTAAATACATCGCATTTGCCATTTCTCTTTCAGAATTACTTCCTTTTTCACGAATAATCGCTGCTTTTGGTCTGTTTGTAGCAGAAGTTGGAGCTAATTTTCCATCAAAATGAGATGGGAAAGTAAAATCTAAAGGTTGATTCGCGAAATTTTCAAAACGCTCTAACGCTTTTCCGTTTTTAGATTGTTTTTGATCTAATAAATAAGAAGTTTCAAACCAAGCTTTTCTATATTTTGAAACACTTAAATTGAAAGTATCATCATAATTCGTAATTGAAACGGTATCTGAATTCGTAACTGTTCCAATGTTGAAAATTTCAACACCATTTGCTTTAAATGTAGCTTCCACTTCAGCATCAGCTTGGAAAACAACGGCAATATTTTCAGAGAATAATAATTTTGTTGAATCGTGTTCGTTAATAGCAGTCAAATTGAAATTCGCACCTAAATTCACATCTGCAAAACACATTTCTAATAAAGTTGTGATTAAACCACCACTTCCAATATCATGTCCAGCTTTGATTTTTCTTTCTTTAATTAAATCTTGTAAGGTATTAAATGCTTTCTTGAAAAAGGCAGCATTTGTAATAGTTGGCGTTCCATTTCCAACTTTATTTTGTGTTTGATTAAATGACGAACCACCTAATTTGAAGGTATCTTGCGATAAATTAATATAGTAAATGTTTCCGCCATTATGTTGTAAAACTGGTTCTACAACTTTCGTGATATTTGAACAATTTCCAGCAGCTGAAATAATAACAGTTCCTGGCGCAATTACTTCATCATTTGGATATTTTTGCTTCATTGAAAGAGAATCTTTTCCTGTTGGAATATTGATTCCTAATTCGATAGCAAAATCTGAACAACCTTGAACGGCTTCGTACAAACGAGCATCTTCACCTTCATTTTTACAAGCCCACATCCAGTTAGCAGATAATGAAACGGAGTCTAAACCATCTTTTAACGGCGCCCAAACTAAGTTTGAAAGCGATTCTGCAATTGCATTTCTACTTCCAGCAACTGGGTCAATTAATGCAGAAATAGGAGCGTGGCCAATTGAAGTGGCAATTCCTTCTTTTCCTTTGAAGTCTAAAGCCATTACACCTACATTGTTTAAAGGTAATTGTAACGGTCCAGCACATTGTTGTTTGGCAACTTTTCCGCCTACACAACGGTCAACTTTGTTCGTTAACCAGTCTTTACAAGCCACAGCTTCTAGTTGTAAAACTTGCTCTAAATAAGTTGGAATTTCTTTTGAATTATATTCTGAATTGCTGTAATTTCTAGCAATTGTTGAGTCTGTCATGATTGTTTTTGGCGAACTTCCGAAAAAGTCTTCCAAAGCGTAATCCATTGGTTTTAAACCTGTAGATTTTGATTCGAATGTAAATCGGTGATCACTTGTTACTTCACCAACTTCATACATTGGAGAACGTTCTCTATCAGCAATTTTTTGTAAGATGTCCATATCTTTACCACCAATTACTAATCCCATTCTTTCTTGAGATTCGTTTCCGATGATTTCTTTTGCAGAAAGTGTTGGATCTCCAACTGGTAATTTATCTAAATCGATTAATCCACCTGTTTCTTCAACTAATTCAGATAAACAATTTAAATGTCCACCTGCACCATGATCGTGAATAGAAACAATTGGATTGTTATCACTTTCCACTAAACCACGAATAGCATTAGCCGCACGTTTTTGCATTTCTGGATTAGAACGTTGGATCGCATTTAATTCAATTCCTGAACCAAAAGCACCTGTGTCTGCAGATGATACCGCAGCTCCACCCATTCCAATTCTATAATTTTCTCCACCAAGAATGACAATTTTATCACCTTCTTGTGGTTTCTTTTTAATGGCTTGATCTAATTTTCCGTAACCAATTCCACCCGCTTGCATAATTACTTTATCGTAACCTAATTTACGATTTTCTTCATTATGTTCGAAAGTTAAAACTGAACCAGTAATTAATGGTTGCCCGAATTTATTACCGAAATCAGATGCTCCGTTTGATGCTTTAATCAAAATATCCATTGGCGTTTGGTACAACCAAGGACGTTCTGCCATCGCTTCTTCATATTTACGATTGTTATTCAATCTTGAGTAAGAAGTCATGTAAACTGCAGTTCCTGCTAATGGTAACGAACCTTGTCCACCAGCTAAACGGTCACGAATTTCTCCTCCAGAACCAGTTGCAGCTCCGTTGAAAGGCTCAACAGTTGTTGGGAAATTGTGTGTTTCTGCTTTTAATGAAAGTACAGAATCGAATTCTTTTTCTTCGTAAAAATCAGGTTTGTCAGCGCTTTTTGGTGCGAATTGAGTTACTTTCGGACCTTTTACAAAAGCGACATTATCTTTATATGCCGAAACGATATCGTTAGGGTTTTCTTGAGAAGTTTTCTTGATTAATTTGAATAATGATGTAGGTTTTTCTTCTCCATCAACCACAAAAGTTCCGTTGAAAATTTTATGACGACAGTGTTCTGAATTGGCTTGTGAGAAAGCAAAAATTTCAGAATCCGTTAATTTTCTACCTAATTTAGTCGCTAAATTATCTAAATATTCTACTTCTTCTAAACTCAAAGCTAAACCTTCTTGTTTGTTGTAAGCATCAATATCATCAATTTCTAAAATAGCTTCTGGTTGAATATTTATCGTGAAAATGTCTTGATGTAATTCCGTATATTTTTGAAGTAACATTGGATCAAAATCAGTAAAATCAGCAGTTACTTTTTCGAATTCTTCGATTCTGATAATTCCAGAAATCCCCATATTCTGAGTGATTTCAACCGCATTCGTACTCCAAGGTGTAACCATAGCTGCACGTGGTCCTACAAAATTTTGAGAGATGGTTTTACTATCAATTTGTTGTGTTTCTCCAAATAGCCAGTTTAGTTTTTGGATGTTTTCGGAAGAAATTTCAGATTGAGTTTGAACTGCAAATACTGTATTGCTTTGGTTTCCAAAGAAAAAAATCATTATGTTGTGTTGTTAGTTGTACGTGGTGCAAAGGTAAACTTTCTTATTAAAGTATAAAAAAAAAGAGCGGTAAAAACCGCTCTAAATTTGAAATTTATGGTAAATACTGATAAGCACCAATATCACACGAGGTTGCTCTTGAATTTCCAAGAATATCATCTGGAACTAAAGGATCAAAAATTCCCATTCCAATTGCGGCAGAACCTAGTAATATGTTCAGTTTATTTTTACTTGAATTTTTAAATTTTGGTGAGTTAGTATTACTACTTAAAGATAAAATACAATTCGAATAATTTGGATTGCTTGTAAAACTATATAATTCGCCATTAATAAACTGATTGTTAAAATCAACAAATTTTATTAAGCAATTATTAAATTGATATTCAAAGGTTGTACCTTTTTTTTCTAAATCAATACTAATATTTGAGGAACCATAAAAAATACAGTTTTTAAAATCTGCTTTTGTTAAGCTAACTGGAACAACCAAGGAACCATCTTTATAAAAATCATTTAATACCAAACACGTTTGATTTGGTGAGCTCCAATAATTTGCAAATGTACAATGTGTAAAATCGTAGCTTCCGCCTTCAGTACAAGCTAAACTTGCTTGTCCACAATTGTTAATGACTACGTTTTTACCAGTCAAATTTCCAGTTCGGGCTAAAATTCCCACATTGGTGCAATTATAAATTTGTGTATTTGTCATGTCGATAGTTGGAGTAGGAGTTCCATCATTTCCAGAAACTAGCATACCAACAGTGGCATTTTTAATTGTTAAATTTTTAATGTTATTTCCGTTACTTCCTGGTAAAAACCAAACAGTTCCCCATTGTCCAGGTACTTCTGCATAATTTGGTTCCAAACGATCACCTTCAAAAACTACTTCATTATCTACTAAAACATTTCCATCTGTATCATAAGTGCTTAAGTCGCCATTAACAACTAAACTAGCATCGTCTGCTACAATTAATCCTGAATTCGCATGGAAATGTACTTTTGTACCTTGGTCAATTATTAAATCTTCATTTTCTGGAATTTTCGCATAGCCATAAACAACATAAGGTTTTGTGTTGGTCCAATGTAATTCATCACCATTAACAACATCAGTATGACTTAAATTCGTTCCTGTAATTTTAATTGGATCACCATTTCCATCTACGCCTAATTGTATTTGTTCGTAAGTGAAATTATTCGGACTTCCAGTTCTTTCAGGATAAATGAAAACCGCATCTTGAATTAAAGTTACTAAATTAACTTTTTGAAAATTTCCACCATTTCCAAACTGAATTTCATCGGTATATAGAAAATCAGTTGGATTAGCATCAGCTACGTCTGAGTTTACAGATATAAAAACGAACATACTGTCTTTTGCCAAAAGTTCTACATTTTCAAACTCTTTTCCAGCTACACCATCGACCATTAATTGGTAGTTAGAAGCTTGTCCTTTTCCTAATCTAACACTAGGTATTGAAATGTTTTTATTACTATTGTTATATACTTTTAAGGTGTAAGTACTCGAACCAATATTTGTAAAAACAGTATCTAAATACACAGTTTCTTTAGAGAATGATAAATCTCCAATACTCGATTCAAAATCAAGTTCGTTTCTACATGAAGTGAAAGAAAATATTGTTATTAAGCCAAGTAAAAGTTTAAACTGACGCATAGTATGTTAAATTTTATTTAAAACGAAAAAATCTTCGTTTTGGTATATTTTTATTCGAAATATAAATTTGTAACTTTGTAAAAATAACTATTTATGTTTAATAAAGAAAAGTTTTTAGCACTTTGTAAGCATTGGTCTAAAAACACCTTAATGGAAACTCTTGAAATTGAGTATATTGACGCTGGTGAAGATTTTTTAACAGCAAAAATGCCAGTGAATTCAAGAGTACATCAACCAATGGGTTTACTTCACGGTGGCGCAACAGTCGCTTTAGCTGAAAGCGTGGGAAGTGCCGCTTCATTAATGTTTATTAACCCAGAAAAACAAGAAGTTCGCGGTATTGAAATTAGTGCGAATCATTTACGAAGCAAACGAGAAGGAACCGTTTTTTGTACGGCTAAAATTGTTCATAAAGGCGCAAGTATTCATTTGTGGGAAATTAGAATTGTAGATGAAAACGACAAACTAATCTCTTTATGCAAATTGTCAAACATGGTTTTATCTAGAAGAGAAAGATAATGAAACTATTAGACAAAGTCCTTTCCCATTTTCAAAATCAATTGCCGTTTGTAGTCTATGCCAAGCCAAATGAAGAAATTTTGCATGGTATTTTTCAAAATAATGCGACTTTAAATGTGTTTGAAAATCAAAAAGGTTTTGTGTTTGCGAGTTTTTATAACGAAACCAATGTAGTTTTTCCGATTTCTGATTCTGAAGTTTTTCAAGAAGAAATAAATCTAGAAATTGAGGAGAATCCAATTCAAATTGAAAGTAAATCTGATGAAAATGCTCGAGTTTCATTCGAAAATTTAGTGAGAAATGGCGTTTCAGAAATTGAAAAAGGAATATTTGAAAAAGTTGTTTTATCTCGAAAAATAGACATCTCTCAACCGATAGATTTTATCAAATCGTATCAAAATTTACTAAAAAAATATCCAACAGCTTTCCGATATTTATGGTTTCATCCGAAAGTAGGAATGTGGATGGGCGCAACACCAGAACAATTAGCGAAAATTGAAAACAATACGTTTGAAACTGTTGCTTTAGCTGGAACGCAAGTTTATTCGGAAACAGTTTCTTGGCAAGAAAAAGAAATTGTAGAACAACAATTGGTAACAGATTACATCAAAAGCAGAACAGAAAATTTAGTTGAAAGTTTACAAATTTCTGAATCGTACACACAAAAAGCAGGGAATTTAGTGCATTTAAAATCGGATATTTCTGGAAAATTAAAACAAAATGTTTCAGAATTAGAGGTGATAAACGCTTTGCATCCAACATCTGCAGTGTGTGGAATGCCTTTAAAAGTAGCTAGAAACTTCCTTTTAGAAAATGAAAAGTATAACAGAAAATATTATGCTGGTTTTTTAGGCGAATTTCAAATGCAAGAACAAACCAATTTATTCGTAAATTTGAGATGTTGTGAAATTGAAAATACTATCACAACTATTTACGTTGGTTGCGGAATTACAAAAGATAGTCAAGCCAATAAGGAATTTATAGAAACAGAAAATAAAGCAAAAACAGTATTAAGTATCTTAGTTGCTAAGTAACTCAAAAATAAAAACATGAAATTAGACATATTAGCATTCGGTGCGCATCCAGACGATGTAGAATTAGGTTGTTCAGGAACAATTGCCAAAGAAATTTCTTTAGGTAAGAAAGTCGGAATTATCGATTTAACACGTGGTGAATTAGGTACACGTGGAACAGCTCAAACAAGAGATGAAGAAGCTGCCGAAGCTGCGAGAATTTTAGGAGTTCATGTTCGAGAAAATTTAAATTTCAGAGATGGATTTTTTATCAATGATGAAGCGCATCAATTGGAAATCATAAAAATGATTCGCAAATACCAACCAGAAATTGTCTTATGTAATGCAATTACTGATAGACATATCGATCATGGAAAAGGTAGTAAATTGGTTAGCGATGCGTGTTTTTTATCAGGTTTATCAAAAATTGAAACGGAGTTAAATGGCGAGAAACAAGCGCATTTCCGACCAAAATTAGTGTATCATTACATACAATGGCAAAACATTGAACCAGATTTCGTGGTAGATGTTTCTGGGTTTATGGATGTGAAAATGGAATCGGTAAAAGCTTATAAAACACAATTTTACGATCCAAATTCTAACGAACCTAAGACACCAATTACCTCAAAAAATTTCTTAAACAGTATAGAATATCGCGCAATGGATTTAGGACGTTTAGTAGGAGTGGAACACGCCGAAGGATTTACAGTGGAAAGATATTTGACAGTCAATAGTTTAACAAATTTAATGTAAAATTTTTATTTTTTTCTTTGCAAGTATCAAGTTTAGTATTATATTTGCACCCGTATTCATACATGGTGGTTGTAGCTCAGCTGGTTAGAGCATCGGTTTGTGGTACCGAGGGTCGCCGGTTCGAACCCGGTCTTCCACCCAAAGCCTTACAGAAATGTAAGGCTTTTTTTATACATAAAAAAAATCGCTAAAGTTGATTTAGCGATTTTTTTGTTTTATGCTTTTCTATTAGTAGTTACTTTTTTTTTCAATATCAGTAATCCAAAAACACTAATTACTAGAATCGACAAAGCTGTTAATACGGTAACAAAATCTCGTATTGGTTTTCCAGCCCATTCTAAATATAAAAATTTATGCAGTAAAGCAAAAGTATAGCCTTCGGCTCTGTCATAATTATTTACTTTTGCGGCAATTCTAGATGTATTTGTTTCAATAAAAAACGTGTTGTTTTCAGGAGTATTGTAGGCGATTTTGATAACTGGAAGCCTTTTGTTTACAAATCCATATTCTTTTTTATCAAAATCATTTAAAACAGCAACTTCTTTTTGATTACTTTCAACTAGTAGGTTTTTATCTAAGAATTGGTGTTTTTTGTTCAATTCTTCCACTAAAAATTGTGCATATTTTAAATCTAAATCTTCTGATTTATTAAGTTGATTGATTTTGTAAAATGAAATAATATAATTTGGTTTTGGTTTACTTTTAAAATCCTTACTGTCTGATTTTTCTACTTTTTCATTTTTTTTAATACTATTTCTTAAATAAGTTTCGTTGTTAAAATTGACCAACCCAAAATTAATTTCTTCATTCCAATTTAAAGGAAGTTCTTTAATATCAAAGTCGATACTTTTGGTTTCAAAAATGGGTTCGTAAACTAATTTTGTAATAGTATTCGGTTCCCATTTCTTAATAATATGAAATAAGCCACTTAAAACGAAAGCGAAAGTAAAAAACGAGAATAAAAGGCCTAATTTTCTATGATTTTTTCTAGTTTTTAATTCGCTTGTTGTAGCATTTATTTTTTTGAATTGTTTCCAAAATAAGCCATAAATTATCAATCCACTTATTGCACTACACAAAATGGTAAACAAAGAAATTCCAACTACTATTATTCTTACGTACTCGTTTGAAATTTTCTCTATAAATGAAAAATTATGAAACGTATCAAAAAACCAAATAAAAACTTGACGTGATTTTGGATTAAAAGTCGCCAATTTACTTGATGAGGTTTCTATATAAATTTCCATAGCATCATTACGATTAAAAGAAATTTTATGAACTGGCAAATATCTATTAATGTATTTGTATTGATTGTCAAATTCAGTTAAAACAATATTGCTTGAAACGTTACTAATGCTATCATTTAAAAAATATTTAGACAACCATTCGGCATATAAATTATCTCCATTTTTCAACAAATTGGCAGTCGAAGTATTGAAATATAACGCTTCATTTTTACTGTTTATTACTTGATAAAATTGTTGGTTTTTGAAGCTAACAATTCTAAAATTTTTTATTGATTTCTCTTTGTTTTTAATTAGAACTTCTTTTAATGTAAAATTAATTTTAGAAGTGTCAATTTTCTGATTTTCTAAATATTCCTTTGCTATTTCTGGTTTAAAAAAATGAGACATCATTGGATGCATAATTCCAGATAAACTCCAAAATATAACAGGAACTATGGTGAAAAAAGCCAAGTATTTATGATATTTATAAATGTTTTGCTTTAATCGTTTTTTTAGTTTTGAATCTTTTGCCTTCATAATTATTTCTTCAAATCAAAACAATATTGGAATCCAAACATAAATGTTCTTGGTGCGGCTACAGTGTAAGTTGCTTTAGCATTTGCAGCGTTCGCTCGAGTTACATTATAGGCATATAATTTATCAGTTGTGTTTAAAACATTCGTAAATACTTCAATATTTTTCCATTTATAACCCAATCTCGAATTAAAAATAGTGTAACCTTCATATTTTACTGTGTTAACTTGATTTTGGAAAAAGCTCGAAACATATTGACATTCCACAGCAATTCTGAAGTTGGGAAACCAATTTGGTCTATAGGTAATTTCACTGTTTCCCGACCATTTTGGAGCAGAAGGCATTTCAAATCCATCTAAGTTTTTAAGCGCATCCGTTGGTTTGGCTGAAACATCGAATTTCACAAAAGTATGTTGAGCTGCTGTACCACCAATTCTGAATTGAAATTGCTTAGAATGATAGTAATTCAAAGAAAATTCGACACCTTTATGTCGTGTTTGCCCTGCCGATTGATAGTCGAAAGAATTATCCGCTTGACGAATGTTTAACAACTCATTTTTACCATTTAATAAGTAAAACGCATAATCTATCGTCAGTTTGTTAGTGATTAAATTCGCATATCCACCAATTTCATAATTTCTGAATAAAGCTGGTTTTAAATTATAATAAAAATCAGCAGGAATTCCTGTATTTCCGCCAGTTCCAGGTTTTAATCTGAAAATGGATGTTACGCCTGGTGGCGTAAATCCTTCTGAATAATTGATATAATAACCCACATTTTTATTGATGATAAAGTTCAATCCGCCTTTAAATGTGGTGCTTTCATATTTTTGATTTCCGTTGCTGTTGTTTATGTAGTTGTTATAACTCAAATCCATAATATCATGTCGCATTCCAAAAGTCAAAATTAAATCGTGATTCAATTTCGTTTTCGTTTGAATATACGCCGCAACATTTTTTACTTCCGAATCGTAATCAGCTAATTTTACACCATTTTCGCCTAAATTTTCATAATTTGAAACGGTTTGTCCACCAGCATCTAAATTGGCTTTTAAATTAATTTGATTCGAAAAATAGGTGATTGGAGAATAATCGTATAAAAATCCAGCAACAGCTTCCGTTTTAATGATGTTTATGTTTTGAATTTGTTGAATTAATGCGCCATAACTTTTAAAATTATTCGAATTAATTTCACCTTTTGCAGTTGTTTGACCAGTCGCCCATTTGATTCCGTAAGCCGGATTTTGTCCTAATTTATTATCTCTAAAATAAGTTGTTATAGACGTTTTTGAAGTGCTATTCCAATCTTTTTCAAAGGTTAATTTGGTTCGTAAAGCTTCCGATTTTCTATAGGTGAAATCAGTCTGACTCGTGTAATTTCTATCTAAAAAAGCTTTTTCATTCACGGTTCCGAACATGTCAGAATAGTAATTTCCGTTAAAAATAGTTCCAATTAACTTCGTTTTGTTGTTGAATTGATAAACTAATTTCGCATTAATATTCGCCTTTTTATAATCGGAATACGTCATCCAAGAATCTTTCTGATCGGCGTATAAACCAGCAATATGAACGCCAAATTTCCCAAATGTACTACTTCCAGAAGCAGCAATGTTTCGATACCCAAATTGATCCGCTTGCAAACCAATTTTGAAACTCGGATGCAAATTCGGATTAACCGAAATTAAATTAATCGAACCACCAATCGCATCTGGTCCGTAAATAGACGAAGTTGGTCCTTTTACAACTTCAATATTCTGTAAATTGAACTGATTGATTTCCAACAAAGCATTATGATTAAAAATCCCTAAAGGTCGAATTGGCAAACCATCTTCCAGATATAAAAAGTAAGAATTGGTTGTCATCGGTTGTCTAATCGCCATCGAATGTTGCTCATTTCCTAAGTTGACCATTATCGCACCAGGTACTTTATTGACCAATTCGTACATAGAAGTCGCTTTGGTTTCTTCAATTGTTTTTTTAGATAATTTATGAATGGCAACGGGCATTTCCGCCTTTTTTGTTTCGGTTTTATTCGCGGTTACAAATACTTCTTCAATTGTATTAGTTGTGGTGTCGTTGCTTTTTGATTGTTGCGCAACAACGAGGTTTCCTACTAAAAATAGTAAGAGAATATAAATATTTTTCATAGCAAGTTTAGACTATAATCATCTTTTTTGAGACGATTATAGCACAAGATTATGTTTCAACAGGATTTTCTATTGAAAGGATTAAAATTAAATTTCGATAAATACGTTTGTAGAAATTAAACGTTCTAAAATTAAATTTTAAGCGAGTGGTGGATGAAAAATACGATTTGTTAGGATTGGAATTTCGCTTTCTGTATAAAATGAAAACGATGTTTTTGGAGTTTGAAAATTGTAGATAGAAAAAGTAAATTCAGGTTGAATAAATACCAATTCCATTTTTTCTTTATAGGTATTCGGAATGTTTGAATCGTTTTCCGTTTCCGAAACTTTTTTCAATTCTTTTTTCAGGTGACAATGTCCGTTACAGGTATTTTCCTTTTCTTCTTTTTTCTCACAAAGCGTTTTTGCAATATAATCTTGATTGATTTTGAAACTAATCACTACAAAAAGATTACTAATTGCTGGCAAAAAGAGTAAAAAACAGATGAATATGGAAATTGCTTTTTTCAGAATTGAAATTTTATGCAAAAATAGTGCATCAATGGAAATTAAAGAAACTTTATCGTGAAAAAAATACTTATTTTTGTTTCTATCTTAATTATCAGAATACTAAATGCCAAACTGGAATACGTACATAAAAGAATATCAAAATTATTTGCGATTGGAACGTGGATTGTCTCCGAATACGATTCAAAATTATAGTTTCGATATTGAAAAGTTAGTAGGTTTTTTGACAGAAAATAACATTGAAGTTTCTCCGATAAAAATTACGGATGAACAAGTGCAGCAGTTCATTTACAAGATATCTTCACAAGTCAACGCACGAAGTCAATCAAGAATCATTTCTGGATTAAAGAGTTTTTTCAATTATTTGATTTTCGAAGATTATAGGAAAGATACACCTTTAGAATTAATTGAAGTACCAAAAACAGGTAGAAAATTACCCGATACACTTTCCACTCAAGAAATTGATTTACTGATAAATGCGATAAATCTAACATCGGCAGAAGGCGAACGCAACAAGGCGATGCTGGAAACTTTGTATAGCTGTGGTTTACGTGTTTCGGAATTAGTAACTTTAAAGATTTCCGATTTATTCTTCGAAGAAGGTTTTATCAAAATTACTGGAAAAGGAAACAAACAACGTTTCGTACCAATTGGTTTGCCTACGCAGAAAATCATTCTGAATTACAAAGGTTTTATTCGTTCGCATTTGCCAATTCAAAAAGGCCATGAAGACACGTTATTTCTCAATCGAAGAGGAAAACAGTTGACTCGCGCTATGATTTTTACGATTATCAAAGATTTAGCGGTTAAAATCGATTTAAAAAAGACGATTTCGCCACACACATTTCGCCATTCATTTGCGACACATTTATTGGAAAATGGTGCCGATTTACGTTCTATTCAATTGATGTTAGGTCATGAATCTATTACGACTACAGAAGTATATATGCATTTAGATAGAAAATTCTTAGCTGATGTGATGAATACGTATCATCCACGCGGGAAGTAGTTTTTTAAGTAGCACACAACTAGTTTTTCAAATCACCAATCGTCGCGTGTTCCGCTAAATTTTTTATTTTTTGTCATACTTAGCTTGTCGAAAGACAAAAAATAAAAAGATACCGCTTCACCCACGGCTAGAATTCACTTTTTTTGTTTCAAAACGTTAAATAATTTCATATTAGCTAGTTTTAGTGTAAATTGTAACAAAATATTTTAAGTTTAATTGATTTTTAATGTTTTATTATCAACCCTAATTAACATTACAAATTAATTTACTGTTCCATGAAAACGTATTCTATTCAAGAAATAAATCATATCCTTAAAGGAGAAATCGTAGGAAATACTACCACTTCAATTACTGCTCCTGAACAATTGGATGCAGCAACAACCACAGAGATTTCCTTTATCGGAAATAAAAAATACGAAAAATTTTGGTCAACTTCAAGTGCGTGTGTCGCGGTAGTTAATAATGATATTGCTATTGAACCAGGTGAAAACAGAGCGTTTATCAAAGTAAATAATGCCGATTTAGCGATGTCGCAAGTATTGGAAATGTTTGCACCACCAGCACCCGTTTTTGCTGTAAATATTCATCCAACAGCAGTTATTGATGCTTCGGTAAGTGTTGGGAATAATGTAAAAATTGGAGCAGGAACGTATATCGGTCCTAATGTAAAACTTGGTGAAAATGTAATTATTTATCACAACGTCACTATTTTAGATGAATGTACTATCGGTAACAATACCACAATTTGGTCGGGAACTGTTATTCGGGAGCGTTGTCATATTGGAAGTCATTGTATTATCCATCCAAACGCAACAATCGGTGCAGATGGTTTCGGATTTCGTCCTGATCCTGAAAAAGGCTTGGTGAAAATTCCACAAATTGGAAATGTAATCATCGGAAATGGTGTAGAAATAGGTGCGAATTCGTGTGTAGATAGAGGTAAATTTAGTTCTACCATTTTAGGCGATGGTTGTAAAATAGATAATTTAGTACAAATTGGACACAATAGTAAATTGGGTAAATTTTGTATTATGGCCGGAAATTCTGGTTTAGCCGGTTCTGTAACTTTAGGAAATGGCGTAATTATTGGCGGTAGCGTTTCTGTAAAAGACCACATCGTGATTGGTGATGGCGCTATTGTTGGTGCAGGTTCTGGTGTTGCTGCCGATATTCCTGCAGGAAAAGTCATGCTTGGTTATCCAGCGGTAGAAGCCAGAGATGCTTTAAAACAATGGGCTATTTTAAAAAGAATGGTTAAAGATTCTAGTAAGTAGAAAATATAAATTTAACTGCTTGGGTGTAATTTATAAAAATGTAATGTTTTTGACTTTTGCCACGAATTCTCGAATTTTTTAAAAAACTGAACGTAAAAATTTGTTCATCTCTGATGAATATTCGAATTAATTCGAATAGTTAATACGAATAATTCGAAAATTCGTGGCAGAATTATTTTTATAGCTTACATAATTTCTCTGCTGCAGCAATTAATGTTTCGTCTGTTTTTGCAAAACAAAAACGCAACATATGTTTGTCTGTTTGGTCGGCATAAAATACCGAAATTGGTATGGAAGCTACACCATGTTTTTGAATTAATTCCTTAGCAAAATCCACATCATTTGTGTTTGAAATAGCATTATAATTCACTACCTGAAAATATGTTCCATCACAAGGCATCAATTCAAAACGACTATCTTTAATTAAGTTTTGAAACAAATCTCTTTTACGTTGGTACATTTTTGAAATTTCATTGAAATCTACCACGTCTAAGTATCGACTAATAACATGTTGTGAAAAGCTGTTCACACTGAAAACCAAAAATTGATGTACTTTTTTCATTTCATGCATTAATTTTTCAGGAGCAATTAAATAGCCAACTTTCCAGCCTGTAACATGCAACGATTTTCCAAAAGAAGAGGCAATAATAGTTCGTTCTACTAATTTTGGCCGTGTATTAAACGAAATATGTGGTTGCGAAAACGTTATATATTCGTAAACTTCATCAGCTAAAATAAGGATTTTAGGATGTTTTTCTAAAATGGTTTCTAAAGCTTCAAAGTCTTGTTCGGTCCAAATTCTACCAGTAGGATTGTGCGGATTATTGATGACAATCATTTTGGTTTTAGAAGTAATAGCACTTTCAATTCGGTTAAAGTTCGGTGTATAATCTTCGTTTAAAGAAACACGAACCGATTTTCCACCCGCCACCAAAACAGAAGGTTCATAACTATTGTAACTTGGGTCTAAAATAAGTACTTCATCACCCTGATTCACAAAGGTATTTATAGCTGTAAAAACACCTTGAGTTGCGCCAGCTGTAATCAATATTTCAGTTGAAGTAATGACTTTTCTATCGTATTGTTTTAAAGTTTGATTCGCAATTTTTTCCAATAACGAAGGCAAACCTGCCATTGGTGTATATTGATGAATGTTTTCTCTAATGATGCTTTCAGAAATTTGCAATAAACGTTCGTCTTCAGGAAAATTCGGAAAACCTTGCGATAAATTTATAGCACCGTGTTCGTTCGCTAATTGCGACATCACAGAGAAAATACTTGTAGGTATATTGGGTAGTTTTGACATCTGGCAAAGGTAGTAAAATAGATGTTTTTGAAAAAATATTAAATTTTATTTGGAAAATTAAAAAAATAAGATAAATCTTTGTGTCAGAAAATTAATAACCTTTTAAACGAAGAAAAATGTTTGTATTTAAATCATTACCTCAAAGCTTTGCGTCAGTTGGAACTGGTGCGGCTCTTCTTCGTGGCTTAACGCAATCATAGATAAAACAACATATATGAAAAAGCCCGAAGACATTTAGTTTCGGGCTTTTTTTTGTTTATTCTAGAACCTTCAAAAAACTTTCCCGGAACGTATTCAAAATATCGCAATGTGCTATTGCTGTGCCTTTTTGGTATGTCTTAGCTCGTTGTTATGAATCATTTTTAAAATAATCATGGGAAATAAACTCTCTGGGAAAGACTTAATTAAATTAGGCTTCCCAAAAAATAATGCCATAAATATTGCTTTAGGGCAAATTAACAGATATCGAAAAAGAGAAAAAAAGGAAAGTATTTTAACCGAAGCGAAACAAGTATTGCTGCATCCAGAAAAATTCAAAGGAGACGGCACTTGGGGAAAAGTCGCGGAAGGTTTAGTCAATCCAGTTCAAGTGAAGTTCAACGAATTGAGAACAACTCGAGCTCCTTTTTCCATCTTTGGAGAAAACGAAATTGACGAACAAGCTAAGTTTCAATTGTACGATGCTTTAAAATTACCAATTTCAGTAAAAGGCGCTTTAATGCCCGATGCACATTACGGTTATGGATTGCCAATTGGCGGTGTTTTAGCCACAGACAATGCGGTAATTCCGTATGGAGTTGGAGTAGATATTGGTTGCAGAATGAGCTTATCTATTTTCGATTTGCCAGCGTCTTTTTTTAAAGGAAAAGACCATCAATTGCAAGCGATTTTGAAAGACAACACCAAATTTGGAATGAGTGAAACGCACAAAATAAAAGCCGATCACGAAGTGTTTTACAGAGACGAATTCAAAACCATTCCACTTGTAAAACAGTTGTTAGACAAAGCTTACAAGCAATTAGGTTCATCTGGTGGAGGAAATCATTTTGTGGAATTCGGAATTGTGAAATTAGATAATCCGTTGCCTGAATGGAAATTGGAAGCTAAAGAATACGTGGCGGTTTTATCACACAGTGGTTCTCGCGGATTTGGTGCCAATATCGCCAAACATTACACGTATTTGGCAAGCAAGCAATGTCCGTTACCAAAAAATGTACAGCATTTAGCTTGGTTGGATTTGAATACGCATGACGGTCAAGAATATTGGATGGCTATGAATTTAGCTGGAGATTATGCCAAGGCTTGTCACGAAGATATTCACAGAAGATTGGCTAAAGCTTTAGGAAAACGTATTGCGGTAACTATTGAAAACCATCACAATTTTGCTTGGAAAGAAATGGTTGATGGCAAAGAATGTATTGTGCACCGAAAAGGAGCAACGCCAGCGGCTAAAGGACAATTGGGAATTATTCCAGGTTCGATGACGGCGCCAGGATTTATTGTGATGGGTAAAGGAAACGAAGACAGTTTGCAATCAGCTTCTCATGGAGCTGGACGTTTGTTTTCGAGAGCGAAATGCAAAACCACTTTCACTCAAAGTCAGATTAATAAAGTGTTGAAATATAATGATGTAACTTTAATTGGTGGCAATATTGACGAAGCACCGATGGCGTATAAAAACATCAATACGGTGATGAATTTACAAACAGAATTGGTGGATGTGTTAGGAACTTTCACACCGAAAATTGTTAGAATGGACCGATAAGATGGAAAAGATAATTCAAATTACGGCTGGAAGAGGACCTGCAGAATGTACTTGGGTTGTGGCTCAAGTATTGAAAAAAGTGTTGCAAGAAGCAGAAGCTTTACAATTAAAAGCGACTGTTTTGCAACACGAAGCAGGTTCGGAAAATGGAACTGTGGCTTCGGCAATGGTGCAAATTATTGGAAAAGATGCTGCTGAATTTACGGATTCATGGGTTGGAACCATTCAATGGATTGGAAAAAGTACGTTTAGAAAATTTCACAAACGCAGTAATTGGTTTATTGGAATTTTCGAAGTAGATGCGATTGAATCTCGTGCCTTTTCTGAAAAAGACATTCAGTATCAGGCTATGCGAAGTTCAGGAGCTGGCGGACAACATGTGAACAAAGTGAGTTCAGCCATTCGGGCGACACATTTGCCAACAGGAATTAGTGTGGTGAGTATGGATTCACGTTCGCAACATCAGAATAAGAAATTGGCCACCGAGCGTTTGTTAGTCAAACTAAACGAAGCGCAATTAAACCTTTTGAAAGAACAATTTCAAAGTCAGTGGACCAATCAATTAGCGGTGGAACGTGGGAATCCAATTCGAACTTTTGAAGGTTCCGATTTTAAGAAACTCAAAGTAGAAAAGAAATTTAAAGCTGTACGACAGCAATTAAAAAACGAATTAAATAAATTTAAAAACACATAGTCACATAGATTTAAATCTTAGAATTATCTGAAAATAGGAACGCAGATTTTACGGGTTTTGCTGATTTTGGATGGGTTGATATGCTTTGCATATTTTGATTTACACGGATTAAAAACTGTGTGTTATTTTATTAAAAACACATAGTCACATAGGTTTAAATCTTAAAGCTATCAAAAAATAGGAACGCAGATTTAACGGATTTTGCTGATTTTGAATAGGTTGATATGCTTCGCATATTCTGATTTACACGGATTAAAAACTTTGTGTAATTAAATTTAAAAAACAAATATCATGAAAAACATAGATAAATACTTATTTCAAGCCTTGGATAATTATCCGTATTGGTTGGAAGGAACATCAGAAGCTTTGGATTATGCCTTGTCTTACGATGGGAAAAACACTACCGCTTTGTGTTTGTATGCCCGAATAGAAGCAGAGCAATTGCAAAATTATGAAGCTGCAAAAACGTATTTTCAAGAAGCATTGGCGATTAATATAGATGCCGTAGCGGTTTATCCGTATTATTTGGAAACCTTGCTTTTGAATGAAGATTACGAAGATGCTTCTAAGTTAATTGATTTCGCCTTAACGATTAAAGGCATTAACAAAATGGCGATTTTATTAAAGAAAGTACAATTGTTAGAACGCCAACAAGATATTAAAGGCGCGATAAAATTAATGAAAGAAGTAAAGCTAGCTTCTTTCGCTAATGACACGTACGAAATTGACGAATTAGCCAACCGATTAAAAGCCAAAAAGGACTTACTAAAGCCAAAGAAAAAATCGAAGAAAAAGAAATCGGAGAAAAAAGGCAAGAAGAAATAAGAAAACCAGCTTTAGGGCTGGTTTTTTTGTATGAACTTATGAGGTTTGGTTTTGTATGATTGAATTTTTTTATTTTGAAACAATTAATTTTTCAATTTCAAACTGATTAGAATTTATTAAATTATCTAAAGAATCATCATTTTCATATTTTGCAATAATAAGTTTGTTTTCAGAAGAATAATAACATTTTCCATTTAATAATTTAAAATTGTTTTCGACCAAATTTTTTGCCTCTTGACTATCAACTTCTTTTGAAAATAATTTAAATTTTGAAGATTCCGGATTATTAAAAAAATTAATAAACTTATTTCTAAATTCTTTTTTTGTAGTATCTCTAAATTCAATGATTTTTGAATCATTAAAAGTTGAATATGATTTTAAAACGTAAAGAAAATTTATTTCATATTGATGTACAAATAAAGTATCTCTGTCAAATAATCTATTTTGATAATGATAAGACTTAACAGGTTCTTCATTTTTAGGTTTAAGTTTATTGTCATCAAAATTTTTATAATCTTTTATATAGCCATAAATGAAAAAATTAGGAGAGATATTGTATCCTTCTGTGATTTCATCCCGATATTTTATATTGTCTTTATAGACTTGATTATCATTTAATAAATCAATATTGAATTGAATTATATTTTTAGCATATGTAAATTGTTTATACTTTGATAATTTATTTGCTTCATTTCCAGATTTATAATATTTAGAATCTCCAATATAAAATATATCTGATGTATCAATTAATGATTGATAATCGAAAATATGGTCAATAATTTTACCATCATCATTATATTTTAGTTCATCTAATGAAACACTATTAACTTCTTTGTTTTCATCTAATTTGTCAGAAAATAATTTGTCAACCATATCTTCAAAAACGATATTGTAATTTCTAACAGAAATAAATTCTTCTTTTTTCTTTTTACTACTACTTGTATCAGTTTTTGAAAAATACATTTCACATAAAACATACATTCTTCTAAGAGTATCAGAAAAGTAACGATGTTTTATTTTTCTTAATTTTGAAAGCCCGTTTTTTTCTAATTGTTCAAATTTATTTCCTTTTATTAATGTATAGCTAGTGTCAATTTTTAGATGTAATTGATGTTCTATGTTGAATTTATTTAGTATTGAAAAAAAGTAAATTAATAATTCTTCTTCAGAATTAATAACTTTCTTTTTGTTTTTAATTTCAATATAAATAGGCATGCTTTTAGAATCTAAAATGGGTAACGATTTTCTAATTGTTTTTTCCCATTTTGGTTTTTTAGCTTGATTTGATTTATATTCTATGTGTTTGTAAAGAATTGTGGTTTTGTTTTTTTTATAAAAATTCACAAAAGTCAAAAGTAAATCTAAATAAGAATATTCTTCATTTCCAAGATTTGTATTTAGTTCAAATGCCAAAGAGGACTCGACTATTGAAGTGTTTTTAATTCTTCTTTTGTATTCTGTAAGACTATTATAAAAATAAACTAATAATTGACGAATCCATTTATACTCTTCATTATGTTTAAAGGTTTCGTTATTCTCAAAATTATATAATTCGTCTTTTGAAATACCGAAAACAGTTTCTTGATTATCTTTCATAAAGACTTTTGGTAACATATATATCAATTCCTTTTTTTCAAAAGAATGATAATACCCTACCGAAATTATTCTACCATTATTTGCGTTTTGATTGTAAAATTTTGGGTCATCAAATACAGTAGTTAATTGGTCAATTAAATAATCTTCGCCTTCTATTAGAATTTTCATTAATTGTCTTTTGGAGAAATTTCAATTTTAAGTTTTTCTATAATTTTATTAATTAAATCTTTACCATTGCTATTTATTGGAAAGAAATCTTCATAAGATGTTCCTTTTTCAAAAATTGAATCTGAACTATCCTCATCTTTAAATACATCATTCCATAAATAGAAAATTGCTTTGTTTACAAATTCATTTAATGAAATTTCATTTGATCCTGATTTAATAAAGTAATTTCCAATACATTTATCCATTCCAAGATTAGGATTTGCTTTAATTATTGCATTTGCATTTTTGATAAAATCAATCCATTTGAAAGAAGTTGATTCATCGATATTTACAATGTAATTAAAAGATTCATTTTCTGGAATATTATCATAACAAATTGGAATATATTCCCAATCCCATCTTCTTTTAAATGCACTATCCATTGGGAAAAGTGATTGATCTGAAGTGTTCATTGTTGCTAAAATTGAAAGATTTGGAGGTAGCTTTAATCCGTTTTTTATACCGTCTTTATTTGTAAGAGCTGAGTGTAAATGTTGTTTTAATTCATTTGAAGGCGAGACTGTATAATTACTATTTCTATCTAACAGTTGAAAAATATCTCCAAAAATTTCAGCGCAGTTTCCTCTATTAATTTCTTCAATAGCTAAATAATATTGATTATCTAAATCATTCCAAGCTCTAACGTAAATATTAGTAAAAGCTTGTGGCACATATTTATAATGTACTTCATGTTCAGTAAAATTTCCATCTACAGCATTTGAATAATTTACTTCCAATGAAACAGGTCTGTAACCACCAACAAATGAAGAATTATCAAATTCTGGATGAAAAGTTATTCTTTCATAAAAAGTAGAGTTTAAATTTTTAATTTCATTATCTACTTTATAGGATTTTCCAGTACCTGGTGCACCATAATATATTTTTTGTTCTGTTTTATTTAATGGAGAAACTGAATTTAAATTAGATTTTTGAATTAATTTAAAAATATCATTGTCATTTATTATTTCGAGATTACTTTCTGAAATATCATTTAATAAATTATTGAAATTGGCTAAACTTAAACCTCTGTCATTACTTTCGTTCCATTGAGATGTAAAGTATGAGTGTGGATTTTTAATAATTGAAAATTCATCATCGATAAATCTTAAAGTCCCACTAGATTTTAAAGTTTCATTATTTTGAACTTCATCAAACATTCCAATCAAAACCTCAAATCCAAAATATTTTGGAATCGTTATACCTTTATATTTCCTATTTTCAATTTTTGCATCTTTAATTTCATATCCTTTAAGAACTTTTTCTTCACCATAAATTTTTAAAATATACTTAAAAGTATTATTTAAAATTATTCTTAATTTTTTCTCTTCTAACAATGTTTTTTTTGTGTTAGAATTGTTTAAATTTATTAGATTTTCGTAATCTTTTGATATTAAGTTTTTTAGGCTTTCATTTTTGCTAAAATAATAAGCTAAATCAGCTAGATAAGAGTGTGATACATTTACAACTTTAGATAAATTTAAGACTGATGATACAAAAAAATCGCCTCTATCAATTGTTTTACTTCCAAACCACCAATCATAATTAGTTAGGAATAATTCAAAAAAAGTAAAATCGTTATTATCATTGATTTTTAGTTGAATCTTTGATTTAAGCTCTTCATTTATAACGTTTTTTCTTAAATCTTTAATAATTTCGTCAGATAAATTTAGTTCATTTGCTATTCCTTTATATTTCCATAATGAATTTAAAAAATCATAAAAAAAAGAAGCAATATAAAACCACTGATTTGGAAAAATTATTTTTAATTCTTTAGATGTGGTAACTATAGTAGTGTACTTTTGAAATTCAATATTATCTTTAGAGTTTAATAATAAAAAGCTTTTAAATTCATTTTTAAATTCATCTGATAAAATTAACTCCTTGTTATCATAATTTTTAATTTTTTCTTGAATTTGATTACCTAATTCGTTTAAATTTTCTAATATCATAATAGTTGTTTTTTAATCTCATTAAATACTGTTTGGATAACAGGAACAGAAACACTATTACCAAATTGTCTATAAGCTTGTGTGTCTGAAACAGGAATTACAAAACCTTTAGGATAGCCTTGTAAATTTGCTGCTTCTCTCGGTGTCAATTTTCTTGGATTATTATCTTTTTGTTCAATCAATATTTCGCTTCCGTCCTTATAATATCTTGCAGAAATTGTACTTGTATATGGAGCATTTTTATCGAATGAAGAAAATCCAAATCCATTTCCTTTTTCTTTATGTTCTTTTCTTCTTCTTAAATGTCCAGCAAATAATTTGTCTGATATAGTATACTTATTATCTGGGTTTTTAATTAGAATATCTCCAACTTTGGTTGGTTTGATTTTAATTAAATCGTCTTTTTTATATAAAATATTTTCTTCATTATCAATTCCTAAAGGGAAATTAAATGTTTTGTCTTTGTTTTTCAACCAAGCAACAATAAATAATCTTTCACGATTTTGAGGAAGTCCAAAATTTTTAGAATTTAATATTTCGGATTTAACTTCATATCCTAAATTATTTAAAGTTTTAATTATTGTTTTTAAAGTATTTCCTTTATCGTGATTTTTTAAGCCTTTTACATTTTCAAGAAATATTACATCAATTGGATTTTTATTTTCAATTCTTCTATTTATTATATCTGCAACATCAAAAAATAAAGTTCCTCTAGTGTCTTCAAAACCTTTTTTTAATCCGGCATGAGAAAAAGGCTGACATGGAAATCCTCCACAAAGGACATTAAAGTCATTTGGAATAAATGATTTTGTACTTTCTTTTGTGATATCACCAAATGGAGTTTCTCCGAAATTAGCTCTATATGTTTTCTTAGCGTTTTCGTCCCATTCACTTGTAAAAACACATTTTCCTCCTAAGTTTTGTAAGGCTATTCTAAATCCACCAATTCCTGCAAATAAATCAATAAATTTAAAAGTATAATTTTCAGGAGTTGGAAAAGGTACATCTTCAACTTCAAATAATAATTGTTGTAATGCAACATCAGATACTAAATTTAATTCTTCAGTTTCATTTTTATACTCAACAATTTGTTCTAAATATTCAATGGCTTCTTTTTCATAATGTTTTTTTACGCCATTATGATAATTATGTAAGTAGTGCGTTAATACAGCTTTTCTATTATCGTCTTCTTCTACAAAACGAATTTTGAATTTTTTTCCGTCAAATTCATCTATTGATACTGTCTCTTTCATCATCATTTCTTAAAATTTTTATCATTGAAAAACGTTGTAAAATCAGTTTCAAAAGCACAAATAATCTTTTCCATAATCTCTATGGAAACATTTCTTTTGCCTTTCTCAATATCAGAAATGTAGTTTCTGTCAACATTGGAAATATTAGCTAAATGCTCAATAGAAATGTTCTTTTCTTCTCTAAGCATCTTAACTTTTTGTCCGAATTTTTCTTTAATATTCATGTTTATAAATTTATTGTTATGCATACAATTGACCCGCTTACAATTGTATGCGTAACTTCTATAGTTGTTAACAAGTTTTAAGCATAAAAAAACACCAACATTTCTGCTGGTGTTTTTTTTATGTTTGATTATGAGATTGCTTCGTTTCTCTCGCAATGACGTTGAGGTTAATCCTCAATAAGCACCTCTAAAATACTAATAGCCGCCTCACTAATTTTGGTTCCAGGACCAAAAACGGCAACGGCTCCGGCGTCAAATAGATATTGGTAATCTTGTGCTGGGATAACTCCACCTACAATTACCATAATGTCTTCACGGCCGTATTTTTTTAGTTCTTCAATTACTTGTGGTACTAAGGTTTTGTGTCCTGCAGCTAATGAGGAAACACCTAAAATATGTACGTCATTTTCCACGGCTTGTTTCGCCGCTTCGGCAGGAGTTTGAAATAATGGACCAATATCCACATCAAAACCTACATCGGCATAACCTGTGGCTACAACTTTTGCACCACGGTCGTGTCCGTCTTGACCCATTTTAGCAATCATAATCCTTGGTCTTCTACCTTCTTTTTTGGCGAAGTCGTTGGCTAATTGTTTTGCTTTTTCAAAACTTTCGTCATTTTTTATTGCATTACTATACACGCCACTTATCGATTTAATTTGAGCTTTGTGTCGTCCGAAAACTACCTCTAAAGCATCACTAATTTCCCCTAAAGTTACTCTATTTCTCGCAGCTTCTACTGCTAAAGCTAATAAATTTCCGTTTCCGGTTTTCGCACACTCTGTTAAATCTTGTATGCTTTTTGCAGCTTTTGCTGAGTCTCTGCTTGCTTTTATGTCGGCTAATCGTGCCACTTGTTGCTTGCGCACCATGTCGTTATCCACATCTAAAATGTGTAACGGATCTTCTTTTTCTAAACGGTATTTGTTAACACCTACAATAATATCTTGCGTGCTATCAATACGTGCTTGCTTACGAGCAGCAGCTTCTTCAATACGCAATTTCGGAATTCCAGCTTCAATGGCTTTTGTCATTCCACCAAGCGATTCTACTTCTTCAATTAACACCCACGCTTTTTCAGTAATTTCAGCCGTTAAACTTTCTACATAATAACTTCCCGCCCAAGGATCAACCGTTTTACAGATTTTAGTTTCTTCTTGCAAGAAAATCTGTGTATTACGAGCAATTCGAGCTGAGAAATCTGTTGGTAAAGCAATCGCTTCATCCAAGGCATTTGTATGTAAAGATTGTGTTCCTCCGAATGCAGCTGCAGCCGCTTCAATTGCTGTACGAGCTACGTTATTGAATGGATCTTGTTCGGTTAAACTCCAACCAGAAGTCTGACAATGCGTACGTAACGCTAATGATTTTTCGTCTTTTGGATTGAATTGTTTTAGTAATTTCGCCCAAAGCATACGTCCTGCACGCATTTTGGCAATTTCCATAAAATGATTCATTCCAATCGCCCAAAAGAAAGATAGGCGAGGCGCGAATTCATCAATTTTCATACCTGTTGATAATCCAGTTCTGATGTATTCTAAACCATCGGCAAGTGTGTAGGCTAATTCAATATCGGCCGTTGCACCTGCTTCTTGCATGTGATATCCCGAAATAGAAATCGAGTTGAATTTTGGCATATTATTACTCGTATATTCGAAAATATCTGCAATAATTTGCATAGAAGGTGTTGGTGGATAAATGTAGGTATTTCGCACCATGAATTCCTTCAAAATATCGTTTTGAATGGTTCCTGATAATAGGTTAGGAGCTACACCTTGTTCTTCAGCAGCCACAATGTAGAAAGCCATAATTGGTAAAACCGCACCGTTCATCGTCATTGAAACCGACATTTCATCTAGTGGAATTTGATCGAAAAGAATTTTCATATCTTCCACAGAATCAATGGCCACTCCCGCTTTTCCAACATCACCTTGTACACGAATATGATCTGAATCGTAACCACGGTGTGTGGCTAAATCGAAGGCAACTGATAAACCTTTTTGTCCGGCAGCTAAATTTCTTCTGTAGAAAGCATTACTTTCTTCCGCAGTTGAAAATCCGGCATATTGACGAACTGTCCAAGGTCGGCGTACATACATTGTAGCGTATGGTCCGCGTAAGTTCGGTGCAAAACCAGCTCCAAAACCAAGATGTTCTAAATCAGAAATATCTTCTTTAGTGTATGTTGGTTTTATATCGATTTTTTCGGCTGTTTCAAAAGAGCTATTAGCTGTTGGTTTTTGGCTGTCAGCTGATTGCTTTAATGTTATATGTTGTATGTTCTTTCTCATTTTTTTAAATCACTATGAATTTAATTTGAATGCTTTTGCTAAATCGTTTAATATAAAGAAATAAGGCAAATAATAAAATGCTATTCCTAAAGCTAAACTTACTATTGCTATTGAAATTTTTTTCCAATTCTTATTTGTTATGCCAATTATCAAGTAAATTAATCCGAAGACTATTGCAATACCTGAAAGTAACCAAGAAATAATGAAAAAATTTTCCAATTTATTCTTCTAATGCCAATCGTTCTTGTTCTAATTTTTCCGATAGTCGTTTTTCGATAATCGGAGCGATTAGTGTTTTTTTGTCTTTTGATTTTACGAAAGGAAACAACTCTAAATCGTGTTTCATTTTGTCGTTTGGATTTGGATATTTGTTGGTTCCTAGTAAAATTTCTTTACCAGAATCGAATAAATCTTGTTCTTTTTGAGCGCTTTCTGAAATTTTTCTTTGAATCGTTCCTTCAATCAATTGCGTGATGAAACCACCATTTGCTTCAATTTCTTTGAATAATTCTAAGGCTTTTTCTGCTAATTGTTCCGTTAAGGTTTCGATGTAATACGCACCATCCGAAGGATTATTTACTTTATCGAAATAACTTTCTTCTTTTAAAACTAACAATTGATTTCGTGAAATTCTATCACCAAATTCGTTGTCTTTATGATAAATGGCATCGTAAGCTAAGTTAGAAACGGCATTCGCGCCACCTAAAATAGCCGACATACATTCGGTTGTAGTTCGTAACATGTTTACGTTGTAATCGTATAAGGTTTTGTTACGTTTTGTTGGTGTTGCGATGATATGACAATCGAAATTATGATTGTATTCTACAGCTAACGTTTTGAATAACAAACGTAAAGCACGAAGTTTAGCAATTTCGAAGAAATAATTTGTCCCAACAGTTACTTCAACTGTAATGGGTTGGTTTATTGCTGAAATTCGATTGAAATATTCGTTAACGTGTGCTAACGTGTAAGCCAATTGTTGCACCATATTCGCACCGGCATTTTGGTAAATTCCAGATTGAATATTTAGAAAGGCGTTTGTTGTATTTTTTGAGATTTCGTTTAGTTTTTCTAAATCTGGATTTAGATTTTCAAACCAATTTCCTTCTTTACATAATTGTCCGATTGGATCATTTTGAATGATGAAATGAGCTTTGTTACTTGAAGCGAAATCGTTTAATAATTTTACATATTCCGTTGAAAGAAAAGGTAAATTAAAATAGTACGTTACGTTTTCTAATGGCAAATCGTGCATTAGTTTCGTAACTTCAATTTTATCTGATTCGATTGTAAAACGAATACTTTCTGCACCACGACTTAAACTGTCTTTTGCTTTTCGGTTCGACATTTGAATATCGTGGACGAAAATGTTTTGCAAAATGGTGAATTCTGTCGCTTTAGTATTGGATGTGAAAGTGGTAATTTCTTCGTCGGAATGGTAAAAAGGTTTCACTTTGATGCCTTCTGGACTTTCCCAAATTAGCGTTTCGTTATAATCGGCTCCTTTTAGTTCAAATTGAATTTGCTGTTTCCATTGTTTAGATGAAACAGGTTCAAAATCTGAGAATAAGTTTGTTGCACTCATTTTAGGTACGTGTTTTAAACTTTATTGTGGTTATTTAGCCCTGATGGTAGCGGCATCCTTAACACCCTTGGAGGGTTTCAAACCCTTCAAGGGTGTTAAGATATAGCGGACAGCAGGAAGACAGGTATTTTGAAACGTTAATTTTCTGCTTCTAATACACTATCTTTAATTTTATCTTCTTCGAATTCAATGATGTAAATATCTTCGCTATCTTTTTTCATAAAGTATTTTTCGCGAGCATATTTTTCAATCATATTATCGTTTTTTAAATGCTTTATTTTGATACTGTCTTTTGTGATTTCCGATTGATAGTATTTTTTATTGTCGTTTAATTCGTCGATTTGTTGGTTCAGAAAACGGTGTTCGAAATACGAATAATTGTCGAAAAACAACATCCAAACGATGAAAGCTATAAGAATCAAATAGTACTTGTTTCCTAAAAAACTTAGGAAAGGGATTTTTTGTACTAATATTTGAAATCTTTTAAACATTATTTTTCGATACGTTGGTTAATTACGGCACGAACGACATCAATAGCCACCGTGTTATATTTGTCGTTTGGAATGATAATATCTGCGAATGCTTTTGTTGGCTCGATAAATTGCTCGTGCATTGGTTTAAGCGTATTTTGATATCTTGACAAAACTTCTTCCATATCTCTTCCGCGTTCTGCGATGTCACGTTTTAAACGACGAATTAATCGTTCGTCTGAATCGGCGTGAACAAAGACTTTAATGTCAAATAAATCGCGAATTTCTGGATTGGTAAATATTAGGATTCCTTCTACAATCATTACTTTTCTTGGATGAGTCGTAATGGTGTCGTCAGTTCGGTTATGTGTAATGAAAGAATAAATAGGTTGATTGATTACTTTTCCAGCTTTTAAATCTTTTAAATGTTGGATTAGTAATTCGAAATCAATCGCACGTGGATGATCAAAATTAATTTTAGAACGTTCGTCGTAAGACAAATTAGTAGTTTCTTTATAATAAGAATCTTGAGAAATAATACCCACTTCGGTTGAAGGAAGTTCGTTCATAATTTGATGTACAACAGTAGTTTTCCCACTTCCTGTTCCGCCTGCAATGCCTATAATTAACATATATTAATGTGTTGGTTTACTGATTGGCAAATATAGAAATAATATTGCTTTTTATTTATAGACTTCTGTTTAAATATGATAGAATTATTAATTGTAAAAAACTTCACATTATGTTTTGATTGTATGAAAAAAGATTTATATTTGCACTCGCATTCACGGGGTGTAGCGTAGCCCGGTTATCGCGCCTGCTTTGGGAGCAGGAGGCCGCAGGTTCGAATCCTGCCACCCCGACAAAGGAGAATTCATTTATGAATTCTCCTTTTTTTATTTCTTTAATTTTATGTTTTGCGTTTATATTCTCTACAGTTTATCGAAAGGAAAATATTATATTGGTCAGACAAATAATATGGAAGATAGGTTGCGTCGTCATAATTCTGGTTATTCTTTGTCAACTAAAAATGGAATTCCTTGGGAGTTAATTACTTCATTTAGTTTGCCAAATAGGAGTGATGCTATAATTTTAGAGAAAAAGATAAAAGCTTACGGAGCTAAACGATATTTAATTTCCGTTGGGTTTTATGAACAGTAATCGCGTCCCGTT
>NZ_FNYA01000012.1 GCF_900108955.1 Flavobacterium terrigena | reverse complement strand
CATGCACCTCCATCTAATGAATAAATTAGATTTCCAGTTCCTACTGGGTTTACTGTTACTGTGATTGTAGCATTATCAGTAAATGCTTCCGTTACAACATATGTGAAATCTGTTGCTGGATAAACTGTAGTTACTATAGCTTGATCTGCTGCTGCCTTACAACCAGTTATTGTATTAGTTACAATCACTTGGTATGTTCCTGGTAAAGTTACTTCATGAGTTGGTCCGTTTGTACTTGCTAATACATCATACGTATTTGTAGCTGTATTTAACATATACCAATCGTATGTGAAATCTGGATTAGATAATTGCGTATCTAAAACAAAACCTTGATATGTTACTCCAGTGTCTTGATTCACACAAATATGTCCGTCTAATAAATTTGGTTTTGGTAATGGATTTACTAATACTGTGTATTCTGTAGTTCCTCCGTTACAATCTCCTAATTTTGATGTTACGCTATATTTCACATAACCTTGAACATCTGATCCATTAACAAGTAAATCACTTATTGTAAATGGCGCCGGTGCTGATCCGTTTGTAAATCCTGTTATACCTGTTGAATAATCAACCACCGTCCATACTAACGTTGTTCCTGTAATATTTGGGAATGACGAAATAGTTAAATTAGTAGTTTCTCCACTACAGATTTCATCAACTGGTAAACCAATTGGTGTTCCTGGTATTGGATTTACAGTAATTGTTACTGCATTAAATTCTGTTGCTCCTGTACAAGTTCCATTACTTGGAGTAAAATTAAAACTAATTGTTCCTCCTACTAAAGGATTAGTTAAAGCCAATTGTAAATTAAGAATTCCTGTTGTTGAAGTTCCGCCAGTTGCACCTCCAACTATTTGAACACCATTAGTTGTAGCAGCATTGACTTGCCAATTGTATGAAGTTGCAACTGGGTTACTTAGCGCTGTGATTCTTACAGATTCGTTATTACAAATTACAGGTTTATCTGCAACTGTTTGATTTGGAAGAATTGCTGGAATAGGTTTCACAGTAATAACTATTTCTTGTGGTGTTCCAGAACAGTTACCTATCTCTGGTCTTACTTGTATAGTAACATTACCTCCTACATATGGATCAATTAAATTTACAATTAAGTCAATATTACTTTGATTTCCATTATGAATTATAGTTCCACTACTAGCTTCTATTGTGTTTACATTATATGTAGAAGCACTCCAAACAAATGTTGCTCCTGTAACCGTACTTGTTAATTGAGAAGCAATATTTAATGTTCCACCATTACAAATAGTAATGTCTGGAATTTGCGTAATAAATTGTGGTGTAGCTGAAACGTTAACTGTAGTCGTTGTAGTTGGACCTGCCACAATTGGAATTACACAACCATTTAAATTTGCACTTGTTAAAGTATATGTTGTATTTATTGATGGTGAAACTGGAATTACATTACTTCCAGATAAACCAATTGTAAATGAACTTGGTGTACCATTCCATGTGATAACTGTTCCTGGTGTTGCAGTTACTGTTAAACTAGCTGAACCGCCTGAACAAATTGTCGTCCCTCCTGAAATTGAAATATTAGTAGAAATTGGGCTAATGGTAACACTTGCCTCACTTGTATCACTAACACACGGTGCTGTTGCAACTAAAGTGTAAGCAAAAGTACTTGAGTTAGCTCCTACTGCTGGTGTAAATGTTCCTGTTGTTGGGTCAAATACTCCGCCAATTCCTCCAGTTCTTGTCCAAGTTCCTCCAGCTTGTTCACCAGTAATTAAACTGAATAAATTGATTGGTGTTGTGTTATTATCGCAAATTGCTGTTGTACCATCCGAACCTGCATTTGGTTGTGCTACAAAATTAATTGTTGCAACACTACTACTATCAGCACATGGGTATGGTCCTGTTAAAGTATATTTAAAAGTTGAGTTAGTTGCACCTATTGCAGGTGTAAATTTTCCTGCTGCTGCATTAAATATCCCACCTGTTCCTGAAGTTCTTGTCCATGTTCCGCCAGATTGTTCTCCAGAAATTATATTGAATAGATCAATGGCGGTTGTATTGGCTTCACAAACGGAAACCACACCATCGGTTCCTGCAACTGATTGTTGAGCAATATTTACAGAAACAACGCTCGAAACATCTGTACAAGGAGCTGTTCCTAATATAGTATAAGTGAATGAAGAATTTGTTACTCCAACAGTCAGTGCAAATGTTCCAGCTGCAGCATCAAATGTTCCACCTGTTCCTAAAGTTCTTGTCCAGGTTCCGCCTGCTTGTTCCCCAGTAATTAAACCAAATAAATTAATTAAATTTGTATCAGTTTCACAAAACACTAAAGCTCCTGAATCAGTTCCAGCATTTGGTTGCGCATTTATGTTTATAGTAGCCACACTTGAATCGTTAACACAAGGAAATGTACCTGCTATAGTATATGTAAAAGTAGAATTTGTTGCTCCAACTGCTGGTGTAAAAGTTCCAGCTACTGGATCAAAAACCCCTCCAGTTCCAGTTCTTGTCCAAGTTCCACCTGCTTGTTCTCCAGAAATTAAACCAAATAAATCAATTGTAGTTGTGCTCGTTTCACAAACATCTAAAGAACCATCTATACCTGCATTTGGTGCATTGTTTACAGTAATTGTAACATTTCCTGAAGCTGAACTAGAACAAACTGGACTACTCGCAATTGAAATACTTACTAAACTATATGTTGTAAGCGTTGTTGGAGATACTGAAACTATCCTATTTCCTGTACTATCTAGGAATGTAGTTTGATTTGCAGAACCATCAAAATAAGTAACTGTAGCATTTGGTGTTCCTACAAAATTTAAATTAGTAGAAGAACCAGAACAAATTGTAGTTGTTCCTGTAAAACTAGTTACTGATGGCTGAGTAATTACAGTAATTGTAGCTGAATCCGTTTCTGGTTTAGAACAATTAGGTGCTAAAGTAAAAACATTAACTAATTGATAGGTTTGATCTGTTAATAATGCTGAAGTAGTTAAACTAAAAGTTCCTGAATTATTTAATGTAATTGTTTGATTACTACCTCCATTTACATTGTATGTTACAGTTGTATTTGGTGTCCCTGTAAAAGTTACTGTTGCAGAAGTTCCTGAACAAACTACTGAACTACTAACTGCAATATCTGCGAATAATGCGTCTTGTACTGTAAATGTACTTGTAATATTTACATCAGTAGTACAATTTGGTGCATTTGGTTCTGTAATACTTGAAATTAAAACCGTATAATTTCCAGGTGCTAATCCAGTTAAATTAACTTGTTGTTGTCCAGAACTATCTAAAACTACTGTTTGATTGCTTCCACCATTGATTGTATAATTAATACTAGCATTAGCTAATCCATTAAAAGTTAACGTTTGAATTCCATCTGAACATATATTACCAACATTAGAAATTGTTGGAGCAGCTGGTGATGAAATTGTAATTGTGGCTGTACTATTTATTGTACTTGAACATAATGTTGCATTTGCACTATCAACAATTTTAATTGATATAAATTTATATATTGTTGTAAAAGTTAATGGAGATGTAATTTGAAAAACTCCTGAACCGTCTAAAGTTGCAGTTTGTGTAGTTCCATTATTTATATTATACTCAATTATTGCATTAGGAGTTCCGTTAAAAGTAACTGTTCCATTTGAGTTTGCACAAATTGTTGGAGTAGTTGTTGAAATTGTTCCATTAGGAACTTGATATACCTTTAATTGAAAACTTGTTATCGAAAAACATCCAGAAAAATTATTTTTTACTCGCGCATAAATTGTTTGTGGATTTGAAGTATTTCCATAGATACCTGGCAATGGATTTATTCCATCAGTAGCATCAGCACTAGTTAAATGAAAACTTATTGTGTTATTAATTAAATCAGAATTAATTTGACTTTTTAAACTATTAAAATCGAAAATTCCAACATTTGGATTATTACTGCATGATCGTATTTCTCCTAAAGAATTTGCTGTAGGAGGAGTTGCAAAAGCACCACTACCGTTCATGGCAGAACCTGTCCATTGAATTTGAAAACCACCATCACCAACAGGTCTGTCAATAGCAATATAATACGATTGCCCTGGTAAAACATCTAACCAACGAACAAAACCATTACCGTTTGCTCCTGGTCCAGCTGTTGTACTTAAAGGTGCTACTGCCATTCCTGTAACAGTACTAACACCAGCTAATAATGGGTTAGTTGTACAGCATCTAATTGGTGATCCTAATGCATTACATGGTTTATTTGGACCATATACCCAAAAGTCATAATCTACAACTGGAGATGGATCATTAGGAGTTAAATTAAAACCTAAAGTTCCTCCGTTTACGATATTGATTTTCAACCAAATTGAATTATGTTCGAAACCACTACATCCAGCAACCTCCTGAACTCCTGCTCCTGTAGCATTTGAACTGAAAGAACCATTTCCGCAAATTGTAATTGCATTTACACAATCATTAGGAGTTTGTGCAAAAGCAAACGTGGTAAATAAAAATAATATATAAAATTTTAAAAGTTTCATCTGGGTTGTATTTTAATTAGAATAACTAATCTTAAAAAAATTAAGATTAGTTATTAAAAACAATTTCAAAAAAGAGATAGCTTTAAACAGTCTATTTCTTCACTATAATAAATTCTGAACGTCTGTTGATAGCATCTTGCTCATCTGTACAGCTTCCGCCACAGTCAATTTTTGGTTCTGTAAATCCAAAACCTTTACCTGAAATTCGTTCTTTACTAATTCCTCTTGAAATCAAATATTGAACAGTTGATTGAGCACGTTGCTCAGATAATTTTAAATTATATTTTGCATTACCTTTTGAATCGGTATGTGCTTTTACTGAAATAACCATTTCTGGTTTTTCCATCATAATTTTTACTAATTTGTCTAATTGATTAGCCCCTGAAGGTGTAATGTTAGATTTATTAAACTCGAAATAAACATCACCTAAAAGCACTTCTTTATCAGTAATAATTACTTCATTTGGAACTAATTGTACTGGAATTTCTAATTTATTTTCTTTAGTTTTAGCAATTGGTAAAACAGTAGTTGTGTAGTTATTAGCAGCAACTTGAAGATTATAACCTTTATCACAATTTAATTGATAAAGTGTTTTTCCTAAATTATCTGTCTCTAAAGTTGTAACAACTGTATTGTTTTCATCTAAAATAATTACTACAGCTTTTCCAATAGCTTTTCCAGATTTAGCATCGGTAACTAAAGGCAAAATATCCGTTCCACAAATTGGAATTATTTGATAAATGGCATCTGTTCCATTTCTGTTCGATGAAAAATAACCAACATTCAATTTCGTATTTAAACTCAATGAAAAATCATCTTTTTCCGTATTTACTGGTTTTCCAACATTGATTACTGAACTTGATGATTTATTTAAATCTGTTTTAAATACATCTAAACCACCAAAACCTGCCCAGCCAGTTGAAGCAAAATACAATTCGTTATTGTTTGTAATAAATGGAAAAGCTTCACGTGAAGGAGTATTGATTTTTGAACCTAAATTTTCTGGTTTTCCATAACCATTTTCAGTAATAGCGATTTTCCAAATATCAGACTCTCCTATACCACCCGGCATATTTGAAGTGAAATATAAAGTTTTTCCATCTTTACTTAAACTTGGATGACTTACAGAATATGCAGTACTATTTACTGGTAAAGCTTCTTTGATTTCCCATTTTCCATTTACCTTAACAGCTCTGTAAATACCTAATTGCCCTACTTTCACATTGTTCTTCGCGTCTTTTTCATACAATTTTGTACTATGTCCGTCTCTTGCAAAAAACATAGTATTTCCATCTTCGCTAATAGCAACAGGACCATCATGAAAAGCAGAATTTAATTCATTTACACTTTCTGGTTTAGAAAATGTTCCATCTGTGTTTTTATTGGCTTTATAAACATCAATATATGGCACATTTGACCATTTATCAATTTTAGAATTGTTTCTTGTACTCACAAAATACAATTCATTATTATTAGTTAAAACAGCACCAAAATCGTTACTTTTATTATCCGCAAGAGAAGTGTTTTCAATTGTAAATAATGCTTTAGATTTATCTAATGATGTTTTATAATTTTGGTTTGTATTAAATTCTTTTGCTCTAACATCATTTGGAAGTATGCTTGAAAATTTCAACATTTGATTGTTAGCTTCCGTATAATTTCCTAAAGACTTTAATACTTGTGCATATTTAAAAACCGTTTCCGGATTTGCATTTCCTTGTAGAGCCTTTTCATACCATTTTGCAGCTTCGGTAGTGTTATAAATATTGTAATAACTATCTGCTAAATTTTGATATACTTGCTGATTGGCTTGCTTACTATTTACAACTTGAAGATAAGATTCAATTGCTCCAACATATTGATACGATTCAAAAAGTTGATTCGCTTTTTGTATAGCTGGAGTTTGAGAAAAGGCAATTCCTGAAAAAAGTAGTAAGCCTAATGTTTTATATGTTTTTTTCATTTTTTATGTGCTTTTTATTAGAAAAATCTAGGTGAAACTGATACTTTTTTCATCGAATTTAAATCGAACAACAACATAAATTCATGCGAAGCTGGTGTTGTAACATTTAAAGCTGAAGTAACATGATCGTAAGCATATCCAATTCTTAAACTTGGTGTAACGGCAAAATTTACCATAGCTCCAAATGAATCTTCTAAACGATAACTTAAACCTGCTTCAAATTTTTCATAGAATAACGCATTAGCTGAAAGATCTAAAGAAACTGGTGTGCCAAAAGCTGATTTTGCCATAAATGATGGCTTTAATTTCGTATGTGCTGAAAGATCAAATACATAACCTCCAGTTATAAAAAAGTGTTGTTTTTCACTTCCAAATTGATATTCGCTGCCATTATCTTTTACAACTAAATGTTTCGCTTCTAACATATTTGGTACAGATGCAGCTACATAATATTTTTTAGAATAATAAAATAAACCAGAACCTATATTGAAATAGATGTTACTAGTGTTTTCTCTGAAAGCTACATCATTTTGCTGTTGAGTATATGGACTAACTTCACTAAATAAACCTACCTTATGAAATGTAACTCCAGATTTTAAACCTAAAGCTAATCTGTTATCACCACCTAAATTTAACGTGTAAGAAAAATCACCATAAACGTTATTTTCTTCTACTGGTCCAATTTTATCTGAAATTACAGATAAACCTAAACCAACTTTTTTTCCAACAGGGCTATGTAAAGATAATGTTGCCGATTTTGGAGCGCCATCAATACTTACCCATTGTTGTCTGTATAACAAACCGATAGATAAATTTTCTTTAGATCCTGCATAAGCTGGATTTACAACATTCATATTATACATATATTGCGTATAGTGTGGATCTTGTTGCGCTTGTGACTGCAAGGTAAACAAGGAAATAATTACAAATGCTATTATTTTATTTTTCATATTTATATTTTGTTTTATTAGTAGTATGAAATTTCTTGTGTAAAACTTCATATTTTTAAGTGTAAAAGTTTAAAATCAGCCTGCTTAATTATACTAAGCAGACTGATTACAACCAAACATCTAATTAATACTGTCTAATTATATAAACCCAACCAGTAACAGCTTTTCCATTTTCAAAAGAAATGCTATAAAAATAAGTTCCATCTGGCAAGTGTTTACCATCATTAGTACTTCCTGCAAATTGATTCGTATATTTTCCACTGAAAGAAAACACTTCCATACCATAACGATTAATAATAGAAAGCTCTTTTACACCTAGACCTGTTAAATCAAAAGTATCATTATCACCATCACCATTTGGCGAAATTCCTTTTGGAATCATACCGCAGTTATTTCCATCTAAAGTAATTTGTTCAGAATTTATACATCCTTCTGAGTCTACAAGAACTGTAAATGTTGTTGGGAATGAAATACTTGGATTTTGAGTTAAATACTCACCTATATTAAATTGTGGAGAATTAGTACCAACTGCAGTTCCGTTAGCATTTTGCCAAGTGTAAACCACACTTGATAAATCTGAACCATTTGTAGCAATAACATTTAATAACATGTTTTGATTTTCACAAACGCTTTCAATTGTAAATGTAACTTCATTAATTACTTCAATATTAGCTGTAGATGTACCACTTAGTGTACAACCATTAGCAACCAAATTATATGTAATTACATAATTTCCTACTGAACTATTTTGTAAGTTAATTGCACCTGTGTTTGCATCAATTGATAAACCTGCAGGTGTTGCCGAATATGTTCCACCTGTTGTAAATCCTGATGCAGGAACTAATACCGGATTAGCACCGTTTTCACAATACTCAGTATTATCATAACCAAACAGAACAACTGGAGTAATTAATTGATTTACAATAACGTCAATTGCAACTCTTGGTCCAACACAACCTGTAGCATTTACTAGAGCAACATAATAAGTTGTTGTTCCTACAGTAGTTGTTGAAGGAATTGGCGCATTTACATCACCTACTCCATTAACTGGTACAGTAAACCAAATTAGTGTATAACCTGCAGGAGCTGTAGCTGTTAAAGCTGTAGCCGTTTCTGATGTACAATATGTAACAGGTGAAGTTACTGTTGGTACTTCTGTAAAGCCTGAAAGTGTTACATTTAATGCTTTTTCACAATAACGTGTTTTCCATAAGAATGTATACACACCAGCCGTATTTATTCCACTAATTGTAGTTATTGGATTAGTTGGATTAGCAATTGTTGCTATTGATGGATTTGTTGCACTTGCAACCCATTCTCCAATTCCAGATGCTTCCACATTGATACTTGATTGACTACAATCTAAAGTTGTATCAACAGTTTTAATATCTGTATTTGGCTTAAAATTAGCGGCATCTAAAAGATGTCCAATGTCATTTCCTTCTACACGGAAAATAAAACGTGTAACAGGAATACTGTTTGTCATATAATTTCCTTCAATTAAGTCCCAACTTACACTATTTGCATAATCTTCTGCAATCATAGTAAATGGTCCAGAAGGTGGCCCAGCATACAGTTGAACTTTAGTTCCACCACTATTTCTAGTTGCACTTGCAAAACTGTAATTCATAACAGGAATTTCTGAAGTTTCAAAATCTCTGTATAATCCTTTAATATTTGGATCTGTTGGATCCCAATCTGCAGCACCATCTTGTGTTAATTGAAGACATTGTCCACCTTCATAAGGAGTAACACCAATGTTGTTTCCTTCAATGAAGAACATATTTCCCCAATCTGTATTAACTTTCCAAGCTGGAACAACTGTTGGGTCAACCATTGAAGTAATTCCTGATACAGTTTGCATTGGGAACTTCTCAAAACTGTAATTAAAAGCATCCAAATCACACATAACTGGTGTAGTCACACAGATATGGAATCTCTTATCGTTTGCAATTGCACTATTTAATTTTAATCTGATTTTATATGTTTTTCCAACAATTAATTCTGAAGAATATGTTGTTGTGATTACATTATTATCACTACATGCTTTTTCAACTAATGAACCATCAAGTTGAACTTCGTATAATGACATGATAATTTTTGGCCAAGGTCCATCACCAGAAGATTGATAATAACTTCCTGGTCCAAAATCACTTAATTCAATATTATGCACTTTTGAAGCGGCAATAAAATCATACCAAATATCTCCTCCATTCACACCAGCACAAGTTGTTGGTACAGAAGATGGAGTTGCTCCAATAAATGAAGCATCAATACCAGATGTTTCACAAGATGTTCCTGCATTTGGTGTTAAACGTACCGCAGTAGTTGGTTCATCGTTGATTACAAATATTTTTGGTCCAAACCAGAAACTTTTATCATTTGGTCCACAAACTGCACGTACAAAATATTCGTATGTTCCTGCTAAACCGTTTACAAAATCACCTGCAGCTGCAGTTGGTGTATACGTTGGTGAATTCACTAAATGAATATTACTATTAGCTTGTGGTAAAGTACCATTTTCAACAGGTTGTACAAAAACTTCCCACTGTGTTTCAGAACCTCCAGCTGTCCAAGATAGAACACTTTGGTTACTCACTGCTAAGTTAGTTGGTTGCGGACAAGTTACTGTTCCGCAATTTGTAAATCCTGTATAAATATTAGTATGAATTGTACCTAATCCTTGTGGACTTGTCCATACAATATTATTAGATTGGTCTCTAATTACTAATTGAGCTTCTGAATATTGAGTTCCGTTACCAAAACCATCCCAATACACATCAAAAGCTACTCCATTACATAAAAATACAGTATAATCAATTGATAAAGGTTGACCTGGTGCAACAGCAGGGAAAGTTAATTCCTGAATAACTGTTTCATTTTGTTTCACTTGAAGCGCTCTATAAACTTGGCCAGTATTTCCATTACTTACTGTAAATTTATATTCACATACATTTGAATAATCACAACGTGTTGTAAATTCAAATGGTCCAACCCAAGTACTTTGTGAAGTACCACTACAAATAGCTCTAACATAATATTGATATTGTGTAGCTGGTGTTAAATTCGTAAAAGTATAAGGATGTGCATTTGTTGTATGTAAATATGCTTGTAAAGTAGCTCCAACTGGAGCCGTAGTTCCATATGGTTGTAAAGAAATTTCCCAAGAACCTTCTGTTCCTGTTGATTGCCAATTCGTTTGGGCTGTAACATCTAAAATATTTTGTGTAGTTACATTAATTACTGATGGACAAGCCGGAACATCTTCTACAATTACGTTGTCTATAAAAGTATATTGACCTCTGTAACCCCATGGATTTTCTGGGAAATAAGGTGTGTTAAATGCGATATTAATATTCGTATTACCTGTAAATGTATAATGATCATCTAAATTAATAACCATTTCTTTTTCTACAACATTGTTAATTACATCATGAGTAAATACAATATGTAATGGTCCTGCAAAAGTATCTGTAGCTGCTGCTGATACTGTTATTGTATTACCACTTACGTTTGTAACCGTTGTAGCATAAGGAATTGGGAAACCAGGGATATAAAATATATCACCTACTTGAACACCAGAACCATCTGTTACTGTAAAAACATTAGAACCAGTTGTAGTTCCAGCTGCATCAATCGTTGTTGTAAAGTTATTTTCATACATAATATTTGAAGTAAATGCACTTGTGGCAACTCCAGTTGTAGAAAGCATAACTTTTAAATCTTCTTCATAATCACTATATAATGTTTTATAGAAGAAACGTAATCTTTGTCCTGCATGAGCTGTAATTGTTGGTGTAATTAACCAATCATTGTTATTACCGTTTGATCCAGTAAACAAGGCAGCCATTTGGTCACCAAAAATTGGGTTAACTGTTTGGTTAAAGTTCCAAGTATTACTATCTCCATTATTATTATAAACTGTCCAACAAGTTTCAGTTGTTGATGTCGTATCAAAAGTTTCAATAAATGGCGTTGGTAATGCATTACAAATCGTTCTAAATTTGAAAGGACCAACCCACTCGCTGTTATCTGTAGTATTACAAATTGCTCTTACATAATATTCATAAGCTGTATCTGCTGTTAAATTGATAGCATTAAAAGCAGGTGTTGTATTTACAGTTGTTCCTGTACCAGTTGGTACTCCATTTCCTTGTTCTTGAACTACAATTTCCCATTTTGTTTCTTGATATCCTGTAATCCAAGATAAATTAGCTGTAGTTTGAGTGATATTCGTAGCAGCTAATGCAGATGGATTCGGACAAAGTGGTGCATCTTCAACTACAAAATCATCTATTGTTACAATACCTGTTTCTGTTGGATTTGGTAAATTAGCTGGCAAACGGAAAGCAAAATAAGTTACTCCTGTACCAGTAAATATAACTGAATCTTCCAAAAATCCTTGATTGTCAAAATCATGCATCGGAATTAAAGTAGTATAAGTTGAAAAGTCTGGTGTTGAAGACATCAATACTTCAAAATTACCTCTTGGAAATGTTGGCACCATGAAAGACGTTAATACTCTATAATTAAAACGTAATCTTTTTGGTCCAACTGCATTAACAGGTACACTAATTAACCAATCGTTATAAGAAACAAAAGGATCAAAAAAGCCAATAGGTTGTGGAAGTATTGTTGCATTAGTTTCATTAATATGCCACTGAGCTGGATCTCCATCTACATTATTTGTTGACCAACAGAATTTTTTCGTGTTAACATCATCATCATTAAAACTTTCATAATATGGAGTTGGTTGAGCAATACATAATGTATTAAAATTGATTGGACCTACCCAAATACTTTGCCCTGCAGCACCACAATCTGCTCTCAAATAGAATTCATATCTTGTTGATGGAACTAATCCCGTTAACAAAAATGGATTTGAAGTCACGTTATTATAAACAATAACTCCTGGTCCTCCAGGTAATACTGGAGTTCCCATTCCTAAAGGTTGAGCTACTAATTGCCATTGTGTATTTTGATATCCAGCTGTCCAAGAAATTTCAACTGAATTTGTTGTTAATGTACCTGGTGTGATTACTGGATAAGCTGGTTCAGAACAAGCTGGCATATCTTCAATATATACATCTTCAAAATAAGTTTGTCCACCAGTTTGTGTAGCACCAGCTGGTAATATAAAAGCAAAATTTATATCACCTGTAAGTCCTGCTGGTATTGGTACAATTTTTTCCACATAATTATATCCTGTAGTATAAGACGCTAAAGGAAGTAATGTTTGAGTGAAACTTTGAGCTCCAGATCCAGTGTCAGAATATTTAATTTCAAAAGAACCTGGTCCAGGAGTTGGATTTACACTTGGTCCCCAATTTCCGTAAATATTATACTTAAATCGTAATCTTTTTTGAGTCACTCCATCAAATACTAATTGTGGAGAAATTAACATATCATTCGAGCCTTGAGGACGAATTTTAGCTACTTCATGACCTCCATTATCGATACCGGCATCAAAGCCAAAAGTAAAGAAATTTGTATCATTATTTAGATTCAATTGTGACCAACAATCAATTGTTGCATCTCCATCATTAAATCCTGTGTAATATGGTAAAGTAAAAGGATTACATGGTGTTCTAAAAGGAAATGCTGGTGCCCAGTTTCCAGGAGTACCACCACAAACAGAACGAACATAAAGTTTGTATTCTGTGTTAGGCGTAAGAACTCCAGATGGTTGATTAATATTACCAGTTGGACCAGACGAAATACTAAACCCAGTTGTTGCCCCTGTAGGTGCTGGTGCAGATGCTGGTAAGACTATATAATTCCATTCATTTACTAAATTCCCAACATTATTCCAAGAGAAATTAGAACTTGTTTCTGTTAAATTATTATAAGTTGTTCCTGATGGAGATGGTGAAGGACAAGTTGCACTACTTACCGTAAAATTAAAACATAAACTTGCATTTGAATTTTCATCGTGTTCATATGGTGATGACATTACAATGACATAAGTGTGTCCTGCAACTACATAAAAATCGTTAATTTGACCTACCCAAGTTCCATAATTTGCTCCAGAAGTCTGAGTCGTTGTAGCAGCTAAACAATTCACACCTACATCGGCACAACTGTCAAAAACCATTACACTTGAAGAAGCATTATAACAACCGTTTCCTCCACCTCCAGATGAATTAGTTACAGTTTGTATAATATTAATAAGTCCATTTGCTGTAGGCGTATAATTAAAAAATACATGATTCCCACTCAATTGATTAGTTGTACTTCCTGGAAAACAATTAGACCCTACTGTCGTATAAGGAGTATAATCCGTAGTCGAATAATAATTCGCTAAATTACTATTTAACACATATGGTGCTCCTGTTGCAATACTCGCAGGAATCACTAAAGGAGTTCCACAATTTAAACCCAAAATTGAGGTTTGAACATTAAACGGACCTGCCCACAAACTTGCAGTAGTTCCGTCACAAATTGTTTTTATATAAACATCGTAATTTGTACCATTTACGAATGGATTACCATTAGTTAGAGTTGTTGCATTGAATGAAGTACCTGTAACTGGAGTTCCAGAAGCAGTAATACCTGCATTATCATCAACAATTTGAATTTCAAAATTGGTAGCTGTCGGATGTGTCCAGTTAATTAAACCACCAGTAGCAGACATTGTAGAAGAAATCCCTGTTACTTTCGCACAACTTTCAATTACACGAGCATTATCAATATACCAAATATCCCCTACTGTGTTAGCGTTTCCAGCTACTTGATTTGTTCTTGCAATAAAAGCAATATGTACATTTACACCAGCTGGAAGATCTGGAATAGTTACAATTTTTTCTTCCCATGTTGTTGCAGAAACATTTAATGTTGCTTCTGTCCAAGAGGCTAAAAGAACATCAAAACTACCATAATCTGGTTGATTTGCAGTTGAAAGTCTTACTTCAAAAGTTGTCCCTTTATTTATAAAGCTTCCTTGTTTAGTATGGAATCTTACTTCCGTTACTTGTGGAGTTACAAATTGTGGAGATACTAAAAAGTACTCAGTCATTGTTCCTTCAGTATTGTTAAGTGCTGGATTTACCATTACACCTTGGGTACTTAAATAACCTGCAGTTGGTGCAGTTGGCACCCAGTTATTAACAATTGTTTGATTACTTGTAATTCCCCAAGTAGCTGGTATTCCACTATTGAAATTTTCTAATGTGGGAAATTGTGCAAACACAGCATTTGAAAATAAAACAAATGAAAATAGCATTAAAACATTTGCTTTAAAATTGCTCCCTTTTTTAGAGAAAAATTTTAAAGAAAATATTTCTTTTAGAATTGATATTTCTTTTTGCATTTTTTTAAATTTTATTAATTAAAAATTCTATTTTGAAAAAATAAGTGAGGCAATTATAAAAACTGCCTCACTTTATAGTGTTACTTATTTCTTAATTACTTTGATATTTTGAACATTTTGCTCAGAATATACTTTTACTAAATAAGTTGATGTATTAAGATCACTCAAATCAATTTGAATTGCATTAGAGTTTGTATTAATAACTTTTACTTGTTGTCCAATTAAATTATATATTTCTACTTTTGAAATTTCAGTTTTAGCAGTAATAGTTAATTGATTTTCAACTGGATTTGGATAATAAGATAAATTAGCAATTGTGAAATTATCAGTTCCTAAACATGGTCCTGAAGCTAAAACTGCTAATCTCGGGCCCTCACAACCATTAATAGTTTGAGACACATAATAAGTAGTATTTAAAACTGCCACAGTTGATGTTGGAATAACATTTCCTAAAGTAGCAGCATCATACCAAATGAGACCTGTACCAATAGTGCTAAAGTCTGCAATTGTTCCTGTTAAACAAGAATCTTGTGTAGTTGCGCCAGTTGGAGCCGCAGTATTTACTACAGTTGCAGTAACTGGTACTCTTACTGATTCACATATTTCATCAAAAGTTAAATTATGGAAACAGTTTGTAGCGTTTGCTGTAGTAGCAACTACATCATTTAATGCTGAAACATTACCTGTTAATCTAATTGGTCCACTAGTTGGGTAAGCAATTACAGCAGTACTATTTCCTAAAGTATTAGTTGTAGAAGCTAAACCATTTGTTGCAACTAATCTGTAACCATTTCCAACTGGAATTTGGTAATCTAATGTTACTACTTGAGAAGTTGTTCCTACTGCACCAGTTACTAAAGTTGGTACAAAAGTTACTGGAGTAGTTCCTGTAACCAAGTTACCTGTAGCATCATATAAACTAATAGTAATTGGTGAAAGAGCTGCTGTATTTTTAGGATAAACTGTTACTGTTTTTAATTTTACTCTATTTGTTACATCAAAGGCAATACCTTTAAATAAAGCCGATGAAGTACCCGTACCTGCAAAAGCTAAAGTATTTACAGAACCTGTAGATTCACTAGCAGAAGACACATAAAAAGTAGTAGTTGTTGCTACGTTAGGACTATAAGTAGTTCCTGTTGCAACTAATGTTCCACCAGTTTGTGCATCATACCAATTTAAAATTGTACTTCCTGATGCTGTTAAATTTGCAATACCACTTGTACAGATTGAAGCATCTGTTACGGTTGCTGCAGAGGCAGAAACAGTTACTGCAATTGGAGTTGAAGTACCTGTACTAGTTGAAGCACAAGTTACATTACATTGATAAGAAGTATTTACAGTTGGAGTTGCCACATAAGTTGCAGCAGTTGCACCTGAAATATCAGTCCAAGTTGAACCTCCATTTGTAGAACTTTGCCATTGATATGTTACACTAGCTCCTGTTGTAGGAGTTGTTAAACTTAATGTAATAGGCTGAGCTGAACATGGAGCAATTGAAGAAGCAATTGTAGCACCAGGAGTTGGTGTACCAGTACAAGCTACACCTTGAGCGTATGAAAAGTTTCCTAAGAAACCACCAGTTTGTGGTGTAGTTAATACAATTGATGGAAATGCTGGGATACTAAAATGAGCCGCGTCAAAAGTTATAGCCGAAGCTGGAGTTGAAACGATATCATAAGTTCCTTGATCTGCAGTTGCATGAACAATAATATTTGTATTATTAACCACTGGACTTGTAGGAGCAATTCTTACATTATACCCTGTAAAAGTTCCTGCAGAACCTACTCTAGTTACTTTCCATCTGTTTGTACTTAAATTAGAAGCGTTAGTTGTATTTACAGAACCTGAATTTGTATCGAAAGCTTCAGCCATTAACTCAACACCACCTGTTGAAGAGATTAAAATTGGAAGATATTTTCCGTTTTTTCCAACAGGGAATAATCTTAACTGATTAATATTTGAAGAACTCATGTTTGCATAAGCAACCGGTCCTTCAATATATGAAGTAGCACTACCACCAGAAAGTGATCCACTTGGATTACTTGCAGACATTACATCTGGATTACCTACATAAAGAGGAAATGCTGATGAAGTATGTAAAATTCCGTTAGTCATAGTAACACTACTTCCAACTCTAAAATCAGGTACGTTAAGTGTCACACCCGCAGCATTTGTATTATTTACTGTTATACTATTAAAAGCAACATTATCCAAACCTGAAGAAAGAGACCATTGATTAGTCATAAATGAACCAGACCCAGAAATAGTTTGTGGAAGTGTAGTTGGTACGGCAACTCCGTTAATTAAATTTCCAAGATATAAACCTGTTGAAGTTTTTGGAAAATTAAGCGATCCGTTATTCACAATATTACCACCAACATAAACCGTAGCGTTAGCAAACGTTTTTCTGAAGGCACTACCCGCAGTAATCGTTAATGCATTTTGAACGTTCATGTTGTAACCATTATTAATATTGTTAGAACTTACGTTCATATATCTAGTATCTCCATTTGGTGCATCAACAGTTAAATTCCCTAATGAGAATAAACCTCCTAATGCTTGAAACTGACAGTTGAATCCGTTACTAACAACACTTGTATTATGAGTAGAAACTCCATCTCCAATTTGTAATGTGTGGTTTAACCCAGCTGCATAATGAATTGGTGAAGCATAAATAAATGAACCACTAGATTGTGTATTGAATGGGTAAAATTCTAATACTAAAGGTGTTGGTGCACCTGGTTGAATTGGCTCTGAAAAAGTTATAGCAGGTGAAGTAACATCCGCAGCAACAAATGTTCCTGGTTTGATACCTGCTCCTTTAACAATCATACCTGCCTTAATATTTGTATTTGTTGCAGTTAAAACTGTAGAATATGCTCCTACATTTACTGCTGAAAAAGTTATTATTTCTGTCCCAGTAATTGGCGATGTAGGTAAAGTTATGACAGGTAATGATAAAGTAACTTTAACCATAAACTCTGTTCCAAATCCATCGAAAGACAAACCAGTAATTGTAGAACCTGCTTGTATTCCAGATCCAGAAGCTACTTGTCCTAATGATAAATTTGCATTTGACGTATTCGCTTCCAAAACTATAGCAGAACAGTTGTTCACCATAGAAGAAAAATTCAATGGAGTTCCTGCAGGGACTGGAGCTGTAACTGGTGCTGATAATGTCAATGTTACTGGAGGATAAGGGAATCCAAAACTTCCTACAGTGATATTAGTAATAGTTGTACCAGCTGGAATATTTGCATGACCAGTTACTACTTGTCCAACTGCAAACATATTAGCAATATTCCCCATACTTGCAGAAGTACCAGTAATACTACCATTATATGTAAAAATACCAGTCGCACCTTGAGTATTCAAAGTATAACTTCCTAATGTAGTTCCTGAAATTGGAGTTGTTACATTTACCAATGGGTCAACAATTGTTATTTTACCACCAGTTAAATTTAAACTAGACGTTTCAATTTTGAAAGACGTACCACCAAAAGCAACAGAAGTAGCAGCATTACCTGCATCATTACTATCAACAATAATATCACCACCTGTTTGATTGAAGAAACTTCCCACTTTATGAGAAACAAAACCGTTCACTTTTAAATTACCTGCAGTCATGGTATGAGTACCATAATTGTAGAAAGCGTTGTTGTTGTTAGTACAACCTACAGTCATTGTAGTTGCACCAGCATTATTTGTTAAAGTACCACCTTTAGCGATAACTACACTTGCAGCATCTGCAGTAGTTGATACTGTTACGTTATGTCCAGCAGCAATAGTAACAACATTAGTACAAGTAGGAACTATACCACCAACCCAAGTTGAAGCTGTATTCCAGTCACCTGAATTTGCAGAAGTAATTCCCGTAGCTGTATTTAAAGTTGAAGCATCATTAACTCCTACATAAACTGGAGCTGCAATTAAATCAGCAAAAGGTAAATCTTTTCTGAACACAAATGGCTGAACTGTTCCATCTTGATGTGTTCCAGTTAATGCTGCTGATGCATTCATTAATCTTGATGAACCATCAAGTGCTTCAAAAGCTCCGTTTGCATAAACTCCTACTCTATTAGTTGGCGTTGTTGCATTAGCAGTGTAAATAATAGAAGAAGCATTAGAAGATGATTCTGGAGTTGAAAATGCCCAATTTCCATTATATCTTTTATTAATTGTATAACTACCATCTGTAATAGAAAGTGCACTAGTTACAGTACTTGCATCTGTATAAGTTACTGCTACTTCACCACCTGTAATACCTCCAACATTTTGTGGAGCTGCATCTGGTAATAAATATAATGTTCTGTCTAAACCAGTACCAGTAATAAATGGATACAAGAATGGTTTGTGATTATTATCTGTTCCAGGGTATTCTGTACCAACTTGTACATCTCTAGTATTTGGAGAATTCATCCATCTAGATACTGTACCGTTTGTAAAACCACTTCCAGGAAGAACTATAAAATTAGATGAATTTATACTACCAAAATTTCCAAGAATTAATCTTTTCCCTGTAGGAATGCTTACTCTACCATTTGTTAATAACAAAGCTCCATTAATTCTTACTCCATTAGCATCCCAAATAACATTTGGTGTTCCTGTAGCTGTATTATTTACTTCTAATTGATTCAAAACACCAGCACGGTTTCCAAATGCATTTGTTCCTGCTGCAGAACCACCTACAAAACCAGTAGCATTAACTGTTACTGTTTGAACTGTAGATCCATTAAGTGTTAATCTACCTTGAAATGCAGTACCAGATCCAAAACTACTATCGAATCTTGCACCAGCACCCACATCAAAATTATGTCCAACTTTTAAATGTTTACCATTTGTTCCGTCGTTATTATTAAATCTAGCGCCCGGAGCAGCCAAATTTACATCATTATTAACTGTTAATTCATCAACAACAGTACTGATTGCAAATTGTACTAATGAATTCGTTCCAGCAAGAATTAAATCTTCACATCCTGAATATCTTGAATCAATCATAACTACTTCATCGTCATTATCCAAAACAACTGAATCAGCAGGAGTAGGAACTTTATTTCCATCCCAAGTACCTGGTTGAGACCAAAGTCCTGAATGTGCACATGTAATTTCTTCTGAAATTCTTGATGTCAATGAAATATTATCAATAGCCGCTGGAGGTAAAGTTCCAGCTGAAGTACCATTCGTCCATACAAAAATTAATTTGAAAGTAGTTCCTGCAAAAGATTTAGGAATAAACGCTGTTGTTTTAGTTGTAGCAACTTGTGGGTTAGAGTTGAAAGAAATCAACGTTGCTCCTGGCCAATTCACACCATAATTAAAAGGTGCTGTAACTTGAGTATCTGTACCAGTAACTGTTTGAGAAACTGGAGCGGCCCATACTTGCCATCCACCACCAGAAGATGGTGCCGATTTTACATCAAAAGTTAAAGTCATTGCTTTTTCAGAAGCAGGAACAGTTATATTTCTGTAAAAAGAAACTGTTCTATTTGTTGGGTAACCACCGTATGAATTGGTGAAACCATTATCATTTGAAATATAGGCTGCATTACCAGAAATTGCAGAAGTAGTTGCAGTAAATGATAATGTTTGAGCTACAGCAAGAGCACTACCGTTGATAGATGCTTTAGACAAACCTAAAGCTGTACCATTAATACTCGCTACATAAGTATTTGCACCAATAAAACCTGCAATCGGAGCAATTTCCATTCCCACTGAAATATTTGGGTTGGCAGTAGCTAAAGTAACTGAATACGTATTTGCAGCAATTGAAGCTGTTGTTGGTTCAATTGCACTCACACTAATACCACCAGAAAATTTTCCGAAACCTAATGTAACACCATTAGCAGTTGCTGAAGCATTTTGGGATAAAGTTAAAGTTGTTCCTACAATATTTTGAACAAATGTATTTAAAGGAATATTAGCTCCATAAACCATATGACCAATAATTATGTTTGGATTTGGTGCAGTTAAAGTTACTGTAGCGGAAGCTGAAGTTAAATCTCCAACAGATGTTGTTCCTGAAGCTGCAGATCCAAGAGCCCATTTAACTGTACTTACTCCTTCGTTTGCAACAGTCCATCCATTAGCGGCAAATGTACTTCCAGAGTTAAAACCTCCATCCGTAGCCGGATTAATTAATACTGTTTGAGCCTGCATTACATTTGCAATGCAAAAAAAGAAAACTGTACTGAATAGCAGTTTCATTTGCAGTTTTACATCAATACCCTTTAAAGGGTTATAGATGAGATGTAATTTGTGTTTCATAATATTACACTTTATGTTGATTGTTAGTGAAGTAAAATTATATATATAAATACATATATATATTGTGTTATCTTTTAAAATTACCGAATTTTAAAAGCACAAAAACTACCTAAAAACGTGATAAAATAAGCAGGTTAGCCTATTTTACAGTGTAAGTATTATTTTAAATTTTGGAGCGTATTTATTTGGTCTTGGAGAGCAGAAATTTCTTTCTTTTTTAATTTAATAAAATATAAAAATGCAAACACGAGCAAAATTATAGTAAAGAATATTGCTATATAAGCAAGGTAAAATTTAGGTAAACTATTTTTAAATTTAAGATTTAATTCAGATTTTTTTTCTTTTAATGATTCACTAATAGATTTTCTTTCATTTTCCTTTATCAACTTTTGCGTTGACAGGTACAAGTTATGAAATTTTTTATAATTATCCCAATTATTTAATGCTAAATAATTCTCAGCCAAACCTTTATATAATTGTTTATTTAAAACTAAATCATTTACTTGCGCAGAAATTTGCTTCGCATTATTAAGAAAATTGATAGCTTCCGCATGTTTTCCTTCTTTAGTACTTACTTCCGCCAAACCTTTCAAAGCAAAAGCATGCAAACTGTTTGCATTAGCTTTTTTAGCAAACTTAATCGCATCTAAAAAGTTTTCCTTCGCTTTTGAATACTCAAGCATTTGTAAATGACAATTCCCTTTATTGTATTTTGCAATACTTATTGGTGAATTTGGTGATTTCGACTTCGATTTTAAAAGTGATGAAATACCTTTATCGAAAAAGTCAATAGCAATGTCACAATTTAATTTTTCTTTATAAATAAATCCTCTGACCACATAATTTACACCTAAGTAATAATGAATAGAATCTTTTGATGGGTATTCTAAAATTAATTGTTCAGACTGATCTAAATATTGAAGTGATTTATCATAAATTTTTAGCTGCTCATATTGAATTCCCATTTTATTATAAATGATGATTTTCAATAATTTATCATTTGACAAATGCAATATCTGACTAGCTTTATTTACATATAAAATAGATTTTTCATAATCTCTTTTAGATGAATAAGCATCAGAAATCAATTTATAAGTTTTTATTTTAATATCAGTATTGTCTTTTGCTTCTTTTATAATTTGATTTCCTAGAGCAATTGCTTTATCTGGATTTTCATACATTAAAGCCGTTCCTTCTTTTATAATACTATCATAGTTTTTCTTACTTTGAGCATTCATAAAAAACGGAAATAGAAGAAACAAAAGAACTAGTTTCTTACTATTAAGTAGACAATTATGTAGAAAAATGGCTATCATGCTATTTTTTTGGCATTTTCTTCTTTTAATAATTCGATAAATGTTACAGGAGAAATTCCAGTAATAGATTTGAAAATTGTTGCAAAACTACTATGAGAAGTAAAACCTGAAACTTCAGCCAAATAGCTAATTTTATAATTCATAAAGTTTGAATCAGATTTTAGCTTTTCAACCAAATAATTTATTCTCAACTTATTTATGTACGTATTGAAATTTACATTATAATGAGAATTGATAATTTCAGATAAATATTTAGTGTTGGTTTCAAATTGACCCGCTAATACAGCTAACGAAATATCATTATTTGTAAACTTAGTTGTGTTTTCGAATTTTTTTAATTTACTTAAAATCAATTCTTCCGTTTCTTTTGGAATATTGATTCTTTTAAGTACTTCAATTTTCACAACTTTATTTTCAATTGTATTGGTTCTCGTTAATTCTAAATATTTTAAAACTTCCGTTAAATTAATTTTTCTTTGTTGGTATTTTCTCCAATAAAAAAAGCAAACTATAAATGTCAATCCAAAAATGATAAAACAAATGTATAGACTTTTAAAATAGTTCTCTTTTTTCGCTTCTTCAATTACATTATACTCTTCAGAAATCAAATTATAGGCAACGTTTAGTGTATTTTCTTCCATTCCAGATAACTCACCATCAATATCTTTAAATAATTTATACGTTTCTTTGTAACTACTTTCGTCATTTAATGCCTGATAATTTATTAATTGTTGTCTAACAATTCTGTATTTTAAATATTCATTTTGAATAAAAGTGGCATCATTCATTGCTTCGTTTAAAAGTCTTTTGGTTTTTTGATACTCTTTATTTTGAAGACTTATATTTGCCAAACCAATAAGAATATTGACTTTTGCATTTAAGTTTTGAATCTCTTCTTTCTTTATACCTTCTAAAACCGAATTATAATACTGGCTAGCTAATTCTAAATTTTTTGTTTCAAGATAAAAATTTCCCATAGCAACTTTTTTCCAAAGTTTAACTTCGGGATGTAGTAGTCCATTATTAGATTTTAAAAATTCAATCCCTTTTTTGGCTGCAACTGAATTGAAATCGTAACTAATTTTTTCAATATTAAAAAGTGTTGTTGCGTTTAGTTTTGCTTCTTCATCACTTATATTTTTGATTTTATTTTCAATATTGTTTAAAATTAAATTTACTTCATCAAATAAATTTATTTTTCTGAAAATCTTAGCTTTATAAATTTCAATTTCAATTTGATCTAATTCTGATAGATAAGAAATGTATTCTTTTTGATCAAATAAAAAGGTAAGTGAAGCACTATAATCGCCATTAACAAAATAGGTTTTAGCAATAATTAAATTAATTTTTGCTTTTTCGCTATTGGTTGTATTCGATTTACTTAGTAAGTGTTGAGCAATTTTTAAAGACTGTTTTGGATTGGTAAATATCAAAGATTCCATTTCCGTATTCAAACTCTCTTTATTCTGACTATTTTGGGCGTGAGCTTTTAATGATATTAGAGATATCAATAAAAAATTTATAGTAAAATGAAATAGTTTTTTATTCATTTTTATACCATTGGGGGTTATTCAAAATACAACATAATTCTTGTGCAAATATACATAATTAAACAAGAAAAAATTGACAATATTCTCACGTATTTCATCAATTTTGTTACATCACTAATATATACTTTTTATTTTAAAAAAATACTACTTTTTGAAATAATTTTTAGACACAAAAAAAGCGACATAAAGCCGCTTTTTTTATTTTTTTTTAATTCCTAATCATTCATAGAAATTAAAAACTCTTCGTTATTTTTAGTTCGTTTGATACGAGATTCAATAAATTCCATCGCTTCCACAGGATTCATATCCGCTAAGTATTTACGTAAAATCCACATATGTTGTAACGTTGATTTGTCTAATAATAAGTCGTCACGACGCGTACTTGAAGAAACCAAATCGATAGCTGGGAAAATACGTTTGTTAGATATTTTTCTATCTAATTGTAATTCCATGTTACCTGTTCCTTTAAATTCTTCGAAGATTACTTCGTCCATTTTAGAACCAGTTTCTGTTAATGCAGTTGCAATAATACTTAATGAACCACCATTTTCGATATTACGAGCCGCTCCAAAGAAACGTTTTGGTTTTTGTAATGCATTAGCATCTACTCCTCCACTCAGTACCTTTCCAGATGCGGGTTGAACTGTATTGTAAGCTCTTGCTAAACGTGTAATTGAATCTAATAAAATCACTACGTCATGTCCACATTCTACCAAACGTTTTGCTTTTTCTAAAACAATATTAGCCACTTTTACGTGTCGATCTGCTGGTTCATCGAAAGTAGAAGCAATAACTTCGGCACGTACACTACGTTGCATATCTGTTACCTCTTCAGGTCTTTCATCAATTAATAAAACAATTAAATATACTTCAGGATGATTGGCCGCAATTGAATTGGCAATATCCTTTAATAACATCGTTTTACCTGTTTTTGGTTGTGCTACAATCATCGCACGTTGTCCTTTACCAATTGGCGAGAACATATCGATAATTCTAGTAGATATAGATGTGTTTTTTCCTGATAAATTAAATCTTTCTTCAGGGAAAAGTGGTGTTAAATGTTCAAAAGAAATTCTATCACGAATAACCTGAGGATCATGTCCGTTTATTTTTAAAACGCGCACTAAAGGGAAAAATTTCTCACCTTCTTTTGGTGGGCGAACCACACCTTTTACAGTATCTCCCGTTTTTAATCCGAATAAACGAACTTGTGATTGTGATAAATAAATATCATCAGGAGAAGCTAAATAATTATAATCTGAAGAACGTAAGAAACCATAACCATCTGGCATCATTTCTAAAACACCTTCACTTTCAATAATTCCGTCAAATTCAAAATCAGATTCGCGGAAGTTTTTATTTCCGTTATTCTTATTAAACTTTGGATTGTTATTTTGGTTATTATTTTTCTTGAAATTTGGATTCTGATTGTTTCTTTCTTGTTCAGTTGTTTCTGCCTTAGCTTCGCTCGATTCGTCTTCGCCTCGGGTTTCTTCGTTTGAAGGCTCTGCTACAACATTTTGTGTATTCTCATTAGTATCAGAATTTCCATTTTTCTCCTTTTTTTCTTCAACAACTTGTTTTGGTTGTTGACTATAAGATTCTGATTTAACTTCAGCATCCAATTCAAAAGATAACGTTTCTTGAGCTCTGTTTGAAGATTTCACAACTGGCTTCTTAATTCTTGCACGTTGTGTTTTAGCATCGTTATCAGCAACAACAGGTGCAACTTCTTGAACCTCTGCAACTTCCTTAACTGCTTTTGCAACTGGAGTAACTTTTTTAGCGGGTTTCTCAGCCTTAGGCTTATCTTCTGAAGAATTTTGAGCGTCTAATATTTGCGTAATTAATTCATCTTTTTTTAAAGTTTTGAATTTTTGAATATTAGCAACTTTTGCAATTTCTTGCAAATCAGAGAGTTTCATCCCTTTTAATATAGATGTATCAAACATAAATGTTTATGGATTTTTTAATCTTAATAAAATGAAAAAATTGTGATGAGAATTTTTTGCTGTTTTAAAGTATCGTATAATGAAGTACTTACGATTATTCTATGCAATATTACGAATATTTTATTATAAAACAATAGTTTTTTTAAAAAAGAAAACATAATTTTGTCACTATAAAAATAAAAAATGTTACAAAGAATTCAAACGGTTTATTTGCTTATATGCTTCGTTATTTCAGGTGTTTTACCCCTGTTTATAAGTTTATGGCCAAATGTAACCAAAAAAGAAGAGCTATTTACTCATGCTATTTTGTTTTCAATTTTATTTGCATCAAGTGCTTTATTAGCAGTTGTAAGTATGTTTAGTTATAAGAAAAGACAAAACCAGTTTGTGGTAAACAGACTGAATATGATATTAAACTTTATTATTATAGGATTATTAGTATATCATTCACTAAATCTACCTGGAGAAGCGAAAGTTTCTGAGAAAGGTATTGGGATGTTTCTACCAATTTTTTCTATCGTTTTTCTTGCTTTGGCTAACAGGGCAATTAAAAAGGACGAAGATCTCGTAAAATCTGTGGACAGAATACGATAAACCTATCATCTTAGCTTATTAGTGCGTAGAAAATCCGTTTTGAGAAATCAAAGCGGATTTTCGTTTTTAGGAACTTCTCAATATTACGTAAATCGTAAATCAAAATTCATAAATTCAATTTACTTATCTCCTATTTCAATAATCTCTAAACTCTGAATTTTATCACCATCAATTTCAAAACGTAACATCGTTCTTTTTTGATGAAAACCAGAAATTCCAGCAGCACCCGGATTCATGTGCAAACAGTTTAATTTTTTATCAAACATCACTTTTAAAATATGCGAATGTCCGCAAATAAATAATTTAGGAGGATTTTTAGTTATCTCTTCTCGAATAGCTGGACTATATTTTCCAGGATAACCACCAATATGCGTAATTAAAACTTCCACACCTTCACAGAAAAATCTGTTGTTCAAAGGAAATTCTAAACGCGCTTCGTGATTGTCAATGTTTCCAAAAACTGCTCGTAAAGGTTTTAGTTTTTTAATAGTATCTGTAACCTTTAAATCACCAATATCACCCGCATGCCAAACTTCATCCGCTAATTTCACGTATTTTAAAATAGTTGCGTCAATGTGACTGTGCGTATCAGAAAGTAAGAGTATTTTTTTCATATCGCAAAAGTAAGAAATAAGTTTCGCCACGAAGACGCAAAGGCACAAAGTTTTTATTAAAGTTGCGAAGAAGTTTTACAACAAAGACAATCAGTCGCAAAGTTTTTATTAAAATCTGTGAAATCCGTTAAATCTGTGTTCCAATAAATTGAAAATGATTATTTTTGCCAAACAAAATCAGAAAAATTGAGATACTTCATCGAATTTGCCTATAACGGAAAAGAATATTTTGGGTTTCAAGTGCAACCGAATGCGATTTCAATTCAGGAAACTTTAGACAAATCTTTATCTTTATTACTTAGAGAAAAGATTGAAATTGTTGGCGCTGGACGTACCGATTCTGGTGTACACGCCAAACAAATGTTCGCACATTTTGATACAGAAGTTGAATTTGATGTACAGAATACTATTCAGAAATTAAACTCGTTTTTACCAAAAGATATTGCGATTTTCAATATTATTGAAGTCAAACCAGATGCTCATGCCAGATTTGACGCGACAAGCAGAACGTACGAATATCACATCAATACATTTAAAGATGTTTTTAATGCTGACGGAAGTTGGAAAGTGCATCATAAATTAGATTTAGATTTGATGAATGAAGCAAGCAAAATGCTATTCGAATACATTGATTTTGAATGCTTTTCTAAAATTCATACCGATGTAAGAACTTTCAATTGTAAAATCACTGAAGCACATTGGCAACAAAGTGGAAATCAAATAATTTTTACCATTACCGCCGATAGATTTTTGCGAAATATGGTTCGAGCCATCGTTGGAACACTAATAAATGTTGGGATTCACAAAACCTCTTTATCCGATTTTAGAGCAATTATTGAAAGTAAAAGCAGAAACAAAGCCGGATTTTCAGTTCCTGCTCACGGATTATATCTAACAAAAGTAAAATATCCTTATCTTTAGCCTTTAAAATTATATAAGCCAAATGAGCGTTTTAAAATCATCCTCTTTTAAAAAAGTATTACAATACGCCAAGCCATTTAAAAGCAAACTAGTAAGTGTTGCTTTTTGGGCTATTTTTTTGGCAATTGTAGCGGCTCTTAGACCTCTGGTTTTAAACATTACTATCGATAAATACTTCGTAAATTCAGGTAAAGAAACCAATGTTATTCAGGATTACTTTCTGAATTTAATGAGCTTTATTCTTGAAGATGGTAATGATGGTTATAACATAAAAGTATTAGTTGCTTTAATGCTTATTATATTAATTTTAGAGGTTGTTGCTCAATATTTCTTCGTTTACATTTCAAGTTGGCTCGGGCAAGATATTGTTAAAGATATTAGAGAAAAATTATTCGCACATTTAGCAAGTTTCAAAACAAAATATTTTGATAATGAACCTGTTGGAAAACTAATTACACGGTGCGTTTCCGATATGGAAAACATTGCCAGTATTTTCAGTCAAGGTTTGTTTATGATTGTCAGTGATTTCTTGAAAATGATAATTGTTTTAGCTTTTATGCTGATTATCAACTGGAAAATTACAGCTATTGTTTTACTTATTATGCCAATTATTTTAATTGCGACAAACATTTTCAATAAGAAGATGAAAGTGGCTTTTAACGAAGTTCGTAATGAAGTAGCGAATTTAAACACGTTTATTCAAGAACGATTAACTGGAATGAAAATAGTTCAGTTATTTAATCGTGAAAAAATTGAATTAGAAAAATTTAAAGAGATCAACCACAAACACAATAAAGCTTGGTTAAAGAACATTTTATACAATAGTATCTTCTTCCCTATTGCCGATATCATTTCAAGTATTACTTTAGGTTTGGTAGTGTATTTCGGTGCACTATTAATCATTAACGGCGATACAGAAACTAGTGTTGGACAACTAATTTCGTTCAACATGTACATTTCCATGTTGTACAATCCATTACGTCAAATTGCGGATAAATTCAATGTATTACAAATGGGAATTGTGTCTGCTGATAGAGTTTTTGAAATTTTAGATTCTGATGTTGAAGTTCAAGATAATGGAACCATTCATTCTGAAAAATTCCACGGAAGTATTAAATTTCAAAACGTAAGATTTAGTTATCTGAAAAATGAAGAAATCTTAAAAGGTATAAATCTAGAAGTAAAAGAAGCGGAAACTGTTGCTATTGTTGGTGCGACTGGTGCTGGAAAATCGACAATCATTAATTTATTAAATCGTTTTTACGAAATTGATTCAGGAAAAATATTGATCGATGATATTAATATTAACGATTATACTTTAGAAACGCTTCGAAAAGAAATCGCCATGGTTTTGCAAGATGTTTTCTTGTTTGCCGATTCTATTTACAACAACATTACCCTTTTCGATGAAAATATAAAAAGAGAAGATGTTTACAATGCGGCGAAAAAAATCGGAATTCACGATTTTTTAATGTCGTTACCAAACGGATACGATTATGATGTAAAAGAACGTGGTGTCATGTTATCTTCTGGACAACGCCAATTAATTGCCTTTTTACGCGCTTATATTAGCAATCCGAGTATTTTAATTTTAGATGAAGCCACTTCTTCTATCGATTCACATTCGGAAGAATTAATTCAAAAAGCAACCAAAACATTAACCGAAGGAAGAACTTCAATTATCATCGCACATCGTTTGGCAACCATCGTAAATGCTGATACTATCATTGTGATGGACAAAGGTTTAATCGTAGAAAAAGGCAAACACAAAGAATTATTGAAACTAGAAAACGGTTACTATAAAAAATTATACGAAGCACAATTTGAAAAACCCGAAGTTGTATCGTAAAAATAAATAAATATTTACTAATTTCGCATTCAGAAAAATAAGATAAAAACACAATAAAATATAAAAAATGAAATACGATATTATAGTTTTAGGAAGTGGTCCTGGTGGATATGTTACAGCAATTAGAGCCTCACAATTAGGATTTAAAGTTGCTGTTATTGAAAAAGAAAATTTAGGTGGAGTTTGTTTAAATTGGGGTTGTATTCCAACGAAAGCATTACTAAAATCGGCTCAAGTTTTCGATTATTTAAAACATGCTGCTGACTACGGATTAAAAGTAGATAATGTAGATAAAGATTTTAACGCAGTTGTTGCCCGTTCACGTAATGTGGCTGGTGGAATGAGCAAAGGTGTTCAATTCTTAATGAAAAAAAATAAAATTGATGTTATCGATGGTTTTGGAAAAGTAAAACCAGGTAAGAAAATTGACGTTACTGCCGCTGATGGTAAAGTAACGGAATATTCTGCTGATAACATTATTATTGCTACAGGAGCTCGTTCTCGTGAGTTACCAAACTTACCACAAGATGGTGTAAAAGTAATTGGATACAGACAAGCAATGACTTTACCAACGCAACCAAAATCTATGATTATTGTAGGTTCTGGTGCGATTGGAGTGGAATTTGCTCATTTCTATAATTCAATGGGAACTGATGTTACGATTGTAGAATTTATGCCAAATATTGTACCAGTTGAAGACGAAGACATTTCTAAACAAATGGAGCGTTCAATGAAAAAAGCAGGTGTAAAAATTATGACTAATTCTTCTGTGGAGAAAATTGATACTACAGGAAATGGTGTAAAAGCGACTGTAAAAACAGCTAAAGGAGAAGAAACTTTAGAAGCTGAAATTTTACTTTCAGCAGTTGGAATTAAAACAAACATTGAAAATATTGGTTTAGAAGAAGTAGGTATTGCTACAGATAGAGACAAAATCTTAGTTAATGATTTCTACCAAACTAATGTTCCAGGATATTATGCCATTGGAGATATCACTCCAGGTCAAGCTTTAGCACACGTTGCTTCTGCAGAAGGAATTCTATGTGTGGAAAAAATTGCAGGTTTACACGTTGAACCATTAGATTATGGAAACATCCCAGGTTGTACTTATGCAACTCCAGAAATTGCTTCTGTTGGTTTAACTGAAAAAGCAGCTAAAGAAAAAGGTTACGAAATTAAAGTTGGTAAATTCCCATTCTCTGCTTCAGGAAAAGCAACTGCTGCTGGAACTACAGACGGATTCGTAAAAGTAATTTTCGATGCAAAATACGGTGAATGGTTAGGTTGCCATATGATTGGTGCTGGAGTTACTGATATGATTGCGGAAGCAGTTGTAGCTAGAAAATTAGAAACTACTGGTCATGAAATCTTAAAAGCGGTTCACCCTCACCCTACTATGAGTGAAGCGGTTATGGAAGCTGTTGCTGCTGCTTATGATGAAGTGATTCATATTTAAGATTTACAATTTTAGATTTACAAAGTAATATATAAATATCAAAACCGTCTTGTTGCAAAACTTGACGGTTTTTTTTAGCAATTGGCATCATTATTGTCTATATTTGGAATAAGCAGACTAATAATTAATTTAAAACCAATAGTATGAAAGTAATTTTTAAAAAATCGATTAAAATTTTTGCCATGTTTGCCTTAATAGGTCTATTCTTTTTTCCAACAGAAATGTTTAGTCAAGGTCCTCCAAAATGGGCTCCAGCTCATGGATACAGAGCAAAAACAAGACATATTTATTTTCCAGAGCAAAATTTTTATTATGACATCCAACAGAGATCATATTTTTATTTAAACAGCGGCAAATGGTCAATTAGCGTAGCAATTCCTACACCTTTTATAAGTATTAACTTAGGAAGCGCACCGCAAATTCAATTAGATTATTATGGAGCTTACCCATATTATTACAACACAACTCATTGTGTAAAATATAAAAAGGTTAAAGTAAAAAAAATGAAACCTAATAAAGTTGTGGTAATTGATGGACATCATCATCACAATGACAATCATCATGGCAATGGCCACGGTGGTGGTAATGGAAAAGATAAAGGCCATGGAAATGGAAAAGGTCACGGCAAAAAGAAATAATTTTTATTAAAAATATCAAAAACCGTCTTGTTACAAAACTTGACGGTTTTTTTTATGCAATTCAGAAAAACTCAACTAATTAATTCACAACCACTTCCCTATTAACTAAAAATATTTATTTAAAAATTTGTAACTTATTATTTACACTTACGTATAATAATAGATTTTTATTTTAAACGACCTTCAAATGGCACATAGGTGTTAATACTATCTTTTCAAAAAACAATTCTTACTACAGAATTTGAAACTGCACAATCACAGATTAACCACATTTTAATCTCTTTTCAGAATAAAAATCAAAAACATTTATCAACTATAATAATTTAATATGACATCAATTTTCGATTTTTGGTGGGTGCTAGTTTTAGTCCTTACCATTGTATTTTACAAATTTGTTTTACGTGTTTTCTTCGGAATGGTTATTGTTCCAGAAGACAAAATTGGTTTAGTAACCAAAAAATTCGTGCTTTTCGGAGCTGATAAGTCTTTGCCAGATAGTAGAATTATTGCTACTAAAGGTGAAGCCGGTTTCCAAGCGCAATCTCTAGCTCCAGGTTTATATTGGGGAATGTGGATTTGGCAATATTCTGTTGATATGACAGCTTTCACAATTATTCCTGAAGGAAAAATTGGATTGGTTTTAAGTAAAGATGGAAAAGAAATTCCAACAGGTAGAATTTTAGCTAGAAAAGTAGATTCAGATAACTTTCAAGATGCAAAGGCTTTCTTAGATAATGGTGGGCAAAAAGGACGTCAAACTGCTTTTATTACAAGTGGATCATATCGTATTAATACGTATTTATTTGAAATTATTATTATTGACCAAGTAAAGATTTATGAAAACATGATTGGAATTGTAACGGCTCTAGATGGTGAGCCAATTCCACAAGGTCAAATTGCAGGTAAACTCACAGAGGAACATAACAATTTTCAGGATTGTGATACCTTTTTACAACAAGGTGGAAACAGAGGTTTACAACCAAATGTAATGCTTGCAGGTTCGTACTATATCAATACTTGGGCATTTCAAATTGAACAAAACCCGATGACAGATGTGCCAATTGGTTATGTAGGAGTAGTTATTTCATATATTGGTGAAGACGGAAAAGATGTTACAGGAGACACATTTAAACATGGAAATATAGTTTCAAAAGGACAACGTGGTGTTTGGATGGAACCACTTGGACCAGGAAAATATGCATTAAATAAATATACAACAAAATTAGAAGCAGTTCCAACAACTAACTTAGTTTTAAACTGGGCAAATGCAAGAAGTGAATCACATGATTTGGATAAAAATTTATCTACAATTACGGTTCGTTCTAAAGATGGTTTCCCATTTAATTTAGATGTGGCTCAAATTATTCATGTTCCTGCAAATGAAGCTCCAAAAGTAATTGCTCGTTTCGGTAGTATGACAAATTTAGTTTCTCAGGTATTAGAACCAACAATTGGCAACTATTTCCGTAACTCGGCGCAAGATAGTGATGTAATCTCATTCTTGAGTACACGTAAAGAAAGACAAGAATCAGCTAAAAACCACATTAAAACAGTCTTAGATGAATACAACGTAAATGCGGTGGATACTTTAATTGGTGACATTGTTCCTCCAGATTCATTAATGAAAACCTTAACGGACAGAAAATTAGCAGAAGAAGAGCAAAAAACATATCAAACACAAAAAATGGCGCAAGAACAACGTCAAGGTATGGAAAAAGAAACTGCTATTGCTGACATGCAAAAAGAAATTGTTCGAGCTTCTCAAAGTGTGGAAATCGCACAACGTACTGCAGATGCAACGGTTAAGAAAGCAGAAGGAGACGCTACAAGTTTAAAACTAAACGTAAATGCAGAAGCAGAAGCTACAAAAATGAGAGCCATTGCAGAAGCAGAAGCGACTAAAGCAAGAGCTGGTGCACAAGCAGAAGCAACAAAATTAAACGCAAGTGCTGAAGCAGAAAAAATCTCAAAAACTGGTTTAGCTGAAGCGGAGAAAATTATGGCAATTGGTAAATCAACTGCAGAATCATATCAATTACAAGTTTCTGCAATGGGTGGCGATAACTTTACGAAATATAAAATTACCGAAGAAATTGGTAAAGGAAATATTAAAGTAATTCCTGATGTTTTAATTTCTGGAACAAACGGTTCAGAAGGCGGAATTAGTGGTTTATTAGGGATGAAACTCATGGAAATGATGGATACCAAAAACGAAGATAAAAAATAACCTTTTTAAAATCCGTTCCATTTATTTGGAACGGATTTTTTTTAGAACAATTTTTGAGAATAATTATATAACATTTTATATTAATCATGTAACTCAAAATCTTGTGTGATGTTTAATTTTACATTATATAATTTAAATAGTTTAATTATGAAAACTCAAACCTCAAAAACCAAAAGTTTTAAAGTCTTTATAATAGCCTTATTATTAGGTTTATTTATTGTTCCTGAAACTTCATTTGCACAGCCTCCAAAGTGGGCGCCAGCACATGGATACAGAGCAAAAACAAGATATGTATATTTTCCACAACAGAATTTCTATTATGATTTACAAGCCCATCATTATTTGTATTTAAACAATGGTGGTTGGTCTATAAGTGTAGCTGTTCCTACTCCTTTTATTAGTATTAATTTAGGAGTTGTTCCACAAGTTCAATTAAATTATTATGGTGGTTATCCTTATTATTATAATGCCGATCATCGTGTAAAATATAAATCAGTAAAAGTTATACAACCTAGAACTCGAGTTATTTACGCTAAAGAAAAATATAGCAACGATAATGGTCATGGAGTCAAAATCAAAAATAAAGGAAATGGAAATGGAAATGGTAAAGGAAATGGTAAAAACAAATAAAATTATAACATAAATTTAAAAAATCTGCTGAGTAAATTTGGCAGATTTTTTTTATATTTACTTTTCAATTTTGAACTAAAAAATCTAAAAAAATAAAATTATGGCAACAGTAAACAGTTATCTTACCTTTAATGGTAAAACAGAAGAAGCATTCAATTTTTACAAATCGGTTTTTGGTGGTGAATTCGCTTATATCGGTAAATTTAAAGATATGCCAGCAGACGAAAATTGTCCGCCTCCAAGTGCAGAAGAAGGTGAACTTATTATGCACGTGAGCTTACCAATTAGTAAAGAAACAATCTTAATGGGAAGTGATGCAACAAGTTTTAGCGGAAGTGTAACTTCTGGAACTAACTTTTCAATTTCTATTAATGCAGATAGCAAAGAGGAAGCAGATAAATTATTCGCTGGACTTTCTGCAGGTGGAAAAGTAACAATGCCAATGGAAAATACATTTTGGGGTGCTTATTTCGGAATGTTTACCGATAAATTCGGAATCAATTGGATGGTAAATTTTGATGAAATACCAAAATAAAATATATTAAACCTGACAGGTTTCAAAAACCTGTCAGGTTTTTTTTTATCATTAAATCCCAGAAATAACTTTCAATTCCTTTACAAAACGTTCCGCTAATACATCAGCTTCTTGCTGTTTTGGCGCTTCAGTATAAATTCTGATAATTGGTTCTGTGTTCGATTTTCTTAAATGCACCCATTCTGTTGCAAAATCAATTTTCACACCGTCAATCGTAGAAATTTGCTCATTTTTATATGTCGCCGTTAACGATTCTAAAATCGCATCCACGTCAATTTGTGGAGTCAATTCAATTTTATTTTTACTCATGTAATATTGCGGATAACTCGCACGTAATTCAGCAACCGTTTTATCTTGACCAGCCAAATAAGTTAAAAATAAAGCGACTCCAACCAAACTATCTCTTCCGTAATGCAATTCTGGATAAATAATTCCGCCGTTTCCTTCACCACCAATAATTGCATTGGTTTTCTTCATTAATTCTACCACATTCACCTCACCTACTGCACTCGCTTGGTAACTTCCATTATGTTTTTCAGTAATATCGCGTAAAGCACGGGACGAACTCATATTAGAAACCGTATTACCTGGTGTTTTACTCAATACATAATCGGCCACAGCTACTAAAGTATATTCTTCACCAAACATTTCTCCATCATTAGAAATAAAGGCTAAACGATCCACATCTGGATCCACAACAATACCGAAATCGGCTTTTTCATCAATAACTAATTTGCAAATATCACCTAAATGTTCTTTCAAAGGTTCCGGATTGTGAGGAAAATGTCCGTTTGGTTCACAGTATAATTTCACCACTTCCACACCCATTTGTTCTAGTAAATTCGGGATAATAATTCCACCTGTTGAATTCACACCATCAACAACTACTTTATATTTCTTAGTTTTCACTAAATCTGCATCCACTAAAGGCAATTCCAACACTTCATCAATATGAATATCCATGTAAGAATCGTTAACAGTTACTTCACCTAAAGTATCTACATCAACAAAATCAAACGCTTCTGCATCAGCAATTTCTAAAATTTTAGCACCTTCTGCTCCACTTAAAAACTCTCCTTTGGCATTTAACAATTTCAAGGCATTCCATTGTTTTGGATTGTGTGAAGCTGTTAAAATAATTCCACCATCTGCATTCTCCATTGGAACAGCAACTTCCACAGTTGGCGTAGTTGATAAACCTAAATCAATCACATCAATTCCTAAACCTAAAAGGGTATTTTGTACTAAATTATGAATCATCGGTCCAGAAATTCGGGCATCACGACCAATAACCACTTTCAGCTTTCTTCCATCTTCCAACTTCCCGCTTCCAGCTTTTAAAAAGGTTCCGTATGCCGAAGCAAATTTTACTGCATCAACTGGAGTCAGGTTATCTCCTACTTTTCCACCAATAGTTCCACGAATTCCTGATATAGATTTTATTAAAGTCATTTATTTCAATTTTTTTTATGAATTACAAATATAAAAAGTTCAGCATTGGATTTCAATAAAACTTTGAAAGATTTTTATATATTTACGAAAGAAATTTCAACACAAAACCTTCTAAACTATAAAAATTTGAATTATTTAGCTCATATATATCTTTCAGATGATGATGATTTTATTAAAATTGGCAACTTTATGGCCGATGCGGTAAAAGGAAATCATTATGAGCAATATCCAATTGGTATTCAAATCGGAATTAGATTACACCGTTTTATTGATAGTTTTACCGATTCTCATGCAGTTTATAGGCAAAGTAAACATCGCTTACACGAAAAATTCGGACATTATTCTGGTGTAATTATGGACATTGTTTACGATCATTTTTTAGCTAAGAATTGGAAACAATATTCTAAAACAAAACTAGAAGATTATGCAGATGATTTTTACACATTATTACAAGATAACTACAATATTTTAACGGAGAAAACTCAGAATTCGTTACCCTATATGATGGAAACCAATTGGTTAGTGTGTTATAAAACGTTAGCCGGATTGGAATTGATTTTATTTCAAATGGATCATAGAACGCAACATCGTGTAAATATGCCAGCTGCAATGGAAGATATCAAAGAATTCTATACCGAAATTGAACAAGAATTTTTTATCTTTTTTACCGAATTAGAACAACAATGCAAATTAGAATTAGATAAGTTAAGAAATGAGTTTGATTACAGAAATTAAGCAGTCATTTGAGGTCAATGAAGATGTTGTTTACGGACAAAAACAAAGTGATTATTTAAAAAATAATTTTCCTTTTTATGGCATTCCAACTCAGGCCAGACGTGAGATACTAAAAAATTGTGCTGCTGAATACCAAGAAGACATTAAAGATAATTTTCGAACTATTTGTTGGGAATTATATCAATTTCCACACCGAGAAATGCATCACGCAGCAATCGATATTTTCTTAAAAGAAATCAAGAAGAAATTTCAAATTAATGATATTCATTTAATTGAAAAACTCATCATAACTAACTCGTGGTGGGACAGCGTAGATACATTAGCAAAATATGCAGTTGGTGGTTATTTAACGAAATTCCCTGAAAAAAAATATGCAATTATCGATCAATTTTCCAATTCTGATAATATGTGGCTAAACCGAACTGCCATAATTTTTCAATTAGGTTATAAACAAAAAACCGATTTCAATCTTTTAATTTCCGAATGTGAAAAACACAAACATTCTAATGAGTTTTTCATTCAAAAAGCCATTGGTTGGGCTTTGCGCGAATATGGTTCCGTAAATCCATCTGGTGTTTTAGAATATGTAAATCAGGCCAATTTAAAACCTTTAAGCAAAAAAGAAGCCATAAGAAAGATTATCTAAATTAGTCAACTTTCAAAGGTTTCAAAGTGTCAATTATTTTGTTTAGCAATTAAAAATACCGTATTTTAGCCATTCTAAATAAAAAAAATTCCCTGTGTTTAAATCAATACAAAAAATAACAAATTTTTTTGAACAATATTTTTCTAAGTTGAAGATGGTTTTAGAACCACGTCAGTTTTTGTATGTATCTAGCGTATTAGTTGGATTATCTGCTTCATTAGCTGTAATTATTTTAAAATCTTTTGCTCATAATGTCTTTATATTTTCACAATATTTAAACAATAAATTACACTTACCTTACAGTAAAAGTACTTTACCTATAATCGGAATTTTATTAACAGTTTTTGTAATAAGAAACTTTTTAAACGGAAACATCCAAAAAGGAACTTCACAAATTATGTATGCCGTTGCTAAAAAACGTAGCGTTATGCCAGCAAAACAAATGTATGCGCAAATTATTACGAGTTCGTTAACCGTTGGTATGGGTGGAAGCGCCGGTTTAGAGTCACCAATTACTATTACTGGTGCAGCTTTCGGAAGTAATTATGCCTTAAAATACAGATTGAGTTATAAAGACAGAACCTTACTTTTAGCCTGCGGAGTGGCAGCCGGAATAGCAGCAGCATTTAACGCGCCAATTGCAGGTGTTTTATTTGCTATTGAAGTAGTTTTAGCAGAAATTAGTATTACGGCTTTTACGCCTTTAATAATTAGTGCTGCTACAGGTTCTATATTATCAATGATTTTAATGAATGAAGATATATTATTCAGTTTCAAAACTATTCAACATTTTGATTCTAAAAATATCGTTTTTTATATTTTCTTAGGTATATTATCAGGATTAGTTTCTATTTTTTATGCAAGAAATTTCAGAAAAATTGAACACTATTTTTCAAAACGTTCTAAAAATTCCTATAGAAAAGCTTTATTTGGTGCTTGTATCTTAGCTGGTTTAATTTTTATATTTCCTTCTTTATTTGGTGAAGGTTACGAAGGTATCAAACTTTTAGCTGCCAATCAACCAGAAAAATTATTGGAAAACACACTAGTTGCAAAATTTGAAAACAACAAGTGGATCATTTTCGGATTCATCACACTAACACTTTTATTCAAAGTTTTTGCCACCGGAATTACCTTAGGTGCTGGTGGAAATGGTGGTAACTTCGCTCCTTCTCTATTCGTAGGCTCGTATTTAGGATTTTCCACAGCGTACTTTTTCAACATGTTAAAAATTACGAATTTACCGATTAGTAATTTCACATTAGTTGGAATGTCGGGTGTGTTGAGTGGTTTGTTTCATTCACCGTTGACAGCCATTTTCTTGATTGCGGAAATTACCGGAGGTTATAGTTTAATGGTGCCACTAATGTTGGTTTCTTCTATTAGTTTTGCCATTTCGAAACACTTTGAACCGTATTCATTTGACATTAAAAATTTAGCCGATAAAGGTGAAGTTTTTACAGATGATAAAGATAAAAATATTCTACAATCCATCGATGTTAAAAAACTGATTAACAACAATTTCAACCCTGTTACCCAATCTAAAACCTTAGAAGCTTTAATTGAAAAAATTGCCGCTTCAGATGATGTTATTTTCCCAGTTTTAAACGACGATAAAAAACTAATAGGCTTAATTTACTTAGATGATATTCGTCCGATTATATTCTCTGCATTTAAAGTAAAATACACTTCTATCACCGAAGTAATGCAACCTGTAAAACAGAAAGATATTGTAGATTTTGAAGACAATATCGAAACCATTATGAATAAATTTGAAACCACACAACAAATTATTTTACCAGTTGTACAAGATAAAGTTTTTATTGGTTTCATCTCTAAATCTGATATTCTAGAAAAATACCGCGAGCAATTGAAAGAATTGGTGATTGAGTAGAGATTATTTATATTTACAAACAACAACAAACAACAACAAATACTTATAAATAATTGAAAACGAAATGTTCGGATATTTATGAGTTGTACGCAATTGGAAGTATGGAACTTGATAAATAGTCGAAAAATTTTGTGGAAAAGCTTGAGTTAAGAAACGGAAAAATGGATTTGTTTTTCGTCAAGCCTTGCAAAAGAAATTTGCTGAAAATGTATTTTCAAAGCGAAGTCGCTAAAAGGCTTGCCAAAGTTATAAGAAAAAAATGACAAAGTCAAATGTTTTTTATTGTAACTGTTTTAACTCTAGTGTTTAGCGAAATTTTTAAGACTGAGATTTAAAAAAACTGCGCCTATCATTACGGTCTGATAGGAGTCAATATTTTAAAATCATTTATCTAACTTTCTTAACATTCCAACTGTAACTGTTATTTCTTATCTTAGCCGACAAGAAACAACAGCGCACAACAGCGGTTAACCGCAATCCTGCCCAAAAAGGCAGCACTGCGGTTAGCCGCAAAACGTTGTA
>NZ_FNYA01000013.1 GCF_900108955.1 Flavobacterium terrigena | reverse complement strand
ACTTGGTGCAGGCGTAGGGGCTACCCATGCAATATTATTTGTTGTCGATGTTAAACCATCATAATATAGTTGTGTTGGTGCGTTACAACCTGTAGGGGTAGCACATGTAATAGAACGCACTCTTGAAGTACCTTGAGTACCACAATTGGCATTGCTATTAATGTGGTATCTAATAACTCCAGTAAAATTAGAATTCCATGTTAATGGTGTTAATCCACTTGCTAAAACCGCTGTTCCTGTAGCATTAGTTATTGTAATATAATCTGTAGAAATTGAACTAGTAAAAGTATATTGTTTATTTGACAATGCATTTACATTTGAATATTCTCCTGCATAAGCATCTGTAGCGATTTGTTCAGTACTTCCTGTACAAGAAGGTGTAAAAGTCGCATCTGGATATAACCCATAAATTGCACCATTACAAATTAATGCTGGTGGTGTAGTAAAATTACCACCAGAGACCCACACTCCAGTTGTAGCTCCACAATTAGAGCGTATCCAGTAGTAATAGGTAGTACCTGCCGCAACATTTAAAGATATAGAGGTAGATAAGTTAGTTGTACTAAATAGTGTAGGAGTAGAATTCGCATTAGGAGCGCTATTTGTTGTAACGATATAAATATCATAATTAGAAGAAGGCACTGGTGACGCAGCTGTCCAAGTCATTTTACAAGAATTAGATGTTATATTTGATACATCTAAATTTGAAGGTGGTACGCAGTTTGATGCATCAGCACATCGAATATAGCGAGACCTGTTCGCTTGTTCACTACCACAATTAGCATTTGAATGAAGGTAATAACGGATAATACCTGTGATACTTCCAGAATCCCATATTACTGGTTGTGTTCCGCTAGCATAAACAATAGTTCCAGTTTCATTAGTAATTGTAATATAATCAGTTGATACAGAGCTCGAGAACGAATATTGTTTGTTTGCAATTACATTCACATTGCTATATTCACCTGCCCAACTTTGGCTGGTAATTGTTTCATAGTTTCCACTACAGTTTGGTGTTATGGTATTACTTGGAAATAATCCGTTTGTTGCAGAGGTACATCCTGTGATTACCGGACTATTTGTTGTTTGCGCAAACACCAAAGGATTTGGAGAAATTTTCAGTCCACTGCTTGTAGCTTGATGAATCCCATTAGGATATTTGATCCCTGTTGTGCTCTGAGCTGAAATTTTTGATGCCATAAAAAAAAGCACCAAGAAAAAGGATAAAGTAATTTTCTTCCTCATTTTATAAACTTTGTAATTAATATTAAAGATTAGACCAAAAATAATTTTTACAAAGTATTCAAACAATTTATCTATATGATTATTTATAAATAATCATATAGATAAATAAGGTTTATTTTATTGATATTGAGTTGTTTATATTTAATTTTTTAACTTTTCAATATAATAATTAGGAGAAAGGCCTGTTTGCCTTTTAAAAACACGAACAAAAGTATTTGCATCTTTATAACCGACTTCTTCAGCTATGGCTTGCAAGGTATATTTACGATAATGTGGTGTGTCAATAAGTTTTTGAAGTATATATTGAATTCTCAATTCTTGCATATATTCTGAAAAGGTTTTTTGCATTACCTGATTGAAGTATTGTGACAAATAAGCTGTGTTTGTATTTAATTTTTTAGCTACAAAAGCCAACTTGAAATTTGGATCTAAAAAAGTTTTTTTCTGCTCTATTTTTTTTAAACCTAATGCTATTTTTTCAATAAGCTCATCATCAATTATTTGCTTAGGTTGTGTTTCAGTTTTATTGATTTGGGTTGTATTAATCCCTAAAACTTGAGATTCTCTTAAGTTTTGAATAATTTTTAAAAACCGATAATGCTTTTCCTTCTGAACTTTATGATAATAATAAAAGCTATAAATTACTGAAGCTAAGATTATTAGTATTCCAAAAAGAGAAATTTTAAAATAATTCTTAGATGCAATTATTTTATTAGACTCCGCTTTTATTTTATTTAAATCATAATTGTGAAGAAAATTCAAAGATTTATTTTTTATTCCTCCTATTGAATGTATTAATTCTAAACTTTTCTGAGCATAGAGATAAGCATTCTTGTTGTCATTTTTTTCACTATAACATTGTGTCATAATGTTATATGCCATTAATAGATTTTCTTTTGAAACCTTAGTTACTTGATAATTTTTTATGTATTTTTTACAATAGAAAAGTGCAGAATCAACTTGTGTTAAATGGCGAAAACAATCGGCCATTCCTAAATCAAATAACTGTTCTGTTCTTATATTATCATGAATAACAGGATACTTTTTTCTTTTTCTATATAAGGACAATGATTTAACATAATTCCCTGCTAAAGCCGCACTTTTTGCTTCTCGCATGCATAATAATGCTTTCGTATACTCTGGTTGAAAATCATCTTGTAGCATCATTGTTGCGGCTACATTGAAGTAGTAATTTGCAGAATCTAAAAGTACTGTTTTTTTGGATTGGATATAATATTTTTGATAGGCTTCGCCTATGATGTTATATTTATCTGCAAATAATTTTTTATTCATTACTTTTTTTTCACCTACTCCTAATTTCAGATGTGGTGAAGTCTTTAATTCTCTCTTCAATAAAGCAATCCCATTAACACAATCACCCATAGCTACTTTAATCAAACCGTATTGCTCATTAAAATGATTATTGGGTAAACGCTTTTTATACTTATCAAGACAAAACAGTGCCGAGTCATACTCACCTAAATTCTTATAGATGTAGAAAAGTTTGTTGACACACATTCCCATCAAATCTTGGTAAACTTTGCTAGATTTAGGGATGTCGCTTTTCTCAATGTTTTCTATAAGTGCGATGAGCAGTTGTTTAGAATGAATAAACTCTGATTTACTGTAGAAATAACTGGCTACATGATATTTGCCGAAAAAACTAAATAACTCGTTTTTAGAATTACTAATTTCCAATGCATCTGCATAAGCTTTCTCAGGATTAGATATGAGTTGTTCCTGAATACTTCGCGTTCTTTTAATCTCAAATTCATTTAAATTTTGAGAAAATACCGAAGGCATTGATATTAATATTATAAAAAAACAGATAAATTTATGCATCTTGAAAAACTGAAAAAAACTCAATTATAAAATTTTATAAGTGTTGAATTAAAACATAAAACTATGATATTTTTTAATTTATTTTGGGATTAATTTTTATTTTTTAGACTTAATTTTTTTTATGTTTAAAATTTGACTTATCATTTTTGTTTTAAAAAAAATCCCACTTATAATTAGTGGGATTTAATATAATTTATATGTAATAAATTCTAAAGTTCTAAAGCTTTCTTAGGATTGTTGTCCATTAATAATTCCATTGGGTTTTCTAATGCTTCTTTAACCGCTACTAAGAAACCAACAGATTCGCGACCGTCAATAATTCTGTGGTCATAAGATAAAGCCACATACATCATTGGGTGAATTTCAACTTTTCCGTTTACGGCAATTGGACGCTCAATAATATTGTGCATTCCTAAAATTCCAGATTGAGGAGGATTGATAATTGGCGTAGATAACATACTTCCGAAAACTCCACCATTTGTAATTGTGAATGTTCCACCAGTCATATCATCAACAGTAATTTGTCCGTCACGAGCACGCAAAGCTAAACGCTTAATTTCTGCTTCCACACCACGGAAAGTTAATAATTCTGCATTTCTAACTACAGGAACCATTAATCCTTTTGGTCCAGAAACAGCAATTGAAATATCAGCAAAATCAAAAGCTACTTTATGGTCACCATCCATCATTGAATTTACATCTGGATATAATTGTAACGCTCTTGTAACTGCTTTTGTAAAGAAAGACATATAACCTAAACCAATACCATTGTGTTTTGCTTTAAATTCGTCTTTATATTGGTTTCTGATAATATTAATTGGCGTCATGTTTACTTCGTTAAAAGTCGTTAACATTGCCGTTTCGTTTTTGGCCGCTACTAAACGCTCAGCTACTTTTCTACGTAACATAGAAAGTTTTACTCTTTCCGTTCCACGAGAACCTCCAGTTGGAGTTCCCATTGCTGGAATAGCGTTTGCTGCATCTTCAGTAGTAATTCTTCCACCTTTTCCTGTTCCAACAATGTCAGAAGGAGAAATGTTTTTTTCATCTAATATTTTCTTAGCTGCTGGAGATGGAGTTCCAGTTGCGTAAGTTTTTTCAGCAACTGGTGCCGCTTTTACTTCTTCTTTTTTAACTTCTGGTGCTTTTTCAACAGCAGGCGCAGCAGTTGCTCCGTCTGGTTTTGCAGCAGCCGTATCAATATGACAAACTACTTGTCCAACAGCCACAGCATCACCTTCTTCCGCTTTAAGCGTAATAATTCCGCTAGCTTCTGCAGGTAATTCTAAAGTTGCTTTGTCTGAATCTACTTCAGCAATAGCTTGATCTTTTTCAACGTAATCTCCGTCTTTTACTAACCAAGTTGCAATTTCAACTTCGGTGATAGATTCTCCCGGTGATGGGACTTTCATTTCTAAAATCATATTCTGTCGTTTTAAGTTCTAGGCTAAAATGCTTCCTAAAATTATATTAATGTGTTGATAACTATTATTGAAATAAATTCTTGTCAAAAACCATAGCAATGGCATTCGCTTGACGTTTTTTCGAACGCTCGTAACTTCCTGCTGCTGGTGCACTGTATGCTTTTGGCGATGCTAAACGTAATTTTACTAAATCGAAATTCATTAACATAAATCCGTAAGCTCCCATGTTTTTAGGTTCTTCTTGCGCCCAAACATAATCGTCAACATTTGGATACGAATCGATAATCGCTTTGATTTGATCCGTTGCTAATGGGAACAATTGCTCTAAACGAACAACAGCTACATCATTTCTTCCTAATTCTTCACGTTTTGCAATAATATCGTAATATACTTTTCCTGTACAGAATACTAAAGACTTGATTGCTTTTTTATCTGTAACGTTAGGGTCGTCTAATATTTCTTGAAATTGTCCGTTTGCTAATTCTTCCGCAGTTGAAACCGCTTGTGGATGACGTAATAAACTTTTCGGTGAAAACACAATTAACGGTTTACGGAATTTAGTTTTCATTTGTCTTCTCATCAAGTGGAAGAAGTTGGCAGGAGTCGTAACGTCTGCAATATACATGTTGTGTTTGGCACACATTTGTAAATAACGTTCCATACGAGCAGAAGAGTGTTCTGCACCTTGATTTTCATAACCGTGAGGCAATAAGAAAACCAATCCGTTTTGATTGTTCCACTTGTCTTCACCAGCAGAAATGTATTGGTCAATCATAATTTGCGCTCCGTTAGAGAAATCTCCAAATTGTGCTTCCCAAATAGTTAGTGTGTTTGGCGATGCTAAAGCGTAACCATATTCAAAACCAACTACACCATATTCTGAAAGGTGAGAATTGTATATATAAAAGTTTCCTTTTTTGTTTTTAACGTCGTTTAATAAAACAACTTCTTCTTCTGATTCTTCTACTTTTATTACGGCATGACGGTGAGAGAAAGTTCCTCTTTCCACATCTTGTCCAGAAATACGAACATCGTAACCTTCAGTAATTAATGATCCATATGCTAATAATTCTCCCATTGCCCAATCTAATTGGTCTTTTTCGAAGAACATATTTTTTCTATCACCAATTAATTTCGTGATTTTGCTAATGAATTTTTTATCTTTTGGTAATTCTGTAATTGTAGAAGCAATTTCAGTTAATTGTTTCTTATCGAATTTTGTATCAAATTTAGAAAGCATCACATCATCTGAAACTTGTTCGAAACCTGTCCATTCGTTTTGCATAAATGGAGAAATAACCGTTAAGTTTTTCTTACGAGATTCTTCTAAATTTTCATCTAGTTTTGCTTTGTAAGCCTCTTCTAAAGTTTTTACATAAGTTCCATCAATTACACCTTCGTTTTGTAACTTTTCAGCATAAAGGTCTCTTGAATTTTTATGTTTAGAGATGGCTTTGTATAATTTTGGTTGAGTAAAACGAGGTTCGTCACCTTCGTTATGACCATATTTTCTGTATCCTAATAAATCGATAAATACATCGCCACCAAATTCCATACGGTAATCTAAAGCAAATTTCATCGCATGAACTACTGCTTCTGCATCATCTGCATTTACGTGTAAAACTGGCGATAACGTTACTTTTGCGATATCTGTACAATAGGTTGATGAACGTGCATCTAAATAATTTGTTGTAAATCCAACTTGGTTATTAATTACTAAGTGAATTGTTCCACCCGTTTTATAACCATCTAATTTTGCCATTTGGATAATTTCATACACAATACCTTGTCCAGCTACAGCTGCGTCACCGTGAACGGCAATTGGTAAAACTTTTGAAAAATCGTCAGCGAAATATCTGTCTTGTTTGGCTCTTGTAATTCCTTCAATAACTGCACCAACAGTTTCTAAGTGAGAAGGGTTTGGTGCTAAGTTTAAATTGATTTTTTTACCAGAATCTGTTACTCTATCTGAAGTTAAACCTAAGTGGTATTTTACGTCACCATCAAAGTGCATGTCTTCATCATAATCTTTTCCGTCAAATTCTGAGAAAATATTTTGTGTGTTTTTACCAAAAATATTGGCTAAAACATTCAAACGACCACGGTGTGCCATTCCCATTACAAATTGTTCAACCCCTTTTTCTGCAGCAGCTTCCACTAAAGCATCTAAAGCAGGAATTGCAGCTTCACAACCTTCTAATGAGAAACGTTTTTGACCTACATATTTGGTATGTAAGAAAGTTTCAAATGAAACCGCTTCGTTTAATTTTTTTAATATATTTTTCTTTTCATCAGCTGAGAAATTCGGCTGATTATCGTTAAGATCTAATCTGTTTTTAATCCAATCTTGTACTTTAGGCTCTCTAATGTACATGAATTCCACTCCAATTGATGAGCAATATACACTTTCAAGGTGCTTGATAATATCTGCCAAAGAACTTGGTTGCATATTTACCATTTTTGCTGCATCAAAAACTGTAGTTAAATCGGCTTGAGATAACCCGAAGTTTTCAATTGCTAAAGTAGGGGAATAGGTTCTTCTATCTCTAACTGGATTTGTTTTTGTAAATAAGTGACCGCGAGTTCTGTATCCGTCAATTAATTTCAGAACATTAAATTCTTTTTGAATTTTGTCTGAATTTCCACCAGATGCTAATCCGTTTGCAGTATGAGCGATTTGCTCACCAGGATTAGAAAATTCATTGGCGAAATCAAAACCTTGAAAAAAACTTCTCCAACTTGGTTCTACACTATCCGGATTTTGTAAATATTGGTCGTATAAATCTGCAAAAAATGCAGTATGTGCTGCGTTTAAAAAGGAAAACCTATCCATAATTCTGTCTTGATGACGATTTGGTTAAAAAAATTTATGCAAAAGTATAAACTTTTACGCTAAAAGTTCAAAGAAATTTATACTTTTATCTTGATATTAACAAATAAGTGATATTTACAATGAAATTAGACGTAAAGTTGATTAAAATACTTTTTTATTCACTAGTTTTTTTGAAGACTGCAGTCGTGTTTTCGCAACATGATAGTATTCCTAAAATGAAAAATGTATTTTGGGAAAAAGTTCAGTTTGGTGGTGGATTAGGATTAGCGGTTGGAAATGGCTTTACAAACGTATCTATTTCTCCAACAGGATATTATAATTTTGATAAAACGTTTACAGTTGGTGTGGGTGTAACAGGAAGTTATGTGGCCCAAGAACAGAATCCTTCTAACTTTAATTCTATTGGATATAAGTCGACTATTTTTGGTGGAAGTTTAATTGGATTAGTGCATCCAATTGAAGAAATTCAACTTTCTGCGGAATTGGAACAGTTAAAAGTTACCCGAAATTTCGATGATGATTTCTTAATTGATGACACTTTTTGGAACACAGCTTTGTTTTTAGGAGCTGGCTACAGAGCACAAAACGTAACTTTCGGAGTAAAATTTAATGTGCTGCATAAACCGAACAATCATGTGTATTCTCAATCTTGGGTGCCTTTTGTAAGGATAATGTTTTAATATTTATTTCGAAACCAAACCTTTTGCCATTCGCGTTTTAAGATTAAAAAAGTTACGTCTTCAGACAATTTAAAAACATCTGAACCATCTAGTTTTTTAATTTGTTCTTCCGAAACATCAATGATGTAAAGTAAATTTAAGTATTCAGCAAATTTGTAATTTATCAATTTTAGAATTTTTTCTTGAACCAATAATTTCAATTCAAACGGAAAAATATCCAAAGGAATATCTATATTTTCATTAGCTAAAGCAAAATCTTTATTAGTTTGCTCAATTAATTTAAAATATAAATGCTGCTCTTCGGCTTGCTCGATTAAAGAATCAATTGATATTGGTGGTAAATAACTCATTTTTTTAAATTGAAAATTGACACATCGAGAATTGGCACATTATTTAAACGTTTCTATTCATTAATTTTTCGCCAAACATTCTTAAAATCATTTTTTTATCTTCAGAAATGTTCATTTTTTCTAACGTTTCAAATGCTTTTTCAGTATAATTAGCAATTGCGTCTTGTGTGGCTTTACTTGAACCCGAAGCGTTAAAAATAGCTTTCACAGCATTTATTTTATCGGTATTGTCATTCGGTTGAATCGAAAATAAATGCAACAATTGTTGTTGGTTTTCTTCGTTCGAAAACGCCATGGCTTTTAAATACAAATAGGTTTTTTTGTTTTCAATAATATCACCACCAACTTGTTTTCCAAAAGTTTCTGGATCTCCAAAAGCATCTAAATAATCGTCTTGTAATTGAAACGCAATTCCTAAATTCAATCCGAAATTGTAAATTAAGTCAGCGTTTTCTTCAGAAGTTTCGGCTACAATCGCACCCATTTTCATCGCTGCACCTAATAAAACGGCCGTTTTGTATTCAATCATTTTTAAATACTCTGGAATGGTAACATCATCACGTGTTTCAAAATCCACGTCATATTGTTGTCCTTCGCAAACTTCTAAAGCGGTTTTGCTGAATAATTTCGCTAAAGCTTGAAATATTTTTGGTTCGTAATCTTCAAAAAATTGATATGCTAAAATTAGCATCGCATCACCAGATAAAATCCCAGTATTAATGTTCCATTTTTCGTGAACAGTTACATTTCCGCGTCGCAATGGCGCATCGTCCATAATGTCATCGTGTACTAACGAAAAATTATGAAAAACTTCTACCGCTTTTGCAGCCGAAATGGCTTTTTTATAATCACCATCAAAAATATCAGCCGCCATTAATGTTAAAACTGGTCGAATTCTTTTTCCACCAATAGATAAAATATAAGAAATTGGTTCATATAAACTGGTTGGATTTTGATTTACAGCAATCGAATTAAATTCTTCGGCAATTGCATTCTGGTATTCTGATAATGTAAGCATACTTGTAATTTTCGGTAAATTTAAACTAATAATTGCAAAATAACTCATTTATTCAAATGTTAAATTTATGTGAAGATTATGGAAACTATTTTAGTTTCTAAAGTTTCCTTTCTACATTTGTCCCATAAATTTTAACATCCTACAAAATGACAAATACAAAATGGAACCTAAATGTAAATCAATCTGATTTCATGGTTAGAGCAAAAAATTCAATTATTGCCTATTTGGATAGTTCATTTAATGAGCTTTCGAGTTCAATAGATATTGTTAATAATCAACTGATTAATGCCAATTTGGAATTCGTTTTAGATGTGAATAAAAAAGAAGGCAAATTAGAACATATTGACAGTAATTTAAAATTACAAGATTATTTGAACGTGAGTCAATATCCTTTAGTGGTTTTTAAATCCATTTCATATGAAAAGATAAATGAGAACATCAATTTTGTAAAAGGCTATTTGACTATAAATAATATTACAAAAATTGTGGAATTGGATGCGAAAATTGTGGAATTAGAAAACACAAATACTTCTTCAAAAGTTTTAGTAGAGATTATTGGAGAAATCAATCGTCAAGATTTCGGCTTATTTGCTAATTCTAATTTACAAAATAATGGTTTGTTAATGGGTTACAATTTAAATTTAACGGCCAATTTAGAATTTACTACTAATACAATTAATTAAAATGATACTTGCATTAATTATAATATTTGCTCTTGTGTATGGAATTAATCTATTCATGAATCAAGAACAATTCGGAAAAAGACCAACAGGAGAGAGATTAGAATTGATAAAAAAATCTCCAAATTATAAGAATGATTCTTTTCAAAATTTAAGTCACACACCAAGTTTAACAGAAGGAGTTTCGATGTTTTCAGTCTTGAAAGAGTTTTTATTTAAGAAAAATGAATTGAAAACACCAAATCAAGCTATTCCAACCGTAAAAACCGATTTACTAAACTTAAATCCGTTAGAAAATGTGGTTATTTGGTTTGGACATTCGTCTTATTTCATTCAAATTGATGGAAAAAAGATATTGGTAGATCCTGTTTTAAGTAATTCTGTTTCACCACTTTCTTTTACGAATAAAGCTTTTGAAGGCACAACTATTTATACCACTGATGATATTCCAGAAATTGATTATTTGTTTATTTCACACGATCATTGGGATCATTTAGATTATAAAACGATACTAAAATTACAATCGAAAATTAAAACAATAATTTGCGGATTAGGAACGGGTGCACACTTTGAGCATTGGGGTTTTGATAGCGATTTAATTATAGAAAAAGATTGGAAAGAAACGATTACATTGGAAGATGGTTTTATTGTAAATACAGTTCCAGCCAGACATTTTTCAGGGAGAAGTTTTGTAAGAAATAAAGCGCTTTGGATGTCGTTTGTCTTACAAACACCAAGTTCAAAATTATTTATTGGCGGCGATAGCGGATACGATTCTCATTTTGAAACGGTAGGAAAAGAATTTGGACCATTTGATTTGGTTTTTTTGGAAAACGGACAATATGATAAAAGTTGGAAATACATTCATATGACACCAAATGAAGTACTACAAGCAGCTGTTGATTTAAAAGCAAAAGCATTATTTCCAGTGCATTCTTCCAAATTTGTATTGGCAAACCACAATTGGAACGAACCACTTTCTAGAATAAGTGAATTGGCAGAAACCATTAAAATTAATTTATTCACGCCATTAATTGGTGAAAAAATAAATATAAATTCTGAAAAAACATTTCCAAAATGGTGGGAATTTTCTAATTAAAAACAGGTTAAAGTAAATGTTAAATTATTGTGAAGATTAAGGAAACTATTTTAGTATTAAAAGTTTCCGTCTTACATTTGCAGTCGAAAATAAAGCTGCATAAAAGAATTTTTGCAAAATACCCCAATAAAAATGAAAGATAAAATCATCAAAAAAGCAACAGACATGTTTTTGAAATTAGGTTTCAAAAGTGTGACTATGGATGATATTGCTGGCGAAATGTGTATTTCGAAAAAAACCATTTACAAATATTTTTGTAATAAAGAGGTTTTAATTGAGGAAGGAACTGCTGCAATACATAATGAAGTTCATGAAATTATTGATGAAATTGTAGCTAAAAACTACAACGCAATTGAAGAGAATTTTGAGATTAGAAAAATGTTTAAGGAAATGTTTAAATCAGTAAATGATTCGCCAATTTACCAATTGAAAAAACATTATCCAGAAATTTATTCTAAAATGATGGCGAATAAATTGGACGATTGTAATGTCATGTTCAGACAAAATATTGTGAAAGGAATTTCGCAAGGTTTGTACAGAGAAAACTTAGATATTGAAAAGTACATTAGGTTTTATTACATGTTAATATTTACAATTAACGAAACCATTGCTTCTGAAAAAGAAGCTTTAGAATTAGAGTTAGACGCTTTAGAATATCATACCAGAGCCATGGCAACATTAGCTGGAATTATAGAATTAGAAAAACAATTACACTTAAATAATAATTAATACATCAGATAGAATGAAAATAAATTTTAAATTATTTCTTTTTCTTTTAGCATCAATAAGCGTGTTTTCGCAAACGGAAACTACTTCTTCTAGTTTCACTTTGAAACAAGCAATTGAGCAAGCACAAAAGAACAATTACAGCGTAGTAAACGCCAATAGAGATTTAGAAATTGCCAAGCAAAAAAAATGGGAAACTACGACAATGGGTTTACCACAATTAAACGGTTCGGTAAATTATCAAAACACTTTTGAATTTCAAAAACAAGGAGCGGCCGGAAACGCATTCAATCCAATGGCAGATCCTAATGATATCACATTATTAGCTTTTGGAACAAAACACACTGCAATTGGTAATTTAACATTAAGTCAGTTAATTTTTGATGGTTCGTATTTGGTTGGATTACAATCGGCGAAAACGTATTTAAAAATTTCTGAAAATGCACAAGTTAAAACCAATCAGGAAATTAAAGAAATTGTAATTAATTCTTACGGAAATGTGCTTTTAGCAGATGAAAGTATTTTAATTATCAATAAAAATAAAGTGGTTTTAGAGAAAATTCTTTCAGATACTAAAGAGATTTATAAAAACGGTTTAATTGAAGAAGAAAACATCGAACAACTTCAAATTACTTTAAACTCTGTAAATAACGCTTTAGAAAATGTTACTAAACAAAGAGTTATTGCTTTAAACATGGTGAAATTATTATTGGGAATTAATTTAGATGATCCGATTCTTTTATCAGACAATTTAAAAACTTTAACTCAAGAAAATATCGATTTACAAGTTTTAGCATCGGAATTCAATGTGAATAATAATATCGATTATCAAATTGGGAAAAACGTTGAAGAAAGCAAAAGATTAATAGTAAAATTAGAAAAAAGTAAAGCATTACCATCTTTAGGAGCGCAATTAAACTTCGGTTATAACGCGTTTTCAAACGAATTTACATTTTTTAATGCTGATCAAAAATGGAGTAATTATTCTAATCTTGGTGTTGGATTAACGGTGCCAATTTTCAGTAGTGGTGCAAGAAGTTCTCGTGTACAACAAGCAAAAATTGATTTAGAAAAATCAAGAACGCAGTTGACAGAAACAGAACAAAAATTGAAATTGCAACATCAAAAAGCTAAAAGCGATTACGAATACAGTATCAATCAATATAACAATGCACAAGCCAATTTAAAATTAGCAGAACGTATTGAAAACAAACAACAAGTGAAGTTTAAAGAAGGTTTGTCTTCTAGTTTTGACTTTGCAGAAGCACAAAAACAATTATATACAGCTCAACAAGAAGTATTACAAGCCATGCTTGAAATCGTAAACAAAAAAGCAACTTTAGAAAAATTATTAAACTAACTATAAAATTAATTTAGATATGAGAAAAATATTAATACTAGCAACAAGTCTTTTATTAGTAGCTTGTGGTGGAAAATCTACAGACGACTTAATTAAAGATAAAGATTTAACAGCATTAAAAACTAAAAAAACAGAACTTCAAGCAGAAATTGCAAAAATTGACGCTGCTTTATTAGGTGGTGGAAAAGCTCCAGAATCTGAAGCGTTAGTTTCTGTATTAACTGTAAAAGATACCGTTTTCAATCATTATTTAGAAATTCAAGGAAGTGTTGACACGAAAGAAAATATTTTAGTGCAACCAGAATTTAGCGGAACATTAACTTCTTTAAATGTAAAAGCGGGTCAAAGAGTTTCTAAAGGTCAAATTTTAGGAAGAGTTGATGATGCAGGAATGTCTCAGCAATTAGCAAGTATCGAAAATCAATATGCTTTAGCTAAAACTACTTTTGAAAGACAAAAAAATCTTTGGGATAGAAAAATTGGATCTGAAATTCAATATTTACAAGCACAAACTCAAATGATTTCTGCACAAAAATCGGTTGCACAAATGAGAGCTCAGGTTTCAAAAACATTAATTCGTGCGCCTTTTTCAGGAACAATTGATGAGGTTTTCGTAGAACGCGGACAAGTAGTTTCTCCAAATCCACAAGGTTTAATGAGAATTGTAAACTTATCAAATATGTTTGTTTCTACAACGGTTCCTGAATCATATATCGGAAAATTAAAAGTAGGTACAACTGTAGATGTTTTCTTAACTTCTTTAGGAAAAACATATAAAGGAAAAGTACGTCAGGTTGGAAGTTTCATCAACCCAAGTAACAGAAGTTTTGGTATCGAAGTAAGCGTTCCAAATCCAGATAATTTATTACGTCCAAACCAAGTTGCTAAACTTAAAATCATTGATTATACAGCTAAAAATGCTTTAGTTGTTCCAACAAATGTGGTTCAAGAAGATGGTGAGAAAAACAAGTTCGTTTTCGTAGCTACAAATGTAAATGGTAAAAAAGCAGTGGCTAAAAAAGTAATTGTAACGATTGGGAAATCATCTGATAATGTAACAGAAGTTTTAACTGGATTATCTGCAAATGATGTTGTAGTTACTGAAGGTGTAAACACTATTTCTGACGGAATGAAATTAAATTTCTAAAAATAATTGTTCAATTTTCAGGTTGTTTTTAAAACACTTAAACCTGAAACTTGAAACTTGAAACCAAAATATATGAGTCATCAAAGTAAAGAATTCGGAATATCGAGTTGGGCTGTAGACAATAGAGTTACAGTATATATCTTGACATTGCTTATTGTTATTACAGGAGTTATTGCCTATATAACAATGCCACGTGAAGATTTCCCAGAAATTATTGAAAATAAAATATATATTTCTTCAGTTTTCCCAGGAAACTCTGCGGAAGATGTGGAAAAATTAATTGTAAAACCTCTTGAAAAAGAAATTAAAAACATTTCTGGAGTAGAAAAAATCACGTCAAGTTCATTCCAAGATTACGGAATGATTATCGTTGAATTCGGTGATAAAGTTGGAGTGGAAGAAGCCAAATCTAAAGTTAAGGACAAAGTAGATATTATAAAAGCAGATACAGATTGGCCAAATTTAGATAATGGAAGTAAAGTAGAACCAAATGTTTTTGAATTGAATATTTCGGAAGAAGTGCCAATTTTGAACATCAACTTGAAAGGAAATTATACGACACAACAACTTAAAAAATATGGAGAATTACTTCAAGATGATATTGAAGAAATCCCAGAAGTTAAAAAAGTTGACATCTTAGGTGTAGACGATAAAGAAGTAGAAATTGCAGTAGATATTTTCAAAATGACTGCAGCTCAAGTTTCTTTTGACGAAATTCAGAATGCAGTTAAATATGAAAATATGACGCTTTCTGGAGGAAATTTAATTTCTCAAGGTTCTCGTAATAATATTAGAATTGTTGGAGAAATCAAAGATCCAAAAGAATTAGAAAACGTAATTGTAAAATCATTCGGTGGAACAGTTTACTTAAAAGATATTGCCGTTGTAAGTTTCAAAGAAAAAGAAAAAACAACGTACGCTCGTGAAAAAGGAAAAGAAGTAGTGATGTTGAACGTGAAAAAACGTTCGAATCAAAACATGATTTCTGCTATTGAACAAGTAAAAGAAAAATTAGAAAAAGCGAAAGAATCGTATTTGCCGTCTAATTTAGTATTAGAACTTTCAAACGACCAATCTTCTCGTGTAGAACACCAAGTTGACGAATTATCCAACCACATTATCTTCGGAATTGTGTTGGTAATGATTGTGTTAATGTTCACAATGGGGTTAAGAAACTCATTATTCGTTGGAGCAGCGATTCCACTTTCGATGTTAATGGCGTTTACCATTTTATCAGCAACCGGATTAACACTGAATACCATGGTGCTTTTCGGATTGGTAATGGGATTAGGTATGCTTGTAGATGACGGAATTGTGGTTGTGGATAACGTTTTTGCCAATATGAAAAAAGGTATGGATAGAGTTCATGCTTCTAAAATTGGTATTGGTGAAATCGCTTGGCCAGTAATTTCTTCTACAGCAACTACATTAATGGCGTTTTTACCATTCTTATTATGGCCTGGAACTATGGGTAAATTCATGAAATATTTCCCTATTACATTGTCCGTAACTCTTACAGCTTCTTTATTCGTAGCGATGGTAGTAAATGCGGCTATGACGGGAGGTTCTATGGATACAGAAGACAGAAATGTTTCTAATAAATCGGCAAAATTATACACTATTATTTTTAGTGTTATCGCTATCGTTTTCATTCTTATCGGAAATTTAGCTGGTATAAAATTTGTAAGAGCGATTGGGCATTTAGCAGTAATTTCATTAGTATTAATGTGGTTATATAAACTGAAATTGTACCAATGGACACAAGATTTCCAGCATAACTTTTTTCCTAAAATGGAAAACAAGTATAAAAGCTTTTTAGCTAAAATTTTAACTGGAAAAAGAGCTTGGTTGGCTTTAGCAGGAATTATTGGAATGTTATTTTTCTCATTTATTCTATTAGGAATTTTCCCGAGAAAAGTATTGTTTTTCCCTGATAATATTCCAAATCAAGTTATTACTTATATCGAGTATCCACAAGGAACAGATATTTCAAAAACGAATAAAGCGACACTTTTTGTTGAAAAACAAGTGATTGAGATTTTAAATAAATATGTAGATCCAAAAACGAACAAAAATTTCTTAGCAGAAAGTATTGTTTCGCAAGTTGGAGTTGGTGCTGGTAACCCGAATGTTGATGCAGGTTCCGCTTCTGAAACACCATATAAAGGTAAAGTAACAGTGAATTTCTCAGAGTATAAATTCCGTCAAGGAATCAATACCACTCAGGTTTTAGATGAAATTCGTGCGAAAGTAAAAGGTATTGCAGGCGCAACTGTAACTGTTGAAAAAGATGCAAACGGACCGCCAGCTGGTTATCCAATTAGTGTACAATTAACAGGAGCAGATTATCAAGAAATGTTAATTGAAGCAGATAAAATGATTGCTTATATCAATTCTAAAAACATTCCAGGTATTGAGCGTTTAAGTGTTGATGTAAACAAAGAAAGTCCAGAATTAGAAGTGAAAGTGGACAGAGTAAGCGCTGGAAGTTTAGGTGTTTCTACTGGTCAATTAGGTTTCAATTTACGTCGTTCAGTTTATGGTCAGGAAATCTCTACTTACAAAGAAGGTGATGACGATTATAACATTACAATGCGTATGCAAGAAGACCAACGTAAAAATGAAAACGTATTGTTCAATCAGTCGTTAACATTCCGTAATCAGAATAATGGTCAAATACAGCAAGTGCCAATTTCGGCAGTTTCTAAAACGAATAAAACAACCACTTACAATCAAATCAAAAGAAAAAACCAAAAACGTATTATGACGGTTTATTCTAATGTATTGACAGGTTACAACGGTGATGAAATTACGAAACAAATTGCTGCTGAATTAGAAACGTACAAATTACCAAAAACGGTAAGCTATTCGTTTTCTGGAGTGCAAGAAGAACAAGGAAAAAACCAAAGTTTCTTATTGTATGCGCTTTTCTTAGCTTTAGCAGGAATTATGATTATTATTGTATTACAGTTTAACTCGGTTTCTAAAACTTTAGTAATTCTATTCACAGTATTATTAAGTTTCAGTGGAGTTTTCTACGGATATGTGATTGCGAATATGGATTTCGTTATCCTGATGACCATGATGGGAATTATTTCGCTAGCCGGAATTGTAGTGAAAAACGGAATCGTATTGATGGACTTCTTCGTATTGTTATTAGACAAAAAAGTAGCTGATAATAACATGAAAAGCCATGACGATTTAACTTTAGAAGAAATAAAAGAAGTAATTATCGAATCTGGAAAATCTCGTTTAAGACCAGTATTATTAACAGCTTTAACCGCAGTATTAGGATTAATTCCGTTAGCAATTGGTTTAAATTTCGATTTCTTCTCTTTAATTACAGATTTCAACCCACATTTATATATGGGTGGTGATAACGTAATTTTCTGGGGACCATTAGCATGGACAATTATCTTCGGATTAACATATGCAACCGTACTAACTTTAGTTATGGTTCCAGTAATGTTCTACTTGGTAAAAAGAGTAAAATATTGGTTAAGAGACAGAAAATCAAAACCAGAAGTTGAAGAAATTACTGCTTAAGTTTTAGTTTAATTTATTTGTAAAAAGGCAATCTCTTTATTGAGGTTGCCTTTTTTGTTTTTTATCTATCTGAAAAATTTACCGCAAAGCATTTAAAAATAAATCAGTCAAATCCGCGTAGGCATAAAAAAAATCCAAAAACAAAAGCCTTCGGATTCTTCAATCTATATTTTAAATAGAAATTATTTTTTCAATAAATCTCTAATTTGTGTCAATAATTCTTCTTGAGTTGGTCCAGCTGGTGCAGGTGCTTCTTCTGGTTTTTTCATTTTATTTACCGATTTTACTAATAAAAAGATAACAAATGCAATAACTAAAAACGCAATAACAGCCGCTAAGAATTTACCATATAAAATTCCACCATCGGTTTTTAATCCAGCTAAATCTTCCACTTGAGCTGCTTTTAATGCTGGATTTAATAAGGCTGGAGTAATTACATCATCAACTAATGATTTTACAATTCCGCCAAAAGCACCACCAATGATAACTCCGACCGCTAAATCCATTACATTACCTTTTGCAATAAAGTCTTTAAATTCTGACATCATTCCCATAATTCTATAATTTTTAGTTAGTATATCACGAAGTTAAATAAATTTTTAACAATTTTTTTAATTTTTGTAGAAAATTCGCTTCACTCGTTGCGAAATACTCGTTAAAATCTCATACGGAATAGTCTGACAAACTTTTGCAATTTCAGTTACATGCGGATTTTCGCCAAAAATAATAACTTCATCTCTTTCGTTGCAATTAATATGTGTCACATCAACCATTAGCATATCCATACAAACATTGCCTAAAATTGTCGCTTCTTGGTTGTTGATGGAAACAAATCCTTTTTCATTTCCCCAAGCACGTCTAATTCCGTCAGCATAACCAATTGGAATCGTAGCAATTCGCATCTCTTTTTTTACCATAAATTTTCGACTGTAACCTATGCTATCATTTGCTTCAACCGTTCTTATTTGCGAAATAATACTTTTTAAAGTGCTCACATTTTGAAGCGAATTTTGTTCGTCTTCAGAATTCCCAACACCATAAATTCCAATTCCTAAACGCACCATTTCATATTGGTATTCAGAAAAATTAAAAATGCCTGAAGTGTTCAAAATATGACGAATCGGTTGAATGTTTAATGTGGTTGAAATTTGATTAGAAATCGATTCAAATAATTGAATTTGTTGTAAAGTAAAATCCTTAAAATCTAAATTATCTGTTGCCGCTAAATGTGAAAAAATACTCGCTACTTTTACAAAATTATTGTGTTGTAATAGCGAAATTAATTCAGAAACATTTTCCTCTTCAAATCCCAAACGATGCATTCCGGTATCAATCTTCAAATGAATCGGATACGCGTTGAGGTTTTTTTCTTTGGCTAAATCTATAAAAGAGGTCAAACCAGAAATATTATACATTTCAGGTTCTAAATGATAAGCAATCATCGATTTGTAACTACTAATTTCCGGATTCAAAACCATAATTGGTGTTGTAATTCCAGCTTTTCGAAGCGCAATTCCTTCATCGGCGAAAGCCACACCTAAATAATCCGTTTTTAAATGTGCGAGTTGTTTCGCAATTTCATAACCACCATTTCCATAACCAAAAGCCTTCACCATCACCATAATTTTGGTAGAATTTTTTAGCCTTTTTTTGTAAAAATTATAATTAGAAGTTAGCGCGTCCAAGTTAATTTCTAAAACCGTTTCATGAACTTTTTCTTCCAATAAAACGACAATTTCATCGAAGTTAAAACTACGAGCGCCTTTAATTAAAATGGTTTCGTTGTTAAATGAATCGGTATTGAATTGTTGTAAAAACGCATTCGTATTCGCAAAAGAAATCACATGAGGCAAATCTTGAAAATAGTTTCCAATAGTTTCTCCAATGGTTATAATTTGAGTAATATTATTTTGTTGTAACAACTTGATAACATTACTATAAAGCTCTTTCACATTCAATCCACTTTGAAAAATATCCGATAAAATAATGGTTTTTTTCTGATGCAGTTTTTGTTGTTCTAAAAAGTCTAAGGCAATTTTTAAGGATTGATAATCGCTTGAAAAACTATCGTCAATCAATAAGCAATTGTTAATTCCTTTTTTGGCTTGTAAGCGGATTTCGATATTGTATAGTTTCGAAACACGTTCTTTAATTACGGAAATATCCGTTTTTAAATACAACAAAGTTGAAATACAAGTTATTGCATTTTCAATAGAAATATCATCTGTAAATGGCAATGAAACTTTAAAGGTTTCGTCTTTAAACTGAATTTCTAAGGTGGTTTTTAAGTTGTTTTTGACTTTGTTAAGCACAAAAATATTGGCTTTTGTATCTTCAAAACTCCATGTAAAAGTTGGAGCTGTAATATGTTTTTCAATCCAATCGTTTTTCTCTAAAATCACGATTTCAGAATCTTTAAACAATTGGCATTTTTCAATAATTTTTTCTTCAACAGTAGTGAAGCCTTCTTGGTGTGCGTTGCCTAAATGTGTGAAAATTCCAATATTCGGTTGAATGATTTCTGCTAATTTTTGCATTTCGCCTTTTAACGAAATTCCAGCTTCAAAAATCCCTAACGTATGATTTTCATTAATTCCGAAAATAGAAAGTGGCACTCCAACTTGCGAATTGAAACTTTTCGGACTTCGAACGACAGAAAAATCGGGACTCAACAAAAAGTTCAACCATTCTTTTACGATGGTTTTTCCGTTACTTCCAGTAATTCCAATCGTTTCAATTTGGAATTGATTTTTATATGCTTTTGCTAAATTTTGTAAGGCATTTGTTGTGTTTTCGACCACACAAAAATGTGCTTTTCCAGCTACATTTGCAGGAATATATTCTACTACAAAATGTTGTACGCCTTTTTCAATTAAGCTTTCAATAAAAATATGGGCGTCGTTATTTTGTCCTTTTAAACAGAAAAACAAAGTTGCGTTACCGTTTTGTAAACTACGACTATCAATAGAAATATGGTCAAATTCAATGCCTGAATCGGAGAAATTTAAATTTGCTGAAGTTAAAATAGCTGAATTTATTTTCATTTACTCTTCTTTTTCTTCGCGCATCGCTTTGTAATAGGCAGATCTGCTCAAAGGTTCATATTCTTCCGTTTCACCAAGCATCACTAATTTTTCATCAGCAGATTTTCTAAAACTATAATGGGCTAAATTTCCTGTTCTGGTGCAAACGGCATGAACTTTCGTTACATATTCGGCAGTTGCCATTAGCGCTGGCATTGGTCCGAACGGATTGCCTTTAAAATCCATATCTAAACCAGCGACAATTACACGAATTCCGCTATTGGCTAAATCGTTACAAATATTTATAATTTCATCGTCAAAAAATTGGGCTTCATCAATACCAACCACATCACAACCTTGTGCTAAAATTCTAATATTTTCAGCAGCCGGAACTGGTGTAGAACGAATTTCGTTTTTGTTGTGCGAAACCACCATTTCATCATCATATCGGGTATCAATTGCAGGCTTAAAAATCTCCACTTTTTGCTTGGCAAATTGGGCTCTTTTTAATCTACGAATCAGTTCTTCGGTTTTGCCTGAAAACATCGAACCGCAAATAACTTCTATCCAACCAAACTGTTCTTCCTGATTTACCGTATTTTCGAGAAACATTTTTCTTTTTTCTAAAATTAATTTTACAATAATAACAAAGAATTTTGAAACAAAACCCAGCTTTCATTAATTAACTTTAATGAAATATTTAAGTTCTGAAAATTTGTGATTATCTGTGTTGAAAAATTGATATAAAAATGTTTTTTACAACTAACAGAAACACGTTTTTTCTTTTACCTTTGTAATTATAACAAAAATATAAAAATCACCGCTATAAAAGTTCAACACAAACAAAAAGTTATGAAGAAAAAAATTGAAGGCGAATTAATTAGCATAGCGCACCGTTTATTAAAGCTAAAAAACCATACAGAAACTATTCAATTACATGAAGAGGTTAAAAAACTGTACGAACAATTAACGCTATTGAAATTTTACGAAGCCAATACAGCTTTAGTAAATGAAGAATTTTCTGAAGCGCTTTTTGAAGAAAAAGTAGCCAAAATTGTGGTTGGAACTATTGAGGTGGAAGATGAGGAAGAAGAAATGATGGAATTGGCTTCCAAAGAACATATCGCCCAAATTGAAGAAGAACTTTTTGAGAAAAACGACATTTCTCACGAAGCGTTTCCAGGAAATGGAGATATTGAAGTAGAAATGGCTTCTAAAGAACATATTGCACAAATTAAAGAAGAGCTTTTCAAGAAAAATGACATTTCTCATGAAGCGTTTCCTGCAAAAGATACTTCGACAAGCTCAGCAACCGAAAAAGAAGAAGTTAAAGAAGAAGTTGTTGCTGAAGAAACAAAAAATGAAGTTGTAGAAGACAAAAAAGAGAAGAAAGAAATGACTTCAAATCCGGAAATTATTGGAACTAAAGTTTCGAAACAAATTTCTATGGATGATATTTTGGTGCACGATTATCAAGCTACGATGTTCGTTAAAAAAGACGAACCAATCATTGAAGAATTAATTAAAGAACCCGTTTTTGAAGCGGTTCAACCGGAAGTAACTTTAGAAGAACAAGAAATTCCTGGAGAAGTAAAAGAAGAATTAGATAAGTCTGATGAAGTAGAAGTAGTTACAAAAGAAGAACTTGTTGTTAAAGAAGAAGTTGTTGCTGAAGTTAAAGAAGAACCAACCCGAGGCGAAGCCGAATCGAGCGGAGCTAAAACGGAAACTGTTCCAACTGGGAAAGCGATTGTTTTAGGTTTAAACGATAAAATTGCTTTTGAGAAAAATTTATTTGCTGGAAATGGAGACGATTTAAACCGCGTAATTTCTCAACTAAACACCTTTACAAATTGGGACGAAGCAAAATCTTTCGTTTTAGATTTCGTAAAACCAGATTATAACAATTGGGAAAATAAAGAAGAATTTGAAGTTCGATTTTTAGAAATTGTTGAAAATAAATTTAAATAAAATTTTTGCAACAATCGTCAGTTCGAGTGTTCCGATGAAGAATGAATCGGAATGTATCGAGAACCTTTCATTCTTAAATTTATGAGCAAATTATACATAGTTCCCACGCCAATTGGTAATTTAGACGACATGACTTTTCGTGCCATTCGCGTACTAAAAGAAGCTGATTTAATTTTAGCTGAAGACACACGCACTAGCGGAAAATTACTAAAGCATTTTGAAATTTCTACACACATGCACAGTCATCACATGCATAACGAACACAAAACGGTGGAGAATTTAATTACTCGATTAAAAGGTGGTGAAACGATTGCTTTAATTTCTGATGCAGGAACTCCAGCCATTTCGGATCCTGGATTTTTGTTAACACGCGCTTGTGTGGAAAACGGAATTGAAGTGGATTGTTTACCAGGCGCGACAGCTTTTGTACCAGCTTTGGTTAATAGTGGCTTGCCCAACGATAAATTTATTTTCGAAGGATTTTTACCTGATAAAAAAGGGAGACAAACGCGTTATTTGGCTCTTGCCGAAGAAACTCGAACCATGATTTTATACGTTTCTCCACATAAATTACTAAAAACCTTAGCGGAATTTATCCAATATTTTGGCGCAGACAGACCAGTTTCTGTTTCCAGAGAAATATCCAAGCTACACGAAGAAACTATCCGCGGAACAGCCGAAGAAGTCTTAAAACACTTTGAAGCGAAACCACCAAAAGGTGAAATTGTTGTGGTTGTTGGTGGGAAAAGTTCAGAAAAAGAAAAAAAATCAAAAGATGAATAGTTTAATAAATTTCATAGAAAAAATAAAGAGTAATCAATTTGTTTCTTTTCCAGAAACCATCGCTCACATTGATGAAAATTATACGTTCACACCTACGACTTTCAAAAACGGGAATCAAATCAATAACGCTGGTGAAAATAATGGTTCGTGTAAAATTTTTGCTTTTGCACAATTACAGCAATTAACCAAAGAAGAAACGTTGAGTTTATTCGGTGATTTCTATCAAGATGTATTAAATACACCAGACGCCACAGATCATCAAAACATTAGAAATTTCATGATTTTTGGTTGGGAAGGGATTCAGTTTGAAAGTGTGGCTCTAGAGAAGAAATAGCTTTTTTAAACATATAAGTCATATAAGTTTTCTTGCTTTATGGATGTTGTAATTTTGTCGTAGACAAAATTTATATGCGCTTTTTAAAGTTATAAATTAGCACATGTAAGTTATTTGGTAAATAAATAAACTTATATGACTTATATGTTTAATTTTTATAAATTTGTAAATAATACTATTCGCCAAAATCATAAATCGTAACTCGTAAATCTCAAATTATTATGCGTTGGACCATCAAATCAAAGCCAGAAAAAGAAAAAGTACAAGCCTTACAAAACGCCCTTCAAGTAGACGAAACTATCGCTACTTTATTAGTTCAAAGGGGAATTGAAACCTACGAACAAGCCAAAACATTTTTCAGACCCACTTTAGAAGACTTACACAATCCGTATCTCATGAAAGATATGGACAAAGCTGTAATTTGTATCGAAAAAGCCATTGCTAATAACGAAAATATTTTAGTTTTTGGCGATTACGATGTCGACGGAACAACTGCCGTTTCCTTAGTTTCAAGCTATTTGCGAAGTTATTATCCAAATGTTGCAACCTATATTCCAGATCGATATAACGAAGGTTACGGAATTTCGTATATGGGAATCGATTATGCGGAAGACAATGATGTGTCGCTAATTATCGCACTCGATTGCGGCATAAAATCTATCGACCACGTGAATTATGCGAAAGAAAAAAACATCGATTTTATCATTTGCGACCATCATCGACCTGGCGAATTTTTACCAGATGCGATTGCCGTTTTAGATCCAAAACGCGCTGATTGTAGTTATCCTTATGATGAACTATGTGGTTGTGGTGTCGGATTTAAATTGATTCAGGCTCTAGCCGAAAACAGAAATCAAACCATTGAAGATTTACTTCCTTATTTAGATTTAGTTGCCACAGCAATTGCTGCCGATATTGTTCCAATGACTGGAGAAAATCGTGTGCTGGCGAAATTTGGTTTGGAAGTCATAAATACTAATCCGCGACCAGGAATTAAAGCTTTAATTCAGAATGTGAAAAAAAAAGTCTTAACGATTACCGATGTCGTTTTCATCGTCGCACCCAGAATTAACGCGGCGGGAAGAGTGAAACACGGTAATGAAGCGGTAGCACTTTTAACCGAATATAATTTAGAACAAGCCGAACAATTTGCTTCTGAAATTGAAGGTTATAATTCGGATCGAAAAGATTTAGACAAGCAAATTACCAAACAAGCCTTGCTACAAATTGAAGAAAATAACGAAACCGAACGCTTTTCAACTGTTGTGTATCAAGAAAGTTGGCACAAAGGTGTCATCGGAATTGTAGCGTCTCGATTAGTAGAAAATTATTATCGTCCAACCGTCGTTTTTACGAAAAGTGGAGATAAACTGGCAGCTTCGGCACGTTCGGTAAAAGATTTTGATGTGTATAATGCCTTGGAAGCTTGCGCAGAACATTTGGAGCAATTTGGCGGACATATGTATGCAGCCGGAATGACCTTAAAAGAAGAAAACTATCTGAATTTTAAAAACGCTTTCGAAAATGAAGTCAAAAACACCATTCATCCCGATTTATTAATTCCTGAAATTTCAGTGGATTTTGAAATGGATTTTTCGGATATCGATGAAAAATTTATGCGCATTCTAAAACAATTCGAACCTTTCGGACCAGAAAATATGACACCTGTTTTTATGTCGAAAAATGTTGTCGATTCAGGTTATGCGAAAACATTAGGAAACGATGAAGAACATTTGAAAGTCTTCGTAAAACAAAATGGCTCACCAAATTTCAATGGAATAGGTTTCGGATTAGGAAAGAAAATTACCATAGTAAAAAACAGAAATCCTTTCGAAGCCGTTTATGTAGTAGAAGAAAACGAATGGAATGGAAACGTGAGTTTGCAACTGCAATTAAGAGATATAAGATAATGTTAGCTAAATCATAAAATTAGTATAAAATAAAAAAATCTTTGCGACCTTTGCGGTTCATAAAAAACTATGACAAAAAAAGATCCCTTTTCGTCCTTAAAAATCCCAGAATTTCGTTGGTTTATCCTGATGCGATTAGCTATAGTATTAGCTTGGTCGATGCAATTTGTATTGATTGAATGGGAAGTGTACAGCATTACAAAAAACCCGTGGTCACTCGGATTAATTGGTTTAATGGAAGTGATTCCAGCGATAACAATGGCGTTATTTGCCGGACATATTGTAGATCAATCCGAGAAAAGAACCATGTTGGTCAAATGTTTTTTAGGAACGTTAACCATTAGTATTTTGTTGTGTTTTTTGGTTCATCCAGAAACCGTTTCAACTATCGGAAAGCAACCTTTTTTATATGCGATTTACGCCTTGGTATTTTTAGGTGGAATCATTCGTTCGTTTATTATTCCTTCTATTTTTAGTTTGTTGGGATTAATTGTTCCGAAATCGCAATTCACAAATGCCGCGACATGGAGTAGTTCTTCTTGGCAAGTTTCAGCCGTTATTGGTCCAGCTTTAGCAGGGTTTTTAATCGGTGGAATTGGTGTTTTCAACTCGATGATTTTCGTGACAATTTCGATTGTTTTAGGGATTATTGTGTTGTTGCAAATCAGTAAAAAACCCATCTTAAATAAAAAAATTGGCGAACCCGTTTCCGAAAGTTTGAAGGCCGGACTCCGATTTGTGTTTCAAAATAAAATTATTTTAAACGCACTTTCATTAGATATGTTTGCGGTTTTATTCGGTGGAGCAGTGGCGTTATTGCCTATTTTCGCACAAGATATTCTAAAAGTCGGTTCAGAAGGTTTCGGGATTTTACGAGCCGCACCAGCCATTGGTGGATTATTAACCATGTTGGCTTCTACGATGTTTTCCATCGAAAAAAATACCGGAAAAAAATTATTACTAGCCGTTTTTGGATTTGGAATTTGTATCATCGTTTTTGGATTATCAGAGAATTTCTGGATTTCAGTGGTGGCTTTATTCTTAAGCGGTGTTACCGATGGTTTTTCTGTCGTAATCCGTTCTACGATTTTACAAATTTATACACCAGACGACATGCGCGGTCGAGTTTCTTCGGTAAACTCCATTTTCGTAGGTTCATCTAATGAATTAGGCGCTTTCGAAAGTGGCTTAACTTCCAAATTATTTGGCGTAGTAAATGCCGTTGTCTTTGGTGGAATAATGACCATTTTGGTTGTAGGAACCACAGCTGTTGCTTCACCAAAATTCAGAGATTTAGAAATAGAAAAGTAAGTTTTTGGGCGTTACCACAAGGGTCGGGCTGTACGCTATATCTTTTAAATTTGCCTTGCTTTATGGCAATCAAATTAAAAAGGATACCGCTTCCATCCCTAACGCAAATTCGCGTTTCAGAATAAAATTGTTTTTAATACTTTTTCAATTCAAACTTCTCGCCATCAAAAGCACCATACGTAAAATAGCCAATCCAATCACCTAAATTGATGTATTTTGATTGTTCGTTTAATTGAATTTCCATAGGTAAATGGCGGTGTCCGAAAACAAAAAAATCATAATGTTTGGTTTCTAATTTGCGTTTGCAATATTGTACCAGCCATTCGTTGTCTTCGCCTAAAAATTTCACATCTTCAGAACCTGAAATCAATTTGTTTTTAACTGATAAATATTGCGCTAATCGTACACCAACATCAGGATGTAGCCAGCGGAACAACCATTTTGAAAACGGATTGGTAAATACTTTTTTCATGCGTTTGTAACCCATGTCGCCAGGGCCTTTTCCGTCACCATGACCAATTAAAAAAGTTTTTCCGTTAAAAGTAAATTCTTTGTTATCGTGATAAACGGGAATGTTTAGTTCTTTTTCAAAATAATCTCCCATCCATAAATCGTGGTTTCCAACAAAAAAATAAATAGGAATCCCTGAATCTTTTATTTCGGCTAATTTTCCTAAAACTCGGACAAATCCTTTAGGTACAACCGTTTTGTATTCGAACCAAAAATCGAACAAATCGCCAAGTAAAAAAATAGCTTCTGCATCTTGTTTGACTTCATCTAACCATTGCACAAATTTTTGCTCTCTAGGAAAGCTAATTTCTGGGGTTGGAGCTCCTAAATGTTGGTCTGAAGCGAAGTAAATTTTTTTTGTACTCAAAACGTTGATTTTTTTACAAATTTAAAGAAAATATTTTAGTTAAATAAAGCTTTTTATCGATGAAACATGCATTTTGCCGATATATATGCAATATATCACAATAATTCATACTTTTGTTAAGTTAAAGATATTAATTAATCACTACTAAACTATAATGAAAAAACTATTACTACTATTGTTTATGTTCGCTGGTTTAAATGTTTTCGGTCAAACTGAAAATTTTGAAGGAGCAACATTTCCGCCTACTACGCCCGCTAACTGGGCAACTTTTGAAACCGGTACAGGTTCAGGTCAGAGTTGGGGAGAAACCAGTTTAGCCGCATTCACTTACGGCGGTGTTGGTAAATCTGCATTACTTAATAGAGAAAATGTTACAGATGGAACATTTGCTATTGACTGGATGGTTACCAATTTGATTACAGTTCCTGCAAATGGACAATTGCGTTTTTTTACAAAAACGGTTCAAAGTGGGAATCAGGGAAGTTTATTTGATATAAAAATTTCAACTACTTCTCAAACTAACCCTGCAAGTTTTACCAATCTTGTTTCTTGGGATGAATCTTCATTAACTACAACTGCCAACGTTTATGAGGAAAAAGTTGTTGACTTAGCAGCATCTTACCCTGCAGGTACACAAATTTATATTGCCTTTGTTATGACAAATGACAATGGTGACAGATGGCTAATTGATAATATGAATGTTGTACAAAAATGTAATGCTCCAATTGGGCCATTAGCTACAGCAAATGAATCTACTTCAACAGCAAATTTAAGTTGGGGAACGCCTCCTGGAATTACACAATGGGAACTTGAGGTTATTCCTTTTGCAGATCCTTTTTTAGGAAATGTTACTCACAATGCAACTACTAATGTTAACTTTTTAGCTACGGGATTATTAGCAAATACTTTATATAAGTTCCAAGTTCGTTCAGTTTGTACTGGAGGTTTTGAAAGTGATTGGTTCGGACCAAGAAGTTTTCAAACAGCATCTTTTGGAGATACTTGTGCGGGTCCAATTGTAGTTGGAGGTCTTGTAGGTCCTACATTTGTACCTGGATTATTACCTTATGTGACAATGGATAATACGGCTAATTATTTAGATACAAATGACATTACACAACCAATAACTTGTAGTGGATCGGCAACTAATTACATGCAAGGTAATGATGTGTTTTATTCATTTACACCAACATTTACAGGTAACGTTGCTATAATGTTATCGCCAACTAATGCTAATTCAAGTATACATGTTTACAGTGCATGTCCAGGATCTCCTGGTGCAACTTGTTTAGCTGGAGTTGCGAACGGAAATTCTCTTCCAAGAAATATCAACCCATTTCCAGTTGTTGCTGGAACTACTTATTATATAATTATATCTTCAAGTTCGGGAACAGTTGGATATACTTTAACTATTCAACAAGCTTTTTGTAACCAACCAACTGCTTTAACGGCTACAAATATTACTACTACATCTGCAGATTTGTCATGGACAGATGTTCCAGGTACTACATCATGGCAAGTAGCATTAGCACCAGCGCCTTTTGGTTTACCAACAGGACCTGGAGTAACCACTACAAATCCATATTTAGCTACCAGTTTGATACCAGGTGTTGTTTATCAATATTATGTAAGATCAGATTGTAATAATGGTAATTTTAGTATTTGGTCTGGACCATTTACATTTACATTACCTCAAGTTGCTACTGCATTAAACTTTACAGATGGTTTTGAAACATTAACGGGTTGGACATTAACTAATAATAATACACAACCAAATGTTTGGGCTGTTGGTACTGGTATTAATAATGGTGGAACACATGCACTATATGTTACTGATACCAACGGGACAACAAATACATATAATACTACAGCTGGATCTACAGCTCATGCTTATAAAGATTTTATAATTCCGGCTGGAGCTACTCAATTGGATTTTACTTTTGATTGGCGTTCAAATGGAGAAGCTGTTAATGATTATTTAAGAGTTTGGACTGTTCCAACTTCTACAGTGATTACTGCTGGAACTCAAATTCCAATACTTCCAGCTGCTCCAAACAAAATCAAGGTCGGTAATGATTTAGTTTCAAATTCAAATTTTACAACTCAAAACTATACTTTAAATGCGACACCTTATGCGGGTGGAACTATGCGTGTAGTTTTTGAATGGAAAAATAATACAACACTTGGAAATCAACCTCCAGCTGCAATTGATAATGTAAAATTAGATTTAATTACTTGTCCTAAACCGGATAACTTAGTATTTTCTAATATTATATATAATGCTGCTCAGCTAACATGGACTAATGGTGCAACAGAATCTCAATGGGAAGTATTGGTATTACCTGCTGGTTCACCAGCTCCGACCGCTGGTTCAGTAGGAACAATAACAAATTTTGCAAGTCCATATCAAATTACTGGGTTAACTTCGGTAACTTGTTATGATGTTTATGTAAGAGCAAGATGTTCAGCAACTGAATTTAGTTTCTGGTCTGTAAAAGGAAGTTTCTGTACAACACCAAACTATTGTGCGGGAGATCATTTTTATGACAATGGAGGAGCAACAGGAAATTATACGAATAGTCAAAATATAGTTTCAACAGTTTGTCCTACTAACCCTGGAGATATTGTAACTGTCGTATTTAACAGTTTTGATGTTGCGGCTGGGGATAGTTTAGTTATTAGAGATGGTGGTTTAGTTACTTCACCAGTTATTGGAACTTATACAGGTACAAATTTACCACCTTCATTTTCAGCTACATCAGCAAGTGGATGTTTAACATTTGTATTTACATCAAACGCTTCAGTAGTGAGTGCAGGATGGGATGCTACAATTTATTGTACCCCACCAATTACATGTCCGAAACCAACTTCTGTAATAGTATCTAACATTACAGCATCAAGTATTGATTTATCTTGGACAGAATCTGGAACGGCAACAGGTTGGCAAGTATTAGTATTGCCTGCAGGTTCAAATGTTCCTGTGTTTACTGCTACAGGAAGTAGTTTTTCAACAACAACAATTACATTCCCTGGTTTACTTCCTTCAACGGCTTATACAGTTTATGTAAGAGCTATTTGTTCTAGTTCAGACAAAAGTTTCTGGACAGATGGAATTAATTTTTCAACTACTCCAATAAATGATAATTGTATAAATGCGATACAAGCTGTTGTTAATACAGATTTAGAATGTACTAATCCAAATTATGTTGACTTAAAAGGAGCTACACCAAGTATTACTACTGGAAGTTGTAATGCAAATGCAAATGACACATGGTATAAATTTACTGCAACAAGTACAACACATACTGTTCAAATGGAAGGTCCAACTGGATTGATGGGTTCTATTGATATGGCTCTATATTCAGGATCTTGTTCAAGTTTAACTTTGATTCAATGTGGAACAACTGCAACTGTGCAAGGACCAACTGTTGTAGGTAATGCAATCGAAGGTCATGTTGCAAATGGATTAACGATTGGGCAAACATATTACATAAGATTAATTACTAACGCTTCAACAGCAACATCAAATCCTTTTAAATTGTGTATTGGTTCTGTATCGTGTTCAGGAGCTGATCCATTATGTGCAGGAGTTACTTATACTAATTCTACTGATGTTATTAATTTTGGTAATTATCAGTGTTTAGGAACTTCACCTAATGTGAAATTCTTTTTCATTCAAGCAGGTGTTACGGGAACATATACTTGTAATATTTCGCAAACTTCAGGAGATGTTGATTATGCACTTTGGGGGCCTTATGCTACGAAACAAATTGGTTGTAATGATGTACCAAATCAAACACCTGTAAGATGTAGTTTTTCTGCTGCTGCAGTAGAGAATTTTACTTTACCTGTAATTGCTGGTGAGTTTTATATATTGATGGTTACAAATTACGCGAATGATCCTGGTACTATCTCTATTGTAACAAATCAACCTATTCCGACATGTTATAATGCTGATTTTCATTATTCAGCACCAACATATTGTAAGGATGAAAGTCCTGCTTCACCAATTTTTGTAAGTGGTGGTTCGGCAGGAACATTTACATCTTCACCAGCTGGATTGTCAATTAATCCATCGACTGGGGTAATAAATTTTGCAGCGAGTACAGGTGGTACATATGTTGTAACAAATACTGTTATTCCAAATAATTTACCTCCTTACACTAATGATCCTATTGAACATAGTGTTTTAGTTACGGTAACACAACCTGCAGATGCTACTATAACATATGCTAATAATGCTATATTTTGTAATTCAGACGCTAATACATACCCAGTTATTGTAACAGGAAATTCTGGACCAAATCCTTATTTCAGCGCTACACCTACAGGTTTACAATATGCATTAGATCCAATTTCTGGAAATTTAAACCCAAGTTTAGCACAACCAGGTATTTATACTGTTACAATGACAATTCCTGCAAATGGAGGATGTGATTTGTATACAACTACTAAAACAGTAGAAATATTAGTTTCGCCAGTATTACCATATAAACAAGATGTAAATGCTTGTAATAGTTACATATTACCTGCTTTAACAGTTGGGAATTATTTTACAACAACTGGTGGTGTTGGACCTTTAAATGCAGGTGATGTTATTACTACAAATCAAACGATTTATGTGTATGCTTCAAATGGTATTTGTTCTTCTGAAGTTTTATTCAAAGTAAACATTATTTCAATTCCTACACCAACGTTTGATTATTTAACGCAACCAACTTGTGCTATACAAACAGGTTCAATTAATATTACTGCTCCAGTTGCAGTAGGAGGTACTGTTCCAACAAATTTATTTATATCTGAAGTTACTGATGCTAGTACTGGAATTTTAACTTATGTTGAGTTGTTTAATGGTACAGGAGCTCCAATTAACCTTTCTGGATATAGATTAAAAATGTATACAACAGGTGGCGGTTTACCATATTCGTTACCATGTGACAATGCTCTGTCTGGAACAATTGCAAATAATTCAACATTCGTTATCAAAATAAATAATGCTGCAAATATTCCAGGCGTTACTCCTAATTTAACTTTGAATACTTGTACTCAAGGTGTTAATGAAAATGACAATATTAAATTAACTACATCTGCTAATGTTGTTGTTGATAATTGGGGAGCTACAAATGGAAGTACTTTTACTCCTTCTGGACAATCAGGTTATACTTACAGAAGATTAGCAAGTGCAACATCACTTCCTAGTGCAACATGGAATCCTGCAGATTGGAGTACTACTGATCCTGAAAATTATTCGAATTTAGGTCAATACATACTTAATGCATCAAGTTATGAGTACAGTGTAGACAACGGTCCATATCAAACAAATACTACATTTACTGGATTAACTCCTGGAAGTCATAGTTTTATTGTTCATGATTTAATAAACAATTGTTATTCTGCACCAATTTCATTTACAATGAATGCAGTACCATATACAACTGCAGTTACTGACTTTACTTATACAACTCCGGTTTGTATTACATCTACAACTAATCCAACTCCTGCTTTAGCAGCTGGATTTACTTCAGGTGGTACTTTTAGTTATGTAGGAACAGGTTTAGATTTAAATGCAACAACAGGAATAATTACTCTTGCAACAAGTACTGCTGGAACATATGTGGTAACTTATACTTACCCTGAAGATTTAGCAAATTGTATTCATACAAACTCAAGTAATTTCACAATTACAATCGATCCATTTGTAACGGCTACATTTACACAAATTGCAAATATTTGTCAAAATGCAACTGCTCCTACATTATTAGCAACTTCAAATAATAACATTACGGGTATTTGGAGTCCAGCAACTATTAATACAAGTACTGCTGGTATGACAACATATACATTTACGCCTAATCCTGGACAATGTGGAGTTGGTACTACGATGAATATTACTATTGATCCAATAATTGTTCCAACATTTCCTGCGATTGCAAGTATTTGTTTAAATGGTACTGCTCCAGCATTACTAACAACATCAATCAATGGTATTACAGGAGTTTGGAATCCATCGGCTATTAATACAGCTAGTGTTGGTACTTCAACGTATCAGTTTACACCGGATGCAGGACAATGTTCTCAAGTTGTTACTATTTCTGTAACAATTAATCCTAGTACGACACCTAGTTTTACACCAGTAGAAACTTTATGTGTTGGAGATGCTAATGTTACATTACCAACAACTTCAAACAATTCAATTGAAGGAAGTTGGTCTCCAGCTGTAGTTAATACATCTATAGATGGTAGTATAGTTTACACCTTTACACCTGATCCTTCAGAATGTGCTTCTATAACAACAATGACTGTTAAAGTTGAGTTATGCGACATCCAAAAAGGTATTTCACCGAATGGAGATAATAAGAATGATTATCTAAAGTTAGTTGCTAATAAGGTTGAGATTTTCAACAGATATGGTAAGGAAGTTTATAGTAAAACGAATTACAATAACGATTGGCATGGTCAGTTTATGGGCGGAGGCGAGATGCCAGACGGAACATACTACTATGTTATTGAGTTAGCATCTGGAGATATGAGAACGGGTTGGATTTACATTAATAGAGAGCAAAAATAAGAAAGAGAATAATTCTACTCTTTTATCAAGGCGGTAAAAGAGTAGTTTTTATTAAACAACATCAATATGAGAAAAATATATTTAGGTTTATTGTTGAGCATTGGATTCTTTTCAGAAGTATCTGCGCAGCAAGATCCACATTATACACAATACATGTATAATATGAGTGTAATGAATCCTGCATATGCTGGTAGTAAAGAAAGCTTATCATTAGGGCTTTTACACAGAAAACAATGGATAGAATTAGAGGATGCACCCACAACAAGTACTTTTTTCGGACATAGTCCAGTAGGAAAGAATGTAGGTTTAGGATTGTCTGTAATTTCAGATAAGATTGGACCAGTTGAAGAAAACAATATTTACGGTGATTTCTCTTACACTTTAAAATTAGGAGGCGAGCACAAGTTAGCCTTAGGGATAAAAGCCGGATTAACTTTGCATAATGTTGATTTTCAAACAAAAATTGCAAGTACATTACCAGATCCTGGGGATGATGCTTTTTTATCAAATATTAGCAATAGTTATTTTAATTTTGGTTCAGGAGCTTTTTATTATACTAATAAATACTATTTTGGATTATCAGTTCCTAATATGTTAAAAGCTAGCCATTTAGATTATAAAGGTAGATCATACGGTAATGAAACTAGCCACTACTTTTTCACAGGAGGTTATGTGTTTGACATCAGTCAGAACATAAAATTCAAACCATTTTTTATGGCAAAATCATCGTTTGAAGCGCCAGCTTCTTGGGATGTTTCAACAAACTTTATGTTTTATGATAAATTCGAAATTGGCGCAACTTATAGGTTAGATGACAGTTTTGGAGCTATGGTAAATTATGCCATCACACCATCATTAAAAATTGGTTACGCATACGATCATATCGTTTCAGATTTAAAAGTAACTACACCATCATCTCACGAGGTAATCTTGTTGTTTGATGTTAACTTTAGTAAAAAAGTATCACGTTCACCACGTTATTTTTAATCTATCCAACCAAGAAAAATACATATGAAAAATATATATATACTAGCAGGTGCGTTATTTCTTTCAACAGGATTGATGGCACAAAATAAAGACACTAAAGAAGCGGACAAATTATACGACAGATTGGAGTATGTAGATGCAGCTAAGGCTTATTCGAAATTAGTTGAGAAAGGCAAAGCCGATGGATACATATACAAACAATTAGGAGATAGTTACTTCAATGTTTTTAATACAAAAGAAGCGGTAACGTGGTATGCAAAAGCTGTAGAAACACAACAAGATGCAGAAACACACTTTAGATATGCTCAAATGCTAAAAGCAGAAGGGAACACTAAAGCAGCCGATGCACAAATGGAGCAATTTGCAAAAATGCAACCAAACGATGCTAGAGCGAAAGCGTTTAAAAACAATCCGAACTATTTAGCACAATTAAAAAATCAGAGTAAGCAATACGAGGCTGTGAAATCAGATGTAAGTAGTGATAAAGCTGATTTTGGAGCGGTTTTAACGAATAATAACGAAGTGTTTTTTGCCAGTGCTAGAAACACAGCAAGAAGAGAAAGTGGTATGGACGACCAACCGTATTTAGATTTATACAAAGCAACAAGAAACGCAGACGGAACATTAAGTCAAGCTACAGAAGTTACAGAACTAAATACAAAATGGCATGACGGACCAGCAGCTATCACCTCAGATGGAACAGCAATGTACTACGGAAGCGAAAGTTTTAACGAAAGTGAATTCCAAAAGGACAAAGCAAAAAAGTTAAAATTCGGTCAAATTTATTTGTATAAAGCAACAAAAGCAGAAGGAGATAAATGGGGGAATTCAAAACCATTACCATTTAACAGCAAAGAGTATTCAGTAAGAAACCCAAGTATCAGCAAAGACGGAAAAACATTATATTTTTCTTCTGATATGCCAGGTGGATTAGGAGGAGAAGATATTTGGAAAGTAAGCGTGGATGGTGATACATATGGAACACCAGAAAACTTAGGAGCAAATGTAAACACAGAAGCAAACGAGAGTTTTCCATCGATCCAAGATGATAACATTTTATTCTTCTCATCAAACGGAAGACAAGGTTTTGGTGGATACGATACGTTCAAATACAACACCAATACAAACGAAAAAGCGAGCAATCTTGGTGCGCCAGTTAACTCACAAAAAGATGATTTCGCGTTTTCATATAACTTACAAAAGAATGTAGGTTACTTCTCAAGTAACAGAGATGGAAATGATGATATTTTCCAAGCTAACGCGGTTTGTGGAGTAGATGGAACAGTTGTTGTAAAAGATGCTGAATCAGGAAAATTACTTTCTGGAGCAAGTGTTACTTTAGTAAACAACAAAGGAATCGAAAAAGGAAACCAAGTTTCAAACGAAATGGGAGAAACGAAGTTCGGTATGGATTGTGAGCAAGTTTATAATTTCAATGCTTCAAGATCTGGATATGAAAACGGAACGGCTTCAATGGAGAAATCTCAAAACGGACCAAAAACGATTGTGGTTAGTTTAACACCAATCAAACCAATCATTACAGAAAGAGAAGTTATTTTACAAGCTATTTACTTTGAATACGACAAATCTAACATCACGGCTCAAGGTGCAGAAGAGTTAGATAAATTGGTAAGAGTAATGAACGAACATCCAAACATGGTTATCGATGCGAAATCGCATACGGATAGTCGTGGATCAGATAACTATAACTTAAGATTATCGGACAGAAGAGCAAAATCTACGGTTCAATACATCATTTCAAAAGGAATTGCTAAAAACAGAATTACAGGAAGCGGAATGGGAGAAACGCAACC
>NZ_FNYA01000015.1 GCF_900108955.1 Flavobacterium terrigena | reverse complement strand
ATCAATTGAAACTCCTACATTTGGCTATACTGATAATTGCGATAGCGATTTACAAGTTTCTGTTGAAGATGGCGGAATTCAAACTCAAGGTTGTAGTCGTAGTCAAACTTGGACTGCTACTCTAACAGATGGCTGTAGTAATCAAGCAACACCTGTTAGTATTACTTATACTTGGAAAGTAGATACTGACGCACCTGTTATCACGGCGGATAGTCAAAGTGGTGATTTAGGATGTAATCCTGAGTCAATTGTAGCTCCTAAGTTTGGGTATACTGATAATTGTGACAGCAGTTCACAAGTTTCTGTTGAAGATAGTGGAGTTCAATCTGAAGGTTGTAGTCGTAGTCAAACTTGGACTGCTACCATATCTGATGGTTGTAGTAATCAAGCTATACCAGTAATTATTACATACACTTGGAAAGTAGACACAGACGCACCTGTTATCTCTTGCCCTAGTGATTATACATTAAGTTCATGTGATCAACAACCCGTCTTAGAATTACCTGTTGCGTATGATAATTGTGATGGTGAAGTTTCAGTAACTGCAGTTCGTTCAGACGGATTGGCACTTAATGATCCATTCCCTGTTGATGAAACAATCACAATAACATATTCAGCTGAAGATTCTTGTGGAAATCCTGCATCATGTGACTTTAGTGTTTTTGTATCTCCTTGTACTGGTGATACACACTGTACTTATACTCAAGGATTCTATGGTAATTCTGGAGGAATGGGTTGTTCTCCAGTATTAGGTCAAGTTGGCTCACAAGCCATGATGATTAAAGCTGTTACTAACCAAGGTGGTGTAGTTAATTTTGGTTCCGTTCCAAATAATAATTATTTTAAATTATTAATATCAGACATAAATGGAAACCCTAATGTAAGTGCAAATAATATATATAGAATGTTACCAGGAGGTGGAACACCAAGAGCTTTAAGTGGATATAACACTTATTCTGATTCATCAACTTGGACTGATAATGATCCTTTAAATAAATCTGGATCACAAAAAGGTAAAATTAACAATGTATTATTAGCACAAACAATGGCTTTATTCTTTAATACAGAAAATGACCCAACGTTAAGTGGTGTTGAATTACAAGAAACATTTGCTACCGGAGATGTTACTTATTGTGGTTCAAACGAAATAGTCCCAGGAACTATAACTGTTTTCCATATCGATTCAGATGTAATTAGTTATTTAATTAATCAAAATGGTGCAGCCACAGTTAGTGGTTTATATGAATTAGCCAATAAAGCTTTAGGTGGAGGAAACATTTCACCATTAAATCATAGTAAAATTAATAGTGCTGTTGATGCAATCAATAGAGGTTTTGATGAGTGTAGAATTCAAATTTCAGTACCAAGCGATATTCCAATTGCTGTAGAAATGGTAACTGAAAAAGATTTCGCAATTTATCCAGTTCCATTTATATCAAACTTCACAATTCTATACAATTTTGATTATAAATCACCAGTAAATATTCAAGTATTTGACGGCAGAGGGCAATTGATTTTAACTAAAACCGACAATGACGGTTATAAAGGAAAAGAAATGACAGTTGAATTCCCACTAACATATCAAAAAGGTCAATTATTCTTTATTCGTATAGAAACAAATAGAGGACATATACTGAAAAAAGTTCTATCTAGTACTAATTAATTTTTTAATTTAAAAAAGCAAAAGCCGTCTCGACAAAATCGGGACGGCTTCTTTATTTAATAGTAATTTCTATTATTTTACTAATCCTCTTGAAATTACAATTCTTTGAATTTCAGAAGTTCCTTCATAAATTTGAGTAATTTTAGAATCACGCATCATTCTTTCTACATGATATTCACTCACATAACCATTTCCACCGTGAATTTGAACTGCATCATTAGCAACTTCTAAAGCAATTTCAGAAGCATATAATTTTGCCATCGCACCTGAATGTGCAATATCTTCACCTAAATCTTTTTCAGCAGCAGCTTTGTGAATTAACAATCTTGCAGCCGTAGTTTTTACGTGCATGTCAGCTAATTTAAATGCAATTGCTTGGTGTTCAAAAATTGGTTTTTTAAACGCTACACGCTCTTGGGCATATTTCAAAGCTAATTCATAAGAACCTTGAGCGATTCCTAAAGCTTGAGAAGCAATTCCAATTCTTCCACCATTTAATGTTGACATCGCGAATGAAAATCCGAAACCATCAGCACCAATTCTATTTTCTTTAGGAACTTTTACATTATTAAATAATAAAGTATGTGTATCAGAACCTCTAATTCCCATTTTCTTTTCTTTCGGTCCAATATCAAAACCTTCCATTCCTTTTTCCATAATAAGAACGTTAATTCCTTTATGTCCTTTTGAAGCGTCAGTTTGAGCAATTACTAAATAAGTAGAAGCTGTTCCACCATTTGTAATCCAGTTTTTTGTACCGTTTACTAAATAATGGTCACCCATATCAATAGCTGTAGTTCTTTGCGAAGTCGCATCAGAACCTGCTTCTGGCTCAGATAAACAGAAAGCTCCAATTACTTCACCTTTAGCTAATGGCGTTAAATATTTAATTTTTTGTTCTTCAGAACCATATTTTTCTAAACCTGCGCAAACCAATGAGTTATTTACAGACATAATAACAGCTGCAGAAGCATCAACTTTAGCAATTTCTTCCATCGCTAAAACATAAGAAATACTATCTAAACCAGCTCCACCATATTTAGGATCAACCATCATTCCTAAGAAACCAAGTTCTCCCATTTTCTTAACTTGCTCAGTTGGAAACTTTGAATGTTCATCTCTTTCTATAACACCAGGTAATAATTCTGTAACAGCGAAATCTCTTGCCGCTTGTTGAATCATTAATTGCTCTTCGTTTAATTTAAAATCCATTATTTTACTATAGGTTAATTGAATATATCTTAAAAATTTCGCTCAAATGTAGTTATTTAATATGAAATTTTCAATAAGAAATTGTAATTTTAACCCATGTTAAATAAGGAATATCACGTTATCGGAGTAATGTCGGGCACTTCATTAGATGGAGTAGATTTGGCACATATAAAATTTGAAATAAATAATAATAAATGGTCGTATGATATTTACGAATGTGACACCGTTTCTTATTCAACTGAAATGATTTCGAAACTAAAAAACGGAATTAATTTCAGCACAACCGAACTTTCAGATTTGAATGCAGAATATACTAATTTACTCGGAAAAATTATTTCTGATTTCATTACCAAAAACAACATTTCAAGTTTAGATGCGGTTTGTTCTCACGGTCATACAATTTTACATCAACCACAAAATGGCTTCACACTTCAAATTGGAAATTTACCTGAAATAGCAAAAATTGTTCAACAAAAAGTTGTGTGCGATTTCCGAGTTCAAGATGTGAAACTTGGTGGTCAAGGCGCACCTTTAGTTCCTATTGGTGATAAAACTCTATTTTCTGAATTTGATTATTGTTTGAATTTAGGCGGATTTTCTAATATTTCTTTCGAAGAAAATAACCAACGAATTGCGTTTGACATTTCACCTGTAAATACAGTTTTGAATTTTTATGCGAATACTTTCGGATTAGAATATGACGATAAAGGTGAAATTTCTGAATCAGGAAATTTGAATTCCGAATTATTTGAAGAATTAAATCAACTTGAATTTTATAGCAAATTATTTCCAAAATCTTTAGGATTCGAATTTGTAAAAGAAACGGTTTTACCTATTTTAGAAAGTTATACCATTTCAACCGAAGACAAAATGCGAACTTTCACAGAACATATTGCTTTTCAAATTGGGAAAATTCTAAAATCTAAATCAGGAAAATTATTAGTTTCAGGCGGTGGTGTGTATAACGATTTTCTAATCAGCAGAATGAAAACCCATTTACCAACCATTGAAATCATCATTCCTGACGAAAAAACCATAAAATTCAAAGAAGCTTTAATTTTTGCTTTACTTGGAGTACTAAAATTACGAAACGAAATTAATGTTTTAGCAAGTGTAACTGGTGCCAAACACGATCATTGTTCGGGTGAAGTTTATGAATTTAGTTCTTAACAAAATCTGTTACGTTTTTAATTAAATCTTTACTTTTTAAATCGTGTCCTAAACCTTCTGTTAATATTAATTGGCTGTTTTTCCAATGTTTATTTAATCGTATAGAATAATTATAATTGGTTGCCAAATCGTTTTTATCGTGAACAATTAAAGCTGGAATTAAAATACTTTCCGCAAATTTAGCACTTGAAAAATAACTTGGCACTTTTCCTAATTGTGTTTGAAATTCATCAATAATTAAGTTGAGCGATTTTGTAGTTAATCCTAAAGTTTCTTTATAAAAATCGAAGAAATCTGAAGCTTCACCTGGCGCACCCATAATTACCACTTTTTCAATCGTATGTTCTTTGTATTGATCTAAAAAGTAAGTTGTGGCAAATCCACCAATAGAATGACTCACAATTGATGAAATTTCTGAATTTATTTTCAAAAATGCATTAATTACTTTCGCATACAAAACCACATGTATCGATTTCCCTGAAGACAAACCATGAGCTGGCGCATCTAAAGCATAAACAGTAAAATCATTTTTTATTAAATGTTCAATATAATTTTTCCAACGGAATGAATGGCTCGACCAACCGTGAACTAACAATATTTTCTTACTACCACTACCCCATTTATAGGTTTGAATTTTATAACCTTCCAAATCCAAAACATCAGACATTCCTTTTTGTAAAAATTCCAATTGATGTGGTAAAACTTTTCGAGCAAACGGATTACAAAAAAGTAGAAATCCATCCTTTTTTAGCTTTTTCGGGTTGATAAATGACAATAAATTGAAATAAAAACCCATAGATTTTTGCATTATTTTCTTAAAATTCATAATTATTTTTGTTTTAAGATACCGAATGGTATCAAATTATTCAAATTTTTTTATAGCAATATGTCGGAAACAATCCAGTTTTTTAAATGGTTTACCACAATCTCAATATCGGAGTTTGAATTTTGTAATTTACTCATCATTACACCGCCTTCAAGTGAGGAAATTAGCACTGTTGCGACTAATTTTTCATTCACTAGAGCACCTACTTGTTTATGCGTTTTTCCATTAATAATTATTCTCTCCACTGAATCTCTAAAAACAGACAAAGCTTGTTGTGCTTTTTGCTTTAATTCTAAGTTCGTGTCGTCCACTTCAACAGCAACATTTAGCAACGGACAACCGCCAATAATTAGCGGATTTGTAATGTAACTTTGGAACAAATTTAACACACAAAAAAGCTTGTCTCGAGTGTTGTTTTCTGCCTTAATTTTCTCATTTAAAGCGACAAAAATAGCCTGCATCATTTTCTGAAAAGCTTCAATTTCTAGGCTTTCTTTATTCTCAAAATGTCTGTAAATCGCACCCTTGGTTAAGCCCGTAGCATCAGTGATATCACTCAATGACGTAGATTTATACCCTTTTGTGTTAAAAAGGTTCGTCGCTTCTTTAAGCACTTTTGCTCTGGTTATTTCTGATGATCGCATATGCAAAGATACCGATTGGTATCAAAATAACAAAAAAAAAGTAAAATTTCTTTTTACATTGTTTGAAATGGCTAAATTTGCATATCAAAAATTAATAAATAGGTATGAAAGATTTGCTACATAAATTCGAAAATAAAGAACCAGAAATTGTATTCAATTGGAAAGATCCAGAAACAGATGCAGAAGGTTGGACAGTAATTAATTCATTACGTGGTGGTGCCGCTGGTGGTGGAACTCGTATGAGAATTGGTTTAGACCAAAACGAAGTACTTTCTTTAGCGAAAACTATGGAAGTGAAATTCTCAGTATCTGGTCCGGCAATTGGTGGAGCTAAATCTGGAATTAATTTTGACCCAGCAGATCCTCGTAAAAAAGGCGTTTTAGAGCGTTGGTATAAAGCAGTTTCTCCATTATTGAAAAATTATTACGGAACTGGTGGTGATTTAAATGTAGATGAAATTCACGAAGTAATTCCAATGACGGAAGAATGTGGTGTTTGGCATCCACAAGAAGGTGTTTTCAACGGACATTTCAAACCGACTGAAGCGGATAAAATTAATAGAATCGGACAATTACGTCAAGGTGTAATTAAAGTGATTGAAAATGGAGAATTTACTCCAGATTTATCAAAAAAATATACTGTAGCCGATATGATTACTGGTTACGGAGTTGCAGAAGCTGTAAAACATTTCTACGGAATTTATGGTGGAAGCGTTGTTGGCAAGAAAGCAATCGTACAAGGTTTTGGTAATGTTGGTTCAGCTGCGGCGTTCTATTTAGCTAAAATGGGTGCGAAAGTAGTTGGAATCATCGATAGAGATGGTGGTGTAATTAACGAAAATGGTTTCACATTCGAAGAAATTACAGAATTATTCAGAAATAAAGATGGAAACAAATTGGTTTCTGATCAAATGATTCCTTTTGCAGAAATCAATGATAAAATTTGGAAAATGGGTGCGCAAATTTTCGCTCCATGTGCTGCTTCAAGAATTGTATCTAAAGACAATGTTGAAAACATGATTGCAAATGGTTTAGAAGTGATTTCTTGTGGTGCGAATGTTCCTTTTGCTGACAAAGAAATTTTTTACGGACCGATTATGGAAGAAACGGACAACAAAGTAAGTTTAATTCCAGATTTTATTTCTAACTGTGGAATGGCGAGAGTTTTCGCTTACTTCATGGAGAAAAAAGTTCAAATGACTGACGAAGCTATCTTCAATGATGCATCTGAAATTATCGGAAAAGCGATTCAAAAAACATTTGATGTAAATTCAAGTAAAACAAATATCAGTGCAAGAGCTTATGAAATTGCATTGAAACAATTGGTGTAAACACACAACAATATTTTTCTTTAAAAACTACGTTGGAATAATTTTTGACGTAGTTTTTTTGTTTCAACAATTTTTATTACATTTATTCGTTATTACAACATAAGCTTATTAAATGGGAAGAATCTTAAAAATTTTAAAATATATAAACGAGCATGGCACAATGCTTTTGCTAATATTTGCAATATTAGTAGTGTTTCTGTGGCTTCTAGTTAAATATTTAGAGAAACAAAAATTTACCGATTCTAAAAAATCCCTTATCATAACCGTTTATTCTTTCTCAAGCATATTAATTCTATTGTTTTTCCTTCGTTTTTGGCCTCCTTACGGAAAAAGTGAATTGCTTATCGCTCAAGGCGGTGGCGGTGGAGGAGTTGAACTTAATTTTGGAAATACAGATCGAGGTAAAGGCGACGATTATTTGAATGAAACTTTAGAAGTTAATATGAAAGAAGTCGCAGCTCAACCTGTTGAATCTGCTCCTGATGAAATTTTAACGCAAGACAACATTGGCGCTGAAGTTCCAACTCCAGCAAAATCAAAAGTTAAACCAAAAGACAAAAAACCTACTGAAACTAAACCAGTAGAAACTCCAAAACCAGTTGTTAAAAAAACAAATAGTGCCTTATCGAATATGATTAAAGGCAATAAAAAAGGTGGTGATGGAAATAGCAGTACAAGCGGAAACCAAGGTTCGGCTAATGGAAATACAAATTCAAGTGGATACTACGGAAGCGGTGGTTCTGGAGGAGGAACTGGTGGCGGTAACGGTACTGGAAACGGAACAGGTACTGGAGCAGGAAGTGGCTCTGGATCTGGCGGTGGAAACGGTAGCGGTAATGGAAAAGGAACCAACTACACTTTATCTGGAAGACGTGTAGCATATATTCCTCAAATTGACAACGATTGTAATCAAGCTGGACGTGTTACTATTGAAGTTACTGTAAATAAATCTGGGAAAACTATTTCTGCTGTAAACGGCAAAGGAACCAATGCAGATCCTTGTTTAATTGCTTTAGCAAGAAGGTATGCTTTACAAACCAAATGGCAACCAAGTGAAACTGCAGCTGATAAACAAACGGGTAACATCACTTATAATTTTTCGTTTTAAAATTTCATAAATCTTACTTCGTACTTCGTAAATCATACTTCGTACTTTTTACTATATTTGCATCTCTTTAAACTATAAAAAATGCAACATATAATTGATCGTTTTATTGGATATGTTACTGTTGATACAGAATCAGATCCAGAATCAAACACTACACCAAGTACAGCTAAACAATGGGATTTAGCCAATAAATTAGCCGAAGAATTAAAACAAATAGGTTTATCAGATGTTTCTATTGACGATAAATCGTATGTGATGGCAACTTTACCAAGTAATTTAGATTACGAAGTGCCAACTATTGGTTTTGTTTCTCACTTTGATACGACACCAGATTTTACTGGAAAAGATGTAAAACCACAAATTATAAAAAATTATGACGGTGGTGATATTGTTTTAAATGCGGAACAAAACATCATACTTTCTCCTTCTTATTTTAAAGATTTACTACAATATAAAGGTCAAACTTTAATTACAACTGACGGAACAACTCTTTTAGGAGCTGATGACAAAGCAGGAATTACAGAAATTATGACTGCAATGGAATTCTTAGTTCAAAATCCAGATATCAAACACGGAACTTTAAAAGTATGTTTTACACCTGACGAAGAAATTGGACGTGGTGCAGATCATTTTGATGTAGAAAAATTTGGGGCTGATTGGGCTTACACTATGGATGGAAGTCAAATTGGAGAATTAGAATATGAAAACTTTAATGCTGCTGGTGTAAAAATCAGATTCAAAGGAAAAAGTGTTCATCCTGGTTATGCCAAAGGAAAAATGATTAACTCAATGCTTTTAGCCAACAAGTTTATCAATAAATTACCAAAAGACGAAACGCCTGAAACCACTAAAAACTACGAAGGTTTTTATCATGTTACGAATATTCAAGGAAGTATTGAAGACACTTTAGTACAATTGATTATTAGAGATCATAATCGTAAGAAGTTCGAAAAACGTAAAGAATACGTTGAAGAAGTTGTTGCTAAAATCAACAAAAAACATCAAAAACAATTTGGTGAAGATATTGCCATTTTAGAAATAAAAGATCAATATTATAACATGCGCGAAAAGGTAGAACCTGTAATGCATATTGTAACATTAGCAGAACAAGCGATGAAAGAATTAGACATCAAACCATTAATTAAACCAATTCGTGGCGGAACAGATGGTTCTCGTTTATCTTTTATGGGATTACCTTGTCCGAATATTTTTGCTGGTGGACATAACTTCCACGGAAAATACGAATATGTTCCTGTAGAAAGTATGCAAAAAGCAGTTGAAGTGATTGTGAAGATTGCAGAATTAAACGCAATTCAGAATAAAAAATAAGAAGATCTTTATAAAACAAAAAACCCAAATTCGTAATTGAATTTGGGTTTTTTGTTTTAATATTTCAAATATATTATGAGATTTCTCCTTGCGTCGAAATGACAAAATGTGAATATTATTTTTTCTCATTTAATTTTACACTCATTTCTGCAGAAATTGAACTTTTTTCAATTTTCAATTTTCCAGACATGGTTTCCATTACGATTGTAGTCTCAGCAATTTCAGCAACTTTACCATGAATTCCGGCAACTGTTACAATTTTATCACCTGCTTTTAAATTCGCTAAAAAAGTTTTTTCTAATTTGATTTTTTTATTTTTCGGCATAATGATTAAGAAGTAAAACACTCCTATCATTAACACTAACTGAATGATTAACGTTGGATTCATATATTTATTATTTGGTTTTTATACTTGCTTTTATTTTGAAAGATTCTACAGCTTTTTCTGTGTTACAAGTTATCATAACTGTTTTAGTTACTTCACCTGTTTTTCCATTAGAATCAAATTTTACATTTATTGGTGCAGATTCACCTGGTTTAATAGCCTCTTTTGTTACTTCTGGAACAGTACAACCACAAGAACCATGGGCATCAACTATGTATAAATTGTTGTCTCCAATATTCTTAATATTAACTGTGGTTTCTACAATTTCACCTTGGTCAATTTGTCCAAAATCGTGAATTTCTTTATCAAATTCAATTTTTGTTCTGGGCACTTTAGCGTTTTCTTGCAAAGACATTGCTGCTTTTTCTTCTAAACTTTCAGCTTCTTTTTTACATGAAAACGTCATTAATAAAGAAGCGCCAATAAAAATTCTAATTATTTTCTTCATCTTATTATTTTATAACAATCCTCTACCCGATTTTTTTAATTTTTCTGCTGCTTGGAAATCTTTTACTAAATTATCTAAAATTCCGTTGATAAATATACTACTTTTTGGAGTAGAATATTCTTTAGCAATTTCTAAATATTCGTTTAAAGTAACTTTTACAGGAATTGATGGGAATTTCAACAGTTCACAAATGGCCATTTTAAGAATAATAGTATCTAATTCTGCAATACGTTCTTTATCCCAATTTGGTGTTTTGTTTTCAAACTCTTTAGCGAATTCTACTTCGTTTAAAACTGTTTTTCTGAATAAATTTCTAACAAATTCTTTATCGTCTAAATCTTTAAAAACTTCTGGCAATTCAATTGAATCTTCGAAACTTTTAATCGCTTTGATTTGCTTAGAAAGTAAAGTATTAATTACAGGAATATCATCTACCCAAGTAATTTTAAAATCTTCTAAATAATCGTATAATTTTTCGTTTGGCGCAATAACTTCATTGAAAACATCATACATAAAGAAAATGTCTTTTTTGAATTCAGTTGTTTCAACAGCCATATATCTTTTATACAAATCAGACTCTTTAATCGCTTCTAACAGGAAGATAATACAATCGTCGTTACGTTTCCAGTTGTCAATTTTTCTTTCTTCTAACTTATCATAAAATGTAGTATGATTTGCTAAAATTTTAAAAAAACTATTATTTACAAACTTTAAATTAGGATTTTGTTCTTCTTTGGTTGCCAAGTGTTTTTTAGATGCAAGATCTAAATAGGTTCTTTCTTTCAGTTGTAATTCATCGAAGATGGAAAGCATTACTAAATACAAATCTTGAGAATTGTCTATACTTTGTAATAAAAATCTTTCTTCCTTATCTAATGAATCGGATTCGTGCTGATGCATGGCATAAATGGTTTGCATCACTTTTACTCTAAAATGTCTTCTGTTAAGCATGGCTAAGAACTTTAAAAAATTATCCCGAAACAATTTTTATAATTATTTCGGGACAAATTTACAATTTTTTATTTTAAAGAATTATTTGTTTTGTAATTCTTTTTTTCTGTCATCAATTCTTTTTTGAGCAATATTTAATGCTGCTTGATGAGTTGTTATATTTTGAACATCCGATAACTTGAAAATATCCATTGCAGTGTTGTAAATATTTTCTGTTTTTTCCATTACTTGAGCAGAAGTTAAATTTGCCAATTCTGAATAAACATTAATAACACCACCAGCATTAATTAAGAAATCAGGTGCATATAAAATACCTTTTTCTTTTAATAATTTACCGTGAATTACTTCATTTGCCAACTGATTATTAGCTGCTCCAGCAATAACTTTTGCTTGAATTTTGCTAATTGTATCGTCATTGATAGTTGCTCCTAAAGCACAAGGTGCATAAATATCTACATCTAAACTATATAAATCGTTTCCTGTAAAAATTTTAGCTCCGTATTTTGAACCAACTTCGTGTAATCTATTTTCGTTAATATCAGAGATAGTTACAATAGCACCTTCGTTTGTTAAATGTTGTACTAATACTTCACCAACGTGACCAATACCTTGAACTAAAACTCTTTTTCCTGCTAAATTATCTACTCCAAATTTATGTTTTGCAGCGGCTTTCATACCCATAAAAACACCATAAGCAGTAATAGGAGATGGATTTCCAGAACCACCTTTACTTTCAGAAATTCCAGTAACATACTTTGTTACTTCTCTTACCGTATCCATGTCTTTAGTTTCCATTCCTACATCTTCAGCAGTAATATATTTTCCTGATAAAGAGTCTACGTATTCACCAAATTTTCTCATTAATTCAGGTGTTTTTTCTGTTTTGGCATCACCAATAATAACAGCTTTTCCACCACCTAAATTTAAACCAGAAATTGAAGATTTAAAAGACATCCCGCGAGATAATCTTAATACATCATTTAAAGCTTCCCATTCGTTAGAATACTTCCACATTCTTGTTCCTCCAAGTGCAGGACCAAGAACTGTATTATGAATTCCGATTATTGCTTTTAAACCTGTATCTTTGTCATTACAGAACACAACTTGCTCGTGTCCATCAAAAGAAATTTGACCAAAAACAGGATCTACTTTATGTAGTTCATTTGAATTAATAATATCTGTTGTCATGAGTATATTTGATTTTTTATCAATAATAAGATACAAAAATATGGATAAATTATATATAATTCTTGTTTTTTATTTTATTTTTACGAATACAATAATTTAATATGTTGCAAAATAATTGTTAAAAACCATAAATTAATTAACAAAAATCCGATAAATTTAAAATATATTACTTTAAATGAAAGAATTACAATATTTAAATAAATATTTCATAAAATATAAATACCGATTTTTATTTGGAATAATTATCACAATTGTTGCTCAAATATTTGCTTTATATACTCCAGAATTAGTCGGAAAATCAATTTCTTCCATTGAAGCATTTCTAAAATCAGGAAACAAAGACACTTCTTTATTAAAAAAAGAGTTATTTCAAAACATTGCTCTAATTTTCATTTGTACACTAATCGCCGGGTTTTTCACTTTTTTAATGCGTCAGACATTAATTGTGATGTCGCGATTTGTAGAATTTGATTTAAAAAACGAAGTCTTCAATCATTACCAAAATCTTTCTCAAAACTTTTACAAAAGAAACAGAACTGGCGATTTAATGAATCGTATCAGCGAAGATGTTGGAAAAGTAAGAATGTACGTTGGACCTGCCGTAATGTATACGATAAATACAGTTATCAGATTTGCTGCGATTATTATCAGTATGTCTGCCATCAATGTAAAACTGACAATTTATTCCTTATTACCCTTACCTATTTTATCGTATAGCATTTTCGTATTGAGTAAAAGAATCAATAAAAAAAGTACGGAATACCAACAAAATCTATCTACTCTTTCATCTTTTACTCAAGAATTTTTCTCTGGAATTAGAGTCATAAAAGCCTATGCTTTGGAAAAAGACAGAAACAATCATTTTATCAAACTTTCTGAAATTAGCAAACAAAAAAACTTATCTCTAGCCAAAACACAAGCTTTATTTGGACCATTAATGATTCTATTAATCGGTTTAAGTTATTTAATTGTGATTTATGTTGGCGGACAAATGTATGTTAAAGGTGAAATAAAAGACATTGGTGTTATTGCCAAATTTCTTTTATATATTGGAATGTTAGTTTGGCCAGTTGCTTCATTTGGTTGGGTTTCATCACTGGTTCAGGAAGCTGAAGCATCACAAAAAAGAATTAATGAGTTTTTACTCGAACAACCTGAAATTCAGAATGTCGGACATATTACAACCGAAATTGAAGGCAAAATTACTTTCGAAAATGTAAGTTATATCTATGACGATACCAATATTCAAGCTTTAGACGATATTAGTTTCACAATTAACAAAGGAGAAACTGTTGCTATTTTAGGAAAAACTGGTTCAGGAAAATCTACTATTTTATCATTATTGACTCGAATTCACGATGTAAAAGGCAATTCAAAAATTAAAATTGACGGTCATAATTTAACAGAATACGATTTGTATCATTTACGGAACAGTATGAGTATTGTGCCTCAAGATCCATTTTTGTTTTCAGATTCTATAAAAAACAATATCAAATTTGGAAAAGAAGATGCAACATATGAAGAAATAGTAACTGCAGCGAAAATGGCAGTTGTGGATGACAACATTCAATCATTTACTAATAAATACGAAACCATTTTAGGAGAAAGAGGTATTACACTTTCTGGTGGACAAAAACAAAGAGTTTCCATTGCACGTGCGATTATAAAAGAAGCTCCAATTTTAATTCTAGACGATTGTTTAAGTGCTGTTGATACGGAAACAGAAGAAAAAATTGTAAATAACTTCAAAACTATATTTAATAAGAAAACCACAATTATTGTCACACATCGAGCTTCTGCAGCAAAAAATGCAAATAAAATTATTGTATTAGATTCAGGCAAAATAGTTCAAGAAGGCACTCATAATCAACTAGTAACCCAAGAAGGATTTTATAAAGATTTATATATAAAACAACTTTCTGAAAAAGAAAATGCCTAAAAAATTGTTTACTATTATTTTTTTTTAGATTTTTGAAACACCAAACCAACTAATAATTGAACGAAGGATTATGAATGACAAAGAATTATTAGAAAAAGACATTTTTTCTAAAGTATTAAGAGCAGGAAGAAGAACGTACTTCTTTGACGTTAGAGCAACAAAAGCTGACGATTATTACATTACCATTACCGAAAGTAAAAAATTCACTGAAGAAGATGGTTCGTATCACTTCAAAAAGCACAAAATTTATTTATACAAAGAAGATTTTGCCGCTTTCAATGAAATCTTAAGTGAAATGACAGAATATGTAATTAATCATAAAGGTGAAGAAGTAATTTCTGAAAGACATCAAAAAGACTTTAAAAAAGAATCTCAATCCGAATATGCAGATTCATCATACGAAACAGAAGAAACTACTACTTCTTCAAATAGTTACACTGATATTAATTTCGACGATATTTAATACAAAAGCACTTTCAATTGAAAGTGCTTTTTTTTGCTTTACTTCAATCTTTTCCAAAACAAACTCAACTCAATACATTTTCTTTTCTGGGCGTTCCCTCGTTGCAGAAGTATGCAATTCAAATCAATTTAATTACTACAACGAGGTCGTGTGTTTCGCTATATCTTTTATTTTGTTGTAGCGTTTTGTCTTGAGGAAGCTAAAATAGATAAGCAACAAAATAAAAGGATGCCGCTTCACCCACTAACGCGTAGGTTTTCATAAGATACAAACTGCTATAAACAAAAATATCGTCTCGTTATTCTAACGAGACGATATATAGGTAAAAAAAAAGCCTCAATCTAAAAGATTGAGGCTTTAATAAAAGAAGGCGGCGACATACTCTCCCACATAACTGCAGTACCATCTGCGCAGTTGGGCTTAACTTCTCTGTTCGGAAAGGTAAGAGGTGA
>NZ_FNYA01000018.1 GCF_900108955.1 Flavobacterium terrigena | reverse complement strand
GAACATGTAGCTGCTCCTGTAGCAATTGTTGGAACGGCTGGTGGGTTACTTACATTAATAACCCCCGTTGCTGTAGCAGCCGGCGTACATCCTCCAGTAGTAGTAACTGTATAATTAAATGGACCTGCAACTGAAGGAGTACCACTAATAGTAACCACATTACCTACCCAAGAACCTGAAACCCCTGTTGGTAAACCTCCAAAAGTAGCACCTGTTGCACCACCTCCAGTAGTATAAACTATGTTAGTTATTGAAGTATTTATACAAACCGTTTGATTTGTTGTTGCTATAGCTGACGTTAAAACTATAGTTGGAGACGTTGTATAATCAACAAAAACTGTATCTGTTGCAATACATCCGCCTGGCGCAATAACAGTTAAAGTATATGTAGTATCTACTGTTGGACAAACAGTTGGGGTTAATGTATTCCCATTAGTCATACCTGTTGTAGGTGACCAAGAAACTGTATTTGTTGCAATTATCACTTGAAGGTTTGTTATTGAACCTGTTCCTCCTCCTCCACCGCGTGTATCTTTAACATTCAATGTGAAATTCCCATTTAATGTTCCTGTATAACCTGCATATACTGCAGGTGGAATACAATATGTTTGAGTTCCAGAACCTGATAATGGCGTTAATGTTGAATTATAAACAGTACCATCAGGCATTGTAATAGTTATTGCATTTGCATTACCATTTTGACCGATATCAGGTAAACTCGAGTGGTTCAATGTAAAACAAATTGAACCAATCGATGAAGCTGAATTTACAATTCCTGAAGAGGTAACTGAGGTATTAGCTCCTCCTGTATTATTATTCGGAATTGCAACGGTCGTTGAATTAGCAAAAGTTGTATTAAAAGTACCCGCAGCAATTGAAGAAGTTCCACTTAAGTTAACACAAGCACTTCCACAAACTACTGTGTCTGTTCCTGCATTTATTGTTAAAGGCACAACAGTTACAGTAACTGTCTGCGGCGCTCCTGGACAACCGCCTGGAGTTGAAGTTGGAATTACAGTATAAGTAACAACCTGATTGACACCAGTTAAGTTGACTAATGTATTACTTAATGTACTTGATGTTTGCAATGTTGTACTTTCACCCGTAACATTCGCATTATTAGTAGCAATCCATGTATATGTAGCCGGAGAACTCGCAGTTAAAGGAATTGAAACAGTTCCACCGCTACAAATAGTTGCAGTATTAGCACTCGTCATAACAGGGCCAGCAGCCATAACTGCTGAGAATATATTTGAAGGGTCGTTCTGACAAGCAGGACTTGACCAAGAGCCTGATTCACCATCACCACTTGTATCCATAGTTACAGATAAACTTTGTCCTGCTACACAAGTAGAACTTACTGTTAAATCAAAGCAAAACTGCCAGTTAAGACCTGTTCCACTACAATTATCTCCGTAGTTATCCGTAACACTTGTTCCAGCATCGGCACTATCGAAATAAAACCCTGTTCCCCAGTTTGTTGAATTTACATTACCTATTCCTGTTGGGAAAAAAGCCCATGTTCCGCCTGCAGCTTGACAAGTCGCTGCAACACTAGTATTAGTAACAGTACCAGTCCATCCTGGTCCCATTGCAATTTGCACACCATGAAACCAGTTTGCGTTAGTTTGTTCCCATTCAGATACGGTATAACAAAAACGAACTACCTGTCCTGGAACATACGTTCCGCTGACAGGTAAAGGTGAAGCTACCAATGTACTTGTACGCAAACAATTATCGCAATTAATACTATTATTAACAGCTATCGAAAAGTTAGCATCAGTAGCAGCTGGAGTTCCACCACTCACTTGTATATAATAAGTTTGTCCTACTGACAAGGAAGTTGCTGTCAATGTTCCATTACCACTTCCGCCAAGATTAGTACAACCTGCTCCTGCTAATGTATTACAATTGTTTCCTGACCAAAGACCTATACTAGCATTTGGAAATCCATTTATGGTAATATTTGCTGTAGAACCAGACGCAACAAATGTGTACCAAACATCTAATGCTGGAGATTGCATATTACCACCTCCAGAACAGTTTGTCATATACACATATGGATTCGCACCAGTTGCAGCAACTGTTGTTTGATTGTTTAAAGTTACTGTTGCTCCTGTTTCAACCCCTCCAAATATACTACATGTTGGTGGTACTGGTAAAGTCCCTAAACTAGTTGCATTTGAACAATTGTCGTTAGCAGGTTGAGCATATGCATTATTTATAAAAAGCATCATCAAGATTGATGCTAATAATTGTTTGTAAAATTTCATCATATTTATTACAATTATAATTTATCACTCTCGTGTTTAGCATTCATTGAAGAATTATATCCTTTAGCTATATAGCCATTGGATGTAATTGACCAAACTATATTTTTTACCATTATAGTATCATCAGTGATATAACAATTATCAGACAATGCAGGCGACTGACTCATTTCTTTTTTTGAAAAAAGCCTAACAACTGAACCGTCATCAAAAGTAATATCGTTAGATTTTGAAAAGTAATAATGGCCACACATATCTGCCTTTTGAAAAGCAGCAGTTAAAGCCTCTTTTGAATATTTGTTTCCTACCTTAATTACGGTAAATCTCGCATCATTACTTTGCGAGTAAACAGATAAACATAGCATCATAAATACGAAGAGTAATAGTTTTTTCATAAATTTTTAATAGTTAAGTAGATTATTTCAACAGCACAATATAAAAAATAATCCAACAACTTAACAAATTTTTAAGAGATATTTTAACAAAAACACATATTTACTAAAAAAAATCACAAAAAAAGTCCGTATTTTAAGCACATACAGACTTTTTTACAAATAATAAATTTATAATTTTTTTAACGTAAAATGTAAATTAAATCATTTTGGTAGTTCTTTTCCGATGATCATCAGTACACTAAAAAACTTTATGCATTCCTTATTACATCAATACATAAAAGTTTTCAATTTTATCCCATAAAAAAGCCTGTATTTAAAAATACAGGCTTTTTTATTATTTAATTTCTATTATCTCTTCAACGAGAAGTGTGATTTAAATTGTTTTTGTTGATCGTTTTCGGTAAAATCAATTGTGAACCAATAATCTGTTGAAGGAGCTTGTTGCCCATTATAGGTTCCATCCCATCCTGCACTTTGATCTGTTGGACTTAATTGTTTAATTAATTTTCCGTATCTATCAAAGATATATAGTTTA